>NZ_RZMY01000002.1:2500-110936 GCF_003992615.1 Flagellimonas beolgyonensis
TAGGCGTATGGTTTCAGGGTCTCTTTCACTCCCTTGTTCAGGGTTCTTTTCACCTTTCCCTCACGGTACTGGTTCACTATCGGTCTCTCAGGAGTATTTAGCCTTGGCGGATGGTCCCGCCGGATTCACACAGGGTTTCACGTGCCCCGCGCTACTCAGGATACCACTATCTTTAACGCTCCTTGCCTGTACCGGGCTGTCACCGTCTACGGCCCCTCTTTCCAAAGGGTTCCAGTTCGTCGCGCAAAGAATATCGCGGTCCTACAACCCCAACATTGCCGGAACAACATTGGTTTGGGCTAATCCGATTTCGCTCGCCACTACTCTCGGAATCACTTTTGTTTTCTCTTCCTCCGCCTACTTAGATGTTTCAGTTCAGCGGGTTCGCCCACCTTGCGGTGTGACTGGCCTTCAACCAGCCGGGTTGCCCCATTCGGACACCCACGGATCAATGCTCATGTGCAGCTCCCCGTGGATTTTCGCAGCTTATCGCGTCCTTCGTCGCCTCTGAGAGCCCAGGCATCCCCCATACGCCCTTCTTTTGCTTGTCGCACCTGTACCTAAGTACAAATGCCCTCTCGTAATCCTTATATATTCTATTCTACTTCGTGTTTCTTCTTTTGACTTCGCCATGATGGTAAAACCATCACGCTCCGTCCCAATATGTCAATGAACTTTCTGGCACACCGCCACACCGATCGGTGGACGGCACTTGCCGTGGTGGAGAATAAGGGAGTCGAACCCTTGACCTCCTGCGTGCAAGGCAGGCGCTCTAGCCAGCTGAGCTAATTCCCCAGTCTAGTTGATTGTTGTTCGTTGTTCGTTGATCGTAATCTCCATCAACCATCAACCAAGAACCAACAACTGGTGTCTCAACTTCCAGAATTTCCTATTCAATACTTTTTTAAAGAACTTTTATAAACCTTGAACCCAAAACTCAAAACTTATAACCGCGGCTTCGCCGCTTCCGTAGTCTCAGGCAGACTCGAACTGCCGACCTCTACATTATCAGTGTAGCGCTCTAACCAGCTGAGCTATGAGACTGTCTTGGCCTTTTCTTGCCAGTATATCAACAAACATATCATAAACGACAGCACAAAGATAAAAGGACCACCTCGTGCGGGACCCCCGTCTCCGGGCGTCTCTTTCTCTAGAAAGGAGGTGTTCCAGCCGCACCTTCCGGTACGGCTACCTTGTTACGACTTAGCCCTAGTTACCGATTTTGCCCTAGGCCGCTCCTCGCGGTGACGGACTTCAGGCACTCCCGGCTTCCATGGCTTGACGGGCGGTGTGTACAAGGCCCGGGAACGTATTCACCGGATCATGGCTGATATCCGATTACTAGCGATTCCAGCTTCACGGGGTCGAGTTGCAGACCCCGATCCGAACTGTGACCGGTTTTGTAGATCCGCGCCCCCTTGCGGGGTGGCTTCCCTCTGTACCGGCCATTGTAGCACGTGTGTGGCCCAGGACGTAAGGGCCGTGATGATTTGACGTCGTCCCCACCTTCCTCACGGTTTGCACCGGCAGTCCCGTTAGAGTCCCCATCTTTACATGCTGGCAACTAACGGCAGGGGTTGCGCTCGTTATAGGACTTAACCTGACACCTCACGGCACGAGCTGACGACAACCATGCAGCACCTTGCAGGCAGTCCGAAGAAAGGGATGTCTCCACCCCATGCAGCCTGCATTTAAGCCCTGGTAAGGTTCCTCGCGTATCATCGAATTAAACCACATGCTCCACCGCTTGTGCGGGCCCCCGTCAATTCCTTTGAGTTTCATTCTTGCGAACGTACTCCCCAGGTGGGATACTTATCACTTTCGCTTGGCCACGGAGACCGAGGTCCCCACAGCTAGTATCCATCGTTTACGGCGTGGACTACCGGGGTATCTAATCCCGTTCGCTACCCACGCTTTCGTCCATCAGCGTCAGTACATGGTTGGTCACCTGCCTTCGCGATCGGTGTTCTATGTGATATCTATGCATTTCACCGCTACACCACATGTTCCGGCAACCCCACCATGACTCAAGACCTGCAGTATCAAAGGCAATTTTATGGTTGAGCCACAAACTTTCACCCCTGACTTACAGGCCCGCCTACGGACCCTTTAAACCCAATGATTCCGGATAACGCTCGGACCCTCCGTATTACCGCGGCTGCTGGCACGGAGTTAGCCGGTCCTTATTCTTACGGTACAGTCAGCCGCCTACACGTAGGCGGGTTTCTTCCCGTATAAAAGCAGTTTACAACCCATAGGGCCGTCATCCTGCACGCGGCATGGCTGGATCAGTCTTCCGACCATTGTCCAATATTCCTCACTGCTGCCTCCCGTAGGAGTCTGGTCCGTGTCTCAGTACCAGTGTGGGGGATCCCCCTCTCAGGGCCCCTAACCATCGTTGCCTTGGTAAGCCGTTACCTTACCAACTAGCTAATGGTACGCATGGCCATCCCTGTCCGATAAATCTTTAACCGCAATATCATGCGATATCGCGGTACCATGGGGCATTAATCCAAGTTTCCCTGGGCTATTCCCCTGACAGGGGCAGGTTCCATACGCGTTCCGCACCCGTGCGCCGGTCGCCGGCGGATAAGCAAGCTTATCCCCGCTGCCCCTCGACTTGCATGTGTTAGGCCTGCCGCTAGCGTTCATCCTGAGCCAGGATCAAACTCTTCATTGTATTTCCTTGAATGTCTGTCCGACACCCGGAAAACCGAAGTCCCCGCATCAAAATGGTTCTTATTCTCTTTACGCTGTCGTTACAATATGTATATGAACTTCTTCTTCAATTTTTCCGAAAAAAAATTGGCCAAATGACCAAATCCCCTCTCGAAAACAACCCAGCCTCATCAGCTAAGCGGGTGCAAATATAGAAAGGTTTAAATGACACCACAAAATAATTTCAAGTTTTTTTTAAAAATATTTACACCTCACTGAAAACCAGCCTATTAAAATACAAAAAAATCCTTTTTCCACCAAAAAATCCCAAATAAATTTTATAACCTTCTGATTGCCCACAACTTACCAAATGAATGGCATCCCTATTGTAAGCATCAACTCAAGATAGTATCTTTGCGCACCATGTATAATAAAGGATATAAATGATTGATATTACATTGCCCGATGGCGCGGTAAAGAAAGTTCCCGAAGGAACCACTCCAATGGATATTGCCAAAAGCATTAGTGAAGGTTTGGCCAGAAATATCATTTCCGCCAAATTCAACGATACCACTGTTGAAACTGTGACACCTCTTACCGAGAACGGGTCGCTCACCTTATATACATGGAACGATCCCGAAGGCAAGAAAGCATTTTGGCACTCCAGCTCGCACGTTGTGGCCCAGGCTTTGGAGGAATTGTACCCTGGTATTAAGTTGACCATTGGCCCGGCCATTGAAAATGGTTTCTATTATGATGTGGATTTCGGTGACCGATCCATTTCGGAAAAAGATTTTCCGGCCATTGAACAAAAGGCATTGGAAATTGCACGTGGCAAACATGACTATAAAATGCGCAGTGTTTCCAAGGCGGATGCCCTTTCCTATTATAAGAAACAGGATAACCCCTACAAAGTAGAGCTTATCGAAAATCTGGAAGATGGAACAATAACCTTCTGCGACCATAGCACGTTTACCGATCTATGTCGGGGCGGGCACATTCCCAATACCGGAATCATCAAGGCCATTAAAATATTGAGTGTGGCCGGTGCCTATTGGCGAGGGGATGAAAAAAACAAGCAATTGACCCGGGTCTATGGTATATCCTTCCCAAAACAAAAGGATCTGACCGAGTACCTGGAACTTTTGGAAGAAGCCAAAAAACGGGATCATAGAAAATTGGGCAAAGAACTGGAACTGTTCACTTTTTCACAAAAGGTGGGTCAAGGTCTTCCCTTATGGCTACCTAAAGGTGCTGCGCTACGGGAACGTTTGGAACAATTCCTTAAAAAAGCCCAAAAGAAAGCCGGTTACGAAATGGTGGTAACCCCACATATTGGGCAGAAGGAACTTTATGTAACTTCTGGGCACTATGCCAAATACGGAGAGGACAGCTTTCAACCCATACACACCCCAAAAGAGGATGAGGAATTCTTGTTGAAACCCATGAACTGTCCGCACCACTGTGAAATCTATAACAGTCATCCGTTCAGTTACAAAGACTTGCCCAAACGATATGCCGAGTTTGGTACCGTATACCGATATGAACAGAGCGGTGAATTGCATGGTCTAACCCGTGTACGTGGATTTACACAGGATGATGCCCATATTTTCTGCACCAATGAGCAATTGAGCGATGAGTTCAAAAACGTAATTGACCTTACCTTATATGTATTGAACTCTTTGGGATTCGATAATTTTACCGCCCAAGTATCTGTGCGAGACCTAGATCAGCCCGAAAAATATATCGGTAACGCCGAAGATTGGGAAAAAGCCGAGCAGGCCATCATCGATGCTGCTGAAGAAAAAGGACTGAACTATGTGGTGGAAAGTGGTGAAGCTGCCTTTTATGGACCAAAATTGGATTTCATGGTGAAGGACGCCCTCGGACGCAACTGGCAATTGGGTACCATTCAGGTGGACTACAACCTTCCGAAACGATTTGACCTTACCTATAAAGGTAGCGACAATGAGCTTCACAGGCCGGTAATGATACACCGCGCGCCCTTCGGAAGTATGGAGCGCTTTGTGGCATTGCTACTGGAACATACAGGTGGTAACTTCCCTCTTTGGCTGATTCCGACCCAAGCTATTGTTCTGCCGGTCAGTGAGAAACATGAAAAATATGCCGAAAAAGTTTTGAATTCATTGGAAAATGACGAAATTCGCGCGCTCATTGATAAGCGGAATGAAACGGTAGGGAAGAAAATCCGTGAGGCTGAAATGCAAAAAATCCCCTTTATGATCATTGTTGGGGAACAAGAGGAAGCTTCAGGGACCATTTCTGTTAGAAGACATGGCGGAGAGGATTTGGGAAGTTTAACGACCAACGCATTTTCCGACTTGGTAACTACTGAAATAAATAGTACCTTAAAGTCGTTCTAAAAAATTAAGTTTAATTAAAAAGTTTAAGTCATAGCAATACGTAGAAGATTTAAGTCCCAACCTAGGAGGGAAAACAAGAACCCTCACAATATCAATGAAAATATCAAGGCCCGTGAGGTGAGGCTCGTAGGCGACAATGTGGAAATGGGTGTTTATCCCATTTCAAAAGCGAGGGAATTGGCCAACGAACTGGAGTTGGATTTGGTGGAAATATCACCAAACGCAGAACCACCGGTTTGTAAGATCATCGACTATAAGAAATTCCTTTACGAGCAAAAGAAAAGGGACAAGGCCTTAAAGGCCAAGGCAACCAAAGTAATAATCAAGGAAATTCGTTTTGGTCCACAGACCGATGACCACGATTATGATTTCAAGAAGCGACATGCAGAAAAATTCTTGAAAGACGGTGCCAAATTGAAAGCATATGTATTCTTTAAAGGACGATCGATCGTCTATAAAGATCAAGGTGAAATATTGTTGCTCCGATTGGCCCAGGATTTGGAAGAACTTGGAAAAGTGGAGCAAATGCCCAAATTGGAAGGTAAACGGATGACCATGTTCATCGCACCGAAGACAAACAAAAAATAAAAAATACTGGACCTTTGTCCAGCATAACAATAAGCGGAGTTAAAAACTAGGAAAATGCCTAAGATGAAAACAAAATCCAGTGCCAAAAAGCGTTTCAAGCTTACCGGTTCTGGTAAAATCAAAAGAAAGCACGCTTTTAAGAGTCATATCTTGACCAAAAAGTCTAAAAAGCGTAAGCTTAAGTTGACTCATTCCACATTGGTACACCCATCGGATGAGAACAGCGTTTTGGAACAATTACGTTTAAAATAATCGTTCCAACGGTACATTAATTATTAACCCTGGAGTTGGGCCATCAAAGTTCCCTTAATTGGGACGCCTGCTACAAAAAAATGAAACATTATGCCAAGATCAGTAAATTCAGTTGCTTCACGCGCTAGGAGAAAAAAAGTGATGAAGCAAGCCAAAGGTTACTTCGGAAGACGTAAGAACGTTTGGACAGTAGCCAAAAATGCGGTAGAAAAAGCAATGCTTTATGCTTACCGCGACAGAAGAAACAAAAAGCGTACTTTCCGTTCCCTATGGATCACCCGTATCAACGCCGGTGCCAGATTGCACGGAATGTCTTACTCCCAATTCATGGGGAAAGTGAAATCCAACGGAATCGAACTTAACAGAAAAGTTCTTGCGGATTTGGCCATGAACCATCCAGATGCCTTCAAGGCCATCGTTGAGAGAGTAAAGTAAAAAATCAATATAAACTTACCCCGCTTATTAAGATCCCGCCCTGTGCGGGATTTTTTATTTTATGTTTATTGGTTCTCGACTGCCTGTCCGTCCGTCAGGCGGGCGCTCAAACTGATAACCATACCACTACTGCCCATAAGCTGTAATCACCAATTTTCTTCCAGAAGCATGATTCCGGTGTTCACACAGGTAAATCCCCTGCCATATACCCATGTTCAATCTGCCATTGGTAATTGGCACCTGCACCGAAGCTCCCATCAATGAAGCTTTGATATGGGCCGGCATATCGTCCGGACCCTCATAATTGTGCACATAATAGGGAGCATTCTCAGGAACCATTTTGTTCATATGACTCTCAAAGTCCAAGCGGACCGTGGGATCGGCATTCTCATTGATGGTTAAGCTGGCCGATGTATGCTTGATGAATACGTGCAACATACCCGTCTTCATTTGGGCCAATTCTGGAATGGCTTCCAAAATGGTATCCGTGATCAAGTGAAAACCTCGCCGATAGGAAGGCAATTGTAGTTCCTTTTGATAAAATTCCATAATCCTTGGTGTGCTTCAGCTCCTAATTTAATATAAAGTTTACCAAACCCAGCACCAACTTTGCAACGAAGGCAATACCTTTGCAGCTTAATTTTTCCGTATGGACTTTTCTAAAATAAAAATGGTGGTTTCGGACATGGATGGCACTTTGCTGAATTCCAACCATGAAGTGAGCTCCCGTTTTTTTGAACTTTTCGAAGCCCTCAAAAAAAAGAACATTGCCTTTGTTGCTGCCAGTGGAAGGCAATACCACAGTATGGTGGATAAATTGGATTCCATCAAGGACGACATCATTGTCATTGCTGAAAATGGGGCCTTGGTAAAACATAGGGAAGAGGTCTTATTGACCACCCCTATAACCAAAGCGGAGGTCAACAAGGTATTGTCCACAGTACAAAATATAGAAAATGCACATCCCGTGCTCTGTTGCGGGAATACTGCCTTTGTCTCCGGTCAGTCCGAAGCGTTCATCTCCCTGTTGCAAGAGTATTATTCCGAATTTGAAATTGTACAGGACCAAAAATTGGTGGATGAGCAGGTGCTCAAAATTGCCATCTATCATTTTGAAAGCTCCGAACGGTTCATATATCCTTCCGTAAAACACCTTGAAGGGGACATGAAAGTAAAAGTATCGGGGGCCAACTGGGTTGACGTATCCGACATCAATGCCCACAAGGGACATGCCCTTAAAAAAGTGATGGAACGATTTCAGGTTCAATCGGACGAAATCATGGTCTTTGGGGATTACAACAACGATCTGGAAATGTTGGAACTTTCCGAGTATAGCTTTGCGATGGCCAATGCACATCCAAATGTGTTGCAAGTCGCCAAGTACAAAACCTCAAGTAACAATGATTTTGGGGTGGAAAAAGTTTTGGAAAAACTGGTCTAGGTCTTTTGCTTCTTTTTTCTCGCTGCTGGGAACAATACATTGTTCAAGATCAGGCGGTATCCCGGTGATGTGGGGTGCAGGTCCAGTTCAGTTTTTGGGTCTCCTACCCTATGCTGGTAATCTTCCGGGTCGTGACCACCATAAAAGGTAAAGAAACCCTTCCCTTTTATTCCATGGATGTAGCGTGCCTCACCATTGATCTTGTTTTCTCCCAATATCATAACAGTAGGTTTGACCTCTTTTCGGGTAAATGCCGTGGTCTGCCCCATAAAACCCTTTACCAAGCTGGTATGGTTCTGTGTGAGCATGGTGGGCACCGGGTCCCATTTGGCCGAGAACTCCATCAACGAAAAATAATCGGATTCCTTGGGCACATTGCCTCTTTTGTTGGTCATGTCGATGGATGAAAATTCATAGCGCAACGGATTTCGTTCCAAAATAAAATTGGTAAAGGCAAACGTATTGCCATAATTCAATTTCGATTGGTAGTTGGCATCGGAAGGGTCTCCATCGAACATGGGTTCGCAGATGTCCACATTTTCCGCAGCAAGGGCAATATCAAAACTATCGGTTGCGGAACACATAGCGAACATAAATCCGCCCCCGATCACATAGTTCCTAATTTTTAAAGCAACGGCCAATTTTTCGTCAGAGACTTTGGAATAACCCAATTTTTGGGCCAATGCTTCGGCTTCGGCTTTGGATTCTATGTACCAAGGCGCAGCACGGTAATGTCCATAAAATCGACCATATTGACCCGTAAAATCCTCGTGGTGCAAGTGCAACCAATCGTACAAGGCCAGCTTGTCCCCCAAGACCTCTTCGTCATAAATGGTGGTATAGGGAATTTCGGCATAGGTCAACACCATGGTCACGGCATCGTCCCAAGGTTGGTTTTCCTTTGGGGAATACACCGCAATTTTTGGGGCCTTTTCCAATATTACCGCATCTTGGTTCTGTGAAGGGCTACTGATACCATCCAAAATCTCTTCGGCTTGGGCATCGGTCAAAACTTCAAAAGAGACCCCGCGAATTTGGCATTCCTTTCGAATGATCTCCCCATCAGGCAACAAAAAAGAGCCACCGCGGTAATTTAAAAGCCACTGAACCTTTTGTTGTTTGGTAAGCACCCAATAGGTAATACCGTATGCCTTTAAATGGTTTTCCTGACCATCGGCATCCATAGGAATTAGAATGACGGAGGCAAAGGATTGAATCGAAAAGAGAAAGATGATAAAAAAGAGACCTCTCGACTGCGCTCGAGGTGACAAAAATGAAAGTATTTTAGAAGGGCACGTCATTATCTGGGTCATCGTCACTGTTCATTGCGCTGCCAAAAGCTTCATCCGCACTTGGGAATTTTGGCGTTGCAAAGGGATTTTCTTCATCCGCATTCATCTTCGATTGGAATTCGAATGGGGAATCAAAGTCATCCAAGTTATCAAATTTACCCAGAGCACCCACAAATTTTAACCTAATATTATCCAAACCACCGTTACGGTGCTTGGCCACGATAAACTCGGCCTGACCCTGGGTCGGGGTGCGCTCCTCATCGTCCCATTCGTCAATTTTATAGTATTCCGGCCTGTAGATAAAGGAAACGATATCCGCATCCTGCTCAATGGCCCCGGATTCCCTGAGGTCGGAAAGTATGGGGCGCTTGCTGCCTCCACGGGTTTCAACGGCCCTGGACAACTGTGAAAGTGCGATTACGGGTACATCCAATTCCTTGGCCAATGCCTTCAAGTTTCGTGAGATGGTGGATATTTCTTGCTCCCGGTTTCCGCCTTTTTGGCTTCCACCAGCCGTCATTAACTGCAAGTAATCGATAATGATCAAACGAATCTTGTGTTGTGACGCCAATCGCCTTGCCTTCGCACGAAGGTCAAAAATGGACAGGGATGGGGTATCATCAATGAACAAGGGTGCTTTCTCCAAAGCTTTCACCTTTACGTTCAACTGTTCCCATTCGTGTTTTTCCAATTTGCCGGTACGCAATTTTTCCGAAGACAGCCCTGTTTCGGAGGATATGAGTCGGGTAATCAACTGGACGGAAGACATCTCCAAGGAAAAGAAAGCAACGGGAATATCGGAGTTCACCGCTATATTCCTCGCCATGGACAGGGTCAATGCTGTTTTACCCATACCCGGTCTTGCAGCCACAATAATAAGATCACTGGGTTGCCAACCGGAGGTCAATCGGTCCAACTTGTCAAAACCGGAAGGTATTCCACTCAAACCTTCCTTATTGGAAATTTCCTCAATTTTCTTTTTGGCCTGGATCACCAAGTTCTGGGCAGTTTCTGCAGAACGTTTCAAGTTCCCCTGAGTGACTTCATACAACTTGGCTTCGGCATTGTCCAACAAATCAAAAACGTCGGTGGAATCACTGTATGCTTCCTCTATTATTTCGCTAGAAATCTTAATCAGACTTCGCTGGATGTATTTTTGAAGAATGATCCTGGCGTGGAACTCAATGTGTGCCGAAGAGGCTACTTTTTGGGTCAGTTTTATGAGGTAAAAGTCCCCTCCGACCGCTTCCAGTCTGCCTTCCTTCTTTAATTGGGCCGAAACAGTTAATAAATCCACCGGCTCGGAGGATTCGAACAATTTAAAGATGGCTTCGTAAATATATTTGTGTGCATCCTTATAGAAAACATCAGGATGTAGGATATCTATTACTTCATCCACCCCTTTTTTGTCAATCATCATGGCGCCCAGCACAACTTCCTCTAAATCAACAGCTTGAGGAGGTATTTTACCTTTCTCAAGATTGATTAGGGTGGATTTGTCCACTCTATGACCGACTATGGGGCTAGGTTTATCCATAAGTGCGAAAGTAGCTAATTAACTTTTAGTTAACTTTAGATTTAAGGGATGTGATGTTCACAGGTACTCAACATTTTAATTGTTGATAACTTAAAATACCTGTTGATAACATAAAAAAATTACGGGATATAACCTAATGAAATCGGTTAACCTCTTAAAAACAAGAATTATTCGTCAAAAACCCCCATGTTGGAATATTTATCCATGCGAGATTTTACCAATTCTTTTGGTGATAACTTTTTAAGTTCCTCGTAATGGGATGAAATTTTGTTTTTGACGATTTCAAAAGTCTTTTCCCTGTTGGCATGTGCTCCACCCAAGGGCTCCTTTACGATCTCATCGACCAATTTCTGCTTCTTCATATCGGCAGCGGTCAATTTAAGGGCCTCAGCGGCTTGTTCTTTATACTCCCAGCTTCTCCATAAAATGGAAGAGCAGGATTCTGGCGAGATTACAGAGTACCATGTATTTTCCAACATCAATACCTTATCGCCAACACCAATGCCCAAAGCACCACCGGAAGCTCCTTCCCCAATGATCACTACAATGATCGGCACTTTAAGTCGTGTCATTTCCAATATGTTTCGTGCAATGGCCTCACCTTGTCCTCGCTCCTCAGCCTCAATGCCAGGATATGCACCGGGGGTGTCGATGAAACTAACCACGGGAATACCGAACTTTTCAGCCGATTTCATCAATCGCAGCGCCTTGCGATACCCCTCAGGGTTGGCCATTCCAAAATTTCTATACTGGCGTGTTTTGGTATTGTATCCTTTTTGTTGACCGATGAACATGTAGCTCTGATCACCGATCTTGCCAAGTCCACCGATCATGGCCTTGTCATCCTTTACATTCCGATCACCGTGCAGTTCCAAAAAAGTATCCCCACAAATGGCCTTAATGTAGTCCATGGTGTATGGACGATTGGGATGCCTTGATAATTGCACCCGTTGCCACGCGGTCAAATTTTTATAGATATCCTTTCGGGTCTCTTCAAGTTTCCTTTCTATCTGTGTGCAGGTCTCACTTACATCTACATCACTTTCTTCCCCAATGATCATACATTTTTGAAGTTGTTCTTCAAGTTCTTTGATGGGGAGTTCAAATTCTAGATATTCCATGGGAAGTCGTAATTTTCAACTAATCAGTGGGGACAAATATATAACATTCTCCCATACCTAAAATAATACCCGAAGGGGTTTAATTTCAACAAAATGGGCAATTCGAATGCTCTAGCGTTTGGCTTTCATTAGCATGTAAACGGCGAATGCACCAAAAAGAAGATTGGGGATGAGCACGGCCAGCAAGGGTGAAAATCCGGATTGTTCCGCCAAGGTACCAAAGACCTTATCAAAGAAAATGTATACAAAGGCCACCCCAATACCAAAGGCCAAATTAAGTCCCATGCCCCCTCTTCGTTTAACGGAGGACACCGCCACAGCGATAACCGTAAGAATAAAGGCTGCAATGGGTAAAGCCCAACGTTTGTACTTTACCAACACGTAGGCATTGATGTTAGACGCGCCTTTGCGCCGTTGGTCTTCGATAAAATCGTTCAGTTCGAAAAGGTTTTTGGTCTCCGCAACATAGGAAACGGGAGTAAGGTCATCCAATTTGAAGGAAAAAATTGTGTCCAACCGTCTTTTGGCGTTGATGTATTCCGTTTCGCCTCTCACAATACGCTTTTCGTAATTGGTCAAACGATAGGTACTGTCCTTGTCCACCCATCGGATGTTGCTGGCAGATATTTTGTAATCCAATTTGCCGATGGAGTCAAAGTGCTCATACGTGAAATTATAGCCCAATTTCCGATTAGGGTCAAAACTGCTCACATAGATATAATCGGTTTCATTGAGCTGGTTGAAGATGTTTTCGGTTTCCCGGTCCTTCCTTCCCTTTTTGAAATACTTGTACTCAAATTCGTTGAAACCAATGCTGGCATGGGGCACTATGAACATCCCCATCATAAAAATTAAAATTGCCACTAAGGTGGCACCTATAAAATACGGTCGTAGAAATCGCCAATAGGAAACCCCGGAACTCAAAATGGCCACAATCTCAGTATTACTCGCGAGTTTGGAGGTAAAGAAAATAATGGACAGAAACAGGAATATAGGCAACAATAGGTTCCCGATCACCAAGGTGAAATTTCCATAAAAAACAATGACTTCGGATAGGGGTGCCTCATTATCGATGATCTTCCCAATCTTTTCGGCCAAATTGGCCATGATACCAATGGGAACAAACAGGAGCAACATCCCCATAAAGGTGACCAAATAACGCTTTAATATGTACCGGTCAAGGATGGTGAGCATTACAATCGTTTATCCATTTGTTGAACCATCTTGGTTTTCCATTCCTGAAAATCCCCTGCTAAAATACGTTCTCTGGCAGTACGTACCAACCAAAGGTAAAATCCTAAGTTG
The DNA here is from genome assembly GCF_003992615.1 of Flagellimonas beolgyonensis. Lineage (GTDB taxonomy): Bacteria > Bacteroidota > Bacteroidia > Flavobacteriales > Flavobacteriaceae > Flagellimonas > Flagellimonas beolgyonensis. The sequence continues at coordinate 15,514 of NZ_RZMY01000002.1, forward strand.
TGGATGGTAGCAATTTGCTTGCCCAAATACTCGTTGGCGGCGAACAAGTGTCTTAAATACGCCTTGGAATATTCAGTGTCCACAAACGTAATTCCCATTTCATCGATGGGCGAAAAATCGTTCTCCCATTTTTTGTTCTTGATGTTGATGGTCCCATGGGCCGTGAACAACATTCCGTTGCGGGCATTCCGTGTGGGCATCACACAATCGAACATATCCACACCCAAGGCAATGTTCTCCAATATATTGATGGGCGTTCCAACTCCCATTAAATAGCGCGGCTTATCTTCTGGCAAAATATCGCAAACCAATTCTGCCATTTCATACATTTCCGGTGCAGGCTCCCCAACAGACAATCCGCCAATTGCATTCCCCTCTGCCCCTACCGATGCAATATATTCGGCTGATTGCTTGCGAAGATCTTTGTACGTGGAACCCTGTACAATCGGGAAAAAACTTTGGGAATACCCATATTTAAAAGGCAACTTTTCTAAATGGCTGATGCACCGGTCCAACCAACGATGGGTCAAATGCATGGAACGTTTGGCGTAATTGTAATCGCAGGGATACGGTGTGCATTCATCAAACGCCATGATGATATCCGCTCCGATGGTACGTTGGATCTCCATCACATTTTCAGGAGTGAACACGTGGTGCGAACCATCGATATGCGATTTGAACTTTACCCCTTCTTCCTTAATCTTTCGGTTACTGGACAGGGAATATACCTGATATCCCCCACTATCGGTCAAAATGTTGCGATCCCAGTTCATGAACTTGTGTAGGCCGCCCGCTTCTTCCAAAATACCGGTGCCAGGCCGTAGGTACAGGTGATAGGTATTGCCCAAAACAATATCGGGGTTTATATCATCCCTCAATTCACGTTGGTGTACCCCTTTTACGGATGCCACTGTGCCCACAGGCATAAAAATCGGTGTTTCAATGGTACCATGATCGGTGGTGATCGAACCTGCCCTTGCTTTGCTCTTACTATCCTTCTGTACTAAGGTAAATTCCAATGGTCGCTTTTAAAAGCGCAAATATAGCGATCTCATTTTCGCCAACCCTTAACAAAAAAATAAAGTTTGTAAAGTTCTCTGTCGATAAATAATACAAATACACTTGCTTAGCCGACCGAATGCCGTTACTTTTGAAACAATAAAAATCTAACAATGCCGAACACTCAAGAATTACAGGATTTGGTCTATCAGGTGAGAAGGGACATCCTGCGGATGGTCCATAAGGTAAATTCCGGTCACCCCGGTGGATCGTTGGGCTGTACCGAATTTATGGTTGCCCTATACAATGAAATTATGGAATTGAAGGAAGGTTTTGATATGGATGGAATCGGGGAAGATGTTTTCTTCCTATCCAACGGTCATATCTCCCCTGTCTTCTACAGCGTTTTGGCGCGTAGGGGTTATTTCCCGCTTGAAGAGCTCAATACCTTCAGGCTTATCAATTCCAGATTGCAGGGTCACCCGACCACGCACGAAGGATTACCTGGTGTTCGAATTGCTTCCGGTTCTTTGGGACAAGGCATGTCCGTGGCCATTGGTGCGGCATTGGCCAAAAAATTGAACAACGATGATCATTTGGTGTTCAGTTTGCACGGTGATGGGGAACTTCAGGAAGGACAAAACTGGGAGGCTATCATGTTTGCGGCAGGTAACAAAGTGGATAATCTAATCGCCACAGTGGACCGAAATGGCCAACAAATCGATGGTCCGACCGAAAAAGTATTGCCTTTGGGCGATGTTGCTGAAAAATTCAGGGTATTTGGCTGGGATGTGCTGGAAGTTGAACACGGCAATGACCTGGAACGGGTGATTGCCGGATTGAAAGAAGCCAAAAGCAGAACCGGAAATGGAAAACCCGTTTGCATGGTCATGGATACCGAAATGGGCAATGGTGTGGACTTTATGATGCACACCCATGCTTGGCACGGCAAAGCGCCCAGCGATGAGCAATTGGCCACGGCCTTGGCACAAAACCCAGAAACATTAGGCGATTATTAATCCAGAAACCAAGACGATGACAAAATATACAGACCAAGGAAAACAGGACACACGCAGCGGTTACGGTGCAGGAATGACCGAACTCGGAAGGACCAATCCCAATGTAGTGGCCCTTTGTGCCGACCTCGTGGGCTCCCTAAAAATTGAAACCTTTATTGAAGAGAACCCGGAACGGTTCTTTCAGGTGGGGATTGCCGAGGCCAACATGATGGGGATTGCAGCCGGTTTGACCATCGGGGGCAAGATTCCTTTTGCGTCCTCCTTTGCGAATTTCGCCACAGGACGTGTCTACGATCAAATTCGCCAATCCATAGCCTATTCCGACAAGAATGTGAAAATATGTGCTTCCCACGCCGGACTTACCCTTGGGGAAGATGGTGCCACCCATCAAATTTTGGAGGATATCGGTTTGATGAAAATGTTACCTGGAATGACCGTGATCAATCCATGTGATTTTAACCAGACCAAAGCGGCCACCATCGCCATTGCGGTGCACCATGGACCCGTATACCTTCGTTTTGGAAGACCCAAAGTGGCCAACTTTACCCCTGTGGACCAAAAATTTGAGATTGGGAAAGCATTAATGCTCAGTGAAGGTACCGATGTGACCATTATTGCCACCGGCCATTTGGTCTGGGAATCCCTGATGGCTGCCGAGGCATTGGAAAACCAAGGTATTTCTGCCGAAGTGATCAACATGCACACCATTAAACCATTGGATGACAAAGCCATTTTGGATTCCGTGAAGAAAACAGGTTGCGTGGTAACTGCAGAGGAACACAACTATTTGGGCGGATTGGGTGAGAGTGTTGCCCGGGTTTTGGCCACCCACCATCCCACCCCACAAGAATTTATCGCTACCCAAGATACGTTTGGTGAAAGTGGTACCCCTGAGCAATTGATGGAGAAGTACGGTTTGAACAATAAAGCCATAGAAGCAGCCGTTTTAAGAGTGTTGAAGCGGAAATAGTTTCCGGTATCCTTTTTGTGGATATACTTCAACCTTTTAAAAATGAACATTTATGAGAAAAACGCTTCTAGTAGCAGTTTTTGCCCTAATCGGAGCAACTGCATGGGCCCAAAGTGGGTCAGGATTTGGTGTTAAGGCCGGTTTATCTTACAACAAAAACGGTGATTTGATCAGTTCCGTCGGCGATGGTGGACAGGACATCATTGAAGGTGCCGAGGGAAAGGCAGGTTTCCATTTTGGTTTTTGGGGAAAATTGGACTTTCCAAAAATTTATCTACGACCCGAATTGGTGTATTCCAAGACCAAAAGTTCCTACGATGTGGATGGAGAATCCCAAGATTATGACATCTCCAAATTGGACTTGCCCGTTCTATTGGGCTACAAGTTGATCGGTCCCCTTCATGTTTTTGCAGGACCAGCATTCCAATACACCCTTAAAAATGATTTGGGAGACCTACAAGTGGAAGACGTGAAAAACGACTTTACCGTTGGCCTAAATGCCGGGGTTGGAGTTAACTTGGGCAAAATCGGATTGGATTTACGCTACGAGCGAGGCTTTTCCGAAAACGAGGCCGAATTTATCGACAACAATATTACCACGGTTTCCGGAAGGGTAGATTCCAGACCTTCACAGGTTATTTTTGCCCTGTCTTTGAAATTGTAGTTGAGTATTTATATAAAACAAAAAGCCCGATCCATGGATCGGGCTTTTTTTATTTCATTAGTTGGTATCTGGATCCAAATAATCGGGAACCCCATCTCCATCTGTATCAGGATATGGGAAAATAATGTTGCCATTATCATCCGTTATTTCATTTCTTGTGGAAACGCCGTCCCCATCATCATCGGCATCCCTAAAGTTGGCAAAAAAGGTAAAAGATTCCGAATCTGAATCAGTATTGTCATCAAACAAATACCCGTTACCGTTCAAATCTTCTTTTATGGAGGGTATACCATCATTATCATTATCTGTATCCTCTATAAAAAGCCCAACTTCCACCTTAAAGAGCAATGGTGCATATAATGGAATTATGTTGGTTGGGGGATTGTTAAAATAGGCAAGTCCTGACGGCATAATTATAATGCCTTGACCACTGTTCGTAATATCATAGGTTCCATCGGGGTTGTCCACTATTTGATCGGCAGTCCCCGATTTTAATTGTGCTATGCCATTGGAATACCCCAGAGCAGTAAAAGGCAATTCCTGCCAAGTAAAATCCTTACTTTCATCGAACAAAGTACCATCCAACAACGAGCCTTGGTACCGTACCAAAACCGAATCGGCAACGGTAGGCCCTTTGTCACCGGTACCTTGCTTTACATCTATATAATACAACGTGTGGGGAATATCGGTTTCCTCCGCATCCAAACCCAAATAACTGGAGGAAACTTTGATGGTAATCGGAACCGCAAAATCCAACATTGGGGTTTTGTCGGCATTATCCCCAGCAATGGTTCCGATAACGATCTCGTGTGAAACATTGGGCTCGTTCTGGAAATCCTCGTAATTGAAAAAATGGGTGCTCAAGAATTCCCTAATGGCTGCATCGTCTTCCGGGGCTACATCGCTCAATAAACTTGGTGGCACCTCTATAACATCGTTATCGTCGTCCCTCTTACAGGAAAAAAGAAGCACTGCCATTACCAAAGAAACAATAATCCTATATCTCATCCATTGTATCATTTAGCTGCGCAAGATACAATTTTCAGTTATTTTTGTTGAGTCCATTAACAAAGATTTGCAAAGACCATGCGGATAGACAAGTACCTTTGGTGTACCCGATATTACAAGACCCGAAACTTGGCGTCCACTGCCGTTAAAAAAGGACAGGTAAAGGTTAACGGCGCTACCGTGAAACCTTCCCGGGAGGTGTACCCCATGGACAAGATCGTTGTGCGAAAGGACCAAATCGATTATCAGCTCACCGTTTTGGATATTCCCGAGAGCCGTGTTGGCGCCAAACTGGTGGATATTTACAGAAAGGACACCACGCCCAAGGAAGCCTTTGAGCACAATGAGCTGCTTACCTTTGCAAAGACACACTACCGTAAAAAGGGTCTGGGACGACCGACCAAAAAAGACCGAAGGGACATTGACGATTATTTGGACGAATCTGAATGATCTGTTTTTTATCTTTGGAACAATTATATAGCGCATGAACAATCGTATCCTTACCCATGAACAAATAGAGCACATTGCTAAACGGATAGCCTATCAGATCTACGAGACCAATGTAGACGAAAAGGAAATTGTTATTGCAGGCATCAATGGGGGCGGTTTACAATTTGCAAAGAAAATTGCCACCATATTGGGTAAGATAACCGATGCCAACATTGTGCTGTGCAAAGTGGACATGGATAAGTCAAACCCACTAAAGAGCGGTGTTCAGACATCCATCTCCGAAGCGGAATACAAAAATAAATCCATTGTGCTGGTAGATGATGTACTAAATTCTGGCACTACATTGATTTATGGCACCCACCACTTCCTAAAAACGCCTATCAAACAATTAAAAACGGCCGTCTTGGTCAACCGAAACCATAAAAAATATCCCATCAAGGCCGATTTCAAGGGGATTTCCCTTTCCACCTCCTTGAATGAGCACATCAAAGTGGTTTTTGAAGGAAAGAACAACGCCGTTTATTTAGAGGAGTAGGTGTTTTTTAATATCCGCGACCACTTCGGCAGGGGTTCCCTTTCCGTTCAATACATGCTGTGCCTGGGCGTAAAATGGAATTCGTTCAAAAAGATGTTTCCCTACAAATTCGGGTAAATCTTCATCGGCAATGGCCTGCACCAAGGGTCGGTTGGCCTTTCCTTTGGCTATCCGATCCACTAAATCGGGGATAGACATTTGAAGGTAAACGGAATGGTCTGCCTGTTCCAAAATGGTTTGCATATTGTTTCCATAGCAGGGCGTTCCACCACCTGTGGACAGCACAATGGATTCGTTTTCCGACAACACTTTTTGCAACATTTGATGCTCTAATTTTCGAAAATAGATCTCGCCCCTTTCAGAAAAAATGGTTTGAATGGATTTTTTTTCCTGTTCCTCGATAAAGTCATCCAAATCGATGAACGGAATTTCTAAATCACTGGCCAACAGTCGTCCAACTGTCGACTTCCCACTAGCCATATAACCCATCAATACAATTTTCATAAGTGCGTTTTTCCTTCGTTTTCAAAAAAACACAAATTTATCATTAATTCACCTTGGAAAATAGATTATTGATATTATATTTGCACCCGCTTAGCAAAACAGCTTGGCACTGAAATCTTGACCTGGTAGCTCAGTTGGTAGAGCATCTCCCTTTTAAGGAGAGGGTCCTGGGTTCGAGCCCCAGCCAGGTCACTTTTTAAGAAACCATAAGATATCAAAATCCTGTAAATCAATAAGTTTACAGGATTTTTCTTTTTAGGCCCATTATGAATTTGATATAATTATGGTTTAAAAAGTTCCTAAAGCCTCAACATTCGTCTTTTTTCGAAATTTGTCCCCAAAAGTCACTACCGAATATCCATTGCCAACAATTCCATGATGAGACATTTCCAACGTTTCAGGAAACAGAATATGTATAGAATAGTTGCGAACCATGCGTAAAAAAATCAAACCCAAACATCAATAAAGACTTAGAGAAATTAAGTATCTGTTCTTCACGGAAAAAGACCTTCTGGCCGGTAAAAATGACCAATTATATTAAGAAATATGAATTTACTATACCTCGTATCCTTAATATGGTCTTATGGAGATTGTTTCGATTTCTTCACTAATCTATTGGTGTTCCCCTTAACTTTTTAAAACCTTCGTATGCTTGGTCAACTTTCTCCTTGGGAGTTGTTTTAAACTCTTTTCCGGTTACATTATATACCTCCTGCAAGCTATCCAATTTTCGATGCATCAAGTTTACGATATGCTTATATTCATCGTCATTGATGGCGTTGTGCAACTCTTTGGGATCGTTTTGAAGATCGTAGAATTCCCAAGTATCAATATCATCATAAAAATGGATGAGCTTGTACCTTTTGGTGCGTACACCGTATTGCCGTTTTACCATATGAAAAGCTGGATAATCATAGTAATGATAATAAACGGCATCCTTAAAATCATTTGTTTTCCCCTCCAAGACCTCCAAAAACGAAGTACCCTGCATTTCATTGGCATATTGCTTGCCACCCGCCAAATCCAAAAAGGTTGGGGCGAAATCCAAGTTCTGTACCATCGCATCGATGGTGGTCCCTGGTTTGATTACACCAGGCAATTGCATTAACAATGGCATTTTCATGGACTCTTCGTACATAAATCGCTTGTCGAACCATCCATGTTCCCCCAAATAAAACCCTTGATCGGAGGTATAGACTACCAAGGTGTTTTTGTCCAAACCGGTTTCTTCCAAATAATCCAAAATTTTTCCAACGCCTTCATCCACTGCCTTTACCGTTGCCAAATATTCATGCAAGTAACGTTGGCCCTTCCATTCGGCCAATTCCCTGCCATGTAGATTGGCTTCATAAAATGCATTGTTTTTGGCCAAATAAGCTTGGTCCCAGATATTTCGCTGTTCTGGGGTCATTCGTTCAAAATCGGTGGTCCATGGATTGTGGGCCAGCTCCGTGCTTCCATAACCATCGCTCATTTTAAGATCGTGGCCCTCAAACATGTCTTTGTAAATGGTCTGTTGCTGTTCTGCAGCGGCCTGTTGGTTTTCAAATTCGGGAAAATAAGTATCTGGTAAAGGAAAAGTAATCGAATCATACACATTCAAATGGCGTAAGGCAGGCATCCAATTCCGATGGGGAGCTTTATGGTGGACCATCAAATAAAAAGGCTCCTTGGAGCCTTGCCGCTGTTTTAACCACGCCAAACCCTTTTCAGTGATCAAATCTGTGGCATAGCCGTCTACAACCGTGGTATCCTCACCAGAAATGAACTCAGGATTGTAATAATTACCCTGATCGTTCAAAATGTCCCAATAATCGAAGCCCGTAGGTGGACCGTGCAAATGCCATTTGCCGATGATTGCCGTTTGGTACCCTAGCTTTTTCAAATATTTGGGCAAGGTGGGCTGGTTGCCATCGAACTGTTCCCCATTCATGCGAAATCCGTTGATGTGGCTATGTTTACCCGTTAAAATCACTGCTCTACTAGGCCCGCAGATGGAATTTGTACAGAAATTATTCTGAAAAATGGTGCCGTTTTTGGCAATTCGGTCAATATTGGGAGTTGGTGCCAATTTTCCCAGTTCGTGTCCATAAGCACTAATGGCCTGAAAGGCATGATCATCGGACATTATGAACAGAATGTTAGGTGGGTTTTGGTTGACTGCTGCTTGCTGCTTTTGCTGTTGTTTACAGGAAATCATAACCGCGCACAGTAGCAACAATATGAATCTCAATTGCATAGTAATTTGGTTTTCAGATTAGATCCTTACTATTTTAAAACAAAGGATTTTGAAAGTTGGGCATCGGAGTTGGTCCCAACAAACACTTCAAAATCACCGGGTTCGGCCACATACTCCAATTGGCCGTTATAAAATTTCAGGTCATTTGGTGACAGTGTGATGGTCACTTCCTTGCGCTCACCTTTTTTCAAGAATACTTTCTCAAATCCTTTCAACTCCCTTTTGGGCGGGGTTATGCTCCGTACCACATCCCTAAGGTACAATTGCACTACTTCCTCTCCATCGAAATTTCCGGTATTGGTAACGGTAACGGTTACCGAGATTGATTCATCCTGTCCAATGGTTTCTTTGTCCAATTTTAAATCGGAATATTCAAAAGTGGTATAGCTCAACCCATACCCAAATGGAAACAAAGGTGAATTGGGGGCATCCAAATAGTTAGATCTGAATTTCTGAAACTCCCCACTTTCCGGTGCCGGTCTTCCTGTATTCTTGGCACTGTAATAAATTGGTATCTGTCCCACGTTTCTAGGCCATGTGGCCGTTAATTTTCCCGATGGGTTGTAATCTCCAAAAACAACATCGGCAATAGCGTTGCCCGCTTCCACACCTGGGTGCCAAACTTGTAAAATGGCTACGGGCAGCTCATATTCATCGGGAATGGTCAAGGGTCTACCACTCATCAAAACCAAGGCCACGGGTTTTCCAGTTGCCACTAAGGCACGAATCAATATTTTTTGGCTCTCCGGAATGGAAATATCGGTGCGGCTTGCGGCTTCCCCGCTCATTTCGGTGGCTTCACCAACCACTGCGATCACCACGTCGGAATTTAAGGCCAATTGTACGGCTTCATCTACCAAAACTTCGGGTGCCCGTTCATCTATTTCAATTCGGGGACCAAAGACATTCACATGCTCGGCAAAAATGGGGTCGTCAGCAATATTGGCGCCCTTGGCAAAACCGATAGTGGCATTTGGAGCCACATTCCTGAATCCTTCCAAAACGGTCACGGCCAGATGGGTATCCCCAGTGGGTGCCCAGGTACCCAACATATTGTTCCGACTGTCTGCAAGGGGTCCTATCAATGCAATTTTTTGATTCTTTTTAACAGGCAGTATCTGCCCGTGGTTCTTGAGCAAAACAAAGGAATGGGCCGCCAACTTCCTGGCCAATGCCCTGTTCTCGACTGTTAAAATATCTTTTATTGGCCTTTTGCTGTCCAGATAGCGATAGGGATCATCAAAAAGACCTGAATTATACTTGGCTTCCAAAATTCTTCTACAGGCGTTGGTAATGGCTTCCTCGGTCACTTTTCCGTCTTCCACCGATTTTTTCAGGGTGGTCAAAAAACCTTCCCCGACCATATCCATATCCAGCCCGGCATTCAATGAAAGTGCGGATACAGCTTGAAGATCTCCCAGTCCGTGAGCTATCATTTCGTTAACGGATGTATAGTCGGATACCACGAAACCTTCAAAACCCCAACGATCACGCAGCAAATCGGTAAGCAACCATTTGTTGCCAGAGGCTGGAATACCATCCACATCGTTGAAGGAACTCATTACACTGGCAACACCAGCATCCACGGCCGCTTTATACGGTGGTAGGTACTGGTTGAACATTTTGATTTTGCCCATGTCCACCGAATGGTAATCCCGACCTGCCTCCGATGCGCCGTAGAGCGCAAAATGCTTAACACAGGCCAACATGGTATGTGCAGCGGCCAAGTCGTTTCCTTGGTAACCTTCCACCATGGCAGTAGCAATTCTGGAACCAAGGTATGGGTCTTCCCCAGCTCCCTCGGCCATTCGGCCCCATCTGGGGTCTCGTGCAATGTCGACCATGGGTGAGAAATTCCAGTTGATTCCATCTGCGGTGGCCTCCCTTGCGGCCATTTGGGCCGCTTGTTTCATCAGGTCCAAATCCCAACTTGCCGACAATCCCAAAGGGATTGGATAGGTGGTCTTATAACCATGGATCACATCGGAGCCGAACAACAACGGAATCCCCAAACGGCTTTCTTTAACGGCCAATTCTTGGGCTACCCGTACTTTTTCCGGTCCGGCAACCCCAAAAAGTCCACCCACCTGTCCGGCCTTGATCTTCGCTTCCACGTTCTTGCTCACCACCTCTCCTGTGGCAACTCCGCCACCGGGTGTCAATAAGTTCAATTGGCCTATTTTTTCCTCCAAGGTCATTTTTTGCAAAAGGGCCTCCACCTCCGGAATTCGGTTTTGGGCATTGAGCGTAAAAGCAAGGCATACCCCAAAAAGTATGCAGCATTTTTTGATAGTCATGATTTGGTTGTTTTGTTTGTTTATTCTGATTTTACAATGGTACTTCGTTGTGAAATACCATTGCCATTAAAAGCTTCAATTAGAAAATAGTAGGCATCGGTGCGGTCCATGCCCGAGAAATAGTATTCATTGGCACCATAGACCATGATACTGCCGTAAAGTTTATCCTTAGATTTGCCAAAGTAAATAACATATCCGTCCGCAAGGTCGTTCAGTTTCCAGCGAAGCCAAGCATTCCTTCGTTCCCCAAATTTATCGGGACCGTTTCTGAGTACGACAAAATCTTCAACGGATGCTGGTTTTGCAGTACTTCCTTTTCCAAAGACACGGAAACCGCTCAGAGCAAATTTTCCTGTGGGCATTTTGAGGTTGACCATTTTAAGGTAACGTGCCCTTGCTGGTTTTTTCAATTCGATGTAATCATGGGGCACATCAGTGGTATTGTTGCCCTTGTCTACCAAAAGGCTCCATTTTTTTCCATCCAGTGAACTGTAGATCTTATATTGATGGTATACCCCTTCGGATTTACCAAAGAACTCCGCGTCCTGATCCGCATAATTGATTTGAATCGCGTTGATAGTCGCTATTTCTCCCAAATCGGTCTGGAACCATTCCCCCTTTTCACCCGTTTTGGCACTCCAATACGATCGCATGTTCTCATCAACGGCGTTATTGGGAGCATAGCCGCCCAGAGTGGAAGATACCTGGACAGGTTTGTTGTAATTGAGCAACATCCATCCTGTGAACAACCCTTTTAGATGATTTGCATTCTCTTGTGGCAAGAAAGTGGGGTAATCGCCATAGGCCGTATTGCTGTACATGACATCGTCTTCATCAAAACCGGCAGGCCATATACCAATCCGGCGTTCAAAACTGTTCTTTTGGTTCAGAATGATGGTGGAGACATGCCACCAATTTCCAAACATATCCTGATACGTTGCCCCATGGCCAGCACCGCGGGCAAATCCCCCAGGTTTGTAGGAGAACGGATTGTGATGTTGGTAGGCAAAGGCGTCCAAGGGTTTGTCACTTACATATACTCCATCGGCATATCCACTGAATTCGGTACCCGGCCCACCATACTGTAAATAATACTTCCCGTTGTACTTGGTCATCCAAGCACCCTCCATAAAGGGCTGTAAAAAGGTGTTGTCGTTGTACTCCCCAAACCGTTCCCAACCATGATCTTCGGGCGCCAAGGCAATCAATGGTTTTACATAACCTTCGGATTGGAGGGTTTTGGTATTGATCTCGGTCCCCAAAATTGGAAACACATTGCTGGATCCCCAATACATATAGAGTTTGTCGGTATCCGCTTCATACAAAAAACCTGGGTCCCAGGCTCCAGCTTTCAACGAATCCACAGCAATTTCCCAATTATCGGTTGTTGGATCTTTGCTTTTCCACATGGAAAATGCAGGACCGTGGGTAGAACCGATCAGGTACAGCTCATCCTTCATCACAAAAGCGGCGGGTGCACAAAGCTCATCATAGGTTACATTTCGTTCCCGCAAGAATTTTCGTGAAACAAAGTTCCAATGGTACATGTCATCACTCCACCAATACCCCCATTGATTGGTTGAGAATAAAAAGTATTTGTCCTTGAAGGTGACTATTACCGGATCAGCCGTGGCCCGATGCTTGCCATGGGTGGCAAAATTGGGTATGGGCGTGTATCCATAATCGATGTTGATGGGATTACAATAGGTTTTCTGCTGGGCTACGAGTAATGTCTGACAAGCAACAAATAGCAACAAAAAGGCACTCAGGAATCTTTTAGGCTCCATTGGCTAGGGATTTTTCCTCCGATGCGAAAACAGCCATGGCAAAAGGTCCGGTTCCGCAAATGCGGGATCCCAACTGTTGTGATTGGCAAAATCATACATTGTGAACTTCGGAAAAACCCCTGCTTTAAGCAGAGCGGAAACCATTTCCATGGATTGCAAGGGGTTTACAACATTGTCCTGTGCGCCGTGAAAAACCCATAAGGGGGTATTTTCGGCATAGGTGGAAACGGAGTTTGGATCCCCTCCTCCACAAATGGGCACTGCAGCAGCAAAAGTTTTGGGTCTTCTGCTCAATAATTCAAAGGTTCCCATCCCCCCCATGGAAAGCCCCATAAGATACACCCGATCATCATCGCTATACGGTTCTTTTAGGGTATTGTCCAAGAGTTCCATCACCATTCGCAAGGGGGTGGTAGGACCACCATCGTAGTTAAAATTTAACTTTATGGGATAGGTACTCCGGTCCACATCCACATTGGACCAATAACTTTCTTTTGAACACTGTGGAAAAATCACAATGGCCGGAAACCGTTCCTGCAAATAATCCGTTGCGAACAATTTGCCCCCGTGTACCAATTGACTTTCATTATCGCTACCACGTTCACCCGCCCCGTGCAAAAACAAGATCACCGGATATTTTTTGCCTTGATCAAAATTTTTGGGGTACATGATGCGATACCTTAAGGTATCGGCCCCATCCACAAGTGTCTTCTGTTCATACTTCGATTGCCATTGGGCAGTAACCATGGTGCTTACGAGCAATACGATTGAAAATAGGATGTACTTTGCTTTCATTTTAAAATCCGAGTTTGGCTAGACCGGCCTGGACATCTTCATTGGCCATAAAAAGGTTCCATAAGAATCCGGTCCTATAGTTTTCTATCATAATGATCTGAGGGCCTTGGTCTATGGCCAAATAGGCCTCTGCCACCCAGTAGTTGTTCTCAGGACTAAACGCATCGTAGAAACCAGCCGGCCCGAGCAATTTGTCCTTGTTCTTATAAAAATAGTGCATTGCCTTTAAAGATTGGGCAGGTGTATAAGGAATGGAACTGATGGCTGCTGTCGGCGATATGACCCCTGTATCGTTGGCAGGGCTATGCGCATTGTACCCCAAGGTACCATCGTTATTACGGGAATAGCTGGCTGTCAACCCCCAACAATCCTCGCCATAGTCTTCAAAAAACTTTGGGTTGTCCACACAGTAGTTATAATTGATCAAGGTATGGTTGACGTTCACATCCCAATAATCCACATAATCGTCGGAGAGGTTTTTGGGATTCAGACCCAAATAGGAATAATGCGCCCAAAACAAAGGTCCACCAAACTGTTCATCTCCGTTGTGCTTCACCAATAAGGGATAGCCATATTGGGTATTGTTGGATTTGATGTCACCCCCAGAAGCCCACCCACCAGTGTAGACTTCCTTGGCAATGCTGTAATCGGGAGATGCGGCCGCCATGATATAGGTGATCAATACCTCATTGTATCCCCTCAGAGGTAGGTTGATGTCGAACCCGTAATTGGGGCTCCAATGCCAATACAGCACATTTTGGTTTTGGGTATACCAATTCCACTCGACCCCTTTCCAGAGAGCATCGGCTTTTTGAGCCAGTGCCTTTTCCTCCTCGGAGCCGTTTTTAAAATACTCCTTAACACAAATCAGGCCCTGGGCCAGAAATGCTGTTTCCACCAAATCACCTCCATTGTCCAGGCTACTGAACGGGATCACTGTTCCTGTGGTACCATTGATCCAGTGGGACCATGCCCCATGAAACCGATCTGCCCCTTCCAAAAAGTCCAACAACGTGGTCAATCGGGTCAAAGCTTCTGTACGGGTAACAAATCCACGTTCAATCCCTACCAAGATGGCCATCAGGCCAAAACCGGTTCCACCCGAGGTCACTACTTCAGCATTTAAGCCTGGATCGTTGGGATGGTATCGCTCGCGAGCCCCACCGGAATTGGATTCGGCGTAATCCCAAAAATATTTGAAAGTGGTCTCTTGGGTAAGGTCCAACAATTCTGTATCGCTAATGGTCGGTGTCTCGTTGCCCGAGCCCTCATTTGGTATTTCGGGAGTGGTAGGAACATAGGTATATCCATCATCTCCACCACTACAGGCTACAAGCAACAATGCCATCAACAAAAATGAACATGTTTTTTTAACCATCGGTTTTGATATAGGGGGATTCAAATCCAAGTTTTTGTAAGCCATTTTGTACATCTTCGTTGCGCATGAACAATTTCCATAGCAATCCACTTCGGTAATTCTCGATCATTACGGGTATGGGCCCTTGATCTATGGCCAAATAGCGGGGCAAATACCAATTATGTTGCAAACTGAAAGCATCATAGGGTCCAAACTCTCCGATCAAACTATCTTGTTCGCTGTACATATACCGTAAAAACTGTTTGCTTTCCTCTGGGGTATATGGCATGGATGAAAGGGCAGCCGTGGGTGAAATCACCCCTAGATCGGCACCGGGTCTGTGACCAGCATATCCGTTCATTGAATAACTGGAAGTCAAACCCCAGCAATTTTCCCCATAGCCTTCAAACCCTTTTGGGTTATCCACTGCATATTTGTAATGGATCAATGCATGATTTTGGTTCAATTTCCAATAATCCCCAAATTGGTCGGTCAATCCGTTGGGATCCAGTCCCAAATAGGAATAATGTGCCCAAAACAAAGGTCCTACGGGCGCATTGTCGTGCTGATAATGGTTCAATTCGGTTTCCAGACCATAATATAGGGTATCTTGGGCAATGGTGCCATCCACGGCCCATCCCTTTTCGTATACCGATTTGTTTATGGAATGTGTTGGGGACGCTGCCGCCAGAACATACATAATGAGAGCCTCATTATAGCCGCCGACCGGAAAATTCATTTCCCATTGGTATTCGGGGCTCCAGTGCCAATACAACACATCTTCCCCACCTTTGGTGTACCAATCCCATTCCACTCCTTCCCAGAGTTGTTGGATTTTCTTTGCGAGCGCTTGTTCACGCTCGTTGCCGTCTTTAAAATATTCCTTTACGGCCAATAGACCTTGCACCAAAAAAGCGGTTTCCACCAAATCTCCACCGTTGTCCTTTGGACTAAACGGAGACACCTTTCCCGAAGGTTCCATCCAATGGGGCCAAGCCCCGTGGAAGCGATCTGCCTTTTCCAAGAACCCAACGATTTTCTCATAACGTTCCAACGCTTGTTCCCGTGTGATGAATTGTCGCTCCACTCCTACCAATATGGCCATCAGGCCAAAACCTGAGCCACCTGTGGTGATGATGTTCTTATCATGACTTGGGTAAACATTGTCCATATGGAGACGTTCCCTTGCCAATCCGGATATAGGTTCTGCACCATCCCAAAAGTAATTGAAGGTCTGGTATTGCACCGAATCCAACAATTGTTCATCCCCTTGGGCCAATTGTTCTTTGGACTTTTCTGTTGACTGTTCGGTATTCTTAGTTTTTTGGCCATTGCATCCCCATAATAAGGATGCAACAGCCAATGGAATTAAAATTAACCTCATAAACTAAACTAACTAACTCGAATAATTATTGATTTGAAACTTGTTCTATTTGTTGATAATGGCTTGGATCTCTTCCTGTGTCAGGGCTTTATCGAACAAATACAAATCATCGATAAAACTGGAGTCGGACAAGTGGTTCCACCCAATAAAATTGGGTGCGCCCGATCCTATGGATAAAATGGAACAATTGGCCCAGCTAATGGTTTTTCCAGTCATATCGCCCATGTTGGTCACAGGCTCGCCGTTGAAATAAATCTGGGTCGACGTATCGCTCACAACAAAGGCAATATGTACCCATTCGCCCGCTGTTACATCAATGACTTCACCATCGTTCCAAACATCGCCACCATCACTGCCCACATGGAGCTTGATACGTTGTGATGCCGCGTCACCTTCCCTGAACAGCCTGAAACCTGCTGAAAGATCGTTGTCAGCACCGTTCATGGGAGGACTAACGGTTAAAATGCCTGCTCTGTCGGGAGCTCCATCCACCTTGTACCAGAAGGCCCCACTGAACTGGTTGCTGAACAATCCATCAATGGGTATGGTCAAATAGGAATCGGTATTTCCGGCGTAGGCATCTGTTCCCACGTTGCTTTCCCCAGCAAAGCCCGGTGTTCCCACCACGGTGGGTTCCACATTGTTGTTCACTTCGGTATTGGCACCATCGAAAGGCATATAGAGGGTGGATCCAAAATTTTTGGGTGTTACGGTTCCGCCGGCCACTGCTGCAACTTCTTCAGCGGTCAATGCCTTGTTGAAGAAACGCAAGTCGTCAATAGCGCTATAATCGGATAAGTGGTCCCAATACGAGAACGTAGGTCCACCAGCTCCAATGTTGAAGGTGGTACAACCGGTCCAATCTATCGGAGCGGACATGGCTGATGACAATACTTCGGTTCCATTGAAATAGATGGTACTTTTATCACTTGCGATGGTGAAGGCCACATGTACCCACTCGCCCGCAATAACATCGATCACTCCACCATCGTTCCAGCTTTCGCCACCACCAGTTCCTACATTCAGCTTAATACGCTGTTCGGTGGCATTGCCCTCACGGAACAATCGGAATCCTTGGAAACGATCTACTTCATCATCCCCAATGGTAATGATACCTGCCCGGTCTGGATCGGCATTGACCTTATACCAGAAGGTTCCCGAGAACTCTGGTGTCATCAATCCTTCAGCTGGATAGTTGATATGGGAATCCAAAGCGCCCATAAAGGCTTGGTCGCCCACTTGACTATCGTTGGTAAAGCCCGGTGTTCCTACTGTAGAAGCTGCTTTGCTCCCTATCAAATCGATATAGTCCCCGTCAAACGGCATGTACAAGGATTCCCCATTAAATTGTGGCACATAGGGATTGGCCGCATTGATCATAATCTGCACATCACTTTGTGTCAGGGCTTTATTGAATATGCGCAACTCGTCCATTTGACTGGCATCATAACCATGGTCCCAATAGGAGAAGGTAGGTCCACCATTACCGATCACCAGTTCCTCACAGCCTGTCCAATCGATGGGTGCCGATAGGTTCGCCGATAACATTTCTATACCATTAAAGTAGATAGTGCTTTGGGTCTGGGAAATGGAAACGGCCACATGCACCCATTCGCCCGCAGTCACATCGATCACACCACCATCGTTCCAGCTTTCGCCGGCACCTGTTCCCACATTCAATTTCAAGCGTTGTTCATCGGCGTTGCCTTCACGAAACAAGCGGAAACCTTGAAAACGGTCATCGGCATTATCACCCACGATCAAAATCCCGGCCCGATCGGGTGTTGGGTTCACCTTGTACCAGAAAGCAGCACTGAACTCTGTACTTTTTAAGTTATCCATCGGAAAGGTCAAATAGGAATCAGCTGCCCCTTCAAAGGCATCGGCTCCCAAGAATCCACCACCTGCAAAACCAGGACCACCTACTTCACCTGCTTCCTCAAAACTGATAAAATCCATGTAATCCCCATTAAAGGGCATATACAACACCTCACCATCAAACTGGGCGGTGTACGGTGGTAGTTTGGCAAAATTCACCTCTTGTGTAGTTGTCTTGCCCTCAATATCAGTTGCGGTTACGGCCACTTTGTGGTCTCCATTGCCCAAACCATTATGGGTTACCTCTTCCAATACGATTCGGTAATCCTTAAAGCTATTAAAAGATGCTATTTGTGACCCATCGACCAAAACCTTGACCTCGGTCACTTCAATATCATCGGTGACCTCAAATTTGATGTCGATGGATGTTTCTTCTTCGAATGGCATTAGTTCCACCCCTTCGGTCGGATAAGTGATGGTCACTTGCGGAGCGGTTTCGTCCACCCCGGCATCCACTGCTGTGATCGGATCTATCCCCTCGTTACAGGAAACTATCAGGAGACCTAAAAGGAGTCCTATGGATTTTATTGCGTATTTCATTTTTCGTAGTTTATTTGGTTAATGTTAATCAGAACTTCCGCCAAGGGTTGGAAGTGCATCCAATTGTGCCTGAGGGTAAGGAAGCAATTCATCCGATGCATCGAAGGTCCTTCCATCGTAGCTCAATTCCCCGTAATTGTTCAAACGGACCATATCATAATAGCGAATGCCCCATTCCATTCCCAATTCGGCAAATTTTTCATCCATAACATCATCCGCAGATACTCCAGAAACGCTGGGCATCCCGGCCCTGCTTCGAATCAGGTTCACTGCTTGGTCGGCTGTCATGCCCGATCCAGTGGCGCCCCGTGTCAATGCTTCGGCATACATTAGAAGTACTTCAGCATAGCGGATCACGATCATATTCTTGCCACCACCATAATTGTTCCTGCCATCGGTAAGTTGTACGGAAGGCAAATAGTGTTTGCCGCTGGCAAACAGTGCCCTGGCATAATCGTTGATCACATCACCATCGCGGGTTGTATTGGAAACAAATCCAGGTAAGGTTGCATAATTGGGGTCGGTCTGAAGTTCTGCAATACCCCTATCGGTCCAAAGGACACTGGTTTCCAATCTTTCAGTTTCACCCCTGTCCAGCATAAACTTGATGAATTTCATGCTAGGTTCATAAAATCCCCATCCATCGGATGCATTTTCCCGTGCAGGTGTCCATCCTTGTGGCCCAAATGGGGCGTACAAGTGGTAAAAGGTATCCCCTGTGCTGGAACCATAATCGGAAAATTGCAGTTCCATCAAGCTTTCATCACTCAATTCCCCTGGTTTTTTGAACAGATTATAATAATCCGGATACAACGTGAACTTATTGGAATTGATAATGGCCGCGGCCGCATCGGCCACTGCTTGGTATTCTTCCATTTCCAAATTAGCCAACGCTTTGAGGGCATATGCCGTATAACGTGTTACCCCTCCAGGTATATCTGTTCTTTCGTTGGGCCTCATATTGGGCAACAGTGGAATTACTTCATCCATTTGATCGGAAACAAACTGCATTACGTCATTCTTGGCCACTGTACCACCAGCAATTTCAGCGTCGGGTTGATTGGTCTGGATGATGAACACATCGCCCCACACCCGGGCCAAGTTTAAGTGCAACCATGCCCGCATCACCTTAATTTCGGCAATGTACTGGTCGGCCTTTGCCTTTTCTTCTTCATTTGCAAAATCCTTGAAATTTTCAATCAAGCTGATCTCAGTATTCAAGCCCACGATATCACCGTAATGCAGATTCCATAAGGAATTGTACATCCAATACCCCTGATCGTAAACAAAGTTATCGGTGTCGGCAAACGGTTGTTGGTCCCCAAGACCTCCGGCATTTACATCGTCTCCACGAACAGAAAGCAATAAGGGTTCTTCCCATCCTCTGGTCGCTATAATATTATAGGCCCCTACCAATGCCTGCACCATATCTTCGGTAGCGCTGTAGTCAAGGTCATCTGCATTGAGCTGACCTTCAATGTCGTCGAATTTGTCGGAACAGGAGTGCGTGAAAAGCAACATAGCCAAGACAAATGCCAACTTAATTACTGAATTTTTTCTGTTTTTCATCTCAATTTTTTTTACAGTTTTACATTAACTCCAATGGTGTAGATGGCCGGAACCGGATAGGTTTGACGATCAACCCCATCTGAAACTTCTGGATTGAAGCCATTGTAGCTGAACAGGGTCAGTGGTCGCTCTGCAGTAAGGGTAAACTTAAAATCCGGAATATTGACCCCCTTCAACTTTGCACCTCTTAATGTGTAAGCCAATTGTATGTTCTGGATACGGAAGAAATCACCATCCTCTACCCAGAAATTACTGAGTTTTTGGTTCCAGCTATCCCTTAAACCTGCAGAAGAAGGGTACGAATTGCTGGTGCCTTCCCCATGCCAACGGTTTTTGGCCAAATCAGCATCTATGTTGGTATCGTTGGTAAAGATGATCTCGCCTCTTTTTCGGTTCAAGATTTTGTTACCGGATTGTCCATAGAAGTTCATGGAGAAACCAAAATCCTTATAATTGATCCCGATATTACCACCGTAGGTGAACTTGGGCAAGAAGGATCCCAACACGGTCCTATCCTCATCGGTGATTGCCCCGTCACCATTGGCATCCCTATAGATCAAATAGCCGGGTTCAATGTCCTGACCATTGGCTATGGCCGACTGTGCGACTGGGTCCGCATCTATTTGGGCCTGGTTTTGGTACACCCCTGTGGTCTCATACCCATAGAATGCATATAAGGGTTCGCCCACGATTGTACGTTGACGGAATTCCGCAGATCCGGAGTCAATATAGCCTCTAGTATCCTCTAACTCCAACGTTTCGTTTTTAACGGTGGTAAAATTGGCCCCCACGGTATAGCTAAAGTCATCAGATATATCGTTGTTCCAGTTCAGTGCCAATTCGACACCTGAGTTTCGAATCACACCTGAGTTTCGACTCACCGTTACGTTCGCAATCGGAATGTACACTGGCATAATGGCATTCTCGGTATCCCTGATATAATAATCGGCTTCCAAGGACAAGCGGTTATCGAATGCCCGTATGTTTATACCAAAATCCAACTCTTCCACTACCTCCCAAGTAAGATCGGTAAATGTACTTGTCGCGGTTATACCTGTCACAGGTGTATCGCCCAAATCGACCGTAGTGTTGCTAATGGTATTGGCACCTGCACTGGCGGGCACGTTATCATTACCCAATCGGCCCCATGCAGCCCTCAATTTGAGGAAATCAAAAAAGCCCACATTCTTCATAAAGGGTTCTTGGGAAATTACCCAACCGGCACCCACAGAGGGAAAATACCCCCATTGATCTTGGGTAAACTTGGAAGATCGGTCTGCCCTGAAAGTCCCGTATAACAAATACCTGTCCTTAAAGTTGTACGACAACCTACCAAAATAGGATTGGCCGTAAATTCTTCGGTTGTTTTCACCGACATTGTTGTTGAACGACAAGGGGTCGGCAAAATCCAAATACCAAGAAGTTTCGTAATCGATACCCACAATATCGCTTCCGGTGGCCTGGAATTGGTTGGCGGCCTCATCCCTGTAGGAAGCACCAGCCATTACGGTTACATTGTGATCTTGATCAAAAGTATCATTGTAGGTCAAAATGTTATCCCATATTTGGTTGAAATAATTGTTTTGCCTTCTATTGATGGATGAAATTCGTTCGTCCCCAAATCCCATATTGTAAGGTAGGTTTACATAGCGCTCCTCCAAAGCAGAATAATCAAGGTTGTACGCTGTTTTAAAGGTCAATTTGTCCTTGATCAACTCGGTCTGCAAATAAATATTGGTCAATAACTTACGGATTTTCAACCGGTTATTATTGTACTCCATATCAGGAAAAGGGTTCTGCGTGCCCCTATACCCCAATGCCTGGGCATTGGCATATTGGATAGGGGTTGCATCCGTGTTGAGCTCGTCAAAAACTGGTAATATCGGCACCGCAAAATATGCTTTGAACCAAGCCGAATTCTCCGGGGTGTATTGGGTGGCATTACTGAATACGGTATTCACCCCTACCTTGACATTGTCCAGCACATCCACATCAATTTTAGAGCGTACATTGAATCGTTCGTACTCATTTTTCATATCCAACAACCCTTCTTGGGAGAAGTAGTTTGTTCCCAAGGAATAGGATACATTGTCCGTGCCCCCCGTTACACTCAAACTGTGGTTTTGGATAATCCCGTCCCGAATGATCTCATCGTACCAATCGGTGTTCACATCGGGTACATTGGGGTTTATCCGACTCCTACCGTACCGTTGCATGGCATTTAGCACAAATTGCACATCGGCAGTGGAACCGGATTCCACGGCCATGGTAACAAATTGTTCGGCGTTGGCCATTTTCAGCACATTCTGTGCGCGCTGTACGCCTGTATACCCATTATACTCAATCTGTGGCTTACGGTTCTTGGCACCTGACTTTGTCTCGATAATGATAACGCCGTTGGCGGCCCGTACCCCGTAAATGGCAGAAGATGAAGCATCTTTCAGCACGTTCATGGATTTGATGTCGTTGGGGTTCAAAAAGTCAATGTTACTGTAGAACATCCCATCCACCACATACAACAGGTTGGTTGCATCTGAATAGGTTCCCAAACCACGTACCCTAACCGTTGGTGATGCCCCAGGTGATCCCGGAGAAACAATCTGCACTCCAGCTACCCTACCTTGCAAGGATTGCACCGGGTTGGCAGCGGGTGTTTTCTCAATTTGTTCCGAATTTACGGTTACAATGGAACCCGTAAGATCCGCTTTTTTCTGGGTACCATAGCCCACCACGACAACTTCATCGAGAGCTTGGGTATCTTCCTGTAGCGTTACATCCAAAGAAGTCCTATTATTAATAGGTAACTCTTGTGTAAGATAACCGATGTAACTGAACACCAAAATGCCATTGCCTGGCACATTGTCCAAACTGTAGTTTCCATCGAAATCGGTTTGGGTTCCTGTAGTAGTACCTTTTAACACTACGTTGGCACCAGGTAAGGGTTGACCTTGACTATCAAGCACCGTTCCCGAAATCGTTGTATTGTTTTGAGCAAAAAGAATTGCTTGAAACAACAAAAACGAGATTAGCAATAGTTTGCTTTTAATTTTCATAATTGTGCAAAAATTGAGTTAGATTTTTACTAAATTACTAAAGAGGCCAAGGTTTGATTCTCAAAGGGAATACATAATAAATACATCATCCAAAAAGGCCTCGGAAAGCCCTATTTCACCGCTTTTGCAGTAGTACACCGTTCAATGATGTAAAAAAAATTAACATAGTGATGTAGTAATGATGTACTACAAAAATCCCAGATTTGAAAGCACAAAGTCTTTGAACAGCGATTAAAACGTGATCAGAAAGTTGGAAAGGTTGTCCGAACTGTCCATATCCAATTTCTTTCGCAACCTGTACCGATGTATCTCCACACCGCGTACAGAGATAGCCATCAATGGAGCAATTTCCTTTGTGGAAAGGTTCATTTTTAGATATGCGCAAAGTTTAAGATCTTTCGGTGTGAGGGTTGGATAGGCTTTTAGCAGTCGTTCAAAGAAATCGTCATGCAGTTCCTTAAAATTAACTTCGAACCTTTTCCAGTCTTCGGTATCTTCAATGGAGTTGTTCAGTTTTTTGATGAATGACCGATAACGTTGTGAATTGGAGAACTTGTCCTTGTTCACCAACAACATGTTCTTCAGTTCCAATATCATTTCATTTTTCTTGGCAATGTTCAACGTGGTACTCGCCAATTCGTTCTGTTTCAATCGGACTTCATTGGCTAGTTCTTCTTTTTCCAACTTGGCCATACGTTCCTGCTGCTCCTTCTCCATTTGGGCCTGTATTTCGGCCTGTTTCCTTACTAGTTTTCTACGATTGTAAGCGCGAACCATAAAAACCAATCCCACAGCCAGTGCAAAATACAGTAACATGCTATACCATGATAGATACCATGGTGGAGCAACCTGAAACCTCAACACACTTGGGCTTGATAGAGTATTGTCCATACCCGCAGTATACACCCTGAAGGTATAATCGCCAAATGGTAGGTTTTGAAAATTGATAAAGCCATTTTCGGCATATTCGGAGTAAGTTTTGGGTCCATCCAATTCAAAGTAATAGTTTGGTGCCATATAACTTGGAGCCGCTACCTCTATGGAGAGGGATTGCGAATAACGATTGGGCACCAAAATAGTTTCCCCGTTGATCATGTGCCTATTCTTTTGATCGCGAAATACGACCAAATCTGGCGAAGGCAATACTTCTTCCGTCCATTCCGATCGCAGTTTTAGGTCATTGATCTTGGCAAAGCCATCGGTTAAGGTGATGTAAGCGGTGCTGTCATTGATTTTGATCACATTTTGTGAGTCGGGAGCCAACCGTTCCCGCAGGGGCACGTCAGCAATGACCAAGCTATCCTTTTTTAAATCGGTATGAATTATGGCCTTGTCATTCGCAGCATCCACAAACCAATAATACGTGTCATCAAAGAACAAAAGTTCCTTGTTTTCATAGTCCTTGAATTCCGTAAAAGGAATAATGCTGTCGTCAATGGGGTTATAACGATACCATTTGCCCTCACTATTGACCACGATATGGTTCTTGATGTTGTATACTTTCGCATTAAAGGCACTTGGTACTTCTGGACCTTGAAATTCTTGAATCCTTGCAATTTTGTCGTACCCTTCGTCAAAATGAATCCGATAATAGCCTTTGTAGGGATGGGCCGCCCATACAATGTTCGGGGTTTCAAAACACAATTGTTTTACTGGAAAATCCAAACCATCAATCTTATGGATGTTCCACTCACCGCCTGGGGTCTTCACAAATTTGAACAATCCGTTATAGGTGCCCTGTACATAGGTTGCTACTTGGTCGGGCACTTTTATGAGCTGATAGCCACCTGCGGCGCTGCTCAACTCCTCAAAACTATTTTCGGTAACCTTGTAGGTCCCTGTATTATGGCCGCAAAGCAACTCGCCTTCCAATACGACCAATTCCCATACGTGATCTTGGGAACCTTCCACAAATTTCAGTTGGTTACCATCAAAATAAAAGACACCCGTGTTACTGCCCAAAAACAACTTTCCTTTGTACCAAGCCACATCATAGACCATACCCAAGGTTCCAGAGTAATCGGTATAATAAGTAATCGGATTGTTCAACCGAACACGTGCAATTCCATTGTCCAGCCCCAACCATAATTGATCTTTGAACAACAATAGCGAAAGAACCGTATTGTTCTCCAGTCCCGACTCCCTATTTAAAACCCTGAATTGTCCAGTATTGGTATCATAGAGATACATGCCATTTTTAATGGAACCAAAACCCAATTGCCCTTTGCCCAGCAAAGCAATTTTGTTCAATTGGTGCTGTTTAAGTTCTTCGTTGATTCTGTTTGCCCAGGGTTCCACGTTATGCCCATCAAATAAAAAGCATCCGTTTAATTTGGTGCCCACCAATAATTTATCATTGAAGACCACCATATCCGTAACCGTCTTTCCAAGCAATCGGTCCTGGATAGGCAGTGGTTTCAATGTATTGTCCTTCACCTCAAACAATCCCAAAGTACCGCCTGCAACTATAAGTTTTCCTTGAAATTCAATAAAATCAGAAACAACGTGAGGAGGATCCACAACTTGGATTTCTTCACCGTTGTATGCATATATTGCCGAAAAAGAACGAAACAGGACCTTGCCATCCATGGAAGGAAAAATTTCCCAAAACTCCTCGCTGGTAAAAACATGATTTTGGATCAAATGGGTCAAAGAGTTGTATTCCAATTTGCCATATCCATTTTTGATCCAATAACCAAATTCCTCATAGGAGCCCGTATACACGCGATCTCCAATACATTCCACCGAACGGATAATGGTATTGTTGGGCAATTTATTGAGTGTCCATTGTTCACCATTGAAGTGCAACAAACCCTGATTATTGGCTGCAAAAAGCTCCCCATTTTCATTGACGGATACATCCCAGTTTTTACTGGCTCCCTTATATTCCGACAAGCTGTAATTGTAAATGGGAGGCAATAAATTTTGACCGAAAATTAATATTGGTAAAAAAACAATGAGAATATGAAGGCATTTACAAAACCTAATTTCAATCTTGCCTCTATTCATTTTCCTTTATTTATTTTCGATTTATTAAACAAAATTAATGATATCATATCAAAACATTGATGGTAGCACTTTTAACTCAAATAATTTGTGCTCGTAATTTAAAAACCCTGAGATTCTCTTTATAGGATTTTTTATTTTCTTCCATCCCTTCAAAAAAATCCTAATCCCGTTACTCCTTGCAAAACCTTGTAGCTAATTGCAAACCTTCACTTTATTGCTGCTTTTGCTTCATTTTCCTTTGTAAGAAACCCATGCTTTTTGTCGATACACCCTTATGAGTGCTGCATTCACAACAAATATTTAGATAAGCTTCCTATCCCTGTTATTTTTGACCAATTCAACAAGCGCGTAGCAAACACTATTAAAAGTAACCCCAACCATGAAGCATTCCGTATCGATTCTTCTTGTTTTCTTTTCCCTATCCATTTCCCAATTGATGGGACAGGAAACTTTTAGGGATAATTTCACCACTGCTTCCTATTCCAATAATGATGGTACGCAAAACTTTGCTACGGATTGGACCGAAAGTGGGGACACCGACCTTGGACCAAATGGAAACTATATCTACATCACCAATGGCAGGTTGTATTTCTACTATCTGTGGGGCGAAAGTATCACCAGAGAAGCCAATTTAGGTGGTGCCACGGCAGGAACACTCTCCTTTTCATGGAGAACTTCCGGTTTAACAGGGAGTAAATCGTTACAAGTGGAGATATCGAACAATGGGGGTGCAAGTTTTACCACCTTGGGAACAGTTAGTGGCAATAACAATACAGGAAACTTTTCGACCAACATCAATGCCTATCTCTCCACCAACACGGTGGTTCGTTTCCGAAAATCCGGCAACAACTGGGACAATAACGATACAGCCTATATTGACAACTTCTTGATTTCCGTTGATCAATTGAGACCTTCTGTGAAAGTGGAAGATGTTGCCGTTGATGAAACCATCGGTTCCGTGGTGCTCACGGTAACCCATGATGGTGCAGCAGCCTCCGGTCCATTTACCGTAAATTATACAACTGTAGACGGTTCGGCCACAGCTGGTTCGGATTATACCTTGACCACTGGCACATTGAGTTTTAGTGGGGTTTCTGGAGATACGGATACGATTACCATTCCGATTACTGACGATGGCATTGTTGAGGATACCGAGACCTTTGGCATTCAATTTACAAGTTCATCAGATGGCACAGTCGATATTTCAGACACAGCTACGGTAACAATCAACTCCCAAATACCTTATAACCAGCCATTGACGTTGTACGAGCAATTTGCAGGTTATGTGGATTATACCTCAACTGGGGGCACATTTAGAACAGCGGATAACAACACCGACCCCTGTGCCATTACGAACACCTCATCTGGCACCTTGTTATCGAACATTCCTGCCACGGCCACCATTGAAAAAGCGTATTTATATTGGGCACATTCCAGCTACACAACAGACTCCAATATTACTTTCGAAGGTCAAAATGTGTCTGCAAATCTCATATATGAATCTGGTATTGTGGGTCGTACGTTCTTTGGCTACGTGAGTGATGTCACCTCCATTATTCAAGGAATTGGGGCGGCCAATTTGCCAACCACTACTTTTGATGTTACTGATTTGACCATTGACAACACCAACGATTTTTGTTCCACAGCCACGGTTTTGGGCGGTTGGTCCTTGATGATTTTTTACGAGGACAGTTCCCTGCCAGCGGCCAATATCAACCTTTACCTAGGTTTTGACGGTTTGAGCAACGCGGGCAACTCCTTTACCTTGGATTCCTTTTTTGCGATAGCCGGTTCCGGCTCGAAAGCATCCTTCCTTTCTTGGGAAGGTGATGCCACCTTGAACGGCTCCAGTGCAGGTTCCACCAATCCGGAAGAACTTTCCATCACCAACCAAGCAGGCACCAATTTTGTGCTTTCAGGCGATGGGGGCAACCCAGGAAACAATGCCTATAACTCAACAGCATACGATAATACCCAATCACCCATAGTGAACATCAATACCTTGCACGGTGTGGACTGGGATACTTTTGACATTTCAAGCTACATTGCCCCAACGGACACCCAAGTTACGGCCAATGTGGATGTAGGGCAGGATTTTGTAATATCCAATGCCGTGGTATTGAAAGTACCATCCAACTTAGTGACTGGATATGTATTCGAAGATATTAATTACCCAGGCGGGGCTGGTCGCAGTCGAGCCACAGCCTCAGGCGTTGGTATCCCTGGTGTTACCGTTGAACTTTACAACAACGCAAACACCTTGGTCAATACAACTACTACCAATGCCAATGGTCAATATGTATTCGGTGGTATGGCCGATGGCACCTATAGCATTCGTGTGGTGAACAGCACCGTGACCTCATCAAGGGGCGGCGGTTCTGCCTGTTCCACCTGTGTGCCCGTGCAGACCTTTAGGACCTTCAATACAGGCGCTGGAAACACGGCAGTTACCAACGAAGTGGGCGGAACCAATCCTTCACAAGTAGATGCTGCCGCAGGCACGATCACTGGAGCGCAATCGGTATCCCAAGTATCATTGGCGAGTAACGGTGTGGTGGGCATCGATTTTGGGTTTAATTTCAATACCATCGTCAACACCAATGAAGATGGACAGGGCTCTTTGGAACAGTTTATCGTCAACGCAAACAATCTGGACGAAACGGGTCTTGATATTGAACCTAACGGCATTTTTGATCCAGCTGCAGGTGATGATACCTCCATATTTATGATTCCCACTTCCAGCGATCCTTTGGGAAGAACGGTTGATGCGAATTACACCAGTGGCTACTTTGATATCTTCATCAGTAATGGCAATCCCTTATCGGATATCACTTCCGACAACACCAAAATTGACGGACGTACCCAAACCGCCTATTCCGGCGACACCAATTCCGGAACTATTGGTGCTGGTGGTACAGCAGTGGGCACTTCAGCAGTTGCATTGCCCGACTATGACCGGCCAGAAATACAAGTGCACCGTAATGGAGGAGATGTGTTCATTACCAATGCAACCAATGTATCCATCCGAAATATATCGGTCTATGCCAATAACAATTCAGGTATTCGAATCGACGGAGGTGACCTTTCCATAATGGAAAACCTGATAGGTGTAAATGCATTGGGGGCCAATGCCGGAAATATTATTCTAGGCGTTGAAAACTCGGGTGGAAACATTACCGTGGATGGAAATTACATCGCCACAAATACCGATTCGGGAATTTATATAGGTGCAGGAACATCCAATGTGATACAGAATAACCATATTACGTCCAATGGGGATGCAGCTTGTGACGATAACATCAATATCAACTCAGGTAGTGGCATTGTTATTCAACATAACTTAATCGAAAACGCGGCCTCTCTCGGTATCGATGCAGCCTCTTCCTCCGGCAATCTTATTATCAGTGAAAATACGATTACGGGTTCTGGTCAAAATGGCGGCAACTGTGGTGGTGGACCTGAAAACATGGGTATTGAACTGGCTGGGAACAATTCGCAGATCACCAACAATGTAATCCATTCCAACGGAGGTGCTGGGCTTACCACTACAGGATCGGGCACAGGAAATCTTTTCAGCCAAAACTCCTTTTACGCCAATGGTACAGCTGGCGCTGCACTGGGCATTGACCTCAATGGGGATGGGGTAACCTTGAACGATTCAGGAGATGTGGATACCGGTTCGAACAGTCTTATCAATTTCCCAGCAATACAAAACGCCTTTATTTCTGCCGGCAATATTGTTATTTCGGGTTGGTCCCGACCTGGTGCCACCTTGGAGTTTTTCTTAACGGACATCAATGAAGGATCAGCTGCTACCGGAGATAACCAATTGGGAAATACCCAAGATTATGGCGAAGGACAAATCTATATTGGCAGTGCAGTGGAAGGTAGTGGTTCCGATCAAGATGGTACTTCTTCTTCCTACACCGATGTGGATGGAAATACGGATAACACCAACCGATTCCAATTTTCCATATCCCTACCGCCGGGTACAATTTTGGGAGAAACCATTACTGCAACAGCGACACTTTCCAACTCGACCTCGGAATTCGCTCCTTTGATGACACTTAAGGTTAGCACCATAATAACCAATAGAAGAATCACCTACAGGGTAAATCCGAATTAAACCACGCAACGAATCAAAACTCATCTTAAGGTTATTCGACCACAAGCATACTTTTGGAAAAAATGGGTTTCCCATAGGAAGTAAATCCATCTAGGATTACCTCAAACTCACCAGTTAGGTCCGAAGTGAAAAATTCGAATTGCATATCGGTTTCCCCAACTTCCACATGGGGCTGCCAATAAAGCAATCTTCGATAATCGGGAACGTTGTCCAAGGTGCTATCCCCAATATTGTATTGTTGGTTAAAATAGTTTTTTGGGCGCTGTGGCACCTTGATTGGCGCTTTAACCCCATTGATCGGTTCATATACATTGTAATAATCACCATCAATGGTTTCCAAACGAACGGTCCCCTGATAGGTTTTCTCGCCCAATTTGACCTTATCCTGGTTTACCCTAATGGTTCTGATCAATCGTGCATCAAAATCCCTTAACATACTATGATCGGGAATAAAAATTCCATCCAACAATACCAGTGCAGGTGTTTGAATGAATTCCTCCCTGTAATCCTCAGATTTTTGGGTAACATGTATATAATCGGGACCATCCCCATTGTTTCGGAAACCGACATAACTCAATATTTCGACCATGGTCTCTTCCAAGGTTCGGAATCGGGTATATTCATCCAAATGGAAAGATACAAAGTTGGGCAGTTCTTTTAGAGTAGTTGTTTTTTCGACCACTACAGAGTCGGGTTTGACTGAAAAGAATTGATTTTCAACCTGATTATGAATACTTCGTTGTTTAATGACATCGGCATAATCGGGTTGAAGTTTAAAATTGCCAAAACTGAGTCCGGTGACATCCATTTTTTTGGACTCACCATATTCAAACTGAAGTGCTTCATCGCCGTTGGATTGAATAAAAACCTGTGGTATCTTATAATCAACCGATGCATATACATAAAATTCACCATTATCATCTGTTGTAGTCGATTCGAGAAAATAAGGATCTCCAGGAATTGACATGACCACCTCTTGACCCTTGGCAGGCTCCTTTGTGTCATAAGATATGGCCTTTCCAAAAAACAACTCCCCTTGTTGTTCGGGCAAGAAAACATAATCACCCACATTTTTGGTAATCGTTTTATCGACATTCAGGTAGGCCAGACCATAATCCATGGCGTTTTGCGGGGGTGGCACAGCAAACTCTGACTTCTTCTGTATCCTAATGGAATAATTTCCCTTTGCTAATGCACCCTTGTAGTTTTTTAGGATAAAACAGACTTTTTCACGGGTCCCAAAATTCCTTTGTTCAAATCGGATTTGGACGGTTGTCGAATCCATTTTAAGCTCCCTATCCATTTTGGCATTGGTTTGCACCAACTCGTTCTTTCCCAATACATTGCTTTGATCCACCTGATAGGGATTGATGATCACCAAATCATCCTTGAAAATTTGTTTCGTTCCGCTGTTTTTCATCCATTGTGTATACCCCAACAACTTATAATTACCGGAAGGCACATCTGTATTGATGAAAAAATCGCCTTGGGAAAGCCCATCAGTCAACGGAATTTTTTGTTCCAGCAAATAGTCACCTTTGTCATTTACCAAGGCCACATAACCCACTCGGCTAATAGCACTGAACTTATTGCTTTGGGTATTGAAACAATACATGGCATATTTGAGGTATTCGCCCACAAACACCAATGGCCCGGTATGGTGCACATACACTTTTTCCTGTGGCAGCTTTTTTAGGTTCACCAGGTCCTTGGCGTCTTTGATCACGTACTGGGAATGTGCGGCATGTGCGACAAGCATGGTCACGCCTAAAAAAATCAACAGTTTTTTCATTTTTTTTGTTCCATAACTTTAATCCACCCAAAAATCAGGTCTAACATTATCGCCAAGTGTAGTGCAATCCCCGCAAATTCGGGGTGTAAAAATATAAGGTCCGGGGCAACCTGCCTGCAATCCATAATCTTCTGAATAATCATCATAATAATTGATCAGGCCCAAGTCTACCTGTTCAATAACGGATTGGGGGCAACTGTTACTTCCCAAAGAATTATCACAATAGGATTTATGACTTTCGGGCGAAGATGTGAGATAACAATTAAAGGCATAGGGCCTTGTATCCTCCTCGCCTGGAAAAAAATCTTCAAAATTGAAAAAGAGCCGTTGTTCCGATACTCCAACCGCTTCCACATAACCCAGTACATTTTCACCAATTCCGTCCTTTCGGTGCATGTTGGCATAGATGGAACCTGGTTGCACTTGGGAAAATATGTCTTCCGAACCTGAAATTTTATTTAATACTTCATAAAAAGAGAAAGCTTCCGGTGCCTGAACATATTGTTTTAAAAGTATGCTATACCGATGGGCCAAAATAAAATTGTCGCGAGTTATAAAACGCACCAATTTTCGTGAAATACCGGTAGCAGGATTTCCCGCCGTACTAAATTGATCTATGGCATTGGATGAGATGGTGTTATAGCATACTTGGTTTTCTTTGGTTCTATCCAAAATTTGAAGATCATAGGTCGGTTGGGGTAAGGCACAAGGGTCATAATTGGTGAGCACAAAATCTTTTTCGGCCCAATAAGGCGCTACAATCTTATAGGTTTCATCATAGGCATACCTGTAAAAGCTTGCATTGCCCTGCAAAGGAGCGCTGTCAGCATAAATGGCCACACCTTCAACCCCGTCATCATTGACCGATTTTTCCGCATAAATACCTGTTATTTCCGACGTACCCGTTACAAGCAATGGGTCAGAAATATATTCGGTTCCGTTACTCGTGGTTATTTCCAAGGCATAATCCACACCAAATTGGAGACCGAACTGGGTATTGGATAGGTATTCGCCATCCCTTCCCTCGAAAAAGGGAAATTGATCGCCATTGCTACCCACAACCCGGATAGTTGCCCCCTTTTCCACATTCACCGTATCGAAGGGTCGGGATCCCAAAGGGATAATGGGATTATACAGCGTATCCGTTTGCAAATCCAAACGAATATCACTTCGGCTCAAATATACAGTTTGGGTCTGGACCTTATCGGTAAGTACAGCTTCCACTACCAACATGCCCTGTTCTTCAACATCGGCCAAGGTCTCAATATCCAACTCTTCAATGCATGCGACCAATGATGTTGCGATCACTAAGAACAAAATAAATCGATATAAATATTTCCTCACCTTCATCAGAACTTAAAATTATAGGTTATGGATGGTATGGGCATCGCAAATATTGAGCTTTGCAATGCTTTTACTTCTCCCTGGTCCGTTACAAAAAATACGGAATACGGGTTGTTTCTGCCCAATACATTGTACACCTGAACGGTGATAAAACTATGGGCCAATTTGTTTTTTTTGTGGTTTCCCTCAATATTCACTCCCAGGTCCAATCGGTAATAATCCGGGATTCGAAATTTGTTCCGGTCACTGAATACCACAAAATCCGAATTGTTGAACCTAAAGGTACCTATAGGATAGGTGATGGGACGTCCGGTCTGGTATGCAAAATTCATTGAAAAACTGAAGCGATTGGTCAACCTATAATTGGCAATCAGGCTAACATCATGGGGTTTGTCAAAATTGGATGGGAAAAATTCCCCTTCATTGATTTGTTCCTCTGGAAAATCCCCATTGAACCGATAAAAAGACCTTGAATAGGTATAGCTCAACCAACCGTTCAAATGTCCTTTGTTCTTTTTCATCATAAATTCCACCCCGTAGGCCTTTCCATCACCCTGAAGTACCTCCGTTTCCACATTTTCATTCAACAGAAGATTGGCCCCGGTCTTAAAATCGAGCACATCATCCATTAATTTGTAGTACCCTTCCAAACTGAATTCGAACATATTGTCCGAGAAATTCTTAAAAAACCCCAAGGCGGCCTGATACCCCTTCTGTGGCCGAATATTCAAATCGGAAAGTTTCCAGGTATCGATTGGTGAAACAGTCGTATTGTTGGAAAGGGTATGTACAAATTGATAAGCGTTGTTGAGACTTGCCTTTACCGAAAAATCTGGGGTGAACAGATAACGTGCCGAAATCCTGGCTTCTGGTCCGCCATAGGTTTTTACCGCTTCCATGCTGCCGTACTGCAAGGTATCCTGAACCGTTGTCCCATTTCTTGGTGCGTCCTTTTGATAAGAATATTGGGTAGATTCCCCAAGCGCGGCAAAAAATGCATATCTGGCACCCAGACTTAAAGTCAACTTATCCGATAATTTAAAATCGTCACCTATAAAAACGGCACCCTCAAAGGCCTGTTCGTTCTCGAAATCAATGGGAACTACATTCGAACCTGGTTCCGTTGGTCTTTTACTGCCAGGATTAACCGAATAATATTTGGCTGAAACACCATAATCCAACGTATGTTTATCACTAACCCGATTACGGAGCTTATAACGCAGCTCCGATTCATTGATGGCATAATCCAATTTGAAATCCTCATTACTCTCCCCGTCATAATCGATACCAAATCGATAATCACTATTGGCCAAGGTCAACGTACCTGTTGTTTTTTCGCCCCATCGGTGGACCCAGCCCAAAGAAAACAACCTATTGGTATAATGGTACAGGGAATCTGACGTGATGCTGAACCTGTCGTTGCTGTAATAGGCAGTTGCCTGAACAGACTGCTTATCGGAAATCTTATGATCGTACTTAACAATGCCATCAAAAAAGGAGGCCTCACTATCGTTTAAAGATTCTTCATCCAATGTTTTTAAAAGCCAATCTGCATAAGCACCGCGACCACCCACAACCAAGGAAGATACTTCTTTTTTGATCGGAATTTCCAAGGACAAGTTCCCCGTTACCGGTCCTATGGAACCTTCACCAGCAATTTTTTCGGTATTCCCGTTTTTGGTCTCAATGTCCAAAACCGATGAGAGTCGGCCTCCGAATTCAACCGGCGGCGCCCCTTTATAAATATTCACTTTTTCAGTTGTAAATGGGTTCAATGCCTGAAAAATTCCAAAAAAGTGTGTGGGATTATATATAACGGCATCATCCAACAGCACTAAATTCTGATCGGTTTTTCCACCACGGACATTGAGGCCAGATGCCCCTTCCCCTGCCGATGATATCCCAGGCAAGGCTTTCGCAATTTCCAAAATATTACGTTCGCCCAAGACCAAGGGTATATTTTTTGCTTCTTCCGTTACAATTTCCTCATTACCAGCTACGGTTTCCTCCACATTCCTGAGGGCATCGGCTTCAACAACAACCTCATCCAACTGTTGTAGGTCTTCATCCAGGTTGAGGTTAAGGATTCCATCATTGTACATGACCACTTCCCGCTCCATATTTCTTATGCCCATGGCACTTGCTATCAAAACATTGTATCCGGCCGGAAGTTCCAATTGGTAATTGCCGGCCTCATTGGTCACTGCCAATCTGGACATACCCCGCACACGAATGGCCAAATCGGGTATAGGTTCTCCAGTTTTTTCATTGGTTACCCTTCCTGAAAGTTGGTATGATGATTTTAGGTTGTTACCATCGGTCTTACCTATTCGAACCAAGGGATGCTCCCGTGCACCCTTAGAAGTTGGTT
The DNA here is from genome assembly GCF_003992615.1 of Flagellimonas beolgyonensis. Lineage (GTDB taxonomy): Bacteria > Bacteroidota > Bacteroidia > Flavobacteriales > Flavobacteriaceae > Flagellimonas > Flagellimonas beolgyonensis. Next base: position 51,204 of record NZ_RZMY01000002.1, read on the forward strand.
CCTCATAAAATGAGGGAGGTGGAACATATTGCTGTCTATCTGATGAGACAGTGGTTTGAACCGAATCGGGGGTTTCAAGAAAAGCTGAAGGCAATTCATCATAGATAATTCCGTTTCGCAACAGGAAAACCCGCCTATCATCTTCAAGGATGTAATAGTTCAAGGTTGTTTCTGCCAACAACTGGTCCAAAATTTGCGATAGAGAATCCCCTTCAATGTCTTGTTCAGCATCGATATTCTGAACCCAATCCTTAAGGTAAAAGAATCTATAACCGAATTGCTGTCCCAATTTTTGAAAATACGCTTCGGGTGTACGCTTAGCAGTGGATGTCTGATCAATTGGGTCCTGGGAAAAAATAAATTGTGAAGCCACCAAAAAAAGTGACAATAACAATTTACTCCCCCCAATCAGTTTCGGTCGAGATGGAAAAGTGTTCAATGGTTAGCCTACGTTTTGTTGGAGAGAAGTTAGTAAATTTTCATCACTATTTTAAAAATACTCCAAAAAACACCCTAAATTCAACTGAATCATCAATTTACCAAGCGGCCTCACAAATTATTCAGGACAACTAAATTTGTTTAATTCGGTATCAACTTTTCAGTGATGTTGGCAACTCAAACACCTCCAACGAAAAATAGGGCAATGCGGCCAAGAGATGGTCGAAGATATCGGCCATGACATATTCGTAGTTCTCCCAACGTTTATCAGCGCTAAAGGCATAAATTTCCAAAGGAATGCCCTGTGGAGTGGGCTCCAATTGTCTGACCATTAAAGTCATGCCCTTGTTGATGGCGGAATGTTTCTCCAAATAGGTGGTCACATATTTTCGGAACACTCCAAAATTGGTCAAGTTTCGACCATTGAGCAACAATTCTTTATTTACCCCCTGTTCTTTATTGAAGGCCCTGATCTGTTCGCTTCTTGCAGCTAGATAGGGTTGTATCAACTGAATCTTTTTTAAGGCCTCCACTTCCTTGTCCGTCAAAAAATGGATACTCTTCTGTCGAATGAGCAAGGATCGTTTAATACGTCGTCCGCCGGATTCCTGCATGCCCCTCCAGTTTTTGAACGAATCGGAAATCAGGGCATAGGTCGGAATTGTGGTGATGGTCTTGTCAAAATTCTGCACCTTGACGGTCGCCAGTGAAATTTCAATCACATCGCCATCGGCACCGTACTTTTCAAAAGTGATCCAATCCCCGATGCGTACCATGTCGTTTATGGTGACCTGTACACTGGCCACAAATCCAAGAATGGTATCTTTAAAAATGAGCAACACAATGGCAGAAGCCGCACCAAGTGCGGTAAAAAACTTCCAAACCGTTGTTTCGGTAACAATGGCAAAAATGGTAAGTACTCCTATGATCCAAGCAAAGATCATGAAGACCTGCACATAGCTATCTATGGGCTTGTCCCTGAACTTGGGCAATGTTTTCAAATAGCCGTTGGTGCTCTTAAAAAACTTTCGGAATATTACCAAGGTGAGCAAAACAATCAAGATTTTGATAACCTTGAGCGCTATGGCCCCGCCATATTCAAAATCCAAAAAGGCAACCGGGACCAACTCCAACAAAAGCACCAATGGAAAAATATGGGCCACATATTTGGGCACCTTGTGCATCACCAAAAAGTTATCGAAATTGTTTTTGGACTTTCGGGCCAAACGTATGGAGAAACCACGCAGCACTTTCCAAATGACGAGATCGATCACAAAAACCAAGACCAGAATTCCCAACAACAGAATAAACAGGTTAAGATAGGATGCCAGACCCTCGCCCATGCCCGTTTTTAAAAGGTAATCGTGAAGCAGTCTCCCCCACTCCTTGTACAATGCTATCATCTTTACAAACATGCTGCAAAAATACAGGGAAATAGTGAGCTTAAAAACGACTTTTATCAAGATCTAAATACCGAGAAAAAAATTAAACCTGACATGCCCTTTCCACTCCTTCAAAAAAATTATATTTGCAGACCCAAAGCTGAGTGCTTTACTTAGTTCTGGATAAAAAAACTAATGGGCCCACGTGGTGAAATTGGTAGACACGCCATCTTGAGGGGGTGGTGTTCGTAAGGACGTGCTGGTTCGAATCCAGTCGTGGGCACAAAACCGCAATTTGAATTGCGGTTTTTTTTATTTTTGCCCATTCCTTATCATATTCCCAATACCTTAAACAAAATCTTGAACTTTTAGGGGCTTACCGTAAAATTTATCATAAAAAAGTAGGTCGGCATTTAATTAATTGTAAATTTGTTTAACGTTTGAATAAAAAAGATGAACAACGTAAAAAAATCTTTCAGTATTCGGGATATGGAAAACCTTTCCGGGATAAAGGCACATACCATTCGCATATGGGAAAAACGTTACAATCTGTTTAGTCCCGAACGAACCGATACCAATATTCGCACCTACAACTTGGCCAGTCTTCAAAAACTGTTGAACATTACCCTGCTTTACAACAATGGGTACAAGATTTCAAAAATTGCCAAGCTGAGCGAGGAGAAGATCCCGGTTTTGGTCAGGGACATCGTAGCTGAAAAAAATGAAAAGAGTCATGCTCTAAACTCCATGAAATTGGCCATGTTGAATTTTGATCAGGCCCTTTTCCTTCAAACCTACAATGGTTTGATGAAGGAGAAATCGTTCACGCAGATTTTTAATGAAGTTTTTATTCCACTATTGAATGAATTGGGATTGTTATGGCAGACGCACACCATCAGTCCTGCCCATGAACATTTCATTGCCAACCTGATCAAACAAAAAATTTACATCCATACCGAGCAACTGCAACTCAAGGAACCCACGCAAAAAGATAAGGTTTTTGTGCTCTTCCTTCCCGAAAATGAAATCCATGAATTGGGATTGTTGTATCTCAACTACCAATTGGCACTCAGAGGTTACAAAACAGTTTATTTAGGCCAAACCATGCCCATAGAAAATTTGGTGGACCTACTAAAATATTACAGCAACATCCGATTTGTCTCGTACTTTACCGTAGCGCCAACAAAAGATGATCTTGAAGAATATTTCAAAAGTTTTTCTGAGGTATTGGAAATGGCACCTGACTCCAAGCTCTTTGTTTTGGGTTACCAGATACAAACGATTACGGAAAAAACGTTGCCAAAGGCAGTATCCGTTTTCAAATCCATCGAACAATTCATACAAATTCTGTAAAACCATATGGATAAAGTAATCGTCATCGGTTCCGGTTTTTCTTCCTTGTCTGCTTCCTGCTATTTGGCAAAGGCAGGTTTTGAGGTGGAACTCTTTGAAAAAAACAGTACGGTTGGCGGTCGAGCTAGACAGATGGTTAAAGATGGGTTCACATTCGATATCGGTCCCAGTTGGTATTGGATGCCCGATATTTTCGAGAAGTTTTTCGGAGATTTTGGCAAATCTACCCGTGATTACTACCATTTAGACAAACTGAATCCTGCGTACAAGATATTTTTTGAGGACGATTTGATTACCATTGGTGACTGCATGGACGACATTTGCGAGGAATTTGAGCGATTGGAACCTGGAAGCAGCCAGCATTTGAGAAAATTCATTGGGCAAGCACAAGAGAACTATGATATTGCCATCAACAAAGTGGTGCTCCGCCCAGGGTTATCACCATTCGAATTGGTGACCAAGGAAACCGTACTGAGGATAGATCAGTTTTTCAAGACGATCAGCCAAGAGGTACGCAAAAAGTTCAAGAATCCGAAATTGGTATCCACACTCGAGTTTCCTGTACTCTTTTTGGGCGCCAAACCGAACAATACCCCTTCCTTTTATAATTTCATGAATTTTGCGGATTTTGGATTGGGCACATGGCACCCCAAAGGCGGCATGTATGAGATCATCAAAGCCATGAAGTCGTTGGCTGAGGAAGTGGGCGTTACAATACATACCAATAGCCCGGTTTCACACATTTTGGTTTCTGATGGGCAAACCATTGGCATTCGAAGTCAGGGCAAAAACCACTTGGCCGATTTGGTGGTCAGTGGGGCCGATTACCATCATTCCGAAACCCTTTTGGATAAAAAATACAGACAATACTCTGAAGACTATTGGGAGAAAAGAACCTACGCACCTTCCTCCCTACTCTTTTATATCGGTTTCGATTGTAAGCTGAACAATATAGAACACCACAACCTGTTCTTCGATACGGACTTTGAAAAACATGCCCAAGAAATCTATGATCATCCCCAATGGCCAACAGACCCGTTGTTCTATGCCAATTTTCCTTCGGTAACAGATGCCTCCATGGCCCCGGAAGGAAAAGAGACAGGATTTTTTTTGGTTCCAATTGCTCCGGGATTGGAAGATACCCCTGAGCTTCGTGATCAATATTTTGAAATTGTGATGGACCGGTTTGAAAAACGCACCGGCCAATCCGTAAAGGAACACATCCTGTTCATGGAAAGTTTCTGCGTGAACGATTTTATAGAAGCCTATAACTCCTACAAGGGGAATGCCTACGGTATGGCAAACACCTTGAGACAAACAGCCTTTTTACGACCTAGCCTAAAAAGTAGTAAGGTAAAAAACCTGTTTTTTACCGGTCAGTTGACAGTTCCAGGACCTGGGGTACCCCCATCCTTGATATCCGGAAAACTGGTCGCTGATCTAATCACTAAACAAGTAAAAAGATGAAAACCATTTTTGACGACGTGTCGTACCACTGTAGTAAAATTGTGACCAAATCTTACAGCACCTCCTTTGCACTCGCCACCAAAATGTTGGCACCATCAATTCGAAAGGATATCTATAACATTTATGGCTTTGTCCGTTTTGCGGATGAGATTGTGGACACCTTCCATGATTATGACAAGGCAGAATTGTTCGACTCCTTTGAAAAGGATATGGAAAAGGCCATTCAGGACCGTATCAGCTTGAACCCGATTCTCAATTCGTTCCAACATACCTATCATAAATATGACATCCCACATCATTTGGTGGAGGCTTTTATGAAGAGTATGCGAATGGACCTCAGTAAAAAGAATTATGAAACGTTCGATGAATACCGCGAATACATATATGGATCAGCCGATGTGGTCGGTTTGATGTGCCTGTGCGTTTTCGTGAACGGCGATAAGGAAAAATATGAAGAGTTGAAGGAATCGGCCATGGCATTGGGTTCCGCTTTCCAGAAAGTCAACTTTTTAAGAGATCTTAAGGCGGATTATGAAGACCTTAACCGAACTTATTTTCCAAACACCAATTTGATGGAATTGGACGAAGTCTCCAAGAAACGGATCGTGAATGAAATCAAAGCCGATTTTGCCCTTGGTTATTCTGGCATAATTAAATTACCGGAGCAGGCCAAGTTCGGGGTTTACACTGCCTATCGCTATTACAAGAAATTGTTGCATAAATTGCAGGCCACACCACCACTCGAAATAAAAAACAGCAGGATTCGTGTGCCAAACTATCAAAAATTTGGACTTTTGGCACAGAGTTACCTCAATTATAAATTACAATTGGTACAATGAAAATAGCACTTTGGATACTCATTTTTTTGTCGACATTTTGCTTTATGGAATTTATGGCATGGTTTACCCATAAATATGTGATGCATGGTTTTCTATGGAGTCTCCACAAAGATCACCACAAAAAGGACCATGACTCCTGGTTCGAGCGCAACGATGCCTTTTTCATCTTTTACGCTGTTGTGAGCATGGTACTGTTCTCTTTGGGCAATTATACCTGGTTTTGGTATGGTTGGCCCCTGGGTTTTGGTATTTTGGCCTACGGCATCGCATACTTTATGGTGCACGATATCTTTATCCACCAACGTTTCAAAATATTCCGAAATGCCAACAATTGGTATGCCCGGGGCGTGCGAAGGGCACATAAAATCCACCATAAACATTTGGGCAAGGAAGATGGCGAGTGCTTTGGAATGTTGTTGGTCCCTTTTAAATATTTCAAAAAATAAAGGGGTTCCCTATTCAGCAAGCAATTGATCCAACAGATTCCGAACATAATCGGAGTTCCAGTTGGCTGCACCCGTTTTATTAACCACTATTTTACCTTCTTTGCTCAAGATAAAGGTAACAGGTATGGAACTGCTTTGCATTTCTACCGGGGCTGGTGAAGCCTGAAAGTAAACGGGCAACCGGTATCCTTTCTTACCAAGAAATGTTTCTACTTTTTTCCTATCATCATTGGCTACAAAAGCGAAGGTGACTTTATCTCCATAGTCGGCATAAAGTTCAACAAAACGGGGTAATTCGGCCACACAGGGCGGGCACCAAGTGGCCCAAACATTGATGAGCACAACTTCCCCTTTTAAGGATTTTAAGTTTAGTGGATTACCTTCCAACCCTATTAAATTCCAATCATAATCCTTGACAGTCACCTGTTCCTCTTCGTCCACTGCATCGGCACTGATGACCGTGGCCACCAACTTGTTGACCCAAACACGCACATGAAATCCCACTGGGGTAAACAATATGAGGACAATGGCCAAAATCCAGATACCATTGCTTATTTGTTCTTTTGTCAACTTCATTTTTAGATCATTCTGAGATCAGTTCATCCAATACGCTGTAAAACTTTCGGGTACTCCAATCGGCAATCCCCTCTTTGTGCACCACTATATTACCCTGCTTATCAAGCAAATATGAAGAAGGCACCACACTGGCATCAATGGGCATTTTTTCACCGATAATGAGATAGGTCACAGGAAAAGTAAACTCGTGTTTCTCCATGAAGGCTTCCACTGGGGGTCTGTTCTCATTGGTGATGATGTAAAAATCCATCTTGCCTTTATAATTGTCGTATAATTCCTGGATACTTGCAAGTTCCGCTTCCGAAGGCAATCGCCAAGAGGCCCAAAGATTGATGAACACCACCTTTCCCTTTGATCGTTCAAAATTGAAGAAATTCCATTCCGCATCCTTCAATTGCCAATCGTAATCCGTAATCCTTTGTCGCTGTGCTTCCTCGATTACAGGCGGGGAAAACGAAAAGATTCGGTTGAGCATCAGTTTTCCGTAATAACCCAAGGGGGTTACAAAAAATGAAAGCACAAAAAGAATCAGAACAATATTAAGGATGGTCTTTTTACTTATTTTCATGGATTTACGGCTTGCAATAATTAAAAAACTCCTGGCACCTATAACGGCACCAGGAGTTCGTGCAACTTATTTTAGATACAATTATGCATTCTCTTTTTTGATCAAGTTCAAAGCAGAGCCTTCCTTAAACCATGCAATTTGGGCATCGTTGTAAGAGTGGTTTGCAATGATGGTGTCTTTGCTACCATCTGCATGCACCAACTCAATGGTCAACGGCTTGTCTGGAGCAAATTGATCGATATCCAAGAAATTGAAGGTATCATCCTCCTGAATCAGGTCATAATCGTTTTCATTGGCGAAGGTCAAGGCCAACATACCTTGTTTTTTAAGGTTGGTCTCGTGGATCCTTGCAAACGATTTCACCAAAACGGCTGCTACACCTAAATGTCGAGGCTGCATGGCCGCATGCTCACGGGAAGAACCTTCACCGTAGTTATGGTCGCCCACAACAATGGTTTTTATGCCTGCCTTCTTGTATTCGCGTTGGGTATCCGGCACACCTCCATATTCGCCCGTCAACTGATTTTTAACCAAATTGGTCTTTTTGTTGAAGGCGTTTACGGCACCAATCAGGGTATTGTTGGCAATATTGTCCAAATGCCCTCTAAAACGCAACCATGGACCTGCCATGGAAATGTGGTCGGTAGTACACTTTCCAAATGCTTTGATCAACAACTTCATCCCTTGCAAGCTTTCAGGGGTTATAGGCTCAAACGGCTCCAATAGCTGAAGTCGCTCAGAATCCGGAGCCACGATCACATCAACGCCACTACCATCTTCAACAGGGTCTATGTATCCGTTGTCCTTCACCTCAAATCCTTTTGGTGGCAATTCCCATCCTGTTGGTTCGTCCAACATCACTTCTTCCCCGTCTTCATTGATCAAGGTATCGGTCAATGGGTTAAAGTCCAAACGTCCCGCAATGGCAATGGCAGCGGTCATTTCAGGTGATGCCACGAATGCATGGGTATTTGGGTTCCCATCTGCACGCTTCGCAAAGTTTCGGTTAAAAGAATGTACAATACTGTTTTTGGGCGCATTCTTTGGATCTTCATAACGAGCCCACTGCCCAATACAGGGTCCACAGGCATTGGTGAATATCTTGGCATCCAATTTTTCAAAAATCTCAAGGATACCATCACGCTCCGTAGTGTATCGCACTTGTTCCGAACCTGGGTTGATACCAAATTCTGCCTTGGTCTTCAATTTTTTGTCCAATGCTTGTTGCGCAATGGACGAAGCTCTTGACAAATCCTCGTAGGAAGAGTTGGTACAAGAACCGATAAGCCCCCATTCCACGGCCAAAGGCCATCCGTTGGCTTCTGCTTTTTCGGTCATGGAGCCCACTTCTGTGGCCAAGTCCGGCGTAAATGGTCCGTTGAGCAATGGTTTCAACTCAGAAAGGTTGATTTCGATCACTTGATCAAAATATTGCTCTGGATTGGCATATACTTCTGGGTCGGCGGTCAAGTGTTCCTTTACTTTATTTGCGGCATCGGCCACATCTTCCCTGTCGGTTGCCCTTAAATAGCGCTCCATGGATTCATCGTAACCAAAAGTGGAGGTCGTTGCCCCGATCTCGGCGCCCATATTACAAATGGTCCCCTTACCTGTACAGGACATGGCCGTAGCTCCTGGCCCAAAATATTCCACGATGGCCCCGGTTCCTCCCTTTACGGTAAGAATCTCGGCCACTTTTAAAATCACATCTTTGGGAGCTGTCCATCCGGAAAGTTTTCCGGTCAACTTTACCCCGATCAATTTGGGAAATTTCAATTCCCAAGCCATACCGGCCATTACGTCCACTGCATCGGCACCTCCTACCCCAATGGCCACCATTCCCAAACCACCGGCATTAACCGTGTGTGAGTCGGTTCCGATCATCATTCCTCCAGGGAATGCATAGTTTTCCAATACCACTTGGTGGATGATACCGGCACCTGGTTTCCAAAATCCGATACCGTATTTATTGGAAACGGACCCCAAGAAGTCAAAAACTTCGCTACTGGTCTCGTTGGCATGTTTCAAATCCGCAGCCGCACCTTGTTTGGCTTGGATCAAGTGATCACAATGTACTGTAGTTGGCACGGCAACTTTATCCTTGCCTGCTTGCATAAACTGAAGCAAGGCCATTTGGGCCGTCGCATCTTGACAGGCAATTCTATCTGGTGCAAAATCAACATAATCCTTTCCCCTGGTAAATTTTTTGGTAGGCATTCCATCCCACAAATGTGAGTAGAGGATTTTCTCTGCCAAAGTCAATGGTTTTCCTACCAGTTCACGGGCCTTATCCACGCGTTCCCCCATGGAAGCGTAGACGCCCTTAATCATGTCTATATCAAATGCCATTCTACAATTGAGTTTTAAGATTTTAGTAATTCGGTAAATTTACTAAATAACGAAGGATTTTGGAATTAGAATTGCGCTAAATAAGTATCTATGACTTGATATTTATAACAATTCCGAGATAATTGTTTCCTCTGAGATGCCTTCGGCTTCGGCTTTGTAGTTTTTGAGCACCCTATGGCGCAAAATGCCAATGGCAACTGCCTTTACGTCCTCGATGTCGGGAGAGAACTTACCATGGATGGCTGCATGGGCCTTGGCACCCAGTACCAAGTTCTGTGAAGCCCGGGGACCTGCGCCCCAATCCACATAGTTGTTTACATAATCTGATGAGCCTTCCTGACCCGGTCTTGTCCTATTGACCAAGCGTACGGCATAGTCAATCACGTTGTCGGGCACCGGTATTCTTCGGATCAAATGTTGTACTTCAATGATTTCCTCCGCGTTGAAAAGGGGGTTCACATGTACTTCTTCATCGTTTGTGGTGGCCTTTACCACTTGAATTTCCTCGGCTATGGAGGGGTATTTCAGTTCTATGGCGAACATGAAACGGTCCAATTGTGCTTCGGGCAACGGAAAGGTTCCTTCCTGCTCAATCGGGTTTTGCGTGGCCAATACAAAATAGGGCCTGTTCAGCTTGTATTGTTTTCCAGCAATGGTCACTGCTTTCTCCTGCATGGCCTCCAAAAGGGCAGCCTGCGTTTTAGGCGGGGTACGGTTGATTTCGTCCGCTAGGATGATATTACCAAAAATGGGGCCCATAATGAACTTGAAATTTCGGTTTTGATCCAAAACCTCACTGCCCAAAATATCACTGGGCATTAAGTCGGGAGTAAACTGGATCCGTTTAAAATCGAGACCCAAGGTTTGCGCGATGGTATTGACCATAAGAGTCTTGGCCAAACCGGGAACACCAATCAATAAGGAGTGCCCACCCGTATAGATGGAAAGTAAAATCTGTTCGATTACCGTGTCTTGGCCCACTATGACCTTGGCAATCTCCTTTTTTAATTCTTGGTGCTTTTTGACCAGGTTTTCCACCGCGGTTACATCCGACATCTATTTATTCTTTTACCCAGTTGTTTGCAAAATCACAATTTCGGTTGTCGGCGTTCACGTGGATATAGGTATCCTCAATATGTTCGGCCATCCATTCCTTTATTGCCTTAAACTGTTTTTCGCGAAGGGCCAATTCCTGTATTTTTAGATAATCCTTGGCAAAATCCGCTTTGTGTTCATCATAGCGGTTGGTAATCTTCATGATTTTGAACTTAGGAGCACCTCCCCTTGGATCATCTTCACGTATAGGCCTTGAGATTTCCCCATCTTTAATGTTACGAACCTGGTTGTACAGGGTTGGGTCCATTTTGGTCAATTCGAACTTGGAATCAAAGTTTATGGGGTTCCGTAAAAGACCGCCATCATATTTAGTTTCCTTTTCATCTGAAAAATTAAGGGCCGCTTCGGCAAAGGTGTATTTGCCATCCATTACGTGTTGACGGATGCTATCCAATTCGCGAACGGCTTCATCAATGGAACTCTGTGGAATTTCGGGTATTCTTAAAATATGGCGTACATCCCTTTCCTGTCCCCTTACCTTCTCCACATAAATGATATGGAAACCAAAAGTGGTTTCGAAGGGCTCGGAAACCTCGCCTTCTTGAAGGCTGAAAGCCACATCCTTGAATTCCTTAACAAATTGGGTCTCCTTGGTCATGGTGTAGAGTCCACCCCTGGATTGTGACCCGGGATCTTGGGAATATACAATGGCCTTTACGTTGAAACTGGCACCGTTCTCGTCCACATCCTGTTTGATGCCCTTTAATAAATTGATCACCTTTTGCTTTTCCTCTTCGGGCACTTTCGGTTGTTTTACGATTTGGGCAATTTCGAGCTCTGCTCCAAAAACGGGGCGCTCATCTTCTGGAATATTAAAGAAAAACTGTCGTACTTCCTCGGGGGTCACTTCAATATCCTCGATGATCTTGCCTTGCATCTTTTCGGACAACATGCGCAATTTGTTGATCTCGAACAATTCGGAACGGAAACTTTCCATGTCCGGTTTTTTGTAGTACTTCAACATTTTTTCCACACTTCCAATTTGTTGGGCCAATTGTTGTATCTGTAGATCGCTCTTGGCATTCACCATTTCATCCGAAACCAGCAAACTGTCCTGTACGGCTTGATGTGCGTACAAACGATCTTCCATCAATTTGCCCAAAAGACCACATCGGGTTATATCCTCGGTGGAGGCTCCTTGGGTCTTTAGGTCGATCAAGGTTTTGTCGATATCCGATTCCAAGATCACGTAATCGCCAATTACCGCAGCGATTCCATCCAATTTTACCTTGTTGGTGGTGGTTGTGGTATCGGCTACACCCAATGCTTCATCGGCTTCTTGTGCCCTCGCCGAAATAACGGTTAGGGCAAGTATGGCCAAAAATCCTTTACTTATTTTGTTCATAAACCTCAAATTCTTTCTTCTTAATCGCTTCATCTATAATTTCGGTTTCCAATTTTTTAACGTAGTTCAACCTTCTTCGGTTCAAGATCAATTGCCTGATATCGGGTTCCACATATTCAAAAGGTGCTGTATCATTGACTTCCAGCACATTGGTCACCATGCCCAAATATACCTCTAACGAATCTTGCAACTCGAAAAATTGTGAATTTTTTAAGTAGTTGGCTTCATTTGCCGCCGTCAATGGGGGAATTTCCTCCACAACACGTGAAGAACTTACCCAAATGGAATCGTTAAAATGGATCTTTTTAAATTGTACTGCAATCGAATCCAGATAGGCTTTATCGTCTTCTTTCCAATTTCTTAGCTTGGCTTTTACCCCATCCATGTCCAAGAACTGGGAGGGCATACCCAAAAACCGCAATTGCACTAATTTTTCGTTCAGTTTAAAGTTCTCCTTTTCCCGTTCATAATAATCCCGCAACTGGTTTTCGGTAATAGCAGTGTCCTGCGCTTGGAGCACCAAGGCCTCAATATAGGCCCTCGTGTAAAGATCGGCACGGTAATCGGAGACCAGTCGGTCAAATTCGGCCAATTTTTCTTCGGGCAGATTGATCTTTGATTTGGATAGAAAAAGTTGTCGTGACGCCCAATTGTTGATGTAATTGGTCACAAACAAGGTGCTGTCCTCGGGTGTCATATCCTTTTGTATGAGCGAAGCAATGTCCTCTGCATACAGATAATTGTCCCCTACCCGGGCAAGGGCGTGCCTTTCTTCTTCTTTATTGAAAAGTCCTTCGCAGGATGTGAACCACAAGGCCACAAAAGCACAAAGTAGGATTAGGTTATTTTTTTGGAGCTTAAGCATTTCGCAAAAATAACAATTACACAATGCCTTACAAGTACGTTCGATTTTAGTTAACAGATTTTTAGTAGGGAGCACTCCATCAGAAATTGTTACTTTAGTGGAAAACCAAACCAAATGAAGTACACCACTGAAATTGTAGTGGACCTCCCTAGGGAAGAATTTATCAAAAAAATGGACGACCCCGAGAACATGAAACACTGGCAACGGGGGCTGATAAAATTTGAACAACTCTCCAAAAATCCAGGACAGGAAGGGGCGCAGATGAGCCTAAGTTACAAAATGGGTAACCGTGAAATGGAACTGGTGGAAACGATCATCAAAAAAAAACTGCCCGAAGAAATGCACACCACCTACGATACCAAAGGCGTGCACAACATCCAAAAAAATTATTTCAAGGACGAGGACGGCAAAACCCGATGGATCTCGGAGTCGGATTTCCAATTCTCCGGTTTAGGTATGAAATTAATGGGCTTTTTAATGCCAGGCGCATTTAAAAAACAATCCAAAAAATATATGGAGGATTTTAAGAACTTTGCCGAAAAGGGAATATCTGTTTTGGACACATAATATGGAAAAGATTTTGGACCGTAAAATTAAGATCATCTGGGACTTCAGAGGACCCGGTGCTGCCAGGACCGCAGAACACTATCGCAAACACCTGGAGGAATTTGTAATGGTGGAAGAGTTAAAATTTGACCTTTCCGGGGTGGAACATTTTGGACCGAACCACAGTATTGCATTCTTGGTGGTCGCCGAATTTGAACTAAAGGAAATCCGAGAGATTCTAAAACCGCATCGCGGGCAAGTATATTCAGGGGAACTATAAATGTAATTCGATGCGCATCCATTGGCTGTACTACCTATTGTTGCTCTTGGTTACATCTTGTGGCAGTACAATAGCAAAAGATCCATTGGAACAGGTATTGGCTTCCCAAGACCCAAAAATCAAAAGGGTCATGGACAACCTAAAAGCGCATGAAGTACAGATTCGCTATACCCAGATCGATCGGAACAAAGAGGGCATCTCTTTCACGGATTATGATTTTCAGGTAAACAAGAACCACTATTTTTATCCGGCCAGTACGGCAAAATTTCCTGCAGCAGTGGCCACCCTGGAAAAGTTGAACGAGGTGGACACACTTTCCCTCCACACACGATTCTTTATTGAGGGCGATACCGTGGAAACCACCTTTGCCAAGGCCATTTCAGAAATATTTGCCGTTTCGGACAATGCGGCCAATAACAGGTTGATTGAATTTTTGGGCCAGGACGATCTTAATCGACGGATACGTAAAAGAGGTGTTGCACCCATCCGCATTGCACATCGATTGTCCGCACCAGATGGCGATGATGTAACCACCAAGCCCTTGATTCTTTATCTCAACGATTCGACCACGTGTATTAGTAAGCCAATCATAAATACACCTCCCCAACCCCTATCGCTTAAAAAAATTAAAAAAGGACGGGCCTATTACGCTGATGGTGAATTGGTAGAGGAACCTTTCGATTTTTCATTGAAAAATTACTTTCCGATTGAAGCACAAAGCGCTTTGATGAAGCGTATTATTTTCCCAGAAGCTTTTCAGGAAGATGAACGTTTCAACCTCAGTGAAGAGCAGCATGCTTTCCTGTTGGAAGCCATGCACACACTACCTCCAGAATTGGGATACGATCCTGAAGAATTTTACGATAGCTATGTGAAATTTTTCCTGTTTGGGGACCGTACCGATCCCATGCCTGATTACATCAAAATCTACAACAAAGTGGGGTATGCCTATGGCACACTTACGGATTGTGCTTACATAAGGGACACCAAAAACAATATTGATTTTATGGTAACCGCCACCATTTTGGTGAACAGCGATGGCATTTTTAACGACGATGTCTACGAATACGATGAGATAGGCATTCCCTTTTTGGCCCAATTGGGCAGGGAACTCCATCAATACGAACTTCAACGAAAAAGGTAAATTCTTCCATTTCAAAAAGGGACATTATCCACCCGAACCCTTCCTGATGGATAACATCCCTTACATAGAAAAAGCATCTATTCGAATCAAGTTACTGTTTCGGTTGTTACTTGTTGCATATTCCAATTTCCATTGGCCAACAGCACTTGATCGAAATCGACTCCTTCAATAGGTTTCAATTGTTCTTGTTCCGGATCCCATTCAATCCTTCGGCCCAGTTTCCAAGAAAGACCTGCCATGTGGGCAGAAATTGCTTCTTCAAAGCCTTCTTTGATACCACAGCTCACTTGTCCGCCATTTTTGATCACACTCAACCATTCACGCATGTGCAGGAAGGTGGAATCCACCCTTACCCCATCAATATAGGTCCACATCAACCCTTTGTCCGCAAAATATTGCGAAGTTGCGGATGAAATGGCATCGGGTACGTTTGCTGCTGGATTGTATTGGTAAATGGGCACATTAGGCCTCATTTTTTCATTTTCCAACATATCGGCATATCGGGTGGAGCCGCCATCGGGCCAAACGGTAAGATTGTTGCCCAATTCCATGGTGGCGTCATGTCCCATTAAAATGGTGGGGCGATTGAAGCCATTACCCAAGGTGGCACTGTAGCAAAAGGTCATGCCCTTTTCCTTGCCCTTTACCTGACTGCTTCCCGTACTGTACTCCGGAAACTCCATATTCACCTGGATCACATCGGGTACGTTTCGGCCATCCTTATGGGTGTAAACACCACCGGACGCACTTACCGATGAAGGGATACCCATGTTGAGCACACAATTTAAACGGTCGAAATCATGGGTCAGCAAATCCCCGGAGAGACCAGAGCCGTAGGCCCACCATTTACGCCATCTAAAAAAGTGGTTCTTGTTGAAGGGCACTTGTGGTGCGGAACCTAAAAACTGCTCCCAATCAATGGTTTCAGGACTTGCTTTTTCATGAATGTCATAGTTCCATGCCCCATTGTCGTCGTTTCTGTTGGTATTGGTCTGTATCAGCGATATATGGCCTAAAGTGCCTTTTTCCACAATGTCCCTTGCTGTGCTAAAACTCAACGTTTGTCTGTGTTGGTGGCCAACCGCAAATACGGCTTTGGAATTTTTGGCCGCTTCACGCAAACGATAGGTTTCCTCCACGGTATGGGTCATTGGTTTTTCCACATACACATGAACGTTATTGTTCAATGCCTCGATGGACATGGGGGCATGCCAGTGATCGGGAGTTGCGATGACCACTGCATCTACGTCCCCACTTTGGATCATGTCCTTGTAGGTGGTATAACGTTTTGGCGTGAAATCATCCGTGGAAAACGAATTGATGAACTTCTCGGCACGCACATCGAACACATCACAAATGCCCACCAGTTTCACATTGAGTTTTTCTTGTTTGTCAAAATCTTCCAGTGCTTTGATGTTTGGATCTTCTTGCGCTGCCAATGTCATTTCCTCCCTCCATTCGTTTGTGGCAAATCCAAGGGCCCTGCACAATTGTTCGCCCCGAATTCCAAATCCAATGACGCCCACGCGAACCGGCTCACCGCCAATTCCGGGAACCGCATTGGGCAATGAAGGAACGATGTTGAGCTGTTCCAATATCTCGGTCCGTTCTTTTCGGGAACCAACGGATGATGCAGCTCCGGCCCACCAAACCGCTCCCAATATGGGCAATCCGCCCAAACCTTTTAAAAGGTCTCTTCTAGTCCATTTCATTGTTCCTGAATTTTAGCAAGTTTGTTCTTTCTGAAGTAATCCAACCCAAAAATGGCCCCTGTGGGCAATTGGTAGATTACAATACAGGCCACCAATTCAATCAGATTTTTATTTACGATCCAGTAACTTCCCTCCACATTCATCTGGGTCAATCCAGGCAATGGTGGATGTGCAAAAAAGTAGAGCGCCAATAACCCCATCCCTACGATGGCCCCGACGCGTTCAAAAATGCCCAGGGTGAAGGTAATGCCCACCACCATCAAGGCCACAATGTTCAGGGTATCCACAATGCCAATGGTGCCATTGCCCACGAGCATGGTAAAAAACCACTTAAAAGGCCCCTGTGCGGTTGCCAAATACCCGAACGAAGTCCATTCGGGATTGTACAGCTTCACAACGCCTTCAAATAAAAAGTGCCACCCTATCAATATCCGCAACAGCGCGACACTTGCTTTTAACTTATGTTGATTTTGGTCCATATCAATGATTTAACAGTTGATCAATTTTGGAGAAATTCGAAGATAATCGGAATTTAAGAGGTTGATTTTCATCGGATAGGTTGGGTTATGACGATAAAATTACCATCACAAAAGCTACCGAACCATGACGATTGTCAGTTTTGTGTAAACCCAAGGGTATTTTGGACCCAAAAAACAGATGTGTTCATGGGTCAACAATCAGTCATCCCAATTTATTGACGCTGATAGGGTTATAATCCAGATTGAAAAGTGGTTACCTAAGCGAGCGGCTCTCCATACAGATCGTAATCGGATGCATCGATGATCTTGATCGTGGTAAAGTCCCCAATTTTAACGTAGTGCTGGGAAGCATCGATCAATACCTCATTGTCCACATCCGGGGAGTCGAATTCGGTTCGCCCCACAAAGTAATTGCCTTCCTTCCGGTCGATGATGCAGCGGAATGCCTTCCCAATCTTCTCTTGGTTGAGTTCCCAGGAAATTTGGGACTGGATTTCCATGATCTCATTGGCCCTCTCCTGTTTTACCTCCTCTGGCACATTATCTTCCAAGGTGTAGGCATGGGTATTCTCCTCATGGCTATAAGTGAAGCAGCCCAAACGCTCGAAACGCATTTCTTGAACCCACTGCTTAAGCGTTTGAAAGTCTTCCTCCGTTTCCCCGGGATACCCCACAATAACTGTTGTCCGAATGGCCATTCCGGGTACGGCATTCCTAAAATCCTGTAACAACTTTGTAGTTTTGGCCTGTGTAGTTCCCCTGCGCATACTCTTCAGAATGGGGTCGGCAATATGTTGCAGCGGAATATCAATATAATTGCAGATTTTGGGCTCGCGTTTCATGACTTCCAACACATCCATCGGGAATCCTGTGGGGAAGGCATAATGTAAACGAATCCATTCAATGCCCTCCACTTTAACCAAAGCTTCGAGCAGTTCTGCCAAATTGCGTTTTTTATAAAGATCCAAACCGTAATAGGTAAGGTCTTGGGCGATCAAAATGAGTTCCTTTACCCCCTTGGCGGCCAACTTTTCGGTTTCGGCAACCAATTCCTCTATCGGGGTGCTTTTATGTTTTCCCCGCATCAACGGAATGGCGCAGAACGAGCAGGGGCGGTCACATCCTTCTGCTATTTTCAGATAGGCATAGTTTTTAGGCGTTGTGGTCAATCGCTCCCCAATCAATTCATGCTTGTAATCCGCACCCAATGCCTTTAAAAGATTGGGCAGGTCGCTTGTCCCGAAATATTCGTCCACATTCGGGATTTCTTTTTCCAAATCTGGTTTATAGCGCTCACTTAAGCAACCGGTCACAAAAACCTTGTCCACCAAACCTTCTTCCTTCTTTTGCACGTACTCCAAAATGGTGTTCACACTTTCCTCCTTGGCGTTGGCAATAAATCCACAGGTGTTGATCACCACAACATTGCCCTCTTCCTCGTGCACCACCTCTTTATTGTTGGCGCGCAGTTGCCCCATGAGCACTTCAGAATCATATACATTCTTGCTGCAACCCAAGGTCACCACGTTGATTTTGTTCTTTTTAAGCGATTTTGTCCGCATAGTTGCTATAAATGGAGTGCAAAAATACAACAACACAAGGCATTACATCGATTTGCTTGCATATTTTTCCTTCCCCGACGTTAAACCAAAAACGCTTGGTTCGGTCCAAGACACAAACAACACCCAATGAAAGCAATGATTCCATCCCTATTATTGTTAATGTGTTTGCTCATCGGATGTTCTTCCAACGAAGAGCCCAATGACCCGATTGTACCCGAGCCGGAAACGGGGACACTCTACTTCCCGCCTATTGGTTCATCAACTTGGCAGACCAGTACCCCTTCAGAACTGGGTTGGAACGTGAATGCCGAACAGGCCTTATTCGATTTTTTGGAAGATAAGGGCACCGATGGATTCATCATCCTTAAGGATGGAAAAATAGTGGTTGAGTGGTATTTTGGCGATTTCACTGCCGATGACAGCCATTCTTGGAATTCCGCTGGCAAAACATTGACCGCCATGACGGTTGGGATTGCACAGGAAGAAGGGCATTTATACATTGATCAGACTTCCCAATTATATTTGGGTGAAGGATGGTCCATGCTCACCCCGGAACAAGAAACCAATATTACCATTCTTCATCATTTGACCATGACCACCGGATTGGATTATACGGTGGCCGACCCTTTTTGCTATGACAAGGAATGCTTATTGTACAAGAATGAACCCGGTACTTTTTGGTACTATCACAATGCCGCCTACACGCTGCTGGATCAAATTGTGACCAATGCCACTGGCATGGATTTCAAACAATATTCCTATCAAAAAATCAGGGATAAAATAGGTATGCAAGGCGCATGGATAAAGGTGGGATACAACAATCTATTTTTCAGCAATACCAGAAGTATGGCCCGGTTTGGGTTGTTATGCCTGAATCGGGGTACTTGGGACGATGCGGAAATTCTATCCGATAAAACCTACTTTACTGAAATGACTACGACCTCCCAAGATCTGAATCCCTCCTACGGGTATTTATGGTGGCTCAACGGAAAATCCAGCTTTAAGGTGCCCGGTTTTGAAACTACCTACTCGGGTGAATTAATGTCCCAAGCACCAAACGACCTAATTGCCGGACTTGGGGCCTTTGACCAAAAATTGTATGTGGTTCCCAGTCAGAACCTAGTAATCGTACGATTGGGTGATGATGGAGGCGAGGGCCAATTGGGCCCTTCCAGCTTCGACAACCAACTTTGGGAAAAATTGAATGCTTACCTTAATTAGTCTTTATAAGCTTCTGGAATTTTCCGGGCATGCGTGAGATCTTCAAAAGCTTTGCCGATGCGCAATAAATGGGCTTCGGAAAATGGTTTTCCGATAAAGGTCAAGCTTTCGGGCTCCCCTGAAGGTTTGTATCCCATGGGAACCGTTATGGCAGGATATTCCGCAACAGCAGCATAGCCAGCGTGGTAGTTGTTGATGCTCAACACCGCATCCAGATTTTCGCGCTCCATGATTTGAAAAAACGACCTGCCGGAATCCATCAAATTGGATTTGATCCTTTGAAAATCAGCCTCTGAAGTGGAATCGGCCAAAATACCTTCAAACAGTTGCTGCCCATAAGGGACTCGAGTCAACGTATCTTGCTTGTTAAAGTTGACCACATCTTCCACATTTTCAACCCTTACCGCATCCCTATCCTTAACTTCGGCCCTCAAGTAGGCTGGTAAATCGGCACGCATATCCAGATTCAACAACGTTAGAAAGTTGTCCAAGGCAATGTTCTCGGGTTCAAATTCCATGATTTGTGCTCCTGCCAATCTCAACTTTTCAACAGCTGCGGCATAAAGGGAATCGCGTTCCATCAGATTTTTCATTACGCCCAAACGCATTTTTTCCAGCGCTTCGGGTTTCACCCAGGCAGACAGAATTCCATCCACTGGTTCCACCGATTTGGCATCGCTGCTATCCTTGCCCAATAGGGCATCCAACAAAATGGCATTGTCCGTTACGTTTTTGGTCATAGGGCCGGGCGTATCCAGCGTACTGGAAATCGGCACGATCCCTGTTCGGCTCAACAATCCAATGGTCGGTTTAAGCCCAACAACGGAATTTTGACTGGATGGGGAGAGAATGGATCCCGAAGTTTCGGTACCCACGGCTCCAACTGCATAATTGGCCGCGGTGGAGGTGCCACTTCCTGCACTTGAGCCACCGGTATCAAATCTTTGTCGCCCATACGGATTCATGGTCTGTCCGCCCACGGCACTCTGCCCGTTTGGACAAACGCGACAAATATAGTTGGCCCATTCACTCAAATTCGCCTTGCCCAAGATCAAAGCCCCCTTGGCTTTCAATTGTTGCACAATAAAGGCATCATCGGTCTGATTGTTCATCAAGGCGATTGCACCTGCAGTGGTCTTCATTTCGGAGGTACCAATATTATCTTTCAAGAGGATGGGCATCCCGTAAATGGGATGGTGATTGCCTTGGCTTCTGTCCAATTGTCTGGCTTCTACCAAAACATTTGGGTTCAACGCAATAATGGTGTTCAGTGTCGTATTGTTCGGTAATTCGTAAGTATAGATTCGATGCAGGTAGAACAGCACTAAATCTTCATAGGTAAACATGCCCTCGGCAATGGATTGTTGGATGGACGGAATATTTTGTTCCAACACCAACGGTTTCATCATTTGATATTTTTCATCTGAAAATTGGGATACCTCATCGTACAAAGGCAGAAACACATCGTTCTTATCCAAAACTTTGCTCTGGATGAACTTATAGCGCATGCGCGGACTTTCGTTTTCAGCACTGGCAGCCACTTCCAACGAATCGTTGTAGGGGGTCCAAAGCACCACATCTTCCTTGTCTACTTTGGTTTCTTGTTTACATCCTATGAATCCGATTAGCAAAAAGCCAAGAACAATGTATTTGTACATAGATTAGAGTTTGAAAAATGAATCGACAAATTCGTATTTATTGAACACTTGAAGGTCTTCAATGCCCTCCCCTACACCAATATATTTTACGGGAATCTGGAATTGGTCCGAAATACCGATGACCACGCCCCCTTTTGCGGTTCCATCCAATTTGGTGACCGCCAAACTGGTGACTTCGGTAGCCTTGGTAAATTGTTTGGCCTGTTCAAAGGCATTCTGGCCTGTTGACCCATCCAAAACCAACAGTACATCATGGGGCGCATCGGGCACTACTTTTTGCATGACCCTTTTTACCTTGGATAATTCATTCATCAAATTCACCTTATTGTGCAAACGGCCAGCAGTATCCACCAATACCACATCGGCATTTTCGGCAACAGCGGAACTTAGGGTGTCAAAAGCCACGGATGCGGGATCACTGCCCATTTTTTGTTTGATGATGGGCACATCTACCCTTTTTGCCCACACTTCCAATTGATCAATGGCGGCCGCACGGAACGTATCCGCTGCCCCCAAAACCACTTTAAGTCCTTGTTTTTTAAATTGATAGGCCAATTTTCCAATAGTAGTTGTCTTACCGACTCCGTTCACGCCCACGACCATGACCACATAAGGTCTTTTGTCTTTGGATATTGTAAAATCTGTGGCTTCGCCACTATTGGTTTCGGATAACAACCCAGCAATTTCCTCACGAAGTATGGTATTCAGTTCATCGGTTCCCATGTACTTATCGCGGGAAACGCGCTCCTCGATGCGCTCGATGATCTTTAAGGTGGTGTTCACCCCAACATCGGAAGTGACCAGCACTTCTTCCAAGTTATCGAGCACCTCATCGTCCACCTTGGATTTACCGGCAACCGCTTTGCCCAGTTTGCCCAAAAAACTGGTCTTGGATTTTTCAAGACCCTTGTCCAAAGTCTCTTTTTTATCTTTTGAGAATATATTTTTAAAAAGGCTCATTTTGTGTTCTTAGCTAAGCGTCAAATATAGCAAAGTAAGGGGAGTTTTAGGCAGTCAAAATGGGGATATGGTGGCTAGCAAAGCCATTAAAAAATAATGGACATAAAAAAAGCCGCTATAAAAGCGGCTTTCGTATATCGGGAAATTGTTTCCTTATTGTTTGTTCAACCAGTCGTTCACCATCTCTGGAGCCATTACAGATTCCACAAACGTGTAGGCACCTGTTTTAGGAGACTTTACCATTTTAATGGCCTTGGTCAATCTTTTGGATGATGACTGAAGTGTTGCTACGGTTTTCTTTGCCATGGCTTATTTTTTTCTGCCTTTAAAAAAAGACGATTACTTAATTTCTTTATGAACGGTCATACGCTTAAGGATAGGATTGAATTTTTTGATCTCCATCCTATCTGGCGTGTTCTTTTTGTTCTTGGTGGTAATGTACCTGGAAGTACCTGGCATACCAGATTCTTTGTGCTCGGTGCACTCCAAAATTACCTGAATCCTATTTCCTTTCTTTGCCATTGTATCGTGCTTAAATCGCTTTAACTACTTACTTTTTGGAATCGATTTCCTTCAACACAGCAGAGATTCCCTTTTTGTTGATGATTTTCAACCCTCTTGAAGAAACGTTCAAGGTTACCCAACGATCTTCCTCAGGAACGTAAAATTTCTTCTTGGAAACGTTTACGTCGAATCTCCTTTTGGTCTTATTGATAGAAAAGGAAACGTTGTTTCCAAACATCACCTTTTTTCCTGTTACTTCACAAACTTTAGACATCTCCCTAACTTTTGAGTGATTTTATTGAGGCTGCAAATTTATACCATTTAAATGGGACGTACAAAAATCTTTTTCAGAATTTTAAAATTTCTTTGTACAATAGTTCAAATGCCTTGTTCACAGACTTCTTCACGACCCTTTCCCTGTGGTTTCCCATGTTGAATTTTAGGGCAATTGTGTCCTTCGGACTACTTATGGCAATGAACACGGTTCCCACATCGGCATCGGAGTCGCCTTTTGTGGGACCTGCATTACCGGTTGTGGCAATGGCTACATCCGCTCCAAGCACCTTTCGTGCATTTTTGGCCATGGCCATGGCCACTTCCTCACTGACAACGGAATGGGCGTCTATCAATTCTTGTGGCACGCCCAATACCTTTACCTTCACGGCTGTTGCGTAGCACACCACGCTTCCCTTAAAATAGTTGGATGCTCCTGGAACTGCCGTAATCTGTTCCGCAATGCGGCCACCAGTAAAACTTTCAGCAGTTGCCAAGGTCAGTTTCCTTTCTACCAATAATTTTCCTATTTGGGCTTCAATGGGACCTTCTTCCTCTTCCCCTACAATAATATCACCAATGATCGGGTACAATTTTTTCACCTCAGCATCTATTGCCGATAGCAAAGCTTCCTTTTCGCTTCCTTTGGCCGATAGCCGAAGTCTCACCCTTCCCAAGTTGGGCAAATAGGCCAATTTAATCGGAGCCTGCAAGTTGTTCTCCCAGTCCTCGATTTTTTCAGCAATGGCACTTTCACCCATACCATAGGTCAAAATGGTCCTATGAACAATGTGTGGTCGATCGTAGGTCTTGATGATATTGGGCAACACCGAGGTGGTGATAAGGTTTTTCATTTCATAAGGTACCCCTGGCAAGAAAAAATAGGAAACATCACCTTTTTTCATCAGTAGACCTGGTGCAGTGCCGTACGCATTGTGCAAAACCGTTGCCCTTTTGGGCACCATGGCCTGCTGCCTGTTCAAATCGGAAATAGGACTGTTGATGTATTTTTTGAAAAGCTCTTCAATATGTACCAAGACCGCTTCATCCCTGACCAGTTCATCTTTGAAGAAATTGCAAAGTGTGGGTTTGGTCACATCATCCTTTGTGGGGCCCAGGCCACCCGTTACAATAACCACGGAGGAACGGTTGCCCGCCTCTTCCAATGCTTGATAAATATGCTCGGCGGTATCCTGAACGGAAGTGATCTGATACACCGAAACTCCTATTTTATTGAGTTCTTTGGCAATAAATGCGGAATTGGAATCCACAATTTGGCCAATGAGAATTTCATCCCCAATGGTGATGATTTCAGCTTGCATGCTATAGATCGAAGTCCTTTTTCAATTCTGATACCACTTGTAGCACATCTTTTTTCAAGAGCGGGAATTTTTGCTCTATTTCTGCCATACTGGCTGCATTCTTGCCCATGGTTTCAATTTCCAGGGCACAGGCACGAGTTTGCTCCATTCCCAAAATATCCACATTGGGTTTTATCTTATGGGCCAGTTTATATACATTTTCATAATCCCTTGCTCCAATGGCCTTTTCCAATCCTTCCAGATCTTCGGGGACTTCTTCCAAAAAAACGGAAATTACGGAGACGATGAAATCTTCGTCTCCTTCCGCCATTTCGTTGATTTTATCGAGGTTGTAAATCATTATCTTACATTAATTTCAAATAGCTTCTCTCCTTCCAAAGTCCCGACAAGGTAGTCATTTGGACTTACTTTACCAACACCGGCAGGGGTTCCCGTGAACAGGATGTCGCCCTTCTTCAGCATGAAATAGGTAGATACGTGGGCAATGAGCTCATCTATCTTCCAGAGCATCAAAGCCGTATTTCCTTTCTGCACGGTTTCCCCATTTTTAATCAGGGAAAAATGCAAATTATCCACATCGCCCAATTTTTCCTTGGACACCCAGTTTCCGATGACCGCTGCTCCGTCAAAACCTTTGGCCTTCTCCCACGGGAGCCCTTTGGCCTTTAACTTGGATTGCAGGTCCCTGGCCGTAAAATCGATGCCCAATCCGATTTCATCGTAATATTTATGGGCAAATTCTGGAGCAATGTGCTTACCGACCTTTTTGATCTTCACCAGCACTTCGACTTCGTAATGCACATCATTACTGAATTCCGGGATATAAAAATCCTGTTCCTTGGGCAGTACTGCAGAATCCGGCTTAATGAAAACCACCGGTTCCTCGGGCCGTTCATTGTTGAGCTCGTCTATATGATCCACATAGTTCCGACCTATACAAATCAGTTTCATACACTTCTATTGGGGGTTATTTTTCTTTTTACAACTTGCTGTTGAGTTTGCTCAATTTGATTTGGGTAAGCACTTTTTTGGTGTACAATGGAAAATCCGCATTCAAGATCCAACCGAAATAGCCCGGCTCTTGTTCCAACACTTCATCCACGGCCCTTCCCTTATGTTTGCCAAAGGTAAAAATGGCCTGTTCATTTTCATCCAAGGCAATGAAACCTGCAAAATCCAATGACTGTTTGCGTGTAGTGAACTCGGAAAGCTTTTTGACATTATTCTCCAGCTCGGGATAACGTTCCAATTGGGCCAACAATACCTCATAAGTGGCCATGGTATCTGCCTCGGCACTGTGGGCATCTTCCAGATTCTTGTCGCAATAAAATTTGTAGGCCGCCTCCAATGTTCGCTTTTCCATTTTGTGGAAAATGGTCTGCACGTCCACCGAAACCATATTCTTCATATCAAAATCGATTTCGGCCCTTAGCATTTCCTCGACCAACAGCGGAATATCGAAGCGGTCTGAGTTGAATCCAGCCAAATCGCTGTCGCGTATCATTTTATAAATTTCCTTGGACAGTTGTTTGAAAGTGGGTTCGTTGGCCACCTTTTCGTTGGAAATGCCATGAATTGCCTCGGATTCTGGCGGAATAGGCATTTCTGGGTTTACCAGCCATGTTCTACTCTCCTTGTTTCCGTTTGGATAGACCTTGAGTATCGAAATTTCGACAATCCGGTCCTTGGCCACATTGGTACCTGTGGTTTCCAGGTCGAAAAAGCAGATGGGTTTGGTCAATTGTAATTGCATGTGGGGGTTTTAAGTTCAAAAATTAGGGATTGAAGCCCCAATTTAAGCATAGTGAAAAGATTAAGGACTGTTTTTCCCTAAATTTCACGGTTTACGTCCCAGGCTTCCAAATAATCCGCCACGGCTTTTACGAACATGCCTCCCAATGCGCCATTCACCACACGGTGATCATAACTGTGCGATAGAAACATTTTGCTACGGATGCCAATAAACTCCCCTTTATCGGTTTCGATTACGGATGGCATTTTTCGAATGGCGCCCAGGGCCAAAATTCCCACTTGGGGCTGGTTAATGATCGGGGTACCGAACACACTGCCAAAAGTTCCCACATTGGTTACGGTATAGGTGCCTTCCCTTATTTCATCCGGTTTCAACTGATTGTTTCGCGCCCTATTGGCCAAATCGTTGACGGTTTTTGCCATGCCCACCAAATTCAATTGATCGGCATTTTTGATTACGGGCACAATCAGGTTCCCATCCGGTAAGGCAGCGGCCATACCCAAATTGATGTTCTTCTTTTTGATGACCCTATCCCCATCCAATGAAATGTTCATCATGGGGTATTTTTTCAACGCCATGGCTACTGCTTCCATAAAGATTGGGGTGAAGGTCAATTTTTCACCTTCCCGGGCCTCAAAGGCATTTTTTACCTTGTTCCGCCAGTTCACCACGTTGGTCACATCTACTTCCACAAAACTCTGCACGTGTGCCGAAGTGGAAACACTTTCGATCATGTGATGGGCGATGAGTTTGCCCATACGGGTCAATGGAATGATTTCATTGCCCGCCCCCACTTGCATAGGAGCCGGTTTTGGTTTTTCCGCTTCTTGTTTTTGTACAGGTGCTGCCGGCTGGGTGGGTTTTGCTGCCTCTTGCACTGGTGCAGCCTTCGCCTGAACACCGCCATTGGAACGACTTTCCAAATAGGCCATGATATCGTTCTTGGTGACCCTGCCTTCTTTACCTGTTCCTACTATAGCTTCCAATTCGTCCATGGAAACCCCCTCCTCCTTGGCAATATTTTTCACTAATGGGGAATAGAACCGCTCCGAACTTGAAAAATCCGGGGCAACAGCTACGGTCTCTTGCACTTGGGTCATCTGCTTTTCCAATTGCTGGACTGGCTCCGCAACAGTTTCCTCAACAGCTTCTGGGGCTTCATCGCCACCCGAAGTATCGGCCACATCGCCTTCCACTTGGATCACAGCGACAACTTCACCAACTTTTATGACATCGTCCACATTGAACCGCTTTTCCACCAACACACCTTCCACTTCACTGGGCACCTCGGAATCAACCTTATCCGTGGCAATTTCAAAGACGGCCTCATCCATTTCAATGGTATCGCCTACTTCTTTCAACCATGCGGTCAAGGTCGCCTCGGCGACACTTTCTCCCATTTGCGGTAATTTCAATTCAAATTTTGACATATTCGTATTTATCAAAGTGATTTGGACTTACATTTTGCAAAAATACTAAACAAATTCACTTATTATTGATTTATGTTTATTTTTTGATGGTCTTAATTTGCCTTCATGGAGCTTTCGAACGGCACACGGTTTAAAATGCTCCTGCCCAAGGTAACCTCATCCGCGTATTCCAGCTCATCACCCACCGAAATACCTCGGGCAATGGTGGATGTGGTCACTTCCAATCCTTCCAATTGCCTGTAAATATAAAAATTGGTGGTGTCGCCTTCCATAGTGGAACTCAGGGCAAAAATAAGTTCCTTTACCCCTCCTTCACGAACTTTGTTGATTAAGGAAACAATGTTCAAATCCTGTGGACCCACGCCTTCCATGGGCGATATTTTACCGCCCAACACATGGTAAAGTCCATTGTATTGGGACGTGTTCTCAATGGCCATTACATCGCGGATATCCTCCACCACACAGACCAAAGTTTCGTCCCGTTTGGGGTTGGCACAAATTTCACAAAGCTCCGTATCGGAAATATTATGGCATTTTTTACAGAAATTGACCTCGGACTTCAGTTTCATCAAGGCATTGGTCAAATGTTCTGTGCGTTCCTCTGGCTGTTTGAGCAGGTGCAATACCAAGCGCAAAGCGGTGCGTTTTCCGATTCCCGGCAACTGCGACATTTCGTAAACTGCATTTTCCAATAATTTGGATGAAAATTCCATAGTCTCGATTCTCCCACAAAATTACGATTTTAGTGTTACCAATTTACTTTCGTACTTTGCATTTCAAATTGCCTATATGTCCGCATCACAAATCCTATTGCTGATAGGCGCCTATTTCTTGGTGCTCATCCTTATATCCTACTTTACCGGAAAAAATGACTCGAACGCAGATTTTTTTAAAGCGGGCAAGCAATCCCCTTGGTATGTGGTCGCATTTGGCATGGTGGGGGCTTCCCTTTCCGGGGTCACTTTTATTTCGGTACCGGGTTGGGTCGGGGATAGCCAGTTCACTTATTTGCAGGTCGTAATAGGTTATTTGTTCGGCTATTTTGTGGTGGCCTTTGTGCTGTTGCCACTGTATTATCGGTTGAACCTGACCTCTATTTACGAATACCTTTTGGAGCGATTTGGTTCGGTAAGCCACAAGACCGGAGCTTTTTTCTTTTTTGTTTCGCGGGTGTTGGGAGCCGCATTTCGATTGTATTTGGTCGCCATTGTATTGCAACAGTTTGTTTTTGATGATCTTGGCGTGCGGTTCGAATTTACCGTGGTGATCTCCATATTGTTGATTTGGATCTACACCAATAGAGGCGGTATCAAAACCATTGTGTGGACCGACACCCTGCAGACCCTGTTCATGATAGTGGCCGTAATTCTTTCCATTGTATTGATCAACCAAGAACTGGGTTGGAGCTTTAGTGAATTTTTGGCTTCCGAAGAACTGAAAAACTACAATGATTTTTTGGTCACCGACAGTATACTGGACCGGAGTTTTTTCATCAAATCGTTTGTGGGTGGCATGTTTGTTACCATATGTATGACGGGATTGGATCAGGACATGATGCAAAAAAACCTTACCTGTAAATCGTTGAAGGATGCCCAAAAAAATATGGTTTCGTTCAGTTTTGTACTCGTCGGGGTCACCTTCCTATTTATGTTACTGGGCGCGTTGTTGTTCATCTATGCTAAACGCAACGGAATCGGAATCCCATTGATGGACGGCACACCAAAAACGGATCTTCTATTTCCCGAAGTGGCGTTGAATGGGGGTCTGGGACTTGCTTTGTCCATTACCTTTATGCTAGGGCTCATTGCAGCTGCGTACAGTAGCGCGGATAGTGCCCTAACTTCGCTGACCACCTCTTTCTGTGTGGATTTTTTGAATGTGGAAAAAAAGGCCGAAAAAGACCAAAAGAAAATACGGAAACAGACCCACATTGGAATGAGCTTGATGTTGATCGTGGTCATCATTGCCTTTAAATATATTTTGAGCAGCAACGTGATCGATAGCCTTTTAACCGTTGCCGGTTATACGTATGGGCCTTTATTGGGCCTTTTTGCCTTTGGCATTTTCACCAAACACCGAATAAAGGATCATTTTGTTTGGTTAGTTGCTGTATTATCGGTGACGATCATCGTTTTGGTTGCCAACATCCCAGAAAGTTATTTGGGTGGTTACCAGATGGGGTACGAACTTTTACCGTTGAACGGCCTCTTGACATTCTTTGGGCTTTGGCTGATCCGAAAAAAAGAATCGGCACCTAGTATTGATCGGTAGCCAACAAAACCAAGGTACAGGCCACCTCCACCTCAACACCAGCATTTCTAAGGATTTCGTAGAACTCTGGGTTCTCGGTACCTGGGTTAAAAATGACCCTTCGCGGTTTTAAATCCAGTATTTTTTGATAATATTCTTTTTGGTGGGATGGATTTAAATACAAGGTAATGGTATCAATATTTTGAAAATCAACAAAGTTGTCTTTAATTTGTATTCCTGATACAGTTCCCCCGCGTATCCCAAAAGCAGTCGTTTCAATGTTTTGATCGACCAACCTGCGTATAGCTAGGTTACTGTATCTTCCCGGGTTCAATGATGCCCCCAAAACTAGAGTTTTTGACATTTGTTAAATTTAATGTTAAACCTACACATAGACTGTAACTATTACATTAATTTTCCGTCTATGTTTTAGATAAATGACTTTCATTGGTAAGACTGTATTTTTTTATAGTTAATGGTTAGTGTTTAGTATAGCTTATCAATGTATCAACCCCGGCCCCATGTGCCGGGGTTTCTTCTTTTACACACCAATGTGTTGGTCCTTAATGCGTTGCTTCCCTTACACCGTGCCAATTTCTGTAAAAGAATGTTAAAAAAAATAATTCGATGTAACATTCCCCGATTTGTGGCGTCTTAGGTATATCATCAATCAATCGACAATCATCAATCAAAAAACGAACAACTCATGAAACATGTGTCATTACTTTTTGCATTCCTACTATGCAGTTTATTTCCCAATTTTTCCAACGCCAACAATTCTGATACAGCCCTTGGTTCCATTGAAGGAACGGTGATCGACAATGCCATGCACCAACCAGTTGCCTATGCGGCCATTGTCATCAAATCGGAAGACGGTAGTGAAACCATTACCGGGGGAATCACCACAGAAGACGGTAAATTTGAAATCAAAAAACTGGAAGATGGGACCTACATCTTCGAGGTACAATTTATTGGGTATAAAACCTATTCCCAAAAATTGGTCATTGATAAAAACAAAAGGAACATCAATATCGGTACGGTCACTTTGATGGAAGAGACCCAAAACCTAGCGGAGGTTGAGGTTGTGGCCGAACGTACCACCATTGAGCAGCGTGTGGACAGAAAGGTTATCAACGTGGGTAAGGACCTGACCACTTCCGGTGCTACCGCTTCCGATATCATGAACAACATTCCATCGGTAAATGTGGATGCCCAAACCGGGGATATTACCTTAAGGGGGAATTCCAACGTTAGGGTCATGGTAGATGGCAAATTGTCCAACGTTCCCGTTGCCCAGCTGTTAAAGCAAATCCCTTCCACATCCATCAAATCCATCGAACTGATCACCAACCCTTCGGCCAAGTACAATCCTGAAGGTATGAGCGGTATCATCAATATTGTGTTGCACAAAAACGCTAACATCGGTTTCAACGGAAACGTGAACTTGGGTCTTACCAAAGGTATCGAGGCCAAGTTCAACAGTTCTATCGATATGAACTACCGCAACGGCAAGTTCAATTTTTATGGCAACTATGGCAACAACATCGGGAAATGGATCAACGATGGAACCATTTTACGTATCGATGAAAACTCACGCCAGAACTTTGATTTCTTCAACAACAACAAATCCCATTTGTACAAATTGGGTCTGGATTTTTATTTGAACGATAAGAATACCATTTCGTTCTTTACCAACCAGAACATCTATGATGGTAGAGGTGATGGCAAAACGGCTGTGGTCTACAACAACGACCCATCACGTAATGTGACCCAATTGTTCCTGGATATTTCGGACAATACCAGCGAACAGTACAATTTTGACTACAAATTGGATTTCAACAAGGAGGGACACAACATTGAACTGGAAGTGGACCATAACCGATTCAACAGTGGCCAAGATGCCGATTTTAGATCTACAGGAGCTTCCACCTATCCCGATTACATGGATTTTGTGGATACCGAGCGTACCCAGACCATTGCCAACTTGGACTATGTGAACCCTTTGGACAGCATTTCCAAATTGGAATTGGGATTGGAATCCAGAAACTTTGAAACCCTAGTGGATTATTCCTCCACGGGTCAAACCTTCAACTCCAACGGGCAACTCGTGGCCACGCCATCCACCAAGTTTGTGTATGCCATGGATATTTATTCGGCCTATGCCACTTTCGGACAGTCTTTCAAAAAATGGTCCTACCAAATGGGCGTGCGCATAGAAGATGTTGAAGTAACAGCCGACACCAATGCCGTGAGGGCCTTTACGGACAACTATACGCAATTGTATCCCTCTGCCTTTGTTACTTACAAACCCAATGAAAAAGATCAGATACAAGTAAGTTATAGCCGCCGTGTGGACCGACCAGGTCTTGGACAGGTAAACCCAATCAGGGAATTTGCTACGCCATTGATCTCCGCTTTTGGAAATCCAAATTTGGTGCCCCAGTTTACCAGCTCCTACGAGGCCAACTATACCAAACGTCTTAAAAACGGCAGCGTTACGGCAGGTGTATTTTACCGAAGTATTGCGGACGAGATCAATAGGGCCCTTTATGTGGACCGTCTAGATTTGAACAAGACCATTCTAACTTTTGACAACTTCGACAAGACCTCCGCCTACGGTGTGGAAGTATCCGCCAACTACAGACCTGCCAAATGGTGGAACATCAATGGTAGTTTCGATATGTTTACCCAAACCCAGCGCGGTATTACAGAAACCTTGAACACCACCGACCCCAACCCGTCTGAGGATGATATCGTGACCCAGAACGTAGAAGTGGACAACACCGCATGGAACATGCGTATGAACAACAGTTTCACCGTAACCAAAAAATTGACATTGCAAGCGTTCGGGTTTTATCGTGGCAGAAACAAGAGCATCCAATTTGATGCCAAGCCCATGTACTTTGTGAACCTGGGTGCACGCTATGCTTTTGCTGAAGGAAAAGGAACCTTGAGCTTAAACTATAACGACATATTCAACACCATGCGCTTTGCCTTTGAAGGGGATTACCCTTATGCCCAGGAAGGTCATTTCAATTGGGAGAGCAACAACTTATACGTAGGTCTTTCCTATCGTTTTGGAAGTGGCAAGAACAGGGCCAAATCCCGTAAGCGCAGGGACGACAACACCAAGCAAGGTGGTGGCGGCATCTTATAAAAGCAGTTTGAAGGCCCTAGTCAGAGTGTTGGTTGGTTAGTCTTTCCAGGGCCTCAATAAAAAACCCCGATCCTATGGATCGGGGTTTTGTTTTATATAGTATCAACCATTACCAACGAATGATCACGCTACCCCAGGTAAAACCACTACCAAAGGCTGCCAATACCACTAAATCGCCTTCTTTGATCTTGCCTTCTTCCCATGCCTCGGTCAAGGCAATAGGAATGGAGGCTGCCGTGGTGTTCCCATATTTCATGATGTTATTGAACACTTGATCATCACCCAATCCAAATTTTTTCTGGATAAACTGGGATATCCGCAAATTCGCTTGATGTGGTATCAGCATATCAATATCCTGAGGCACCAGGTTGTTCTTTTGCAATCCTTCCATAATCACCTCACTAAAACGGACCACCGCATTTTTGAATACAAACTGCCCGTTCATATGGGGATAATAGGACGTATCCTCAGGGTCGTTATCTGCAATGATGTCGGTTACCCAACGCTTACCCATACCTGGTGCGATCAGCGAAAGTTCCTCGGCATGTTCCCCTTCGGAATGCAGGTGGGTGGATAAAATTCCTTTATCGGGATTTTCCTCGCGAGTCAATACCGCTGCCCCGGCCCCATCACCGAAGATCACAGAAACACCGCGACCACGGGTGGTCATATCCAATCCGTGGGAATGTAGTTCGGAACCGATCACCAAAACATTTTTGTACATACCACTTTTAATGTATTGGTCGGCTACCGAAATGCCATATACAAATCCAGAACATTGGTTTCGGATATCGAGGGCACCCACGGTTCGTAGTCCCAAATCGCGCTGAACCAAAACCCCCGGTCCTGGAAAATAAAAGTCGGGACTTAGGGTGGCAAAAACAATAAAATCGATTTCATCCTTATCGATACCCGCCCGCTCAATGGCTTTTTGGGCCGCCTTTACCCCCATGGTGGTGGTGGTATCCTCACCATGCACCACATGGCGTCGTTCCTGAATTCCAGTACGCTCCTGAATCCATTCATCATTAGTGTCCATTACTTTGGACAAATCATCGTTCGTCACCACATTTTCGGGGACATAAAAACCCAATCCGGCAATCTTGGAATTATACATGTGAAATTTATTTAAATAAGAAGCTTGTTAGAATTTGAAAAATAGCAAATATTCATGCCATTTATAAATAGTCCGGCAAAATAATACTTTTAAAAATATCGTACTTTTAAAAAGACAGAAATACACCATTAATCAAATACTAACTATGAACATGAAAAAATTCTTTACAACCCTGTTTACTTTGGTCCTTTTTATGGGACTGAATGCCCAGGAAAAATTGACCTATCAAAAACCTTCATCGGAGATATTGGAACTCGTGGATGCCCCCATGGCGCCCAGTGTGTGGATCACCGACGATGGCCAGCACATGTTGTTGCTCTACCGCGATACGTACAAGACCATTGCCGAGCTTTCCGAGTCCGAACTGCGGTTGGCGGGGTTGCGCATCAATCCCAAGACCAACATAGGCAGCCGTACCAACTATTATAACAATGTTCTGGTAAAACAGATTGGCAGTGGAAAAAACGCGGACGATAAAGACGGCATCCAAGTAGCAGGTCTTCCCGAAAATCCAAGATTGGCCAATTTTAGCTGGTCGCCCGACCAAACCAAAATGGCTTTCACCAACACCACTGCTGATGGCGTGGAGGTCATGGTTCTGGATTTGGAAACCGCGAAGACCACCACCTTGACCAAAGCTTCGGTTAACGCCAATATGCGGGATGTTATCAATTGGTTCAAGGATGGCAATAACCTATTGGTAAAGATGTTGCCCGAAAATCGAAAGCCGTTGATCGATGTCTCTGAAACCGTTCCTGCCGGACCCACCATTTCTGCCAACGATGGCAAAAAAGCGCAGAACCGCACCTATCAAGACCTATTGAAAAACCCCAATGATGAGTTCAATTTTGAACAATTGGCCCGTTCCGAACTGTACAAGGTCGGATTGGACGGCACCATTTCCAAATGGATGGATACCGATATGTTCACCAGTATCAGTTTTTCGCCGGATGGCAATTATGTGATGGTGGAATCGCTCAACAAACCTTTTTCATATTTAGTGCCCTATTACAGGTTCCCTACTACAACCACTATTTATGATAAAAGCGGTCAAATGGTAAAAACCGTGTTGGAAGTTCCCTTGATTGAGGACTTGCCCAAAGGTTTTATGGCAACCCGCACGGGAATGCGCAGTTTAAGCTGGCGCAGCGATAAACCCGCCTCTTTGGTGTATGCCATGGCCTTGGATGGTGGTGATCCCGAAAACGAAGTACCTTACCGTGACGAGATTTTTCAACTGGATGCCCCATTTGATGGTCAAGGCAAATCCTTGATAAAAACAAAAAATAGGTTCCAGTACATCCAATGGGGAAATGATGAAATGGCCATTGCGCATGACTATTGGTGGAACGACCGAAATACCAAAACCTACGTGTTCAATCCTTCCAACGCAAACAAGGCTCCTCAAATTATTTCCGATAGAAATTATCAGGATGTGTATAGCGATCCTGGAAACTTCATCACCAAAAGAAACAAATATGGCAGTTGGGTATTGGCCCTCGACAACAAAAACGACGCCTATTTGATCGGTGAAGGCTACACCAAGGAAGGACAATTCCCCTTTGTGGAAAAAATGAATCTGAAAACACAAGCGAAAACCCGTTTGTACACTTCCCACTTGGAAGGCAAATTGGAACGCCTCATCGAGTATGACCCGGCAAAAGATCAGTTGTTGGTGCGCGTGGAATCGCCAAGTGAATATCCCAACTACTATTATAAAAGCATTATTAAAAGGAAGGGACCAATGCAGTTGACCCATTTTGAAAATCCGTACAAGAGCATTCAAAATGTGCACAAGGAGGTAATCACCTATAAACGGGATGATGGCCTGGAACTCACCGGAACCCTGTATTTGCCTGTGGGTTATGATATGGAGCAAAAAGAAAAAATGCCCATGATCCTTTGGGCCTATCCAAGGGAATTTAAAGACAAGAACAGTGCATCACAAAACACCCAGAACCCGAATGAATTTACCTATCCGTATTGGGGTTCCCCCATTTATTGGGTCACCAAGGGCTATGTGGTGCTCGATGATGCCTCTTTTCCCATTATCGGTGAAGGGGATGAGCAACCCAACGACACCTTTAGGAGCCAATTGGTGGCCAATGCCAAAGCGGCCATAGATGCTGTGGATGCATTGGGGTACATCGACCGCGAACGAGTAGCAGTAGGCGGCCACAGTTATGGTGCCTTTATGGTGGCCAACCTCCTATCCCACTCCGATTTGTTTGCTGCCGGGATAGCCCGCAGCGGTGCCTACAACAGAACCTTGACCCCTTTTGGTTTCCAAAGTGAGGAGCGAAACTATTGGGAAGCACCAGAAGTGTATTACACCATGTCCCCTTTTATGCACGCCGATAAGATGAAGACCCCATTGTTGTTGATCCACGGTGAGGCCGACAACAATTCCGGCACGTATCCCATGCAAAGTGAACGCTATTTCAATGCCCTAAAAGGACTCGGCGCCACGGTACGTTTGGTGATGCTGCCCAAGGAAAGTCACGGATATCGTGCCAAGGAAAGTATTTTACATTTGCTCTGGGAACAAGATCAGTGGTTGGAAAAATATGTGAAGCAAAAAGAGGAAACGATGAGCGACAACACATCTGGGTCACATTAAAACCAATTCGTTATCCTTTTGGAAGCATCCCTTACCCTATCGGTTCGGGATGCTTTTATACCTGTTCAACTAAACAGTCTGCACTGCAAAGGCATTAACCCGAACTTTGGCTTTCAAGTCGTGTAACAAATTGTAGAGTCCAAAAAAGGTGCGGTTGATGTACAAAAAGTGCTTCGAACCCCGGTTCCCGTTCATTTTTCGGATTTGTTCGTCCTTGGAATAGCGTTCGCTCAATTCGGCAATTTTGGACCAGAATCCATCATCGCCAAAATCAAATTCCTCTTTATGGAAAGGTGAAGTGAAGATGCTGAGCATTTCCTTGAAGAGAGCCTTGAAAAAGGTTAGCTCTTCGGGGGTATCGGTCGAGGTCAATATTTCGAGCTCGTACAGTTTCTGCATAAAAACCGCATCGTTGTTGATGTTCTCCGATTTGGCCAATTCAAAATAGGGCACATAGAACTCATTGGGTATGGTTTTAATGCATCCAAAATCGATGGCAATCAATTTGCCTTCGGGACTCACCAAAAAGTTACCTGGATGTGGGTCGGCGTGCACTTTGCGCAACTCGTGAATCTGGAACATGTAAAAATCCCATAGTGCTTGGCCCAAACGATTGCCCAATTCGGAATCAAAATCGGTTTTGGTGAATTCGCCCAAATGGGTGCCCACCATCCAATCCATGGTCAAAATCCGTTCACTGGAGAGTTCTGGATAATAGTTGGGAAATTCCATGTGGGGTATGGCCGCGCAGGCTTTGGTTATTTCACTACTTTGCTGAAGCTCCAAAACATAATCGGTCTCCTCGATCAATTTGTGCTCCACTTCCTTAAAATATTTTTCAGAATCCTTTCCCTTTAAGTTGAACATGCGGATGGCAACCGGTTTCACCAAGGCGAGATCACTGCTGATGCTTTGGGCCACACCTGGGTACTGGATTTTTACGGCCAGTTGCCTCCCATCTTTGGTCGCTTTGTGCACTTGGCCGATACTTGCAGCATTGATGGAATCCTTTTCAAAGGTGTCAAAAATATCCTCGGGGTATTTTCCCAAATAGTTCTTGAAGGTTTTCCGAACCAATGGTGCTGATAGTGGCGGTACAGAAAATTGTGAAAGCGAAAATTTATCTACATAAGCCCGTGGCAGCAGGTTTTTCTCCATGCTGAGCATTTGGGCCACTTTAAGGGCGCTACCTTTAAGGCTCTTTAAACCATCGTAAATGTCTTCGGCGTTATCTTGGTCCAGATCCTGCTTGGCCTTTTCCGGATCCACCCATTTCTTACCATAATATTTTACATAGTTGCCCCCGATCTTTACACCGGTCTTCACCAATTTACCGGCACGTTCAATTTTGCCGGTAGGTATCTTGTCCAAGGTTTTCATAGGCGACTATACAAACTTTTCCTTATACAGGAATTTTCCAAAATCGATGATTTTTTCCAAAGAAGTGTTTTCAAAAATCTGAAATATGGTGGTCACTGATTTTTCTATGGCGATATCGGTCTTTTCAAACCCGGGCGATCCGTCTTCCATCCAAAATTTTAGCAAGAACAGCAATTGCAGCCATGCACCTTCGGAAAACAAGGGTTCGTTGTATTTCAAAATTTTGAGGTTCTTCTCCTCGTTTCTTTCCCGGATCAGCTTGGTGGTAAAATCCTTAAAGTCTTTTCGTAATCCCTTCAATTGGGCCAACCCCTCAAAACTGTTTTTGTGTTCCTTAAGGGCAAAGAGCACGTAGGAACGGTTCAAGGTCAGGTTTTCAAAAAACGTAAAGAAATAGGTAAGCATCCGCTCTTCATTGGTCATGGATTCGTATTGCTCGTTCTTTTTCAACAACGTAAGGGTGCTTTCAAAAAAGCGACTCCAAATGGATTGTTGAATAGTATCAAACGATCCAAAATGGGCATAAAACTCCTCCTCCTTCAATTTGTTTTCCTTGCAAAATTTATAGATCGAAGTAGGCACCGCACCATTTTCCAGCACATGGTCCATGTACAATTCCACAATTTTTGCGTCCGTGATAACCGTTTTCTTAGCTGAAGCCATTTTTTAAATTTTTAAGATGAACAAGCGACTGGACAGGTTTGTGACCACTTGGTAAAGAAAATGCACCTTCAGGCGAAAGTGCATTTTCCACAACCTAACCAATAAATAAACAAACTTGTTATAGTGCAGTACTTTTTCACAGCAATTTTTTCCTATAACAGTATCAAAAGTAATTCTTTTGTTTAATCTTTTCAAATAAAAGATAAACAAAATTTTGTTAAAATTTTTGCAGACCCCTTTTGACACCTAAAATGTCAGTTTGTCAGATTCAGCATTCTGGTACTTTTTTTGTCCACTAGGGAGAAAAGAAAATAGATAAAACGATGGCAACAGGTAAAATCAATGTTTCAGTAGAGAACATTTTTCCCTTGATCAAAAAGTTTCTGTACAGCGACCATGAAATTTTCTTGAGGGAGCTTATTTCCAACGCAACGGATGCAACCTTAAAACTTAAGCACCTTACGTCCATTGGCGAGGCCAAAGTGGAATACGGCAACCCGATCATCGAGGTGAAGGTGGACAAGGACAACAAACGCATCCACATATTGGACCAAGGAATCGGTATGACAGAAGAAGAGGTGAAAAAGTACATCAATGAAGTGGCTTTTTCCGGTGCCGAGGAATTTTTGGACAAATACAAGGATGCCGGCAAGGATGCTGGAATCATCGGGCATTTTGGTCTTGGTTTCTATTCGGCCTTTATGGTAGCGGAAAAAGTGGAGATCATCACCAAAAGTTTTAAAGAGGAACCGGCCGTCCACTGGACCTGCGACGGTTCTCCAGAATTCAGTATTGAACCGGCAGATAAAACCGAAAGGGGCACCGAGATCATTCTTCACGTAGCAGAAGACTCCACGGAATTTTTGGAAGAGGCCAAAATCCGTGAGTTGTTGATCAAGTACAACAAGTTCATGCCCATTCCAATCAAGTTTGGCACACGTACCGAAACATTGCCCAAACCGGAAGGGGCCAAAGAAGATGAACCGGCACCGACCAAAGAGGTGGACAATATTGTCAATAACCCAAACCCAGCTTGGACCAAACAACCCGCCGATCTTACAGACGAAGACTACAAGAAGTTCTACAGGGAATTGTACCCTATGCAGTTTGAGGAACCGTTGTTCCACATCCACCTTAATGTGGACTACCCTTTCAATTTAACGGGAATCCTGTATTTCCCTAAATTGACCAACGACCTCAACATTCAAAAGGACAAAATCCAATTGTACCAAAACCAGGTATTCGTAACCGATAATGTGGAAGGTATCGTGCCCGAGTTCTTGACCATGCTACGCGGGGTCATCGATTCGCCGGATATTCCATTGAACGTTTCGCGTTCGTACCTACAGGCCGATGGTGCCGTGAAAAAGATATCGTCCTACATTACCCGAAAAGTCGCCGATAAGTTGAGTTCCCTTTTCAAAAACAACCGGGAGGATTTTGAACAGAAGTGGAACGACATCAAGGTGGTGATCGAGTACGGAATGCTTACCGAGGAAAAATTCTTCGAAAAAGCGGACAAATTTGCACTCTACCCCACCGTGGATGGCAACTTCTACACCTTTGAGGAATTGGAAGCCAAAATAAAGGATAACCAGACGGATAAGGATGACAAATTGGTGATCCTGTACGCTTCGGACGAAGAAGCGCAACACAGCTACATTGAAGCGGCCAAGGCCAAAGGTTATGAGGTACTGCTATTGGATTCCCCAATTGTACCCCACTTGTTGCAAAAATTGGAAACCACCAAGGAGAAAATTTCCTTTGCCCGGGTTGATGCCGATCACATCGATAACCTCATCAAAAAGGAGGATACCGCCATTTCCAAACTTTCGGACGAGGAAAAGGACAAATTGAAATCCGAAATCGAGGAAGTCGTCAAAGAAAAGGGCTACACCATTCAAATGGAGGCCATGGACAGTTCAGCTTCTCCGTTCATCATCACGGAGCCAGAATTTATGCGCCGTATGAAGGATATGCAACGCACTGGCGGTGGTGGCATGTTCGGTATGGGCAATATGCCTGATATGTACAACCTGATCGTGAATACCAACCACGAACTGGTCAGTGAAATATTGAACACCAAGACTGCGAAAAAACGGGAACGATTGATAAACCAATCCCTCGATTTGGCGCGATTGTCCAAAGGCTTGCTCAAGGGCGAGGAACTCACCAAGTTCATTGCCCGCAGCTAT
This sequence comes from Flagellimonas beolgyonensis, assembly GCF_003992615.1. Classification (GTDB taxonomy): domain Bacteria; phylum Bacteroidota; class Bacteroidia; order Flavobacteriales; family Flavobacteriaceae; genus Flagellimonas; species Flagellimonas beolgyonensis. The sequence goes on from NZ_RZMY01000002.1 coordinate 92,174, forward strand.
GAGATGATCAAATAGGTGGATTCCATCCATAGTAAACCATACTAAACCGCTCTCAGTGAGCGGTTTTTCATTTTAATGCCTATATTGTTGTATCAATCAAACCAACCTTGGAAAACAACGATTACAAAAGTCCATCGTTTAAAAAACTGTTGGATTCCCTACAGCAGCAAAGCTGGGAGTTGGAGCTCATCATCTCGGGTTTTGCGATTTTCGGGCTCTTTACCGCCTACGAGCCGCTTCGAATAGAAATGGTGAACGCGGAGAACGAACAGCAGATCTATCGTTTTGTAGCGTATTTTATTCTGCATATTGCTTCTTCGATCTTGTTGTTCAATTTGCTGCTCCACGTTATTTTAAGGGGGTTGTGGATTGGTTCGTTGGGGCTTCGGTATGTCTCCGGGGATATCGAATTTGACAAGCTACGCTACGCCCCACGTTTTACCAATTACCTCAAAAAACGCATCGTTTCCTTTGACCGCTACATTGCCAATCTGGAGAATTATTGTAGTGTGTTGTTTGCCATCTCCTTTTTGTTGATTTTTTATGTGCTGGCCATGACCATGATTATCCTGTCCATTGTTTTGGTGGCCAGTTTTATCATTGAAGGGGATTGGTTACCGGAACGTTTGGGCAGTATTCTGGGGGCATTGCTTATTGTGTTCATTGTCATAGGCATGTTTTTAACGTTTATCGACTTTATAACCCAAGGGCTTTTAAAAAGGAACAAATGGGTGGCCAAGTTCTATTTTCCGATATATTGGGTGTTCAGTTTTTTAACCCTTTCCTTTTTGTACCGACCTCTGGTCTACAATTTTTTGGACAACCGCTTTGGAAAGCGGTTGATCCTGTTGCTCGCTCCCATCTACCTGGCCATTTTGGTCATTACCAGTTTTGAATACCGCAATTCCAACTATTTGGAAAAGGAATTGAAGTCCTCAAGCATCTTTGCCAATAGGGAAAATTATTTGGACATGCTTACGAAGGACAGCGATTTTCCAGGGGAGGTGGTCATCCCCTCCAAAGTGATCACCAAATCGTATTTGAACATTTTCATTCCGTTTTCTGAAAATATTGAGGAGCGTATTTTCCTTTACAACGATTCCCTTCGACCCAAAACCGATCGTAGGGGCCTCACCTCCAGCATTAAAATAAACACCAATTGGGGCGATGAAATTACCAGTGCTCGGCAGAAGGATAGTATTCGCCGCGTTTATCTAAGAACATTCAATGAAATCTATTCCTTCAAAATTGATTCGTTACCAATGGATGAAAATTTTATTTTGACCACAGGACCCAAGAAGTTATTGGGATTCGAAACCAACTTGAACATTTCGAAATTGGAAGAAGGCAAACACGTGCTGCGATTACGACGCAAGCGACGGGAAAAAGACACTATTGTAACTGTAACTTCGGCCGTTATTCCCTTTTGGAGCTTTAAAGATTGATCTATGGCGCCTTGGCATTTGTACTTGATGGCTGGAATTTATGTATTGGCGGGGTTTATGCATTTCATCAAACCTAGGATGTATGAACGCATCATGCCCAATTATCTACCATTTCCGAAAACCTTGGTGTACCTCAGCGGAATCGTTGAAATAGTTTTGGGTTTTGCGTTATGCTTTGAAGCTACAAGAACCTTGGCCATATTTGGCATTATTTTGATGCTGGCTGCGTTCTTGTCCGTGCATTTTTATATGTTGACCGACAAAAAAGCGGCCATGGGATTGCCCAAATGGGTTTTGATCCTGCGAATTCCCTTGCAGTTTGGGCTGATGTATTGGGCCTACTCATACACACTACTTTAATATAAGATCCTGTTCCAACTGTTTTTTGAGCCAAGGCAGCTGCACAAAAAATAGGACTCCGAACAAAAGTACGGCATACAAAAGCACGTTGGAAGAGGTGTACTGTTCCATCCAACTCCAAATGGGTTGGAAATTGGGCTCCCATTGCAGCTGATCGAACCAGCCCTCGGTAGATTGCCCACCGAATTTGAGCACCACAAAAGCCATCAATGCGGCAAATGCAATGAAGACCCCCACTAAAACCGGTTTGGACAACAAAGGTTTGTACTGGTATACCGCTTTGGCGGATTCAGTCTCAATTTTTTGCAAAATGTTTGCAGTAAAGTCTTTGGATGGGGATTCCAAGGGAGCTTCGCCCATGATCCTGTCCAAAAATTCTTCCCATTTTTTATCTTCTTGCTTATCCATTGTTATCAAGCATTTCTCGTTCCATACTTTGTTCCATGGTCGCGGCCAGCTTTTTTCGGGCCCGAAACAGTCTTACTTTGATGGTATTCACGGAAAGTCCCAAGGTCTTCTCCATTTCCACCAAGTTTTTCTCTTCAAAATAGAAGAGGGTGATCACTGCGGCATCCTCTGCCGGTAGTTTGGCCAAACAGGCATTGATCAATGCCGTGCGCTCGGCTTGCATCATTTTGTCCAATGCGTCGTCCAGTTCGGAAAAAGCAACCTCCTTAATGTAATCCACATCTACATGCAAACGCTCTTTTTTATATTTTTTGATGCGATCTAGGCAGGTATTGTATGCGATGCGATACACCCAAGTGGACACCTTGGAATCTCCTTTAAAGGTTTCCAGTGCATTGAATATTTTAATGAACGTATCCTGAGCTGCCTCCTCCGCTTCGTCCCTATTTCCCAATAACCGCAAGGCCAAGGTGAAGACCAAATCTTTATATTGGTCCACAAAAACGGAATAGGCCCGGGTATTCCCTCGACGTATTTCCGAAATCAGTTCTTGTTCCTTGTTGGTCAGCATTGCACATTGGACGCCAAATGTTCCCCGGAGGTTACCGAAAATCCATTTTTTATAAAATTATGTAACCTGGTGCAATAAACCATCGTCATAGGCTATGAACAAATTAATTGAATAATCATTAAAACGAATTGTCATGGGATCTGAAGTAATCATTTTACCAGTAATTTTTGGGGTCATCTTCGCGATTGCCTACCTCTATTTTTCAACACGAAACAAAGAACGCTTGGCCTTGATCGAAAAAGGGGCCGATGCCAGCATCTTTGTCCGCGGAAAGCGGGATGCCGCCGCTCCTTTCTGGAAAGTTGTCATTTTGAACATTGCCTTGTTGCTCATCGGTATCGGAACGGCCATCTTTGTAGCGTCCATATTGGTGTACAGCTTTGGAGTAGAAGAGGAAGTAGCTTATCCAGGTACCATCTTCTTGTTGGCAGGTGTTGGGCTTTTGGTTGGTTTTACAATGACCAAGCGCTTGGAAAAAGAGGATTAATCCTAAAAAAACAAAATGGGAACCACCGCCTACCGCGGTGGTTTTTTTATTTTTGGTACTATGAAAGTTATCTCCACCAATCTCGGCCAGTCTACAACCATCTCTTGGAATGGAGAAGAGACCACGACCGGCATATACAAATATCCTGTAAACGAACCACTTTTTCTTGACTCGCAACAAGTGACCAAGGACACAATTGCCGACCTAAAAGTACATGGTGGTGAATTTAAGGCGTGCTATCTGTTCTCGGCCGACCACTATGCATATTGGAAGGAAAAATATCCGGATTTGGACTGGGATTGGGGCATGTTTGGGGAAAACCTCACTGTGGAAGGTTTGGATGAAACCTCGTTAAGGGTGGGCAACATCTACAAAATTGGTACAGCCTTGGTTCAGGTTACCCAGCCCAGGGAACCCTGTTATAAATTGGGCATCCGTTTTGGCAACCAAGGCATTTTAAAGGAATTTATCGAGCATGGCCATCCTGGCACTTATGTTCGTGTTTTGGAAAAGGGACAGGTGACCAAGGGTGATGAACTGCAATTAGTGGAAACTGCCAAAACACCACTGACGGTACAACAACTGTACAGATTGATCGTTGCCAGGGACAAAGACAAAGTTCACCTTCAATGGGCCGTGGAAAATGAAGCCATTCCTCTAGGCAAAAGGGAGAAACTAAAGAAATACGCATAAAAAAAGGGGGCCTCTCGACCCCCAATGCACATAAAAATTAACTAAACAAACTATCTTACCTCCATAGTTTCTTTGTAGGTACCAAATTTGTCCACTACAACTATGGTATATTTACCTTCATAGGCCTTCTCAAAGTTGAATGCTTTTTCAACAACCACTTCACCATCGATGGCCTCGTCGAATACCAATCTTTTTTGTTCATCATATACTTTAAGAAGCACTTTCCCTTGGGAAACGTTCAAAAGGTTCATCATTACTTTCTGACCTTTTTTCACAAATACGGGGTCAAGGTTTACCTTAACAAGGTTCTTTTCCACTTCGTATTTGGCAGCACCTTTTTTACCAAAATCGGCTGCATCTGTGTTCGCCAACCCGATTGCACTTACCAAAAGGGCCGCTGCTACTGTTAAATTCTTTACTGATTTCATAACTCAAGCTTTTTTTAAGATTACGATACAAATGTATGGTGCAATGAGGGACAGGAACACCACTCGATTTTCCAGTTTATGTGCAATTTTAACCATTTCGAGGTGTTAAAAACTCTTAAATGGTAAAATACCATATATTTGTGGTAATTTTGTAGATATAACCACTCCTTGAACCACCCTAACTTTACAGTACAAAACAAAAAATGGCACAAATGATTCAAAAACCGGCATTTGAAGCAATTGCACCTAGTTTTGGGCACTCATTCACTTTTCAGAAATTCAATGAAAACAATGAGAACAAAAACAATGGTTGGCATTACCACCCCGAATTGGAGTTGGTGTACGTGAACGGTGGGTCCGGTAAAAGACAGATAGGCAGCCATGTGTCCTATTATAGGAACGGAGACTTAATACTGATTGGTTCCAATTTGCCCCATTGCGGGTTTACCGATAAACTCACCGGAAACAAAAGTGAGACCCTGATACAGATGAAAGCGGATTTTTTGGGCAGTGATTTTTTCAACATCCCAGAAATGAAGAACATCCAAAAACTGTTTGAAGTGGCCAAAGGAGGTATTGCGTTTTATGGCAAGACCAAGATGAAGGTGGGCGAAAAAATGGAGATATTGGAATATCAGACCGATTTTCAACGCTTATTGTCCATTCTTAATATATTGAACCAACTGGCCACCTCGGATGAGATGCACGTATTGAATGCGGAAGGATTTTCCCTGGAAACGGAGGTGAAGGACAACGATAGGATCAATATAGTGTTCAACCACGTAAAGGCCCATTTTAAGGAAGACATCAGTTTGGAGCAAATTTCCGATATGGTCAGCATGACGGTACCTTCCTTTTGTAGGTACTTTAAAAAAATCACCAATAAAACGTTTACGCAATTTGTAAATGAATACCGATTGGTGCATGCTTCCAAATTATTGGCCGAACAGCCCATCAGTATAACACAGGTTTGCTACGATAGTGGATTCAACAATTTTTCCCACTTCAACAAGTCCTTCAAAGCATTTACCGGACAAAATCCTTCAGAGTACCGCAACCAATTGAAAACGGTTTTGCAATAGGGGAATATCAATCAAAAAGATCGTTTAGCACCTTGGCCAAACGCAATCCACCTTTTTGGAGTTGTTGGAACAAGAGGTCGTTGTAGTCATAGGTGTATCGGTAACCCAATTTTTCACCTACTTTGACCGAATCATACAATTCGCCGCAAATTTTGTGCGATTCGTCCACCCAGTCGTAAATGGTGCCTGCTTGAATTTGCTTGCGCTCCTTTTTTGAAACCCTGTCCAATTCGGAAGCCAACTCTGTATAGGTCATGCCATAGGATTCTATTAAATCCCTGTCCCAAACACGGTGCAGGTTACTCCCTTGGCCAAACCATTGTACTTGAATATCGTTGCCGCCTTTATCCTCTGCCCTACTGGCATGCATGGGCTGGTGCAGATCTCCTATAAGATGGATCAGCATTTTTAAGTGGAACACCCTATCTTTCCTGCTTCTATTTTCGTCTTTCACTACCGCCTTACATTCCTCGATTGCCATAATAATATCGCCATATTTGCTTTTCTCAGAATCTTCATAACGCATACCCAACGGGTAGTTCACATAATGCCAGGCGGAATACTTGGAAAAAGCACGGTCTGCCTTAATATCATCGGCATAAGTAGATACAAAAGCCAGGCTATGGCCATCCAATAAATCATTCAATGCTCTTTTTGCCTTGCCGTTCAAATGATTTTGTGCAATTTGTCCCGTTACACGGTGTCCTCTTTTGCTCCAAACGGTATTGCCAAAGTTGAGCATGGGCACCAAAAGAAAAAGTATCAGGATTTTTTTTAAAGGATGATTCATAGTTTTTGCTTGTAAAGGGTTTCCAAAAAGGTGTTCAAGCTACAAATTTTCCATTTCATTTTACCAAAGAACAAATGCATGCTGTTTTTTGGGATTTTTTTAACTATCTATCTTGTACTTTTGAAAAACCGACTAAACTGAACCAATGCCTTTTTTCCGTTATGTAGTTGTTCTACTACTACTACTTCCTATTGCGCTCTTTGCGCAAGAAGACCAAAAAACCTTCACGGTACGTTATACCAACGACATACTAAAAATTGATGGTATTCTCGACGAACCCATTTGGGAGATGGCGGAAAGCGCCGGTGCTTTTCATCAGTATTTTCCATCGGATACCACCTTGGCCGCACAGCAGACCGATATTCGAATGCTGTACAACAATACCACCTTATATATTGCGATCAAACTGAACACGGAAGGGGACGACTATGTGATTCCCTCCTTGCAAAGGGATTACAGGGCTGGTGGCAACGACAACATCAGCTTACTGTTCGATACCTTCAATGATGGTACCAATGCCTTCCTTTTCGGGATGAACCCGTATGGTGTTCGCAGGGAAGCCTTGATTTCCAACGGAGGTTCTGGTCGGGATAATTTCACTACCTCCTGGGACGTAAAATGGCAAGGGGAAACCAAGTTATATGATGGTTATTATGTATGTGAAATTGCCATTCCACTTACCTCCTTTAAATTTAAACAGGGGGAGACCAAGTGGCGGTTCAACAGTTACCGGTTCGATATGCAGACCAACGAGACCAGTACCTGGATCAAAATACCTCAAAACCAATTGATCTACAGCTTGGCCTTTATGGGCGATATGGTCTTTGAAAAGCCTTTGGGAAAATCAAGGACGCCCTTGGCCCTAATCCCTTATACAACAGGACTTATCAGCAAGGATTTTGAGACCGATGCCAGCGAAAGTAAAATTAATTTTGGCGGTGACGCCAAAGTATCCATTGGCAACGGAATGAACCTTGATGTGACCATCAACCCCGATTTTTCAAACGTAGAAGTGGACAATTTGGTGGTAAACCTGAGCCGATTCGAAATTTCGTTACCAGAAAGAAGACAATTTTTTATTGATAACAGTGACCTCTTTGGATCTTTTGGCAGCCAACGGGATGCCAACCCCTTTTTCTCCAGAAGGATAGGAATTGCTGAAAATTTGGATGGAGAGACGATTCAAAATGGAATTATTGGTGGGGTTAGGCTCAGTGGAAAACTTACCGAAGATTGGCGTATGGGGTTATTGGCCATACAAACGGAAGCGGACGAAGCCAACGAAATAGCGAGCAACAACAATACGGTACTTGCATTTCAAAAGAAAATGTTTGCTCGATCCAATCTCAGTTTCTTATTTGTGAACCGTCAAACCTTTGACGAATATGATTTTTTGGAAGAGACCGATCGTTACAACCGTGTGGTCGGATTGGATTATAATCTAGCTTCCGCCAACAACACATGGTTTGGGAAATTTTACTACCACCAGGCCTTTGCCCACGACATAGGTAGCAGAAATGCTTCAGGAGGTTTCAACCTACAGTATAATTCACGCTATCTCAATTTTGGATTGAACAGCAACTTTGTAGGCAATGATTTTCGTTCCGATTTGGGGTTTGTGCGCAGACAGGACATTGTGGCGGCAAGACCATTTGTGGAAATCAATTTTTGGCCTACAAGGGGCAAATTGAATTCCCACGGGTTTCGATTCAATCCAAATGCCATTTGGAGACCTACCTTGGATTATCAAAATACGGACTATAACATCTTTAGTTCATGGCAGGCTAAATTCAAGTCGCAAGAAGAAATCGCTGTCCGCTTATTTAACAGGTATACTTTCCTCACCGATCCCTTCGATCCTACAGGCACGGATGGAGGCACTGAATTGCCCGGCGATGTCGGCTATCATTATACCAGTTACGAAGTATCGTTCCAAAGTGATAGACGAAGGGTATTTTCCTATTCCTTGGAACCGGGATATGGCGATTTTTACAACGGAACCCGATTTGTGTTCGAAGGCGATTTGAGCCTTCGTTTACAGCCCACCGTATTTATTTCCATGGGGGTGAATTACAACAGCATAAAGTTACCGGAACCGTATGAAAGTGCAGATCTATGGTTGATCAGCCCTAGAATCAATATCACTTTCAATAAGTCTGTTTTCTGGTCCACCTTGGTACAATACAGCAACCAATTGGACAATTTGGGCTTCAATTCGCGACTGCAATGGCGATTTGCTCCATTGTCAGACCTCTTTTTGGTGTACAACGACAATTACTTTGTAAATTCTTTTATGCCCCGAAATCGGTCCATCAACCTAAAATTGACGTATTGGTTGAATATTTGATTTATCTTGTTAGACATGAAACCTTAAAACTTTTCTAACTAAAAAAACACAAATCATTTCAATGAAAAAAGTATTTGTCTTATTGGTTCTTTTATCAGCAATAGTTTTAAATGCCTGCACCACAGAATGCGATTGTGAGGTAAAAAAGGATGGAACAATTGAATGTCCCTGCTAAATACTGCATCAGCGATCATAACAAATACCAAACTATTCCCATTACGGAAATGACCTCAGAGATGGTCTTACCCTTTTGATTTTCCTATATTTGAGCTTCTAGCTTAAAAAAAATGGACCGACTACCCTTTACTGAAGACACCGTAATCTTCGGCCTCCTTTGCCTTTGTTTGGGCTTTGTTTTTTATACCTCATCCATTAAAACCGGGTTTTGGGGCAAGTTCTACAATATAGTACCTACGGTTCTCATGTGTTATTTGCTACCTGCCATCTTGGCCAGTGTTGGTATTATTGATGAATCGTCCTCCAACACGTATTATGTGGCCAGCAGGTATTTATTGCCCGCAGCATTGATTTTAATGACGTTGAGCATCGACCTCAAGGCCATCCTGAATTTGGGCTCCAAGGCCCTGATCATGTTCTTGACCGGAACTGCTGGTATCATTATCGGTGGGCCCTTGGCCATTTTGATCGTTTCCATCTTTTCCCCGGAAACTGTTGGCGGGGTGGGTCCCGATGCGGTTTGGCGTGGACTTGCCACCATTGCGGGCAGTTGGATCGGAGGTGGTGCCAACCAAGCGGCCATGCTCGAAGTTTTCAAATACAACCAAGAAAGTTACGGGGGTATGGTACTCATCGACATTGTAGTGGCCAACCTTTGGATGGCCGTAATACTATTGGGAGTGGGCAAGACCCAAAAAATTGATAAGTGGCTTAAAGCGGACACTTCCTCCATCGAGGATCTCAAAAAAAAGGTTTCCACCTACACGGAGAAAATTGCACGGGTCACCTCTTTGAAAGATTTTATTATGATGCTGTTTTACGCCTTTGTGGGTGTTGGTCTGGCCCATTTTTTAGGTCATCATTTTGCCAATTTTCTTCAAGACAATTTCGAGGTCATTCGAAATCCCCAGAAAATATTGTCCTCCTTGGGCTCCGAGTTTTTATGGATGGTGGTCATTGCCACCCTTGTGGGCATTGGATTATCCTTCACCAAGGCCAAGGATTATGAGGGAGCAGGGGCCAGTAAGATTGGTGGGGTGTTCATCTATATTTTGGTGGCCACCATCGGTATGAAAATGGATTTGGCCAAAGTATTGGAAAATCCGGGTTTGATTGCCATTGGCCTTATTTGGATCAGTATACATGCTGGCCTGTTGATCTTGGTCGCCAAGATCATCAAAGCACCCTTCTTCTTTTTGGCGGTAGGCAGTCAGGCCAATGTGGGTGGGGCCGCATCCGCTCCCGTGGTAGCTGCGGAATTTCATCCATCCTTAACCTCCGTGGGCATTCTTTTGGCGGTTTTTGGTTACGTAGTGGGCACGGCTGGTGCTTATTTATGTGCTTTGTTGATGGAAGTGGCCTCGAAAGTTTAATTATTTCGGAAGATTATTGATATTTGCCGAGCTAAAATTTTATGATGAAAAGGATTTTGTTCGTATTGCTTTTGGGTCTGGTTGTAATTTCTTGTGGGAAGGATAGCAAGAATACTATGACGGTGACCGGAAACATCAAAGGATTGAAAAAAGGGACTCTGTACCTTCAACATTTTCAAGATTCGACCCTAGTGATCTTGGATTCCTTGGAAATAAAGGGGGATGGCAATTTCAGTTTTACCGAGGAAGTGGGCAATCCGGACATTTACTACCTATACCTTAAAAAAGAGGACAACAACGATATTAATGACCGAATCACGTTTTTTGGTGAACAGGGCACCATTACCATTAACACAGCTTGGAATACCTTCGATACCAATGTGGAAATTTCCGGTTCCAAATCGCACGCCAAAATGGAAGAGTTTTACGAAATGATGTCCAAATTCAACATTAAGGAACTCACGTTGGCCCAGCAGGCTTCATTACCGGAAGCACAGGAAGACTCCATTGTTTTGGATTCCCTGCAGCAATTGGCCGACAGGAACTTGGTCAGCCGTTACCGGTACGCCCTTAATTTTGGCTTGAACAATGGTGACTCCTACGCCACCCCTTATTTAATGGTGACCGAAGTGAGCGAGGCGAATCCAAAATATCTGGATTCCATCTACAAAGGTTTGTCCCCCGAAGTGGCTGCTTCAACCTATGGAAAGGCCTTGAAAGACCTATTGGAGGCCAACAACTAATTAACCGGCCATGCTGTTGAGTTGCTCAACAAGCTCGGTTGCCTTTACTTCCAATTCGTTTCGGATAGACTTAAAGTGGGCTTTACGGTCCTCAACATCCTTTTGATGTACCTTGTCCATAAGTTCGTCAAATACATCAATGGCTTTGTCAATAATCACGGTTCCTTCCTCTGATTCCTTGTTTCCAGAACCGGCTTCCCAGATATACACCGCTTCAATAATGTCCCCGAGCACAAAATTGATGTCTTTTTTTAAATCGCGAATACTTGGCATATCAGTGTTTTTTTTAAAGGTACTATTAAATGGTCACTTCTAAAAGTTTTACGGCTTGGGTATCCACTTTCACGTGGGTACTAGCTGCGGCCAGTAAAACAGTCTCTCCTTTTTTGATCGGTGTACTTCCCCAATCGTTGGAAATCACGGCTTCCCCGTCCACACACATATAAATGGTAAAGGAATCCCTTTTCGAGATATCTTGATGGAAGGATTTGCCCAGGTTCAAAAAATTGGTTTTGAAATAGGGACAATCCACCATTTCATTGACGGTGTCCTTTTTTTTGTCATACACCACCTTGAAATCATCCTTCTTGGCATAATCGATGGCATCCACAGCCAAGCAGGTATGCAGCTCCCTTAGGTTTCCGTCCTTATCCTTACGGTCAAAATCGTAAACGCGGTATGTAATATCCGAGGTTTGCTGGATTTCAGCCAAAAGAACGCCGGCCCCAATGGCATGTATTTTTCCTGTATTGATAAAAAAAGTATCTCCTTCCCCTACTTCCTCATAATTCAATAAATCGAGCAGGGTGCCTTCTTCCAAACTTTTGATGTATTCCTCTTTTTCCACATCCTTGTTGAAACCCACAATGAGTTGTGAGCCGGGATCAGCATCCATGATGTACCACATTTCGGTTTTTCCAAAGGAATTATGACGCTCTTTGGCCAATTCATCGTTCGGGTGCAGTTGGATGGAGAGATCTTGCTTGGCGTCGATAAACTTGATGAGTATGGGAAATTCTTCGCCAAAACGATCAACCACCTGGTTTCCTAAAACGGCCTTTGCATTTTCATTCAGCAGGCTGTTCAACGATTTCCCTTTCAAAGATCCATTGGAGACTATGGAAATATCACCGTCCACACCGGAAAGCTCCCAACTTTCACCTGTAATTTCACTGGTTATTTGTTTTCCAAGTACTTCCTTTAACTTGGTTCCACCCCAAAGCCTTTCTTTGAGTATGGGCGTAAATTTTAAAGGGTAAAATTCCATTATCCTGAATAGGTTACAAAGTTACGAGGTGTTTCGTAGAGTACAACTTCCAACTCTTTCTTGGCATCGATATGCGGCCGAAGTTTATTCCAAATCACAACGGCTATATTTTCAGCTGTTGGGTTCAAATTTTTAAATTCCGGGACATCCAAGTTTAAATTTTTGTGATCCAAGGCCTCTTCCACATGTTCCTGAATCAATTCCTTGAGAATTTTAAGGTCCATCACAAAACCTGTCTCCTGATCAATTTCACCTGTTACACTAACAATCAAATCATAGTTATGGCCATGGTATCTCGGATTGTTGCATTTACCGAAAATCTCTTGGTTTTTTTCATCGCTCCAATCGGTCCGATGTAGTCTATGTGCCGCATTAAAACTGGCCTTACGACTTGCTTTAACTCTCATTTTGATGGTGTGTTAGCAGTAATATGGTTGTAAAATCGTTCAAAGATAATCTTGAACCAAGCTGTATAGTTATCCGGGTGTTCAGCAATGTCGGATTTAATGTCCTCAGGAAGCATCCATTTCCAAGCGGCAACTTCTTCCGGATTGATATTCGGTTCTCCTTGATAGAACCCGATCATGACATGGTCGAACTCATGTTCGGTAAGCCCATTGTCGAAAGGTGCCTTGTAGATAAAGGAAAACAGTTCTTTCAAATCTGTGGAAAAGCCCATTTCTTCCATGAGCCTACGCTTTCCTGCCTGAATGTTGCTTTCCCCATCCCGTTGATGGCTACAACAGGTATTGGTCCACAAGAAGGGAGAATGGTACTTATCGCTGGCCCGTTGCTGCAGCATGGTCTCCCCTTTTTCGTTCATCACAAAAACGGAAAAAGCCCGGTGTAGCAACGCTTTTTCATGGGCTTCCATTTTTGGCATCAAACCAATGGGTTCATCCTTTTCATTGACCAAAATTACCTGTTCCTCTTTCATGAGGCAAAAATAGGACCTTTGGCCGACAATCGAATCCTGGAAGTACGGAATTTCTTTTTAAAAGAATCGCGGAGATTTCATTCTACCAATGTTTCTGAAGAAATCGTAGCGTAGAATGATTTCGAAGGAACCATCATTAAAGGTAGCAGCACCAAGTTCCGTAATCTCCCTATCGTAGGCAAGACCAACCATCATCTGATCGGACAACATAAAGCCCAACAAACCACTGAATGCAGCATCCCAACGGTAGGCTGCCCCAGCTATAAACCGTTCGTTGAACATAAAATTGGCAGATAGGTCGACCTGTATTGGCGCCCCTTGGACCACCTTGGTCAACAACGTGGGCTTGAACTTTAGAAACGGGTTCAAATCCCACACATAGCCCGTAATGAAATAATAGTTCATGAGTTCCTTTGCCGTGGACACCGAAGATGAATCAAAATGGGTAGTCTCCAATATGCGTGGAACCGAAAGGCCCACATAAAATTTATCGGTATGATAGTACACCCCAGCTCCTAAGTTGGGCGAAAATTTGTTTTGAATATCTTGCTGGGATTGCAATTGGGGATCGACCTCAAATTCATCGAGTTCGGAATAGCGAATATCCAGCATATGGGCACTTCCTTTGAGTCCAAAACTCAATCTACCTTCAAAAGAGGTTTGGATGGTATAGGAGAAATCCACATCAAAATAGGTTTCGGAAGTGGGACCAATCTTATCGTTTACTATGGAAAGACCCAATCCAACCCCACGATACCCTACTGGAGTATGTATGTTGAGGGTCTGTGTTTCCGGTGCTCCATCCAATCCGAGCCATTGGTTGCGATACAGCCCCGCGATGCTCAAATGGCCCCGGGAACCTGCATAGGCAGGGTTCACACTTACGGTATTGTACATGTATTGGGTGTACTGTGCATCCTGTTGTGCATTGGCAATTCCAGTTAAGGCCATTCCAAAGAGAACAGTCAACTTTAGTGCCTTGTTTTTCCAAAGTGTTTTTTTCACAGTAAACCTCATTTTATCTGTTAATGTATATGTAACCTGTTAACTGTTTCATGGTACCGTTCTGATCTTCATAATCGATTACGTAGAAATAGGTACCCACCGGTAATTTGTTTTCCCTGTCCACGGTAACCCTTCCCTGGGAAGTGCCATCAAAGACATTTCCACTGGAATTATATGCTCTTGTCTGGAAGACCATCACACCCCACCTATTGTATATTCTGACGGTATTATTCGGATAATTTTCGATTCCATTGATGGTTAGCACGTCGTGGATTCCATCACCGTTCGGGGTAATTACGTTGATCACGTCTATCGGCTCAACAGTGGTTTCACCCAAATCAGGATCTAGATAGTTCGGAATGCCATCTGAATCTGAATCATCGTTGGCGTAATTGCCATCTAAATCCAAATCTTCATCAATGGTTTCAATGCCATCATCATCATCGTCAGAATCCCTAAAATCAGGTATGCCATCAGAATCGGTATCCGGCATGGACAAGCTTGGATCATCGATTTCATCGTTCACATCGATATCGATTACAGTTCCACCTTCAAAACCATCGTCAAGGCCATCGTTGTCTTTATCTGAGCCAATCAGCACCACATCTGCAATACCATCTTGATCATGGTCGTGGCCTTCAACAGCATCTGGCACATTGTCATCATCACTGTCTGTATCGACATAATCTGGGATACCATCCGAATCCGTATCAACAGGTATCAAACCAACGTTCCCATCTTGCTCATAGGCATCATCCAATCCGTTGCCGTTTGCATCAGCATTGCTTGGCGGTATATAACCAAGTGCTGGTTGGGCCTCAATGTTATCCGGAATACCATCATTATCACTATCGATGTCCAAATAATCGGGAATACCATCCAAATCAGTATCGGTTGGATCGGTTGATGGATCATTATCGCCATCGGCATTTAGATCTTCAAAACTATCCACGATACCATCGTTATCGCTATCCAAGTCTGCTCCAGCCGCATTCACGATCACTGTAATGGTTGCTGTATCGCAATTGCCATTACTGTCACAAACCGTATAATCGAATGTATCCGTTCCCACAAAACCAGAATTTGGCGTATAGGTAATGTTATCATCCGAAGGATTGTTCACTGTACCATTATCATTCAAAACCACTATTCCGTTGGATGGATTGGTGGCAACGATTGTGCCCGACGTGGGTATATCATTGTCGTTGGCAAGCCATGAAATGACAGCAGCAACACCAGTATCGGTAGAAACCGAATCATCAAGGGTGTCCACTATTGGAAGTACATCCACAGTTACCGTTGCGGTACTACAATCTCCCAGTGCATTACAAACTGTATAGTCGAAACTATCGTTACCATTATAATCCGCATTGGGTGAATAGGTCACCAAATCATCCGAAGGATCGTTCGGGGTCCCATTATCATTAACGGAAACCGATCCATTGGTAGGTCCGGTTATGGTAAGCGTTCCAGTGGTAGGAAGGTCACTATCATTGACAAAGATGGGGACTAGGATGGATTCATCTTCATTCACAGCTATCAAATCGTCCACCAAGTTTGCTGCCTGGGTCATACAAACTACTGTAAAACGAGGCAGGTCACTACTGTTTCCCGCTTTGGTTATGGTTGCCACATATCTTGCAACTGTCTGTGTACTGATCACAGTTGGTCGGGTTTGGTCGCCACTTAAGGCTGGACTCCAAGCTACGGTGGCCCCTGCCGGAATGCTAGCTGAAATATCCAAGGTCACTTCATTATTTGGCGCCTGGCAATCAGTTAGGATAAAGTACCCCGTGGCGTTTGATCCACAAAGCGTGCCATCATAGGTTGCGAAATAAACACCAGGTTGGGTAGCTTCGTAAAAGGAATTGGTTCCCAGAACAGTACCAGTGTCCGAAGCTTCATACCATCGATAATTGGTTTCATCACCTGTATTGGGTGCTTGCAACAAAAACTGTGCATTTACGAAGCCTGTTCCAACAAAAAGAAGGAACAAACTGATACGAAGCGACCTATGTAGGGTTGTTAATTTCAAATCTTTGAATCTTAGTCCATAATTATTTTACCACAAACACCACATTGATCAATGCATTATAATCCGCAGGCTGACCTACAATATCGTAGGTAAGAACCCCGCTTGCATCGATGCTCATATTGGCAAAAACGGATGGATTGGCATAGGTCACATAATAATATAAATCCGTTGCATTGTATGTTGGTACGGCTGCAGGTGCACCTGCACTGGCTACGGCCGGTGTACCATATTGTGCTATATACTGCGAGTATAGGTTAACCGTAAATCCAGTTCCATTGGTAGATGCATCAATAGCAATTGAAGGTGGATAGAAAATACGTGCCGCTTTTGCCGTAATTGGGGCAATAGCTTGAATTACATCTTCCACAGTCGCTTCAGTGGCACCATCGCCATCAACATCTACTGGGGTATCCGAATTTACTTCAGAAGCAGCTTGATCATCAGTTCCATCGAATGCCGTTGTTGTGCCATCTTCCGAGGTGTACGTATAGGTAACACTATCGGCTGTTGCCAGTGTGGTAACCGTTTCGTTGATATCCACCGCAACGATTCCCGGTTCAGAAATTGTTGCTATTCTGTTACCCGCAACAGTATTTGTTACGCTAACATCATCATCGCTCACAGCGGCAAGCTCGGCGTCCGTGGCGAACACACCGTCAAGGTCCTGGCTCAACGTGCCCCCGCCGTCGGTAACGGTGATGGAGGTGCCGCTAAGGCCCACTGCCGTGTTGTACTCGTTGCCCACGTTGGTGTCCGCATCCGCGGCGATGTGTGCCGCTATGTCAGAGGCATTTGTCGCAATATCACTGGTGTTCGTTGCAATATTGGTTGCGTTCGTTGAGATATCAGACGTATTGGTCGCGATGTCGCTGGTGTTCGTTGCGATGTTCGTCGTGTTCGTGGCGATGTTGGTCGCATTTGTTGAGATATTGCTTGTATTGGTCGCAATGTTGGTTGCATTGGTGGCAATATCACTTGTGTTGGTCGCAATGTTGGTCGCATTGGTTGAGATATTGCTTGTATTTGTGGCAATATCGGATGTGTTCGTTGCGATGTTGGTCGCATTGGTCGCAATGTCACTGGTGTTCGTTGCTATGTTCGCCGCGTTCGTTGAGATGTCGCTTGTGTTTGTTGCGATATTGGTTGCATTGGTCGCAATATCGGATGTGTTGGTGGCGATGTTGGCCGCATTGGCCGATACACCCGCACTGTCGTCAAGGTCGCTCAGGTCAACGGTAACGTCCGTTGTCCCTTCGCTGATCGTCAATATGTTGGTCGGGGCGTCAAGCACCGCACCGGTGATGTCGTCATCAGTGGCAGCAGCCAGCTCTGCGTCCGTGGCGAACACACCGTCAAGGTCCTGGCTCAACGTGCCCCCGCCGTCGGAAACGGTGATGGAGGTGCCGCTTAGGCCCACTGCCGTGTTGTACTCGTTGCCCACGTTGGTGTCCGCATCGGCGGCGATGTGCGTAGCGATATCGGAGGCGTTGGTGGCAATGTCGCTAGTGTTCGTTGCTATGTTCGCAGCGTTTGTCGATATATTGCTTGTATTCGTCGCGATGTCACTGGTGTTGGTAGCGATATTGGTCGAATTGGTCGCAATGTCGCTCGTGTTCGTGGCGATGTTCGTCGCGTTCGTCGAGATATTGGTTGCATTGGTCGCAATGTCGCTCGTGTTCGTGGCGATGTTCGTCGCGTTCGTCGAGATATTGGTTGCATTGGTCGCAATGTCGCTCGTGTTCGTTGCGATATTGGTCGCGTTCGTTGCAATATCACTTGTATTGGTAGCGATATCGCTCGTGTTCGTGGCGATGTTGGTCGCATTGGTGGCAATATCGGATGTGTTCGTAGCGATGTTCGTCGCGTTCGTTGCTATATCGCTCGTATTCGTTGCGATGTTGGTCGCATTGGTTGAGATATCACTAGTGTTGGTCGCGATGTCATTGGTGTTCGTTGCAATGTTGGTGGCATTGGTTGAGATATTGGTCGCATTGGTGGCAATATCACTTGTGTTGGTTGCGATGTCGCTGGTGTTCGTTGCGATGTTGGCCGCGTTGGCCGATACCCCGGCGCTGTCGTCAAGGTCGCTCAGGTCAACGGTGACGTCCGTGGTGCCCTCGCTGATCGTCAATATGTTGGTCGGTGCGTCAAGCACCGCACCGGTGATGTCGTCGTCGCTCGCGGCGGCAAGCTCGGCGTCCGTGGCGAACACGCCGTCAAGGTCCTGGCTCAACGTGCCCCCACCGTCGGTGACCGTGATAGAGGTACCGCTCAGGCCGACCGCCGTGTTGTACTCGTTGCCCACGTTGGTGTCCGCATCCACGGCCACGTGCGCGGCAATGTCAGAGGCATTTGTCGCAATGTCACTTGAATTGTTCGCAATGTCGCTCGTGTTCGTTGATATATTGGTTGCGTTCGTTGAGATATTTGTCGCGTTGGTCGCGATGTCGCTCGTGTTCGTGGTGATGTTGGTCGCATTGGTTGAGATATCACTAGTGTTGGTCGCGATATCGCTTGCGTTGGTCGCAATGTTGGTCGCATTGTTTGAGATGTTGCTTGTATTGGTAGCAATATCACTTGTATTCGTGGCGATGTTGGTCGCATTGGTTGAGATA
>NZ_RZMY01000003.1:2500-606264 GCF_003992615.1 Flagellimonas beolgyonensis
TAGGCGTATGGTTTCAGGGTCTCTTTCACTCCCTTGTTCAGGGTTCTTTTCACCTTTCCCTCACGGTACTGGTTCACTATCGGTCTCTCAGGAGTATTTAGCCTTGGCGGATGGTCCCGCCGGATTCACACAGGGTTTCACGTGCCCCGCGCTACTCAGGATACCACTATCTTTAACGCTCCTTGCCTGTACCGGGCTGTCACCGTCTACGGCCCCTCTTTCCAAAGGGTTCCAGTTCGTCGCGCAAAGAATATCGCGGTCCTACAACCCCAACATTGCCGGAACAACATTGGTTTGGGCTAATCCGATTTCGCTCGCCACTACTCTCGGAATCACTTTTGTTTTCTCTTCCTCCGCCTACTTAGATGTTTCAGTTCAGCGGGTTCGCCCACCTTGCGGTGTGACTGGCCTTCAACCAGCCGGGTTGCCCCATTCGGACACCCACGGATCAATGCTCATGTGCAGCTCCCCGTGGATTTTCGCAGCTTATCGCGTCCTTCGTCGCCTCTGAGAGCCCAGGCATCCCCCATACGCCCTTCTTTTGCTTGTCGCACCTGTACCTAAGTACAAATGCCCTCTCGTAATCCTTATATATTCTATTCTACTTCGTGTTTCTTCTTTTGACTTCGCCATGATGGTAAAACCATCACGCTCCGTCCCAATATGTCAATGAACTTTCTGGCACACCGCCACACCGATCGGTGGACGGCACTTGCCGTGGTGGAGAATAAGGGAGTCGAACCCTTGACCTCCTGCGTGCAAGGCAGGCGCTCTAGCCAGCTGAGCTAATTCCCCAGTCTAGTTGATTGTTGTTCGTTGTTCGTTGATCGTAATCTCCATCAACCATCAACCAAGAACCAACAACTGGTGTCTCAACTTCCAGAATTTCCTATTCAATACTTTTTTAAAGAACTTTTATAAACCTTGAACCCAAAACTCAAAACTTATAACCGCGGCTTCGCCGCTTCCGTAGTCTCAGGCAGACTCGAACTGCCGACCTCTACATTATCAGTGTAGCGCTCTAACCAGCTGAGCTATGAGACTGTCTTGGCCTTTTCTTGCCAGTATATCAACAAACATATCATAAACGACAGCACAAAGATAAAAGGACCACCTCGTGCGGGACCCCCGTCTCCGGGCGTCTCTTTCTCTAGAAAGGAGGTGTTCCAGCCGCACCTTCCGGTACGGCTACCTTGTTACGACTTAGCCCTAGTTACCGATTTTGCCCTAGGCCGCTCCTCGCGGTGACGGACTTCAGGCACTCCCGGCTTCCATGGCTTGACGGGCGGTGTGTACAAGGCCCGGGAACGTATTCACCGGATCATGGCTGATATCCGATTACTAGCGATTCCAGCTTCACGGGGTCGAGTTGCAGACCCCGATCCGAACTGTGACCGGTTTTGTAGATCCGCGCCCCCTTGCGGGGTGGCTTCCCTCTGTACCGGCCATTGTAGCACGTGTGTGGCCCAGGACGTAAGGGCCGTGATGATTTGACGTCGTCCCCACCTTCCTCACGGTTTGCACCGGCAGTCCCGTTAGAGTCCCCATCTTTACATGCTGGCAACTAACGGCAGGGGTTGCGCTCGTTATAGGACTTAACCTGACACCTCACGGCACGAGCTGACGACAACCATGCAGCACCTTGCAGGCAGTCCGAAGAAAGGGATGTCTCCACCCCATGCAGCCTGCATTTAAGCCCTGGTAAGGTTCCTCGCGTATCATCGAATTAAACCACATGCTCCACCGCTTGTGCGGGCCCCCGTCAATTCCTTTGAGTTTCATTCTTGCGAACGTACTCCCCAGGTGGGATACTTATCACTTTCGCTTGGCCACGGAGACCGAGGTCCCCACAGCTAGTATCCATCGTTTACGGCGTGGACTACCGGGGTATCTAATCCCGTTCGCTACCCACGCTTTCGTCCATCAGCGTCAGTACATGGTTGGTCACCTGCCTTCGCGATCGGTGTTCTATGTGATATCTATGCATTTCACCGCTACACCACATGTTCCGGCAACCCCACCATGACTCAAGACCTGCAGTATCAAAGGCAATTTTATGGTTGAGCCACAAACTTTCACCCCTGACTTACAGGCCCGCCTACGGACCCTTTAAACCCAATGATTCCGGATAACGCTCGGACCCTCCGTATTACCGCGGCTGCTGGCACGGAGTTAGCCGGTCCTTATTCTTACGGTACAGTCAGCCGCCTACACGTAGGCGGGTTTCTTCCCGTATAAAAGCAGTTTACAACCCATAGGGCCGTCATCCTGCACGCGGCATGGCTGGATCAGTCTTCCGACCATTGTCCAATATTCCTCACTGCTGCCTCCCGTAGGAGTCTGGTCCGTGTCTCAGTACCAGTGTGGGGGATCCCCCTCTCAGGGCCCCTAACCATCGTTGCCTTGGTAAGCCGTTACCTTACCAACTAGCTAATGGTACGCATGGCCATCCCTGTCCGATAAATCTTTAACCGCAATATCATGCGATATCGCGGTACCATGGGGCATTAATCCAAGTTTCCCTGGGCTATTCCCCTGACAGGGGCAGGTTCCATACGCGTTCCGCACCCGTGCGCCGGTCGCCGGCGGATAAGCAAGCTTATCCCCGCTGCCCCTCGACTTGCATGTGTTAGGCCTGCCGCTAGCGTTCATCCTGAGCCAGGATCAAACTCTTCATTGTATTTCCTTGAATGTCTGTCCGACACCCGGAAAACCGAAGTCCCCGCATCAAAATGGTTCTTATTCTCTTTACGCTGTCGTTACAATATGTATATGAACTTCTTCTTCAATTTTTCCGAAAAAAAATTGGCCAAATGACCAAATCCCCTCTCGAAAACAACCCAGCCTCATCAGCTAAGCGGGTGCAAATATAAGCACGTTATTTTTACTCCGCAAAATGTTTTGGCATATTTTTTTTCGAAAAAAAATCATAAAATTATAAGTGCTTGTTTTTCAATATCGATTAATGGAACTGCCCTAAAAATTTTATGAGAAAAAATTCCAGACCAACCCAAAACGAATCACAAAATCGCGATAAGGGTAGTTGGGCGCGGAGTAATAATTAGGCTCGGAAAAGATGGAATTCAAGTGTTCCGCCTTCAAATAAATTCTGGTTTGCCTCACTTTTGCATTTATAAAAAAGTCAATCAACGGATATCCTCCCAATTCTTCGTTATTCTGAATATAAAATTCTCCCAACAAAGGATTATAGGCATCCATGTGATAAGCCGTAAAGTATTTGAACGTGACCCCTGTCTGAATAAACATGGCTTTCTTGAACACATCACTGGAGAAGTATAGGGAATTTCTGGTGATCAACTCCGGCAGGTTCAACACTTGCGTCTCTTGGGTAACGTCTTGATACAATACCGTATTCATCAATGCCCATTTACGCCATTTAAACTCCTTTGTGTATTTTACCCGAAGATGGTTGATGGTACTTGATTCCTGAAACGGACTTACGAATGCCGTTTCCTGTCCTGCATCAATCTGTTCCTGCGTGGCCGTGGACCTAAAGAAGGTGTAATTGTCCAAGGCAGTATACTCGGCCTCCAACAAACCGTACTTTTTGGAATCTAAGCCAAAACTGATGTTTTTTGTCCGCATCTTATCGAAACTTCCATCGTTCTGCCAATTGAAATTTCTATAATCACTTTGAAACAACAAATAATTGAAATCGGGCATTCTTGACGACAAATGAATCGAACCTATTATCGTATTGTTTTCATTGATCTTATATTTGGTCAAAGCATCAAAATTGTTGCCGGTCAAATCCCCTACCACGGTGTAATTTACATTTCCCTTCAGCAATAATGGCCCAATAGTATTTACATAGGAGCCACCCACTGAAATCTCTTCGCCCTTCAATTGGTTGGGGATGGTTCCCGCATCCGTTACCAAAATACTATTGAAATAATAATTGTAATTGTAAAGCCCAACGTTGCCCGTTAACCTACCCAATGTTTTATTGTAAAATTCCAACGATCCTTTATTGAACATGGTCTTTAACCTTGCCTTATCCTCTATGGGGACCAAAAAAGGATCATTCCCAAATGGTGCTGTCGGGGGGACGGAGGACTGGGTAAATTGGTAAATTTTGGTCTCATAGCTAAACTCATGGCTTATGGCAAGGGAGGTCTGTTCAACGTTTGTGGAATCTTTTTGGCGCTTGACCAGTTTAAAGCCATGGTCCAAAAAATAGCGCTTGCCCAAAATTCTGCTATCTGCATTCGTATACAACAGATCTATCTTTGCCCTATCCTGAAAGTCGGGCAAATCATCTTCGAACTGACTTCTATTGGCCAATCCTCCACTTTCCTCATCTTCTAGATCCTGAGCAGCGATGTGGCCTCTAATAGCATACCTGCCATTTGCACTTGCATAGTTGAAGGAGGTCCTAAATTTCGCATCCTGAGCCTGCTCGTAACGATATTTTCCCAGCGACCGAAACCCAGTATAAGCAACTGAGGCATTGAACCTTTTGGAAGTGTTGAAAGTCAACAAAGCGTCTAAAAATTGGCCTTGTTCCATGGTGGTCTTGAACATAAGCTCCGTCATGGGAGTAGGTACATTGTAATATCGGATATCTTCTTTCTCAGCATAGCCATAGTGTTTGGCCTTGGCGCCCATCCGTGGATAATAGGATGTGGTTGAAAATTGTCTGCCCAGCTCATTATATTGCTGCCCCATATTGGCAAAGGGCATCAGCTCAAATTCATCCCTTCGAATGTAATTATATAAGTATTCCTTATTAATGGTGAGCGTGGTATCCAAATAAACGGTATCCCTTTGGTACGAGATGATTTTATAATCCTGAACTGAAACCGAGTCTTTATTGCCGTACCTAAAACTTTTTGAATCGTCGTCATCTCTTCTGTTTATAACCGCCCCTTTGCCTATTGAATCATTTTGACGTAACATGACATCTCCTTTGGATGTTACAGGCTGTTTTTTTGGTGGCACCGGATCTTGTTGTGCAACTATGTTATGGCTATAAAACAGCACTAAGGCAATTAGCAAAAATCTCATTCCATGGTATTGATTAGGCAAAGGTAAAAGTTTTGGTTTTAAACAAATGTGAAAGTTAGGTCATAAAAAAAGCCCCCAAATATTGGGGGCTTTTCAATACTATATTCAAATAATTTGAACGATGCGCTATTAGTAGCCAGCGTTCTGTTCCATATTGGAGTTGGCGTTGATTTCACCTATCGGAATTGGCCAAGGGAACAAGTCACTTGGGTAATTGATAATGCCCAAACTATTTTGAGCCGTACCCCAATAAGGCATGTCCATACCAGTTCTCATCATGTCATCAAAGCGGAAACCTTCGAACATCAACTCTTTTCTTCGCTCATTAAGAATGTCATCTTTGGTTACACTGGCATACGCGCTAGCACCACGATTACTGGTAATCAAATTGATTTGCGTAAGTGCATCGCCTCCAGTTTCCAACAATGCTTCGGCATAGTTAAGAATAACTTCCTCATATCTAAAAAGCGGAATGTTGTCAGCCCCAACTGCGGTATCAGGGTATTTACCAATATTTCTCAATCGAGTACCACCGTCTTGGTATCCCAAAATATCCCTACGTACATCTCCGTCCTCGAACAAATCGAACACTGAACTTACCACTTCAATATCGCCATACCCTGCAGGGGCATCCGAAGGGAAACGGTAGATATATGACAACGCATTGGAACCTGCGTTATCCGAGCCACTGAACGCCAATTCGAACAATACGTTCGATCCGCCGTCACCAGCCCAACTGCTTACATAGGAACCTGCACTAACGATAGAATACAATCCAGAGTTGATAACAGCCTCAGAAGCGGAAACCGCTCTACCCCAATCACCGAAATAAACGGCAACACGAGCCTCAAGAGCTTTCGCCACATACTTGGACACAATGGTCTTTGAAGTATCATAGCTGGAATCCATCATAGCGAATGCTGTTTCCAAATCGCTATAAATGGCTGCTTTAACTTCATCAACTGTATTTCTGGCCGGATCCAAGTTCTCACCTTTAAATTCGGTAACAACAGGCACGCCCAAATTTCCACTGGTTGAAGCATGTTGTTGTCCATAAACCCTTAGCAAATCGTAGTGGGCCAAAGCGCGAAGAATCATCGCTGCACCCTGTAAATGCTCACCATACGCCTGATCACCCTCCAATGTGGTTACATCTGTGTTGATAATGATGTTTGCATTGGCAATTACATAATAGGCCTCTTCCCACATAAATCCGGAATTGGCGTTTTGTTCGTACTCACCTTGAGTAGTGAACCTACCCGAGTTACCATTTGAGAAACAGTTGTCTGACCGTACCTCCCAGGTAGCAATCATGTCGCGCCCATAATAACCTGAACCTGTTAGGGTATTGTGCGCTCCTTTTAGGATACTGTAAAGGTTATCCACTTTGGTAACACTCCCTTCAACACTTTTGTTCTGGGTAAGGGTTGGTTCTAAGCTGTCCGCTGTACAAGACCCCAAAATAAGTCCGGCACTGGCCAACAGCACAATGTTAAATTTATTAATTATTCTTTTCATCTTCTTTTTCTTAGAAATTTATGTTTACACCTAGAGAAATTGAACGGGCCGGAGGAGTTTCAAGTCCTGTTTCCCCTGGATCCACAGTACCATTCTGGCTAGAGATGTCTACTTCGGGGTCAAACAACAAATTGTCATCTTTCACCCAAGTTGCCAAGTTGTTACCTCTTAGGAAAAAGCTCAACTTTGTCAAACCAATTTTTTCAAGCGCCTTTGCAGGCACATTGTAACCAACTGTAACGGCACGCAATCTCATGAAATCAGCATCGTATAGATACTTGGAATGACGTTGCCATGGTGTTGCAGAAGTGGTGAATGCACCGTTTCTTGCAATATCCCCAGGCTGCTGCCATCTATCCAACAATGATGTATATCCTTGGAAGGCCAAAATTGGATAAGCATTTGACTCGTTCAAGTACCTATGCCATCCTTCATAGATCTTGTGACCACCGGCATAGTAACCAGTTGCGTTCAAGAAGAATCCTTTGTATCTAAAGTTTAAATTAAGTCCAGCTGTTGTTTTGGGAATCGCATTTCCACCTTGGAAAACCGCCTCAGCTTCGTTGAAGTTGGTAGTTGTGGCACCGTCGACTCCGTTAATATACCATTCTTCTTGACCAGTGTCCGGATTTACACCTGCCCATGTTGGCATGTACCATGCATAAGCTGGGTGTCCAGTTTCGATTCTGGTTCTAACAGTTGTAATGGTTCTTTCCTCACCATTAGGATCCACCGGCAATTTGGTAATCTCGTTTTCAACAAAAGATATATTACCTCCGATAGTCAATCCCACATCTTGGGTATCTACCACATTGTAGCTCAAATCCAATTCAAAACCTTTGTTGTTCAACTCACCAATGTTCTGAACTTGACTGGTGAAACCAGTGGTTCTTGAAAGTGGCACATCCAACAAAAGGTCTTTCGAATCCCTATTAAAGTATGCAAAGCTACCGCTCAACTTGTTGTTGAACAATCCAAAGTCAACACCAACATCCAACGTATGGGATGTTTCCCAAGTCAAATCTTGATTACCGAATGTGTCAACATATTGTGCACCTTCACCACCGTAATCAGCAGAGTAACCAAACAATGATTGGTATTGGTTCAAACCAATGTTCGCGTTACCGGTAACACCATAAGAAGCACGCAATTTAAGGGCATTAATAATTTCAGAGTCCGCCAAGAAAGCTTCTTTGTTTAAGTTCCAAGCTCCACCAACAGACCAGAAGCTACCCCAACGGTTGTTTTTACTGAAACGAGAGTTACCTTCCCTTCTGAAGGACAAATCCAAAACATAACGGCTATCAAAGGCAGAGTAGTTAACCAACCCCATGTAAGCTCCAACATACCAATCACTGAAAGAAGAACTAACAGAAGTTGGCGTTCCCAAGTTATCTAGGAACTGAAGACCTTCATCAGCAAAATTCTGTCCAGCACCACCAACGAAATAACGTCTGTTGGATTGGTATTCCTGAAGTACTTTAATCTTGAATCTATGATCTTGGCTCAATTCCCAATTGTAATCAAAATAGTTTTGGAAAACATAGAATACATTGGTTCTGTCATACTGGCTGGCATCACCACTGGTTGGCTCACCGTAACCATATGTTGGGTTGGAGTACGATCTAAAGTTGTACAACTGAAGGTCAACGTTAAACGTGGAACCAAAAGTAAGGTTATTGGTCAAATCCCAAGTCACACCATTGTTGGAAACGATACGGGTCAATCTGTTTTCAGCCGTATTGTTTTCTGTCAGGTACAATGGGTTTGGCAATGAACCTCCAAACTGGTTTATACTTCCATCCTCGTTATATGGCAACACCAATGGAGAAAGGAAGAATTTCACTGTACGTGGGCTCTCAAAATACGCACTGGTTTCCAAAAATGCATTCTGTAGCATGTGGGAAGCTTGGTTATTTGAAGAGAATGTAATCTTATTGTTCAGTTTCTTTGAAAAATTCAAAGACCCAGAGATTCGCTCGAAATCAGAACCGATTACAGTAGCCTCCTGTTGCATGTACCCAAGGGAAGCAAAGAAAGTGTGCCCTTCATCACCACCTGAGGCAGAGAAGCTATGCTGTTGGATAACAGCATCTTTGTTTCGCACTACCCTATCCCAATGTGCTTCTGGACGACCATTGGCATCCCACTCGGCGTAAGGACCAGCAAGCAGGGCAGCTTCAGCTTCAGCCTTTGAAGCATAAAAGCCATCATTGAAATAGGCCTCGGATGCAAGCTCCAAACGATTGGCCGCCGTCAATGGCACTGGACCCGTGATCGCATCGTTCTGGAAACCATAGCTACTATTGATGCTAAATACCGTTTTACCTGCTTTTCCACTTTTGGTAGTAATAAGAATTACACCATTGGATCCACGAGCACCGTATTGTGCAGTCGCAGATGCATCCTTAAGAACTGTTATGGAAGCGATGTTGTTTTGATCCAAACCAGCCAACGCTGACAAAGAAGAATAAGCACCACTTGAACCCACATTGGTATTGCTCACAGGCACACCATCGATTACATACAATGGCTCGTTACCAGCTGTAATGGAACTGATACCCCTGATACGGATGTTGGCAACAGAACCGGGTGTACCTGAGGTGGCGGATACCGTTAGACCAGAAACATTACCTTGAAGTGCCTGGTCCACAGAAGGTGCGATAATCTCACCTAACTTCTCAGAATCAACTTTAACAACCGATCCTGTGATGTCGGAACGTCTTTGAGAGGTATACCCTGTTACAACAACCTCTTCCAAGGCTTGGGCATCCTCTTCCATCTGGATATTGATGGTGCTGGCCGAACCAACTGTACGTTCCACTGTCTTTTGACCAATGTAGCTGAAACGCAATACTTGACCAACGGAAGCGGAAACGGTATAATTACCATCAAAATCCGTTTGTGTTCCGACAGATGTACCTACTACAACCACGGAAACACCTGGCAACGGCAGACCGGTTTGGTCCGTAACATTACCTGAAATTGTTTTCTCTTGTGCAAAAGAGAAGGACATGCATAATGCCAAAAACGGCAGAAGCATGTACATTAATCTAGTTTTCATGTACTACTTTTTTTGAATTAGCGTTGCCAAAAATCTAGATAAAAACTTGAGAAACCAAAAAAATTAACAGGGAGCCATCAACTTGCAAATGCCTAACTTTGAATAAATTTTTATAAACTTTAACAACATTAAATATTGTAAATAACTGTATATGAATTATGTAAGAATTTCTTTTCACATTTATTTAACCTTAATACTTATATTGATCCAAACTGTGTTAAAATTTTAACTATTGTGTTAAAGTCTTGTTACCGGACACTTTTTGAAGCAGGAACCGATGAAGCAGGAAGAGGATGCTTGGCCGGACCCGTTACTGCTGCAGCCATAATACTACCGGAAAAATTTTCAAATTCGGTGCTTAACGACTCCAAACAACTTTCCGAGGCCAAAAGAGACAGTTTACGCCCGATATTGGAATCCAAGGCCCTATCTTTTGGTGTTTGCCATGTATTTGAAGAAGAAATTGACCAGATGAATATTTTAAATGCCTCCATCCTTGCCATGCACCGAGCCCTGGATCAACTTCAAAAACAACCAAGTTTTATCATTGTGGATGGCAACCGATTTAAACCCTATGCAGACATCGAACATTGCTGCATAATAAAAGGAGATGGCAAGTACCTCAGCATAGCTGCAGCCTCTGTTTTGGCCAAGACCCACAGGGATGCGTATATGGCAAAGATTCATGAAGAATTTCCCATGTATAATTGGAAAAAGAACAAGGGATACCCCACCAAGGAACACAGGGAGGCCATAAAAAAGTATGGATTGACCAAGTACCATCGAAAAAGCTTCAAACAGTTGCCGAATCAATTGACACTGGATATCTAAAAATCCTAACTTTGTTCGAAACTTCAGCAATGAAAATAAAGCTACTGTTCGTTTTTGCCGCCCTTTCCCTACTATCTTGCAAAGAAGAAAAACAGACCCATGACACCCGGTTGGACTATCTGCCCCCTTCCCCTGCCTTGGTCGTTAAGATCGTGAACCTCACCAATTTTAAGAGCGAGCTTAAAAACAACGCCATCCTCAACAACCTAAAAGGTTTTTCGAGTTTGGAAGGATTGGTCGATAAACTGGACAACCTTGGTTCTGTAGCCACCGACCAAACCAGTATTCTTGCTTTGTATGAAGTGGGCAAAGACCGGTATGATTTTATTGTTGTGCTTCCCAATGCCTCTGATGCCTTCAATGTTGAAAGTATTACCAACAAAACAGTGGAGACCTTATTGTACGAAGGAGCAAACATCACCAAATATACCCTGGATGACAACGAAATATTCTCCGTGTCCATAGGCAAGGAAATGGTACTTTCCTCATCCCAATTGCTGATAGAAAATGTAGCAAGGAACAAAAGAAACAATCCCGTGGACCCCATGCTGAAACGCTTGTTCGAGGCTTCTTCCGTGGATAAATCAGCCTCGTTGTACCTGAATATGGAGAACAATCCGACGCTATTATCACTTAAAGAAGAAACAACCGACAATAAAAACCCATTTGCTGAATGGATATCGTTGGATTTCACGGCCAATTCCGATGCGGTGCAACTTAACGGGATTGCCATGGCTTCTGATTCAACCAATAATTTCATCAACTTATTCAAAGGTACCTCCCCCCTGGCCAACAGGGTTACTGAGTTTGCCCCTTTAAATTCGCAAGCTGTGCTCTCCTTCACTTTTGATGACTACCAAACCTTTGCCCAAAACCAAAACACGTATTTGGACCGTGTCAAAAAGATGGATTCCCTGTTCAATACCATTGAGGAAGTCGGCATTATTTATCTGAACAACCAAAAAGCGGTGTTACTGAAATCGTATGGTACGGAAGGGCTTTTTGAATTTTTGGAGAACAACCGAACAGGTTCGGAAACCTATCAGGGCAGCGAAATATTGGAACTGGGGAACAATAAATTTGTGACAGAGGGGTTCACCCCATTGGTTCATGAGTTTGATTCCAATTTTTGCACGGTCATCGAAAACAGTTTTATCTTTTCGGAAGACAAGGAAACCCTGCAGACCATTTTAAGCAATTATAAGAGCAGTTCTAACTTCAACAACGCAGGTGTTTTCAAGACCAGCAAGACTTTCTTGGCCAATGAATCCAGTGTGCTGTTCATAGCCAACAGCTCGGGAATCGATTTCTTTGCTGAACAGGAACTGGAACCATCATTTTGGGAAGACCTCAAAAAAACAAAACTGGATGAGTATGCCTTTGCCTCCCAATTGGTCGCAGACCACGATTTTGCCCATTTCAATGTTGTGATTTCCAAAATCGGAGTCACCCAAGAAAGTGCTACCGTAACGCCCTTGTTTACTTTGGAACTCGATACCGACCTGGCATTGGACCCCCAGTTTGTAAAAAACCACCGAACCAATCAACAGGAAATCGTGGTCCAGGACCAAAACAATGTGCTGTATCTTATTTCCACGGATGGAAAAGTGTTATGGACAAAGCAATTGGAGGGCCGTATCCAAGGCTCGATACAGCAGGTGGACATTTATAAAAATGGTCGACTTCAACTCGCGTTCTGCACCAACAACCAATTTTTGATCTTGGATCGCAACGGTGAGGAAGTGGCCCCATTCAACATCAAGTTTGAAGGTGGCAACCTGAGCCCGTTGGCGATTTTTGATTACGAAGGCAAAAAAGACTACCGTTTCTTGATAACACAGGGGCGAAAAGTGTACATGTACAACAACCAAGGGAAAATTGTAACCGGCTTCAAGTTCACCGAAGCTCCAGCAAATATTTTGGGAATCCCCAAGCATTTTAGGGTGGGCAACAAGGACTATCTGGTTTTTAAATTGGAGGACAATACGCTAAAAATCCTCCATAGAACCGGCGTGGACCGAATCAAAGTGGCGGAAAAAATCGACTTTTCAAACAACGAAGTCTTTCTGTACAAGAACAAATTCTCGACTACCAACAAAAAAGGAGTCCTCCATCAAATCGACACCAAAGGAAATCTGTCTGCCACCAATTTTAATTTGAACAACGACCATGGCATGTATGCCACGAGCAATACACTCGTTTTTATGGACGACAATGTATTGACCATTAAGGGTAGAAAAGTGGAATTGGACCTAGGCGTTTACACCAAACCGAAGATTTTTTACCTCTATGATAAAATCTATGTAAGTGTAACGGATATCCAAAACCAAAAAATCTACCTGTTCGACAGCCAGGCCAAATCCATTCCCAATTTCCCGGTCTTCGGAAGTTCACTAATAGACTTGACCGATATGGACAACGACCGTAAACTGGAATTGGTGGCCAAGGATCAGGACAATTCGTTGATTGTATACAAAATGAACTGATTATCATCTTATTGCGATATATACAGTAGTACGCACGAGACATACAATTTAGGTGGCGACAACATCATCATTTTAGTAGTTTGATGTGATTTTTTAAATCAACACTACTAAAACACTATATGATGAAAACCTCCAACAAACTACTGTATTGTTTCACTGTTTTTCTACTTGTAGGTGCTAGTGCTCAAGGTCAATTTTTGAAGAAATTGAGCAAAAAGGCGCAAAAAGCCGCCGAGCGCACTGTAGAAAGAAGGGTGGAAAAAGAAACCACAAAAAAGACCGACCAAGCCTTGGATAGTATTCTGGAACCCGGTTCCGGAAATGGGCAAGCACCAAATACCCAAGATAACCCGGCCGGCACTCCGAATGGCACCAATGACAATACTACGAACGAAGGGCCCATTGCCACAGGACCGAAAACGCTTGCCGTTTACAGCAAATTTGATTTTGTACCCGGAGACAAGCCCCTTTACCATGACGATTTCAGCCAAGATTTTATTGGGGATTTCCCCTCCAAATGGAACACGAACGGGTCAGGGGAGGTAGTAAACCTTGAAGGCTCTGCGGACAAATGGTATGCCATTACCAATCGCAGCTTAACGGTGCCCAATATGTTGGGCAAACTTCCCGAAGACTTTACAATGGAATTTGACCTGAAGGTGACCAACCTCAGTAGGAATACCAGTTCGGGCGCCAAACTGGGCATCTACCTGTCCGAAACACCTAACCTGACCACCAGTGAGAACAATGTATTGGCCAACCTGAACTTTTGCCAGTACATTGCCGTTGGGGTTAAAGTGGACAACAATTTTAGGGGTGACCCAGCGCCTATAACGAACACCTTGCAACGCGACCTTCGCCAAGTGTACCAAGATGTGGTGCATGTATCCATCGCAGTAAACAAGAACCGCTATCGCCTTTGGCTCAACGAAACCAAGATTGTAGATCTGCCCCAGTTTATTGTAAAACCTGAATTGATCAATTATGCCAAGTTTAACGTCATTGGCATTGATGAAGAAAAAAATGGGGAACATGTACTGATCAGCAACCTTAAGATCAACGAAGGCGGTGTGGATCTAAGGCGTAAACTATTGGCGGAAGGAAAAATTTCCACCAACGGCATCCTGTTCAATTCGGGGTCGGCGGATATTTTGCCACAATCCATGGGGATTATTCGACAAATTTCGCAGGTGTTGACCCAAGATGGCGGCATAAAGCTCAAAATTGTGGGACACACCGATGCCGATGGGTCCGAGGAAAACAACCTTAAACTATCGCAAGCCAGGGCCGAGTCTGTAAAAAAAGCCTTGACCACCGTTTATGGTATTGCTCCCGATCGATTGATGGCCGAAGGGAAGGGCGAGAGCGCACCTGTGGGCGACAATACTACGGCCGAGGGAAAAGCCCAAAACAGACGCGTGGAATTTATTAAACTTTAATCAGCACACTATACCATGAAAAAATATGTTCTTTTAGTATTAATCGCCTTTTTTGCCTTGAACCTTTCTGTTGCCCAATCTTCCTGCAGCGAATATTATCCGCTGGTGGATGGTGCCACTTTCCAATACACCTCTTACGACAAAAAGGGTAAGGAAGAAGGCCAGATCAATTATATGGTCACCAATGTATCTTCCTCTGGCGACCAAGTGTCGGCCACCATGGCCATGGAAATTGCCGACCAAAAAGGCAATACCTACAACTCCAGTTATGACATCCATTGCGATGGCAATGTGGTAAAGATTGATTTTAAATCGTTGATGAACGAGCAGATGATGAGCCAGTTCCAGGATATGGAAGTCGATGTTTCGGGCACCGATGTGGAACTACCCAATAACCTATCCGTTGGCCAGGAACTACCCGATGGCAATGTGAGCATAAAAATGAAAATGGGTGGGGCCATCAACATGAACATGAACGTGGAAACCATCAACCGGAAAGTGGAAAAAAAGGAACAGGTGACCACCCCTGCCGGCACATTCGATTGTGTGGTTATCTATAGCGAGACCAAGAGCAAAATGATGATGACCAACCAAACCATGCCTTCACGTGTTTGGCTGGCCGCCGGCGTTGGTATGATAAAACAGGAATCATACAACAAAAGCGGTAAATTGATGGGCAGCTCGGTTTTGACGCAGTTCAGCAAATAAACTGATTACTTTGTAAAAAACAGAAAACCGAGGGTGTCCCTCGGTTTTTTTATTCGTTCTTGTTGTCGTGCAAAGGTGAGATCATTATATGCGCCCTGTGTGTTCCCGGATTCATGATCCATGGGTGGTTCGGCCCAATAGGATTTTCAGGAAGTCCCGTAGAGGCCGCCGTTGCGAATGGCAAATAGACCACATAGCGGTAATTTGCGCCCTCCACTTCACTTGTTTCGGGGTTGTATCGTTCACTTTCCCCATAATAAATGTGCAGGGTGGCACCTGGTTTTCCCATATCCAGCTTACCTGATTTCGCCTCTTCTTCCCTGATGTCAAAGATTTCCGGCCCTGTTTTACCTTCTGCACGCAGCTCCCTACCTCTCGCCATAAAGGGTTCCAGACTTTTGTGATAGCAAGCTGCATTAAATCCTGATCTTTTCGGGTCATCCACAAGAACTATGAACTCGTTGCTGCCTTCCCTAAAGGTCACAAATTCTCCGGCCATATTAAACCCTATCACTTTACATCCGTCCCGGCTTGCTTTTGGAGCGGCCATCAAAGCCGTTGCGACCAAGGCCTCGTCCGTATCGATGGGAACGTAGTTGATTTTGACCTCATCAGAAGTGCTCTCCCCTACGGTGGATGCAACTGTTGATTCGTTTGAATCATTTTTGTCTTCACTGGTATTCTTGCAGGAAATCAAAACCCCTACAAAGGCAATTGTTAAGAGAAATCGTTTCATGGCGTAATGAATTTAGTTGTCGACACTTTGATGGGGACCGACCAAACATAACTCCATTTCCCCATAATGCCTATTTATACCCAATTTGTGCATGTAGTAAGTTAAGGATTTTTGGGAGAAGCTTTTACAGATTGGAATTTTATTCTGCCTTTGCTCCAATCAAAGATATTAAGCCATCTGATAGGGTTCCACGCCAATTTACATAGTTGTGCCCGCCTTTGAACTCTTGATAATCGACTTCATATCCCTTCAATTTTAAAATATCCCTAAACTGCCGATTCATGCCCAGCATAGATGCTCCTGCATCATATAGTCCAACATCCATGTAAAATTTAATCGGTAGGCGTTCGCTGTTCATATACTCATTTATGAGTTTACCATTATCTTCCGGATATATCCAATGGTTTTCATCTGCGGTTCCTTTAATCCAATATGAGCCAGATTGCGAAAGCACATTTCCTATGACATCCGAATGATTCAATGCTATAAAACTTGCAGCAAAACCACCTCTACTGGAACCTGCCAAAATAACTTTATCAGATTCGGGATGAATATTGTATTCTGAACGCATCCAGGGAATAAGTTCGGTCGCTATAAAATCTCCAAAATTTTCACTGATCAAATCCTTGCCACGTTTTCCCATGGACCAAACCAAAACTGTAATAGTTCTCGGGATTTTTTTATCCGCCATAAGATTGTCCATAATGGTAGGCGTTGGTATTCTTGTCCTACGATTTGCACCATATGCTTCTCCGTCAAAAATCACCAATAAGTCGTGTGCTTCCTTTAAATTGTAATTGGCCGGTGTATGTATGGTGATCTTTCTTTCTTCGTTTAAAATCTTACTTTGGAACGATGTCGACAACAATGTTCCTTTGGCTACATTTTCCCGTTCTTTGATATAAATTTGCTTTGGAGCATTGGGCATCTCTACAGTTCCGTCGTAAGCATGCAGGACATTTCTGGTTTCAATTTCACCATTAGGTCCTACTTTATCCAAATTAAAATAATTGAACCCATAATTGAACCTAGCATCTTTAGGAACTTTTTGGGTTACAAAATGAAGTTTTGTATTTGGTAATTGCTGAAAACGCAATCCCAAAAAATCAGGACCACCACTAAGCATGACATATTCGGTATTTCCATGAGGCACACAGAAATAAGTGACCAACATATTTTTATCATCTCCTTCTATTGGTTCTATGATATGTTTTTCAGGATGATTGGCCATAAAGGTGTCAATAACTTGCGGATTGGTGAGTGAAGATTCCCATAAATTATACAACGTTTCTGTCGGAAGCTCCCTTTTGGTAAAACGCTTTGTATTCTCGGACAAGCTTAAAATCTGTTCTACATCTAAAGTATAAACACCTTTTTTGGAATCCTTTTCTAGAGAATGTATCACAAACTTGTATTTGCCAGATTGGTTTACGGTAATATCAAAGGGTTCATCACCTTCTGTTCCATTGGAACTATCAATTTGTTTTAAAAGTTGACCATTGGGCTTATAAATATCAATTACAACGTCAATCCCTTGTTGAACAACTTTTCCCATTAATGCCATTCCATTTTTCAATTCAGCAGCATATACATGTTGCTCGTCGGCAGCGATGGTCTTGTTGATTACTTCACCAGATATTAATTCACTTTCACTAGCTGTTTGCCCGGAAACCGAATTGCTAAAAATGAATGTAAACAATATCAGGATGGGTATAGGGAGTTTAGTATAATTGATCATCAACTGTTATTTCTTTTTTGGTTGTTTTGTTTATTCGAATTAATAAGAAATACCAATATTTCATGCTCTGAATCAAGTATCTCAAAATTGAAACTGCACCTTTTCCAATTACTATTGCCCCACCATCCAATCCATAGGAAATTTGGCCCAGTAAGGCCTTTAATTGACTACAAGAAAACACCTCATTGTAATCGCTTGGTTATTGTATCAACTTCATCCTTACCATGTCCGTAAAGTTGTGTCGCATACAATTTGCTAAAGTTAAACCCCAGCCTCTTCTTTGACCAGCTCAGCTTCAAACAAGTCCGTGAAATGCTTCAGGAGTTTTTGTTTTACCTCTTCCATGTTCACTTCCTTTTTACCCAATTCCACATTTAAAGAAGTAACTGCCTTGTCCTTGATGCCGCAAGGGATCATCAAATCAAAAAAGCCCAAATCGGCGTTCACATTAAGGGCAAACCCGTGCATGGTCACCCAACGGCTGGCCCTCACGCCCATGGCGCATATTTTTCGGGCAAACGGGGTGCCCACATCCAACCAAACGCCGGTTTCTCCCTCGGAACGTTCGGCCTTTAACCCATATTCGGCCAAGGTTCGGATGACCATCTCTTCCAAAAAGCGAAGGTATTTGTGGATGTCGGTAAAAAAGTTGTCCAAATCCAAAATCGGATAGCCCACAATTTGTCCCGGACCATGATAGGTAATATCCCCACCTCGATTGATCTTATAAAAAGTGGCGCCTTTGGCGGCCAGCACCTTGTCGTCTACCAACAAATTACCGATGTCACCACTTTTGCCCAAGGTGTACACATGGGGGTGCTCCACAAACAAAAAATGATTGGGTGTTTCAAGGTTTATGCCTTCCCTGCGGTTTTTAACTTTGGCATCTACAATGGCCTTAAAGAGCTGTTCCTGGTAATCCCAGGTTTCCTTATAATCCTTACGACCTAAATCCTGAAGGGCAACTTTCTTGTTCATGCCACAAAGGTACAAAGACCTGTACTGTCCACCTACTTTTCCAGTTCCACTTCCAAGTCAAGAATGGAAGGGTTCTTCATCAAATCCATAAAGCTTACCTCATAGATCAAGGTCTTGCCATCGGCACTGAAGGTGGCACCCTCGGCCGTGGTTGATTTTACCCTTCTTGGAAAATGGTATTTCAAGGTATAGGTAGAACCCGAAAGGAACATCTCGGCTCCTTGCATACTGTCCAGTTGTTGTTGGAAAAGTGCTGGGTCAACAATTTTGGCCGAACGGCTGAACTTATTTTTGGAAAATGAATAGCTTACCTGTGTGGCCTGCTCTTCCACTGGTGCCGGATTGGCCTGTTGTTTGGCCCCGGGTCCCATGGCGCTGGCATCTTGGAACGTATTAAAGGCATCGTTCATTTCGCTGACATTCTTGAACTCACCGAATAAATCGAACATCATCTCTTTTTTCTCGGGATTCATCATCATTCGAAGACTGAAGGGTTCCAATTTTTTCAATTTGGCCTGCTCTTGGGGAGAAAGTTGGGCAATACTGTCCTTTTTCTCTTCCAAAAAGTCCTTGAAAGAAATTATGGAGTCAACAGCTTTTTCATCCGTTTTGGCCAACTCTTCGCCGCCCATCTCCATCATTTCCGAACCATCAAATTGAATGGATAATTTGCCTGAACCATTTTCATTCAGATGGATTTCTTCCGTAAAATTGCACGAACTGATCAGGGCAATGACCATTGCCCCCAATAGAACCTTTACTTTCCTCATCAAAATACTTTTAGTTAGTGTTTATTTAAAATCACCAAGGCTCCGATAACACCGGGAACCCATCCGCAAAGGGTTAAAAGTAACACAATAAGGAAAGAACCACAACCTTTTCCGATAACCGACAAGGGTGGAAAAAAAATGGCCAATAATACCCGCCAGAAACTCATGATTTTTGATTTTGATTGATGCTATCTATAGGTAGCCCAATATTCAGTTTTGTTACATAAATCCATTACATTAGTGTTCCATACAAGTACGATGCGGTATTTTATACTCTACATTTTGCTCTTGAAAGCAACCATAAATTGGGGACAGTACCACTTTTCAGGTGAAGTTTCCCCAGAAAATGCAGGTAGCGCCATCTATCTGTCCTTGGTGGAGGATTACCGAAAATCGTCGCGGGTCTATTTGGACCAGATCGTAAAAAAGAAAGTGGTCGATTCCTTGGGGCATTTCAGTTTCCAAGGTGATAATCTTACTTCGGACAACCGCATATACCGTATTCATCTGGATGGTTGTTCCAGCGAAGATTCAGGCAATCACTTTTTGGGCCAGTGCAACAATAGCAAAAGTGTACTTTTTATTGCCAACAATAACGATACTTTGGTGTTTCCCACTTCGTTCGAGGACCAATCGCTTTGCTCCATCAATTCCACCAATCCCAATTCGGGCTTACTTCTTGAAATCGCATCGCTAAAGGAGCAGATGGCCTTCGATTTTATGGAATATCCCAGCGAAGCCAACAAGAAATTGAACTTAAAAAAATGGTTCGCCACCCTACAACAAGTAGGTTTGGACAGCAACGAGCCTTTGGCCGAACTGTTCGTTTACGATTTCCTTTCCGATAAAAGAAATGAAACCTATGGCTACTATTTGAAGGATTTGGCCATGAATCCCTATTACGATGCCTTGGCGGACCGGCTTTCCGCCACCTATCCCAATGCTCTCTTCACCCAAGAATACATCGCCGAAATCAACACGGACAAAAACTTGGCAGGTTTTGACCCTTCCTCCCTCCGACTTTGGGATTGGGCCATCCTCTCCTTAATGACCTTGTCCCTTTTGGTAAACTTTTATTTGATTGCCAATCGGAGACAAAGCATACGTTCCCGACGCAAAGCCCTTTTCGCCAAACTTTCCCCTCAAGAGCAGAAAATCGTGGAATGTATCTTCCAAAACAAGAGCAACAAGGAAATTGCCTCGGAACTTTTTGTCAGCCTCAGCACCATAAAGACCCACATCAACAACCTCTACAAAAAACTGGATGTATCGTCGCGGGACGAAATGGTGGAACTCTTCAAAAAATAAATTTCAACCGGGGGTCTAGTCCCGAAATCCATCCCCGAAATTGCCCCAAAAGCCTTGTTTTTAGTGAATTTTCGCTTCGAACCTAAATTCACAAAAATCATGAAACACATTTTTACGTTGGCATGCACCCTCCTGGTTTTTTGGGGCAATGCCCAAGAATTAAACCAAGAAATTACCCTGGAAAACGGCTATGCCTTTATGGTAGGTAAGATCAATTTGGAGGGATTGAACACGGCTCCTTATCAGCAATGGTTCCAAAGTGGCAAGGAAAACTATGAGGTGGACAGGACCATGGTCAATCTTTTTAAAAAGGAATTGAAAGCATACACCATCAAACTATTTTTGGGCACGTGGTGCGGCGATAGCAAACGGGAAACCCCCAGAATCATCAAAATCCTGGAAGCAGCCGACTTTCCCATGGAACAATTGGAGATCATTGCATTAGATCGAAGAAAGGGATTGTACAAGACCAGCCCGACCGGGGAAGAGAAAGGTTTCAATATCATCAAGGTGCCCACCATTATCTTCTTTAAAAATGGCAAAGAAGTGAATCGGATCGTGGAAAGTCCGATGGAATCCCTCGAGGAAGATATGGCCCAAATCCTGCTACAGGGATCGTACACCCCCAATTATGCACATTAAACCTTCACAAGGCAGGGAATTAAAGCGCAAAAGTGTAATTTTGCGCTTTAATTTTTTATACAGCTATGCAACTATCGGAACAAGAAATCGTTCGAAGGGAAAAATTGACCAAACTCAGGGAGATGGGAATCAACCCCTACCCCGCAGCATTGTATCCTGTTGATGCCACTTCCAAGAGCATCAAGAATGATTTTAAGGAGGGCAAAAAGGTGGTGATTTCCGGTAGATTGATGTCGCGTCGTATCCAAGGTAAGGCTTCCTTTGCCGAATTGCAGGACAGCGAAGGCCGTATTCAGGTATATTTTAACCGGGACGAAATCTGTACCGGGGACGACAAGACCTTGTACAATGACGTGTATAAAAAATTGTTGGACATCGGGGACATTATCGGTGTGGAAGGTGAACTGTTCACCACCCAGGTCGGTGAAAAAACCGTAATGGTAAAAAACTTTACTTTGTTGAGCAAAGCATTGCGCCCCCTTCCCCTACCAAAGGTAGACGACGAAGGCAACGTATATGATGCATTCAACGATCCCGAATTACGCTACCGTCAGCGGTATGTGGATCTCATCGTGAACCCACAGGTGAAGGACACCTTTATCAAACGTACCAAGATCACCAACAGCATCCGTGAATTTTACAATGCCAAAGGGTATTTGGAGGTAGAAACCCCCATTTTGCAACCCATTCCCGGGGGTGCAGCGGCACGTCCGTTTCTCACCCACCACAATGCATTGAATATTCCCTTGTACCTCAGGATAGCCAACGAACTCTACCTCAAACGATTGATCGTAGGTGGCTTTGATGGTGTGTATGAATTTGCCAAGGATTTCCGTAACGAAGGTATGGACCGTACCCACAATCCGGAGTTTACCGTAATGGAACTCTATGTGGCCTACAAGGATTACAATTGGATGATGGACACCACCGAAAAACTATTGGAAAAAGTGGCAACTGATGCTACAGGAAGCACCAAAGTGAAAGTGGGCCAACACGAAATCGAGTTCAAGGCACCTTACCCAAGGGTCCCCATTTTGGAGGCCATCAAAATACATACAGGTTACGATGTGGCCGGTATGGGCGAGGACGAACTTCGTGAAGTGGCCAAAAAATTGGACATTGAAGTGGACGATACCATGGGTGTGGGCAAATTGATCGATGAGATCTTTGGGGAAAAATGTGAGCACCATTACATTCAACCCACCTTCATCATCGATTACCCCAAAGAGATGAGCCCGTTGACCAAGGAGCACAGGGAAAATCCACGTTTGACCGAACGTTTTGAGTTGATGGTGAACGGCAAGGAATTGGCCAATGCCTATTCGGAGTTGAACGACCCCATTGATCAACGCGAGCGTTTTGAAGATCAATTGAAACTCTCCGAAAAAGGGGATGACGAGGCCATGTTCATCGACCAGGATTTCTTGAGAGCCTTGGAATATGGGATGCCCCCAACTTCCGGTATTGGTATCGGAATCGATCGCTTGGTGATGTTGATGACCAACAACTCCTCCATTCAAGAAGTGTTGTTCTTCCCCCAGATGCGTCCTGAGAAAAAACAGGTGGAGCTCACGGAAGAGGAAAAAACCATTATGGATATTTTAAAGCCTGTGGGTGAAATGCCACTGGCCGAGCTCAAAGACAAAGCCGGATTGAGCGGCAAGAAATGGGACAAGAGTACTAAAAACTTGGCAAAACTTGGAGTTTTAGAGGTTACCAAAACGGATGATGGGCTTTTTGCAATCGATAAAAGATAAACCTTTGCTCGAATATCGGTTTATGTAAAAATCATTTATCAAAATAAGCCGCAAAAACAGGGTGGGTCTTGATTATTTTTTCTATGGCCTGATTATTTTTTGTGCCATTAATGGAAACAAGTTCTATTTCGTCTTCACCATAAAATTGATAGGTATATACTGGGATTTTCACTCCCAATAATTGGAATGTTCCGTAGTCTTTGTCTTTAGCCTTGAAATTCTGGATACCATCTTGTACAAACTGTTTTACTTCATCATTGGAGTAAAGTTGTGGTAAATATTGGCTTAAAAGTTCCATTACCTCATTATTACTGGCCAATCCATTGTAAAAAAGATGTGGTAGCAACTTCTTTATGGCTTTATCCAATTTACCCAAACCGTGATAGGTTTTGGCGTACATGACATCTGTATAAATGGCATCGGCCTCCAATTCATTTCCACAAAAATGTTTGTAGGGATAAATGTTGTCAAAGATCTTGATATATTTTAAGGCCGCTATGAAGTTTTCTTCATTTAAATAAATTTCAGCAAGGTGCTTGGCACTCCTATTCTTAAATAATGTATACTGTTCCATTATTCCACCATAATTCTCATATTCGTTAAACTCTTCCTCCATTATTCTCTCGAAAATCTCCTTGGCCTCTTGTTCCCTACAAAGCTCCCTTAAAAGAAAACCCTGATTAAATAGGGCTCTTGGCGCCAACTCTGAATCCGGAAATTTCTCAAGGAATTTTCCAAAACCCAAATAAGCGGTCATAAAATCTCCTTGATAGGTGGTTTCAGATAGTTCTTCAAACCATTCCAATTCCGCATCACTTTTATTGTTTTGTGCAAATGTCATCAAATTAAAACCTAGAAAAAACAGTGCTAACTTTTTCATAATTAATTAGTTTATATGCTCAATTTCTAAATTGGAAGGATACCATGCCAATGGTTTTTAGGAAATTATTTGTTTGAATGAGTAATCAAAGCTTTATGATGAGTAAACTGGAAATTTGAATTAAATTTTAAGCAAAAAACAACAAGGGTACAGCTAGATGATTTTCAATATTTAACAAAAAAGCATAGCTTAGGATCCCATATGGAGTTAAGCAAAAAAATAGGGCTGTTTCTTGGGCCCATCGCCTTTTTCATTTTGAACAATTTGCCCTTTGAGCTGGTTTCGGCCAAAGGAGATCCTGTAATCGCCGTAGCAGCCTGGATGTTGATCTGGTGGATCACCGAGGCGGTATCCATATCTGTAACGGCGTTGTTACCCCTTTTGTTACTGCCTATGTTGAACATCCTTCCCATTGCAGAGGTGGGTGCCAATTATGGCAGCCCGATCGTATTCCTGTTCTTTGGTGGATTTGTCATGGCGCTGGCCCTGGAAAAAGTAAACCTGCACCGGCGCATTGCACTCAACATCATCCGATTGACGGGAACGACCCCGAATAAAGTGATACTCGGCTTTATGATTGCCACAGCTTCCTTGAGCATGTGGATCAGCAATACGGCAAGCACCGTAGTGATGCTGCCCATAGCCCTCTCGGTGATCAATCTGTTGATCGACGATGAGGATGGCTTCACCAAAGATGATCAAAATTTTGCCTTGAGCGTGATGCTCGGTATTGCATTTTCAGCCAATGCAGGTGGCATTGCCACGGTGATAGGGACCCCGCCCAATTCCGTTTTGATCGGACTTTTGGAAAACGAATACAATACCGAAATCTCCTTTTTAAAATGGATGACCATCGGTTTGCCCTTTTCCATCATCATGATAGCCATTTGTTTTCTGGTTCTGGTGAAATGGATGTTCCCCAACCGAAACCTAAAATTCAGCGCCTCCAAGGAAGTCATTCAAACCGAATTGGAAAAATTGGGGCCCACCTCGGGCAAGGAAAAAATGGTCTTGGTCATATTTGCGGTAACCGTGTTCCTCTGGATTTTCAGGACCCTGATCAATGCCCTATTCCCCAAATTGGGGCTAACCGATACGATGATCAGCATTTTTGCGGCCATTTCACTTTTTGCCATACCGTACAACTTGAAAAAGGGTGATTTTATCATCGTTTGGAAGGACACCTCCAAATTGGCCTG
Organism: Flagellimonas beolgyonensis; assembly: GCF_003992615.1. Lineage (GTDB taxonomy): Bacteria > Bacteroidota > Bacteroidia > Flavobacteriales > Flavobacteriaceae > Flagellimonas > Flagellimonas beolgyonensis. The sequence goes on from NZ_RZMY01000003.1 coordinate 27,583, forward strand.
GGGCATATTGATCCTTTTTGGTGGGGGACTTGCACTGGCCCAAGGAATGTCCAGTAGCGGTATCGTTGATATGGTGGCCAATGCCATTGCACAAAGTGAGATCAGCATTTTACTCACCGCGGCCCTACTCATTTTTTTGATGCTCTTTATGACAGAACTGATGAGCAATGTGGCTTTGGTGGCCGTTTTGGCCCCCGTTGTGGCGGGTATTGCCATTGGTTTGGAGATACCGATCCTTTATCTGCTCATTCCAGTGACCATTGCCAGTAGCTGTGCCTTTATGCTGCCCATGGCCACGCCGCCCAATGCCATTGTATTTGCGAGTGGGTATGTAAAGATTCCACAAATGGCCCGGGTAGGGTTTATCTTGAACCTCATAGCCGTGGTACTGCTCATTTTGGTCTTCCAGTTTGTGATTCCCCTATTGTTCTAAAATAAATGCCCCCTCCGGGTGGAGGGGGCATTTACAAACTAACTAACTCAAAAAAATGTAAGAAACTAACTCAACCTTATGCGTTTCTTTGGACTTTCGTCCTTTGCACGCTTCAAAGATATAACTAGTTAAAGTGAAGATTATTATAATTAGTCTTTTGTTAACGTTGGGAGTTTCAGGCTTTTGTGGGATAAAAGAACCTTTCTTGGCCAATTCATTGAAAAAGATGCAGCCCAATCTAAAATGCATTGCGTTTTCTGCAGCGATTTATCTATTTTCTTGCTCTTTCATCCACAATTACCCCCAGTGTTATTTTTTTGTTAACCAAGAGGTTGTATAGAATACCTTAACAAAAAAGCCCTCAAACGAGGGCTTTAACTAACTAACTCAAAAATTTGTAAAATGAAAACAAAACATCCTACTAGTTTGTCCCAATATATGGGTCAAAATTTTCTGGGAGATACTTTCCGGTATCGAAGCCCAATTCTATTTCATCGTCTTCCATGTAGTTGATGGAACCGATTGCGATCACATTGGTGTACGGATCAAAATTGGCAGGCAACAAATACTTGCTGTTGATACCCAATTCCAACTCCACGTCGTCTTCAACATATGGAATGGCATTCAAATCCACATACACTTCATAGGGTGAAAACCCTTCTGGCAAATAATCCCTTGTATTGAATCCTAGATCAAAGTCCTCCACTTCTATATAATTGATGGAATGTACATCCACCACGTCGGTATAGGCATTAAAATCGGCAGGTAAATACTTTTGGGTATCAAAACCTAACTCGGGTTCAACTTCGTTTTCGACATATATGATGGAATTCAAATCAAAATAGGTTTCATAGGGATTAAAATCCGAAGGAAGGTAGTCTGCGGTATCAAAACCAAGATCAAACTCGGGTTCTTCCTCTATATACTCTATTTCATTCAAATTCAACTCATACATCGCATAACCTTCATAGCGGGCCATGTCCCAAGTTGATTCGCTCCACTCAGCATTGATGTGCAATGCTGTATAACTGTTCTCTAAACTGCTAGGGGTCTCAGATTTGGTCTGGACAACCGTTGCATTCTGCTGATCGTTTGCTATGGCGGTACTACTTATAAGAACACATCCATAGACCATTAATAACTTGTTCATTTTTTGATTGAATTTTTTGATTGATGTTATGCTTATAAGACTATACTCATTCGCAAATGTTACAGCATTTAGCATTTTTTTACGAAAAACCGATATCCCTTCAGCCCAGCTATACTGGGCGTTTCGGCCCGGACCATCAGTAAAACGCAGGACTGCGAAAGGTTGGGGTATTTTGCTAAAAAAATGAGTGTTAATATTTATTTAACAGTAAATTTTGATGTTTTTTAGGTTCTTTGGTTGTTTTAGTTATCCAAACCGACTTAGAATGATCAAAAAATTATTACCTCGACTACTCGTACTATTTATCTTATTGGGATCCTTTCAAACTGCTGAGGCCCAACTTTTCAAAAAGAAGAAGAAAGAAACCGAACAAAAAAAGGAAGCCAAACCAAAACCTGGCGACATTCAACCTTATGATAAGGTAATCACCAAGGATGCCAAGACCGACGACGGTCTGTTCAGTGTCCATACGGTGGACGACAAGCATTTTTACGAAATTCCCGACTCCCTATTCAACCGAGAGATGTTGATGGTGAGCCGTATCTCCAAAACAGCCACAGGCATCGGTTTTGGGGGCGGTAAGATCAACACCCAAGTAATGCGTTGGGAAAAAAGACCCAAACAGGTATTGCTCCGCGTGGTGTCTTACGAAAATGTGGCCGCCGATTCCCTGCCAATCCACGAAGCGGTGCAAAACTCCAATTTTGAGCCCGTGCTCTATGCCTTCGACATTAAGGCATTCAATAAAAAGGATTCCTTGAACCCAGCTACAGTTATTGAAGTAGATCCCATGTTCACCAAGGATGTAAATGCCCTTGGACTGCCCGATGGCTACCGCAAAAGATACAAAGTGACCCGCTTGGATGGCGATCGCAGTTACATCGAATCCATCAAAAGTTATCCTTTGAATATCGAAGCCCGTCACGTAAAAACCTATCTATCCAACGATCCACCAAGCAACGAAAGCCTGGGTTCCATTTCCATAGAGATCAACAACTCCATGATCCTATTGCCCAAAGAACCCATGAAGCGCCGTTATTTTGATGAGCGTGTGGGCTGGTTCGCCCGTGGTCAGGTCGATTATGGTCTAGACGCGCAAGAAAGCAAAACTGTGACCTATCTCGACAGATGGCGCTTGGAGGTGAAGGATGAGGACATTGAAAAATTTAAGGCAGGTGAGCTTGTTGAGCCTAAAAAACAGATTGTATATTATATAGACCGTGCCACCCCTAAGGAATGGGTACCGTTCATAAAACAAGGTATCGAGGATTGGCAAGTAGCCTTTGAGGCCGCTGGTTTCAAAAATGCGATCATTGCCAAAGACCCACCTTCTCCTGAGGAAGACCCCGAATGGTCCCCTGAAGATGTGCGTTATTCCGTGGTGCGCTACCTGGCTTCCCCAATCCCGAACGCCAACGGACCACACGTAAGCGACCCACGAAGCGGTGAGATCTTGGAATCGGACATCAACTGGTACCATAACGTAATGTCCTTATTGCGCAACTGGTACTTTGTACAAACGGCCGCCATTAACCCTGCTGCGCAACGAGTGGAATTCGAAAAAGACATCATGGGTAGGTTGATTCGTTTTGTGTCTTCTCACGAAGTGGGACACACCTTGGGATTACCGCACAACATGGGAAGTAGCCCTGCTTATCCGGTAGATTCGTTGCGATCTGCAAGCTTTACCCAAAAATACGGTACCGCACCTTCCATTATGGACTATGCCCGATTCAATTATGTGGCACAGCCCGGTGACGAAGGCGTTGCTTTGATGCCCAATATTGGGGTGTACGACAAATACGCCATCAAATGGGGCTACCGTCCTATTTTGGATAAAACGGCCAAGGAGGAAAAACCGATCTTGAACAGCTGGATCATGGAGCATGCGGGCGATCCAATGTACCGTTTCGGACACCAACAAGTGGGCGACATCCACGACCCGAGCTCCCAGACGGAAGATTTGGGTGACGATGCCATCAAAGCCAGTTTGTACGGGATTGCCAACCTAAAGCGTATCGTTCCGAAATTGATGGAATGGACCACCGAGGACGGCGAGAACTACGACAATTTGGAAACATTGTACGGTCAGGTCATCGGCCAGTTCCAACGATATATGGGCCACGTGTCCAACAACATCGGAGGTGTGTACGAGTACCACAAAACCGCCGATCAGGAAGGACCCGTGTACACCCACGTGCCCAAACAACACCAAAAGAACGCCATGGCTTTTATGCAAGAGCAATTGTTTGCCACTCCGGAATGGATGATCGATCAAAACATCATCAACAAGATCCAATATTCCGGTTCCGTAGATCGTATCCGTGGTATGCAGGAACGTTATTTGAACACTATGTTGCAATTGGGCAAATTGGCACGAATCATCGAAAATGAAACCATCAACGGCGATGAGGCCTACGGTTTGTTGGAGATGATGCGCGACCTGCGCAGGGGCATCTGGTCTGAGACCCGCAGTGGTAGATCTATCGATACCTACAGAAGAAACCTTCAAAAGGCGCATATTGACCGATTGGCGTATTTGATGACAGCTGAAAACCAAGGGAAACTGCCCGATTTTGGAGGCTACCGCAAATCCACTCCGGTAAACACAAGCCAGTCTGACATCCGTTCGGTGGCCCGTGCTGAATTGAACAACCTAAAAAGCGACATTCGTGGCGGACTTTCACGTATTTCCGACACCATGAGCCGCTATCATTTACAGGATACTTTGGAGCGAATTGACATGATTTTGGATCCAAAATAAACCTGGAGTCACAAATAGGAAGGGTGTAACCGTGCCATTGGTCGGTTACACCTTTTTTTTTGTCTGTTTCACATCACTTAGCAACCGTTTCACAACATCTGCCATATATACAATGATGTATTGATTAACTTAGTAATCCCAAATCTCAACATCATGACTTACAAATTAAAAAGCCTCATTTACTTTTCCTGTTTCGTACTGGCTTCCCTGGGATATTATCTGGTGGAGCAACATGATGAATTTCAAAAGCAGCTACAGAGCAAATCCTACGTTGAAGCCGATTTGCACAGCGCTGATGAAATCGACCAACCCCAAGACGAGCTGGAAGAAGAAAACCCCTAATTTCCCGCGTTTATTCCGCTACTGTTAAAATCCTCACAAACCGTCCAACGGTGATTAAACCTATGGCTTTATGCCATGTCCAAGGAACGAATCATTAAAATTTTAGGACATATGAAACGATTTGCAGTAGTACTGGCGTTGCTCACCTCCCTTGGTGTTGCGGCCCAAAGAAACGATGGTCCCTGCATGCCCCGTGGTCAAAAAATGGACATGACCGCCGAGGAAATGGCTACCATGCAAACCAAACACATGACCTTGGTCCTTGATTTGACCGAGGCGCAACAAAAAAAAGTCATGCAATTGCATTTGGAAGAAGCAAAGCTTCGCAAGGCACGATGGGAAGAGATGGATAAGCTCAGAGCCAGTGGGGATTGGAAAAGGCCCACCGATGAAGAGCGTTTGGCACGGCAAAATGCCCGATTGGACGAACAGATTGCCTTTCAGGCCAAAATGAAGGAGGTACTCAACGATGAGCAGTACCAATCTTGGAAAGACATGAGAAGACAAAATGCCAAGTTTGGCAGAAAGAAAATGCAGGAGAGAGGGAGAAGAGGATAGTGTTTTTTGTTGATTTAAAGAAGCCGCGCCTGCCATGGTCGCGGCTTCTTCGTTTTTTATAAAGCCTTATTTGTACTTCTGCACCCTATCATCATTGATCACCCCGGCCCAATTGAGCCCAAAGGCAAAATCATAGGAATGGCCCTCGGTATCTACATAGGGCTGCATATCCCTGGGCACATCTTCAAACTGCAATTCCACGGTTTTCATGTTCGCTGGCATTTGAAAGGGCAATAAAGCCGAGGGCTCCCTGGCACCGGAAACCAAATCCATCAAGGCTTGGTCCTGTACACCCATCTGTACCAAAATGGCATCCGCATAGGGCTCGATTTCAGCAAAAACCATGGGTTTGGCAACCCTTACAATCACTACAACAGGTTTGTCGCCCATTTTTGCCTTGGTCTCCTTCACCAAGTCCATATCCGTGGTATTCGAAGCCACAATAGTCTTGTTTTTGTACGAACGGTTGGTAAAATCTTCCATCGGACTGCCACCGGCCAAACTGGTCTCCCGGGCATCTTCCGCTTTGTACATCCCGTATTGCAAGCTGATGGGCACATAGCCGTTGCCTCCTGCTTCAGCGTCCTTGACCTCGTAGCCAACGCCTCCGTTCGGGTTTTCGATGCCCACGAGGGCAAAATCGGCTTCGTTCGGATCTTCAACTACATCAAAAAACTTGGACACCACCTCCATATTGAAAGGGTAATCCAGCTTTTCCGGGGTTTCAAAACCAAACCAGTTCCTACTTGGGGCCACATACCGTTTGGGTACATAAACTTTTTGTTTTGTGGTCCTGGGCAGGGTATTGGCCGTATTCTTTAGCATTACTACAGAGCGCAATTGTGCTTCGTAACCTGCTGCCATAAACTCGGGCTTGCCTACTGTTTTTTCGGTTTCGTCCACATCCAGATACGGGTTTTCAAAAAGTCCGGTCCTAAAAATGTTTTTCAACAAACGAACCGCAGATACCTCAAAACGGTTACGCATGTATTCCTCCCCATGTTCCTTCACCCCCATTTGGTAGGCTTCGATCACGGGATCCATATCGTTGTTGCCCCCAAATTGGTCACAACCGGCTTCAATAATTTTGTAATGGCGTTCGGCCACACTCAAATTTTCAACCCCCCAGGGTTTACCTTCGAACACATACACATTGCTCACGTCGCGGGTAATGCCCCAATCGGTGCACACCACACCATCATACCCATATGTACCACGGAGCAGGTCGGTAATCAGGTATTTGTTGTAGGAGTTGCCCACTTCCTCCCCGTTTACGGTATCCCGCTCAAAGGAAATGGTATAATACGGCATCACGGCCGAAGCTATTTGGGTATCTCCTTCCAGTTTAAAGGCCCCTTCGGTAAACGGTTTTAGGTGGTCTTTTAGGTTGTTCCCCGGGTACACGGCATACGAACCGTAGCCAAAGTGCGCATCGCGACCGCCTTCCTCAGGTCCGCCCCCGGGCCAATGCTTTACCATGGCGTTCACACTTTGGTAACCCCATCCGCCATCATTCGACGACTGGAATCCATCCACATAAGCACGGGCCAGATCGGTCGCCAGATCGGGGTCTTCACCCATGGTACCATCAAAACGGGACCAACGGGGTTCTGTGGCCAAATCGATTTGGGGCGACAAGGCGGTAGCAATACCCAAAGCCCGGTATTCTTGGGAGGCAATCTCCCCGAACTGACGCATCAAACTGGGATCAAAACTGGCCGCAATGCCCAAGCTACTGGGCCACATGGAAATCTTGCCCCCTGCCCCGGCGTTGAATTCTGCATAGGAGTCACTTCCATGCCGGGGATCAGAACTGGTATTAACTGGAATGCCCATCCCGATACCTTCCACAAAAGCCTGGGCATGGTTGTTCCATTGGGCCGCCACAGCTGGGGACTCCACACTGGTGATCAGCACATGGCGCAGATTGTCATCCTTCAAAAATATCTTTTGTGCATCGGAAAGGTCACTGGCCTTGGCGCCACTTTCTTCAAAGGGTTTGCCATTGTAAGTAACCGGACCAAAAAATCGGTTGCCGCCACCGGGTATGGATTGGTGGGCGGAATACAGCATCAGTCCCGCGATTTGTTCAATGCTCATTTTGGAGGCAAGGTCCTTGGCGCGTTCATCCACCGGTAATCGCCAATCTTCATAGGGATCCAAAATGCCATTTCTATTGTGGTCCTTAAAGGCCAATCGATCTACAGTGAGTAGGGTAATGGCCGATTGGGGCGTATAGCCCAAGGTGGCTCCATCTGGATTGGAAATTACACGGTACCCTTCTTTTTCGGTTTCGGTCCATTGGGGTCCACAACTAATGAGAAGCAGTGGTGCAGCGAGCACGCACATGCGTTGTATGGTTTTTTTCATTTTTGAGGTTTGTTTAGTAGTATTCAGTAATCGAATACATGAAATTACGCATTGTGGACGGGGAAAGAAAATCCTTTTGCACCATTTGTGCCGTATATAACATAACCTCCCTAAGAACTGCCTTAATCGTAACATTTAAAATTCAGTACAGATGAAAGCACGTTTCTTACCCTCCGTTTTAGTATCCCTATTTCTTTTTTCCTTCACTTTTGCGCAAAACAAACTGCATTGTCCGTCAGCCGATTGCGATTTCCAACCCGGTGAACAGGTGTATGCCTTTGGCCATAAAATCAAGCTGCGGGCCGAACCCGATATCCGTTCCAAGGTGTTGGACGAACTCGTGATCGGGGAATGGGTCAAAATTGTGGAAAAGACCCCGTTCTCCTGGCCCTACAACGGATTCGATTCCCCTTTTTACAAAGTAACCTACAATGGTATGACGGGCTACTTGCTTGGCGGACTGTTGTCGCTCGATAAAAAGACGGTGAATGACCGGCCCTATTTTTTTGCCTATGCCAAACAGGGGTCGGATACCTTTTTGAAGGTGCGTACCATTCTGCACGGCTCCTATTTGGAAAAGCAGATTCCCCTCAAAAATTCGAGGTTTGCCATTGCAACCATGGACAATCGGGGCATTCCCAATTTGGATGGTATCCTTTATATCGACTACAAGGCCGGACCGGATTCGGTGGAAGATGGGGGCGTTTACCTCTTTTTGAACCATTTCAATCTGGGGGATGCCGTGGAACTTTCCGAAAGAAAACAGGCAGGTTCCTACTACCATTCCGAACAATTCATTTTTCCGGATGATGAAGGAGGACTGGCCGATAAGGTATTGTACAAAAAGGTGTGGGGCCGCAACCTCGATATTAACACCCAATGGCAGCAAAGTGCGCGTGAAACCCGCATCCTTTCTTGGACGGATGGGCAACTGCGCCCCAATCCCCATGAAAAAGGGCAATAATTTAACTATTTTATCGTTTATTTAACCGATATTTTGTTTTATCGTCTATTTTAACGATATTTGAAGTATTCGTCTAATTAAACGATATTTTATGATTGCCGTACTCACTGGGGACATCATCAACTCCAAGGACCATAAAGCCAACAAATGGCTTCCCATCCTTAAACAGGCACTTTCCCGATATGGGGAGGTGCCTTCGGATTGGGAAATCTACCGGGGCGATAGCTTTCAACTGCGCACCACCCCCGAACAGGCCCTGGAAGCTGCCATTTATCTCAAGGCCAGCATCAAGCAGGTACGCCATTTGGATGTGCGCATCGCCATCGGGCTGGGCGAACAGGATTACCAAGCCGAGAAGATCACCGAATCGAACGGCACCGCTTTTGTGCGCTCCGGCACCTGTTTCGAAAACTTGAAAAAACAGACCTTGGCCCTGCAATCGGACAACGAGGCGTTCGACACCCCCCTGAACCTGATGTTGCAACTGGCCTGCCTTACCATGGACAATTGGTTGCCGGCCGCTTCCCAGATCGTAAAAGTGAGCTTGGAACACCCGGAGGCCAACCAAAAGGAACTGGCCGCCCTATTGGACAAATCGCAGAGTACCATCAGCGAGGCATTGCTCCGCGCCGGATTTGACGAAGTGCAAAAAATGATGCATTTTTATACGACCCAACTCACCCTAGTATGACACTGTTAGCGCTTAAACTGATCCTGGCCCATTTTCTTGGGGATTTTGCATTGCAGCCTGCCCGTTGGGTAGCCGACAAGCTCCAAAAGAAATGGCGGTCCAAGTACCTCTACTATCACATTGGGGTGCATTTGGCACTGCTGTTGGCCCTGTTGCAGTTTCAGCATTTGGGGATCGTGGCCCTTATTGTGGTGACGCATTTCGGTATCGATGTGGGCAAACTTGCCCTTACCAATCCGAAAAACTACCGCTGGCTGTTTGTGGTGGACCAAGTGTTGCACTTGCTGGTGCTGGCCGGAGCACTGTACCTCATGGAACCCTTTACCTTGGATTTGGCGGGGTGGTTCTCGGAAAAGACCCTGTTGTTGATTACCTTTTTGGTGTTCGTCACCTTTGTTTCGGGTATTGTAATGCGGATGTTCCTCGCGCCCTATATCGATGAAATTGCCAAGGACGATGCCTCGGGCGAGGGTGGTTCCCTAAAAAATGCCGGTACCTATATCGGGATGTTGGAGCGGTTGTTCGTGTTCGGGTTTATTTTGATGCAGCAATGGGCGGCCATTGGGCTGTTGATCGCGGCCAAATCCGTGTTCCGGTTTGGGGACCTCAACAAGGGTAAAAACCGAAAACTGACGGAATATGTGCTGATCGGCACCCTGCTCAGTTTTGGGCTCGCCATTTTATCCGGTATGCTGTACCTGCACCTGTCGGAAACGCTGTAAACGAAAAAACCGTCCCTTTGGGACGGCATTTCCGAATAAAAGAATCTACTTTTTAAACACTTTGCGATTTTAAACATTGCGCATCCAAGCGCTCCTTCAAATATAACATAATTTTATTATTTAGAATCGTTTTAAATTGATTATTTTTGTAAACGCCTGCGACCAAATCACTGGTTTGGCCGTAAGTAAAATAGGGTCCCTGCCAAGAGGCCCGTTCTTAGTACAGCATTTATTTGAGTTAGTTAGTCAAGAAAAACGGGGCGCGGCCCCGTTTTTTTATGGCACACTTTTACTATCAGAAAATTCCTTACTGCCCTACAATATTTTTTTAAAAAATGTTAGATTGTACCAACAAAACCTAACTAAACCATAATGATCGATCAGATTGTGCCTACTGTGGCTTTCAAGACGCAAACCCGTAAAGCTATTTTTTCCATTTTTTTGTTCACCCTTGTCTATTCGCTGTTGTTGTTATTGGCCGTTGCTTTGACGGCCCTCTGTATTTACGGAGGAGTAATGTTGGTAATAACGGTGCCTCGTATCGTAACTATTGCCCTGGGAGCCGGACTGGCCAGTTTGGGCATCTTGATTTTAGTGTTTCTTTTAAAATTCATTTTCAAATCGCACAAAGTAGATCGCTCCCATCTACTTGAAATCACTGCCAAGGATGAGCCGGAGCTATTTGCTATGATCGAGGATATTGTGAAGGAAGTGGGCACGCAGTTTCCTAAAAAGGTATACCTCTCATCCGAAGTGAACGCATCCGTTTTTTACAACAGTAGTTTTTGGAGCATGTTCTTTCCGGTTCGCAAAAACCTGCATATTGGTCTTGGCCTCGTAAACTCGGTGACTCAGGAAGAATTGAAAGCCGTATTGGCGCACGAGTTTGGGCATTTTTCACAAAAAACCATGAAAGTGGGCAGCTTTGTGTACAGTGTCAATCACGTAATCTTCAATCTGCTATACGATAATGACGGCTACGACGAAGTGGTCCGTAAATGGAGCAGCATCAGTAACTATATTGCCCTCTTTGCCGTGTTGGCCGTTCGCATCATGGATGGTATCAAATGGGTCTTGGGCAAAATGTATGGCGTGGTCAACAAAAGTTATATGGCCCTTTCCAGGGAAATGGAATTCCATGCCGATGAGATTGCCGCGCATGTAACGGGGTATCCCCCTTTGGCCACGGCATTACTCCGTTTCCAACTGGCAGACAATTCCATGGGCAATGTGCTATCTTTTTACGAGGAGCGCATAAACTCCAACCAAAAGAGCGAGAACATCTTTAAGGAACAGCACTACGTAATGCATTTCATTGCCTCGGACAATCAGATTCCCATCCAAAACGATTTTCCTGCAGTAAGTGTGGATGAGCTCAACCGCTTCAATAAGTCCAAATTGGTGATCAAAGACCAATGGGCCTCGCACCCTAGTACAGAGGAACGCATCCAACGATTGGAGCAGACCCAGATCATAATGGAAAATGGTCCAAAGCAATCGGCCAACCAATTGTTTCGGGATATTGAGAAGACCCAGAAACAAATTACTGAGCAGATGTTCAACCGTGTACCTTTTGCCGAAATCCCCAGCACCGTTTCCTTGCCCATTTTTCAACAGGAATACCAGAATAGTTTTACCCAGAACACCTTTTCTAAGGTATACAATGCCTACTACGACAACAAAAACCCGATCAAATTCGATACGTCAATGATTGCCTTGGCACCGGCCCACTTAAAGGTGTCCGAGTTGTACTCGGATGATAAAGTACAATTGGTGTACTCCCATCTGGCCCTAATCAATGATATGGATTCCTTGAACATGATTACCGATAAGACCTATGGCATTAAAACCTTCGATTATGATGGAAAAAAACACAACCGAAAGGATGCGCCGGAATTGGTCGCTGCCCTCCATCAAGAATTAATGGCACTGGAGCAGCAAATCGCTGATAACGACCGTAACATTTATACCTATTTCAAACAGTTGGAAAACACCAAAGGTGGGGCGCCAAAACTGGAACAACTTTACAGCGATTTATTTGGTCTCGATGCCACTTTCGAAACCAAATTTGAACTCTATACCAAGATGCAGCAAAAGCTCCAGTTTTTGAGTGTGGTGACCCCGCACGAGGAAATCCAAAGCAACTTTAGGCATTTGACCTCATTGGAAAGGGAATTGAAAAAAGAGCTCCAAGCCTTTTTGGAAGATCCCAAATTGGCTAGCGAAATCACGGAACCGATTCGGGAAAACATTGAAAAGTACCTATCCAAAGAATGGGCTTATTTTGGCAAACAAAGTTATTTTGATGATAACCTGGCCGTACTCATGCAGGCCCTATCCAATTATTCCTTTCTGCTAGGTCGATCGTATTTTGTGGTGAAGAAGGCACTGTTGGACTACCAAGTCAGTTTACTGCAGTAGCCTTCACTCGGTACGCGTTACTCTTTTGCGCTACGAAAAAAATGGATTGCGTTAACCCCTCCATTTAAAAAAAGAGAACTTGCTAGTAAAACACTAAAATGCAGCAAGAAATGGGAGTCATAGCCACCAACAAACGCGAACTGAACCTCTATTACAACCCCAATAGCAGTGTGGGCATGCAAACCTTGGCCTTTGTGGAGGCCTCAAAGTTCAAAGTGCTGGCCGTGGACCTTACCCAAACCAAGGTAACCGGCACCCAATGGGCCGAACTGGCCGAACGATTGGGCAAACCCATCAAAGCCTTGATCAACACCGATCACCCGGACTTTATCCACGCCTACGGCAAAAACCACGATTTGGAAAGCGACGACGACTGGCTCAAAGTCTTGGAAAACAACCCTAAAGTGGTGACCCAACCTATTTTGGTACACGGCGACCAGGCCCTACAGGTCAGCAACCCCGCCATGGTACTCGAATTCCTTGAGAAACAATGAACAATTAGTGGTTAGTAGTCAGTAGTTAGTAATTTTACGTTATTCATTTTCAATTGGCACACCTGTACTCCCATTGCACATTGTTTATTGTTTACTATTAATTGAAAAATTCCCTTCACCTTTTACCTTTCACCCTTTACCCTTAACCCATTGTACCTTGTTTATTGCTCATTGTACATTGTATAAAATCCCCAGTTTTTTTAAGGTTTTTGCATAATGGCATTTGAACTGGATTTTATATTTTGGCTGCTCAACCTCCCTAGAATTTATCAACACAGATTTCAAACCGATGACGCTACGTCATGGGATTAACCCCTTTGTCTGTCTGTTAAAACCCATAAAAAGGTTACAAACGGACTGGCCATCCAAAGTCAAACATGTGAAAGCCAATACAGACATTAAAATAGATTGGACGAGAATCCGAAAATCGAAAGAGTAGGATAATTCTAACATTTTAAAAATCAACAAATGTCCAATTATCATAAAACACTTAACCTTATCATTACGCTAGTTCTTTCCATTTGTTTCTCTTGTTCTAACGAGAACGATAATGCAACACATACGGAGACGCAATTACGGTCCGCCTTTTTAAAGGATAAAGATTACCAAACCGTTAAAAGTGAGTATTCCATTTTGGAAAGTTCCATCAAAACCGAGTTGTGGCTTGAAAAGTTGACCCAACTACGCAATCTCAATCTTTCAGAGAGCCACAACAACCTGATTAAAGATCTAATCAATCAGTTACAAGACGAGAAAACTGATGAGGATAAGATCTCTTCAATAGCTGTATCGTTGGCTAAAATTACACCAGAACAGGACTTCTTAATGATGTTTGGAAGTTTGGACGACTATAAGCTTGGTGAGGACGGGTCATTTCATGACAACATTATTTCATTGGACTTACAACACAGTCTAAAAAATTTAGAATCGTACTCCAAAACATTTAAAACCACAAGTTTCAACAAAGCATTGCCCGATTGCAATTGCAGTTGGACGTGTGACTGGTACAACAATGGCTATTCAAACACTAATTGTAATGAAACCACAACCGGCTGTGGGTTTTTGTGGTTACAAAGCTGTGTAGAAAAAGTATAAACCAAAAACTGCCCTCTATTCATTGGGGGCAGTAAAATATTTTATCATGAAAAAAATATTTCTCAAGGTTAAATACCTCCTTGTCCCCCTCACCTACCTATTGGCCGGGGTTCTGTTTTACGGTGATCATTTGTATATGCTGCCCACCACCCTGATCGTTTGTTTTTTGACCGCCTATTATTTGATGGACACCTCAAAAAAATGGCAGTGGTTTTGGGCCTTTGTCCCGCTGTGGTTGTTGATCTTGGTTCCCTCTCTCCTTACTCTGGACTTTAAACGTTCCATCCTCTATTTGTTGGGCATTCCTTTGAGTATGCTTTTTGGTCTTTGGGCCAAAAAGGGATGGTTTGTACCCAAATTGATGGTCATGGTGGTATTGGCGCTTTTTTTGGGAAAATTTGGATATCCGAGTGTGCTGTTGGCCTTAACCGACGATTCCACTTTTCACGACACCAAACCTTTTCCTACCCAATTGGTTTTTGTAGACAAGACCAAAGACACCATTGCATTGGATAAAAAGATTACGGTTTTGGATTTCTGGAACACCGCCTGCAAGCCTTGCTTTGAAAAATTCCCCTACTTTGAAAAGGTGAGTGAGAAATACAACCATCCCGATATTGCCTTTTACTCCGTTAACGTTCCCTTGGAAGACCAAGAATTTGAAGCTCGTACCCAAGTGGAAACCCGGTTGGGTTACTCGTATACCACCCTTTACGCAGAAGACCTAAAAAAAGTGCAGGAGGCGTTGGATTTCAATGCCTACCCCCACCTCATCATTGTACAAGACAGCACCATTATTTACAGCGGTACACTGGTAACCGGAGAAAGCATTTATATCGATAATTTGGACAAGCAACTGGCCAAAATCACCCAAAAATTGGGCCTACACCCCCATTAACCCTTCACCCTTCACCCATTGCAAATTGTTTATTGCTCATTGTACATTGTACAAAACCCCCAGTTTTTTTACGGTTTTCCGTAAGGCCAATTGTTTGGGAATTAGTAATTTGTAAGCACTTCCCCAATCATTGACAAAACCAATTTAGAAAAATAAAGAATGATCAAATACATCGATAATGTGCCATTATGGGTGTATAGGGATGTATTTATGATCCATATAAACTAGTTGCCATTAATTAGAAAATGATAAACTTCGACAACTTATGGGTAGATATTGAATGTCCAAAATGTGGATATCAAGATGAAATACAGTTGATTGATGCTAAAACGGAAAAAACTATCTACTGCCATAATTGTAAAATTCAAATAAGACTTTCCGATAGTGAAGCTTCTGTACACACAGGAATTGACAGTATGACTGACGCTTTGAAAGAACTTGAAAACACATTAAAAAATTTCGGAAAATGAACTACTCAAACCATAATCTAAGAACTGATTTACAAGAATGGAAAAATAGATTATATCGAGCACCATATGGTCAATTCGGTAATCAGCTAAAATATTTACTCAACAATCTTGATACGAACTTACAGATAAAGGGACTTATTCAAGAAACCATAAATAAACATACTTATACTAAAGAAGAATTTGACAAACAGACTGAACGAGAAAGAAGAGGTGTCGATATGGAATTTGAATCCGAAATACATCAAACGGCTTATTGCTACCAATTTCTGAAATACATAATTAAGGAAGCTGGAAATTATAACCTACATAATCTTATCATTTTTTCTCGAAGAGACTTCAACGATACCAAAACAAAAATTGTTGAAGATTATATTTCACCAATAATTTATTATTTACACGATAAGCTTGATAAATCAAACTCAATAATTTACTTGTTAGAAAAGTATAAAAGGCGGACAGAATGGTTTACAAAAAAAGAACTTTTCGACAAGTACCAGACAGCAGACAAAAGCTACGAGCAAATATTAGAAGATGATTTGAGATTATTCCTTTTTGACCAAGGGATAGACTATCCATTTTCCACACCAACTTCTGCTTCTGGAAGAGCTGATATTATAGGAGAAATAGAAACAGATGACCCTTTAGTAGTTGAGATAAAAATTTTCGACAGAGAAAAAGGATACGGAAAAGAAAGAATAAAAGATGGATTTAACCAAATCGTAAAATATGCGAATGACTACAATAAGGACGTTGGTTATTTAGTGATTTTTAATATGGACAAAGCTGAATTGAATTTTAATTTAGCTGATAACAGCAATATTTTTCCCCCATCCATTCAATTTAACAACAAGGTTTTTTACTTCGTAGTTATAAATTCTGCAAACAATCTGACAGCAAGCAAGTCAGGCACAATTCAGGAAATAGAAATTACAGAAAAAGAATTAACAAAAAAATAACTAATGGCAACAATGGCTATAAGTAATTGCTTGTTCTCGCCTACCCTTCGACAACGCTCAGGACAGGCTTCTGAAAATCCTCGCAGATTTTCAGTTTGGTGTGTACTTGCAAAGTTATGTGTTAACCCACGCAACTACTCAAAGCCGAGACCGTTGTGTAGCATTAAAATAAACGTAATATGAAACCAATATTTGACTCAACATTACACGAAATTCTAAATAAAAGATTAGAACAACTTGAAAATCATTTCGCTGCGGATTTTTTATTTTATTACGGCCCAATTACTGATTCTCTTGACAAACCCTTTAGAGATTTAGTAGAAGAATTAAAAGCCGAACCCGACACAAAGGATACTTTGTTTATAGTGCTTAACACACCTGGAGGAAGTGCCGAAACTGTGGAAAGATTAGTTAAAATTACACGGCATCATTATCAGACTGTTAACTTCATAGTCCCAGATGCAGCATATTCAGCTGGAACAATATTTTGCTTGTCTGGAGATGCAATTTTTATGGACTACTCATCTTCTCTTGGACCAATTGACCCACAAGTTTATAATGGAAAAAATTGGGTGCCAGCTTTAGGTTATCTTGACAAAGTAGAAGAACTAATAAATAAGTCAATTGCAGGAACAATTTCGCAAGCAGAGTTAATAATGTTAAGAGAACAAGATTTAGCTATGTTGCGAAGACACGAACAAGCAAGAGATTTAACAATTGCACTTTTAAAAGAATGGTTGGTAAAGTATAAGTTCAAAAATTGGAATACTCACAGTTCGACAGGAAATCCTGTAACATCGCAAGAAAAAGAGGACAGAGCTACAGAAATTGCAAGAGATTTAGGAGACAACAAAATATGGCACTCTCACGGTCGTTCAATAGGTGTTTCAGCACTAACACACATACTAAAGCTCAAAATAGAAGATTATTCAGGAGATGCTGCTTTAACTAAAATAATCAGAGAATATAATGACCTAATTTGCCAATACATTGGACGAAACAACGGAGAAATGTTCTTTCACACTCGAAAATTTATATAAATTTGTAACTATGGAAAATATAGCAAAACTTGTAGAACAAATAGTCGATGAGACTAAAGAGGAAAAAAATAAGTTGGAGCAGATTTCCAAATTTGATGAAACTATTAAAATGTTAGGTGATGTGGAAAAGTCTGAAAAACCTACCTATAGTTTTCCTTTGACAGACACATTGGGTAGACAAACTTATTCTAATTTGAATAGGAAATAACGCTACACAACAACGTATAAACGCAATAGCGGTTTAGGTGCAAACTTGAACCGCTATTTTATTTTAAATAATTATATAAATAATTGAAAATAAACGCTTTCAATCTGCCACTGCGTTTATACAAACCGTTCCTAAAACACCTCCCCACCAATTCAATCGTCTTTACCACCTAACAGCCTAAGATAACATGCCTCAGCTACAGGTAAAAGTTCTTCTCCCAAATGTGTAACCGGGTATACTGTGACCTTATCTAAATATTGCCCATAAATTTTGGCAAACTGGTCCATTTGGGTAGGTGGCACTTCCAAAAGTTCGGCCACTAGCGTCATCAAATCCAAAGTGTATAACCCGCCATCATCCCAACCCATGCGTCGCAATTGTTCCGTAAGCTGGCTGTGTTTTAAATCTTGTTGGATAAGCCGTATCACCACCATTTTGTTGTGCATCCCCAATAAAAGTTATTGTATTACAATATAAAAGTATATCATTTTATATTATTTCACAACATTTTTATGTATTGTATTTTGCTATAGAATTAATGCATCAATTGTAATACGTTACAAATTCCTATTACAAAGTAATAGGTTGGTGTATCATTTTCCGTTATGAACCGTATCAAGGAAGTTTTAAAACAACAGGGCAGGACCCAAACTTGGCTGGCAGAGCAAATCGGCAAAAGCTATGTGGTGGTCACCAATTACTGCAACAACAATACCCAGCCCAGCATTCCCGTACTTCGCGACATTGCTAAAGTACTGGACGTAGATGTTCGCGAACTTTTGGTGCCTACGAAACCCTAAAATTTTGTCCTGTCGAGCGCAGTCGAGACATCGGTGAGAAATCCCAACCTCTAACAGATTTCTCAATCGTCACTGTGTTCCTCATTTCGAAATGACCAACGGAATGTCATTTCGAACCGACTAGAGGGAGTGTGAGAAATCTCAACTGCAATTAGATTTCTCAGTCGTTGCACTCCTTCGAAATGACAACCCAACACCACTTGCAAGAGTAATTGCAAAACTGTATTTTCAACCCAACGCATAACCGCAACTATGAAAAATACCCTTTTGTTGGGCCTTCTTGTTTTTATGGCCCTAAGTACGCTACAAGCGCAACAAACTCCTACCTCTCCAAAACCCATCGACATGAAGATAAACCTACTGGGCTACCGTTTTTTCCAAGATGGAGAACGCCTCAACTGGCGCGAACTGGAAGCGGCCACCGTGGCCGTGGAGGAAGCCAACCAATTGATTAAAAGAGCAAAATCACAACGCACCTTTTCCAATGTTTTGGCCTTTGTGGGCGGTGGTTTTATCGGCGTGCCCTTGGGTCAGCAATCGGCGAACCGTGACCCCAATTGGGAACTGGCCTATATTGGCGGCGCCATTGCTGTTGTTAGTTTCCATTTGTCTTTTAGGGCCTTTAACAACGTCAACAAAGGCGTGGACACCTACAATATGGCCATTGCACCCTCCACCAGTTACCGCTTTCAACCCGAAGTGTTTGTGATCAACAACCAAAACGGGTTTGGGCTTTCGGTGCGGTTTTAGAATGGCACTTTCATTCCCTGTCCTGTCTAGCGCAGTCGAGACATCGGTAAAAAATCCAAACCTCTAACAGATTTCTCAATCGTCACTTGGTGCCTCATATTGAAATGACCAACGGAACGTCATTTCGAACCGACCAGAGGGAGCGTGAGAAATCCCAACCTCAAACAGATTTCTCAATCGTCATTTGGTGCCTCATATCGAAATGACCAACGGAACGTCATTTCGAACCGACTAAAGGGAGCGTGAGAAATCCCAATCTCAAACAGATTTCTCAATCGTCACTGCGTTCCTCATGTCGAAATGACCAATCGAACGTCATTTCGAACCGACCATGAGGAGCGTGAGAAATCTCAAATATAAAGAATCAGATTTCTCGGTCGCTACGCTCCCTTGAAATGACAAACTCGGAACATTCCTAAAATAATTGCTTTTTTCTGTATCCTTTTGGTGGCTATTGGGTCTCCCTTACAAACCTTAAATAATATACCTATGAATACCTGTGTTTGTACCGATTGTAAATGCACCCAATGTGATTGCGGCGATTGCAAGGCTGCCCAATGCAGCTGCACCCAATGCGACTGCCCCGATTGTGCGTGCTGCAACTAAACCCTAAAAGGCCGGCCCAAAGGTTGGCCTTTTTGTACCTTAGTAACATGAACACCCAAGAAATCCATCAAAAATATGGCGACCCATTGTATTTCTTTATCCTGAAACGGGTTCGGGATGAAGCGGTGGCCCATGATGTGTTTCAAAACACTTTTGTAAAGATCCACAACAACCTGGATCAACTTAAAGATCCGCAGAAAGTACGCTCATGGGTCTTTCAAATAGCCCGCAATGAAATTATTGATCTGGTGGCCTCGGAAAGTAAGTTCGTGCCCCAAAAAAGGGAACTTAAGGACAAATCCGATACCCAGGGGATGAGCCCTTGTTGTTTTAATCGGTTTATGGAAGAGCTGCCGCAGAACTACAAACAAACCCTGCAACTGGTTTATGTTCAGGGCAAAAAACAACAAGAGGCCGCCGATGTGCTTGGCTTAAGTTTGGCCAATGTAAAGGCCCATATTCGAAGGGCAAAGGAACTTTTAAAGACCCGTTTTGTTACGTGTTGCCAATACCAATTGGATGCCTCGGGCAAGTTGGTGGGCGAACCGGACTGCGCACATTGTGGGTGAACTTCTTCTCCCTGTTTTTAAAACACTTTCTTTACTGCTTCAATCGTCCGGTCCAAATCAGCATAGCTGAGGGCATCGTTTAATAAAGAGATTTTTCATTCGTTGCACTCCTTCGAAATGACCAAAACAACGTCATTTCGAACCGACCATAGGGAGCGTGAGAAATCCCAACCTCAAACAGATTTCTCAATCGTCACTGCGTTCCTCATGTCGAAATGACCAATCGAACGTCATTTCGAACCGACCAAAGGGAGGGTGAGAAATCTCAACCACAAATAGATTTCTCAATCGTCACTGCGTTCCTCATGTCGAAATGACCAATCGAACGTCATTTCGAACCGACCGAAGGGAGCGTGAGAAATCTACACCATCTCATTGTTCAAAAATTCCCAGTTAGGGTTAAAGTTGGAAATCAACCTATCTTTCTTTTCCCTTCTCCATTTCTTGAGTTCCTTTTCTCGGGCTATGGCCATTTCAATGGAATCAAACCGTTCATAGTACACCAGATGAATACAATTGTACCGCCCAGCAAATGATTTCTTGGCGTTTTGACTATCGAATTGGTGTTGGGAAAGTCTGTCTTGAATATTATTGGTCACCCCAATGTACAGCACACTTTTATTTTGGTTGGTTGTGATGTAAACAAAATAAGGCGATAACATAATTTGAAAGTGTTAGATTTCTCAGTCGCTACGCTTCTTCGAAATGACCAAAACAACGTCATTTCGAACCGACCAGAGGGAGTATGAGAAATCTCAACCACAAATAGATTTCTCAGTCGCTACGCTCCTTCGAAATGACATCGACCATTAGAAAACTTTCCCCACGGCCTCAATGGTCTTATCCAAATCGGCATAGCTGAGAGCATCGCTTAAAAAGTAGCTTTCAAAGGCCGAAGGGGGCAAATACACCCCATTGTCCAACATCCCGTGGAAGTATTTCTTAAACATATCGTTGTTGCCCTTGGCCGCACTGGAAAAATCCACCACGGGCTCGTCCGTAAAGTGCACGGAAATCATACTGCCAAAACGGTTGATCTGGTGGGTCACCCCTTTTTCCGTCAATACTTCGGCAATCCCCTTGTGCAAGTATTCGGTTTTTTCCGCCAAGCTGGTAAACACTTCGGGGCGGTTGTACAGTTCAGTGAGCATAGCCAGTCCGGCACTCATGGCCAAGGGGTTACCACTCAAGGTACCCGCTTGGTACACGGGGCCTTCCGGTGCCAAATGCGCCATGATCTCGGCTCGGGCCGCAAATGCCCCCACGGGCAGTCCGCCCCCGATCACTTTTCCGAACATCACAATATCGGCGTTCACGCCCAAGGCTTCCTGTGCGCCTCCTCTGCCCAAACGGAAGCCGGTCATCACCTCATCGAACAACAACAAAATGCCCTCGCGGGTGCAGATGTCGCGTAGCCCTTCCACAAAACCGTCTTGGGGCACAATGCAGCCCATGTTGCCCGCTACGGGCTCCAAAATAATCGCCGCGATCTCGCCTTGGTTGGCGTCCACCAAGGCCTGTACACTGCCCAGGTCGTTGTAAGTGGCCAATAAGGTGTCCTTGGCCGTGCCTTGGGTGACCCCGGGACTGTTGGGACTGCCAAAGGTAACGGCCCCGCTCCCCGCCTGTATCAAAAACGAGTCGGAGTGGCCGTGGTAGCAGCCCGCAAATTTGATGATCTTGTCCTTGCCCGTGTACCCGCGCGCGAGGCGCACCGCACTCATACAGGCTTCGGTACCACTGTTCACAAAGCGGATCTTGTCGATGTTCGGCACCATGGAAACCGCCAATTGGGCCAGTTCGGTCTCAATTTCGGTGGGCATCCCGAAGGAAGTGCCCTTTTTGGCCTTTTCCACCACGGCGTTGATCACGGGTTCGTAGGCATGACCCAAGATCAGCGGCCCCCACGAGGCAATGTAATCGATGAGTTGGTTGCCATCCACATCGTAGAGGTAGGCACCCTTGGCCTCCTTTACAAAAATGGGGTCGCCCCCTACCGCTTTAAACGCCCGAACGGGTGAGTTTACGCCTCCTGGAATGTATTTTTTGGCCTCTGCGAACAAGGCACTGCTGCGTTGGTAGATCATAGTACGTATTGTATCCTGTCATTCCCGCGAAGGCGGGAATCTATTTTTTGTTATGGATTCCGCATCGTGCTTCGACTACGCTCAGCAGCCGTGCGGAATGACAATTGAGCCGCAAAGGTACGTATCCTGCTAATTCCTTGGAAGTGGTTTTTTGTCACTTCGAGTGGGTTCCTGAGCGGGTTCCTGAGCGGAGTCGAAGGAAAAGCGAGAAGGGCTGATGGTGAAAACCAGTTCTCGATACACCTTGATCCCTAGATCAAGCCACTCGAACTGACCACTTTTTTTGAAAATATTCGCAATGAATTTAGACCCCTCGACTGCGCTCAGAATGATAAAAAGAAACTACTGTGCCCTTCGGATGTTAAGTACCTGCCCAATGGAAATGATATTGTCTTCCAAGTTGTTGAGGCGCTTGATCTCGTCCACCGAAACATCGTACTTACGGGAAATGGCATAAAGGGTCTCCCCCTGCTCCACGGTATGCGTGGTGACTTCGTAGGTCTTGGGTTCCCGAACCATGGAAAGGCCACTGTCCACGACGGCCTCATCGTATTGGTGCAGGTTGTAGCGCTCAATCAGGGCAATCAACTTTTGGGGGTACTTTTTATCGGTGGCATAGCCCGCCTCCCGAAGTCCGTGCGCCCATTTTTTATAATCGTCCCGACGGTAATTGAACAAAAAGGCATAGCGCGACCGAGTGGATAAAAAGATACTGTGGTCGCGAAAGCTGTACATGGGGTGGTTGTATTTTCGGAAACATTCGCCCTTGGCGTCGTCGTCATGAAAATCGAATTCGCCCTCCCAACCCGTATGACATTTGATCCCGAAATGGTTGTTGGTTTTCAGGGTGAGTTCCCCGCGCCCGGAACCGCTTTCCAAAATACCCTGCGCCAAGGTAATACTGGCCGGAATGCCAAAGGCACGCATTTCGTACTGGGCAATCTCGGCAAAGGTTTTGATGTATTCTTCGGTATCGGTTATGGGGAAACGTTCAAAACGGCCCGTATCCTCGGGCATGGGAAACAGATCAGGGTTCTCGCTATCGGTGTTGGTCGACACAGTGGGTCGATTTTCCGATCGGGAGATTTCGGGACCCCCATTCCGTTGGGTACTTCTTCGTTTTTTGGCACCACAGCCGGTGAGCAAAAGGGCCACCAAAATTGCATATCCTACTCGTTTGATCATACGTCCAAAAGCGGTAAATTTTTCTTTTTCAGTACCAGATTCATCCCCTGAATGCCCTGTAATCCGCCGGTATGGATGGCCAAGATTTTGGTATTTTGGGGGAAAACGTCCTGATTTACAAGGTCAAAAATACCAAAAAGGAGCTTTCCTGTGTAAATTGGATCCAAAGGAATTTTAGTTTGCGCTTTAAAATGGTTGATGAAGTCCACCAATTCGCGGTCCACTTTGGCATAGCCGCCAAAATGATAATCGGTGACCAACCGCCAATTCTCTCGCGTGGTCCATCGGCTGATTTCTTCCGTTAAAAAATCCCCTTTCAGTGCTGGAAATCCCCACACCTGCTGATGGGGTTGGGCCGAATTGATGAGTCCAGCCACCGTGCCGCCCGTGCCTACTGTACAGCAAATATTATCGAATTGGGCGTCGGCGTCGGTCACAATTTCTTCGCAACCTTGCACGGCCAAGGCATTGGTGCCGCCTTCTGGGACCAGATAAAAATTGCCAAATCGGTCCTTCAAGTGATGCAGGAAATCCAGTTCATTTTTCAATCGGTAATCGCTTCGGGACACAAAATGGAACTGCATCCCATGTTCGTGGGCCAGTTTTAGGGTAGGATTGTCTTGCCAGGTATTTGCCAATTCGTCCCCGCGGATTACCCCAATAGTGTTGAAGCCTTGTTCGTGACCCACACAAGCCATGACCGCAATATGGTTGGAAAAGGCCCCACCAAAGGTGAGCAGTGTTCGCTGCCCCAATTTTTGGGCTTCCAGCAGGTTGTATTTCAGCTTGCGGTATTTGTTGCCCGAGATCAACGGATGGATGGTATCTTCCCGTTTGATATGGAGCGTTACGCCCTTTTCTCGTAGTAAGGGCACATCAATATGCTGATTGGGGGTGTTCAAAGTGAATGCTTATCGCGTCAGGTACTGCAAAAAACCAAACCGTTTCCGTTTGGAAAGATACTGCATATCCCGCTCATTGGCATAGGCCTCGCGTTCAAAACTGATGTTCTGATAGGCTCGGTAGCTGTCCAGATACATGGCGGTACGCAACAGCCATTCCGAAAAATAAAGGATGTAGAAAGGAACAAGTAACAGTTCCCGCTGCTGCCGAAGATGGATGCGCTCGTGGTTGATGAGCACGTCATCGGTGCGCAGGGCACCTTCCTTCAGGATGATGAAGGGCCAAAGGGAAAGGCCCACATAATTTTTATAAAAGAAATGTTTAAAAATGAGTATCACTTAAAAACTATCATCGGTTTCCTACAAATATAACCGCCCAAAGTATTCCATACGGCATTGCCCCGATAATTCGATCAACAATTTCGGTGAATAACCCAATGTTGCCAAAATCTTAAAACGCTGGCAACATGTTCGGGAAAGCCGTAACTTTAGGTTGCGAAACGGGTGAATAGATGAAAGAACGCATTCCCTTGGAAGAGGGGGATTATTACTTTTCGGAAGAGGGATATCGGGTATTTACGGAGCAATACCTCCTAAAACGGGGGTACTGCTGCGAAAGCGGTTGCCGCCATTGTCCGTACGGATACAACGCAAAGACCAATTCGCGGAGCTGAACACCCTATTCGGCACAATATTTGTGCATTTTTTAGTGAAATCTCAAGAATTTAAAAAAAGTACTATGAAAAGTTTAAAACGTTTTGCACTCGCCGCCTTCTCACTTGGCCTGTTGGTGTCCTGCAGCACCGTATCGGTCGTTTCCGACTACGACAAACAAGCCGACTTCAACGAATATAAAAGCTATGCTTTTTACAAAACAGGCATCGATAAGGCCCAAATTTCGGATCTGGACAAAAAACGGATCTTGCGTGCCATCGAAACCGAATTGACTGCACGGGGTTTTGTAAAATCGGACAACCCCGATGTATTGATCAGCATTTTCACCAAAGAACGCGAGCGTGTGGATGTCTACAACAACTCCGGTTGGGGTTGGGGCGGCTTCTATAACCCTTGGGTCTGGGGTCCCGGTTGGGGCTGGGGCTGGGGTGGCAACAATGTGAGCACCCGTACCGAAGGATCGCTGTACATTGACGTGATCGATGCCAGCCGAAAAGAATTGGTTTGGCAAGGTCGTGGTGTGGGTACCTTGAGCAACACCAAGAACATTGAAAAAAAAGAGGAACGTATCAAGGAATTTGTTTCCCAAATCCTGAAGGAATATCCCCCACAAACGGCAGTGGCAGTCAACTAAAAAATAAGCCGCCCAATAGGGCGGTTTTTTATTGCGCTTTGGCCAATTCTTCGTATTTACGATATCGATTTCGTATCTTTATGTGCCTAAAAAATTGCATTCATGAGTTACGAATCCAATCCTATTCTGGATAAACTGCCCAAGCATTTAAAACAGTTCATCAAACCGCAAAACTATGAGGAATATACCGCCATCAACCAAGCGGTATGGCGTTATGTGATGCGTAAAAACGTGGACTACCTCAGCCAAGTGGCACACAGCTCCTATGTGGAAGGATTGCAAAAAACGGGTATCTCCATCGACCATATCCCCAACATGTACGGTATGAACCGTATTTTGAAGGAAATCGGTTGGGCAGCCGTGGCCGTGGATGGTTTTATTCCCCCATCGGCCTTTATGGAATTTCAGGCGTACAACGTACTGGTGATCGCATCCGATATCCGCCAGTTGGAAAATATTGAGTACACCCCTGCGCCGGACATCATTCATGAAGGGGCCGGGCATGCACCCATCATCGCCAATCCGGAATATGCCGAATACCTGCGAAGGTTCGGGGAAATCGGCTGCAAGGCCATTTCCAGCGCCAAGGATTACGAGCTGTACGATGCGGTGCGTCACCTCTCCATCATCAAGGAAGCCAACGGCACGCCCCAAGAAGAAATCGAAAAAGCGGAAAAACATATCGAATACCTACAAGAAAACATGGGGGAACCCAGTGAAATGGCCCTGATTCGAAACCTGCACTGGTGGACCGTGGAATATGGGTTGATCGGCACCGTGGACCACCCCAAAATTTATGGGGCCGGATTGCTTTCCTCCATAGGGGAAAGTGCCTGGTGCATGACGGACCAAGTAAAAAAACTGCCCTATTCCATTGAAGCGGCCCACACTGAGTTCGACATCACCAAACCACAACCACAGCTCTTCGTGACCCCGGACTTTGCCTTTTTGAGCCAGGTGTTGGAGGATTTTGCCAATACCATGGCATTGCGTACCGGTGGACTTTCCAGCGTTAAAAAATTGATTGCCTCCCAGGCCTTGGGCACCTTGGAATTGAGCACGGGACTCCAGATTTCTGGGCACTTCCACAACGTGATCGAACATGAGGGGAAACCCATCTATATCCAGACCAAAGGACCAACCGCATTGGCCTACCGCGACAAGGAATTGGTAGGACACAGCACGGCCTACCATGCCGAAGGTTTTGGTTCGCCCATTGGCAAATTGAAGGGTATCAACATCGCCATTGAGGACATGTATCCCCGCGACCTGAAGGCCTATAACATTTACGAAGGGGAACAGGTTTCTCTCGAATTTGAAGGTGGCGTGAAAGTGGAAGGAACCATCATCACCGGAACCCGCAACCTGATGGGAAAGATCATCCTGATCACCTTCAAGGATTGTACGGTAACGCATAATGGCGAAGTCCTATTCCAACCGGAATGGGGCCTCTATGATATGGCCGTGGGACAAAAGGTGGTATCGGGCTACAACGGTCCTGCAGACCTGAACAGTTTTAACCTGATCACGCACCAACTGACCGAGACCACCATTAAACCCAAAGAGGACCCCAGAAGGACCCAATTGGAGCAATATTATCAACAAATCCGTGAGTATCGGGAAGGGACCAATACCACCATTTCCCGCAACAAGGTGTTCCAAGCCATAAAACAGGAATACCCCGAAGATTGGTTGTTATCGGTGGAACTGTACGAATTGGCCAAAAAAAGCAATGACCACGATTTTCAAGCGGAAATTTTGGCGCATTTGGAGCAGGTTAAACGTAACAACCCGAAGGTCGGTCATTTGATAGATGATGGCATAGCCTTGGTGGATGCCCCTTTGGTAAGCTAAAAACCCAGCTCCGCACCATTGGTGGGTGTAGGCTTGATCTGTGGCACCTCAGCCTTCGTGACAGGATAATAGGCGAATTCCATTTTCTCTCCATTGCGGAGGACACCCAATTCCACTTGATGGTCGATGCTGCCTTGCCATATACTACGGGAAAACACCGAATCGCCCACCTTAAGGCCTGCTTCCCAAGCGGCACTGCCCTCCACCACATTTTTAATGGCTTTGCGGTCTTCGGTAAATTCAAAGCCCAGTTGATAGATATCGTTCATGGGGCTATACTCCCATCCCAATTCGTCAAACAATCCATACAGGTCGAGGGGCACTCCATCCACAATGTGTTTTTGGAAAAACGCTTCAAAATCACCTTTCCAAAAAGGTTCCATAACTTGGATGAAATAGGCATGATCTACTTTCTGGCCTTTGGTGGCATCCGCATAGATTTGGTGCATCACATCGTCCAAGCTTTGCTTCCCCTTGGAATTTTTTTGCAAGGTCTGATCTAGATAAAAGGCAAAAAGCGCTCCGCGCCAATAGGGCAATTTCGAATAATCGGGATTGGTCCAGAAATTATCGTAGTTGATCTCTGCATTCGGTGCCGTCATCACCGGCGAACCATACAGGTCGCGTATGGTACGGTTAATCTCGTTGATGAAAAAATCCGACCCTAATCCGTTGATGTGGTTCTTGGCGATATTTTTAAAAGTGTAATATTCCGTAAATCCCTCGCTGAACCAGTACTGTTCCTCTTCGTTGGCCGTGGTGATGGTATGTCCGATCCAATTGTGCATCAGCTCGTGGTTGAAAAGGTACACCATCTGTTCAATATCGGTCATATCGTTGTTGGAAACTGTTGTGGCAAATGAATTGGTAAGCCCGGTACCCTGAAAACTACTGCCCATTTCTTGCGGGAACGGCTGCATGGTCACGGTAAAATAGGTTTGGGAATGGTCGTCCCAAAAATTGCGTTGGTAGGTGAGTGTTTGCTCCAACACCTTAAACACATCCTCTTCTTTGAAGGGAACCCAATCCCCACGGGTGGCCAGACTGATCTTGTTCCCGTTGATCTCTCCTTCCAACACCCGAAAATCGCCCCCTACGAAAATGGCGCTGCCAAATTTTTCCTTGTCCATGTCCTTCAACAGCTGTTTTCGTTCGCCACTGCCAAAACTGTTGTGAATGGTATACGTTTCTGGAAACTCGGACCAATCCATACCTATGGAAATGTGATCCTCCGAATGCTCGGGCAACATGAACATATTATGGGAAAACACATGGAAATACGTGTTGTTGATCACAGGGCGGTATACGTTGCGTGTGGAAATATCCCCTTCAATATCCTGTTTCAAATAATATTGAAACTCCAGTTCCTTAGTGTCTTTGGGGTACACTAAAATAATACGGCTACTGTCCGTATCTTTTTCCACAACGCCTTCCACATTCAACAACTGCATCTCGCCCAAGGTGTGGTATAGATCGGTTTCGCCCCAAGCTTCGTTCGGAAACGATAGACTTGTGGTTCCACTCGGGTCTGCCTTCAGGCGCATGGTAATCTGTAATTGGGGAATGCTGTCCACCATGGCAGGTGCTATGGTATAGCAAACATCGGCATTTCGTTTGGGGGCACAGGAAAATAGAAAAGTGCCTAAAAGGACGATTAGTAGTGCTCTTTTAAACATTGGTTCGTTGATTGATGTACTATAAAGACGCACAAAAACGAAAAATGTGACAACTTAATCCAAAAATATATCCAATTCTTCCATATTTTGGACCACGGTGCCGTCAAAAACCAAGGTCCATCCCATCGTATGGGTTAGCACCAAAATGCGTGAAAGTTCGCTTACCAAGCGGTTTTCGGCATTGGAACGCAAGGAGGAGGTCTCTACTTTTTTGAGCAAGGAGGCTTTTACATTTTTTTTGATGTTGTTATAATCCTGTGCACTGAAGGGATTGAAATAATCAGCGGTCACATCGTAGTATTCAAAATCGGGGTTAATCTTGATTTCCGGTTCCGGGACATTCGTAATGGTGATGGTTTTGGTGGCTTCATCCACCTGATATTGAATTTGGGAAAGGTCGTAGGCAACGGTCGCTTCGGCATTCACGACCACCAAAGCCTTTTTGTCGGCCGTGAGCATGGTCCCGAAAAGTTCCCGTGAATCCTTATAATTGTACACTTCTACAAAATGGCCTTCGGTAACAATCAATTTGGAGACATTTTTCAGTTCTTGCTGAATGAGCATGGAGTTTTCTTCCAGAATGGATTGCTTTTCCCGTTCATCTGCACAGGACCGAAAGATCAAAACTGTGGACAGGGCAATGACGGCCCCGAAGAGTACTTTCTTCATTTATTCGAATTTCATGAACGGATACCTTTCTTGAAGATACGTAATTTTTGACCGAAGCGATGTTTTGAATTTTTCATGGGCCTCCGAACCCGGATTGAATGGCCGATGCATCAGCCCTTTTTGAACCGCTTCCACCTCATCCATTATGGGGTAACTGTCGGACGAAATCCACACGTTTTTGAACCTTTCCCAGATATACTCCACTGCCAATGCATTGGGGTGCACCATGTCCCTTTCGTAAAAACGATAATCACGGAGTTCGTCCATTAAGATTTCATAGGATGGAAAATAGTGAAGATCTTCCTCCAGCCTGCCCGTCCGGCTGGCGGGCGCTCGAGAAGACAACATTTGGTGAATTGCAGCAATCAAATGGGCCTTACTTTGTTGGTTTTCCACAAATCCATCTTTAAGGTGCCTTACCGGCGAAACCGTAAAAATAATTTGAGCCTTTGGATTTGCCTTTTGCACCATGTCCACCATGTTGTTCAAACTGGTGGTCACTGTTTCAACGGACAACAGTTTTTTATGAAATTCTTTTTGGGGCACCTTATGGCAGTTGGCCACCATTTTTTTTGTAGCAACATGCTCGTATACCCATGCTGTACCGAACGTAAAAATGATGTGGGAAGCATTCTCCAAACCTTGGCGCGCTAACCGTAACCTTTGGTTAAGAAGCTCCACTTCCAGTTTTTGGTCGTCGGAGCGCACATCGGAATGGGCATCAAAACAACGCCAAATGCCTTCTTGCTCAAAAACTTCGTCCGGCTGGAACCGTTGGTTTTGTAGGGAGCGTTGTACCAAGTTTTCCAGCGCCAACGGATGGAACAGGATACCAAACGGGTTTTGGATAGTTCTGAATTTGAAATAATCCAACTTGTTCCCGATGTTCTCCGAAAAGCAGGATCCCAACAACAACACCTCACTTTCATAATCGATGGGATGATTGGCTGCGTTCAGTGGAAGTTGGGTCTGTAGTTCCATTACGCAATGTATTCCTTCACCTTGGAGAGCGCCTCGGGAATACCTGCTGGATTTTTACCCCCTGCGGTTGCAAAGAAGGGTTGACCCCCTCCACCCCCTTGGATGTATTTGCCCAATTCACGGACAATGGTACCGGCATTCAAACCTTTGGAAGCCACCAACTCCTTGGAAATGTAACAAGAAAGCAAGGCCTTGCCTTCATTTTCCGAGCCCAAAAGCAAGAAGAGATTGTCGACTTGACCCCCCATTTCAAAGGAAAGATCTTTGATTCCGGCAGCATCCAAATCGACCTGCTTGGCCAAAAATTGCACCCCATTGATTTCCTCCAGTTCGGCGATCAATTCGTTTTTAAGGTCTTTGGCCTTATCCTTGAGCAACTGCTCTACCTGCTTTTTCAGGGCGTTGTTCTCCTCCTGCAAACCGGCAACCGCTTTTACAGGGTCTTGGGCGTTGTGCAACAGGTCCTTGATCTCGAACAACATGCGGTTGTTGTTGAAATAGAAATCTTTTACCGCATCGGAAGTGATGGCTTCGATCCTACGAACACCAGCAGCTACGGCGCCTTCCGAAACGATCTTGAAATGCCAGATGTCGGCTGTATTTTTTACGTGGGTTCCCCCACACAATTCGATGGAGTGACCAAAGCGAATTGTACGAACGGTATCTCCGTATTTTTCCCCAAACAGGGCCATAGCTCCTTGTTCCATAGCTTCCTTGATGGGCACATTTCGGTTTTCCTGCAAGGGCAATTGTCCATCAATACGGGCGTTCACAAAGTTTTCCACCTTGCGTAGTTCCTCCACCGAAAGTTTGGCAAAATGTGAAAAGTCGAAACGCAGGTATTTGGAATGTACGGCAGACCCTTTTTGCTCCACATGGGGACCGAGCACCTCGCGAAGTGCTTGGTGCAACAAGTGGGTCGCAGTATGGTTGCACGCGGTTCTCCACCGTTGTTTTTTATCGACCACGGCCTTAAAGGTCTCGTTTACATTGGCCGGCAACGAGTCTGCAAAGTGTACAATTTCGTTGTTCTCCCTTTTGGTATCGACAATATAAGTGACATCGCCATTGGGTGCTTCCAAGTAACCTTTATCGCCCACTTGTCCACCTCCCTCGGCATAAAATGGAGTCAGGTTAAAAACCATCTGGTACTGGTCTCCTTCTTTCTTGCTGGTCACTTTTCGGTATTTCACCAATTTTACTTGCGTTTCCAGGTTATCATACCCAATAAATTCCTGTTCGGAATCTTTCTGCAAAATGGTCCAATCATCTTTGGAAACCTCAGAAGCAGCCCTAGATCGGTCTTTTTGTGCTTTCAGGGCCTTATCAAACCCTTCCACATCCAGTTGATAGCCTTTCTCCTCCAAAATAAGGGCGGTCAAATCAATGGGAAAACCGAAAGTATCATACAGTTCAAAAGCTTTTTCGCCTTCCACGGTTTTGTTCTTGGCAGATTTGATCACCGAATCCAACAACACCAATCCTTGTTCCAACGTACTGAGGAATGAGCTTTCCTCCTCCTTGATCACGTTCTCGATCAATTGGCGTTGGTCCTTCAATTCAGGGAACGCCTTACCCATTTGCTCGCCCAACACCTTCACCAAACGGTAAATAAAGGGTTGGTTGGTGCCCAAAAAGGTAAACCCGTACCGAATGGCACGTCGTAAAATCCTTCGAATCACATAACCGGCCCCTGTGTTGCTTGGCAATTGTCCATCTGCAATGGAAAAGGCCACCGCTCGAATATGGTCGGCCACCACACGAATGGCAATATCAATTTTTTCATCCTTGCCATATTTTTTTCCGGTGATCACCTCGATCTCTCTGATCAACGGGGTGAAGACATCGGTATCGTAGTTGGACTGCACACCTTGGAGCACCATGCAGAGACGTTCAAAACCCATTCCGGTGTCGATATGCTTTTCGGGCAGGGGTTCCAAACTACCGTTTGCCTTTCGGTTGAACTGCATAAAGACCAGGTTCCATATTTCCACTACCTGCGGATGGTCCTGGTTCACCAAGGAGGCACCGGGCACCTTTGCCTTTTCTTCTTTGGAACGTATATCCACATGGATTTCGGAACAGGGCCCACAAGGTCCCTGATCGCCCATCTCCCAAAAATTGTCCTTTTTATTGCCCAGAATGATGCGTTCTTCGGGCACGATGGCCTTCCAAAGATCGAAGGCTTCCTGATCCATGGCGAGTCCATCATCATCGCTGCCCTCGAACACCGAAACGTACAAACTTTCCTTGTCGATTTTATAGACTTCGGTAAGCAATTCCCAGGCCCAGGCAATGGCTTCCTTTTTAAAATAATCGCCAATACTCCAGTTGCCCAACATTTCGAACATGGTATGGTGGTAGGTATCCTTGCCCACTTCTTCCAAGTCGTTGTGCTTGCCGCTTACACGGAGACATTTTTGGGTATCGGCCAACCGCTTGTGTTTGGCCACGGTATTTCCCAAGAAATATTCCTTGAACTGGTTCATACCGGCGTTGGTGAACATCAAGGTGGGATCGTCCTTGATCACCATGGGTGCCGAGGGAACGATCTTATGGTCCTTTGCTTTGAAAAAGTTTAAAAACTGTGCTCTAACTTCTTGGGATGTCATTGAATTCCTAGGGTTTTCTTAAATTTAACACTTTAAGCAAAACAATTTTTATATTTGCTTGTTTTGATAAAAAGAGTGAGCAAAAATAGGATAAAATCCATTCATGTCTAAAGTTAAGTACTATTACGACCCGGATACGCTTTCCTATCGAAAGATCGAGCCGAAGAAATCCAAAAGATACCGAAACATCGTCCTTTTTGTTTTGGCTTCCGCCCTGTTCGGTTTCTTGGGTCTCATCATTCTTTTGAACACCCGATGGGTAAATACCCCCAAGGAACTTTCCTTGGAACGCGAAGTGCGCAATTACGAACTTCAGTTCGACATCCTGAACCGGAAGATGGATCAAATGGAGCAGGTATTGACGAACATTGAAGATCGTGACAACAATATCTACCGCTTATATTTTGAAGCCAATCCCATTCCCGAAGAACAACGAAGGGCAGGTTTTGGGGGTATCAACCGATACAAATCCCTGGAAGGCTTCAACAATTCCGAAATTATCATCGACGCCACCAAGCGTTTGGACATTATTCAAAAACAAATGGTGATCCAGTCCAAATCGTTGGATGAAATCGCAAAGTTGGCAGAGGAAAAAGAAAAATTATTGGCGGCCATTCCTGCCATTCAACCGGTAAGCAACGAAGACCTCACCCGCATGGCCTCCGGTTATGGCTGGCGTTCCGACCCCTTTACCAAAGCACGAAAAATGCACTGGGGGATGGACTTTACCGCACCAAGGGGCACACCGATCTACGCATCGGGCGACGGCCAAATCGTGCGTGCGGACAATAGATCCTCAGGTTATGGAAAACACATTCGGATCGATCATGGTTATGGGTACATTTCGTTATATGCACACTTGAGCAAGTACAACGTTACCGTGGGCCAAAAAGTAAAGCGTGGCGATTTGATCGGTTTTGTGGGCAACACCGGACGATCGGAAGCACCCCACGTGCACTACGAGATCTTTAAGGATGGGGAGCGGATCAACCCCATTAACTTCTACTACGGAAGTTTGACGGCAGAGGAGTTTGAAAACATGCTCAAACATGCCAATCAAGAAAACCAATCCTTGGATTAATGCACATCGACCTTCCCGAAAAACGGTATTATGGCATTGGCGAAGTGGCCAAAGCTTTTGGGGTAAACACCTCCCTGATTCGTTTTTGGGAAAAAGAATTTGACGTGCTTCAACCCAAAAAAAATGCCAAGGGCAACCGCAAATTCACCCCAGAGGACATTAAGAACCTCCAATTGATCTATCACTTGGTGAAGGAAAGGGGATTTACCTTGGATGGCGCCAAAACCCATCTCAAGGAAGAAAAACAGAAAGCATTATCCAACTTTGAGGTGATTGAAAAACTGCAAAAAGTAAGAGCAGAACTCTTGAAAATCAAAGAACAACTATAAACACTAAAACCATACGAAAATGAAAAAAGGCATCATCGCCATCGTGGTAATACTGGGGTTGGCCGCTTTGCTTGTCGGCTGGTACATCAGCACCAATAATAAATTGGTTGATATGAAGGGACAGGCTACCAAACAATGGGCCAATGTGGAAAGCTCTTACCAACGTCGGAGTGATCTTATCGGCAATTTGGTAAAAACGGTACAAGGAGCCGCCGATTTTGAGAGACAGACCCTATCGGAAGTCATTGAGGCCAGGGCCAAAGCCACCTCGACCACCATTGACGCCAACAACATTACACCGGAACAATTGGCCGAATTCCAACAGGCACAAAACGGACTTTCCTCCGCCTTGTCCAGATTGTTGGTCACTGTGGAGCGATATCCCGATTTAAAGGCGAATCAAAACTTTTTGGAATTGCAATCCCAATTGGAAGGTACCGAAAACCGCATCAATGTGGAACGAAATCGGTTCAATGACCTGGCTGGGGAATACAACATCAAGATCAAACAGATACCTACGAACTTCGTAGCGAACTTTGCCAACTTTGAGCCCATGGCTTTGTTCAGTTCCAATCCAGGAGCAGAAAACGCGCCAGAGGTAGATTTCGAATTCAACTAAGCCATGTCGCACGTAGAGGACTTTTTGACCGCTGAAGAGGAACAGGAGATCATCGACGCCATTGTGGAAGCCGAGAAGAATACCAGTGGTGAAATCCGTGTGCACATTGAGGCCACCACCAAAATTGACCATTTTTCCCGAGCACAGCAGTTGTTCCACTTTTTAAAGATGGACAACACCAAAGAAGGCAATGGGGTGCTGATCTATGTGGCCGTGGACGACAAAAAGTTTGTGATCTATGGTGATACCGGTATCGACAAAGTAGTGCCCAAGGGATTCTGGGAATCTACCAAAAATGTGATGGCCTCCCATTTTCAAAAAGGAAATTTTAAACAAGGTGTTGTGGAAGG
Organism: Flagellimonas beolgyonensis; assembly: GCF_003992615.1. Lineage (GTDB taxonomy): Bacteria > Bacteroidota > Bacteroidia > Flavobacteriales > Flavobacteriaceae > Flagellimonas > Flagellimonas beolgyonensis. Next base: position 63,538 of record NZ_RZMY01000003.1, read on the forward strand.
AGTATTGCTTGCTGGCAAGGAACTCGAAGCCCATTTTCCATGGAACCATAACGACACCAATGAGTTGACCGATGCCATATCCAAAGGGTAGTTTCATACTCGCTTTTTTATGTGTATCCCTAGCATGGGGTCAATTCACCATACCCAAAAAACCCAGTGTTGAAACAAGTGTCTACGACTATGTGGACCTACTTTCCAATACCCAAAAACGAAATCTGGAACAAAAACTGATCCGGTATTCCGACAGCACCTCTACCCAAATTGTGGTGGCCATAATCAGCTCCACCAAAGGTGAAGACATTACTTATCTGGGTGCCCAATGGGGTCAGGCCTGGGGTATCGGGCAAGCGGACAAGGACAATGGCATTCTGATTTTGCTGGCCACTGACGACAGGCGTATTGCCATCAACAACGGCTATGGTGTTGAAGGTTCCCTTACCGATCTTATGTCCAAGCGCATTATTGAACGGGTCATTATCCCCGAATTTAAAAAAGGGGATTACTATGCCGGACTCGATAAGGGTTCCGATGCCATTTTTCAGGTGTTGAACGGAGAGTTTACCGAAGACCGGAGTTTTGGCAATGGCACGCGTTTTCCTTTTGAAGGCTTATTCCCGTTGATCATCTTTATTGTTATCCTGATCATTTTACTGAACAGAAAAAATAAAGGAAACGGTGGGCGTGGTGGTCGAAGAGGAAAAGGCCTGGACATTTGGGACATGATCATCTTGAGCAATATGGGCCGCAGTTCCGGTTCCTCGGGCGGTTTTGGCAGCGGTGGTTTTGGTGGAGGCGGATTCAGTGGTGGCTTCGGCGGTGGCGGATTTGGTGGCGGCGGTGCCTCGGGTGGTTGGTAGCTTTCAAGCCAACAAAGCAACCCATTTTAGCTATTCCCATCTATATCAAAAAGATACGCTATGCTAAAAAAATGGTCGCTCCTTTTATGTGCGCTTGTTCTTGTGGCTTGTACCGATTCCAAACATGATCCTGAAGATTGTGCTGCTGTTTTATGTATGGCTGCCTCCGACACCCTCATTTTGTACTTTTATGATACCACTGAAAGTAGTAACCGTTTGGATGACGAGACCATCGATGCAACCACTATCGAAATTCGGGATGGAAACAATGCCATCGTGGATTATACCGTTGAAGGACCTACCAATTTGGGCAAGTATATTGCAGTTGCCGTACCTGCCAAACCCTATGGCCCCAAACAATTGAACATCACTTTTGAAGGCGGTGAACCGTTCACCATCAGTTTTACCACGTCCTTATCCGATGATTCTGAATGCTGCGGGCCCTATACCGCGCTGGATGACATTGAAGCCACCGTTTATACCTTAAAACCTACGGTTGCGAACTTGCTTCCCTTAAACCTGACCTTATTAATCGATTAAGTGCGGGTTTAAAATCGCATAAAGCGGGGTCCACCCCCTCTTTGGTTGGGAGCACCCTTTCCTCCGAAGGAATCAAATTTGATGGTCAGGCTGCCCATAAAATAGCGCCGTAATACCGTTCCTTGGAAATCTTGGATAAAATCCTGACCTGTGGTTCGTCTTGTGTTGATGTTCTGGTTGAGCAAATCGTAGGCCAAAACTTTAAGCGTGGCCTTTTTCTTGAACATTTGCACGCCCAAGCTCATGTTCCAAAAAATCGCATCCTTATCGAACCCAGCCCCCAAATTACCATTGTAGCTATAGGTAATATCGTTGCCCCATACCACATTTTCGGGCCAGAAAGAGGTCAGTTTCAACGATAGGTTATGGGTGATAAAATTGATGTCGTTCACATTGTCCAGATTATACCTTGTAGCATTTACCCCCAATCGATACTCGGGCTCGAACTCTATCTTTTCCTTATAATTGTACAACAACCCGACCCGAGGATTCAGATTAATAGTCTTGGCCTCCAAACGGCTACCATTGGTAAATCCGATCTGCCTGGTGAAATTGGCATAGGGGTTAAAGGTAAACTTAAAAGTATACAGGCTATCCTTTTTAATTTGCTTGGAATAACTTAATCCGGCCCATCCGTTGTAGTTGCCTTTTACATTTTGAAAGGTGGTGGTCCGGATGAAATTTGCATCCGTAGTGGTATTGGAAACGATCTTATCCTGCTCGATCCGCATCCCGGAATAGAGGAAAACCCCGGTACGCTCTTTCCAGTTGTAATTGTTGTAGTTTAAAAATAGGCTATGGTTGATTTCGGGATCCAGATTCTGGTTACCGACGATGATGTTCAGTGGATTGCTAACATTGGGTACCGGTTGCAATTGGTTCACGGAGGGCACGTTCAAATTGGAATTGTAGTTCACACTGATCCGTTTGCTATTTCCAATGTTATAATTGGCGTAGGAATTCAACAAAAACTTGTTATAATCCTTTGAAAACGAAGTGGATTGGATAAAATCCTGATTCTCCAATTGAATCTGCTCCAACCGGGCCCTTAAATTGAAGCGGAACTTTTTACCGTTGGAACCTACTCCGATTTCTGGGATGTGCTTGCCTACCTTGAAATCAAAATCCGAACTCAACGTCTCATTGTAATTGTAAATGCCCAAAACTTCATCAAAATCGGAAACCAAACGTTGGTTGTTCTGTTGGTTGTTCTCATAGCCATACCGCACATCCAAATACAAATCCTTGTTCAACATTTGTCGAAAAGAGCCTCCCAACTCGTAGGTATCATTGGCATTGTCGACAATGGTTTGTTGGTCCTGTAGCTGTTCACTTGGGTTGTCGCCAAAAATTGATCGTTGTGCGTTCAAAAAGGACTCCGAATCGTTCACCCGGTTGTTATTCTCGAAATAAACCCGAACGTAACTTCCTGCGGTATCAATCTTTTTCATAATCTCCAATCGGTTCCTGAAATTTCGTTGGAAGCCATCCGAAGTTTGCCGGCTTGTATTGCTGTTTATCAAATTTCCATCAGCATCCGTGGAAACCGTATTATCCACATTGGTAGAGCTGGTATTATTGACACTTAAACTCGGTTGAATGGTGATGCGAGTGGTCTTGTCCACATCAAATTCCAAATTGGCGGAACCTTGGTTTGAAATAGTGGAGCCCACGAAATTTGTTTCGGTATCGGTAAAAAAACTACCTGTGGGCAAAATGTTTTCCCTTGCGATCTTTTCGTCATTGTAGGAATCACTGTAGGCATAAAAGTAGTTGCCATCGATGCGGTATTTTCCTTTTTCTTGATCGGCAAAACTGGTTCCTAAGGTTGACGAAGTGGTAATCCCTTGGCCAAATCCGAAAGAAAGGTTGCCAATGGCAAAGCCTCCTCCACTATTAAAACTGAAGCCCCCGCCCCGGTTATTTCCAACCATTTCATAAATTTCATCGAACGAGAAACCTGGATTGTTGATGTTATTGGAACTCCCCAAAAGACTCATACGTTTGGTATCATTGAAATAATTGAGCAAACCATTGGCCTGATAGCGGTCATCGGTACCATACCCTCCTGACACTCGACCCATATAGCCCTTGTTCTTATCTTCCTTTAGCGTAAGGTTGATGGTCTTGGCTTCCCCATCGCCCTCGTCCCCAACAAACTCTTGCTCTTTGGTCTTGGTATTGGTAATCTGGATTTTGCTGATCACATCTTTGGACAACGTTTTGGTCGCCACTTTGGGATCGGTACTAAAAAACACCTGTCCATTTACCAAAACTTGGTTTACTTCCTTTCCGTTCACCGTTATTTTACCATCGGAATCCACCTCCACTCCGGGCAGTTTCTTGAGCACATCCTCCACGGTGGCATCGGGTCGTACTTTGAACGAATCGGCGTTGAATTCCAAGGTGTCCTTCTTTATAGTAATGGGCACCCGTTCACCGACCACGTCGATTCCAGCCAATTGCTGTACCCGTTCTTCCAACGCAATGGGCTGGAGCACTACTTCGGGTTTTAGTTCCACCTCCTGGGATTTGGACTGGTAACCGTTGGAGGAAAAAGCCACCCTTACCTTTTTGTAGGCTGTTTTTCCCTCAAGGGCAAAATTGCCATCTGCATTGGTAATGGTATAGGTAATCAGTGTACTATCCGTTACAGTTTCTGCATAAACAGTGGCCGCTTCAATTGGAGATCCGGTAGTGGCATCCACAATTTTTCCCTTGACCAAGAAATCTTGTTGGCCAAAACTTAAATTGATAAAAAAAAGGAATGCAAGGAATACGGGGTTGGTGTAAAATCTTTTCAAATGATGGTTAGTTTTTTGATTGATTTGATTTCAATACCAAAATATTGCTTTGCTATTTCGCACCCATCTTTTTTAACGAAATTTTCAGAAAATAGTCACAAATACAGCTGTTTTACTTCAAAAAATACAATAAATCGATTTCAAAACATCCACTTTTTGCATTTTACTCGTAAATCCAAAACAACTATCCGTCAACTGACAAAGCCCCCAACACCAAATTTAACTATCTTGCTTTAGGCAAAATTTAGGTTTAACATTTACTCTTTTTGGCATGTCTCGGTTGTACAAATTTCTCTTTATTTTCTTAGTGGTTTTGGTAGGTTCCTGTAAAAAAAAGACCTCTACGGTCGAAACCGACAATCTTTTTAGATTCAAGGATTACATTAGTTACCATACCCGTGGCAACCAAAGCATTGCTTCGCCCATCACCATTGTGTTGGCCCAACCTTTGGAGCAATTTGAACTGAGTCAGGAACTACCTAACGATTACCTCAAGATCAATCCCAAAATTGATGGGAAACTGATTATCGAAAACGGTAGGGAACTCACCTTTCAGCCATCAGAATACCTTAAACCGGACACGGAATATGCCGTAACGCTCGCTCTGAACAAACTTTTTGAAGATGTTGCGAGTGATTTCAAATCCTACACCTTCAGTTTTAAGACCATAGCCCCAAATTTCAGGATCAATCTGGGCAACCTGCAATCATACAGCAAGGATTGGCAATATTTAACGGGCACCTTGGATGCCTCGGATATTTTGGATGCCTCTAAAGTTTCGGGCATTTTGGCCGTTAAGCAAGGAGATAAATCAATCCCAGTAAAATGGGACAATACATCAGATAATGCCCAATATTTTAGCTTTACGATTGATAGTATTCCCAGAAAAGTGGAAGACAGCCAACTGGCCATCAGTTGGAGTGGCAAGAACCTCGACATCGACAACGAAGGTAGCGAGGAATATATCGTTCCTGGACAAAACAAATTCGTGGTTGTGGACGCCCGTACCACCTCCTCTCCAAATGCAACCCTAACCTTGAATTTTTCCGAACCATTGCTGCCCGATCAAAACCTCAACGGGTTGGTTTCCATTGAAAATGCAGAAAATCTTCGTTACGAGATCGATGGCAATCTCCTTAGGATCTATCCGTCCAATCGGATTTTGGGGGAAGTTAGGGTACAGGCTTTCGAGGGCATTAAGAGCGCTTATGGCTTTTCATTGAAGAACACCTTTTCTGAAACAGTTTCCTTTGAGCAATTGAAACCCGCAGTTCGCTTGATTTCCAAAGGAACCATATTGCCCAATGCCGCTTCCACACCCATTTATTTTGAAACCGTAAACCTTTTTGCTGTGGAAGTCCGGGTGATCCAGGTATATGAAAACAATATGCTGCAATACCTGCAAAACAATGAACTGACCGAAAGCTACAGCCCGGATTTTAGACCTGTGGGCAGACGGGTGGCCTTTAAAGTGCTTCCCCTATTGGCGGAAGGCCAAGAAAATCCCAGCTATTGGCAGGCACATGCCCTAGATCTTTCCGAGTTGATCAAAATAAACCCCGGTTCGCTCTATCGGGTTGAGTTCAGTTTCAAGAAAGAACATACCACCTATGATTGTGGTGATACTTCGGAATCCAATGACCTGATTGCCGAAACTACCGGTGACCAATCCGATGAAGCAAGCAGGGAAGAACGCTATTGGGACAACGAAATCTATTCCTGGCGCGACTACGATTACGATTGGGAAAACCGGGACAATCCCTGTCACCGTGCCTACTATAATTATGATAGGATTGCTGCCACAAACCTATTGGGGAGTGACTTGGGTCTGATCGTGAAAAAAGGCAATAACCGTACCTATCATTTTGCGGTTACCAACCTGCTTACCACCAAACCAGAGGCCGGTGCCAAAATAAAATTGTATAATTATCAACAGCAATTTTTAGGTGAAGTGGCCACCGATGCGGCAGGTTTTGCCGTATACGATGGCGAAAAAAGTGTTGCCTTTGCGGTGGCCGAAAAAAACAACAATTATGCCTATGCCAAATTGATGGATGGCAATGCACTTTCCCTCAGTAACTTTGATATTGCAGGGGAGGTTCTTCAAAAAGGGCTGCAAGGCTTTTTTTATACCGAAAGAGGGGTACACCGACCCGGTGATGTGGCGCACCTTACTTTTGTTTTGGACGATAAGGCCAACCCACTGCCCAAAGACCATCCAGTCACCCTTGAGGTAAGCGATGCCCAGGGCAAATTGGTGCAGCGCAACGTAATTACCAGTGGCACTGCTCCTGTTTCGGATGGACTTTTTGCCAAAAAAGAAGGTAATTTTTATTATTTCCCGATACCTACCCAACCCAACGCGCCAACAGGTAATTGGCTTGCCAAAGTGATTGTGGGTGGAGCCAGTTTTTCAAAATACTTGAAGGTTGCCACCGTAAAACCCAATCGACTAAAAGTTGATTTCTCCTTTGAGGACGAGGTGTTAAAGGCCAATTCCAACAACAGGGGAAAAGCTGTGGTCCAATGGTTGCATGGCGCCCCTGCACGAAATCTCAAAATAGACATCAACGCCACATTGAACAAAACGGCCTCGCCCTTTGCCAATTTTAAAGACTATATTTTTCAAGACCCGACCCGCGATTTCTATGAAACCGAACTACAATGGATTTCATCCCAATTGAACGCCGACGGAGAATTGGACATCAACGAAAAAATTGCTGTGAACGGAAATGCCCCAGGTATGCTACAGGCCACTTTTACCACAAAAGTGTTTGAAGGTGGTGGGGATTTTTCCATAGATGTGTTCTCCAAAAACTTGGCACCATACCCCCACTTTGTTGGATTGAAATCGCCCGAAGCCAAACAATATGGTTCTTTCTTAACGGACGAGGACAATACCTTTGGGGTTGTGACCGTGGATTCCCAAGGCAAGCCAGCCCCGAACCGTAAACTCAAGGTCCAGATTTTTAAAATTGAATGGCGCTGGTGGTGGAACAGAGGCTACGACAACCTCTCCCGATATGAAAATGCTTCCGTACACAGACCATTTAAACAAATGACCTTAACCACTGGAACTGATGGGAAAGGAAGTTTTAAGGTAAACGTGCCTGACGAGGATGGTGGTCGCTTCTTGATTCGGGTAATTGATGAAGCATCCGGTCATGCCACAGGTAGGACGGCCTATTTTTACCGTAGCTGGTGGAAAAGACCGTCCGGTGATTCCGAAAGTTCAAAGATTCTGGTGTTTGCTGCCGATAAGGAATCGTACAAACTTGGCGAAACAGCATCCATTACCTTTCCTTCAGACAGAGGTGGTAGGGCACTCATCAGTGTGGAAAACGGCACGGAGGTGCTGTCCCAACAATGGGTAGAAACCACAGCCAAGGAAACCAAGGCATCCATTCCTATAACAGCCGAGATGGCACCCAATGCCTATATCAATATCTCCCTTTTGCAACCCCACGGTCAAGTGGCCAACGACCTACCCATCCGATTGTACGGAGTGGTCCCGCTTTTGGTAGCGAACCCTGCTACCCAATTGGAGCCCCAATTGACAATGCCCAATGTGCTGGAACCTGAAAAATCGTTTAAAGTAACGGTCTCCGAAGCCAACAACAAACCCATGACCTACTCTTTGGCTGTGGTTGATGATGGCCTGTTGGACCTGACCCGATTCAAAACACCGGACATCCACAGTGCATTTTATGCCCGTCAAGCCCTGGGCGTTAAAACCTTTGATATTTTTGATGATGTAATGGGTGCTTATTCCGTAAGTGTGGACAACATTTACGCCATTGGAGGGGGCGGTATCGGTGCCGGTGCCAAGAACAGAAAAGCACAACGCTTCAAGCCAGTGGTTACCTATTTGGGTCCATTTATGTTGAAAGCAGGTGAAAAAGCATCCCACACCATCGATATGCCAAATTATGTTGGCTCCGTTCGTACCATGGTTGTGGCCGGTAACCAGAACAGTGCGTATGGAAATACGGAAAAAACCACACCAGTGCGTAAACCGTTAATGGTATTGACCTCCCTCCCCAGAAAATTATCACCAGGAGAAAAAGTGACCATACCCGTTACCGTTTTTGCCATGGAGCCGAAGGTGAAAAATGTAAAGGTTTCGATTGATGCAGGAAAGGCCTTGGAACCTGTGGGTCCCACTTCAAAAACTATTACCTTCAATGCTGTGGGTGAACAGATTGTCAATTTTGAATTCCAGGTCAATCCTTCAGCAGCATTCCAGACCATTAAAGTGAATGCTTCCGGAGCTGGGGAATCTGCCAGCAGCGAAGTGGAAGTGGATGTGGTAAACCCAAATCCGGTGACCACCAAAAGTGAAACCTTAACCCTAGAGGCCAATGGTTCCATGACCATCCCCCTTGAAACTTTTGGCACTTCCGGCACCAATGGGGCCGTTTTGGAGTTCTCTACACTGCCTCCCATGGATTTTTCCAAACGTATGGCCTATCTGCTGAGCTATCCACATGGTTGTGTGGAACAGACCACCTCGGCTTCGTTTCCGCAATTGTTTTTGAGCGATGTGCTCGACATCACGTTTGAAAAGAAACAGGATATCGAAAAGAATGTGAAGGCCGCCATCAAAAGATTGGGGAATTTTCAAGTACCGAACGGTGGCTTGAGCTATTGGCCAGGGTATGGCAATGCCGATGATTGGGGCACCTCCTATGCCGGACATTTTATGTTGGAAGCCAAGCAAAAAGGATATCAGCTGCCATTGACCTTTTTGAGCAACTGGTTGCGCTATCAAAAAAACGCGGCCAGACAATGGAGCAATCAAAGCAGTTCCTACAATGATGATATTTCACAAGCCTATAGGTTGTACACCTTGGCCTTGGCACAACAACCCGAATTGGCGGCCATGAACCGACTACGGGAATCCAAATCACTGAGTAATGAGGCCAAATTGAGATTGGCCGCAGCCTATGCTCTCGCAGGTAAAAAGGAAGTGGCCCAAGCTTTGGTACAAAAATCCAATATCGATTTTCAACCTAGAAATTACGATTACAGAACCTATGGGTCAGTGTTTAGAAATCGTGCCATGGCCTTGGAGACCATGGTCATTTTGGGTGATTCAAAACAACGGGACCTTTCCGTTTCCTTGGCCAAAAACCTAGCTTCCCAACGCTGGTATAGCACCCAAGAAACTGCCTTTGCCCTCTTAGCATTATCAAAAATGGTAACGAAGAATGGTGGCAAGTCCATAAATGTGACCTTTACCAACAACGGAAAGGATATTGCCCTTAAAACAGACCGTGCCATGGCGCAGCGGAATCTTTCCATTACGTCGTTCAAGGAAGAAATTAACGTGAACAACAAGGAGGCCAGCATTGTGTACGTCACCCTTACCCAAACAGGAAAACTTCCTGTGGGTGAAGAAATGGCGCAGCAGCAAAACTTGAACCTTTCCGTAAAATACCTGGACCCCCTTGGCAATACCATTTCGGTGGACGAATTGAGGCAGGGAACCGAATTCCAAGCGGAAATCGTGGTTTTCAACAGTTCCAATGATAGGATGGACAACATTGCGCTTACCCATATCGTACCCAGTGGTTGGGAAATTGTGGACACTTCCTATGTCACTGGTGATAATACCAATGCCTCCAAGGCCGATTATGTGGATACCCGTGACGATCGCACGCAGATCTACTTTGATTTGGGGGGTAGAAAATCAAAAACCTTCCACATTAAATTGAATGCCTCCTTCCTTGGCACCTACTATTTACCGGGTGCCCAAGCCGAAGCCATGTACGATAACAATTATATGGCCCGAAACAAAGGACAATGGATAAAAGTGGTACAATGATGTGGTTGAAATAAAGGCTCTTTTTCGGCGATTATGGGTCCTTGTTACCACGCATAGGATCAAAGCAATAGTTTTCGTTGCTGTGCTGCTCCTGTGGTGGTTTTCCTTGCCCAACCATTTGTTCAGCGACCCCACTTCAACAGTGGTCAACAGTTCGGATGGCATGTTGATCGGGGCCCGTGTTGCGAGCGATGGACAATGGCGTTTCCCCGAAATGGATTCCGTACCAGAACGCTATAAACAAAGTGTATTGTTGTTTGAAGATGAATACTTTTATAGCCACCCTGGATTTAATCCCATATCTATTTTAAAAGCCATCGGTCACAACCTGACCAAGGATTCCAGAAGGGGCGGCAGTACCATCACCCAACAGGTGGTGCGCTTAAGTCGAAAGAACAAGGGCCGGACCTATTGGGAAAAAGTCATCGAAATTGTAATGGCCACGCGATTGGAAGTACGCCACTCCAAAGATGAAATTCTTCGGCTATATGCGTCCTACACCCCTTTTGGCGGCAATGTTGTGGGGTTGGAAACCGCATCTTGGCGGTATTTTGGTATTCCGGCACATGAACTCAGCTGGGGCCAGGCCACTGCCTTGGCCGTATTACCCAATGCTCCTTCGCTTATTTTTCCCGGGAAAAATGAAAAGGCATTTTTGGAGAAGCGTAATCGCCTCTTGAATAAGTTGAATGAAAAGGGCATCATAGACCAGACCACCTATGATTTGGCCTTGGCGGAACCCTTGCCCCAAAAACCTGTCCCACTACCGGATTTGGCATCGCATTTAACCGAACGAATTCGACTGGAACATCCGGGAAACAGGATAAACACATCCCTCGACCGAAATCTTCAAAGGCAGTTGAACCTCTTGGCAGAACGCCAGTACCAACAACTTAAGGGCAATGAAATCCACAATTTGGCCATTTTGGTCTTGGATGTGGAAACCCGAAAAGTTTTGGGGTATGTGGGAAATGCTCCTTCGGGTAAAGAACATGCCAGTTACGTGGACATCATTACCAAGAACAGAAGTACCGGAAGCACCTTAAAACCTTTCCTATTTGCTTCCATACTGGATGAAGGCCAGTTGCTTCCACACAGTTTGGTAGCAGACGTGCCTACAGTGATCAATGGGTACCAACCACAAAATTTTGACAAAAAACATCGGGGTGCCGTTACCGCAAGTAGGGCAATATCCCGATCCTTAAACATCCCGGCCGTTCGGTTGCTTCGGGAATATGGCTTGGAGAAATTCTACAACAAGCTCAAAAAAATGAAGGTGAACGCTTTGAACAAGCCTGCATCCCATTATGGGCTTTCCCTTATTTTGGGTGGTGGTGAAAGTTCCCTTTGGGAAGTGACTTCCACCTATGCTGCCATGGCTTCAACCTTAAATCAATTTGTTGACCAATCGAGCACCTATCGCATAAACGAATTTTTACCTCCTACTTATGTAAATGATAGGACCATTGATTTTGGCGCCACCCAGTTTGAACCGACAGTACTGGGTGCGGGCGCCATTTACAGCACTTTCCAATCCATGTTTGAGGTTAACCGTCCGGAAGGTGACGAAAACTGGCATTTCTTTGATTCGGCACAACCTGTAGCCTGGAAAACAGGGACCAGTTTCGGGTTTAAGGATGCCTGGGCCGTAGGGGTAACCCCAAAATATGCCATTGGAGTATGGGCAGGCAACGCCGATGGGGAGGGAAGACCCGGCCTGACAGGAATAACAGCTGCCGCCCCTTTATTTTTTGAGATATTGGAAACTTTACCCCCCAGTGGTTGGTTCCAAGAGCCTTTTGATGATCTCATGGAACTTGAAGTATGTACTCAAAGTGGGTACCGCGCTTCCGTTTATTGTGATGATATAAAAAAGGAGCTGGTGCCCCTGCATGGTAGCCGCACCGGTCCCTGCCCTTACCATCATCAATTGTTTTTGGATGCGTCGGAACAGTGGAGGGTCAATTCAGAATGTTATCCCATGGAAGAAATGGTGGCCAAAAATTGGTTTGTTTTACCACCGACCTTGGAGTATTATTACGCGCAGACCAATCCCAATTATAAACAATTGCCTCCCTACTTGGCCAATTGCGCCACCTCAGAAAGCCAATTGATGGAGTTTATTTATCCTAAAAAAAATGAGGCCATTTTGCTACCCAAGGATATGGGTGCTAAAACCTCAGGGGTTGTTTTAAAATTGGCCCATCAAATGGCCGATGCAACCGTATTTTGGTATGTGGATGAGCGCTACGTGGGCAAAACAGAAAATTTCCACGAACTAATTCTGGAATTGGAACCGGGAGCATATATCCTAACAGCAGTGGATGATAAAGGAAACAGTAACCAGCAACCTATGGAGGTCAGGAAAGCCTCTGCCAATTGAACCTACTTTTTCCGCATAAAAATGGTAATGGGCACCCCGGTGAAATCAAAGTTGTCCCGTAGTTTGTTCTCCAAAAATCGTTTGTAGGGATCACGCACATATTGGGGCAAATTGCAGAAAAAGGCAAATTGCGGATACGGCGTGGGCAACTGGGTGCAAAACTTGATCTTCACAAACTTCCCCTTGTAGGCTGGTGGCGGTGTATGCTCGATAATAGGGAGCATGATGTCGTTCAGTTTTCGGGTCGGAATCTTTTTGGAACGGTTTTTATAGACCTCCACAGCCGTTTCTATAGCCTTGAATATACGTTGTTTGGTCAAAACAGAGATGAACAAGATCGGCACATCCTCAAAAGGGGAAATCACCTCTTTGATTTTGGCGGTATATTCCTTGACAGAATTGGTTTCCTTCTCCACCAAGTCCCATTTGTTCACCAAGATCACAATGCCTTTGTTGTTGCGTTGGGCCAACCAAAAAATATTCTGAACTTGACCGTCAAAGCCTCGGGTGGCATCCAGCATCAAGATACACACGTCGCAATGCTCTATGGCACGAACGGATCGCATTACCGAGTAAAACTCGAGGTCTTCCTTCACCTTGGACTTTCTTCGGATACCTGCTGTATCTACCAAATTGAACTCAAACCCAAAGCGGTTGTATTTGGTGTCTATACTGTCCCTTGTGGTACCAGCTATGTCGGTTACAATGTACCTGTCCTCTCCTATCAGTGCATTGATAAAAGATGATTTACCGGCATTGGGCCTTCCCACCACTGCGAACCTGGGCAATTCACTTTCTTCCTCCTTAACATCGGGCAACACTTCCACCAAAGCATCCAGCAATTCCCCCGTTCCACTTCCGTTGATGCTGGACAAGGTGTAATATTCCCCCAGACCCAGGGCGTAAAATTCCACCGCATCGGCTTCACGTTGGGCATTATCCACTTTGTTTACGGCCAAAAAAACGGGCTTTTCGACGCGGCGTAATAGCTTGGCCACATCTTCATCCATGCCGGTAACCCCAGCTTCAACATCGACCATAAAAATGATGGCATCCGCCTCATCGATGGCCAACTCCACTTGCCTGTCTATCTCCTTTTCAAAAACATCATCACTTCCCAAAACATAGCCACCTGTATCAATCAACGAAAATTCCTTTCCGTTCCAATCGCTTTTTCCATAATGGCGATCACGGGTCACCCCACTCACAGCATCCACGATGGCCTCTCGGCGTTGGATCAATCTGTTGAAAAAAGTGGATTTCCCAACATTGGGTCTCCCGACTATGGCTACAATAGCTCCCATCTGCATTAAAATTTTGGCAAAAGTACCATTTATTATGAAGAAAAATTGATACCTTTTTTCATCACTTTCAATTGATTATGAGCGAACTGACCAATGAGATCGTTTTAAGGCCCCGTTTCCACGTCACTTTAAAGACGGAAATAGAGCAATTGCAAGAGTTTTTTGATGCGATGAACCGCAATGGGTTTTTGATCAATCGATTGGACGAGCACATCTATATCCGGTTCAAAAAGGCCGATACCAATTTTTGGACGCCCCAATTGCATTTGGAACTTTCATCCTACGAAAAGGGTATCAGTAACATTCGTGGGGTATTTGGCCCTAATCCCACCCTTTGGACCTTTTTTATGTTCCTTCATTTTGGCGTGGGGACTTTGTTCATCATTTTGGGCATATTTGCCTATTCCAAACATTCGTTGGGGAAAGATGTGACCCTTTGGCTTTTGGGCATGTTTTTATTGGTAGTGGTCTGGATAGCCCTTTATGCTTTTGGCCGATTGGGAAAATCGAAAGGGGAAGGACAAATGAACCAGTTGAAACAGTTTTTCAGGGATACCATTTCGGGATTTCAGCGTATCTAATGTTTACCCGTTATAGCCAAACCGTCTCAACTGCTGGGCATTGCTTCGCCAATTTTTATTGACCTTCACAAACAGTTCAATGTGCACTTGTTTGGCAAAGAATTTCTCGAGGTCTTTGCGGGCCTGCACCCCCACTTTTTTAAGTGCACTCCCTTTATGACCGATAATGATACCCTTTTGGGTATCGCGCTCCACCATGATCACCGAACGGATACGGATAATGTCCTCATCCTCCAAAAACTCCTCTGTTTCCACCTCAACGGCGTAGGGAATCTCCTTTTTATAATTGAGCAATATTTTTTCACGAATGGTCTCGTTCACAAAAAAACGTTCCGGTTTGTCCGTTAATTGGTCTTTAGGGTAATAAGGCGGTGCTTCAGGCAGCAATTCCAGGATGCGCTCGAACACTTCCTTGACATTAAAATTTTCGAGGGCGGAAATAGGATGGATCTCTGCCTGGGGCAACTGTTCCTGCCAGTAGGCCATTTGTTCTTCCAACTGCGCTTGGTCGGAAGTATCAATTTTATTGAGTAAAAGTAGGACCGGGATTTTGCTGTTCTGGATTTTTTTGAAAAAAGCTTCATCCTTTAACGCCTTTTCTCCGATTTCCACCATATACAAAAGTACATCGGCATCCTCGAAGGCCGATTTTACAAAATCCATCATCGAGGTCTGGAGTTCGTAGGCCGGTTTTATGATTCCAGGCGTATCGGAAAGGATGACCTGAAAATCCTCCCCATTGACAATACCCAAAATTCGGTGCCTTGTTGTTTGCGCCTTGGAGGTGATTATGGACAATTTTTCGCCCACAAAGGCATTCATCAACGTGGATTTGCCCACATTGGGATTACCAATAATATTTACGAAACCTGCCTTATGCCCCACCTTCTTTCAATTTTTTAAAGTACTTCTTCGATGCTGCGTTCACCTTTGGTGAAAGATACAAAACTGCGATCATGTTCGGAATGACCATCAATGCATAGGATAGGTCAATGAGATTTTTCACCAATTGTAGGGAAGCCACAGCGGCAAAAACAACCATCACCACAAAAAATACATTGTACCACTTTCCTATTTTCGGAGTGGTCAAGAACGATAAACTTTTCACGCCATAATAAGAATAGGTAAACAACGTGGATAGGGCGAATGCCGTAACGATGATCATCAGAAGCACATCCCCCATACCGTACAATGTTTTTTCAAATGCCGTCATGGTCATGGTGATGCCACTTCCCTCTTCCAAATAAGCACCACTTAAAATAATGACCACTGCAGTAAAGGTACAGACCATAATGGTATCGATAAACGGACCCAACATGGCCACAAGGCCTTCCTTTGTTGGCTCATCGTTTTTGGATTGCCCATGATACATAGGGGCACTGCCCAAACCTGCCTCATTGGAAAACATGGCCCTACGGACACCTATGATCACCAATCCCCAAAAGCCGCCGGTAACCATGGTATCAAAGTTCCAGGCCTCCACCAAAATCATTTTAAGGGCCGGCCAAACATCCCCAGCATTACTGGCCATCACAAAAATGACTGCCAGAAGATATACCCCGACCATGAAGGGCACAATGGCCGATGCGACCTTGGCAATCTTCGTAAGTCCGCCGAAAATCACGATGGAGGTTATTATGGCCAAAAAGAAACCGATTCCCAATTTCCAATTGTACTCACTGGTGGCGAAGATGGTTTCATGCGGTTGAACTACACCCATGAAGGCCTCAGTAAATTGGTTGGCCGTAAACACGCCCAAAAACCCGATCATTCCGCAGATACTAAAAAATACGGCCATGGGCTTGGCCCATTTACCCATTCCTTTGGTGATATAGAACATAGGACCGCCCTGTAAGTGACCTTCTGCATCGGTAGCTCGGAACATAATGGCCAAACTACCTGAATAAAACTTGATTCCCATACCCAAAAGGGCTGTCATCCAGATCCAAAATACCACTCCGGGGCCACCATCGTGAATGGCGATGGCCACACCGGATATGTTCCCCAGACCTACCGTTGCAGCCACTGCTGCCGATAATGCCTGAAACGATGTTACATCTCCCTTGGCATTTTTGTCGTCGTATTTACCGGAAACCACTGCCAAAGCATGACCAAAATAACGGTAAGGTGCAAATCGGGAGTAAAAGACCAAAAAAAGTCCCCCGCCAATAAGCAGGATAAACATGGGCCACTCCGTATAAGGAAGTAAAGAAGATATTAATTCATTTAAACCATCCATATATTTTAAAAAATCCACAAGGTAATCATTTTAGTTCAAGCTAAAGAATCTATATGTTTTCCCAATAAACCCCAACTAAAAACAACCCAATTTGAGGACCAAAATATTTTTAGTTAACTTAGAAATCAAAATTAGAATTGTGGGGAAAAGAATATCAATCCTTTGCTTAATTATTGGTGTACTTAGCACAGCATGTGAAAAGGACCAAACACCAAAAGAGACCTTTTATTCCTTGACCATAACAACGGATACCGGTGGCAGTGTCGACATTGATTCCGGTGAATATATTGAAGGTACCGAACTCTCAATTACGGCAACCGCAGACACCAACTTTGAGTTTGAAAAATGGAGTGGCGATATTAATTCGACCTCACCTGTGATCGATGTTACTGTGGACAAATCAATTAACCTACACGCCAACTTTATAGAAAAAATAAATGAGGAACCCGAAAAAGCGGAAGCAGAAGTCACGTATTTGAATGCCGAACTAATTGATGATTCCGGTTACATTTTTGCAATAGAAAATGGGCAAAACAGTTGTTATTTAGTGGACCATGACGGAAACAAAGTTTTTAGTTGGACTTTTGACAGAGTATTGGGCCAAGACATTGAAATTACTCCTGAGGGCAATCTTTTGGGCCTTTTCAAGGTTGATGCCCCTCCTATTGCCTTTGGCGGTCAAAGTGGCATTATAAGGGAAATAGACAAAGAAGGTAATGTCCTTTGGGAATATGTACTTGCAACCGAGAATGAAATCACACATCACGACCTTGTACAGATGCCAAACGGTAATATTTTAGTTCTCGTTTGGGAAAGAATCCCCCTGGCAGAAGCGAGCTCGATTGGCTTGAACAGCACAACGGATATTTTCACTGAGAAAGTAATTGAAATAAATCCAGATTCCGATGAAATAGTGTGGGAATGGAAAAGTTGGGACCATATTGTGCAAGATTTTAATTCCGAACTGGATTCGTTTGGAGACCCAGGGTTGGAGAAGAATAAAATCAATATTCTTTATGCAAATTCGGATGTACATGAATTTGTGGCATCTGGAGATGTTATGCATGCCAACGGTATTGACTATTTACCTGAAAAGGATATTATAGTGCTGAGCATAAATTTTTTCAGTGAGGTTTGGATCATCGATCACAGTACCACAACGGAAGAAGCAAGAACGAGCAGTGGTGGACAATTTAACAAAGGTGGCGATTTATTGTATCGCTTTGGCAACCAAAAAGTATTTGGAGACTTGGCCAAAACCAACATTTTTGATTTCAACCACAATCCTACCTTTATAACCAATGAAGGTCAAATAAGCTTATTGATTTTTAACAATAACAATGTTGCTGGGCAATCCAGTGCCATGGAGTTTTTGTTACCCGAAATAAATGAGACAACTCCAATTGGCACTGATCCTACTATAATTTTTGAGTTTACGGACAACACCTTGTTCTTTCCAAGAATTGGAGGTGCATCCAGGCTCCCCAATGGAAACACTTTAATTTGCGAGGGAGATTTTGGGTTTTGGGAAGTAACTTCCACTGGCGAAGTTGTATGGAAGTATGATGGATTGGGCAACCAATTTTGGAGAGGGGTATTTTATTCAAAAGATAGTCCAGAAATCGTCAACCTGGGAATTTAATTTGTTTGATGACCGTTGAAACCATACAGCTATTACAGACATCTGGTTTTTCAACTTTATCAAAACACAAAATAAACAAAAGCAGGTTTCTATTGTGTAGAATTGTTTATTGTTTGTATATTTGCCGTCCACATCGCGGGGTAGAGCAGTAGGTAGCTCGTCGGGCTCATAACCCGAAGGTCACTGGTTCGAGTCCAGTCCCCGCTACTAGGAAAGCCGAAGCAAATGCTTCGGCTTTTTTTATGCATCTATCCAAAACTCTGGTTTTTAGCTTATTCCAATATCTTAAAAAGGTAAATTATTATCGGGGCTTACCTATTTTAATAGTTTGTTAACAATTTTAAGGTTTGGTTTTGCTAATTTGTTAACAGAACTAATTCATCATCAATCAAAAATGAGACAATTCATCCAAAATATTGTCTTACTATTTCTATTGGTATATGCGATTTCTGTTTATGGAGGAATCCGCAATACTGGTGGTGTGATTGGTGTTAACGGTGTTACATTTAAAGATTCCATTGATTGGGCCGATTACTATTTCAACATTCATCATTTTGAAAAAGCAATTCCCATTTACACCAAAAATCTGGAGGTTGAAGATGAGGAGGAAAAAATCCATGTGCTTAAAAAGTTGGCCTTGAGCGAGGCCGCCATTGATCATCCCGAAGAATCCATTTCCCATATTTATGATTACTTTAAAATGGAATTTCAACCCACGTTTTTGTTACACGAGGGTTTTGACAACATACGGCATTCCAATGAGTTTGAAAGATTATCGGGTAAACTGCTACCCAATATCACCATTTGGTCGGTATTTTACTTTTTTGTGGCGATCATCGGCTTCTATGTCATGTTCCTATTATTGCTGAATAAAAAAATAGATAAGGAAGCCCGCACCCTCATTGCCCTTTTTGTATTTATCCATTCCCTGTTTATATTAAATATATGTGTGAACAACACCAATTACGTTTTTGAGTTTCCCCACACGTATTTAATGTCAACCTGGTCCTCCTTTTTATATGGTCCTTTGCTCTACCTGTATTTCCGAAGGGTATCGCGCTACAAAAATCTGAAAGTAAGGGACCTTTGGCATTTTATCCCCACAGTGATCCTTCTTTTTTATCTCATTCCAGAGGTCTATGCTTTCACAGGGACGGAAAAGTTAAATGCCATGTTGGATCGCCTAAAGGACGGAATAAACCCTGGCGACTCTACCAAATTAATATTGCTGGTATTATTAAAAGCCATTTCCTTGGCCGTTTATGCTTATTTTGTCCACAGAACCATACGCAAGGGTAACGAAGAACTTTCACCAAAAACCAGACTATGGCAAAAAAACATCTACGGCATTCACGTGAGCTATGTGTTTGTCTATATCATGTATGGCAGTTTCATCATTGTAGGTAAAAACAGTGGTTTTTTATTTCATGCCCCTATTGTACTAATGAGCGTGATGGTCCTTTATATTGGTTATGCGGCCAATGTACAACCGGACGTGTTCAGCGGGTTATACGCGTACACCAATAGACTGTTCCCTAAGTATGTAAAATCCGGTTTAACGGAAAGCCTATCCCAAGATTTGAAAAAATGCCTCCAAGATCTTTTTGACGATCAAAAACTATATCGAAGAAACGACCTCAACCTTGATATGGTGGCTGAAAAATTGGATACCACACGGCACAACGCTTCACAACTGATAAACGAACACTTTGAAATGAGCTTCCATGAATTTGTCAATTCTTATCGGATTAAAGAAGCAAAGGAACTCTTGGAAAAAGAATCCAAATCCAATATCATAGATATTGCTTACGAAGTGGGCTACAACAACAAGGTATCGTTTAACAAGGCTTTTAAAAAAGACACCAATCTTACCCCAAGCCAATACCTTGTAAGTGTAAAAAATAAGTAAACTCTTATCGGGAACACCGACAATCGCCCTATTTATGGGTAACTAGTAGTCATCAATCAAAACATCAATCAAATGAGAAGACTACTAAAACAATTCGTATCGAGGTACTTGGTCGAAGAGGACCCTGGTAGAGAACCGTGCCCTGTCCAGAGAAAATATGAAAAATCCGGACTTACTGAAATTCAGGCAATGGAAATCAAGGCCAACATTGAGCAAGCTTTTAAGATGGACAAAATCTACAGGAACAATACGCTGGGCTTGGATGATCTGGCAGAACACATTCAACAAAACAGGTACAAGGTTTCCCAAGTCATCAACACGTATTTTGCCAAGAATTTCTATACGTTTCTTAACGACTACCGAATTAAGGAGGCAAAATACCTTTTGGCCTCCGATCCTGGATTAAGTGTTAAGGCGATTATGTTCGAAGTAGGCTTCAACAGTAAGAACAGTTTCTATACGGCCTTCAAAAAGAATACCGGCGTTAGCCCGAATGATTTTAGAAGTTCCGCAGCATATTCCTTTGGAATGCAAATGGCTTAATCACCCAAGCTGTTCCACAAATCCAATCCAATCATCAACACCGAAAAAGGCCCCTCGCTATTGGCGAGGGGCCTTTTTGTATTTCTGCCATTCCAAGTCCAAATACCCCTTGGGTTGCCAATGTTAAAAAGAGTACTTGCCCATGGGCAGCTTGTTTTTAAAGGTTCTCCCCGTTGCAGAAGTACCAATCCTAGTACCGCAATGAGTTGATTTGTTATGCAATTGTAAAGGTAGGGCGGTGAGAGGCCTTATTTCTAAAAAACAAAATCCATTAAGTTTTGTTCACTTCTATGAAGTATTATTTGAATTAGCTATCAATTTTCCTTCCCCGCCCGCCTTTCTCAATTGCCGTAACTCATTCAATTACTAACAAAACTTATTCGTATGAAAGTTAAGAATCTTTTTGGAGCGCTTTTGGCACTTTGTCTTTCGATGGCATTTGTGCAGGCCCAAGAAAAATCGGTTTCTGGAACGGTAACCGACCAAGAAGGCGTACCATTGCCCGGTGTAAACATAATTGTGAAGGGCACAACAAACGGTACCCAATCCGATTTTGATGGCCAATACTTGATCGAGGCAAGTGTAGGCGACGTTTTGGTGTTTTCCTATTTGGGCCAAAGAACGGTGGAGCGTTCCGTTGGTGCAGAGAACACAATCAATGTCCAAATGCAGGAAGATGCCTCGCAATTGGAGGAGGTGGTCGTGACTGCTCAGGGAATCGTTCGTGAAAAGCGATCGCTGGGCTACGCCGTAACCACCGTAGAGGCCGATAAAGTGGAATCGCGGCCAGAGGCCGATATTGCCCGTGTTTTGAACGGTAAGGTCGCTGGGGTGAACATTACCAACAACAACGGTCTTTCCGGTTCCGGTACCAATATCATTATTCGTGGGTATTCATCGGCCACACAGTCCAACCAACCGTTGTTTATTGTAGATGGAATCCCATTTGATTCTGGAACCAACACCCAGACCAACTTTTTGGATGGCAACACCGAGTCCAGCCGCTTTTTGGACCTTGACCCCAACAACATTGCCAGTGTAAGTGTCTTGAAAGGTTTGAGTGCCACAGTATTGTATGGTAACCGGGGTAGAAATGGGGTAATCTTGATCACCACCAAAGGTTCTGCTTCGGGTGACACACCATCAAAAACAGAAGTCACCGTTTCCCAATCGGTATTTATTTCGAATGCTGTATTGCCTAAATACCAAGACAACTATGGTGGTGGTTTCCATCAAGGATTTGGGTATTTTTTCAGTAACTGGGGGCCACGCTTTGATCGTACGGATGATGATGGTATTGCCCAGGCCGGCCAATTTATTCGAACAGGATCTAATGGTGAGGCCATATTACAACACCCTTTCAACTTTATTGCCGATCCAACCCTTATTGCGGGCTATGAAGACCTTCTGGACGATGAATACCCATACAAGCCATACAATGGAGTTGAAGAATTTTTCAGAACGGGCTATGTGTACAATACCTCTGTGAATATTAGAGGGGGTTCCGAAAAAATAAGTTTCAATGCCAATTATGGCCGAACTGAAGATATTGGGGTAACCCCAGGAAACCGGTTGATTCGTAACAACTTTAGCCTGGGCGGCAACGCACGGTTATCAAATAAATTTACGGCTTCGGGTATCTTTAATTTTGCAAGGACCGGATACAGCTCTCCACCAAATGCCGTTAGTACCGGTAGTGGTGCGGCATTTAATGGCTCTGCTATTTTCGGTGATGTGCTGTACACGCCCCGAAGTGTAGATCTTACCAATATCCCTTTCCAAGCGGCCGATGGTCGAAGCGTATATTACCGCTCCGGGAACGATATCCAAAATCCTTATTGGACGGTAGCCAATTCCAAGACCTCGCAAGAAACCGATCGCTTTACCGGCAACATGTCCTTAAGTTATGCCATCAACGATTGGATGAACCTCACCTACCGAATGGGTCTTGACACCTATACGGAATTAAACTCCTACGGTCAGAACAAAGGCGGTGTGGATGGCCCTACTTTGGGTATTTTAAGAACAACTTCGGTCCGAAACTCCATTTGGAACCATGACTTTATCCTAAGTGCCGAAAAAGCTATCAACGAAGACTTGAAACTGAATGCAACCCTAGGAGCAAACAGTCGAAGGGACACGTATGCACAAGATGGTATAGAAAGTCAGGGGCAATTGGTCTTTGGGGTTTTGGAACACTATAATTTTACGACCCCATCATCGTCCAACTCCTTTTCTGGATCAAACCTTAACCAAAATTTCGAGGAAAATTTAGTAGGTGTATACCTGGACGCAACACTTTCCTATAAAGACATGCTTTACTTGAACGTTGTCGGCAGGAACGACTGGTCGTCCACTTTGGAGCAGGAAAACAACTCCCTGTTTTATCCAGGAGCGAGCTTGTCCTTTATTCCAACAACCGCTTTCCCATCCATTCAAGGCAATGCATTGAACTATGCCAAACTACGATTGGGTTATGGTTCATCAGCGGGATTCCCTACTCCGTTCAATACACGTGATGTATTAACACTTGGATCAAGGGCTTTCGTGGACAACAATGGAAATGTGGTTTCAGGGAACACCGTTTCCGATGCTTTGGGTAACCGAGCGCTATCTCCTGAAAAGGTACAAGAATTGGAAGTGGGTCTGGATACTAGATTGTTCAACCGTTTGAACTTTAACGTCAGTATCTTCAAAAAATCCACCAGCGATTTGATCACCAACAGAACTTTGGATAGTTCTACCGGGTTCCTTTCCACCTTTGTGAACATCGGGGAAGTGGAAACCAAAGGTATTGAGGTGGATTATGACCTCAATATCTTTAGAAAAAGTGATACCGGTTTCGGATTTAACATTGCTGGAAACTTTACCGCCAATGAAACCATCGTAACCGATTTGGCCGAGGGCACCAATAACATCTTATTGACCTTTGCCGTTGCCGGCGAAGCTGCAAACTATGCCGTGGAAGGAAGACCATTCGGGGTATTCTTAGGTTCTACCATACAAAGGGATGCCAATGGCAACAAGGTGGTCGGCAACAACGGACGCTATCAGGTAAACAATACAATCAGCGAAATTGGCGATCCCAACCCAGATTGGACCACTGCTTTGATTCCAACATTTACCTATAAAGGATTCACATTATCGGCCAACCTACAATACCGTCATGGTGGCGATGTGTACTCTGTGACTACAGCAGGTTTGATCGGCCGAGGCGTTGTGGATGCAGACGATCCTATCGACCGTGAATCCAACTATATTTTGCCAGGAGTCTTCGCCGACGGAACCCCTAATGATGTGGCCATCACATCAACAGAGTTTGGTTTCAATACGTATTTCGCCGGCGGCATCAATGAGGTAAACATCTACGACGGAACCACCATTAGGTTGCAAGAAGCTTCATTGGGGTATTCCGTACCCAAAAAGATGTTGGACAAAACCCCATTTGGAAGCCTTTCATTGACTTTGTCAGGTTCCAACCTATGGTACAAGGCAGTGAACTTTCCAGATGATATCCGGTACGACACCAACTCATCCAGTACAGGTGTAGGCAATGGTCAGGGAATCGATTTCTTCACTGGACCATCCACAAGAAGATACGGTCTTACCGTGAAGGCAACATTTTAATAGCAGCTAACAAGATTTAAAATAAATATCATGAAAAAAATAGCAAAGATAACTTGTCTCACCTTCGCTGCGATAGCCGCTTTATTGGGCTGTGAGACCACTACCTTGGATGTGGTGGAAAGTCCGAATGCGCTGAATCCATCGCAAGCGAGTGTGGATTTCTTTTTGAACCAGATTCAATTGATGACCGCCCAGATCCATTCCGGTGAAGAAGGGCGTGCCGAAAATGGATTGAGCCAGTTTGGTATGGAACCTGTTCGTATGCAGCACGGGTTTGGCCCCACGTATCGGGAAAGTTACGATCCCAGCGATTTTGACCGTGTTTGGGATAACGTTTATGCGCGGGCATTGATCGACATTCGAACCATGAATCCCTTGGCCGAGGAAGCTGGGCAATACACCCATATAGCCATCGGTCAAATTTTGGAAGCCTATATTATGATGGCCATGGTCGACTTTTTTGGGGATGTGCCCTATTCTGAAGCTGCCAAAGGCGGTGAGGGCATTTTGAATCCATCATTGGATTCCGGCGCCTCCATTTATGCCGCTGCCGATCAGTTGCTGGTGGATGCCATAGCCAATCTTAACAAGGATGAAACTGTACTACCATTAAACGACCTTTTTTATGGAGGTGATGAAAGCCAATGGATCAAAGTGGCGAATACCATGCGCCTCAAATTATATCTGCAGACCAGGATTGCCAATGCAGACGGGTTTGGAGCTTCTGTTTCCACTGCACGCATCAACGAGCTGATCAGTGGCAACCAATTGATCCTCGATCCTGAAGATGATTTCTTTTTCCAATGGGGCACCAACAATGCATCACCGGATAGCAGACATCCCTATTTCGATGCCAACTATGATGGTGCTGGCCCAAGTTCAGATTTTTATACCTGTAACTATTACATGAACCTTATGGCCAATCAATACAATGAGCCAGACCCCAGAATACGTTATTATTTCTACAGGCAACAAGAGGATTTTTCCGGTGCCGATGTGGTTACAAAGGAATGTGTTACCGAAGTGGCATTACCCTCTTGGTGGGATCCCAGTGAGCCTTATTGTTTGGTTCCGGCCATCAATGGCTTAAGTGGATATTGGGGCAGAAACCACTTGGATGATGATGGAATTCCACCAGATGATGCTTTCAGGACCTTGCACGGCACCTATCCTGTAGGCGGTCCGTTTGATGACAATTCGTTCCGAAATGTATCAGGATCAGGAGCAGTAAATGAAGGACTTGTTGGAGCAGGTATTTCTCCCATTCTCATGTCTTCCTATACCTATTTCATGTTGGCTGAGGCATCTTTGACCTTGAATACAACCGGAAGTGCCCGCAACTATTTGGAAACAGGTATCCGACAATCCATCAATACCGTGGTAAACTTTGGAGCTTCGTTGGCCGACGGGTCAGGATTTGTGCCAACATCCACCGCCATTGAAAACCATATTGCCGAAATCCTCACCAATTTTGATGCAGGTAGCGATACGGACAAGATGAGGATTATTGCCGAGCAATATTTCATAGCGCTTTGGTGCAATGGTATAGAAGCCTATAACACCTACAGAAGGACCGGACAACCGGATAATCTGACCCCTGCGTTTACCATCTCGGATCCCGGCACCTTTTTACGATCCATGTGGTATCCGCAAACCGCGGCCGACAGCAACACCAACATCACACAAAAAAGTGCTCCGGACACGCCCGTTTTTTGGGATACCAATCCTAAAGGATTTGTAGACTGATTCAATCTAAAAAATGATACAAATGAAAAATACATTCAACTATATTTTAGGTCTTCTGGTGGTTGCCGTTGCAACAGTAGCCTGCGAGGACAAGGACAAGAACCCACTTAACGTTTTTGATCTGGAAAATTCCAAAGCCCCTTACGTTCGTATTTTGGTCGATGAGACTATTGTGGCCAAGGGAGATTTGGGCACGGCAACTTTTACGGCCACGGTAGATGACCCAAGTGACAATGTCGCTTCGTGGGAGCTTAGCGTGAGTATCGAATCAGGTGGGGTTGCCACGGATACGGTTGCCTTGGCAACGGTAAACAGTTTCCCAAGTGATATATCCATTCCGTATACTGATATCGCCAGTGCTTTGGGCATTACCGTAGATGACATTTCGGGAGGAGACTTTATTCGGTTCCTAGGTAAATCAACAGGAACCGATGGAACCGTTACCACATTTGAAAACTATAGTGCAACCGTAACCGGTCAGCCAGAGCAGCTACAAGCTTTCAATTTTATTGTTTTGGTGAAATGTTCGGCCATCTCGGATGCCACCATTGCCGGAACTTGGATCATTGACATGCAAGATCTGTATGGAGATGGTTGGGATGGCGCATTCGTCACCTTCGAGATCGATGGAGTTGCCACAAACTACACCTTTACTGCGGGCGATGCGGCAACGTTCAATGTGGATGTACCAGCAGGCACAAGCAGTTTGGTGATTTCCTATACCAGTGGAGCGTTCGAGGAGGAACACGTATACACTATTCAAACACCGGATGGTGATGTTCGTGGACCTTTTGGACCCAACCCTTCTCCTTGTATTAACTAACTCCAACATGCTGTTTTTAACAAAGCCCGGTTATAAAATCGGGCTTTTTTTGTAAAAAAAAGTACTACTCGATAAGGACAAGTCCTTTTGGATAAGGGTTATCCCTTTTTGCTGTCCAACCCCCTAATTTTATTCAGAGTACGGAGTAATCTTCAAAACAGCCCTGGCAAGAATAACTTTAAAACGTATTTATTTCATTTTTGAGTGTATTTGAATTAGTCACCATTACCTTCAGGGCTGTTTTTTTCTTTCACCATCACAATCCAACACATAATTCAGAAAATTTCATTGCATTTTTATCTTCCGAATACTTGTACCTTTGACACTCTTAAAACCAAGGCTACAACTACTCCAAATTGGAAAACAACACCAACCCGACCAATAAGAAAGCATTGTTGTCCCTTGCCATCGGCGGATTCGGCATTGGATTAACCGAATTTGTAATCATGGGCATACTGCCCAACATTGCGGATTCCATGCAGATTTCCATCAGCAAAGCGGGGCATTTTATCGCCATCTATGCTTTGGGTGTGGTAATCGGAGGACCGTTTATGGCCCGACTTACCAATAATCTTTCTCCCAAGAAAACATTGCTGTTCTTGATGGTTTGGTTCACGGTCTTCAATACCCTTTCCTCCTTTTCAGGGAATTACTGGACCATGATGCTCTTTCGATTTTTATCAGGTATGCCACATGGTGCCTTTTTTGGCATTGGCGCAGTGGTTTCGGGCTATTTGACCCGTCCTGAAAAAGCCGCACAGGCCATGGCCATCATGTTTTCCGGCCTAACGGTAGCCAATATAATCGGTGTACCTCTGGGCACGTATATTGGACAGGAATGGCACTGGAGCTTTTCATTTTTGCTGGTGGGCCTCGCCGGATTGGCCACTTTGACCAGCCTCTATTTTTGGATGCCCAAACAAGAACTGGAAGATCAATCCATAGCAAGCAGTGGAAGTGCCAATCAGGGATTGAAAAACAAGACTCTTTGGGCGTTAATTGCATTGACTACCATTGGCAGTGGCGGTTTTTTTGCCTGGTACAGTTATATCGCGCCATTGGTTACCGATATTGCTGAGTTGCCTGATTCTTATGTGGGTTACATTATGATTGTGGCCGGGGTGGGCATGTTTGTGGGAAATTTTTTGGGCGCTCGTATGATCGAACTTTTCAGCCCTGTAAAATCGGTGGTCGTAAGTATGTGCTGTATGGCCATTACTTTATTGACCAACTCGTTTTTGGCCAGTAACAGCATCGCCATTTTCATCCTAAGTTTTATAGTGGGCATTATTACATTTTCGGTGACCGCCCCTATTCAAACGGCCATTATAAAAGCGGCCAAGGGAGCCGAGAAACTGGGCTCCTCCATGAATCAAAGCGCCTTTAACATGGGCAACGCATCAGGCGCTTACTTTGGTGGGCTTCCCATGGTTTTCGGCCTACAGGTAACATACTCGAGTGTAGTTGGTGCCATTTTGGCCAGTATTGGTGCATGTATTGGCATCTATATTCTATTTGTTCAAAAAAAGAAAGCCCGCTACTAACCTTACTTTTGTTAACACCATTGGTTTTGTATGCTACTGCCACGCAAAGAATCCGTATATTCAACAGCAAACCATTTATTCTACAAATTGAGATCCTACTTTACCCTTCTCATTTTTATTTGTCTTGAATTTTGCGTTCAACCTTCTTGGGGACAAACATCCGAAGAGTTATATCCTTCTGATTCCTTATTCCATCATTTGGTGTTTTTTGATGAATTTGATAACGAGGGACATCCCGATCCAAACAAGTGGCACCATCAAATCCTGCCACCCAAAGATGGGAGTTGGTTCAATGATGAGCTGCAACATTATACCGATCGATTGATCAACTCCGGTGTAACCAATGGAAAATTGACAATTCGTGCCTTAAAGGAAGATTACGAGGTTGAAGGTTCAAAAAAGTCATACACCTCCGCTCGATTGAATGCCAAATTTGCTTTCACCTACGGAAAAGTTGAAGTAAGGGCCAAATTGCCCAAAGATGCAGGAACATGGCCCGCCATTTGGACCTTGGGTGCCAACGTGAATGAAAGAGGCAATTATTTTGGTAATCGATTTGGTAGTGTTGGCTGGGCCAAATGTGGGGAAATCGATATTCTGGAACAGACCGGTTGGGACAAGGAGCATACCATATCCCATTTTCACTGGGATGATTTGATCACCAAAGTGTATCATGAGGAAGGTTCCACTCATACGCTTTCCACAAGTGATGATGGGTTCCATGTTTTCTCCATGGAATGGACACAAGATCGTATCCGTACGTTTGTGGACGGAAATTTGGTTTATGAGCTTGAAAATTCAGATAACAAACCCTTCAACCATCATCATTACCTCTTCCTAAATCTCGCCATGGGTGGAAATTTGGGCGGGAAAGTTCCCAGTTCCCTTTCCCAAGCCGATTTTGTGATCGATTACGTCCGAATTTATCAATAGTGATTATTGCCCCAGTTCCCTGGCTTCAAATTCGACCAATTTGTTGTTTTCGAAACCGGCAGTAACCTCAATGGGATTACAACACACTTCACAGTCCTCAACATAAGTCTGTCGGGAAACGGATGCATCCAATAGAAAGGATATTTCTTCCCAGCAATATGGACATTGGAAGAAATGCTCGTACATTCTCTTAGAAATCCACGTTGAGCAATTGGCCGCTGACCTGTAACATTTGTAACTCGGCCAACTTGGCATTGTACTTTGCTTGACTCTTGGCCAGTTCGGCATTCAGCAGGTTCAATTGGGCCTGCCTGAACTCAATCGAGGTTACCCTACCCAGTTTGTAGCGCTCATCGGTCCGATTGAAGTTATCCTGGTTGGTCTGCAGGTTTTTCTCCTGTACTTCCAACACATACAAAGCATTTTTGTAACTGTCCCAAGCATTACGGATGTCCCTTTCCACTTCCTGCTCAATCTGTTTCTTGAGCAATTCTTGGTTTTCGTAATTGATCTTGGCATTCTTGGCACTGGTAATGGTCCTGCCACCATCAAACAAATTCCAACTTAGGTTCACGGAACCCGTTAGTCCGGTGGATGTATTTTGCAAAAGAAACGCAAGTGGACTGTTGTTGTTGGATTCGTTCCAACCATATGTTCCCGTTAACCCGATTGTGGGCAAGAAGCCACTTTTTGCAATTTTGATATTGTAATTGCTGATATTGATGTCCTTTTCCACGATCTGCATGCGCACGTTGTTCATTTTTGCCTCGTTGAACATGCTCTCCATTTGAAGTCCGGGCACAAAGTTCACCGTGGTATCGGCCTCAAATTTGGCAGTAAGATCACGGTTCAATATCAGGTTCAAATCGCGCATGGTATTGCGCAACAATTGCCTTGAGTTCAATAAATTGATACTGTCAGTATTGATATCGACCTCGGCATTCAACACATCCAAACCGGTATTCTGGCCAAACTCGAACTGGTATTTTGCCCGCTTCAAGCGATCTTTGGAAATGGCCATGGCCTGTTCCAAATTATGGGTATTTTCGGTTAACCGGGCCACTTCATAATACACCGAAAACAATTGCAGTATGGTATTTTCTATGGTCTGACGAACTTGTAGTTCGGACTGTTGGGAACGCTCCTTAAAGGTTTTGTAATTGTAGTAACGTCCAAGTCCGTCGAACAACGTATAATTGACATTGACAGCGGCATTGTACCTTCGGGTCTCTACCCCATCTGCTGTACGGGTATCGCCATTGGCCAATTTACCTTCCGTATTTTGTTTATCGATGGAACCTCCTCCATTGGCCGTTACCGTAGGCAAGTATCCAGAATTCAAAATACTGGCGTTGTTGGAACCCACCATTCGGTTGTTTCGGGCCACCTTGATGCTCAGGTTATTTTCCAATACCAAATCAATGGCAGCTTCCTTGGTTAAAAGAGAATCTTGTGCTTTGGCCGTTAGCCCAACTATGAAGAACAGCGTTAGCGCATACAAACTTTTCATCATCTGGTTTCTTCTACAGCTTTAGAGGTTTCTTCTTCATTATAGGTTCCATTGTTACCAGTACCGTTCTGATGATACAAGCTATCATCTATCATATCGATTTCTTCCTGTTGTTCCCTTATGGCGCGTTCCACTTCTTCCGGGGTTACTTTTTCTCCTGTCCACAACTTCTTGGCAAAAACTTTCACCGAATTGCCGAAGGCAAGGAACAAGGGCAGCATCAACAAGGTGAGAATGGTGGCAAAACCGATTCCGTACGCAATGGAAATGGCCATTGGCTTTAAGAACTGTGCTTGCCTGCTTCGCTCCAACAACAAAGGTGCTAGCCCCGCGATGGTGGTGATTGAAGTCAAAAATATTGCCCTAAAACGGGAACGTCCTGCCTCATATAGGGCTTCTTCAAACTTCATCCCGTTGCGCAAATTGATGTTGTATTTTCCAATCAACACCAAACCATCGTTCACCATAATACCGATCAAAGCTATGATACCCAACATGGATAGCACATTGATTGGAAAACCATGAATAAAATGGCCCCAAGCAACGGCCGTTAAACTAAAGGGTACCAGTAATATCAAAAGCAACGGTTGACTAATGCTTCTAAAGGTAAAGGCGATGGTAATAAAAATCAGGAACAATACCACTGGTCCCACAAATCCCAAAGAACCAAACAGTTTGTTGGCCTCCCGGTTCTGACCCTCGTACGATGGGGATATGGACGGGTATTTGGATACAATATCGGGCATCACCTCAGTACGGATCCACGCCATGGCATCGGTTCCACTAGTAGTCTCGGGATCGGTAAGATCCGATGATACTTGGATTTCCCTTCGACCATCCAAGTGATTTATAGCAACATCTCCCCGTTCAATGGAATAGGACGCAATTTCTTTTAATGGAATACGATCGCCATTGGGTGCCATGATCCGCATTTCATCCAAATCGGAAATGGAGGATCGGTTTTCACGGTCGTACCTTACCCAAACCCTGATTTCATCCTGTCCACGCTGGAACCGTTGTGCCTGTGCACCAAAAAATCCAGCTCTCACCTGGTTCATTACCGTGCGAAGGTCAAGCCCGAGCAAATAAGCATTTTCTTTCAGCTGCAATCGTATCTCCTTGATACCTGCCGGATCGTTATCCGTAACATCCTTTAAGTTGGCATTGTTGAGCATGGCCGCCTTCAATTCTTCTTTGGCCGCCTTAAGTTCCGTAATATTGTTGCCCAAAAGAGAAACGGAAACGGGACTTCCTCCAAAGTTACCTCCTGAGCCGTAGATCAAACTTTCCACGCCAATAACGGGACCCACCAATTCTCGAAGCCTTCCGGTTACCATATCGGACCGTATTCCATCAGGGCGTTCTTCGCCGGGTAACAGGTTAATCTGCAATCTTGCCGTGGATGATCCAGGACCCAAGGTTTTGATCATGTTTTCAAAAAGTACTTTTCCGGTGCCTTTCAAAAACTGATCGGTAAGTTCTTCATTAACGATATGGGCCTTTTCCTCAATCATACTGATGATGGAATCGGTCACTTTTTCGTTGGTACCATTGGGCATCCGAAGCTGTATGGAAACTTGATCACTTGCCACCTGCGGGAAGAACGCTGTTCTCACAATTCCACCGCCGATAGAGCCAAACGTAAGTACCAAGGCCATAAAGAAAATGGCAAAGGTCAGGAACTTATAGTTCAAGGTAAACTTCAAGGCCGGGCTGTACCATTTATCCCTCATGTAGGTCATGATACGATCACCCATTTTATTGATGACCCTGAGCTTTGCAAAAACTTGCGCAATACCTGTTTTAGGTTTATTGTCCTGTGGATGCAAGGCTTTGGAATGCGCCAAGTGGGCAGGCAGAATGATCAAGGCTTCGACCAAGGAAACCACCAAAGTCAAAATAACAATGACCGATACTTCCCCAAAGAATTCCCCAATCCGACTATCCAGAAACAGGAATATGGAAAATGCCAATATCGTGGTGATGATTGCGGATAAGATGGGAGGAATCACTTCCATGGTTCCATCGATGGCCGCCTTTACCGGTGGTTTTCCATCTTCATAATGTTGGTAAATGTTCTCAGCGATCACAATACCATCATCCACCAAAATACCGATCACGATGATCATCCCGAACAAGGACAACACATTGATGGTCACATTGAACATGGGTGCAAACACAAACATTCCCAAAAATGCAATGGGCAGTCCAAAGGCCACCCAAAATGCCAAACGGGTATTCAGGAACAACGACAAAAAGACCAAAACCAAAATCATACCCACTATTGCGTTCTCTGTCAACAGTTCGGTACGCTGTGTAAGTGTAATAGATCTATCGTCCACCACTTGCAACTGGACATTGGTGTATTTTTGATTGAATTCCTCAATGTATTTTTTCACATTTTCGGATGAGCCGATCAAATCTTCCGTGTTGGTACTGGTAATAGTGATGTTTACCGAAAGCTGACCATCAAAATAGGTGGCATTCGGCGTTTCTGAAAAACGATCACGAATGATGGCCACATCTTTCAAACGTACCGTTCTACCTGTGGCATCGCCACGGACGACTATATTGGAAAGTTCATCCCCAAAATAGGAACGGTTGTTGGCACGTATCAGGTACTCCTCGGTATCGGTCTTGATGTTACCCCCCGTAACCAAAATGTTATGGTTGGCCACAGCTTGCGATACATCATTGAACGAAAGATCGTAAGCCAGGAGGCTGTTTTCATTGACGGCAATTTCGATTTCCTCGTCTGGATAGCCATCAATCTGAATCTGGGAAATTCCATCTATGGCCCGAAGATCGTTCTCAATCTGTCGACCGATCTGTTTTAGGGTAACCAAGGGGATATCCTTTCCGCTTATGGCAAAGCTTATTGTTGGCCTCACGGCTTCCAATTTGGCCACGATCAACGGCTCCATGCCGGTGGGAAAGGTAGGTACCCTGTCCACCGCGTTCTTCACTTCCAACAGCATGAAGTCCACATCCCTGCCCTTTTCAATTTCCACATTGATGGAACCACTGTTCTCCCTGGAAGTGGAGGTAACCCTTTCCACGCCTTCCAAACCTTTCAGGTTGTCCTCGATCTTAAGTACGATACCTTCCTCGATTTCCTGTGGGGAAGCGCCTGGGTAGGTAATGGTTATTTGGATGTTCTTGGATTCGGTAAGTGGAAAAAAGGAGGATTTAAGGGAAAGCATGCCTACAACACCAAATACGAGAAATGCCAGAATAAAGACATTCACCGCCATATGGTATTTTATAAAATACGAGATAACTTTTCTCACGGCAGCTTAGTTTTGGGTAGGTCCTTCGTTAAATATCTTCACCAACATTCCAGCATAGGCACCGGTCAAAGGTTTGGAAACAATAACCTCGCCATCGGGAACATTTTTAAGTACCACGGTCTTATCCGTAAAATAAACAGGATCCACATACATTAAATCCAAAATGGAGTCCTTCACCACAAAAATTTGGTCGTTGTCGAGCAGCAAGGCTCTATTGATCTCTATGGCATCGGTTTCTTCCCTAGCCTCTAGGGTCGCTTCGAGGTACTGGCCTTCTTTCAGGTCTTCGCCTCTTACTTCTATAAATACCGTAATGGTCTGTGAACCTTGGTCCACCCTACCGTTCACACGGGTGACTTCACCAACATATGTTGCGGTTTTTTCCAAATTGGACAGTTCAACCTTATTGCCCAATTTTAAGTAGTCGCCATAGGTTTTACTTACCGATACTTCCAATTCATATAGTCCCGTATTGATGAACTCCCCTAACTTTTGGCCGGGGCGCACCAAGGAACCCTCGGTTACCAAAGCCTCGGTGAGTATACCACTGAAAGGCGCCGTCATGGTGTATTTGGACAAACGTTGCTCCAAATTTTTCACATTATAATAATTGGAAACGATCTGTCTGCCAGTTATAAAGAATTTCTCTTGCTCCGTCTCCATTTCCGGCAGCGGCGGGGTTGTTTTATCCAGATCAAAGCTGTTCAGGTAGTTTTGCCACTTGGGATAGATTTCGGGGTAATCCAAGCGTAGATCCGGCATAATAGAAGTGAGCAGGTTGTAGAGCACACTTTTGGCCGATTGTACCGAGGCAAAATATTCGCTGGCATCGATTCGGATCAGGGTTTGTCCGTCGCTATATTCCTGCCCTGTTCTGAACAGTTTGCTACCGGGCCTAAAAACGCCTTGCACCTCGGAATACAGTTCCACTCGTTTTTTGGCCTTCAAATTTCCATTGGCAGGCACCACTAGCGGTACAGTACCATTTTGGACCGTATCCACAAAAACGGTTTTGATCACTTTGGGAGCAGTAGGTCTCCTGTTGTCCTTACTTCCGGCAATTACTCCGGCAAAATACAAGGATGCCACAATTAAGATTCCACCCAAAACAGCAGAAATAATCAGCTTTCGCATGCGCAAGTCGAATTAGTTGGTGCAAAACTATTCCCTACTTTTTTTACAATGGTTAAATATTTCATAAAATGCATTTTAAATCTGGTCAAATGCAAAAAGGGGACCCCAAACGGCATCCCCTAACCAAACAAACTAAAGTAATAACTAACTACTCATTATTTTCATCGTCCTCGAATTTGGTGTCTGCCATTCGGGAGCGATCAAATTGAAAATCATTAAATCTAGGATTAAGCGATTTATCATCGGTATCGAAAACCAAGAACTGTTTTGTATCCATGGCTTTCAAACCTGTAAAAGAATTGAACCTGTTGTTCTGAAGCTGTAAAATTTGCAAACTTGCCAATTGTCCAAATTCCTTGGGAATTTCACCTCCCAATTGATTATTGGCCAATACCAGTTCCTTAAGCTTGCCCAATTTTCCGATTTCGGAGGGTATCTCTCCTTCCAAACTATTCTCGAAAAGACCCAAAGTCTCCAACTTTTCAAGATTTCCAATGGTTTTGGGAATAATGCCTTTTAAGTTATTGCTAGATAGGTTGAGTTCCTTCAGGTTTTTAATTTCACCGAAGGATTCGGGAATAGGGCCGGTCAAAAAGTTGTTGAACATGGAAAAAACTTCCAACGCTTGCAGTTGACCCACTTCTTGTGGAATTCCACCCTTAATTCGATTCATTTCCAAACGGAAAACTTTCAAATTTTCCAGTTTAACAATATCCTTGGGCAATACACCGGTAATATTGTTGAAGGCCAAATTCAAAGTCGTCAACTGTTTTAATTTGCCCAAACTCTCGGGCAGTACACCGCTCAAATTGT
This sequence comes from Flagellimonas beolgyonensis, assembly GCF_003992615.1. Lineage (GTDB taxonomy): Bacteria > Bacteroidota > Bacteroidia > Flavobacteriales > Flavobacteriaceae > Flagellimonas > Flagellimonas beolgyonensis. Next base: position 99,587 of record NZ_RZMY01000003.1, read on the forward strand.
TCATGAAAAGGGTAATGCCGACAACATGTCCATCCTTTACCTCAACTCCCTTCCATGTATTGACGGGTTCTTCGAGGTTCCAGGTCACCTTCCAGTTTTGTCCATCGGTGCTATGATACAGATCCAATAAAACATCCTTTTCCCTTTGGGAAACCTGCCCACTGGCAAACAACGTTCCTACGGAAGTCGTTAAAAAGAAGAATAAAATGGCCAATCGATTCATTGAATACTTATTTATTCGTAAAGAATTTACTTACAAAGTACGCATAAGTTGAAAAACCCTACAAATTAAATCGATGAAGGTGCGGTAAAATGTTGTGAACCAGCCAAAAGCTGTGGTTTAAAAGTTGAATGTGGGGGCAATTACAGGGACTCCAGTTCATGGGAAAGATCTTCCCACTCTTCCATGAGTGTTTCGAGTTCCTTCTTTTTTCCTTGATATCCGTCAAAAAAGCCGGGTTTGGCTATGGTCGCATCATAATCCATGAGCAGATCATGGTCAATGTCCGCAATATCCTTTTCCAACTGAGAAATACGCTTTTCCACCCCACTCAACTTATTCTTGAGGGATTTCATTTTCTTTTGGGTCTGGTAATCGTTTTCCTTGGATTCGGTCTGGGTCTTTTCCACTACCTTCTTGTCGCCCTTTTCCAAATTTCTAAAGTCTGCCAATTTCCGTTGTTCCAAGTAAAAATCGATATCCCCTAGGTATTCTTTAATGCCGCCATCCTTGAACTCATACACCCGGTCGGTAAGTCCTTGAAGAAAATCCCGGTCGTGCGAAACCAAGATCAAGGTACCTTCAAATTTTTGCAGGGCCTGCTTGAGTACATTTTTGGATTTGATATCGAGGTGGTTGGTAGGTTCGTCCATTACCAACACATTGAAGGGCTGCAGCAGCATTTTGGCCAGGGCCAATCGGTTACGTTCCCCTCCGGAAAGTACCTTCACGTATTTGTCCACCTCATCGCCGCGAAACAAAAAGGATCCCAGAATATCGCGCACCTTACTACGGTTGTCTTCGTTGGCCGCATCGATCATGGTGTCCAGTATGGTCTTGTTGCCATCGAGATACTCTGCTTGGTTTTGGGCAAAGTAGCCCAACTGCACATTGTGGCCCATTTTCACATGACCTTCATGATCCAATTCCCCTACAATGATTTTGGCCAAAGTGGTCTTTCCTTGACCGTTCTGACCTACAAAAGCGGTTTTACTGCCACGTTCCACCAAGAGGTCGATGCCTTCGAGCACTTGCTTTTTACCATAGCTTTTTGATAGATCTTCCAATTCTGCCACCACCTTGCCTGGCGTAACGGATACTGGAAAACGAAGGTTCATGACGCTGCTATCCTCTTCGTCCACCTCAATACGCTCCATTTTATCCAACTTCTTGATCAGTGATTGCGCCATGGAAGCTTTGCTGGCCTTGGCCCTAAATTTCTCGATCAGCTTCTCGGTCTGTTGTATCTGCTTTTCTTGATTTTTTTGTGCGCTCAGCTGTTGCTCCTTGATTTCCTTGCGCAAATCCAAAAATTTGGTATAGGGTTTATTGTAGTCATAGATCCTGCCCAGCGAAATCTCAATGGTACGGTTGGTCACATTATCCAAGAACATTCGGTCGTGGGAAACAATGACCACGGCACCGGAATAATTGTTCAAAAATTGCTCCAACCAAATAATGGATTCAATATCCAAGTGGTTGGTCGGCTCATCCAATAGCAAAACGTCGTTATTTTGAAGTAGCAGCTTTGCCAATTCGATGCGCATACGCCATCCTCCCGAAAAGGTATCGGTCAGCTTGTTGAAATCTTCCCGTTTAAACCCGAGTCCGAGCAACACCTTTTCGGTGTCCCCTTGGTAATTATACCCTCCCAATATTTCATACCGATGGGTCACATCGTTCAGATCTACCATCAGTTGGTGATACCCTTCACTTTCATAATCGGTACGTTCGGCCAGTGCGGTATTGATCTCATCCAACTGCAATTCCAGTGATTTGATCTCGGCAAAGGCCTGATAGGCTTCTTCCAACACGGTTCGCCCCTGTTCAAAATCGATATCCTGTTTCAAAAAACCGATCTTGATGTCCTTTTCCATGGCGATGGTCCCTTCATCCGGAAACATTTCCTTGGAAAGCAATTTCAGCAAGGTGGATTTTCCAGCGCCGTTCTTTCCAATAAGTCCAACTCGATCGCCACCGTTTAAACGGAACGCGATTTCCTCGAACAAATATTCACCTCCGAAGGCTACGGAAAGATTATGGACATTTAGCATTTTTTGTGACTTGAATTACATTACAAAACCAAGGGTATCTTTACTTTTGCGTAAAAATCGGTGCAAATGTTAAAAAAAGGAACCAAACTCTACAGCATTTTAACAGGAAGTTGTCCAAGATGCCAAGAGGAGAGCATGTATGAAAAGTCAAATCCGTATATGCTAACGCAAATTTTTAAAATGCATGAGCGGTGTTCCCACTGTGGTTTAAAATATAAAATTGAACCTTCCTTTTTTTACGGCGCCATGTACGTGAGCTATGCAGTTGGTATTGCCTTTGCAGTGGCTGCCTTTGTGATCAGCTTCCTATTTATGGGTGCATCGCTTAAAACCGCATTTATTGCCATAGTGGGCACCTTGGTCGTATTTATGCCTGTGATCATTCGATTGTCCCGAAATATTTGGATCAATTTCTTTGTGAAGTACGACGCCAATTCGGTACAACAGCACAAGCACGCAGTGGAAAACTAATTCCTGAAGTGTTTTTTGGTGAACCTCTGGATGTCAATTTCTGGATCCAGTGCTTGTCCATCCTCTATAAAGCTGAATAATTGTTGTGATGCATAGGGCGCAATAAGTACTCCTCTGGATCCAAAACCATTCAATACATACAAATTTTGGTGTTTGGGATGCTGCCCGACCAGAGGCCTTCTGTCCGAAACGGTTGGGCGAATGCCCGCCACGTGGTCCACAACTTCAAAATCACATTTTAAAAAGGTACTTAATTTATCCAGAAGTTCATTTTTGGATTCCTCGGTGGGTGTGTTCGTCTTATCCTTCCACTTGTAGGTGGCTCCGACGAGGTAAAGATCTTCTCCCCAAGGAATGGTGAACACGGACGACTTGATGACACTTTCCTCTTTAAAATCGGGCGCTTTTATGATCAGCAGTTCCCCTTTGGTGCCGTTTAGAGGCAAGTAGTTGAAATAAGGGTTCTGTTTGAGGCCAAATCCACAGGCAAAAACGATGCGCTTAGCCTCGATTCCTTTGTACGAAACATGTTGCTCTAATAAGTGCAATGCCCCAAAATCGAAATTTTCAAATGTAAGGAGGTCGTTTTGTTCCAAATAGGCTCTATAGGCTTTGATCAACAACGCCGTATCGATTCTGCCGGTATGCATTACTTCCCCAAAACCAAAAGGGGCATCCAACGCTGGATTTTGGTTGGGCAAGATCTTGGTGGATAAAAAACGCTCCAATCCGGGACGATCGGCAGCTTCAAACCAGGTATTTTGCTCTTCTATGGAGGCAAACCTTCGCAATACACGCAGTGGATGATCCAAGGTTACCCCAAGTTTTTCCTCCTGCTGTTGGTAAAATGGCCTCACGGCTTCCATTAGACCGCCGGCCTTCCAAGCCATGGTGAATCTTTTTAGAATAACGGGGTTGTACAATCCGCCCGCCACCTGCGAGGCCTGTTGGGAGGCATCGGAAACCACGTGAAAGGTTTTTCCGTTACGTTCCAAGGTATCGCAGACCGATATTCCTGCCAAACCCAAACCAACTACGATATAATCCAACATACGGCAAAATTAGGGAACGCTTTTTGACCCAATGCGGGTCTTTATCATTTTTATAAAAAAAAACGCCGCACATAAAGTGCGGCGTTAGTTGTATTGAATTGGAAATTTTTATTAGGCCATCCCGAACTGCTTCGGGATTAATTCGGCCTACAACTTTGATTCGTTATTCGCTTTCAAAGTGGGGCCTCATTAATAAGCCCACATATCCTGCTCCTTGTTTCTGATGGCCTCTTTGATTCGTTGGGCCTCCAGTAGCTGGAACAATGCATTGTCAAAAATATAGTCGCTTATCTCACGATCTTCGTGAACGTTTTCCTCTTTGTAGATCACCCCGTTGAAACGTCTTGCGTTCAAAAGGTTATCGAAAGAAATGGGTCGAGCCGAGTTTTGCTGGTTGTACACTTTGGCATCGTGCAGAATTTGACGTGCTGCAGGGTACCAAACCCAGAACAATTCAACTTTGTTCTCTCCTGGGTCTATCGATTCGTCATCGATAAAGTTTACGTCCGGCGCAACCGGTGCAATTCCCAATAAACGGTACTTTAACTCCCCTTGGCGCTTATCGAAATACCAGATTCCTTTGATGCGGTACTCTTCAATATCAGCGGCGGTCAGATCCCTTTGGTTGATAAACTCAGGAGAAATGCGCTCACCGGCGTTCAATTGTTCGTACCCAAGGTCTGTGGTATCCACTTTGCTCAAGGTAGCGGAAAGGTCGGACAACTTCCTTTTTTCAGTAAAATAGGAGTCGGCATACACCTCGGTCAAGTTCCCGTTCCTGATGTTCTTCATCAAAACATGGTACAGCGACCTTCTGTCCGCCCCGATACCCACGGTATCGGTTGGGTAGTACAACGGAAAGTTGACACGCTCATCAAGATCGATGATTTCCCACACGGTCTTGGACCAAAGGATATCCCTATCGTCCACATAACCATAAGGTAGGGGTTCATCGGCGTCTTGTTCTATTTGAGCCTCGGTCTTTTTCCCGATATCATCCGGCAACTTGGCATTCAAAATGTTTGCCTGGGCCATCAGGGATACGGGCAAAACACCCAACAATCCGATCAATAATGCATTTTTCCAATTCATGATCACTTATATACTTTTTAGTTTGTAAGCTCAACCACAACAGGCGATACTTTCTTCAACTTGTAGCTCTTGTTGTTTGTGATGTAAGCTTGGATATCGAATATCTGAACGGCATCACCTCTACCTGCTCTAGCAAGGGCAGACTTGGCTCTGGCATCCAATTTGTTTCCGTTAACAACCACGGTAGGCTGACCTGGAACCTTGAACTTGAACTGGCTAACACCAAGGTTCAAATCGAAGTCGAAGTCTTCCAACATGGCACTGATGGTAGAGATTTCCAAGTTCTTTCTTGGCATCTGTACGCTACCAGCCTCACCCCGCACGGTACCGCTAGGTCTTGGAATATCCTTGATACGGAACTCAGAGGAAGTACGGATTCCTTTACCATCGGGCAATGTACCTGAAGCAGTAATGGTCACTGTTCTACCTGTACCTGGGTTCATGATATAGTTGCTGCCACTTCTTCTGGTCAAACCAGGAGCAGAAGCCGAAACTTTGTTATCAGGGATACCAGGAATGGAGATGGTCATTGGGTTGGCCACACCACGGTACACTACGTTCATCTTATCAGCAGAAATAACCGCTGCATTCGGCATGGAGATGGTTGCAAAAGTGTTGTTCACTTCCACTGGCACTTCAACTCCATCCTGCATATAGGTCATGGTTCCTTTAATGGTATGGTCACCTGGGGTACCGGCACTAATCAACATTTTGATACCACCAGCTTCCAATGCATAATCCTTACCTTCGGTCAATGGTCTTCCGTCCAAAGTCAATTCCGCTTTTACAGGAGTGGAAGTCTTGTCAGTCTTGCTCACAATGATCTTACCATCATACTTTTCTCCTGCATAATATGCCGTTTTTGGAGCGGACAATGCACTGGCGAAGTTGGTCAAGGAAACCGCCTCGGTCAACTCACCTTCCAAAAGGGTCTTCAACACCTCTTGCTCGGTAGTTTTGATATCGGCCTGCAATTGGGTCATTTTGGTCAATGAGGCTACCAAAGGAAATCCTTCGTAGTGGTAGTTGATCCAATCTTGACGGGTACCGTCTCTTTTTTCAACCTTACCATCTGCATCACCGGTAGCAAAACGCGCTTTAACCGCAGCTTTCAATGATTCGAACTTACCTTCGGGCAATGCATTGATCACGCCTTCACGGTAGTTGTTGATGTATTCCATGAACTTCTTTCCTTCTGGGCCCAAATTGTCGCCCTGGAAGAATTTTTGGTCCAGGTAATCGGATTTGTCCATGACCACATAATCTTTGGGATCTTCCAAATCCTTGGTCATTTCTGTCTTCAAACCTTGCAAATAACTGTAGTAGTCATCTGAAAGTTCCTTTACTTTCTGAGCATCTTTGTACAATTCTCCGTACTCTTCCTCGTTTTCAGAAGCTTTGGTCTCCAAACTAGCGAAGAAGCTAGCGTTATTGGTGTCCATGTTCGTATTCGAAGTTTCCAGCTTTTCGTTCATAAGTCCGAAAGCCGCAAGTACTTCCTTGCTCATATTCAGGGCCAACATCGCGATGAAGATCAAGTACATTAGGTTGATCATCTTCTGACGTGGTGTTTGTTTTCCTCCTGCCATGTTTTTCTAATTAGATTTTAAAAATTAATTTGATTTGGGTTTGTTTTTTGTTGATCAAAACGTCTAATTAGTTTCTTCCACCCATAGCGGATAGCATACCACCGTAAACTCCGTTCAAGGAAGAAAGGTTGGTAGCCAAGGATTCCATTTGCTCTTTCAACGCACCTGCGTTCTGTACAACTTCCTCGTTGATGGAGGCTTGTCTGCTAGCGCTTTCCAACTGTACTTTGTACAAGCTGTTCAAAGATTCCATTTGAGCGGCAGCGTGGGACAACTCTTCAGAGTATTTCTTGGTGTGCTGGATAGCATCTGTAGTAGGAGCGATATTTTTAGCGGCACCTTCAAAACTCTTGATGCTCTCACCTAGACTGGAGAACAAATCGGCATCGATGTTGGCTTCTTTAAGCAATTCATCCAATTTCTTGGATAGAAGACCTTCAGCTTCCTTGGCATCTTTAGCCTCTTGTTTTCTGGAAGCGTTCTGTTGACCACCGGCCAATTCAGGGTATACCAACGACCAATCGTATTCGTCGTCTACTGGTTCAAATGCACTGATAGCGAAGATCAATGCTTCGGTAATAAGTCCGACAGCAAGAAGAAGTCCACCAGTAAGTGGTCCAAACTCCCAGTGAAGGATCTTGAACAATGCACCGATGATTACTACCGATGCTCCAAGCCCGTAGGCCATGTTAAACAGCTTTTTTGTTGATTTTGACTGTGCCATAATTCTAGTTTTAATTAAGTTATATAAATAAGTATTTGGTTACGAAATTGCTATTTATATAATGTTCTCTCTGATTTTCAATGCTTATAATCCACTTCTACCATTGGTTGAGTCTTCCTCGCCCATGTAGTCCTGTACCGTTCTGAATCCAATGTAACTTCTTGCGGAATCTTGGTACTCGTAATCCCTGGTACTCACTTGTAGGAAGTAGGCAACATCCTTCCAAGATCCTCCGCGGATTACTTTTCTCTTGTTTTGTCCGGAACCAACGTTCGGGTTCATGGTGGACAGGTATTCGTAGGCCCCTGGATCGAAACTGGAATTGGTCCATTCCGATACGTTACCGGCCATGTTGTACAAGTTGTAATCATTTGGTTCAAATGATTTGGCTTCTACTGTATACAATGCCGCATCGGCTGCATAATCTCCACGTTGTGGTTTAAAGTTGGCCATAAAACAACCGGTATCACTGATCACGTACGGACCACCCCAAGGATAGGTTCCTCCTTCGATACCGCCTCGTGCGGCATATTCCCACTCAGCTTCGGTCGGCAACCTAAACTGGTTCACGAATTGTTTGCCACGGCTTTTTTGATCGTCGTTCTTGAACTTGGTCCTCCAGTTACAAAAGGCCTTGGCCTGCATCCAGTTGACACCCACCACTGGGTAATCACTATAGGCATCGTGCCAAAAATAATCATTGTGCATGGGTTCGTTGTAAGAGTACTCAAAATCCCTGATCCATACGGTGGTATCCGGGTAGATCTCCAACTCTTCCTGCTTAATGAAGTCTTTTCTGCTACCTGTTCTGGAACGTGCGGCAGCTTCAATATCCATCCAGTTGTACTTGTACTTCAATTTGGTTACGTCGATGCTCCTAAGACCATTGTAGCTTTCCTCTTCCGGCAAGTAGATGGAATCCATCACTTCGGCGTAATACTCATCCGGATACTCGGAAGTATCCCAGATCAAATCCACATCTTTGTTCAATGCCCTTCCTTCGTAGCCGGTTTCACCCAGGCCAGCATAATTGTCGAGCATGTACTTGTCGTAGGCAGATAGTTCGGTGGTGTCGGTATCCTTGAAAGCGTACTCCCCGATACCTTCATCATCCGGACCCATTCCCAATTCATCGGCCAAGATGGCCAATCTGGTCCTAACAATGGAATCCTTTACCCACTCCACAAATTGACGGTACTCACTGTTAGTGATTTCCGTGTCGTCCATATAGAAGGAACGAACGGTCACCGTTCTGGTCGGTGCGTTCAACACTTTTGCCTGATCCTCTTCAGCCTTACCCATAACAAAGGCGCCTCGGGGAATCAGTTCCATTCCATAGGGTTTCTCTGGATGCCATTTTTTACCACTTACCCCAACTAGTTCACCTTTTGATCTTGATTTAGAGCCACAACTGGTAAGCAAAAAAACAAGTGCTATAGATGAAAAGAATAGCTTTCTCATACTTTAGGTTAAATTATTCGATTCAAGATTATAAACTGTGAAACACAAATTCATTACTCTCAAAACTGATTTTTGAATAAATTATTGTGCAAACACGATTAATGCCCAAAAATTAATTTGTTTAGTTAAAGCCTTTCCTGTAGGCTTTGAACCACCTTTCTGGAATGATCTGGTTGCAAGCATCCAAATAGTCCCCTTCGGTGCATGGTAATAACGCCACCGGATTTGTTTTAGTATGTTCGGCCAAAATTGATGGAACCTCTACCCACCACCTTTCGGTAACGTGGCTTTTGTAGAACACCAATTCTTCCGTATCCGTGGGGACGGTGAACTTTGTGAAGTCTTCGCTCTTTGAGCTGGGCTGTTCCTTGATACGGAAACTGAGCCCTTCAATGAAATACCAAATGATCTGGGCGATCATTTGAAATGCCTGGTTGGAATTCTCCCCTTCGTAGATGCCAAATAGGGAGACCCGGTCGCTGATACCGGCATATCGCGCAATCGCGCAAATTTCCCTTCCGGTAAATCCGTTGGGGGAAAAGTTTTTGGACCAGCCCATTTCGCTGGCACGAATGGCCCTGAGATCAAGGCTAACGATATCGCTGCTGCGCAAAACAGGTTCTGCCAATTCAATATGGGCAGCAATCTCACCCAATCGGTAGGCATCAAAGAACAAGCGTTCCATGAGGTCCATTTCTTCCTGGGCATTGAAATAGCTTTGATAGCCAATATTGGAAAAGTTGAAAAGGTTGTTGGGTTTATCGGTTATGATCTTACTCATATAGGAATGGGAGGAAATCAATTCATCATCCTCGCCAAAATCGAACCGACTGTCGATGGAAACGATATTGACCATATCGCGGATCTTATCAAACGCACGATAGGTTGGATAGGTAATATCCTGGGTAAGTCCTATTACGATGGGAATAATATTCTCTTCGAGCAATCCGGCCACGATTTCCTTCACCACAAAATAGGTATCCTCCACCGTATCGCCCTCTTCCACATCACCGATATCGATGATGGTTGAATTCCAGTTGCCCATCATCAATCGGTACAATTGGATGCGCACTTCGTCCACATCCAACTTTTCGGGTTTCTTTTCAAAAGCATTGCGGGATTCCAAAACGCCAAAAATAGCGACATCGGCGTGGGCAAAAACCGGGAGTCCGTCCTTTTCGGTGTGTACAAAAACATTCTTGCCCAGTGCTTGCTGCGGCAATAATTCGGAATGGGCCAGTACCTTGTCCTTTACTGGAACCAGAAAATCGAACGCCATACTATTTTTTTGCTTTTGCCTTGGCTTTTTTCTTCGGTGTTTTTGATTCGATGAGGGCCTTGACCTCTTCCAAAGTCAATTTCAATGGATCCACATCCTTGGAGAGTTCCACTTTTACCCTACCTTTTATAATATTGTGCCTTCCCCATCTCGCTTTTTCGATACGGATTTTTTCCTCTGGCCATTCCTGGACCAATTTCTCGGCCTCCTTTTTCTTTTTGTCCTCGATCAACTCGGCGATATCGGATTGGGATAGGTTATCAAAATCATATTTTTTATTGACATTGATAAAGATGCCGTTCCATTTAATGAAAGGTCCAAACCTACCTTTGCCCTTCGTCACATCCAATCCTTCATATTTGGCGATGGGGGCATCTGCCTTTTCCTTGGCCTGGATCAATTCGATGGCGCGATCCAAATCCACATCAAATGCACTTTCGCCCTGATCCAACGAAATAAACTTTTTACCAAAGCGCACATAGGGTCCAAATCTGCCTACATTGGCCTCGACCTCTTCCCCTTTATAAACGCCCAACTTTCTAGGTAGCTCGAATAGCTCCATCGCTTCTTCAAAAGTTATGGTGCCTATGGACTGATCCGGCAATAAGCTGGCAAATTGGGGTTTTTCTTCTTCTTCCACAGTGCCGATTTGCACCATGGGTCCAAAACGACCCAATCGAACGGACACTTGTCGGCCGGTTTTGGGGTCGGTGCCCAAAACACGTTCACCGCTGGCCCGTTCTGCATTTTCCTCAACTTCGATGACATTGGGATGAAAATCCTTGTAAAAGTTCTTCATCATATGCTGCCAATCTTCCTCACCGGCTGCTATTTCATCAAAATCTTCCTCTACTTTGGCGGTAAAATTATAATCCAAGATTTTGGTAAAATGATCCACCAAGAAATCGTTCACGATCATTCCAATATCGGTCGGCACCATTTTTCCCTTATCCGACCCAACGGTTTCTGTTAATTGGGTGTCGGATAGCTTACCATTCTCCAAAACCAACTGCATATACTTACGCTCGGTTCCTTCAATAGTACCTTTTTCTACGTAACCCCTATTTTGAATAGTGGAAATGGTAGGTGCATAGGTAGAGGGTCTTCCGATGCCCAGTTCTTCCAACTTTTTCACCAAGGAGGCTTCTGTATAGCGGTATGGTGGTCGAGTGAAGCGCTCAGTGGCAGAAATGAATATATTTTGCAAAGGCTCCCCAACTCGAAGTGCAGGCAACATACCTTCTTGCTCTTCCAAGCTGTCCTCATCATCGGTGCCTTCCAAATATACCTTTAGGAATCCATCAAACTTGACCACTTCCCCATTGGCCATAAACTCTTCATTATGCGTACTGGCCTTTATCTTTACATTGGTACGTTCCAATTCGGCGTCGCTCATTTGAGAAGCAAGGGTACGTTTCCAAATCAATTCATACAGTTTGGACTGGTCCCGCTCCAATTGTGGTGACTGTAGTTTCATATCGGTGGGGCGAATGGCCTCGTGGGCCTCTTGTGCCCCTTTGGTCTTGCCCTTAAAATTCCGGACCTTACTATACTCTTCGCCATAGTTTTGTAGAATAGCGTCCTTTGCAGCGGCAAGTGCCTCACTGGAAAGGTTAACGCTATCGGTCCTCATGTATGTGATCAGACCCGCTTCATATAAACGTTGGGCCACCTGCATGGTGCGGCTTACCGAAAAATACAATTTTCGTGATGCTTCCTGTTGCAAGGTGGAGGTTGTAAATGGCGGTGCCGGAGATTTTTTGGCCGGTTTTTTGGTCAAATCGGCCACTGAAAAATCCGCTCCTATATTTTGCTTTAAAAAAGATTCTGCTGCTGCCTTGGTCGGGAACGGATTGTTCAGTCGCGCTGCGACCGTGTTGCCTCCCTCTGTCTTGAATTCCGCTTTGATTCGGAACGACGCTTCAGGACTGAATGCTTCAATCTCCCTTTCGCGCTCCACGATCAAACGTACTGCAACGGACTGCACCCTACCTGCAGAGAGTCCCGGTTTTATCTTTTTCCAAAGTACTGGCGAAAGCTCGTAACCCACCAAACGGTCCAATACCCTTCGGGCCTGTTGTGCATTCACCAAATTATAGTTGATGTCCCTTGGGTTTTCAATGGCTTTCTGGATTGCCGATTTGGTAATGGAGTTGAAAACAATGCGCTTGGTCTTGTTTTTATCGAGTTTCAGCTCTTCGGCCAAATGCCATGAAATGGCCTCTCCCTCGCGGTCCTCATCACTGGCCAGCCAAATAATATCAGCTTTTTGGGCAAGGTCCTTCAGCTTTTTCACCAAGGCCTTTTTCTCTTTATCAACAGTGTATTTTGGTTTGAAATCGTTCTCCACATCAACACCGAGCTCTTTGGAAGGAAGGTCGACAATATGTCCAAAACTCGACTCGACCTGATAATCTTTTCCAAGAAAACGCTCTATGGTCTTGGCCTTTGCGGGGGACTCAACTATAACTAAATTCTTTGGCATGCACTGGGTTTTGTGGTAACAAAAGTATATTAAAATTTAAACTTTAAGATTTGAAACTATTGATTTTGATGTAAATCGACCAAAATCCAAAATCATTAATTATAAAAATAGAATCCAAATTGAACTTTAAATTATTAGTATTTTTAAGGTCGATAACCAACTAAACCGCTTCAAAATGACCCATCGCATCCTTCTTTTGGCCATTGCCCTGCTCTGCTTTTATCCTTCCACTGCACAACGCAAAAAAAACAAGACCACCACAACGTATGACCAAACCCTGTACAACGGCATGGAATGGCGCATGGTGGGTCCGCACCGTGGGGGACGGGCAGGTACCGTTACCGGAGTGACCAACGACCCCAACCTTTATTATATGGGTACAGCGGGCGGTGGTGTTTGGAAAACCTCCGATGCCGGAAATTCTTGGGAGTGTATTTCGGATGGCTATTTTGGGGGTTCCATTGGTGCCGTCGCCGTTTCGGAATCGGACCCCAACATTATCTATGTGGGTGAAGGTGAACAAACGCTTCGCGGCAATGTCTCCTCTGGAAAAGGACTTTGGAAAAGTATGGATGCCGGTGAGACCTGGCAATTTATTGGGTTGGATGACTCCGAACATATTGCCCGAATCCGTATCCATCCCAAAAATCCGGATATTGTTTATGTGGCAGCCATCGGAAATCTTTGGAAGCCCAATAAGACACGGGGTGTTTACCGCTCAACCGATGGTGGTAAAAATTGGGAACAGATTTTATATGTCAGTGATAAGGCCGGGGCCGGGGATTTGATTATGGATCCCAACAACAGCCGGATCCTTTATGCAGCCACTTGGGAAATGAAGCGCAACGGCTACCGCATGGACAGTGGTGGACCCGATAGTAAAATGTTTAAAAGTACGGATGGTGGCGATACATGGACAGACATCTCTACCCGTTCAGGATTGCCAGGTTTTCCCTGGGGCATAGTTGGCATCGCCGTTTCCCCATTGGATTCCGATCGTATTTGGGCCATTATCGAAGCTAAGGACGGAGGTGTCTTTCGATCTGATGATGCGGGAGTGACCTGGAAAAAAATAAACACCAATCGCGCCCTGCGTCAAAGGGCTTGGTACTACAGTCGGATCTATGCCGACACCCAAAATGTGGACAAAGTATGGGTAATGAACGTAAGCTACGGCGTTTCTACCGATGGCGGGAAAACATTCACTCTAAAAAATGCGCCCCACGGCGACCACCACGATCTGTGGATCGACCCCAACAACAACCAACGCATGATCATTGCGGATGATGGAGGGGCACAAATCTCCAATGATGGCGGCAACAACTGGACCACTTATTACAACCAACCTACTGCCCAATTTTATCGTATTGCTACCGACAGCATATTTCCATATCGTATTTATGGTGCACAACAGGACAATACCGCCCTGCGTATCTCGCACCGCTCATCGGATGCAGCCATTACCGAAGCTGATTGGGAGCCCACGGCAGGTGGCGAGAGTGCCCACTTGGCTCCAGACCCCAAAAACAATCAATTGGTGTACGGGGGCACCTATAAAGGGTACATGAACCGTTTGGACCACACCACCGGGCAGACTATTTCTACCAACGTATGGCCGGATAACCCAGCAGGTTCCGGGGCCGAAGTCATGAAGTACCGATTTAACTGGAACTATCCGGTTACCTTCAGCAGGCACGATTCGAATGTTTTGTATGCAGGATCCAATTACCTGCATGCAACCACCGATGGCGGACAATCCTGGAAGACCATTTCTCCGGACCTAACCAGAGGGATTCCAGAAACCATTGAGTCTTCTGGAGGTCCCATCACCCAGGACAATACAGGGGCGGAATTTTATTCCAACATTTTTGTCATCAGTGAGTCTGTTCTTGAAAAAGGGGTGATCTGGACAGGTAGCGACGACGGTTTGATCCATGTAACCCGCGACAATGGCGTTACCTGGGAAAATGTGACCCCTCCCTCGTCCCTATCCCCTAAATTGAACATGATCAACTGCATCGATCCAAGTCCCTTTAAAAAGGGAACCGTGTATGTGGCGGCCACTTCCTATAAATTTGGCGATTACACTCCCTACCTATATAAAACCGATGACTACGGCAAAACATGGAAATTGATCACTAACGGCATCAAAGACAACTACTACACAAGGGCCATTCGCGCTGACAAAACACGGGAAGGACTGCTTTACGCCGGCACTGAATGGGGTATGTTCGTTTCCTTTGATGACGGGGAGTCGTGGTCTTCCTTCCAGTTGAACTTACCCATCACCTCCATTAGAGATCTTCACGTTAGGGACAACGACCTGATAGCGGCCACACATGGTAGAAGTTTTTGGATGATCGATGACCTGACCCCACTTCATCAACTGTCCGACGAGGTCAGGAACAGTGATTTTTACCTGTACCAACCGGATATGGCCTACCGCATGCACCAAAGTGGTGGGTGGCAAGAGCCGGACACCAGATTGGTGGGCGAAAACCATCCCAATGGGGCAATCATCAATTTTTATTTGAACGATATCAAAGAGGGCGACCAAGTTTCCTTGGATATTTTGGAAATGGACGGTACCGTGATCCGAAGCTTTTCGAACACGGCTATGCCGGATAAGTTAAATCCTGCCTCCACTCAAAAACTGGAGGTGACCAAGGGTGGCAACCGCATGGTCTGGAACATGCGCTACCCCGGCTTCCAAGAATTTGAAGGAATGGTATTCTACTCATCACCCAATGTAGGACCGAAGGCTGTTCCAGGAAACTATAAGGTAAGACTCACGTATAATGGCCAGTCCATGGAGCAAGAATTTTCCATTGTGAAAGATCCACGCATACCCAATACACAAAAAGATTTTCAAGATCAATTTGACTTTTTAATGGCCGTTCGTGATCAAGTGACACGCGCCAACAATGCCATCATCAACATCAGGAACATCAAGAAAGATTTAGACTATCTCAAGGCCAAAACCAAGGACAACCCCGAATTGCAAAAGATGGCCACTGATTTTGAAACCGAACTTTCCGTGATCGAGAACAACATTCACATGACCAAAAACCAAAGCCGACAAGACCCATTGAACTATGGTATCCGCATCAACAACCGGATTGCATTTCTCTTGGCCGATTCGCAGCGTGGCGACCAACGACCAACCCAACAGGCCAAAGCGTTTTTTGCCGAAGTGACCAAGGAATTGGATACGGAAATCAGCGCTTTAAACCGATTGATCCAAGAAAGGGCCACGGCCATCAACAACAAAGCAGATGAAAATCACATCAAAATGATTTCGATGGATTGATTCTGAAAAGAACAGAAAAAGAAAAACGCCCTTGAATCAAGGGCGTTTTTTATTAAATATCCATGGACAACCCTATCGTATCCTTGTACATAAAATATGCAGGAATCTTACTGAACATGGCCGTGAAGAACACACCCACAAAACAAAGTACAACGCCCAGTTCGGCCACAATCCCGGTTACTACGACCAGCAAAAAGACCATCAACCAATTTTTATTGCCCAGGGCAAAACTGGATTTTACAATTTCCATCGGGGACAGTTCTTTGTCAAAAGCAAGAAAAGCAGGAAACAAATACATGGGGACCACCAAATAGATAATTCCCAAGCCACAGGCCAGTAGGCCCAACAACGACAAACCAAGCATCAACAGGGCCAATACAAAGGCCTTTTTTAGATACTCCTTTTTAAAGTAGAAAAAATAATCGTCCTTCCCCATTTCACCAAGATCGTACTTACGGCATATACGAAGAAAAGCCGCGTTCAAACACAAGGAAATGGTCATTATGGCCAACATGAAAATGGGCATAAAAACTATCATAAAAAGGGTGAACACCGGGGGCATTTGGTTATGTCTGAGGGTTTCAGGATCAGTAATGCCCATAGCTATCATGGGAGCATAAATAACCAAGTAAAAAGGCAGAATCGCCAAAAGGGTCAACAAAATAGTAATGAAACCCTGTAGCCATACCTTTTTAAAAAGCTCTACAGAGTTGTTAAATACGGTTCCAAATTCTATGGGTGCGCTCGCACCGATGCGTTGGGTGATGTTTGTAAAATCCATGGGTTCGGTCAGTTGTTTTCGAACTTTAAATTACTACTAACAATTGATTCCACAACATAATCTTAAAAAATACTGCCAAATTGTCACTAAAATGGAATAAGCACTATCTTTGCACCCCATTGAACCCATATGATCAAGGACGAAAGCATAGAGAAAATTATTGACGAAAGCCAGCAAGGAAGCTCATTGGCGATGACAGGGAACGAAAAGAACACCCGTAAGCTCTACATTGAGAGTTACGGTTGCCAAATGAATTTTTCCGATAGCGAAATTGTGGCTTCCATTTTGGCCAACGAAGGTTTCAATACCACCCAAGATCTGGCCGAGGCCGATTTGGTCCTGGTAAATACCTGTTCCATTCGTGAAAAGGCGGAACAGACCGTGCGCAAACGTTTGGAAAAGTTCAACGCCGTTAAAAAGACCAACCCAGGTATGAAAGTTGGGGTTTTGGGCTGTATGGCCGAACGGTTGAAGAGCAAATTTTTGGAGGAGGAAAAAATCGTGGACATGGTCGTGGGCCCGGATGCCTACAAAGACCTACCCAATCTGATCCAGGAAATTGATGAAGGAAGAAATGCCGTAAATGTGATCCTGTCCAAGGATGAGACCTATGGCGATGTGGCCCCGGTTCGCTTGAATTCCAACGGAGTCACCGCCTTTGTATCCATTACCCGTGGTTGCGATAACATGTGCACCTTTTGCGTAGTACCGTTTACCCGCGGTCGGGAACGTAGCCGTGACCCACAATCCATTTTGGAGGAAGTGAACGACCTTTGGGAAAGAGGCTTCAAGGAAGTAACCTTATTGGGCCAAAATGTGGACAGCTACCTTTGGTACGGAGGCGGACTCAAAAAGGATTTTGACAAAGCTTCCGACATGCAAAAGGCCACTTCGGTGAACTTTGCCAAATTGTTGGAGCTTGTGGCTCAGGCCCAGTCCAAAATGCGCATCCGATTCTCCACATCCAATCCACAGGACATGACCCTCGATGTGATCGAGAGCATGGCCAAATACGACAACATCTGCAAATACATCCACCTGCCCGTGCAAAGTGGTAGCAACCGCATATTGAAAGCAATGAACCGCTTGCACACCCGGGAGGAATATTTCGAACTGATTGACAATATTCGTCGCATCATCCCCGATTGTGCCATAAGTCAGGATATGATAACAGGATTCCCGACGGAAACCGAGGAAGACCATCAGGATACCTTGAGTTTAATGGAATATGTGAAATACGATTTCGGTTTCATGTTCGCCTATTCAGAGCGTCCAGGCACATTGGCAGAGCGAAAAATGGAGGATGATGTTCCGGAAGAAACCAAAAAACGACGCCTACGCGAAATCATCGACCTACAACAAAAACACGGCCTATACCGAACCCAACAACATGTGGGCAAAGTGGAAGAAGTGTTGATCGAAGGGCCTTCCAAAAAATCGGATGCCCATTGGATGGGTCGCAATTCCCAGAATACCGTGGTGGTGTTTCCAAAGGAAAACTTCCAAATTGGCGACTTTGTCGACGTAAAGATCAACGAATGCACCTCCGCCACCTTGATCGGTGAAGCCGTAGGTTACTCAAAGAACAATTGATACATGGAAAGTGTTCAATCCATTAAACAGCGGTTTGAGCTCATCGGCAATGATGTTAAGCTCAACCGTGCCATAGAAAAAGCCATTCAGGTAGCACCAACGGACATTTCCGTCCTGGTCACCGGGGAGAGTGGGGTCGGTAAAGAGGCCATCCCCAAGATCATCCATTCCCTTTCGCACCGCAAACACGCCAAATACATCGCCGTAAACTGTGGTGCCATTCCAGAAGGGACCATCGACAGTGAACTGTTCGGGCACGAAAAAGGAGCCTTTACCGGGGCCACCCAAACCCGCAGCGGTTATTTTGAGGTGGCCGATGGCGGAACCATTTTCTTGGACGAGGTCGGGGAACTGCCCCTCACCACCCAAGTCCGTTTGCTTCGGGTATTGGAAAACGGGGAATTCCTTAAAGTGGGATCCTCCCAAGTGCAAAAAACCGATGTACGGATCGTAGCGGCCACCAACATCAATATGTTCGAGGCCATAGAAAAGGAGAAGTTCCGTGAAGACCTGTATTACCGTTTGAGCACCGTGGAAATTCATTTGCCCCCGCTTCGGGACCGCCGTGAGGACATACATCTGTTGTTTCGAAAGTTTGCTTCCGATTTTGGACAGAAATACAAAATGCCTACCATTCGGTTGGAAGATGATGCCGTTCAATTATTGTTGAAATACCGCTGGCCAGGCAACATTCGACAATTGCGGAACATTGCGGAACAGATTTCCGTATTGGAGGAAAACCGGAATATTTCGGCCGCAACCCTACAAAGTTATTTCCCCGAATCCCAAGGTTCCAATCTTCCGGCAGTGGTGGGCCAGACCAAAAAGGAAGGCGATTTCAGCAACGAGCGTGAAATTTTGTACAAGGTGCTTTTTGATATGAAAGGTGACCTAAACGACCTGAAGAAACTGACGTTGGAGTTGTTGAAACACAACGATTCTTCCAAAGTGCAGAAAGAAAATGAGAACTTGATCCGTAAAATTTATGGAAATGGTCAGGACGAAGAAGAAATCGACCTGGAAGAAGATGCAACCACAGAAGTGCTCCGATTGCCCGAGCCGGTAATGGAAGCTCCTGTGCAAGCACCCGCTCCGATACCCCAGGAAGATCGTTACCATTTTGCAGAGGAAATTGAGGAGGAAGAAACCTTATCTTTACAGGAAAAGGAAATTGAGCTGATCAAAAAATCCTTGGAACGCAACAACGGTAAACGAAAAGCCGCCGCAGCCGAACTGGGCATTTCGGAACGTACATTATATCGAAAAATCAAACAATACGACCTGTAATCCAATTATTGTTATGTTTGAATTGATTATGAAGCGAAGAAATAGCATTAAGATTGGAATTATGGGTTTGCTCCTGTCACTCTATAGTTGCGGGGCCTATAATTTTTCCGGGGCTGACATTGGTACGGCGACCACTTTCCAAGTCAATTTTTTCCAAAACTATGCCGACCAAACCCCAGGTTCTACCATTGTCCCGGGATTGGACCGGGATTTTACATTGGCTTTGCAAGATTTGATCAACAACTTGACCAGCCTTTCGCTAACTGGAAACAATGGCGATTTGGTGTACGAAGGTGAAATTGTGGAATACAAGGTAATTCCGATGACGGCCACGGCCGACCAACGGACCGCGCAGAACCGATTGACCATGAGCGTTAACGTTCGGTTCTTTAACACCACCAAGGAGGACGCGGACTTTGAACGCCGTTTTTCCTTCTTTTACGATTTTGATGCGGCTGCTTCGTTGACCTCGATTCAAGCAGCGGCCCATGAAGAGATTTTTGAACGGTTGACACAGGATATATTTAATGCTTCCTTGGGTAATTGGTAATTTATGAACGTTTCGGATTTTATACATATTCTTCAAAACTCGAATACCATCCTGTCCCCAAAACAAACACGGGAACTGGAGGATATTATTGAGGAATATCCCTATTTTCAGGCGGCACGCGCCCTGCATTTGAAGGGATTGAAAAATCTGGACAGTTACAAGTACAACAATGCCCTGAAAGTGACGGCTGCACATACCACTGATCGGGATGTGCTTTTCGATTACATCACCTCGCAGGAATTTGTACAGAACAATATTGCGGATGCCATAGCTGGGCGTGGTTCCAAATTGGAAGAACAAAATGCTGTTTCGGAAGCGGTGGAACCAAATCCAAATGCGGAAAGCATGCTTGCCGTATCCGATGAGCCGGCATTGCCCCAGAACCTAAAGGATGCCGAACAGATTCTGAATCCAGAACTTTTTGAATCCAAGTCATCCGAAGAAAAACCAGAACCACACATCCAAAAAGAGCAACCTTCGGAACCTGAAACCGATTTGAAATTGGGCAAACCCATCCCCTTCACCAAAAAGGAAAAACATTCGTTCACCGAATGGCTGCAACTTACCTCGACTACCGATGAACCTGAAGCGGAAGAGTCGGAAGAAAATGTGATGGAGGAACTGGAGCGAAAGAAAAAATTCGAGCTCTTGGACCGATTTATCGAGAACAACCCCAAAATTGTCCCAAAGGAGACCCCCAACTTAAAACTCGATATAAAGGACTCCACAAAATTTGATAAAAACGAATTGATGACGGAGACTTTGGCCAAGGTATATCTCGAGCAAAAAAAGTATAAAAAGGCCATTCAAGCCTTTAAAATATTGAGTTTGAAATATCCAGAAAAAAGTGGTTTCTTTGCAGACCAAATTCAGGCGGTGAAGAAGCTGCAGAAAGAAAAAGAATAATAAAAAGACATGAGCACGTTTACAATTTTTTTGATACTTATCATTATCGTGTGCCTTTTGTTGATTTTGGTCATCATGGTCCAAAATCCTAAAGGAGGTGGGTTGTCATCATCGTTCGGTGGTGGCGGCACCCAAGTTGTGGGAGGTGTAAAAAAGACCGGTGACTTTTTGGACAAAAGCACCTGGACCTTGGCCACAATTTTGATTGTATTGATCCTGGTTTCCAATGTTTCCCTAAAAGGAAGTTACGCGGGTGCGGATTCAAAACTGCTCCAGGGCGATGACATCGAAGAAACGGTTCCTGAAACTGTTCCAGAATCGGTTCCTGAGCAATTGCCACCAGCAAACACCACAAGTCCATCGGACACTATTGGTGGTTAATCAATGTGACAAAAAACAACAAAATGCCAGCTTAAATGACAAGCTGGCATTTTTGTTTTCCAGAATGTCAGTTTTTGTGCATTGGCACAATTTCTGCCCAATAGAAGGGAGAATTTCTAAAAACAAATACTTAAAAATTTAAAATATGGCTAAAGTTACAATCAAACCATTGGCAGACAGGGTACTGATCGAGCCACTACAGGCCGAGACCAAGACTGCCTCCGGTATCATCATTCCGGACAATGCTAAGGAAAAACCACAAAAGGGGACTGTTGTTGCCGTAGGTCCTGGCACCAAGGATGAAAAAATGACCGTTAAGGTTGGCGATACCGTGCTTTATGGAAAATATGCCGGAACCGAACTCAAATTGGACGGTACCGACTATTTGATGATGCGTGAGAGTGATATTTTGGCAATTGTTTAATTAAAAAATCAACTAAAGAAAAATGGCAAAAGATATTAAGTTCGATATAGACGCACGTGACGGACTGAAAAGAGGCGTTGACAAATTGGCCGAGGCCGTAAAGGTAACCTTGGGACCAAAAGGTAGAAACGTGATCATCAGCAAATCTTTTGGTGCTCCACAAGTTACCAAAGATGGTGTGTCCGTAGCCAAAGAAATTGAATTGGAGGATGCCCTTGAGGATATGGGCGCACAAATGGTAAAGGAAGTTGCTTCCAAGACCAACGACCAAGCCGGTGACGGTACCACTACCGCAACGGTTTTGGCACAAGCCATCGTTAAGGAAGGACTTAAGAACGTTGCTGCCGGTGCTAATCCAATGGATTTGAAACGTGGTATCGACAAGGCTGTTGAAGCTTTGGTGGCCGATTTGGAAAAACAGGCCAAAAAAGTGGGCAACGATTCTGATAAGATCAAGCAGGTTGCCTCCATTTCTTCCAACAATGACGAAACCATTGGTGATTTGATCGCCACTGCTTTCGCAAAAGTGGGCAAAGAAGGTGTAATTACCGTTGAGGAGGCCAAAGGAACCGATACCTACGTGGACGTTGTGGAAGGTATGCAGTTCGATAGAGGTTACCTTTCTCCTTACTTTGTAACCGATACGGATAAAATGATTGCCGATTTGGACAATCCATATATCCTTCTTTTTGATAAGAAAATCTCCAACCTACAGGAAATCCTACCGATTCTTGAGCCTGTTGCACAATCCGGAAGACCATTGTTGATCATCGCCGAAGATGTTGAAGGACAAGCTTTGGCCACTTTGGTAGTGAACAAATTGAGAGGTGGTCTTAAGATTGCCGCTGTTAAAGCTCCTGGATTTGGTGACAGAAGAAAAGCCATGTTGGAAGACATCGCTATCTTGGCCGGTGGTACTGTAATTTCTGAAGAAAGAGGATTCTCATTGGAGAACGCTTCTTTGGACATGTTGGGTACTGCTGAGACCGTGACCATCGATAAGGACAATACCACCATCGTGAACGGTTCAGGAAAAGCTTCCGATATCAAGGCCCGTGTAAACCAGATCAAGGCCCAAATCGAAACAACCACTTCCGACTACGATAAGGAAAAATTGCAAGAGCGTTTGGCCAAGTTGGCCGGTGGTGTTGCCGTACTTTACGTGGGTGCCGCTTCCGAGGTTGAGATGAAAGAGAAAAAAGACCGTGTGGACGATGCCTTGCACGCAACCCGTGCCGCTGTTGAAGAAGGTATTGTTGCCGGTGGTGGTGTAGCTTTGGTACGCGCCAAAAAGGTTCTTGAAAAATTGACAACCGATTCTTTGGACGAGACAACCGGGGTTCAAATCGTGGCCAAGGCCATCGAAGCTCCTTTGCGTACCATCGTTGAGAATGCTGGTGGTGAAGGTTCCGTAGTGATCTCCAAAGTATTGGAAGGCAAAAAGGATTTCGGTTACGATGCCAAATCCGACAAATATGTGGACATGCTTCAAGCGGGAATTATCGATCCCAAGAAAGTGACCCGTATCGCTTTGGAAAATGCAGCTTCTGTGGCAGGTATGATCTTGACCACTGAGTGTGCATTGACCGATATTAAGGAAGATACGCCTGCTGGACCTCCAATGGGAGGTGGCATGCCAGGAATGATGTAATTTCCGTTCAGGAAACCACTAAAATAGGAACGCCCCGACCAATGATCGGGGCGTTTTCTTTTTGTATCCAGTAAATGGCCCACGTAAGGCCAAAAGCACCAAGTTACTTCTTCTTACCAGTAGCTTGGGTGGTCTTCTTTGCAGCAGGCTTTACAGCTTTTGCAGGAGATGACTTTCCAGTTGACTTTGCGTTTTTCATAAGTCAATTAATTAAAAACTATAGTAAATGTATTGCAGTTTGGAATCCGAAAATTTTTGTTGGCTAAATATTAACTAAAATTTTTTCTCATTTCCAATCACATAAAAAAACACCCCATAAAATGGGGTGCTATATAATTGTTTTACAGTGTTTTACTTAAAATCACCTCCGTTTACAATGGTCCATTCCGAAAAGGGTTTGATGTACTTTTTAATGGCCTTTTCCACATCTTCCTTGGTCAAAGACTTCATTTTTGCCTCCAGATTCTTTTGGAAATCCATGGTCCTCTCGTAGTAAATGTTATTGTTCACCAAAGAGGAAAGTTCATTGTCCTTGGCCCTGGAAACCGTTTGCCCTTGGATCCAACCGTTCACGGCATTGGTGAATTCTTCGTCGGTAATGCCATCGGCGATGAAACGATCCAATTCTTCCTTGAAGCCTAATTGTACTTTTTCCAAATTATCGGGGTTATAGATGGCGTACAGGAAGATGGATGAATTTTTATCCTCCTTATCACCATCACCGGAAAAATTGGCGCCAACCCCATAGCTGACTCCATCTTTTTGGCGCAACCTATCCGCAAATCGTGAATTTAAGAATCCGCCGCCCAAAATGGACGATGCCACGATCATAGCTGGATAGTCATCATCGTATTGGCTCATTTCCACACCCAAAAGTCCATACGTAACCGCATTCTTTTTATCTGGGGTGATAATGTTTTCATTCACCGCTTTGTTCATCACAAACGGATCTTTTATTTCGGCATAGGAAACTTCACTTTCAAATCCTTTGAAGTTTTCTTCCATAAATGATTTCAACGCATCGGAATCAAAATTTCCAATGACTACCAAGGTGCTTCTACCCAACCCATAAAATTTATTGTAGAAATCAACCAAATCCTGACGTGTTACGGCATTGATGGCGGCTATCTCCTCTTCGGTGGACATACTGTACAACGGATGTCCTTTGGGATAATGGTTGTTGATTTCGGAAACCCGTTTGGAAGCCAAATATCCCGGTTCGGTACGGTTCCTTTCGATATTGGCCAAACGCTGGGTCTTCAGTTTGGTAAGCTCTTCTTCCTTAAAGGATGGGTTCTTGATGATCTCCATCAACAACTCCAACGTTCCCATCAAATTCTCCTCAGTGGATTCTATGGAAGTATAGATATTGCCGTCTCGTGCATAAAAGCTCAAGGACGATTTCAATTTGCTCAGTTCATCCTCTATTTCCTGCCTGGTTTTCGAAGTGGTTCCCTTGTCCAACATGGAAGCGGTGAAAGAAGGCACCATACCTTGGTTCATTAGGCTATTGACATCCCCGTTCCGCATATTGAAACTTAGGATAACCGTTTTGCCACGATTGTCCTTTTCAATGAACCCGTATTCAATTTTATCGAACAGTTTGCCCGAATCCAATCGGTTTTGGATGTTGTCGAAGGAAACATCAAAGGCCTCGCCAGTACCCTTGCCCTCCTTGCCTTTGTAATCGGAAACCAAAGCATCGACATTTTCCGGATGCGGGATGGCCACGCGAATAGGATCTTTGGTGGGCACAAAACGTCCCATGGTCCTGTTGGTAGGTATCAGGTATTTTTTCATGGCAGCATTCACTTGATCCAAGGTCATGGCTTCCACCCTATCCCTATAAATGAAGGAAAGTCGCCAATCCCCGGCACCAATGAATTCGCTCATATAAGTACCCAGATAACCGGAATTTCGGTTGACCTCATCAATATCCTTAAGGATATTGGCCTTGGCCCGATCCAATTCTTCTTGGGTGATGGGCTCCAGACCATCCATGGTTTCCCGAATGATCTTTTCAACCTCGTCGGCACTTTTGTCCGAAGGTACATCCACATTCAAATAGAAAAACCCCGGTTCTTTGGTAAAGGGAATAAACGACCATAGTGAAGAAGCCTTTTGGGTCTCGATCAATTTTTTATACAACCGACCTGAAGGGGTATCGGTAAGTACATTTTCCACGAGGGCCATAGCTGCATGGTCCTCATCGGCCCCAGCTGGGGTGTGGTACATCATGGATACAATTTGAAGGTCGCCCACTCTGGACACTTTTACATAACGTTCGCCATCCTGCTCAGGTTCTTCGGTGTACGAATCCCGAATAGGAATTGCCGGAGCCTTAAGCTTTCCGAACTTGTCCTGTACCTTCTTGAGTACCTCGGCTTCATCAAACTTACCGGTGATCATGAGCACGGCATTGTCGGGCCGATAGAATTTTTTATAGAAGGCCTGCAAATTTTCAATGGGTACCCGCTCAATATCGGAACGGTTACCGATGGTGCTGCTTCCGTAATTGTGCCATTCGAAGGCCGCATTGATCACTTTCTGCATCAACACGCGCGATGGGTTGTTCTCCCCACTTTCAAACTCGTTGCGAACCACACTGAATTCCGACTCCAAATCTTTTTTGGCGATGTAGGAGTTCATCATACGATCGGCCTCCAAATCCAATGCCCAGTCCAAGTTTTCTTCCGTGGCATTGAAGGTCTCGAAATAATTGGTACGATCGTACCAAGTGGTTCCATTGGGCCTGGCCCCGTGGGCTGACAATTCTTTTGGAATGTCGGGGTGATTGGGTGTCCCCTTGAAAACCATGTGCTCCAACAAGTGGGCCATACCTTTTTCCCCATACCCTTCATGACGGGAACCGACCAAATAGGTAATATTCACGGTTATGGTCTGGGAAGAATTGTCGGGAAACAACAATACTTTTAAACCATTGTCCAACTGGTACTCGGTGATGCCCTCCACCGTGGCCACTTTTTTCATTTGGGCATTGACGGCCACAGTACTGGCCACCAGCAGTAAAAGTAAAAACTGCTTTAAGAAATTTTTCTTCATTTTATACGTGTTTTAGTTAATGGAATCATCTTTAAACTTATGGAAAATAATGACAATCAAGTCTCTACAAGCTCTTAAAATTCCATCAAATAACAACAACTGTATAAAACGACCCATAAAAAAGCCCCTAGTTTCGGGGCTTTTTGCTATTCGATTGTATGAACTACACTACCACAGGTGAGCATGGCATCGCCATAATAGGGATTTCGGATTTCCTCATCCAGACTCAACCAATTGGCCCCTTTGTTATTGTCGGCCATTGGGCAATGTTGTACGAACACTTTTTCGTTCAAGCCCTTCATTTGGTTGCCCACCATAATCATATTTTCAGACAACATAATAAAATCTTCACGTTGTTTTTCGAGGGAGCTGGCTTTGGAAATTGAAGTTAATTTTTCACTGATAATAGCGAGGTGTTGCTTGGCCATATCATTCATATCGGTTGTGCTCATTTGCTTTGCAACCACTACTCCTTCCTTTGCAAGGTGCTGCACATGTGTGGCATCGGAAGCAACCAAACCATCCTTTAGTTTCATATAACTGCCCAACAATTGTTCAAACTTGCTTTCGGCTTCATCGGAAAAATCCATGTTCATTGCGGAAGACATACCCATGTGGCCCTCATGGCCCGTCATGGTTTTGCCACCATCTTGGTTCATCATGGATTTCTTACCCTGTAATTGTGCAGCCGCATCCACGGTAAATGTGCCCTTGGCGACCACACGATCTCCTGATTTCAATCCAGAATTGACCACATACACGCCATTCATTAGGTTACCCAGTTCCACTTCACGCATTTCAAAAATGGAAAAATTTGCATCGGGTTGCACATAGACCACAGATCTTTTACCGGTCCATAGCACGGCACTTTCCGGAACGGTCAACACTTCGTTATCTTCCATTTTGGAAACTTCCACCTCGCCCTGAACGAACATCCCTGGTTTTAGCATACCCTTTTTATTATCGAGTTCTGCCCGTACTTCCAGCGTTCTGGTTTGGGTATTCAAAATCGGGTCTATGAAGGAAATTTTAGCCTTAAATTTTTCATTCGGATAGGATGTGGTGGTCACTTCCATACCCTGTCCCGTTTTAAACTGGCTTAATTGGTTTTCATAAGCATCAAAAACGGCCCAAACGGAATTAAGATTGGCCACTTTCACCAATGGTGAACCTGTTTTGATGTAATCCCCTTCTTCCACCATGATAGCAGATACCACGCCACTTACATTGGCATAAACCGGGAAATTCTCCACCACCTTGCCCGAACTTTCAATTTGATCGATCTGGGCATCGGAAAGCTTCCAAAGTTTCAACTTGCTTCGTACCGCATTGTACAATTGTGGTTGACTTGATTTCAACCCTGCAGCGGTCAACAATTCTTGCTGTGCCGACACCAATGCGGGCGCATAAATGGTGGCCAACTTTTGGCCTTTCCGGACTTCTTCACCTTCAAAATTGATGGACAAGCTTTCAATACGACCATCAAAATAGGCCGATTGCACAGCATCCGAATTTTGGTTGATGGCCACTTTCCCTGAAAGCTTGATTTGATGCCCTCCTTCCATATCAGATCCCACAACAACGGTTTCCACCCCGGCCAATACCATGGCATTTTCCGTCATTTTGATTTGATTGGCCGCCAAGCCTTCACCATTGGTATCCGCAGGTATCAAATCCATGCCGCAAATGGGGCAACTACCTGGCTCCGGCTGCATAATTTGGGGGTGCATGGAGCAAGTCCACATTTCTCCGGCAGCAATCTCTGCATCATGGTTATGTGCATCCATTGAAGCAGTTTCAGCTTTACCACCAAAAATGAAATACCCCACAAGCAGCCCAACAATGACCGCAATTCCGATGTAAACAATATTTTCCTTTTTCATCTCTGTTATTTTTTTCGTTGTATCAACTTTCGAACACTCGGCGACGAGGTAAACCACAGCAAGAATCCGCTCAACACTGTGATCAGGCCCATTAATGAAAAGGCACGAAGCACCGTGGTGTTAAAATCGTCCCTGCCTTCATAATCCATGGTATGTGTCATCCATAAAAAATCGAACCATCGCCAATTGCGGTGTCGTACGGTTTGAAAAGAACCATCTTCTACGGAAACATAGGCCTTGATGTCTTCGGGCGAATCATACGAAATAACGTAGGCAGGTAATTTCTTCTCACGGTATTCATGGTGTTTGTCAGTTTCCGAAAGCACTTCAACACCTTTAACCTTAAGGTCTGGGGACATTTGGTTTTGGGCCACTTGCAGGGCTTCCTCCTCCGTAATACCCTTTTTCAGTCTGCCCGTTCTGGCATCCACCAAAAACTTGTGGTTGATCCAGTAATAGGGCTTACCCGCGATTTCCTTTAAACTTATTGCACTGATATTGTCTGTAACATCGATCTGGGAAAGGCCGATCAGATCATTGAAAGCCATGGGCTCATATTCCATGTTCCTAAAATGATCGCCATGGATCTCGTCAATATCGGTCCAACTGAAATAGAGGCCGCTGGCCGTCCACATAATGAACTGAATGCCCAAAAACAGTCCCAAATACCGGTGGGCCTTTCGAATTTTTACCGCTGTGGTTCTTTTTACCATATTTAATCAATTGATTTTGTTCGTAACCGTAATGCATTGCCGATCACCGATACCGAGCTGAAACTCATGGCCAGTGCGGCTATCATTGGTGACAACAGGATTCCAAAAAATGGATAGAGCACCCCTGCTGCCACTGGCACACCTATCGTATTATAGATCAAGGCAAAAAACAGGTTCTGCTTGATGTTCTTCATTACGGCCTCACTGAGGTTTCTTGCTTTTACAATACCGTGAAGGTCGCCTTTTACCAAAGTGATCATGGCACTTTCAATGGCCACGTCGGTACCGGTGCCCATGGCAATCCCCAAATCGCTTTTTGCCAACGCTGGGGCATCGTTGATGCCGTCACCGGCCATGGCCACAATCTTTCCTTCGGATTGTAGACGTTCTACTTCCTTCATTTTGTCCTCGGGCAAGGTCTCTGCCTTAAATTCATCCAAGTTGAGTTCCTTCGCCACGGCAGCCGCTGTATTTTTGTTGTCACCAGTAAGCATGATCACGGAAATGCCCTTGTCCTGAATCGCTTTGATCGCTTTGGCACTGGTCTCCTTCACCTTATCCCCAATGGCTACATAGCCTCGACATTTGCCATCCACAGCAAGATAGGATATTGTTTTCCCTTGCTCTTGGGATTTGGCAACCTCATCCTTCATTTTTTGGGTAATCTCAATTCCGTTTTTGTCCATCAGTTTGGCATTGCCCAGCAGCACTTTTTTGCCGTCCACAACACCTTCGACCCCCATGCCGGTTACTGCATTAAAATCCTTAGACTTTAAAATTTCAATATTATTTTCTTTTCCAAATTTGACGGTTGCCTGCGCCAAGGGATGTTCACTATTGGCATTGACCGAAATCAGGTATTGGAGCAATTCCTCATTTGAAAAGTCGTCCCCAAAATTTCCAAAATGATCAAATGTTGGTTTTCCCTCTGTTATGGTTCCCGTTTTATCCACGATCAACGTATTCACTTTGGCCATTTTTTCCAGGGCCTCAGCATTCTTGATCAACACACCGTTTTGGGCCCCTTTGCCCACACCGACCATTACGGACATGGGTGTCGCCAAACCCAAAGCACAGGGACAGGCAATGATCAACACGGCAATGGCATTGATCAAGGCATACACATAGGGGGGCTGGGGTCCCCAAATGGCCCATACCGCAAAAGTGATGACTGAAATGATAACCACTGTTGGCACAAAATAGGCAGATACCCTGTCTGCCAAATTCTGAATGGGTGCCCGGCTTCGACTTGCATCGTTGACCATTTTGATAATTTGGGAAAGTAGGGTATCGCTGCCCACTTTCTCCGCTTTCATCAAAAAGGTTTGGTTACCATTAATGGTTCCACTGCTCACCTTGTCTTCCACAGTCTTTTCAACAGGAATGGGTTCGCCGGTGATCATGGATTCGTCAACAGACGTTTCTCCTTCCGTAATGACTCCGTCCACCGGAATTTTTTCGCCGGGTTTCACTCGTAAAATGTCCCCCAATTCAATATCATCAATGCTCACCTCAACTTCTTCTCCATCCACCACTTTGGTGGCCTTATTGGGAGCCAATTTCAATAGTTCCTTTACCGCATTATTGGTTTTACTATGGGCCCTTGCCTCCAACAATTGACCCAACAACACCAAGGTGAGGATTACGGTGGTGGCCTCAAAATACACATGCACAGCACCGGATTCGTCTTTGAATTGATCTGGGAAAAAATCGGGAAACAACAGTCCCAATATACTGAACACAAAAGCTACTCCTGCTCCAATTCCGATGAGGGTGAACATGTTCAGGTTCCACGTTTTGATACTCCGGTAGGCCCTCTCAAAAAACATCCATGTGGCATAAAATACCACAGGCAAAGACAGGGCAAACTGCACCCAATTCCAATATTTGGGCGACATGGCTTGATACAAAGGGTTATTGGGTATCATATCGCTCATGGCAATCAAAAAAATGGGCAGCGTGAACCCAACGGCCAACCAAAACTTTTTCAGCAGTTTTTTATAGGTCTTCTCTTCTGCACTGGCTTCGGGTTTCATCGGCACGAGATCCATCCCGCAAATCGGACAGGAACCCGGCCCATCCTCCACTACTTCGGGGTGCATGGGACAGGTCCATTTTTCCTTGGACCCCGAGGTTATGTTCTGTTCTTCCACCAAATCCATCCCACATACGGGGCAGTCACCCGGTTGGTCGTACGTTTTGTCATCTTCACAGCGCATGGGACAATAAAAGGTGCCCGTTCCTCCCTTGACCGGCCGATTACTCTTTTTTTTTGGCTCATGGTGGTGATGGCCTGGCATGTGTATGGAATACCCTCCGCCATCGTTCTCCAATGCCTTTTCAAATGTTTCCAAGGGGATATGCTCCCCCATTTCTATCGTAGCCTCGGCCTTCTCCAAGTTCACCTCAACCGCTTGCACTCCATCCACGTTGGAAAGGGTTTTCTCAACATGGCTTCTGCAGCCGTTACAGCTCATTCCGTGTATGTGATAGGTATGCTTCATCTTGTTTGTTTTTTTATTTCAAAACTAGTTGATCGCAGCTTGGAGGATTTTTACAATTTTGGGTTTCTTTTATACAATTTGATCTAAGGATTTCCTGTTCCAATCCTGTACAATTTTGTATTCGGACATCGACATTCCCGTTACGGTTTTAAACTGTTTTGCCAAATGACTGCTGCTTTTGTAATTCAGGTCATAGGCGATTTCAGAAAAGGTTTTGTTGTCCATCTGAATCTCCTCCTTTACTTTTTCCATCTTAAGAAGGATAAAATATTTTTCAATGGTCAATCCTTCTTTCGCACTGAACAATTTACTCAGCATCGAGTACTCTTTGTTCATCTTTTCTGACAGGTATGTCGAGAGATTCTGTGAAATGCCATTTTCAACAGCTTCGATCAAATGTTTTTTGATGTCCACAATGATTGTTTCATTCAAATCGGCGATCAATTCAAAGCCATTTTGAATCAGAATCTCTCGAATACGCTCTTTTTTTGCTTCGGCTCCATCTGCAAACCGAACTTCTCCCAGATCAATTTGTACCACCTCGATGCCTTCTTTCTGAAATTCACTTTTCAGAACGCTCTTGCATCTGTTGCAAACCATATTTTTGACCTTTATACGCATGGTTCAGGTTTTAGGGAGCCAAATGTGTCTTTTAGTTTTCGCCGTGCCCTTCGTGGTAATCTTCGTTCAATACGTAGGTCATTCCACAAACCGGACATTTTCCCTCAGCATCGCTACCACTCCCTTCACAGTGCATTGGGCAAACATATTTGGAGGTGTATTCTTTCCCCTGTTTATCGGCAGTGCCCATTTCACCCATATCGTGGTCTTTGTGGTCCATACTGTCCATGTCGTGGTTCATTTGATCGTTTCCGTGGTCCATATCGTGATCCATGGTTTCCTCCACAGCGGGTTCTTTGTTCTCTTCCGCCTTGCCTTTGCAGGATACCGTTAGTACCAATACAGATGCGAATGCGATTCCGATGATTGTTCTGATGTTTGTTTTCATGTTTGTTAAAATTAAATTTACTTGTTGATTAAATAATTAATGATGGCAGATTGCATGTAATACAGCTGCACGGATTGTATTTGATTGGTTTGAAATTTCAATTGTAATTCCTGGATATCCAGCACATCATTGAAATTGATGGTGCCCGTTTCATAGTTCTTGATCAAGATTTCCTCAGCATCCTTGGCCTGTTTTAGGTTTTGTGCTTGGGTTTCAAAGGAAATTCTGGCTTCGTTGCGCTGGGATACCGCTTTGGCATAAGCATTCTCCAACACGTTCAATCGCTCCTCTTTTTGAAACTCAATTTCTTTTTGTTTCAGTTCGTTCTGCTTGCTGACCGACTTGAATTTATTGTTGAAAATGGGAATGGAAAGGGTGACCATGGGCATTAAGATGTCCTTTCCATTGTCGCTGAACACCATATCGGGGCGCTCGGTTACGGGAATATAATCCAACCCAACGCCAAAACTTGGGGCATTTTCCTTTTGGTTGAGCACTTCGGATTGCACCACGGATTCAAATAGTTGATCGTATTTTAAAAGTTCGGGGTTCAAGGACAGATCTTCTTTGTTGAACAAAACATCTTCCGCAGGAACTTGCATATCGTCCACGACTTCAACAAAAATACGCTCGTCCCGGTTCAATAGATTGTTGAAGACCGCCTGTTCGGCCATATAACGTTGCTCCAGGACTTGTTTCTTTTGTTGGAGTTCGTTCTGACGAATCTGAAGTTTAAGCACATCCACTGCCGAAGCTTTCCCAACTTCCACGGAAGTCAAGGCCAACTTTTCGTACGTTTTCAACAATGCAATATTCTCATCCAACACTTTTTGTGTTGCCTGTATGCCAAACAAAGAATAATAGGATTGAGCTACGGACAACGCCAATTTTCGTTTGGCAATTACCAGCTCGGTGTACTCTGCATCCGCCATGGAACCGGTATAATTTTGTCTTGCGGTGATGGTCCCAAACCAGGGCAACATCTGGGAAACCGAAAAGCGGGCCCGCTGTGCACCGGTTCGGGTTTCGGGTTCGCTCACAAAATATCCCGCACCAATCGTGGTATTGGGCAACGTATTGACCTCGTTTACCTTTTCCGAGGCAATGGTATGACGCAGTTCCATCGCTTGAATTACAGGACTGTTCAACTCCGCTTCCTGAAGGTAGGCTTCCAAAGTCTGCGCTTTCGAAACCATGGATATCAAAACAAAAAACGATATAGTGATTATGCTTTTCATCGTTGTTGTATTTTAAGTTGTAACTCACTTTTCCAACTGTAAAGCACGGGGACCACAAAAAGTGTGATCAACGCGATCAACATACCGCCAAAACTTGGTATGGCCATGGGTATCATGATGTCGCTTCCCCTCCCCGTACTGGTGAGCACAGGCAATAATGCCAAAATAGTGGTTGCCGTTGTCATTAAACATGGCCTGATCCGCTTTTCCCCTGCCTCCAGTACAGAAGCCCGAATACCTTTCACAGTTTCCGGTTCGTTCTTTTCAAAGGTTTGGGTAAGGTAGGTTGCCATGACCACGCCATCATCCGTGGCAATGCCAAAGAGTGCGATAAATCCGACCCAAACTGCCACACTGAGATTAATCGTGTGCATTTGAAAAAGATCACGGATGTTTTCGCCCATGAAGCTGAAATTCAAGAACCAATCCTGACCATACAGCCAAATCATCAAAAAACCACCGGCGAAGGCCACAGCAATTCCCGAAAACACCATAAACGACGTGGCCACGGACCTGAATTGAAAATAGAGGATCAAGAAAATGATCAGCAGGGCCAAGGGCACCACCACCGAAAGGGTTTTCTTGGCTCGTAACTGATTTTCATAGGTCCCTGTAAATTGGTAACTGATCCCTTTGGGAACTACCAATTCCCCACTTTCAATTTTCTCCAAGATTTTGGCCTGTGCATTTTCCACCACATCCACTTCGGCAAAACCGTCCTGTTTGTCAAAAAGCACATAACCTACCAAAAAGGTATCCTCACTCTTAATGGCCTGCGGCCCTTGTTCGTAGCGTATGGTCACCAGTTCGCTCAACGGAACGGGACTGCCTTTTTTCACAGGAACATAAATGTTGCCAATATCCGTTGGACTTTCGCGCAATTCGCGTGGATAGCGCACCCGCACCCCATAGCGCTCACGCCCTTCCACGGTTTGGCTTAAGGTCATGCCCCCAAGTGCCACTTCCAATATTTGCTGTACATCTTCGATCACCAAACCGTAGCGCACCAATTTTTCACGATCAATATCAATCAACAAATAGGGTTTGCCTACGATCCGATCGGCAAAAACCGCCTCATCCTTAACGCCTCGGGCTTCTTTTAAAATGGGCTCCAGTTGAAGACCGAAACTTTCGATTTCCTTCAAATCCTGTCCCTTCACTTTAATGCCCATGGGTGCGCGCATCCCTGTTTGGAGCATCACCAAACGGGTTTCAATGGGTTGTAATTTAGGTGCTGATGTTACCCCTGGCAATTTGGTGGCAGCCACGATTTCATTCCAGATATCATCCGCATTTTTGATTTCGGGGCGCCAGTTTCTAAAATATTCCCCGTCGTTATCCGGAATCAACAAACTTCTATCAATCCGAAGGGGTTCCGCAATATGGGAATCCACATAATTGGTTTCGTTGCGCACTTCCAGATTGGGATTGGCGGCCACTTTTCCATTTTTCAACTCAAAATAGCCGTCCTTGTTCACTTTGAATCGTTGTGGACTGCCATCTTCACCCTTTTCATACTCGGACCGATATTGAATGATGTTCTCGTACATGGAAAGCGGTGCAGGGTCCAAGGCAGATTCCGTACGACCCGACTTACCGACCACCAAATCAATTTCCGGGATGGTGGCTACGGCCATGTCCAATTGCTGCAATACCCGTTTGTTTTCCTCCACTCCGGCATGCGGCAAGGAAGTGGGCATCAATAGGAAAGAACCTTCGTTCAAGGAGGGCATAAATTCTTGACCCGTGTTGCGCATGATCAATACTCCAAAGACCACGATCACGGTCGGGATGGAAAGGAATAGCATTTTGTTCTCCAATGCCCAGGTCAATATGCGACGATAATAGGTTCTGAACAGATAAAAAACACCCAAAAGCACACCACAGATAAGTGATACAAAAATCAGGTTGATGGCAATGCTCCTATCAAATCCCAAAGGCCTCCAATACGTCGCCAATAAAAACACAATGGTTGTTATACTGATGGCCACATTGAGCATTCCATATTGTTTTTCTGAAATGACTTCCTTCAATTTTAAAATGCCGGAAACGCCAAAGGCCACCAATACCAATCCCATCCAATAACCAAATGCAATGGCGATCAATCCTAGAACAACAAGGATTCCATTCCAGATGTATTTCAATATCGGCTTCTGGTCCTTTTTCCTAAAGATGATGGCCGCAAAGGGGGGAATAATGAACAAAGCGACCAAAATGGAAGCCGTTAATGCAAAGGTCTTGGTAAAGGCCAATGGACGAAAAAGCTTTCCTTCGGCCCCGATCATGGTGAAGACAGGTATAAAACTGATGATGGTGGTGAGCACCGCGGTTAAAATGGCACCCGACACTTCGGAAGTGGCATTGTACACCAAAGTGTTGATGGGCAATTTATCTTCGTCCTCATCCATGTGCCTGATGATGTTTTCTGAAAGGATGACCCCCACATCCACCATGGTACCAATGGCAATGGCAATTCCTGAAAGGGCCACAATATTGGCATCGACCCCAAACAGTTTCATGGCAATGAAGACCATGAGCACAGCAACGGGCAGCAATCCCGATATCAGAACAGAAGCTCTTAGGTTAAATACCATCACCACAATCACCAAAATGGTGATCAGAATTTCAAGGGTCAGGGCCTCGTTCAACGTGCCCAATGTTTCTTGGATCAGTTCGGTACGATCATAAAAAGGCACGATGGTCAATTGTGAGGTTCTTCCATCTTGCAGTTGTTTGGAGGGCAACCCCGCACTCAATTCCTTGATTTTCTCCTTCACATTGTTGATGACCTCCAACGGGTTAGCCCCATAACGGGCCACCACTACACCACCAACCACCTCGGCACCTTCCTTGTCCAAGATACCCCTTCGCACAGCGGGTCCCAACGATACATGGGCCACATCTTTCACCCGAATGGACGTATAATCGGTGGAGGTGACCACGGCATCTTTGATGTCATCCAAGGATTTGATGTACCCTAATCCCCTAACCAAATACTCCGCCTTGTTGATCTCCAAGGTTTGTGCACCGATATCCCTATTGCTTTGTTTTACGGCCTTTACCACTTGATCTAATCCCACGTTGTACTGTTTCATCAACTCGGGATCTACATCGATCTGGTATTCCTGTACAAATCCACCAATCGATGCTACTTCGGAAACTCCAGAAGCGGAGGACAAGGCATATTTTACATAGTAATCCTGAACACTTCGTAATTCCTGAAGGTCCCATCCACCGGTCACGTTACCATCGTTGTCCCTTCCTTCCAAGGTGTACCAAAAAATCTGTCCCAAAGCGGTGGCATCGGGTCCCAAAGCAGGGTTTACCCCATCGGGCAACAGGTTATTGGGGAGGGAATTCAATTTTTCCAGTATACGGCTTCGGCTCCAGTAGAATTCTACGCCTTCCTCAAAAATGATATAGATGCTGGAAAACCCAAACATGGAGGAACTACGAATCGTCTTTACCCCGGGAATGCCCAAAAGTGAGGTGGTCAACGGATAGGTAATCTGATCTTCGATATCCTGTGGAGAACGACCGGGCCATTTGGTGAAAACAATTTGTTGGTTTTCACCGATGTCGGGAATGGCATCCACGGCTACGGGATTGTTGGGTAAAAATCCTGTATCCCAGTTAAAAGGAGTGCTTATCGTTCCCCACCCTACAAATAGAACGAGAAGCAAAATGGCCACCAGTTTGTTTTCTATAAGAAATTTGATGCTTTTGTTCAGCATGGAAATTTGATTTAAACATTAGATCAAGACAATAAGGGCACAAACGTGCCAGCCCAACCGTGTGGTCGGGAAAAATCAATCTATGCTAAATCAAATGAGGAAGGTTTGATCCAGGATCTGTATGTCCCGTATCAAAGGAGGTGGATTGTAATCGTTGAAGTTATTGGGTTCTTCAGAATCCACTTCGATCAGATGAAAACAGGTCTGAACAAAGCTTACAATGAAAAGCTGTTGTTCTAAACTAATATCATTAAAGGAAATTTTTAGGTCGTGCTGACCTTTAACCGTAAAAGTTTCATCGTTACAGCAGGATTTTTCCATATCCATGGACGACATTCCACAATCATCCGCATGGGAAAAAAGGGAAATATCCATAACCCTACCCATACAAATATGCTTGTCCACCGTCCAAGAAACTGTGGATGCGAGGACCAAAATGGCCATCAGGGAGGATAGGATTTGATGAAAAAACTGCTTCATTTGACTACAAAACTACAAATTATCTTGTTTTATTGCTTTGCTTAACAGAAGATTATGTTTTTAAACGGTGTTAGTTTCCTTTCCTTTGTCGTACAAATGGACGAATCAATACATTTGCAAAAAACAATGCCATGTTGACATCATTGGAACCCAAAGTGCTTGAAATTGTATCGGATAACACCAAATCCGTGGACACTCGATTAGGTGAAATCTGTGAGTTGCTTCGCCGCAATGTAGATCATTACGATTGGGTAGGCTTCTATTTTAAAAACGGAGACAAGGAAGAATTGAAATTGGGTCCCTACGCCGGTGCGCCCACCGACCATACCATCATTCCATTTGGCAAGGGCATTTGTGGCCAGGTGGCATTGAGCAACCAAAACTTTGTAGTGCCCGATGTGGCTGCCCAGGACAATTACATCGCCTGCAGCATTACGGTTAAGGCAGAAATTGTGGTTCCCTTGTTCGTCAATGGGGAAAATGTGGGACAAATAGACATCGATTCCAACACGCCCGACCCTTTTACGGAAGCCGATGAGCGCTTTTTGGAATTCATCAATCGGGAAGTGGCTAAAATTCTGTAAAACTTAACGAAATTGTTGATAAACCGTTCGACTTTTTAGGTTGAAAACGAGTACTTTTGTGCGCTTAATAATTTGATTAGTAAGACATAGAAGATGACTGCCAAAAAAGCCTCCGCCGCATTAATTTCAGTATTTCACAAAGATGGTTTGGAACCCATCGTAAAAAAATTGGACGAACTTGGTGTAACCCTTTATTCCACAGGGGGGACCGAGAAATTTATCCGTGATCTGGGCATCAATGTGGTGCCTGTTGAAGATGTGACCAGCTATCCTTCCATTTTGGGTGGCCGTGTAAAGACCTTGCACCCCAAAGTTTTCGGAGGAATCTTGAACCGACAGGACAATGAAAGTGACGTGGCCCAAATGCAGGAATTTGACATTCCGCAATTGGATATTGTGATCGTGGATCTATATCCCTTTGAAAAAACGGTGGCCAGTGGTGCTTCGGAGCAGGACATTATCGAAAAAATAGACATCGGAGGCATCTCCTTGATCCGTGCCGCTGCCAAAAACTTCAAGGATGTGCTTTGTGTATCCTCCATGGAGGACTACGCCGACTTTTTGAACGTGATC
Organism: Flagellimonas beolgyonensis; assembly: GCF_003992615.1. Classification (GTDB taxonomy): domain Bacteria; phylum Bacteroidota; class Bacteroidia; order Flavobacteriales; family Flavobacteriaceae; genus Flagellimonas; species Flagellimonas beolgyonensis. Next base: position 138,678 of record NZ_RZMY01000003.1, read on the forward strand.
ACCGAAGGGAACGGAACCACCACCTTGGCAGATAGGAAACGATTTGCAACCAAGGCCTTCAATGTTTCATCCCACTACGATACGGCCATTTTCAATTATTTTAACCAAGATGGGGAAGAAACCATATTGAAAATCAGCGAGACCAAAGGTCAAGTACTACGTTACGGTGAAAACCCACACCAAAAAGGGTATTTCTTTGGCGATTTTGATGCCATGTTCACCAAATTGCACGGCAAGGAATTATCTTACAACAACCTGTTGGATGTAGATGCGGCCGTGAACTTGATGCAAGAATTCAAGAACGATGATCCGACATTTGCCATTTTAAAACACAACAATGCCTGTGGATTGGCAACACGAAGTTCCATCAAACAAGCGTATGTGGATGCTTTGGCAGGGGATCCCGTTTCTGCTTTCGGCGGCATTTTGATTGCCAACACCGAAATTGACAAACCCACGGCAGAAGAAATCCACGAACTGTTCTGTGAAGTGGTGATCGCTCCAAGTTACTCCGATGAAGCGTTGGAGATATTAAAAGGCAAAAAGAACCGAATCATTTTGGTGCAAAACGAAGTTGCTCTTCCTGAAACTTTGGTGCGGACCTGTTTGAACGGCGTTTTGGTTCAGGGTAAAGATTCCAAAACCGATACCAAGGAAGATTTGACTCCTGCAACTGAAAAACAACCAACCCACGAAGAAATTGAAGATCTTTTGTTTGCTTCCAAATTGTGCAAACATACCAAGAGTAATACCATTGTTTTGGCCAAGAATAAGCAACTGTGTGCCAGTGGTACGGGACAGACTTCAAGGGTCGATGCTTTAAACCAGGCCATCCAAAAGGCACAGTCCTTCAATTTTGACCTAAATGGTGCCGTTATGGCCAGTGATGCTTTCTTCCCATTCCCTGATTGTGTGGAGATTGCGGACACGGCAGGCATCAAAAGTGTGATCCAACCCGGCGGATCCATCAAGGACCAATTGAGCATCGATTATTGCAATGCCAATGGAATGTCCATGGTGATGACAGGTACTAGACATTTTAAACATTAATTTTAGTACTTTAGCCGATATTTTTTACCGTTAATCCGAAATAAGACACTTTTGTATGGGATTTTTTGATTTCATGACCGAGGAAATTGCCATTGACCTTGGTACTGCAAACACCCTGATCATCCACTTGGACAAAGTGGTTGTGGACAGCCCTTCCATTGTGGCCAGGGACCGTGTTTCAGGAAAAATTATCGCGGTGGGCCGCGAAGCCAATATGATGCAGGGGAAAACCCATGAAAACATCAAGACCATACGACCATTGAAGGATGGGGTAATTGCTGACTTTGATGCTTCTGAAAAGATGATCAACATGTTCATCAAGAACATTCCGGCATTAAAGAAAAAATGGTTTCCACCTGCCCTTCGCATGGTCATTTGCATCCCATCAGGAATTACGGAAGTGGAAATGCGCGCGGTACGTGAATCTGCCGAACGCGTGAATGGCAAGGAAGTATATTTGATCCATGAGCCCATGGCAGCTGCCATTGGTATCGGATTGGACATTATGCAGCCCAAAGGCAACATGATCGTTGATATCGGAGGGGGTACCACCGAAATCGCCGTGATTGCATTGGGTGGAATTGTTTGTGATAAATCGGTAAAAATTGCAGGTGATGTGTTCACCAACGACATCATCTATTACATGCGTACCCAGCACAACCTGTACGTGGGTGAAACCACTGCAGAAGCCATCAAAATTGAAATTGGTTCGGCCACGGAAGATCTTAAATCACCACCGGATGATAAAAGCATCCAAGGTCGGGATTTGTTGACCGGAAAGCCAAAACAGGTTCAGGTATCCTACCGTGAAATTGCCAAGGCACTGGATAAGAGTATCTTACGAGTTGAAGATGCGGTAATGGAAACCCTGTCCCAAACCCCTCCGGAACTAGCTGCGGATATTTACAATACCGGTATTTACCTTGCTGGTGGCGGCTCCATGCTTCGAGGATTGGACAGAAGGCTATCCCAAAAAACAGATTTGCCGGTTTACATTGCAGAAGATCCATTGAGGGCCGTTGTTCGTGGAACGGGTATTGCACTTAAAAATTTGGAGCGCTACAAAAGTATTTTGATCAAATAATACTGCCTTTTACGCAGTTCCATTATCTTAAGGGTGTCCAACCTTACATAACGATTCGATTGCATGCAACGCATCATCAACTTTATTTTACGTAATAGAAATGCTTTCCTATACGGGTTTCTTGCATTTATTTCGTTGGTGATGACCATTCGTTCGCATTCCTATCACCAATCCAAATTTTTCAATTCCTCCAAATGGCTTTCCGGAAGTATCTATGGTACAGGGGCAGACATTTCCTCCTATTTTGGGTTACGCGAAGAAAACAATCGGTTGCTGGAAGAAAATAAACAATTGCGAAGATTGCTCTTCAACAGAGATGATGACAGTTTGCCCGTTTTGGATTCCACCCTTGTGAATTATGAGGTACTGAGTGCCAAATTGGTAAAGAACAGCTATACCTCGCCCCGAAACTACCTCACAATTGATAAGGGAAAACTTGATGGGGTGCAACAAGATATGGGGGTAATAACCACCATGGGCATTCTGGGAATTGTGGAAAATGTTTCAAAACATTACGCAACGGTTCAGAGTGTGCTCAACACCAAATCCAACATTAACGCAAAAATCAAAAACACCGAATATTTCGGTTCTTTGATTTGGGATGGAAGCGACTATACGGTAGCACAATTGATCGACATTCCCAGGCTGGTCCCATTGGTGGTGGGCGATACCATTGTTACTGGGGGAATGTCCAGCATTTTTCCGGAAAACATACCCATTGGGATCATCAAAAAATACGATCTAAACGCCTCAAGGAGTTTTTACAATATCGATGTGGAGTTGTTCAATGATATGGCCAACTTAAAAAATGTGTACCTTATTGAAAACAAGGACCGCAACGAAATCAAAACATTGGAAGCCATAACCACTAATGAATAACACCGTCTTCATAAACATCTTTCGGTTTTTGCTATTGATTTTGGCCCAAGTGCTCATTTTCAACAACCTGAACTTTATGGGGTTCATCAATCCAATGGTGTACGTGATTTTTTTCTATTGGTATCCCATTAAGGCCAATAGGGCCCTCTTCATGGTGATTGCATTTTTTCTGGGCTTCATCATCGATATATTTTCCGATACCATGGCACTGAACACCTTGGCATCTTTGACTGTGGCTTATGCCAGACCTGTTTTAATGCGGTTTTGTTTCGGCGTAAACTATGAATTTCAAAACTTCAGTTTTAAAAATACCACCAACATTCAACGGGTCACTTTATTGGGTTTGATGATTTTGATCCATCATCTGATATTCTTTTCCCTTGAAATTTTAAGTATCGCCCATATCCTGTTAATTTTGAAAAAGGTTTTTGCAACAGGTATTGTAACTTTAGTGCTGTGTACCCTGTTCAGTTCACTATTTAGTCCAAAAACTGAATAAATTTGATACTGCGTCGTTGATATTATGAAAGTTAGGTTTTGTAAATTGGGTCTGACATGAAAAAACTGTTATTATCTTCTGTTGTTGTGCTGATAGGATTCACCTTTATCGCAAGGTTGTCCTATTTACAACTGTTCCGGTTTTCTCCAGATCAGATTTTGGACGATCCCGCCATTAAAAAGGTATACGATTATCCGGAACGCGGCTACATTTATGATCGTGACGGAAAATTGTTGGTCGGGAACCAGCCAGCTTATGATGTTATGGTGATCCCAAGGGAAGTAAAACCTTTGGACACCTTGGAATTTTGTTCCCTTTTGGGCATCGATAAAGAAGACTTCATTTCCAAAATGAAGAAGGCACGCACTTATTCACCACGATTACCTTCGGTATTGGTTCCTCAACTTTCCAAGGAAGATTACGCCAAACTACAGGAGAAAATGCGCCATTTCACAGGCTTTTATATCCAAAAAAGATCGCTCCGCTATTACAACACCAACAGTGCCGCCAATGTGCTGGGCTACATCAGTGAGGTAAATGAAGCTGACTTAAAAAACAATCCATATTACGTTGCAGGAGAATTAAAGGGGCGTACAGGTATCGAAAAACAATATGAAGAAATCCTTCGCGGAAGAAAGGGTGTAAAGCACATTCAAAAAGACCGCTTCAACAGGGATATTGGTCCTTATAAGGAAGGGAAATTGGACACCCTGCCCAAGCAAGGACAGGAAATACACATTACTCTCGATAAGGAATTGCAGGAATATGGGGAAATGCTCATGCATGGTAAGCGTGGGGGTATAGTCGCCATTGAGCCCAAAACAGGGGAAATCCTAGCCATGATTTCTGGACCTACCTATGACCCTGCCCTTTTGGTTGGCAGGCAACGTTCCAAAAATTACAGCAAACTCCATTACGACACCATTTCGAAACCGACATGGGACCGTTCCATTTTGGCGCAGCCCTCCCCAGGCTCCCCATTTAAAACACTGAACGCCCTTATCGGTCTGCAAGAGGGCGTGATCGATCCCAGCACCACATTTCGATGCTATCACGGATTTTACGTGGGTAATACGCTACGGGGCTGTCACTGTGGTGGGGGTGTTCGCAATATGAACTCGGGCATCTATCAATCCTGTAATGCCTATTTCGCTGGGGTCTTCAGAAAAATCTATGACAAATACAAGACCACCGATGAAGGCATGGATGTTTGGGAAAAACACATGAAGAGTTTTGGTTTGGGTAATTATCTTGGGACCGATTTACCAACTGGTGCACCTGGTAGAATACCGGACAAGGAATACTACGACAAATGGTACGGGGATAATCGATGGGCTGCATCCACCATTATTTCCAACTCCATAGGGCAAGGTGAGATTGCGGCCACGCCACTACAATTGGCCAACATGACCGCTGCCATTGCCAACAGAGGATACTTTTACACCCCTCATATTATTAAAAGTTTGGGCAATTCGGGCAGTATAGACCCCCGATATACCGAACCCAACTATACCACCATCGATCGCAAACATTTTGACCCTGTGATCAAGGGTATGGCCGATGTATACAATTATGGAACTGCCAAATGGCTAAAAATCCCTGGGATAGATATTGCCGGAAAAACAGGAACGGTTGAAAATTATGTGAAAGTGAACGGGGAGCGCATGCAGCTTACAGACCATTCTGTTTTTGTAGCCTTCGCTCCGGTTGAAAATCCACAAATAGCATTGGCAGTTTATATTGAAAATGGTTATTATGGCGCCCGATACGCCGGACATATTGCCTCGTTGCTCATTGAAAAATATATTAAAGGCGAAATTACCCGAAAGGATTTGGAGAAACGGATGTTGGAGAAAACCTTGGAGCATGAATATGCCAAACCGTATAGTGGTGAACCGTTCAAGATAAACGAATATGTCTGGTAGAGGCCCGTTAGGTAGATTGGATTGGCTCACCGTTATCCTTTATGTCCTGCTGGTCTTTATTGGGTGGATCAATATTTATTCCACCTCTTTGAGCGATACCGACACTTCACTTTTTGACTTTTCCACGATGTACGGAAAGCAAATGTTATTTATCGGTTTGGCGTTCCTGGGCATTGTTTTCGTATTGTTTGTCGAATCGAACTTTTTTGAGCGTTTTGCATCCATTTTCTATGTTATTTCCATTGTGTTGTTGTTGGGACTTTTTGTTTTTGGAAAGACGATCGCCGGTGCGACTTCTTGGTATGACCTCGGCTTCTTCAACTTGCAACCATCGGAATTGGCAAAAGTTGCCACAGCGCTTGCCTTGGCCAAGTTTCTAAGTGATATCCAGACCGATATTCGAACACGCAAGCACCAAATGTATGCGGTGATCATTATTTTATTGCCGGCCCTGCTTATTTTGCCTCAACCAGACCCTGGTAGTTCCCTGGTTTATTTTTCGTTGTTCTTTGTGCTTTTTAGGGAGGGATTTCCACTCTTTTATTTGGGACTATTGATTTTTATGGTCGTACTTTTTGCCACAACCCTAATGTTTGGAACCGTATGGGTGGTCCTTGGCATGATCACTTTGGCACTGCTGATGTATACGTTTAAACGGGCCTCGGTAAAAATTCCCATATTGCCCGTTTTGGGAACAATCGTTTTGGCCACCCTATTCTCCCTTTCGGTGAATTTTGTGTACGAAAATGTGTTTGAACAACGCCACCGAGACCGATTTGCCCTTTGGCTGGGATTGGAAAAAGACGAAAAGAAGTTGGAAGAAATCAAAAAAACCATCGGGTACAATACCTACCAGTCGGAAAAAGCTATCGAATCTGGTGGTTCTTTTGGAAAGGGATTTTTGGAAGGTACCCGAACCAAAGGCGACTTTGTACCTGCCCAGCACACCGATTATATTTTCAGTTCGGTTGGTGAGGAATGGGGCTTTTTGGGAACAACAACGGTAATTATTTTATTTACGGTTTTCTTTCTACGCTTGATACATATTGCAGAACGTCAAAAGAACGATTTTAGCCGCATGTACGGTTATGGGGTTATTTCGTTATTGGTGTTCCATTATTTTATCAATATCGGTATGGTGATCGGGCTATTGCCCACCATCGGGATTCCCCTACCCTTTTTTAGCTACGGTGGATCGGGACTTATATTTTTTAGCATGTTGCTGTTCATATTCCTAAAATTGGATTCGAACAGATTGAAAGATGGAATTTAAAATTTCCAACCTGTTTTGGAGACTCCCCTTTCCAATTTAGATTGCCAGTCTTCCGGTTGATTTTCAAAAAAATCGAGTCCGGTCTGTTCTTCCAACACATCTATAGGAACCAAAAAATCCTCCAAGGGCTTCTCGCTTTCTTGGGCGGGCATCAAGAACGCCAATACTTTTGGTGTATTCCCTTCAAGTCGTAAGACGATTTTATAGAACGCTTTTGGTACATCCACATCCTCATCACCAATCTCGTCCAAATCTTCATCCAGCACGCCTCCTGTGATTACCATCAAATCACCATATTGCTTGCACCAGTGCCTCACCTTTTGCTCCAAACGGTTCCAAATTCCGGCATTGAAATCCCTATCCTGTGGACTGATGTTACTGGTATAAAAGGTTTCGTTATAGGCATATTCTGAAAACCTTCGATCGCCAGCCGGACACAGATGCCCGCGATCATACCCTGAACCACGATAATTGCGCCAATCTGCTGATTTGGTCCGGACCTTTGGGTCCTCAACAAAATAGGGGCGCCGTCGATCTTCATACGTCAAATGGCTTTTTTGAAGGGTATAGGCCACCCATTCGGCCTGCTCGTGCGGTTCACTGTACGACAACATAAAATGGTTGTGCTTCACCACCTCCCCCGTAGTGGAACCGGGCAAATACGCTTCAGGAATTGCCATGTTTTCTTCTCCAATGGTTTTGGGATCGGAATAGGGTGCTGGGGTATAAAAATTCTCAAACAGCCAAAAGCCGACAATACAACAAATGATGAGAACCGTATAAAGGGTTTTTCTATTCATGTTGTCAAAATACTAAGATTTGGGGTATCATCAACCCTCAAAAATAAACCATGGCTGGTAATTTTATGGTTATATTCATACTACATTTCTTTCTAAAAACAAGAGAACAAAACTCGGACAATAATCCTTCGATCAAGACCATGGCGTATCTCCAGGTGGCATGGTGCTATTCGTTGGGACAATCGCTCCGGGAATCAAGATTCTTATGAAAATATCACCGGTTTGATCTCGGAGGAAGAATTTTTGTCCATTAATGAACACAAAAATTTGCCATTGGCCATTTTGGGTTTACAAGTGGATTCCATTAAGCAATTGTTCGATGAAGGCAATCTAGATCGGTTTTCCAGGCTCCAACCCGAGGAAATCGTGGAACGCTTAACAGCATCCATGGGAAGATGTGAACGCATTAAAAATACGGTATTCCCGACCACCTGCCGTCAAGGGCTTCACATGGCCATTTACTTATTTGTGATATTTCTTGCGCCATCGGAATCCCTGCAATTTTCGATTGTATTGGAAGTATTGATCTTGGTCATTATTTCGATGGTCTTCTTTTTCTTGGAGAAGGCTACATTTCGCATACAAGATCCTTTTGAAAATTACTCGACTGACATCCCGATGGCCTCCATTTCGAGAACCATAGACATCACTATTCGGCAATTGTTGGGAGTAACGGATTTTCCCAAACTCATTGAGCAGAACGATTTTCATAATATGTAAATAAAAAAGCCGACCCAATTGGGTCGGCTTGATATTTTGAAGATTAAAGATTAGCCTTTTACACTGGCCAACTTTTGCTCTTGTCTTTTTATGTTGTTCAAGTGAAGATCTTTCAGCACATTTACGGCTTCCTCCACATAAATGTCACGGGCCAAATCTTTATGCCATCTGTTTCTTTTTTCCCGTAAAACCGAATCTTGGGTAAAGAGTTCGGTTTCATATTTTAACGAACCAAAAGAAAGCTTGGAATCGTAATCCCTTAGACTTTTGAACTTTTCTGCACGTTTTTTGGCTTCTTCCGCTCTTTTCACATAAGCATCGAAGTTCAAGGAAATCACATTTTCATCTTGCTGCTCTTTGAGCCACTGGGCATTTTCCTCGATCAATTGAATCTGTGGACTATTGGCCATACGTTTTTGGCTATTGGCCACAGCGGTCTCAAAATCGATATAACCATCCCAAACCTTATATTCCGCAGGAGTGATTTTATCCCATCCCAATGGGTTTTGTTGATCACGTTCTCCCAAATCGATATAACTGTACTTATCTGGAATAACGATATCGCTCTTTACCCCTTCCAATTGGGTGGAACCACCATTGATTCGGTAAAATTTCTGCGTTGTCAATTTGATGGCACCAAGGTCACCGTGCTCATTGGAACGCACAATATTGTCCAACGGAATCACATTCTGAACGGTTCCCTTGCCAAAGGTTTGTTTGCTGCCAATGATCACAGCGCGTTTATAATCCTGCATGGCAGCAGCCAAAATTTCAGATGCTGATGCGGACAACTCGTTCACCAAGATCACCAAAGGTCCATCCCATTGGATGCGCTCGTCTTTGTCTTCATGCACTTCTTTGCGTTGACCGGATGAGCGTACTTGTACAATGGGTCCATCCTTAATGAAAAGGCCTGCCATTTCCACTACGGTTTTCAACGATCCACCGCCATTGTCACGTAGGTCCAAAATCAATCCTTCGGCACCTGCCTCTTTCAAGCGCTCCACTTCCTTGGCCACATCGGTGGCTGCATTACGCTCTGTATAGTCTTCAAAGTCCACATAGAATTTGGGAAGGTTGATCAATCCATAGGTTTGATCACCGGTATCGATGGTCGCTGATTTGGCATAGGATTCCTCCAACTCCACCACATCCCGAGTAATGGATACTTTCTGGATGGTTCCATCCACCTTTCTTACGGTAAGTTCGACCACGGTTCCTTTTGGCCCTTTGATTAATTTAATGGCATCGTCCAAACGCATGCCCACGATATCGATGGGTTCCTCGCCTTTCTGGCCCACTTTCAAAATCTCATCACCAACCTCCAAGGTCTGATCCCTCCACACAGGACCACCGGAAATGATTTCCACGATACGGGCACCTTCTGGCTTTTTCTGCAATCGGGCACCGATACCTTCAAACTTACCGGACATACCAATATCAAATTTCTCTTTTTCTTCTGGCGCGAAGTAGAAGGTATGGGGATCAAATTCCTCCACAATGGTGTTCAGGTATTGCACAAACCAATCCTTTCGCTCCAAGTCGTCCACAAAATCGAAAAACTCGTCCAAGGTATTTTTGGTAATTTCCCTCGCCTCTTCTTCGGTGGCAGCTTTATCCACATTATTTGGAATATCGCTAAATGCCAAAATTGGAGCCGTTTCGGAATTGGATGCTTGGTCGCTATCGGCCACCCTGTTTTCCACTTTGTTTTCGAAAATGCTCAACGTATTGTACTTGAGCTGTTTTCTCCATCGTTCCTTGAGCTGCTTTTTGTTGGCAGCAAATTCTTGGTTTTCATAATCGATATCGATGGATTCATCCACGGTATAATCGAATGGTTCGGCCAATACTTCTTTGTAGATTTCCCTTGCTTCATGCATGCGGACCATCAAACGTTGGTACACAATGTTGAAAAAGGTGATATCGGTGTTCTTGATCTCATCATCGATCATGAACCGATACTTTTCAAATTCCCTTAAGTCACTTTCAAGGAAATACCTTTTGGTAGGATCTACGATGTCGATAAAATCGTCAAATACGTTGGAACTGAAACTATCGTTCAGATCTTTGGGCTCATAGTGCCCTCTTTCCAACACATAGGTGATCAAATCCAACAACAGTTTATCCTTGTCATCGTTATCAAAAGACTTATTGGTAAAACTGCAAGAGGCAAAGGCCACTAACATTACCAACAGTGCCCAGATGAAATTCTTTTTCATAAATGTCATTTTTTTCTGATTGAAGATTCGACAAACAATGATCAAATCTTCATTTCGTCATCTTCGTTTTTAATTGTATGAATTCCCTAAGATACAGAAAAAACCGTGCCACTTCTGGCAGATGCTTTTAATTTTTTGTTAAACGGTCAGGGCTTCATATCCTTATGAAAAACGTATTTTTATGCCTTTAATTATACAGCATGGACAAACCGCTGATATTGGTTACCAATGATGATGGCATTACGGCACCCGGACTTAGGGCATTGATACGCACCATGAAAGAGATTGGGGATGTAGTGGTAGTGGCACCCGACAGTCCACAAAGTGGGATGGGACATGCCATTACCGTGGACAGTACGTTGTTTTCCAAAAAGGTGGTCATCGACCAGAAAGATGGTGCTCCCAGCGAATATAGCACCAGTGGAACACCTGCAGATTGTGTGAAATTGGCCTTGAAGGTCATTCTGGACAGAAGACCTGACATTTGTGTCAGTGGCATCAACCACGGGTCCAATTCCTCTATAAACGTGATTTACTCAGGCACCATGAGTGCCGCCATCGAAGCCGGAATCGAGGGAATTCCTGCCATTGGGTTCTCGCTTTGCGACTATTCCTGGAACGCCAATTTTGAACCCTGCCTAAAATATGTTAAAAATATTGTTTCGGAGGCCCTGACAAATGGCATTCCCAAAGGAACCGTGCTCAATGTGAACATTCCAAAAACCGAAGACTTGAAAGGCATCAAAATCTGCAGGCAGGCCAGGGGCAATTGGAATGAAGAATTTGACAAACGCACCAGTCCGTCGGGCAAGGATTATTATTGGCTCACAGGAGAATTTGAGCTATTGGATAAAGGACAGGACACGGATGAATGGGCCCTTTCCGAAGGGTATATTTCCATTGTGCCCACCCAATTTGACCTCACCGCCCACCATGCCATACCTCAATTAAACAATTGGAATTTAAATGAACAATAAGAAGGAAATTTTAATCGGATTTATCGTTGGAATCATTGCAAACACCTTTGGTACGGTACTCTACATCCTGCTTTTTTCGGATTTGGGAATCGTGGAAACTTTCAATGCGGCCGTAAGCCAAGGCCATATTGGGAGCTTGTTGGCCTTGGGCGCCATTTTAAATTTGGTGGCGTTTTTCGCTTTTTTGCGCATCAAACGGGACCAAAGGGCAAGAGGTGTTATGTTGGCCACCTTGGTAACCGCCCTGGTCATTTTATTGTACAAAGTAATGGCATAATCCCATGAAATATTACATCATAGCGGGAGAAGCTTCGGGGGACCTACATGGCTCCAACCTGATCAAGGCTTTAAAAAAGGAAGACCCATCGGCAGACATTCGTTGCTGGGGCGGCGATTTGATGGAAAAGGCCGGCGGCGTTTTGGCCAAACATTACAAGGACATGGCCTTCATGGGGTTTCTGGAAGTGATCATGAACATTCCCACTATTTTTAAAAACATCCGTTATTGCAAGGAAGACATTGAAGCGTTCCGTCCCGATGTGATTATTTTTATAGACTTCTCAGGCTTTAACCTCCGTATTGCCAAATGGGCCAAGCAGTATGGTTACCGAACCAAATACTACATCTCGCCACAAATTTGGGCATCGCGGGAAGGCAGGATCAAAAAAATCAAAAGGGACATTGACGCCATGTATGTCATCCTTCCCTTTGAAAAGGATTTTTATGAGAAAAAACATGGGTATCCCGTTCAATTTGTTGGCCACCCCCTTATCGATGCCATCGAAAATACTCCTGTAGAAGACAACACAACCTTCAGAAAAGAAAATGACCTAGATCCGGAAAAACCCATCATTGCCCTATTGCCGGGAAGTAGAAAACAGGAAGTCCAAAAAATGTTGGAGGTCATGCTTTCCGTACAGCAGGATTTTCCGGAGTACCAATTTGTGATTGCAGGTGCACCCAGTCTTCCGGATGCATTTTATGCCCCATACCTATCGGGCGACAAGGTAAATTATGTTTCCAACAAGACCTACACCCTGCTCAGTCATGCGCATGCTGCATTGGTCACCAGCGGCACCGCAACTTTGGAAACAGCACTTTTTGGCATCCCTCAAGTGGTGTGCTACAAGGGCAATTGGATTTCGTACCAAATTGCGAAGCGCATCATTACTCTCGACTTTATTTCCTTGGTCAACCTCATCATGAAGCGAGAGGTTGTTAAAGAACTGATTCAAAATGAATTGACCACAAAAAATCTGAAATCTGAGCTTGCCAAAATAGTGGTTGGCCCAGACCGTAAACGCATTTTGGAGGATTATCAAACCCTAAGAAAAAAACTGGGCGGGAAAGGTGCAAGTCAAATGGCGGCCCAATTAATCGTCGAAAATGTGTAGATTTAGCTTCCAAGAAAGTAAATCTTTTCTTGGATGTTTCGAAAAACCATAATCTTACTGTTGATTTTTGCCGTTACCAGCTGTGGCCCAGGCAAAAAGAGACGCACCTACAGCAAGACCCGAACCGTAACGGTTGAGGGGTCCTCCGAAGACACATCCCCAAGAAAATCGAGAAAGGAAGAGCGCATCAACGAAAAGGCCGAGGCCATCATTGCCACGGCGATGACTTTTTCCGGAACCCGATACAAATATGGGGGCACCACAAACAAGGGCATGGACTGCTCTGGCCTGGTGTTTGTTTCCTTAAAGGAAAATGACATTCTATTCCCACGGACTTCCTATCAAATGGCCCTCGAAGGCCAAAAAATTGATGTTCAGGATGTTCAAAAAGGCGACCTGCTCTACTTCAAGACTTCCAAACGCGGTAAGCGCATCAACCATGTAGGGTTGGTGGTGGAAGTGGATGGGGACGACATTAAATTTATTCACGCCACAACCTCAAGGGGCGTTCTGGTATCTTCATTGCGGGAAGGGTACTGGAAATATGCCTTCGTAAAAGCCATGCGCATCCTTTAGGTGCGCCAGCTGAATTTTGTGTCCGTAAAACTCACCCTGTGCGTGATTACGGGCATTGTCATTGGGTTTTATCTAGGGGTTACTCCGCTACTTCCCCTCATTTTTATTCCCATTTTGCTCTTGGTGTTGTTTGGGTCGATCAAACGGCAACCCAGGAACGGTTTTCCCTATTTTGAGCTATCGACCGCAGCTATATCAATTGGCGTTGGAATGCTCGTGGTCGGCATGGCCACTTCAGAACCTTATTCCAAGGAAGAAACTGAAAATGTTTATTTGTTGAAAGTACGGGAGGTATTAAAACCCAATTCCTTTTCGCAAAGTTACATGACCACGATACTTGCCGTGGACCATGTTTCCACATCGGGCAAATTGTTGCTACAACTTTCTTTGGATTCGACTTTCACAGACTTAAAAGTTGATGACGAAGTGGTTGTTTTTGCCAAACCGCTACCCATTGCCCCTCCCCTTAATCCGCATCAATTTGATTATCGGGCCTACTTGAAGAAGTTGGGAGTAACTCATCAGATCAAAACATCTCCCAAAAGGCTATGGAGCAAAAACAATCCCAAGCGCACTGTTGTGGGAGTTGCCCACAACTTTAGGGAACATATCATTTCCAAATTGAAACAGCAGCCCTTCGGCCCAGAAGAATTAGGGGTTATACAAGCCTTGCTCTTGGGCCAGCGGGACGATATTTCCGAAACTACCTATACCAATTACCAAAATGCAGGTGCCGTGCATATTTTGGCCGTTTCAGGTCTGCATGTGGGCATCTTGTTACTGCTTTTGGAGTTTTTATTGTCCCCGTTGGAACGGATGCGCAAGGGTAAAACGTTGAAGCTTGTATTTGTGGTTGCACTGCTTTGGATGTATGCTTTTATCGCCGGACTATCCCCTTCCATAGTTCGGGCGGTGACCATGTTTTCATTTTTGGCCTATGCCCTGTACCTCAATCGTCCTACCAATTCATTTAACATTATTGCCCTATCGATGTTGTTCATCCTCTTGATCAAACCCTTGTTCCTATTCCAGGTGGGTTTTCAAATGAGCTATGCCGCTGTGATCGCCATTGTTTGGATCTATCCCAAACTGCAACGGTTTTGGTACCCTGAGCCACTCTTGGTTCGAAAAATTTGGCAATTATTGTCGGTGAGTGTGGCCGCCCAATTGGGTGTCTTGCCCATAAGTTTGTTCTATTTCCATCAGTTTCCGGCCTTGTTCTTTGTTTCCAATTTGTTGGTCATCCCTTTTTTGGGCGTGATATTGGGGACGGGCATCTTGGTGATCGCATTGGCATTGTTTGATTTGCTTCCCCAATTATTGGTGAAAGCGTACAATACGGTCATCTATACGATGAACTCCGTAATTGGTTGGGTGGCTCAACAGGAAGGGTTTTTGATACGGGATATTCCGTTCGATGCGACCCAATTGGTGTTGGGTTATGTGATCTTCATCACCTTGGTACACTCCCTAAGTAAGCCGACCCTGAAAAAAATGATGGTGCCCTTGGTTGGAATCATCCTGTTTCAGGGATGGGTTATCTGGAAAAATGTGGGGACCCATCAAAAGGAACAACTGGTATTGGCCCATAAAACCAGAAATTCGGTGCTTCTGCACCAAACAGGAAGCACCCTGAACGTGTTCACTTCGGATAGCACCAATTTGGGAAATCTTGCCATTGATTATGCCGTTGCGGAACGGATTCAAAACATTAATCAAAGGCCCCTGAAAAATTCCTATCAACTGGGAGAAAAACGATTGTTCGTTGTGGACAGCCTTGGCTTGTTTCCTTTGGAAAAGCAAACGGATTATGTGCTGCTTACCCATTCCCCAAAGATCAATTTGGAGCGGTTACTGGATTCAATTCAACCCAAAATGGTTTTGGCGGACGGCAGCAATTTCAAAAGCTTTATTGCACGATGGAAAAAAACGTGTGCCAAAAAAGAAATCCCTTTCCACTATACGGGTGAAAAGGGATATTATGTGTTTAATTTGAATTCTAAAAATTAATGGACATTACCCATCAATCGTTTGATCAATGGAGAGGCCAATATGACCAGTAATCCTGCTCCCAACGAATATTTGGCGATCAACATAAACCCATCCGTGTACACTGAAAGGGTTTCAAATCCATTAACATTGGCATCGGTGCTCTCGATGGCCAACTGCTTTCCGATGAATCCAACCACTTGAAAAGCAAAGGCCGATGATAAAAACCAGACACCCATCATGAACGCAACAATGCGCTGTGGAGAGAGATCGGTAATTTTGGACAAGCCGACAGGCGACATGAACAATTCACCCACAGATAACAAAAAGTACATCAATAAAAGGTAAGTGAAGGGAACAAAACCATTATCATTGGCACTGGCTCCACTAAGTGCCAAAACATAAAAGCTAATACCCGCAAACAACAATCCCATTCCAAATTTATACGGCGTTCTAGGGTTTAGGTTCTTCTTGGAAAGCCATTGCCATAGCATGGAAATCGGGATGGCCAAAATAATGATCCACATGGAATTCAAGGAATTGGTCTGTGATGCGGACATAATTCCATCCAAGTCCACGTTTCTTGCAGCAAACAAGGTGATCACACTTCCGGAAAGTTCATGGAAACCCCAGAAAATCGTCATGAAAAATGTGATCAAAACTGCAACGAACAATTTTTTACGTTCCTCAAGTGTTGCCTGGTACATGATGTAGCCCAAATATAGTAGAATGGAAACCCCAATCAATTTGAAAATGACATTCACAATATTTTGATCACCAAAAAAGCTGCCATCTTCTCCCAACGGTTGGTATGCAGACAACAAGTATGCAATTACCGGTACCGATGCAAAAGCCAAAATGGGCACCAATGTCCCCAATTTTATGCCCGCTACACTTTTATTGATGTTCCCATTATCGGGTGGTAGGCCCTTATCGCCAAAAACTCCTTTTTTAATTCCACTCCAAAAAAACAACAATCCGGTAAGCATTCCGATTCCGGCCAAACCGAATCCATAGTGCCAACCATATTTGGCGGCCAAGAATCCACAAAGCAAGGGTGCTACCCAGCCCCCAATGTTGATACCCATATAAAAAATAGTGAATCCTGAATCCTTCCGCGGGTCTCCTTCCTTATAAAGTGACCCCACAAACGTGGAAATGTTGGGTTTAAAGAAACCATTACCCGCTATGATCAGGGAAAGGGCTATAAAAAAGGTAATATGATTTTCTATGGCGAGCACAAAATGCCCGAGGGACATTAAAATACCTCCTAAGAAAATGGAATTCCGCATGCCCAAAATACTATCAGATATTCGACCACCTATCACCGTAGATGCATAGACCAAAGAGCCATAGGAAGAGTAAACGGCTGCCGTGGCATAATCCCTTTCAAGCAATGCTTCAAAAATAACATTGACCATATAAAGCGTGAGAAGGGCTCGCATTCCATAAAAACTGAAACGCTCCCATAGCTCCGCGAAAAAGAGATAGAACAATCCCTTGGGATGCCCAAATAGTTGCTGTTCGCTAGCTGGCTTAGATAATTCTGACATATCTTTTGAGTTAGTTGGTTATAGATTTTCCTTAACGAAGTTGGTCAACTTGGTAAAGAGGTGCAAACTGGTGTTGCCCCCATAAATACCATGGTTCTTATCTGGGTAAATGGCCCAATCGAACTGTTTGTTGGCCTGCACCAAAGCTTCGATCATGCGCATGGTGTTCTGTACATGTACGTTATCATCTCCCGAACCGTGCACCAGCAAGTACTTACCCTTCAATAATTCTGGGTAGTTCAAAGGTGAATTGTCATCATACCCTGTTGGATTTTCTTGCGGGGTTTCCATATATCGCTCCGTGTAAATGGTATCGTAAAAACGCCATGAGGTTACCGGTGCCACGGCAATGGCCATCTCAAACACATCATTGCCCTTCAAAATACAGTTCGTGGACATGAATCCACCATAGCTCCATCCCCAAATACCAGTTCTTTCCTCATCGATATAGGGCAGTTCGCTCAACTTTTTGGCGGCGGCAATCTGGTCTTCCACTTCATACTTGCCCAATTCTTTTTGTGTCAGTTTTTTAAAATCACGTCCCTTTAAACCAGTTCCCCGGCCATCCACACAAACTACAATGTAGCCTTCGGATGCCAAAACCTGGTGCCAATAATCACGGCTGCCCATCCAACTGTTGGAAACCGATTGTGAGCCGGGTCCACTGTATTGGAACATGAACAAGGGGTACTTTTTATTGGGATCAAAATCTACCGGCTTGATCATGTACATGTTCAGATCATAGCCATTGATGTTGATGGTGGAAAACTCCTTGGGTGCAAATTCGTAACCTTCCAATTTGGTGGACAAGGCTGCATTGTCCTTGATCTTTTTTACCAATTTTCCATCCGAGGCGGTATGCAAGGTAAACTCATAAGGAGTGGTTGCACTGGAAAACGTATTGATGAAATAGGTGTAATCCGTACTAAACGATGCCGAATTGGTGCCTTCCTTGGAAGTCAACCGTTTCTTTTTCTTACCATTGGTGGCAATACTGTACACATCGCGGTTGATGGAACCGTTTTCCACCGATTGGTAGTAGATCCGATTATTCTTTTTGTCGTACCCATAATACCGGGTCACTTCCCAGGGTCCTTGGGTAATCTGGTTTTTCAATTTTCCATCCTTACCATATAGATAGAGGTGGTTGTAGCCATCACCTTCGCTGGTCCAGATAAAACTGTCATCCGCCAAAAAGGTCAAGTCGTCATCCACATCCACATAGGCGTCATCCGTTTCTTCCAACAACAAGGATACGGAGTTGCTGCTCGCATCAACCGACCAAAGCTTCAAATCGTTTTGATGGCGGTTCAAGGTCTGCACGCTCAAATGATTCGGATTATTCATCCATTTGATCCTGGGAATATAATAGGGGTTGTTCAAATCAACATTGGATGTATTCCCTGAAGCCACATCGTATAAGTGCAATGTTACCAAAGAATTGTCCTCTCCCGCCTTAGGATATTTAAATTCGTGTTGATAGGGATACAATCCCGTACCAAACATATCCATGGAAAAATGGGGCACATTGGTTTCATCAAACCGCAAAAAGGCAATTTTGGTGCCGTCGCTGTTCCATTCAAAGGCCCGCACAAAGCCAAACTCTTCTTCGTACACCCAATCGGTTACTCCATTAATGATGGTTCCCTTGCTTCCATCGGTAGTGATCTGTTTGGTGGTCCTGTTCGCCAGTTCCATCACATAAATGTTATTGTCCAAAACATAGGCCACTTTAGATCCATCAGGGGAAAGGGTCGGTTCCTGTATTTTGGTCTCTGCAATTTTCACCAGCTCCTTACTGGCCAAATCGTACACATAATAAATGCCCAACCGCGACCTTCTAAAAATGGGCTCCACTTCGGTGGCGAGCAAGATTTGGGATTCATCATCACTGAACGAATAAGAGGAAAAGAAAGGTATATCGCCTCCTGAGGCCACCAAGGTCTCCACTTTTTCCAAGGTCTTGTAATCATACTTGTCCAAGCTGCTGGACCGGGGCGAACGACTGAAGTTGAGAACGGTGTACTGCTTACCATTGTTCATAGATCTAAGCACATCCATATATTCGGTCCTGAAGGCTCCCCCCCATATTTCTTCGAGGGTGATCTGCTTTTGCTGTGCCGTACCGATTGCTAAAAAACCTACTAAGGAAAGGAATAGGAAAACCTGTTTTTTCATGTAGTCAAAAATTGATTTAAAACTCCCAAGTTTACTAATATTTATCGGAAAAATAAATTTTACTGTTGCATTTGCAACAATAAGTGGACCTGGAAAGCTCCTATTTGCTTTCGAGATGTAGGGCAACATGCATCAAAGTACCAATATCCGTATATTTGAAATCTTTAACCGAACACTATGAACGCTCCTGTTGAGGGATTTTCCAAACTTTCCAAAGCACAGAAAATAGATTGGATCGCAAACAATTGCACCAAAGATGCCAAGGCCACCAAGCAGCTACTGGAACGCTATTGGAACGCGGATGAAGCGGTACAAAAACTGCACGATGAATTTATTGAGAACACGCTGTCCAACTATTACCTGCCCTTTGCGGTGGCCCCCAATTTTTTGATTGATGGGGAACTGCGCACCATTCCGATGGCCATCGAAGAAAGTTCGGTGGTAGCGGCGGCCAGCAAAGCCGCTAAATTTTGGTTGACACGAGGGGGCTTTAAAACGGAAATATTGGGGACCGAAAAAGTGGGTCAGGTCCATTTTATCTTTAAAGGGGATTCCAAAACACTTTCGGCCTTTTTCAACGAGATACATGCCGAACTCCTTAAAAGTGTGTCCGCGATCACCGAAAACATGGAAAAACGCGGTGGGGGAATAAATGCCATTGAACTTCGGGATTGGTCAGATAAAATTGAGGGCTATTTCCAGTTGCACTGCACATTCGAGACCTTGGATGCCATGGGGGCCAACTTTATCAACTCTTGTTTGGAGCAGTTTGCCACCACGTTGAAGGAAGAAGCCAGCATCTACCCAAATTTCACCGAAGAGGAACGAAACCTGGAGGTAGTCATGAGCATACTCTCCAACTATGTGCCCAATTGCTTGGTTAAAGCAGAGGTAAGTTGTCCCATTTCCGAATTGGGCGACAACGATATGGCGGCACGGGAATTTGCGGAAAAATTTGTGCGGGCCGTGGACATTGCAAATGTGGAACCGTTTCGTGCGGTAACCCATAACAAAGGTATTATGAACGGCATTGATGCCGTGGTATTGGCCACAGGGAACGATTTTAGGGCCGTGGAAGCAGGCATACATGCCTATGCTGCCAAAAATGGACAGTATTCCAGCCTTACCCATGCGGCAATTGAAGGAGATCGATTCAAATTTTGGATCGAAATTCCCTTGGCACTGGGAACGGTGGGAGGACTCACCACTCTTCACCCACTCGTAAAATTAGCCTTGGAGATACTACAGCATCCATCGGCAAAGGAATTGATGCGAATTGTTGCCGTAGCAGGGTTGGCCCAAAACTTTGCCGCTATAAAGAGTTTGGTTACCACGGGCATCCAAAAAGGGCATATGAAGATGCATTTGTTGAATATGCTCAACCAAATGGGCGCTACGGAAGAGGAGAAAGCACAAATGGTGGATTATTTTAAACACAACACGGTTTCCAATGCCTCGGTAAAGGAAGCCATGGAAAAAATCAGGGCCAAATGATGCAAAAGGAGTTTTATAGTAACGGCAAATTGCTGTTGTCTGGGGAGTACGCCATATTGGATGGCGCTTTGGGTTTGGCCATTCCGACCAGTTATGGTCAATCATTAAAGGCAAAACCCATTGATGGCAACTTGTTGCTGTGGCACAGTTTTGATGAGAACCAAAAGGAATGGTTTTCGGCGGAAATCAACATGAAAGACTTCAGCATCAAAACCACATCGGATGAGGTCATTTGCAATACCTTGATCAAATTACTAACAGAGGCCAGAGCACAAAATCCGTTGTTCCTTTCTGATGGTGATGCTTTTCACGTGGAGACCCATCTAAGTTTTCCAAGATCCTGGGGATTGGGCACTTCTTCCACCTTGATCAACAATTTGGCACAATGGGCACGGGCCGATGCTTATGACTTGTTGGCAAATGCCTTTGGGGGCAGTGGGTATGATATTGCTTGTGCGCAACACAATTCGCCTATCACCTATCAATTGAAAAATGGGGAGCCACATGTTACGGAAGTGGATTTCGGCCCAGATTTTAAGGACAATTTATTTTTCGTGCACCTCAACCAAAAACAAAGTAGTAAACAGGCCATCGCCAACTACAGAGAAAAAGCATTTGATAAATCCGTATTGGTCTCCGAAATCTCAACATTGACCAAAAAAATGATTTCAGCCCGGTCTTTGGCTGAGTTTGAATTATTAATGGAGGCACACGAGGCACTGCTTGCTGGCATTTTGGAAGTTGCCCCCATAAAGCAATTACGATTTTCGGATTATCCGGGCGTTATTAAAAGTTTAGGGGCGTGGGGAGGCGATTTTGTTTTGGTTACCGGTGATTCCAAATCAATGGATTATTTTAAACAAAAAGGGTATACAACAATCATATCCTATCCTAAAATGGCACTATAGCACCTTTCTACTGTTCTGGCAAAGTAATTAAGTCCATCCATAAACCCAAATAGGGTGTTCGTCAATTGAGTGTTACTTACAAGGATAGTTTTTTGCACTTTACTACCAGAAGACAAAATTGATAGCTATGTCACTCTGGGAAAACACTCAATTGTTCTTGAGGAACAGGATGGATTTTTTTGGCAAAAAATTACTGTTACTTTTCTCGTTCCTCTTTTTGTACACTGCATTTTTGACCTTTTATAGTTGGTCCAGTAGTACCGACAGCTTCAATCAATTATTGGTATATGCCCTTTTAGTACCATTGACGCTTTATGGGATTATTATTTATTTGTTGCTGAAGTACCCTCATTTTTCCGGTAAAGAGAAGATTGATACGGCTTCGGAGGGAAGGAACCGAAGTAAATATGAAAAAACGGGCCTGTCCCCAACCTTCTCATCTGAACTCAAATCAAAGTTGGAATATTTGATGCAAACCCAAAAACTTTATCTGAACCATGAGCTTCGCTTGGACGATATTGCTGATTTGTTGGATATTTCACGCCACCATGCCTCTCAGGTTATCAACGAAAATTTCAATGCAAGCTTTTACGATTTCATTAATTCGTATCGGATAGAGGCCGCAAAAAATAAATTAGTCTCGGGCTTTGAGGACTCATCGGAATCCATTTCGGACATCGCCTACCAATGCGGTTTCAACAATAGGGTTTCCTTTTACAAGGCCTTTAAAAAAGTGACCGGTTCCACCCCCACGGAATACATGTTTAAAGTGGCCTAAAAAATATTTCCCTATCCCATCTACTCTAATGCCAACATCCTCATGGGTTCATTTCCGAATACCAAGATTGGGTCCACTATACCTGTTTATTGATTGTTTAGTCCTTAGTTCCAGCATTTCACTAGATCACTTAAATATCGCTAGACCAATTTGACTAACAGAGCAAATATGATGACTAACAGTAAATGTTAACTCTCGTCGGCAAATATGTAAAGGTTCTTAAGCCCTTACACTGTCGGTATTTTCTTTTCCTTTTTTTGTTGCGCGATCCACAAGGTAGGGACCCTAAATCTTACTCTTCCCTAAAGTTTTTAGTTTTCATTGTTTCGGAAGAATTTTTTTGAATTAGCCTACAAAATCAAGATTTACCCCCTGCCTTGCCTGGATGCATTAACTAACTCTTAAATCTTTTTTATGAAAGCGAAAAATTATTGGATGGTGCTCATGCTGTTCATTTGTGGCTTTACAGCGGCACTGGCACAACAAAAACAAATCTCCGGTACCGTAACCGATCAAGATGGATTGCCGCTACCAGGGGTCTCGGTATTGGTGGTCGGGACAACCCAAGGGACCCAAACCGATTTTGATGGAAAGTATGCGATAACCGCTAATCAGGGTGAAGTGCTGCGATTCAGCTACATCGGTCAAAAAACGGTGGAGCGCACCATCGGGACCTCCAATACCATTAATGTGGGAATGGAGGAAGATGCCCAGGCGCTTGAGGAAGTTATTCTAACTGGAGTAGCACAAGGAACATCTCAAAAAAAGTTAGCCTTTAAAGTTGAGACTATCAATCCATCAGGGGTTCAAACAGTTCCAACACCTGATGCTGCCTCAGCTCTTATTGGTAAAGTTGCAGGAGCGCAAATTGTGCAAGGTGGTGGAAATCCATTACGACAATCAGCAGTAATACTGAGAGGAGCGAGTGCAATTGAAGGCAATACGAATCCATTGATTATAGTTGATGGAATAATAACACAAGGAAATTTAAATCAAATTAGCACTCAGGACATTGCTTCCATTGAAGTTGTTAAAGGTGCCGCTGCATCATCTCTATATGGTTCATTGGCCGGAAATGGCGTTATTCAAATCATTACAAAAAGAGGCAAAACAGATAAGCCCCAAGTTAAAATAAGATTTGAAAATGGGTTTTCCGAAACACAGAATAATTATCCCTTGGCAAAAAATCATGACCGATTACTTACTGAAGATGGTGAATTTGATTTAACAAATGGTGCTATTGTAGCAGATCCAGATGGAATTTTTGACAATCCATGGCCCGGAACATTAATAAATAACGTTGAGGAGTTTATTACCTCCCAACCCTATAGCCAAACTGGCATAAGTGTATCTCAGAATAAAGACAAGGTCAATTACTTTGTGTCAGCAGAACAAACTGAAGTCAAAGGAATCCTTAAAGGAGTTAAAGCATACAAAAGGCAGAATGCACGATTGAACTTGGACTTGAATCTAACGAAAAAGTTTAAGTTGGAGCTTTCCAATTATTTAGTTCGACAAACAGGTGGTGAGGTAACTCAACAAGGACAAGGCGATAACGTATTTTTTAATTTGCTAACTGCAGATCCCACAATACGTCTAGACCAAAAGGATGAGAATGGAAAATATATCCCTTTCTTCGATGGAAACGGGTTTATTAACGAATATCAAAACCCTCTTTATGTTGTTAAAAACCAAAAATTTGACAATATTAACACTAGAATGATATCTTCAGCAACTGGAAAATATAGCATCACGGACAATCTTATATTTGAAACCCAAATATCAACTGATAGGGGTAGAAATAGATTTGTAAACTTCTTTCCCAAGGGTTATGTGTCAGGTTCTCAATTTAATGCCAATACCGACAATGGTTTCATTTTTGATCTTGATAGTGATTACGTACGAAATAATTCATACGCACAGCTCAATTTCAATACCTCCTTCGGGGATTTTAATTTTAAAAGCTCTTTGCGTTACCTATTTGAAGATGTTAAATCATCATTTAAAAGGGCTCAAAGTTCCAATTTTTTAACAGAAGGAGTAAATAACCTTCAACAAGGAACAGAAAACATTGCGGTAGGCTCGGGATCCTTTCGAGAAAAAACCCAAAATGTTTTTCTTACAGCTGACTTTGATTGGAAAGAAAAGTTGATTTTGGGAGGCTTTGTAAGACAAGATAGAAGCTCTTTGTTCGGTGAGGACAATAGGGATCAAATATTTTGGAGAGGATCGTTAGCATATCGTTTGGGTGAAGACCTTAAAGTGGATTGGCTAGACGAATTGAAATTTCGAGGATCCTACGGTACAGCTGGTCTTAGACCTGGTTTTGGTGATATTTTCGAAACATTTAACGTAAGTCAAACTGGAATTACACCACTTCAAATTGGGAATCCAGATTTGCAGTCACCAACAATAAGTGAATTGGAAGTCGGAACAGATATTGGATTTTTAAACAATTATCTTTTTAGTTTGACATATGCAAATTCAAAAACCGAGGATGCACTGTTAACCGTTCCTTTATCCGGAGCCGTTCCGGGTGCGTTTCAAGTTCAAAATGTTGCTGAAACCGCTTATAATGCATGGGAAGCATCATTTAGTGGAACTCTAATCAAAACTGCAAATGTAAGCTGGGATATTGGAGTAACATTTGCAACTGTTGAGAATACCGTTGAAAGTTTGGGAAATGTAGCGCCTTTTAATAGGGTAATCCAAGGCTTTGCAGCTTCAGGCAGTGACACACAGTTGGATGCAGATCCTGCAGTAAATGTATTTAGAGTAGAGCCAGGTCAACCTTATGGTGCTATGTTTGGTAATCAGTTGGTCAAATCGCTGGACGAACTAACTGTTGAAAATGGGTTGGTAATCAATGAAGGTTTAAACTTACCCTTATCTGATTTCTCCGTCAATGAATTTGGACATGTCATAGTTACTGCCAATGAAGGACAATCCGGTCTTGTGAATGCAGGAGGTGAACAGGCAATTAGAAAATGGGATCCTGATACCAATCAACTGGCAGTAGACTTAATTGGGGATACAAATCCAGATTACATCATGGGAATAAGGAATACTTTCACCTATAAAAATTTGAGGTTATATACTCTAATTGATATGCAAATGGGAGGAGATGTTTATAACTATACCCGTCAGTTCCTTTATTTTAATGACAGACATGCGGATTTGGATGTATTTGGGGCCGCCGGACAACAATCATCTTATGCCAACGCAAGTTCCACAATTTATAATGGTGCAGCACCAATCGACTATTTTGTTGAAGATGCAAGTTTCACAAAGCTTCGAGAAGTTTCATTGACTTATACGCTTGATAAACAGAATTTTGGGCCAAAAATACCCATTGACAATATTCAGTTTACCCTTTCAGGCAGGAATCTATACACTTGGACTGATTACTCTGGGTATGATCCAGAAGTTGCATTAAGTGGAAGTCCAATTTTCAGATTGGATGAATTTTCATTCCCCAACTTTAGAACCTACGCCATGTCCATTCAGATAACATTTTAAAAACATAAGCATGAAAAAAATAATCATCACGGTGATTGCATTGATAGGATTATCATGCTCACAAGAAGAATTTAATATCGTCAATACCAATCAGGCAGACGCTAAAAGAGTATTGGCCAATGCAAACGATTTTCAAAATTTCAATATTTCCAATCACTCTGCATTGTTTTCAAATCAAATTGGATTCCAAGGTGTTTTTTTTCGGGGTTTAGCCGATCAATTCTCAACAACCAATGCTTTCAGTGGCTTTTGGAGTTTCTGTGATCAACCAAGAAGACAAATAATCAACTCTACATCCAATGACGATCTGGCATCCCAAGCAGCTGGACCTTGGAATGCATTTAATTCAGTTATCAACAATGCGAATATTGTAATAGACAATATAGAAAACCAAGGAGGACAAGTTATAGTTGGTGAAAGTGACTTGACCAACCAAGAGTTGGCCGCCGCATACTTTGATAAGGGCATAGCACAGGGTTATTTAGCACTGATATATGATAAAGCATATATTGTCAATCCTGATACCGATCCAAATGCTTTACAGTTTTCTACTTATCAAGAAGTCTTTAATGCTGCCGTTATCAATATTGAAAAAGCAATTCAATTGGCTAATCAGCTTTCAAGTTTTGAATACCAAGTGTATCCTGGTGGGCAAATTTTGGATGCAGCATACTTCGTACAATTGGCTAACAGCTATTTGGCTCGATTATCAATTGGGCTACCAAGGACAGATAGTGAAGCACAATCACTAGACTACAATATAATCCTTAATTATGCCAATAATGGCATTTCTGAAAATTTTAGTCCAGCTGCAACAGAATCTGTTTTTTTCAACAATTTGCAAGATTGGTCAATTTTTGCTCTTGGCGACGGTGCTGGTTACATGCCTACCGATCAAAAAATACCACATCTTGTTGATCCTACCTACCCTACTGATTACCCAACAGACGAGGCCATTATTTTGGATCCGGCGATTAGTAACGGTGACCCCAGATTTGAAGAATACTATGAATACGTTGGAGAAAATTTTGGATTTTTAAGAGCTTCGAGAGGCCGATACCTTTTTTCCAGCTATCGCACCAAAAAGTTCTTCAATGACAATGACCAAAATCAAAGCGGAATTCCAACCAATATCATGTCAGCCGCGGAAATGGACTACATCAGGGCTGAATGTTACTATCGATTGGGTAATTTCGCCGCTGCTGTCGCTGCCTTGGATGCTTCTCCCAGGAAAACAGTTGGTAATCTGGACACTACTGTAGCAGGACCAAACATTTTAAACGCCTTGCTATATGAAGTTTCCATTGAGTTGGATCTTGCCTCCGGAATCTGTGTTGAATGGTGGTTCATGAGAAGACACGATATGCTTCAAGCGGGATCGCCGACAATGTATCCAGTCCCTGCCTCAGAATTAGAAATATCCCAAGATGAAATCTACACTTTTGGAGGCCCAGCCACCGCTGGAGAACCCGGAACAGCATCGGGATCGAACGATTGGAGAAAGATTGATTTAGTTTACTAACAGAGTAACGATTAAACAAAGAGAAAAGGTCGCTTAAAAGCGACCTTTTTAATTTACCCTTTTTAGCATTTAATTTATATCTTCTAATTGAAGTAACAATATCCAAATCAAAAAGTCAAAATCTGTGTGTTTTTAATATTTAACCTTTTACTTGCTTATAAAACTAGTATTCACCGACCCAACCCCCATCCACCAATTGACCCCCTATTTCCCAATCTAATTCTTCTAAGTTTAATATACCACCAAAAAACATTCATGAAAAATACCATAACAAATCCATTAAACTTGGTAGCGTTGTCATAAAGCAATCTACCTTTCCATGTCAGAAACCTAAGTAAATGATGCTCACCAACGATTGGTATAATTAGCGAATGTGATGTGGTAAGAAAAAAACACAGAATCTGAAATGAGTAGCTACAAATACGGACTCCTCCCTGAAAAAATCAATGAAAAGAAATTGAAATCTCCAAAATCTTAACTTTCATCGGCGCGGCTCAATAACATAGAAGACAAAAGATAATAATTAAAATCCTACCATTTAGGGCTTCTAATTAATCTACAAAATTAAACTGCAATACTTTATAGAAAGTAATTAACCGTTTTTAATCGTTTACCATTGTAAAGGTTCTTAAGCCTTTACAACATCCGTATATTCTTTTCCTTTTTTTGTTGCGCTATCCACAAGGTGGGGGCCCTAAATCTTACTCTTCCCTAAAGTTTTTAGTTTTCATTGTTTTGGAAGAAATTTTTTGAATTAGCCTACAAAATCAAGATTTACCCCCTGCCTTGTCTGGATGCAATAACTAACTCTTAAATCTTTTTTATGAAAACGAAAAATTATTGGATGGTGCTTTTGCTGTTCATCTATGGCTTTACATCGGCATTGGCACAGCAAAAACAGGTCTCGGGTACGGTAACCGACCAAGATGGATTGCCGCTACCAGGGGTCTCCGTTTTGGTGGTTGGAACCACAAATGGAACCCAGACCGATTTTGATGGAAAGTATGCGATTACCGCCAATCAAGGCGAAGTATTAAGATTCAGTTACATCGGCCAAAAAACGGTGGAGCGCACTATTGGGGCCACCAACACCATTAATGTGGGAATGGAGGAAGATGCCCAGGCTCTTGAGGAAGTTGTGGTGACAGCTTTGGGTATCGCACGAGAGAAAAAATCCCTGGGTTATGCAACACAAGAAGTGCAAGGTGATGAAGTGAGCACGGTTAAAACAACAAACTTTGTCAACTCATTATCTGGAAAAGTTGCTGGTATTGATATTAAAAGTAGTGGTACTATGGGAGGGTCCTCAAATGTAATAATTCGAGGATATTCATCAATCAACAATAGTAATCAAGCTTTGTTTGTGGTCGATGGTGTACCGATTAGCAATATTAACAATAATGGTTCGAATCAAGTCACAGGAGGGGGTGGATACGATTATGGAAACGCAGCTACCGATATAAACCCCGAGGACATTGAATCCATAAACGTCCTTAAGGGAGGTGCCGCAACAGCATTGTATGGATTTAGAGCATCTAACGGAGTAATAGTTATTACCACTAAAAAGGGCAAAAGAAATAAAGGAATAGGGGTTACCATAAATTCCTCAACAATGTTCAACAAGTACAATCCTGATACTTTTGCTAAGTACCAAAAAGAATATGGGGCAGGTTATTTTGATGGATGGCACCCCGGAGGATTTTATTTTGAAGATCAAAATAATGATGGTGTTGATGAGGCCTATGCTCTGGCAGATTGGGATGGGTCATTTGGTATCGTTCCTTTTGATCAAAATCTTTTGGTACATCAATGGAATTCATTTTACCCCCAACTTGTTGACACCTATGGTAAAGCAACCCCTTGGGTCGCCGCTGAGAATGGTCCGGAATCTGTTTTTGAAACTGGCACGACATTATTTAATAGTATTTCTTTAGATGGAGGAAGTGAGAAGGGCCAGTTTAAAATTGGCTATACCAAGTTAGATCAAAAAGGCATAATGCCAAACAGTAAAATTAAAAGAGACAATTTTGACTTTTATGGCAGTCAAAACCTGACTGAAAAGTTAACCGCCTCTTCGAAGGTCACTTTCGTCAAGACTAGGGGTAGAGGCAGGTATGGTACCGGGTATGATTCCCAAAATTTCATGCAGACATCTAGACAATGGTGGCAGACCAACGTGGATGTTCAAGAACAGAAAGAAGCCTATTTTGCAACCCATGACAACATCACTTGGAACACTTCATATATCAATCAAGATCTACATCCTATATATCACGATAACGTATATTGGATGCGTTATGAGAACTACGAAACTGACGTAAGAAACCGTGTGTATGGTAATGCTTCCTTAAACTATCAAATAACTGATTGGTTGGATATTTTTGGCAGGGTATCATTGGATAATTACTCAGGAAACCAAGAAGAGCGCATCAACAATCATAGTACTTCGGTTGCTCAATACACCATATTCTATGAGAATTTTAATGAGATCAATTATGATTTAATGTTAAATTTTGATAAGAATATAAGCGAAAAACTCAATCTGAGAGGCACCCTAGGGGCCAACATAATGCGTCAAAAATATGCTACCCTTTTCGCTTCAACCAATGGCGGTTTGAATGTGGATAGGCTTTTTGCGCTGAGCAATTCGACAAATGCAATAAACGCCCCTAACCAATATGAATATTTAATGGGTGTTGATGGATACTATGCAAATGCTTCTTTGGGATATGACAGTTTCTTATTCGCCGAGGGATCTTACAGGTATGATGTTTCATCAACGCTTCCAACAGAAAATAATAGTTACGACTACTATGGAATATCAGGAAGTTTTGTTTTTTCAGAATTAATTAAAGCCAATTTTATACCATTTGGCAAACTTCGAATTGGTTATGCCAAAACAGGGAATTCTGCCCGACCTCTTACCCTTTTTAATACCTATAATTTAAATACACCTGTAGGAGGACAGGGTTCCGGCTCATTACCATCGACCAATAACAATTCAAATCTATCAAACGAAAGCTCAGAAGAGAAAGAGATAGGTCTTGAAATGACATTTATCGACAAGAGGCTTGGATTTGATTTGTCATTATATGACAAAAGATCGTATGATCTTCTGAACAATATTTCAGTAACACCAGCCATTGGATTCTCAGGACAATGGATAAATACCGGCGAAATGGAAAATAAAGGTATTGAAGTTGCGCTTTGGGCAACTCCTTTAAAATCTAAAGATTTTGCGTGGAATATAAATGTAAGTTGGGGGCAAAATAAAAATAAGGTTTTATCGCTTCCTCAAGGATTACCTGCTTTACAGTTGGCAAGTGTTCAATCTGGTCTATCCATTAATGCTGTAGTGGGGGAACCTTTTGGAACACTTTATGGTTCTGACTTTGTCTACTTGAACGGGAAACGTGTAATTGATGAGAACGGTAATTACATGAAAACCGAAAGTCAGAATGAAAATTTAGGCACTTTCCAACCTGATTGGAAAGGAGGGGTTAAAAACACCTTTACCTATAAAAACCTTGCTTTGAGTTTCTTGATTGATGCTCAACAAGGCGGTAAAGTATTTTCTCTGGACACTTGGTACGGTATGGCAACCGGATTATATCCAGAGACTGCTGGTTTAAATGAACTTGGCAACCCCAAACGTTCTCCACTAACAGATGGAAACGATAGTGGTGGGATATTGTTGGAAGGAGTACAGGAAGACGGAACTCCAAATACCATTAGGGCAAGAATGGATTACTTTGCCCACACTCTTGGTTATGGTAAAGCACCCCACGCTTTGCATGTATACGATGCCAGTTTCATAAAACTCAGAGAAGTGGCTTTATCATATTCAATCCCCGACAAACTATTAGCTCATAGTTTTTTTAAAGGTGTAACCCTTTCAGCTACAGGTAGAAACTTATGGATAATCCACAAAAATCTACCTTATAGTGACCCTGAAGCCGGATTGAGTTCCGGAAACATACAAGGTTATCAATCCGGTGCCTATCCATCTACACAAGATTACGGGTTTAGTGTGAAGTTAGAATTTTAAAAAAAAAGAAATGAAAAAAATAATCTATATAATCTTAGTAATAGGTCTAGTATTCGGTTGTCAAGATTTCGACGAATGGAATGTTGACGAAAAAAACCCTAGTAAAATTCCTGCAGGTTTTCTTTTAACCAGTGCTGAAAAGGACTTGTTCACAAGAATGACAAGTACCAGTGTAAACTACAACATATTCAAATTATTTGCACAGTACTGGAATGAGACCCAATATACCGATGAAGTGAATTATGATATAAGAGGTAGGGACATTGGTGGCAATTTCTTTCTATATCTATACCGCGATATACTAAATGACCTTAAGGAAGCTCAACGTCTTATAGACGAGGACACTTTGTTGGATCAAAACCTTAAAACAGCACAATCAGGTGTGTTGGAGGTTTTACAAATTTATACTTGGCATGTTTTGGTAGACACTTATGGGAATATCCCTTATAGTGAAGCCCTTCAAGGCATAGATAACCTAACGCCGGTCTATGATGACGATGCTGAAATCTATAATGATTTATTTATTCGTTTGGATAAAGCCATACAAATGCTCAATTCAGATTCAGATTCATTCGGCTCTGCCGATTTAATTTATAATGGATCTACTGCCCAGTGGAAGAAATTTGCAAATTCCTTGAAACTAAAGATGGCCGTTAGGATATCCGATGCGGACAATACCAAGGCAAAGCAATTGGCTACAGAAGCAATTTCTTCAGGAGTATTCACCTCAAATGATGATAATGCCTCTTTTCCGTTTGAGTCAACACCCCCAAACACCAATCCCATTTGGACTAGTTTAGTGCAATCAGGGCGTAATGATTTTGTAATGGCAAATACTTTTGTTGACATCATTAATCCTTTGAATGATCCACGTGCTAAAGTTTTTATGGCCGATAATTTAGAAGATGGGTACGAAGGCGGGATTTATGGAACGGGTAGCTCATATACCGATTTTACCCATATTGGTGATCTATGGCATACTCCTGATTTGGAAGGTGTTATTTTAAGTTATGATGAAGTTCAGTTTTTGCTGGCAGAAGCTATTGAAAGAGGCCTTATTCCTGGAAATGCCGAATCCCATTATATCGAAGGGATAATTGCATCAATTATATATTGGGGGGGGTCTCAAGAAGATGCAGACGCTTATGTTGCTCAAGCCAGTGTTGCCTATGATGGGGGGAATTGGAAAAAATCTATTGGCATACAAAAATACATTGCATTATATGGTAGAGGTTTTGAAGCTTGGTCGTCTTGGAGATTATTGGACTATCCAAATACATTTATAAGGCCAGAAATTTCTGGCGAAGCTGTTCCTCGAAGATACCTATACGGCAATGATGACGGTGATGTCAACAGCGAAAATTATGAAGCCGCAAGCAAGGCCATGGGAGGTGACTTGAAGAGCTCAAGAGTATTTTGGGATATTGTGGGTGAGGGTAATTGATATGATTTCCCAAAACTGTTAAAGAGATATTAATTCCAAGAAAATTCCAGAATCAAAGAAAGGATTCTGGAATTTTTCTTTTTAAACCAAAGTTGCTTACATATTTAAACGAACAATACCAATATTGAAATAAACAACATGAAAACTTTGCCAATTTTATTTATTTTAATCTCCACACCTTACCTACATAGTCAAAAAAATGATTCTAGCCTGAGGTCTGGACAAATGTACAATTACAACACAATAATTTCCAGTAGTGTCAACACGATTTCGGCTAACAAAAGCAACATCGAGGGAAATCGTTATGTGTTCAATAAAACCAACACATCTGGGAAAATTTATACATCCAAAAAAACCTACACAGCAAATAGGTTGAACATAGATGCTCTCAATAAAGATATTGTAATCCTTATAGGAAAGGATTCTTCACTTATTTTGGAAAAAAACAAAATCGATTCTTTAACAATAGAAAATCGCAAATTTTGTAAGCTCGCGAACAGTTCTTTTTATGAAATACTTTATCGAAAAAATGACGATTTCTTGCTTAGAGATTATAATTGCTATATCAAGAAAGGAAGAGCAAATGTAATGAAGGGAACTATTGAAAATGATAGCTATGAACTAACACAGAAGTATTATTTATATCGAGGAAAAGTAATGAGCAATTCATTTATACCAACCAAGAAAGCTTTTATGGAAATGTTTAAAGGTCAGCGAGATGAAATAAAAAACTTCATGAAAAAAAATAGAATAGATTTAAAAAAAGATGAAGACATTATCAAATTGGTTTCACACCTATTAAACAATATAAAATAGATAGACTTATCTGACAATTTAGGAGCGGCAGCTTTTGGGAAAAGAACAAAATTTCTTAATATATAAACCCAAACCCCCCATCCGTCAATTGACCCCATATTTCCCAATACAATTCTTCTATGTTTGATATACCACCAAACAAAAAGAAACCATGGAAAATACCTACAGCACTTTGGTTAAGCTTGGAAGTATTGCCATCTGGGCATTTTGCATTTCAACAGCGCCAGCCCAAGTAAATGATGTTCACCATCGATTGGATCAATTTGTGAATGCCAGCTGCGAGACCAACTTTGAGGAAATCCAATCCGATGCCATTTCACAAATTCTCCAATTCAAGGTGTACTACATAAAAAAGGACATAAACCATCTTTACGGTGAAAAAGAGAAACGTTCGGTGATGTTCATCGTTATCGACAATGGCACCCAAGTTAAATCATTTGAACGCATAAAATCCGATACCGAACTTCCCGAATTGCTGAGCTATATCCGTAGTGATTTTTTATTGAATGAAAATACCGCCCCCCTTTTTGAGACCATGCTGGACCATATTTATCCCGTTGAGGATTGGAAACCCGACAAACGTGAGTTTTTTTTCAAGGACGGTAAATGGTATTTCCTGCGGGATGCCTATTTCCGCACCAAACAGGGTTTTGAAATTTCCGTGGATGCAAATGGAAAAATCACAGGTATTCGCTACAAAATGAAATGGAACGAAAACAACGATTCTTGAAACCGCTTTAAAAACGACAATCCATAAAAAAAGCCCCAAAATGGGGCTTTTTTATTGTAAAAGAGTCGGCCATTAATAAAATATTGCCCTGTTATCCTCTATTTCAGCTTTGTCCTTAAGGGCATTGTACACTGAACCATTTACACGTGCTGCAGCACTGGTGCGTAACCCAGAGGCATAGGTGCTGTAATTTTCCACATCGGGAGCAGCTGTTTTCTCTATCAACTTCACCACAAAAACTCCTGTATTACCAGTGATGAAATCGGAGGTTTGGTCCTTTTCCATACCAAAAGCAGTACCCACCACCAAAGGCTCACGTCCAGCACCGGGTAATGTTGGAGATTTAATTGTGAGTGCAGAAGCCGTTTCAACCCTTGTACCACTGGCCGTTGCAATATCCGCCATGGACTTTCCTTTATTGGCTGCAATGATCTGCGCTGCTTTGCGTTCCTTTCGGATTTCTGGAAGAGCAATAGCCGAAGCATCCTCGGCGGACATGGTTCCTTTTTTATATTTTTTGGTCAACTGTACAATAGCATAACCATTGTTCACATTGAACCTTCTTATATCACCTACTTTGGTTTCTTCATTGAAAGCCCATTGCACAATGCTTCTTTGTGAGCCCAAACCAGGTAGGTTTTCATCCATTTCACTGATTTTATTTACTGGTCTAACGGTATAGTTGCTTTCTTTGGCAATATCCCCAAAATTCTCTGGCTCATCCTCCGTTGTCGACATTTCAAACTTGGTAGCACTTGTAAAAATGGTGTTGATGGTTTCCTCTGAGGGCTCAACTTCCCGGGATAGAGTGGCCACTTTTACTACGTCTTGCTTATCATCCACACGAACAATGTGGTAGCCAAAAGCGGTTTCAACCAATCCAACGGTTCCAACTGGATTTCCGAAACAAAAATCGTTGAACTCATCTGCCATTTCACCTTCTTGAAAATACCCTAGGTCACCGCCACGGGGAGCAGAGGGACCATCTGAGTTATCCCTTGCCAAAGTGGAGAAAACGGCTCCTTCCTTTTTGGCTTCCACCAACAATTCTTCTGCTTTGGCCTCAGCTTCTTCCTTGGTTCGTGTTACAGCAGGATTTGCCCTTTCAGCTCCTTCCCATGAAATCAGGATATGGCTCGCTTTTACGGAACCATTCGCCTTTTTGTCCATAATCCTGGAAAGCTTGTAGAAATCACCATCCTTGTAGGGTCCGAAAATTTCACCAACGGACAATGCCATTAAAGTATCTGCCACTACTGATGGTAAATTCAATTTGGAACGGAACAACGTATCGTATTTGGAATCTGAATTTCTGTCCAAGAAGGCAACCATGTCCTTGGTGTTTCTAAAACCTGGGATGGTATCGTAGGTGTCGTTGCTTTCAGAATACTCTACGGTATCTTCAAGTAACGCAGTAATCGCATCCTTCACGTTGTTTTCATCTTCAGCAGATGGCTTCTCTTCAAAATATACAAAGCGAAGATCACGGGCTTTGTTTTGTTCAAACTTGTCCTTGTGCTCGTTGACATAAGCCTCAATATCGCTTTTAGAAACCTCAATGGAGCTATCATCGATAGATGTAAAGGGAACACGTACAAATTCAATATCCACTTTGTCATTGGCCAATTGATAATCAAACTTACCTTCGGTCAAGGTTGCATCAACGCCGCCTTTGATCAAGTTGAAGTACAAACGTTCCTTGGCAGCCTCAATAATGGCTTTTTCATCCTGCAACCATGCATCGTAACGCAAGGGATCGTTGGCCCTCCAATCGGCAATGGCACTTTTAAAGATTTCCTCATTGAAAATACCGTTCTCATCTTGGAAATCGGGGATTTGTGCATATTGGGATGTTTTTACAAATTCAATGATCTGATCACTTTCCACATCAATGCCCAAGTCTTCAAACTGTTGGTTTAAAATGGTTTTACGAATTTGTTGGTCGTACACCATGTTTACCAGTTGGGTCGCACTCATGCTAGGTCCATAGGTTCTGGAAACAGTTTCCACATTGGCTCTAAACTCATCAATGGAAATATTCTCCCCATTTACTTCTGCCACAGCGGAGCCCATTTTACCAAAACCAAGATCGTTGCTGTTGAAGACCCCGGATATTACAAATGCGAACAATGCCAATCCTATGATCAGGATAAGGACGGTTGTCCGTTTTCTAATATTCTCTAATATTGCCATTTTACTGCTTGTTTTCTTTAAATTCAGTGGGCGAAAATACCACTTTCTTTTCAAATAGGAAAGCTTAAAACACTGCGGAAATTATTAATCCTCAGTATTGATGCGCATACTTACCAAATCGATTTTGGTGTTGGATACCTCAAGGATCTTGAAGGTGAAATTTTCGATGTTCACCTCGGTATCCTGCTCAGGAATATCCCCGGTGTGGTTAACGATCAAACCACCCAATGTTTCATATTCCTCCCCTTCTGGAAGTTCCAATTTGTAGTTTTCGTTGATGTAATCCACCTCCAAGCGAGCCGAGAACTTGTATTCATTTTCACTGATCTGCTCTTCGTGCAGGTCTGTGGTGTCGTGCTCGTCTTCAATTTCGCCAAAAAGTTCCTCAATAATGTCTTCAACAGTTAGGATTCCGGAAGTGCCACCATATTCGTCCAGCACCACGGCCATACTTTTACGTTTCTTGGTCAGCACATTCAAAATATCCTGGATGAGCATGGTTTCGGGGACATATTCCACGGGCAACAAAATACTTTTGATGGTCTTTGGTTTTTTGAACAGCTCATAGGAATGCACGTAACCGATGATCTCGTCGATATTTTCTTTAAATACCAATATTTTGGAATAACCGGTTTCGGTAAACAACTTGGTGAGGTTCTTTGGCGTATCATTGATTTCAACCGCCGTAATCTCGGTGCGCGGCACCATGACCTCCCTGGCCTTTACAGTTGAAAATTGAAGGGCATTCTGGAAAATCTGAATCTCGGAGTCCACCTCATCCTCCTCTTCCACGGTCTCCATTTGTTCGGTAATGTAATCGCCCAATTCCAATTTGGTGAAAGATAATTGCACTTCATCGCCCTCTGTTTTGAAAAAGACCCGAAGAATAAAATCGGATACCTTGATCACAAACCAAGAGATCACGGAAAACAAAAGGTAAAAGAAATAAGCTGGAATGGCCAATACCTTCAGCAAGGTGTTGGAGTAAATCTGGAAAAGTACTTTGGGCAAAAATTCCGCTGTCAACAATATGATCAAGGTAGAAATGACCGTTTGTGAAAGCAGACTAAAATCGGTGAGCAACGAATTCAAAAACTCGTATGGGGTAGGCAAAATGCCCTGAAACCAATTCATGAGCAATTCGCCCATGAACATTCCATAAACGACCAAGGCAATATTATTGCCAATGAGCATGGTGGCAATGAACTTGGATGGTTTTTCGGTAAGCCATGTCAGCACTTTTGCCAAAATACCTTCCTGCTTTTTCTCTATTTCAATGTGAATCTTATTCGCGGAAACAAAAGCGATCTCCATTCCGGAAAAGAACGCGGAGAACAAAAGGGAAAGCAGTATGATGATGACCGAGGTGTCCAATGCTATTGTTGATTATCCTTCTTTCGCTGTTCGAAGCGTTTCCGGTACCTTCTTCTAAACACAAACATGGCCACAGAAACCACGGCAAAGAATATGAATATGTAGGTGTCCTTCGGGTTAACGGACCAAAGGGTTGCAATCTTATAAATGGATATGGCCGCAACGGCCAAATAAATGTATTCGGTATAACGTAAAATCTTGATCATCTTATTCTTCTTCTTTTATGGTCATTAAACCAAAGGTCTTGTGCGCCTTGAAAAAACTGAAATCCCTATTGAAATCCATGCCTTGACCGTCCATTACCGTACCGTCCTCTGGATTGGTGTATTTGAAGGCGGCCTCGGTAAATATCCAGTTGTTCTTTCTATCGAAGTACAACTGATCGGTTTCCAATTTTTTACCGTCATGGCTTTCAACCACCACATTGCCCCGCAAATCAATCACATTGGTTTGCGAATATACAATGCCGTAGTCTGCTTGGATCACACTTTTTTGGTTCTTTTCATCAAAAAAATCCATCACAAGTCCTTTAGGGAAGGTACGGAATTTAAAGCTTTGATTATCAAAATCCTCGGAAACGGGACTCCTTAAAACAGCTATGACCTTGGAATAGGCCGAATCCTGGGTACTCAAAGGCTCAAGGGTTTCCGTATAGACCAAGGTAAAATTCTGCGCCACCCCTTGTGGAAAAATGGGTTTTACGGCTTCTTCGCCCACGCGCTCATAGTCGTCATCACAGGACATAAAAAGGATTGCCACGGTAAAAACCGTGGCAAAACACTTTAAAATATTTTTAGATTTCTGCTTCACATTACAGATTAGGTACCTTAACGCTACCGCCAACCCAACAGCTAAAGCTGATGGTCTGACCGGCCATACCTGAGCTAAAGATCATCTCTTTGGTCGGTGCCTTGGCATCGTAACTGGCTGCAGCCTTATTGGCATCACCACTCAACGCAGGGTCTACCCTACCAGCTTTTCTAGCCATCTCGGCAGCTTTCCAGTAAATTGCTCTTTTCTCGAATGCAGATTCCCCGCAATCGTTGGCGCTACTGGCATACAAGTTGGCAATCAACAAATACGCTTTACCGTTTGCAGGATTGGCATCGATGGCCTTAAGGGCATAGCTTCTAGCTTGTGATTTACTGCTTCTTCTTACCGTTGTGGCAATCTTGTATAGGATGTTCGACTTTTTGTAGTTGTCGGATTCCAATTCCACCGCTTTGTTGAAGTCGGCTATTGCACCGTTCATGTCGCCCGATTTTTGTTTCAATACACCACCATACATGTAAGCATCGGCAGATGGATCCAAAGCCAACTGGGCCTCGAACAATTTACGGAACATGGGATCATCGGTACAATCTTTGGAGAACATTCTACCTACAGCACTTTTCACCCATTTGATATCGCCTTTTTTGGCGTCATAGTTTTTCTCGTACAATGGAATCAAGTTGTCACAGTCGGCAAGGGCTCCCAATTTGGCATCCACACTGCTTGCCACTTTACCGAAAGACTCCGAATTGGTCTCGTACACACTTTTTGCTTTTTTCTCTTTGGCCGTTAGTGCAGTGCCTGCATCCTCCTTTTCCAAAATTTTAACTAAAGCATCGGTAACCTCTTTGTTCTCCTCCTCAATTTTTTCGGTAACATCGTCATAGGTATCGAACACATCCTGAAGATCCTTTTTTCCGGCCCCATGCAAATCCACCAAAGTGGAGAAATACAAGTAAAGGGCTCTTGGATTTTTAAAGTTGGCACGGTCTTCCTTAAAAGCTTTGTCCATCATATCGAACAATTGCTCGTCAGAAGCCATTTTTTCCTCGTACATTTTCAAGGCCTTATCGATGGCCACACCCGCTTTGGAGTATTTTGTTGGGAAATATTTTAGGCTGTTATCGTAAAGGGACAACAAATCCTTGATATAACCATCTTTTTCGGCTCCGGAAGACTTTTCAATCTTGTGTTCCAAGATGCGTTCCCCGTACAAAAAGTTGGCGCGGTTGATGTCTGGACAGGTTTCGTAAACCATTTTCCATGGCTCATAGGCCGCATCATAATTTTTTACTTTAGCGTGCTCCACGTAAATGGAAAGATTGGTCATGCACTCTGGGTTTTGTGCTTGGGCCATACTTAATCCCGTCAACATCACGGCCGCTATCATTGTTAAGTAGTGTCTCTTTTTCATCTTACTAATTTTAAAGTGGTTAAAGTACAAATTTTCATTAAAAAATCCTCTTAAAGATCTTTCAATGGGTGGTTATTTACGATTTTTTAAATTTTTGGCCCCATCAATTTATTTTTCTCTTTTGAAACCATTTATCATTTAAGGATAACCCTACATTGATTTTCAAATAACTCTCCTCTACGAGGTTCGCGTCGGTGGTACCCCTTCTTCCCAGCTCAAATCCGAGATTCAAATTACTGAAGGAATTACCCAACGGCATACCAAGTCCAAAAGTTATGCCAAAGTCGTTTATGTCTTTACCGTTCACGGTCATACCGCTCATATCGTAACGCAGACCAGCCCGGTAGGTAATCCTCTTAAAATAGCCTGAAAGCGACCTGTAATCGGGCACCCAATACCCTCCAAAGGCAAAGGAACTGGCATCGTCATAGGTAACATTTTGTATCCCCAAGAACTGATTCTCGAAATCACTGAATTTCTGAAAACTGTACTCCGCGCCCAAAAACCACTTTTTGTCCTCACCAAACCCGAGACCCAAGGTTGCTTTGGTTGGAATTTTAATTTCGGTGTTCCTTAGGTTATTCGCATCCAAGTTAACATCCACAACTTCGATGTCTCTCCCGGAAACCAAAGAGAACGAACCCAAGGTCTGTGTATTCTTTGCCACCAAATTTCCTTGGGTATTTACCACAATGGAGGTAAATAAGGTGTACTTTTCCTTAATGGTGGGCGTATAGTTCAGGGAATAGTTGAAATCGTAGCCGTTGATCTTGGATTCCCTCCTGTCGATGGTTCCAAATTGGACATCTTCCACACTCTGGATCCTTTCATAATCCAAGGTCCCGAAATTGTAGCTGGCCGTAACCCCTAAACTTAAATTTTTGATAGGCTCAAAACCGATGGAGGCATAAATTCTGTTGACTCCCCCATCGCCAGTGAATATGTTGGTCACTTCTGCGCCATTGCTGTTGGTTGTAATATCGTTTAAACTATACCCGACCGACGAATAGGGCATTAACCCGAACCCGGCCCCAACTTTGGGCGCAACGGGGAAACCAATGGACAAATAATCCAAATTGGTAACAGAGGTTTTCTGCTCTTGGGTAAAATCCTTTAAACGGTATTCCTTATGGGAAATTCCTGCCGTATAGGTCGTAAGCCGAAGCTTGGAATACGCCGCAGGGTTGGTGAGGTTTATGTGGATACTGTCGGCATACAGACTTAGCCCCCCCATCATTTGATTTTCAACCGTCCCATTGTCCCTTTGGTCACCAATGCCAAAATAAGAATATGGGGATATGGTACCTTTTTGTGCAATCGCTCCTTGGGCGATCACACAAAGTAATGCAATCAAGATTTTTTTAACCATCTAGCTTTTGTTGTATTCCAGCAGGCAATTAAGCCCCTCCAAGAGAAATTTGGAGTTCGCAAATATGGTGTTTTTTAGCCTTTTGGCAAAAAAATGGGCGTCGCCGCCTGTTAAAATAACTGTTAAATCTTGATAACGAGCACGATATTGGTCGATTACCCCGTCCACTTCGCAGGCCACGCCATTGATTACGCCACTGTGCATGCACGATTGGGTGGAATTGCCTACAAAGTCCAAAAGCTCCTCGGGTTCCAATAAGGGCAGCCCGGCCGTTTGGTTGTGCATGGCCTTATACCGCATGCGAACGCCCGGCGAAATGGCCCCACCGACATACTCGCCTGCATTGTTCACCATATCGTACGTAATACAGGTACCGGCATCGATGGCCAAGGTATTGCCCCGTGGGTTTTGGTAAAATGCCGCCGTGGCAAGGGCCAACCGATCTACCCCCAAGGAATGGGGCGTGGCATAGCTGTTCTTGAACGGTACTTTGGAGGCGCTGGACAGCACATGTACCTTGCAGAACAGGGATACAATATCTTTCTCCGTTTTGTCGAGTTTGCCCACCGAAGAGATGATGGCATAATTTATTTTGGGGTAGTGCTCAAAGAGTTCCTTGATCTTGGAGAGGAACAGCCCCGATTCGGAAACTTGGTCGTACACCATGCGTCTGTTCTCAAAAACAGCGTATTTGATTAAGGTATTGCCGATGTCGATCACCAAGTTCATGGTGCAAAGTTCGGGAAATGGAAAAAAATCGACGGCTTTTTTCGTGTTTTTGTTTGTATATCCTAATTTTGAAATTATATTTGCAGCCGCTTTAAGGCATGGTACCTTAGCTCAGTTGGTAGAGCAACGGACTGAAAATCCGTGTGTCCCTGGTTCGATTCCTGGAGGTACCACGAAGTGTAACTACAGAAAGCCCGTCCGATTTGGATGGGCTTTTGTTTTGGAACAAAACGGAATCGAAGTTTATGCTGAGCAAAAAACAACGTTTTTTGCCGAAGTAATACCCTGGAGGTACCACAAAAAACCCAGCAAAATTGCTGGTTTTTTTTTGTTTGTGGTCTTTACCAGACGTAATGTTATCAAGAGCACCACAAGATGCAATCTTGCGGTAGCGGGGGAGAGGAAGAATGAATTATAGCTGTTGTTGTAGCACGTTTTATTTAGTGGCAATATCACCTTCACCTTTTGGTACTATCACAAATCCGTATTCCACATTATTTGGAACGTTGTACTTTTCCCAATATTCTCCTCCAATTCCAGCTATTTGACTTTTTTTGTCGCTGATTTCAAGTCCATATTCTCCGAAATAAATTTCCGCTCCTATGTCAAAAGAAATAGAGTCTGTATCCACAAACAGGAATACTTTATCTTCATTTGGCCCCAAGGTAAATTTATCTTTGATAGTTACAATTTTGTCCGTGTTATTCCGTAAAAATATTTTATATGAAGCTCCCGTTTTCAGATATTCCTCAGGCATCACATAAGATTCATGTCCTCTTTCAATAATTTCATTTCCATGTTTATTTTTATACTTTTTTGGTCCTTTCTTTTCTTTGAATAAGAAATAACTCAGAATTAGGATTATGGATATTCCGAGTGTTAACAATCCGTATTGGAATAACCCTGTAAAAAGAAGTACAACAAATCCATCTTGAGGAATTCTATTCGATTTTTCAAAGAGTACATTTATTAGGTTATGATTGTCCATTAAGTAATAGCAGAAAATACAGATTAAACTTAGAATATACAGCCCAATTGTTTTTAATTTTCGCTTAGTTCGATTTAATGTCATCTTTAGTTTCAAATTTCCCGTCCGAACCTGCCGAAACAATTAAAAATCCCTTGCCATCTTCAGTTACCGCATATTGGTACGGACGATTCCAAGAGTCCATTTTCCATTTTTGTCTTAAAGGATTATTTCCAATCAATTCATTTAAGTCTCTTGGGTAACTTCCAAATTTTTCTTTCCATTTCTCCATTCTTTCAGTTATCTCTGCTATTTCTCTTTTTGTTTTTTTAGGGAAAATCGATGTTCGCTGATAACTATAAAATATAAATGCACTTATTGTTACGATTACCAAAACAGAAATAACCATTATCGAAGTTGGCTGTAAAAAATACCTTTGAAAAGGTCGTTTCTTTCCATCAGCTTTTTCCATTTTCGAGATTTTTCTATGATGTTTAAAATCTTCTCGAATAAGTCCAAATTCAGCTAATGTCGAAAGTATTAATTCAATCATTTGGTCGGTTTGGTAAATGTGCCACAACTTAGTTATAGAAACATAAAAAACATCTCCATACGCCAAAATAGGCATAAATCTATTGTATTGGCTAGGACTTGAACAACACCATAAGATGCTATCTTGCGGGAGCGGGGCAACCTACTTTATTTGCTTTCTCTTTTTCTTTTTACATATTTTCCAATGAAAACAATTCCTGATGCTTGAATAAAAGTGTTTAAAATGATTAATAACAGATTATTGGTTTTCCAAAATTCGGTATTACTCAGCATCAAAGGGAATCCATCTTTAAATTGTCCGATTGGAAATCCGACAACGCTATTTATAATTCCGTTAAAATCCACTTGTTTTTGATGCACATCATCTCCCATTGATAAGATTCCCAAAACAACAGTTAATATTGACAGTCCAATCAAGATAAAAACCATCATTAATATTATTTGGTAAATACTTTTAGTTCGGTTTTTCAAAATTTAATTTTAGTCACTTGGTTTAGATATGTTGCCGGTTCGGCTATCAGCCGTTACGTAGTTTAGCAATTACCCATAGCCATTGTTTTAGCCAGTATTTATTTTTCTCTATTCGTTAAATAGTATGTATTTCCATTTCTCAAATCAACTAAACTGTCATTAGAAAAGAGAAAATTGTCGCCAAAAATTCCATCCGAATCACCTTCGATTTTCTTTCGATTAAAGATGTCTACCGTATCAACCATTAACAAATTATTCTCCATTTTATATTTAATGGTTGTCCCTGTTTTAATATGGTCAAGATGAATTGAATAATCTAATACAGATTCATTTAAGATAACAATTGATTTATAGGTGAAGAAATTTTCTAAAGTTTTTGAATTAGTTTCGTTTATAGTGTCAAAGTCCACTTTATTGCGGTAGACATAACTATTTTTTAGTCCATATTTTGATTTACAAGAAGTTACAAATCCTAATAATATAAGAATACTAATTAGTCTCATGGATTTAGCTTTTTGCATATTGGCTACAACTTGTTTATAGAAACGTAAAATACATCTATATACACCCAAAATAGGCATAAATCTATTGCTTTGGCTTTGACTTCAACAACACCACAAGATGCAATCTTGCGGGAGCGGGGGGAACTTTTTTTATTTCACCTAACATTGAAAATGAGATAAGTTTATTGGTTATAATCTTTTAAAATTTCTTTATCCGACAACCATTTA
The DNA here is from genome assembly GCF_003992615.1 of Flagellimonas beolgyonensis. Lineage (GTDB taxonomy): Bacteria > Bacteroidota > Bacteroidia > Flavobacteriales > Flavobacteriaceae > Flagellimonas > Flagellimonas beolgyonensis. The sequence continues at coordinate 183,627 of NZ_RZMY01000003.1, forward strand.
TCAAGAACCAAGGGTATTGTTTCATCGGGATATTGAAAATCAAATTCATGATATAATTTCCCCACTAAATCAGTTTGTAATGAATTCAGGGTCTTGTCTTTAAGCAATAAAACTGATTTATTCAATGCCATCATATATCCAATTTCAAGGGAAACATTAGGATTAAATTCATCTTTATTAATTCTTTCGAACAAAGCAATTCCAAAAGAACAACCCTGCATATATGTTAAAATATTTTCGAATAAATCATCGGCATACCATTTATCATCAGCTCTCAAAAGTGTTATTCCTTTTTCAGCCAAATGAGATTTCAACACCCTAATAATTTCCTTTTGGATTTTAGTATCCTCAAACTTCATCATTAAGAATCCACACTTATCCTCCAATGGATAGTCTTTTCTAAATCTTTTTAATGGTAATGAGAGTTCACTTCTAACAATGTTTGTTCTATTTTTTAATAATTTTAAATCTTCTTTATAAACTGAAAACTTCAAAGATGTCTCCTCCTTAAAGTTTTCATTAAGTTCATCATCATTAACCTTTCTATAGTATTCTGGCTCAATGGTTATTGAACCTTGCAAGTACTCTACATCTTTCAGGCAGTCAAATGAATGTCTAAATTCTTGTAAATTAAATATCCATTCTCCTGATATACTTTGTGCAGGGCGCAAATATGAAATCTGGTTTTCTTTAAGTATCTTATAAAATCTCCTTAATATTTCATGTTTACTTAAATCACTTTCTTCTTGATAAAAAATAATTACAGGGCTATCATTTGGAATACCTTCATAATCAGGATATTGAATATCCAGATTACCAATGAAATTTTTAAAATGAAATGGAAACATAATTCTATTTTTATCTGCTTCTAAATTTCAACATTAAAACATACGCAGATTAATTATTCTCAACATATTTTGGATTATTAATGTCTTCATTCCACAATTCTTTTATTCTAATCAATTCTTCTTCATTAATCAACTTCATATCTGATTTTAACTCAGTTTCTAATAACTTTTCCAAGATAATTTTACGCCCTTTCAATGTAAGTGGACCAAGACCTTTTTGTCCATTTCTTCTTCGACCACATCTAAATTCAGGATTATCTCTAAACTTCGAAATCCAATTTCTAAATTCATGTAATTCTTTTAATTCATAATAACCATTCTCAATCATATTAGAAATTGATTTATCTTTTCGAACTACTGTACAAGTCCAACAACCAAAACGACTACTGCCACAAGATTTTCCCGGAACTTCTCGGTATACAGGACATTCCGATCCGGCATCTTTGTATATCTCACCTAACTTTTGAGAATCTAAACTATTTGGAAAACTATTAAATTTTATAGTTGACCAAACATCTTTTAGGTTGTGATTTATTATTGGGCTGAAAATTTGATTTTTACTTGACCCGGACTGAGATAAATAATACTCAGTTTTAGCATGCTTTGATATTGTCCTATCTCGTTGCTCACTTTCCCCCTTGCGAATACCCAACAAAACAGTTGCTTTAGGATGTTCGTCTATAATTTGTTTAACAGGGTTTATTCTAAGTTTATCAGTACACCATCTAAATATATTCGTAGGAGTAGGGTAACCTCTACCTATAACTTTAACAAAAAACCTGTCTTCTAACTTAGGAACTGCTATTTCATACCTTATTGGTAATCCTAAGTTAAAGCACTCAGACTTCAATCCTTCAATTGTTTCATAAACATATTCTGTGATTATGGGGTTCTCAACCCCTGTATCGCAATAAATAACCGTGATTTCTTTATGATAGCTATTTAATTCATTTAAAGCAATTATAACCAATTTCAGTAATGCAGATGAATCTTTACCTCCACTATATCCTAAAAACCAAGGGCAATCATCTTTCAAATATTCCTTCTTAATTATGTCAATTGCCTTTCTGTCTTTCTCTTGTACTGGTCTTAAACAACTACTGCAAAACTTCATCTATCTTTTCCTTTAGTTGCTTCACATAATGAGTTTCAATATATTCCAATTGGTCGTTAGACAGATTGATATGCCTAAAAACAGTTAAAAGATGGAAAAGAAATGAAAGCAACCCTATTCCAGCCAATAATATACCATAAGACCACAATTTTACATTTCCCATTGGGACTCCTATGGCAATATAGATAAGAGAAGCAAAAATTGAAATCAAGAAAATATCGGCAGTTGAAGTCCAAAAAATACCATTTGAATAAACCAATTGACTCTTCGCGGTTAATGAAGCATCATTATCGACTATATTATAAAATATATGTTTCAACCTTTTGTTTTTCAAAAAATTGAGTTGTTCTTGTGTAACATCCTTATTATATATTTTCAATAATGAGCTTGTAATATTTAGGTCAATTTTTCGATGCGAATATCCAGTTATGAAAAATCTTAAATCTAACATATTGTAAATTGAACCTATTATTAAGGCAGGGATAACCAAAAAGCTATATACAAACCAACCTTCCCCAATTCTATATTCAATACCTGATTCTTTAAAAATTGGAAGGAACACAAATATTAAAGCCAATCCAGGTATCAATAGTCTTAGAAACTTTAAAGTTTTTCTATCCATTTGAATTTTGAATTTAGTTGGTTTGGAATATTAAGATAATTCTGACTTTCAATTTAGTCCATTTCAGCGAATCTCCAAACTTATATTTACAGGATAATTAGGACATTGACTAAAATCTCTTAAACTTTGCCCTATTCTTCTCATCCAATCCCCTATATAGAGGTAAGGTTTGCCTATTCAGATCAAGGCTCTTGTCCATCAAATTGAAGCAAAGATTTTATTAAAGAAAACTATGTGAATACGAAAGCTTGGTTTAGGAATCTAAACTCAATCCCTAAACTCAAAAAGTTGGGGAATTTCTACGTCCAGTGCCTTGGCCAATAATTTCAAATTGGAAATTGTAGTGTTCACCTCGCCGTTTTCAATACGCCACACTTGATTTTTTGACAGTCCAGCGATAGCCTCCAATTTGGTCTGCGATAAATTTCGCTCTTCCCGCAAAGCTCTCAGATTTATTCCAAAATCTCGGATAAACAACTTCTCTTCAAGGCTCAATTTATTTCGCATGCCTCAATTTGCACTATATATAGAAATAAATCTTCCCTATATATAGGGGTATTGTCGAAATTTATCCTACCTTTAAATACCAACTTAACTTAATTCAAATGCGAAAAGAACCAAATTCAAGCCCATTGCAAACCGTAAAGGACTTTCTCCACCACCCTTCCCAAGATCAACTAGAAATCACCTTTTCCCACCTCGAGATCCATAACCAGCAACACGGCCAATGGTGCAAAAAGGTGCAGCGGCCCCAGAGCCGCATCCTTCTCCGTAAACTGCCCCAAAACGGTCTCGCCGAAATCACCGTGGTGGACAATCTGGTGTTCCGTTTTTCCTTTAAATTCCGCATACCCATCTCCTCGGAGTTTAATGATCTGGAAATGCTGTGCCTTCCCCGCCCCTTAGATCAAGGCCTGTTGTCTATGGATGATGAAAAACTACAGTTAACCTTTCGCATAGATGCGCCAGACCCGGCCCTACACGTGCAGGTAACGCAGGTGTACCAAGGCATATTGGGTCTTCAAAGGACCTTTACACCCCTATACCGCTCAACCAGGTCTATTAACAGGTAAGATGTTTGGGAGGTTTACCCTACTCTACATAGCTTTTTTGTTCTTCCCTAACAACGGCACAGCTATTAAGCGATGACCGTCTTGTTCTAACCACATCGTCTATGGCAATTTCTTCGGGTTCCCCTGTTAAGCAAGGCCGCAATTGATCAACAATGAACCGCCAAACATTCTTGCCGTCCTTTAACGAAAAATGGGGTTCACTGTCCCAATACAGGCTAACAATACCGGGGTCAAAAAAGTTGAGGGATTTTGAGGTGTACATTATATTCTGAAAACCATCGTGCCCGCAATGGCAGAGCCCGAGAAAATGTCCAATTTCGTGCGCTAGTATGTATTGAAACGTATCGGTTGGGTATACATCCCTGTATATTACGCCGGAAGGCACATCTCTCTCTACCGTTATGCAGCAATCATCATCCCTTCCTTCTGTTTCGCAATCGTCTGGGAAATTTTCACATTCAAAAATATCCCTTCCTCCAACACGACCAAAATTATCCAGTTTAAAGGCCCCCAAAGCGATCAAACTGCAATTTACATTGGGTTGTCTGCCATACTCAGGCTGTCCCAAAAGCGACTCAATACGGTTGGAACTCATATCGTATTCATTCTCCGTGACCTCTATACCGGTCTGGCCCCCGAACCAAGAAAAGTTTTTTCGGTCGTTCCATTCCAAGATCACCCCAACATCATCCAATTTTCGGGCTGCGGTGTCCAACATTTGGGAAACCACACGTTTGGAAATGGAATAGACCCGAATCCTTTTTTCCCTTCCCTCGCTTTCCAAATACTTCGAAATTATATACCTGTTAACAGGCCAAGCACTTTCCTCCCCATTGGCCGAAACCGACTTTACCACCGTATTGGGATGGGCAATTCCCAAGGAAAAGGAATTAAAACTCAACAAGCCGGCCATCGCGTATAAATCGATGATCCCATCTTTGTGCATTCTCCATAAGGGTGTATTGTCAGAATCCAGATAAAAGGTCAAATGTTTGGAAGGCAACCTAAACCCAAACCTTTTACCCTCCAAGCCAATGGCTTTGCGTACCCTGTCCAAGCGCTCCGGGTTATCACCGAAAGTATCATCGACCAGTTGTTCGACGAATTTTCTAAGTTCTGATCTTTTGAACTTGTCCACAATTCCCCCAACGGCATAACCGCCGGTAGCAAACCGTAAGCCATCAATTCCAAGATCAAATACATTTTGCACCAGATTACCCAAATTTTTGAGGAGCCCAGGTAAATCCAACCGTAGAATGGAACCCACAATACCGCCAAGATCCCGGACCACATCGAATATACCATGCATAATATCCGAAAAGCCCTTTACAAAACCCCCGATCAACCCGCCAACAACATTCCCTACAAAGCAACCAACGCTGCCGGCATTGTCACATAACCAATCTGTAGCCGATTCAATGCCACTCTGAACGGCATCTGTGACGGTATCCACAGCATCCTCAACTGTATCCACCACTGCATCGACCACATCTTCAACAACATCACCTACGGCTGAAGCCGCTGATGACACCGCATTGCCTATACTACTGAAAAATCCCATAAATATATTTTTAAAGAAACTAAAGGGGGGAACAAACTTCCTTTGGCATGAATACAACCAATAGGCTGGAAAGAACCTTAACAATCTAATTATAAAGTATTTACATTCCTATTACAAGTGTATGGAATGACAATGTGATCGTATGGTTTGTAACTATTACGCCCTTTGAAGTACTTTTCTTCATAAATATTCGATCAAAACCATCAAATTTCAATTAAAATGTAAATCCAAAAGTACGATTAGACCCTATAAAATAGAGCAGTGCTTTTTAGACTTGGGCAAGGAGCCTACACCACCCCCAATTCCCGTTTGCTGTTCTTGAACTCGCTGGGGCTTATCCCGAACTTTTCCTTAAAGATCTTGGAGAAATAACTCCGGCTCGTAAACCCGATGGAGTACACCACTTCCGAAATGTTCAGTTCACTGTTGGCGATCAGGTCGCGGGCGACCTCCAAACGGGCATTCCGGATGAATTCGGTCACCGTTTTGTTGTAGAGCAGTTTAAACCCTTCCTGTAGTTTGGCCTGGGTAAGGCCGGTTTCGGCCGATATCTCTTCCAACGAAAAATCTTGGGCAATGTGTTTCTCTATCTTTTTGGCAAAGCTGCGGATCGTTTTCAATTCCCGTTTCAGCAGGGAGGTCTGTGGTCTTGTGCCCAACACCTCTTTGTTGTGCTGGATCATGTGCATGGACAAGATCTGGTACACCAACCCCTCGATCTGCATTACCCAAATCATGCCCTTGGCCTTTACCTTTTGCAGGGAGGCCATTACATCCGCAATCTTTAGATTGTAGGAGCCGTAATAGGCAAACACCTTTTCGTGGTCGGCGTCCAAAAACACGTTGTACAGCTGTTTGTTCAGTTCCTCGCCCTGGTTCAACCGCTTGCGCAAAAAGGGCTTTCTTCGCACTTGGATCACACTGGCCACCACTTTTACATCCTTGGGAAAATAACGGTCGCTGATGCCCCCGTCGCGGTTGGTAAGGATCACCGATTGGAACTGTTCCATGATCTTGATCTGCTCATCGGACTCGTACCCGAACTTGTGCCCGCAGTAGCCCTCCAAACAGTAGTAAAAATTAATGGGGTTGTAGTTGGAGGTGTCCACCACGATCAGCACCTCATCCATAAAGGTGATGTCGTATTCCAACAGGCTCACGCCCCAATCAAAGGTGATGAACCGAATGGAACCTTCCGCTTTTTCGTTGGAAACGCTGAGGATGTGCTGGCCCCACTTTTCGGTAAGGGTGCCGCCAAGAACCTTTTGGAGCTGCTTTACCGATTCTGCAGTATCCTGGGCATCCACATGGATCTTAATCATGGGGTAAACGGGTGATCATGGGTTAAACTTCGCTTGCAAGCCACTAAAGATAGGTTTTGTTCTTGGGCAGACAATCCCCAGCAACTTTTTTGTCCCCATTTTTATAAAAATTTAGCAAAAGGAGCATCAAAAAACGCTTTTGAGTCAACCCGTGATCGGTCAAACCTTTTACTTGTTTCCAAAAAGAAGACCATGATCTACAAACTTTCCAATGTAGCGGACCAACGGGTGATCGAGGAAACGTTTGGTCTGCGTTTCAAGTATCCCCAGCTATACCGACCCCAACCTTTGATCAATGGCTTTGAGGAAGCCAACCTCTCCATGGTGACCATGGAAAACAACAAAGAAATCACTTTTGCCATTTGGGGCCTGATGCCGCAAAACTTCAAGGAAGATTGGCAGCAGTTCCAAAACCACGCCAACACCCTTAACGTACCCGTGCAAGATCTGGAGCAAGTGGCCTGGATGAAGGAATCGCTCCGACACCGCAGATGCGCCATTATCGTATCGGGGTTTTATACCCATCGCCTAAAAAATGGCAATACAACCAGCTACTATTTGTGCCGCCCCGACGGCAAACCGTTCTACCTTGCCGGGGTCTACAACGTTTTGGAAGATGGCTTCCAATGTTCGGCCCTCATCACCAACAAGACCAACAATTTTGTGGCCCACTACCACGATATCAGCCATTTGGCACCCATCATTATCCCAAAAAGCGATGCGAAAGCTTGGTTGGACCCTAAAACCAAAATGGCGGACATTAAAAAAATGGTGATGGACCCCAAGGAAGTCCAATTAAAGGCCACACCCATGCCCAACCAATTTTTTCAAAAGAAGGGGCCTCTTCGCCAAAAAGGCACTGTGGAAGGAATCGGCAACGCTTCTGTTTAGCTTTTGAGTCAAGATAAAAACGGTTCGGGGCAAACCTTGCTCCCAAAAAACCGGAAATTTGTAATGTACTGATTAAGAGTTAGTCAGGCCATTAACTAAAAAACAGAAACTATGTTACGTTGGACCGTTACCTTTATAATTTTGGCCATTGTGGCCGGTATTTTCGGATTTGGCGGCATCGCTGCCGGAGCGGCCAGTATTGCCAAGATCCTATTCTTCATTTTTATTGTGCTGTTTATCATTTCACTGATCACCGGACGTAAAAAAATCTAGAAGAGCCCCTAAAAACAATCATTAACATTAAACACTATACCATGAGAAAATCGATAAACCTGATACTTTTACTACTGACACTGACCTTGACCACCAGCTTGGTAAGTTGCCGAGAAACCAAGGAGGACAAAGCGGAAGATGCCATCGAGGATGTGAAGGACGGCGTGGAAGATGCCGGAGATGAAATTGAGGACGCCGCCGACGATGTAGAGGATAAAATTGAAGAGGCCACCGATGGCGATTCCTAAACTTGGCAACCCACATTCCATAACCCTGACCGTTGTGTCGGGGTTTTTTGTTGGCCCTATTTCAAAAGGGCTTCGTATTTTGCAGGGGCACACCCGTAACCACTAACATCAACCGAACCACTTGAAAACGGCACTGTACTATATTCACATCCTGTTGAGCCTTTGGGCTATCGGCGCCATCATTTACCATGGCAGGCGGCCCTCCCGCTCGTTGGGGTGGGTGCTCATCATTGCGGTGTTGCCCTTTCTGGGGGTAGTGTTGTATTACCTCTTCGGCATGAACCGCCGAAAGTTCAAGTTTTTCAACAGCAAGGAATTTGATAAGCGAAAGCGATTTGGCCGTCCCCAAAGCATAGCGGAACAGTCCCCCAAAATGGAATTTGATCGGGACATCCGCAAAAAAAGGTTGGCCAAATTGATCACGGCCAACTGCGATACCCACCCGGTATCGGGGAACCACATCGAAGTTTTACACGATGGCGGGGAAACCTTCAATGCGCTTTTTAAGGCCATGGAGCAGGCGGAGCGCTTTATCCATTTACAATATTACATTTTGGAGCAGGGCGACCTGTTAGACAAGATGTTGGAACTCTTCGAGCGCAAGATCAAGGAAGGGGTGGAAGTGCGTATCCTGTACGATTCCCTGGGCAGTTACCATCTGCGCGGCCGTCCCAAAAAACAGTTTCAGGATATCGGTGTGGACATCCATCCCATTATGCCCATCCGGTTGAACAACCTGCTGTTCTCCCTCAATTTTCGCAACCATCGAAAAATTGTGGTAATCGACAACAAAGTGGCCTTTACGGGAGGGGTGAACGTATCCGACAAATACATTAAATATGGCGACGGATTGGGCAAATGGAAAGACACCCATCTAAAGATGGAAGGGCCCATTGTGAACGACATCCATTTGGTTTTTTTGAAAGACTATTTCTTTGCTAGCCGGAACGAGACCTTCGAGGTAAAAGCCTACCTCTCCGAGCAGCCCGAACAGGGCAAGGTAGTGGCCCAAGTGGTATCCGGCGGACCCGATTCGGACCAACCGGCCATTATGCAACAGTACATCAGCATGATGAACCAGGCGCAAACCTCCATCCATATCGCCAATCCGTATTTTTTACCCGGAGAGGCCTTTTTGCAAACGCTGAAAATGGTCGCCCTCGAAGGCGTGGAAGTCAACCTGCTGATTCCGAAAAAGTCCGACTCCATGGCGGCCAAATATGCCATGTTCTCCCAATTTGAAGAATTGCTGGGCGTTGGGGCGAACATTTACCTGCGCAAGGATTTCTCGCATAGTAAAATATTGATCGTGGACGATGATCTCGTCTCCATCGGTTCCGGAAACTTCGACATCCGGAGTTTTGAACTGAACTACGAAGCCAATGTGCTGTTGTATGACGAGACCATCACTTCCAATATGAAGTCCGAGTATCTCGACATTTGTGAAAAGGCGGAAAAAGTTTCCCTGGAAACGTTTAAAAACCGGTCGTTTGGCCAAAAATTCCTCGAAGGCCTGTTCCGGTTCTTCAAACCGCTGCTTTAACACTTCTTTTTTCGCTAACGCATCAAGGATTGATGCATTTGAGACAAGCCCAACAAGAGTGCCTTGCTAGTTTTGTATCAAACAATAACTATCATGAGAAATATCTTTTTTATGCTCCTCTTTTTGGGAGCCACGACACTAAGCGCCCAAAGCATTGCCAAAAACGCCTTGGGTATTCGAGTAGGCGATAATGATGGATTTGGAGGTGAAATCTCCTATCAACGATACCTAAAGGAAAACAACCGTTTGGAGTTCGACCTCGGTTGGAGGGATTCCAACAATGTGGATGCCTTTAAATTGGTGGGACTGTACCAATGGGTGATGCCCATTGATGGCGGTTTCAACTGGTACGTGGGTGCCGGTGGGGGTATCGGTTCCTTTGATGCCGGCGACAATGATGGCACCTTCGCCCTGGTAGCCGGTGACCTGGGTATCGAGTACAATTTTGAGATCCCCTTGATGATTTCCCTCGATATGCGACCCGAATTGGGTTTCAATGACAGTTATTCCGATGATCTGGACCTCGATATCGCACTGGGAATTCGATACCAGTTTTAAAAAATAAACACTAACACATGACAAGGGGCAAAAATCAATTTGCCCCTTTTTTAACTATACCGTTTTGCGAAAAAGAATACTACAACTTTTCCTTTTTTTTCTAGTCCTTTTATTAATCACCGTACTTATGTCCGATCCAAAAAAATCCATACCCCAAAGCATTGCTCCAGAAGTGAATACCGCACTTCGGCATTTCCCTGAACTCAAGAACGTGCCCATTGAGTTCAAGTTCAAAAAGAACATCAAAAAATCCGTGATGCAGGCCCAGCCCGCTTTCAACAGCATTTTTAAGGGTAAGACGGAGAGGGGATATAAAATATTGATCAGTGAAAAATTCAAGATAGCAGGATCGGAAATTAAAACCGTTGATGTGCCCTCCGATGTGTTGATCGGCTGGATCGGCCACGAATTGGGCCATGTGATGGACTACCAACAACGAAGCGGGCTCAACCTTGTGGGTTTTGGCATCCGCTATGTTTTTCTGAAGGATTTTATCAAATCAGCGGAGCGCGCTGCCGATTCCTTTGCCGTTTCGCGGGGCATGTCGGAATATATTATTACCACAAAGCGGTTTATTCTGGACAACGCAAACATAGCGCCCGCTTACAAGAAAAGAATAAAACAGTACTACCTTTCTCCCGACGAAATCATGGAGATGGTAGAAAATCAGGATGCTTTGCCCCAAAAGGAATCTTAGCTATTGTGCTTCACGAACGCTTCCCATTCTTCAAACTTTTCTTCGCCCATTACCCGCTCCATTTTCACTTGCCCACCTTTTTTCTTGTTGGCCCCACTCCAGTCTGCAAATACCTGCTGCGGCACAAAAGCAACCTTTACTCCTTCCAAAGCTTTGCTTCTGGCAACCTTATAATTTTTATTGGCCTGTTTGAGATAGGTGTCCAAAATATCCGCGGCCTTTTTTCCATCAATAGCTGTATCGCTTCCCAAATACCACGAATGGTAGAACCCATCCTCAAAGCGTTTGGCGCATAAGGTGTATTCCGGTATTTTGATGTCCAGTTCACCTTCCAAATGTTTTACCGCATCGTTCAATTTGTTGACAGACAGTTGGGAACCTACGGTATTCAGGAAGAACTTGGTACGGCCCGTGATCTTGATTTCGGCCTTTTCGGTATCGGTAAATGCAATCGTATCGCCGATCATATAGCGCCATGCACCGGCCACGGTGGAAATAAGCAACACATAATCGGTCTCCTCCTCTACTTGGTCCAAGGTCAGAGCAGGGGCATCATCAGTCAAGGAACCATCCGGGTTGATGTAATCCGGGTCAAAAGGGACAAACTCAAAATATACACCATTGTCGGTGATCAATTTCATGGCGCTGGTGTCCGGTCGGTTCTGAAAGGCCAAAAACCCTTCGGAGGCCAAATAGGTGTCAATGATCTGGATGGGATGGCCCAACAGGGCATTGAAGCTTTTTTCATAGGGATCAAAAGCGACCCCTCCCGAAGTATAGACCTGTAGATTTGGCCAAATTTGATGGATATGGTCGACGTTGTGGTATTCGATTACCTTTTTCAGCATCAATTCCATCCAAGATGGGATACCACTTAGTGCACCGATGTCCCAATTTTTGGCCTGTTTTGCAATGGACAGGACCCGTTCGTCCCAATCATCGATCTGTGCGATTTCTTCGCCCGGTTTGTAGTACCGTCGAAACCAAAACGGAATATTGCTGGCACTGATGCCACTGATCTCCCCTTCTTGGCGACCATCCCGTTCCTTTAGATTGGTGGAACTCCCCAACATCAAGATCTCTTTTTCAAAAAACTCGGCGGGCATGTCAAAATTGTTCAAGGCCAACACTTGTTTGATCCCTGCATTTTTAATGGCGTCGATCATGTCCTCGGTTACTGGTATCCGTTTGGATTTTTTTCCAGTGGTACCTGAACTCAGTGCAAAAAAATTGGGGGTCCCCGGCCAGATCACGTCCGCTTCACCATCAATGGTCCTGTTCCACCATTCCTGGGTAATTTTAGGGTAATCGAAGTAGGGAACCTTTTCCCCAAAGTGTTGGACCATATCCTCGGATTCCAAAATGGAACCAAATCCATAATGTTGTCCAAATTGGGTCTCCTTGGCGGTCTCCAAAAGGGTTTTAAGCACTTCCCGTTGTTCCTCGACTGGATCTTTGTCCTTTCTGACGACATCCGTTGTTGCAATAAATCCTTTAATGATGTTTCCTATAATGGCCATGATCGTAGTTTTAATTTCTAGGTAAAACTAGCTTCAAACCCTGGCACACCTTTACTCAATACATTTTAAGATTGACTTGATTCCTAAACCAATGGCGAAAAAGCAATAGTGCAAGTGCATTTACGGCTTAAGACATTGGTTTTAACATTTTTAAAACAGTGAAGGAATGGACTTCTTAATGTTTTCATAAATATGAAAATCAAATGGTTCCATAGTTAGAAAATATACAACTAACTCTTATATTTAACGAATCCAGTTTAACTTTAAACAAAAATGACCCACGATTTACTTGCACAAGCACAGGAGTTTGAGAACAGGCCCATGAGTCATATGTCAACCAGTGATAGGGTTGAAGCGTCCCGAGAGGCCAAAAAATTGATTCTTTCCATAAACGAGATCTATAAGAAGACCAAGGATTCCAAACTTATGGATGTGATGAAAAGCCTTACCGAGAAAAAACGCAAAATTGAAAAGCGTTTAAAAGGAACGCCTTTGGTTTAATTGCTCCCATTGTTTTACATCCATTTGAGGAGCCATTTATACCATTCATTTTCTGAAATTCTCCGCGTTAATTGACCCATAATTAACGTAACAATCTATATTACAGTCATTTAAAATATATTCAAGGCATATCTTCCCCGATATGCCTTTTTCCATTTACATAACATTTCCGACCAGTTATGTCCATATTGCTGCCATGGATATAATTGTGGATTGTAGACCCAAGGTATTCTGTATTTTCGAAGTGTAGATACAATCTCAACCCAGTAAACAAACACTCAAAAAAATGAACACTATTGAAGCAAAACTCGGATATCTCTTTTGGTATTTCGTACTTGCCCTCTCACTTTATTCACTACTGAGCAGTCTGTATTATTATATGATTTAAGCTATACTAAACACTAGCATCAATCAGAAATTTCCTGTAGTTAATAATGTCTCTGTTAGAAAGGCGCCCATTCTCGGCGCCTTTTTTTTTACCATTCCATTTTGGGCAACAGCACCTCCTTTTTGTCATGGGAACCTTCTATATTCTCCAGCACCTCATCCAAAAAGGAAATGGCCTTGTGAATATGTGGTCCCTTATTGAGCATTACACATTCGGCTTGCACGGATGAAGCGATGTCTGTGATTTCCGATCGGGAAGGCATGCCCTTTTTGGCAAGACCTTCCAACACTTGGGTTGCCCACACCACGGGAATATGGGCCGCACTGCAAAAGGAAAGTATACCTTCTTGTACCGTGGCCATGTCTTTCCAACCCACTTCCAGGGCGAGGTCGCCACGGGCGATCATTACCCCCAAATGTTTGGCCTGCATGGCCGAGATCAAAATACCGATCAAATTCTTATACGCAGTTTGGGTCTCTATTTTTAGGATGACACCCAACGAATTTTTGACACCCAACCGGTCCAATTCCTGAAGCAACCCTTCCACATCCGCTTCGGTATTTACATAGGAAAAATTTACTATGTCGGCATGTTGGGCCACGAACTCCAAGTCGCTTTTGTCCTTCTCCGTCAATCCTGAAATGCCCAAATCCAAAGTAGGGACATTGATTCCTTTTTCCCCTTTCAACTTGGCGGTACCCTCGCCCGCCCTTTTAATCTCAACTTTGAACCCTTCTTTATGGGTTTCGGTGATTACACCTTCAATTTTACCATCATCAAACAAAATGGGGGTGCCCACTTTCATTTTATCAACGATTTCAGGGGGGTGACAACCAATGCTGCCGGGTTCCAACAAATTCCCGTTCGCATCAAACACCGGTAACGCACTATCCGCCGCATTGCGCACGACCATCAAATAATCACCCTCACGAAGGACTATGGATTGTTCTGTGGATGGTAGGCTTCCCACCTTGCTTGCCTTCATTTTTTTGCGAGAGGGCGTTAATAGTGTACCCGATGAAATATGTACCGATTTTGGGCTCAGCAAAAGAACGGCATCCTTTTCCTTTTGCACCACTTTAACCTTACGGGATCGTCCACGGTGATCCAGCAAACGGATATCATCGCCCACACGTAGCTTGTCCATCCATTTTTTGGACACCGGCAGCTCGTTGGGTCCTAGGTCTGGTTTGTCCTTTGGCACCAAAGTAATGAAAATCATTCCCCTGCTTTCCTGTCCTTTTTTTGATGTCCGAAACTTTTTAACAAGTGGTCCCTCAGGTAATCTTTCTGTACGAATTTTAGGCCCTGCCAAATCCATGGCTATTTTCACCGTGGTATTGCATTCCTCTGCCGCACGTCGCACGTTGTCAATGATCGCTTTCCAGACTTCAGGCCCATCATGGGCACAATTGACACGGGCACAGTCCATCCCATTTTTCACCATACCCAACACCAAATCGTAATGGGTTGCCGCTTCGGTGGGTTGGGTGACCATGATTCGGACACGACGTGCTTTGGCCGATACCCCAAAAAGCTGGTCTGTATGTTTTCGCAGGGTGGTTTTTCCCTCGCCAATAGTCAAAAATTGATTTTCTTCCGCTATGGTTTGCTTGCCGAGCAATTGATCTACCATGAATTTTAAATTCATCAAACTCCCCAAAATATTACCTTCTGCATTGGCCAATCGGGTAAGTCCCAACTGTTTGAGTTGTTTTTGGAGCGTGCGTGCATCAAACCCCCGAAATGCCACATAGTGTAATAGGTTTTCTGCGCTTTGTTTGTAGATCGGACATACAGATTCCACCTTTGATACAAATTCGGCTTCCTGTTCTTGTATCAAACGGATGACCTCCGACAATTGGGTCGACATTTCCTGAAGTTGTTCCTTGGCAACAGGCATGGACAAAATTTACCCCTAAAGATCGACAGGAACCGATCAAAAAAAACTGACAAAGGTCAGATGTTGTTCCAAATTACCAAATAGAGGCCATGTGTTCGATGGCCACAACGGCAACTTTCTCGTTGGCATTTCGGTTTTCCAGTTGTAAGGTAGTGTAGGGCTCAGTGGGAAATATCTGGTCGGTCATGGCCACCAATCCCCCGTTCAAAAAAACTTCAATGGACGATTGGTCGAGATAAATTTCCATGTCCAAGGGGCTATCCCCCAAAATAGCTATGGGTGCCACATGTTTTTTGTTGCCAAATTCCTTTTGGAAATCGACCATACCGGAATTACTGCGATCCACGATCAAGGTCTGGGATTTGGCATCCATCTCGAGAATCAATTCATCACCCGCTTCGTTGGAGAATATCACCCTAAAATCCTTGGCCATTGTGCTCAATTTGATTCGGGATTGTTGGAGCCCATCAAGGGTAAAAGTTTGGGTCTTTTCGGGAGCTACCTCGAAGTTTTCCAATGCAACATTGGTTGCCAATGCATTGACCTGATCCAACGGAGAGTTGGATACAACATAGCCATCTCCTTGTTTGATCAATTTTAATTTCCTGGGTAGGGTCATGGCACTGCGCCATTTTTCTGTCGGTGTTTCCCTTGCATAGTCCCAATTGCTCATCCATCCTATGAAAATGCGGTCGCCGTTGGGTGTGTTGTTGTAGGTGACCCCAGCATAATTATCGGTTCCATAATCCAACCATTGGGGTTCTTGCTGATCCGAAATAAAATGTGTCCCATCAAAATCACCCACAAAATATTGGGTACCACTGCCACCGTTCGGAGCACCTGGATTGATACTGATCAACAACACCCATTTTTCTTCCGAAGAACCTTCTACCTGCAAAGGAAACAGGTCGGGACATTCCCAAACCCCGCCATGGGCCCCTTGATCTTTTCCAAAATCACTCAAATGCGTCCATTCCTTTAAATTTTTGGAGGCATACAACTTCGCGTGGTCGCCCGCTACCAAGATCAAGATCCAGCTTTGCGATGGATCGTGCCAAAACACCTTTGGATCACGAAAATCCTTGATCCCCGAATTCCCGATCACCGGATTTCCTTCATACTTTTCCCAAGTATCACCATTGTCCAGGGAATAGGCAATGCCCTGGGTCTGAAAATCGGTTCGCCCTGCCTTTTCCCCTTCCATGGAATGGTAGGTAAAAATGGCCACCAAAGGTGTTTCCCCTATTTTGGCAAAGCCCGAAGTATTGTTTTTATCGACTACGGCACTGCCCGAAAAAATCAGTCCATTTTCATCGGGGAATAGTGCAATAGGCTTGTGGGTCCAATGGACCATATCGGTGCTTGTCGCATGTCCCCAGTGCATGGGTCCCCAAACAATATCATCGGGGTAATACTGGTAGAACAAATGGTAAATCCCCTCGTTATACACCAAGCCGTTGGGGTCGTTCATCCATTTTTCCGTTGGCGAAAAATGATATTGGGGACGAAATTGTTCCGTGTAACTGTGCTGCATGTTTTGCTCTTTCTTTTTTTGCTCATCACTTTCTTTGCAACCCAGCAACATTAGGGACATTAGCCCTAAAATTAGTTTTCCTTGCATAAAGATGAAGATATTGATAAAATGGAAAATCACCCACTTATTTTATGGAATGTTGCGATGACCACCTGCTCGATTGCCACCCAATTGGACTTGGCAAGAATGGAAAAGCCAAGTCAGTTCAATTAAGGACACTTTAAATAGCCACACATCAAAAATTTCATATTTGAATGATGGCCACACAATATTATCCTAAAAAAATTGTTGTTACTTAAATTTATAGTGGTGTATTTTCTTACAGTGCGTATTTTTTGCCTACTCATCAATAATTCGCACGTAAATAACTTGCCCAAATCTGAAGAATTAGGATGCTGTTGAAACCTTCACAAAGAGAGTTATTACTTCCCATTGTTGTTTTTAGCGTTTTCGTGCTCACCATATTTATTTTGGGAAACCGTTCGTTAAAGAGCCAAAAAGCAACCTATGTCAATGAAATTCGAACAACTGGAAAACTAAGGGCACAAGAATTTTTCTCATCCGTTAAGTACAATATCAAATCCCTTGAAAACCTCAAGGAACGTATCGAAATGACCAATGGGTCCCATTTTCAATATTGGGAGCAGGATGCACGTCTTATTTTGGAGCAAAATCCTTCCTTTAAATTTGTGGAATGGGTGGACAGTTTGATGGTCATAAGGGTAATTACGCCATTGGAAGGTAATGAGGCCGCCATCAACATGGATCTATCGGAACATCCTCGAAATATTGAATGGAGAAAGCATATGAAGGACTCCTCCACCAACATTTCCTCGTGGACAAGCCTTTATCAGGGAGGAAGTGCTTTTTTAGTGGATGTCCCTGTCTTTTTTGATGGTAAATTTCAAGGGTCCATAACCGCTGGGATGGATTTTACCAATCCTTTCAACGAACTGACCTCTAGCCTGGCCATGTATGCCATTAAAGTGATGGATGAAAAAGGTGCCGTATTTTACTCCAAGAATAGCCCAGAGAAAGCCAACGTCCCCGAAGAGTTTGTATTCACCACTTCTTTTATGATCGATCCCCTCGACCAACGGGAGTGGACCTTGTCCCTAATGCCCTCCAACTTGGATTTTCTTGCGGAAAGGAACAAGAGCACCAATATCTTTTTCATTTTCGGCATCCTTGTATCCATTTTGACCAGTTCGCTCATTTACTTTTACCAATCCTCCAGAAAAAAGAACAGGCGCCTGATCCATGCCAACGATAAACTTAAAGAGTTGAACAAATCCTTGGAAAAAGAACGCCAAAAGGCCGAAAAATCTTCATTGGCCAAAACCGAGTTCATTTCCAATATGAGCCACGAGATCAGGACTCCACTAAATGCCATTATAGGATTTATAGAAGTGCTACAACTCTCCGACATTCAGGGATCGCTGCAGGAATACCTTTCCCTAATGGACATTTCATCCAAAAAATTGCTCCTTCTTGTAAACGACATACTTGAAATCGACAAAATTGAATCTGGGAAGGCTACCATCAGAAATGATATTTTCTCCCCAAAGGAAGAATTACAAAACATCATCAGCATTTATAGGCCAAGTGCAGAAGAAAAAGGGCTTTCCATTGTTTTGGAGGCATCCGAAGAATGTGATCATGCAGTGGTCGGGGATGTGGGTAAATTTGGGCAAATACTCACCAATATTCTAAGGAATTCCCTCAAATTCACCGAAAAAGGTGGTATAGAGATATACTGCGAGGGAAAAAAACACCAGGACAAAATATCATTGGACTTTCTAATTAAAGATACCGGGATTGGTATTCCAAAAAACAAGTTGAACACCATTTTTGACCGGTTTACCCAAATTGATAAAGGTAAATCCAAACGGCACGAAGGCAGTGGACTTGGTTTGTACATTACCTATAAGTTGGTGGAACTTTTTGATGGAAAAATCACAGTAGAAAGTGAGGAAAATGTAGGTACCGAATTTCACCTATCCATGGCCTTCCCCTTATCTGAAACCAAACGGGAAACAGGAATCCAAAACGCAGAACTTTTTCAATATGATGGCTGCAAAGTCTTAATAGTGGATGACAATAGGGTAAACGTTAAGGTTTTGAAAATGACCCTTGAAAAACTTGGGGTGAATGCCGATGCGGTCTGTAACGGTTTGGAAGCGGTCCAAGCCATTAAGAGCTATTCCTACGACCTTGTGTTCATGGATGTTCATATGCCCAGCATGGATGGTTTTCAAGCTACCAAGGAAATCAGGAAATTTAACCAAGAGATTGGCATCATTGGACTTTCTGCGGATGTGACCAAGGAGGCAATTGACGAAGCCAAGGGAGTGGGCATGAACGACTACCTCACCAAACCCATTTCATTTTCCAAACTACGCACACAATTGCCCAGTTACCTCACCAAGGTATCCTAAACGGTAATTGATCCCTAAAACATACCCTTGATAGCTGTCATTTTTTCGGATTACGGATTTGTGAAAGAAATGGGATTCCGCTACATTTATGGTAGTATCTTTGGGTATGGGACAAAGATGCAAGTATGCCGTTTGTTACAGAAAGATGAAACAGCACAGTAATTTCCAAAAAAATTAGCGACCCAAAACCACAAGACATTCCTACCAAAATTGAAACATTTGAAAAAAAACCTACTACTGGTCCTAACCAGAAACCCAGAGCTAGGCAAATGCAAAACCCGATTGGCAGCCACAGTGGGTGACCAAGCGGCTTTGGATATTTATACATTCTTGCTCCGACATACGGTGAACCTCACCCAAAACCTTGCGGCGGAAAAATGGGTGTTTTATTCCGAGGAAATTTGGCAAAACGACATGTGGGACAACACCATTTATGGCAAACACCTACAATTGGGGTTGGATTTGGGTGAACGCATGCTACATGCCTTCCAAAAAGGATTTGAAGCAGGCTTTGAGCAGGTCATCATCATCGGTAGCGACATGTACCATTTGTCCCAATCGGACCTGGAAGATGCTTTTGAGCAACTGGAAAAACACGATTATGTGATAGGTCCGGCAGAAGATGGCGGCTACTATCTGTTGGGCATGAAAACCTTGACCCCAAAACTGTTCAAAAACAAGAAATGGGGAACCGATTCGGTGCTTTTGGATACCTTGAACGACCTCAAATCTGAAAATGTAGCCCTATTACCGGAACGAAACGATGTAGATTATTATGAGGACATCAAAGATATAGGGGCCTTTGCGCCTTTTTTAAAACATATAAAACAATGACACAGGAACAACTGAACGAATCTGTTGATTATTTAAAAAAACGGGGATTTGACACGCCGGAGATAGGAATAGTGCTGGGAACGGGACTCGGACAACTGGTAGACGATATCCAAGACTCCATTGAGGCCCATTACAACCATATTCCCTATTTCCCCTTGGCCACGGTGGAATTCCACTCCGGCAAATTGATCTATGGCACCATAGAAGGAAAAAAGGTGGTGGTGATGCAAGGCCGTTTTCATTTGTACGAAGGTTACGATTTTGTGGACATCACCTATCCCATTCGGGTAATGCATCTTTTGGGCATTCAAAAACTCTTTGTTTCCAATGCAGCAGGGGCCATTAACCTCGACTTTAAAAAGGGGGACATTATGCTCATTGAGGACCACATCAATTTACAGGGCGGATCACCATTGGCTTTCCGTAATGTCTCTTCATTTGGTAATCGCTTTGTGGATATGAGCGAGCCGTACGATGTAGATATGCGCAAAAAAATCCTATCCATTGCAGAAAAGGAAAACATCACGGTTCAAAAAGGGGTCTATGCCTCGGTGGTGGGTCCCCAATTGGAGACCAAGGCCGAATATCGCATGATCAAAATGATGGGGGCCGATGCCGTGGGAATGAGTACGGTGCCCGAAGTAATTGTTGCCAATCATTTACAACTACCTATTGTTGCGGTATCCGTATTGACCGATGAATGCGATCCGGATAACTTGGAACCCGTGAACATTCAGGAAATTTTGGACATCGCCGGAAAAGCGGAACCGAAAATGATAAAATTGTTCAAAGAACTAATCAAAATGATATGAGTTATTTAGATGCGACCCAAAATCTATATAAAGAAGCTGCTTTGACCCCGGATGTGGGACTGTGCTGCACCACTTCGCCCATTTGGCAATTCCCGGGATTGTCCATACCCAAAATCATGCAAGAAATGAACTATGGTTGTGGAAGCACCGTATCGGCCCAAGACCTGGTAAACAATCCAAAAATTCTTTATGTAGGTGTCGGGGGCGGCATGGAGCTACTCCAATTTTCCTATTTTTCAAGGCAAGCAGGTGGGGTTACCGGTGTGGATACCGTGGATGAGATGTTGGAGGCTTCGCGAAAAAATTTCAAGATCGCCGAAGAAGAAAACGACTGGTTTCAAAGTGATTTTGTCAACTTGGTGAAAGGGGATGCCCTTAACCTTCCGGTGGCAGATGAGAGCATTGATGTGGCCGCCCAAAATTGCCTGTTCAACATTTTTAAAATGGAGGATCTTAAAACGGCCGTTTCCGAAATGTATCGTGTGCTAAAACCTCACGGCCGATTGGTGATGAGCGACCCCATTTGTGAACAACCCATGAACGATGCGTTGCGAAACGATGACCGACTTAGGGCACAATGCCTCAGCGGTAGCATACCCTTGAAGGATTATGTGAAAGTACTGACCGATGCTGGGTTCGGGACCATCGAAATACGGGGAAGATATTCGTACCGGGTACTTTCGCCCAACCACTACCCAACCGACGAGTTGATCCATATCGAATCCATTGAAATAGCGGCGATCAAAGATCCCATGCCGGCAGACGGTCCTTGTATGTTTACTGGTAAAACAGCCATTTATTATGGCGATCAACCGTATTTTGATGACAAAAAAGGACATGTGCTGTTCCAAAACCAACCGTTGGTCGTTTGTGACAAAACCGCTGCCGCGCTGGCGAAGGAATCCGACGAGATCCATGTTAGTGAAAGCACATGGCACTACAATGGCGGTGGGTGCTGTTAATGGGCAAGCATCACAACCTTCTTACTTGGCAGAAAACGTTTTGGAGGATTCGTAATCCAAAAGAATACCTTCGGAAATCCATTTGGCCAACGCCTGCCGGTTATCGGGATCTAAAATACGGCGTTGGTCTTTTTGGCTTTTGATGTTACCAATTTCGATATAGGCCATGGCCGGCAGTGTATTTTTCACCATATACAAACTGCTTCGCTCCATGAACGTACCATTATAGATCCGATTGGGTTGGAATTTTTGGTATTTCCTTAAAAAGGTTTGATGGATACTCTCGGCCAATCGTTTGCCATTTTTACTTTTTTCATGATGGTAGAAGAACACGTCGATATTGGTGCCCTTGCTACGGCTGTCCACATGGGTTACCAACAAACGTTGGTATTTGCCCCTATTCTTTAGGTAAAGCTCGTTTACAGCTTCGGAACGCTGTTTCAACCGGGCCAATTGCCCCAGAGGAATTTGCTCGGAAAGCACAGTTTCATCCGTATCCAGTTCGAGTACCCGTTGATCTCGGATGCCATCATTATCGTCTTGCACAATAATGTGCACTTCTGCCCCATGGGATAAAAGTTCACGGGCCAACCGAAGGGTAACATCATAGGCGTATTCGTCCTCGGCAATCAATTTCCCATTGTATTTCTCCACTGCCCCAGGGTCGGGACCACCATGACCGGAAATAAGATAATACACCGTATCGTCCAATTTATTGCTTACCGAATCCACTTTGGCAAAATCTCCTCCAAAAATGGGATAACTTACCCTAGTATCTTTGATGTCAATCGTTTCATTGGATAACGTATCGGGCAATACGTAGGAATGCCCCATGATCAAGGTCTCATCTTCGCCCAAATTCATAGCATTCAGTTGTACAAAATCATTGTAGAATTTGGTAGGGCTAACACCGTGTCTGCGAAGCAGGGAATAAATGCCATCGCCTTTTTCCGCGACCGCTTTTTGTAGGGATCCTTGTGCCCACAAGTGCATCGGCACCAATAGTAGGCCAAAAAAAAATAAGATGAAAAATTGGGCTCGATACGCACCCATTAATTTAATTTTCAATTTCCAAATCAACATAATCATTTAATATTCCGTTGCTTATCAACGAGGCAAATTTAGCCTTATCGGGGCGAACTGGAATTTTTTCTTTGGAATTTTTGGAATATTTTTCCAAGGTAAGCACGCTAATGGCCGGCAATATATTCCTGGCGAGATAAAGATTTTTTTTGTCTTCCAATATCATCTCCACATTCGATGAATAGCGGTCCAAACTGTTCTTCCTGAATATGGTTTGGATACTCTCGGCCAAACGTTGTCCTTCATCACTTTTGTTATAATGATAAACGGCAACATCAAGGTTTTCTTTGTCCGATACATCATTGGCCTGTATGACCAGAACACGCTGGTATTTTCCGCTATTCTGTATATAGCGCTTATTGATGATATCCGTGTAAAGCGCCATCCGTTGGGTATCGGTCAGCGGATTTTGCCCAGTGGAATCCATGGGAACCTCATCCCCCATCACATAAACCTTTGCGCCATGTACCATAAGTGCCGCGGTTACCTCCTGTACAATTTCATGAACAAACCCATCATCATTTTTATTGTTGTTCTCCAAAATCAAATAATAGACCGCATCCCTCAATTTTTCGCTTTTGAGTGACATCTGGGCCAATTCCTTATCAAATATGGGCTCCTCGGTTTTCTGAATCGTTTTAACCAGAATACCGGTTTCTTTAAAAGAATCTTTGGCTATTGGAATTTTATAGGATACGCCTATTTGCAGAAAACTGCCATCCTTGATTGCACCTTCGTTGAGCTTTACAAATTCTTCATAGTGCTTTACGGGGTCCAACCCTTGCTTTCTGAGGATGGAAAAAATACCGTCCCCTTGCTCAGCGACGACTTCAAAATAGGAGTTGTTTTGTGCACATAGGGTAATGCAAGCCCAAGCCCAAACAAATAGGGATAACCACGTTTTCATTTTCAACATGTTAGGGGAAGGGTGCACAACAAATATCGTGAAAAATCACCTAGCTTGGTAGTGGTTCGTGATAAAAATTTGTTCTAGCCCAAATAAGTGATCAAGTGCCTGTTTTGTTGGCGAGCGCATACTGTCTTCGAATCACCGATTCCGCTGGTTTGTTCTGTGGCGTAAACCGATTGTCGGCATTTCCACCCACCTGATCGTGGTGCATGAACCATTTCCAGACAAAACCGCCGGCAAACCATTCCTCATTCCAGAACTCTTCAAAAATAACCTGGGTGGCATCGGCCTGGGCCTTGAGATTCACGTTCATCTCATTACGATCCACGAGCCATGGCTTTTTTCCGGTGAAGTCCATACTCCTATAACCAAATTCGGTAAACAACATGGGTTTTTCCAAATCTTCGGCCAAGGTTTTTAGCTTCATTTTCCAGGGTTGCCAGCCTTCACGTAAGGCCTCTATGGTCGGATTTTGTTTTTCGCACAATGGAAAATAGGCATTCACACCAATAAAATCGAGTTGGTCCCAAAAAGGAGTTTTGCCATATTCATCCCAGTTGGCCGCATAGGTAAGTTTGCCATGGTACACTTTTTTGACATCCTGTATGAGGCTTTGCCAAAATTCGGGCCGCTCTTTAATAAAGGTCGCCAATTCGGTCCCAATGCAAAAAATATCGGTTTTGGTTTCTTCCGCCAATTGAGCGTACAGCAGGATAAAATCCCTATAGCCCGATTCGAAATTCACCCAATCGGTTTCATTTTTCATGGCCAAATTCCCGGTAAATTCTCCCCTACTGATCCATATTTGGGGCTTCAACATCACCTGTACGCCATTTTTGTGCAATGCTTCTATATATTGTTTGGCCCCCTCACGCCGTTCACCAAACCATTGCCGTTCGGTGTTAAAATATAATTCGGGGGTATCCGGTTTTTGGATAAAGCCGAAGGGCATGATGGCTGCATAGTTTGCATGGATGTCCAGAACCGGATTCACATGGATCTGGGACACTTCGTCACCAGAACTCACAAAACTGACCCCGTTTATTTTATCTTGCTGCGGTGTGCTGCATGCCACTATCAACAATACACCCAGTGCTAAAAATTGTTTCATGTTCTAAAAAATACTTTTCTAAAATACTCTTTTTTAGCGCTTTCAACTTCTTAAAATGTTATTAAATTATGGAGTTGGGTTAAGTTCCGCTAATTTAGTACGACTCAATTTCCACTAACAGACCAATCGCATGGAACACATCGTTATTATTGGGAACGGCATTGCCGGGGTAACCACGGCGCGACACATTCGAAAGCTTTCCAATAAAAAAATCACCCTAATTTCTGCAGAGAGCGAATACTTTTTTTCTAGGACTGCATTGATGTACGTGTACATGGGACACATGAAGTTTGAACATACGCAACCCTATGAAAATTGGTTTTGGAAAAAGAACAACATCGATTTGGTTCATGGATATGTCGACCAAGTGAATCCTGAAGAAAAAGTGGTGACCCTATCGGATTCCACCTCGATTTCCTACGATAAACTGGTTATTGCCACCGGCTCCAAACCCAACAAATTTGGTTGGCCAGGGCAGGATTTGGATGGTGTACAAGGACTGTATTCCAAACAAGACCTGGAACTTTTGGAGCAAAATGCGCCCAATAACAAGGTATGCAAAAGAGCTGTGATCGTTGGCGGGGGACTTATCGGAATTGAATTGGCCGAAATGTTACGTACACGAAATATCCCTGTTACCTTTTTGGTAAGGGAAAGCAGTTTTTGGAACGGTATATTGCCCAGCGGGGAATCACAGATGATCAACGAACATATTATGGAGCATCACATCGACCTGCGTTTGAATGCTTCCCTTCAAGAAATTAAACCCGATGAAAATGGACGGGTCAAATCGGTTGTCATTGCAGAAACCGGCGAAGAGATTGTCTGCAATCTGGTGGGCCTTACCGCAGGGGTAACTCCAAACATTGATTTTCTGAAAGATTCCGACATTGAATTGGGGCGGGGTGTAAAAGTGAACCGGTTCTTGGAAACCAACGTCAAGGATATTTATGCTATTGGCGATTGTGCTGAACAGCATGAAGCCATCGGCAATAGAAGACCGATCGAGGCTGTTTGGTATACCGGGCGAATGATGGGCGAAACATTGGCCCAGACGCTATGTGGCAATCCAACTGAGTACAGACCGGGACATTGGTTCAATTCGGCCAAGTTTCTGGATATCGAATACCAAACCTATGGCTGGGTATTCCCCGAAAAGACTAAAATGGATAATGAAATGCATTTCCATTGGCGCCATCCGCACAAAAAGTTGTGCATCACAATTGCGTTCGACCAATCTACCCAAATATTCTTGGGAATTAATACGTTCGGAATACGCATGCGACACGAAATATTCGACCGCTGGTTAACAGAAAAAAGAAGTATTGACCATGTGATGGCCCATATGGCCGACGCCAACTTTGATCCCGAGTTTTACCGCACCTTCGAGTCCGAAATTGTATCCAAATTCAATGTGCAATTTGGAAAAAACATCCAAACACAAAAGAAAAGTCTTAAACGCATATTCCATATCGCCTAACCACCTTTTTACATGAACACGATTGATAAAAGCATGGCCCTTACCGGGCAACCTCCACAAAATCTGACCTTAGGTCAAAAATTGGCAACGCTTTTGGGTATTTCCGGACTCGGCATATTGTTGTTGGCCGTTTTTAATGTCAGTTTTCCCAACAAGGGACTTTGGCTGTCCATTTCCCTTGCAGCGATCATATTGGGAACCCTATGGTTTTCCTGGGAAGCCTATGCGAACAAAATACCCGGAATTAAAAATGATGGGGTATGGTTCAAATCCATTTCAAGTAGAGGTCTATGGGGCTGGGTAGCAGGATTGGCCTTGACCGGATTTTATATTGTTCTGTATTTCTATCCCGAATATTTGGGATTGACGGGTGATGGCGACAATAAAGGTGTCATTGCCCTTTTCGACCCCCTCAGCAAGTTATTGAGTGGAAATGCAGCCAGTCAGTGGTTTGTGTATGGTACATTGTACACCGTTGCAATTTTGGCTTTTGGCATCAAATTCCTTTGGAAATATCGCCATAATCGGTACGAGCGGTTGCGGACCATGAGCGTAATGTTTTTTCAAATGGCCTTCGCGTTTCTCATTCCCGAATTGATGGCCCGACTGAACGGCCATAAAATATTGAACGGTGGAAGTCTTCCCTATTACGACCTCAAAAATATATGGCCCCTCAATTACTACAATTTTGAAGGGTATCGTATCAAGGCCTTTTTGAGTTCCGGCAACATCGGTTTTGCACTTTTGGTATTTGGCATTGTCTCCATTTTTGTGATTACGCCCATTTTGACCTACAAGTATGGAAAACGTTGGTACTGTTCATGGGTTTGTGGTTGTGGTGGACTTGCCGAAACTGCTGGGGATTCCTTCCGACAGTTAAGCGACAAATCCTTGAAAGCCTGGAAAATTGAACGATGGGTGGTTCACAGTGTGGTGGTATTCGTTACGTTGATGACAACTGCTGTGATCTATTCCTATTTGGGCAACGATACCAGCAAATATTGGTTGACCAAAAGCACCTTTTTGATCGGTGTAGGCATCTTGCTCACCCTGATTTTCGGGTGGATCATGCTTTTCAAAAGAAAACAATTGCAAAAAGATGCCCAATACGGTGCCATCGGCTATTTTGTGATCATTATGGCTTTGATCGGTTTCCATTTTTTCAGTGGTGAAGGGTATGTATTTCTTTTTAAATCCGAAACCCTACGTAAAACCTATTCCTTTTTGATCGGCAGTATCTTTTCCGGGGTGATCGGAACGGGTTTTTACCCTATTTTCGGAAGCAGGGTATGGTGTAGGTTTGGTTGCCCCATGGCTGCCATTATGGGTGTACAGCAAAAACTGTTTTCACGCTTTAGGATCACCACCAATGGCGGACAGTGCATATCGTGCGGTAACTGTTCCACGTATTGCGAAATGGGCATCGATGTGCGTTCCTATGCCCAAAAAGGGGAGAACATTGTGCGGGCCAGTTGTGTGGGCTGCGGCATTTGCTCGGCAGTTTGTCCTCGGGGCGTCCTCAAATTGGAAAATGGACCCTTGGAAGGCCGCATCGATAGCAACCAAGTGCTGTTGGGCAATGATGTGGACCTTATGTCGTTGGTGAATCAAAAATAAGTCCTGTGCACTATCCCTTTACATTCATTTTACACGGATCATGATTCTAGATTCGCTGAAAAGGTTAGTTTTGGCAACTTTTAGAACAAGCTAGTTCCATGGCGGACATCAAGGTCATTATTCCAGCAATTAACGAAGCGGATTCCATCGGTAAAGTGGTTTCCGAACTTCCGTCACATGTTTCCGAAATAATTGTGGTGGACAACGGTTCGGAAGATGAAACTGCTGCCAAGGCTAGGAATGCCGGGGCCACGGTGCTTACAGAAAAGCGTAAAGGATATGGCTATGCCTGCCTAAAAGGATTGGAATATGTAGCCAAACAATCCAAACAACCCGATATTATCGTATTTATCGACGGAGATTATTCCGATTATCCTGAAGAATTGGACAAAGTTGTTGCCCCAATTTTGGAAAATGACGTGGATTTTGTGGTTGGAGCGCGAAAAAAAGCACTTCGCGAACCAGGATCGATGACACCTCAACAGGTTTTTGGGAACCAATTGGCCACTTTTTTGATGCGATTGTTGTTTCGTTCAAAATTTACGGATTTAGGTCCTTTCAGGGCAATTAAATATGAAAATCTCAAAGAATTGCATATGCAGGACACAACTTATGGGTGGACTGTCGAAATGCAGTTAAAAATTTTAAGAAAAAAAATGTCATATATCGAAGTACCAGTGCGTTACAAACGAAGAATTGGCGTATCAAAAGTATCTGGTACGGTAAAAGGTACTATATTTGCAGGCATAAAAATTTTGGGTTGGATCTTTAAATACAGTTTAAAATAAATGGGACTTACTATCACTTACTTCATTATTGCTATTTACAGTACAGCCTTAATTTTGATTTTCTTGTACAGTCTGGCACAGTTGAATCTCTTGGTCAACTACTTGGGCTACAAAAGACGAAATGAGGAAGCCCCCAAATTTAACCTGTTGGACCCAAAGGAAATTCCATTTGTCACCATTCAATTGCCCATCTACAACGAGGAGTATGTGGTGGAGCGTTTGTTGGACAATATTTCCAAGATCGAATATCCAAAAAGTAAGTTGGAGATTCAGGTGTTGGACGACTCCACCGATGATTCGGTTTTGGATACGGCCAAGCGGATTGAAGAACTTCAAAAATCTGGATTGGATATCCAACACATTCGCAGGGAAAACAGAAAAGGGTATAAAGCAGGCGCCCTTAAAGAAGGCTTGGCCATTGCCAAAGGGGATTTTATTGCCATTTTCGATGCCGACTTTCTTCCCGAAAGCGATTGGTTGAAAAAGACCGTTCCCTATTTCAAAGATGAAGAAATCGGTGTGGTACAGACCCGTTGGGGACACATTAACCGTGATTATTCCACTTTAACAAGAATACAAGCCTTCGCATTGGACGCTCATTTTACCTTGGAACAAGTGGGGAGAAACTCCAAAGGACATTTTATCAACTTTAACGGTACGGCTGGTATCTGGAGAAAGGAATGTATTCTCGATGCTGGTAACTGGGAAGGCGATACGCTTACCGAAGATTTGGATTTGAGCTACCGCGCCCAATTGAAAAACTGGAAATTCAAGTATTTGGAAGATGTGGAGACCCCTGCAGAGCTGCCCGTGGTGATCAGTGCAGCCCGTTCCCAACAATTCCGTTGGAACAAAGGTGGGGCCGAAAACTTCAGAAAGACCGTTTGGAGCGTGATTACATCCAAAAACATTCCGTTTAAGACCAAGTTCCATGGTGTTATGCACCTATTGAACAGTTCCATGTTCCTTTGTGTGTTCACCGTGGCCCTTTTGAGCATCCCCATGTTGTACATCAAAAATACCTACGGCCATTTGGGTTGGGTTTTTGAGGTGACCAGTTTCTTCATCATCAGTACGATCATTCTGTTCATCTGCTACTGGTTTACCTATAAGAGTATACAGGGCAGCAGCTTTGATAATTTTGTGGACTACATCAAATTGTTCTTTACCTTCTTCTCTGTGGCACTGGGCTTTTCGTTGCACAATACCGTTGCGGTATTGGAAGGTCATTTGGGCAAACGAAGTGAATTTGTACGGACCCCAAAATTCAACATCAACAACCTAACGGATTCTTGGAAAGGCAATAAATACTTGACCAAGAAATTATCCCCGAACATGATCTTGGAGTTCGCACTAATGCTTTACTTCCTTTTTGGAATGTACAGTGCGGTTCCTTTGAACGACTACGGATTGTTCCCATTCCACTTGATGTTGTTCCTTGGTTTTGGATTTGTGTTCTTTAAGTCGCTTACCTCAAAGGCATAAAATCATGCAATCTTACTGGCGACTGCACAGGTACCCTATACTCTTTGCCTTCGTCAGCATTCTTTTTTACATTGCCTTCGCATACGATTTGGTCCGAACGGATTATATCAAATTGTTCATGCTTTTCGGGGCACTTTTTTACTTGTGCACCAAGATCATTCAATTCGAAAAATGGAACTTTAAGTTTCTTTTCGTCTCGGGAATCCTGTTTCGATTGTTATTCCTTGTTGCCGTTCCCAATCTTTCACAGGATTTTTATCGTTTTATCTGGGATGGGGAACTGATCAAAAACGGAATTAATCCCTACTTGTTCACCCCCGATCAAATCCTGGAAAAAGGCGAGATCATCATAGCAAATATGGAAGAATTGCGCAATGGTATGAGCGATTTGAATGCCCGCCATTATAGCAACTATCCCCCGGTTAACCAACTATTTTTTGCATTCGCCGCCTTAATGGGTGGTGGCAGTGTATTTGGTTCCATGCTGGTGATGCGATTGTTAATCGTGTTGGCCGACATCGGCATTGTTTATTGGGGCCAAAAATTGCTGCAAAACCTCAACCTGTCCAGCCACATGGTGTTTTGGTATTTTTTGAACCCATTGGTGATCATCGAACTGACCGGAAACCTGCATTTTGAAGGGGTGATGCTGTTCTTTTTTGTAGCTGCTATGTACGTTATTTCCAAAAACCGATGGATTTGGGCCACACCGCTATATGCAGCCTCCATTATGATAAAATTAGTGCCGGTATTGTTCCTCCCCATGTTCTTGAAATATTTCGGATTTAAAAAAAGTGCGCTGTTTTACATTTTGGTCGGTGTATTTAGCCTAGTACTGCTGCTACCCTTTTACGCTTCCGTTTTCATTGACAATTTTTCGGAAACCGTTGGACTTTGGTTTTCCAATTTTGAATTCAATGCAAGTATTTACAACGTGGTTAAAAAGATTGCCGTTACCTATTACGAGGCCAAACCTTGGGAACTGATAAAATCGTATGGCTCTTTGATCGCCAAACTGGCCATTGGGATTTTCCTGCTGTTGGCCTTGCTTCGAAAAAACAACACCCTACAAGCGTCGATCACCTCCATGGTGTTGGCGTTGACCCTTTATTATTTTATGTCGAGCACTGTACACCCTTGGTACGTGGTCTTTTTATTGGGCATTTCCATTTTTACCAATTACCGATTCCCATTGGTCTGGTCCTTCGCCGTCATATTGAGCTATTATGCCTACTCCAATCCGGATTACAAGGAAAGTTTACCGCTCTTGGCCATTGAATACATTTTGGTTATGGGCTACTTCATTTATGAAATCCTATCAAATGCGCCAAAAAAGTTATATTTCTTCAAAAAATAACCCCTTGTCCTAGGAGCATTCGAATTAATTTGTACTTTTAACCACGAAATGAAAGGACAAGAATACATAGCATACACGTTGAGCGTTCCCGCGCCAATCAGTCCATTCCGTCCCCGTCGCCGCCCGTAAGGGTGCTATCTTATTTTGGAAATAGGTGAGTCCATTTCCGCATAAACAATCAACAATTTTTAGTATTTTATTTTAGTCTAAACGCTTGCAATGAACATTGTAGTTGCTAACGAATCACATTTTAAGTACGCACAGATCATTTGCGACACCATCGCCGAATCGGCCAAAGTACGTGGAACCGGTATTGCCAAACGTACTCCGGAATACATCATGAAAAGGTTGCAGAACGGTAATGCCATCATTGCTTTGGATGGTGATAAATTTGCAGGGTTCTGTTATATCGAAGTCTGGGGCAACAAGGATTTTGTGGCCAACTCTGGCTTGATCGTACATCCCGATTACCGAAACCAAGGACTGGCTAAACAAATCAAGAAGGCCGTTTTTGACCTGTCCCGAAAAAAATTCCCCGACGCCAAAATATTTGGAATCACCACAGGATTGGCCGTAATGAAAATGAACTACGAACTCGGTTACAAACCTGTCACATTTTCGGAATTGACAGACGACCCTGAATTTTGGAAAGGATGCCAGACGTGCAAAAACTTTGATATCCTTACCCGAACCGAACGAAAAATGTGTTTGTGTACCGGGATGTTGTACGACCCAAAAGCCAAAAAAGCAGACCCAAGAAAAATAGATTCAAAGGTTTTCCAACGCCTCAAACGAATTAAGGAGAACCTGTTCCTAAAAAAGAAACAAAAATAGGTGCCGGTTCCCGAATATTCTCGAACCGATACTGAATTTAAAGCATTATAAAATGAAAAAATTAGTTTTAGCCTATAGCGGTGGATTGGACACTTCCTATTGTGCCAAATCACTCTCACAGGACGAAGGACTTGAAGTCCATGCCGTAAGTGTAAACACCGGAGGCTTCAGCACCGAAGAGATCAAGGAAATTGAAAAAAAGGCCATCGCTTTGGGTGCTGCATCCTACACTTCCATCGATGCGGTGTCCACCTTTTATGACAAAGTGGTAAAATACCTCATTTTCGGCAACGTACTTCGGAACAATACCTACCCCCTTTCTGTGAGTGCCGAACGTATCATCCAGGCCATCGAGATCGTGAACCACGCCAAAAAAATAGGGGCTCAGTACATTGCCCACGGCAGCACCGGTGCCGGAAACGACCAAGTGCGTTTCGATATGATCTTCCAAATTTTGGCTCCCGAAATCGAGATTATTACACCCATCCGGGATAAAAAACTGGCCAGGGAGGCCGAAATCGAATACCTGCAAAAAAATGGTATCGACTATTCGTGGGAGAAGGCAAAATACTCCATCAACCGTGGACTTTGGGGTACTTCCGTGGGTGGCTCAGAAACATTGACCTCCCATTTGTCCTTGCCGGACAGTGCCTACCCAAGTCAATTGGAAAAAGAATTGCCCAAAGAAGTAAAACTCACGTTCAACAAAGGCGAATTGGTGGCCATTGACGGGGAAGAAGGTTCCCCAGTGGCCAATATTGAAAAATTATCGGCCATCGCTTCCAAATATGCCATTGGAAGGGATATTCACGTGGGGGATACCATCATCGGTATAAAAGGAAGGGTTGGCTTTGAGGCTGCTGCACCGTTGATCATCATTAAGGCACACCACCTCTTGGAAAAACATACCTTGAGCAAATGGCAACAATTCCAAAAAGAACAATTGTCCAGTTTTTATGGCATGTTGCTCCATGAAGGCCATTATTTGGACGAGGTAATGAGAAATATCGAAGCCTTTTTGGCCGATTCGCAAAAACACGTTTCTGGCGATGTATTTGTAACGCTACACCCCTACCGATTTGAATTGAACGGCATCTCATCCGAACACGATTTGATGAACGCTTCCTTTGGAAGTTATGGGGAAATGAACAAAGGTTGGACCGCAGACGATGCCAAAGGGTTCATTAAAATTTTGTCCAACTCCGGGAAAATAGCCAACCACGTAAACCAAAATTATGATTAAGGCAGGTATTATTGGCGGTTCTGGTTACACGGGCGGGGAATTGATACGAATTTTGTTGAACCACCCAAACACCGAAATCGACTTTGTGTACAGCACTACCCGAGCTGGCAAACCCATCGCATCGGCCCATCAAGATTTGTTGGGTTTGACCGATCTGAAATTTTCCGGTGAAGTAAATCCGAATGTGGATGTGGTGTTCCTTTGCTTGGGTCATGGAAATTCAACGGCTTTTTTGAACGAACATCCCTTTTCCAATAGCACCAAGGTTATTGATCTTAGCAACGATTTCAGATTGCAGGCCGATTCCACATTCAACGGTAAGCGTTTTATTTACGGATTGCCCGAACTGAACAAGTCTTCAATACAATCCGCAGAAGCCATTGCCAATCCCGGTTGTTTTGCCACTGCAATCCAACTCGCTTTGTTGCCTTTGGCAAAAGCCGGTTTGTTGAACAATGAGGTGCACATCAATGCCGTAACGGGCAGCACAGGTGCGGGAGTTGGATTATCGCCTTCTTCACACTTCAGTTGGCGGAACAATAACGTGTCGTGGTACAAGCCTTTCACCCATCAACATCTGGGAGAAATTGGGGAGAGCTTGGAATCCTATGGAAATACTGTTGGGAAATTGCTATTCCTACCCAACCGTGGCAATTTTACCCGAGGTATTTTAGCCACAGCCTATACCCAGTTTGATGGCTCCTTGGAGGAAGCAAAACAATTGTTTACTGATTTTTACAAGGATGCGGTTTTCACCCATTTGTCAGAAGAAGAAATCCATTTAAAACAAGTAGTGAACACCAACCAATGTCACATTCATTTGCACAAGCACGAAGACCTTTTGTTGGTGACATCAGCCATCGACAATTTATTAAAAGGAGCTTCTGG
The DNA here is from genome assembly GCF_003992615.1 of Flagellimonas beolgyonensis. Taxonomy (GTDB): domain Bacteria; phylum Bacteroidota; class Bacteroidia; order Flavobacteriales; family Flavobacteriaceae; genus Flagellimonas; species Flagellimonas beolgyonensis. The sequence goes on from NZ_RZMY01000003.1 coordinate 218,065, forward strand.
GCAAGCCGTACAAAACATGAACCTGATGTTCGGTTTTCCCGAAACCGAAGGTCTGTTGTTAAAAGCAGGAGTATTTTAAAATAACTGATCCCTGAGCGTAGTCGAAGGGAAAACTATAATAGATTCCCGTATTCTCGGGAATGACAAAGACGAGAAATATGAAAATAGCCATCATAGGAGCAGGGAACTTGGGTTTGGCCATGGCAAAAGGCATTTTGCACACCAATGGCGCTACCACCATGTACCTCACCAAAAGAAACACGAAATCCATCCAGGATTTTGAAAAGTACGGGAATGTAAAAGTGACTTCCGACAATTTGGAGGCCATAGCAAACTCGGATATCCTGATTTTTGCCGTGCAACCGGGCCAGTTCACTACCATTCTGGAACAGGCCAAAGATTTGTTGACCGAGAAACACGTGATCATCAGCACGATAACCGGATTCAAAATTTCGAGGATCGAGGAAATCATCGGTGCGGATAAGTTCATCATTCGGAGCATGCCCAACACGGCCATCTCCGTTGGGAAATCCATGACCTGTATTTGTAGCAACGAACCCGGGAAAAAACGGGTTGATTTGGCCAAGGCCATTTTCAACCGCATGGGGCACACCATGGAAATTCCAGAAGACCAAATGCAGGCCGCCACGGTGATCTGTGCAAGTGGTATTGCTTTTTGGATGCGCTTGATCCGTGCCACAACGCAAGGGGCCATCCAATTAGGGTTCGATGCCAAAGAGGCACAAGAACTGGCCATGCATACCTGTAACGGGGCCGCAAGCCTATTGATCGAATCCGGAAGTCATCCCGAAGAGGAAATCGACCGGGTAACCACCCCAAAAGGCTGCACCATTGAAGGGCTGAACGAAATGGAACACCAGGGATTGAGCTCTTCATTGATTAAAGGAATCGTATCCTCCTATGAAAAAATCAGTCACATCAGAAAAACGTAATCATGAAATTATTCGATGTATATCCCCTTTATGACGTAACCCCGGTTTCCGCCAAGGGCATTGAGGTTTGGGACCAAAAGGGAGAAAAATATTGGGATTTTTACGGTGGGCATGCCGTAATCTCCATTGGCCATACCCATCCGCATTACGTAAAACGAATCGAGGACCAACTGGAGAAAATTGCATTTTACAGTAATTCGGTCCAGAACCCGGTACAAAAGGAATTGGCGGAAAAATTGGGCAAACTATCCGGTTGTGAAAATTATGACCTGTTCATGTGCAACTCAGGGGCTGAGGCCAATGAAAATGCCTTGAAAATGGCTTCCTTTCATACCGGCAAGGCCAAAGTAATTGCCTTTAAAAACAGTTTTCACGGACGAACCTCAGCTGCTGTGGCCGCTACCGACAACCCTAAGATCAATGCGCCGATCAATTTGCAACAGGAGGTCACTTTTCTACCCTTGAACGACTTTGATGCTTTTGAAAAAGCCATTGCCTCGGGCGATCATTGTGCGGTTATCTTGGAGGCCATTCAAGGCGTAGGTGGTTTGGACGAACCCACGACGGAATTTTATCAATTCATTGCCCAGAAATGTAAGGAAAATAATGTTGTGCTCATTGCCGATGAGGTGCAATCTGGGTACGGTCGTAGCGGAAAGTTCTTCGGTTTTCAGCACCATGGCATTCAACCCGACATCATTTCCATAGCCAAAGGGATGGGCAATGGTTTTCCGGTAGGTGGCATTTTGATCCATGAAAGCTTCAAGCCTTCTTACGGACTTTTGGGAACCACTTTTGGTGGCAACCATTTGGCCTGTGCAGCCAGCTTGGCTGTATTGGAAGTATTGGAAAATGAGGATTTGATTACAAACGCTGCCGAACTGGGGATTTATTTCCGAGAAAAAGCAGCTGATGTTCCAGAAATCAAAAAAGTAAAGGGCAGAGGATTGATGATCGGACTCGAATTTGATTTTGAAGTCGCTGAATTGCGAAAAAAGTTGATCTATGACCACCATATGTTCACCGGAAGTGCCAACAATAAAAAATTATTGCGGTTTTTGCCCGCGCTGAACATTACCTCGGAACACATCGACCTGTTCTTCGAGGCGTTAAAAAAAGCATTGAAATGAAGCATTTTTTGTCGATAAACGATATTGATTCCCTTCCCGATTGGGTGGAGGAAGCGATCAATCTCAAAAAAGACCCTTATCAGTTTCAGCATTTGGGCAAACGAAAAACAGTATGCCTATTGTTCTTCAATAATAGCCTTCGGACCCGATTGAGTACCCAAAAAGCGGCCCTGAATCTGGGGATGGAGGTCATGATCATGAACTTTGGCAATGAGGGCTGGGCCTTGGAATACGGTGACGGAACCGTTATGGATCAAGGTACATCGGAACATATCAAGGAAGCTGCGCAAGTAGTTTCTCAATATTGCGATATCGTCGCGATACGTGCTTTTGCCGGTTTGGTGGACAAAGCAAAGGACGAAGCAGAGGAAGTGATCCATGGTTTTGCCAAGTATGCCTCCATTCCCGTGGTGAACATGGAAAGTTCGGTAGGACATCCATTACAGGCATTGGCCGATGCCATTACCTTGGCCGAAAACAAGACTAAGGCCAAGCCTAAGGTAGTGCTATCCTGGGCACCGCATCCCAAGGCTTTGCCGCATGCCGTGGCCAATTCCTTTGTACAGATGATGAAATTGCAGGAGGCCGATTTTGTAATCACCCATCCTGAAGGGTACGAGCTCAATCCGGAAATTACAAAAGGATGCCACATTGAACACAATCAGCAAAAAGCCTTGGAAAATGCGGATTTTGTATATGTAAAAAACTGGAGCAGCTATCGCGATTATGGTAAGGTAATGAACAAGGATGTAAACTGGACCATGACCCAAGAAAAACTGGGAGGGGCAAAGTTCATGCATTGCCTTCCGGTACGCAGAAACGTAGTGGTGGAGGATGCGGTATTGGACGGGCATCAGTCGTTGGTGGCCGAACAAGCAAAAAATCGAATTTTTTCAGCCCAATTGGTGTTGAAAAAACTGTTGGAACAGTGATATGAAATTAAAGGATAAAGTTTGTATAGTAACTGGAGCCACAAGTGGCATGGGCAAAGCAATTGCTGAAGCCTTCTCCAAAGAAGGTGCCCAACTAATCCTATCGGGAAGGAATGAAGAAAGAGGGCAGAGTTTGGAAAAACAGCTTTCCAATGCGGTGTTTGTTCCTGGCGATATTACCGACCCAACCTACAATAAACAATTGGTGGACACTGCAATCAACACCTTTGGAAAATTGGACATACTTTCGTTGAATGCAGGCGTGCTTGGATTGGGAAATGTGGAGGAATTGCCCATTGAGGCTTGGCATAACACCTTGAACACCAATTTGAGTTCCATTTTTTATATCAGCAAACATGCATTGCCCCACCTGCAGAAAAGCGGACAAGGCAATATTTTGATCAATGCATCCATTGCTGCTTTCAAGAGTTTTCCCAACCATCCCGCTTATTGTGCCTCAAAAGCTGGAGCAGTGGCCCTAATGAAACAGATGGCAGTGGAGTGTGCCCCGGAGGTTCGAGTGAACGCAATGTGTCCAGGGCCGGTGGACACACCATTGCTTTGGGAATCCGCAAAGGCATTTGATTACCCTGATCAGGCGGTAGCGAATGCAGAAAAAGCAACATTGTTAAAACGACTGGGAACACCCATGGATATCGCAAAACTTGCTCTTTTTTTGGTGTCAGACGATAGTTCATGGATTACCGGAACCACGATCACCATCGATGGTGGAATAATAAACACATAAAATGAAACAGAAACTTTCCATAGTAAAAATAGGAGGAAATGTAATTGAGGATGCCCATGGCTTTGAACATGTATTGGGCCTGTTTTCCAAAATGGACGGAAACAAAATTTTGGTGCACGGTGGCGGAAAGAAAGCCACTGAATTGGGAAATAAATTGGGCATCGAAAGCCAAATGGTAAACGGTCGACGCATTACCGACCCCGAAACCCTGGATATTGCCGTTATGGTGTATGGAGGGCTGGTCAGTAAAAAGATTGTTGCCAAATTGCAGGCCTTGGGCACGGATGCGATTGGAATGAGCGGTGCCGATGCCAACACCATTCGAGCACACAAAAGACCCATCAAAAAGGTCGACTTTGGCCTTGTGGGCGATGTGGACACGGTGAACAGCTACGCCATCCTAAAACTGTTGCAGGCTGGATTCACTCCCATTTTCTGTGCCCTTACCCACGATGGGCGGGGACAGTTACTCAATACCAATGCCGACACGATTGCCGCAGAATTGGCCATTGCCATGTCGGACCAATTTGAAACCACATTGTACTACTGCTTTGAAAAGAAAGGAGTGCTACAGGATGTGGACGATGAAAACTCGGTGATCCATCACATCGATTCCAAAACCTATGATGAACTTTTGGCCTATGGTATCATTTCCGATGGCATGCTTCCAAAAATGCATAATTGCTTTTATGCCTTACGCAACCATGTTGCCAAGGTTTGTGTAGGCAACAGTGAAATGTTGGAAGCCAACAATTCAGAATATACGACCCTAACTTTATGAGCAAAAGCCAAGACATATTGACCCAAAACGCCATAGAACTGCTGCAAGAACTGATATCCATTCCCTCATTTTCAGGGGAAGAGGACAAGACTGCAGATGCCATTGCGGCTTTTTTAAACAGTTTTGGCGTAGAAACCCATCGGCAGGACAACAACATTTATGCCTTCAACAAACACTATGATGAAAGCAAGCCCAACTTGCTGTTGAACTCCCATCATGACACGGTTAAACCGAACAGTGCCTATACCAAAGATCCTTTCCATCCACATATTGAAGAAGGCAAGCTCTTTGGATTGGGCAGTAATGATGCGGGAGGATGTCTGGTATCTTTATTGGCCACTTTTGTGCATTTTTATGGGAAAGAAGGTTTGAGCCATAACCTCATTATGGCGGCCACAGCGGAAGAAGAAGATGCGGGTGAAAAAAGCTTACGGGGTCTATTGCCCATCCTTCCCCATATCGATGTGGCCGTGGTGGGCGAACCCACTTTGATGGATCTCGCCATCGCCGAAAAAGGGTTAGTGGTTTTTGATGCCGTGGTGGAAGGTACGCCTTCGCATGCGGCACATCCGAACGATAACAACGCCATCTACAATACCATCGAAGTGCTCCAATGGTTCAAGGATTATACTTTCGACAAGGTTTCGGAGGCCTTGGGCGAAGTAAAAATGACCGTGACCCAGATCAATGCAGGCAAACAGCACAATGTAGTACCCGCCCAAGTGGATTTGGTGGTGGATGTTCGCGTGAACGATTGCTATACCAACCAAGAAATTGCGGAAATGCTTCAAAAGGAGGCGCCTTGTAAAATGACGCCTCGATCCTTGCGTTTGAACTCGTCCTGCATCGACCCTAACCATGATTTGGTGAAAAGTGGGGTGGCTTTAGGAAGAAAAACTTATGGATCGCCTACCTTATCCGATCAGGCCGCGTTAAGCTGCCAATCGGTGAAACTGGGACCTGGCGACAGTACACGCTCCCATTCTGCGGATGAATTTATATATGTGAACGAAATTGAAGAGGGTATAGACCTGTATATCAAAATCCTTTCGGGATTTTTACAATGAACAATAATCAATTACCAATTTACATTCAGCTATTGTACATTGTTAATTGTTAACTGATAATTGAATAGTATGAAACTCTGGGACAAAGGATTCAGTACCGATAAAAAAATTGACCATTTCACCGTGGGCAACGATCGTGAACTCGATTTGGTACTTGCCAAATATGATGTAATCGCCTCCAAAGCGCACGCCAAAATGTTGGGTAAAGTTGGTTTGCTAACCGAAGAGGAAGCAGCGGAATTGGTAACAGCCTTGGATCAAATAGCTAAGGATATCGACAAGGGAAAATTTACCATTGAGAACGATTTTGAGGACATGCACTCCAAGATCGAATTCCTGCTCACCGAAAAATTGGGCGACACCGGTAAAAAAATCCATTCGGCGCGATCCCGGAACGATCAGGTTTTGGTGGCGATGCAATTGTACCTCAAAGCTGAGCTTTCCGAAATCAAAGAACAGGTGGTGGCCCTATTCAATTTGTTGCTGGATCTGGCGGAAAAGCATAAATACGTTTTGTTGCCAGGATATACCCATTTACAGATTGCCATGCCTTCCTCTTTCGGATTATGGTTTTCCGCCTATGCCGAAAGTTTGATTGATGACCTGTACTTTGTACAGGCAGCCCAGAAAATCGCAGACCAAAATCCGTTGGGTAGTGCTGCGGGTTATGGTAGTTCTTTCCCCATCGACAGAACCTTCACCACTTCAGAAATGGGTTTTGAGACCTTAAAATACAACGTGGTGGCCGCCCAAATGGGGCGGGGCAAGGTGGAGAAAGCCGCAGCTTTTGGAATTTCAAGCGTTGCTGCTACCCTATCCAAAATGGCCATGGACATCTGCCTGTACATGAGCCAGAATTTTGATTTTATTTCCTTTCCGAACGAACTCACCACGGGAAGCAGCATTATGCCGCATAAAAAGAATCCGGATGTATTTGAGTTGATTCGTGCCAAGTGTAATAGAATCCAAGCGGTGCCCAACCAACTTACCTTGATCACCAACAATTTGCCCAGTGGTTATCATCGGGACTTGCAATTGGTGAAGGAAGTAATTGTTCCTGCGTTGCAGGATATGCAGGCCTGTTTGGAGCTGATGACCTTCAGTTTGAAGGAAATTAAAGTGAACCCAAACATTTTGGACGACCCCAAATACGATTACCTGTTCAGCGTGGACACCTTGAACGAATTGGTAAAAAGCGGTATGCCGTTCCGTGATGCATACAAAACCATGGGCAAAGCCATCGAAAATGGCAACTTTAAACCAAAACGGGACATTGAGCACACCCACGAAGGCAGTTTAGGCAATTTGTGTTTGGAGGAGATAAAAAAGAAAATGGATGCTGTTTTTGATTAAAATTCATTATTGATTTTCATACCAAACAATTTTGTCATTCCCGCTTTCGCGGGAATTTTTTTTCTGATTCATCAATTCAAATAACCCATCCGACAATTGGGGTGCGATTTTAATTGTAATAAACATTAGTTTCACTCCTCTATGCTTGAATTCAGATATATGTAGATATGAATCATTAAAAACGATTCATATCTAATAACGTTATGTGCAATAAAGACGAACAACAAATGGAAATAACAAAAAATCAAAATGAAGCGGTTAATGACATCGTAGAAATGGTGGTCAATATAATAGGGAATGGATCGAGAGAAATAGATACAACAGAAGCAATTTCTAGCACAGCAAGACTGGCAGGAAGTTTTTTATTCAGGTCATTTGAGTTCAAGACTAATGATGCAAAACCTGGAACAGTTATGCTTTCTGAAGAAGCGAACATAAAAGGACCACAACTAGTTAATATTACTCATGCTGTACTACATAATTTTGGAATCCAAATTGACAATAATAAAATGTCAAAAGGAAATCAAAAACATGCAGAAAGTAATTTCGTAGACGTAATTGGTAAAGTTCAAGTCCCAGCTTTAGACATAATGAAAAAAAGGGAATTGAGCTACGAACAAATGGCCCAATCTGCGGCAATTGCAACAGCATTTATTATACAACAAAGTAGTAATATTACGCCCGAAGAAGGATTTGGAATTGCGATTTACCATTATATCGAAGGTTCAAAAACTAATCCACCCGATATCAATTTAGTTGCTAAAAGCGAAACAAAGAAACAAGAAGAGAAGAATAGTGACGAACAAACAAAACCTTGGTGGAAAATATGGTGAAATTTACTGCACATAACAGCACCTACCCAAAAGTGGCGGTTCAGTGGTTAAATCAGGCGCAATGCTTCTATTAAAGTCTGTGCTTGTTTGACAGTGAAGTGCTTGGAAATCGCCACCTTCGGGTAGCTGCAAACCGATAAGTGACATTACTAAAATCCTTCTTTTTAGTTCAACAAAAAAATTACCAAAGCTCTTGCCCAAAATTGTATCTTGAACCATCAACTCTAGTGGTTTAGTTATGCAACAAAGAATTCTGACCTCTCTTCTGGCTTTTGCCTTGATTTCTCTTTTAGGAAACGCCCAAGATTTATATCCCAAAAACGAATCCGTGGATGTCCAAAACTATGTTTTCGCCCTTCAACTGAACGATGAGAACAATGAGATTCAGGGGGAGACCCAAATCAGTGTGACCTTTAAGGACCAAGTGGTTCCTTTTGCTTTGGACCTCATCCAAAAATCGGGAGAATTTGGTATGGAAATCACCGAGGTGCTCGACAACGGTTCCGCTGCCAATTATTCCTATTCGGAAAACAGGATAAACATTGTTCCAAAAGACGCCGCTTCAAAAACGCAAACCTTTACCATAAAATATCACGGCATTCCCGAAAGAGGTTTGGTCATTTCCACCACAAAATATGGCAATCGCTCTTTTTTTGGGGACAACTGGCCCAATTTGGCGCGACACTGGCTGCCTTCCGTGGATCATCCGTATGACAAAGCGAGTGTGGAGTTTCAAATCACCGCCCCCGAGCACTATGATGTGGTCGCGACCGGAAAAAAGGTGGAAGAAAGCAATTTGGAAAACGATTACAAACTTACCATTTACCAAGAACCGGCTCCCGTGGCCACTAAAGTGATGACTATTGGGGTGACTGAGTTTGCCTCTAGATTGCTAGGGGAAGTCCATGACATTGAGGTTTCTGCCTGGGTATATCCCCAAAACCGTTTGGAAGGCTTTGGCGATTATGCCGTTGCCAGCAATGTGTTGGATTATTTTATCAATCAAATAGGCCCCTATTCCTATGCCAAATTGGCCAACATGCAAGCCAAGACCCAGTGGGGAGGACTCGAAAACGCTGGTACCATTGCCTATTTTGAAAACTCGGTGACTGGGAACAACACCGTAGAACCATTGATTGCCCATGAAATTGCCCATCAGTGGTTCGGCAATTCGGCCACCGAAAAAAGTTGGAACCATGTGTGGTTGAGCGAAGGGTTTGCCACCTATTTCTGTATTCTGTATCTCGAAAGTGTATATGGAGACGAGCGGCGAAAGGAAGAGCTGGCTATTGACAAAAAGGAAATTTTCGATTACTACCTTAAAAACCCTGCACCCGTTGTAGACCTAACCATTACCGACCCGATGCGGGTTTTGAGTGTGAATACCTACCAAAAAGGGGGTTGGGTGTTGAATATGCTCCGGCATAAATTGGGGGATGCCACTTTCTGGAAAGGGATTCGGAAGTACTACGAAACCTACCGCAACAGCAATGCCTTAACAGAAGATTTTCGCCACGTTATGGAGGAAGTGTCCGGACAAGATTTGGAAGCCTTTTTCCAACAGTGGCTGTTCACAAAAGGTCACCCTCAACTAAATTGGGATTGGACATTTAGCAAAAGTAAGGTCACCATCAATGTGGAACAGCTACAGGAGCATCAAGTGTTCCAATTTCCTATGGAAATCGGTTTGGTGAAAGATGGTAACATGACCATTGAAACCGTTCAGATAAATAACCGATCTGAAAGCTTCGAAATCAAGTTCAAGGAAAAACCAGATTCCATTGTCTTGGATCCAAACCAGTGGATCTTGATTCAGGACATGAGGCCAAACTAATTTTGGGGCCATCATTAAATGGCTTCAAGATTGATGATTTGATTCGTCAAAAAACGAATCGTATCTTACCTATTGCAATGCAATCCGCTTCAAAGACTCCCCATGGATTTCGATAAAAGCATCCTGTCATTTTTAAAGCCTGAATTGGTCGATACCATTTTGGCTGAATCGGAAATCAAAGCTTTTCCCAAAGGGACCGAAATACTGCGTGAAGAGCAATATGTAAAAGTACTCCCCATTGTGGTGGATGGATTGGTAAAAATATATTCGCGATTTGACGAACGGGAATTATTACTCTATTACATTGAACCTGCCCAAAGTTGCGTAATGTCCTTTTATGCAGCATTGAACAACACTCCGAGCAAGGTTTTCGCGGTAACCGAAGAAGATTCCAACATCATTTTGATACCCGTGCAGTACTTGCCCAAATGGTTGCAGGAATATCCCAAATTCAATGAACTGTTTTACCACCAATTCAATTTGAGGTATTCCGAACTCTTGACCACCATCAGCAATTTGCTATTGGACAAAATGGACAAGCGGTTGTACGATCATTTAATCCGAAAAACGGAAATGACCCATACCAAAACGATCAAAATAAGCCACGGGCAATTGGCCAACGAATTGGGTACCGCCCGGGAAGTAGTGTCCCGAGTGATGAAAAAATTGGAAACCGAAGGGAAAGTCACCCAAAACTCTGGGGAAATCACCGTATTGTAGGAGCTGTGACCACGGTCACTGCACAGCCCAATTTTGTTTCGGAACTTAGTGGAACAATAATGTACTAACAACTAAAATCTTTGATCATGAAAAAAAATATGGGTTCAGCCGATAAAATCATCAGAATATTGATCGCTGTGGTTATTGGAGTGCTTTTTTATACCGGAACCATTTCTGGAACACTCGGAACCATACTACTGATTCTTGCCGGAGTTTTTGTATTGACAAGTTTGGTCAGTTTTTGCCCACTCTATGCCCCATTTGGCATCAGCACCTGCAAGATGAAAGAAAAAAAGTAGGGAGGTTGTAATGGTAAAAACCACGACTAAAAAAATTTTTAATCCATTTTCTGCATTTTGACAAAAGGATGGCGGCTTAAAAGAATGGCACTTTTAAGCCGCTTTTTTTTCAGTGTAACAAACCAGTTGATAGCTTATTTTTCAAATAAAAACCATGTCCAGACCGCTTGAAACTTTAACCATCGTAATTATTTCTTTTTCAACAATGGCCATTTACCAAGGGGCATCCTCAATTAAAATGGGATTGGGCATTTAGCAAAAGTAAGGTTACTATCCATTTGGAACAGGTTCAGGACCATCACATGTTCGAATTTCCTTTGGAAATCGGTTTGGTAAAAGATGGTAAAATGACCATCGAAACCGTTGAATTAAACAAACATGCCGGAAATTTTTAAATCAAGTCCAAAGAAAGACCTGATTCAATTGTTTTGGATCCCAACCAATGGGCATTGTTCGAAAAGGTACAAAACCCTTAACATCCATCAATTCAAAATGGGTGACGGTACATTGGTAGTGGAAATTTTTCCTAAAAAGGCTAATTTCACTAAGCTGTGGCTAAAAAATCATTGAATCGATGTTTAGCTTGATTGTTAGCGGGCATTAAAGCAAGAGACACAGCAAAGAAATGAAACAAGGAGATATATACGAAACAAAACTAAAAGATGGCAGATTCGGAGCAATCTGGATTCTGAAAACAGGTGGAAGGTTTGATTTTTCGGATTTAGATTTCAACTTGATTGGTGTAACTAGTTTTATTGATTCAATTCCACCAGAAATAAACGATTCCAGATTATCTGAGATTTTGGTCAAAAAATATATGTATCCTACTGATTATCCTGTCATTAATATTTATTGTGGCGATGTTCCCAAAACCCTAAGATATGTTGGGAATATCAAAGTTCCCAGAAAGCTCAGAAAACTTAAAATTGAGATTGGTGATGGAACCAACGGTGGATTTCCATCTTGCGGTAATGTCCCCAAACATATTGGATATGAAGTACTAATTGAGTGGAGATTTAAGAATGACAATGAAAATTTCCTAGCAGAAGTTGAGGCATCGAGATTAGAACATGATAAGTTGATGGAAAGGCTTCGTAGTAGTAAACCCAAGAAAATGCTTTCAGACGAGGTGTTTTGGAACTTGATTGCAAAACTTGATTGGACAAATCAAAATGACTCTGAGATTATTCAACCTTTGATTGTAGAATTATCTCAAATGAAGATTGATGAGATCAAGCAATTTGAAGAAACATTGGCATACAAACTCTATCAGCTTGACACAAAAGCCCATGCTAGTAATATTGGTGAATCATCGTATGACTCTGAGAATAATTATGTCTCCGATGATTTCTTTTTATACGCAAGATGTGCTGCAGTTGCAAATGGCAAGGATTTCTTCGATAAAGTTATTGATAATCCTAGTGCGATGCCTAAAGACATTGAATTTGAACCTTTGTTGAGAATATCAGAATCTGCTTATGAACTAAAATTGAAAAACAGATTCGATTATGTAACGGGAGTAAGTTATGAAACATATTCAAATGAAGATGGTTGGAAATAACGACACATAGGTAAGCCAGGGCCTACGAGTAATTTAAACTCTTGTACATCCAATAAAATTTTAACGATTTGACATCTTGGAGCTTCGAAATCCTGGCCTCCGCATATTGCCAACCGATAAGTGCAAACCAAAAATTTCCCTCTCCCATTACTTAAATAAATCGTTACCTTAATTGTTCAACTGTAACAATCCCATACCCTGGTTATCCTTAAAACAAAAACCATGACCAAACCATTCATCTCCTCGATTGTAGCCATTCTTTCTTTTTCAGCATTGGCATTTGGCCAAACCCATCTCAAAGCCCCTTCCGAATTTTATCCCTCCCAGAAAACCAAGGTATTGGTGGTCGGCACCTTCCATTTCAATTTTCCTGGATTGGACGAGGTTAAAACCGCAGATGAGAACAAAATAGATGTGCTGAAAGAACCCAAAAAATCAGAATTGGAGGAACTGGTAGCCTACATCAAAAAATTCAACCCCACAAAGATTGCCATAGAGGCGAGACCCTCTTGGAATACCATGCAAAAGTTTGAAGCCTACAAAAAGGGGGAGTATAGGGACAATCGGGACGAAAGATACCAATTGGGCATGCGCATTGCCCATGACCTGGGTTTGGATTCCGTTTACGGCATCGATACCAATTCGCTACGCGAGGATCTTTACCAAAAGGATTCCGTTTTTTTCAAAAGCATGGTGGACAAGGTCGATTGGGAAATAGAAGATCCTTTTTGGGACTATGCCGAGACTTATTTTGATTACCGTGACAAAAAAATGAAGGATGTACACCTGTTGGATTTTATAAAGGCCATGAATACCCGTGAAGGCCACAATTTTAATTTTGGACTCTACCTCACCGGTTCCATTGCCACGGGAAATGGCCAAGGCGCCGACCACCTTTCCATTTGGTGGTACAATCGAAACGTGCGTATCTTTTCCAAGCTCATCAATATTACCAAAAGCCCAGACGAACGCATCTTGGTGATCTTTGGCAACGGCCATGCCGCTATCTTAAGGCAATTGTTGGAAGCATCACCCCAATACGAATTTGTTGAATTCAGTAGTTTGGATTGAAAAATGGGGTGAAGTTCAACGAAGAAACCCCATTTTACCGCATCACGGTGAATGTTATTTATCGTACTTTACTGCCTCTGAGAATTAGTAAAAGATCTAATGTTTAAAGTTAGTTTGAAGATTACTGATATGGTAAAAACCGCTTTCGCGTTCTACCTACTACTTCTTTTTGCACAAAATGTGCATGCCCAAAAAACGGTATCGGCCGGTGTGGAACTTGATGTACTACCTTATTTGACCGGCGGCTATTTTGGGGCGGTTTGGGTAGGAAAGGGACACGTTAGGGCAAGGGCCCTTTATGCCAAGGTGAACATGCCCGATTTTATTGTTAAAGATGGATTTACCAACAATACCATCCGATCGTTCGCTATTGTGGGTGATTATTTTTTGAAAGAAGAACAGATAGGCTTGTGGTTTGGCGGTGGAATGGTACTGTGGGATGGGGAAATTCAATCGGATCAACAGTTGGAAACAGCTTCCTACCAAAATTTCCTATTAAACGGCAGTATCGGATATGTATGGAATCTTGGCAACAAGTTCTACCTAAGCCCTTGGGCCGGATTGAGCGTTTGGGTCGGTGGGGACAAAACTGTTGCAGTGGATGACGATATTTTTGAACCCAGATTGCTCAATCCCGAAATGTCTTTGAAATTGGGTTACCGCTTTTAGAAAGTGGCCCAACATACGACACTGTGCCATTGAAACTTTTGGAATAACCACTTAATCATCATGGAGGTCACTTTTAGCGACCCAAAAAAGGAAGGAAATCATTACTTTTACCCTACTAAACAAACTACAATAAACCTTCCCTTGAAAACCCCCATTCTCTTCGGACTCGCGCTGATTTTGAGCACTTTTATCCACGCCCAAAAGAAAAATGCAGCTTTCAACATTCAGATCAAAAAAACAACGGAGACCATTACCATAGACGGCAAGGGCGACGAAGAAACCTGGAAATATGCCCAACCAGCCAATGATTTTTTTATGGTTCTCCCAATGGATGATCGCAAGGCCACTCAACCTTCGGAAGTAAAAATGGCCTACGACGATAGGCAGCTCTACCTGTTGGCCACTTTCTATAAAACACCGGGCAACACCTATGTGGTGGAATCCCTTCGCAGGGACTTTTCGTTTGGAGGAAACGATAACTTTCTGCTGTTCATGGATCCCTTCAACAATCAAACCACGGGCTTCACTTTTGGTGCCAATGCCTATGGAGCGCAATGGGACGGTACTATGTTCAACGGAGGCAGTGTAGACCTCAACTGGGACAGCAAATGGGTATCTGAAGTACAGGTATACGAGGATAAATGGGTGGTGGAAATGGCCATTCCTTTTAAATCGATACGCTATGAAAAAGGGGTTGACAAATGGGGCATCAATTTTTCGAGGCTTGATCTGAGTACCAACGAAAAATCGAGCTGGACCCCTATTTCCAGACAGTTTCCCACCTCTTCCCTTGCCTTCTCAGGTACGTTGGACTGGGACAATCCACCGCCCAACCAAGGACTCAATTATTCCTTGATTCCCTATGTTTTGGGCACGGTGGGCAACTCCACCATTGAAGATGTGACCTACAAGGACGAATTGAAAGTTGGGGGCGACGTAAAACTGGGTCTTTCCTCTTCCTTGAACCTGGACTTGACATTGAACCCCGATTTTTCGCAAGTGGATGTGGATCGCCAAGTGGCCAACTTGACCCGATTTGAACTTTTCTTCCCGGAACGGAGGCAGTTTTTCCTGGAAAATGCGGACCTCTTCTCCAGTTTTGGGTACGAGACCATCCGTCCGTTCTTTTCTCGACGAATCGGTTTGGGCGTTCCCATCATAGCCGGTGCGCGTGTAAGTGGCAACCTTAACAAAAACCTGCGTTTGGGGCTTATGGACATGCAAACGGACAAAGTGGATGAAACCGGATTGCCCAGTCAAAATTTCGCCGTGCTTTCCTTACAGCAAAAAGTGTTTTCACGTTCCAACATTGGGCTGATGTTCGTAAACAAAGAGTCGTTGGACTACAATGCCCTCACCGATGAACAAAAAACGGAGTATACCAGATTCAATCGAAATCTGGGACTGGAATACAACTTGGCCTCCAGCGACAACAAGTATACCGGAAAACTTTTCATGCTCAAGTCTTTTGGCCCCGATGACTCCCATAATGGTATTGCCCAGGGCGCTAACTTAACCTACAGTAGCCGCCAATGGAACTGGAGGGTGCAACAGGAATATGTGTCGGACAACTTTGTGTCCGAAGTGGGATTTGTGCCTCGAAACAATTACATCAACTTCAATGGTTCCATTGGTTACCTCTTTTTGCCGGCAAGTGATAAGGTGGTAAGCCACGGTCCTAAATTTTTTGGACAGTATTACTTTGACCCCAACTTACAGTCCACCGATTATGTGAGCGTATTGGGTTATGAGGTCAACTTTTTGGACCGAAGCTCATTAAGTTTGGATGTGTTCAATGAATACGTGCAGCTCTTGGCCCCTTTTGACCCTACCAACACCGATCAGGAAGAATTGGCCACAGGAACGCGTCACCACTGGAACGGGGCTTACCTACAATACCAATCTAAGCCTAAAAGTCTTTTTACTTATCAGTTGGTGAGCCGATTGGGTCGGTATTTTTCAGGGGGTTACCGTACAAATATTAATGCCCAATTGGGATATCGATTTCAACCCTATGTGAGCTTGGCCGCCACCTTAAGCTATAACAATCTGGATTTGCCCAGTCCATGGTATACCACCGATTTTTGGTTGGTGGGTTCGGAGGCCGATATTACCTTCACCAACAAATTGTTTTGGTCCACTTTGTTCCAGTACAACGAACAGAGCAAAAACTTCAGTTTGAATTCCAGGTTCCAATGGCGCTACGCCCCAGCTTCGGATTTGTTCCTTGTATATAACAGCAGTGAACAACTTTCACCACTTGAAGGAAAGGTTTGGTCCTTGACGTTAAAATTGACCTATTGGTTCAATAGGTAATTGGGTCAAACCCTTTCCCGCATAGATCCATCAACTGAAACGGTGCATCCATAAATCAGTAGTGGATAAAAACTTCGTATTTATCGTACTTTATGACATAAGTTAAAGCATAAATGTTGGACGAAGTTTCTAAAATTGCCATTTCGGAGATCGATCAAATGAATTTTGGCATTACTCAGCAAATTTTGGCTGTTAACGAATTGGTATACGAAAACGGCCTTCCTAAAATTGAAAAGATTGAACTGGATGCCCAAAACAAAAGGGCGATGGTGCACTTTCCCATAAAGGATGAATGCATTTTCTTTACCGTTTTTTTAGAAACCGAACCCGCAATAAAAGTAGTTTGGACCAATACTACAGATGGTAGTCGGGTGATTTTTAGAGTTACTTCCGATACGATGGCCCTAAATGAAATTTCATCTTTTATAAAAATACATCCCACTCGTAGTTGGAATATAGGTGACCCGCATCCGAATGGAAAAACCAACCATACCTTCAGTTTATTTGATTTTGAACCAATACCAGACCTTACAGGTAAGATAGAATCAAAGATCAACACACTGCTTGACCTGCTTGAAAAGGATACGGAAGGCATCCGAAAATTGTCCGTTTTGGCAAATAGTTATATTCAGATCCATTGGCATGGGTACAATGGAAATGGAATGCTTGGGGGGTTTCAGTTGGACCAAGCTACCATCACCCGTTTGGCAAACCTGCAACTTGCCATTGATCTTGATTTATATGCGGATGGGAATTTGCTGGTATGATATGCATTGTATAAATGCGATTTTTTTTCGATATTCACTTGGTGCGATTCGTCGTATTCTAGTAATCAACCCTTTAAAACCACCCCCAATGCCCTGGTTGGCATTGCTTTGAATGAAATCAGATTCCATCCACATCACACAAATTATCCATAGCACCACCCATAAAGAAATGGCTGATCATTTTGCGGTGTGCTGGATCAAAAAAGAGGTAAAAGCGATTGAAATAGATCAAGTTCGCTATAAAAACGTCTCCAACTCCATCTTTTTTCTAAGCCCTGAAAAAGATTGGAAAGTCACCAAAAAGGATAGCTCAACTTCGTGCGGTTACATCCTCTATCTCGATAACGAAGTGCTGAACCACCCCCAATTGAGCAACCTTCATATCAATCAAGTCCGAATTTTCAATGCTGGGGAAATTCCGTTGTTCAAATTGAGTCCGGGCATAGAAAAGAGGACCCAGGCCATTTTGGAGATGATCGATGAACTTTTGGGATCCCATCTCAACCATAAAGATGATGCCATTCTATCCTTGTTGAATACCTTTTTCGTGTATTGTGATGGGCAATGCAATATCAAATCGGTAGCATCCAACAATGGTTCCAAAACCAATGTGGTCTATAATTTTAAGTCACTGGTGGACAAACATGTTTTTGAGTATCATGAGGTTGGCCATTACGCTGAGCTACTCAACATATCGCCCAAATATTTGAATGAGTGCGTCAAGGAGGTGTTGAACGTACCTTCAAAAAGCATCATTATCGAACAGTTGTTGATGCGTTCCCGACACGCACTTAAATTTTCGAGCAAGACCATCAAGGAAATTAGCTATGATTTGGGCTTTACCTCCCCTGATTACTTCAGTTATTTCTTTAAAAACCATACCGGTATCTCCCCATCTGCGCTTAGAAATAGTTGATTTTACCCAAAATCCAAGTTTTTACTGCCATTTTCACATTGCTACCGTAAAGTTATCTCGATAATTTGTCGGAAACTTTAATTATGGACCGAAAGAAATTTATCAAAACCTCGGGTGTGGGGCTGGGCCTTGCCCTACTACCCGGACTGATTCAAGGCCAAAACTCCACAACAAAAAATAAGGGGCCGGAACTTGCCCAACCCAAAATCATGAAAGGTTCCGAAGGGGTGGTCCTCAATGTTTTGGGAGACATACAAACCCACAAATTTTCCGGTGCGGACAATGGCAACCAAATTGCGGAATGGGTAAGCCATGTGGACCCCGGTGTTGGGATTCCGCCACACATACATACCAAGGAAGATGAAATTTTCCGAGTGATCGAAGGGGAAGTCGAAATTATGGTCGGCGACAAAACCACTGTTTTAAAAGCGGGTGATATTGCTTTTGCCCCAAGGGACGTGCCCCATGCCTGGAAAGTGGTGGGCACCGAAAAAGCCAAAATGATCGCCACCGCATTCCCAGCTGGAATAGAGCATATGTTTGTAGAATTGGCGGCCTTGCCCGAAGGTCCACCGGACTTTGCCAAGGTGGCCGAAATCTGTGCCAAACAAGGGATTTCGTTTATTTAAAATGTAAAGAAATTGTTTTAAGGCGGTTTGAGAGTAATTCCGAACCGCCTTCTTTTTCTGGCCAAAATTGTTTACTATAAAAATGGATGACCATCAATCCAAACAGCCCATCCATCAATTGACCATCCAATGCTTCACGAATTTTGTTGATTTTTCACTCCTCAATCCTAATCAACAAAAACATGAAATATTATCTGAAAGTATTGCAGAACTATGCAAATTTTAATGGCAGGGCAAGGAGAAGCGAATATTGGTACTTCTTCCTTTTTAACACATTGATATCCCTTGTTCTTGGTTTTATTGATGGATTATTGGATACAACCATTATTGGAAGCCTATATTCACTGGCGGTCCTAATTCCGACAATCGCGGTAGGCGTAAGAAGAATGCACGATGTTGGTAAAAGTGGCTGGTTCTTGTTGATCCCTATCTACAACATAATTTTGGCAGTAACTGACGGCGAAAAAGGTGAGAATGCATATGGGCCAGATCCAAAAGAAGAACAGTCCGCAAACTAATTCAAAGGGTTTCATCTCTTTGTTAAACAAGAACCATGAAGGGTATTTATACGATTTTTTGTTTTCTAATCTGTACCATAATGCATGGTCAGTCTTTCTATAATGCAGAAATTGAATTTACCAGTGGCGATTCGAAAGTAGGATATGCAAAAGTGCCCAATGGCAACTCAAAAACCATTGTGTTTAAAAATAATCTGGAAGGAGCTCCCACCAAAATTAAGAGTGATGAGTTGTTTACTATAACATTTAAGCTGGGCGATGGAACAACCTATGTTCTGGAACGAAATGCCATAAAAATGAACATGACAAAGAGAAATGGTGAACTCTATACAAGAATATCAAAAAAGAAAGCATGGTTGCTTAAAAATTTAGCCCACAATAAGCTTAACTTTTATACGGCTGGGCAAAACTATAAAATCACAAATGATGGGGATTTTAAAATCTCAAGTTCAGGACAAGTTGGGTTCACAGGGATTGGGTATTATTTAAGAAGACCGGAAGAAAAGGAAGTAACCTACATTACTGCAAAAATGTCCGGTATTCAAGTTGCACATGAAAAACTGTTTAGAAATGCCGCCTCAACCTATTTTAAAGACAACAAGACTCTTTCCCAAAGAATAAAAAACGATGAATTTAAAAGCTTTGAACTAGTTGATATATACCACATATATATTTCAAACTGATTCACAAAAGTCAAGATACAATCCAGATACTGGTAACAATTTTATCCTTCGTTAGCACAATTACTTTATACGAAATGTCCCACATAAAAATGGACAACACCTCATTGGCCGAGGTAACTGAAATTTATTTCTCGACAACCTCAATTACCATTTATTATGTTGTGGGGGCTTGTTTTCTTGGTATTGGAATATACTTGGCAATACATAAGCGGTGGCTGGGATTCCTACTTCTATTTATTGGGATAATTGTGGTTGTGCATGCGTGCAAAATCTCAAAGCAAAATGAAAAGCCCTATCTGCTTTTGAACAATTATGGCATAAAAACCAGCAATAACACCTTCATCCCTTGGGAAAATATCGATTCAGCTCAAGTGCTATTGGGCGGTGTGGGCGGCAGATATCACAAATGGTACCTAAAACTTAAGATCAAAGACAAAGATGACCATGTTCAGGACATGAACATTGATCTAAGGGACTTGACGTTGTCTCCTAAAGAAATTCAGAACTTAATACACCAATATCAAGTAAAGGCAGGCAACTGAAGAATTGAACTACTTAATATTCTTCAAATTGATCACCTCCTGTTCCGTAAGGTGCCTCCAATGGCCCCTGGGCAAGTCTTTTTTGGTGAGTCCGGCAAAGATGACTCGGTCCAACTTGGTCACCTGATAGCCCAAATGCTCGAAAATACGTCTTACAATACGGTTACGTCCGCTATGGATCTCGATGCCCAATTCTTTTTTGGGTGCCCCTTGGATAAAGCTGATGCTATCCACTTCGATGGGGCCGTCTTCCAGTTCCAATCCGGCTTCAATTTTGTGTAGATCGGCCAAACTTAAACTTTGGTCCAAATGCACATGGTAAATCTTACGTACCCCATGTTTAGGGTGGGTCAGTTTTTTGGTGAGGTCGCCATCGTTGGTGAACAATAACAGGCCAGTGGTATTGCGATCCAACCGTCCAACAGGCATCAAACGGGCTTTGGAGGCGCTCGAAACCAATTCCATAACCGTACGCCTTCCCTTTTCGTCACTGGTGGTGGTTATAAAGTTTTTGGGCTTGTTCAACAGGATGTATTCCTTTTTCTCCAAACTCAATTTCTTGCCATCAAAACGAACATCATCGGAACGTTTTACCTTATAGCCCATCTCGGTCACCGGTTTGCCATTCACGGTCACATTGCCTGCAGCAATATAGGTGTCCGCTTCGCGTCGTGAACAAATACCGGCATTGGCGATATAACGGTTCAACCGGATTTCGTCGGGATTGGATTTTTTCTGTGGATCGGCCTGTTTGGCCTTGGTGGAAAAATGTTTGCGAAATGGCTTTTGCTGATTGCCGCCTTTGGTGTTTTTGGAAGGTCTACCCTTTCGGTTATTGTCTGATCTCGTCATCAGTCGTAAATTTTTGCAAATGTAGTCTTTTTCGGTTCCAAACAACCACAATAACAAAGAATTACAAAATCCGGTTCAGCACCAAATCCATATTGATCAGCAAAATACTGAACACACCGGCTACAATAATGAATTTCAGGATGTTGTGCAGCCACACATAATGTTTTTGACTTTCTGCCTTCCACAGCAAGACTAAAAAAATCACCAAAAAAACGATGCTCGCCATAAAATAGAGATACATGTGGCCAACATCGAACGAACGTATCAACAACAAGGCTGGAATAAGGGTCAAACCAATCAAAAAGGTAATCATAAACTTGGACACCCTGGGCCCGTACGTTATCGGTATGGTGTTGCGGTTTTGTGCCATGTCACCTGGAATACTTTCGAGGTCTTTAATCATTTCCCGCGCCAATATCAACAAAAACAGGAACAGGGCGTGTACAAAAATTACGCTTTCAAAATTGCGATAGTACACGAACACCACAAAGAAGGGAGAAATGGCCAATGTGGACGACACCAGATTGCCCAAAAAAGGAATGCGTTTTAGTTTATGGGAATAGTACCAAATGCCAAAAATATAAGCCGAGAAGAACAGCACAGCCCGAAACGAAATATAACTGGCCGCAAAAACCGCTAAAAAATTCAGAATAAAATACGTGGTGAGTTTAAACCGCTGGCTCACCAAGCGGTCCAACATACTTTTGGTGGGCTTATTGATCAGATCCTTCTCGGCATCATAAAAATTATTGATGATGTATCCGCCAGCAATTGTCAATGCCGAAGCTGTTACGATCAGAAAAAGATTGAGATCAAAAACCACCTTTCGCAATGGAACATCCGGGGCAAGAATGTAGATTGAGGCCAAGTATTGGGCCAAGGTGATCACCAAAATATTGTAGCCGCGCACCACAGAAAACAGACTCAATAGCTTAAAAAGCAGGAGTTTGTTTTTTCTACTAAGCATGTGGGTTGGTTTAGAAGTTGTAGACCACCTCCAAATTGTAATCCTTCAGTGCGCTTTTGGCTTTGTCCAAATCTTCAGTGAAACCCAAAATGTATCCACCGCCGCCGGAGCCACACAATTTAAGGTAGTAGTCATTGGTCTCGATACCCTGCTTCCAAAGGTCGTGGAATTTAGCGGGGATCATGGGTTTAAAATGATCCAGTACCACATGCGACAATTGTTTCAAGTTCCCAAACAAGGATTTTACGTTACCGTTCAAGAAGTCTTCCACACAGGCATCAGTATGTTTGATGAACTGGTTCTTGATCATGTTCCGGAAACCTTCCTGTTTCATGTTCTCCATGAAAATCTGCACCATTGGCGCCGTTTCTCCTGTTATGCCACTGTCCAACAAGAACACGGCACCCTTGCCATTGGTGTTTTGGGAAGGAATACTGGTAGATTCAATATTGTCTTGGGAATTGATCAAAATGGGCAGGCTCAAGTAGCTGTTCAAAGGATCAAGTCCTGAGGATTTTCCATGGAAAAACGACTCCATTTTTCCAAAAATTTGCTTTAAGGTGAGCAACTTTTCACGGGTCAGGTTTTCCAGAACAGTGATTTTATCCTTGGCATACCGATCATAGATCGCAGCCACCAAAGCACCGCTACTCCCAATGCCATACCCCTGTGGAATGGAGCTGTCAAAGTACATGCCGTTGGCAATGTCGCTGTCCATGGCTTCCAAATCGAAGGCCACCAAACCATCTTCCTGTTTTTCCAAATTTTTAAGGTAGTCGGCAAAGCCCCTTAAGCTTTGATTCGACTTACGTGCCATTTCGGAAGGATTGTTGTCCCACTTGAGGGCACCCTTAAAAAAGTTGTAGGGAATGGAAAGTCCTTTGGAATCTTTGATGATACCGTACTCGCCAAATAGGAGAATCTTTGAATAGAATAGTGGGCCTTTCATATACTAGTACTAAGATACAAACTTTTTTGTTTAAAAATTATTTAAAATCGATAAACAAAACGATTTGGTCTATGAAAATTAAAGCTGCGTTCTAAAATTCAGGGCAAAGAACGTAAAAAAACAGCTTAACTGTTCATTTTTAGGATTTTATTTTAGTGGCGCCATGCCCTACTTGATCATGGATATAACCCCCATTTTCACAATGCTGTGCCAATTCATCCTTAATAAACTGGATGGCTTTTTCTTTGTAGGCCTCGGGGTAAAGCATGTGCACATTGGCCCCTGCATCCAGGGTAAAACTGACAGGAACTTTGGTCGCCTCGCGATACGCCCATATTTTATTGATGATTTCCAATGTATCCGGTTTCATTAATATGAAATAGGGCATACTGGCCATCATCATGGCATGGAGCGTAAGGGCCTCACTTTCCACTATCTTGATAAATTCCTCCACATCACCATTGGCCAAAATGGGACGTAACTTGTCCAAATTGGCATGTGCTTGTTGAAACCGATTATCGGCATATGGGTGTCCATGCATCAATTGGTGACCCACCGTGCTACTTACCTGTTTCTGACCCTTATGGACTAGCAAAATAGTGTCGCAGTATTTTTGAAAAACGGAATGCACCTCATACGGATACTCGATGCCATATAAATCGGAACTGCTGGAAATGGGCTCGTGATATCCCCATTCCACCAAGCTTCCCTTAATGCTTCTGCAGGCACTACCGGAACCCAATCGAGCCAAAAAGGAGGCTTTGGTATAAAAATGATCATCCATCATTTGAGGCGTCAACTGTTTTTCAATTTCCATAAAACAAAGGGCCAAGGCAGCCATACCACTGGCCGAAGAAGCAATGCCGCTACTATGCGGGAACGAGTTGGAAGTTTTAATGGTGAAGTGGTACTTTTTCAAAAAAGGCAGATAGGCTTCTATCCGTTCCAAAAACGTTTGGATCTTGGGTTTAAAATCCGGTTTTGGCTTTTCTTCAAAAAGCAGCTCAAACGAAAAGGAATCGATAGCTGCTTTCTCTTCAAAACTTACCATTGTGGTTGTTGCACAGGCATCCAACGTAAAACTGATGGATGGATTGGCCGGTATCTGATTGGGCTTTTTCCCCCAATACTTCACCAAAGCAATATTGCTGGGTGCCTTCCAACTCACCTTGCCTTCTTTTGGCCATTTCTTATAGGTGTTGGGCAGAAAATCCTTTTCCGTCATTTTTACTGATGTTTGGACAAATATAACATGCCCTTCACTTCCTCGGAATCGGATTCAAATAAATTCTTATTTTAGTTGCAGTTGCACCAACCATGAAAAAAAGAATTGTTTACATAACCATAAGTGTATTGGGCTGCCTTTTGATAGGCTTCTTGGCCAGTATAGCCACACAAAGTTCGGTAAACGATTGGTACACTACCTTGAACAAGCCTGATTTTACCCCGCCCAACGAGCTCTTTGCCCCTGTTTGGACCGCATTGTATATTTTAATGGGCGTTGCGGCCGGCATTGTTTGGTCCAAAGGCTATCACCACATTTGGGTGAAAACCGCACTCTACCATTTTGTTATCCAATTGCTGTTGAACGGGCTATGGAGCATTGTTTTCTTTGGCCTGAAAAACCCGTTGTTGGGTTTGATCGTCATTGTGGCGTTGTTGACCATGATCATGCTAACCATTAAATGGTTCCGGGTAATCAGCAAGCCTGCCGCACTGATGATGGTGCCTTATCTATTGTGGGTTGCCTTCGCCTCCGTACTCAATTATAAGATTTGGGAGCTCAATCCCTAAGTGGACAGTTCCAACAGTTTCAACATCGTTTTATGGTTTCGGGTGGTAGCTTCCACGTTCAGTTTTCGTTCGATCAGGTTATTGTTCAATTTGGCATTGCCATAGCCATTCCTGCAGAACAAATACACACAGGTATCGGTGATATGAAAATCTTCCTGATCAAATTGTAGATTATTAAAAGCTGCTTTCAAACCTTCGTTTGGAGCATTTTTTAACAGCACGTAGTACAGTTTGTTATCCCCGTCATCCTCAAAGGGACTTTCGTTTAAGATGCGGCCAACATCCTTTGATTCCAGAATCAAAACAGGCACATCAAACCCAAAATGCTTTTCTATTTTATCATGAACCCTTATTTCAAGTGCTTTCGTATCAGTATCGTTATGGCCAAAAACAATATTTCCACTCTGGATATAGGTCTGAACATTTTTCAAATCCATATTTTCAAGAACAGAGCGTAGTTCCGCCATCTTTATTTTTTTCTGTCCGCCAACATTGATACCCCGTAAAAGGGCGATATAGGTGTTCATCTGTTTTGTGGATTAGCTAGGCCAATAAATTTTAGTAAATTCAAACGCACTTAAATTAGCAAAATGAATCAATACATCCTTGCTCTCGACCAAGGTACAACAAGTTCGCGTGCTGTAATCTTCGACCAAAAAGGTACGATTGTCTCTGTGGCCCAAAAAGAATTCACACAAATTTTCCCCAAACCGGGATGGGTTGAACACGACCCCGATGAAATTTGGTCCACCCAAGCCGGAATGGCCGCCGAAGCGGTAAGCAAAAAAGGCCTGAAAGCGGAACAGTTGGCTGCAATAGGAATTACCAACCAGCGTGAAACGGTAGTGGTGTGGGACCGAAAAACCGGAACTCCGGTTTACAACGCCATTGTTTGGCAAGATAAACGCACAGCTGGCTATTGCGATGCGTTAAAAAAGCAGGGCAAGTCGGACATGATCCGAAACAAAACAGGTTTGGTTATCGACTCCTATTTTTCGGGAACCAAGGTAAAATGGATTTTGGACGAAGTGGAAGGTGCCAGGGAAAGGGCCGAAGCCGGTGAATTGGCCATGGGCACCATAGATTCTTGGTTGATTTGGAAAATGACGGACGGTAACCTCCATATTACCGATGTTACCAATGCCTCCCGAACCTTGCTTTTTAATATCAACACCATGGAATGGGATGATGAATTGTTGGAGCTGTTGACCATTCCCAAAAGCATGCTTCCCGAGGTGAAACAATCCAGTGAAGTGTATGGTCACACCTGTCCCAACTTTTTTGCTTCCAAAATACCGATTGCAGGCATCGCGGGCGATCAGCAGGCCGCCCTATTCGGACAAATGTGCACCAAACAGGGGATGGTAAAAAACACTTATGGCACAGGTTGTTTTATGTTGATGAACATTGGAGAAACCCCGATTGTTTCCAAAAACAACCTTTTGACCACCGTTGCCTGGAAAATCAATGGAAAAACCCACTATGCACTGGAAGGCAGCATTTTTATTGCCGGAGCCGTAGTACAATGGCTTCGTGACAGCCTTCAAATCATAAAAAAATCATCGGATGTTGAAAAACTGGCGGGCTCCGTCGATAGTTCCGATGGTGTTGTTTTTGTGCCCGCCTTTGCAGGATTGGGGGCGCCACATTGGAATCAGCACGCCCAGGGCACTATTTTTGGGTTGACCAGGGGGTCGACGGATGCGCATATCGCACGAGCGGCTTTGGAATCCATTGCTTACCAAACCATGGATATTTTAAAGGCCATGGAAGCCGATTCCGGGATTTCCATAAAGGAATTACGGGTTGATGGCGGGGCGACGGTCAACGATATGCTCATGCAATTTCAGGCCGATGTATTGAACACGGTAACCGTACGACCAAAGATTGTGGAAACCACCGTTATGGGTGCCGCCTATCTGGCCGGTTTGGCCGTTGGTTATTGGAAAAGTGCGGACGAAATTCAAGATATTTGGCAGGAAGATGTACAGTTTAATCCAACCAACGACCGTGAGGCCATCGAAGCGGGCATCAAAAGGTGGTATCGGGCCATTAATGCCTTGGAATACTGGACCAAGAATGCATAACTTTTCTAAATTTAAAAATCAAACTTACCATTTATGACTCCATTTGTTGCAGAGATTGTGGGCACCTTTTTGTTGATGCTCATGGGTTGTGGCGTTAATGCCAATGTTTCCCTTCAAAAAACCTTCGGTAACGGTTCGGGTTGGATCGTGATCACCACGGGATGGGCCTTTGCGGTTTATACCGGTGTTGTGGTGGCGGGGCCCTACAGCGGCGCGCACCTTAATCCAGCAGTATCCATTGGCTTGGCGGTTGCTGGGGAGTTTCCTTGGGAATCCGTTATCGGTTATGTCATCGCCCAGTTCATTGGAGCTATGCTCGGTGCTTTTGTGGTATGGTTCATCAACAAAGATCATTTTGATGCCACTGTCGATGGTGACACCAAGCGGGCGGTATTTTGCAACGCACCAGCCATACCGAATACCCTTCGTAACATTTCCACCGAAATCATCGGCACCTTTGTTTTGGTCTTTGCAGTCCTCTACTTTACCGATGCCGTTTTAAGCTCGGACAACACCATTATTGGACTGGGTTCATTGGGAGCATTGCCCGTTGCCATCATTGTTTGGGGTATTGGCCTTTCGTTAGGGGGTACCACGGGCTATGCCATCAATCCGGCGAGGGACATGGGCCCAAGGATTGTGCATGCTTTGGTTCCTATCAAAAATAAAGGGTCGAACGGTTGGGGCTACTCTTGGATACCTGTGGTTGGACCTATTTTGGGTGCCATTTTGGCTGCGGTAATCGCAATGGCCTTACAATAAACTATGTTGAATTTGCAATGGATTGTGCCGCCAAATAGGCGCCCGTCCATGCATTCTGAAAGTTGAATCCTCCAGTTATGGCATCTACATTGATGATTTCCCCGGCAAAGTAGAGATTGGGAAATAGCTTGCTTTGGAAAGTCTTGAAATCAATCTCCTTTAAATCCACTCCCCCTGCAGTTACAAATTCCTCTTTAAAAGTGCTTTTCCCCTCCACCCGAAATGTGGAAGCAGTCAATTGTTCCGTCAGTTGGTGTAAGGTCTGGCGAGTGGCTTCGGCCCAACGATCTTCGGGACCAATTCCGGCTGCTTGCACCAATTTTGCCCAAAGCCGTTTTGGGATATCCAATGCGTTGGTGCGCAATATGGTTTTCTTGGGCTCTGCCTCCTTTATTTTTTTGAGATAGGCCAACATGGATCCCGTGGAATAATCCGGAGTCCAGTTCACACGAACTCGAAAAACATAGTTATAATCATTTAACAAATTGGCACCCCAAGCAGATAGCTTTAAAATGGCAGGGCCACTAAGCCCCCAATGGGTCACCAATACGGGACCATCGGACTGGAGCACAGGCTCATCCTTAACAGCACTTTTAAGTTCCAATTCGGTTACATCCGAAACATAAATACGTTTGGGGAGGATTGCAACTTCAGCATAGGTACTTATTCCTTGTATGCCGTTTAGTCGTTCATCTTTTATGTTGAACGTGAACAAAGAGGATACTGGAGGTATTATGGTATGCCCCAACGCTTCCAATTGGCTCCAAACCTTGGGATTGCTACCCGTGGCCAACAGCAATATCTTGCTATGGTAATGTTTGTTCATGGTAGTTACCTGCCATTCTTCCCCAACTTTTCTAAAATGCTTTACGGAACTGTTTTTTAAAACCTTCACCCCCAAACGCTCCGCTTCGCCCACCAAACAATCGATAATACTTTGGCTGGAATCGCTTTTGGGAAATACTCGACCATCTGCCTCAATTTTTAAAGGAACGCCTCTTTCTTCAAAAAAGGCCATAACATCCATGGGCGCATAATGATGGAAAGGGCCCAAAAGTTCTTTTTCACCTCGTGGATAATTCAATGTGAGGTCTTTGGCCGAAAATTCACCGTGGGTTACATTGCAACGACCTCCCCCAGAAACCTTCACTTTGGAAAGAACTGTTTTTCCTCTTTCAAAGATGGCCACGTTAAGTTGAGGGTTGATCTCTACAATGTGGATTGCCGCATAAAACCCAGCGGCCCCACCCCCCACGATGATTACATCGAACATTACCGGACCCGTTCTGGGTAGTTGGTAATAATACCGTCTACCCCAAATTCTTTCATTTTTTGGATATCTGCAGGTTCATTCACGGTCCACGTGTACACCTTTAGTCCTTCATCCTGAATCTTTTCAGTATTTTCCTGTGTCAACGTCCTAAAGTTTGGATTGATGGCCACAGCATTGAGTTCCTTCGCCACATCAATGGCGTTTAACGGATCCTCTTCGGTAAGAACGGCAATTTTAATGGTTGGGTTCAATTCTCTCATGCGTCTCAATTCGTCCCATTTAAAGCTGGAAATCACAAAATTTTCAGGAGACCAACCTCTCTTGTTGATGTAAAAATCGGTAATGAAATTTACCCTGTCGGCTGTATCATTCCCCTTCAGCTCAATGTTCAGTGCAACTTTATTGTCAATCAATCGTAAAACCTGTTGTAAATCGGGAATTTTATGATTGCCATCCAAGGTCAAGAGTTTAAGATCGGTGATGTAGTACTCCTCAATATTTCCGGCGCCGTTGGAAAGCCGCTCTACATTCTCGTCATGAAAAACAACGATTTCACCACTCTTTATCTTGAACACGTCTATCTCTATCATATCCACGCCCAAGTCCATGGCCTTTTGTATGGAAGCCAAGGTATTTTCCGTTTCATGGCCCATGGCACCCCGATGCCCTATGACCAATGGTTCTGAATTTTTCATTTGACAACTGTTTAGCGTAACTATAAAAGTTGCAAGAAGTAGGATGTTTTTCTTCATGTTGGTTTTTTGAAAACTAAAAATACAATTTGAAAGTGAAATTCGAATTTCCATCAAAATTGAAAATCTATTAGTATTTAATATTTATTTTTTTGGTGTGCTATTTTTTTAATACTCTTTTTATGTTTTTGATATTTT
Source organism: Flagellimonas beolgyonensis (assembly GCF_003992615.1). Classification (GTDB taxonomy): domain Bacteria; phylum Bacteroidota; class Bacteroidia; order Flavobacteriales; family Flavobacteriaceae; genus Flagellimonas; species Flagellimonas beolgyonensis. Next base: position 247,961 of record NZ_RZMY01000003.1, read on the forward strand.
TTAATTGATATATTTAACATATTAATAACCAATTAAATAAATCAGCATGTTTTCAAAATCTAATTTGCTGGCCACCTTGGTCGGCACCGTTGTCATGTTTTTTTTGGGATACCTGATTTGGGGTATAGCCACCATGGATTTTTTTAATGAACATAGCCTTAACAATGTTATGAAGGAAGTACCCAACTTAGGCCTAATAGCCGTTGCCAATCTAATTGCCGTTTTTGCGTTGAGTTGCTTGTATAGCAAATGGGCCCGGGGTCATCATTCAATCGCCCAAGGATTTCAATTTGGGGCTTGGATCGGCATTTTTGTTGGGATAGGAATGGGGCTATTGCAATATGGTACAGCAAACCTGATGGATTTGACCGGGCATATCGTTGAAGCCGTACTCGATATTATTTTTTACGGAATCATCGGTGCAGTAATTGCCTTTGTGTACCTAAAGACTGCAGCCAAGGAATAAAAAAACAAATTACTTATCTTGAAACGGATTGCGGTGCAATCCGTTTTTTTATTCCATTACTTTGAAAATATAGCTCTGCAAAGGTTCCAATTCCACCGCTATGCTTCCCTTACCATCTGCAACAATCAACTTGGAATTAACCTCGCCATACAATTTTTCTTTTAATGGGTATTCACCCTCTTTGAGCTGCCATCCTCCAATGATCTCACTAGGCACCTTTAAATCAAAACTGTAGCTTTTTTGGGCATCAAAATTGGTTACTACCACCAATTTTTCATGGGTCGACCATCGCACATAGGAGAGTACCCTGTGATCATAGCCTTGCGTATGTTCCTTGTTGTAGAAATGGATGTCTTGATAATCGCCCATAAGCGCTTCACTCTGAATGGTAAAATTGAGCAAGCGTTTATAGAAATCCCGCAGTTCCTTCTCTTGTTGGGAGAGTTGGCCTCCATCAAACTTTTTGTTGTTTACCCACCTCTGATGATGCGGCACCCCGATATAATCGAAAATGGAGGTGCGTGACGGTTTTCCAAATCCTGCATCTTCGGCTCCTGGTTCCCCTACCTCTTGTCCAAAATAGATCATGGTCGGAGAGGTGCTGATGGTGGCGGAAACCACCATTGCGGGTTTTGCCAGATTTGCATCACCCGCAAATTCAGGACTTGCTATGCGTTGCTCATCATGGTTTTCCAAAAAATGGAGCATGTGATGTTCAATATCGGCCATTCCTTTTTGTACCACCGGGATGTGGTCGGTCCACCCATACCCTTTCATGATGTGCTTGATGCTATCATACAATTCGACCTTGTCGTACAGGTAATCCATTTTGCCTTTGTGGATATAGTCGCGGTATAAACCGGGGTTGTATACTTCTGCCAACAAAAAAGCTTCTGGATTTTTCATTTTGATGTTGGAATTGAGGTAACTCCAAAATTCCACGGGCACCATTTCGGCCATATCGAAACGGAAACCATCCACTCCAAAATCGAGCCAATAGAGAGCAATATCCTTAAATTTATTCCAAGAATCGGGCAGGGTCTTATCCTTCCAAAATGCGAAATGTGCTTGGTAATCCTTGCCATCAAAATCATTTGGCAACTCCACAAAATCTTTGGTTCCATCAGGCCTTACCCCATAATTGATCTTGACCGTTTCGTACCAATCGTTAAAATTGGGCTGTGCCAAGCGCGAACCGTTGCCGGTCCATTTGGCCGGATCTTCCACAAACTTGCCATCTGCCAATGGGTTTGTATCTCCTCCCAACGGCAAATAACCTTCCTGCCATTCTGGGACCTTGAATGACTCGCCGGGAATGTAATAAAAATTGTTGTTCACATCGTACTCCACACCGGTATTGTCCGATGCACCAAAATCTTCCACACCTTCCGGGTTTGTCGCACCTTCATAATTCCGTGCCACATGATTGGGCACAATATCGATGATGACCTTCATGCCGGCATTGTGTGTGCGCTGGACCAAGGCCTTGAATTCCTCCAATCGATTAGCAGGATCTATGGCAAGGTCAGGGTTGACGTTGTAGTAGTCCTTCACAGCATAGGGCGAACCTGCGCGGCCTTTTACCACATCAGGATCATCATTGGAAATACCATAAGCTGTGTAGTCGTTGATCACGGCATGATGGGGCACACCGGTATACCAAATATGGGTAACCCCAAGATCTTTGATTTCCCGAAGGGCAGTATCCGTAAAATCGGCAAACTTGCCCACCCCATTTTCTTCGATGGTTCCCCAGGGGGTATTTGTTGTGTTGGTGTTTCCGAACAAGCGGGTAAACACTTGATAGACGACAGCTTTCTTTTTCATAGGCAAGACAACTTCTTTTGGCTCGGGTTTTTCCTTGCATGAGGCAAGGGCACCTATCACCAGCACAAGTGCAATGAAGCTTCTGGTTTTCATGCGGCTACTTCTTTTCCGGGTTCCAACGTGATGGATTTCCCATTCACCAAGATATCCAAAACCTCAGAGCCGGTAATTTCGAAGGTTGTTGTTTTGGCGGAAGCTTTCATTGTTATGATCTGATCCCTAAAATTGATCTTAAAGGCAAACGAATTCCATTGTTCTGGAATCTGTGGCTCAAAACTGAGGGTACCATCGACAATCCTCATTCCACCGAACCCTTCAACAATACTCATCCAGGTACCGGCCATCGAAGTAATGTGAAGCCCTTCTTCCACCTCCTTGTTATAATCATCCAAATCGAGGCGCGAAGTTCTCAAATAAAAGGTGTAAGCCTGTTCCATTCGGCCCAATTTGGCAGCCTGAATACTATGCACGCAAGGCGAAAGGGAGGATTCATGTACCGTAAACGGCTCATAAAAATCGAAATGGCGTTCCAATTCTTCTTTGGAAAAATGATCTTCAAAGAAATAAAAGCCTTGAAGCACATCCGCTTGTTTGATATAGGGCGATCGTAAAATACGGTCCCAACTCCACTTTTGGTTGATGGGTCGTTGTGACTTGTCCAAATCCTGCACCTTGATCATCTGCTTGTCCAAAAATCCATCTTGCTGCAAGTACACCTGGTATTTTTCAGAAAATGGGAAATACATGTTGTCCGCCACCTTGCTCCAATCTGAAATCTCGGCTTCGGTCAATTTGGTCTTTTCCATTATTCTTTTGTGGTCGGCAGGATACTCCTCGGCAACCTTATTGACCTGCTCCACTGCATAATCGATGCACCATTTGGCCAAATAATTGGTATACCAGTTGTTGTTCACGTTGTTCTCGTACTCGTTTGGACCCGTAACGCCCAACACGACATATTTTTGCTTGTCCTCTGAGTAGTTGACACGTTGATGCCAAAAACGCGCAATGCCGATCAATACCTCCAATCCCATTTCGGGGATGTAGCTATAATCGCCGGTAAAACGGAAATAATTGAAAATGGCAAAGGCTATGGCTCCATTCCTGTGGATTTCCTCAAAGGTGATTTCCCATTCGTTATGGCACTCCTCACCGTTCATGGTTACCATGGGATACAGGGCCGCTCCATTGGTAAAGCCCAATTTTTGGGCGTTCTCAATCGCCTTTTCCAAATGGTTATAACGATATTTCAGGAGGTTCCAGGCCACTTTTTGGTTTTTGGTGGCCATGTAAAATGGCAAACAATAGGCTTCGGTATCCCAATAGGTGCTTCCGCCGTATTTTTCACCAGTGAAGCCTTTGGGCCCAATATTCAGTCTGGAATCCTTGCCCAAATAGGTCTGGTTAAGCTGGAAAATATTGAAGCGAATACCTTGCTGCGCCTTCACATCGCCTTCAATGGTAATGTCGCTCATTTCCCAAATCCGTCCCCAGGCATCCTTTTGTTTTTGTAGGAGTCCTTCAAAGCCCAATTGGATGGCATTATCCAACGTCTGGTTGGCAGCCTTCAACAACCCGTCCTTTGGATGGTTTCTGTCGACGGTATACCCACCAAATTTTACCAACGTTAGGGTTTCATCTTTTCCCAACTGAACCTTATAACTATGCGACACCCTGTTGTCCGAACTATCCATTGTGTGGATTGTATCAATTTTGGCTCCCTCGACAAAGAGTTGGCTCTGCATGAACGTGCACACCGAAAAATTGGTCTTCATGGTATGGCACTCGATAAAGGCCCTATCGTTTTCGGAAGAAACTTTGGTGATGTTCCAGAACTTATCGTCCCAATTACTATCCATGTTTTTTATTCCTCCGTCCAAATATGGAACCATGATCACTTCAGCATCTGCATTCAACACCTGCAGATTATATTGAATAGCCCCTGTTTCATCCAAATCGAGACTCAAAAACCGAACAACATCGACCGCTACATCCACATCATTGGGCAAGGTGGCCACAAAGCTCCGCTTGTACCATCCTTCTTTCATATTGAGCTCCCTTCGGAAATGCGCCACCTTTTTACAGGTATTCAAATCCAATGGGATAGCATCCACAGTTACGTTGATACCAATCCAATTTGGTGCATTCAGCACCTTGGCAAAGTATTCCGGATATCCGTTCTTCCACCAACCCACACGGGTTTTATCGGGATAATAAACGCCGGCGATATAGCTTCCCTGAAATGTATCACCAGAAAACTGTTCTTCAAAATTGGCACGTTGGCCCATGGCACCATTTCCCAAACTGAAAAGGCTTTCTGAAGATTTGACCCTCTCATGGTCAAAACCTTCTTCAATTATCGCCCATGGATCTGCGGTTATATAATCTTGATTCATGAATTTTTACATCTTGATGAGCAAAACTAGTCATCCTTATTAAAAAGATGGCGCAAACTTAGTGAAATATGGAATCCCTAATGACAAGTGTGGGTTCCAAAATTTTGGTTTGATAGGTTTCTTCGTCATCTTCGCTCTCCACCTTATCTATGAGCATTTTGGCCGCAACTTCCCCCATTTTTTCCCCATGCTGGGAAACAACGGTAAGGCTGGGGTTGGCATATTTGGACAAAAGGCCATCGGTAAAACCTATAAATGATATGTCTTCGGGAATCTTCAACCCTTTGCTTTGCGCCAATCGCATGCTGTAAACGGCAAAGATTTCGTTGACGCAGAGAATGGCGTCAATTTCTTGACTTTCCAGGAAAGTTCCAATCCGTTGCTCATCCATCTCCATGGAAGGAAGTTTTAAAATTCGGGACTGTTGTACGCCAAGACCGCTTTCCTCCAATGCCTTTTTATACCCAGAAGTCCTAGCCTTGCTAACGCTCAAATAGTCATCAGTAGTAATCAGGGCAATTTTGGTCTTCCCCTGCTCAATGAATTTTTTTGTGGCCATGTAGGCACCCAACGCATCGTCGATGATGACCTTATCGCATTCCACCTCATTGGTTATCCTATCAAACAGTACAACGGGTATGCCTTGCTCGGTTACTTCCTTTAAGTGGTTATAATCCCCTTTTTGTTGGGTTTCAGAAGATAGGGACATAATGAAGCCATCAATACTGCCATTGGCCAACATTTCCATATTGATCACTTCCTTATCGAATGATTCTTCGGATAGGCAAACAATAACATTATAACCTTTGGCATTGGCATATTTTTCAATCCCCCGGATTACGGTTGTAAAAAAGTGGTGAACAATATCTGGAATCACGACACCGATATTCTTGGTACGTTTGTTTTTAAGGCTAATCGCAATATTATTTGGCTTGTAATTGTACAATTTTGCAAAGGCCTGTACCTTTTCCTTGGTATCCCTGCTTATTTCTTCACTGTTTTTTAATGCTTTGGAAACGGTGGAAATGGACACCTCAAGCTCTCTGGCAATATCCTTAAGGGTAATCTTTGCTTTCAATGGCTTTTGATTTCTTAATGTTCAAATAAACGCCGAAAATTAGTCAATAACAGAAATATGCAATCATTTAAGTAGGGTTTTTAACAAAAAAAGGGCTTAATTTTCAGTATCTGGCAGCATTTGTTAACATAATCAAAAAATAAAAATACTATATTAGCAGCATATTGCGGATATCATAATTCTAAATGGATAAATTGTAATATAGACAACTCAACGTATTAAGTTTTGCCAACACTTCACCGATTCAAAGTTATCAACACGAAACCGTTTTCGCTTAATATTGCGATATGCTTAAATTTCGATTAACATTATTTTTATATATGTTTAACACTTGAATTAAAATTAACTAAACTTAAAATTAATTATTTATGAAGATTACGCTACTTAAAAGCTTTTTGCTGCTTGGAGCATTTTTATGCTTTGGTTTGGCAAAAGCTCAAACAGTATCTGGTACCGTTTCCGATGTAAATGGGCCGCTACCAGGGGCGAGCGTATTGGTAAAAGGAACTACCAATGGTACGCAGACCGATTTTGACGGTAATTACACCCTCAGCGACGTAGGTAGTTCTGCGACTTTGGTGTTTAGCTACATTGGCTTCAAAACTGTGGAAATAGCAGTGAATGGCCAGTCGACCATAAACGTAACCCTAGAGGAAGATGCACAGGCTTTGGATGAAGTAGTAATCATCGGTTATGGTCAAACCACCATAAAAGATGCAACAGGAGCTGTTGCTGCGGTGACGTCCGAAGATTTTAACCAAGGTGTTATATCTTCTCCAGAGCAACTTATCCAAGGTAAAACTGCTGGGGTTCAGATCACGCAGTCCAGTGGTGAGCCTGGTGCTGGAATAGCACTAAGAATTCGTGGTACTGCATCTGTAAGATCTAACAACAGTCCTCTGTTTGTTATTGATGGAGTGCCCGTTACCAATGAAAGTGTTTCTGCCGGTGGTGCAGACGTTGGAGTTGGTACCAGTGGTGCCAAGAACCCACTTAACTTCTTAAACCCCAATGATATTGAGAGCATGAGTATCTTGAAAGATGCATCAGCTACTGCTATATACGGTTCCAGAGGTGCCAACGGTGTTGTGGTAATCACCACCAAATCAGGAAAAGGCGGTGGTTCAAACGGACTATGGGCATTTTCCTCCAATTTGAGCATTTCATCAGTGGCCGATACTTATGATCTTTTGAGCGCAGATGAGTTCGTTGCGCGAGGAGGTTCCGATTTGGGAGGTGCAACTGATTGGCAAAGTTATATTTTTAGAACAACTGCCTCTACCGATAACAACCTGTCGTATTCCCAAAATTATGGACAAGGGAACGTAAGGGCTACATTTGGTTACTCCAAACAATTTGGTGTAATCGAAAACACTGACTTAGAGAGAATAACTGGTAGGGTAAATGCGGCGCACCGATTCTTTAAAGATAAATTAAAGGTCAATCTTCAAACAACAGTTTCCAGAATAAACGACAAAGCTCCATTTATCAGTAGAACATCTGGAAGTACGGGAGATTTGCTTGCTTCGGCATATTACGCAAATCCAACATTGCCTGCCAATCCAAACTTTAATGCAGCTCCCGATAGAAACCCTGCCAACCTTTTGGCCTATTATGATGACAACACCAATACCGACAGATTCCTTGGAAACCTGTCTTTGGAGTACGATATTACTGACGAGGTTTCTGCAAAATTGAATTTAGGATATGACACATCAAGTTCGAACAGAGGTCAGGTTTCCGGACCACAAATCCTTGCTTTAAACAATGGTGCTGAGTTCAATGGTCGCGCTGCTGTCAGCAATCTTGACACCGAGAACAAACTATTGGAATTTACGGTGAACTACAGAAAAGAGTTTGAAAACTCCAATCTTGATGCACTTGTAGGTTTCTCCTATCAAGACTTCAATAGAAAAGGTCAAAACATCTTAGGTCAAGGATATGGTACTTCCGACCTTAAAAAAATAGTTGCCGCTACAAACAGTGCTTATGATGCAACCAAAAATCTTGCAAGCAATTATCAGGGCTATGGTATCGGTACATTCCAAAATGATGTGGATGCCGGCAACCAATTTAGAATTTTGGGTCTAATACCCAATGTTAACGAAACAACGCTTGGCCTACCAAGTATTCCTGTTGATGCCTTTACAGTAGATACCTATGACAACACAGATGAGTTGCAGTCGTTCTTCGGACGAATCAACTATACTCTTTACAACAAGTATTTGTTTACAGCTACAGTAAGAGCTGATGGTTCTTCAAGGTTTGGTGGAAACAATCAGTACGGTTATTTCCCATCTGCTGCATTTGCATGGAAGTTAAATGAAGAGGATTTTGTTGGCGAAGCCTTCTCAACATTGAAAATGAGATTGAGTTGGGGTATTACAGGTAACCAAGATGGTCTTGGATACGGAAACTTTGTGAATAGAACAAGATGGAACCAATTGGGCATTGGAGCAAATTCGCAAATCACTGCACCTGCTACCTCCGAGGTTGCATTTGCGAACCCAGATCTTAAATGGGAAGAAACAACCCAATATGGCTTTGGTATCGATTTTGGATTTGGCAACGACCGTTTTACCGGTAATATTGATTTGTACCGAAAAGAAACCAGTGATATTCTTTTGAATTTGCCAGCAGTGCAACCTGCCACCTCTCCTTTCGTTTTCCAAAATGTAGATGGGGTTATTGTTAACCAAGGTATCGAATTGGGCTTGGATTATGACATTATCAGGTCTGAAGATTTCACTTGGAATGCCAACTTCAACATTTCGTACAACAAAAACGAGCTTACCGATTACGCTGGACCCAATATCCAAGCAGGTAACCTATACGGACAAGGTCTTACAGGGACAACTTCCCAAATCCTAACAAATGGAAAACCTTTGTTCACTTACAACCTTCGTTTGGTTGACGAGAACTTTAACGTGGATACCGACCCAACCATTTTGGACAAATCGGGTCTTCCAAAGATTATTTCAGGTTTCTCTACCTCTGCATCATATAAGAACTGGGATGCATCTTTGTTCTTCTCAGGTCAGTTTGGACACTATGTGTACAATAACACGGCCAATGCCTTGTTTGCTGCACCACAGATCGGAAGTAGAAACAACTTGAAAAGTGTAGTGGACAACGGTGTTACACTCTCAGCAACCAACCCAAGTACTTATTTCTTGGAAAAGGGAGATTTTGTAAGACTTCAATCTGCTTCAATTTCGTATAACGTTCCATTAAGTGGCGATGGCAGCTTTAAAAGCATGCGTCTAAGTGTGAATGGCCAGAACCTGTTCCTAATTACGGATTACAGTGGTTTGGATCCTGAAGTTAGCACCACGGATGTACCTGCAAACGGTTTACCATCAGCTTCCATTGATTATCTTCAATACCCAAGACCAAGAACTTTCACTTTTGGGGTTAATGTTACATTTTAAAAAATTGCACCATGAAGAAAATAACTAAATATTTAACTATTACACTTTCAGCCTCTTTGGTGTTTTCATGCACCGATTTGGAGATTGAAGGTACAGACTCTTTAATAACAGATGGCTTTGCTGGGGTCGCGAACGTACAAGGTGAGGTTGCGAACCTCAGAAACATTGTTTCAGGAGGACAATTGGGCAACCAAGAAGGACTCTTTGCTTTGAACGAAGTTTCCACAGATGAATATGTTGTGCCTACCAGAGGTACCGACTGGGGTGATAACGGTAGATGGCTGTCCATTCATAGACAGACCTGGAATGCCGAATTATCCGATATTGTTGTGCCTTGGCAACAATTGAACAGTGTTACTATCAACGCAACTCGGGTAATAAGCCCTAAAAGTGTGAATACCGCAGGCGGGGATATTACCCAACAAAAAGCTGAGGCACGGTTCTATAGAGCTTGGGCCATGTCTTGGATTTTGGATATGTGGAGACAAGTCCCTTACAGGGATGTTGATCAACCCAATAGTGCCATTCCAGCCGTATTGACGGGTCAAGTTGCCATAGACAGTATTGTGGCTGACCTAAATATTGCGATTCAAGATTTGCCCGATGTTACTGCAGGAGATGCTATCGCTTTGAAATCAAGCCCTACGAAGGCTTCTGCCCTTCATTTGATGGCTCAGCTTCATTTGAACAAACATGTGTATCTTGACACAAGCCCACAAGCGGCAGACATGCAAGTAGTTATCGATGCCGTTGATGATATTGCTGCCAGCGGATACACACTTGCGGATTCAGGGGAATTTTTTGACATCTTTAAACCAAGTAATGATGTAGAAACCATTTGGTGGGTGCCTTCCGATGCCGGAGCCAGAATTTGGCATACACTGCACTACAACCAAAACTTCCCAGGTTTCAATGATGGAGGTGGATGGAATGGTTTTACTACTCTTGCTGAGTTCTACGACCTTTTTGAAGGACCAGCTGATACCAACTATCCAGGTGACGGTCAAGAGGAACGTAGAGGGGTGGTTCATGACCCAAGTACAGCTAATGCAGAAAACTTGGGTATCGGCATAGGATTCTTGATAAACCAACAATACGAGCAGGATGGAACTCCCCTAAATGCAAGAGATAATGTTGGAGGAATTCCATTGGTATTTACAAGGGAAACTGAAAAAGCTGAATATACTTCTCCCGGTGATAACGATGTTCTGGAAACCTCAGGTATCAGAATGTTGAAATATCACCCCAATGAAGAAGGTGGCGATAGAAGACAGCACGTTGTTAGATATCGTTTTGCTGATGCCTACTTAATGAAGGCAGAAGCCATGTTCAGAATGGGCAACGACCCATTGGCCATGATCAATGAGCTTAGGTCCAAGAGAGGAGCATCTCCACTTGCGGCAGTTACCGAAGCAAATCTATTGGCTGAAAGAGGTAGGGAAATGTACCAAGAAATGACCAGGAGACAAGACCTGATCAGGTTTGGACAGTACCTTAGAGCTTGGAACCTAAAAGAAGCAGGGGATGCTACAAAATTGATCTTCCCAATTCCAGTTGCCGACGTTTTGGCCAATCCAAATCTTGTACAAAACCCAGGTTACTAAAAAAACAAAGTTTAAGCTGTTTTTTAAGACAAATGCCGCCCACATAATATGGGCGGCATTTCTTTTTGTTTAAAAGACAATTAACCCTAAAAAAAAGATTAATAAAATATTAATGAGGGTCAATAATTTTGAGATAAGCACCCATCTTGCTAGATTGGCCGTTTTACAATATAATAAGAACAAAATTGGCACTTCGAGGTTCCCTAAATAGGAACGTTAGTTTAGGAATCTGATGGATTAAAAGTGAAATTAAAACGACTAATGGAAAATAACGCTTGATGATAGCAATGGGCAATCCTATTCCATTAATATTCAAAATAATTGGTAAATGAAGTTGAAATATTTAGTCCCAACCCTTCTACTATTGGTTTTTACCGCATGTAAGAACAAAATGGATAGCAAACCGGATACACAAAAACAAGAAACATTGTTCACATTATTGACACCGGAGGAGTCGGGCGTTACCTTCATCAACAAAGTTGCCAACCAAAAAGACTTCAACATTTTTAAATACCGAAACTTTTACAATGGAGGTGGAGTTGCCATAGGAGATATCAACAACGATGGCCTTCAAGATATTTATCTAACCGGAAACATGGAACCCAATAGACTCTATCTGAACAAAGGCAACATGAAATTCGAAGACATTTCCGAGAGGGCTGGTGTCCTCGGAAACAAACCCTGGTCCACAGGGGTGGTTATGGTAGATATCAATCATGACGGACTATTGGACATCTATGTTTCCAATGCTGGAAACATGGAAGGCAACAACCATGACAACGATTTGTACATAAACAATGGGGACCTAACTTTTACTGAAAGAGCGGAAGAATACAATCTTGCCAAAACTGGGTTCACCACCCACGCCTCTTTCTTTGATTATGACAAAGACGGCGATCTGGATGTGTACATTCTCAATAATAGCAATATTCCGGTCAGTAGCCTTGGCTATGCCGAACAACGTGAAGTAAGGGCCCAGGATTGGGAAGGTGTTCCACACATATTCAAAGGTGTAGGCGACATGCTTTTGCGCAATGACAATGGTAAATTTGTGGATGTAAGTGAAGCGGCAGGAATTTATGGAAGTTTAATTGGTTTTGGACTTGGGGTACTGGTTACGGATTTTAATGGTGACCTCTATCCGGATATCTATGTTTCGAACGATTTCTACGAAAGGGATTATCTCTATATCAATCAAAAAGATGGCACCTTTAAGGAACAAATAAAGGATTGGACCTCACATTTGAGTCTTTCCGCAATGGGAATCGATATAGCGGACATCAATAACGATGGGCATAATGACATCTTCATTACCGACATGCTCCCAGAAGCGGAGCGTCGTGTAAAATCGGTCATGGAGTTTGAAGGCTACAACATCTTTAACCTCAAACAAAGTAAAGATTTTGGCCAACAATATATCCAGAATACCTTACAGTTAAACAATGGCAATGGCACATTTTCCGAGGTTGCCTACTATAGTGGTATAGATGCTACCGATTGGAGCTGGGCCGGGCTTATGTTCGATATGGACAATGACGGACTCAAGGATATTTTTATAACCAATGGTATCAATCATGATCTTACAGATTTAGACTTCGTTGACTTTTTTGCCAATGAAATTGTTCAAAAAATGGCACTTACCGGAAAAAAAGAGTCCATCGATTCCATAATCAGTAAAATGCCGGTGAAGCCCCAACCCAATTACGCCTACAAAAACAATGGAGACATTACATTTAAAAATGCGAACAAAGAATGGGGATTTGAACTTCCCTCACGTTCCAATGGTGCTGCCTATGCAGATCTCGACAATGATGGCGACCTCGATTTAGTGATCAATAATGTAAACACACCAGCATTTGTTTACAAGAACAATGCAGAATCCCAACTCAACAACAATTACATCCAACTAAAATTCAAAGGGCCAAAAACCAACCCTTTCGCAGTAGGAACCTTGGCCAAGTTCTATTTCAACGGTAACATCATTAATCAGGAACTTATACCTTCAAGAGGATTTCAATCCTCCATGGGATACGAAATGACCATAGGATTGGGCCAAAACAAGACTTTGGACTCCATCCGTATTATTTGGCCGGATGAATTGACCCAAAAACTGGAGAATGTTTCAGCCAATCAGGTGCTTACCCTAAATTATGACGATGCAACGGAAACCTATATCCTTCCCAAAAAACAGGATAGGGAACCCCTATTGAAGGAGTTGCCAACAAGCAATTTGGTCGCACACAAAGAGGATACCTACAATGATTTTGATTATGAAGGGCTCATCTATCAGAAGCTGTCCCAAGAAGGGCCATCCTTGGCCGTTGCCGATATAAACGGAGATGGCAATGAGGATATTTTCATTGGTGGAGCCAGCGGACAGGCAGGCACCATTTACCTACACTCTGGCAATGGAAAAATTTCAACAAAAAAAATCGCTGTATTTGAAGAGGACAAGATGTACGAGGATGTAGCTGCCGCTTTTTTTGATGCAGATGGGGATGACGATATGGATCTTATGGTCGGATCTGGAGGGAACAATGTAGAAATGCAACGTTCATATAAAACACGATTGTATTTGAACGACGGGAAAGGCAATTTTTCCAAATCATCGAACGAACTGCCCTCTACTTTCAAAAATGTGGCAACCATTGCACCAAATGATTTCGACAATGATGGAGATGTGGATGTTTTTATCGGATCACGAAGTGTTGTTGGCGTATATGGCTTATCTCCCGATCACCTAATACTTGAAAATATGGGTGATGGAACATTTAAGGATGCAACCGAAAGATTGGGCTACGATCTGAAGGATGCCGGCATGGTAACAGACGCCAAATGGGTGGACATGGATGGCGACTCTAAATTGGACCTCGTACTATCCGCAGAATGGGACACACCAAAAATTTATAGGAACTCCGGCAGACGATTGTCCAAAATGAACAGTTCATTGGACAGCCTTTACGGTTGGTGGAACACGGTTGAAACAGCAGATTTGGATGGCGATGGAGACCAAGACCTTATCCTCGGCAACCAGGGGTTGAACCTGCACTACAAACCCACTTCCTTTGCACCGATGAAAATGTGGATCAATGATTATGACAATAATGGGACCATTGAACAGATATTTACCCTTCAGGAAGATGGAAAGGATTTTCCCATCCATCAAAAACGAGAACTTACCGAACAGCTGCCCAATCTAAAAAAGCAGAACCTGAAAGCATCCGATTATGCCCAAAGAACCATTCAGCAATTGTTTCCCGAGGAAGTATTGGAAAAATCCATCGTGAAAAAGGTGGAAAACTCCGCCTCGGTCATCGCTATAAACGAGGGCAATGGCAAATTCACCATTAAGAACCTACCACCAAGGGTACAATTATCCTGTGTTTGCGACATTACATGTACCGATGTGAACAACGATGGCAATCTGGATTTGATCATGGCGGGCAACAATTTTGATTTCAAGCCCCAATTTTCCCGTTTGGATGCGGGTCAAGGGAACTTATTGTTGGGCGATGGCAAATTGGGATTTGAGTGGCAAGATTATGAAACCAGTGGTTTTAAAGTCCGTGAAGAGGTGAAATATTTGAAAATGATAAAGGATAAAAATGGTAATATCTTCATGATTGCTGCCATTAATAACAACATGCCAAAACTTTTTGCGATCAATGAATAAACCCATTTCCATACTATTGTTGTTGGTATTCTTGGTGTCGTGCAACAAGGGAGGCAGCCTGTTCGATAATCCGGACCCGAAGGAAACCGGTATCACATTTGCCAACACCTTAACTTCAACAAAAGACCTAAGTATCTTGGATTATCTATACTTCTACAACGGTGGAGGGGTCGCAATCGGGGATATCAATAATGATGGTTTGCCCGATATTTTTCTCAGTGGCAACCAAGTAAAGAACAAACTATACTTGAACAAGGGCAATCTTGCTTTTGAAGATATAACGGACATAGCCAATGTTGCCGGGAACAGTAGCTGGAATACCGGTGTTACCATGGCCGATGTAAATGGCGATGGCTATTTGGATATCTATGTCTGTGCTGTTGTGGGCATCAACGGGTTTAATGGCCACAATGAACTCTTTATTAATAATGGCGATAATACCTTTACAGAAAGTGCCGCCAAATATGGTTTGGATTTTGATTCGTATAGCTCCAACGCTACGTTTTTTGACTATGATCTTGACGGGGATTTGGATATGTACTTACTGAATCATGCCGTACATACCCAAAATTCCTTCGGCAAATTTGATCTTAGATTTGAACGGCGATACGAAACTGGGGATAAATTGCTTCGAAATGACAATGGCAAATTTGTGGATGTCAGTGAAGAGGCCGGTATTTATGGGGGCATTAACGGCTATGGGCTTGGATTGGCTGTTTCAGATTTCAATCAAGATGGGTACCCCGATATTTATGTGGGCAATGATTTTCATGAAGATGATTATTATTATCTGAACAATGGTGATGGCACTTTTACGGAAAGTCTTAGAAAATATTTTGGGCACACCAGTAGGTTCTCAATGGGCATCGACGTGGCTGACATCAATAATGATGGTAGACCCGATTTTTTATCCTTGGACATGCTGCCCGAAGATGAAGTGGCCCTGAAATCTTCCGAAGGTGACGATAACATCCAGACCCAAAAATTGCGAATAGACCGATTCGGTTACCATTACCAATTTACTAGGAACATGCTCTTTGTAAACCAACCTGATGGTAATTTTATGGAAACCGCGCTTATGAGTGGTATTGCTGCCACAGATTGGAGTTGGAGCGCTTTGTTCGCCGACTATGACCTCGATGGCCAACAAGATGTTTTCATCTCCAATGGTATTCCTAAACGACCCAATGATCTTGATTTCATCAATTTTGTATCCAGTGAACAGATTCAGAAAAAGATGGACAACACCAAACTGGTTGACGAGAAAGCACTGAATCTTATGCCCTCAGGAAATGTGCACAACTATGTATTCAAAGGCAAAAAAGATTTGATGTTCCAGAACATGTCCGATGATTGGATTGCGAAGGACACCTTAATATCAGGCGCAACAGCCATAGGAGACTTGGATGGGGATGGAGACTTGGATCTAATAACGAACAACATTAACCAGCCTGCTGCGCTCTACATCAACAAGGCCAATAAAAAAGGGAGCTATTTAAAATTACGATTCAAATATTCGAAGCAAAACCAGTTTGGGATTGGCACCAAAGTCTTCTCCTACCAAAATGGAGGGTTGCAATACAAGGAACTATACCCAACCCGTGGCTTTCAGGCTTCATCAGAACCCATAGTGCACTTTGGATATGGCACCGTTCAAACCATTGATTCCATAAAGATCGTTTGGCCGGATCGTAGCTATCAGGTAATCAAAAATGTTCCGACAAACCAAGAACTCACATTGTCTCCCAAAGACACAAAGCCTTTCGATTATAACTCCCTACATAAAAAATCCAAAAAAATGTTCAGCCCGGTTGCAGGAAACCTAGGATTGGATTTTACCCATGTAGAGGACAATTATACCGATTTCAACAGGGAAAAATTGATTCCATACCAAGTTTCGGACCGTGGCCCTGCTTTGGCTATTGGCGATTTAAATAACGATGGAAAAGAAGATATTTTCCTTGGTGGTTCAAAATTTGAAGCTGCACAAATCTATCTGCAGACCGACTCCCTTTTTACCAATAAAAAAATCGAGACACTGCAAAAAGATTCCATTCGGGAAAACATTTCAGCTGTAATAGCAGATTTTGACAACGACCAACGCAACGATGTGTTTGTATCATCGGGTGGTGGCGATTTTTTTGACAAATCGGAGGCGTTGTTGGATGCGCTTTACGTCCAAAAAGATACTGTCTTTACATCGGTTGAACTGCCATCGGTCTATCAAAATGCCTCGGTCGTCAGATCGTTCGACTTTGACAAAGATGGAGATTTGGACGTTTTTGTTGGCGGACACACCATTACTGCCCAATTTGGAGCACCTGTAACCTCTTATCTATTGGTAAATGAAAATGGAACATTTCAAAAAAATGAATCCTTTGACAAACTGGCCAAAGGCATGGTTACCGATGCCCTGTGGACCGATTTTGACCAAGATGGGCAAACGGACCTGATATTGATCGGGGAATGGATGTCGCCCAAATTCCTCAAAAACGTAAATGGCAAATTTGAAGAAGCCACATCGCTTAATTTAAGTGGTCTCTGGCAAACCATTGCGCCATTCGACATTGATGGGGATGGGGATACGGACTACCTGTTGGGCAATTGGGGCACCAATTCCAAATTCAAGGCCAGTAGGGAAAACCCAATGTTGCTCTACTTCAATGATTTTGATGAAAATGGCCAAACGGAAACAGTGACCGCCATGGAAAAAAATGGTGACTACTTTCCTTTGGAAAACTTGGACGGACTGGCATCCCAACTAGTTTACTTGCGCAAGAAATACACCAACTATAAATCGTTTGCCGGTCAGACCATGGAGGAGATTTTCGGAAAGGAAGCCTTGGAAAAAAGTACGATTTTGGAGGTCAACACGCTGGAATCGGGTTATTTGAGGAACAATAAAGGGGAATTTGAATTTGTTCCCTTTAAGAATGAGTTGCAAGTATCACCAATAATGTCATTTTTGGTGGGCGATCTTAATGGAGATGGCAAGGACGAAGTATTGATGGGGGGCAACTATTTTGGCATTAAACCGTACCATGGACGTATGGACTCCTTCCCTGGCGCACTTCTTTCCAATGAGCATGAAATACAATTGGGCAACGAATTGGGCCTTGATTTTACCCAAAAATCACTCCGCCATTTGAAGACCTTGGACTTTAATGGAGAAAAATATCTGTTGGCCATTTTTAACAACGACAAAGCACAAGTATATCGAATCAATTAACAGAAAAACAATGAAAACAAAGTTTGGATCAATCCTAGCAATACTATTCGTTTTGGGGTCTTGTCAAAAGAAACAGGAGCCCATAATTATTTCTCCCGAAGAATACCACGGCTCTGTGGATAAGGTAATCGAGGTAATGATCCACGATATTTTTTCGCCCCCTGTGGCCAGCAGGATATTTGCGTACCCAAATATCGCGGCATATGAAATCATAGCCAAATCGAACAACGATTACAAATCCTTGGCGGGTCAGGTTACTGATTTAACATCCATTCCCGACCCAAAAGACACCACAAATTTAAACTATGAACTAGCAGCTTTGGTTGCTCATATGGATCTGAGCAAACGTCTAATTTTTTCAGAGGAGCGTATCGAAAGCTTCCGCGATAGTCTATACACTATTTGGATGGAAAAGAACGAGCCCATGTTCAATGCTTCAAAAGATTATGGTCTTGAAGTTGCCAATTTTATTGGGGAATGGATGAACAAGGACATGTACAAGGAAACGCGCACCATGCCCAAATTCACCGTCAATTCCGAAGACCCATCCAGATGGCAACCTACTCCACCTGCTTACATGAACGGCATTGAGCCCCATTGGAGCAAGATTCGACCATTTGCCATAGATTCTGCGGAACAATTTAAACCGGCACCACCACCTGCCTTTTCCATGGAAAAAGATTCCAAATTTTATGAGGAAGTCATGGAAGTCTACGAGGTCAGGAAAAGTATGGTGGGCAAAGGCGATAAATCCGATGAAATTGCAATTGCCCAGTTTTGGGATTGCAATCCTTACGTTTCCGTAACCCGAGGCCATTTGATGTTCGCCACCAAGAAAATCACTCCAGGTGCCCACTGGATCGGCATCACCAAAATTGCCAGTAGAAAAACCGATGCGGATTTTGCCAAAACTGTCTACGCTTATACCAAGACCTCCATTGCCATTGCCGATGCCTTTATCAGCTGTTGGGATGAAAAGTATAGAAGTAATCTCATCCGTCCCGAAACGGTGATCAACGAATACATCGACGACAGCTGGGAACCTGTACTGCAAACCCCTCCCTTTCCCGAATACACGAGTGGACACAGCGTGGTTTCCGGAGCTGCCTCCACAGCCCTAACGGATATATTTGGTGATAATTTTTCTTTTGATGACGACACCGAAATACCCTATGGACTTCCTGTACGCTCGTTCAATTCGTTCAAAGAGGCTGCGGATGAAGCTGCCATCAGTAGAATGTATGGAGGTATCCACTACCGAGCCGCCATTGAGGTGGGCGTACAACAGGGGCGCGATTTAGGAAAATTTATTGTTGATAAACTTGATATGACCAACGGGTAATAATTATTTTTGCCCCATTATGAGAAAGATTGTTTCAGTAATTCTTGCCGTAGTTGCAGGCGTAGTATTATGGTACTTATTCATAAAGCCATCCGATTATATTGTTCGGTTTAAGGCCAACCTATTTCCAGGAGCAATAAACCAAAGCCTAAAACATTGGTCCAGAAATTTCAATGATTCGGAAAACATTCAACAGGAAGGGGATTTGTTCCATTTAAGCCAGACTTTTAAGTTTGGAGATTCCACCCATATCTATCAATGGGAAATAGAGCCATTGACAGACTCCACTTCCCGGGTAATAGTTGGTATTAAGGACAAAGGACATAGTTTAAAAAATAAAATTCTGGTTCCTTTTGTCGATACGGATTTTGAAAAACGTAGCAGAGCAACCGTTTTGGATTTCATGGAAGAACTCCAGGAACATAAAAAGAATTTTAAAGTTCGAATTGTGGGCGAAGATGAGTTTCCTACCAAATACATCGCTTACCTTCCCATAAAGAGTACGCAACTTCAAAAAGCCGATGAAATGATGCGCAACTTCAGTTATCTTTTTGGAAGTCTTGTGGATAACGGTGTTGAGTTTGATGGTTTTCCCATGATTGAAATTACGGATTGGAACCAAGACAACGACAGCATACATTTCAATTTTGGCAGGCCAATTATCCGATCGGAAAAACTTCCAATTGGAACGGACATCCAGTACAAAAGGATTTTTAGAAAAAAAGCCCTAAAGGCAGAGTACAATGGCAATTACATTACTTCAGACAGGGCTTGGTACGCCTTATTGGACTATGCAAAAAAAAATAACATTGCCGTAGAAAACACACCGATTGAGGTGTTTCATGATGATCCAAAAGATGAGGGTAACGAGCTGAAGTGGAAAGCAGAAATCTACTTGCCAATAAAAGAATTGGATGAATAGGTTTGTTCTAATACCATTATTGGTGGTGGCGCACAGTTGTGCTCAAACGGTCACCACAAATAATAAATTGGTAAACCTGGGCAAGTTTCCTTCCACCTTAAAAGAGGTTTCAGGCATGGAAACTACGCAAGATGGCAACCTTTGGGTCATCGAGGATAGCGGCAACAAAGACCACATTTACAAGGTAAACCAAAAGGCCGAAGTCCTATACTCCCTGAAAATAGACCATGCCAAGAATGTGGATTGGGAAGAATTGACCACCGATTCCCTTGGAAATTTATACATCGGAGACTTTGGCAACAATGCTAACGAAAGAAAAGATCTTGTCATTTATAAAGTGGATAGCCTTCAACTCACCAAAAAGGAACCCAACGCAAAGAAAATTGCTTTTGCCTATCCGGAACAAAAAGACTTTCCCCCTAAAAAGGACAGTCTGTATTTTGACACCGAAGGAATGATCCATTGGCAAGATCACCTCTACATTTTTACCAAAAACAGGACCAGGCCCTACTCGGGCCAGACACTTGTTTATCGCATTCCGGATGAGGAAGGAAGCTATGTGGCTGAATTTTTGGGAGCACTGTTTTTATGTGAGGACCAAAATCATTGTTCTGTTACCAGCGCGGATATTTCACCCGACGGAAAAACCATAGCACTTTTGAGTTATGGCAAACTGTTTCTGCTCAATTCCGCTTCACCATCAAATATATCCGAGGCAAAGGTTCGAACCATTGAATTGCATCAAATGACTCAAATTGAGTCCGTTTGTTTTTTGGATAATAAAACGGTAATAATTGCGGACGAACAGAATCGGTTCGGGGGTCGAAAACTCTACAAATTCCAATTGGATTAAAATCCGAAACCGAGTCCGAAGGCAAACCGCATTCCATCCGTACTATTGAACAATCCAAAATTGGCCGTCAAAATATCTGCGCCATTCAGGAAGAACCCTCCTCCGTACGAATTGTGCCAAAGTCGGGAAGCATCGCCGGGGTACCAAACACGACCATAATCGAACCCGGCATAAAGTCCTGGCGTAACCGGCAAAATTCCGGTTCGCTGTCCCCTAAAACTGTACCTTAGATCGGTATTCTGGTAAAAGGCCGATTTTCCGGTAAACCGTTGAAAGCGATAGCCTCTTAATCCATTATTTCCTCCTATGCTGGCAGCTTGATAAAACTCGTAATCGTCGCCAATGGTAATGTGTCCCTTCAATATCGTACCCAATACCAACCTTCCATCGGCTGTCAATTTATGATCTATGGAAAAACTAGGTATCACATATCCAAAAGACCTGCCCGATTCCTTCACATTGGTCTTATAGCCCCCTGAAATACTAAAGACCATGCCCATGGTGGGAAAAGCTTCATTATCAGTATTGGCATAACTGTATTCGGCATTCACCCCAAAAAAACTTTGATGGTTCTCCTCCCCGTTTTCCAGGTAAAATTCATTGATAAATCGGTCTTGGGTCTCTTCCACTTCTATATCCTCATAGGCTACGCCCAATTTTACCTTGGATCCCAGATATCCGCGCCAAACCAACGAAGGTGCCACTCGAAGTGTACGCAACCGCACTCGGTTATAGTCCAGTCCCAAGGGTTCTTCATCATCATTGTTCACAGTTTCGTTTCCAAAACCAAAAAAGTTCTGTGTAAAATTTGGACTGGTAAACATTGCATCCAATTCTAGGTTGACCTTGTTAAAAACATGGGCAAATTCACCCTTATAGCCCAAATCAAAACCGTTGGTGGCAAAATAATAGGCTGCATTGAAGATATGTTGTTGCGTAAAAGGGTTCTGTCGGAAACCGTTAAAAGTATAGGTGTCGGTAAAGCCCACTCGAAATCCGTCATCAGGATTGAATCCAATAGTTGGCAACAATTGATTGTTACTGCCCTTGATCTTTAAAAAATCGTAGGTGTTGGTGTTATAATCATTGATTTGGTTGATCTTGCCGCCATAAGCCTCATCAAAAGTGTTCTTTTTAGTCTTGAAGTCGTACACCTGGACATTTCTTGATCCTTCCGAAATTTTATAGTTATCGTTGTTCTGACCACCCACGATTCGAACCTTAATGGGTGATGACCCCGTGTTTACCTCAAAAACATCATCGTCATCCAAACCATATACCCAAACTTCCTTGGTGTATTGGGGATCAAATTCCTTTTGAAAAAACAAATCTGTCATTTCCCCTCCTTTGATGCGGTAGGCCCTGACTTCCAACTTTCCATTGGGCAGGGTCACAATATTGAAATAATCGTCCTTGTCGGTACCGGTCACCACACTGAATTTGTTCAAAACAGCGTAGTATTCCTTTGCCGTTTCCAGCAACTGTTCTTTCCGCGCCAATAAAACTGCCTTGATAGTATCGATGGTTTCATCCCGAACTTCTTCGGGAAACGCCATAAATGCCCTATCAATGACTTCTTCATCAATGCTTTTTTGAATCAATCGGGCCTGTTCCAACCACTGCTCTAAATCTGTTTCAGCCAATAATGCCATATCCAAGGCAAAGGTTCTGGGAGAGGAGGTGAACCCTTTAACGCTTCTTATTTTTTCGTGGAAACCTTCAAATATGCGCAAGGACGGAACGGACCTAGATCCAAAATTCATGATCAGTCCATCACCCCAACGGGAAAAAACCTGATCCCTGTCCCTGGGAATGGGCTTAAAAAGTTTCTTGCCGTCCTCCGTTTTAATCTCGGCCCATCGCCATTGGTCCACATGGCGGTCCCAATCCCCCACCAATATATCGAACAACCTTGCTCTAACGTACGTCTCTTTATCCAAAACATATTCCTCGTCTTCCCGTAATTTATTGATCATATCGTAGGTACTTTCGATTTTCTTGGCCCTGCCAAAACTTTCCAGATCATCGTGCCCATCCGAAACATGTTCCTCAATCATATAAAGTCCGTCCCCAAAATCGGCATTGTAGGCTCCCAACACCGCTTGCTTTGGAATATAGAACAGTTTGGGATTGGTATGGTACAGGCCAACGGCATCCGAAAGTACGTCCGTGGTAAACGGCGCATAAGGGTGTGCTCCTGTATATAGGTCCAATAGCAAACGCTCGGTGTAGGTGTCCTTAAATTGGCCAATAATATATTGATCCTGGAATGCTATGGCCTGTAAATAACGTTCAGCACTCTTGCGCAATCCCCGCATCACATATTCCCGACCCTGTTTGTCTTGCAATCGCAACGAGTTGGATTGGTTACCACCACCCTTCCGAACAACGGTAAGTCCACCAAAAAGAGTATCCAAACGTACGGTTGGCACTGTTACTTCGGTAGCATAATATTTTCGGTACCTTTCGCCCCACAACCATTTGTGAAATCCACTTTTGTCAATTTCATCCTCGGTATAGACCGATGCCTTCATAAAAGAAGGAAAGTTTTCCGATAACCCTTTTGGCTCAACCTTGATGTCTGGAGGCAATACTTCGGTCTGGAACAAAAGTTCATTGGACTCAGCATCAGCCCCAAAAAAGTCCACCTGCGAAGAGCCATCGGTGAAAACTTTAAGAACGGCATAACCGTTCCTTCCTGTGGAAAACTCGCTGCCATTCAACAACCGCGTAGCTCCCGTTTTGGCACCTGCACCGCTCACAATTTGCGGTTTGCCAGATTCTACAATGTACTGCAAGGTATGTTCGTGACCCGACACAAAAACAACCTTATCGGAATATTGGGAAAGAGTAACGATCCGTTGTTTGAGCTCGTTGTATTTTTTATTGGAAAGATCTTCTATGCTTGCTCCGGAAACCTTGCGCATCATGTTGGCAACGCTTCCCAAAACCGGTAACGGAATTTTGCCCCCACTGGGATACAAGCCCTGTTCGAACGAAAATTGACCACCATGCGAACCATAGGTAAACATGGGATGGTGCATGGCAATGATCACTGTTTTGTCCAAATTCTTCTTGATCAAACTTTCCAGCTCCTCAAAAAAACGACCCCTGCTCTTGATTTCGCATTTGTCGTTCATCGTCGGGTGCTTGTCCCAGTCTGTCAGGTACCATTCAGTGTCGATGGCTATGACCATCACTTTGTCGGAAATCTCGATATCTTCAATAGGGCACCCGTTTTTGGGCTGAAATACATCCTTGCTATCCAAAGCCTCCTGAATGTATTTTTCTTCCCGCTCCAATCCATCCAGCCCCCTGCTGTACCAATCGTGGTTACCGGGGATAAAAATGGCCTGCCCCTTAAATCCTTCCAAAGTGGCCAATTGGGCATCGAGGTAATGTTTCGCTCTTTGATGCGCTTCCTTATCTTCTTTTTTGGAGACAAAACCAATGGGATAAATATTATCGCCCAAAAACAACGCAGTGCTATTGGAGCTGGCTTTCGCCAAGGTGTTCTTGAATTTTTTCAGGGTTGGGTTGAGGTCATTATTAGGCGATAGACCGGCATCACCGATCAAATAGAACGTGTGTTCGATTTCTTTTTCGATGGAACTGTTTTCGGCACTAAAAGGTTGTGTATACTTTGCTTCATAGGTAGCACAACCAAAGACCAGTAAAATTGCTAGAAACCCAATCCAATGTTTCTTCATATCCTATGAGGTTGCGTCCAAAATTTTGTAATTTGGACAATTGAAATATCCTATTATGTCGGAAATTGTTGAAAAAACTGAACAATACGTTTCTAACTTGTTGACCAATGAGCTTGATCCGAGGTTTTTATACCACAATTTGCGACATACCCAACGCGTGGTTAAAAGTACTAAAGAATTGCTCAATTTCTATGATTTGAAAGACAAGCAAGAGGAATGGTTGCTATTGGCTGCTTGGCTGCACGATGTGGGCTACATAAAGGGAACGGAACAGCATGAAGAAACGAGCAGTGAAATTGCCAAAGCCTATTTAAACGAACAGGGGTACGGCAGTGAAGACATCGCCGAAGTCTGTAACTTGATCTTGGCCACCCAAATGAGCCATGAACCCACCAATTTATTGGAGGAAATCATCAAGGATGCCGACATTTCCCATTTTGCCCAAAAGAGCTATTGGGAAACCACCGATTTTTTAAGGGAAGAACTGAAAAAGTTGGGTATTGCAGACTATTCCTCCAAAGAATGGCGGGACAAGAACATTAAAATGTTCCGTACCCAGCATCGATTTTATACAGAATATGCCAAAGAAAACTGGGAGAAAGGCAAGGAAAAAAACCTAAGGCAACTGCTCAAAGAAAAAAAGACCGAAAAAACCATAGCAAAAAAAGAAGCTTTAAAGGCGAAGTACAAAAACGAAAGTCCTGACCGAAGCATCCAGACCCTGTACCGTGTTACGCTGAACAACCACCTCAAGTTAAGTGACATTGCCGATACGAAGGCAAATATTTTGTTATCGGTCAACGCCATTATTATTTCGTTGGTGCTGGCCAATTTGCTTACCAAATTGGACAATCCGAGCAATACCTACTTGATCTATCCAACCTTAATTTTGATTTTGTTCAGTATTGTAACCATGACCCTTTCCGTATTGGCTACACGACCCAATATAACCACAGGAAAATTTACCAAGGAGGATGTGGAGCAAAAAAAAGTAAATCTTCTGTTCTTTGGCAACTTTCATCAAATGGAACTTTCCGAATACGAATGGGCCTTGAAGGAATTGATCAAGGACAAGGAATATGTATACAACTCCCTAACCAAAGACCTTTATTATTTGGGATTGGTGCTCAATAAGAAATATAAGATTCTACGGATTACCTACAACATTTTTATGTTGGGCATGATCATTTCGGTACTCGCTTTTGGAATTGCTTTCCGATTTTTTGGCCCTGACAGATTGGTTTTTTAGTAAGACCTACTTTTTTAATTCCTCCATAAGGTCGTCGTAAGTATAGGTACGTTCGGAGCGTTCATCCTTTTTGTAAAGTATCTCTGCTCTAATGGCCTTTAAGCCAGTAACCCCTTGAAGCCCTTCCAATTCCACAATTTCGATATTGTTGGTGAAATATCCTTTGGCCTTCAAAAAACGAATGTAGCGCATGTATTCCCGTTCATCCTTACGCTGGGAATACACAATGGAAAGCTTCCCTTTTTGGGTCAACCGCTCATTGGTTCCTTTGATGTAGGCCTTGTCGATCCTCTTTTTGATCACTTCGTACCGGGCATTGTAGGTGCCGTCCACGTCGAATCTTTTTTCGTCCATTCTAAACCGAATGGATAGGGAAGTACTGTACACCAAAACCAAAGAAGCTACATCCAATTTTACAGGTAATTTGGACTTCAGCTCATAGTATTTGTTCTCCATTTCGCACATGACCTGCAATTGCCACAAACGGAGATTGCTCAAGTACAATTGATTGAATTTTCTATCCTTTGCAATGGAGCTGCCAATGTATAAATTGTGTTCCACCCCATCGGTCTTATATCGCTCAAAATAATGGGGAAACATTTCTTGGGCCTCTTCTTGTCGCTTATCCAATAATGCGGCCAATTGCATGTTCGCTTCCATCACGCTTTCATCGTAATTACGACGATGATCATAGTACGATTCGGTGGTCTTGTCTATTTTTTGACTGTAGGTTGCAATTAGCCCCGCAATCGCTGCATCTTCTTTTTTGAGGTGTTCGAACACAGGGTCCACCTCTTCCTTCACAAAATCGAAGACTGCCTGTTCGGTATGGGTATAAAGGGCTTCCCTGACTTCATCGAGGTAGGTCTGCACCCTGAACATGATTTCCTCATAAATGGGCAAGCCATACTTTTGATGGGCAACTTCCAAAATATCGTTGATCTCGGAGAGTTGAATCATCAGATCGCGTTGAATGGAGAGGTTGCGCTCCTTCGACGAATCCTTGATATCGATTTGCCCATAAAGCGGAAACACATCCTTGAAGACAATCTCCCTAAATACTGGCTGTTGGCCGGCAAGTTCGGCCATCATAAAATGTTTGGCCTCTTCCTGGAATTTCCAATACACGGCAGGGTGCACCGAGGTACATTCGTGCTGTATCACGGCATCGATCAGGTTTTCCTCTTCCTCTATGGTACGCATCACTGCCGAAACGATATAGGGCATTACATCGTCCAGTTTGTTGGCATTCACACTATTGAGTTCATTCACATTGGAGGAAACAAGTTCCAATACACCCAAAAGATTTCCATTAACGGAGATTGGCGCCAAAATAGCACTTTTAATCCCCTGTTCCATGAGGTTTTTATAGGGCTGTGTTTTACCCTCCGACAGGTTAAAATACTTTTCCACATTACTGATGGCAAAATATTTACTCTCCATGAACAGTTTGCCATGGGAATAGTTACACAGCATGGTATCGCAAGGTTCAATTTCCTTTCCGTTCAGGATATAACTTTCCATCCCTTTCCCATAAATTCGAAAGAAATTGTTGGCTGCCGCATCGTATCCGGCAAAGCCCACTTTAATGTCCTTTAATTTGAACAGGGACCTGAAGGTGTCCTGAAAATTCTCCATAAAGGTCTCCTTCTCGCGCTGGCTATGTCCGATCAAAGTGGATTTGATCTCGGAAATGGATTGTTCGGCCGTTACATCAAACATGTTGGAAATAACAAAACCCTTGGCGATAAAACTGTTTGGAGGGATTTTCTCTTTCCACAGTTCCAGATTCTCAAAGTTTTCCAAGAGTTCATCCACATCATCCTGCGTAATCTCCTTGGCCAATTCTGTGGGAATGATTTCCATAAAATCCGCATTGTACAGAATACGATAGCGGTGCATTACCCCATTGGCTCCTGGAATATCGAAAAATAAAGGACGCTTGAAATCGAGGTTGTAACCATAATAAAATCTCAGGATCACGGCACAACGCATGATGTAGCCAAACTCGTTCGGAAGGTTGGTGATCTCCAGTTCAAAATCCTCCCCGGCATCCTTCAAAATATTCTGAAAACGCTCGGAAGAATTGAACACGATATTTTCAAAAGGAGTTGAGGCGGTTTTGATCTCATTCTTAGTTAGGACAGGTGAAAATGTGTCCTCCAGAATGATCTTGATCACCTCCTTGTGCTTGTCGAGCAAGGAAAGATCGGAAAATCCTTCCCTTAGCTCCGGATAGGGAGCCTGTGCATCCAATACAAATTTGGCCCGGGCGGCCAAGTATGGATTGTCGCTATTCAGCTGTGCATCATAGTGTTCCAACAATTTGTTGAAACTTACCAATTGCACCAAGGGGCTTTCCAAATCGTAGTTTTGCACCATATAGGGATTAGTCGAAATTGAGCCTACAAAGTTACAAAAAGTAAAAATGCCATGAATAGGTATTGATCGGTAATGGATAAATGACCATTTTTAAGGATATTTAGCAAAATTATTCCCATGTCATCCACCAAAAGACTGGATAATGCCTATG
The DNA here is from genome assembly GCF_003992615.1 of Flagellimonas beolgyonensis. Lineage (GTDB taxonomy): Bacteria > Bacteroidota > Bacteroidia > Flavobacteriales > Flavobacteriaceae > Flagellimonas > Flagellimonas beolgyonensis. Next base: position 276,274 of record NZ_RZMY01000003.1, read on the forward strand.
ACAATGCCGAGGTCATCCCTTTCGATGACAACTCGAAGCTGATCCTTTTCAGTGATTGCCATAGAGGGGACAACAGTTTTGCGGATGATTTTGCCAATAACCGGAATATTTACTTCCACGCCCTGAACCATTATTACCGCGAAGGGTTCCATTATTTTGAATTGGGGGATGGGGATGAACTTTGGGAAAACATCAGTTTTGATGCCATTTTTGAGGCACACAAGAACGTATACCAATTGTTACGGCGTTTCCATCTGGAAAAACGCATTTATATGATTTGGGGCAACCACGACATGGTCTACAAAGACCCCGATTACGTAAAAAAACACCTTTCCCATTATTTTGAACCCATTGACGGTTCCGACAAAGCGCTTTTTAAAGGAATCACCTATCACGAAGCGTTACGATTGAAGCATACCGAAACGGGGCAGGAAATTTTTCTCACCCATGGTCACCAAGCGGATTGGTGGAACTATGTGTGTTGGCGAATCGGCCGGTTCTTGGTGCGCGTGTTGTGGAAACCCTTGCAGGTAGTCGGAATTGCAGACCCCACCAGTCCTGCTAAAAACTACAAGGAACTCATTAGGATCGAGAAACGGATCAAACGTTGGATCCTACGAAAAAACCTGTTGCTCACGATTGCGGGACATACGCATCGGCCACGGTTTCCCGAACCGGGCGAAATTCCATTTTTCAACGATGGTAGCTGTGTCCATCCCCGCAGCATTACCGGTATTGAAATCGAAAATGGGGAAATATCGCTCATCAAATGGCACATTGAATCCAAACCGGATGGAACGCTCCAAATTGTGAGGGTACTGTTGGAAGGGCCTGAAAAATTGGTGGATTACATCAATCCTTAAACCCGCTTGGCCAATGTTTTGATGGCATCTACAAATCGGTCCAATTCTTCCGTGGTCGTAAATACATTGGGAGTAATGCGGCAACCGTGTACATTTTCAAAATCGATACCCACTGTCCACACCTTGAATTCATCCAATAACGTTTTGGCCAAATCACCCGGTTTCATATTGGTGAGACCCACATTGGCAATACCACAGCTCCGATGCGGTTCCACCGGTGTATTGATGACCACATTTGCCACATCGCGCAATTGATCGCTCCAATAGCGTTGAAGATAGCGCATCCGTTCTTCCTTCCGTTCCAGTCCGATCATTTCGAGATAATCCAGGGAATCGTTAATGGTAAGATCGGTATGCACCGGATGGGTCCCGGTATGGTTCAGCCTTCGGATTTTGGTCACATCCTTTTCATGATCGGCCAAAAGGGGCCATATTTTGGGAATGTTGCGTTCCGCTACATAGAGCAACCCCGCCCCTAAAGGGGCACAGAGCCATTTATGAAGGCTGGACCCGTAATAATCACAATCCAGTTCGGCCAGATCGACCTTAATGTGGCCCACACAATGTGCACCGTCCACCATCACTTCCACACCATGGGCATGTGCCATATCGCATATTTTTCGAATCGGTAAGATCTGCCCGGTAACATTTACCATATGGCAGACCATTAGCAATTTGGTCTTTGAAGTTATCTGGGATTCGTACAACGACACCAATTCCTCATCCGATTTGGGATGGTTTGGAATGGAAACTATTTTACGAACTATGCCATACCGCTTTTCCATTTGTTCAAAATGGTCCTGCATGGCCCCATAATCCTGAACGGCATAAATCGCTTCATCCCCTTTTTTCCAAGGATATCCGCCAATAATGGTGTCCAAAGATTCCGTGGTGTTCCGCGTGATTACCAGTTCCTTTTCCGAACAGTTCACCAATTTGGCCAACCGTGCGGCAACCTTGTTTTTGTTTTCCCACTGCACCGTGCGCATATAATACGACCCTTCATAATTCACAGTTTTGGCATGTTCCACAAACTTGTTCATTAGGGGAATGGGAATGATATTGTAATACCCGCTTTCCAAATTGATGTATTCCGGTTTTAAACTGTAGTCCAAGCGTATCCGATCCCAAAAAGCCTCACTGTCCTTATCGGGATAAGGCACATTAGACCTGCTTTGTGCCTCCAGGGTGATGGGTAAAAAAGGAGCTGCCATGGCTGCGGTGCCCATATATCGTAAAAACTGTCTCTTTTCCATTAGGCAAGGGGTTGATTAAAAAAAGATTGGTAATTTCAATTTTGCTTAGTCTCCAAGATACGATTTAAGCCCAAAATATGAATGCATACCAAGAGATATATGACCAAATTCCAATTCGGTTCGATATGGCTTCGCAAGTTATGCTCCTTGGTATAGTTCAGGGCTTTTTTTTGGCATTGGTGATCTTTTTGCGGGCTTCGACAAAATCGGCGATCCATTGGTTTGGTTGGGCGTTGGTGGTCCAATGCTTGGTTTTTTTGGATGTGTACCTTTGCTATACTGGATTGATGAAATATGTGATCTATCTCAACGATTCGACGGAATTTTTGGTTTTGTTCATAGCACCTACCCTCTATTTCTTTCTGTATACCCTCCTCGAGCGCAAATCTTTTTCACTCATTAAATTTTGGCCCCATTTTGTTTTGCCCACACTTTATCTGCTCACACAAATCCAATATTTGTTGAGCCCTGAAGCCATAAAGCTCAATGCCTATTTGGGCGCCTATCACCGTGATTTGGGTTTTGTCCCTGATCCTGTCGATTTTGATTATTCCTATCACCATATCAAAGATCGTTTTAGATGGCTGGTGCTGTCCAGTTTTGTTTTTTACCTCTTCCTAACGGCAAAACTGGTTTGGAAAGCCAACAAAAAGGGTAAAATGTCCACCAGAAATATCCGAATGGATAAATATAGTTTCTCAAGAAACACGGTAATCATTTTTTTGGTGTTGTTCGTTTGTCTATTCTTGGTGTTCTTGAATTTTGATGATGATGGAGGCGATCATTATTTGGGCATGTTGGAAACGCTGACCATATTCATCACTTCCTTTTTTATTCTTTCGGAGTCGCGCTTTTTTGAAAAATCGTGGATTGCCGATAAATATGAGACCTTGTCCAACAATTCCGTCGCATTTGAATCGGTGGAAGAGATGTTGGCCGATTCCGAATACTTTACCAACCCAGATATTTCCCTAAAACAAGTTGCCGACAAATTGGGCACAAACGCCAATACGGTTTCCAAACTCATCAATTCGGAAACTGGAATGAACTTTAACGACTACATCAACCAAAAACGGATTGAACGCTCCAAAATTCGACTGTTAGATCCGAATTTTTCCCATCTTACCATCGAGGCCATCGGCCAAACGGTTGGATTCAATTCAAAATCAGCTTTTTATGCTGCTTTCAAAAAACACGTGGGTCAATCTCCATCGGCCTATGTGAAGGCTAAGAACAACGAAAAAAGGGCCTAATTTCTCCCAAATTGTAATTCAGGACGTTTCAACTTGCTTAAAAATTCCATTTCCAAAACCTTGTTTCAATCTTTGGCAAAAATTCATCAATCATGGAAAAAACTATTCGCCGTTACGATTTGGACTGGCTCAGGGTCATCGTTTTTGCACTACTTATTTTTTATCACGTGGGCATGTTCTTTGTGCCCTGGGGCTGGCATGTCAAGAACAATGTAATTTATGATTGGCTTCGTTGGCCCATGCTCTTTTTGAACCAATGGCGTCTTCCCATCCTTTTTGTCATTTCGGGAATGGGCACTTATTATGCCTTGGGTAAACGGACTTTGGGCAAATTTGTTTGGGAACGATTTCTCCGCTTGGGAATTCCTCTGGTTGTAGGAATGATCTTGATCGTGCCACCACAGGTCTATTTTGAACGTTTGGCCAATGGACAATTCTCGGGATCTTATTTTGATTACTTCACCACCATTGCTTTCGAAGGCGTTTATCCCGAGGGCAACCTGAGTTGGCACCACCTTTGGTTTTTGCCCTACCTCCTGGTATTTTCATGGATCTTATCCCCTCTATTTGTGTATTTGAGAAAGCACCAAACCCGATTTATCGATTGGGTGAAACGGCAGTTACAAAAAACGTGGGGCATCTATCTATTCGTGATCCCACTTTACTTTTTGGAATCTTTGGTGGAGCCCTTCTTCCCAATTACGCATGACTTGGTGCATGATTGGTTCAACTTTAGTTCCAGTATCACCCTGTTTTTTTATGGTTTTGTGCTAATTGCAACCGGTGACGTTTTTTGGGAAACCGTTGCTAAAATTAAATCGAAGGCATTACTGTTGGGAATTATCGGATTTACGGGGCAGGTAATCATCTGGTTGTTCTTTGAAGATGGGTATGTGATCCATTTTACAGAAGCACTGTTAAAAGTGGTCAACCTTTGGAGCTGGATTTTGGTGTTGTTTGCCTACGCGGCCAAATATTTGGACAAACCCAGCAAAGGATTGGCCTATGCCAATAGAGCCGTTTATCCCTTCTATATTCTGCACCAGACCATTACCGTGGGCATAGCCTATTATCTGATGCAATTGGATTGGGGTTTTGTGCCAAAAGCATCCATTTTGGTCTTGGGAACATTTGGCCTCAGCTGGTTGATCTATGACCTGATCATCCTCAGAATTCCGTTCCTTCATCCCCTTTTTGGGTTGAAAGGGAAGAAGAAAGCCCCTGCAGGTTAACGATTTAACGCCAATTTATCAATTTCATGGCAAGGTATTTGCTACTTTTATATTTATATAACTGCTCAATCTTGCCATGAAAAAGCTTGTGTTCATCATATTGGTTTTGGTTTCGGGAATGTTTTCCCTGCATGCGCAATCGGACTTGCCCACCACCAAACCGTTGAAGATTGGTGAAAACAACAAGTTGGATATCAAGGCCAGTAACCAAGGCACCCTGTTGCGAATGCCTTCTGTGTTGGATGAGAATTTTGCCGCCAAAAAAGATAGGCCGGAAATTAAAATGTTGCCGGATAAAGAATTGATTCAAGCCGGGCATGATCTGGATTTAGATCCCAAGGTGAAGGAGAAAAAGGAGAAAGGCGCCAACGAGCACTTTGGCGACCAGTACTTGGGCGATTTTAAGACCACGGCCAATTTTGTGGGCATTGTTTGTCGCGACCACGAATATGTGGATGGCGATCGTATCAAAATTTACCTGAATGGAGAAGTTGTCGAATACAATCTGTTGCTCACCGGAAGTTTTAAAGGGGTAAACATTGATTTGGTAAAAGGGTTCAACCGCATCGAATTCGAAGCGCTCAACCAAGGTTCATCCGGACCCAATACGGCCCAGGTTGTTGTGGCCAATGAAAAAGGCGAAGTGATCCATAACAACAGATGGAACCTTTCCACCGGCTCCAAGGCTAGTTTGATCATCGTTAAAGAAGATGAACCCTAATCGGTTGTAATCAAGGATTTTACTTCTCGGGGCTTTCTGAGGTTCCTTCCCAATCCGGGTCTGCCGCACCGATCCATTGTCCTGTAATCGTATCCATCATTACGGCATGCACCCGGCCAAATCGTCCTCTTTGGTCAATTTCTTCCAACAAATAGCCATCTGCTTTAAACTGATCAATAGCAGCTGTAGCCCATGTACCTTCGTGGGTTTCCACCAACATGATGGTATCCCCGCTATGCACCCGAGCAGCCGCCAAAGCCTTGTTCAAGGGCATCTTATGGTCCAGAACCCGACTGGCCACCTGTACCACCGCTGTCGGAATTCGACTGCCGCCTGCTGCCCCCAACACCAAATAAGGCTTCCCTTTTCTGGTGATTATAAACGGACTGATATGCGATTGAGCGCGCTGTCCGGGTTCCATATCCCCCAAATAGCCGCCCAATGTCGCCGCATACACAAAGCCAAGACCATCCGTGGCCACTTTGGATCCCATTATTGGACCCAAGGATTGGGTCAATGCAATGACATTCCCTTTGCTATCGGTCACCGATAAATGGGTCGTGTGCCCATTTTCGTTCCAAGAGGGAGGATTATTCAGAAGCATTGCTGCCTCTTTTTTTGGAAAAAGAGCGATTTCATCGGCCAATTTTTGCGCATGTTCTTTTGAGGTCAATCTTTTGCCTGCCACCAAGTCCTCTTGGTTGCGTCGGTCCTCATACGCTTTTTGATTGGCTTGATAGACCAATTCCGCCCAAGTGGTTTCGGGCATGTCGGACAGATCAAAATGTTCCAAAATCTGAAGCATTTCTATGGTGATTGCACCATAGGAAGGAATATATAACCCGTGCAAACCAAACCCACGGTACGATCCCTCCACCAAATCGGCATCACGGGCCTGATATTCGGACAAAGCTTCCATACTCAAAGTACCGCCATGCTTTTGTACATCGGCCACTATTTTTTGGGCAATTTCTCCTTCATAGAACACTTTTTCACCTCCAGTAGCTATCAACTTCAAGGTATTGGCCAAATCTTTTTGTACCAGCCTGCTTCCAGCCACATAGGTGGTGTCTCCATTCATGAAATATTTGGTTGTGCCGGTAAACTCCTTGATTTTATCAATGGCCATAGACTGCCGCAGCGCTTCACCCTCCAATACCAAAAAGCCGTTCTCCGCCAAGTCGATGGCCGGCTGCATCACCGTTTGAAGGTCTAGGGAACCGTGATCTGTCAGCAACTTCGTCAACCCTTTCACTACTCCGGGAACTCCGATAGTGGCATAGCCATACTGTCCTTTAGGTGCGGTTTCGGGATCATAATCAATGCCCGCTTGTGTGGTGGCATCCACACCAGAAATTTTGCCATTCGCATCCATTACAATGGCCTGTAACCTTCCACCAAGACCAGACATACTGGGCTCCACTACCGAAAGGGCTAAAGCAGCAGCAACGGCAGCATCGATGGCATTGCCGCCTTTTTCCAGCATGGCTACACCAGCTTCGGTCGCCAAGGGATGGGCCGTGCTCACTGCCCCATTTTCGGATATGGACACTTGTGGGTCATTGTCATCGACAATAGTGAGGACCGTTTGCTTGGCCTCGCTTTTTTCCTGATTCTTGCAGGCTATTACCGCAATCATCAGCACGGCAATGAACAAAATGGTTTTTTTTGTCATGTTGTTAGGTTGGATTTAATGCTTTTCTCCTGGGTGATAGGTGGCTTCTGCCCTTTTGAGTACATCTTCCTTGTAATAGGCTGCATCCTTGAATTCCTTATCGGCATACCTTTGGGCCTGATCATTAAAATGGGGAGAATTGGAATCACCACTTTGCCCCCCGGCCAACATGGTCTTCGCCTTTACCTTATCGCCAAACTCCACAACGGCCACAAAACTATTGCCCCGTGTACCGTATATTTTTTTGGTATTGTTATTATACCGGGCACCATAAGCTGCCAAGGCACCCCACGTACCACTGGCAAAACCAATGGGAATACTGGGCTTGGCATCATCGAATGCTTGTCGGATATCCCCGTTCAACCGCTGGTAGCGATTGACCTCACCCCAAGGCATTTTCCACGTGCCGAAATCGGCTTCCAGTTTTTCAACAATTTCTTTGAACAGTTGCAATTTGTTTTCATCAGGCCAATCGCTGCCCCAATATTCCACCCACTGCATAGAGTACATGCCCTCGGGCCGTTCGGCTTTGGCAAAGCATTGCATGCCGTAATAATGGGCCAAGGTCATGGCCACGGATTCTTTGGATGTGGTAAAATCCCATTGGCGCAATTCCTCAATGGCATCTTTCAATTCAGATGTTGGATTGGCATCATAGGCTTTCACCAATCCGGGAATCAACGCTTTAAAAGCAGGCAAATAGGGGTCATGGGCCAATGTGATCAGGCTATCCAAGGTATACCCGCTTCTGCCTTTCAATAATTTAATGGCATGGATACCCCGAAAATTTTCTTGATCGCGGGACATGTAATTGGGATAATCCTCTTTCTTGGGACTGAATTCCAAAGCTGAAGTATAGGGTGTGGAGTTGCAATTCTGAATCCAGCCATTACCTGGGTTCAGCACCAAAATGTTTTCATCCACGGTGTGCAATCCTTGCCAATCGGTCTCGGGATTACTCCCATCCACTGGTTGGGTATAATCGAAGCTCGTATCGCGCTTGGGTACAAAGTTCCCATGAAAATAGGCAATGTTTCCTTCGGCATCGGCATACACGGTGTTGTTGGAGGAATTGGTTCGGATGTCCATCATTTTTCGGAATCCATCATACCCGTCCTGCTTGGTTCGAATATAGGATTGTTCCAAGGCTTTTACCGGTTCCCACATCATGGCGGAAGCCGTCCATTGACCATCTGCTACATGGGTGATGGGACCGTGATGGGTTCGGTACATCGGGAAGGATTTTTCTTTGAACCCAGCACCATCTATATACTTCAAGGTAACACTTGTGGAATCGACCGGGCGTAATTCTTCTCCATATTGATAAAAGAGTTTATCATCATTTTTTACGATGGTTTCTTTGAACTCGTCCATCACATCGGTATAGGTGGAGGTGTGCATCCAGCCTGTTTTTTCATTGAAGCCCTGATACACAAAAAATTGCCCCCACGTAACAGCTCCGTATGCATTCAAACCTTCCTCACTGACCACATGTACCTCTCCCCTAAAGTAAAAGGAGGTATGTGGATTGATTAACAACATGGCATTCCCGGATTGGGTCAAATCCCCAGAAATGGCAATTCCATTGGATCCTTGGGGTTCGGCCATTTCCGCTGCCTTTTTTTGTTGCAGCAACTCCATTTCGGGCAACTCCATGCCACTTTCATAAAATTTTTGGATTTTCCGGGTCGATATCCGTTCGATATCCCCGCCGATTGACCCTTCACTGAAATACATGGGCATCCACGGTTCAAATCGGGTAAGCAATTTGGGCTGCACCTCAGGATGGGTATGGAGGTAATAGTTGATGCCATCTGCAAAGGCGTTGCAGAGTTCCTTTAACCATTCCGGGCTTTTCTCGTAATTGGCCTTGGCCTCTTCTTCGGTCATGAACAATTTGGCCCGAAGGTCACTGTACAGGGCCTCTTCCCCTTCCACTTCGGCCAAACGGCCCGTGGCCCAAATATAATTTTGCTCCACACGGTTAAAATCATCCTCACATTGGGCATACAAAAGTCCAAAAACGGCATCAGCATCGGTTTTACCATAAATGTGCGGTACTCCAAAATCATCGCGGATAATGGTGATATTCTCGGCCTGGGCCTCCCATTTTTCAATTTCGGTAGGTTGATTTTGCGTACAGGAAAGAATTAAAAGTGCAGAAAAAGCCAGTAATGCTCTCATCGAATTGTCAAGTTTGGTTTAGTTCTGTGAAAATACGGGAAATCCGAATCATTTACCAACTTCCGCTAGCACCGCCACCTCCAGAACTGCCGCCACCCCCAGAAAAACTACTGGAACTGCCCCCTGAGCTGGAACCAAAGGAATGCGATCCCGTAGAGGAAAACGTTTTGCTGATGTACTCACTGTCCGATTTGAACAACGATATCTTTAAATCTTCCCCCCCTTTCATTTTAATTTTTAGGGCCACTACCACGATGGTGAACACCATAAACCCAGCAAAGGCATAAAATACCCAAGTGAAATCTTCCTCCAAATATGATACATCGAAAATAAATCCATAAAAGAGGCTAAGGAAATACAGGGGCATTACAATAAATACTGCCCCAAACGCAAGCATCATAAAGGGTGGTATCAGCATAAAAATACCTCTAAAAACTGCCAACTTGCCCAAAAGCATTCCCCTAAATATTTCCGCCAAAAGATCAAAACCCTTGTAGAATACAAAACCACCAACTGCCATAAAAATGGACAAAAACACAGTGATCAAAATATACACCCACCATGGTACCTCCGCCTCAGCTTCTATGGCTTCATTGAACTCAGCCAGGGCGTCGGGGTTTTTCAAAAATTCGATGATCTGATCTGTCGCTTCATCAATGCCCCCAAAATAGTCCTCTTCCTTAAACTTGGGGATCATGGTATTGCGGATGATTCGGGAGGCCACGGCATCGGTAATATAGGGTTCCAAACCATAACCTACTTCTATCCGCACTTCCTTATCGTTCTTTGAAAATAGAATAAGGATACCATTATCCTCACCTACTTGTCCCAGTTCATTTTGGTTAAATGTACCATTGGCATATTGCTCAATGGTTTCGTTGCCAAGGGAGTGTAGGGTCAATACCACCAGTTGATGAGTGGTTTCGGTCTCAACCCGGGTAAGTTTTGCGCGCAGGCCTATCAGTTGATCTGGAGTGAAAATACCAGCTTGATCCGTAACAATTTCGGTAAGCTGCGGATATTGCCCTTGGGCGATTCCCATCAACGAAAGTGACATTAAAAAACAGAAAACCAGAATCTTTCTCACGTGTACAAGATACAGGAAAGATCAATGGCGTGCTATTGAAAATGTACGAATGGCTGTTTTGATCTAATCTTCTGCCGGGGCTAATTCCACTTCTAGTCCGTTCAAATCTTCGGTCATGTGGATTTGACAGCCCAATCGGCTGTTGTCCTTTACAAAAAAGGCTTCGGAAAGCATAGCCTCCTCATCATCCGACTTTTCAGGAAGTTGATGGTCGGACAACACGTAGCATTGACAGGAGGCACACATGGCCATACCACCACAGATGCCGATGGTACCCTCTGGGGCCAACTCATAGGAGCGTACCACCTCCATCAGGTTCATGTTCATATCCGTTGGGGCATCCACTTCATGGGATACACCTTCCCTGTCAATTATCTTGATTTTTATATCGCTCATCATTCAAAAGGAAATAGGAGTTAGTGGTCAGGAATTAGTTTTTATCGATTTGATCAGACCGTACAGCAATTTGGACACTTCATTCGTCATTTCAATAATTTGATCGGCTTTTTCCTTAGCTAACAAATTTAATCTAACGGAAAGATAAATCATTGAACGAACTTCACTATTGGAACCGAGGGAATAAAACAAAAATTTGGAAAAATCTGCATTTGAGCTACGTTCAAACCCTTCCGCAATATTGTTGGACACAGATACAGCTGCTCTTCTAATTTGATCTCTAAATCCAAAATCACGACAATGATCAAATTCAGAATATGTCAGTACTGCCAATTCCTGTGCCTTTTGCCAAACAATCAAATCCTCAAATCTTTGAACCGCCATACCTAACTACCAACTACTCGTTACTAATTACTATTCAATGGACTTCACAACAGCTTTCGGGGCTTCCTTCTTACTTCCATCGAATCCGGTGACACCTCCAACGGTAGTATACTTCATTACATACTTTTTGTCCGGGAAAATACGTTGGTAGGCACTTTGGCACATTAAAGTGGCCTCATGGAAGCCACAAAGGATCAATTTTAATTTCCCGGGATAGGTGTTCACGTCTCCAATGGCATAAATTCCTGGAATATTGGTCTGATAATCCAAGGAATTATCGACTTTAATGGCGTTCTTCTCGATTTCCAATCCCCAATCCCCGATGGGTCCGAGTTTCGGTGATAATCCGAACAAGGGGATAAAATTATCGATGTCGAGGGTGGTATCTTCTGAAGTTTCCGTGTTCCGAATCGTAACCTGTTCCAGTTTGGTATCACCATGCAAGGCGACAACTTCCGAAGGGGTCATTAAATTGATTTTTCCCTCATTTTTTAAATGCTGTACTTTTTCCACCGAATCCAAGGCTCCCCTAAATTCATTGCGTCGGTGTACCAAGGTGACTTCCGCTGCAATGTCTGCCAAGAATATGGACCAATCGAGGGCCGAATCCCCACCACCGGCAATCAATACTTTTTTATTGCGATAAATTTCCGGCTCCTTGATCATGTACGCCACACCGTTATCCTCGTATTTGTCCAAATTTTCCAATATCGGCTTTCTGGGCTCAAAACTTCCTAGCCCACCTGCAATGGCAACTACAGGAGCATGGTGCTTGGTGCCTTTGTTGGTGGTTACCACAAATGTGCCATCCTCCAATTTATCAATGGTCTCTGCCCTTTCACCCAAGGTAAATCCGGGTTGGAAAGGTTTGATTTGCTCCATCAGGTTGTCCACCAATTCGCCCGCCAATACTTCCGGATAACCTGGGATATCATAAATGGGTTTCTTGGGATAGATTTCGGCACATTGTCCACCAGCTTGGGGCAAGGCATCGATCAGATGGCATTTGAGTTGCAATAGGCCTGCTTCAAAAACAGCAAAGAGACCCGTAGGTCCCGCGCCAATGATAAGAATATCGGTTTTAATCATGTACAGTGCTTTTTCGGGGTGAAACTAAGGCGTACCCCAAGAAGTAATTATGATTTTTGTCAGTTAACTCACGTTGATGACTTCCTCGATCTGTGGCGCATATTTTTTTATGGTCATTTCCACACCACTTTTCAAGGTCATTTGATTAACGCTACAGGCAATGCAGTTTCCTTCCAACCGTACCTTTACCGAATTGTCGTTGTCGATTGAAATCAACGTAATATCGCCTCCATCACTCTGGAGAAACGGTCTGATTTCGTCCAATGCTTTTTCAACGTTGGTCTTGATTTCTTCTGAAGTCATCCTTATTTCTTTTTAACAGCCGAACATCCGGCCATTGTTGTAATCTTAATTGCTTCTGTCGGTGGCAGGTCGGTATTGCGACGCACCAACTCCTGCACCACATTTTTGGTCAGTTCCTCAAAGGCTTCCTCAATGGGGGAAGCGGTTTGCAATGCGGCGGGCCTTCCGACGTCACCTGCTTCGCGGATACTCTGTACCAATGGCATTTCGCCCAAAAATGGCACATCGAGGTCTTCCGCCAGATTTTTGGCCCCATTTTGACCAAAGATATAGTATTTGTTGTCTGGCAGCTCTTCCGGTGTAAAGTAGGCCATGTTTTCTACAATGCCCAGTACCGGTACATTGATGGCCTCTTGTTGGAACATAGCCACTCCCTTTCGGGCATCGGCCAAGGCAATCTCCTGTGGTGTGCTCACTACAACAGCTCCTGTTACCGGAAGGGATTGCATGATGCTCAAATGGATATCCCCGGTTCCGGGAGGCAAATCCAATAATAGAAAATCCAATTCGCCCCAATGGGCGTCGAAAATCATTTGGTTCAAAGCCTTGGCAGCCATGGGTCCCCTCCAAATAACTGCTTGGTTGGGCTGGGTAAAGAATCCGATGGAGAGCAATTTGACGCCATAATTTTCAATGGGTTTCATCTTTGCCTTTCCATTTACATTGATGGACAAGGGTTTTTCGTTGGCCACATCGAACATGATCGGCATGGATGGGCCGTAAATATCAGTATCCAATAAGCCCACCTTAAAGCCCATTTTGGCCAAGGTCACCGCCAAATTCGCTGTAATGGTACTTTTTCCAACACCGCCTTTACCCGAGGCAACGGCTATGATATTTTGAATGCCCGGAATGGGATTGCCCTTGATTTGGTTCACTTGGGGTTTGGCCGGCGCATCAACCTTTAGGTTGACCTTGATCTTGGCCTTTTGATACACTTCGGAATGGATGATCTTCAAGATCTCCACCTCTGTTTTCTTCTTGGCCTGAAGACTCGGGTTTTTTATGGTCACATCCACCTCAACTTCATCCCCAAACACCTGAACATTGGTCACAGCACCACTTTCCACCAAGTTCTGTCCTTCACCCGGTGCCGAAATTTTTTCCAAAGCCTGTAATATGTCTGCTTTTTTCAACTTCATGTATTCCATTTTTTACTCAGTCTTTTAAACTGATTCTAAACTACAAAGATACGACACTGGACTTATATGGAGAAGATGTGCCCCTTAATTTCAACAAAGTGATTTTTGGCATTCCAAACCCGTTATGATTCTCCATATTTGGTTGCGCAAGAAATTTAAAATAGGTGAAAAAGCCTTAGCTTAGTTGCTCAGTAAATTACCGACCAACATGTTGCACAAAACCAAAAACCCCCTACTTGTAGTATCTATCCTGTTCCTCTTTTTGTTTTCCTGTTCGTCCAACAAGCAATCTTTTACCAAGCGTGATGTAAAGAAGGCGGAAAAGCTGATCGGGCTTGACTTTTCCAAACGTGATATCGACACCTTGTATCCGTATTTAAAACGGAACCGTTCCGGATTTGATTCCCTGCGAAAATATCCCTTGGAAAACGATGTGTTCCCAGCTGTCCGTTTTGATCCCGTCCCACTAGGTTTTGAAATGCCGGAGCAACTAAATGGCAACGACTGGACCATTCCCGCAAATGTTGAAATTCCGGAACGGTTCGACGATTTGGCCTTTTTTACCATTCCACAACTGGCCTCTTTGATCAAGTACAAAAAAATTACCTCAACGGAGCTAACGAAGTTTTTCCTGGCCCGATTGAAAAAATACCAACCTACCCTGCAATGTAGCATCAGCATTACCGATAGTTTGGCCCTTGCACAGGCCAAGCGTGCCGACGAAGAAATCCAAAATGGGCAGTATCGAGGCATTTTGCATGGCATTCCCTATGGCACCAAAGATTTGATGGCGGTGCCAGGTTATACCACTACTTGGGGTGCAGCACCCTATAAAGATCAGGTGATCGATCAAACCGCTACAGTTATCCAAAAACTGGAAGGTGCCGGAGCCGTTCTGGTCGCCAAATTAGTGTCCGGGGCCCTTGCCCGTGGGGATGTTTGGTTCGGTGGAAAAACAAAAAATCCATGGGACCTGACCCAAGGCGCCAGCGGTTCGTCGGCTGGATCTGGGTCGGCCACTGCTGCCGGTCTGGTACCATTTGCATTGGGTACGGAAACCTTGGGGTCCATTACCTCCCCAAGTACCCGAAACGGGGTAACTGGGTTGCGACCCACCTATGGCCGGGTTAGCCGGCATGGGGTCATGAGTTTGAGCTGGTCCATGGACAAGGTGGGGCCTTTGGCCAGAAATGCCGAAGATTGCGCCATTGTGCTGTCCGTAATTCAAGGGAAAGACAAAAACGACCTTACCACAGTGGATCTGCCCTTTGGGGTGAATTGGAACAAGGACATTAAAAAACTCAAAGTGGCCTATCTGCAAAAGGACATTGAAAAAGATACCACCGACAGTGGCAACAATCTCAGAAATGCCTTGAAAGTGTTCAAGGAAATGGGTGTGGAACCCATAGCTGTGGAAATGCCCAAAGATGTGCCTTTCCGTGGTTTCGATATTATTTTAAGAGCGGAGGCCGGGGCATTTTTCGATGATTTGGTTCGTTCGGGGCAAGTGGATATTATGGTGGAACAAGACCAACGGTCCAGGGCCAATTCGTTGCGACAAAGTCGTTTCATCCCCGCGGTGGAATACCTTCAAGCCAACAGGCAGCGACAGGTATTGATGCAGAAAATGCAAGAACTGATGAAGGATTACGATGTGTTGATCTCGCCATCATTTGGCAACGATCAATTGTTGGCCACCAACTTGACAGGGCATCCCGTAATTGCCCTGCCAACGGGTCTGGATAAAAAGAACCATCCTACCAGCTTAACCTTGGTGGGCAAGTTATACGACGAAGCAAGTATTTTGTTATTGGCTAAAGCCTTTCAGGATAACAGCAGTTTTGATGAATTGCACCCCCCAGGATACTGATCAAAGCTCTTTGGAAGGATCCCAAAAGTGTTTCTGAAAATCAACGATTTGATTGTCGACAACCTTGATTCCCTCATTTTCCAGTAGTTGTTGCATAAGGTTGGTGCCACCAAAATGATGCTTGCCCGTCAATACGCCAACCCGATTCACCACACGATGTGCGGGCACATCCTTGGCATGTGAATTGTTCATGGCCCAGCCTACCATGCGCGCACTGCGGGCCGCACCCAAATATTTGGCAATGGCGCCGTAACTCGTGACCCGCCCATATGGAATTTGTTGGGCCACTTCGTAAACCTTATCAAAAAAACTGACTTCCTCCATGTTAGCGGTATAATATGCGCATAAGGGTAATGACCAAAAGCAGAACCATCAAGGCGCTTAAAATGTAATTCGAGTTTTTAGAAAAACGATTGGTCTTGGTCTCCAACTTATCAAAATAAAAGGTGTACAGGTAGAGCACCGAAAAGGTTCCGGCACCGGCGGCGATGACAAAGGTAGTGATGTCCTTCGCTTCAAATTTGATCCAGCCAGCTTCGTTCCACATGGCATTCAACCCACTGTAGTAGGGGATGGTCAATAAATTCAACGAAGCCAAGAGCACCCCTTTCAAAAAGCTGTTCTTTTTGCTCACATTGACCTCTTTGATCTTTTGGCCCTTGTTCCGTTTGGCCATCAGGAAAAAATAAACCGCAAAAATGGCAAAAATGGCAATGGCAATTTTGAGCAGGGCATCGATGACTTCAGGATTCCGGTACAGAAATTTGGAGATGAAAACAGCGATATATGCCTGAACAATAATGGTGGAAGATACCCCTAAACTAAAAATGATTCCATTCAATTTCCCCTTCTCCACACTGATCTTGGCAGCATTCATGTTCAAAAGGCCGGGGGGCACGGTTGCCATGAAAGCCGCAGAAAATGTGGCAAAAAATAGAATGAGAATATGGGTCATCGGTCAGTGGTCAGTGGATCCTAAATTGGATATATGTAATTGGTTTTCCTTTCTCAAGATACTGATTTTCATAGAATGTCTGTATCTCCAGCACTTCTTTTGGTGCACCCTCATTTTTGTACACATCGTGATTGGCATACCTAATTTCGTGTCCCATCCCCTGCAACAAACCCAAGGTATACCCGTGCATGAACTCACTGTCCGTTTTCAGATTGACGGTTCCTTCCGAATTGAGAATCTGTTTGTATTTTTTTAGAAAATCCGGATTGGTCATTCGGTGTTTGGTGCGCTTGTACTTGATTTGTGGATCGGGAAAAGTGATCCATATTTCGGACACTTCGTTTGCACCAAAAAGCTGGTCGATGAGCTCAATCTGCGAACGCAAAAACGCTACGTTTTTCAAATCTTGATCCAATGCTGTTTTGGCACCACGCCAAAATCTTGCGCCTTTGATATCGACCCCAATGTAATTCTTATCCGGATTTCGTTTGGCCAATCCAATGGTGTATTCCCCTTTACCACAGCCCAATTCCAATACAATGGGATGGTCGTTGCCAAAAAAGGAAGCCCAATTGCCCTTGTACTTAAATCCTTCCAAAACCTCATCCCTTGTTGGCTGTACCACATTGGCAAAGGTCTCGTTCTCTTTGAACCGTTTCAGTTTGTTCTTGCTCCCCACCTGAATTGAATTGGTTGAAAATTTAATGATTTGGCAAAACTAAGGAAATCTAAATGCAAAACACGGGATGTTTATTTGTACTTATGCAGAATCCTAAACGAATATTGGTCGCTCCCCTAAATTGGGGCTTGGGACATGCCACACGATGCATCCCAATTATTCAAGCTTTATTGGAGCATGGGCACCAACCTTTTATTGCATCCGATGGGGTGGCCCTATCGCTGTTGCAAAAGGAATTTCCTGAATTGCCGTCCTTTGAACTGCCTTCCTATAAGATCACCTATGCAGAAAAAGGGAAGAATTTTAAGATGAAGATGATCTGGGATTCACCTAAGGTGTTGAAAGCGATGGCCAAAGAGAAAAAAGCGGTGAAGCGATTGGTAAAAGAACAGGGTATTGACGGCATTATTTCCGACAATCGATTGGGCGCCTACTACAAAAAGGTGCCCTGTGTTTTTATCACCCACCAATTGAACGTACTATCTGGCAATACCACTTGGATGAGCTCCAAGGCCCATCAAAAAATCATCAAGAAATTTGACGCCTGCTGGGTACCCGATGTGGCCGGTAAACCCAACTTGACCGGTAAATTGGGGCATCTTAAAAAATCGAAGTTGCCCATTCTGTACCTCGGCCCCTTGAGTCGGTTTGAAAAAATGGACCTGCCCCAAAAATATGACCTTATGGTATTGCTTTCGGGTCCGGAGCCCCAACGCACTTTATTGGAGGAAAAATTGTTCACTGAACTTCAAGGATTTGAAGGCCATATCCTTTTTGTAAAAGGAAAAATTGAAGCCCAACAGACCACTGAAACGATTACTCTACCGAAGGGAAGTATTACCCTGTACAATTTTATGCAATCCAAAGCGCTTCAACAGGCATTGAACCAAAGCGAAAAAGTGCTTTGCCGATCAGGCTATACCACCGTGATGGATCTTGCCAAATTGGAGAAAAAAGCCTTCTTCATCCCAACTCCGGGGCAGTATGAGCAGGAATATTTGGCCAAGCGCATAGAAAAACAAGGACTGGTTCCCTATTGCAAGCAGGAAGACTTTACACTTGACCAACTGGATAGAATCAAAGATTTTGATGGGCTCACCCAGTTTGTTTCGGATATCGATTATTTCGATTTGTTTGCACTTTTTTCCAAAGTAAAGGAAAATTCGGAACCGACATCCACTTCGCTTTCCACATAGATCTTTTCGCCATGGGCTTCGATTATGTGCTTCACAATGGAAAGTCCAAGACCGGACCCACCTTCGGAACGGCTACCACTTTGGTCCACCCGATAAAAGCGTTCAAATAATCGTGGAATATGTTGTTTGGGAATGCCGACACCGTTATCGGTCACGCGAACAATCACTTTGTTTTTGATCAGGTTCTCCACACTGACCTCCGTGGTTCCATTGGGATGGCCATATTTAATGGAATTCACCAATAAGTTGCTGATCACCTGCTGGATTTTTTCCCTATCGGCATTGACATAAATAGGGTTGGGATATTCCATATCAAACGTCAGGGCAATTTCCTTTTTGGCAGCTTTCATTTCCAAAAGATCGAAGGTGTTTTGGATAAGTTCGATAATGTCAAAATCCGAACGTTCCACCTTGAGCTCCCCTGCTTCAAACTTGGTGATAAGATCGAGGTCCTTCACAATATAAATGAGACGCTCCACTCCTTTACTGGCCCGTTCCAAATATTTTTCGCGCAGTTTTTTGTCCTTCATGGCTCCATCCAAAAGCGTTAGGATGTAACCTTGCACCGTGAACAATGGTGTTTTTAGTTCATGGGAAACGTTGCCCAAGAAATCCTTGCGGTATTCCTCCCGAATTTTGAGGGTATCGATTTCTATCTTCTTGCCTTCGGCGAACTTTTCAATCTCTTCGGTGAGGGTCTTCATGTCGGTGGTAACCGGCTTTGAGGAGAACGATGATGATTCCAACAGGGAAACATCATCATAGATTTTTTTGATCCTTCGGTAAATGAACCGCTCTACCCTTACTTGAATCACAGTAAAGCTGATGATAAAGACGGTCAAGGTAAAGAGGAGGGTATGGGGCCAATCCAAATGGTCGTCATCCAGATGAAAAAGCACAAATACAGCAGAAATCAATAAGGTTATTACAAAGGATGACCTAAGGGCAAACTTATATGACTTCTTAAGTTTAATGGCCATTAGAGAACAAACTTATAGCCAACGCCCTTTACGGTTTTGAAGTGGTCATCGCCAATTTTTTCGCGCAGTTTACGAATGTGCACATCAATGGTACGGCCACCAACAACAACCTCATTGCCCCAGACTTTGTCCAGGATCACTTCGCGCTTGAACACTTTGTTGGGCTTGGAGGTCAATAGGGACAACAATTCGAACTCTTTTCGTGGCAAGATGATTTCTTCCCCGTTGTTCACAATCTTGTACTCTTCCCGATTGATTACAATATTGCCCACCTTGACGATTTCGTCCACTTCCTTCTTCTCTTCCTTCAACCTGCGCAACAAGGCCTTCACCTTACTGACCAGAACTTTTGGTTTTATGGGCTTGGTAATGTAATCATCCGCACCGGCATCGAATCCTGCCACTTGGGAGTAATCTTCTCCGCGGGCGGTTAAAAATGCAATGATGGTGTTTTCCAATCCGGGTGTGTTCCGTATCATCTCACAAGCCTCAATACCGTCCATTTCTGGCATCATTACATCCATAATGATCAAATGGGGCTGTTTTTTCTTGGCTTTCGAAACGCCTTCAACTCCGTTTTTTGCCGTAAAAACCTCATAGCCCTCGGCCGAGAGGTTGTAACTCACAATTTCCAGAATATCAGGCTCATCGTCAACGAGCAATATCTTAATGTCCTTCGTTTTCATGGGATGGTATTTCTGTGTTGTTCCGTCAAATGTAAAGATAATACACTAACGGCATAAATGCTTAACGTTCATTTAAACTGATAACCTTATTGTAACCTTTTTGGCATAAAGTCTTAACATGCACCTAACACCGCTTTTACAGCACCCCCGTTTCTTTGCCCCAAAATTACAATTCGACATTTTAGCATATGAAAACGTATATATTAGTAGCCTTCTCCTTTTTCACCTTAATGGCTTCCGCCCAGGAAAATGGAAGCATTGTGGGTAAGTTAACGGACAAGGAACTAAATAATGAACCGCTACCCTTTGCCAACGTATTGATCAAAGGGACCACCACTGGAACCACTTCCGATTTCGATGGTCTTTTTGAATTGGCCAATGTAGAGCCAGGCACCTATACTTTGGTGTTCAGCTTTTTGGGTTATGAAACTTTGGAAGTGCCCAATGTAGTGGTGGAAGCGGGAAAAGTGACCGAAATAAACGCCGGTTTGGGTGCGAGTAGTGTTGGCCTTGATGAAGTGGTCGTGACCACTTCTGCCCGAAAGGACTCTGAAGTAGCCCTATTGTTGCAACAAAAAAATGCCTTGGTAATGCAAGAGGCCATCAGTGCCGAAGCGCTTACCTTAAAAGGTATCGACGATGCCGCTGCGGCCGTGGCCCAGATTTCAGGTATTTCCAAACAACAGGGATCGAGCAATGTATATGTAAGAGGTTTGGGAGACCGTTACCAGAACACCACCATGAACGGGCTTTCGTTGCCATCCAACGACGTAAACAAAAAGAACATCAACTTGGACCTTTTTGGCTCCAGCATTATTGAGAATGTATCTGTTAGCAAGGCTTACAGTCCTACGTTTTATGGGGATTTTGCTGCGGGTAACGTAAATGTGAATTCCAAGGAATACACCGGTGATGGCTATGTAGAAGTAGCATTGGGCGGGGGTGTAAACACCAACACCATTGGTGAGGATTTCGTAAAAAGCGAAGGTACTGGAGACTTTGGTTTCTACAATCGCTACGATAATGATCCTTTTGCTGTTATTCTTTCGCACGGTGTGGATCCAGAATCGGCTTGGGACCCCATAAATCTATCTGGCGCCATTGAAGCCGGATATTCATTTGATTTCAATAATGACCGTTCTCGCTTAAGTTTCTTCGGCGCAGCAAGTTTTTCCAACGGCTATGAGTTTAGGGAAGGCCCAGCCAGGGATTTCACCAACGTTCTGAAATTCGATTTTCCCAGTGTCCGTGAATATGCCTACAAGACCACTACCACCATTCTTGGTAACATAGCTTATCGAATTAACAATGAACACAAAGTGAAGTTTAGTTCTTTGTTTGTAAACAACTCCACCGATGCTGTTGGTTATTATGGAATTGATGGCGATGGCTTCAATAGGGACGGTATTACTTCCGACAATGGATTCTTCATTCAGAATACACAGTTTAACCAAGATATGATCTTTGTAAACCAATTGACGGGTCAGCATGTATTTGATGAAAAACTATCCTTTGATTGGGGAGTCGGCTTTAATAAAGTGTTCTCGGACGAACCGGACAGAAAAAGGTTCACTTTGGAAAACTATCAATTCAGTCTTGATAACGACCCAAATACAAACCCCGTATTCTTTACCAATACCGCATTTGAAAATCAACGCTTCTTTCAAAGCATTGAAGATGATGAGCTCAATAGCTATATGAACCTTTCCTATGAACTTTCAGAAAAGGTGACCATGAACTTCGGATACAATGGAAGAAGAAAAGAGCGTAGGTTCAATAGTATCCGATATGGATATCGCATCTTCGATAGAACTACTCCCATTGCCGATGTAAATGACCTCAACTCGTTCTTTACAATTGAGAACAGCAGCCTTGTAGGGAGTGAAAATGCACTATACGAGATTCGAAACTTGAATCCGATCAACAACGAAATTGGCTCCATAAACAGACCCGGTTTACCAGACAACACCTACAAGGGGAATCTTGGCATCCATGCCGGTTATGTTTCTGTTGATTTTAAGGTCGGTGAGAATTTGAACATTGTTCCTGGATTAAGGGCCGAATCAGTAAGTCAAAAAATCAATTATAACGTAATCAACCTTCCTCCAAACGATCCAGGTTTTAGGAATGTTTATGAAAACCTATTCTTGCCAAGTTTGAACATCAAGTACGCCTTGAATGAAGACTCTAACCTTAGATTCTCTTTCAGCAACACTGTTTCGTTCCCAGAATTTAAAGAAGTTGCCCCCTTTGTTTATGAAGGTGTAACCCAACGTGTTGGTGGTAACCCAGACCTTTTCGGTGGAAGAAACGGTAGCGGGGTAAATTATTCGGACATCTACAACTTTGACCTTAAATACGAGTGGTTCTTGGAAAGAGGAGAGATCATTTCTCTTGCCGCTTTTGGAAAATTGATTCAGGACCCTGTAAACAAGGTAATTGCGGCTGACGCAACCGGAACCCAACGTTTTTTCAGGACAGGGGACCAGGCGGAGGCCTATGGTGTGGAACTTGAGTTGAGGAAAAACCTCGTTTCCGATGCAGAGGACAACGCCACCCTTTCTGTAGGTTTGAACGCTGCGTATACGCATACTACCCAAGATCTTAAAAACATTGAGGCTGGTGAAGAGAACACCTTTGGTACATCATTCGATCGTGACTCTGACGAACTGGAAGGCGCTTCGCCCTTTATCATTAATGCCGATGTGAACTATAGCCCCATTTTTGGAAACTACCGACCAAAGGCAACCATGGTTTTCTCCTATTTCTCCGACCGTATTTACGCTTTGGGAGCCGGGTCACTTGGAAATATCGTGGAAAACGGGGTGCCGACCTTAAATTTTGTTTGGCAGAACGCATTTGGGGAACATTTTGAGGCCAATTTAAGTGCCAAAAACCTATTGAATCCGAATGTAACCCTTACCAGGGAAAACACGGGTAATGGTGATATAATTATTAGAGAGTATAACCTTGGGGTTAACGTTGGGCTAACCCTTAAATATAAATTTTAATTCCTTTTTAAACTTAAACAAATGAAAAACAAGTTTTTATTTTTAGGTATAGCCGCCGCTTTGTTCATTGCTTGTGAAGCCGACGATACCGCCGATATTGTTATCAACGATAACAGTGTTACGAACAACACCACCCAAACCGGTGGATCAACAGAAACCGAAGTTAGATTGAGTGGTATTTATACCGAGGATTTGACTTTGGATGCAAGTAAGGATTACATTTTAACCGGTGCTACTATCATGGCAAGTGGAACTACCCTTACCATTCCAGCCGGAACTACCATTAAGGCGCAGGCAGCAGGTACAAGTGTTTATTTGGCCATTGCTCAAGGTGCTCAAATTATTGCCGATGGAACAGCTTCCAACCCTATCGTTTTTACTTCTGCAGCCAGCAACCCATCTGCAGGGGATTGGGGTGGTTTGATCCTTTTGGGTAGAGCTCCTTTGAACTCTGTAACCGGAACAGCCACTTCCACCTCAGAAATAGGCAACCTTCCCTATGGAGGTAACCAGTCCGATGATGACTCTGGGATCTTGAGATATGTAAGAGTTGAGTATTCTGGAGGTGCAGCTGATGGTCAATCTGAAAACAATGGTTTCTCTTTTTACGGCGTTGGAAACGGAACCATCGTTGAATACATCCAAGCATTCGAAGGTGATGATGATGGTGTGGAATTCTTTGGTGGTACTGTTGACGTAAGATATGTTGTGGTCATTAATGCTGCTGATGATTCCATCGATTGGACCGAGGGCTACTCCGGTACCATTACCGATGCCTACGTGATTCAAGGCGATGGAATTGGAGACGAGGCTTTTGAATGTGATGGGTTCAACACCGACTATACCAATGCCACTGGAACCTTCTCCAATCCAACCGTGACCAATGTTACGATCATTAGTGAAAGTGCCGCAGATAGCACCAGAGGTTTCTTACTACGTGCTGGTACACAAGGAACATTTAGTAATGTTGAGATTATCGGAAAAGCCACAGGAATTTCTGTTGACGATGATGATAACGGTACTCCTACATCCCAAAACATTACAGATGACACTTTAACCTTTACTGACGTTACCTTCACAAACGTAGGTGCCAACACCCAAATTGATGGTGGTGTTGCAGAAGCAGACTTGGTGACCGGTATCGGAAATGGTACCGGAACCGATTTCGCCACTTGGGGCGCTGGTTGGACCGTAGGTACCAACTAAACATTCAGCAAAATAATTTTAAGAGCCCCCGCCAAAACGGGGGCTTCTTTTTTGCATTTCATCGAAAAGTAACCCCCTATTCGTCAAATAGTTCCACTTTCGCGTTACAATTTTTTTATATTTGTGGCATAGCGTTTGCAACCATTAACGTATGAAGCACTTTTACCTAGTCATCTTCTTTTTTGTATGTGCTCTCGGATTTTCGCAGGAAAATGCCAAGGGCAATGCAGATATTGACGGGTTTAAGCTCTATCCCAACCCAGTAACCCAGGGCAAAGTCTATATCGAGACCACCCAAAATGCTCCAAAGAAAATCCTGGTTTTTGACGTACTCGGTACGCAAGTACTCCAGACTACCATTTTGGGCAAGGAACTCAATCTTTCCAATTTGGACAAAGGGGTCTATATTCTGCGTGTTTTTGAGAACAACAAAGTGGCTACCAGAAAGTTAATCATCAAATAGTAGCCAACCCCCGAATTTTACACCACAAGTTTTCTACATTTCCCAACACATTTACCGCTTTCACAACAATTTGTGGCACTTCTGCCGGTGATGGTCTATTTTTACATTGCACATATACCCCAAATCAGCCTCTATGAAGAAACTTTACTTTGTACTACTTATGGCCATACCCATTTTTACTTACGGTCAAGAGCTGGTCAGTGTAAACACTGAGCCCGTGCAGGAACTAAAGGGTTTTAAAATGTATCCGAACCCTGCCTATGGAGATGAGGTGTACATCACCACAGAGTCCAACGGAACCAAGGATATCAAAATTTTTGATGTTTTTGGTGAAATCGTTCTCACCTCCAGAATTACAACCAATACCTTGGACATTTCCAGATTGGTGCCCGGAGTATATGTTCTACAGGTTACCGAACAGAAAAAAACAATGACCCGAAAACTGGTGGTCAAATAAAAATCAAACAATCCAAGCCCCTTTTCGCAAGGGGCTTTTTATTTTTGGGGTACTTTTATCCCCAAATGGAACCGATAGACACCCAACGCATTTTCTCCATCCGAAATACCGCCCAGTTTGAGGAGGTCGCTTTGGCTATTTTCAAGTATCAGTATCACCAAAATGGTGTCTATCGTAAATTCTGTGACTTTTTGGGTAAATCTGACAGAACAGTTGCCCAATTGGTCGACGTTCCATTTTTGCCCATCGAGTTTTTTAAATCCCATCATGTGGTTTGTGGAAGCACGAAGCCCCAAGCCATCTTTGAAAGCAGTGGCACCACGCAATCCCAGACCAGCAAACATTTTGTTCCCGACCTATCATTGTATGAGCAAAGTTTTTTAAACGCTTTTTCCCTGTTTTATGGGCCTGTCGAGGACTATTGCATTTTGGCACTGTTACCCTCCTATTTGGAACGCCAAGGCTCTTCCTTGGTATATATGGTGAATAATTTGGTGAAACGATCCAACCATCCTGACAGTGGATTTTATCTCCATAATCTTGAAGAACTGCACAAAAAATTGTCGGAAGTGGAACAAAAGGGAACCAAAACCTTGCTGATCGGGGTTTCTTTTGCACTATTGGATCTGGCAGAACAATTCCCAATGCCCTTAAAAAATACCATCATTATGGAAACAGGGGGTATGAAGGGCCGACGCAAGGAACTGATCCGTGAGGAACTGCATCTCATCCTCAAAAAAGCGTTTGGCGTGCAAACAATCCACTCGGAATATGGGATGACGGAACTCCTCTCACAAGGCTATTCCCATGGCAATGGAATCTTTCAATCACCACCGTGGATGAAGATTTTGATCCGCGACAGTGAAGACCCCTTAAGTTTTCAAACCGAAGGAAAAACCGGTGGTATCAACGTGATCGACTTGGCCAATCTCTATTCGTGCTCCTTTATTGCCACCCAGGATTTGGGCAAAACATTGCCCTATGGCTCTTTTGAAGTGTTGGGCCGGTTCGATAATTCCGATATTCGGGGGTGTAACTTGATGGTGCTTTAGCACAAAATGACGATTGCGTTAACCTGAACTCGTTTCAGGTTCTCAACTTGATACACATAGCGGCTTCGTGAGATTCTTCATTTCATTCAGAATGACACTTTTTGGACCACTTGTTTATTCCACTACCAGAACAAAATAATTCTTCTTACCGCGTTGCAACAACACAAACTTATTGTTGATCAAATCCGTTTCGGTGATCAAGTAGTCTTCCTGCACCTTTTCCTTGTTCACCGAGATGGCATTTTGTTTCAACTCCCTTCGGGCCTCCCCATTGGAACCCAAAAAGCCGGTCTTTGCCGCCAAGGCCCCGATCATATCCAATCCGGGCGACAATTCATTACGAGCTATTTGTGCTTGGGGCACGCCTTCAAACACATCCAAAAACGTTTTCTCGTTTAATCCTTTCAAGTCTTCGGAAGTGGATTTTCCAAATAGGATATCACTGGCCTTGATGGCATTGCCCAAATCGGCCTGGGAATGCACCATAACGGTGATTTCCTCTGCCAACCTTCTTTGCAATGCCCTCATATGTGGTGCTTCCTTATGTGTCGCCACCAAATTCTCAATTTCTTCCCTATCCAAAAAGGTGAAAATCTTGATGTATTTTTCAGCATCCTCATCGGAAGTATTCAACCAGTACTGATAAAATTTATACGGTGAGGTCCTTTCTGCATCCAACCAAATGTTGCCTCCTTCGGTTTTTCCGAATTTGGTACCATCGGCCTTGGTGATCAAAGGACAGGTAAGTGCAAATCCTTTACCCCCGCCAATCCTACGGATCAACTCGGTTCCCGTGGTAATGTTCCCCCATTGGTCACTCCCACCCATTTGTAGGGTGCAATCATGGTGCTGGAACAAATACAGAAAATCGTAACCCTGAACCAACTGATAGGTAAATTCGGTAAACGACATGCCTTCCTTGGCATCGGAAGACAACCTTTTCTTAACCGAATCCTTGGCCATCATGTAATTCACCGTGATATGCTTGCCCACATCACGAATGAACTCCAAGAAGGTGAAATTCTTCATCCAATCGTAGTTGTTCACCAACACTGCAGCGTTGGGGGCATCGCTTTCAAAATCCAAAAAGCGGCTCAATTGTGCCTTAAGGGCCTCTTGATTGTGCCGTAACGTTTTCTCGTCCAAAAGGTTCCGTTCCGCGGATTTCCCGGATGGATCCCCGATCATTCCTGTGGCACCACCGACAAGGGCAAAAGGTTTATGGCCCGCCAATTGGAAATGCTTCAACATCATCACACCCACCAAATGCCCGATATGCAATGAATCTGCCGTGGGGTCGATACCCACATAGGCAGCGCGCATACTTTCCATAAGATGCTCCTCTGCTCCCGGCATTACATCGTGGATCATTCCTCTCCATTCCAGTTCTTGGACAAAATTCTTCGTCATGCTTGTAGTTTTCGAATAGCTGCAAATATAAAATGAACTTGGCACTTCACTGAATAAATCCACAACAAATAGGTACATTTACCCTATGATTTTGGTCACTGGAGGCACTGGATTGATTGGTTCACACCTGTTGTACCACTTGGTAAACAGAGGTGGGCGAGTTAGGGCTACCTATCGATCGGAGGAATCCCTTCAGAAAGTTGCCAAGGTATTCGGCTTTTATTCCGAAGTACCTGCTCCACTTATGGACCAGATTGAATGGCACAAAGCCGACATCACCGATGTTGCCAATCTGGAAAGTGCATTTGTTGATGTTGAGCAGGTCTACCATTGTGCCGCTTTAATTTCGTTTGATCCCAAGGATTTCCCTCTTCTAGAAAAAATCAACGTGGGGGGTACGGCGAATGTGGTGAACCTTTGCTTGAAATATGGTATAAAAAAACTGTGCCATGTGAGTTCCATTGCGGCCATTGGCCCAAGTACCAAGGGACGAATAGCAACAGAGGAAAATGAATGGAACGAGGCCGTGGCATCGGTGTACGGTTTGGCCAAATACGATTCGGAACTCGAAGTTTGGCGAGGTTCCCAAGAAGGATTGTCCGTTGTGATTATCAACCCCGGAGTTGTTATTGGTCCAGGATTTTGGAGGTCTGGAAGTGGCACATTCTTCACCTATGTGGCCAAAGAAAAAAAGTACCTATTTCCCGGTGGTACAGGCTTTGTTACTGTTAATGATGTGGTAAACGCCATGGTCGGGCTAATGTCGTCGGACATCCAATCGGAACGCTATATCTTGGTGAGTGAAAATTGGACCTATGCCACCTTGTTCGAAAAAATAGCGACCAACTTTGGTGTAGCACCGCCGAACAAATTACTGACTAAAAGGCTTTTGGAAGTTTTTTGGCGACTGGATTGGTTTCGGAGCACTTTTATGGGCAAACGCAGAAGACTTTCCAAAAACATGGCCAGAAGTCTTCAACATCAAGAAACCTATAGCAACGAAAAATTGGTAAAGGCTCTGGACTTTTCCTTCGAGGAAGTAGATTCCGCCATCAAAAACTGTTGTCACATTTTTAAGGCTCGATAGGATTTAATTTTTCTTTTGCCTTTGCTGCCATAACCGAATCATTTCTGGTTTCGTTGGCTTTTCGGATGCTATCACTTCGTCTTTTGGAACGTTCTTCCAAATCCTTTTTAGCCAAATCCAATTTAGATTGAACATCTTGGTACATTTCTTGGTACTGCAATGGATTGGAAGCATAATAGAGGTCACTCTGAACAAACTGGACACTATCCACACCATATTTCTGATACAAAAATGGCATAATTTCCAGTCCTGAGTCTTCAAATTTGTTTTTCGCTGCGGATTTTGCTGCATTCAAAATGGCCAAATCAAGTAAGATAGCCGCCATTTTGTCCTTTGGAATCAAATTTTCCGGTTTCTCGACAACCTCTTCGGCGCAAGAGCACAAAAACAAAATCCCCATAAGAAAAACGAAACCTTTTTTCATACTTAACGATTAAACGTAAGCCTCATGGCATTTTTGGTGGGGGCAAAATCTCCATTATCATAGGCCAAAAGCCCATTGACGAAGGTACGCACCACTTTGGAGCCAAAAGTAACACCTTCAAAGGGAGACCAGCCACATTTATACAAAATATTGGCTTTTTTAACTTCATTTTGAGTATTCCGGTTTACTTGTACCAAATCGGCATAGTAGCCTTCCCGGATAAATCCCCTACGATTGATATCAAAAAGTTTGGCGGGATTGTGGCACATTTTCTCCACCATTTTTTCCAAGCTGATGACCCCCTCGCTTTCTTTTTGTAGCATGGCCAACAACGCATGTTGCACCAATGGCCCGCCTGATGGTGCGCTGGTATAGGGGTGGTCCTTTTCTTCCAGGGTGTGGGGGGCATGATCTGTGGCTACCACATCAATGCGGTCGTCCAACAAGGCCTTCCATAATTGTTCTCTATCGGTTTTGGTCTTTACTGCAGGATTCCATTTGATCAGAGTGCCCTTTTCGGCATAATCCTCATCCGAAAACCAAAGGTGGTGAATACAGACTTCCGCCGTAATCTTTTTCTTTTCCAGAGGAACGGCATTGGTAAAGAGATCGGTTTCAATACCTGTGGACAAATGGAACACATGCAAACGGGCACCGGTTTTCTTTGCCAAAGCAATCGCCTTGGATGAGGAAAGGTAACACGCCTCGGCACTTCGAATGATTGGATGGAGTTCTATGGGAATGTCGTCACCGTACATTTCCTTGTATTTGGCCAAATTGGCCCTGATCGTTCCTTCATCTTCACAATGGGCGGAAATAACCATCTCGGTATTGCTGAAAATCTTTTCGAGCACTTCCTCATTGTCCACCAACATATTACCCGTGGACGATCCCAAAAACAGTTTTACCCCCGAACAGGCATTTTTGTCCAATCGTTTCAGCTCCTCCAAATTATCGTTGGTACCCCCAAACAAAAAGGAATAGTTGGCAAAGGAATCCTTGGCGGCTATGGCCATTTTTTCCTCCAATTTTTCGATTGTGGTGGTCTGTGGATTCGTATTGGGCTGCTCCATATAGGTAGTGATCCCTCCTGCAATGGCGGCCCTGCTTTCTGTAGCTATGGTTCCCTTGTGGGTAAGGCCTGGCTCCCTAAAATGTACCTGATCGTCTATGATGCCGGGCAGCAAAAGGTCGCCATTCAAATCGATGACCTTGGCATTGGCATCGGAAATAGCACTATCGATTCGTGAAATGTAATTGCCTTCCAACAGGACATCGGATTCAAAAATCCTGTTCTCATTCACAACCTTGGCATTCTTCAACAGTATTTTTGACATGGCTAAAAGTTCTTCTTAAAAAATATACTTCTGAATTTCATTGCAATGACCCCAAAAATGGCCTCTCTAATGATGGCAGAGTTCATTTTGGATTTTCCCTCGACACGATCGGTGAATATTATGGACACTTCCTCGATCTTGAATTTTTTCAGGTACGCGCGGTATTTCATTTCTATTTGAAACGCATATCCAATAAAGCGCACTTTGTCCAGATCAATGGTCTCCAGTACTTTTCTCCTGTAGCAAACAAATCCTGCTGTGGGATCGTGCACCTTCATTCCCGTGATGATCTTTACATAAAATGAAGCGCCGTAGGAAAGTAATATTCTGGCCAAGGGCCAGTTCACCACATTAACCCCTTTTTTATAGCGAGATCCCACCGCAACATCAGCCCCATTCACACAGGCACGATGCAATCGCGACAGGTCGGCGGGACGGTGCGAAAAGTCAGCATCCATCTCAAAAATATACTCATACCCTTTTGCCAATGCCCACTTAAACCCATGGATGTAAGCGGTGCCCAATCCGGATTTTTCCTTTCGGACTTCCAAATATAATCGCTCCGGAAATTCCTTTTGTAATTCCCTAACACACTGGGCGGTCCCATCCGGAGAATTATCATCCACCACCAGCACATGAAAATCCTTCTTGAGGTCGAAAACCGCCTTTATAATGGCCTCTATGTTTTCTATTTCATTGAAGGTAGGTATAATGACCAAACCGTCTGACATTCACAAGCTTTTAGAATGTCAAAAATACGGTTTTCCGATCAGCCCACACAAGCCTATCTGCCCCTCGGTGTCATGTACTTGGTCAATATTTGTAACTTTGGCCCTTAAAATCCGATAGATGGCTCAAAAGTTTCCCAAACTTTTTCTGATTTTACTGGCTATTCTTTTTGTCCTCAACCTGTTTCAGGCCTCCTTCACCGAATTGATCTATGATGAGGCTTACTATTGGTATTATGCACAAAATTTGGCATGGGGGTATTTTGACCATCCGCCTATGGTGGCCTTTTTGGTGAAGTTGAGCAGTTTCTTTTTTAATGGGGAATTGGGCGTGCGATTTATGAGTATCCTACTTTCAGTGGGCACTTATATATTGCTTTGGCTCTTGATCGACAATCCAAAAAAGAAAGATTACGTGGTCCACTTTTTCTTACTGGTATTCTCGTTCACCTTGATGAATGCCTACGGATTTTTGACCCTGCCAGATACGCCGCTTTTGTTCTTCACAGCATTGTTCCTATGGCTGTATAAACGGTTTTTGGAAAATCCATCCACCATCACAACTTTGTTGTTGGGTGTGGTCATGGCCGCTTTGATGTACAGTAAGTACCATGCCGTTTTGGTAATCTTGTTTGTGTTTTTGTCCAATGTAAAACTCCTGTTTGACAAAAAAGCGTGGTTGGCAGTAGTAGTGGCATTGTTATGCTATACACCCCATTTAATTTGGTTGTATCAAAATGATTTTGTCTCGATTACCTTCCATTTGTATGAACGGCCCAACCAAGCCTATAAATTTGACAGTTTTACCCTGGGCTTCTTTTTGAACCTGATCGTCATTATTGGATTGTTGTTTTATTGGATCTACGGCGCAGTGTTCAAGTTCAAAGTGAAAGATTTATTTTCCAAAGCGTTGGTGTACCTGGTTTATGGGGTGCTGATTTTCTTTTTTATATCGAGTTTTAACCGAAGGGTGCAAGCCCAATGGACCATCGTGATATCCATTCCGTTGGCGATTATGGCCTTTAACCATCTTTTGGAAAATCCCAAGGCACGTAAATGGATGTATCGCATCGGTATGGTAAGTTTCGTCTTGTTGTTGTATGCACGGGCTTGGATGATCTATTATCCTCTTTTTCCGAAATTTTATGAGACCCATGGCAATAAACAATGGGCCAAGGAACTAAGAGAAAAAGCAGGGGACGTTCCCATTGTTTTTGAAAATTCGTACCGACGGGCACCCATGTACGAATTTTATTCGGGCATACCTGCCATATCGTTGAACAACTACATGTACCGAAAAAACCAATATTCCATTGATGGTTCTGAGGAACGGGTCCGGGGCAAGAAAATAGCATACGTTACACCCTATCGAGATAGCGGGGATTTTTCTTATATGACTTTGGACAGTTCGGTGTTTCATGGCATTTTCATGGATAACTTTCAATCGTACCGTCGTCTGCAATGCATTGTTGAAAGGCCAAAAACCGGCACCAAACACCAATTAAAGGTGTTCAACCCCTATCCGTTCGATATTCCTTTGGAACAATTAAAGTATACCATTTCTTATTCAAATGCCCATAAGCAGGTGAAACAGATGTTACCTTTAAAAGTACAAGGGAAAGGGAAGCATGTGACCCTGTTACAAGCTATGGACACGGTTTATTATGAATTTGAACTTCCGTTGCCAACAATGGAAAATCCAGAGTATTTTAGGGTAGGGATTTCGGAGAATGGATTACCCCCAGGACTAAATGGCAAACCAATCAAGTTTCAAGAATGAACCCCATAGAAAAAACGGTTTTCTCCCTAGATTGGATGACTCTGATCTTATTTTCAGCATTGATCCTGCTTACCTTGGGAAAATACCTTTACTATTCCAAGTTTGTCAATTTTATCATACTTCCTTTTAACGACAAATACATTTTGCTGTACAATAAAAAGGGACAATTGTTCAATTGGTTTCACTCCCTGCTTACGCTGTTCCAATGGATCAACCTCTCACTTTTTATCTTGCTCGCCCTGGAAACTTTTGGGTATGTTGACACAGCTGATCAACTCTCAACTTATTTTTTGATTTTGGGCAGTGTGGCATTGTTCGAATTGACCAAATTCACCCTTCAGAGTTTCACCGGATATGTGTTTAACATGCAGGATTTGATTTCCGGTCTTATATTCAGCAAAACCTCGTACCTGAACTATAGCAGCATACTTATTTTTGTGGCCAACGTGCTTTTGATTTATGTGCTAAGGGACTCAAAACCCATAATTTATGGCACTATTTTCCTAATTTGCCTCATAATTTTCATCAGTGCGATCAAGCTATTGAAGAACTATCAAAAAGCGCTCTTTCCCTATTTTGTATATTTTATTTTGTACCTTTGCGCACTCGAAATTGCGCCCTTGGTGTTAATTGGAAGCTATCTAAAAGGTTGAAAAGCTTATGAAAGTAAAAACAATTTTGGTTTCCCAACCAGAACCCAAAGTCGAAAATTCCCCGTACTCCAGATTGATTGAGAAGGAAAAGATTAAAGTGGATTTTAGACCATTTATTCATGTGGAGGGGGTTGAAGCCAAAAATGTTAGGCAGCAAAAAATCGATTTGAACAATTTTACGGCAATCATCCTGACCAGCAGAAATTCTGTGGATCACTTTTTTAGGATTGCCGAGGAGATGCGCTTTAAGGTTCCGGACACCATGAAGTATTTTTGCCAGTCAGAGGCAGTGGCCTACTACCTGCAAAAGTATGTGGTATACCGTAAGCGAAAGATCTATGTGGGCAAAAGGACTTTCAATGAACTGATTCCGTTGATCAAAAAGTACAAGGACGAGAAATTCCTTTTACCATCTTCGGACCAATTGAAACCCTCCGTGCCCGAAGCTTTGAACGAGCTTGGTGTGGATTGGAAGCGAGGTATTTTCTACAAGACGGTCATTAGTGACCTATCGGACCTTAGAGATGTGTACTACGACATTTTGGTATTCTTTAGTCCTTCTGGAATCGAATCCCTTTTGAAGAATTTCCCCGATTTTGAACAGAACAATACGCGTATTGCCGTATTTGGCAACAGTACTGTGATGGCTGCGACCGAAGCGGGACTTCGAATCGATATCCAAGCGCCAACACCGGAGACACCCTCCATGACGATGGCACTGCAGAAGTACATTACCAGTGTGAACAAGTAAAAAATTTACCGCAAAAAAAATGAACGCCCGACCAATGGTCGGGCGTCTTGTTTTAAAAGGCATAGCGTTGCGGTCCTCCTCTTCGGATTTCCTCGCTGGCATAGGCCTCGAACTTCTTAAAGTTTTCCCGGAAGGCGTTGGTCAATTTAAAGGCTGTGGTGTAATACGCCTCATCGTTGTTCCAAGTGGTCCTTGGGCTCAGCACCTCCTTGGGCACTCCAGGGCATTCCCTAGGCTGCGCCACACCGAACACGGAATGGATATGGTACTTTTCATAGCTGTAAAGTCCCAGTTCCCCACTTAGTGCCGCATTGATCATGGCACGGGTATACTTGAGTTTCATACGGGTACCCACACCGTAGGGACCTCCAGTCCAACCTGTGTTCACCAACCATACATCCACGCCATTCTCCTGCATTTTTTTGCTCAACATCTCGGCATATTTTGCGGGATGCAGCGGCATAAAAGGGGCACCAAAACAGGCAGAAAAAGAAGGTTGTGGCTCCACTACACCTGCTTCGGTACCGGCCACTTTGGCGGTATAGCCCGATATAAAATGATAGGCAGCCTGCGCAGGGGTCAATTTGGAAATGGGGGGCAACACACCAAAGGCATCTGCCGTTAAAAAGAAAATGTTTTTTACATTTTCACCAATGGATGGTATCTGAATATTTTCGATATGGTCTATTGGATAGCTAACTCGGGTATTCTGTGTTATGGACGTATCCGAAAAATCGACCACCCCATTTTCATCCATGATCACATTCTCCAAGATGGCCCCTTTTTTAATGGCGCCATAGATCTCAGGCTCGTTTTCTTCCGATAGATCGATGACCTTGGCATAGCATCCCCCTTCAAAATTGAATACGGTATTTTCTGGGGTCCAGCCATGTTCATCGTCCCCGATCAATTTTCTATTGGGATCGGTGGATAACGTTGTTTTGCCCGTTCCTGAAAGACCAAAGAAAATGGCGGTATCCCCACTCTCCCCAACGTTGGCAGAACAATGCATGGGCAATGTTTTCTTATACACCGGTAGAATAAAGTTCAGGGCAGAAAAAATACCCTTTTTAATTTCCCCCGTATAGCCCGTACCCCCGATCAAAGCGATTTTTCGACTAAAATTCAAGATGGCAAAGTTATGCTGGCGGGTTCCATCAACAGCTGGATCTGCTTTAAAACCAGGAGCGTTCACTACGGTCCACTCGGGATCAAAATTTTCCAGTTCTTCATCAGTGGGCCTCAAAAACATGTTATAGGCAAACATATTGGACCAAGGATATTCATTGATTACCCTGATGTTCAATTTATAGGCTGGATCTGCACAAGCATATGAATCCCGTACAAACAATTCCTTGTTGTTCAGGTAAGCAATCACTTTATCGTAAAGTTTGTCAAACTTTTCTGGGTCGAAAGGGATATTGATATTCCCCCACCACACCTTATCTTCTGTAATAGCATCCTTAACAATAAAGCGATCCATCGGCGATCTACCGGTAAATTCGCCCGTGTTCACGGCCAGGGCACCTGATGATGCTTCCTTCCCCATGTCATTTTCAAGGGTCAACTGATGCAGTTCTTCCGGTGAAAGTTGGTAATGCACATTCTCATGGTCGATACCATAGGATATTAACGAAATCGTTTTCGAAATTTGAGCAGAATCCTTCATTCTTTTGTTTTAATGATGGTACAAAACTAGAAAATTATAACGTTTTCGTAAGGCATTTAAAGGTCAAAAGAGCTGTTTTTGGGTTAAAATGTGGTATCCTAAAAAAATCCAGCCCAAGATCAAGAAAACTCCTCCAATAGGTGTTAAAAATCCGAAAGTTTTAAAGTCAAATGCGGTTAAACTGTTCGAGACCAACTGTTAAACACTCAGTAAAGCTTTTTTTATTTAGTAATCGCCTTGACTTTCCATTTATCAATTGAAAACTCTCATCCATCAATTGAGCCACCTCATTTATGAAGAATCGTAATACTTTACCTGCTTAAAATCATGATCCTATGAAATTGACAAAGGTTGTTTTTCCCATTTGTATTATACTCCTACTCATTTATGCATGCAACTCCAAATCTGAAAAAAAAGGAAGTTCATTGGAAAACCCAGAAATAGGGAATACTATGGGCAATGAAATTTCTGACGAAGCCACAACCGCCGTATGCCTATGGCCAAAAGTTGGATTGAGGGACAAACCAGGAAGAAAGGATGCAAAGTACCTTACAACCATTTATTTTGGTGAAACAGTAGCGTTCTTAAATGAAAAGGAAGTTGCAGAGGATGAAAAAGAATACCTAAAAATAAAACTCTCCGATGGAAGTGTAGGTTGGGTATATGAACACTTGTTTGCATTGGGTGGAGAATTGGCAATAATTAACAAGGAGACTGCCTTATACAAAAGACCTGATATCATGACTTTTGAAGGTGAAAAGTTGGAACCAATGGACATGGTGGTACAGTTCAAAAATGAGGAGCAAGGGGATTGGCACCAAATTACAGGCCTGAAACGAGAAAAGAACGGATGGATTCAAGGAGACATTAGTGCCATACAAGATGAAGTAGATGTTAAATTGGGCATCTTATATTGGCGAGCTATGGAAGAATCAGCAGAAAAAAAATATGAGTTGCTTGAAAATATTTTAGAAAACCCAAATTTTAAAAAATCAAAACTGATCGATCATGTAAGCAACGCCTTGTATGATAATGGAGCTGAAGGAGAAGCGTTCTATATTGAAGAATTAAACACTTTTGAAAACCTATCCTCCAATAAATTGGGCATTAAAACCGAAATTGCCAATATCCGAAGTGAACCCAAGGCCGAGGAAGACAACATTTTATTTCAGGTTAAAAAAGGTGATATCTGTGATATCATGGAACAAGGTTCTTCTTTGCAAAAGGTTGGCAACCAAACCGATCGTTGGTATAAAATTAACTTCAAGGGAAAAGAAGGTTGGGTTTTTGGCCACAACACAACAAAGCAAAGAAATTAAAACCATCCAATTCTAATATCCCTTATAGATTGTGTTTTTAGACATCACTCCAATTTGCGGATTAAAAGGTGGTATCCTAATATACCCCAGCCCAAGATCAAGAAAACTCCTCCAATAGGTGTTAAAAATCCGAAAGTTTTGAAGTCAAATGCGGTTAAACTGTTCAATGCCAATGCGTAAATCGAGAATGAGAACAGTACAACACCTACGACAACCATCAATAGTACTAGCTTTTTGATCCTATCCGAGCCTTGTGGCCAAAGTCCCAAAAAAAGCAAAAAGAGGGCGTGGTACATCTGATACCGGACACCCACCTCAAAAGTTTCCACAGCATCGGCAGGGACCAACTTTTCCAATCCATGTGCGCCAAAAGCACCAAGAATGATTGCAAACATCCCCAATAGCACAGCGGTTAACAAAATTGTTCTGTTCATAACTTTAAGCAATGATTTTTTTAGAAATATAACAATTTGATACCTTAGTATCCGTTTAAATCAAAAGTACGTAAATCACATGGTCCGAACTATTTTGGTCATTGGAGCGGGTAAATCAACCTCCTATCTTTTGGATTACTTTCTCAAGAAATCCCAATCGGAAAAACTTAGGCTGCGAATCGGCGATATTCATCCGGAAAATATACCTGAACAATTTGCGAAGCATCCCCATTGCGAAGTGTTCTCTCTGGACATTTTTAACGATGAGGAACGCAAAAATGCCATTTCAGATGCGTCCATTGTGGTCTCGATGCTTCCAGCCAGTTTACATAGTAAGGTAGCCGAGGATTGTATTGCGTACAAAAAACATCTGGTCACGGCTTCCTATATCAGTAAGGAAATTAAAGCTTTGGACGAGGAGGCCAAAAAGCATGGTTTGGTTTTTATGAATGAAATCGGTCTCGACCCGGGAATCGATCACATGAGTGCCATGGAAGTCATTGACCGAATTCGGGATGCCGGTGGCAAAATGTTGCTATTCGAATCCTTCACCGGTGGGCTCGTGGCTCCTGAAAGCGATACCAATCTGTGGCATTACAAATTCACCTGGAACCCAAGAAACGTAGTATTGGCAGGTCAGGGCGGTGCAGCCAAATTCATTCAGGAAGGCACCTATAAATACATCCCCTACCATAAACTGTTTCGGCGAACCGAATTTTTGGAAGTGGATGGGTATGGCACCTTTGAAGCGTATGCCAACCGGGATTCCTTAAACTATCGTGAGGCCTATGGTCTACATGATGCACTTACCTTGTACCGTGGAACCATGCGAAGGGTAGGATTTTCCAAAGCATGGCAAATGTTTGTATTACTGGGTATGACGGACGACAGCTATACCATCGAAAATTCAGAGGGCATGTCGTACCGCGAATTTGTAAACCTATTCCTTCCCTATTCGCCCACCGATTCAGTGGAGTTGAAACTACGACATTACCTCAAAATTGATCAGGATGATATCATGTGGGGGAAACTTTTGGAGTTGAACCTATTCGATCACACCAAAAAAATCCCACTTAAAAACGCTTCACCTGCCCAAATGCTACAATATATTTTGGAAGACAGCTGGACCTTGAAAGAGGATGAAAAGGACATGATCGTAATGTACCATAAATTTGGCTATGAAATCAATGGTGAGAAAAAGCAGATTGATGCCAACATGGTGGTCATTGGTGAAAACCGTAGGTTTACGGCCATGTCAAAAACTGTAGGACTCCCCGTAGCCATTGCCACATTGAACATATTAAACGGAAAAATAACAACTCCAGGGGTTCAGATTCCGATTCGAAAGGAAGTATATACCCCTATACTTTCTGAATTAAAGAACCACGGAATCAATTTCAAGGAATTTGAAGTACCCTATTTGGGCTATAATCCTGATTCGGTGGCAGGTTAGGAATTGATTGATTTCTGTTATCTTTACCTTCATCTGTAAACCTTAATCGTGAAAAACAATAACAATTCGGTCAAAATAGATGGTATTGACAAGAAAATCTTAAGATTTTTAATGGAAGATGCCCGCCGACCCATCCTTGAAATTGCACGGAACATCGGCATTTCGGGCGCTGCCATTCACCAGCGATTGCGAAAGTTGGAAAGTTCAGGGCTTTTGGTGGGATCAAAATTCATTGTAAATCCCAGGGTCTTGGGATATACGACCATGGCATACATTGGTATCTTTTTGGACAAGGCCATGGCCAATCCAAGAGCGGTTAAGGAACTGGAAAAGATACCTGAAGTATTGGAATGCCATTATACTACGGGAAATTGGTCCATTCTTATTAAAGTATTGTGCAGGGACAATGAGCATTTGATGCAGGTATTGAACAAAAATATCCAACAAATTGAAGGGGTTTCCCGCACCGAAACCTTTATTTCCCTCGACCAACAAATCGACCGACAAATTCAGATATAATATTTGTATTCAATCTAAATAAAGATTAATTTTGACCTATGGTTGAAATCAACAGGTCCAAATATTATTCTTTTCATCAAGCCACAGCAGATAGGGCTTTCCATATTGATTTTGGTCACAAAACCATCCGTTTGCCCCTGTGCCAGCTTTTATCACTGCGACATAAATTAAAGACCATTGCCATTGAAGACCATTTTGATGGGGATTTGAACAAACACGGTTTTGAGATTCTATTGCTTTGCAACAAGGAACACTTGTTTATTTTGAACACGCTGGAAATCCTAGATCTTACCGAATTGGTCGAAAGCAGTTTGGTGAAACTGGGGTTGGCACAACCCGCACAGGTTGCCCTCGTTTGAAACCCTATTGAAATCCTAGGCCCAACCTCTAAATAAAGCCAAATCAGGTTTTAAAGCCATTAATTTTTTGTAATTTTAAGTATCAGATAAAAACCTATTGTATGAAAGATATAGCAAGACAAAGCATGAGCATAAAGGTAGAATCCATGGATATGCTCAATGCCCAGATAAAAATGGAAGCCCATGCATCTGCCTCCTATTTGGCCATGGCATCATGGTGTGAGCAAAATGGGTTTTTTACCAGTGCCAAGTTTTTCTTCAAGCAAGCTGAAGAAGAGCGGGAGCACATGATGAAGATCTTCAATTTTTTGGTGGATACCGGTGGAAGCCCCATGTCCCCTGAAATCACCAATATCAATCATGATTATGCCTCCATTGTGGATGTGTTCGAAAGCACCTTGGACCATGAGGTAAAAGTGACGAAATCCATCCACAACATTGTGAAAAAAGCGCGGGAACTGGGCGATATTGCCACCGAACGCTTCTTGGATTGGTTTGTGATGGAACAGGTGGAAGAAGAAAACACCATTCGGGACATTCTCGATATGATTTCCGTTACCGGCACTGAAGGAGTTGGTCTTCAAATGATCGACAACCAAGTGGCCAATTGGATGGAATAAAACATACCTCAACGCAAAAAAAGGGACCTAAAAAGGTCCCTTTTTTTATGCTTTTAAATTTTAAATCAATCCCTTCCTCCAAAAACTTGGAGTGCCCAATACAATAGGGAAGCCAATGCACCAACGGCTGCCACCAAATAGGTTCGGGCAGCCCATTTTAAGGCGTCTTCAGCCCCAGAGTACTCTTCTTGGCTCACCATGTTTTTTTGTTTCAACCACACCAAGGCCCTTTTACTGGCATCATATTCCACGGGCAGGGTCACAAAACTGAACAAGGTGGCAAATCCCATCATGACCAATCCGGCAACGGCAATGTAAAATCCTAGACCGCCGGCCACTCCCTGGGCAGCCATCAGGGCAATACCCCCAAACACGATCCAAGTGGACATGCCAGAGGTTACACTAACCACGGGCACCAATTTGGAACGCATGGTCAACCATTCATAGGCTTGGGCATGTTGCACGGCGTGACCACACTCATGGGCCGCTACCGCTGCAGCAGCTGCATTGCGTTGACTGTACACTGCTTCACTTAGGTTCACGGTTTTGTTTTTTGGATTGTAGTGGTCGGTCAGCATGCCCGGTGTTGAAATGACCTGAACATCACGAATACCATGATCATCCAACATTTTTTGGGCGATTTCGGCACCACTCATACCATTGCGCAAATGCACTTTGGAATATTTCTTGAACTTGCTCTTCAATTGGTTGCTCACCAGCCAGCTGACCAGTGCAATTCCTCCAATCAATATATAATATGTCATCATAGCTTTTCTGTTTTATGTAATGCTAAATATACCACATAAAAGCAAAAACCCCGCCAATATTTGACGGGGTCGATTTACTGACAAATTGTACGTTACGCCCAAACAGGCTCTTCCAAAAGGAAGGTTTCGGCAATTTCTTTGTAGACCACTTCACCTTCTACGATATTCAAACCTTTTTCCAAAGATCTATCGCGTTTGCAAGCGGTCTGCCAACCCAAATTGGCCAAGTTTAGCACATAGGGCAGTGTTACATTCGTCAAGGCAACAGTGGAAGTATAAGGCACTGCCCCTGGCATATTGGCTACACAGTAATGGACCACATCATCGATAATAAAAATGGGGTCCTCATGGGTTGTTGGTTTCGTTGTTTCCACACAGCCGCCTTGGTCCACGGCCACATCCACGATTACTGTACCGGGATGCATTTCCTTGAGCATGTCGCGTGTGATCAGGTTGGGGGCCTTTGCCCCTTTGAGCAAGACACCACCAATGATCAAATCGTGTGTTTTAATGTATTTTCGAATATTGTATTCATTGGAAAAAGCAGTGACCACATGACTTGGCATGATGTCGTTCACGTAACGGAGTCGTTTCATACTCACATCCATGATGGTTACGTGGGCACCCAAACCCGCTGCCATTTTAGCAGCTTGTATCCCCACGGTACCCGCTCCCAAGACCAACACACGGCCAGGAGATACCCCAGGCACACCACCCAGAAGCACTCCTTTTCCTTTCACTGGTTTTTCCAAAAACTTGGCCCCTTGCTGAATAGCCATTCTGCCGGCCACTTCGGACATGGGAATCAATAAGGGCAAGGAACCATCCTCATCCTCAACGGTTTCATAAGCAATACAAATGGCCTTGCTTTTAATCATGGCCCTGGTCAATGCCTCACTGGAAGCAAAATGAAAATAGGTGAATATGATCTGTCCTTTTTGGATCAAACTGTATTCTTCGGCGATAGGCTCCTTCACCTTCACGATCATATCGCTCATGGCGTACACCTGTCCGATGGTATCCAAAATCGTTGCACCAGCCTTTTGGTAATCCTGATTGAAAAAGCCACTGCCTTCACCCGCACCGGATTGCACATACACGGTGTGGTTGTTCTTTACCAATTCAAAAACCCCGGCTGGTGTCATCCCAACCCGGCTTTCGTTGTTCTTGATTTCTTTTGGTATCCCAACAATCATTTTGCTGTTTTTTATAGTTATGGCCCAAAGGTGAACAAAAAAATCAGATTAGAACAGAAAAAATCGACAAAATGTAGGGGTCAACAGCTGTAAAACATACTTTTTAACTTTTATACCCCTTTTTTAATAGGGGTTAATCTAATTTTTGTTTGTTTTATTGTTTTTACCCCTATCTTTTTTAGGGTATTAATTGATATAAATTAAAAAAGCATGCCATTTGGCATGCTCTTTAGGGGGTAATTGCGATATTTTTAACCTATATACAGGATTAATAAGAAAATGTATGCTATGTTAACCTGAACTTGCCTGTTTGCCGATAGAGGCAGGATTCAGGTTCTTATTACCTCGTTACTAGCAAGGATGGGATTCCGAAACTAGTGCTGAATGAGGGCAAAATAGATTTTGAAACTATTCAACGATATTGACAATCCTTCCTGGAACCACAATAATCCTTTTAGGACTGCGGCCTTGTAATTGATCTATTGTCTTTTCATGAGCCAATACCGCTGCCTCTATCTCACCTTTATCCATATCCAATGGGAATTCTAACTTGAACCGCACTTTACCATTAAAGGAAATGGGATACT
This sequence comes from Flagellimonas beolgyonensis, assembly GCF_003992615.1. GTDB lineage: Bacteria > Bacteroidota > Bacteroidia > Flavobacteriales > Flavobacteriaceae > Flagellimonas > Flagellimonas beolgyonensis. The sequence goes on from NZ_RZMY01000003.1 coordinate 319,507, forward strand.
CCTTACTGCTCTCCACCAAGTATTTCTCCTCAAATTTGGGGAAAGGGGCTTCGGCAATGGATTCTGTATGGCCCAAACGTTCCCATAGCTCTTCCGCAATGTGGGGCGCATAGGGCGACACCAAAATGGCTAGGGGCTCCAAAATGGCTTTGCTGGTACATTTTTGGGCCGTCAACTCATTCACACAGATCATAAAGGTGGACACGGAAGTGTTGAACGAGAAGTTCTCGATATCCTCTTCCACTTTTTTGATGGTTTTGTGCAACGTCTTTAAATTCTCTGCCGTGGGTTCCGCTTCGACTCCGCTCTGCGACCCATCTATGTATACAGAGTAAAGCTTCCAGAGTTTCTTAAGGAAGGAATATACACCGGTAATGCCCGCAGTGTTCCAAGGCTTGGATTGCTCCAAGGGTCCCAAGAACATTTCGTACAATCGAAGGGAATCTGCCCCATACTCCTCACAAATGGCATCGGGGTTGACGACATTGTATTTGGATTTGGACATTTTTTCGACTTCGCGTCCAACGATATATTTACCGTCTTCCAAAATGAACTCCGCATCTTGATATTCTGGTTGCCATTTTTTGAAGGCTTCCACATCCAATTCATCGGACGCATTGACCAAAGAAACATCGGCGTGAATTGGAATAACATTCTTACCCTCCTTCAATCCTTTGGAATAGACTTTATTGGAATCCAAATCTTTATAAATGAAAGCACTCGTTCCCGTAATCATCCCTTGGTTGATCAACTTTTGGGCATACTCGTCCTTGGGCACATAACCCCTATCAAACATAAACTTCTGCCAAAAACGGGAATACAACAAGTGGCCGGTGGCGTGTTCGCTACCCCCAATGTATAGATCAACATCCTGCCAATAGTCAATGGCTTCCTTAGAGAAAATGGCCTCGTCATTTCTGGGATCCATATACCTATTAAAGTATTGGGAACTTCCAGCCCAACCCGGCATGGTGTTCAATTCCAAAGGAAATACCGTTTTATGATCGATCAATTGATTATTGACCACTGTACATTGTTCAATGTTCCATGCCCAATTGGTGGCATTGCCCAAAGGCGGTTCCCCTGTTTCGGTGGGCAGGTATTTTTCCACTTCGGGGAGTTCCAACGGCAAATGTTCCAAATCGATCATCTGTGGCATACCATCCACATAATATACCGGAAAGGGTTCACCCCAATAGCGTTGGCGGCTAAATACGGCATCACGAAGGCGATAATTCACCTTGCCCACTCCATGCCCGATCTTTTCCAATTCGGCGATTACCTTTTTGGTAGCGTCTTTATAGGACAATCCGTTCAGAAAATCGGAATTGGCAATAATGGTGGTAGCCTTATCAGCAAAGGCCTCTTCGGAAATATCCACCCCTTCAAAAATATTGGGGATATCGATGTTGTAATGTTTGGCAAAATCGTAATCACGCTGGTCACCACAGGGAACGGCCATTACGGCTCCGGTTCCATAGCTGGCCAACACATAATCCCCGATCCAGATCGGAATGGGCTCCTTGGTAAACGGGTGCTCTGCATAGGCTCCGGTGAACACCCCTGAAACGGTTTTCACATCGGCCATACGATCACGTTCGGACCGTTTGGACGTTGCTTCCACATAGGCTTCCACCGCTGCTTTTTGTTCTGGCGTGGTGATTTTGGCCACCAAGTCATGCTCGGGTGCCAAGGTCATAAAACTGACCCCGAAAATAGTATCGGGACGGGTGGTGAAGACTTCTATTCTGTATTGGTGATTGAGCGGAGTCGAAATCACCTCCTTGTCGCTTCGACTACCCGCCTGTCCGGCAGGCAGGCGCTCAGCGTCCGAAGCATTCATTACATTAAAAGTAACAGAAGCCCCTTCAGAACGACCGATCCAATTGGTCTGCGAGTCCTTTAAGGGTTGTGGCCAATCAATTTTATCCAATCCGTCCAATAAGCGTTGGGCATAGGCGGTGATGCGCATGCTCCATTGGGTCATTTTTTTACGGATTACCGGATGGCCTCCACGTTCGGAGACACCGTTCACAATCTCATCATTGGCCAAAACGGTTCCCAAAGCCGGACACCAGTTTACTTCGATATCCGCCAAATACGTCAATCTGTATTTTAAAAGGATTTCCTGTTTTTCCTTTTCTGAAAAATGGTTCCATTCGCCTGCACTGAACTTCGGGGTATCATCATCACAAGCAGCCATGACATTCGCATTGCCTTCTTTTTCGAAAACGGAAATCAAAGTAGAGATATCCTCTGCCTTGTCCGATTTTTTATTGTACCACGAGTTGAACAACTGGATGAAGATCCACTGGGTCCATTTATAATATTGTGGGTTGGAGGTACGCACTTCGCGGCTCCAATCAAAAGAGAACCCCAATTGATCGAGCTGCTCGCGATACCTTTTGATATTGTTTTCCGTGGTAATGGCCGGGTGTTGCCCTGTTTGGATGGCATATTGTTCCGCAGGCAAACCAAACGAATCGTAGCCCATAGGGTGCAACACATTGAAACCCTTGTGCCTTTTATAGCGCGAATAAATGTCCGTGGCAATATACCCCAGCGGGTGCCCTACGTGCAATCCTGCTCCCGAAGGATAGGGGAACATGGACAATGCATAAAATTTGGGTTTGTCAGAATCGTTGACTGCCTTAAAGGTTTCATTTTCTGCCCAATACTTCTGCCACTTGGCTTCAATTTCACGGAAATTATAACTCATCATTCTACTTTATGGTATTTTGTCACATCGAGCCCTTCGACTACGCTCAGGGTAAACTCTAGTCGAGATGTCTCAAACACGACGGAAGAGATTTCTCGCCCTAATTATTAGGACTCGAAATGACAAGGAACTGAACTTCTTTTCGAGTTGCAAAAATAGGTTTAATCCCCTAAATACAATTTACTTTTCTATTTTTACGTACTGATTCCACGCTATGAGCCAATATATTGAACGATATCAGCGCAGAAAACTGATCTCCTCCTATTTTTCGGTCGCATTGAGCATTGCCCTGGTACTTTTTCTATTGGGCGTTCTTGGCCTTTTGGTACTCAACACCAAAAAATTGGGCGATCATTTTAAGGAGCAGATCACCATTTCGGTGTTTTTGAAGGACAATGCCAAACCCGTGGAGATCGAACAGCTGCAAAAAAGCCTGGCCCTGGCCGAATACACCAAATCCGCCGAATACATCTCCAAGGAAGATGCCGCAGAGCAATACAGCGAGGATATCGGTGAGAATTTTGTGGAGTTTTTGGGGTACAATCCACTACAAAATTCGATTGATGTACACCTGAAGGCCGATTATGTCTCTCCGGAACAGGTGGAGCGGATTGCTGGGGACCTTGCCACAAAAACCTATGTGGAAGAGGTAAGCTACGATAAGCCCCTGATCGAATTATTGAACGACAATGCCCGTAAAATAGGATTGTGGATCTTGGTGGCCAGTGGTTTTTTCACGTTCATCGCCGTACTGTTGATCAATAGTTCCATTCGATTGTCCATTTACTCCAAACGGTTCATTATCAAAACCATGCAGATGGTGGGTGCCACCAAAAAATTTATCCGTCGCCCCTTTATTTGGACGAACATCAAACTGGGCATGATCGGTGCATTGATCGCTCTTGTTGCTTTGGGGGTGGTGCTGTACTATATCAACAAAAACTTCCCCGAACTAAACCTGTTCAACGATTATATGGTCCTTATCTTTTTGTTTGTTGGGGTTTTTGGGTTGGGTGTGATCATTTCATGGGCCAGCACCCATTTTGCCACTCAACGTTTCCTAAATCTCAGGACAGATGATCTTTATTATTAACTTTGCGGCATGAGCAAGAAAAACAAGAACGATCAAAAGCCTTCCAAGGAATTCATTTTCCAGAAGAAAAATTACATTTTCCTATTTATTGGAATTGTTTTCATCGCCTTGGGGTTCATATTGATGAGCGGCGGGGGAAGTGATGACCCGAACGTCTTCAATCCCGATATTTACAACTTCAGACGCATCCGTTTGGCGCCGACCTTGGTGCTCATCGGACTGGGCATTCAGGTATATGCCATTTTGTTGAAACCTAACAAAAACAAGGAATAATTTGGAATTGATCGATGCCATCATCCTTGGAATCATCCAGGGATTGACCGAGTTTTTACCGGTCTCCTCCAGCGGACATTTGGAATTGGGAAAAGCCATTTTGGGAGCACAGGCCGTTCCCGAGGAAAGCTTGTTGTTCACTGTGATCCTGCATTTTGCCACTGCATTGAGTACCATTGTGGTGTTTCGGAAGGATATTCTGGAAATTTTTAAGGGCCTGTTCCAGTTTAAATGGAACGAGGAAACCCAATTCGCGTTAAAAATTGTCATTTCGATGATTCCTGCAGCCTTGATTGGACTTTTTTTGAATGATTTTATCGAAGTCTTTTTTGATGGCGCCATTGTGATTGTGGGCATCATGCTGATCATAACCGCTTTTTTACTGTATTTGGCTGATTTGGCCAAAACCACGGACAAAGGGGTTTCGTTTCGAAGTTCCTTTGTGATCGGTATGGCGCAGGCCGTTGCCATTTTACCGGGAATTTCCCGCAGTGGGGCAACCATTTCCGCTGCTGTCCTCTTGGGCGTGGACAAGACCAAGTCTGCACGTTTTTCATTTTTGATGGTGGTGCCGTTGATCCTGGGCAAAATTGCCAAAGATCTGATGGGTGGTGACATTAACTTTCATGGCGATCAGGCGGTGGCCATAGGCGCTGGTTTTATTGCAGCTTTTGTTGCCGGATTGGCCGCTTGTACATGGATGATCAAATTGGTACGCCAAAGTAAGTTGACCTATTTTGCGATTTACTGTTTGGTCGTAGGCCTGATTGCCCTAGCATGGAGCATTTGGGGATAGATCATTACCTTTGCCACAAACCCCGAAGCTTTTGAAGACCAAAGACGATTTTTTGGACGGTCAGATCATATTGATCGACAAACCCTTGGAATGGACTTCCTTCCAAGCGGTGAATGCCTTGAAATGGGCCATTCGGAAAAAGTTTAGCCTAAAGAAAATCAAAATTGGCCACGCTGGGACATTAGACCCATTGGCCACGGGCCTCTTGGTCATTTGTACCGGAAAATTCACCAAAAAAATACCGGAATTTCAAGGTCAGGTTAAGGAGTACACCGGCACCTTCTATTTAGGGGCCACCACGCCTTCCTATGATCTGGAAACCGAAGTAGACGAAACTTTTCCCACCGAACACCTCTCCGAAAAGGACATAGAGGCAGTGGTTTCCCGTTTTATGGGTAAAATTGAACAGGTACCTCCTGTTTTTTCTGCCCTGAAAAAAGATGGCCAGCGCTTGTATGAGCTTGCCCGAAAAGGTAAAGAGGTGGAGGTACAACCCCGTACCATTGAAATTTTGGAGTTTGAAATTACCCGGATCAACCTTCCTGAAGTGGATTTTAGAGTGGTCTGTAGCAAGGGCACCTACATTCGTTCCTTGGCCAATGATTTTGGAAAAGCATTGGGTTCCGGGGCCTATTTGTCGGCTCTGAGAAGAACCAAAATAGGGGATTTCAACGTAGATAATGCTACAACGCCCCAAGAATTCAAGGAAAGTTTGGCCTAAATCCCTTTCTTGGAGGGAGCGTTTTTTTGAAACTTGAAGTAAAATAATATTGCAAAAATGCGGTTATACTAAAACCATGAACCTTAGCAGAAGTCAGTTATCGTTGATCATAACATTCTTCTCCATGTCCATAGTGGTGCTGTTGCTGTACAACATTCACCTCGGGGGCGTGAAGGAGGACGAATATGTTATTGAAATGAGTTTGGCGGATGAGGATATTGAGAAATTGATAGAGGAGGAAGAACGCAAATTGGAGGAATTGGCCGCCAACAGTGACCCGATAAAAAGTCACATGGCTTTTAACGAAACAGCCAAACCGACCATCGGCAGTCCCGAACCGCTGAAAACCCTCGAAGAACTTTTAGAAGAACGGGCCTTGAACAGTGAAACCGGCGAAGCCGCGGATGATGCCGGATTTGCCGATCAGCTAAAGCAACTAAAAGCCCAAAGGGACGAGAAAAAGCAAAAATTGGGCGAACGCGACGCACAAAAAGAAGAGTTCACCAATTATTTGAAGGACAAACGCACCTCCATTTCCTTTTCTTTGATAGAGCGTAACGCCTATAGCCTTCCACCTCCTATTTATACCTGTATTGAAGGTGGTAAGGTGGTCATCAATATTAAAGTGGATGCCAACGGTTATGTGACCGAAGCTGATTTCAACGATAAAAGTTCGGGCACCAGCAATGGTTGTTTGGTGGACAATGCCATTACCTATGCCTTGAAGGCCCGTTTTAGTCCTAGTACCAAAAACGAACAGATCGGGACCATTACCTACCTATTCCAGCCCAAGTAGCTCCAGAAAATCGTTCAGGATATTTTCACCTTTATCTTTATTGTACCACACTTGTAGGTCTTGCTTAAAAGCATCGGTGAGTTTCCCATGTTCCTTTTTGAAGGTATCCACCATTAGCGTTGCCAAGCTCGGCCTAGGACCCCAATCACCCAATATTTCATCATTTTTTCGATCCACAACGATCACTTTGGGAATGGATTGGGCACCATTGGTCAAAAAAGCTTCCATAAGCTCTGGATGCTGATCGCGCAAAACCACTTTATGCTCAATTTTCGGACTGGCCTCGGCAATTTTATTGATTACGGGCAAACTTGCAGCAGCATCGCCACACCAACTTTCGGTGATGGTCAACAGTACTAGGTCAGTTTCCAGATTGGACAATTTTTCTTGCACCTCAGCGGAAAGGGTAAAGGTCTTGTCCCATCTTTTCATCCGCCTATCGTTGAGCTGTGTGTAGTTTATGCGTGCCTCGGATTGTTCCTCTCCTGTTGTCTTGCCTTCCGCAGCAAGCTTACCTACCATTTGTCGATAGTCGGGACAGGCCATGCCCACAGCAATACTTTCTTTTACGATTTGCAGTTTTTCCCGTTCCAATACTTCCATATGAAAAAATTTTGTCAAAAATACATTGGGCCAACCGCCCATTTGCTGATTTTTGTCATTGGTAGGTTATCAAAACCAAACCTTACATCCCCCACTTTTCCTATAATGCCTTTGGGTTGATGGCCAAGCTTTTAAAGAGTTCGGCCTTCGTGTAGTAATATTTGTTCTGCATTTCATTTCGCTTCAGATAGGCATCGATCAACTTGCTTTCCCTGGAATTGATCAAAAAGAGGGAACTTTCGCCAAAGCTGAATTTTCGTTCCTCTGCGGACAACATGGTGGTATAATCAGTCACAATATCGGCAATCAATCGGTTTTGTTGCACGTATGAATCCAACTCGTTATAGATGGCCGTTACCTTGTTCCTTATCTCAATCTGCGCATTGTCACGCTCAAATTCCGCATCGCGCAACTTAAACTTGGCCAATTTCAAATCACCCCTTTCCTTTCGAAGGAACAAGGGCAGTTGAAAGGACAGGCCTCCTTTGTAATTTTCTGTGATGAACGAATTGGCGAGTTCCGGGGTTTCCGTGATGAAATTGTACTCCACATCCAGCTTGGGCAACAATTTGTTCGCCTTCAACCGTTTATCTACCTGAAGTCCTTCAATCTTGTACTCCAAGGATAACAATTTGGGGTGGTTTTCCAGATTGAAACTGTCCAAGGGAACGCCTTCGATCTCTAAAGTGGTATCGATATCCACCTCCAGATCCAAATCGGGACGCACCTCTGGTTGCAACTCCACAGGAACATCTTCAATCCAAAGAAAATTCGACAGTTCCAACGATTTTTTCATCAGTTTTACCTTGGCCTGCTCCAATCCGAGTGCCCTGTTGCGAACAGCAATTTTAGCCTCCACGGTATCGATCATGGCAATATCGCCCGCCAAGGCACTTTGGCGTATCCCTTGAAATCGTATTTCGGCATTGTTCAAGAAGTCGCCATAGACCTCGGCATCCCGATAGGCCCTTAACCAATCAAAGTAGGCCAATGAGGCTTTGTACAGCACTTCGTTCACCAAAATATCCTGATCGGCCCTGGATTGCTCCCTAAAGAACTTGGCCTTGCGCACCGTGGCCATACGCTCATTCGCCCAAAAGCCCTGCAACAACGACATGGAAACACCAGCACTGTACAGACCATCGTCCGGTAGGGTTTCATCCGGATTGATATAGGTGCCCTCGCTCTGTTGGAAATTTCCTTTAAGCTCGATTCCGAACCAAGTAGGGATTTTGAAGGTGGTGTTCAAACGATCCCAATATTCGGTGCCTTTAAACTCTTTTCGGTCATAGTCCACCTCAACCTTGGGGTCGAATCCGCCTCTGGCCTTCATTAAATTGGCCTGCCCCATACCCAAGGTCAATTGGGCCTGTTTGGCTATGGGATGGTACTTTTTGACATACCCAAGATACTCCTTGAACCCAAGCACCAATGAATCTTGTTGCCCATAAAAAGGACCGTGCCACAGGAACAAGAGTGAGCCAATAAAAAATAGTCTTCTATTTTTTCTGAGCATCGGCTTTTGCATTTTCAGGTTGATAATAATTCGGCGGGAAGCCATTGAGCTGTCGCCACAATTCGAACCAAATGGGCACATCCTCCAAAAGCGCCAAGGTACTTGCGCCAGAACCCACTCGAATGTCTTTGGGCCAAGGTTCAGCTTCCTCGTCGGGAGCCAACAGTACCCGATATTTTCCATTGGAACTTATGAAGGTCTCGATGGCCACCACTTTTCCGCCAAAGGTTCCGTAGGATACGTTGGGCCATCCACTGAACACAATGGCTGGCCACCCATCGAACTGTATCCGTACCTTCTCATCGATATGGAGCAAAGGCAGGTCAATTGGGTCTACAAAGGTTTCCACGGCAATATCATAATCGGAGGGCATAATGCCCACCAACTCGGCACCTTCTTTAAAAGTTTCTCCAATCCCCGATTGTATTGCCTTGTTGATGTACCCACTTTGAGGGGCCTTTATGTACATGAGACTGTTCCGCATCTCATAATTGGTATATTCATTCTCCAATTTGGAGACTTGTGCCTCAGAATCGAATTGGTTGGATTGGGCCGTGAACAGTTCGCTCTGCGCCTTGGATATTTTATCGGTATACTCTGCTTGTACCCGATTGATTTCCACCTGGGCGTTGATTACATCATTTTTGCTGGCCAACAATTTGTTTTCCTGGCTGATGAGCTTCGCCTGGGTCTCCTGCAATTTCAACCGTTTTTCTTCCACATCGGTTACCGCTTTCAAACCTTCACCTTGCAGTTGAACCACCCGATCGTATTGCCGTTGGGCTATGGCGATGTTGGTCTTGGCAGCTTCAAAATCGATACTATCGCTCTGTACCTTCAATTTGGATTGCATCAATTTGTTCTTGGCCTGTTCCAACTTTAGTCCACGTTCCTGGGTCAAGGCGTTGATCTGCTGTTGTAACGCCTTCACCTTTTCTTGATATGAGGTAACAGCCATGGACTTGGCCCTGATTTGCTGTCCGGTTCGCTCTACCAAATTGGGGTCGAAGTATTCGCTTTTCACCTCGGAAATAAAGAGAATGGTATCTCCCTTTTCCACATAATCACCTTCCCGAACGTACCACTTTTCAATTCGGCCCGGTATCGGCGATTGAATGGTCTGCGGACGCTGATCCGGCGTTAAGGTGGTCAAATACCCCTTTCCGGATATAGTCTGCGTCCAAGGCAGAAAAAGAATGAAGACCAAGATGATCGAAAAGGCAGCCAAAAAGCGATTGAAATGCTTGTAATGCCGCTTGTGAAACACCTTTTGACCAGCTTTGTATCCGGTAAGATCTACTTCTTCGCTTAATTTACTATGTGATGATATATTTAGCATGTTTCTTACGTTAAGTTGATCATTTCTCCTTTCTCCATTTTCACGATCTTATTGCAGTATTTTTTCCATTCTGGATTTTCACTGACCACCACCAAGGCCCAACCATTTTCAGGATCGGCCAAGAACCTCATAATTTCTTTGGTTTCCTCATCGTCGCACTGATCTAAGGGATCTTTGAGCACCATCAGTTTTGGGCGGATCACCACGCTTCTTGCCAAGACGATTTTTCGGGAAATGTAATCCGGTATTTTCTTGCCTTCAGGATACAGAACGGTCTGAAGCCCTTTGGGCTGTTCCTTTACGAATTCGGAAAGCCCCACTTTATCCAAGGCCCAATACACATCTTCCATGGAAATATCCTTATTGCCAAAGGTGATGTTGTCCAAAATAGTGCCTTCGAACGGGTACTCCTCCGTTAAGGAATGGCCCAGTTGGGAACGATATGCTTTCAGGTTGATACCCGAAAGGGATACATTGTTCACAAAAATATTGCCCTGATCGGGTTCCAAAATTCCGGCAATTAAGCGGAGTAAGGTCGATCTGCCCGAACCATTGGATCCCAAAATCAAGATCTTGCTGTCGGGTTCGATGGTCATGGAAACATCCTTGATGATTCGCTTATCTCTGCCCGGCACATTGTAGGTAATATTTTGAAGTTCTATATGAAGCGCTTGATCTCCACGAAATGGAGTTTCCCCATCTTGTGGCTCCAATTTTTTATCCACTACTTGGCCCAATTTTTCCAAGGAGGTCAACAGATCGTAGAAGGTTTCCAAGCCCAAGATCATTTTCTCTACGGAGTTGATCACCAACAAAATGATGATCTCGGCGGCCACAAACTGTCCAATGTTCATTTCCTGATCAAGGACCAAAAGTCCACCAATCAACAACAAGCCAGCAGTAACCAACACTTTAAACCCGATCATTTGGATGAATTGGATCACCAAGATCCTAAAATGGCTTTCACGGGCATCGAGGTACTCGGCCACCAATGCATCATTTTTATTGATGGCGTGCGAGGTCCTTCCCGACAGTTTGAAACTAATGATCGATCTAGCAATTTCTTGAATCCAATGGGCCACCTTATATTTTACTTTGGATTCATCAAGGCTGGTATCCAAACCACGTTGGGCCGTAAATTTGAACACCACATAAATCAACATGATCAACAAAAGCCCGTAAATGATAAAGAACGGGTGGTAAAAGGAAAGCAACAACAATCCAAATACGATTTGCAACAAGGCTGCAGGGAAATCGATCAAAATTTTGGATAGGGATTTTTGAACCGTAAGGGTATCAAAAAACCGATTCGCAAGCTCCGGAGGGTAAAAATTCCGGAGTTCGCTCATTTTTATCTTCGGAAAACGATAGGCGAACTCAAATGAGGACCGGGTAAATATTTTTTGCTGCAAATTTTCAATGATACGGATCTGCATCAGTTGCAAGGTCCCCACAAATGCCACCCCCAGTGTTACCAAAACCACCAGCACCACCCAAGATGTACTTACACGCGCACCTTGGATCAGATTGATGATGGCCTGAATTCCCAATGGCAAGGAGAGGTTGACCAGTCCAGCAAAGATCGCATAATAAAATACCTGAAAAATATCTTTTTTATCGAGGGTCAGCAGTCCCATCAATCGCTGCCAAGCCGTTAGAATGTTCTTAGTCATTAAGGTTTAGATTAAGTGTTCGGAAAATCATATCCGTAAAAAATTCAGTTGGGTTAACAGAGGTATTACAATTGGTTAGGGTAGGAAAATGTTCCTGCAAAAAATATTGGTGCAGGGACCCTTCCAATAAGGTACTTGCCAAGCTCAACGGGTAGGGATAGTCAGCATCGACCGCAGTGATCATTTGGCTGAGCCGGCCCACCAATCTTTTGAAAACCACAAAATAGCCCTCTTTGTTTTCTTGGCTCACTTCCTTTACCAAATAGGATTTGGAATATTCGTTGATGATGATCTTATGGAGCACCACCTCGTTGATATGGGTAAAGGCATTGTCCTCCTCTACTTTTTGTGTCAGAATCGCAATGGCTTTCTGTAGCTTCTCCTTCGGGTTCGAAATTCCATTGGTGGCAAATACCATGCGATATTCCACCCAACCCCAATACCAAGAGGATAGATACAACAAGAGTTTATGCTTGTTCTCAAAATATCGATATATAGAGCTTTCGTTGGACTTGATACGCACGCCCAATTTTTTGAACGTGAAACTTTCAAATCCAACCTCTTCAATCAACAAAATACTTTCTTCAACAATTTTTTTCCCAAGTTTTGAGGATTCCGGGTCCTTGATATATAATTTATCATTTATCCCTATCCTCAAGGACTGCATCAAAATATCCATTCCCTTACTTTTAAAATAAATTATCGCTAATATAATAGTATTACTATCGTTATTCAATACTTTAACTTTCAATTAACGATTGTGGAATTTCTCTTACTTTTGATGCAAACCTTAAATGGCATGAAAAAACACCGCTGCGGATGGTGCCTTGGCGACCCGCTTTATGAAGCTTACCACGATACGGAATGGGGCGTTCCGGTACGTGATGATGCAACCCTGTTCGAATTTTTGATTTTGGAAACCTTTCAGGCAGGTCTGAGCTGGATCACCATACTCCGAAAACGAGAAAACTTTAGAAAGGCTTTTGATGGGTTTGATTACAAGGTCATAGCCCAATACGACCAACAAAAAGTGGATGAATTGCTGCAGGACCCAGGTATCATTAGAAATAAACTCAAGGTGCATGCAACTGTTTCCAATGCGAAGGCCTTTATGGAGGTGCAACAAGAGTTTGGAAGCTTCAGCGCTTACATTTGGGGCTTTGTGGATGGCCAACCGATCAAAAATGCCATTGAGCACTACAAGAAGGCACCTGCCACCACTGCCCTGTCGGATGCCATCAGCAAAGATCTAAAAAAACGGGGGTTCAAGTTTGTTGGCAGCACCGTGATCTATGCCCACATGCAGGCCACGGGAATGGTAAACGACCACGAAATCCATTGTTTTCGATATGATGAAGTCTAGCATCCTTTCCTTTATAGTGTTTGTAACGGCCCACTGCGCTTTTTGTCAGGCCAAATACGAACGGGAATCCCGAATTGACCAGGATGGGTTCCCCCAATCGGCCCTATCCCAAATCGAACTCTATCTTCAAGATGCCCGTCGGATTAGATTTTACCAAGAAACCGACAGTGTAAAACAAAGTTTTGAAGTCAAGTTCAAAAAGGGGAAACTGCACTATAGTGTTGAATTTGACGAAAAAGGAGCTCTGGAGGATATTGAGTTCACCATTGCCAAAAATGATCTACCCGAGGAATCTTGGGAACGCATCAATGATTACCTGAAACACAATTTTTCAAAATATCGCATCAAAAAAATACAACAACAATATCCGTTAAAAGATGGCCAACCCAATGAGACCATCCGTGAGGCCTTTCAAAATCTATTATTGCCCTACATCAACTATGAATTAGTGTTTATGGCCAAAAATGGGAAGAGTTTCCAAATGTTTGAGGCCTTGTTCAATTCGGAGGGGCATTTGATAACACTACGTAAATCCTTTTCCTCATCTTATGACCATGTACTTTATTAAAAGGGCTATTCCTCTTTTAGCCTTAACCCTTGGTTATATGGGCTTCACACAGGAAAATCTGGTCGCCTATTGGCAGCCGCAGCTTTCCATCAATTATGGGGTTGGGAATCATTTTTCCCAAAATATTTCATTGGTGAACAGAAACTACGTGTTCGACAAAGAAACTTTTTTATTTAAGGGAAGACAATTGGACATGGTCCATTTTACCAATTACCGATTTAAGGACAACCAAAGTGTAGCCTTTGGCATACTATATCGATTTGCAGACAACTTTGAAGCAGACAACGAGAACGAACTCCGATTGATTCAACAATATAATTTTACCGAAAAGCCCCATATCCTTCGCTATGGTCATCGTTTTCGTAACGAGCAGCGCATTACCAAATCCATTACTGTGCATCGATTTCGCTATCGTTTTGCCATGGACTTTCCATTGCAGGGCGAAAAATTGGATCCCGGAGAGCTTTATTTTGTCGGCACCTTGGAAAATCTTCTCAGTGTGGCCAAAGGCATCGGGCCACAATACGATTCCCGATTAACAGGCCATCTTGGGTTACAGGTGGGAAAAGACCTAAAAGTTCAGTTTGGCCTGGAATATAGAATGGAAGATTTTACGGCAAGACTTCCCCAAAATGTTCTATTTGCGCTTACCACTGCACAGCTATCTCTGTAGCAATTGAAGAAATTCCGTCCTGGGAATGAGTTCCGCTCCCAAGCTTTCCAAATGCTCGGTATGCACTTGACAATCGATAAGTTTATACTTTTTAGCCTGAAGCTCCTGTGCCATTTTGATAAAGGCAAACTTGGACGCATTCGATTGTAGACTGAACATGCTTTCCCCACAAAAAACATGTCCCTGATCCACACCGTAGAGGCCACCGACCAATTCTCCGTTCTCCCATACCTCATACGATTTGGCCCATCCTTTTTCGTGCAGGTTCAAATAAGCGGATTTCATCTCAGGCGTGATCCAAGTGCCTTCCTGACCGGGCCGATTCACCTTGGCACATTGATCCAATACTTTTTCAAAACAAGTGTTTTGAGTCAATTTAAAATTGCCGTCACGTAAAACTTTTCGCATGCTCTTGGAAATCTTGATTTTTTCTGGAAAGAGCACCATTCTGGGGTCGGGACTCCACCAAAGAATCAAGGAATCATCATTGAACCAAGGGAATATTCCATTTTTATAGGCAAGTAAGAGACGCTCAGGGGAAAGATCGCCCCCAACGGCCAGCAATCCTTCATGGTTTGCACGCTCCACTGGCGGAAATTCCAGCCGTTCCGTTAAAAAATAAAGCGGTATGCCTTCTTCTCGATAATCCAAATTGCACTTTTTACTAAAATAAGAAATAGGCTAAAAAATGAGAAGGCCCGAAATAAAAATAACAGTGCCCACGACCATGAAAAGCAAGGTGTAGGGCAGTATCTCCTTTGCTTTCAATTTGGTGATCCCCAAAAGGGGCAATGCCCAAAATGGTTGGAGCATATTAGTGATTTGATCACCATAGGCCAATGCCATTATCGACTTGGGCAAAGATACCCCCAGTTGCATGGCCGACTCCAGTACCAACGGGCCCTGTACCGCCCATTGCCCACCGCCACTGGGCACGAAAATATTCACCAATCCTGCACTCAAAAAGGTAAAAATGGGCAATGTTGTACTAGTACTGATGGACACAAAGAAATCAGAAATTCCATTGATCATGCCACTACCGACCATAATGCCCATGATACCAAAATACAAGGGAAATTGGATCAAAATCCCTGCTGTGTCACCGATTGCTTCTTCAACAGCCATCAAAAAACTCTTAAAACTACCATGAAGTACCACTGCCAACCCCAGCATAAAAAAATTGAGCATGTTGGGTGTTATGTTCAAGGACTTTAGCGCTGGCAGATACTGTACCATGAAAGCAATAAGTACCAGTAGCCCAAATATACTCGCCATTCCTTTGGAATAGTCCAGTTTTTCGGCACCTTTCAGGCCTTTTTTGTCCACTGATTGGAACTCATAGGCCTTCAATTCAATTGTTGTGGGTTCTGTCTTCTTTCCCAAGAAATAAACCAGCAAGGTTATCGCAAGGGCCACGATGGCAAACAACAACAAATTCCAAGAACTGAAAACGGTTAGCGATGTGGAAATCGATTCGGGCAATTGTGCAATCATCCCAGAATTGGGCACATCCTTCATCAATTCCTGCAAATGGCCAGGCTCCGATACCTTAATGGGCGCCGAACCACTAATGCCCCCATGCCAGACCATCAACCCCGAATACCCACAGGCACCTATCAATGGATAATTGATGAGAATACCCTTGGATTTGGCATATTCTCCCACTTTTCGAGCCAAAATGGCCCCAAAAATGAGGCCGAGTCCCCAATTGAAAAATGAGACCAACAATGTGGGCAAGGCCACAAGCACCGCTGCATTGGATGAATTGGAAACAAGTTTGGTGATACGCAGGATCAATAGCTCCACTGGTTTGCTCAACACCAACACGTGGCCCAAAACCAAGATCAACATCATTTGGTAGGCAAATACCAAAAGGCCATTGTTCCAAACACCATTTTCCCAAAAGGATAAAATTTTGAATAGATGTCCTTCACCGGTAGTGTCCTCCATAAAAAAGAAGGCCATAACCATGGTCAAAAAAGTGAGCAATACGGCAATGGTGAACGGAGAGGGCAAAAACCTCCTAAAAATGTGCTCTATTACCTTTGTAAGGCCCAAAACGGTTTAGAATGGCAGATCGTCGTGATCTTCCTCGTTCAGGTCATCAACAGGTTCGAAGGCTTCCATGGGTGGAACCGGAGGCATATTATCGGCATTGGCTTCGGGCTGTTGACTCTCGACCCTCCAACCTTGAATGGAATTGAAATATTTGGTTTCGCCTTGCGGATTTACCCATTCGCGACCCCTAAGGTTGATACTTACCTTTACCATTTGGCCCACACTGAAATTGTTCAGCAAATCACATTTATCCTGAACAAACTCTACCAAAATATGTTGTGGATATTGTTCCTCAGTGGTCACTACCATTTCTCTTTTTCTGAAACCATTGTTGCCATACGTCTTGGTTTCGTCTATCATTTTGATTCTTCCCTGAACTTCCATGTATGTTAATTTTTATTGAAATTCAAAAGTACATAAAATGAATTCCTTTAGAACCCGTTATTTCAACGAAGTATTAACATGTTTTCCATTTTCCGCTATCTTTAATTACAATTCGGCCAACCATGAACTTCAGTCCTAAACGGAAGACTTCCAATATCATCTTGCTGATCACGGCGTTCATCATTGTGAGTCTGATCCTTTGGAACACCAACAGTTTCTTCAGAAAATTCAAGGAGGAGGAACGGTTGAAAATGGAAATATGGGCCACCGCACAATTGGAGCTGGTGCAATCCTCGGTGGACCAGGAACTGGGCAATCTCACATTAAAAGTCCTGGGCAACAACACTTCCACCCCCATGATCTTGGTGAACGAAGAGGGTTCGTACAAAACACACAACATACCCGAGGAAAAAGTGAACGATAGCAGCTATATCAAAAAAAAGATAGCGCAGTTCAAGAATGAAAACGAACCGATCTTGATCATTCAGGATGATGAACTTTTGGAAACCCTTTATTATGGCAACTCCGAAGTGCTGAACAAATTGAAGTATTATCCCTTGGCCCTACTGTTGATCATCTTTCTTTTTGGCACGGTCATCTTCTTTTTCTTTCGGACCAACAAGGCCTCGGAACAGAACAAACTTTGGGCAGGTATGGCCAAGGAGACGGCCCATCAGATCGGAACACCGCTCACTTCGCTATTGGGCTGGAACGAACTGTTGAAAACAGAAGACATTAATCCCGAAGTGACCAAGGAAATTGGCAAGGACATCGATAGGTTACAGACCATTACCGAACGCTTCTCCAAAATAGGGTCCATCCCAGAGCTTCACCCGCACGATATCGTTGCGGAAACCAAGAAAGCATACGATTACCTCAAACAACGTAGCTCCAAATTGGTACATTTCTCGTTCAGCAGCAATACGGAGAGTGCCTTGGTCCCCTTGAACCCTCCCTTGTTTAACTGGAGCATTGAAAATTTGGTGAAAAATGGCATCGATGCCATGAGGGGCAAGGGCCATATTGCCATTCAAATTGAGCAAAAAGGACACATCGTGAACATACTGGTCTCCGACACTGGACATGGTATTCCCAAAAGTGATTGGCAGAACATTTTCAACCCGGGGGTAACCTCCAAAAAAAGAGGATGGGGATTGGGGCTATCACTGGTAAAAAGAATTGTGGAAGAATACCATAAAGGAAAAATTAAAGTATTTTCGTCAAGTAAGGAAGGAACAATCATGCAAATTTCCCTAAGAGTAAATGAACAATGACACATGGCAAAGGAAAAAAATCTTGTACTGAAGGAAGCTGATATTACCAATAACTGCCCCGAATGTTATAACCAGGAACTGAAGCTCACCTTTTTTCAAAAACACACGTACAACGCATTCTATCATCGAACCACCAACGAGGTGACCCATGAAATCAAATGCAAAAAATGCGACTCGGTTATTTATCCGGTCAATTGGACACCTGACATTGAACGTGTCTTTGATTATTACAACAAATTGGTAAGTTCCGACAGACCGTCGGTGCGTTTTACAACGCTTTTCTTTATTATTTTGATCTTAATGATCGCTCTGGTGGGAGCCGGGGTCTACTTCTATTTGGAAAGTCTTAAGTAAGCGAAGCCCTAATTTTTTCAGCTATTTTTTCAAATGCTTCGGGCGTGAGGCTTTCCTTATGTTGAAAGGTGGCATTGGCCATATTTTGGAGGGGAATCAAGTGTACGTGCACATGGGGCACTTCCAATCCAATGACCGTCATTCCCACCCGTTTGCACGGTACCGCTTTCTCTAGGGCAAGCCCCACTTTTCTTGAAAAGGCCATAAGTTTCATATAAGAAGCCTCGTCCATTTCCAAGATTTTATCCACCTCTTTTTTGGGAACGCACAATGTATGTCCCTTGGCATTGGGATTGATGTCCAAAAAGGCGAAGTGATCGTCGTCTTCCGCTATTTTGTAGCAAGGGATGTCCCCATTGATGATTTTTGTAAAGATGCTGGCCATTTTGATTGGGTTATGGGAATAAAAAAATCCCGTTCTTCAACGGGATTAAATATACTGAATTTTAATTGCTGTTATGATCGGGATATATCCAATATTTCCAGTTTCAAGGTACCATTCGGCACTTTGATCTCGGCCACATCGCCCACCGTTTTTCCCAAAAGGCCCTTACCGATTGGAGAGGTCACAGAAATTTTACCCGTCTTAAGGTCCGCCTCACTCTCGGCCACCAAGGTATATTTCATTTTCATACCGTTGCCCTGATTTTTCAGCGTTACGGTGGAAAGCACCAATATTTTCGACGTATCCAATTGGGATTCATCGATTAATCGGGCATTGGCCAAGGTTTCTTCCAATTTGGAAATCTTCATTTCCAAAAGTCCCTGCGCTTCTTTGGCAGCATCATATTCGGCATTTTCCGAGAGATCACCCTTATCCCGTGCCTCGGCTATGGCCTGCGACGCTTTTGGACGCTCCACATCTTTGAGTTGGTTCAACTCGTCCCTCAATTTCTTCAATCCTTCCGGAGTATAGTATGATACATTACTCATTTCTTCAATTTTTTAATGCAAAGGAACATTGAAGAAAATCAATATAATTTCCCCAATGTCACTTGCTTTACAAATACAAAAAATCCTCAACGATACCCATGACCTGCATGGTTTTTGCGAGGATTTAACGCAAATATAGGTAAATTTTGATCAAATTTGCAGCAGTAACGACATGAATCGAGCACTATGAGGCACTTTTGGAGATTACTCCTTCTATTTATCTTAATATCCTGTAGTTCAGATGGTACCAACAGGAATCCCTATTTACAAGAGGTGAATTTTCGATATGAAATCAACTTGAACCTTCCATTGTACAGTGACCTCAACAACATTGGCAATCCGGTTTATATTGGGAACAATGGTGTGGGCACGAGGGGAGCCTTTGTAATTAAGTCCGGATTGGATAGCTTTTATGCCTTTGAAGCCAGTTGTCCCAATCATGCCCCGAACAATTGCTCCACGATGGCCATCGATGGGCAAAATGTAGTCTGTGCTTGCGAAGGCTATACCTACAGCCTCCTTTCTGGGCAATTTTTAGATCGCCCAAGTGATGGAAAAAGATATTACGACCTGTTGTTCTACAATACCACCCGAAGTGGCAATTTGGTCATAATTTCCAACTGATCAAATGGTTCCCAGAATTTTATCCATTACCCAACTGGTATGAAGGCCGGTTTTTCCTGTGGAAGGGTGCAAACCTTTGCCCAGTAAATGGTTTTTGATGTTTGCCACATGAAATTCCTGTATATATTCTGGGTTTGGAATTTCAATTGTTTGAACACCAACATTGTTTTCCAAAACCAATGGAGCCTCGTCCAACACCGAAAAATTGATCTTACCAACCGAACCCAAAATTTCAACCTTATCTTCCCGGTCCTTTGTTCCAAAATCCCATAATCCTGAACCGATAACCCCGCTTTCATGCAACCAAGTAGCTGTTACTGCATCGTAAGCGCTATACAACCCCAATTTATTCTGAGCCCTACCTTCTGCCGTTTTGATATCTCCCAAAAGAAAGGCAAACAAGTCCAATCCGTGACTGGCCAAATCGTCAAAATAGCCTCCTTTTGCAATGTTATGATCTGTTCGCCAATTGTAAGTACCGCTTACATCCATGTCGTTTGGCGGTTTCGTCTTTTTCCAATGAATGTGTTCCACAGTCCCGATCAATCCCTCCTCCAACCACTGTTTTATTTTAAGGAACCTCGGTAGGGAACGCCGGTAATAGGCAATGAACAATGGGATGTTCTTGGTCTTGAAGGCCTGAAAAATTTCCAAACTGTCTTGATACGTAGGTGCCATGGGCTTTTCAATACAGCAAGGTTTGCCCGCTTCGGCCACTTTTAGTGCATACTGTTTGTGCGAGTCCGGTGGTGTGGCAATGTAAATGGCATCAATCCCAGGATGGGCAATCACCTCATCCGCATTGTCGGTCCAAAAAGGAATACCATGCCTTTCGGCATAGTCCCTTGCTTTGTCCAGATTTCGCCGCATGACCATGGGCACTTCAAAACCGGGGGTGTTCAAATAGGCGGGCACGCTTTTCTTTTCGGCTACGCTACCGCAACCAATTACGCCCCACCGCAATGGCTTTTCAGTTGTAAAATGAAAATGGGATTCTGACATTGGGTTAAAAATACAGAATCCCATTCATTGGTGATCATTAAAAATTGAAGGTAGCACCTACCAAAAAGTTGATACCTGCCTGGGGATAGTAACCAGCTCCTTCAATAGTGGTCACTGTTCCAGGGTTGGAAAAATCATCATCGTAGGTAAAGAAATACCCGTTGGATACGATATCCGCATCAAAAATATTGTTTACCAATCCCGATAGCACAATGCTTTTAATAAAGGAATTGGTATTGATCTCATACTGGATATTGAAATCGGTTTGGGTGTAACTGTCCAAAGTGGATCCTTCGGAATCGATATTCCCCATATACTGCTTGCCCACAAACTTGGACAACAAGGACAATTGCAAATTGGTCTTGGGCTGAAAGACCAAAATGTTGCCCGCCACCAATTGGGGGGAATAGGCGATATGGGTATTGCCCAAATTTTGAAGCTCCCCATCGCGCTGAAAATAAAAGTCAATGTTTCGGTTGTCACTGAGGGCCAAATTGGGTTGCCATACAAATTTGGGTGACAAACGCACATTGGCATCCACTTCCAGTCCTAAACGGTAGC
Source organism: Flagellimonas beolgyonensis (assembly GCF_003992615.1). Classification (GTDB taxonomy): domain Bacteria; phylum Bacteroidota; class Bacteroidia; order Flavobacteriales; family Flavobacteriaceae; genus Flagellimonas; species Flagellimonas beolgyonensis. The sequence goes on from NZ_RZMY01000003.1 coordinate 340,830, forward strand.
TGTCCCCTACATTGGATCGCAAAGGCGCGCCAACATCATTTAGTTCCCCGGTAAGCACCAATTGATCCTTATAGCGCATGTAATAGATATTGGTGTTCAATTGGAAATTGGAAGAAATATAGCGCCAGCCGAGTTCAAAATCGTTCAACTTTTCGGGCCTTGGGCTGCCATTCTCGTAATCGTTTCGATTGGGTTCCCGGTTGGCCCTAGCATAGGAGAAGTAGAAATTGTTGTTCCTGTTCAGATCAAAGGTGACCCCTGCTTTTGGATTGAAGAAATTGAAGGTGTCATCTACCAATCCGGTGTCCTCCCCATTGGCTTGGTACCCTACCCTTCGGTATTGCACATCACCAAAAATGGACCATTTCCGGTTTAATTTATAATTGGCTTTTGCGTAGCTGTTAAAATCTGTTTTGGTGGAATTGTCATCATAGTATCGATCACGGATTTCGCTGTCACTGGCATAACGGGCCCAGATAATTTCCCCAAAATGATCTCCTTTGTATTCGTTGTAGCCACCACCCAAAATCAACTTAAGGTCGTCGTTGGTGTAGGTGGCTGAAAATACAGTCCCATAAAAATCATTGTCCAGCCAACGCCGTCTGATCAAGTCGGTAGAATTCACGGTCTCTCCTCCCATAACAATCGGGTCCAATCCATAATCACCAAAGTCCTCATCCTCCCGGTATTGCTCAAAAAAACCACGACCTCGGGTATAGTGCAATGCCAAATGGGTAGACCAATATGGACTTAGGTTCTCGTTCCAATGCAATTGAAAATGGTCTTGCTTGTAATTGTCCACCTCGTTGTCATAAAATTGGGTGTTCCCATTTTCATCGGTGTACAAACCAGCCGAATTAAAGGTACGATTGGTCTCCAACTCCTCTGCGGTAATTCCGTTCCAGGCTTGGTAAGTGATTTCATGTCCACCAAAGAGAAGCGCCTTTACCAGTGTATTTTCATCTTTGTAGACACCTTGTAAAAAATAGGCGTCGAGATCGGCCCTGGCACGATCGACGTATCCATCCGAATTAATTCGGGACAACCGTCCGGAAAATTCAAAATGATCGTTGATCAACCCCGTACTGAACTTGACATTGTTTCGCAGCGTGTTGAAACTTCCGATAGAGGAAGAAATACTGGCATAGGCCTCTTCCGAATACGCATCGGTGAGCATATTCAAACTGGCCCCGAAAGCACCGGCGCCATTGGTTGAGGTTCCAACACCACGTTGCAATTGCAAGCTCTGTGTGGAAGAGGTAAAATCGGGCATGTTTACCCAAAAAGTCCCCTGCGATTCGGCATCGTTGTAGGGTACGCCATTGATGGTCACATTGACCCGGGTCGCATCGCTACCCCGCACACGGATGCTGGTGTAACCGATTCCTGCCCCAGCATCGGATGTGGTGACCACCGCCGGCATAAAATTCATAAGGATGGGCACATCCTGGCCCAAATTCCGTGGTGCCAATTGTTCCTTTTCCAAATTGGAAAAGGTAATCGGGAACTCTTTGGTGACCCGGATGGCCTGGACCAATACTTCATCCAAGACCACTTTTTTTCCCTCCAAAGTGTCAATTTGTTCTTCTTGGGCACTTGCGTTGAATGAGAGTCCAAAAAGTGCCAAAAGTGAGAGTAGAATTGCAATGCGTTGCCCGCTGCAGTTTTGTAATCGCATTGAACTACTTTGTAAGGTAGCAGTTCCAACCTGAAAAATTGAATATTGCATTTTCATTCGTAAAAATGTTACGAATAAAAGGGGTCATTATTCTGGTTTAACTTGATTTTTGTTTCGAAAGAAACGTTGAAATTCCATGAAGCGCCTTGCGCGATTCCCTTGGCAGCATTACCCGCCCAGGTTCATTGGGTATAATCTCAGCCTTTTTGCAAAAGCACCCCTTTGAGATGAAACAAATGTACATTGTACGTATCACATTTCATAGATTCAATTCCTATTTTTTATGTGACACCTACAACATCCATAAAAAAAGAAAGGCCGCCAAAGCAGCCTTTCAATTTTGCCAACACATGGTCACAAGGAAATAAGACCATGCTCAAGGTCAGCAGAAATGGATAATACCAAGGTTAGTGTTCATATAGCATCATCCCGATTTTTTGTGTTCGTTCCTGTTCTTTTTTTGTTTCACATACGAAACCAACATATATATTGCCATGGCCAAGGAGACCATATTGAAAAACAAAATCACTTTAAAAAGCATACTCAACTTTTTTGTACAGCTTACACACCAATGGTTAAAAGAAAGCCGCACAGAGTGTACGGCTTTCATACCAAATCAACCAACCTAAATTGAGACTTCCCGCAAGGATTGTCTTCTTTAAATTATGTGATTGAAACAATTGGTTCAATTACAATAATTCCATTTAGAGTATACCTATTGGACACTACTTGTTGAATTAGGTCACAAAAATTCAAAAAAAAATCCGCTGCCAGTGTGGCAACGGATCAGAAAATATGCTTGTACTTGGTTTTTAGGCCTGGTGCGTGGGCTTCAACAAATCGTTCACCGTTTTCACCGGATTGAAGGTCACCAAGGGTACTTCCACAAATAGTGTATTCCAAAAAGCCATGGCACCGTTCCATAACCCTGGAAGCTCTAGGGCCTTTAACTCCTTGCCCTCTTGGGTTTTACCAGTTATAAAACCTTGTTTTTCATCCACATAGTTGAGCAAATCGTACTTCTCGCCTTTATAATTGCGTACGCCACAAACCAAATCGACCGGGTTAAAGTGAGTGGAATTTTTGAGGATGCCGGCCTGTTCGGAGTCATCCATATCTATTTGTGCCGATTCAATGATCTGCAGTGAAATGTTTTCTTCCAAATCTTTAATCCAAAAGGGCCCTCCTCCGGGTTCTCCTTCATTTTTTACCATGCCGCAAATACGGATGGGCCTATTCAATCTATCTTTTAAAATATCGCTCTGAGTATCTACATCCAAATCTTCATAATTTTGGGGCATTCGAACATTGAGGTCCTTTTCCAAAAACGATTTGATCTCATCCAATTTGTCGATGGGTGTATCGTTGCCATCCAACATTTCCGCATAACCAAACGCTTTGTCCTGTACCTTTTTCAAAACGCCGGCCAACATTTTCTTGCTATTGGCGACCGCTTCCAAATTACTGTCTATGACCACATTATCGATATTCTTGATGAAAATAATATCCGCATCCTGGTCGTTCAGGTTTTCAATCAATGCACCGTGCCCACCTGGCCGGAACAAAATGGACCCATCACTATTCTTGAACGGCTTGTTCTCCATGTCTACCGCAATGGTATCGGTGGAAGGTTTTTGGTTGGAATAGCCGATATGAAATTTGGTATCCGTGGAAGCTGATATTTTGGGTGAAACCGTTTTTTCTTCCGCATTGAACATCTCATCGTGCTGTTCGGATACGGTGAAGTGCAGATGTGCTTTTCCATCCGTTTTGGCGTACAATGCCGCTTCCTTCATATGCTCTTTGAAGGGTGTTGCGGTTTCCGAACCGTACTTATGAAACGGAAGCAAACCTTTGGGATAAAAGCCATAATTCAAGCCATCTTCAGACAGCATCTCTTTTACAAAAAGATAGGCCTCTTCATCCTTATTTTGGGCTTTCCCTTTAATTCGGTCCATGATCAACCCATAAAAGGGCAACTTATCCATGTGGGACGTGAACTTTTCCGCCTCTTTGTCTCCAGTTCGTTCCAAATAAGCTGCCAATGTTTCCTTTTTGTGATCAAAAGCATCCAAAAAGTTGAACATCGCCTTGAACATACGGGAGGCCGCTCCAGAGGCCGGAACGAATTTTAAAAGGTCCAAATTGCCGCGATTATCCTCAAAATATTGGATAAGGTCCTTCTGTTCCCCTTCGGAGAACCGAAGAATACCGTTGCCCACTACCGCAGCTTTTACCAACTCAACAAAAGGGATGCCCTCTTTGAATGTTTCTATTTGACGGATTACTTTTTCTTTGGAGATGCCCTTGGATTTCAATTGTTCCAAGTCGTTCGGAGTAAATTCGATCATGTTTTGGAGAAGTTTATCAATGTGTTCAATTGCTGTGGCAAGTCGTGTTGCCTTATCTCCCTTTAAAATAATAAAATTCCTGTTATATTTTTCCAGCGCTTCCTTGAAATACGCAAACATTCGTTCCCGCTCATCGGGTTTGTCCCTTAAATCGTCCGCCACCCAAGGGGTATCGATGTACGTCAGGAAATAAAGTTCATATTGGTTTTTGATGGCATATTTTTCCAAAATAGGATCACAGGTCCCTGTATAATAGGCTTCGGAATATACCTTGGTTTCCAAAAGATCGGTATCGCAGACCAACACTTTATGGGCCGTTTTGGCCAATCGGTTCTCCAACTCCATCTGGCCGTAGGCTATGGGGACCAAATCCTTGGGCTCACAGGTTTTTTGTTCCCTGTCCCATTTGTCTTGAAGGTACTCCCGTGCATATTCGGGCACCCATTCCGTCTTGTAATGATCGGCCAATTGTCCCGCCAGTGTCGTCTTTCCTGTAGATTCGGGTCCAAAAAGGACCACTTTTATGAGGTTTGAAGGCTCCTGCCCAAGTTTTTCTTCCATGCTAGATATCCCTGAATGGCCAATATGGTAAAAATGAGGTATTGCAGTGAAAACATACCCCATCCCCTATACGCATACAAAGGTACGGTAATCAAATCACCCAAAATCCACAAGGTCCAGTTTTCAAGTTTTTTGTTGGCCATATACCACATGGCGGTAAAAAATACACCAGAGGTAAATATGTCGACATAATTGGTGGTCTGTATTTCTGCACCAAAGGCTTTGTAAACGCCATAGGTGACCAACATGGTGAGTAGGAAGAACCCAAACCCAATCCACTTTTCCCTTTTATTGGTCCTCGTAATATGTACCACTGGTTGACGGTCATCCTTTCTTCTGGCCCAGTTCCACCAACCGTAAATACTCATGATGGAATAATAGAAATTCATCATCATGTCGCCGAACAAGCGATCCATTAAAAAGATATAGGTGGTGATCACCGTCGCTACCAATCCCGTGGGATAGACCAAAATATCTTCCTTTTTGGCATAGATCACACTGGCAATCCCGAAGAAAAAAGCGGTGGCTTCCAGAATGATCAAAGAGAGTTCCCGATCTTCGTACGGCCCAAGAAAAAAATCAAAAATGGGGTTCATAATCGCTTCGGTCAGATTTAACGATCTTCATCCCCAACACCACATGATCCAAGTCCATAAAAGCACCCTTGATTTCCGCTTGCAGCAAGTTCATAACCGTATCATAATCACCATAAACCTGGGTACTTAACGGATTTTCCAGAACGGTAAGGCCCGAAGCCCTTAATTTTTTGATAAAATGGATAATGGGAGTTTCAAAATCATCCTGCAAGGGGGTGAGGGTGAGCTCAACAGAAATTTTCATGGACATTAGTTAGGTAGGGCAAAGCTAACAAAAAGAAACGGTCAACCACCCATCATTTTGAGGGCATAAACACAGGTAAATCCCTCAAATTCCAAAAATTCGACCCCATAATGGGATTTTTTGCCTTTGTATGTGATTTCCGCTACCGTTCGTGTTTCCTCGAAGGAAAAATCAATCACATTGATATGTTGCAAAAAACTGAGCCCCTGCTGGGCATAAATTTTATAAAGGGATTCCTTGGCACCCCACACAATGGTCAGTTTTCGAATGATCGCTTCAGTGTTGGCCAGGGTTCTGTACTCTTCAATTGGGGTGAATTTATGGGCAATCCTTAGGATTTTGTCCCGCTGCATTTCAATATCGATGCCCACCTCATCGGTTTCACTGATGATCACCCCGGTAAAATTGTGTGAATGGGTAATGGAAATGAAATTGCCATCCCGCAAATGGGGCTTTCCAAAATCATCGTACACCAAATCGAAATCACTATAGCCTGCAAGGGCCAAAAGATGCCGAATACTTAAAAAGGCCCTGCGATGATCTTCGGATTTCATGCCATCCATCCGATCTTGGCAATGCGGGGTCAATGCCACATTCTTGCCCAGTTCGGGCTCTGGTTCGGTCACTTTCCAAATGTATACGTTGGTAGTCGGGGAAACTGTTATGGTTTTGTAAATGGGCATAACCAAAAGTTAAGCGTTTTCGTATCTTTGTCGCGCTATAAAAGCGAAGCTACAAAAGTTAATCAATATAAAGTATGAGTACAAAGACAATTCCATATGTACCCTACAAGGTAAAAGATATATCCCTTGCGAATTGGGGAAGGAAGGAAATTGAGTTGGCCGAGGCCGAAATGCCGGGACTGATGGCCTTGCGGGAAGAGTATGGCAAGGAACAACCCTTGAAAGGTGCGCGGATTGCCGGATGTCTGCATATGACCATCCAGACCGCAGTGCTTATTGAGACCTTGGTGGCACTTGGTGCCGAGGTAACTTGGAGTTCCTGTAATATTTTCTCGACCCAAGACCATGCCGCTGCTGCCATTGCCGCTGCTGGAATCCCTGTGTATGCGTGGAAAGGCATGAACGAGGAGGAATTTGATTGGTGCATTGAGCAGACCTTGTTCTTTGGAGAGGACAGACAACCGTTGAACATGATCTTGGACGATGGTGGTGACCTTACCAATATGGTTTTGGACAAATATCCTGAATTGGCTTCTGGGGTAAGAGGCCTTTCCGAGGAGACCACCACCGGTGTGCACCGTTTGTACGAGCGTATGAAAAAGGGCACATTGCCCATGCCGGCCATCAACGTGAACGATTCTGTGACCAAATCAAAGTTCGACAACAAATACGGTTGTCGCGAAAGTGCGGTTGATGCAATTCGCAGGGCCACGGATACCATGTTGGCAGGAAAACGTGTAGTAGTGGCAGGATATGGTGATGTTGGAAAAGGAACTGCTGCTTCGTTCCGCGGGGCTGGTGCCATTGTAACCGTAACGGAGATCGACCCCATATGCGCCCTACAGGCCTGTATGGACGGCTATGAAGTGAAAAAATTGGAAAATGTGGTCGGAAATGCCGATGTGGTAATCACTGCAACGGGCAACAAGGACATCATCCGTGAGGAGCATTTCAGGGCCATGAAGGATAAGGCCATCGTTTGTAATATTGGGCATTTTGACAATGAAATTGACATGGCCTGGTTGAACCGAACATACGGAAATACCAAAGACGAAATAAAACCACAGGTGGACAAATATACCATTGATGGAAAGGATGTGGTTGTGCTTGCCGAAGGGCGCTTGGTGAATTTGGGCTGTGCCACTGGCCACCCCAGTTTTGTGATGAGCAACTCGTTTACCAACCAAACTTTGGCGCAAATCGAACTGTGGAACCACAGCGACAAATATGCGAATGAAGTGTACACCTTACCCAAACATTTGGATGAAAAAGTGGCACAATTGCATTTGGAGCGTTTGGGCGCCGAACTTACTGAACTGAAGCAAGATCAGGCCGAGTACATTGGCGTATCGGTGGAAGGTCCCTTTAAACCGGACTATTATCGTTATTAATTCGACTACCCCTTTAAAAATAAAAACCCATGGCTTTCACCATGGGTTTTTTTATGGGTATTTCGGCTTAATCTGCCAAAAGGGCCTCGCCGTAATAGCAGGTTTTATGTTCCTTTAAAATTGCCAATCCTTCTTCCTTGTTGTTCATGGGATCGATCTTGATTTGTTCACCATTGGGCATGTACACAATGTAGAACCCTTCCTCAAATGAGGATAACTTGATGATTTCCCCATTTGGACGTATGGCATTCCATGATTTTTCGTCCGGCTTATAGAACAATTCTAATTTCTTGCCTTGCTTTGGTCCCTCGACCACAGTAATCTGTACCCGGTTTTTAGTAGCCACCATTTCAAAAGTATTACCATCATGCTCCACCATTTGGGTTTCAATTTCCCCATCTTTCATGGCAATCGGATTCGATCCCGACCAGAATTCGATAACATTAAAGATCAAGGCATCGCCCAAGAAAAACAATCCATAAACTGGAACAATGTTCAAACCCCAAAAAATGAGGTTGTCCAAAAATTTACTGTCGGTGACTCCTTGGTTCCAATCTTTCAGGTTGTTAAAGGCACTAAACGAACCCAAACAGCTGGTAAACAAAATGGAACAGGCCAGCAATGAAGAAATAATAACTTTTTTCATGATAAATGATTTATGGTTAATGTCTTTAAAGCTACTAAAAAGATTTGGTAGACCGATAGGCTTCTTTTACACAATGCTGAAAATTTTAAAGACCTTTAGTTACAGATCGCTACCTTTATGATCTATTAAAACGCCTATGGACAACACTTGGTACGAAATTAAAAATATGGATGCGGTGGATTCTCCATCTGTGGTTCTTTATCTGGATCATTTAAAGTTCAATGTAAAAGAAATGATCGGTCTGGTCAATGGTGACCTTTCTCGATTAATGCCCCACATCAAGACCAACAAAATGCCCAAAGTAATGGAGCATCTCTTGGCTTCGGGTATTACCAACTTTAAAGCTTCGACCGTAGCCGAGGCTGAAATTGCTGCCGAAGCTGGTGCCAAATCGGTATTGATCGCCCATCAATTGGTGGGTCCCAAGATCGACCGTTTTTTAAATTTGACCAGTCACTTTCCAGAAACCGAATTTTCAACGTTGATTGATAATATCGGCAGTGCTGAACTGCTCAACCAAAAAGCGGAGGAAAAAGGACTCACCGTTCCCATTTATATTGATATCAACAATGGAATGGATCGTTCCGGTATCAAAATCGGACCTCAGTTGGATGAACTTACCGACTATTTAAAAATATGTAAATCGTTACACCTGAAAGGATTGCATGCCTACGACGGTCATTTAAGAGATGTTGATTTTTCAGTCCGTCGACAAAAAATCGAAACCGGCGTTAAAGATGTTGACGCCTATTTTGAAGCCCTGCGCATCGACCATCCATCTGCCGAATTGATTTGTGGGGGAACTCCATCCTTTACCTCACACGCACTACAACAACAACGAATCACCAGTCCCGGTACCTGTGTCCTTTGGGATTGGGGCTATGCAGAAAAATTGTCCGAACAAAATTTTAAGTACGCTGCGTTGTTGGTTACCCGTATCATTTCTAAACCAACGGAGGGGATTATCACCGTGGATCTTGGACATAAATCCGTTGCTGCTGAAAACCCAATCGATAAGCGAGTAAAATTTCTCAACTTGGATAATTATGAACTCCTTTCACAAAGTGAAGAACACGGCGTGATCAAAGTGGCGGATTGGGATGCTTGGAAAGTGGGCGATGTGCTGTACGGTGTTCCCTATCACATCTGCCCGACCATTAACCTACATGATGAGGTTTCCGTAATTGAGGATGGTTTGAAAAAAGACACTTGGGAGATTACGGCCCGCAAAAGAAGACTTACTTTTTGAGCATAAAAAAAGCCCAGCAAATGCTGGGCTTTTCAATTTTATATGGTGGCAGTATTTAGGCTTGGAAAGGCTCGATGGAAACATAGGATTTTCCACCTGCTTTTTTCTCAAACTTAACGATACCGTCTACCCTGGCATGCAAAGTATGGTCTTTGCCCGCGTATACGTTGTCTCCAGGATTGTGCTTGGTTCCACGTTGTCTAACGATGATGTTACCAGCAACAGCGGCCTGGCCACCAAAAATCTTAACGCCCAAGCGTTTCGATTCTGATTCCCTACCGTTTTTTGAACTACCTACACCTTTCTTGTGAGCCATGATATCTAAATTTTAGTTCTGTTCTTATTTGCTTAATGCTTCGATCAACTCGGCTTTCTTCATGGAAGAGTAACCGGTAATGTCCTTGGCCTTGGCCATATCTCTCAATTCAGCTACTGTTTTGGCACTTAGGTCCTCAGTTGCTTTTGGAGCTTCTTTTTTTGGAGCTTCCGCCTTTGGGGCTGCGGCTTTTTTAGGCTCGGCAGCTGGCTTTTCCTCCTTGGCCTTTGCAGGAGCCGCTTTCTTGGCACCTTTGGCAACAATACTTTCAACCACGATCTCGGTCAAATATTGTCTGTGGCCGTTTTTCTTTTGGTAACCTTTACGTCTTTTCTTTTTGAAAACGATTACCTTATCTCCTTTAAGGTGCTTAACAACTTTGGCCTCTACGGCTGCACCTTCTATGACTGGGGCGCCAATGGTAACGTTTCCTCCATCTTCCAAAAGAAGAACTTTATCGAAGGTAACTTTTTTACCTTCCTCTTCTTGCAAACGGTGAACGTACACTTTCTGGTCTTTTGCAACTTTGAATTGCTGCCCTGCCATCTCTACAATTGCGTACATAATTCCTTGATTAGATTAAAATTATTGCGCTTTATCAAAATTAGCGGGTGCAAATATACTGCTAAATCCTTAATCCACAAGTATTATTCTGGCATTTGGCCCTATTTTTTTGCGTTGTTGGAAGATTTGAACAATTGCATAAAGGATAGGGTAAGCACCAAGGTGGTGGCAAAGCCCATTATGGCAACCGTAAAGAACACAATTCCCTGGAAATTCTTGTAATCCTTGGCCCATGCCGAGGAGAGGTTGTCCAAAAATTCAGTATCCAGTTCGGTGGCATAAATGGCGAAAAAAATGGTGAACAGCAACGTGGCCACAAAACCTGTGGTAACTCCGGCGGTAAAGCCGCTGCCATAACTAAAACCCTGACCCTGTTTCAGCTTGGTGTATTTTATGGTCTCATAAATGCCAAATCCCGTAATGAACCCATTGAACAGACTGTAAAAAACATTGGTATGTTTACCCATGAGGGCCAAAATCAAAAAGTAAGCGATCAATACGGCGCTGGTCACAATTCCGAATCGAATGGGAAGCGTCAATTTTTTCATTATGTAGCTTTTTGGAAGTTGAGTTTAAGTTACTGAATGTTTGGCAAATATTGTGCGAAACGCCCTAAAAAGAGTATCTTCATTTCCGCCAATTTTCGATTTTAACCTATATTTAGTGTAACATCAATCCAAAAATGGCTACCAACCTTTTTGTAACATCTATATTTAAATACTGACTATTACGATGAAAAAACATGTGTTTTCTGCATTATCGTTGCTCTTTATTGGCGGTTTGCTTTCTGCCCAGGAAGTGAATTTTGAAGAGTACGATCTGGACAATGGGCTCCACGTGATCCTGCACCAGGACAATTCTGCTCCCGTAGTGACCACATCGGTCATGTACCATGTGGGATCCAAGGATGAAGACCCGGACAAAACGGGATTTGCCCACTTTTTTGAACATCTCCTCTTCGAGGGCACCAAAAACATTGAAAGGGGCGAATGGGACAAGATTGTTTCCTCCAACGGGGGTACCAACAATGCCAACACCTTCTTGGACCGCACCTATTATTATGAAGTGTTTCCTTCCAACAGTTTGGAGGTTGGCCTTTGGCTGGAATCGGAACGCATGCTGCACCCGATTATCGGACAAGTGGGGGTCGACACCCAAAAAGAAGTAGTACAAGAGGAAAGAAGGCTCAGAGTTGATAATTCCCCCTATGGTGCATTTTTTGAACAACTCCTCTCAAATCTTTATACCAAACACTCCTACCGATGGGGCGTGATCGGGTCCTTGGACCACCTGGCCAGTGCTACGCTCGATGATTTCAAAAAATTCAACAAGACCTATTATGTACCCAACAATGCCGTATTGGTGGTTGCTGGGGACATTGATACTGAGAAAACCAAGAAAATGATCGCCGATTATTTTGGTCCAATCCCAAGAGGTGAGGAAATCAAGCGGCCGAACATTCAAGAAGATCCGATCACCAATACCATTTTTGCCGAATACCGTGACCCCAACATCCAAATTCCAGCCATATTGTTGGCCTACCGAACTCCAGGACAGGGACAACGCGATGCTTATGTGATCAATATGATCTCCACCTACCTAAGCGATGGTGAAAGTTCCAAGTTGTACAAAAAATTGGTGGATGAGAAAAAGATGGCCCTTCAGATTTTCTCCGTGCCCATCGATGCCGAGGATTACAGTTCCTACATTGTGGGTGCGCTACCTGTGGGAGACAACACCATTCAAGACCTTAAAAAGGAAATCGATGAGGAAATCCTAAAGATCCAGATGAATTTGATTTCCGAAAAAGATTATCAAAAATTGCAGAACAAGTTCGAGAACAATTATGTAAATGCAAACAGCAGTATTGAAGGGGTGGCCAATAATTTGGCCGAAAATTATATGCTGAAGGACAACACCAACCTCATCAACACAGAAATTGACATTTACCGCTCCATTACTCGTGAGGAAATTATGGAAGTGGCCAAAAAATATTTGAAGGTGAACCAACGGGTAGAACTGGAGTATTTACCCACACAAAAAGATGCGAACTAAGATGAACAAGTATATCCTATTTACCGTGCTGTCCCTTTTTATGGTGGCGGCCCATGCACAAATAGACCGAAGCAAACAGCCCAAACCGGGTCCTGCACCGGAAATCAATTTAAAAGAACCTGCCACTTTCGCGTTGAACAATGGACTCAAGGTATTGGTGGTCGAAAACCATAAATTACCAAGGGTCAGGATCCAATTGACCATAGATAATCCTCCCGTTTTGGAGGGTGACAAGGCAGGTGTTTCCAGTCTTACCGGAAGCATGTTGGGCAAAGGTTCCAAGAATATTCCGAAAGACGACTTTTATGAAGAAGTCGATTTCTTGGGTGCAACCATTTCCATTGGAAACCAAAGTGCGTTTGCAAGCAGCCTTTCCAAGTATTTCCCAAGGGTTCTTGAACTTCTGGCAGATGCTGCCCTAAACCCCGATTTTAAACAAGAGGAATTTGAAAAAGAAAAGGATTTACTGCTTACGGGACTAAAATCCGAGGAGAAGGATGTTTCTGCCATTGCGAATCGAGTAGAGGCAGCATTGGCCTATGGCAAAAATCACCCCTACGGCGAAATCACCTCGCAAGAGACCGTGAACAATGTAACCCTCATGGATGTGGAGCACTTCTACCGTTCCTATTTTGTGCCTGCCAATGCCTATTTGGTGGTCATCGGCGATGTGGAATTTGAAAATGTGAAGGAATTGGTGACCAAATTCTTCACCCCTTGGTCCAAAGCCGTACCTCCATCGTTCACCTATTCCGACCCGACGGATGCACAGTATACACAGATCAATGTGGTTGATGTGCCCAACGCCGTGCAATCTGAAGTGACCGTGGAGAACATTACCAATTTGAAAATGAAGGATGCGGATTATTTGGATGCTTTGGTGGCCAATCGTATTTTGGGAGGTGGCTCACAAGCTCGATTGTTCAAAAACCTCCGCGAAGATAAAGGATACACGTATGGTTCCTATTCCGGAATTCGCGACAACAAGTACAGCCCCATGCGTTTCAATGCGTATGCTCAGGTACGTAATTCCGTAACCGACAGTGCCGTTGTACAGATTCTTGAAGAAATAGATCGGATCACATCGGAACCCGTCAGCGAAGAAGAATTGAAAAACGCCAAGGCCAAGTACGCCGGAAGTTTTGTAATGGCATTGGAACGCCCCGAAACCGTAGCCAACTACGCCCTCAATATTGAAACCGAAGGATTGCCCAAGGATTTTTACAAAACCTACTTGGAGCGATTGGATGCCGTTACTGTGGAAGATGTACAAAAGGCTGCCAAAAAATATTTCTCTACCAGTAATGCCCGTGTCGTGGTTACCGGAAAGGGAAGCGATATCATCGAAAATTTGGAAAAGGTTTCCTTTAAAGGCAAAACGGTTCCCGTGCTGTTTTACGATAAATATGCCAACAAAACCGAAAAACCGGATTACAGTGCAGCCATTCCCGAAGGTATGGATGCCAACACCATTTTGGAAAAATACATTGAGGCCATTGGTGGAAAAGCCAAACTGGACGGTGTGGAATCCTATTCCATGGTGGCCGAGGCCGAAATGCAGGGCATGAAATTGGAACTTGAAATGAAGAAGACCACCAAGGACCAGTTTATGCAAGACGTGAAAGTGATGGGCAACTCCATGTCCAAACAAGTTTTGGATGGTGATTCTGGCTACGCCGTGGTACAGGGCCAGCGCAAAGATCTTACGCCTGAAGAAATCGAAAAGGTCAAGGAAGAATCTTCAGCTTTCCCCGAACTGAATTATTTGGCAGCTGGCAATGTTACCTTGGAAGGTGTGGAGCAAGTTGGTGATTCCAAAGCCTACAAGCTTAAAATAAGTGATAGCAAATCTGCCTTTTACGATATGGAAACCGGACTTAAGGTTCAGGAAGTTACTACCCAAGAAGTGCAGGGACAGCAAATGACGAGCACCTTGGGGTATGGCGACTACCAAGAAGTATCCGGAATCAAATTCCCGTTCAAGATCATGCAGACCGTTGGGCCGCAAAGCTTCGAGTTCATGGTGAAGGAAATCAAAGTGAATGAAGGAGTGGATGCTTCGGACTTCAAATAATATTCAAATTAGAATAGAAAAGGGGCGCCATTTAGCGCCCCTTTTTTTATCCATAAATTAAAAGCTATACTGAACGAATGCCGATAAATTTCGACCGGGATCGTTTATGGGTACACGACCGTAGTCTGCCTGGTTGACAAAAGAGAAATTCAAATGGTTGTGGTAGGCCACATCAAAAATGTTGGAAGCCGCTACCCCAACAGTGAAATGTTGGAATGGTTTGGTTCCAAAACTCAGGTCCATAATTCCGTAACCATCGGTTGTCTGTTCTCCAAAGGAAGTGGCGATTTCCGATTGCTTTGAAGCAATCGTGTACGTGGCCTTTGCCCATACTTTTTCTCGTTGAAACCCTAAATTGAACCGGGTCACCAAGGGGGGTGTCAACGGAAGGGATTCATCCAAGTCCTTGTTTTTGGCATACACATAGGATAGTTCTGTCTTGAAGTTGAAATCGGTCAAAAATCCCAAATCAACATACAACTCGAACCCCGTTTTATAGGCCTCATCCAAATTGATGAACCTTTTTACCTCCGTGGGCGGTGCCATCGGCATGTATTTCTTGTTGAGATCGGGATCGATCACAGGCACTATATAATTGTCATAAAAGGCATAATACACCGATGCCCCGTAATCCAAACGATTGAAAACATACCCTTCAAATGCTGATTTTGCTTTCATACCCAATTCGAATTGGTTGTTCACCTCGGCATCCAAATAGGGGTTGCCCACATATTCGTAGGCATCTTGCCCAACGGTAAAATGGTTGATGTACCGTTCAATCATATTGGCCGAACGTACCCCACGACCATAGGCCAATTCGAAAAGCAGCTTGTTGTTGGCCATATATTTAAAGGATGTCGTAGTACTGATATTGTTCTCATTTCGAGTATCCAATTCGGGATATTCCGCCACAAAATCAGCTGCTGGGGCATCGATGGTGGAATGCACCAAATCATAACGAACTCCAACGTTCATCAACAGTTTTTCGGAAATCGGATACTTTCCTTCCACAAAGGCACCAAAATCATCAATTTGGGCATCTTGCCAAACCTCATCCACAAATTCCATGGGTGTGGGCAACAAATCCCCGTTCATATTCCGTTTTACCAAACGGGTTCGATTACCTGTCCTGCCCACAGAAAAGGCATCGACCCCGGTATAGAGTTTAAGCTCTTGAACAGGTCGCCATTCCAATTCCAGTCTGCCGCCCAACGTAGTGGCATCCACCTCGGAGACGGCTTCCGTCATCATAAAACTGGGTCGTAACGCATTGGTCATCACATGATCCACTTTGGAACGGTATAATTTGGCACTCAAACCTTTCAAAGTTCCGGTAAGGTCGGCCAATTTATAATCCAAGGACAACACATTGCTGTCATCGATTTCAGTGTCCATGGGCAAGCCGGCATGCAATACATCCCTCCCAAAAGATTGCCTGAACCCAACTTGGATTCGTTGTTTCCCATTCGGGTTAAACCCAACCTGCACCCCATAATCGGTGCTTTTAAAGGAAGAGGGCACTTCGTTGCCATCGCCATCTTCATAATTTCCAAAATCACGGTACCCCACATTCAGGTTTACATCGAAGGCATCGGCCACATATTTGAGGTTTGCGAACGTGGTCAGGGCGTTGCCGTTGTTCTCTCCCCCAAAATTAACCTTGCCGTGGTAACCTCTTTCTTGTTTTTCCACTTCTTGGGTAACCAAGTTGACGATACCGCCAAAGGTAGGCCCATACCTAAAGGTGTACGGTCCTTTAACCACTTCGATTCTTTCAATTTCCTCCGGAATTACATGGGTGGTGATGGGATCCATACGGTTGGGGCAGGCATGCATAACTTTGGTGCCCCCATTGAACTGCACGTTCAATTGCTCGTATTGGGAGGCTCGGAATGAGGGATCGATGGCATAATTGCCCCTTTTGATCAGGGAGAATCCATTGATGTCCCTAAAAAGATCGGCCACATTCTTGGATTGCACCACCTTTTTCTCCGGCTCACTTTTAAACATGGAAAAAACAGGATCTGTCTTACTTTTTCCTTCGACCAGCACTTCGTCCAATTGCACTGGTTTTCGGGTTACACTATCGTTTACAGGTGCTACCTGCGCATAGGCCATACTGGCCCCAAAGAACAAAACACAGAGTTTTGCCATTGAACTTTTATTCATTGATTTTATGTTTAAGATTTTACAAATTGGGCATTCACAATTGCCCTGTTCGGATGAATCTTAAACAATGGGAGGTTTGTTCAGGGAATAAATGAAGGTAAAGGAATAATGCTCCCGGTATTGGAACATATTGCTGTTTTGATGGTTTAATTCCTGTAATTGGAAATTGGGCAATTCCAAGTAAAAGACCAACTGCTGTTCCCATCCGATTACCGGCATGGGTTGTTCGTCCTCATCGGTTTGGGCCTGCAACATTTTGGCCAGCATACATTTTCCGTCGCACTTCAGCTCGGGCTTGTCCTTGTTCTCACAGAGCCGTTCAATAAAACCTTCGCGGTCGATGCTGTAATACACATACATGGAGGAAAACCGGAGATTGCTGATCATAACCAATGCTATGAAAAGTACAATGTAAAACCCTTGGATTTTATTTGAAATACCAACTCGATTCAATGTGTAGGCAACATCTTTGAAGTGCAAATGTAACCATCCAAGGAATTCCTTTATGTGACAAAAGTCACTTTGAACATTGCTTCATTTTCTTATGTTTAAACCCTTAATGACACTCTTCAATTGGTTATTTTTGACCTTAAATACCTATCCATGAAAAATATATTGATACTACTGGTTTGTTCAGTTCTAGTTTTAACAACTGCATGCAAAGAAGAAAAAAAAGTAGATGAAGGCCCATCCCAAATGGAGCAAGTACTTGCCGTACATGATGAGGTAATGCCCAAAATGAAGACCATCGGCAACTTGGTCGGTGAGCTTAAGAGCAAGGTGGACTCCACAGCAATGGGACAGCAGTATGAAGTGGCCATGAAAGACCTTCAGAATGCGCATAAATCCATGATGGATTGGATGCAGAATTTCGGGACCCGTTTTGATCAGGATGATATTCGGATGAAAAAGGAACTGACCGAACAAAAGCAACAATGGCTGGACGAGGAGGAACTAAAAGTAAAAGCCCTTAAAGAAGAAATAAACGGAAGTATTGAACGGGCCGAGGCCCTTTTGAACAAAACAAAAGAAAACTGATCAATTGTTCCACCGAAGGCTTTCCATGATTCTACGGATATCGTTCTCCAGGTATTTTGCAGCGGGAAGAATGGAATCGTAATTGGGTTTTGCGTAGAAATACAAGGAGCCCGTTACAAAATGGTTGATGCTATCGGTGACGTAAAATTGGGA
This sequence comes from Flagellimonas beolgyonensis, assembly GCF_003992615.1. Classification (GTDB taxonomy): domain Bacteria; phylum Bacteroidota; class Bacteroidia; order Flavobacteriales; family Flavobacteriaceae; genus Flagellimonas; species Flagellimonas beolgyonensis. Next base: position 358,598 of record NZ_RZMY01000003.1, read on the forward strand.
TTGTGACGCGGCATTTCCGCTCACTTCGTAGAACATTCCATAAACCCCGGCTTCGGGATGGCTGTATTCCTTCGGTAAAATCTGATCCGCCTTTACCACGTGCTCATACGTGAGTTTTTCTGCGTCGATCATGAGCTCCCGTAAGTTCCCTTCCACCTTTTTATATGTAAGAAATATTGATCCTTTCATTTGAGGGTAATCCAGCACCAAGGAACAATCGTTGTTTTCCTTGATTTGGGACAGATTGTTTTGGTCGAAGGTATATGGACAGTCCAAATTTGTCTGCAAATAGGTCCCTTCTGGATACTCCAAACGGAGCATTGCCTTTGGTTTTGGCAGTACATTCTCTTTACAGCCCACGGCTAAAACTATAAGAACCAATCCAAATAAAAGGCTATTTCTCATTGGGCAAAATTACTTTTATGCGTTTTAATCTTTTTTTGTCCAGGCTCTCTACCACAAATTGGTACTCATTGAAAAAGACCTTTTCTCCCATTTTTGGAAAACTGCCCGATATTTCAAGTACAAACCCTGCAATGGTCTCGGACTCCCCTTTTTTACTTTCAAATTCTTCTTCGTCTTCCATCTTTACCACACGATAAAAATCCTTGAGTGCGGTCTTCCCGTCAAACACATAGGTATGGTCGTCCAATTTGGAGAAGATCAGGTCTTCATCATCGAACTCATCGCTGATATCCCCAACAATTTCCTCGATAACATCTTCCAAGGTAACAATCCCGGAAGTGCCTCCATATTCATCCACGACCACGGCCAAATGGTTTTTCTTTTCCTGAAATTCAAGCAAAAGATCGTCCAATTTTTTGTTTTCTGGCACAAAATAAGGCTCTCTGATCAGCGACATCCAATTGAAACTTTTCCTTTCGATATACGGCAAAAGATCTTTTACATAAAGTACACCCAAAACGTTGTCCATGTTTTCGGAAAACACCGGAATCCTAGAATACCCGTTCTTTTTGATTTCGAGCAACACTTCGGGAAATTTCATTTTTTCGTTGAGGGCAAAAATGTCGATCCGCGGACTCATTACCTGTTTGGTATCGGTATTTCCAAAGGTGACAATGCCTTCCAAAATCTTTTGCTCCTCTTTGGTGGTATCCCCTTCGGAGGCCAACTCCAGTGCCTGTGATAAATGGTTAACACTCAAATTCGATTTTTTCTTTCCCAATTTATCCTCCAAGAACAAAGTTGCCGAGCGCATGGGCCCGCTCAAAGGGGTAAACAGAAAGTTGAGTCCTTTTAAGGGTACGGCCATGATCTGTGAAAACTGTACCCTGTTCCTATTGGCATAGATTTTTGGCAGGATTTCGCCGAACATCAAAATAAGGAATGTGGCCACGACCACTTCCAGTACAAACCGCCATGTGCCTTCAATATTGGAAAACAGGGTGTCGCCAATGGAACTGAACAGCAATACAATACCAATATTGATTGCATTGTTGGTAATCAAAATGGTGGCCAACAACTTTTTAGGTTTGTCCAGAAGACCGACAATAAGCTTTCCCTGGGTGGAACCATCTTCTTCCAGCTCGTTCAAATCGGTCTGCGAGAGACCAAAAAGGGCCACCTCAGCTGCCGATATCAACGCGGAGCATGCCAAAAGAAAGACCATCACAATCACTTTTAAAGTGAATATTCCGCTAAGGGCCAAAATCGAAATTGATAAACAATGGGGCTCGGGATCCAATATGGTTTCTCTTTAATCGATATTCTTAGAATGGTAGATCATCATCCTCTTCCGTGTCATTTACGGGTGCTGCCGGACCAGTGGACCTAGCCGGTTCATCATGCATTGGGGCACTGGATGTCTGGCCGCCATCCATACCTTCTTTTTTGGTGCTTAAAAAAGTAAAGTCCTGTACATGGACCTCAGTGGTATATCTCATATTGCCATCCTCGCCCTGCCACTGTCTGTTTTTTAAACGTCCTTCAACATACACCTTATCCCCTTTACTCAGGTATTTTTCACATATTTCAGCGGCCTTGTTCCGTACCACGATATTGTGCCAATCCGTGGTGGTCACCTTTTCACCCGTTTGCCGGTTGGTGTAGGATTCATTGGTGGCCAATGGAAATCTGGCAATACAGTTCCCTCCTTCAAAATAGTGAATTTTCACTTCGTCTCCCAAATGCCCGATCAGCATTACTTTATTTAATGTTCCGCTCATAATTCTTTAATTAATCAAAAGTACTAAATTTTAAATGTCCTGATAAAATCAGCAATCAAAACTGGTACGGGATAATCGGTTATGCGTTGCCATGGAATGCCATCGTCCAATTCGGTCAAAGGATTCACCAACCAAAATTTGGTATATAAATGTTGGTGGGACAATTTGTGCACAATCGGTTCCATATTATATAAGGTAACGGACTGCATTTTGGGGTAACCGTTCGTTTCACCCATTTTTTGCTCCAATTGTGCTTCGGACCATTCGCCTTTCGATTCGATCAAAGGAAATTGATACAGGTTTTGCCAAATGCCCTTCCCTTTTCGCTGTTCCAATAGGGTTTGGTTCGAATCATCAAGAAATACCAAATAGTTAAAATATCGGTTTTTGATCTTGGTCTTGTTCAATTTTACGGGAAGATTCGATACTAGGTTCTTTTGAAAGGCCACGCAGCTTTCGCTTAATGGACAAAACATGCAATTTGGGTTTTTGGGCGCACATTGGACGGCACCAAATTCCATGATGCCCTGATTGTAATCCCCGATTTGCTTTGGGTCCATGACCTCGCGGGCCAATTCCTTGAAATATTTTGCCCCCTGGGTTTCATTGATGGGTAGCTTCACACCAAAATAACGCGCCAATACGCGGTACACATTGCCATCCACCACTGGTTCGGGAATATCAAAACAGAACGATGCAATGGCACTCGCCGTGTAATCCCCGACTCCTTTTAAAGATTTAAGGCCTTCATAGGTGTTTGGAAATTTGCCATCAAAATCACTGACCACCATTTTTGCCGTGGTATGTAGGTTTCGTGCCCTGGAATAGTACCCTAGGCCTTGCCATAGTTTCAAGACCTGTTCCTCGGGGGCATTGGCAAGATCGTGAACGGTTGGGAAGGCCTCCAAAAATTTTTGGTAATAGGGCAATCCTTGGGCCACCCTGGTCTGCTGCAGCATAATTTCGGACAGCCAAATTCGGTAGGGGTTCCTTGTTTTTCGCCATGGGAGGTCCCTTTTATTTTCGCGGTACCAATCAAGAATTTTACGGGAAAAAGACATGTAAGAAAATACTATGGGCCAAATGTATCAGTTTATATACTTAAAATTAAAGGCTTTAAACGAAAGATTAATTTTAATGTTTATATTTGCAAGCCGAAAAAAATAAGAAAAAATAATCAAGAGAAATGACGAAAGCAGATATTGTAACTAGGATCTCAGAAAAACTAGGAATTGAAAAAGGTGACGTGCAAGCCACAGTGGAATCGTTTATGGAGGAGGTAAAATCTTCCTTGGAAAATGGTGACAATGTTTATTTAAGAGGTTTTGGTAGCTTTATCATCAAGACCAGAGCTGAAAAAACAGGTAGGAACATTTCAAAGAACACTACCATCAAAATCCCCGCACACAATATTCCTGCTTTCAAGCCCGCCAAAGTTTTCGTGGAAGGCGTAAAGAGCAATGTACAAGTAAAATAATATAATTAACAACACAAAAGCAAGAGCCTTATGCCGAGTGGTAAGAAAAGAAAAAGACACAAGGTAGCGACCCACAAGCGTAAAAAACGCAGAAGAGCTAACCGACACAAGAAAAAGTAGTTGTTGCAACTACTTTTTCATTTTACACGTAAAACGTTCTTTGACATAGAGATTCAAACAGCGAATTTCAGTCGGTTCGAAAAATAACCGATACCATATATTTTGTTTAATCATTTGTCCCAATTTTTATTGGGATGAATAAAAATCGATTCAGGTGAATAGAGAATTAATCGTAAGATCTACTCCCGATGCAGTCGATTTTGCCTTACTAAAGGATGGAAAGCTTATAGAATTACACAAGGAAGAGGACAATAACAACTTTTCCGTTGGGGATATCTTCCTAGCCAAGATAAGAAAACCCGTTACCGGCCTTAATGCGGCATTTGTCAATGTAGGTTATGAAAAAGATGCCTTCCTGCATTATCATGACCTAGGTCCGCAATTGTCCTCCATGTTGAAATTCATCAAAAAAGTAAGAACAGGGAAACTAAAAGATTTCTCCCTGAAAGATTTTCCATTTGAAAAAGACATTGACAAGAATGGCAGCATCACCGATGCAATCAAGGCCAATCAGTCATTATTGGTACAAATTGTTAAGGAACCCATTTCCACCAAGGGCCCGAGAATCAGCTCCGAGCTTTCCATTGCCGGACGTTACTTGGTCATGGTCCCTTTTTCCGATAGGGTCTCGGTATCCCAAAAGATAGCGAGCAAAGAGGAAAAGGACAGGCTCATCCGACTCGTGAAGAGCATTAAGCCCAAAGGATTTGGTGTGATCATCCGTACCGTTGCAGAAGGCAAAAAGGTTGCAGAACTGGACAAAGATCTACAGAACTTGCTGGCCAAATGGATAGCAATGTGCAAAAAATTGCCTAGAGCGCCCCATCCATCCAAAGTATTGGTGGAACTCAATAGGGCCTCTTCCATCCTTCGGGATGTATTTAACGATACCTTTACCGGAATCCATGTTGATGACGAAACGCTTTACAACCAAATCAAGGACTATGTGCACGAGATTGCACCCGAGAAGGAATCCATTGTAAAGCAATACACCGGTTCTGTCCCCATTTTTGAAAAGTTTGGAATTGAGCGTCAAATTAAGACCTCGTTCGGAAAAACGGCTTCAATGAGCAAGGGCGCCTATTTGGTGATCGAACATACCGAAGCGTTGCACGTTATAGACGTGAACAGCGGTAACCGATCCAACAAGGCCAAGAACCAAGAAGATACCGCTTTGGAAGTGAACCTATTGGCCGCTTCCGAAATTGCCCGACAATTGCGATTGCGGGATATGGGAGGTATTATCGTTATCGATTTTATCGATATGACCAAAGGTGACCATCGAAGAAAATTGTTCGACCACCTTAGGGATGAAATGAAGGACGACAGGGCAAAACATAAAATATTGCCCCCCAGCAAATTTGGACTTGTCCAAATTACAAGACAACGGGTTCGTCCTGAAATGAACATCAAGACCAGTGAGGAGAATCCGAACGTTACCGGTGCCGAAATTGAAGCACCGATCGTCATCATCGATAAAATCCAAGCAGATTTGGAACGAATCCTTAAGGCAAACCCAAAGAACAATGGAATAGTGCTCAACACACACCCATTCATTGCGGCTTACCTTACGCAAGGATTCCCATCCATCCGGTTTAAATGGTTCAACACCCATAAAAAATGGATTAAAATCCAACCACGGGATGCCTACACCTATCTTGAATATCATTTCAAAGACAAAGAGGGCAAAACCCTATGACAATAACCAAAAGCGACTCCAGAAATGGGGTCGCTTTTTTTGTTTTGGAAGGTTTCGAGGCTAAATGCTACCTTTGGAACATCCATCAATTTTCCATATCCAATGCGGTCAATCCCATTTTTACTTTCCCTGCTATTTCTCGCGGCTTGCAATAATCCGGCCACCCAATCGATTTCAGCTTTATTGGAAGATGCCCCAGCCATTCAAGGAAACAAGGATTATCTGGATTCTCCTTTTGCTACCGCTGGAGACCGGGTATACATGGTAGGTCATCAAAATGGTACGTTCCCTTCCCTGGGATGGCATATTAAAGGAGAAATGGGCGGCATCTGGAACCACCCCATAAAGTTAATGGATGGTTTTGATGCCACATTGGAATGGGAAGACCAACCACTACAATTGAACAATGCCACCCGGTTTATCAACTATCCGTTTGCAAACCGACATATTTTTGAATTTCCCGAAGAACAATTGGTTGTGGAACGCATCCAATTTGTACCTGATAGCACCCAAGGACTGGTGGTGCAGTATATTTTTAAAAACAATTCCCCTTCCCCGATTTCTGGAAATTTTACATTTACCGGTCATTCAGATTTGTTGCCCACATGGTTGGGCGAGCGCACCCAAATGGTGGATGACCAAGATGTCGGTACCTTCGAAGAAAATTATTGGGTTGTAAAAGATCAATCCAATCCTTGGTTCACCCTATTTGGTTCGGATATAAAACCGGAATCGTTTCTTACCAATGAAAATAAGGGGGATACCCATGGACAATCCAATTCGTTGATCTACCACATTGACATTCCGGGCAATTCCGAGTACGTTCAAAATTTTTACATCGCAGGCTCCTATACATCAAAGGAAGATGCTGTCAACACCTATCAAAATCTTCAGAGCGATTATATCAATCATTTCAAAGCCAAAAAAGCGCGGTACGAGGCTTTGGCAGCACAAACCAAGTTGACCATTCCAGATAAAGATTTGCAACAGGCTTTTGAATGGCTCAAATACAATAGTGATTGGTTGGTTCGGACCGTTCCCGAAATCGGCACCGGCATTGGCGCCGGAATCCCCGATTATCCTTGGTGGTTCGGGGTAGATAGTGAATATGCCCTTAAGGGATACATGGCCATTGGCAGGGAAGAAATCGTTGCGGCAACCATCCAGCTTTTGGACAGTGTGTCCATGGCCATCAACGGCAATGGCCGTATTCTACATGAAATGTCGACCAATGGAGCCGTTTTCAATGAGGGCAACATCAACGAGACCCCTCAGTTTGCCTCTTTGATCTGGGACATTTATTCCTGGAATGGAGACAAGACGTTTCTAGAAAAATATTTTCCAACAGTACAAAAGGGCCTGCAATGGTTAATGGACGAAAATGATACCAACCAAAATCTTTTCCCAGACGGTTTTGGAATGATGGAAATCCATGGACTCAACAGTGAAATGATCGATGTGGCCTCCTATACCCAAAAAGCTTTTGAAGACGCTTCGAAAATGGCCCATGCATTGGAAAAATCGGATTTGGCAAACAAATATGAAGCGTTGGCCGACGAGCTCAAACAAAGGATCAATACAGAATTCTGGTCCGCGGATTTTGGTTCCTATGCCGATTTTATCGGTACGGATGAACAGGCACTCCACTTGATCGAAGACGCCCTGGTTCGCGCTGATACGCTCAACAAACCTTGGGCGGTTGAGGAGTTAAAAGCTACTGAAAGACAACTACTGGAACACCCTTCGACAAAACCGAGACCCTTTGTACTCTATCATAATTGGGTGGTGAACACGCCCATGGAAATGGGAATCGCCGATTCCACCAAAGCCATTGTGGCTTTGGACAATGCCAAAAAATTTACCAATCCCTTCGGGATGTTCGTTACCGGAATCGATAGGGATGAATCCGCCGGAAAGGACGAAGGTTCCTTTAAAGGCAGCAAGGTCTTTTCCTATACCGGGGCTGTAATGACCCTGCCCACTGGCGTACAGGCCGTTGCAGAAAATAATTATGGCCGTCCCGATGAAGCATTGGATTACCTGAAACGGATGACACGTTCCTTTAGCTATGCATTGCCAGGAAGTATGTATGAAGTTTCGCCAGATTATGGCATGATGACCCAAGCCTGGAACATTTATGCCTTTGCCATCCCCATAGTGAACCAGTTTTTTGGCATCAGCTCCAAAGCATATGACAAAATGATGGAAATACGTCCACAAATGCCCAAGGATTGGACCGATGTTTCATTGGAAAATGTGAAAATTGGCAACAATGAAGTTTCGATTTGGTATGAAAACAATAACGGTATTTTTCAAATAAAGGTGCAACAGACCAATCCCGAATGGCATTTAAAGCTCATTTTGCCCCAAGATGATTATTCTGTAACCGAGGGAAATCCAGAAACAAGTTTAGCCAATGGCAAAACAGTCTTTAGGCTGACCAATGAAAAAACCATGGTGATCACCAAACCTTGAACCCACATGCAAAACCAATTCTCTTATAGCAAGTCGTACTCGGTGCAGGAAGCCACTAAAAAATTGGAGCGTTATTGTGCCTACCAAGAACGCTGCCATAAAGAGGTGATTGATAAACTTCGCAACATGCGGATGATTCCCGAGGCCATTGACCAAATCGTGGGCCACCTTATCCAAGAAAACTACCTGAACGAGGAACGATTTGCCAAAAGTTTTGCGCGAGGTAAATTCAACATCAAAAAATGGGGTAAGAATCGAATTGTGCGGGAACTTCAGTTTAGGGATATTTCCGCATTCAACATTAAAAGTGCCCTTAAGGAAATTACCAACGATGCCTATTTGACAACTTTGGACGAATTGGCCCAAAAGCGTTTGGACACCATCAAGGAAAGTAATCCTCAAAAACGCAAGAAAAAATTGGCCGATTACCTATTGTATAGAGGTTGGGAAAGCCATTTGGTCTATGACAAGGTCAATGAGCTGATCAGCTAATAAACATTATACCTGCACCAGTTTTCGTGTGCGCAAAACAGCTTGCTCATTTTTCCAATCGATCCATTGCTGGCCCTTCCATTTGCGCATGAGGTTGTCAAAATGGCGCATCACAAAAATGTTATATACCGCCCTGCTCAAGTTTTGCGGTTTTTTCGCGATGGATCGCAGGCTCATGGAAAAACCTGGCGTAACATACTTCATATAGTGCCAATAGCCTTCCGGGATATACAGCACATTGCCGTGTTCCAAATCGGCAATATGCCCGTTGGCGTGTTTAAGTGCAGGCCATTTTTCCAAATCGGGCTTATCAAAATCGATATCCTCCCTGGTGATCAACGAATGGGGCACTTTGTACAGGTATTTGGTCTCGGATTGTGAAAACAGGATACACTGTTTTTTACCTTCAAAATGGAAATGGAAGATATTGGCCAGATCAATATCGTAATGCATAAACGTATAGGAATCCTCGCCACCAAAGAACAACATAGGCAGGCCCTTCATCAACTTCAATCCAAAATCGGGATAGCTAAAATCCTGTTGTAGTTCTGGTACTTCCTTGAGAATATTCCAAAGGAATATGCGATAGCGTGTTGGTCCACTTTTCAGCAGATCTACATATTCCGACATCTGCATTTTGGCGTGGGGTTCGTTGAAACCTTCATCGTGCTTTACCGGACGATCGTCATACAGTGGCACGATCTTATCCCCTGCCACATCCTTCATATACTCCAAGTTCCATTTGGAATAAGCAGGCCAATCCTCAATAAACCTTTCGATGACTACAGGTTTTTGGGGCTTGAAATAGTTTTGGATAAATTCCCTTTTCGTCAGGGTCTTTTCCCTCGGTATCTGTTCAAGGTTCAGCTTCAAGATTTCAAGGAATTTGAAACCGCTAAATTAGTAAAAGGTTTTGAATTTGATTACGCTCCTAACTTTTGGTAACAACACCTTTCCCCTTGGCCGCCTCGTTCCTTTCGATGACGTGACCGGGTCGCGACCACTTCGGTTTTTCACCCAATGGAGCGTATTCGGAGTCAGCTGCCTCCACAGTCTGTGGCTGTGGTGCCTTCACGAAAGCTTTTTGTGGATTCAATCCCAATTGCTTGAACATTTCCATGTCCTCATTGACATCCGGGTTTGGAGTGGTCAATAGTTTATCCCCAGCAAAAATGGAATTGGCGCCGGCGAAAAAACACATCGCCTGTCCTTCCCTTGTCATTTCGGTCCTACCAGCCGAAAGCCGTACTTGGGTTTGCGGCATCACGATTCGGGTGGTGGCTACCATTCGAATCATCTCCCATATCTCAACAGGTTTTTGATCTTCCATGGGAGTACCTTCAACGGCCACCAAAGCGTTGATCGGCACTGATTCCGGTTGTGGGTTCAAGGTGGAAAGAGCGACCAACATACCTGCACGATCTTCTACGTTTTCTCCCATTCCGATTATGCCACCACTGCAGACCGTAACATTGGTTTTTCGAACGTTTTCAATGGTCTGCAAACGGTCTTCATACCCTCGGGTGGAAATCACTTCCTTGTAATATTCCTCTGAAGTATCCAAATTATGGTTGTAGGCGTACAATCCGGCCTCTGCCAATCGTTTGGCTTGATTTTCGGTCACCATGCCCAAGGTACAGCACACCTCCATGTCCAACTTGTTGATGGTCCGTACCATTTCCAACACTTGATCGAACTCGGGTCCGTCCTTTACGTTTCGCCATGCCGCTCCCATACAAACCCTGGAACTACCAGATGCCTTTGCGCGCAAAGCCTGAGCCTTTACTTGCTGCACGGACATTAAATCGTTGCCCTCAATATCCGTATGGTAACGAGCTGCTTGTGGACAATACCCGCAATCTTCAGGACAACCCCCTGTTTTGATGGAAAGCAAAGTGGAAACCTGAACAGTATTCGGGTCATGAAACTGTCTGTGAACGGTAGCTGCCTCATAGAGCAACTCCATCAGCGGCTTATTGTAAATGGCCAGGATTTCTTCCTTGGTCCAATCGTGTCGTGTCTGATTCATACACCAAAAATAGTCTTTAACACCAAAAAACCGAAGCGTGGGCTTCGGTTTTCTTATTGTTGTTCATTAAAATGAGATTATTCCTCTTCTCCAGACTCTGTTTCTTTGGAGGGTTTGGCTTCATCATTTCCTTCTTTTGCCTTCACATCCTTTCCCTTCAAGTATTCTGGGAGGTCCATACCGGCCATGTTGAACATCTCTTGCAAGGGTGGTACGGATTTGTACATGCCCGAGATAAAATTGGCCGTGGAGTTCTTGCCATCCGCCGTCTTGTTGCCGGAATCCCATACCGTGACCTTATCAATCTTAATATTTTTGATGGCTTCTGCTTGTTTTTCCACTAATTCTGGAAGCTTATCGGCAATCAATAACAATACGGCATCTTTCGGACTGTTGCCTGCAGCCTTCACAATTTTATCGAGACCTTCTGCTTGTTTGGTCAATACCTCAAAAATACCTTTGGCCTCGGCTTGTGCTTTAAAGAGTATCGCATCCGCCTCACCTTTGGCCCTTCTACGGATCATTTCCGCTTCGGCTTCCGCCTCTATTTCCACTTTCTGTTTGTCAATTTGGGCAGGTATAACGATATCCGCCATTTGGGAGCTGCGTTCGCGTTCCGCTCTGGCAATTTCCGCATCGCGCTCTGCAGAGTAGGACTCTTCCAATGCCTTTGCGGCCTGAACTTTTTCGGAGGCAATCGCCGTTCTTTCGGCCTCGGCCTCTCTTTGACGACGCAAGGAATCCGAATTGGCGATATCAATTTTTGCCAAGTTTTCCCCTTCCACCGCTTTTGCATTGGCAGCGGCGACTTGGGAACGTTCATCCTGAACTGCATTGGCCTCACCAATGGCACCATCCCTATTTTTCTCGGCAACGGATTTTCTAGCGGCGTTGATGGCGTGGGCAGCAGCTTCTTTACCCAATGCTTCAATATACCCAGACTCATCCACAATATCCGTAATGTTCACGTTGATGAGTTTAAGACCCACTTTTTTCAACTCCGACTCCACACTTTGGGAGATATTGGTCAAGAATTTGTCCCTATCGGCATTGATTTCCTCAATATCCATGGAAGCGACCACCAAACGCAACTGACCAAAAATGATTTCCTTAGCCAATTCCTGAACCTCTTTCAACCCAAGGCCCAACAAGCGCTCGGCCGCATTTTGCATTACACCTGGCTCTGTTGAAATACCGATAGTGAATCGCGATGGTACATTTACCCGAATGTTCTGCCTACTCAAGGCATTGGTAAGATCCACTTCGATGGAAATCGGGGTCAGATCCAAAAATTCATAGTCTTGGATAACCGGCCAAACAAAAGCGGCCCCACCGTGGATACATTTGGCTGAATTTCCGGTCCCCACCTTACCATAAACCACAAGAATACGGTCTGATGGACATCTTTTGTACCTCCTAATAAAGGAGATGATGATAATGAAGAAAAACAGTACGGCGAAACCAATGGCCAATAATGTGGCCCCTCCGCCCATTTGTAATGGTAGTGTTAGCATGCTGATTATTTATTTAAAAGATTAACGATCAAAATTCCGGTGTCGGTCACATCCTGGACCTTCACCACATTCCCCTGTACCAGATCATGGTCTTCATCGGTTAGGGCCTGAAGCTCCCGAAGAGTTCCCTGCACATTAACAGAGACCTTCCCAATTCGGCTGCGATTGGCACCAATAGTCAGATACACCTCCCCAATTTGGTCCACCGCATTTTTAAGATTAAGGGTGCCACTGCTTTGCAGTTTGGCCAAATAATAGAACAAGGAAGCCATGGCAAGCATCATCAACAGTCCACATATTACAGAAATGAATATGGTAAGCCAAGTGGAAAGCCCATTATCTATACAGGCAATACCCGACCATCCAAAAATGGTCAAAAAGCCCATCAAATTTTTAAAGGATAAAAACTGAAAATGGATTCCGGTATCGGCCTCGATATCGGCATCCACATCGCCCATATCATCCACATCGCCACCCATAAGCGTCATGACCACGAGCACCAATAAAATGGCGGAGCCCGCAATGGCAACGATCCAATAGACTTTTTCGAACAGGGTTAGTGCAGTAAACCAATTTTCCATGGCATCAAAATTTAAAGTTGGTACTAAATGTCAAGATAAGACTTTGTACGGATATTCTGTAGTCCGGAAAGTTATCTTTTGGAAAGAAGGATGGACACTGCATTACCCCCGAAGCCCACGGCGTTGACCATGACTTTTAGAATGGTTTTCGGTGTTGCTTCGTAAGTAACGAACGGAATGGATATGGGCCTCTGGTGGTTAAGCATTAAAACAGCCATTTCCAAGCTGAGCAAGCCAGAAGCTCCGAAGGTGTGACCTACTTTCCATTTATTGGTAGTCAAAAATGGTATTTTGTTACAGAACACTTTTTTGATGGCATTGTACTCGGTCAAATCTCCCTTTATTGTTCCTGGAGCGTGCATTACAATGGCATCGATTTCATCAGGGTCGGTTTGGCCCAAAGCCATCTTCATGGAATCCTGAAAACATTGGGCGTCGGTACTTATGGACACGCTGTGCTCCAAGGGCTCAGTGCCATAGCCAATTCCTTCGATCATGGCTAGCGCATTGGACTTGATTCCTTTTTCCAAACAGGCCAGTCCTGCAGCTTCACCCAAAACCATGGTGTTGTGCTTTTTGTCCAAATCCATGGCTTTACAGGGAAAAATATCTCTCGACTGCGCTCGAGACAACCCCTTTGAGTAGACTTTTAACGCCTGCATTTGAGCAATGGTGAATGGGGTGAGCGGTGCTTCACTGCCACCCACCAAAAATTTATCGGCCATCCCACTTTGGATCCAAGCCACGGCATTCAATACCGCATGAAGAGCCGTGGAACAGGTAATGGAATGGGAAATTTCGGGGCCTTTGGATTTAAGGTCATGGGCCACCCATGATGAAATGTTGCCCAGGGTCGTGGTGGGTGATGACAATGTGGACGACTTGCCTTCGGCCAAAAATTCTTTGTGGTATTTTTCAAAAAGGGCGGTGGCCCCACGTGATGAACCGATATTGATCCCAAAATTGGCATCTGATTCCCAGCCAGCCTGCTCAACAGCTTTGCGAGCCGAATACAAAGCAAACAATACAGAATCATCCAAATGTTTGTATTTAGCATCGGAGCCCCGAAGTGCCTCAATATTTTGTTTAATTGACTCTTTTAACCGTGAAGCCCAAACCGGTTGTTCCCCGATTAGATCGTTGGTTAAAAAATGGTCATCTGAACAATAGGATTGCCAAATTTCTTCTAGGGTTTCCCCAAGAGCGGAAATAGAAGCCAATGCGGTTATGGAAATGGGTTCGTTCAACATAGAGGTTTCTATACCAATCCTACAACAGATTTTATTGCGCCATAAATTCTCTCCATTTGTTCCCTAGTGGTCACATAAGGGGCCAAAATATAGATGGTATTGCCCAAAGGTCTCAAGAAAACACCACGATCCATAAAATGCTTGAACAGTTTGTCCCTCAAATTCCCGTAACGTTCGGTTTGTACGTTCAAATCCAAGGCATAAATTACACCCAACTGCCGTGTGTTGCTTACTTGTGGATGGTGCTTGATTTCCTCATCGAACTTCCTATGCCACTCCATAATATCCCGAATGTTTTGTTGGATGGCATCGGTCTGGAGCAATTCCAAAGCTGCTAGGGCGGCCGTGCAGGCCAAGGGATTCGCGGTGTAGGTATGTCCGTGGAACAAGCCCTTGGCCACATCATCGCTATAAAACGCCATATACACTTCTTCCGTACAGGTCGTGAGTCCCATAGGGATAAGTCCAGCCGTCAATGCCTTGGACAAACACATGATATCGGGTTTGGTTTCCAGGTAATCCGAAGCAAAGTATTTTCCGGTTTTACCAAATCCGGTCATTACCTCATCGGCAATCAGCAGCACTTCTTGTTTTTTTAACAGCGAAAGTATTTTTTCCAAATGTTCGGCACAGTGCATCTTCATGGCTGCCGCTCCTTGAACCAAAGGTTCATAGATGAAACCGGCAATATTATTTTTTTTCAGGCGCTTTTTCAAATGCTTCAAAAGCTGCTCGATATTTTCCGTGGTGGGTACGGGAATGCGTTCCACATCGATAAAAAATTCCTCAAAAGGCCCGTTATATACCGACAATCCCGAAACCGACATGGCTCCAAAGGTATCCCCATGAAATCCTTCTTCAAAAGCCAGGATCACGTTGCGCTTTTGGTCTTTGTTAAAATGATATTGCAACGCCATTTTAATCGCGACCTCCGTGGACGTGGAACCGTTATCCGAAAAGAACAGTTTTTCCTGATTGTTCGGTAAAACCTCGATGAGTTTTTCTGAAAGTTGAACGGCAGGCTCGTGGGTAAATCCGCTGAAAACAACCTGGTCCAAACGTTGCATTTGATCCATGACCCTTTCCAAAATAAAGGGGTTGCAATGCCCGTACATGCACGTGTACCATGATGAAATCCCGTCTACATATTCTTTGCCATCCTCATCATACAACAAGGCACCTTGTGCCCTTGCAATGCCCAACATTTCTGAATGGGTCTTGTGTTGGGTCAGTGGATGCCAGAGGTGCTTTTTGTCCCGTTCCGATATTCTTTTGTTGGCGGTACTATCGCTCAAAACATTCAAATTTATATCTATATTGCAAAGATGATGATTAATGCCCAAAAAGGAGAAACCGATCGTGCTTAAAAAAATAGGTTCCATCAATTATCAAAAACTGGATTGGAAAACCGTCCTGTTTGTTTTGTGCATGGTGGCCCTTTTTATTCGATTTCCTTTTTTCTTTAGGGATTACATCGACCGGGATGAGAGCACCTTCATCATTATGGGACAATCTTGGGTAGATGGGCATTTGCCCTATACCCAACTTTGGGACTTAAAACCCCCCATTGTCTTTCTCTTTTTTGCCCTCATCATTAAAGTATTTGGAAAGAGCTTTATCGCCATCCGATTTTTCGGCTCCGTGCTGGTTGCATTGACCGCTCTTTTTACCTATGTGATCGCCACCAAGATTACTACCAAAAAAGTTGCGCTGTGGACCGCGGTATTTTGTGTATTCTTTCAAAGTCTGTTTGGAAGTTTACAAGGAGTGATGTCGGAACATATTTGTACGTTCTTCTTTGTTGCAGCATTACTGATTCTTTTTTTAAAAGAGGATGGGAAGTGGTTTTTTACCTCCGGACTTCTTTTGGGACTTTCGGTAATGACAAAACTCAACATGGTCTATCCCGTTTTGGGGGTTGGCATTTTCTTTTTGTGGGAAGGCTTTCATAAAAAACAGCTTTGGATGAATGTCAAGAACCTAATTTTTATGGTAATTGGTTTTTTGACCACCATTCTGATTACCTTATTGCCCTATTATCTCAATGGTCAGCCAGAAATCTGCTGGGAATCCATTTTTAAAGCTCCTTTAGCTTATTCTGATGGAAAATTTCATTCCCCTTTGAAGACATTGCCTTTTGTATTACTCTCGGTCAGTTTTTTTTACATTGCCTACAAAAAACAATTGCTGAATTTTAAAAGCAAACCCATTCAGTTGTTGCTTTTATCTATTGCAGGGGTATTTCTATCATTTGCACAAATTGGGAAAGTCAATGGTCATTACCTCATCCAATTGTATCCCTTGATCCTGATTCCGGTAGCTATGGTGGTTGCCAAATTTCCTCCGTTAAAAAAGAAATACACCGGACTATTGGTGGTTTTCCTATTTTTAATTCCCGTGGAATCCTATTTGGAATATGCCAACATTATTACAAATAAATTGGAAAAGGGTTCTTTTTATAATGGGGAGGGAGTGGATGTGCCACGATATATTACAGACCATCATCTGGAAACCAAAAATATCTTCTTTACCGAGTATCACATAGGGTATTGGTTATTGGATGAAAATCCGCCAACCAAAGCGGCCACCCACCCCAGCAATATAACCCGGGAAGAACTGTTCCCGTACATGCAAAACCCAAGAAAGACCGGATTGGAGGAATTACAATACATCATGGAGGTGATTCAACCCAAAACTTTGGTGACCAGAGATGGCAAAACGGTTTTTGATAAAAAACTGGTGGCTTATAATGCTTATATAGACTCTTATCTTGCAAAACATTATCAATTAACCGCCAAGGTAGGAAACGGACTTATCTACCAAAGATCGCACTAGTATTTTCTCCATGTCTGTAAATTGTAAATAATATATACATACTTATAGCGTTGTAGAATTGGGTTACCATAGTCACCCGCAGCATAATAATATACCCCATCATCATTTGCTTGGCAGGTTTCCCTTCCAATTTTGGAATTCTCTAATACCAAATCTTATATGCTGCGATGGTCAAAAACCTATGGTCTTCTCTTCGTCGGAAAAACTTTTTCACTGTTACCTACATTTTCCTATTGGTATTTTATGCTTTTTCCTTGTTCTTCAACTTAGGTGTCGCCCCCTTTTACAATGAAGAACCCAGAAGATCCATTATAGCCATGGAAATGTTGCACAACCATAATTTTTTGGTGACAACACTTTTCAATGACACCTTCTATGACCATCCCCCCTTGTGGAATGTTGTGCTTGCCGTGAGTGCGAAGATATTTGGATCGGACACCGAGTTTGCTTTCCGATTTCCCTGTGCGCTGTCATTGCTCCTGACAGGGTATGTGGTTTTCTATATGGGGAAAAAATATGTGGGACAATTATTTGGAGTTATTTCAGGCTTTCTATACCTAGTTTCTGTGGACCTATATTTCTTCTTTTCAAACACTGCGGAAATCGATATCTTCTTTTCATTGTTGGTGGTTGTGAGCATGTTGAGCGTTTTTCACTTTTATGAGCAAAAGAGGTATACCTCGCTTTTTTTGGTTGCCTATCTCTTTTGTTTTCTGGGATTTCTTACCAAAGGTGTAGTTGCACTGGTATTCTTGGGTATAACCCTTCTTGTTTTTTTCATGTATAGAAAAGACTCTAAAATAATGTTCCTGCCCATTCACTTTGTAGCAGCCTTTCTATGTCTTGGAGGAATTGTTACATTCTTTTATATCTATGGAAGGTTTGATAACATGGAGGCCTGCATAAAGGGCATGTGGAACATTACAAGGAACAAGTCTTTTCTGGACAAGGAAAACAATGCTTTTATCTCCCATTTTTTTTGGTTTCCTATCAATATGTTGGGAAACCTGTTTCCTACCACTCTGCTGATTTTCTTTCTATTTAAAAAGTCTGTCCTAGTCAAGGTGAAAGAGAACCCATATATAATATTCTTGCTCTTGGTTTTTGCTTCCAACTTTTTGTTGTACTGGATCTCTCCCGGAGCCAAGGCTCGGTATACCTATATGTTCTATCCTATGCTTATCAGTATTCTGACCTACGGATTTTTTGTCTCGGAGAATAAAAATGGCTGGGTCACAAAATTATTCCTTGGGGTATTCCCTTTTATAACATTCATACTTGCCATCGGTTGTTTGGTGCTTCCCTTCATTGATTATTTTAAAATCTTGGAAACACTTTACATTTTCCCCCTTTTGGGCATTACAACCCTCATTTTGTTCAATAAACAACTAAAATGCCATACTATTTGGGGTCGATTGACCCTTGGGTTTATTACTATTATCATGGTCAAGTTTGTATTTTCCCTAACGGTGTACCCATTGAAACAGAAAAGAAGTGCTTCTGCCATATTTAAAGATCATGCAAAGAACATTCTGGAGATTACCAAAGACACTCCCATTTACCTTTATTCAGAACTTGGAGCCTTTGGACATTATGAAATTGGAAAATTTTATATCACAGGAGCCTATTTGGAACTAATGGGTAACCGTCCGCTCAAAAAAACTTCAATCTATGGAAATAGCGGTTACTATATTCTTCATAAGGAAGAGTTGTCTGATCAAGAGGTCTTATATACCATCGATGGTGCTCGGTGCTGCCTTGTACTTATCGAAAATCCAGCAAGGCACTCCGAAACTTGGAAGCATATTCCCGAACCAACTTCTCATCAAAACGAGGCTCCTCATTAATACGTCCCAACAGGGTGACTCCCGTTTTCTTGAGTATAATTTCTTCTGTTGTGGGATGTTCGTCCCCACTGAAGATAATGCCAATTGCAACCCCTTTCTGTTGCAGTTTTTCGATGGTCAGCAACGTATGGTTGATGCTCCCCAAATAATGCCGGGACACCACAATTACTTTGTAATCGGATTGAATCAAATCGAAAATAGTGTCCGTGTCGTTCAGGGGCACCAATAATCCGCCCGCTCCTTCAATGACCAAATTATTCTTGGTGGTAGGCGGAACAATTTTATCCAACTGAATGGAAATTCCATCAATATCCGCAGCAGCATGGGGACTCATCGGGGTTTTTAAGGCATAGCTGTTGGGATGGATCACCGTTCGGTCGTTCGAGATCAGTGCCTCTATTTTATGGCTGTCGGAATAATCGAGATCTCCGGCCTGTATGGGCTTCCAATAGTCGGCCCCAAGGGCTTCCACCACAATGGCGGAGGCCACCGTTTTGCCCACTTCAGTTGAAATTCCAGTGATAAAATACGTCATGGTGTTGGTCTTGTAATAAAATTACACTGCAAACATCGGTACTTGGTGGATTCAAAAAAAGGAAAGAGCTTATAAAAGAAATTCTTTCTGGCATAATAGATCTCGGATCGGGTGGCTTTGCAATTGGGACAAACAATGGGGTTGCCGAATTTATCCGTGGCATAGCCCCGCACTTCATCATAAATCTGTTTTGCCCTATCCCAATCAATGGCATATACCTGCAACCTTACTCCACCCATGGCGCCGCTCAGGGATGGGTCAGAATTCACAGTGGCCTCATCCCGTAAAAACGCGGGGATACCTTCGGCTTCCAACTTGCCTTTAATGATCAAGGCATCGGCAGGAAACTCAAAACTTCCGATGGTATGGAATTCCGTTTTCATGGTTGCAATTCTTTTTTCAATAATAACAAAACTCGTGAAATTTCTTCTGTTGTATTGAAGGAATGCAGGCAAAACCGAAGTCGTTCACTGCCTTCCTTTACCGTTGGGGATAAAATGGGCTTTACCTCAAAACCCTTTTCCTGCAAATGGGCCGATATTTGCTTCACCTTGCCATTTCCCGATACCACCACACATTGAATGGCAGAATTGCTTGCCACAAATGGGTCCGAAATCCCAAGCTTTTTAAACTCTTCTTTAAAAAATCCGATGTTTTCAAAAAGTTGCTTGTTGACAATTGGTCCCATTTGACCCAAAACCTGGTATGCAGCCCGAATAGCTGCAACCGAATGGGGTGATAGGGCGGTGGTATAGATCAAGCTCCGTGCAAAATTGACCAAGTAATCTTTCAATGCTTCACTGCCCAAAATCGAGGCGCCATGACACCCCATGGCCTTCCCAAAAGTGATGAGTCTGGCAAAAACCTTTTCTTCCAGTCCCAAGGCACAAACCATGTCCCTCCCCCCACCAAAAATACCGGTGGCATGGGCTTCATCAATGATCAAGTAGCACGAATGGTCTTCACACAATTTGACCATTGCCGAAAGGTCCGGGGTATCACCATCCATGGAAAAAACCGATTCGGTAACAATATAAATATCCGCATCTTCAGCTGACTGTGCTTGAAGTGACTCGACTCTTCGTTTCAAGTCGCCTACATTGTTATGGGCAAACTTGTACGACTTGGCATGGCCCATTTGAATGCCATCACGTATACTGGCATGTATGAGCTCATCATATAGAACGATATCCCCTCGCTGCGGCACGGCGGAAAAAAAACCGACATTGGCATCATACCCCGAATTGAAGACCAGTGCTGTCTCGGCACGGTGATGGACTGCCAAAAAGGTTTCCAATTCCGTATAACCAGTATGATTACCGGAAAGCAACCGTGAACCCGTTGCGCCGTTAGCATTGTTCGTACTATGCAATAATTCGAGAGTCAAGCTTGCTATGTCATCATTTTGGGCCAATCCCAGATAATCGTTGGAGGAGAAATCAATACGGTCGGTATAAGAGGGTAGCCGTCGAAAGGCATCTTGGGCCAATCGTTCCCTTAATTTGTTTTCCAATTTTGGCGGCAGTTTCTCCATACCACAAAAGTAGTACTTCCTGATTTTAAGCCTATCTTAGAGGTCCATAAATCGAATTGAAAATGAAAATCAAATTCTCCCTATTCCTTTTGTTAACAGCAATGGTTGTTTCTGCCCAAACCAATACCTACACCATTTCCTTTGATAACGCCGTTCATCATGAAGCGGTAATAAAAGCCAGTTTCCCAGAATTGCCCGACGGAGCCGTAACTTTTCAAATGAGCAGGACCTCTCCGGGGCGCTATGCCCTTCATGAATTTGCCAAGAACGTGTATGGTTTAAAGGCTATCGATAGCAAAGGGAACAGCTTGGTTGTTGAACGTCCCAATCCCTATCAATGGGTAGTTTCTGGGCATGATGGCACCATACACATCGAATATATTCTTTTTGCGAACCGCGGCGGAGGCACCTATTCGCAAGTGGATGAGACCCATGCCCATTTAAACATCCCCGCCACTTTTATGTTCTCGCCCTCGTTGAGCGAGCGGAAAATAGAGGTGACTTTCGATGTTCGCGAGGATTTAAATTGGAAAGTGGCCACACAGTTACCCTTGGTTTCAGGCACTACCTATATGGCGCCAAATCTCTATTATTTTATGGACAGCCCAACGGAAATCAGCGATTATATGCTTCGTTCCTTTGAGGTTGATGGAATGCGTGTCAACCTTGCTCTGCACCATAACGGGACGGAGGAAGAAGCCGATACCTATTTTGAAAAAGTGAAAAAAGTGGTGTTGGCAGAGAAGGCTGTTTATGGACAATTGCCATCTTTTGACTATGCTAATTATACCTTTTTGGCCTGTTACATTCCCAACGCCTCCGGTGATGGTATGGAGCATCGCAATTCAACCATTTTGACCAGTACACGCAGCTTGGCCGATGGGGGCATGGAACGAAACATTGGCACTGTTTCCCACGAATTTTTCCACGCTTGGAACGTGGAGCGTATCCGTCCCAAATCGTTGGAACCGTTTGATTTCGAAGCCGCCAACATGAGCGGTGAACTTTGGTTTGCAGAAGGGTTTACCAGCTATTACACGGGCCTTATTTTATGTAGGGCAGGATTGATTACTCCAAAAGAGTACGTGGAAGGATTGGCTGGCACCTTTAATTATGTATGGAACTCCCCCGCTCGACAATTTTTTAATGTGGTGGAGATGAGTTATCAAGCTCCTTTTGTGGATGCCGCTACTTCCGTAGATCCGGTGAACAGGGAAAACACTTTTATCTCCTACTACTCCTACGGAAGTGTTTTAGGGTTGGCATTGGATCTTTCCCTACGTGAAAAAGGACTGAATTTGGACGATTTTATGAAATTGATGTGGGAAACCTATGGAAAAACCGAAGTGCCCTATACCGTAGCGGACATCCATTCCCAATTGAACAATTTTGCGGGTAAAACCTTTGGGGATGATTTCTTCAACAACTATGTCTACAAAAGCGAAATGCCCGATTATAAAAAGCTGCTTCAATCCGTTGGGGTTGTATTGGAACAATCGGGTGATGAGCCCTATTTTGGCGCTTATGTTTCTGTTAAATCGGACGGTACTGCCGTAATTACGAACAATACCAAAATGGGAAGCCCTGCCTATGAAGCTGGCTTGGACAATGGCGATGTAATTTTGAACATCAACGATATTGCCATTCCAGCAGATCAAAACTTTGGGGATTATCTCACACAGTTTGGTTTGGGCGAATCGTTGAACGTCAACTTCACCCGTTTTGGGGTTTCAAAATCCACAACCATGATTCTTACACCAAGTCCTGACTATTCATTCAAGTTGTTGGAAGACAACGAACAGCAACCAACAAAACAAATGTTGGAGGCGCGGAAAGAATGGCTTAAGGTTGAATAGATGATCATATATACCCAAGCCACCAGCGATTGGGAATTGGAACAGATTCTATCGCTACAACAAGAAAACCTGCCCAAAAACATGTCGCCCCAAGAATGCGAACGTGAAGGTTTTTTAACCGTGGAGCATTCCATGGACATTCTTAAGGCCATGAATGACGAATGTGGCCATATCATAGCCGTGGAAGATGGCAAGGTGATTGGTTATGCGCTTTGCATGCATCCCAAATTTGCCAAGGAAATCGAGGTGTTAAAACCGATGTTCCAACAAATAAATACTCTTTTGGACACTCCCAATAGTTCTATGGCGATGGGACAGATCTGTGTTGCCAAAAGCCATAGGGGCCAAGGCGTATTCAGAAACCTATACCTTACCATGCGAAACAGGCTCCCAGAAGGTTTTGATACCATTATCACCGAAGTCGACGGCAAAAACAAAAAATCGTTGGCGGCTCATGCAGCCATAGGGTTTGTTACCCTTAAGGTATATGAATCGGACAACAGGGAATGGCACCTTGTTGCCCTTAAATAAAAAATCCGCTCGTTTGAGCGGATTTTTCTTGTGAATGAATTCGTTTATTTTAGTCGGCCAGTACTATGACCTTGTTGTCTTTCATCTCGACCGTTCCACTGGTAATTTCCAAAACGGTCTCGCCATTGCTTCCTTTGGAAAACTTGTCCTGAAAAGCCTCATCAATAGTGATGTTTCCCTTCACTTTTACCTTTCCTTGCTGTAACAGCGATACAATGGGTGCGTGATTTTCCAACATTTGAAATTCCCCATCAACTCCGGGAACGGTGACCGCGGTCACGTCTCCTGCGAACAACGTGGCTTCCGGTGATACTATTTCCAAATACATATTTATTAGTATTGAGATGTGAGATAGGAGTATTGAGATATATCTAACTTCTCAATACTAGAATCTCAATTCTGTTTTATGCTTCAGCTAACATTTTCTCTCCAGCTTCAATGGCTTCTTCAATGGTACCTTTCAAGTTGAAAGCAGATTCTGGCAGGTGATCCAACTCACCATCCATGATCATGTTAAATCCTTTAATGGTATCCTTGATATCTACCAATACCCCAGGGATACCGGTAAACTGCTCTGCCACGTGGAAAGGTTGTGACAAGAAACGTTGTACACGTCTTGCACGACCTACAGCCAATTTATCTTCTTCGGAAAGTTCTTCCATACCCAAGATGGCGATGATATCCTGAAGCTCTTTATAACGTTGCAACAACTCTTTTACACGTTGGGCACAACCATAGTGCTCCTTACCCAAAATTTCGGGGGTCAAAATCCTGGAAGTGGAATCCAACGGATCCACAGCAGGGTAAATACCCAACTCAGCAATTTTACGTGAAAGTACGGTAGTGGCATCCAAGTGGGCGAAGGTTGTCGCTGGCGCTGGATCCGTCAAGTCATCCGCAGGTACGTAAACCGCCTGCACAGAAGTAATGGAACCTCTTTTGGTTGACGTAATCCTTTCCTGCATGGCACCCATCTCTGTTGCCAAAGTTGGTTGGTAACCCACCGCAGAAGGCATACGACCCAACAATGCGGATACCTCAGATCCTGCCTGGGTGAAACGGAAGATGTTGTCCACGAAGAACAATACGTCTTTACCTTGTCCTTCACCGGAACCATCACGGAAATATTCAGCGATGGTCAAACCAGACAATGCCACACGGGCACGTGCTCCTGGTGGTTCGTTCATCTGACCGAACACGAAGGTCGCCTTGGACTCCTTAAGGGCTTTTTTATCCACTTTGGAAAGATCCCAACCTCCAGCTTCCATGGAGTGCAAGAAATCTTCACCATATTTTATAATGCCTGACTCCAACATCTCACGAAGCAAGTCGTTTCCTTCACGGGTACGCTCACCTACTCCTGCGAATACGGATAGACCACCGTGTCCTTTGGCAATGTTGTTGATCAATTCCTGGATCAATACGGTTTTACCTACCCCGGCACCACCGAACAATCCAATTTTACCACCCTTTGCGTAAGGCTCGATAAGGTCGATAACCTTGATACCGGTAAAAAGTACTTCGGTAGAAGTGGAAAGATCTTCGAATTTTGGTGCTTCCCTATGAATAGGAAGTCCATTGTCACCAGATTTAGGAAGGTTCTCCATACCATCAATGGCATCACCGATTACGTTGAAAAGTCTACCATAAACAGCTTCACCAATAGGCATTTGGATAGGGCTTCCGGTAGCAACTACCTCAACTCCCCTGCTCAATCCATCGGTAGAGTCCATGGATATGGTACGTACGGTATTTTCACCAATATGTGATTGTACCTCCAATACCAATTTGGAACCGTCGGCTTTTGCAATTTCAAGGGAATCGTAAATTCTTGGAATTTCTACCCCTGACTCAAACTCAACATCAATGACCGGGCCTATAATTTGGGCAACCTTACCTGTAACTTTAGACATTAGTGTGTTTATTTTTAATTGAATACGCGGAAAAAAACCCTATTTTTTCCGGCTGCAAAGATATACTATTCCACTTTTATTCAGAAACTGATTCTTGCTTTTTTTCAAATAAAAAAGGCGCTGAAAAAATCAGCGCCTTTTCTTATTGCTTTTTACTGCTTTTTAAGGATTTATGGTCCAAGATAGATAGTAAATGGAACCTATGTTACCAGTACCGATTGCAGTGAAATATTCATCACCCAAAATATTGGATCCACCAGCCTTGAAAACTGACTTGATGGAAGGTACTGAATAATTGATCTGCGCATCCAAAACGGTATAGGCAGGAATTGCACCATCTGCGAAGGAAGCTTCCCAGAAATAACTATCGCTCCATCTGTAGTTCACATTGAAACCAAAATTTTTGAAAAGGGCGGAATTTCCGAAATGTGCCTTTACCTTATGCTTTGGCGTGTTGAAGTTGGTTCTCAAATCAGGAAACAATCCGCGATCAACATCCAACTCGGCAAACGTATAATTTACACCCAAATCGAAGTTTCCAACTTTAGTGTCCACACCAATGGTACCTCCGTAAGAATTGATATCCACATCAGAATTGGTGTAGGTTTGGTACACTTGGTAATCGCCGTTCTGCAAAGCCAATAGTGAAAGCCCTCCGTCGCCTGCTTGCCCATAAAAAGGAACAGCCGTTGTGGTATTGGCCAAGAAATTGCTATAGCTGTTATAATACCCGCTCAAATCAATGGTGAACTTCCCTACTTGGGCCCTATAACCGGCCTCATAAGCTGTAATTTCCTCCGGTTTCACCAAAGGTGTGTTGACCGCTTCTGGAGCTCCAGCCACCAATGAGCTAGTTGAATAAGCATTTTCATAAGCCGCACGACCTACAATCTGTACTGTGGATTGTCCAATAATAGCTTGTCCACTTTGACTTACATTGAAAGTTCTAATATCCCTATCCAAGTTGGCTGGTGCAGAACCAACCAAAATGGCACGACCCGCGTTCAATCCAATGAACAAGTCTTGGGTAGTTGGGTTCCTGAAACCTTGCTGAACCGAAACCCTTAAATTGTGATTGCGCTTTTCACCAGCGGTATAGGCCAATGAAACCCTTGGAGACACAAATCCATCGAAAAACTCATTTTTATCGTAACGGGCAGAACCAGTGAATTTCAAACGGTCGTCCAAAAATTTCTTCTGCAACTGCAAATAAGCACCATATTCATTGTACGAAATCGGTCCATCGATATCCGTAAAGATGGTTCCGTTGGAGTTCAATACATATTCCCTGAAGGAACCTCCAACTTGAAGGTCGGCCCAATTGTCGATCAAATGCGCAAAGTTGTAGTTTCCATTGACATGACGGAATTTGGTCTTATCGATGAACTTGGCACCTGTCAACAAATTACCATCGTTGGTGATTTTATTAAAAGCACTCTGAAACCCGGGTGTGCCCGGAATCAATCGACCAGTATCGGCCGCTTGTCTGGCAGCAACATGGGCATTGGTAGAAGCTTGCTCGGGTGTAAGACCTGCCTGCTGGATACCTCCCAAATACGTTGGGATATAGGTAGAGGCATAATCCGTGAACCATTGCACATCGGATTTCCAGGCCCTGTTGATGTTGATAGCGGCAAAACGTGTATCATAAGCATCGCCAGAGTTTTCAGAAACAATATAGCCTCTCAAGAAGAAGTTCTTGTTCTTGATTTCCAGTTTATGTTGTTGCATGGTAAACCCACTCACCGCATATCTGTTGGCTCCTTGGTAAATGGTGGTACCACGACCAATCCTACTGTTCAAAATAATTTCAAAATCATTGGCAAAAGGACGGAAATGGACCGCAAAGTCGGACTTCACACTTTCTGCCCCGTAATCGGCCAAATCCGCTTCATTGTAACCGGTTCTGGAAACAACAGCACTACCCACAGTACCGGTTGGCAAACCGGCAGCGGCATCAAAGTTCAATGTTGTGGACACTTCGTCCCCATACACGTTCAAACCATCATAGGCTGGATTGCTCCTATCTGCACCAGGATTGTTCAAATCATCGGTTCTGTTGGCATGCCAATCCTCACCGGTCAATACGGAAAGGTTTGCTTTCACGGCCAATTTATCGCTAAAGGCATAGGCAGCCCTCACCCCAAAATCCTTATAAAAATTGCTTCCTGCCGCATCCTGTACCGTTACCCCACCTTTGGCGTAGGCACTGATTCCTTGGAAATCGAATGGGTTTTTACTGTTCATGAACAGAATTCCGTTGAAGGCACCCGCTCCATAAAGGGCAGAAGACGCACCTGGCAAAATCTCCACACTTTGTACATCCAGTTCGGACATCCCCACCAAGTTACCCAAAACGAAGTTCAGACCTGGGGCCGTGTTGTCCATACCATCCACCAACTGTAAAAAACGGTTGTTGGCGAAAGTGGCAAAACCTCTGGTGTTGATGGATTGAAAGGTTAAACTGTTGGTGTTGATATCCACCCCTTTTAAATTTTGCAGTCCACCATAAAAGGATTCCGCAGTGGTATTTTTGATTTCTTTCAGACCAAAACGCTCTACCGATACCGGGGATTCGAAAATTCGCTCGGGCGTACGGGAAGCAGAAATTACGATTTCATCCAAGAGGGTGGATGCTTCCTGCAATGTAATGGATAGGGTCTGGTTATTGGATGTCACATTGGCCACAAAATCGGAAAAACCGATACTTGTAAACCTTAGTTGGAAAGGCGGCCTTTCCGAAGTATTAAAGGTAAAGTTACCATCAAAGTCCGTTGTGGTCCCCTCAGCTTTACCGACCAAGACCACATTTGCCCCTGGAATAGGTTCATTATTTGCATCAACTACTTTTCCCTGAACGGTGGTCTGCGCAGTGGCAACCATCCCGATCAGCATCAGGGAAATAAACATAAGTCTTTTCATTGGCTCTGAATTTGAGTTAATTTAGTTATATGTACATGTTAAGCATCGTTGGCGGAAGATACATTTTTTTTCATTTGGATAATACAAAAATGAAAAAAATTATGCATGCATAATACTTTTTTGGTAATAATTACCCCCCAAATCTACGCATTTAATAAAAAAGACGCCTTTTGGGGCGTCTTTACAGTTGATTTTATGTAAAAGTAAATTACTCTACGGTAACCGACTTGGCCAGATTCCTTGGCTGATCCACATTACATCCGCGCATTACCGCAATGTGATAGGACAACAACTGTAAAGGAATCGTGGTCAACAAAGGAGATAAGCTTTCCGAAGTTTCCGGAACCTCGATAACGTGGTCTGCAAGTTCTTTAACGGACTTATCGCCCTCGGTAACTATGGCTATTATTTTTCCTTTTCTTGATTTAATCTCTTGGATATTGCTCACTACTTTTTCGTAGTGTCCCTTTTTTGTGGCAATCACTACCACGGGCATGTGTTCATCGATCAAGGCAATAGGACCGTGTTTCATTTCTGCCGCAGGATACCCTTCTGCATGGATGTAACTGATTTCCTTTAACTTCAATGCCCCTTCCAACGCGACCGGGAAGTTGTATCCCCTTCCTAAATACAGGCAGTTGGAAGAATCCATGTAAATCCTTGAAATCTCCTCAACTAAAGGATTGTACAGCAATGCTTTTTCCACTTTGGCCGGAATACTTTCCAACTCTGCCAAATATTCGTGGTATTTGGATTGGGACAATGTACCGTTCTCATATGCCAATTTTAGGGCAATAAGCGTAAGCACCGTTATCTGTGTAGTGAATGCCTTGGTAGAAGCCACACCAATCTCTGGACCGGCATGCGTATAGGCCCCAGCATGGGTTTCCCTGGCTATGGATGAACCTACCACGTTGCAAACTCCAAATACAAAAGCTCCCTTTTCCTTTGCCAATTTTATGGCCGCCAAGGTGTCGGCAGTCTCACCGGATTGGGAGATAGCAATAAGTACATCCTTTTCGGTGATTACCGGGTTTCTATAACGGAATTCGGAGGCGTACTCCACTTCCACAGGAATTCTTGCCAAATCTTCAAAAATATATTCGGCAACGAGTCCAGCATGCCATGAAGTACCACAGGCCACAATGATAATTCTGTTGGCATTAAGGAATTTCTCCAGATTCTGGTCAATTCCCGCCATTTTGATGATTCCCTTATCGGCCAATAGCCTACCACGATAGGTGTCCATAATGGCACGGGGTTGTTCGTATATTTCCTTGAGCATGAAATGGTCGTATCCTCCCTTTTCAATTTCTTCAAGGTTCAATTGCAGTTCCAAAATATTGGGGTAAGCAATGGCGTCGTCCTTTATTTTTCTTAGTTTGATTTCCTTACCGATACGCACAATGGCCATTTCCTCATCCTCCAAATACACGGCGTTGTTGGTAAACTCTATAAATGGAGAAGCATCGGACGCAATGAAGTATTCATTCTCACCTATTCCGATGGCTAAGGGACTTCCCAATTTGGCCACTACAATTTCATCGGGTTTGTTCTTATCGAAAACCGCTATCGCATAAGCACCCACCACTTGATTAAGGGCAATTTGTACCGCTTTACCAAGTTTTACTCCCTCCTTTAATTTGACCTCTTCGATCAGGTTTACCAAAACCTCGGTATCAGTATCGGAATGAAAAACGTACCCCCTCTTGATCAAGGCCTGTTTAATGGAATCGTAATTCTCGATAATCCCATTGTGTATGATCACCAAATCCCCGGAATTGGAATAATGTGGATGGGAGTTCACATCATTGGGCACACCATGGGTAGCCCACCTTGTATGACCCAATCCTAATTTTCCGGAAGTAGAGATGGTTGTTTCAGCTTTGGATTTTAAATCCTCGACTTTTCCTTTTGTCTTTGAAAGATTGGTTGTTTCTCCATCGAACAATGCAATACCGGCACTGTCGTACCCACGGTATTCCAATCGTTGAAGACCTTTGATTATAATGGGATAAGCATCCCTATGACCGATGTAGCCAACTATTCCACACATAAGATTTTATTTGTTGTTAGACGCCATTTGGGGGATTAAACGCGACCAAATTTAAGTTGTATACGTGAAAAACAATGGATATGGATGTACAAAACGATAAAAGCCCCAATATTCTCCTTGAAGGGAACAAATCAATTGGCCTCTGTGTAGTAAATCTCCAATTTCAATTTCTTAGCTTTTTCACCAGCAGACAAATTGCTTCCATAAAGCACTGTTCCCAAAGGACTAACGGCGGCGGCAACGGGATAATCGGCACCTTGCCCTCCAGTGTCCATGGCTTCTTGAATGGCGGTAAATGCAATATTTGGCGTCAGCGTCAGACCCAATCTTGCATTGGCAGAATCCCTGACAATTATATTGTTGATGTGTTCCGTAATCCGAATGGTGTATTTTACGCCCAAACCGTTTTCTTTCTGCAGTCTACCATCATAATTGGGATAGTATTGCAATGGATTGGTAGTGTTATTGGGGGTTAGAGGCTCGTTTTGTGGACTGTACAACGGAAAGTTGGTCTCAGCGTTGAACAGATAAAGTCTAAAAGGTTCGACAAAATCGGGACCGGCCAAATCCAAGGTTTCCCTATCTACATAAAACACTAAATTGGCCTCATTGATTACCCAATTGTTGGCCTTGATCTGGTTGATGATTTCAGAACCACCGTTTTCCAATGCGTCGAACAATCGAATTTCTGATAAAGTCTCTCCTCCCTTTACGTAAATCCTCGAAGCATTTTCGCCATTGTCCATGGCGCTTGCAATATCGGCAGGAAACGCCTCATTTTGGAAAACGTTCACTGCATTGCCTGCTGTTCCCGTATTTCCAGCAACCAAAAAGTTGAGGACAAAATCCCTTTCGGCAAGAGTGGTAGTTTCCGTTTCGGCGTCGTAATCGTTATACTCATAGGTAATGGTAATATTGGCCGCAGTCAGATCAAAAAGAATCATGAGCGCTTCCATATCGGTTCCCGCCAAATGGATGCCCCGAATAAAATCGTTGAAATTGGACTGGGTCAATAATTCGGGCTGCCCTTCCTTGTCCAAAATGTTTTCTTGGAAAAATGCGGGATCCAACGGCACCCTGATTCCCGGATTTAATCTACTGGAAACCTGTGTGGACTCATCCACATCGCCCGTATCTGGGTCATCTTCACCATAAAATAGGATTTCTTGGTCGCTTATGGTTACTTCACCGTTAAAAAACTCCTCTCCGATGAAACTTGAAAAATCTTGGTTGGAGAAATATTCCTGGGCCTCCTCAAAGCCAGAATTGGGATCTAAATCACGTAGAAAATAATTGGATCGGGAAACAATCAGGTTGAAAGTTTGGTTTCTATCCCCATAAATACTGTCCAGATCAAACTGTTTTGGGTAGTTATTGGCCACAAACCCTTCCTCTGAACCATCTTCATTGGGATCAAAGGGATTGGAGCCATTTACCCGCTCTTGGTTATCGGTAACCCCATCCCCATCAAAATCGGAGTTGGGATCGTCCACATCTTCAGGTGCCTCAAAAACATCATCGATACCATCGCCATCGCTATCGGCAGAAGGCGGCAATTGAAATGGCAAGTACAGATAAACCTCCTTAACCGTTTCATTTTCCTTTATAGTCGAAGCCACATCATCAGTATCCGCATCGTCCTCAGCAGATTGTGACAAATCACCAAAGGTTGGATTTCCTGTTCTATTGGGCAAAGAAAGCTGCGAAAGAATACTGGCATTACGCTTGCCATAAATGGGGTCGTTGAACGTTCCCAACTGGTACAGGGGAAGCCTGTTGGTCTGTACGGCAGTTATTCCCTTATTGAAGGCAAAAACATCATACTCCACTTTACCAGTGGTAAAAGGTTCACCGGCAATAACCCCTTCACCCAGTGTATCCAGTTCCTCCTCACAAGAAGTTATCAGTAGAAACAAAGCTCCAACCAAGGTTGAAACTTTAATGATCTTGGACAATCTCATTCAATTTATTTTAAAACCTCTGTTTTATAGAAATTAAGGTAAGCCTCTTCAGCCTCTTGCAATGAAACATAGGGCAATACCGGTTTGGAAAGTTTGTCGATGTGCTGTTTAAGGTCGTCCGACAGGTCTTCCGCGGCTAAAATAACCGCATCGGAATGATCTACTGCAACCTTTAACAAATTATTATAGTCGGGATGGGATAAGGCGGAAATGGTTTCCTTTTCGATCCCATCAAAAGCAATTTTGTTGATCATCTCGCTGTCCAACTCGCCTTCGTATCCTTTGCCATATACCGAGGTTACGATCTTGCTTTCCGCAAACAAAGGTTCATCGACATAATAGTTACGAAGGTACAAGGGTAAAAGGGATGCCATCCAGCCATGCACGTGGATGATGTCAGGCGACCAGTTCAATTTTTTAACGGTTTCCACCACGCCTTTGGCAAAAAAGATGGCCCGCTCATCATTATCGGGAAACAGGTTTCCTTCGGAGTCCTTAAAGGTTGACTTTCTCTTAAAATATTCTTCGTTATCTATAAAGTAGACCTGGATACGCTCCCTTGGAATGGAAGCCACCTTTATGATCAAGGGCATATCCATGTCGTTGATCACCAGGTTCATTCCCGATAAACGGATCACTTCATGCAATTGATGCCTTCTTTCATTGATGTTCCCATAACGCGGCATAAAAATGCGTATCTGCCCCCCGTTACTGTTCACCATTCGTGGTGCTTCGTAGGACATTAAGGAAACTGGATTCTCTGGGAGGTAAGGAACTAATTCGGAAGATACAAACAATATCTTTTTGCCATTCATAAACACTTTCTTTTGTTTATCTGAAAAACGTAGCTGCAAAAGTACAAAAATTATGCTGATTACCAGTATTTATAGTATTTTTGCACGCTTTTAATTTTGGATATGCACCTATTTCACCATAAAAAAGAGCTGGTTTCCCACCTTGAAAATCAACGTGGCCAAAATCTCACAATTGGCCTGGTGCCCACTATGGGCGCGTTACACACGGGTCATCTCTCCTTGGTAAAAAGGGCGCTTTCGGAAAATGATGTGGTGGTGGTCAGTATTTTTGTTAACCCCACCCAATTCGATAAAAAGGACGACCTGGAAAAATATCCAAGAAGCCTCGAAAAAGATATCGAGCTATTAAAAAAGGTATCGGATAAAATTGTGGTTTTCGCACCCACAGTGGAAGAGATATACGACAACAACGTGAAATCGCAGTCTTATGAATTCGATGGGCTGGACAAGGTGATGGAAGGAGAGTTCCGTACAGGGCATTTTGATGGGGTGGGCACTATCGTGGAATTGTTGCTCAAAACCGTGGAGCCCAACAAGGCCTATTTTGGTGAAAAGGATTTCCAGCAATTGCAGATCATTCGTAAAATGGTGGAGCTCAAAAAACTGCCTTATACAATTGTTGGTTGTCCCATTGAAAGAGAACCCCATGGTTTGGCCATGAGTTCCCGTAATGAAAGACTCTCCAAACCGACTAGGGAAGAAGCCAAATTTATCTTTGGTACCTTGCAGGGTGCAAAAGCCAAATTTGGCACGGAAAGTGCTACAAACATAGCGGATTGGGTAAAAACAGCGTTTAACAACCATCCCATTTTTGACCTGGAGTATTTCGAGATTGCCGACGAGGCCACCTTGACCCCCATGTTAAAAAAACAGGAGAACCAAAAATACAGGGCGTTCATCGCCGTTTATGCAGACGGAGTGCGCTTAATTGATAATCTAAGATTGAATTGATAATTTTGCACCATGCAAGTAGAAGTTGTAAAATCTAAAATTCATAGGGTAAAGGTGACCGGCGCCGACCTTAATTATATTGGAAGCATCACCATTGACGAAGACCTGATGGATGCCGCCAACATAATCCGGGGTGAAAAGGTACAGATCGTGAACAACAACAACGGGGAACGATTGGAGACCTATGCCATTCCAGGACCGAGAGGTTCCGGAGAACTTACCCTTAACGGAGCTGCCGCCCGAAAAGTGGCCGTAGGCGACGTTTTGATCTTGATCACCTATGCCTGGATGCACATCGAGGAGGCTAAAACCTTCAATCCAGCATTGGTCTTCCCCAACGAAGCCACCAATCTACTCAACTGATCTTGGGCAAATCCCTCAAAAAATTCCTGAAAATATTTGTCCCCATAGCCTTTGGGCTCTTCTTGGTCTGGTATTCCTACGATGCCACCACACCGGAAGACCGGCAACAAATCATTCATTACATTTCCAATGCCAGCCCATTTTGGGTGACCCTATCGGTTTTGATCGCCATCCTTAGCCATATTTCCCGCGCAATCCGCTGGCGCTATCTGCTCGAACCCATGGGGTACAGGCCAAAACTCATCAATAGTATCTTGATCGTGCTCATTTCCTATTTTGCCAATTTGGGAATTCCAAGATCGGGGGAATTTTTAAGGGCTACTGCGTTGGCCACTTATGAAAAAGTCCCATTCGAAAAAGGCTTTGGCACCATTGTAACCGAAAGGGTCATCGACCTATTGATGTTGTTATCCGTCATTTTGATCACCTTGGTTCTTCAAACGGATATTATTTTGGGCTTTTTGGAAGAGAAAGGGGTAAACCTCATTGGTGCTATCGGAATACTGGTGGTGGGAATTAGCGGTTTGTTTATTGGAACCTATATCATCAGAAAATCCAAGTCGCCATTGGCCCAGAAATTGAAATCGTTCTTGAACGGTCTTTTGGACGGGGTCCTCAGCATTTTTAAAATGAAGAAAAAATGGCCGTTCATACTACATACCCTCTTCATTTGGGTAGCCTATATCGGCATGTTTTGGGTCATTAAACACACGGTGGCCGAAACCACCTCACTTTCATTGAGCCAACTGCTGGTTGCCTTTGTGGCAGGGGCCTTTGCCATGTCCACCACCAATGGTGGAATTGGCCTGTACCCCATTGCCGTCAGCGCCGCTTTGGGAATCTATGGAATCAGTTCGGTTTCAGGTGATGCTTTTGGTTGGATCATGTGGATTGCCCAGACACTGATGGTCGTCATCTTCGGCACAATATCCTTCATTGTATTGCCGTTATTGAATAGGAACCGGTAGACCCCGACCACCTAAATCTTAACCAATGAAAAATCGTCTATTAGTTGTAATGATAGGCTTGATAGGCTTGAACCTTGGCGCACAAGTCAAAAAGGAAATATTTGAATCCTTCAAACTGCAGGAAAGACGGGATGTTTCCTATTATTTCCCCGAAGATTATTCCGAAGAGAAAGCATACCCCTTGATTGTGGTGCTCGATGCCGAGTACCTGTTCGACCTTGTGGTGGCCAACGTGAAGTTTCAAAGTAGATTTGACCGCATGCCACAAGCCATTGTCGTAGGTATCGA
The DNA here is from genome assembly GCF_003992615.1 of Flagellimonas beolgyonensis. Lineage (GTDB taxonomy): Bacteria > Bacteroidota > Bacteroidia > Flavobacteriales > Flavobacteriaceae > Flagellimonas > Flagellimonas beolgyonensis. The sequence continues at coordinate 393,796 of NZ_RZMY01000003.1, forward strand.
TCAAGCGAAAAATGACCTACGTTGGGACGACTGCGATTTTGAGGAGGTTTCGGGCCTGCCGACCGAAAAGGGCAAAATGTTCTATGAATTCTTGGGTACGGAAATCATTCCGTACTTGGAAACGAGTTACAATATTGCTCCGTTCAAAATGTTCGTCGGGTACGATATTACCGCAAACTTTGGCAACTATTATCTTTTTAAGGACAAATCCTTCTTCAACTCCTATGTGAGCATTTCACCCGTGTTGGCCACCGAAATGGAAAGCAGGGTCCCTGCAAGATTATCAGCCTTGGACCAAGTGATTTTTTATAATGTGATTGTGGAAAAGGAAGCATCGGACGATAGGCAACGTATCCTCCAGATGAACAACAGTATCAATTCCATCACCAAGGAATCCTTGCATTACTATTTTGATGAATATGACAATGCCGACCACGTGTCCATTGCCGCCTATGGCATCAGCAAAGCCTTCGATAATGTCTTTAAGATTTTCAGGCCCATTAGCACTGACGAATACAAAAAAGAGATTTTGACATCCGAAGAACCGGTCTTCAATTATTTGGAAAACCGTTATAGCACCATTGAGAATTTGTTTGGTTTTAGAAAACCCGTGGAACTCAACGATATCATGGCCATTTATGCCGCATGTCGAAAAAAGGAAGACTACGAATCCCTGAAACCCCTTTCCGACCTGTGTAAAAAAGAATTCCCCGAAACCATGATGGGCTTCTATTTTGAAGGGGAATATTACGAGCAAATGGGCGAACCCAAAAAGGCATTCAAGACGTTTGAGAAAGCTTTCCAAATGGAGGAAATCGACTTTTTGACCAAGGATCTGGCATTGGAAAAAATCGATGCACTTAAAGCAGACTTCGGATATTAGACCATTGGATTGTTAGATGTTTGGATAACTGGACAGCCCTTTCCAATTATTGAACTGTCGAAAAATCCATGAATCCATAATTCCAATAATCCAAGAAAATCATCCATCTAAATCCATATCTTTAGGCCATTATCCCAATTTAAATGGCCAAGACCAAAACTGCTTTCTTTTGCCAAAACTGTGGCACCCAATATGCCAAATGGGTCGGACAATGCTCCTCCTGCAAAGAGTGGAACACCATTGTGGAAGAAGTGGTGCAGAAAGAGGACAAAAGAAGTTGGAAAACCGATGCCTCGGCGGCAAAACAAGCCAGCAAACCCCTGCGCGTTTCCGAAATTACCCAGGAAAAGGAACTGCGCCTCGATACCCTGGATCAAGAATTCAATCGGGTTTTGGGCGGTGGTCTGGTGCCTGGGTCGCTTACCCTTTTGGGAGGTGAACCTGGGATCGGAAAAAGCACTTTGCTGTTACAAATTGCGTTGAAATTACCGTACAAAACACTCTATGTTTCCGGCGAGGAAAGTCAGCGACAGATTAAAATGCGAGCCGACCGCATACAACCCAATAGTGAAAACTGCTATATCCTTACCGAGACCAAAACCCAAAATATTTTTCAACAGATTGCTTCCGTAGAACCCGATTTGGTGGTCATTGATTCCATTCAAACACTGCATTCCGATTATATTGAATCGGCAGCCGGAAGCATTTCCCAAATTCGGGAATGTACCGCCGAACTCATCAAATTTGCCAAGGAAAGCCATACGCCTGTTATTTTGGTGGGACACATCACCAAAGATGGTACCATTGCCGGGCCCAAAATATTGGAACATATGGTTGATACGGTCCTTCAATTTGAAGGCGACCGCAACTATGTCTACCGTATACTCCGCTCATTGAAAAACCGATTTGGATCTACGGCCGAACTGGGTATTTATGAAATGCAGGGCAGTGGCCTTCGCGAGGTCAACAATCCCTCGGAGGTGTTGATCTCCAAAAATGAAGAGGACCTCAGCGGCACAGCAATTGCCGCCACGGTAGAGGGAATGCGCCCTTTGCTCATCGAAATCCAGGCCTTGGTGAGTACAGCAGTTTACGGCACACCTCAACGATCTGCGACCGGATTCAATGCCAAACGGTTGAACATGCTCTTGGCAGTTTTGGAAAAACGCGCCGGGTTCAAGCTGGCTGCCAAAGATGTGTTCTTGAACATTACTGGAGGTATTACCGTAGATGATCCTGCCATCGATCTAGCCGTGGTTGCCGCCATCCTATCGAGCAATGCCGATATTCCCATTGAAAAGGGCATCTGTTTTGCGGCTGAAGTTGGGTTGGCCGGTGAAATTCGCCCCGTGCAACGAGTGGACCAACGCATATTGGAGGCTGAAAAACTGGGGTTCACCACCATTTTTGTTTCCAAAAGCAATAAAATTGGTCTTAAAAATACAGGCATCCAAGTCCAAAAAGTTTCCAAAATTGAGGATGTGGTGAGCCAATTGTTTGGCTAACAATTGCCATTGAAGGTTTATGGTTATCTTTAAAAAACCTTCTTAACCAATGAATCGCCATTCAGTTATCCTGTTCTTGGTGCTGCTCGCTGCTTGTTCCAAGGAAAAAACGTCCGCCGACAAACCTTATTTTTCCACTTGGGAACATTATTTGGGCGATCCGGAACGCACCCATTTTTCAAACCTGGGTCAAATTGACACCTCTAACGTAGCCAATCTGAAACTGGCGTGGACCTACAAAAGTGGGGGATTACAAGAAGGTAGGACCACCCAGATTCAGACAAGCCCGCTCATGGTCGATGATTTATTGTATGGCGTTAATGCAGCGATAGAATTGTTTGCCGTCAATGCCCAAACCGGTGAGGAAATATGGACTTTTAAACCATCCACCAAAGATGAATCCGGTTTGGGACTTAATAGGGGCCTCAATTATTGGAGAACGGATGGATCGGAGCCCAGTCGCATCTTCTTTTCTTCGGGTCCCCGACTTTTTGCCATCGACAGTAAAACTGGAAAACCAATTGCTTCTTTTGGGAAGGAAGGCCACATTGATCTACGGGAAGGGTTGGGCAGAGATCTTCAAAAACTTTCCGTGGTCTCCAACACTCCAGGGGCACTCTACAAAAACATTCTGGTCCAAGGCACCCGTGTAGGTGAAGGACCCGGCTCCTCACCCGGACATGTTCGGGCATACGATGTGTTGACCGGCGAAATTGTCTGGACCTTCCATACCATTCCCCAACCTGGAGAATTTGGTTATGATACTTGGCCGGCAGAAGCCTACAAAACGGTAGGTGGTGCCAATAGCTGGCCCGGCATGGCCATGGATACGGAAAGAGGCATTGTATATATTCCAACGGGTTCGGCTGCTTTTGATTGGTACGGTGGTGACCGTGAAGGAGAGAATTTGTTTGCCAATTCCCTGCTGGCACTCAATGCTGAAAACGGGGAGCGTCTTTGGCATTTTCAATTTGTGCACCATGATACTTGGGATAGGGACCTTCCGGCTCCTCCCAACTTATTGACGATACATCGCGATGGAGAAGAAATTCCAGCTGTGGCCCAAGTAACGAAAAGTGGACACGTTTTTGTGTTCAACCGTATTACTGGAGAGCCTTTGTTCCCTATTGAAGAGAAAGCCTATCCCAGCTCCAAGTTGATGGGGGAACGATCCTATGCTACCCAGCCACTTCCATTGAAGCCGACACCCTTCGCGCGGCAAATCCTTCGCGAAGATGACCTCTATGCGCCCAATCGAAAGGCTTTTGTGGACGACTTGGTACCGGGCAATGATTCAGACGAAACTCCAACGGTTTTGGAAAAGTTCAAGAGCATCACCTCCAAGGGGCAATTCATTCCTATGGACACTACCGGCGTCATCTTGTATCCAGGGGCAGATGGTGGTGCCGAATGGGGCGGTGCCGCTTTGGACCCCCGTAACGGAATTATGTATGTCAACGCCAACGAAATGGCTTGGATCATAAAAATGAAAGCACTTAAAAATGATGACGGTAATCTAAATATTGGACAGTCGCTTACCCAAATCCATTGTGCCCGTTGCCATGGTGGCGAACTGCAGGGATTGGCCGGAATACCGGAACTTCAAAATGTGAATCTTCGATTGTCGATGGATTCCATCCAAACCATTATCCAAAAAGGGCGCGGCGCCATGCCCGGAATGCCCAATCTTTCGGAAGATGAAATTACTGCCATCACCGAATTTCTCTCCGGCATGGAAGAGACCAAAGACCATCGAACCGAAAAAGTAACCATCGATGTGCCCTATACCATTTCCAGCTTTGCCCGATTTAAGGATGATAGGGGCTATCCGGTAGTAAAACCACCATGGGGCACCCTGAACGCAATAGACCTGAACACCGGTGAATACCTATGGAAAATTCCGTTGGGCCATGAAGAAAGTTTGGACGACCCGAACGTTCCCGTTTCTGGATTGGAAAATTATGGCGGACCGGTCATCACCAAAGGTGGGGTACTATTCATTGCCGCCACCAAGGATGAAAAAATCCGTGCCTTCCATATGAAAACGGGGAAACAACTATGGGAGGACAAACTCCCAGCAGGAGGCTATGCCACACCCATCACTTATGAAAGCAATGGCAAACAATACATCGTTATTGCTTGTGGTGGCGGTAAAATGGGCACTGCTTCGGGCGATGAATACCGTGCCTATAGTTTGGAGTAACTACGGAGCCGGATTCGGAATGGCCTTGTGAATGGCCTCGATGCCTTCCAACACCTCATCGGAAAGATTCACTTCGATACTTTCGATGTTTTCCTTTAATTGTTCCATGCTCGTTGCCCCAATAATGTTGCTGGTCACAAAGGGACGCGTGTTCACAAAGGCCAATGCCATTTGGGCCATACTCAACCCATGTTCCTTGGCCAATTCCGCGTATTTCTTGGTGGCCTCCACAGCGGTTTCTCCACTATACCTGTTGTAATTTGGAAATAAGGTGACCCTAGCCTTTCGTGGTGGAATCTCGGTAAGGTATTTGCCGCTCAAAGTTCCAAAACCGAGTGGGGAATAGGCCAAAAGACCAATTTTTTCGCGCATGGATATTTCAGATAGCCCCACCTCAAACAATCGGTTCAACAAATTATATGGATTTTGGATGGTCAACATACGCGGCAGGCTTTGGTGTACCTTGCTCTCTTCCAAAAATCGCATGGTGCCCCAAGGGGTTTCGTTGGATAATCCCACATGTCGAATTTTACCTTCCGCAACCAAATCGCGAAGGGTTTCCAAAACCTGATGGATATTATCCTCCCAAACATCAATGGCATGGGCATTGTACCCGCGTTGGCCAAAGTAGTTGGTATTTCGTTCGGGCCAATGCAGTTGGTACAGGTCGATATAATCTGTTTGCAATCGCTTTAAACTGCCTTCCACGGCTTCAATAATGGAGTCCCTGGTAAAGCCGGTAGTTCTAATAAATTTGGTGAACTCGGCTCTACCCGCAATTTTGGATGCCAGAACCACTCGGTCGCGGTTCCCCGTTTTTTTAAACCAGTTTCCGATCAATTCCTCGGTAACCGCATACAGTTCCTTTTTGGCTGGGATGGGATACAGTTCGGCCGTATCAAAGAAATTGACGCCTTGATCCAAGGCATAATCCATTTGTTCGTGAGCCTCGTCTTCCGAATTTTGTCTGCCCCAGGTCATCGTGCCTAGGCAAATTTTACTGATGCGGATATCGGTATGTGGTATTCTGGTGTACTTCATTTTTTACAATTTAGGACGCTTAAAGGTAATCAAACCCAAAAACTGCATCTTATTTTATGGTTAATTCTCCACCTCCAGCAAAATGGGACAGTGGTCACTGTGTTTGGCCTCGGATAGGATTACGGATCGCTTCAATCGGTCTTCCAACGGTTCGGCCACCATGCCATAATCCAAACGCCAGCCCTTGTTATTGGCCCTGGCATTGGCACGGTACGTCCACCAGGTATAATTGTGGGGCTCTTTGTTGAAATGTCGAAAACTGTCGATAAACCCACTATTGATGAAATTTCCGATCCACTCCCGCTCCACGGGCAAAAACCCCGATACATTTTTGTTCCGTACTGGATCATGGATATCAATGGCTTCGTGGCAAATATTATAGTCCCCACAAACGATCAAATTGGGGCAGTCTTTTCGCAATTCATCAGCATAATCCTGAAAATCGGCCATGTACGTCAGTTTATGGTCCAAACGGTCAATGTTGGTGCCAGAGGGCAAGTACATACTCATCACCGACAAGTCGCCAAAATCGGCACGGATGTTCCTTCCCTCAAAATCCATATAATCGATTCCGGTACCATATTCGATATGATCGGGTTCCTTTTTACACAACAAGGCCACGCCACTGTATCCCTTTTTTTGTGCACTGAACCAATAGTGGTGCTCAAAACCTGCCTCCTCAATAAGGGCAGTATCCACCTGCTCTTTCATGGCCTTGGTCTCTTGGAGACAGATCACATCGGGGTCCACTGAACGTAACCAATCCACAAAACCCTTGTTCATGGCGGCCCTTATGCCATTCACATTATAGGAGACAATCTTCATCTTTGGAAATTTTGTCTAAAAATAGCCATTGTAGATCGCTCCCTAAAATCAAATTTATCGATCTGGACATTGAAAAAAGGTATATAGCACTATCATCATGTTTGCCGTACCTTTAGCCTATGACTGCATTGGTTTTGATCGACATCCAAACGGGACTCTCGGAAACAGCCTATTATGGCACGGAGCGGAACAACCATGACGCGGAGGAAAAGTGTGGGGAAGTGTTGGCCGCGTTCCGAAGCAACAACTTGACCATTTTTCATGTAAAGCACAATTCCACCAATCCAAAATCTCCACTTTTTCCAGGAAAACCTGGAAACGGCATTCACCCCGCAGTACAACCCATGGTCAACGAACCAATTATTGAGAAGGACGTAAACAGTGCTTTTATCGGAACCAATCTTGAATCCAGATTACACCAACTAGGCATTTCAAAATTGGTGATTGTGGGTCTCACGATTGAACATTGCATATCCACATCGGTACGTATGGCAGCTAATTTAGGTTTTGAGGTGACCTTGATTTCAGATGCCACCGCTGCCTTCGATAAAATGGGCATTGATGGCAAAAGGTATGGTGCCGATATCATTTTTAATACCGAGTTGGCCAACTTGAAGGATGAGTTTGCCGAAATTAAGGACACTGCCACCTTATTGGCAGAACTTGATAATTAGTCCCTATTTTTATAGGGCACAAATCAACTAAACCATATGGCACGCTTTGCCCTATTTTTTCTGGTCTGTTTATATTTCACAACCTCCCAATCGTTTGCGCAAGACGAACCCCTTAAAATTGGGGTGGCCGGTCTTACCCATACCCATGTGCATTGGATATTGGGTAGAGAGGATATTGGCGACATCAAAATAGTGGGCATTGCCGAACCCAATCGGGAATTGGCACAACGTTATGCAACGCAACATGGCTTTTCCATGGACTTGGTCTACAACAGTTTGGAGGAGATGATTGCAGCCACCAAACCCGAAGCGGTCACCGCTTTCGGAACCATTTACGAGCACTTGGAAGTGGTTCAGACCTGTGCGCCAAAAGGAATCCATGTGATGGTAGAAAAACCATTGGCCGTGAGCTTGGATCACGCCCAGAAAATGAACGCGCTTGCACAAAAACATAATATTCATTTGCTTACCAATTATGAAACCACATGGTACCCCACCAATCATCGGGCAAAGGAGCTTTTGGATAATGGACAGATAGGTGCGCTCAGAAAGGTCATCGTCCGCGACGGACATCGGGGCCCTGTCAAAATTGGGGTCAACGAAGAGTTTTTGGAGTGGCTGCAAGACCCTGTGCTCAATGGGGGCGGTGCACTGACGGATTTTGGTTGTTATGGCGCCAACTTGATGACATGGCTTAAAAAAGGCAAGAAACCCACTAGTGTTACAGCGGTGACCCAGCAGCTCCAAGCGGAAAACAATCCGAAAGTGGACGACGATGCCACAATTATCCTTACCTACGAGGATTGCCAAGCGATTTTGGAACCTTCCTGGAATTGGCCCATTGGCAGAAAAGACATGGAGCTTTATGGTTTAACCGGAGCCATCTATGCCGATAACAGAAATACGCTCCGGGTTCGAATGGCAGAAGGCTACGATGGCTTTTCGGAAGACATCTCACAACTGGAAGAAAGACCTTATCCCTATAACGATCCATTTGCACTCCTTGCCGCTGTGGTACGTGGCACCATCACATTAAACCCTGATGATCTTTCCGCATTGGAAAACAACATGACGGTTGTTGAAATCTTGGATGCGGCCAAAGAAAGTGCCAGACTTGGCAAAACCATACATTTGAAAAATTAATCGCTTTTACCCTGCTTTAATGAGAGTTTTTGTTCCCCTATTTTGCATGCTGTTCCCTTTCCTTGTTTTGGCCCAGCAAACCCCGAAGGATTCCATCACCCAGTTGGAAGAAGTAATTTTAATGGAAGATTCTGTACCCAAAAAAGCAGTTGGCATCACTGCATCAACAACCATTGGCCCAACTACGTTTGAACGGTTCAATCCCACGGATTTTGCATCGGTCATCAACCAAATTCCTGGAGTGTACATGCTTTCCGGTGCCTTGAACACCAACCGAATCACCATTCGGGGTGTTGGGGCTCGAACCCCTTTTGGCACCGACAAGCTTCGCCTGTATTTTAATGGGATTCCCGTAACCAACGGCACAGGGTTTTCCACTATCGAGGCCTACGATTTTGAGAATTTGGGATCAATTGAGGTTATAAAAGGTCCAAAAGGGTCGGCCTATGGAGCGAACTTGGGCGGTGCCATTTTACTGGAAACCAAAGCTCCTTCAACAGAAGAAACGCGCTTGATAAATACCTTCACCATTGGTTCCTACAACATGCTGAAGGACAATCTATCCTTTACCCACTACGACAACAAGTTTCGAATTTCCTTGAGCTACAATCATCTTGAAACGGACGGGTACCGACAAAACAACCGGTTTGAACGTGATGGGGTTTTATTGAACACTACATTTCAGCTAGCGGATAAAAGTTCCCTCTCCTATGTTTTGAATTATATCGATTACACGGCCTATATCGCGAGTTCCATCAACCAGACCGATTTTGAGGAAGACCCCACAAGGGCTGCATCCAACTGGTTGGCTGCCCAAGGCTTTGAGGCCAACAACTATGTGCTCACAGGGTTGTCGCACACCTATCAATTTTCGGATAAACTGAAGAACACCACTAGTATTTTTTACACGTATTTGGACCACTATGAACCACGTCCTTTCAATATTTTGGATGAATTCACCAACGGATTTGGGTTTCGGAGCCAATTTGAGGGTCAATGGGGTACCGGCACTTATGTTTTGGGAACAGAACTCTACAAAGACGAATACCATTGGGGCACATTTCAGAACCTTTATGCCGAAAACAATGGCAATGGGAGTCTGAAAGGAAATCAGCTGAGCCGAAATACAGAGTTCCGAAGGCAGTTCAACCTGTTTGGTTCACTGACCTACCCGCTTTCAACCCGATTTTCGGCCCAATTGGGTCTTAATCTGAACAAAACCCATTACCAATTCAGAGACCTGTTTAACGCTGGGGATGCGAACACCTCTGCAACCCGCAATTTTGACGCCATCCTATTGCCCAATCTCGGACTAAGGTATACGTTGACCAATGGTCAGCTATATGCCAATGTCAGTCGCGGCTTTTCCAATCCCAGTTTGGAGGAATCATTAACCCCCGAGGGTATCATTAATCCGGATATTGCCCAAGAAACCGGAACCAATTATGAACTTGGCGGACAATTTGCTTGGTTGAACAAAAAGTTGACCCTCGATTGGACCCTCTATCGCATGGACATTAACAACCTGTTGGTGGCCCAACGCGTGGGCGAGGACCAATATATCGGGAAAAATGCCGGGGAAACCCGACACCAAGGATTGGAATTGGACGTAAAATACCGAACGTATTTGTCCAAACAACTGCTAATTACACCCTATCTGGGCTATACATTTAGCGACCATGTTTTTGTGGATTTTGTGGATGGTGATAACGACTATTCCGGAAATCCTTTGACCGGGGTGCCAAGGCACCGATTGACTTCAGGCTTGGATCTACAGCATTCGAACGGACTGCAACTGAACCTAAATCACCAATTTGTAGATAAAATTCCGTTGACCGATGCGACTTCGATCTACAGCGAGGCGTACCATGTTTTTCATTTAAAATTGGGCTACCGAGCCCAAATAGCAACTGATTTTTCGTTGGGCTTGCATGCCGGTATCAATAATGTGTTCGATACCAATTACGCCCAATCCGTATTGATCAACGCTGTGGGATTTGGCGGTGCTCAACCGCGCTATTTTTATCCCGGAAACGGGCGCAATTACTTTGCTGGCATACGATTGGGCTATGATTTTTAGCGGGTTGCAACAAAGCATTGCTTATCTTTAAAGAAATCCTAAACACAACCATCATGCGTGAAATTTTCAAATCAACATTATTGTTGATTCCTGTTCTTGGCTTTTGCCAAAATTGGAATCCTACAGAATTTGAAAATTCTGTGCTTTCCATGACTGTTGTTCAACGAGAAAACGTGACCGACTATGATTTGGCATTGGCCAAAGTAAGTTTGGAAGGCACCCAACGTGCCACTGGTGGAAAAGTGGAAAATTTCAATGCACTGGATTACTGGAATCTGGCCATAGCTCTTTATAGATTGCAAGAGCCTGAAGAAAAAATCATTTTGGCATTGGAAAAAATGGCAGAAAAAGAAAAGGGCTGTCAACTGTTAGATGAACTGAAGTATGATACCAGTTTATATTCAGGTCTTAAAAATGACTACGATAAAATTCTTCAATCTTGTGGTCCCATAAACGCTGACAATACCCCTTTCAATATAGATACCTACATCAAACAGAATAACTTGGATGAGTCTTTGACGCGATTAATGGCCCAGTTGGAAGAAAAAGATCAAAGTGTCCGGAAACAATTGGCATCAGACGAGAAAATGATAGCGATGTCCCATCAAAACATGAAAGCCATTGATTCTATATTCCAAACCCATGGAGATTATATTGGAAAAAGTAGGGTTGGTGACAAGTACGCCCACATTATGTGGCTAGTCATCCAACATTCTGACATTGAAACCATGAAACGATACCTTCCTATTATTCTGAATGCCGTGAAAAAGAAAGAACTGAAACCTACCCCTGTTAAATTGCTGATCGATAGGATTTATGGCGTTGAATTCGGTTATCAAATATTTGGCACCCAACCAGGAGTAAACATAGCTCCCGAGAACATCCGCACAGAAGCCATGAACAAATTTGGAATAGAGTAATTTCCAATTGTTAACAAATTCTCAAGTGCTAAAACCAATAATCCGAACGCTGCCCGAAACCAAATTGATTGGTCAAAAAAAGATTACATCCTTTGCCAAGGACGAAACCCTTGCATTGTGGAAAAGCTTTGCACCACGCATCAAGGAAATCAAGAATAAGGTCAATGCCGATACCTATGCTGTGGACATTTATCCGGAAACATCTTTTTTCCATCAATTTGATCCAAAACGAACTTTTGAAAAATGGGCCGCCATTGCCGTAAGGGATTATGGCCAAATTCCAGAAGGCCTGGAAACGTTGGTGATTCCCAAAGGAGTTTATGCCGTTTTCAACTACAAAGGAAGACCCAGTGATGCCATGGCAACCTTTCAATATATTTATGGAGATTGGCTCCCCAATTCCAAATATGAAATGGACGACCGACCCTATTTTGCCTTAATGGGGGACCAATACAAAGGCGAACACACCGAATCCGAAGAAACCTTCTGGATTCCCATACGTCCCAAATAATTCCCCGTTCCAATTTCACCATCCCCTTTGGGGATGAAGGTTTATATCAATGGGTTAGAAATGTTATCTTTGAGAGGATTGCGATAGATTTATCCCGACCACCAACTCAATAACAAACCAACCTCAACACCACTTCAACAATGAAAAACCTTGTATTGTTCACCACAGTCTTTGCACTTGTTTCCACATTTGGCTTTGCCCAAAAAGACAAGAAACAGCTCATGGATCAGCTCGATGCCAAAAAAGACCACTACACTACCATCGCCAAGGACCTTTGGGAAAATCCGGAACTGGGCTATCTGGAAGAAAACAGTTCTGCCCTATTACAGGACGAACTAGCCAAAGAAGGGTTTACCATTCAAAAAGGCATTGCTGGCATCCCAACGGCCTTTACGGCCACCTATGGTTCCGGCAGTCCGGTAATCGGGGTGCTTGGGGAGTTTGATGCTTTGCCGGGCATGTCACAGGATGCGGTTCCCTTTCGCAAGGAGCGGGTAGTGGGTGCCCCGGGCCAGGCGTGTGGCCACCACTTGTTCGGGACAGGATCGTTGGCTGCTGCCATTGCAGCCAAAGACTACCTAAAATCAACCGGGAAATCGGGGACCATCCGTTTTTATGGGACGCCTGCCGAAGAAGGCGGTTCCGGAAAAGTATACATGGTACGGGCCGGGCTTTTTGATGATGTGGATGCCATTGTATCCTGGCATGCCGGGGACAAAAACACGGCCAACCCCAGCACCAACTTGGCCACGATTTCGGGAAAATTCCGATTTACAGGCAAATCGTCCCATGCGGCCATGGCCCCTGAGCTGGGTAGATCGGCATTGGATGGTGTGGAAGGAATGAACGATTTGGTGAACATGCTACGGGAACACACCACGGAACCAACCCGTATCCATTATGTGATCACCAAAGGTGGGGATGCTCCCAACATTGTGCCCAAAGAAGCCGAAGTGTATTATGTGATCCGCCATTCCAACCGATTGGAGGTAAAAGCCGTTTGGGACCGCGTGGTGAAAGCGGCCCAAGGTGCCGCTATCGGAACCGAGACCGAGATGACCTACGAAATCATCGGGGGCACCTACGAACGGTTGCCCAATGAAGCGCTCGAAAAGTTAATGCACGCCAACATGACCATAGTGGGCGGCGTGGCGTACACCCCGGAAGACGTTGCATTTGCCGAGGAGATCCAGAAAACCTTGGGCACACCCAAGCCCATTGAAAGTGCAGGGCAAATCCAGCCGATGGAGTTTACCTATGGCAAAGCATCAGCCGATACGGGGGATGTAAGTTGGAACACCCCGACTGGAGCGGTTACCACCGCCACTTGGGTACCCGGCACCCCTGCACATAGCTGGCAAGCGGTTGCAGCAGGAGGTACCGATATCGGTTTTAAGGGAATGATGGTGGCCGCCAAGACCATGGCACTCACCGCGATGGACCTATTTAAAAATCCCAAACTGTTGGAGCAGGTAAAAGCCGAATTCAACGCACGAAGAGGCCCCGATTTTAAATACGAAGCCCTCCTCGGCGATAGAAAACCTGCACTGGATTACCGTAAAAAATAACACTCATGAAAATCAATTTTCTTTTTTGGTTGGCTGTCCTAGCATTCATCAGTTGTAAACAGCAAACACCCGAACCTGTTCCGCCCCTTTTTGTTCACGACATTTCCGAAGGACCCACCCCTTGGACGGCCAACGAATTTGAACCCACGGAGGACGATTTCACTTTTGCCATTATTTCTGACCTCAACGGTGGGGAACGCGAAGGGGTCTACGCCACGGCGGTACAACAACTCAACCTACTCGACCCCACTTTTGTACTCAGCGTGGGCGATCTTATTGATGGGGGCACCGAGGATACCTTACAATTGGCCAAGGAATGGGATTCCTTTGACGATCGCACGGCCAAACTGAACATGCCCTTTTTCCATTTGGGGGGCAACCACGATTTGACCAATCCCACCATGCGGGAATTTTGGAAAAACCGCTTTGGTCCACGGTACTACCATTTTGTGTACGACAATGTGCTTTTCCTGATGATGGACTCCGAGGATTATGAAGAACAGCGCATGATCGAAATTTATGAGGCCCGCGCCATTGCCCTAAAGATCATTGATGGGGAAATCGAGGGCACGTACGAAGACTCCGAATACTACCACATGCCGGAACGCAGGATAGGCGGCATGAGCAACGCCCAACTCGACTATTATGCCGAAGTGCTGAAAAAATACCCCAATGTTAAATGGACCTTCGTGCTCATGCACAAGCCCCTGTGGATGCGCGAGGACGAAAAGGGGCTGGGACCCTTGGAAGACCTCTTGGCCGATCGTGACTATACCGTGATCAATGGGCATTTTCATTCCTTTTCCAACCAAATACGGAAAGGGCGTAGCTATACCATTTTGGGTACTACGGGTGGCAGTCAAAACCCCCAGGATTCCATGGCATTTGATCATGTGACCTTGGTGCGCATGGCCAAAAAACCAGTGATCACCCATTTAAAAATGGAGGGCATTTTAAATGAACAAGGAAATGTTCCTGCCGGCCAATAAGCTTTTTGGCTATCTTTAAAAACAGCAATACCTATCCAAAACCAAACAAACATTCGATGAAAAAATTAGTTTCCCTATGCATTGCGTTCTTAATGGTCGGCATGCTATCTGCACAAACGGACCAAGAAAAAGCCGCAGCCACCGTAAACGTGAACACTATTAAAAGCCATATTTATTTTTTAGCGGACGACCTGTTGGAAGGTAGGGCCACTGGAACCCGCGGCAACAAAATCGCTGCCAGCTATTTGGCCAACGAACTGCGAAGCAATGGTGCCCAACCCATTCCAGGCACGGATTCTTACTACCAAAAGTTTGATCTCGTGAAAACAGGAGCACCCGAATACATCGAAATCAGTTTAAATGGAACTGCCTATCCCTTGAAGGCTGCTTTTGCACTACCCGCAGTCGACGAATCCGGGGAAGCCGTGTTCTTGGGCTACGGCTCGGAAGAGGATTTCAATCGCATGACGGTTGCTGGGAAAATTGTGGTCGAACTGGGAGGCAGTGCCGCCGGGGAAGATCCAGGCCAAATGTTCCGAAGTACCCGACAAAAGTTGGAGCGCGCCAAGGCAAAGGGCGCCAAGGGACTTGTGGAACTCGTGCAGTTTGATGAAGCCATGTGGAGCCGTTTGAAACATTACATCGGTGGCCGCACCACGGTAAAAGATACCGATGATACCAGTGAAACTTCGGAAATGCCCCATCTTTGGGTAAACACCAAATCGGGCGATCCCACGTTTACACCGGATATGCAGTTATCCTACACCTTAAAATCGGATGGGCAGTCCAAGACCACCCTGCACACCCAAAACGTTGTAGGAATTTTGGAAGGTACGGACCCGCAATTAAAAAATGAATATGTGATCTACTCCGCCCACTATGATCATGTGGGCATCGGCCAACCCAATGCCGCAGGCGATAGCATCTACAATGGGGCGCGCGACAATGCTATTGGGGTCACCGCCGTATTGTCCATGTTGGAGAACCTGAACAAATACCCCACCAAGCGATCGGCGTTATTCATTCTGTTCACGGCAGAGGAAATGGGCCTGTTGGGCAGCCAATACTATGCAGAGCATCCTGTAATCCCGCTCGATCAAATGTCGTATTGTTTTAACACCGATGGCGGTGGGTATAACGATACTTTTTTGGCCACCATTATCGGTTTGGAACGAACCTCGGCCCAATCGTTGATTGAAAAGGGTGCATCCACTTTTGGCCTAAAGGCCATTGGCGACCCGGCACCAGAACAAGGCTTGTTCGATCGCAGCGACAACGTGAGTTTTGCCCAAAAGGGAATTCCTGCACCTACCTACTCCACCGGGTTCAGCAGTTTTAACGACGAAATCTTTAAATACTATCACCAGGCCAGCGATGAGGCCGACTCTTTGGACTATGGCTACCTCTTAAAATTTTACCAGGGGTATGTGTACACTGGGCGGTTGATCGCCAACACCCCGGACAAACTGTTTTGGAATGCTGGGGACAAGTATGAAGAGGCTGGGAAGGTGTTGTATGGATTAAGATAAATATTAGGATTTAAATTTTTGCAATTGCACTTTTTAAGTCGAAAAAAGAAATGTATAAATTATTAAAAATTAAAATCTTAATTTCTATAATAATTTTAAGCCTTTTGTGACTTTTTACTTAGTATTTCCACATGAAAGTTAAAAACTATTAAAATAAACCATTGAAGTATGTTTAATCCTGGATAGCTTCTAATTTTAAAAAATGAGGCTCTCCTACTTTTAAAGAGAATCGCAATTTCAGAAACAGACAATAAGAATTATGGCTAAAGCATTTTTATCTCATAGTAGTAAGGACAAAGAAATTGTACGAAAAGTTGCCAATCAACTTGGTAATAAGAACTGTGTACTGGATGAAATCTCTTTTGAACCTGGAAGAAAAACACTTAATGAGATTTTCAATGAATTGGATAGCTCGGACATTTTTGTGCTATTTATTTCGGAAGAATCACTGAATTCATCATGGGTAAAGAAAGAAATTCAAAAAGCGAAGGAAAACTTAAACAACGAATTTCTTGATAGAATTATTCCAATAATTATTGATAAAAAAATCACTCATTTAGATGAAAGAATTCCAAAATGGATTGCTAAACCATACAATTTGAAATATATAAATAATGAGGTTGTAATTTTAAAGAAAGTAAAGCAAGCATTAAAGGAGGTTAGCTTCAAAAAAAACAGATTTAATCAAGAAATTGAAAAAAATTTTGTTGGGAGAAACTCTGAGATGGAAAAATTTGAAAATGAAATAAATAACCTTGATAATTGGACTCCAACCTATATAATTGCTTATAATTATTTCGAAGGAATTGGCAGAAGGACTTTTCTAAAAAATGCATTAAGAAAATATAAATTAACTGATTATCTAGACACTCCAACTACAATTACAATTGATGCTAAAGAAAGTATTGAAAATTTCATCTATAAATTAAATTCTATAAGCAAAAATCAAGAAGTTACGAATTATGACTTTTCAAGCATTGGTATTGCAGAAAAAATCAATATTACAATTGATTTGGTGAAACAATTTATGGATTATAAAGAATTGATTTTTGTTGTTGATGAAGGGAGCATTATTTTACCAAATGGCACTATTGTAGATTGGTTTAAAGAATTGGTTAACAATGATTTGTTTAATAATAATCTAGTGCTTTGTTTAATTTCCAAATACCGACCAAATGAAGTTCTTTTAAAAAAAGAAAGGAAATCTTTGGTTTACAGAATTCCAGAGTTATCAAAACAAGAGACTAAAAATCTTTTCTTAAAATTGCTTAATATCTATCAACTTGAAAATATTAGCCGAGAGGACAAGGAGTTTTTCATTAAAAATCTTAATGGTATACCGTCGCAAATTATTTATGCGGTTAATTTGATTGAAATAAACCCAATTGAGGCGAAAAAGAATATTGTTGATATAATTGAATATTCAGATAGATTTAGTAGCACTATATTGAATCATTTAAAAGAAACTCCTACTGCTTACCAATTAGCAATACTACTTTCGAGCAATGAAATTTTTAGTTTAGAATTAATCAATAAGGTGTTTGGAGATAATGACAATACATCATCAGCATTGCAAAAGCTTTTCGATCTCTCATTATTCAATTTTGTATTTGGTGGATATGAATATGTAAAATTAAATCCAACATTATCAGATTATATAAATAGATCTAAAATCAAACTTGAATCTAATTTTAAGGATCGGTTAAATTCAGTTACCAAGGAGCTACTGCATCAAGATTTAGATGAAATAATCAAAGATGATTATTCAGAGTTTATGATAACTCTTCAGCGCATGCTTGAAGAAGAAGTTAAAATTCCTAAGAAATACTTTATTCCCTCACTAATAATCAAGAATGTAATAAAAGAGTATGATAAAGGAAATTATAATTATGTAATCAAAATATGTTTAGAGTTATTAGAGAACAAGAATTTTGACCAACAAATTATTTGGGAAACAAAATACAGGCTTACTTTGGCATATGCTCGAACAAAAAATGAAAGCTTCTTTGATCATATATCGTTCTTTAAAAATGAAACAGATAATCTCGACTATTATTTTTTGTTAGGATTTTATTATAGAAATAAAGGAAACCGAGAGAAAGCTTTGGAATATTATTTTAAAGCTCTTAATTCCTATCCAGAACATTCAAGAACTAAAAGAGAAATTGTGAATATTTATCTTTCATTGGGTAAATATGATGAAGCTTTGGAATTAGCGCAACAGAATTATGAAAAAAGACAAACAAACATATATCATATACATTCTTACTTTGTAAGCATAATTAGAAAAAAGAAAGTTGATTCATATGACATTAATACCCTTAAAAAATTAATTGATTCTATGGCTTCCAGTTCAGATATAAAGGCTGAGGACATACTCAATTGTATGCGAGGAGAATTTGCTTACTATATTGAAAAGAATTTTGAAAAAGCAAATAGTATTTTACTTGATGCAATCAAGTTGAATCAAAATAAAAGTTATCCAAAAAAATCATTGCAAGAAATCTATAAAATTGAGGGATTGGAAAATGCTATCAAAGATTTGAACTCAATTCCTGAATCTAATGAAAAGGAATATTGAATCCATGAGCATCTTCTTTCTATAAATGAAGCTGTATCGGCTTTTGATTATTAAAGTATTTAAAAACTCAATATTCTTTTAATTTCAATCAACACAGTTACAACATCCTGCAGTTCCTGTTGCTCAAAAGTGCCCTGCTCCACATAAAACAACATTTCCACAGCCAGATCTAGGTAGTGGCCCAACACTTCGGGCGTACCACAGCAATCTTTGATCCATGCATTGAATTCAGTGATTTGGGATTCATTCATAGTCCGGAAGATTTGGTTATATCTAAAGTTATAAAACAATTTTTAAAAAGCTACTAATTAGTAGTAATTAATTGATGGTGCTAATGATTTCTTTACCTTATGGATAAATCGAAAGAAATCAAGAAACTGGCGAATCGAATCAAGTCACTACGAATCCAAAAAGGATACAGTAGTTACGAAAATTTTGCCTTTGAAAAAGGGATTCCACGAGCACAATATGGTCGATACGAAACAGGCACCGATATTCAATACACAAGCCTACTGAAAATTGCACAGGCTTTTGATATGACCTTGGAAGAATTTTTTAGTGAGGGATTTGATTGAGTATTCTTAGGATAACACCATGGGGAAAAGTGGAAAAAATACAATCGTTATAGGAATAGTCATTTTAGTATTTCTCGGTGGTTTGACTTACCAGCACTTTCAAACCAAAAAGTTGGTTGAGAATCTTGAACAGACCAGTGGTGTTGTAACCGATTTTTCATTCAGCAATAACACCTACTATTTGGACTATGTCTTTACGGTTAATGGCATTCAGTTTAAAGGTACAGCATCTTGCCATTATTTTAAATGTGATGATGGTACCGAAGGGTGTGTTGGCAAGAATGTTACTGTTTTTTATTCCCCAGACGATCCAACCAATAACGAGATTGATTTGGGAAAATATAACAAGTTTAAGTACACCCATTTTAGCATTTTGTAGCGTCACCCTGAATTTAGTTCAGGGTCCCACCCAGTGCACCTTAAGCATGAGATGCTGAAACGAGTTCAGCATGACGGCTAAACTCAATTTTCAATAAGGGGACACTTCGTCACCCTGAATTCAGTTCAGGGTCCTACCCAGTGCATCATAAACATGGGATGCTGAAACACCATGCCTGCCGGCAGGCAGGAGTTCAGCATGACGGAAGAGTTCCGCATGACCCATTCACCCTTTACCCATTGCCTTTTACCAAAAAAACCCTTCACCCTAAACCTTTTATCCCATACTCACTTGTATATTTCAATTAATATTTAGATATTTATCTAAATAACTAAAAGCATGAATTCGCTGTTCAAGGCCCTGAATGATGAAACGCGCAGGCAGATCGTGGAACTGCTCAAGGAAAAGGACATGAACGCGGGGGAGATCGCCGAACGGTTCAACATTTCCAAACCTAGTATTTCGCACCACTTGGACATTCTGCGCCAAGCCGATCTGGTCACCAGCGAAAAAAAGGGGCAGTTTGTGGAATACTCCCTCAACACCACCATTTTGGAAGATTTGCTCAACTGGATACTAACCTTAAAGAAGTAATTATGAAACTAAAAAAGGAACTCCCGCTGATCGGTATTGTGCTCCTCCCCTTTCTATATTTGGCCTATGTGTGGAACCAACTGCCCGCCGAAGTGCCCTTGCATTATAACATTAAGGGAGAGGTGGACCGCTACGGCGACAAGTCGGAACTGATCATGATCCCCATACTGTTGCCCTTGTTGATCTATGTGATCCTATCGGTCGTGCCCTACATCGACCCAAAAAAACAAATCCAAAAAATGGGGAACAAATACCACGACCTCAAATTGATCCTTACCCTGTTCATGTCGGCCTTGGCCCTGTTTATTATCCATGCCACCAAAAGCGGTAGCTTGGGCAACCCGAACATCATTTTTATGATCGTTGGCGCTTTGTACGTGGTTTTGGGCAACTACTTCAAGACCATAAAGGCCAACTATTTTATCGGTATCCGCACCCCGTGGACCCTCGAAAGCGAATCCATTTGGAAAGCCACCCACAAATTGGGGGGCAAGATCTGGTTCGTGGGCGGATTGTTGGCCATTATTTGCAGTTTGATTTTGGATGCCAAACTCAATTTTATGGTGTTCATGGGCATCACCGTGGTCATCGCCCTGATTCCGGTCATCTATTCCTTTTTATTGTATCGAAAAGAACAGAAAGCCGCAGGTTAAGCCACAATAATGTCCTAATTTTAAGGTAGTAATGCCTAAATGCAGGACCATGGTGGTAAAGAACAGCTTTTTGATCTTTAAAAATGATTTCAGGCACCGCACCTGGCTGGATTGGATCCAATCCCATATTATGCTGGCCCCACCACCCTTTCGTTTCAAGGGCTCGGTGACCTTCAATGCTAGTGGCATCAACTTTGTGGGTTACGATATTTTTCATGACGAAGAGGTACAGTTCAACATTCCCAAAAATGAAATCGAGCAATTGTACCACGGCTACGATGGTACGTTCAGTACCCTTCAAACACGTGGCATGGGCACCACTTGGGCCCCCATCCGTTTCAAGTTTGCCCACGGGAACGACCTCTACTTGATCTCGGAGTTCAACGGAATTTACTCCGCCAACGAGGAGCTTTTTGAGGAATTGAAATTGTGGTTGACCTGATCTCGCGGTTTTGCCATGATATCCGTATCTTAGAAATCCTATTCCACAATGCCATGATGAAGCACCTCTTTCCGTTTGTACTAGTAATTGCCCTGGCCGCTTGCACCGAACAGGCACCCAAAGCAGTAAGCTCTGTAGACCCCGTAAATTGGAACAACCGAAAGGCAACCCTTTCTGCAACCGATTCGTTGGTGTCGGGCACTTCCTATTTGTCGGTGTACTCGGAAATCTACAGCGAAACGGAACACCGCACCCACAACCTCACCAGTACCATCAGCATGCGGAACACCAACCTACGGGACACGATTTACATCCACAAGGCGGAATATTTTGACACCAAAGGAAATGCCATCCGCACCTATTTTGATTTTCCCATCTTCATCAAACCCATGGAAACCGTGGAAATCGTGATTGACGAAAAGGACCGTTCTGGGGGAACCGGGGCCAACTTTTTGTTCCATTGGACTATGAAACCCACTTCCCACGAACCTTATTTTGAGGGAGTGATGATTTCTACCTCCGGACAACAAGGTCTTTCGTTCACTACCCAAGGAAAACGTATCGAATAAAATCCCAAGGACAATTGTCATGGGAATACTGTTCCAATTTGAGTATCTTGTAAGCTAGTTCCATGGTAGTACGACTTGTTACCTGCGGACATAAAAATGCTTCACTATGACCGACTTGCAAATCGCCAAAGGCGTTACGCTACAACACATTGCCACCATTGCCGAAAAATTTGGAATAAACCCCGACAACATTGAGATGTTCGGGAAATACAAGGCGAAATTGCCCTTGAACACCATCGACCGGAAAAAAGCGGAGCAAAGCAACCTGATCTTGGTGTCCGCCATATCGCCCACACCGGCCGGTGAAGGCAAGACCACCATGTCCATCGGCTTGTCCGAAGGTTTGAACCGCTTGGGCAAAAAGACCACGGTGGTGCTTCGTGAACCCTCCCTGGGCCCGGTTTTCGGGATAAAAGGAGGCGCAACGGGCGGCGGTTATTCGCAGGTACTGCCCATGGAGGACATCAACCTGCATTTTACAGGGGATTTTTCAGCCATTGAAAAAGCACACAACCTGTTGGCTGCCATTATCGACAACAATATTCAAAGTAAGACCAACACCCTACTCCTAGATCCCAGAACCATCGGTTGGAAACGGGTCATGGACATGAACGACCGTTCGCTTCGCCATGTGATCGTAGGATTGGGAGGGACCACTTCTGGAGTGCCACGCGAAACCGGATTTGACATTACAGCGGCCTCCGAAATCATGGCCATCCTTTGTTTGGCCGAAAGCATGACCGATCTGAAGGAACGGTTGGGTCGTATTTTTGTGGGGTACACCTACGACAAGAAACCCATTTATGCCAGAGATTTGAAGGCGGAAGGAGCCATGGCCGCATTGCTGAAGGATGCCATTAAACCCAACTTGGTGCAGACCATTGAGGGGAATCCGGCCATAATCCATGGGGGGCCTTTTGCCAATATTGCCCAAGGGACCAACTCTGTTTTAGCAACGTTGATGGGCATGAGCCATTCCGATTTTACAGTGACCGAAGCGGGTTTCGGTTTTGATTTGGGGGCCGAAAAATTCTTCGACATCAAATGCCAAAGTGCTGGACTGAAACCGAAGGCCGTGGTACTCACTACCACAATCCGCGCTTTAAAATATCATGGGGGTGCCGACTTAAAAACATTGACCGAACCCAACGTGGAAGCCTTGAAAAAGGGATTACCCAATTTGGAAAAGCATTTGGAGAACATTACCAAGTTCCACGTGACCCCTATTATTTCCATTAATCGATTTGTATCGGACACCGATGAGGAAATCCAGGTGATCAAAGATCTGGCCGCATCCAAAGGTATTCGTGTTGCCCTGGCCGAAGTATGGGCCAAAGGCGGAGGAGGGGCGTTGGAACTGGCCCAGCATGTAATCGATGTAGTGGAATCCCATACCTCTGACTTTAAACCCCTTTACGATTGGAAGATGAGCGTACAGGAAAAAATCGCCACCATTGCCACTGAAATTTATGGTGCCGAATATGTGGATTATACCCCAAAAGCAAAGGCCAACTTGCGAAAAATAACCGACCTCGGTCTCGATGGATTGCCTGTTTGTATCGCCAAAACCCAAAAATCCCTTTCGGACAATCCCAATTTATTGGGAAGGCCCAAAGATTTTATCATCACGGTGCGTGAGATTGAAATAGCGGTAGGTGCTGGTTTCCTTATTCCCATTACGGGAGACATCATGCGTATGCCCGGATTGCCGGCGCATCCAGCTTCCGAGAACATCGACATCAACGACGACGGGGAAATTACCGGGTTGTTCTAGATTTTCTGTAACCAATAACGCATATCCACTTCTTTGGAGATGATGTCCTTCACCTCTGAAAGTTTTACACGTTGTTGGTCCATGGTATCCCGATGTCGAATGGTTACCGTATCGTCTTCCAAGGTTTGATGGTCAATCGTGACACAGAATGGAGTTCCTGCAGCATCTTGACGACGGTAACGACGGCCAACGGCATCCTTCTCATCGTAATCCACATTGAAATCCCATTTCAGTTCATCCACCAATTTTTGCGCAACTTCAGGCAGTCCATCACGTTTCAATAGTGGAAGCACCGCAACTTTGTTGGGTGCCAAAACCGCTGGAATTTTCAACACGGTACGGGTAGTGCCATTGTCCAGCTCTTCTTCCTGTAACGAGTTGGAGAAAACGGCCAAGAACATACGATCCAAACCAATGGAAGTCTCCAGCACGTAGGGCACATAGCTTTCGTTTAGTTCTGGGTCGAAATATTGTAGTTTTTTACCGGAGTATTTTTCATGGTTGGCCAAATCGAAATCGGTTCGGGAGTGGATCCCTTCCAACTCCTTGAACCCAAATGGGAACTTGAATTCAATATCGGCGGCCGCATCGGCGTAGTGGGCCAATTTTTCATGGTCGTGGAAACGATAATTGTCGGCTCCCATGCCCAAGGACAGGTGCCACTTCATTCGTTTTTCCTTCCAAGCTTCATACCATTCCATTTGGGTGCCCGGTTTGATGAAGAACTGCATCTCCATCTGTTCGAACTCCCGCATACGGAAGATAAACTGGCGGGCCACAATCTCGTTACGGAATGCCTTTCCGGTTTGGGCAATCCCGAAAGGAATCTTCATTCGCCCACTTTTTTGAACGTTCAAAAAGTTGACAAAAATTCCCTGAGCGGTTTCAGGACGCAGATATAGGTCCATGGCATTTTCGGCTGAGGCACCCAATTTGGTGCCGAACATCAAGTTGAACTGCTTAACATCGGTCCAGTTTTTGGATCCAGAAAGGGGACAGGCAATCTCCAATTCCTCGATCAAAGCTTTTACATCGGCCAAATCTTCTTTTTCCAAAGATCTTGCCATGCGCTTCAGGATGGTATCCGCTTGCTCTTGGTAACCCATCACACGTGGGTTGGTGGATAGGAATTGTTCTTTATCAAAGCTATCACCAAATCGTTTTTCGGCCTTGGCGACTTCCTTTTCGATCTTGGCCTCAATTTTGGCTACATGATCTTCGATGAGCACATCGGCCCGGTACCGTTTTTTGGAATCCTTGTTGTCTATCAAGGGATCGTTGAAGGCATCCACGTGGCCGGAGGCCTTCCAAGTGGTGGGATGCATAAAGATGGCGGCATCGATGCCCACAATGTTCTCATTGAGCTGCACCATGGCCTTCCACCAGTATTCGCGTATGTTCTTCTTCAGCTCGGCGCCGTTCTGTCCGTAGTCGTACACAGCACTGAGTCCATCATAAATCTCACTGGATTGGAACACATACCCGTATTCCTTAGCGTGGGAGATAACCTTCTTAAAAACGTCTTCTTGATTTGCCATTGGGCAAAAATAGAATTTTACCCAAAAAGAAATGTGCTATTTCAGCTGAAATTCGGTGGAAGCGAGCAATCTTTCGTCCTCAAAAACATTTAGGGTGTAAATTCCCTCGATCAATGACCCCTCCGGAACGGTAATGGCATCGCAAACGTCTATTTCCTTGCCTGTGTAAACGATTTCCATTTTTTTGCTGTAGGTGTTGCCGCTAACCGAAACTGTATTGGCGTTGTCCTCGATCACGGCCATGTTGGGGTCCAAAAACTGAAGGTAC
The DNA here is from genome assembly GCF_003992615.1 of Flagellimonas beolgyonensis. Classification (GTDB taxonomy): domain Bacteria; phylum Bacteroidota; class Bacteroidia; order Flavobacteriales; family Flavobacteriaceae; genus Flagellimonas; species Flagellimonas beolgyonensis. The sequence goes on from NZ_RZMY01000003.1 coordinate 419,040, forward strand.
AACACTTTGATGTCGCCCTTGGTGTTCGGATCGCTCATGATAGTGACACAGCCCCTTAATTTTTCAATGGTGGAGGCCTTGTTGGTCTTGATCGGTCGGCCTGCACGGAGTCTGAACCCACTACCATCGGCATCCTGTAGTTTGAGATAGCTTTTGACCTTGAGTTCCCGTGCCAATTCACGATTGGTCTCTCGAAGCAGGGATTCCGTCCGTTCCATATTGCTGGTACGTCCGCGAAGCTCTTCCAACTGTTTGAGGGTCTCGTTGTACCGATTGGCCAATAGGTCGTTGTTGTAACGAAGGAAATTGTTCTTCAATTTTAAACTATCGTACCGAAGTTCCAGCTTACGAAGCTCCTTTCGGGTCTCTTTCAGTTTGGTAAGACTAAAATTCAAGCGTCCCACGGAATCCAAGAGCTGCTGGACCCTGAACCTGGAGGTCTGTAACTCTATCTCATTGACCTCGTTGAGTCCGGAAAGCCTGTCAACTTCCACTTTCATCAAGGTCAGATCTTTCACCAAAAGGGATTTTTCCTCCTCCAAAAACATCATTTGGTTCTTGGATTGGGCATAACTGTAATAGAAAGCAATCAAAATACCCACAATGACCGCAACAAGGGCGGCAAAGATAATCTTGTAGTTGAAATTATTATCTTGGGGGTTCATGGGTTGACAGACTGCTCTTAACGCGTATAAGATTTGATACCAAAAAGGTTGGCTAAGATAATAAACGAGATTAACAACATCCTATTGCCCAGGGTATGTTTTGGATGTAATGCCCAATTATATAGGGGAGAAAGCACCTTGTGTGCCGTTTGTCGACACGATGTGCCACTCACCGATCATAACTTTGTCCAAGAAAATGCCGTAGACCGCATTTTTTATGGTCGAATTCCTCTAAAAAAGGGGGCTTCATTTACTTTTTTCTCCAAAAATGGGCTAGTGAAAAATCTGCTTCACTGGTTGAAGTACAAAAATCAGGAGCAGATCGGGGAGTTTTTGGGAGCATGGTGTGGCGCCAATTTATCTGGCGATGAAAACCTGAAAACGGTGGATGTGGTGATTCCGGTTCCCTTACATCCCAAAAAACTGAAAAAACGAGGCTACAACCAAGTGGCCCTTTTTGCCCAAACCGTTGCCGAATCAATCGATGCCACATATCGGGACGATGTGTTGGTGAAAGTCGTGAACACCAAAACCCAGACCAAGAAAGATCGGCAGTTGCGATGGGAAAGTTCCAAGGAGGCTTTTCAGTTAAATCCGAGTTCCGATCATCACTTTAAACATGTTCTTTTGGTGGACGATGTGATTACCACAGGAGCCACCATTGAAGCGTGCACCCAAGTCTTGCAGCAGATACCCGGCATCGAGGTTTCTGTTTTGAGCATGGCCATGGTACCACAGGGTTAAATTTTTCCTAGGGTTTGTCCCATTTTTTAAATTAGTTGTTTCTTTGTTCCACATTGATTTTTGGCATGTCGTACATCAAAAAATTGTTGGGTCTCCTATTTTTTGCCTTTATGGCCCTTGCACTTTGGCAATGTGCCAGACGTGGATCGCCCACTGGAGGACCAAAAGATGTAACCCCGCCCCAATTGGTACGCGCCGAACCTGAAAATTTCACCACCAATTTCAAGGAAACCAAGATCAGATTGTATTTTGATGAACTGATCAAACTCCAGGACGTACAAAAACAACTGGTCGTTTCACCACCGTTCAAAAATGCGGCAGAAATTTCGCCCCAAGGTCTGCCCAGCAAATATATCGAACTGGTGATCAAAGACACCCTGCGGGAGAACACCACCTATACGATCAATTTTGGACAGAGTATCCAAGACAACAACGAGGGGAACCCCAACAGTTTTTTGACCTATGTATTCTCCACGGGGGATTACATTGATTCCTTGTCCGTTGCGGGAGCCGTTAAAGACGCCTACAATAAAAAGCCTGATGAATTTATCAGTGTGATGTTGTATGAGTTGGACAGTACCTATACCGATTCCACCATTTATAAAAATCCGCCACTATACATCACGAATACCGGTGACAGCTTGCCGTTTTTTGAGTTAAAAAACTTGAAAGCGGGCAAATACGCCCTTTTTGCCATCAATGATGTGAACAAGAACAACAAGTTTGATCAACGGCAGGACAAAATTGGATTTGTGACGGATACCATAACCATTCCCACCGATTCGGTGTATTTGTTGAACTTGTTTAAGGAAATTCCAGATTTTAAAGCCTCCGTGCCTTCCTTGGTGGCCAAAAACAGGATCATTTTTGGTTACCAGGGTGACCACAAGGAAATGCAAATTGCCCCCTTGACCGAATTGGCCGACACGGTGCGCACCACTATTTTTAAAGATCGGGAAAAGGATACCTTGCATTTTTGGTTCACCCCAACAAAGTTGGATTCCATCCTTTTCACAGTAACCAACGAACGCTTGGGCTCCATAGACACCTTTACCGTAAAGACCAGGGATTTGCCCATGGATACGCTTCAGGTAACCGCCAGTGCCCGGGGTAAATTCAATATTGAGGACACCTTCAGTATTTTGGCCAACACACCGATAGCGGAAATCGATACGAGTAAAATCGTATTAAAAGTGAGTGATTCCGTCCCGATGGCCTATTCACAGGTGCTTGATACGCTCAAAAACAAGATTGATTTTGATTTTGAAGCGCTGCCCAACCAAAAATATTCCTTTTCGCTGTTGCCCGGTGCCATCACGGATTTCTTTGGCATGAAAAACGACACGTTGGATTACAACCTATCCACAGGAAGCTTGGCAGATTATGGCAATCTTCGGATTACCTTGGGAGGTGAGGTTTCCTATCCGGTAATTATGCAGCTCACCAACGAAAAGGGCGAGGTAAAAAGGGAGTTGAAGGCTACGGAATCCCAAATTTTTGCTTTTATCAATTTGGAACCTGGCAAGTACATTGTACGGGTTATACAAGATGAAAATGGTAATGGGCAATGGGATACAGGAAGTTATTTGGAAGAAAGACAGCCTGAAAAAATAAGTTACCTCCCCAGTACAATTGAAATTCGACCGAATTGGGACCAAGAGGAAACCTTTATCCTAACAAACTAAATTCGTCCCGATCTTCCAAAAATCGTAGTTTATCCCTCATGGATTGAATATGCTCCTTACTCAATGTGGTATATACAATCTCTTCTTTTTCCGAATACCCCAACGCATTGCCCAAGCAATCATAAACAGCTGAATGTCCCGGATATTCGTACCCTGAATTATCTTCGCCAATGCGATTGACCCCAACGCAATAAGCCATATTTTCTATGGCACGTGCCTGCAGCAGGGTATCCCACGCATTTATTCTGGGTTTGGGCCAGTTTGCTACATAGATCAAGGCATCATACCCTTCCGCATTACGCGCCCAAACGGGAAAACGCAAGTCGTAACAAATTAGGGGACATATCTTGAACCCCTTGTATTCCACGATGACTTTTTCCCTGCCAGCAGTGTAGGCGGCATCCTCCCCAGCAAGTGTAAACGAGTGCTTTTTGTCATAGCTCTTGTGGGTTCCATCCGGATACACAAAAAACAACCGATTGAAAAAATGCTCGCTTTCTCGATAGACCATACTTCCGGTAATGGCTATTTTCCGTTTTTGTGCCCACTCCTTCATCCATAGTACGGTCCTATCCCCTTCTGCTGCATCCAGATTTTCTGGATGCATGGTAAACCCTGAGGTGAACATTTCCGGTAGCACCACAATATCCACAGTTTCGGGCATGGATGCCATCTTTTCCGCAAACATTTTCCGGTTTTCTTCAGGATCTTCCCAATGCAAATGGGACTGTATCAATGCTATGTTCAGGGTATCGGCCATATTAATGGTTTTCCAATAGTTTTATCAAATGCTGTAATCCTTGGTCTTTGGCATGGTCCAAGGCCGATTTGCCTTTGGCATCCTTTACAGAAACTTCAGCGCCATGATCCAAAAGCAACTTCACCATGTCTTCCCTATTAAAGGTCACTGCATAGATCAAACAGGTGGCGCCCATGGCATTTTTATGGTTTACCTTGGCACCAGCCTTGATCAACAAGTCTGCAATTTCCACGTAGCCCTTAAAACAGACGCCCATAAGAGCGGTGTTGCCCGAACCGTCCTTGGCATCTACTTGTGCGCCTTTTTCCAAAAGGAGCTTTGCCAAATCTTCATGGCCGTAATAGGTGGCCAACAGTAAGGGTGTGGACCCCCTTTGGTCCTTCACCTCCAACAATTTGGGATTATTGGCGATTTGTTCAGCCACAGCTGTTACATCACCATTTCTGATATGGTTAAAGAAGTTTTCTACGTTGTTCATTGTACGATGAAATTTATAAAAAAACTGCCACAACCGTTCAGGGTCATGGCAGTCTTTACCTTAATTTTCTTTTTCTTTTAAATCGAATTAAGCCAGATCAAAACGATCAAGGTTCATTACTTTGGTCCAAGCAGCCACGAAATCTTTCACAAATTTCGCTTTGCCATCTTCCGAAGCGTATACTTCGGCCAAGGCTCGCAAGATTGAATTGGAACCGAATACCAAATCTACACGGGTTCCTGACCATTTAAAATCGCCTGTCTTACGATCACGACCTTCATAAAGTGATTTTTCTTCGTTGGCAGCCTTCCACTCGGTAGACATGTCGAGCAAGTTCACAAAGAAATCGTTGCTCAACACCCCGATGTTATCCGTAAACACACCATGTCTCGAACCGTCAAAATTGGCGCCGAGAACACGCAGACCTCCAACAAGAGCCGTCATTTCGGGTGTGGTAAGGGTCAACAACTGGGCTTTATCCACCAACAAATGTTCAGCAGGAACTTTTACGCCCTCAACCACATAATTACGGAATCCGTCATAAGGCGTGTTCAAATAGTCCACAGATTCTATCTCCGTTTGGTCTTGACGGGCATCGTTTCGCCCTGGAGCAAATGGTACTTCTGTGGCAACACCAGCTTCTTTGGCGGCTTTTTCGACTGCGGCGCTACCTGCCAACACGATCATATCGGCCAAAGAGATTTTCTTACCTCCAGTGGCATTGCTGTTGAATTCATCCTTGATGCCCTCCAAAACCTTGATGGTTTTTTGGGTTCCTTTGTTCACTTCCCAGCTCTTCATTGGCTCCAAGTTGATGCGTGCACCGTTGGCACCACCTCGCTTATCCCCACCACGGAATGTAGCAGCTGAAGACCAAGCGGTGTATACCAAATCGGAAACGGAAAGACCGGAATCCAATACTTTTGCTTTCAATGCTTTTACATCAGCAGCATCAACCAAAGTATAATCCACTGCTGGAATAGGATCTTGCCATACCAATTCTTCCTTCGGCACTTCAGGCCCTAGGTAGCGGGAAAGTGGTCCCATATCACGGTGGGTCAACTTAAACCAAGCGCGGGCGTAGGCATCTGCAAAAGCCTCTGGGTCCTCGTAGAATTTACGTGAAATTTTTTCATAGGCAGGATCGAAACGCAACGACAAGTCGGTGGTCAACATGGTTGGTTTTCTGTTTGGTCCCCCAAATGGATCTGGGATAATAGCCTCCGCATTTGAAGCGACCCATTGGTGTGCACCTGCAGGGCTTTTGGTCAATTCCCACTCGTATTCGAACAAGAACTTAAAGAAATCGTTGCTCCACTTCACGGGGGTTGATGTCCAAATTACTTCCAAACCTGACGTGAAGGCATCGGGTCCTTTTCCTGTACCATTTTTATTTTCCCATCCAAAGCCTTGTGATGCCAAATCTGCTGCTTCTGGATTTGCATCCATCATTACTTTTTCGCCATCTCCATTACCGTGTGTTTTTCCGATGGTGTGTCCTCCAGCAATCAAAGCAACGGTTTCTTCATCATCCATGGCCATACGCGCAAACGTTTCGCGAATGTCATGTGCAGCAGCCACTGGGTCAGGGTTACCGTCCGGTCCTTCTGGGTTCACATAGATCAATCCCATTTGCACGGCGGCCAACGGGTTTTCCAAGTCACGTTCTTCCTTATTGTGCGAGTAGCGGCTGTTTGGCGTATCACTCGTAGCCAACCATTCGGTTTCGTTACCCCAGTATACATCTTGATCGGGCTCCCAAACGTCTTCACGCCCACCTGCAAAACCAAAGGTTTTAAATCCGGTCGATTCCAAGGCTACGTTTCCGGCCAAGATCATAAGGTCTGCCCAGGAGATTTTCTGACCATATTTTTGTTTGATGGGCCACAACAAACGACGGGCTTTGTCCAAGCTAACGTTGTCTGGCCAAGAGTTAAGGGGTGCAAAACGTTGCTGACCACGTCCACCGCCTCCACGGCCATCTTGCACGCGATACGTACCGGCACTGTGCCAGGCCATACGGATAAACAAGCCGGCATAGCTGCCAAAATCGGCGGGCCACCAGTCTTGTGAATCGGTCATCACATCCAATAAATCTTTTTTAAGTGCTTCGTAATCCAGCTTTTTGAACTCTTCTGCATAATTGAATTTCTCCCCTAGCGGATTGGATTTTTCTGAATGTTGGCTCAAAAGTTCCAACTTTAGTCGGTTGGGCCACCAATCTTCATTTTGTGTACCTCCTCCGGCAACTTCGCTTAAAAATGGGCATTGACTTGCATCTGCCCCGTTTGCCATTTCTTTACTCATGATCGTATGTTGTTTATAGATTTTTTCGCATCCTAAAAATACGAAAATGGCCCCTGTTATCATAAGTAATTCATATGAAAATACTATTCAATCATAACTATTGTCTATTGTGAAGAAAATCCAAATCGATAAATCAAATACCTTGGGTTTCCTTAACATTATTTGGCTATTCTTGGGCCCATTCCCGTTGTATCCTTTGCTAATTTTGTATGAAACGTGAAAACATTTATTATGAAGACAATCAGAACACTTGCATTTGTCGCCTTATTGGTTTTAGGTGGCAGTGCCATGGCACAGAATAAAAAGGACCAAAAAATAATGAACGATGCCGTTAAGGCAAAGCAAACCCTTTTGAAGGCCGATTCTGGGCTGGAACGCTTTTTTAATGAATCGGCCGGCTATGTGATCTTCCCCAATGTGGGCAAGGGCGGTTTTATTATCGGTGGTGCCTCTGGAAACGGAGTGGTCTATGAAAACGGAAATGCCATTGGCATGGCCGACCTTAAAAAACTGAACATTGGATTGCAGGCCGGTGGGCAGGCCATTATCGAGGTCATCTTTTTTGAGACCGATGTGGACCTGGAACGGTTTACGGAGGGCAAGTTCGAGTTTGCCGCGGAGACTTCTGCCGTGGCCTTAAAATCAGGCATTGCCTTTAACGCCAAATATAAGGACGGGGTGGCCGTGTTCGCCCTGCCCAAGGCGGGATTGATGGCCGACGCCTCGGTGGGTGGCCAAAAATTTGGTTTTAAGGCGTTTTAAGGCATATTGAAAGTATAAAAAGGGCCCACGGTTGAACGTGGGCCCTTTTTTATTTAATCAATTCCTATTGGTTGGAGTAAAGTCTTGTGGGGCGTTTTGGGGCAGTTTTATGGTGCCCGCATCGCCCGTATCGTTAAAAATGGTCCATTCTGAAAAAGTGAACACGGGATTCCCTTTCATAACATCCATGTTTCGAAAAGCCCTACCATCTTCGAACTCATGGTTGGTGTTGGAACCGTCTTCACCAATCACCCCAAAAACATCGATCACGGTGCCGAACGGGTCCACCAGTTCCAGATTATCGTCCCCATTGGAGTCGGCCGGACTGTTGGTGGAAACGGCCAAGTCAGGTGGAAAACCGTAGACCATTTCAAATTCTTGGGAGTTGGGTGAAATCACCAGCGTACTTTGCGCTCCGATGACCAAGCCGGACAGATCAATCGAAGAACTTACCTCCATATTGTCGTTGGTGTAGCGGTGGAGGGTCCATAAATTCAGATCCAAAGGTTTCGTGGAGGCATTATACAGTTCCACAAAGCGTGCCCCTGCATTGTTATCGGGGTCGGCCAGTTCCGAGATAAAAATTTCGTTTGATGTGAACTCGGTGATTATTTCCGGACAGCGTTCGTTGGTGAAGTCAATATCATCCAACGTTCGGATCATCAATTTGGGCGTTGTGCCCTCTTTGACTAAAATTCCTGTAATAGCGCCATTGCCTTCGGGAATCAGTTCTGCTTGAAAATCGGCATATCCACTATTAATCAGCATCACCTGGTTTTCTTCACAATCTTGCAGGGTACGTTCCGTTTCTTCCTCCGGCTCCGCAAAAGGTTGGCCCAATGCCTCATCCTGAAATTCAAGGTTTTCGATTCTTACCGAAGTATTTGCCGAAAGGGTATCCAAAGCGGAAATTGAGGTGATCAATGGGGTTGCTTCATCATTATCACAGGACAACAAAATATGTTCCATCACCTTTTGTGAAGGCAATCGGCCAATGGAAATATTCCCAAAGGATGAAAAAGCACAGCCCAATTCCAGATTTTCTTCCTTTTGCTTCACATAGAGGTCCTGCAATTTCACCTTCACTTTGCTTCCCTCCGGATAGAACAAATGGGAATTGCTCAACTCAATCTTTATCTGCAACCCCGCTTTTGGGTTTGAAGCAACATCTTGCAGATACAGCACATTGTAAAAATTGCCTGCCTCGTCTGAAGAAATCACATATCCTTCCAGGATTAAGTCTTCTTTAATTTGAAGGGTTTCTTCCCCTGCCAAAGAATCGAGTTCGGCGAAGGTGATGTTGGTTTGTACATCATCATTGCAAGCTGTTTCAGGAGTTCCAAATTCGTTGTTATCCACACAGGAAACCACAAATAGGAAAAAGGCCAATCCAAAGGTGGTGTATAGTAAATTTTTCATGTTCAATAGAGTTAAAAGCTTATCGCCAGATTCAAAAAATAGGTTCGTCCATAGCCGTACCAATACTTGGGTCCGAATGAGGGTGTGCCACTCAGGTTGTCCTTTTGCCATTGACCATAGTTGCCATTTCGACTCTGTTCATAGCCCCCCGATCTATATATCAAATCAAAAAGATTGCTGGCACTGGCGAAAACACTGATGTACTTTTTGCCCCACAACCACGATTTTCCGCCCACCAAATTGAGCAAATAGATATCCTCCAATTTTCGTTGACGTAATGCATTGGTAACATTTTCCGCCGTGGCATCCGGAAAACGAACACCTGTTTCCGGGTCCAGCAAAAAACTGTTGGTTCGTGCGATGGTGGAAACATTGATGTAATTATGGGTAAGGTAATTGGCCGTGGCACCTATCCACCAATACTTGGGCGATCGATAATTAACTCCGAAAGCCAATGCTGTTTGGGGACCTTGGGCTAATCTCAGTCCTTTCAAGCCTGCAATTCCCAAATCTTGAACTCCATCAATACTGATCACATCCTCCCCGGAAGTGTCGAAATTGATTTCAACATTTGGATCACTGGCATAGGTATAATGACCCAGATTACCGGCAATGGTCAACTTTACACTGGAAGAGGCTTCATACTCAAATCCAAATTCAATGCCCTTGTGCAATCGATCTAAACCGGTAATGACCTCTTGCACAAAATCGGAACCCAATCCAGAATCTACATAAAAGAAATTGATGTCGGTGGTGTTCATAAAACGACTGTAAAATGCACTGATACGACCTGTGAGTGTTGGCAATCGCAAATGATAGCTCAAATCCACCGTGGTCAATAGTTCCTTTTGGATATCGGGGACCACCGCATTGTTTTCCCTTGGGTTGATAAAAATATTTTGAAGGGTTGGTGGGCGTTCCAACTTTGCCGCTTGGCCCGTGATCCAATGCCTGCCTGTAACGAAATAGGTTACTCCGCCCTTGTATCCAAGATTCGAAAATGTCACTTCCTCACTTGGCCCAAATGAATTTTCCAGATAACGTTCATTGGTGAAAAGTCCGTTCCGCTGTGTAGCAAAGTTTGAAAAGGCAACAGAAGCAAAGGCCGACCATTTTTTAAAGGTGGTTTGGAATTGACCAAACCCGCCGAACAGGGAAGATTCCAACCCGTAATTATAGCCAAATTTGTCTTGCTCTATTTTCTGTAAACTACCACCGGTATCGTTATGGGTATTGGAAAAAGTATCCAGATCGTTATGGAATTCAGCGCCCAATAAATCCGTCAATAAGGCATAATTTGCCGAATTCGTTGACCTATAATGTATTCCAACACCCATTTCCATTGGCGTACTTATTCTGTACTTGAATGTACTATTGGCTGTTATTGTCTTATCTTCGGTTACATCATCGGAGAGCAAATACGCTGCCGCACCTTCCGTATTTTGGTTGGCCGCATACATTTGATCCCAAGACAATTGTGGATTTTCCAAAAACGCTTCCTTGGCCAAGCTGGCATTGATGAAATCGGCCCCCAAAGGACTGTTAATGTGATAACTGGGCACATATTTGTAATAGGTGGGGTCAGGGTTTGGCGCATTGAAGTAGCCTAATCGACTTCGCTTGTTCACCCCAGTTTGATAGCCCAATCCGGTTTTCCATTCGATTTTTTCACTCTCGTGGATATAGTTCAACAGAAAAATGGGTTCCATGACCTTTCGTTCCCTTGCATTCCTAATTTTTCCTTCCTGTTCCCCCCAATACGGATTGTACCGGTTTCCCACTAATTCAAAAACCTCTTCTGTAAGGGCTGCGGAACGTCCGCGCCGATTGCTTGCCAAAATCGAGGTTATCGAAATGTTGTTTCGGCGATTGAACTGATATTCCACCGAACCAAACAAAGAATAGGCATCATACAGTGTTCCCTGCACATAGCCCTCACTGGCCCATCTTCGAGAGGCGGAGAAAGCATAGGCCAGCCCATTCGCTTTTGACCCCAAAGCATAGGTAGCCATCAGACGGCCCCGATAGGTGCGATTGGACAGGGAACTGGACAACCGGGTGCCGGGCCTCATTCCCGAAGGTCGAAGGTTGATGTTCGTATTGCCCAAAATTCCTCCGAAGGTATTCGGATTTACGGCAAGGGTATTGGTATATTCCTGGTTCCGAAGTACGTCATTTAATCCACCCCAATTGTTCCATTGCGGCCGGCCATCGAAGAACTTGTTCATGGGGATACCGTTGAGCAATACTTCGCCATTTCTGGAATCGTAGCCACGGACCTTAAAAAAGGCCTGGCCAAAATCGAAGGCTGCACGGTTCAAATACACATCGCGAGTGGATTGCAACAAACCGAAACCTCCGGTACCCGCCATTTCATCATCCAAAAGTTCCGTGTCGGTAAGGGTAATCAGGTTATCCGTTTGCTCCTGTTCAATATCCCTTTCAAGGTAAACGGCGCCCAAATCAATAGGTGAACCATCCAGATACAGTACAAACCTTTTGCTCAAAAAGTCGGGGGCTGATACTACCAGTATTTGTTCACCTTGCATGGTAGCATCAAATTGAAAATGACCCTTGTTATCAGTAAAAAATTGAAGTGAAGTGCCTTCAAAGGCAAGGCTAGTCTTACCGATTGGGGCATTTACACCCCGTTCATGGACACTGCCCGAAATTACCGTACCCTGTTGCCCATGCAAAATAGAACCCCAGAGCACAGCACATAACATAGCTGTTCTCATAGCTTTAAGTAGGTTATTTAAACAATGTTGGGGTTATATTTTTCTCCGGAAAGTGAGAAAAGTTAACAATCTTACTTATTTTGGACGCAAATTCAAAATAACATGCGATTATTAATATGCCTACTTGTATTAATATCGACCTCACTACATGGACAGCAGTCCAAAAATTACCTCATAAGAACCATTGCGTTCTATAACTGTGAAAATCTTTTCGATACAGAAAATGATTCCCTCACCTTTGATGATGACCGTACGCCTGAAGGTCGTTATCATTGGACCCAAGAACGATTGGAACAAAAGATTGCTAACTTGACCACGGTGTTGTCCCAAATTGGAGCAGACGTATCCAAAACATCCCCAGATGTTATTGGACTGTGCGAAGTGGAAAACAGACAGGTTGTGGAAGCATTGGTCCGCCATCCCAATTTAAGCAATAAGGGATATGATGTCATCCATTTTGATTCCCCAGATGAACGCGGTATTGATGTAGCACTATTGTATAAAAAGGGCTCGTATTTGCCAACTTCTTTCAAAAGTCATCGCCTACTGTTATTTGATGATCTTGGGCAGAGGAAATACACCCGTGATCAATTGGTGGTTGGCGGAATAATGGACAATGAGCCCATTTACTTTTTGGTGAACCATTGGCCTTCCAGAAGGGGAGGTCCGGCCAAAAGTGAGCCCCACAGAATTCGAGCTGCCTTATTGAACAAACGCATCATTGATTCGATACAAGATTTAAATCCCGATTCCAAAATCATCGCCATGGGCGACCTGAACGACGATCCCATTGACAAAAGCTTGAAAGTTATCCTTAAAACAAAGGATGATATTGCAAAATTGGATAGTTTGAGTCTGTACAATCCCATGGAAAAGCTGTTCAAAAAAGGAATCGGCTCTTTGGCTTATGGAGACAAATGGAATCTGTTCGATCAAATTTTTATGACCCCAAACCTGGTCGGTGAACATAGAAACACCTTAACCTTTTGGAAAGCAGGCTTGTTTGCACCTTCATTTCTTAAAACTGAAAAAGGGAGATTTAAGGGTTATCCCTTGCGCACATATTCGGGTGGCACCTACACCGCAGGGTATAGCGATCACTTTCCCGCGTTTATATACTTGATCAAGGAAGTGGAATGAGATTCCAGCTTTCTCAGGAATGCCATTTTACCCCAACCACTGGCGCCAGGGAATACGGCTCAATACCAACAAAAGGCCCAGACCGTAGAAAATGGAAATGGTCTTGAACTTTTTATCGTTCTCCATAAACTTTTTATGACGTGACCAACCGATGGTGATCAAGGCCACTGCAATGATGTTCACAAATGGGTGCTCCACGGCCAACAAGCGCGCAGGGGCATTTAATCCGCTCATGCCCAACGATTGGATGGCCTTAAGGCCATTGTCCGATATAAAGTAAAGAATCAACCCCACCAACAATTGAATGTGGGTCAATATCAACGCAAAAAGACTGATGCGAAGGTCCTTGTGCATGGTAAAGTCCTTTTTGCCCATCCAGCCCAGTAAGGCATTGACAACGGCGATGATCAAAACAGCCAAAACAATATAGGCCAAATAGGAGTGCAGGTTCTTAATAATTTCCATGTGTGGTATAGTTTGAGGTTTAAAAGTACGGAATTTTGAACATAAAAAAAGCCCTTCCGTTACTGGAAGGGCCTCCTTAATTTATCTAAACGGTTAGGATTAGAAATCGTAACGCAAGGTAACGTTCCAAGTTCTACCCCATCCAAAGTACCCTTGGTTGGATACATTAAGCCCGTTATAGGTTTCATCACCTGGCTCCACAAATCTCGCGGTGGTCAACCTAGAGATGTATATGGTGTTCAAGGCGTTGTTTACGTTACCCCTGATCTTCAATTGCTTGGTCTTGTCGGCACCCAAAGGCATTCTAAAGGTTACACCGGCATCCAAAATGTTGAAAGAAGGCAACTTCAAGTTTTCTTTGATGGCTCCAACATCAGAGTACAAATCGGCGTAGTATCTCCAATCAGAATCCACAGAAATCATTTTGTTGATTCGGTAAGCAAATCCAAGACCGCCAGAGGTTTGGGCTGCACCACCTACTTTTCCACCATCAAAATCCTCAGTTTCAAAACTGATCACATTTCTGTTTTCATCAGTAACTTGGGTAACGGCATCACCTTTGTATACCCAATCCCCGATGGAAGCAAAACCGTTGATGGACAAACCATCCACTGGACGCAATTTGAAATCAACTTCCACACCGGTGTGCAATTGCTCTGTACCGAAGTTGGACTCAAAGGTCACTACATCGTCCACAATGTCAGAACTGGTCACTACCCTATCCTTCCAAGAGGTACGGTACAAGTTCACGTTGGCAGAGAAGATTGCACTTGAGAAACCATAACCTGCTTCCAATCCGAAGATCTTTTCATTTTCGGTCAATGGGTTTACTTGGTTGGTAAAGTTCAAATAGATGTTATCGTGGTATGGCTGACGGTTGTAGTAACCCACGTTACCATAGAAGCTATGCTGCATGGTTGGGCTGTAGCTGAAACCACCTTTTGCATTGTAACCAAAGTTGTTCACTTTTTCAGAATCAGTTCCTGGCTCAATCCCTGCAGGAAGTGGCGTACCGGTTGCCTGTGATGACGTACCATCAATCAATGCTTGGTCGGCATATTGATAGAAGTCAAAACGTTGGTGGTATTGGTTGGAAATAGATCCTTGGAAGAACGTAGAGAAGGTATCTGTTGCATATTCCAACTGGGTGAACAAACCTCCGTAAGAGATGCGCTCGTCGTTGCTATAGGCAATTTTTTGATCTTCTGGGTACGAGTTGAAAGCAGCTTGCCATGCAGAAGGCCTAAAGCTTTCAGTAGCAGTAACTCTCTTATAGGTACCAAATGTACCGTAAGTCTCGTGGTTGTTGTTTTGATCTCTCAAACGAACGTTTTCTGACCAAGAATTCAATCCATGGAAATCGGAAACAACCCTAAAGTGTTTTCCGTAGTAGGTTCTCAAATCGAAACCGACGTTCCAAGTTAAGTTATCGCTCAATTCCTTCTCGAAGTTCGAGATCAAACCATACCAGTTGTGCAAGTTCATGGAAGCACGGGTAATGTATGCCGGCTCTGAACCAAAACTTACAGCATCACCATTGGTCACAGCAGCATTTTGGGCATAAATCGCATCATAGTCGATACGACCCTCAGCAGTACGGATACGGTTACCCAAGTTTCCGGTTCCACCACCGTTACCCCAAGAGGCATACAATACGGTGGAAAGGCTAGCTGTTTCACTGATGTTCCAGTCCCAGTTTAAGTTGGCCACTGGCTTGTGGTAAAAGTTTCTTCTTTCGGTCAAGTACTGACCTTTATAAGTACCCCAGTTGTTGTTGTACCTTCTGCCATACTCCAAGTAAGAAGAAATGGATTTGGTAAAGTTTTGATCGTGGAACTGTGGAGCACCAGTGATCAAGAAGTTAAATCCATGGGTGTCGTTAGGTCTATAACCGGCAGAAATAAAATAGGTCTGACCTTCACCGAAGTTACCTTCGTTGTAACCATCACCTTGCCAGTGAGACAACATAACACTCAAACCCCATCCTTTTTCAGAAATACCGGTGTTGTAACCAGCAGATGTTTTGATGTAGTTGTTGTTGGCCACTGTAGCGTAGGCGAAACCACCTTCGTTCATTTCGGTTGCCTTAGTCACAAAGTTTACAGTACCACCTACAGAAGAGATGGCCAATTTGGAAGAACCAAGACCCCTTTGGATCTGAACAGCGGAAGCGATATCGTTAAGACCAGACCAGTTGGACCAGTACATCAAACCATCTTCCATACCGTTGATCGGCTGACCGTTCAAAAGGAAAGCAGTGTTATCTTGATCAAAACCCCTAACCCTCATGTTGGTGTCCCCGAAACCTCCAGATTGTCCGGACACGTATACAGATGGGGTGTTCACCAAGGTCATGGTAACGTCTTGGGTACCAATTTTCTCTTGAATGATCTTTACAGGAACCGAAGAAACCGCGATTGGGGTCTTTCTGTCCTTGGCAAGGTCAATAATACCTGTACCAACAACAACAACCTCACCCAATTCCTCAGCATCGGGAAACAAAGAAATGGTTCCCAAGCTACCTGTAGTAGAAAAAGGAACGTTTTTGGTTACAAATCCGATGTAGGAAATAACCAATGTTCCGGAACTTTGGTTTACGTCCAAAGTAAAGTTTCCATCAAAGTCAGTTGATGTACCTGTGCTGGTGCCCTTAACCATGACACTAGCACCTGGTAGTGGACCGCCAAGCTCGCCGTCAACAATCGTACCAGTAAGAGTTCCTTGTGAAAATGCAAATGTCGTCATCAATAACGCGACAAAAGCCAAGTAGATTCTTTTCATTTAATTCAGTGTTTAAGTGTTTAATTAGCCCTGCAAATGTGCTGTATTTTTGACACACTGCCATTAAGCCAAAGTTAAAATCGGGCTAATATAGTTAACACTAAATTAACAAACAAAAGATGTTGATAAACAATTGTTTAGGGAACAATCCCTTTAATATCGAACTAGCAATTTACCCCTTAAAATATTGCAAAAGATGCATTGTGGAGCTATCGTGATTGCCAATTGTGGAATTTTCGATATCGTTCAAAATATTTTTCGCAAGCTGTTTACCCAATTCAACGCCCCATTGGTCGAAACTGAAGATGTTCCAAACCACCCCTTGCACAAAAATTTTATGCTCGTACAACGCAATCAATTTCCCTAAACTTTTTGGCGTCAGTTTATCTATTAATATGGTATTGGTAGGTTTGTTGCCCTCGAAGACTTTAAAAGGCAATAACGATTCGAGTTCGGCACCTGATAGGCCTTGTGCTTTCAATTCTTGTCGAACCTCTTCGGGGGTCTTACCGTTCATCAGGGCCTCGGTCTGCGCAAAGTAATTGGCCATCAATTTATGGTGATGGTCCGCATCGCCATGCAACGATTTTTTAAACCCGATAAAATCGGTTGGAATCAATTTGGTGCCCTGGTGGATCAACTGGAAAAAAGCGTGTTGGGAATTGGTACCGGGTTCTCCCCAAATAATGGTCCCTGTTTGGTAGGCAGTCCTTTGTCCATTCCGGTCCATGCTCTTTCCGTTACTTTCCATGATTCCTTGCTGTAGATAAGCTGGAAAACGGTGCAAGTATTGCGTGTAGGGAATAATGGCTTCGGTCTCGGCGCCATAAAAATTGTTGTACCACACACTGATCAAAGCCAGAATCACCGGAATGTTTTCCTGGAATGGGGTCTCCTTGAAGTGGCTATCCATTTCATGTGCACCGGACAATAGCTGATCAAAATTTTCAAACCCTACCGAAAGGGCTATGGATAGGCCCACCGCGCTCCAAAGTGAAAAGCGGCCCCCTACCCAATCCCACATGGGGAAAACATTTTCATCGGCTATCCCAAATTCCTTTATTTTTTCAAGATTGGTGGAAACGGCGACAAAGTGATCTTTGACATCCTTCTCGGAGGCGTATTTCAAGAACCATTTCTTAATAGTCAACGCATTGCTCAACGTTTCTTGGGTGGTAAAGGTCTTGGATACAATAACGAACAAAGTGGTCTCCGGGTCGAGCTCCTTTAAGGTTTCATGCACATGATCACCATCCACATTGCTCACAAAGTGGACCTTTAGGTGGTTCTTATAGAATTTTAGTGCCTCTGTGACCATTGCCGGACCTAGGTCCGAGCCTCCGATGCCTATGTTCACAACATCGGTGAATGCTTTACCAGTGTGTCCTTTTCGATTACCAGAAATCACAGCTTCCGAAAATGACTTGATTTTTTGTTTGACCTGGTATACTTCTTCCACCACATTTTCTCCGTCGACCAAAACCGTGTCCCCTTTTTTGGCGCGCAGGGCTGTGTGAAGTACTGCCCTTCCCTCGGTCTGGTTGATCAATTCGCCACCAAAATAACCTTCAATTGCTTTGGAAAGTCCGATCTCTTCTGCAAGTTCCAATAGCAATGCCATGGTTTCGCCATTGATTCGGTTTTTGGAATAGTCCACCAAAAAATCGTTCCATTTCAAGGAAAATCTACTGCCACGATCATTGTCGGAAGCAAAAAGATCTCTTAAATGTGTATTCTTGGTATTGTTAAAGTGTACTAAAAGGTTGTTCCAGGCTTTTGTAGCGGTTGGGTTGATGGTGGGTAGTGCCATTACTGGTTGTAAGTGATTAACGTTTCTTCGGGTTCTGGGGTAGGATCAATAAACTCAATACAGTCCAACTGATCTTTCAAGGGTTGGATGTGTGCCATGTAGTCGGTCTTTAGCGAGTCCACAATAGGCTCTGCAGATGGCAGCTCTTCCCGTAATGGGTCCACCTGCCTTCCGTTTTTCCAAAAGCGATAACAAACGTGGGGGCCACCGGTATTTCCTGTCATACCTACCCATCCAATCACGTCGCCTTGACGCACAAATTCGCCCCTTTTCACTTTTTGGGCCTTCATGTGCAGGTATTGGGTACTGTATATACTGTTGTGCTTGATCTTTACATATTTTCCATTGCCTCCTCGGCGGGTAGATTCTTCAACTGTTCCGTCGGCAGTGGCAATGATGGGTGTTCCAACGGGTGCGGCATAATCGGTTCCTTTGTGGGGACGCACCTTGTAGCCGTAATAAGCAATCCTTCGTTTTAGGTTGTACCTGGATGATAGGCGATAGCCAAATTTAATGGGCGCCCTTAAGAAGGTGCTTCGAAGATTATTGGCGTCTTGATCATAATAGTCCAAGATGTTCTTCAGGGAATCGGTCACATAGGGGAACGCATAAATGGTTCTTCCTTTATGCTCGAACAATGCAGCCTTAATAGGCCCGTAGCCGGCATAAATGGTGTCGTTGATATATCGCTCATCAAAAATAACCTTGAACTTGTCCCCTTTTTCCAATTTGAAGAAGTCGATGGACCAGGCGTACACTTCAGAAAGGGCAATGGTAACGCCATAATCGACGCCCAGATTGTCCATGGCCTCGGAAAGACTACTGTTTATGATTCCGCCCACTTCCTTTTCAATATGCTTTACCTTACGTTTGCTTTTATAGGCCACGGCAGAATCCCTTAAATCCACAACCGTATAGTTGATTTTATCGTCTTGGTAGATGAAGACCTCTGCCACTTCGGAAGTATCCTTGGATTTTAAGATGAGGTAGGGCTTGCCGACTTTTATTTTGCGTACATCGAATGTATCCCGGTAATTTTCCGATATGGTGGCAATTTTGGGGTAATCCACCTTATTTTTCAACATGAGCTCGCCAAAGCTATCACCCCGGCGGACCGTATCCCAAACCACATTGAACTCTTCCAAGTTAAATCCGTAATGCAATACGGGAGGTTGTTCAATAGGCTCAACCTCTACTATTTCGTCTACCGGTTCCTTAGTTTGTTTGCACGACACCAAAACCATCAGTGTCAATATTGCCCCAATAAATTTTCGCATTTTCCTATTCCTTGTATTCTTTACTTGCTGGGTTAAAAATGTGGTCCACCCATTGTTTTCCCCATGTATCCAACTCATAATCTGAGTACAAAGTTGGGAAAAATATTATTTTCTGGAAACTGGGCGGCAAATACTCTTTCCAATTGGTCCCTCCGGTGGCGTCCACTTCCTTGCCTTCCTTGCCCAAATAACGGTAGGCAGAACCCATGTGCATCAAGGGCCAATTTACGTTGGCGTTCAAATCGAGTTCCTTCAATGCTTGAATCAATTCCTCGTTGTTTTTTGAGGTTTCCGGCAATTGAAGATACTTGTGGTAAATGGTGCTATCCTTTACTTGGTTGGCAATACGCAACAAGCGTGGCGTGTATCGGATCTCAAATTGTTTTAAGGTCAGGGTCTTTTCCCCAGTGGCCAAATCTGTCGCGCCTCTTTTCCAATAGATGTTCTCGTAAAGCTCCTCAATACTTTCATCACTATGGTCATTCTTCCGAATTGATCTGTGCAACAGGTTTTCCAACGGTGTCGCATAAATTTCGATCATCCGGTATTGGGCCGATTGAAATCCACTTGCCGGCAACAAAGCCATTCGGTATCGAAGAAACTGTTCCCGCTCCATCCCCTTGATCATAATACCAAAAGAGGAAATCAGCGCTTTAAAATAGTTGTTGATCCTTCTCACCTTTTCGGTAAAGAAGACAACATCTTGGGATTTGTCCTCCACAATCTGTTTTTGCTCATGAAGGATAAGTTTAAAATAAAGCTCGGTGATCTGGTGGTACATGATGAAGATTTCTTCATCGGGAAAATGGGTGCGTGGTACCTGCAAACTAAGAAGGGTGTCCAAATGTATATAGTCCCAATAGGTCAGGAACCTTTGGTACAGGAGCCCATCCAAATAGGAGCTCAGGTCTTGGCCCGAGTTTTTGTACTTTTCCTCAAGTTTGTTGATCTGGGATTCAATTTTTGCATCATGCTTCATCAATGCCTAGCTACTCATTCATTATTATTTTGAACTGGTTTCTTAGCCCATTGTAACCATCGAGATCTGCTTTGAGCGACCCAACGGCCAAATCGGCCTTGATCCGGACGGGAATTTTGTTCAAATCATTGGAGACCCATAGGGTAAGACTTTCCTTTTCCTTGAATACCCGGCCCGATTGAACCAACGGCCTAAATTTAAGACATTCCACCTTTCCAAACTTGGTCCTTAAGATTTCTTTTCCCAAATATTTTAACTGGAATTTAAAGACCCCGTCGTCATCGAACAGCATATCGATGTCGATGGACTGACCTTCTTCAAATTGCGTGAGGTTGTAATTGCTCCTCATATAATAGGAGGCCGAAATAAGATCTTGGATTTGATCATGGATTTCAATGTCCATCTCGGTACCATTTTTAAAATCCTTAAGTACCGCCTTGTCCTTTTTGTAATCAAAATCGATTTGGATGTCCTTGGTATAGCCGCCTTCGTCAATTTTTCGGATGAACTTATAAGGTTTGCCATTGGTACGCCCAAAATAACTTTCATAAGTGTCATCGACCTTAAAAAAGATGCTCGCAAAACCGGTGGTCTTTCCATGCCCCACCACATGATACACGGGAACCCCATTGAGGTCATCGGATGTAAGGTGCATGGTCGCGTAACTGGCATTCAAAAACCCATAGTGAATCCGAAACTTGAGCCACTCCCCAGGCTTGAATGCCGGTGTGGACATTTGTGCCGACAAGGGCATCAATGCGAGGATGAAAAGTAGGGTCAGTATCTTTTTCATAAACAAATTGTTGCGTATAAATTTAGCAAAATCAATGCTGGGGCCTTTCAGTTTACATATACTTAAACAAAACTTGTTCCAAATTAGTATAAATAAAAAAAGCCCAGTCTTAAAACTGGGCTTTTCCTAAATAACCAACCAAACTTTAAATTATGAAAAACCAATACTTAAAGTTATAAGGGAACCACCCCTTATCTGCTCCAAATATACAGCAAGGTTTTGTAGGAAAATAAGTTTTTAACGGACTTTAACTTAAGAGCTTCCAAATTGATGGAAACCACATCAATTTTTGGCAAATTATTAAGAATTACAAGGATTTTGAAGCGGTTTTTTCATTAGAACCAGTAGCCTACACTGAAGAAAACATTGCTGCTGGTGATCTCTGGCGACCAGGAATAATAAATTTGGACAGGACCCAAAAACGATTCAAATCCGTAACCTATACCATAGCCGGAAAAAGTCGGTTCCTGAAACCAATCGCCAGTCCGGAAAAGATCATCGGCCACATTGGCAAAATTTGCAGTGAACAATATGTGGTTCTTTGGGGCAAACCGATAGTCCAATCTGCCGTATGCCTTGATGTAGCTGTTACCCGGCAAGCTCAAAAAATCGTAACCAATAAAGGGAGTGAAATTGTTCACAAATTCATTGCCAAACCCACCCAACACAAAATCGAAAGAAGTTACTGCCGAGGTGCCCAATTTTACCCCTCCCTCGGTCTCCACATTTAGACTGAGGTTATGGCGGAGCGGCACCACTGTTCCCAAACGGGCCTTTGCGACGGCAAATTCCTTAAAATTGTCATTGTAGTCCGAAGAAAGGAGATACAAATGGATATCACTATCGAACAACAGTCCTTTTGTAGGAAAGTATTTGTCGTCATACGTGTCCAAAGTGATCTTGGAAAAAGCACTGAAATAGTTGGAATTTTCAAACGTGGTCCTGCCATTGCCTTCACTAAAGCCAGCCTCCATGGATTGTTGCCCCAAGGTCCTGGTGCTATACCGCAACAGCTTGTGTTCGGCGCCCAAAGTGAAGGCAAACTCTTCTTGCAATACCGTTTGCAGATAGATTTGGTTGGTAAGATCGGTAACGTCAATGTTGATTCGTTGGATATTGGGGTCGTCGGGCACGTTGAAATTTCCCCGAATCAGGGAAAAATCGATTTCTGAATCGAAATCAGTCAACCTAGAATTGATCCCAAAACTCCAATAGTACCCTTTGTCCAAATAGTACTGCATGTTATACCGAATATTGTCCCCAAGAATAAAATCAAACGAGGCCACATCGTCCTTCATCAAAAAATTCTTTTTGGTCAAGTTGATCAATGCCGCACTTTTGTAGAGATCATCATAATGTGCGGACATTTTGAGGAACATCTTAGTGGGGTTCTCTTTCAATTTCAAGATCAGATCGGTTCCCAGACCATTCGAGACCAGATCATACCGTATGGCCTTAAAGTTGCCCGTGGCCGAAAGATTATTGATGCCTTGTTTCAATTCTTCAAAGGAAATTTTATCGGCCAGGTTAAAGCGAAGCTTCCCTTTTATGTATCCCCGAGTGTACCTATCGTTGCCTTCAATGATCATGCGGTTGATGGTCAGACTATCCATTAACTGGATTCGTTTGTGTGGTTTTGGGTGATGGTCCTGCGTTTGGGCAATTTTTATCAATTCGTCTTGGAAGGTCCTTGCCGCCGCTTCCCCACTTTTTATGATTTGGTTGCCCTTTTCAAAATCGATAACCGAAAATTCATCAATGTCCGGCCGGATGTAGATATCGGTTTGCCCCGATTTTCTTTTCATGTCGTTCACCGTGCGATAGTTGTTGATCTGAAGCAATATCTCGGTTGCAGAAGACAGGGATTCCCTTGTGGCCAGATCGTGTTGCACATCCACCCCAATAATAATGTCGGCCCCCATGGCCCTAACTTGGTCTATCGGATAATTGTTCACCACACCACCATCGATCAAAATGTCGCCATCGATTTCTGACGGTTCAAATAAAGAGGGAAAGGTGCCACTGGCCACTATGGCCTCTGGCAGGTACCCTTTGTCCAGCAAAACCTCTTCACCTGTTTCCACATTTGTGGCAATACACAAAAACGGAATGGGCAATTTCCTGAAATCCTGGATATCCTTTACATGAAACAGCAATTGCACCAACATGTTATAAATATTCTGACCCCCAGAAATGGCTGGTGGAAAGCTAACCTTGAAATTGGTGAAGGGCAAGGATAGGGCGTACCGTTCAGAATCCTCCTTCTCATAAAAGGTCTTTGCCCCACGGGGTACATTGTCTTGAATAAGATCCGTGAAATCCGTTTTCTTGAATATCGAATCTAGCTCGTGGGCGGAATAACCGGACGCGTACAAAGCACCTACAATGGCCCCCATACTGGTTCCGCCAATATAGTCCACTTTGATCCCCGCTTCTTCGATTACCTTCAAGGCTCCAATATGTGCCAATCCCTTCGCACCACCACCACTGAGCACCAAGCCCACTTTGGGCGGCACATCTGGTGCAGTATCCTGTCCATATGCCCAAACCCCACAAAAGGTGAATACTATGATGGCGATTATGTGTCTAATATACATGGTCAATGAAAGGATTTAAAAATTTTTTCCGCCTTGGACTTGCCTACGGTTTCGGCAAGCGTTTCAATGGATGCTTCTTTGATGCGTTTCACCGATTTGAAACTTTTCAAAAGTTGCTCCGCCGTTTTTTTGCCCACGCCTTCGATATTCTCCAGTTCTGAATTGATAGCTCCCTTGCTTCGCTTATTTCGATGGTGGGTTATGCCGAACCTGTGGGCCTCGTTTCTTAATTGTTGAATGATCTTTAAGGTCTCCGATCGTTTGTCCAAATACAATGGTACGGAATCCCCGGGAAAATAAATTTCTTCCAAACGCTTGGCAATACCGATGATGGCGATCTTGCCTCGAAGATCAAGTGCTTCCAAACTTTTTAATGCTGATGACAACTGGCCCTTTCCCCCATCAATTACAATAAGTTGAGGCAAGGGTTCGTCCTCGTTCAACAGTCGTTTGTACCTTCTGTACACCACTTCCTCCATACTGGCAAAATCGTCGGGGCCTTCCACTGTTTTGATGTTGAAATGCCGATAATCCTTTTTGGAGGGTTTGCCGTCCTTGAAGACCACACAGGCAGCCACCGGATTGCTCCCCTGAATGTTGGAATTGTCAAAACATTCGATATGCCTTGGCTCTTCAGAAAGCCGAAGGTCGGCCTTCATTTGGGCCATGATCCGTTTTACATGTCGATCCGGATCCACAATCTTGATCTGTTTCAGTTTGTCCTGTCTATAAAATCGGGCGTTGCGTTCAGAAAGTTCCAAAATTTGTCGCTTATCGCCCAATTTGGGCAAAGTGACCTTGATGGTTTCTTCGACCTCAACAGGAAAAGGCAAATAGATTTCCTTGGACTGGGACTGGAACCGTTGCCGAATTTCAATGATGGCCAATTGTAGCAATTCTTCATCGGACTCATCCAGCTTTTTCTTGATTTCCATGGTGTGCGACCGTACAATGGACCCATGGGAAAGTTGCAGGAAATTGATGTACGCATAGGTTTCATCCGAAATGATGGAAAACACATCCACATTGTTGATCTTGGGATTGACCACGGTGGATTTGGCTTGATAGTTTTCAAGGATGTCAATTTTATCTTTGATCCGTTGCGCCTTCTCGAATTCCATTTGTTCGGCCAACACTTTCATCTGCTTTTTGAAGGAGTGTAAGGAATCTTTGAAATTGCCTTTGATGATCTGGCGGATATCCTCGATCTGGCCATGGTAAGACGCCTCAGATTGAAACCCTTCGCACGGCCCCAGGCAATTGCCCAAATGGTATTCCAAACACACTTTGTATTTGCCGGCTTCGATCTTATCCTTGGAAAGATCGTAGTTGCAGGTCCGAAGCGGGTATAGGCTCTTTACCAAATCCAATAGTGTGCGAACGGTTTTCATACTGGTATAAGGGCCAAAATATTCGGATCCATCCTTAATGAGCTTTCGGGTAGGGAATACCCGTGGAAAGCGTTCGTTCTTGATACAAATCCAAGGGTACGATTTATCGTCCTTCAACAATACATTGTAACGTGGTTGCAGTTTTTTGATCAAGTTGTTCTCCAAGAGCAGCGCATCGGACTCGGTGGGCACAACAATATGCCTGATCTCACGAATTTTTTTGACCAGTACCCTGGTTTTTCCGTATTCCTGCTTTTTATTGAAGTAGGAGGATACCCTTTTTTTGAGGTTTTTGGCCTTTCCCACATAAAGGATCTTTCCCTCGGCATCATAAAATTGGTACACCCCAGGGTCGTTGGGCAACACATTTATTTGAACATTCAAGGAAATTGGATCGGGCATGGTAAGCGTCAAAAACTTGGATTCTGTCTTTCTAACAAAGTTAAGATATAAATATCGTGTTTCTTATTAAACTTGACCTGACCCCATTTTATATTGATGGAACGCTCGATTCATTTCATAAATTAAGGAAACTAATTTAGTAGCAGTGGATTAGAGGCAGATGAACTGAAACCACATCATGGAAAATCCACCTTAATAAATTTGGCCAATACCTGCAAAACCTCTGTTAAAGATTCCGTTCGATTTGTTAAACTACTGTAAAAAAGAGTGTAGTTCATCGATAAAATCTGCATTTCATGGTGTTATTTTAAATTGTTTTACTTACATTTAACGATATATAAATGCAATCCTATGGAAAACTATGTGATCGTTTTGGGAATGTACTTGATTTTGATGCTATTCTTCAAAATCTTTTTCTCCGTTGCAACCAAAGGAGAATAATTTACCGTTGCCCCAAAACAACCCCTAAATCTTCAACAGTTAATGTTGAAACATGAACTAAGAAAAAAATATAAAAATCTGAGAGCGGCGATTTCTCCGTCAGAAGCATCAGATTTAAGTTTGATTTTAGCCAATCATGTACTTCAAATCCCAGTTTGGGATTTTTTTTATTTCCATACCTTTCTGAGTATAGCCGAGAAAAACGAAATAGATACTTTACCCCTCCTAACCCTATTGCAGGGAAAGGACAAAAACATTGTCGTTCCCAAAATATCCGGGCCAAGTGCATTGGAAAATTATTTGGTTACCGATAATACCTCTTTCAAGAAAAATAGTTGGGGCATTCCAGAGCCCACAGATGGTATTTTGGTGCCCGAGAGCAAAATCGATGTGGTGTTTATTCCCCTTTTGGCCTTTGATATGCACGGGAACCGAGTTGGGTACGGAAAAGGCTTTTACGATACCTTTTTACAAAAATGCCGCAAAGAGACCGTTAAGATCGGCCTTTCTTTTTTTGGGGCAGAAAAGGAGCCCATATCCGATATACATGATAATGATGTGCGATTGGATTACTGCATAACCCCGGAAGAAATCTACACGTTCTGATCGGTAGCCTCTTCGGAAGATGTTGCTGGTTTTTCAACGTTCTTCGGAAATGCCTTTTTGTTGAAGACGATCAAAATACCCACGCCGGTACTGATGGCCGTATCCGCAATGTTAAAAACGGGTTCGAAGAAACGGAACCGTTGTCCGCCTACCGAAGGAACCCAATCGGGCCAAGTGGTATCGATCAACGGAAAATAGAGCATATCCACCACCTTGCCATGAAACAGACTGCCATAAGGTTCATCAGCAAAGAAAGAGGCTACTTGCCCATTGCTGTGGTCAAATATGATCCCGTAAAAAACCGAATCGATGATATTGCCAATGGCTCCTGCAAAAATCAGGGAAACTGCCAAGATCAATGTACGGGGCGACTGTTTTTTAATGATGTCCCACAACCAATAGCCAATGCCAAAAACCGCGAACAAACGAAAAATGGTCAAGAACAATTTTCCTGTAGATTCCGAGATGGGAAGCAAATCGCTCAACTTGGTTCCCCAAGCCGCGCCTTCGTTCTCTATAAATAGAATTTTAAACCAACCCAAAACATCGTGGGATTCACCCAAAATAAAATGGGTCTTGATGTAGACCTTGGAAATTTGGTCCACCAATAAGATCAGGAAAATAAGTAAGAGTGATTTTTTTAGACTCATCTTTCTAGCAAAGCGGTTGCAAAAATATGGATATTATTTGGTTTTCATGAGATGGATATTGCCTTCCACCGACTTCAGTACAAATAGATTATGTCCAAAAGGAATGTTTTGGTCCTCCACTACACCGTAATCGGTTTCCGCTAAAATATCGCCACTGGGCGCATTGAGCCAAATATCTCCCTTTTGGGTAACAACCTCCACGGTTTCCGATACATGGGTCAACGTACATCTGCCATCGGATAGGGTCACGTTCAAATTTTCATATTTGCCTGTTGCATACACATCACAATTGGTACCGAAAACTGCTACACTCTTATAATTTGGCACTTGGATCTCCAATGCAATGGACACCACTTTGTGGGCACTCAGCTTATCGTTTGGATTTATGAAAATCGGTTGAAAATCGGCACTGATCAAGGCTGTGGTGCCGGTTTCTTCAATGGAGACCAAAAGATCTTTGGCATATTCCCCTTCAATACTTGCCGAAACGGTCACTTCGTCCGTTTGTGCTGTTTTCAAATCTATGCGATAACAATATTGGGAATCGATCTGAATAAAATCGATATGGGGATCAATAATCGCTTTTTTGACCAGTTTTTGTCCCCGAACAGTTACGCTGGCAATAACGAACGCTATGCAAACCAATATCCTCATAAACAAAAAACGCCCGAGGGCGTTTTTCTTATTTCTGCATATTCTTTGCCTCAATGCTCAACGTAGCATGCGGAACCAATTTTAAACGCTCTTTGTTGATGAGCTTACCGGTTACACGGCAAATGCCATAGGTTTTGTTCTCTATGCGCATAAGGGCATTCTTAAGATCCCTTATAAATTTCTCCTGACGGATGGCCAACTGGGTGTTCGCCTCTTTGCTCATGGTCTCCGAACCTTCCTCAAAGGCCTTGAATGTGGGCGATGTATCGTCGGTACCATTGTTTCCGTCATTCATATAGGAACTTTTCAAAAGTTCCAAATGACTTTTTGCCTTCTCCATTTTTTCTTCGATCAAGGCCCTGAATTCCTCTAGTTCCTTGTCAGAGTATCTTACTTTTAAATCTTCTGCCATGGTTAATGCTTTTGAATAAACAATTTTGTATTCACTTCGTCGAAGGCAACTGCAACACCTTCATCCAAATTTTCCTCAAAGTTCAGCTCTGCCGTCAAGGTCTCTGTCTTAATATAGTCCTCGTTGCTCAAAATGGCATTTTCCACAAAGCCGTCCTTCAAAATTTTAATATCAATCTTATCGGTCACCTCAAATCCAGATTCCTTTCGAATGTTCTGGATGCGGTTCACCAATTCCCTTGCGATCCCCTCCTTTCTCAGGTTGTCATCTATGGTCACATCCAGGGCAACCGTCAAAGGGCCCGAACTGGCAACCAACCAACCTTCTATGTCTTGGGAGCTGATCTCTACATCGGTTAACTGTAAATTAACGCTTTTATTTTCCAATTGGAGTGTTAATTCTCCTTCTTGTTCCATTTTTTGGATATCCTCCTGTCCCATTTTAGCCACTTCGGCCGCAATGGCTTTCATATCCTTACCAAATTTCGGGCCTAACACCTTAAAATTCGGTTTTATTTGTTTAACCAAGATGCCGGAAGCGTCATCCAACAGTTCAATTTCCTTGACATTTACCTCCGATTTGATCAAGTTGGAAACCGCTTCAATATCGGATTTTTGCTCCTTGTCCAAAACCGGAATCATGATTTTCTGCAAGGGTTGGCGCACTTTGATCTTTTCTTTCTGACGGATGGAAAGCACCAAAGAGGATATCTTCTGGGCCAACTGCATCTTCCGTTCCAGTTTTTCGTTCACCATTGCGGGATCATAGACCGGGAATTCCGCCAAATGGACACTCTCGATACCTTCTTTGTGGGTCACCGCATCCAAATCCTTGTACAACCGGTCCATAAAGAACGGTGCCACTGGGGCCGAAAGCTTTGCCACAGTTACCAAACAAGTATATAGCGTCTGGTAGGCCGAAATCTTGTCCTGCCCATAATCGCCTTTCCAGAAACGTCTCCTGCACAAACGCACATACCAGTTGCTCAGGTTCTCCTGCACAAAATCGGAAATCATGCGGGATGCCCGTGTGGCTTCATAATCGGCATAGGCCTCGTCCACATTCTTGATCAAGGTATGCAGTTCGGACAAGATCCATTGGTCAATTTCAGGTCTGTCCTGCAAGGGTACGTCTGCTTCCGCATACGTAAACTCATCAATATTGGCATACAGTGCCATAAAGGAATAGGTGTTGTAGAGCGTTCCGAAGAACTTGCGCTTCACTTCCACTACCCCCTCGATATCAAATTTAAGGTTGTCCCATGGGTTGGCATTCGAGATCATGTACCAACGGGTGGCATCGGGACCATGTTCCGGCAATACTTCAAAGGGATCTACGGCATTGCCCAATCGCTTGGACATTTTCTTGCCTTCCTTGTCCAAAACCAATCCGTTGGACACTACATTTTCATAGGCGATGCTATCGAACACCATAGTGGCAATGGCATGCAACGTATAGAACCAGCCGCGGGTCTGATCTACCCCCTCTGCAATAAAGTTGGCCGGGAAGGCGATGCCCTCATCGATCAATTCCTTGTTCTCAAAAGGATAGTGCCATTGGGCGTAGGGCATGGAGCCACTATCGAACCACACATCGATCAAGTCGGCCTCCCTTTTCATCGGTTGCCCGGTTGGGGACACCAAGGTGATGGCATCCACAATATTTTTATGTAAATCGATTTTGTCGTAGTTGGTTTCGCTCATGTCGCCCACCACAAAATCAGCAAACACATCTTTGTTCAGGACACCAGCTTCCACTGCCTTGGCCATTTCATTTTTCAACTCTTCCACGGAGCCGATGATCATTTCCTCTTTACCATCCTCGGTTCGCCAGATGGGCAATGGAATACCCCAATACCGGGATCGGGAAAGGTTCCAATCGTTGGCATTGGCCAACCAGTTACCAAAGCGGCCTTCACCGGTTGCCTTAGGTTTCCAATTGATGGTTTGGTTGAGTTCGAACATGCGGTCCTTCACATCGGTCACCTTGATGAACCAGGAGTTCAATGGATAGTACAGTATGGGCTTGTCAGTACGCCAGCAGTTCGGATAACTGTGTACATATTTTTCGACCTTAAAGGCCTTGTTCTCTTCTTTTAGTTTGATGGCAATCTCGACATCTACCGATCTTTCGGGAGCCTCGCCTTCATCATAGTATTCGTTCTTCACATACTTGCCGCCAAACTCCTTCATTTCAGGCCTGAACTTTCCTTGAAGATCTACCAATGGCACCGGGTTGTTGTTCTCGTCCAACACCAACATTGGTGGTACCTCAGGTTCGGCCTGTTTGGCCACCAAGGCATCGTCCGCACCAAAGGTGGGGGCGGTATGCACGATTCCGGTACCGTCTTCCGTGGTCACAAAATCCCCGGAAATAACACGGAATGCATTTTCAGGATTTTGGTAGGGCTGTACATAGTCGATCAATTGCTCGTATCGAATGCCAACCAAATCCTTGCCCACAAAACTGTTCCCTACCAAATAGGGTATTTTTTTGTCGCCTTCTTGAAATGCATTCAGATCGGCTTCGGTTTCCACAGCGATAAACTTGCTGCTGAACTGTTTGCTCACCAAAGCTTTTGCCAATACCACAGTTATTTTCTCAAATGTATATTGGTTGAACGTTTTTACCGTGACGTATTCGATTTTGGGCCCAACCGTCAATGCCGTGTTGGAAGGAAGTGTCCATGGGGTGG
Source organism: Flagellimonas beolgyonensis (assembly GCF_003992615.1). Classification (GTDB taxonomy): domain Bacteria; phylum Bacteroidota; class Bacteroidia; order Flavobacteriales; family Flavobacteriaceae; genus Flagellimonas; species Flagellimonas beolgyonensis. The sequence continues at coordinate 449,691 of NZ_RZMY01000003.1, forward strand.
TCGTCCACGCCAAAAAGTAGAGTTCCCCTTCTATATCCTTCAAGAAATCAGGCAATGATTCCGGTACGGCCTTGAACTGTGCGGTTACGGTGGTATCTGTAACATCTTGATAGGTTCCGGGTTGGTTGAGCTCGTGGGAGCTTAATCCCGTGCCCGCCTTTGGCGAATACGGTTGAATGGTATATCCTTTATACAGTAGCCCCTTGTCATAGATTTGTTTTAGCAACCACCAAACGGACTCCATATATTTGGGTTTGTAGGTGATGTAGGGGTCGTCCATATCCACCCAATACCCAATTTTTTCGGTCATTTCGTTCCAGACATCCGTGTAGCGCATCACCGCCTTTTTACAAGCGGCATTGTACTCTTCCACAGATATTTTTTTGCCGATGTCCTCCTTGGTGATGCCCAATTCCTTCTCCACACCGATTTCGATGGGCAGTCCGTGGGTATCCCAACCAGCTTTACGTTTTACCTGAAAACCTTTCATGGTCTTGTACCTTGGAAAAATATCCTTGATGGTACGTGCCATAACGTGGTGGATGCCCGGCATTCCATTTGCGGAAGGGGGGCCTTCATAGAACACATAACTTTCCTTGCCCTCCCTGGTGGAAACACTTTTCTCAAAAATATGGTGGTCCTTCCAAAAGCTTAGAACTTCTTCCGATACTTTTGGCAAATCCAATCCCTTATATTCCGCAAACTTCATATCCTACTTCTTCTTCTAGAATTCAAGTTTGCAAAATTATAAATTTAGATGGAATTATGGGCTACCCAACACCGTAAGAATACACATAACCACCTTAACCTAAATATGATACCCTCCCAATGGCTTTTTGGGGCATAAATCGTATCTTTCCACACTATAAACACTAAACCATTTTATGATGAAAAAAGTAATTATTGGGATGATGGCACTTGCCATCTCGACCTCTGTATTGGTTTCTTGCAAAGAAGCTACGGACAAGGCCAAGGAAGCATCCGAAGAAGCCAGTGAAGGCTTGGAACAAGCAGGGAAAGACCTAAAGGAGGCCACAGACGATGCGGTTGACGCCATGAAGGAAGCCGGGGAAGAAGCCAAGGAAATGGGCGAACAAGCTTTGGACAGCCTTAAAAAAGCCGGTGAGGAAACCATGGATGCTGCAAAAAAGGCTGGCGAGGAAATGAAGGAGACGGCCAAAAAAGCCATCGATAGCATCAAAATCTAAAAATTTTATCTCAAACGATATGAAGATGCCCGGCAATCCGGGCATTTTTAATTAAAAAACATAGCCCAAACTCAAGATAAGATTGGTGCCGGGTGCCACAATTCCGGAAGAATAGGTACGATATCGTTGATTGGTAATGTTCTCCAATCCCACACTGGCCTTTAAGGCATTGGTAATTTGGTATTGTGATCTAAAATTCAAGGTGTACCATGATGGGGAATACGGATTTCCATCACTGTCCATGGCATATATATAGTCTTTACTCCGTTCTGAAAGTGCCAAATCCCCACTGCTCACCTCACCGTTGTAATTGAGAAAGAAATCGGCCTTCAATTTTTGATTTTGCCATAACAGGTGCACATCGCCAAATGTTGGGGCCGCATGCCGGGCCGGACTGTCGGTGCCATCGTCGTCTTCCTCAATACCTTCGGTTATGGTTAGGTTCGATGTTAGGGATAAATGCTCGTCCAAGAAGGCCTCTACTCCGAACTCAAAACCGTACACATAGGCCTTGGCCGCATTTTGTATGGCCTGCACATTACTGGGCTCGCCGTTGTATTCGATTTCGTTTTGGCCATTGAAGGTAAAATCTCTTCGAACCAGTGCATCCACTAGATACGTATAGTAGGCTGAGCCTTTCAGCACCACTACATCGTTGAAATTTTTACGAAGGCCCAATTCGCCATTATAGGCGTACTCGGGTTCCAGATCGGGATTGGGCACCACAACGGAACCCGGTTCCGAGTCGAAAATTTTTCCGATATCGTCAATATTTGGCGCTCTAAATCCAGTTGATCCATTGAGGGTCACCTGAAAGTCCGACCATGGAAACCAACTTAGACCCAAACTCCCCGTCAATGCCCCGGTCACAATATCGGCTTCATCAAATGGAAAGGGATAAAAGGTATTTTCAAATTGGGCATCCACCCAAACCTGGCTATAGCGTATGCCCGACAGCAAGGTAACATTGGGCTTTAATTGATACTCCCCATTCACATAGCCTGCCAAAGTCTGCCATGTTGCGCCATCCGGGTAACGGGATGCTGTAGGTTCCACCACATAGGTCTCCAAATTTTTCATACTGCCGAAGGAATGGACTTTGTTGAAGACATACTCCGCGCCGTAGTACAGGTGCAGCGCGCCAATTTTTTTGTTCTCAAAATCCAGGTTTACCGAAAGGGCATCCACCTTTTCGTTGGTGGAGAACAATTCAACGTCCCCAAAGCCACGGTCGTTTCTACTTTCTTCAAAAAACTGATAGGCCGTGGTCAGTTTTACCCCATCGTAAAACATGTTCTTGCCTTTTTTGGTCACTTGGAAATTCCCCATGAACCATTTTTGGGGACCATAGTACCATTCCGCAGACCGCAGGCCGGTTCCATCCCTGTTCGGACGTATCAATCTGTCGTACCTCGCGTAATCCGAAGTCTCTGAATAGTACAAACCCAGATCATAGTTCCATGTGCTGTTGGGCCTGTACGAAAACTTTTGAAGAAAGTTGAACTGGTCATATCCGGAGGTGACTTGTTTTCTGGGGTCATTGTTCGGAACAAGAACATCCGTACCGTTACGTGTAACCACATAGTTGTTCCTTAAATAGGATTCCGGGCCATGTGCTCCCATTTTAAGGTCATCAAAATTATTGTAGGTAAAACTGGTGTAGGAAGCCCAGTTCCGTTTGCCCAAATTAAAGTCGATATGGGCCGTGTTCTCATTGTTTGCCGATGCATACCTCATACTGGCGTTACCCGAGAATGCCAGACTATCGGTATATGAAAAATGAGGGTTCATGGTGTAGAAGCTCATCACCCCCCCAATGGCATCACTACCATAGATCACCGAACCCGGACCAAAGGTAATCTCCGTTTTCTTGATGGTAAAGGGATCGATGGAAATCACATTTTGCAGATTCCCTCCCCTAAAAATGGCATTGTTCATGCGAACTCCATCCACAGAAAGCAATACCCGATTGGTGGCAAAACCACGGATCAAGGGACTACCACCTCCCAGTTGACTTTTTTGAACGAATATCTTGCCACTGTTCTGCAATAGATCCGCGGATGTCTGCGGTGTGGTAAATTCGATTTGTCGGGCCCCGAGTGTTTCTATTTTCTGGGGCACATTTTTTTTCTGCTGTTCCCATTTGGAGACCGACATCACCACTTCTTGCAACTCCTCTGTCTTTAATTGGAGATACAATCGGTTTCCCCTTCGGTTCAATTGTGCTTTGGTGGTAGTATAGGTTTCATAACTGATGTGTTTGAACGTAATCCGCTCATTGTCGGAAAACTGGCCCAGATCACATTTTCCATTGGCATCGGTAATGGTGGATTTAGTTTGATCCCTGTTGAAAACGGCTATGTTGTCCACTGGTTTTCCCGAATCAGAATCCAAGACGGTCACTTCTTGGGCATAGGAAAACAGAGCAAACAAGAAAAGAAAAAGTGTTAAGGTTGGTTTTAGGTTTTGCATTCTAGGTAAACACGGCATTTAATACTGCGAGAGACTTCGGTTCCCTGAATCCGTGCACATGCAAACGGTAATACAGGATAATGGTTTTTAGAAGTTCGCGCCTATTCGACTTCGTTAGTTGTTTCGACGATAATGCATCAAAATTCATGCCCAAAAACAGCTTGAAATTTTTCAGATTCTCGCTCTGAATCAATGGGTTAAGGGAAGGAGATGTACAAAAGCCCCCTTCCTGAAGATCAAAAAAAGGCGCATCTTGGCCATAGGTGTCCGGATAAAAGCCCAAATACTTGGTCAAGTTCAACAAAAACAGGATGTGAAAATTGGGTGCCATGGGATGGGTATCGAACCAATGAAAGGCATATTCCAAGTAATTGAAAAGCCCTGGGTCCTCTTCCTGCTCCTGAAGGCAGTTGCCCAACATTTCAGCCAAAAAAAGTACCACACTGTTCTTGAGTACATCGGTGTGGAGACTTTGGTAGGGCATGGAAACCTTGACTTCCTTAATGGTCTCCAACGTGCCCTTATTTTTATGGACGGCCACCAGTTCCAACTGCATCAAGGGAAGAAAATAGGCGGGTTTCAATTTGCCCTTTTTGGAGGCCAGTACACCTTTCAACAAATAGGATTTCACCCCATCGGACTCCGTAAATGCTCGAACAATAAGACTCGTGTCACCATATTTTAGTGAGGAAAGTACGATTGCCTTTGTTGTTATTTGCATGGGCCAAAAAAGAAGCAGTTACCAAAAGTGTAAAAATAGCCACAACTTTCGGTAACTGCTAAAAATTTATGGAATGCCGCGGGTTATATTACCCCTTGGGCCAACATGGCATCGGCAACCTTTACGAAGCCGGCAATATTTGCACCTTTTACATAGTTGCAGTAGCCATTCTCTTCCTTACCATATTGGATGCAGGAATCATGGATACCTGCCATAATGCCCTTCAAGCGCTCATCTACTTCCTCACGGGTCCAACTGATACGTAGGGAGTTCTGTGACATTTCCAAACCGGAAGTGGCAACACCCCCTGCGTTGGAAGCTTTTCCGGGAGCAAACAATATTTTGGCGTCATGGAATGCATGGATCGCTTCCGGCGTTGATGGCATGTTGGCACCTTCGGCCACTGCAATACAACCATTTTTGATCAATGCAGCCGCATCGTCCCCGTTCAACTCGTTCTGGGTTGCACATGGCAATGCCACATCACAAACCACTTTCCATGGGGTTTCCCCTTTGTGGAAGGTAGCAGAAGGATACTGGTTCACATATTCGGAAATGCGTCCTCTTTTATTGTTCTTCAAATCCATCACAAAGGCCAATTTTTCCTCGTTGATGCCCTCTTTATCATGAATATATCCGCTGGAATCAGAAAGGGTCAATACCTTTCCGCCCAATTGAAGTACTTTTTCAGCAGCGTACTGAGCCACGTTTCCAGAACCGGAAATTACCACGTTCTTTCCTTCAAAAGACTCCCCTTTGGTCTTCAACATGCTATCGGCAAAATAAACGGTACCGTAACCTGTGGCCTCTGGACGGATCAATGATCCACCCCAAGAAAGCCCTTTTCCGGTCAATACCCCGGTGAACTCGTTTCGGATTTTTTTGTACATCCCGAACAAGAACCCGATTTCGCGGGCTCCCACGCCGATGTCACCAGCTGGCACATCGGTGTTTGGTCCGATGTGTCGGCACAATTCGGTCATGAAGGCATGGCAAAAACGCATTACCTCATCGTCGGACTTCCCTTTGGGGTCAAAGTCGGAACCACCTTTACCACCACCCATGGGCAGTGTGGTGAGACTGTTCTTAAATACTTGTTCGAAAGCCAAGAATTTCAATACACTGGCGTTCACGGTAGGGTGGAAACGAAGTCCCCCTTTGTATGGGCCAATGGCAGAGTTCATTTGGATTCGGTAACCACGGTTGACATGGATTTCACCATTATCATCGACCCAGGCCACCCGGAAGGATATCAATCGCTCTGGCTCCACCATGCGCAAAAGGATATTTTTCCCATGATAAATGTCGTGCTGGACAATGTAAGGTATAACGGTTTCCGCTACCTCTTGTACGGCTTGAATGAATTCGGGCTCATGACCATTCCTGGCCTTCACCTCATCCATAAATGCTTTGATTTTGTCTTCCATATACGGAGTAAAATTAGATGTCCCTTTGCACTGGCGCAGGGGCGATTATTAGTAAATTATGAATTAGACGGCAAAATTATACTATTTCAATAATTTAGGTATTTATTTTTTATAAATTTTTCAAAATAGTTCAATCGAGTGCTTGGGCCAAATCGGCTATCAAATCGTCCACATCCTCAATGCCCACACTTAGTCTGATCAGTGCATCCACCACACCTATTTTTTCCCTTTCATTTTTGGGGATACTGGCATGGGTCATACTGGCGGGATGGCCGGCCAAACTTTCCACACCACCCAACGATTCTGCCAGGGTAAATATTTTGAGTTTCTCCACAATTTTTATGGCATCGGTATAATTTCCGCCTTTGGGCACAAAGGAAATCATACCACCATAGCCCTTCATTTGTTTTTTGGCCACTGCATGATTGGGGTGGGATTCAAATCCCGGCCAATATACTTTTTCAATCTTGGGATGGATGTTCAAAAAATGGGCAATGGCCTCCCCGTTTTCACAATGCCGCTGCATGCGCACATGTAAGGTTTTAATACCGCGGAGGGTCAAAAAACTGTCCATGGGCCCACATATGGCACCACTGGCATTTTGTATAAAGTACAATTGATCGGCCAAATCCTTATCGTTCACCACCAAGGCCCCAACAACCAAATCGCTGTGTCCGCCGAGGTATTTGGTGGCCGAATGCATCACAATGTCGGCGCCGAGCTCTAGGGGAAGCTGCAAATAGGGCGATGCGAATGTATTGTCAACCGCCAGCAACAATCCTTTTTGTTTGGTGATTTTGGCAATGGCCGAAATGTCCACAATGTTCATCAACGGATTGGTCGGTGTTTCCAGCCAAACCATTCTAGTAGCATGGGAAATTTCAGTTTCAATGGCCTTTGCATCCTGCATATCCAAAAACCGGAATACAATGCCAAACTTCTCATACACCCTTTTGAACAATCGATAACTTCCTCCATACAGGTCGTTGGTGGCCAAAACCTCGTCACCGGGTTTTAGCAATTTCAGCACAGCATCGATAGCTGCCAAACCACTGGCAAAGGCCAAGCCATGGTTTCCGTTCTCGATACTGGCGAGTGCATTTTCCAAAGCGGTTCGGGTTGGGTTGGCACTCCTCGAATACTCATAACCTCGATGTCCTCCGGGTGTGGTCTGTGCGTAAGTGGATGTTTGGTAGATCGGAGGCATCACGGCACCGTACGCCTTATCGGGGTGTTGTCCTCCATGGATGGTTTTACTATTAAATCTTAAGTCCTTCTTGGCCATAATTGCAAATTCTTACCACAAATGTATCGTTAACTTTCCGCGTAATCAACGAAGTAGTATTTTTGATGACCCTAAAGCCCCATACCATGAAAAAAATTATCGGAGCCCTTTTTGTGTTCGCCCTTGTCGTAAGTTGCGAAAGTGAAAGCAAACTTACCTACGACACCCTTCGTTTGACCGGTGAAAACTGTGCTTCTTGTCCAAACATTACAATCAATGTACCTGAAGTGTTGGACGAATCTTCGGTCGCCAAAGTAATCAATAGGGCGCTTCGTGAGGAAATCATCAGCATTCTTTCATTTAGCGAAGACGAGAGTATTGACAATGTGGACAAGGCAATTGCCTCTTTCACCGAAAGTTATAAGGAATTGAAAGCCAAGTTTCCCGAAGAAACCGTTTGGGAGGCTAAAATTGAAAGCGAAGTAGTGTATGAAGATGTGAATCTCATCACCATACAACTGGAAGCGTATTCATTTACGGGAGGAGCCCACGGCTATGCCTCCACTTCCTTTCTAAATTTTGATAAGCGACAGGGCGCCGAGCTTGAAAATTGGGAACTTTTTAGTGATGAGGCCGGTTTTACCAAGTTTGCCGAAACCAAGTTCCGGATCCAGGAAAAGATACCACAGGACAAGAACATCAATGCCACGGGGTTTATGTTTGAGGGCGATGCCTTCCATTTGGCCCAAAATATAGGATATACCCAAGAAGGCATTCAATTGATCTACAACCAATATGAGGTGGCCTCCTATGCCGACGGTCCTATTGTATTGATATTGCCCTACAACGAAATCAATCTGTACCTAAAAAGAAAAGTGAAGTCTTAACGGTCTCTTTCCAACGCTTTTTTGAGTGCCAAAATGGCCCCAAGGTGCAAACCTTCGTGGAACACATTGAATGCCAGGGCATCCGTTGCGTTTGATAAGCCTATTTTGGGCGTGGTCATGTATTCTTGAAACGTACTGAACCTGCCATGTTCAAAATCCAATTGGATATGTTTCACGGTACTGAACAGATAAGCGTCAATTTTTTCCATTTCGTTTTTGGAAGGCTCCCCATCGGGAAAAGTGCCTTTTTTGTACTTATCGATCAATTCCTTTTCTATGGTAAAATCCCTTCCACTTAAACCATACAGCAATAATTGTGGGGTAACCACCACATGGGCAATGTTCCACCAAATATTGTTGTTGTATCCCTCCGGAATTTTAAAAAGGTCCTCCCGGGGTGTCTTATGTAACACATCGTGCAGGATTTTTCGGTTTTTCAGTAAGATGTCGAATAATTTTTCCATGGAAACAATGGTTAGCTGAAGATAAAACTAGGTTTTAATTTTGAAAAAGGGCTGTTAAATTTCAAGTTTTGACCCCTCCTGTTCAAAAACAACACCTTCGTACAAAGGTGTTGTTTTTGGCTTTTCGCCATGGGTTTTGCTTCATTTTTGATTTCCTTTGTAGCACCATCTTGACAACCATGAAAAAGATTTACCATTTGGGCAGCTGCTCTACCTGCCAACGCATACTTAAGGAATTGGAACCCTTGGATGGCGTACAATTGCAAGAAATTAAATCGGAACCCATCACCCAAGATCAACTGGAACAGATGGAAGTTTTATCCGGGAGTTACGAATCCCTGTTCAGTAAAAGGGCCATGTTATTTCGCCAACGAGGTTTGCATGAAAAACAACTGACCGAGACCGATTATAAAGATTTGATCTTGGAACACTATACCTTTTTGAAACGACCGGTGATCCTAGTGGAGGGTCAAATTTTTGTGGGCAATTCCAAAAAAACGGTACAAGCTGCCAAGGAAGCACTGCATCCATGAGCAGGCGTACCTTGGCCATATTGGCGGCCATTGGTGCCACGACCATTTATGGGATCAACCATACCGTTGCCAAAGGCGTAATGCCCAATTATGTGCAGCCTTTCGGGTTTATTTTACTTCGGGTATCTGGTGCAACCCTTTTGTTTTGGTTGATTTCACTATTCGGTCCCAAGGAAAAAATTGATAAAAAAGATTGGATACGGATAGTTGTTTGTGCCCTGCTTGGCATGGTAATCAATATGCTCTCCTTTTTTAAGGGGCTACAGCTTTCCACTCCGATCAACAGTGCCGTTTTGGTTACCATCACTCCTATTTTTGTGGTGGTGCTATCCGCTTTCTTTCTTAAGGAACGTATTACCTTGAACAAAGGACTTGGCGTGTTTTTGGGTTTTGTAGGGGCCATCGGGTTGATTCTTTTCGGTGCCGAAGTGCGGCAAGATGCGCCGAACATTCCGTTGGGCAATTTTTTGTTCGTGATCAATGCTACGGCCTATGGCGCCTATCTTATTGTAGTAAAAAAATTGATTGAAAAGTACCATCCCTTTACCTTGATGAAATGGTTGTTCACCATTGCATTGATCATCAATCTTCCGATCACGCTGCCCGACGTTTTGGCCATGGATTGGGCCTCTATTCCGCTTTGGGCCTACGGTTCCATTGCCTTTGTGATCATTGGAACCACCTTTCTCACCTATCTGTTCAACGTATTTGCACTTACCCAATTGAAAGCGTCAACCATCGGGGCTTTCATGTACATGCAACCCTTGGTTGGTATCCTGTTCGCCCTTTCAACAGGAAAGGATCATCTCACCATTACCAAGATTGTGGCCACCTTGTTCGTATTAGTGGGAGTTTACTTGGCCAGTAAAAAGCCCAAACCAAAAATTTAAGATTGGGATAATTGCCCAAGTATCGTCAATTCATTTAGGGCATTCGTCAATTTAGAGTTGTAGCAAAATCCTAACCTACTATTTTTAATATATCAACAAGGTGAATCTTCCATAAAAATGGTCATTATTGGCATAATTCTAGGCGTTTCAATTTTTCTGACTTATATAGCCTTATATATAATTTTGAATCGGGCATACAAAATCCATCCTTTAATACATCTTGGTGGATTTTACTTTCTTTTTACAGCAATTGAGAATGCTATTCCAAACATCATTCCCGAAGCTTGGAAAATCAAGCAAATCAACACGCCCTTACAAATGGATGGTTCCATTGGTTTTTTCTTTCGATTGAATCAACCTAAAATGTCTGTTTACGAAATAGGCATGGCTGTTCTACTGGTTTGCTTTACATGTTATTTTATATACAACGTAGGTGTTAAGCAATTTCTTAAAAAAAAGAATCGGTAAAAGAAAAATCCTAAAATCTAATCATTCCAAAGATTATAAGTCTTTTGGTGTTTGTGTAAACTTTCGAGTATCTGCCTTGGTCAATAGTTTAAAATCTGGAGATCGTTCCATGGTATTGAAGGCATCCAAAAACACCTTGGGCAATCCAGTGAGTCTTCGCTCTTTTAGGTCGATCCAAGCCCCCATCATTTCACAACGGGCAAAATTTTTGCCGTTGGCATCGTAAAAATTGTGCAAAAATTCGAAGAACATCCCATCTTCACTCATCCCCACAAACTCCAAGGAAACCTTAACTGGTTTGCCCGGAAAAGCTTCTTTAAAATAGTACACATGCTCATGGAACACCACGGGACCAATATTGTGTTCGGCCATACTTTTTTGGTTAAAGCCCAGTTGACCCAAATAGGCCATTCGTGTATGGCTCATAAAATTGATGTAGGCCGAATTGGCCATATGCCGGTTGGCATCCAAATCGCTCCAACGAATCTCAAAATCTTTTAAAAACATAGTCGGTTATTTTGTTATGCATGCATAATAATTGTAAAAATACCATAGTTTTGAAAACTGTCTCCACCCGGATGGAGAATTGTTCCTATTTTTAAACATAGTTTAACACCACACGTATGAGCCAAAAAGCCGAATTCATCAAAGACCTATCGTTACCCGTTGTTGCAGCACCCATGTTCTTGATTTCCGGACCCCAACTGGTGATCGAATGTTGCAAAAACGGCATCGTGGGCACCTTTCCCGCCCTCAACCAACGCACCAGCGAAGGATTTGAGGAATGGTTGATCGAAATCAAAACGGAACTCGACAAATTTGAGCAGGAAACCGGTAAAAAAGCGGCGCCCTTTGGGGTTAACCTCATAGTGCACCCCACCAATCCAAGGTTGGAGGCCGATGTAAAACTATGCATGAAACACAAAGTGCCCTTGGTGATCACTTCGTTGGGAGCGGTAAGCATGGTTGTGGATGCCATCCATAGTTACGGTGGATTGGTGTTTCACGATATCATCAAAAAAAGGCATGCCGAAAAGGCCGCTGAGGCAGGTGTGGATGGATTGATCTTGGTTTCCGCAGGTGCTGGGGGCCATGGAGGAACCCTGAACCCGATGAGTTTGATCACCGAAGTGAAAAAATTCTTTGACAAGACCATTCTATTATCCGGTTGTATCAGCACGGGTAGGGATGTAGCCTCGGCTTTGCAAATGGGTGCTGACCTGGCGTATATGGGTACCCGGTTCATCAATACAGAAGAAAGCAAGGCACCGGAGGAATACCGGAAGATGATCATAGAAGCCGGAGCCAGCGATGTGGTATACACGGCAGCGATTTCCGGGGTTCATGCCAACTTTTTGGCAGCCAGTTTAAAAGCAGCTGGGGTTACCGAAGAGGACTTGAAGAAAGACACCAAAATCGATTTTGGGAAAGAACTCAACACCGAGGCCAAAGCATGGAAAACAATCTGGTCCGCGGGTCAGGGTGTGACCTCCATTGACAATGTACTACCGGTTGCCGATTTGGTGCAACAACTCAAGGATGAATTCAAAACTGCGGTAACCCAACAGGCCAACCTGCTCAAAACCTATCCCAAAGATTAATCGACCCAATGCCCAAGGTTGCATCACAATACAATCCGCCCCTATTTTTTAAAAATGGCCATTTTGCGACCATTTATTCGGGTATCATCCGTTCGGTGAACGGGGTGGTGCAAAAAAGGGAGCGCTTACCATTGTCCGATGGCGATTTTTTGGATTTGGATTGGAGTGATTCCGTGATTCCCAGCGATAAGTTGGTCATCCTGCTGCATGGTCTTGAAGGTGACGGGCAACGACCATACATTACCGGAAGTGCCAAAATTCTGAATCAAAACGGGTACGATGCGTGTGCTGTAAACTACCGGGGGTGCAGTGGTGAGCCCAATACGAAGTACCGTTCCTACCACTCCGGAGCCACGGAAGATTTGATTGAAGTGATCGAACATATCTTGAACACCCGCGATTACAAGGAACTGTATCTGAAAGGGTTTAGTCTGGGGGGCAATCTTCTTTTAAAATACTTGGGCGAGGGCAACACCATCCCCAAGGAAATGAAAGGGGCCGTAGCGGTTTCCGTTCCTTGCAGTTTGCACAGTTCCTGCGAGCAATTGCTATCTGCAAAAAATGTATTATACGCGCAACGGTTCAAAAAAAACCTATTGGACAAGCTCCGTCAAAAACAGCAAATGTTTCCCGATAAAATTTCGGACGACGACATCAAAAACATCAAAACGCTCAAGGATTTTGATGATGTGTATACCAGCAAGGCCCATCATTTTGACGACGCACTGGACTATTATGAAAAATGCAGTTCCAAACAATTCCTCCCTGGCGTTGCTGTTCCCAGCTTGATCATCAACGCGCTGGATGATTCCTTCCTTGGTCCAGCTTGTTATCCGTATAAGGAAACCAATCAAAACCCCTATCTATACCTCGAAACACCAAAATATGGTGGCCATGTTGGCTTTTGGGGCAAAAACAATATCACCTATACCGAAAAAAAGGCGGTCGATTTTTTCAACACCTTATGAAATGCCCGTTTGAAGGGAGCTTGTGAGGCATAAAACAAAAATCCACGGAATTATTAGATGTCAATTGCCTATCTTAGTAGCTACATTTATAAAATCAAACTTCAATAGAACGATAATGAAAAAAATAGTCCTGTTCTTGGCCCTTGGAGCCTTTGTGGCAAGTTGTGGCGGAAAAAAAGAAGAAAAAAAGGATGGCTTTGAAGTGAGCCGCACCAAAACAGAAGAGAAGAAGGCACAAGAAAGCCAAGAAGTTCCCGTTGATTTGAGCAACAAGGGCGTTGGGCCGATAAAAAATGTTGAATTTGCCGATGATATCGACCAAGCTATGGCCGATCGGGGCAAAGCGAAGTTCGAAACCATTTGTGTGGCCTGCCACATGGTGGACAAACGCATGATCGGACCGGCCATGAAAGGAGTTTATGAACGAAGAAGTCCGGAATGGGTTATGAACATGATCTTGAACCCTGATGGAATGCTTAGGGAAGACCCCATCGCCAAAGCATTGCAACGCGAATATAACGGGGCGGTGATGCTTCAGCAAAACCTAACGGAGGAAGAAGCTAGGGACGTTGCCGAATATCTCCGAACACTATAATATCCAACCCTATTTTTTAAAATGCTGTTGTTTAATTGGTTAAGCAACAGCATTTTTCTATTTTAGGGTAAACCGTTTTCCGATGAAAAAATTACTGCTTTTCCTTTTTGGCCTACTCGCCCTGCCCTTAGTACAAGCACAAACACTTCAAGGTGCTTGGGAAACCACAGAAACTGACGGAAACGGTTTGGTGGTGCAGCATGTGCTCATTTTTACCGATGCCCATTTTGCCCAGGCCATTTTTGAAAAACCTTCCGGGAAATTTTTGGGCACCAAAGGTGGCAGTTACCTGCAAAAGAACGATTCGTTGGAACTCACCTACGAATTTGCCTCTTTCAACGCGGACTTGGTTGGCAGTAACAAATCCGAAGTATTCAAATTACAGGACAATCAACTCGAGCTGGGCAAATTGAAGTGGACCAGACTCGACGATGGCACCCCGGGCGACCTTCATGGTGCTTGGCTGATTTCGGGCCGTAAACGCGATGGTGAAATCGTGAAACGCGATACCTCAGGTCCGCGCAAAACCATGAAAATACTTTCGGGCACCCGCTTTCAGTGGATTGCCTTCAATACGGAAACCGCCGAATTTTTGGGCACAGGCGGCGGCACCTACACCACCATCGACGGAAAATATACCGAGAACATCGGCTTTTTCTCTAGGGACGATTCTCGGGTAGGCGCCAGTTTGGAATTCAATTATGAACTTATCGATGGGGATTGGCACCATTCCGGATTGAGCAGCAAGGGCGACCCCATTTACGAAGTTTGGAGCAAGCGGACCCTGTAACCCACTCTTTTTCATTTATTAACGTACAAGTTCGGCCGAATAAAGCTAATTTTTTAGTACTTTTCTGTCACATTATCCATTAATTCCGTACAATGAAAACGGCCGTTTTTCTATTTGCCAGTACCATGGTATTGGTAGTATCCTGTAATTCCTCCACATCGCCCACAGAACAGCTTTATGGGGTTACTTGGGAACTGGAGTATATGTCCGGTCCCCGTATTGCCTTCGATGGCCTGTTCCCCAACAAAAAACCACAGCTCACTTTCGAGAAAAACGAAAACAGGGTGGCTGGCACCGACAGTTGCAATGGCTATTCCGCGGATTACACTTTGGAAGGCAATTCCATCTCCTTTGGGGAACCGGGTCCAACGACCATGATGTTCTGCGGTGGCAGCGAGCGACAGTTCCTTCAACTCATGAAAAAAATTGATGGCCTCTCCTTTGAAGAAGGCAAACTCAACCTGCTGATCGGAGATATTCCCATGATGCGATTTAAAAAAGTAGCGCCATGAAAAAAGTAGCCTTTTTAGTTTTGAGCCTGTTCCTGTTCACCAATTGTGTGGAAAAAAAGAAAACAGAACCGGTAGAGCCGGAACCAACCAACGAAGTATCAAAAGATTCCGTTGAAACCCGAAAAATGGAGCCGATTGCCGTGGAAACCGACGGCAGTTATTTCAAGGCTACGGGTACCGAACCGTTTTGGGGCTTAAAAATCTATGACAACAAGGTGGAGCTCCAGACCATGAGCGATACCCTATTTACGCCATCTTCGGAACCTATTTTGGCCCAGGATGCCAACCTAAAAATGTTCCGGATCCAAACGGAAGCCACTTCCATGGACATCATCATTGCCCACAAGGAGTGTACCAATGCCATGTCGGGTCAAGTATCGCCCTACACGGTTACCGTTGCCTACAAAGCCACTGGAGATGATGGGGAAGCCCAAGCCTTGGAAGGCTGCGGCACGTACATTACCGATTACCGATTGCATGACATTTGGGTGTTGGAGACCCTAAAGGGAACCCAAGTATCCAAAGACGATTTTAACGGCAACGATATGCCAAACATGGAAATCAATATTAACAGTAATCGCTTTTCTGGATTTTCGGGATGCAACCGGATGACGGGCAGTCTTTTCTTTGAAAAAGACCTGTTGCGATTTTCCCAGGTGGCCTCCACGCGAATGGCCTGCCCCAACATGGAAAAAGAATCCGAGTTTTTGAACGCCCTACAAAGTTCCACGGCCTACAAAGTGGAAAACAACAGACTGTATCTGTCCAATGGTGATGAAAGCGACCTGCTCACCTTTAAAAAAATAGACTGACCATGAAAAAAACCATAATCACCCTCTGTTTGGCCTTGCTTGTTTTGGGCTGCAAGAACAAGGAAAAAGAAAACGTTGAAGAGCACACGGGCATTGAGACAGTCGAAGTACCGGTGTACAACTTGGAAGTGGGTTGTTATGCCTATGAAGGCAACGGCGACCGAGTGCTTTTGGAAATTACCGAGATCAACAACTCCGTATTGGGCAATCTGAGCTACAATTTGGCCGAAAAAGATGCCAATTCCGGTACGTTCGCGGGGATGCTCCAAGACAGTATCCTGATCGGCAAATACACCTTTATGTCCGAAGGGACGGATGGCAACACCCGTGAAGTCGCTTTTTTATGGAAAAACGGGCAATTGCTCGAAGGCTTTGGCGAATTGGATGCAACGGGCACTTCCTTTAAAGACAAGAATACTTTAAAATTTACTTCGAACATGCCGCTATCCAAAACGGAGTGCGACCTGTGAAAACGAATGGGTTAAACGGTACTACAAAATAGAAGACAACATAAATCCTCAATTTTATTCCTATTTTGGGTGTAGAGAGATGTATTGTATGTTTCTTTAAACAAGTTGGCAAACATTAAAAACAATTGCGAAAAATATGAAAAATTGGAACTTTAAATTAAAAAAACGACCAAAAGAAGTTATTGAAAAACTAACAACTGAACTTAACTTTATTGGAGGATTTTCATTTAATAACAAAAACACTAATACTTTTAGTTTCCGTAAGAGGATTCTGTACCCTTGGTATTATGCATTCCAAAATTGGACTGTTGTTTATGGCGAATTAGAAGAAAATACAGTTGAAAACAGTACAGAAGTTAAAATTTCTTTCAAACAGCACTTTTTAATAATATTAATAATATTTACTCATCTTATTCTTGGATTGGGACTTATTCTTGGACTATTCCTAGCGACAAACAATCAACCTCTAACTTATATTTTAGGTGGACTAGTTATCGCTTTCGGAATAATTATTTGGATTATGGCAACTATAAAATTTAAAAACGATTCTGAAAAATACAAAGTTCTAATAACCAATACACTCAGAATTTAAAAAATAACAATTTGCCAACAATGTGTATAGTGTATAAGGGTTTCAGAGGATTTCGAGCATTTGTTGCTCGTAAAAAAAGTTAGTGTAACTTGATAGGAAATCGGTTCGTAATCGCGCACGACACCTATCACTAACCGTTGTGTTGCATTAAAAAAAATGGAAGAAAAAATAGGAGCATATAAATCACCAGGAAAAGCTCACGGTTTTGACTTCATTTTTGAAGGAGAAATCAGATTCGGACCGAATTACTATAAATTGAAGTTGGACGGGGAGTTGATCAACAATAGAATTTTTGGATTTGAATTTAAATGGCATCCTGAATCAAAGTATTTAGCACTTCAAGAGTGGCTGACAACTGACTATCAAAAAGGACCGATTACAGCTTTAACTATAGTTGACTTGAAAACAAGAAAGTTTGCCAAAATCTCAAAAGCTGAAAAAGGATTTATAAAGCCACCGAAATTTGAGAACGAACTGATAATCTTTGAGAAAGAGTATTTGGCTTCCCAAAACTGGGAAAAAGAATAAAAACAACACAACAATAACTACAAACAATTGCCTGACTGTCGGCAGCAAAATTCTCGCCATTTTTAGACTGCTCTCAGAACAGGCTTCTAAAAATCCTCGCGGATTTTCAGTTTGGAAAATCCCCTAATAGCATACCTTTGTTATCTATGAAAAGACCGAACTTGCACACCCTAGCCCAAATCTTTCTCCTATTCACCATGCTATCTGTTAACGCTCAACACATGGAAATCCCGTATAAAGAAATACCCCAACAACCCGAAAATTATGGACCGGGCAATGTGGTTGCCCGAATGATCGATGGCTTGGGCTATCGGTTGTATTGGGCCACCGAAGGATTGACCGACACCGATTTGGCCTTTAAACCTTCAGCAGAGGGTCGCTCCATTTTGGAAACCATGGAACACATCCACACCATGTCACACAACATCCTGCTCGCTCCGGATGCCCAACCCTATGTGATCGGAGCGGAAACCCCAACCTATTCCTTTGAAGAATTACGGACAAGAACCCTGAAAAATCTGCAAGCTGCCAGTGCAAAGTTCCGCGGCGCATCTGCCGAGGATATGGAAAACTTTAAGGTGATTTTTCAACGGGGAGATCAACAATCCGAGTTTGCGCTCTGGAACCTGCTCAATGGGCAGCTATCCGATTGCTTGTACCACACTGGGCAGATCGTACTCATGCGCAGGGCCAGCGGTAATCCGCAAAATCCCAACGTGAATCCGTTTATCGGCAAGACCAAGGATAACTGACCCACTTTGTAACAATACTTCCTATTTCTATACCTATAAAAAAAGAAAGTATTATGGGTTCCGCCAGTCAACCAATGTTAGTGGTTAAAGCCAATCGCGCCTTGTTGCGGAAACGACGTAGTTTTAAAGAAATACGTGAGGCTTACGAAGGTTATTTGGGTGACTCGGAACTTAAGTTCAAAGAACTAACTCCGTTTGAGCAAAAGAAAATTCGCGACAAAATTATTGAGCAGGCAAAAAAGGACAGAATTGAAAAAGCGCAACATTATTTGATTGCCCTATTTCTTGTCGTTTTCTTGGGTTTGGGTATTTACTACATCATTTCCGGATGAAATAACGTTTAATCAATTTTATCCACGACTACTTTATACGTTGGATCTTCCAAAAGATTTACTTCAATAATATCGTCGGCATTCGCTAAAAGGCGTTGGCAATCCTTACTCAAGTGTTTCAAGTGCAATTTTTTGCCCACTTTGCGATAGCGCTCCGTAATCTTGTTTACGGCTTCAATGGCGGACATGTCCACCAAACGGCTTTCGGCAAAATCAATGATCACCTCATCCGGGTCGTTCAGCACATCAAACTTTTCAGCAAAAAGGGTGGTACTTCCAAAAAACAAGGGGCCATATATCTCATAGTGCTTCACCCCATGTTCATCGGTATATTTTCTGGCTCGAATGCGTTTGGCGTTGTCCCACGCAAATACCAATGCGGAAATGATCACGCCCACCAAAACGGCCAAGGCCAAATTGTGCAGGAACACCGTCACCAAAGTAACCAGTACCATGACCAATACATCGGATTTCGGCATTCGTCTAAAGGTTTTCAAACTGGCCCATTCAAAGGTGCCCAATGCCACCATGATCATCAAACCGGTCAAGGCCGCCATGGGTACCTTTTCAATCAAGTTGGAGCCGAACATAATGAAGACCAACAACATTAAAGCGGCCACAATCCCGGAAAGTCGGGCCCTTGCACCGTTGGAAGTGTTGATCAAACTTTGGCCGATCATGGCGCAACCGCCCATCCCGGAGAAAAATCCAGAAAGGATATTGGCCGTACCTTGAGCCACGGCCTCTTTATTGCCGCGCCCTCTGGTTTCCGTGATTTCATCCACAATATTCAGGGTCAAAAGGCTTTCGATCAAGCCAACCCCGGCCACAATGGCCGCAAACGGAAATATAATCTGTAAGGTTTCCCAAGTAAAGGGCAAATCAGGAATATGAAAAGGAGGAAATGTCCCTTGAATGGAAGCGATATCGCCAATGGTACGGGTATCCAATCCCAAGAAAAACACAATCCCAAAAACCACCAAAATAGCCGCTAGCGAAGCGGGAACCACTTTTGTCAATCGGGGCAATCCCCAAATGATCAGCATGGTCAACACTACCAAGCCCATAAAGATGAACATGGTGCTGCCTGAAAGCCATTCCCCATCCACCGTTTTAAACTGATCTAGCTGCGACATAAAAATGATGATCGCTAGTCCATTCACAAATCCGAAGATAACAGGGTGTGGCACCAAACGCATCAATTTTCCCAATCGGAGCACCCCGGCCAGCAACTGCAGAATTCCGGCTAGGACCACTGTGGCAAACACATATTCCACACCATATTGCTGGGCCAAACTTACAATGACGACCGCCACGGCACCAGTTGCACCGGAAATCATTCCGGGTCTACCCCCCAATATGGAAGTGACCAACCCCATCACAAAGGCAGCATACAATCCCGTTAAAGGCGAAAGTCCGGCAATGAAAGCAAAAGCGATGGCTTCGGGCACCAAGGCCAAGGCCACGGTGAGTCCCGATAAAATCTCGGTACGATAGTTTACTTTTTGGGAAAAATCGAAAAGGTTAAGGTACTTTTTCATGGCTTCTTTCTTGAAGCGCGCAAAAATACCACTATAAAACAGAAGACCCTAATGGGCCTTCCATTTTTAGGGATTTGATGATCTACCAGTTGGTCAACCCCAATAACCTTTCGCCAAGGGGGCTTAATTTTGCGGTATCGTACTTGGTTTGCTCCCAATTTCTGGGATCACCAGGGAAAGCATAGCCTTCAGGAGCCACCCGATTTTTCCAGGAATTGATGCGCCATTGTCGCATTTGTTCATTGTCTTCCTCGGCGGGCATCATGGAAATGTATTGGGCAATTCGCACCTTGTCCCCCGATTTGTTGGGCCGTATGCCGTGTGGCTGGGTACTGTTAAAGATCAATAGGTCCCCGGCTTCCAGTTTTACCTTCACGATCTTGTCTTCCAACCCGGTGACATCGGGCTGAAAATGATCACGGTCTTCAGGCTGTGTCAATTTCCAGGTATCGTAATTACGGTAAAGCCAAGGAATACACTGAAAGCCGCCCATGTTCTCATCGGTTTGGTCGGCCAAGGCCAACACGCCCTGTACATTTTGTGGACGGGTCTCAGGATCATAATCCCAATGGATGAATCCCTTTTTGTTCTCTCCCGGGCGTTGGGGCATGTTCAAGTTGGCGCGATCGATGGTCACCCACAGTTTTTCGGTGCCCCAAATGTCCACAAAGGCATCGTACACTCGTTGGGTCTGTCGGTTATTCCATAAATGCTGGTGATTGTACACCTCGACCATTCCGGTTCCGGTGAGTTCCTTCATTTTCATTTCGGCGCGTGGTGGCGCATACCATGTCTCGGGGTCGTTGGGATCCTTTTCGTCGAACTCCCAAATAAAGTCGGCCGTAGCTTTGGCCTGCTCCCTGGGCACCGCATTTTTGATTACGATGTAACCGTTCTCTATCCAAAACGCCCAATCTTCCTCGGATAACACCCGTAATGGTTTTCCGTTGGAGCGATCGTTCAATTTGATCTTGCTGCTAGTGGCCGTGGACGGGTTGCCCGGTATCTCGGCGTGGGCCTTGTTGCCCATTTCCACCTTCATTTGCTGTTGCATCATATCTATTCTGTTTTTTTAGGTTTCAAAAAGGTATAGGTCAAAACTAGGGTGAGTTCCGTTTGCTTTCCACCGTGTGATTGACCAATAATTGAACTATTTTGACTTTAATTGCTTATTTTTATCATTATTGTGACAATTAAATGAAAATTCAACTCGAAAATATACAGCCTAGTGATAAGAGTTCCTTTCATCTATTGCACAATCCCAAGTTGAACGATCTGTTCTTTTGGCACTTTCATCCCGAGTTTGAACTGGTCTATATTGAGGGGGCCGATGGCAAACGACATGTGGGACATCATTTATCCAACTTCACCGGGAGCGATCTGGTCCTCATCGGCTCCAACATCCCACATTTGAACTTTGATCATGGCATAAAAACGGAGTACCATAAAGAAGTACTGCACATCAGTGCCTCCTTTAAGGAAAAGGTGTTTCAGGAAATCGAAGAACTGCAGGATGTGTATGAACTGTTGGACCGGTCCCAGTATGGCATTGCGTTTTTTGGGGAAACCAAAAAAGCCGTAGGTGCCAAAATGAAACAATTGCAGCCTTTGGACCGGTTCGGTCAGTTTCTTGAAATCATGAAATTGTTGAAGGTTTTGGCCCACAGTGATGAATTTGAACTGTTACATACCAATCCCATCATCAACAACAAGGCAAACAAACAACAGCAACGGTTGCAACAGGTATACTCCTATATTGATGAGCACTATGCCCAAAAAATAGAGTTGGAGGAAGTGGCCCAACGGGTCAATTTGGGGAAGGAAGCATTTTGTCGTTATTTTAAGTGTAACACGGGCAGTACGTTCACCCAATTTTTGAACCAATACCGCATTACCCAGGCAAAGCGGCTGTTGTTGGCGGGCAGGAACATCACCGAAACCTGCTACGAGTGCGGTTTTGAAAGTCTCTCCTATTTCAACAGAACGTTCAAAAAGATCAGTGGTGAAAATCCATCCACCTACAAAACCAAACAGTCCTAAAAAAGAATCGCCCCAAGCATTTCTACCTGGGGCAATCCTTAACTAAATAACCAACCAAAAAAACTATTTGTATAGACGAACTTTTTTGTTCTTCCTTACATATTTCGTTGTCGGGTAACGTTCATTGTTGGATTTTGGGTCTTTGAACGTTTTTTGCCCGAACCATCGTTCGATTTCAAATATTGCATGTAGCCTCTTCCTGTAAATTCATACACCGTTTCGCTGGCCACATGGTACAACTCTATGGTACTGTCATTGATAACGTAGAGTTCAAAATAATCATTGCCCAAGAAGTCATAATCCAGTGTTAAAGTTTTCAACGTGGGATCGTTGGCCACATCATATACTACATAATCCCCCTCATAATCCCATTGAATGGTGGATAGTGGAATACCTTGTGCATCGACCGAGGATCGGAAATAACCGCCGTTGTCGACAAAGAACTGTAGGTAGTTTTCCTCATCAAACTCGTTGATGGCACCATATTCACTGGTAAAGGTTTTTTCCCAAACCTCATATTCCTGTAAAAAATAATGGATGTTGTCGTAGAACACGGCATCGTAATCGAAGGTGCTCCTCTGAAACCCACGAAGGATATAAGAGGTATTGGATCTGGTGTCGTACAATTCCAGTGTGTTGTTGTTTACACGGTAGACTTCCAATCGCCAGAGCCCATCCACATCGTGATTGATCTCCACATCACCTCCCAAGGTGGCATAGGCCCCGACATCGATACCCAATCCGTTTCCGGTTTTTCCAATGCCCACCAAATTGTTGTTGGCATACACAATTCCCCTATCAAAAGAGATGGTAAAAGCACGTTGCAAAAAGGGAACTTCACCATTGCCTTTGGTAGCATTGATATCCACATACCAAAGATCATAGTTTTCCAAAACCAAGGCGGTATTGATCGGTGGATCTACAAAAATATCATCCTCCACAATAACCTCGGTGTAACAAGAACTGGCCAAAAGACCGATCATTAAAAAGCCAAAGAGTAGTTTTCCATTTTTCATAATCGAGGTTTTAAGGTTCACCTCATGTAAACCAAGCACCGTGCCAAAATTTTTAACTATTTGATTATCAATTGTTAATGAAGCGATGATTTTATTTTTTAGCTTTACAGCCTAATTTAGCTGCATGGAAGACAAGTTACGGTTTGGTGTATTTGGAGGAGGAAGCTGGGGAACGGCCATTGTTAAAATGTTGACCGAGAACCTGGATCAGGTAGGATGGTACATGCGCAGCGATTCCGCTATTCGACACATCATAAAAGAGGGTCATAACCCCAACTATTTGAGTTCGGTGGAGTTTGAAGTGGATCAACTCCATTTAAGCCACGACATCAACGAAATTGTGGAAGCTTCGGATGTGTTGATTTTTGCCATTCCTTCCGCGTTTTTGGAAGGTGAACTGCAACAGCTTACCGCCTCCCTCGAAGGCAAGATCATCTTTTCCGCCATCAAAGGGATTGTCCCCGAAAGCGGGTTGATCGTGGGAGAGCATTTTCATGAGAAATACCAAATCCCATTTGAAAATATTGGAGTGTTAACGGGCCCTTGTCACGCCGAAGAAGTGGCCCTGGAGCGACTATCGTATTTGACCATTGCCTGTGCCGATGCCAAAAAGGCCAAAATTGTGGCCAAACATTTGAAAAGCGAATACATCCGCACTAAAATTTCTGACGATATCATTGGTACCGAGTACGCTGCCATGCTGAAGAACATTTACGCCATTGCCGCGGGCATCGCCCATGGATTGGGTTATGGGGACAACTTCCAGAGTGTATTGATGAGCAACGCCATTCGGGAGATGAAACGTTTCATTGACAAGGTATACAAGATGAAGCGCAACATCAACGCTTCGGCCTATTTGGGTGATCTATTGGTGACCGGGTATTCCGTTTTTAGTAGAAACCGGATGTTCGGGAACATGATCGGTAAAGGGTACACCGTTAAAAGTGCCATGATGGAAATGAACATGGTGGCCGAAGGGTATTATGCCACCAAGAGTGCCCATTTGCTGATGGAAAAATTGGAAAAGAAATCCAAAACGCCCATCATCAATGCTGTGTTCCAGATCTTGTACAAAAACAAGGATCCCAAAAAGGTGTTTGAAAAGCTGACGGAGAAGTTGGATTAGGCTCTATCCAGCGAAAAATTGGAATGTTCCTTCAATTCACCTTCCATTTCAGCTCTAAACGCGTCCATTTCTTCAGATGAATACCCATATGCCGTTTGGAATTCCTCCAAAACGGGCTCCATATATTTTCGGACACTATCAATGTCAAAATAGAGTCTACCCGTTCTTCGGATAAAGAAATCCATCGGGTTTAATGCCATTTCGTGGGCAATGGTAAACTGGGCCTCGGCCCTGATCATCCGTTCGAAGGGGTCGGCACTGTTCAATTGGGCATACCGTTCCAAAATGGTCTCCGTTTGAATGCCATAAGTGGTCACCAAATACCACGCATCGTATTCGGAGAACCCACTGTCATGGATACGGTCGTACACCATAGCAATGAACTTTTTTACATGCTTAAACTTTTTGAAATCACTGCCACAAAGGCGAATTTTATCGGTGGTGCAGGCTTCCAATTTCCGACCATGGTCTTCTTCCATTTGCTTGGCAATGCGGTTCACAACCCGTTCGGCCATTTTGCGATAGCCGGTCAATTTACCACCTGCAATACTCACGAGTCCCGTGTCAGAGGTGAAAATCTCATCCTTTCGGGAAAGCTCGGATGCCGATTTGCCCTCCTCGTGGATCAATGGGCGTAATCCTGCCCATGAAGATATGATGTCGTCCAGCTCCAAATGAATATCGGGGAACATGTGGTTCACCGCCGTGATCAAATAAATGGCATCGGCAATATCGGTGGTCACATGGTCCTTGTCGGAATTGTAATTGGTATCCGTGGTGCCAATATAGGTGACTTTTCCCCTTGGAATGGCAAACATCATTCGGCCATCGGGAATATCAAAATACACCGATTGCTGCACCGGCAGTTTTTCCCTTGGAAAGACCAAATGTACCCCTTTGGTCAAATGCAATCGCTTGCCCTTTTTGGATTGGTTCACACTGCGTAATTCATCTACCCAAGGCCCTGCGGCATTGATAACATATTGGGATGAAACTTCATAGTCGTCCCCAAAAACACCATCGTGAAATTTGACTCCCGCTACTCTTTCATCTTTATATATAAAGTCGGTAACCTGTGCATAGTTGATGGCCTTGGTGCCAAACTGAAGACTCGTTTTGATGTTTTCCAAGGTCAATCGGGCATCATCGGTACGGTATTCGGCATAATACCCGGCACCGTTCAAAATTTTCTTAGGCAACAACGGCTCCAATTTTAGGGCTTCCTTCTTTTCCAGCATCTGGCGTTTGTCATCGCCTTCCACTTGGGCCAAAATATCATAGACCTTCAATCCGATGGATGTCAACCACTTGCCGTAAGACCCTCCCTCAATCAATGGCAACAACATTTTTTCGGGAATTACCAAATGGGGGGCAAGCTTATGTACAATCGCCCTTTCCGAACCCACTTCCTTTACCAACCAAAAATCGAACTGCTTCAAATAACGCAGCCCTCCGTGTATCAATTTGGTGGATTTGCTACTGGTACCCGATGCAAAATCCCCTTTTTCCAATAACAGCACTTTCATACCGCGTGACGAGGCGTCGAGGGCAATCCCTGCACCCGTGATCCCCCCGCCGATTACCACGAGGTCATAGGTTTCTTTGGCGATTTTGTTCAGCGTTTCTTTTCGGCCAACGTTTGAAAAAGTAATGTTCTCGGTCATAGGTTGTTATTTGTTGAATTCGTATTCCCGGTGCACTTGGCAAATGCGGACCTTGTACCACGAATACCATTTTTTGATTCCATATTTTTGGGCCTGCCGATGATCCATGTTGGCTTTCCAATGGGCAATGGCTTCCAAACTTTCCCAATAACTCACGGTAATTCCCAGCCCATCCCTCGCACTTTCCACATCAATAAATCCGGGTTGTTGTCGGGCAAGGTCCTCCATTTCTTGGGCCATTTGTGCGTACCCTTGGTCCCCTTTCGTTCGCAGACTGGTAAAGATTACGGCGTAGTAAGGCTTTTGTAGTTCCATTATTCGATATAGGCTTTTTCCAAAAAATAATTCACCAAGGCCTCCTTCATCAATACGGTCTGCTCACCGGCCTTCAATGGGGGCAATTGCTCCCTTACTTTGTAATGGGGCCAACCATCCTCGTCAAAAAAATCAAAGTCGTAATAGCCATAGGGTTCCAACAATCGGCAAATGGCAATGTGCATCAGGTTTACCTTTTCATCCTTTTTGAACTTGCGGTGAAAATTGCCCAATTCCTGAACGCCCACCAAGTAAATGATGCCGTCCAGCTCCAGGGGGTCTCCATCGGAAAATTGCTGGGACAGTTTTGCTACCAATCCTTCCCATCGTTCCTTTAAAATTTCGTCTCTGGACATAAGTTTTTGTAAGAAACCCAAAGGTACAAATCAATATTCTATATTTGTTAAAACCTCCATATGAGCTTTTTGGATATTGTAATCGGAATTCTGTTGGTTTGGGGCCTCTACAAAGGACTCAAAAACGGATTGTTCGTGGAAGTGGCCTCTTTGGTCGCCCTCATTGCAGGACTTTATGGTGCCATTCATTTTTCATACATCGCCGGGGATTACTTGGCCGAAAAATTTGATTGGAGCGAGCAATACCTGAAAATCGCTGCTTTTCTGATTACCTTTTTCGTTATCATTATCGTGGTAAACCTCGCTGGTAAATTCTTGACCAAGATTGCTGATTTTGCTATGTTGGGCCTTTTGAACAAAGTGGCCGGAGGCCTATTCGGCATGCTAAAGGTGGCGGTAATATTGGGCGCGCTTCTTATTTTCTTTGAACGATTGACCTCCTCTTTTGATATCATTAACGAAGAAACGAAACAAGAATCGGTTTTTTATGAGCCGATCAAGGAGATAGGTGCTTTCGTTTTCGCCTTGGTTTTGGAGGATTCAGAGGACGACCCAGAAGATGAAATTGAGATCAACCAAGAGGTGATCTAATCAAAGTACTTATCGCCCTACGGATCTTTTGTGTCGGTAAATCACATCACCTTCAAATGAATAGTGCACTTCATCCCAAGAATTGATCCTTCTGTGGAGATTTTATGGAATTGGCCCAACCGTCCACTAGATTAGTGGCCAGAACACTATGGAGCGTAGAACACTCCAGCAAAACCCCGAAAATGAAAAAATTAATTGGCTTCGGGCTGGCGCTATGCGTATTGCTGGCGACAAGCAGTTGCAGTAAAACGGATCTTGAATCAGAGTTGGCCTATTCCGAGGCCACGGCGGGCAACGAAAAGGTGGTGATCGATCCTGTTGCCATGGAAAACGAGCTCATCGACTTGGTCAACAAACACCGGTTGTCCATCAATCTCAATGCCCTTTCCAAAAGTGAAACCTCCTATAAATATGCCGAGGGGCACAACGATTATATGATTGCCCATAACAAGTTGAGTCATGACAATTTTGAATCCCGAGCGGCCAAAATTGCCGAGGAGACCAATGCGGTACAGATTTCAGAAAATGTGGCCCGATATTACGCCACTGCCGAAGTGACCATGAAAAGTTGGTTGGAGAGTGCAAGCCATAAAAAAGCGGTGGAGGGCGACTTTACCCACACTACCTTGAGCGTACAACTGGACAAGGACGGAAGACCCTATTACACACAAATCTTCATTAAAATAGAATAGTTTTATCGAAATTAAAGCATAGGAAGACCTGTCTGTCAAGCAGGTCTTTTTTTATTCCCTATGATGGCTTGAAGGATTTTGCTACCTTTCGTAAAATCTTTTTTCATGGCCATACAATCACCTTTCAATCTCAATAAATGGGTAGAAGAAAATAGGGATTCCCTGAAGCCGCCGGTGGGCAATCGCAACCTGTACAAGGAATCCGATGACTATATCGTAATGATCGTTGCCGGACCCAATGCCCGAAAGGACTACCATTATAACGAGACCGAGGAACTTTTCTACCAATTGGAAGGCAACATCGAAGTGCATATCCAAGAAAATGGGCGAAAGAAAACCATGAAACTTGGTCCGGGCGACATGTACTTGCACCCGGCCAAAGTACCCCATTCACCCGTTCGCCATGCAGGCTCGATCGGACTTGTGGTGGAACGGAAACGTGTGGAGCTGGATGCCAAGGACGGACTGCTATGGTTTTGCGATAATTGCAACCACAAGTTGTACGAGGTCTATTTCCCTTTGACCGACATTGAAAAGGACTTTTTGGGCCATTTCAAACACTTTTATGGTTCTGAGGAACTACGAACCTGTGATAACTGTGGCACAGTGATGCCTGTGGATGAACGCTTTGTGGCCAACGAGGACTAATCATGTGGATAACTGCTAAATTTATTATTACCCTCGTTGCCTTGCTCCACCTTTATTTTTTGTGGCTGGAAATGTTCGCTTGGACCACAAGGGCCAAGAAAGTATTTAAAAATTTTCCGGAAAATCTTTTCGAACCCACCAAAACCTTGGCTGCCAACCAAGGGTTGTACAATGGTTTTTTGGCCGCAGGATTGATATGGTCCCTGCTTATTGAAAACCACGAGTGGCAGTTCAATGTGGCACTATTCTTTTTGGGATGTGTTGCTATTGCCGGAATCTACGGGGCCATTACGGCTTCCAAGAAAATATTCACTGTTCAGGCCCTTCCCGCACTGATCGGAATTGGGTTGCTACTGGCCCAACAAATGGTTTAAATCTTCATTCACCTGTGAAGTATTATTTGTATTTTTGAAAAAATATAACAATTCACTTTTAAAAAGTTATAAATGTCAATAGTTGCTACTGATTTTGGAATGGACAAAGCCCTTCAACAACTTGGGCTTAAAGAGATAAATGATGGAACATCGACCGGTTCGGAAAATTTTGGGTCTGGAGATTTGATTTCCTCCTACTCTCCTGTTGATGGAACGCTGATCGGAAAAGTAAAAGCAACCACCCCGGAAGAATATGAAAAAGTAATGCAGACCGCAACTGCCGCATTTAAAAAATGGCGGTTGATGCCTGCCCCTCAAAGAGGGGAA
Source organism: Flagellimonas beolgyonensis (assembly GCF_003992615.1). Lineage (GTDB taxonomy): Bacteria > Bacteroidota > Bacteroidia > Flavobacteriales > Flavobacteriaceae > Flagellimonas > Flagellimonas beolgyonensis. Next base: position 478,628 of record NZ_RZMY01000003.1, read on the forward strand.
ATTGTGCGACAGTTTGGAGATCGTTTGCGCGAATTGAAAGAACCTCTGGGAAAATTGGTGTCCTATGAAATGGGCAAATCGTACCAAGAAGGCTTGGGGGAAGTTCAGGAAATGATCGATATCTGTGATTTTGCCGTTGGACTTTCAAGACAATTGCACGGACTTACCATGCACTCCGAAAGACCGGGGCACCGCATGTACGAACAATACCATCCGCTGGGAGTGGTCGGAATCATTTCCGCATTCAACTTCCCGGTTGCCGTGTGGTCTTGGAACACTGCATTGGCATGGGTATGCGGCGACGTCTGTGTTTGGAAACCATCAGAAAAAGTGCCCCTTTGTGGAGTAGCCTGTCAAAATATCATCGCAGAAGTACTGAAGAAAAACAACTTGCCCGAAGGCATTTCCTGCTTGATCAATGGCGATTACAAGGTTGGGGAATTGATGACCCAAGACAAAAGAATACCTTTGGTATCGGCCACGGGATCCATCCGAATGGGAAAAATTGTGGCGCAGGCCGTTGCTGCCCGTTTGGGTAAATCGTTGCTGGAACTTGGGGGCAACAATGCCATTATCGTAACACCCGATGCCGACATCAAAATGACCGTGATCGGAGCGGTATTCGGTGCAGTGGGCACAGCGGGCCAACGTTGCACCTCTACCCGAAGGTTGATCATACACGAATCTATTTACGATAAGGTGAAAGAAGCCTTGGTTGCTGCTTACCATCAAATAAAAATTGGAAATCCATTGGATCAATCCAATCATGTTGGGCCTTTGATCGATACCGATGCCGTGGACAAATACCTTAATGCCTTGACAGAAGCCAAAAAAGAAGGAGGTAACATTTTGGTGGAAGGTGGCGTATTGCAAGGTGATGGATATGAAACCGGATGCTATGTGAAACCTGCCATTGTGGAGGCAAAAAACTCCTTTAAGATCGTTCAAGAGGAGACCTTTGCCCCAATTTTGTATTTATTGAAATATTCCGGAGATGTTGAAAATGCCATTGAGCAACAAAATGGGGTGGTACAAGGACTATCATCGGCCATAATGACCAATAACCTGAGAGAGGCGGAACGTTTTCTTTCGGTTGCCGGTAGTGATTGCGGTATTGCCAATGTGAATATAGGAACCTCGGGGGCCGAAATTGGCGGCGCTTTTGGAGGCGAAAAAGAAACGGGTGGAGGACGCGAAAGCGGTTCTGATGCTTGGAAAGTATATATGCGTCGACAAACCAACACCATCAATTATACTACGGAATTGCCTTTGGCTCAAGGTATCAAGTTCGACCTATAAAAAAAGCCGCCCATTTAGAAAGAACACTAAATGGGCAGTCTTTAAAACCAACTTAACTAACTCAAACTTAACTTAAAGCCCTGCTCCAATGCCGGATCTTCGTCGGGAGAAACAGGGCCGTTTGCCTTATATACTGTTACAAGTTCCATCTTTTTATACCCAAACCATAGCGGTATCATACAACTGGTCAAAAAAAGTGTATATCTGGTATCTTTTTTTTCTTTTCGAAACATTCAGTTTTAGGCTTAACGGTGGATTTTGGTGGTATTTAGCTCAAATTGTATGAGTTAAATTCAGAAAGTTGGCATTTTTTTAATACTTTGTATGTGCTCAATCTCAATCGAAATGGAATTCAATGGCACAACAATTTGGTACTGGCTCATAGTCGCCCTTGTAGGTTTTGGTGCCGCAATCCTGGGTTATTTTTTTGGTAAATCCGACACTCCCAATGTTTCCGATATTGCGGACGAATTGAATGTGCTGGAGATTGAAAATGCCAAATTAAAGGCCGACCTGGATACCTGTAAAAAACGTTTGGCATCAGGCAACCCCTCCTCCCAAAAAGAGAATGCCCAAAACACCTTGGTCATGGACAAAGCTCCGATTTTTGATGCGACCTTGGCAAAAAATGCCATGGGTAAAAAAATCAAGGAAAACGATTTGAAGATTGTGGAAGGCATCGGACCTAAAATTGAGGAGTTGTTCCATAATTTTAACATCAAGACCTGGAAGCAATTGGCCGAATCTTCAGCGGATAAATGTCAAGAAGTTTTGGATTCAGGTGGGAAGCGATATCGACTGCATGATCCCGCTTCGTGGCCCATGCAGGCCAAAATGGCCCATGCAGGCCATTGGAAACAATTGGCCGACTGGCAAGAAAAGCATCGGGCTGGAAAATATTGAAGGTTAGTTACGCCCTCGTTCGCCCGGATAAAACGTATGCACCGGATCACTTTGCCAAAATTCCTTGGTTTCCACATCCAGCATCGTCAAAGCGCCTTTAAAGGCAGCACCTGTATCCACATTCCAAACATTAGCTGCCTTTTGGGGCAAAGCCAAATCCGTTTTTGAAATAGGGGTATGCCCAATAAATACTTCATGATAGTGGGTCAATCTTTTTGGGAATTTTGGGTCATTCGGAGATAAATTGGGGTCCAGCGCGGTAGCCAGTTCCCATAAGGTCCTATCCCAATAAAATGATTGTTCAAAATATTCAAATTCGATACCCTTCAAGTTGGTATACCCTGCATGCAGGTATAGGCGATTATCATTGGCCAAATAATGATTTTCCAGATTGGCGTAGAACTCCAAGTGCCTTTCCCATTTTTCACGATCTGTTTTCAAATAGGAATCGCGTGTAGCTGCCCCACCATGCATCAGCCATTGGGGATTTTCCCTTTGGTTTTGGAGCCATGCCCTGCAAAGTTCATCGTGGTTGCCACGGATAAAGGTGCAATTGAGCTCATCCTTTAATCCAATTAAAAAATCCACCGTTTCTACAGCGGTACTCCATCCATCTACATAATCCCCCAAAAAAATGAGCTTGTCCGAAGAAGTCACCTTCGCTTTGGAAAGCAATTGTTCCAAAGCCCTTAACCCAGAGTGAATATCCCCAACGACCAAAGTCCGCATAAAAAAGTTTTTGGCAATATTACACACAAATAGCCTCACCACTAAGAAATTGGGGGAAAGTTTATCAAATGAGGACTTTAGGTTTTACCAAAAAGATAATGGGATATTTGGCCGTGGAACAAAATTCTGTGTACCTTAGAATATTAACAATAAGAGATGAAAAGGGTTTACTGTATAGGAGAGTTATTGATAGATTTTGTCGCGGAAAAGCAGGGGAATGATCTCTCCAAAGCTGTCCAATTCACCAAAAAAGCGGGAGGTGCCCCGGCCAATGTGGCCTGTGCCATCGCTAAATTAGGCGGAAAGGGTGTTTTTATCGGTTGCGTTGGAAACGATCCCTTTGGAAAATTTTTGTTGGACACCTTAAAACATGAAGGGGTAGACATTTCACTCACCCAATTGTCCAAAACATTCACCACACTGGCTTTTGTTTCGTTGGCAGAGGATGGGGAACGTGACTTCGTATTCAGTAGGGGAGCCGATAAAGAATTGGAATACGACCCGACCTTGCGCAAGGTATTGCAGGGCAACATGCTGCATTTGGGCGCTGCCACGGCACTATTGGGCGGTTCTTTGGAAAAGGCGTATGGCAAATACCTTTTTGATGGTCTTACCAAAGATATGTTCATCAGCTTTGATCCCAATTTTAGGGGCGATTTATGGAAGGAAGATGAGGATACCTTTATAAAAAAGTGCATGCCGTTTATTGAAAAATCGCATCTGTGCAAGTTCAGTAAAGAGGAGGCCCAATTACTATCAGGCAAGACCGATATTTACGAAGCGTGTGACAAATTGCATGAAGTGGGCACCAAAATTATCACGGTAACCCTTGGTGGCGAAGGCACTTTGTTAAGTTCTCAAGGCACCAAAAAACTTATACCCAGCATAAAGGTAACCCCAGTTGACACTACAGGTGCGGGTGATGCCTTTATCGGCTGCCTGCTGTATCAAATATCGAATTTGGGCACTTTCGAAACCATTTTTGAGGATTTTGCCTTGCTGGAAAAAATGGTACAAACCGCCAACAAGGCCGGAGCCATTACCACAACCAAATATGGCGCCATTGTGGCCCTGCCGACCAAGGACCAACTGTAACCCAAGATGAACCAAGCCAGCCTCCACCGACTTTTAATGGCAAATGCCAAAAAAAAGGACCCCAAGATCTTGTTCGATCAACGTTTGGCCACCAACCTTACCCTGATCCAGCAACTGTACTTTTCCCTATATCCCGAGGAAACCAACCTGGACAATTTTCAAAAATTATTGTCCCTTTTGCCTGTTCTTTTCAAGGAGCGTCCAGAACATTTGAAACTTCAGGACATCTCTCGAATCGAGGAAGGCAATTGGTACCAGTCCGAAAAAATTGTGGGCATGCAACTTTATGTGGAGCACTTCAACAAAGATTTGAAGGGCTTGCGTGAAAAAATACCGTATTTCAAGGAGTTAGGGGTCAACTTTCTCCATTTGATGCCCATTACCACCCGACCGAAGGGTGAAAGTGATGGGGGCTATGCCGTAAACGACTACCTAAAAGTAGACCCCAAATACGGAACCAAAGAAGATCTTTTGGAACTGACCGCAGAATTTAGAAAACAGGGTATTTACCTGATGTTGGATTTTGTGGTGAACCATACCTCCAACGAATTTTCTTGGGCGAAAAAGGCCATCAGGGGCGATAAAAAATACCAAGGGTACTACTACACTTTTGAGGATTACACGATTCCAGCCGAGTTTGAAAAAACATTGCCGGAAGTCTTTCCGGAAACCTCTCCCGGAAGTTTCACCTACATCCCCGAAATGGGACGTTGGGTCATGACCGTTTTCAACAGCTATCAGTGGGACCTCAACTATACCAACCCTGATGTGTTTCTGGAAATGTTGACCAATCTGGTCAAATTATCGGACCAAGGGGTTGATGTGGTCCGTTTTGATGCACTGGCTTTCCTATGGAAAAAAATGGGGACCATCTCCCAAAACCTGCCCGAGGCCCATACCCTGATCGCACTTTTCAGGATGTGCCTGCAAGTGGTGGCTCCCGGTGTCATTTTATTGGCCGAAGCCATTGTGGCTCCAATGGATATCATCAAATATTTTGGGGTGGACCAAAAAGAGGGGAACGAATGCGAGATTGCTTACAATGCATCCTTAATGGCATTGTTGTGGAATTCCGTTGCCACCAAAAAAACAACATTGCTTTATAAAAGTCTCCTGCATGTGCCCGATAAACCCAAAGATTGTACGTGGATCAATTACATCCGTTGCCATGACGACATTGGGTTGGGGTATGAAAACCATTTGATCCAAGAATTGGGCTGGAGCCCCGATATGCACCGTAAATTTTTGTTGGACTACTATTGTCAACATTTGGATTGGTCGCCCGCCACTGGGCTCATGTTCATGTACAACCCAAAAACGGGGGATGGACGTATTACTGGCAGCGCGGCATCACTTTTGGGGCTGGAAAAGGGCTTGGCCTTGAACGACAAGTCGCTTATCGAAGCATCCATTTCCAAAATCATCATGCTGCACGGGATAACCCTTGCTTTTGGTGGTATACCCTTGATCTATGCCGGTGATGAAATTGGCACCCTAAACGACTATTCGTACCAAAAAGATCCGGCCAAAAAGGAGGACAACCGATGGGTTAACCGACCCATGCAGGATTGGGAAACCATTGCAAAACTTGACGACATACAATCTCCACCATCCAAAATCTTCCATACTTTAAAGCGATTGATTGCCATTCGAAAAAATGAGCCGGTTTTCGCAGACCACAATAATTTATCCCTTTGCCATACGGGAAACGATCATATCTTGGTTTTTGAAAGAAAATTAGCCTCCGGCGAAGGGTTGTTGGTTCTGAGCAACTTCGATCAAAATCCGCAAGTAATTGAAACCAGTTGGATCAAAAAGCTCGGATATTTTGCCCAAGGAGACCCGGTGGATTTGGTGACGGAAAACAAAGTGAGTATCAATAGCGGTTTGTTGGAAATAGCACCCTACCAGCTGATCTGGCTGAAAAAGTCCTAGTTGTAACGGACTTTTCTTAGGATTCGCAACGATTCTTTCACGGATTGGTACACATGGGAATCATAAGCCTTCAATAAGGGTCTCGCATTTTCCAATTGTTCTTTTGCCTCTTCAAATCCATTAAGGTAACAAATGAGATATGTGGCCGGTAGGTGGGTCACATCCACATGTTCTGCCGCTGTCATCGGAATGTTGGATTCCAGTTTTTTCAGGAGCGAGTTGTTCGTGTTGTACACGTGGTACAAGGTTTTTTTATCGTACTGTGGCGGCTCGAACACCAATTTACTGTTGATGGTATACTTCCCATTTTCGGAAAAGGTAATCACCATTTCTTCCAGGGGATAGTATTTTTGTTGTGCCCCAAGTCCCAATTGCACATATTCCAACGTGCTGAAGGAGTCGTCATCATATTCGATGGTGATTTCATCCAAAGCGGAGTAAAACAATTTGACCTGTTCGTTGATCAGTTCAATATCTACCCTGGAATAGTAGATTTTGTTCTTTACCTTCTTTTTATTGCCCGCCCAGCAAACCACAAATTGCTCTTTGAAGACCTTATAGTCACTGGTTAGATCTGGGTGCCTTGTGTTCATGAAATTGATCACGGCATCCAGCGTAAGTTCAATATTATTGCGGGCATGTTGCTCGAGCATCGCCACCACATTGGAGTTGATGTCTTTCAATTCAATCCCATAGGCTTTGGGAAGACTTATGCTGCCTTCCCGAAAAAATACCGAGCCACCATAGTATTTCCAGATATTTTTGCGCAGTGCACATACCTTTCCATTGGAACGGATGGTCACCAGACCCACCACTTTGCCTTCGGGCAGGTGGGGAAAAGGAATATTTTCATAAGAGATCAATGGCGGATTGTCCAAGTAGGCATTTACCAGGTTCTGTATCTTGCTGTCATCAAAAAAGTCGACCCCAACAATTTCGTTGTCGGCATCCTCCACACCGATCACAATAAAGGAATTGTTCTTTGGGTTGCTATTGGCCAAAGCACAGACATGCTTTAAAAATTTGGCCTTTCCTTCTTTTTCACCAATGGATATAAAACGCTTCTTATCGTAAAAACTGTTTTCGTCGTTGTGCGCCAATAAGTTTTTTACAAGAAGGCGTTTGTTGATCATAGGTCCTTTTTCACTATTGTACTACTGGCCTGCGCCGTGGGCATCACAATGAGGTCCGCAATGTTCACATGGTAGGGTCTGGTCACCACAAAGAGTATGATATCGGCGATATCTTCGGGTTTCAATGGCTGAAATCCCTGATACACTTTGGATGCCCTATCCGAATCCCCTTTAAACCGCACTTCGCTGAACTCCGTTTCGACCAATCCAGGGTTAACCGCCCCAACTCGGATTCCATAAGGATTAAGATCGATACGCATACCTTGATTAATGGCATCGACTGCATGTTTACTGGCGCAATACACATTACCATTTGGGTATACTTCCTTGCCGGCCGTGGAACCAATGTTGATGATATGGCCCGATTTTCGGTCGACCATCTTGGGTATTACAGCTTTGGAAACATAAAGCAATCCCTTCACGTTGATGTCCAACATGGCATCCCAATCGTCGGGGTTGCCCTTATCAATGGGGTCCAACCCATGGGCATTACCTGCATTGTTGACCAAAATGTCGATATCTGAAAACTCTTTGGGCAAATTCCCAATGGCAGAAAACACTTCCTCTCGATTTCTAACATCAAAATTAAGGGCAAAAATGGCGGTATCCCTTCCCAGTTCATTTTGGAGTTGTTCCAAACGTTCCTGTCTGCGGCCACAAAGAATCAACTTGAATCCTTGCTTGGCAAATAAAGCTGCGGTCGCTTTTCCTATTCCACTCGTTGCTCCGGTTATCAAAGCTGTTTTTCCCATTCCAAATATTATTTTACGGTACATCATGGCCTTGGCTTGCCACTAAAAGTGCAAACCAATCCTGAAGTTCCAATGCTATTTTGGCCGCTTTGGCCGATTGTTCGATTCTTTTCTTATTTGTGGTCCCGATCACCGGAAAAATGGTTGCCGGATGTTTCATTAACCAAGCCAGCAATAATTGACTCTCATCAACACCATATTTTTCCATTAGCGGTTCCATGGCTTTTTTTATGCGTTTGGTTCGAGTATCCTTCTCCCTAAAAAATGTCCCAAGAGGACTCCAAGCCATAGCCATTCTATTGTTGTAGATACAGTCATCAAAAGTGCCATCGTACATGGGCGCATCATGGGTAAGGGAAAATTCAACTTGGTTTGCACTCACCGGAATGGCCTTCTCCAGCATGGCAATCTGTGATGGGGTAAAATTGGACACTCCAAATTGCTTGATCTTTCCACTCCTTTTCAATTGCTCAATGGCTTCCGCTATTTCATAGGGTTCCATTAATGGGCTTGGCCTGTGCAGGAGAAGCAAATCCAAGTAATCTGTTCCCAATTTTTTCAAACTGCGCTCAACTGACCAAATAATATATTCCTTGTCGTATTGGTAGTGATTGATGGCATTGTCCCTACCCCGAGTCATCTGTATCCCACACTTGGAAATCAGTTGGATATCTTCCCTTTGTATTCCACTCTCGGCAAAGGCTGCGCCAAAATCGCCTTCGGTGGAGTAGCTCCCGTATATATCAGCATGGTCAAAAGTGGTCAAGCCGCAAGCAATGCAATGGTGCATCAATTCGCTCATTTCTTTCTTGGAAAGTTGGTTGCCCCAACTTCCCCACGTCATGGTTCCGGATATGATCCTGGAAAAATTCCTCGTCTGTTGCATATGGGATGAAAGTATAAAATTAAACCCTTAAATCCTTCATAAAACTAGGGGTTTAGCGTTTTTTTTAACCATTAATTAACAGGCAGGTTTTAAATAAATTTTCATTTTGCACAGCCAACCAAAATTACTAACAGTAATACCAAACAACAAGAGCTTAGCATGGAAGAAAACACTACTATCGATATTAGTGCTGTGAATGAGAAAATTACCCAAGAAAGTGCTTTTATTGACCTTCTTACCACTGAAATGAACAAGACCATTGTTGGTCAAACCCACATGGTCGAACGATTGCTGATCGGCCTCTTGGGCAAGGGACACATCTTATTGGAAGGTGTTCCCGGACTTGCAAAGACCTTGGCCATCAATACACTGGCAAAAGCCGTTAAGGGCAGTTTTAGCCGTATCCAATTTACACCGGACCTTTTACCTGCGGATGTTATCGGAACATTGATCTATAACATCAAGGAGAACGATTTCTCCATCAAAAAAGGACCCATTTTTGCCAACTTTGTGCTGGCGGATGAGATCAACCGGGCCCCGGCAAAGGTACAATCGGCACTTTTGGAGGCCATGCAGGAAAAACAGGTGACCATCGGTGACGAAACCTTTAAGTTGGATGCCCCTTTCTTGGTAATGGCCACCCAAAACCCTGTGGAACAAGAAGGTACCTATCCCCTTCCTGAAGCGCAAGTGGACCGATTTATGCTTAAAACGGTGATCGATTATCCAAAGTTGAACGAGGAACAATTGATCATCCGTCAAAACTTAAAAGGAGATACCGAACCGATAAAACAGGTGGTTTCCCTTGAACAAATCCTTCGGGCGCAGAGCACTGTCCGCGAAGTGTACATGGACGAAAAAATCGAAAAATACATTCTGGATCTCATCTTTGCTACCAGATATCCAGAGAAATACAATCTTGAAAGTCTTAAGCCATTGATAAGCTTTGGTGCCTCGCCAAGGGGCAGTATCAATTTGGCCATTGCCTCCAAATGCTACGCGTTTATCAAACGAAGGGGCTATGTGGTTCCTGAGGACGTAAGGGCCGTGGTACACGATGTGTTGCGCCACAGGATCGGCATTACTTACGAGGCTGAGGCCGAAAACATTACTTCCGAAGAAATCATCAACAAAATCGTAAACGAGGTAGAAGTGCCGTAGCGGTTCAATGTTTCTCGGTAAAAGTAGCCCTACTTTAAGCCAACCCGAAAAACCCCTTTTTTTTGAACCAAATGGATACAAAGGAACTACTTAAAAAAGTACGAAAAATTGAAATCAAGACCCGTCGTCTTTCCGACCATATCTTTGGTGGGGAATACCACTCTACGTTCAAGGGACGGGGAATGACTTTCAGTGAGGTTCGACAGTATCAATTTGGGGACGATGTGCGAAGTATCGACTGGAACGTAACGGCCCGTTACAACGAACCCTTTGTTAAGGTTTTTGAGGAAGAGCGTGAACTTACCATGATGTTGGTGGTTGACGTCAGTGGATCGGAGCTTTTTGGTACGGCAAAGCAGTTCAAGAAGGAAATCATCACAGAAATTTCGGCAACGCTTGCTTTTTCGGCCCTTCAAAACAACGATAAGGTGGGCGTTATCCTATTTTCGGATGAGGTGGAACTGTTCATCCCGCCCAAAAAAGGAAAAAGCCATGTCTTGCGCATCATCAGGGAGCTGTTGGAATTTACCCCAAAAAGCAGCAAGACCAACATTTCGGAGGCTTTGAAGTTTTTGACCAACGTGATGAAGAAAAAGGCCATTGTATTTGTGCTTTCCGATTTTATTGCGGACGATTACCAGAATACCCTCAGGATCGTTGGCAACAAACACGACGTTACTGGAATCCGTGTTTACGATCATCGTGAAGAGTCCATTCCCAACCTGGGCATGGTACAAATGCAGGACGCAGAAACCGGGGCGCTGCAATTGGTGAACACCCAATCCAAACGAATTCGGAACGCTTATGGAAAATACCACATGGAACGGGTAGCTTATTTTTCGGATTCCTTCACTAAATCTGGCTGTGGGGTAATCAGTTGCAGAACCGATGAGAGCTATGTCCGCAAATTGTTGGGTTATTTTAAACGAAGAGCATAACACATGCAGATGGAACAAAAACATACAGGCAAGAAGATGAATCTCCCGCTTTGGGTGCTAAGGTTTGCATTGTTCTTTTTGTTCGTTCCCAACCTAACGATTGCCCAAGAGCAACCCAAGGTCAATGCGGAAGTAGATACCCTTTCCATTAAAATTGGTGAGCAGATCCAATACAAAATTACCGTGGAAGCGGATTCAACGGACGTAGTTCATTTTCCCGAGGGACAGACCTTTTCGCCCTTGGAAACCGTGGAGGCCATTATGGCGGATACGCTCAGAAACAACGACAGGGTGACCCTTGAACGAATCTATGCCCTAACACAGTTCGACAGTGGGGCCTATACCATTCCCCCACAGTTGGTCACCATTAATGAGCAGCAGATCTTTACCGATTCCTTTCAAGTGAAAGTGGCGGATGTTGCCGTGGATACCACCAAACAAAAGATGTTCGACATCAAGCCATTGATCCAAGTGGAGCGCAGCACTGCGAATATTTGGAAAACCCTGCTATGGATTTTGTTGGGACTTGCCGTGGTGGCCGCTTTGCTTTATTGGTTCGTATTTCGAAAAAAACCACTTTCCGAAGCCGAAAAAGAGGCGTTGTTGCCGCCTTACGATCGTGCGCTTCTTGAGCTTAAAAAATTGGAAAATTCCAGATACCTTATCCAAGACGAGTACAAACAATATTATTCCGAGCTCACCCAAATTGTGCGAATGTATCTTGAGGAAGATGTACACCTTTCCGCCATGGAGAGTACCACATCGGAACTGATCACCAAACTGGAAATGCTTCGTGATGCCGGGGAGCTCAAGCTGGAGGACGATACCATCCATCAATTCCAAAAAATATTGCAGACTGCCGATTTGGTAAAGTTTGCCAAGTCCAAACCGGCTACTTCTGTGGCAGAACAAGATCGGAAAATAGTAGAGTTACTGGTTACCAAAACCCATGAGGCTCTTCCCGAGCCTACTGAGGAAGACCTGATGTTGAACGAGGAATATTTGGCAGAATTGGCCAAGAAAAAACAGCGTAAACGCTTATATTGGGCAGCTGCCATTTTTGTGGGCATATTGTTCTTGGGCAGTATGTTTTCTGTCACTTATTTTGGTTTCAAAAAAGTACGCGATACAGTTTTCGGATATCCCACCAAGGACCTTTTGGAAAACGAATGGATATCCAGTTCCTACGGATTCCCTCCTGTAGAATTGGAGACGCCGGATGTGTTGGTGCGCCAAGAAATAGACCTCCCCAAGGAAACGCAGGAATTGATCAAGGAACTTCAGGCTTTTTCCTATGGAAGTTATGTGGGCATCTTTTCTGTAAGTGCCAGTTCGGTGACCTACAAAGAACAAAATGAACCCAATTTTGATGGTGCCGTTGGTGGTATTCTGTCCAATTTTGAGCAATTGGGACTAAAGAACATCATTACCAAACAAGAGGAGTTCGTGACCAAATCCGGTGTAAAAGGATTGAAAACGTTCGGTACCGGAACATTTGAAGATTCTGGGGCCAATGAAGGCAAAAAAGCAAAGTACAACATCCTATCCTTCGGTGGCAAAGGATTTATGCAACAGGTCGTGATTACTTGGGAAGATGGAGATGAATATGCGGAACAGATTGTAGAGCGAATCCTGAGCAGTTTGGATGTAAAAACACAAGTGTAATGTTTGAAAATATTGAATTTGCAAACCCTGAGTTCTTTTGGCTGTTGCTATCGCTGCCAGTGGCTTTGCTTTGGTATTTTTTCAAGCGCAAAAATGAAATGGCCTCCTTGCGCATTTCAAGTATCAAGGGTTTTTCAATAAGCCATTGGACTGCCAAGATCAAACCGGCACTTTTTATATTGCGGCTTTTGGCGCTGGCGGCCATAATTACCGCATTGGCCAGACCACAAACAGAAGATATTTCAACCCGTACCAAAACAACGAAGGGTATCGATATTGTAATGGCCATCGACGTGTCTTCAAGTATGCTGGCACGCGATCTTAAGCCCAACCGATTATCCGCATTGAAGGAAGTGGCCGCCAATTTCATCAAGGAACGCCCGAACGACCGTATCGGAATCGTGGGCTATGCCGGGGAAAGTTATACCAAAACCCCCATTACCAGTGACAAGACCATTGTACTGAGTGCCTTGAACGAAATCACCTATGGTGAACTGGAAGATGGTACCGCTATTGGCATGGGATTGGCTACCTCTGTAAACCGATTGAAGGAAAGCAAGGCCGTTAGTAAAGTCATTATCCTGTTAACAGACGGTGTGAACAATTCTGGGTTTATAGAACCCAGGACCGCCGCTGATCTTGCCGTCGAATTTGGGATCAAAACCTATACCATAGGTTTGGGCACCAACGGAAATGCTCTGTCGCCCATTGCATACAATCGCGATGGATCCTTCCGGTATGGCATGCGGCAGGTTGAGATCGATGAAGATCTGTTGAAGGAAATTGCCGAGGTTACAGGCGGCAAATATTTCCGTGCCACCGATAATGAATCGCTGGAGGAGATTTATGATGAAATCAATAAATTGGAAAAAACCGAAATAGAGGAATTCAAATACTATAAGTACGAAGAAAAGTTCCGTCCATTGATTTTCCTGGCCGGCATTTTTCTTTTGCTCGAATGGGGATTGCGCAATTCCATCTTTAAAAGTTTTATTTAGGAATGATTCAGTTTGACGAAAAAATATATTTCTACCTCTTGGCCATAGTTCCGATTATGGCCCTGGCCTTCTTTTTTCTTCAAATTTGGAAAAAACGAACCCAAAAACGCTTTGCCAATGCCAAATTGATGAAGCGTTTGGCACCCAATCGTTCCAGTTTTAAATCCGCATTAAAACTTGCTTTTTTATTGGCAGGCCTTTCCTTTCTAATCCTTGGATTGGTCAATCCAAAGATTGGCACCAAACTGGAAACCGTAAAAAGGGAAGGTGTGGATATTGTTTTTGCCATCGACGTTTCCAAAAGTATGTTGGCCGAGGATATTGCCCCCAACCGACTCGAAAAGGCAAAGCGCATTGTATCCGAAATCATCAACCAATTGGCTAGTGATCGTATCGGAATCATTGCCTACGCAGGTCAGGCCTACCCCCAACTGCCCATTACCACGGACTACGGAGCCGCCAAAATGTTCCTGCAAAGCATGAACACCGATATGTTGTCGTCCCAAGGTACGGCCATAAATGCGGCCATCGACCTTGCCAGCACCTATTATGACGATTCCCAACAAACCAATCGGGTATTGTTCATTGTTTCGGATGGTGAGGACCATTCCGAAAGTTCAACAACTACTTCCGTGGAAAATGCCGTTCAAAACGGGATTCAGATTTTCACGATTGGTGTTGGAAAAGAAAAAGGTGCCCCTATTCCCATCAAGCGAAATGGAATTGTGGAAAGCTTGAAAAAAGACAATGAAGGCGAAGTGGTGATCACCCGATTGAACGAGACCATACTTGCCAATATTGCCGATAGGGGAAATGGTGAGTATATTGACGGTTCCAATACCGAAGCGGCTGTGGAATACATAAAGGAGCAGCTGAACCGAATGGACAAAACGGAATTTGAGGCCAAACAATTTGCAGAATACAAGGACCAATTCCAATGGTTTCTTGCTGCCGGATTTTTATTTTTATTTTTGGACATCTTCATTTTGGACCGAAAAACCCAATGGCTGAAAAAACTAAATCTTTTTAATGAACATGGCGATGCATAAGATAAGATTAATGTTGGGGCTTTTATTGTACGTTGGGATTGTCAATGCACAGGACAAAGCTGCCGAAGAAGCACAGAAATTGGCGGAAAAAGCATTGCGGGAATCAACCAACCTTACTTGGGAAGCCAACAAGGAACTCACCGCAAACGACTTTGTGGATGCGGAGGCCAACCTCCGGAAAGCCATATCCAAAAGTGATAAAAACGCGGCTGCACCCTTTAATTTGGGCAACGCCTACTATAACCGCGAAAGTTATGGTGAAGCTTTTGGACGCTACAAACAGGCCGGGGAAGCTGCAGAAGACAAACCCGAAAAACATAAGGCTTTCCACAACATGGGTAACGTGTTCATGAAAAACAAGGAATACGAAAAAGCCGTGGAAGCCTATAAAGAGGCCCTAAGAAACAACCCAAACGACGAGGAGACCCGTTACAACTTGGCTCTGGCCAAAAAAATGCTCGAAAAACAACAGGACGAGCAAAAGAACGATCAAAATCAGGATAACAAGGACAATCAAGACCAGCAGGACAAGAAAGATCAAAACCAAGATCAAAACAAGGACCAGAAAAACGAAGGGGGCGATAACGATAAACAGGACGAAGGCAAACAGGATCAAGATCAGAACAAAGATCAAGGGGACCAAGGTGAAAATGGTGAGGACAAGCCCGAGGAAAACCAAAAAGGGGATGGAGACGAGAAAAAAGAACAGGAGAAAAAACCCAATGAAGGAGATCAGCCCCAAGACCAGAAACAACAACCCCGTCCCAACCAGCTGTCTCAACAACAGATCCAGAATTTGCTAGAGGCCATGCAAAACGAGGAGAAAAAGGTGCAGGAAAAAATTGAGGCTAGAAAAGTTAGGGGCAAAAAGGTGAAAAACGAAAAGGATTGGTAATGAAAAGCATCAAGGGCAACATAATGCTGTTTTTGGGACTGGTACTCTTTGCGGGGACCATTTCCCATGCCCAGGATGAAGAGGGGGTTTCTTTTACCATGAATCTCAGCAAGGAAAAATTGGGTATCAACGAACGCTTGCGTGTCGATTTTACCATGAACAAGGACGGGGACAATTTCAGCCCACCTTCCTTTGATGGATTCCGTGTAGTTATGGGCCCCTCACAATCCATCAGTTCCAGTTGGATCAATGGTAAACGTACTTTTTCCAAAACCTACACCTATATCCTGACCCCTATTGCTCGGGGCAACTTCACCATTCAACAGGCAACCATCGATATTGCCGGGGAAACCTACAAAACTACACCAAAGCAGGTAGAAGTAACCGCCGCCGTGGATAAGCCCAACGACCAAAAAACCGTAGATGATGTAGCGGACGAAAGTTTGCATTTGGTCGCGGAGGTTTCAAAAGGCAATCCCTACCTGAATGAAGCGGTAACGGTCGTATACAAATTATATGTGAGCCCAGACATTAAAGTGACGAACTACCGGCCATTGGACAATCCTACCTACAACAATTTCTGGAGCCAGGATATCCCGGTAACCGAACATACGGTACTCAATGGCACTTATGAAGGCAAGCCGTACCGCTACGTGGTTTTAAAACGAGTGGTGCTCTACCCACAAAAAGCCGGTAAATTGGACATAGAACCATTGTCTTTGGAAATTTTTGTGGATGTCCCCACCAATAGAAGGGACTTTTTTGGCGGTAGGATCTATACCCAGACCAGTAAAACGGTGTCTGCAGGGAAACGGACCATAAACGTCAAGGCATTACCAGAGGCAGGCAAACCCGCCAATTTCAGCGGGGCCGTCGGTGAGTTCGATTTTTCCGTTACCACCAGCAAGACCCAACTTAATGCTGCCGAATCCCTTCAGGCCAGGGTCGAGATTTCTGGAAAGGGGAACTTAAAACTGTTCCAACTGCCAGAACCGGTATTGCCAAGCGCGCTGGAGGTCTACGAACCCGAATACGATGAAAACATCAGGACCTATAGTACCGGAATGGAAGGTAAAGTGGCCAACAATTACACCATTGTACCCTCCTTCCGTGGAAAATATCCGATTCCCAGTATTGCCTTCAGTTATTTTGATCCCAAAACAGAGCAATACGTTACACTAAACTCCGATGAAATCAATATTGAAGTAATTGATGGCCCCGCAGGCTCTTCTGACAATACAAATATTGCCCCTGGCGTGAACAAACAATTGGTAGTACCGACTGGCAAACAGTTCCATTTTATTAAAACGGATGCCAATTTAGTTGCAACGAACATCACCTGTTTCTTTGGTTCACGAGCATTTTATCTGTTATTGTTTTTGCCCTTGTTGCTCATACCTTTGGCCATATTGATCTTTAAGAAAAGGGAGGCCATTGCCAGTGATGTAGTCGGCAATCGAATAAAGCAAGCCAATAAACTGGCCAAGAAATACCTATCCACCGCCAAAAAGAACTTGGGCAACAAAGAGGCCTTTTATGTGGCGTTGGAGAAAAGCCTTCACAACTACCTGAAAGCAAAATTGCATATTGAAACCACAGAATTCAGCAAGGAAAAAATCACCATGATACTCGGTGAAAAAAATGTGGCCCAAGAAGATGCCAAAGGATTTATCGATTTGTTGACCAGTTGTGAAATGGCACGATACAGTCCATTTTCGAACGTACAGATGCAAAACGACTACGATAAGGCCAGCGATGTAATCTCTAAATTGGACAAACAGTTATGAGAATGAAAAAGGTTGTCTTTTTATTTGTTCTATTCGCATTTTCATTGGGATTTTCCCAAAATGAAAAGCTGTTTGACGAGGCCACAGAGCTGTACAATAATGGGAAATATACCGAAGCGATTGCCAACTATGAAAAAATTCTGGACAGCGGGCAACATTCAGCCGAGCTATACTTCAACATGGGGAATTGCTATTACAAGCTCAACTCCATTGGCCCTAGTATCTACTATTATGAAAAGGCACTCCTATTAAAACCAAACGACGACGAAATCCTGAACAATTTGGGCTATGCCCAAAATATGCGTTTGGATGCAATTGAACAGATGCCCCAAACCGAATTGTCCCGAATATATAACAAGATTCTTTTTCTATTTACCTGTAACCAATGGGCCTATTTGGCTATTGCTTTGGTGCTGCTTTTTGTGGCCACCTACCTCGCTTATTATTTTATTAGACAAGCAAATCGGAAAAGAATGGCATTTATTACCAGCCTCTTTTCATTGGGATTTGGCCTAATTTGTATTTTAATCGCCTATTTGCAATTACAACAAAACCAAAGGGACAATCCTGCCATTGTATTCAGTAAGGAAGTATCCGTTTCCTCTGAGCCGAACAAAACCAGCGAGCAAGTTTTCACCCTTCATGAAGGCACAAAGGTCAATATCGAGGACAGTCTTGATGGATGGGAAAAAATTAGGATTGCTGATGGACAAACCGGCTGGTTGCCAACGGAAAACATCAAGGCCCTCAAAGACTTTTAGGCAAATTCGGAATGGCCTTGGCCATATTTCATTACATTTACAAAAAAAGACAGTGCTTAGAATCCTGGCCCTTCCTTTTGTTTCTGCATTGCTGGTCACAATATTGTTGACCGCTCCTTTAGTTCCTTTTTTGGGGAAGGAATATTGCACGGCCATGATTTTGGGTTCATCCGAAGAAGAAAACAACTCACACGACCTAGGGGAGAGCAAGATATTCGACGGTAAATATTTTATCCTTAAAAATTTCTTTTCCGTTGATCCTACCCTAAATGCGGAACATCATCAAAATACGTTGGATTATTCATTCACTGTATTGGAATTCACAATTGAAATTCTTGACCCACCTCCCAAGAAATTGATATCCTAAATTCTACATTTTTATTCAATTTCTAACTGAAACCTTCATAGTGTAAATTATTGAAGGTTAACAACACATAATATCATGTTTAAGTATATTAAAAATGACATGCCGGCCAGTATTGTGGTCTTCTTTGTGGCATTGCCGCTTTGTTTGGGTATTGCCCTTGCCAGTGGAGCCCCCCTATTTTCAGGGCTCATAGCGGGAATCATTGGAGGTATCATCGTGGGTGCCCTGAGCGGTTCCCAAATAGGGGTAAGCGGCCCGGCTGCTGGTCTTGCCGCCATCGTATTAACAGCTATTGGAACACTCGGAGGTTATCAAAACTTCTTGTTGGCAGTGGTTTTAGGGGGGTTGCTCCAAATATTGTTCGGTTTTCTAAAAGCCGGGGTCATTGCCTATTATTTTCCTTCATCCGTGATCAAGGGAATGCTCACAGGTATCGGAATCATTATCATTCTTAAGCAAATACCCCATTTTTTCGGATACGATGCCGATCCGGAAGGCGATTGGGCCTTTTTTCAGGTAGATGGCGAAAATACCTTTAGTGAAATCATCAATACCATTAATTACATAAGTCCTGGTGCTTCCATAATTGCGATAGTGGGCTTGGGAATCCTTATTCTTTGGGATAAAGTGCTGAATAAAAAAGGGAAAATTTTTGAGCTGGTCCAAGGACCCTTGGTCGCCGTGGTATTGGGTATTCTTTATTTTTCACTTACAAAAGGAAACAGTACCCTGGGTATTTCGGAAGAGCACCTTGTATCAGTGCCAGTTCCGGATAGTTTTGAGTCTTTTATTGGCTTTTTCAGTTTCCCCAACTTTGGGGTAATAACCAATCCAGAAATTTGGGTAACCGCTTTTACCATAGCCTTGGTAGCCAGTTTGGAAACACTGCTGTGTGTTGAGGCTACGGACAAATTGGATCCCCATAAGAGAACCACACCTGCCAACAGGGAGCTGTTGGCCCAAGGAGTAGGCAATACCATATCCGGATTGATCGGTGGACTACCCATTACCCAAGTGATCGTTCGCAGTTCCGCCAATATACAATCCGGGGGGCGAACAAAGCTTTCAGCCATAATACATGGTTTTCTGCTGTTGGCCTCGGTCATCTTAATTCCCAAATTACTCAATAGGATTCCTTTATCGGTCTTGGCGGCCATCCTTTTTGTAGTAGGTTACAAACTGGCCAAGCCAAGCCTGTTCAAAACCATGTACAAATTGGGTTGGAAACAGTTCGTCCCGTTTATCGTAACCGTGGTTGCCATTATTTTTACCGATTTACTGGTGGGAATCAGCTTGGGATTGTTGGTGGGGATCGTAGTCATTCTATTAAAAAGCTACCAAAACTCGCATTTTCTCCATATTGAGGATAAAAGCAACGGCAAGCATAAAATTAAAATGACATTGGCCGAAGAAGTCACCTTTTTTAACAAAGGGGCCATTTTAAAAGAATTGGACAGTCTTCCAAACGATACTTGTTTGGAATTGGACCTTATGAAAACCAGATACTTGGATAATGACATCATCGAAATCCTCGAAGATTTTGCCTTTAAGGCCAAAGAACGTAACATTGACATTAAACTGGTCTCCAAACGCGGAATCGTGGAAAACCCGCCCAGTTTTGTGGAGTTTTTTAGAACACGGCCCAAATCGAGCATTAGTTTAAGTTAAATTTAATGTATCATGGAAACTAAGAAATACAAAATACTGGTACTTTCCGATTTAGGGGATTCTACTGGAAATATCTTGAAAAACACAGCTCATTTAGCTAAGATGATAGGTGGTGATATTGGTTTTTTTCATGTGAAACAACCATCTAAAGTGGTGAAACAGGACAACCAACTATCAGCAATTCGATCCATCAATGCCTCCTATGTCTCAACCAAAAAAGAAATAGAGCAATTGGTTGGTCCCATTTCAGAATCTTACCATCAGAAAATAGATCCCGTAGTTGTTCTTGGGAATGTAAAGGAAGAAATCAACAAACAGATACAATCATTTCAACCGGACATTATTGTATTGGGACAGCGAAAGCAAGTTCCGTTCAAACTTTTGGGCGATAGCATTACCCAACATGTCTTGAGCAATTTTGATGGCCCTGTGATGATAGCATCCCATGACAAAGTACTGGAGCAGGACCAAGAACTCTCCTTGGGCTTGTTCAACGATACATGGGAGTGCTTGAAAACCGCTTTGGCCGAGGAATTGTTGGAACATTCCAATCAGCCGTTGAAATCATTCAGAATAGCCAATGGACATTTCCGATCGGAAGAAATTGACCTGGACAAAAAAATTGTTGAGTACAATTTTTCGACAAGCGATAATGCCCTGAAAAATATATCCAAATACCTTTCAAAAATTAAGGTGGATGTACTATTTGTCAATCGGGAAAAAACGGGCCAAGACAAAACAAACATCAATGATATTATCGGCACTTTCAATGTGCCTCTATTGTTGACGGGAGGGCCTAATTTCTAAATACAATAACTATCACAGATAAGATTAAAAACATATGAAAGTACATACCAAAGAAACACAATCAACCATGACGCCGGAAAAGGCCATCCGGTTTTTAAAGGAAGGCAACGAGCGTTTTCAGAATAACTTGAAAGCCAACAGAAACCTGTTGCAACAAGTAAACGAGACCAAAGATGGGCAATTTCCATTTGCAACGATTTTGAGTTGCATCGATTCGAGGGTGTCTGCAGAATTGGTCTTTGATCAAGGCCTTGGGGATATATTCAGTATTCGGATTGCTGGAAATTTCGTGAACCAAGATATTTTGGGAAGTATGGAGTTTGCATGCAAATTGGCAGGGACCAAGACCGTTGTGGTATTGGGACACACCAGTTGTGGAGCCATTAAGGGTGCTTGCGATCATGCCCGTTTGGGCAATCTCACGGCCTTGATCAACAAAATAGAACCTGCGGTATTCGAGACCAAGATGCCCAAAGATGAATCCTTGAGGAACTCAAAAAATTCTGAGTTTGTTGATGCCGTTGCTTTAAAAAATGTTGAGATGACCTTGGAAAACATTAGGAACCAAAGTGTAATCCTGAAAGAAATGGAAGAAAAAGGCGAAATTTCCATTGTAGGTGCCATGTATGATTTATCCGATGGCAAAGTGACCTTTTTGCCCTAAACCAATCTTAATACAAAAGCCAATGCTCTCGATGTCATTGGCTTTTTTGATCCTAAAATCAGTACCTTCATCTTGTTAATCTAACCTACCCAACAATGTTCAAAAATTTGAAAGGTGACCTATTTGGCGGTATTACAGCAGGTATTGTTGCCCTCCCTCTGGCCCTAGCTTTTGGGGTGAGTTCAGGACTAGGTCCCAGTGCGGGATTATACGGTGCCATTTTCATTAGTTTTTTTGCGGCACTCTTCGGGGGGACGAATACACAAATCTCTGGTCCCACGGCCCCAATGACCGCTGTAAGTATGGTGGTAATAGCCAGTATAATAGCCATGAATGATGGCGATATCGATAAAGCATTACCGGCAATACTTACCGTTTTTCTTTTGGCCGGATTAATGCAGGTCTGTCTTGGCCTTATCGGCTTGGGGAAATACATTAAATACATCCCCTACCCGGTAGTTTCGGGGTTTATGACCGCTATTGGTGTCATAATTCTGGTAACCCAAATCTTACCCGCAATAGGGTACTATCCCAAAGAAGATGAGGGATTGGTAAGCCATTATATCCCGGCAGCAGAAGAAGAAATTTTGGAGAGCATCCTAAAAGAAGAAGCTGGTGAGGGCATCTTGGTTTTGGAAAATTTTGAAGTAACCATAGACCGCGCCAAGGCCATTACCCATCAAGAAATGGTAAACAATGCCCAGACCATGGCCGCAAAAGAAGCTTCGGGGGTCATCGGGACCATCAAAGTTCTGCCAAGGGCACTTCAACGTATCAATTGGTTGGAACTGGGCCTTGCTATTGCAACGGTACTCATTATCTACGGTTTCAAAAAAATAACAACGACCGTTCCCAGTACCTTGGTGGCCCTGATTGTAGTTTCGGGTGCAGCCTATGGCTTTGGTCTGGATTACAGGCCCATTGAGAAAATCCCAAGTGGTTTGCCCATTCCCAATCTAGAAATATTTTCCAGTTTCAATCTAAGTTCCATAACACCATATATTTTCACTGCATTAACGTTGGCCTTGTTGGGAGCCATAGATTCATTGCTCACCTCGGTGGTTGCAGACAATATGACCCAAACCAAACACAAACCCAACAAAGAATTGATAGGACAAGGGATAGGAAACAGTATAGCCGCAATTTTTGGGGGAATCCCCGGAGCAGGTGCCACCATAAGAACCGTGGTCAATATCAATTCCGGTGGAAAAACAAAACTTTCCGGAATGGTTGCAGGGGTTTTACTTTTATTGGTTTTACTCGCCTTAGGCCCAATTGCATCCCAAATACCTGCTGCCGTATTGGCCGGTATATTGGTAACCGTGGGTATCGGGGTAATGGACTATAGGGGACTGAAAGCAATTCCCTATCTTCCCAAAGATGTTAAACTGGGGCCAATAAAACTAAGTTCAGAAGTGGTTATCATGTTGGTGGTAATGATCCTGTCGTCCGTTTGGAACCTCGTATATGCGGTTGGAATAGGTTTAGTGCTTGCATCGTTGATGTTCATGAAAAAAATTGGAGATCTTACGGCACTTCGATCCGATGTGAAACCATTGCGGGAAGAAGTTTGGTCCGATGAGGAAAACCTGTCCCAAAAAATCAAAAAGGAGGTTTTCATCAAACACATCAAGGGGCCTTTGTTTTTTGGAACCACCAACGAATTTCAGCAGTTGGCGGCCCAGGTTCCCGATTCGGCCTCCATAGTGGTCATCAGAATGGGGAGAATGCAATACATGGATCAATCCGGCCTCTATGCCATGGAAGATGTTTTACAGGAACAAAAGCGAAAGAACATCACCGTTCTTTTGGTGAACATTTTGGACCAACCCAGATACATGATGGAGCGTATCGACATTATTCCCGATCTAATTCCAAACGAACACATTTTTAAAAACTTTAAAAACTGTATGCGCTGGTTAAGTGAACATTTGAACGAAGCTACCTAAGTATTGTTTTGAACTATCCTTAATGTTGATGCAAACATTTCCCAAAGATTCAGGACCAATTTATCTAGAGACCCTTCAAGGAAGGTTTCCCGTAGAGCCGTTCAACACATACAGCAACCTTATTTTTTTGGCCATCATCATTTATTGGGGCATCAAAGTTTATCAAAATCCGAAACAACATGTCTACTTGGCCTGGGTAATCCCCATAATTGCCATAAGCTTTGTGGGAGGCACGGTGTACCACGCCACCCGAAGCCACGAATTTTGGTTGCGCCTGGATTGGATGCCCATTATGTTCTTGGTGGCATCCCTTGTTATTTATTTTGTTTTCAAGTTAGTGAGTGCATGGTGGAAAAGGCTTGTTTTTATTGTGGGGTTGTTGAGTATCTCTTTTGCTTTACGGGTATTACCAATGCCCAGCGGGTTGCGAATATCCTTGGGCTATGCCATTTCTGCCGGAACCATATTGGTTCCCATTCTGCTGTACCTGAAAAAGACCCGTTGGGAAAATGTGCACTTGATCACATCGTCATTCGGGATTTTTGGCGTTGCCATTGCCTTCCGGATCATGGATAAATTACAGAATCTTTTTCCCATGGGAACCCATTGGCTATGGCATTTCTTCGGTGGAATAGCAGTACATTTCCTTATTGCCTATATTTTCCGGGACAATTTGCTAAATTTGTCGGCCAATAGCGACATCGAACATGATTGAGACCATTAAGGAACACTTGGCTGAGGTAGCACAGTTCGCTTCAACCTCAAAGGATGAAATCGAAGCATTCCGAATTAAATATTTGGGTAAAAAAGGGCTTTTGAACGAATTCTTTGCGGAATTCAAAAATGTACCTTCGGACCAGAAGAAAGAATTTGGTCAAGTTGTCAATCAGTTGAAAAATGCCGCTACCGAAAAAGTCAATGCCTTAAAGGATGCTTTGGAGAACCAGTCGGAAGCAGTAGGGAAATATGGAGACCTTACCCGCCCTGGAGAACCGTTGGAGATTGGCTCCAGACATCCCATATCCATTGTTCGCAACCGAATCGTGGACATCTTCTCCCGAATTGGGTTCAATGTTTCTGAAGGACCGGAGATTGAGGACGACTGGCATAATTTTACCGCATTGAACCTGCCCGAATACCATCCGGCACGCGATATGCAGGATACGTTTTTTATCCAGACCGATCCCGATATCTTGTTGCGCACCCATACCTCATCCGTACAGGTCCGCTACATGGAAAGCAACAAACCGCCCATTCGAACCATTTCACCGGGAAGGGTATACAGGAACGAGGCCATTTCTGCGCGTTCACATTGCTTCTTCCATCAGGTGGAAGGATTGTACGTTGATAAGGGGGTTTCTTTCGCCGATCTAAAACAGACCTTACAATACTTTACATCCGAAATGTTCGGAAAATCGAAAATTCGTCTGCGTCCCTCCTACTTTCCGTTCACTGAGCCAAGTGCAGAGGTAGATGTGTACTGGGGATTGGAAACGGAAACCGATTACCGAATGACCAAGGGTACCGGTTGGTTGGAGATCATGGGCTGTGGCATGGTGGATCCAAACGTGTTGAAAAACTGTGGCATCGACCCCGAAGTGTACTCCGGTTTTGCCTTCGGAATGGGCATTGATCGTATCGCCCTGCTCTTGCATCAAATTTCGGATATTCGATTGTTGAGCGAAAACGACGTTCGCTTCCTGGAGCAGTTCAAAAGCGCTTTTTAATACCCTTTTTAAAATCCTAAGATGTCCCTTTCAACCTTTTAACACAATTTTAGGTTCGTTTGGTTTTGTTTGTTCCGAACTAACTTTAATTTTGCCTGATCAAATTATTGATAATGGGTAAATCAAGAGAGGAAATCATCGAAACTTTGGGTCTGCACCTGGAAGAGGAATACAATCTCCCCCCCCTAGCAGCCCGAATCTATGCCATTTTAATTTTAACGGACAAAGATGGTCTCACCTTTGAAGATTGTCTGGAACGAAGAGGGGCCAGCAAAAGTTCAATATCGACTTCTCTTAACTTGTTGGTGAATATGGG
This sequence comes from Flagellimonas beolgyonensis, assembly GCF_003992615.1. Taxonomy (GTDB): domain Bacteria; phylum Bacteroidota; class Bacteroidia; order Flavobacteriales; family Flavobacteriaceae; genus Flagellimonas; species Flagellimonas beolgyonensis. Next base: position 504,112 of record NZ_RZMY01000003.1, read on the forward strand.
CATGGTAACCTATTTCACAAAACACGGTGACCGGAAGCGCTATTTTATCACCGCCAAGAAAAAAACCTTCTTCCTATCCAAGTTACAGGAAAGCCGTAAGCGTGTGGAAAATGAAAAAAACATCATCACCATGGTGATGGAATACCACAAGGAACATTGCCCAAACAAGTATGAGGAAGGCCGTCCCAAAACCACCATATATCTGGAGTACATGCAAAAAAATGAAAAACTGCTAAACGAATCCATTGAAAAATTGGAATCCTTATTGGAAATCAAAAGTTAAACCAACCTATAATCTCATCAATAGCAAATCATACATGAAAACAATCGCATCAACCTTAATCATATCCCTGCTGTTCCTTTCTGGGTGTGGCGACAAGGCACAGAACAAACAGGCCTCCGCTCTCCCGCCATCACTTAAAACAAGTGCTGTAGAGAAGCAAGACTTTACCATTTATAACACCTATTCCACTTCCATTCAAGGGATTCAAAATGTGGAGATCTGGCCCAAGGTTTCCGGGTTTGTCCAAAATATTTATGTAGAAGAAGGTCAACAGGTGAAAAAAGGCCAGCTATTGTTCAAACTTGAAACCCAATCACTTTCACAAGATGCCGAGGCGGCCAAGGCAGCCGTGAACGTGGCACAAGTGGAAGTGGATAAACTGGTGCCCTTGGTTCAGAAAGGTATCATCAGTAATGTGCAGTTGGAAACAGCCAAAGCCAGATTGGCACAGGCCAAAAGCAACTACAACAGCATTGCAGCCAACATTGGCTATTCCAACATCGTAAGCCCAGCCAATGGCTATATCGGTGAAATCCCCTATAAAGTGGGTGCGCTTGTAAGCAGCAACATGGGGGCTCCGTTGACGGTGGTATCCGACATCAGCAGTGTTCGGGCCTATTTTTCGATGAATGAAAAGGAATTGCTTCAAATGAAATCCCAAATGGCATCCAAAGGCAATCCAATGGGCACCAAAACATCACCTGAAGTGGAACTGGTTATGGTGAACGGGGAAACTTATCCAACCAAAGGAAGAATTGCCATGGTAAACAATATCATCAACCCGTCTACGGGGAGTGTGACCTTAAGGGCGGATTTTGACAATCCAGAACAATTATTGAGCTCAGGAAGTACAGGTACTATAAAAGTACCTTATACCTACAACAATGTTTGGGTGGTGCCCCAATTTGTAACCATAGACCAACAAGGCACCAAAATGGTTTTTGCCTTGGACAATGACAATACGGTACACACAAAACCGATTACCATTGTTGCGATGACCGATACGGAATTTATTGTTTCCGATGGGCTTGAGGGCGTATCAACCCTTGTTTCCGAAGGAGTCTCCAAATTGAGGGATGGTCAAACCATCAACCCCATCCAATAGTTGTTCAATAAATTAAGAAACCAACTGCTATGTTCGATAAGTTTATAGATCGTCCCGTACTTTCCACAGTCATATCCGTGATCATTTTGATCTTGGGTGTTTTGGGACTCAGTGTGCTCCCTGTGGAACAATACCCCGAAATTGCACCGCCTACCGTTCAGGTCAATGCCAACTATACAGGTGCCAATGCCGAAACCGTACTCAAGAGCGTGGTGGTTCCTTTGGAGGAACAGATTAATGGAGTGGAAGGAATGACCTACATGACCTCCTCTGCCAGTAACGACGGTGCCGCCAGTATAAGCGTGTTCTTTGAACTCGGTGTTGATCCCGATATTGCCGCCGTAAACGTTCAAAACCGTGTAGCACGGGCCAACAGTCTTTTACCCCAGGAAGTGATCAATACCGGGGTAACCACACAAAAGGCGCAAAACAGTGCCCTCTTGTTTTTCTCCATATTCTCCAAAAACGAAAATTACGATGCCACTTTTGTGGAAAACTATGCCAAGATCAACTTGGTACCCAAGTTACAACGAATCAAGGGTGTAGGTAATGTGAACGTATTCGGCGCCAAGGATTACTCCATGCGGATTTGGATCTCTCCCGATAAAATGGCCGCTTTCAATTTGGTTCCCTCGGATATTCAGGCAGCACTACGTGAACAAAACCGCGAGGCTGCCACAGGAAAAATCGGCGAAAATGCCGATGGTATTTTTGAATATGTGATGAAGTACAAAGGACGGTTGTCCGATGTGGAAGAGTATGAAAATATCATTTTAAGAACCACAGATGATGGTGGATTCCTTCGGTTGAAGGATGTGGCCGAAATTGAACTGGGGGCATTCAGTTATGTGCGTAAAAATACCGGTATGGGAAATCCTGGCGTTGCCGTTGGGGTGTACCAAACTTCTGGGTCCAATGCGAAAGAGATTATCGATCAAATCGAAACCATCCTGGAAGAAAGTAAAACCGAATTCCCCAAAGGATTGGATTATGTGATTCCTTTTAACTCCAAAGATTTCTTGGATGCTTCCATCGACCATGTGGTGCAGACCTTGATAGAGGCCTTTATTTTGGTTTTTATTGTGGTGTTCCTGTTCCTTCAGGATTTCAGGTCCACTTTGATTCCGGCCATTGCCGTTCCAGTAGCTATTGTGGGTACGTTCTTCTTCCTACAAATTTTTGGCTATTCCATCAACATGCTTACCCTTTTCGCCATGATCTTGGCCATAGGTATTGTGGTGGATGATGCCATTGTGGTGGTTGAGGCGGTACATGCCAAATTGGAGGAAGGGGCCACTTCAGCCAAAACAGCCACCAAAAAGGCAATGGGTGAAATTTCTGGGGCCATCATATCCATTACACTGGTGATGTCAGCGGTTTTTATCCCGGTTTCCTTTATCCAAGGTTCATCGGGGGTGTTCTATCAACAGTTCGGTATCACATTGGCCGTTGCTATTTTGATCTCTGCCGTAAACGCTTTGACCTTGAGCCCAGCATTGGCAGCACTTTTCTTAAAACCACATAGTTCGGAAGAAGGGCACAAAAAAAGCTTTATGTCCCGCTTTTTCAAAGCATTCAACATCGGGTTCACGGCCGTTACCAATAAATATACCAACACGGTGGGTAATTTGGTAAAACGAAAGTGGATCACTGTGGCCATGCTATTGGGATTTACAGCTTTGGCCATTTATCTTTTCAAGACCACCCCATCCGGATTTGTTCCCGATGAGGACAGGGGAATCATATTTGCGAACGTGAGCATGCCCCCTGGAACCACCATTGAAAAAACGGAGGAAACCATCATGAAGTTGGATTCGATCTACGAGTCCATGGATGTGATCGATGCACGGATGAGTGTGGCCGGGTTCAGTTTGATCAACCGGGTGAGTGCAGGTTCCTATGCCTTCTCCATCATGAAGCTGAAGGATTGGAGCGAACGGGAAGCCGATTCATTGTCCCTTAGTGCAACCATGCAAAAACTATTTGCTATGTCGGCCCAGTTCAAGGATGCACAGATCATCTACTTTACCCCACCCAGCATCCAGGGGTTTGGAACCAATTCAGGATTTGAAGTACAGCTCCAAAGTAAGGGGGGCGAAGATTGGCAGGACATCAACGACATCAAGAATCAATTCTTGGGTGCATTGAATGCCAGGCCGGAAATCCAATATGCCATTTCACAGTTCGATCCTGGCTTTCCACAATACAACCTGGATGTTGACATGGAAAAGGTGAAAATGGCCGGTTTTTCGGCAACGGACATTTTCAATGCCCTGCAAGGCTACTATGGCGGTATCTACGCAACCGACTTCAATAGGTTTGGCAAGCAATACCGGGTAATGATCCAAGCCAAACCGGAAGATAGGGCGGATGAAAATTCACTGAACCACATCTTTGTTCGGAACGCTAATGGAGAATCAGTTGCTGTAAGTCAATTTGTAACGTTGAAAAAAATATATGGCCCTGAGGTGGTGGAACGATTCAACCTATTAAGTTCGGTTAAAATATCCGGGGTGCCCAATGCAGGATACAGTACTGGGGATGCCATAAACGCCATTGAAGAAGTGGCAGCGCAGGTATTGCCTACCACCTATTCCTACGATTATTCCGGATTGACCCGGGAAGAGGCCAATGCCGGTTCACAGACCATCTTGATCTTTATCTTGAGCTTGATCTTTGTGTATTTCTTGCTCAGTGCCCAATATGAAAGTTACATTTTGCCCCTTTCCATTTTGCTTTCACTTCCGATTGGTATTGCTGGCGCTATCCTATTTGTGAAATTGGGTGGACTACAGAACAACATCTATTTCCAGATTGCCTTAATCATGCTCATTGGTCTATTGGCCAAAAACGCCATTTTGATCGTGGAGTTTGCCCTCCAACGACGCAGGGCAGGACTTTCCCTGTTCGATGCGGCGGCCGATGGTGCCCGAGCTCGGCTGAGACCGATCTTGATGACCTCCTTTGCCTTCATCTTTGGTCTATTGCCCTTGGCGCTTTCCTCCGGAATCGGTGCCATTGGTAACCAGTCCATCGGGTTAAGTGCGGTAGGCGGCATGCTTGTGGGCACTATACTGGGTGTATTTGTGGTACCTGTACTGTTTGTTGTGTTCCAAGCTTTGCAGGAACGCATCTCAGGAAAACCGGAACCGACCATTGAAGTTAAAAATGCTTAACCACAACGCAATTCAATCATGAAAATACAATCAACCTATAAAATCCTTGTACTGGTAACGGCTCCATTGTTACTCCAGTCTTGCTTTGTGGCCAAGAACTACGAGCGGCCAAACATGGAGACCGAACGCTTGTACAGAACCGACAATTTGCCCCAGGACAGTGTTTCCATGGCGAATATTTCCTGGCGAGATCTTTTCGAGGACAAACAGCTACAATCCTATATCGAAAAAGCACTGGAGAACAATCTCGACATTCGGATTGCACTTCAGAGTGTTGTGGCTGCCGAGGCTTATTTGAAACAGGGAAAAGCTGGATATTACCCCACATTGTCAGGAACCGCAAGTTTCACGAGGACCAAGAACTCACAAAACAGCCAATTCGGTAGTTTTTTCACCAGGCCCTTGGAACAGTTCGAACTTTCAGGTGCCCTTTCATGGGAAGCCGATGTTTGGGGTAAAATCAGAAGCAACAAACGGGCATTCGGTGCTTCCTACCTTCAAAGCGTTTCGGCGCATCAAGCGGTTAAAACCGAATTGGTGGCGGCCATAGCCAATATGTACTATCAACTTATGGCGCTTGACAAACAACGCGATATCACTAAAAAGACCCTTGAGGCCAGAAAAAGTAGTTTGGAAACCACACAAGCATTAAAGGATGCAGGACTGGTGACAGAGGTGGCCGTAAAACAAACCGCTGCGCAGGTACATACTGCTGAAATTATCTTGATCGATTTGGAAAACAACATTAAACTGTTGGAGAATTCCTTCAGCATATTGTTGGGTGAAGCACCTCATGGGATTATTCGTGGCAGTTTGGACGATCAATCCATTAATACCGACTTGAAAACGGGGGTGCCCTATTTGCTGTTGGCTAACCGCCCCGACGTGATGCAGGCCGAATATGCCCTGATCAACAATTTTGAGTTGACCAATGTGGCCAGGAGTAGTATGTATCCCTCCGTCACCTTGCGTGCAAACGGGGGGTTCCAAAGTCTGGAATTTGACAATTGGCTGGATGCTTCTTCCTTGTTTTCCCAGTTGGTGGGATCGCTTACGGAGCCCATTTTTAATGGCAGAAGGTTGCGCACCCAGTTGGAAGTGGCCAAGGCACGCCAAGAGCAGGCATTGCTTACCTACAAAAAAACACTGTTGACCGCTGGCAGGGAAGTCTCCGATGCGTTGTATACCTACGATGCGGAGACCCAAAAATTGAAAGCACGCCAAAAGGAACTCAACGCGTACACAACGGCAGAGGAATATTCCGAAGAGCTGTTGAACAATGGTTTGGTCAATTATTTGGAAGTGCTCACTGCAAGACAAAACGCCCTGAGTTCCGAGTTGGGTTATGTGGATTCCCAATACGCACAATTAAGTGCAATCGTGGAACTTTATCGAGCACTTGGTGGTGGATGGAAATGACACAGACCTTGGCGAATGGCCCAAAAAAGGGTTCCTTCAATAAGGATAATGGAATATTTTCCAGTCAAATTTTCAATATATTGATTTTAAACCCTTGATTTTTACGTTTTTAGTGTTGGAATTGGCAAAACAATCGCATAATTTTAAATTCTTGCTAAAAACTCAAAATCAATGGGAACAACCAACATCAACCGAAGAGACTGGATTAGAAAAAGTGTACTCACCGCAGGCGGTGCAATGGCCTTGCCATATTTTGGAATAGCTGAAACCCCAAGGGTTCCATTACAATTGGATAGCCTCGGAAATGCTATCTACACGCCATTTTTCAAGGAATTCTTGCCAGAAAATGCCGAACCACTTCCACCACTATCCGCCAAATTGAATGCGAATGAGAATCCGTATGGACCATCACCCATGGCTTTGGAGGCTTTTAAAAATTCGGCAGCCAATGGAAATAGGTACGCATGGAAAGAGTTGTTCCAATTGGTAGATAAAATCGCCGATTTTGAAGGTGTGGAAAGCAAAAACATTATGATGGGCCCAGGTTCTTCCGATCTTTTGGAAAAAACCGCCATGGTCTTTTTCATGAATGGCGGCAATGTAGTTTCCGCAGACCCAGCCTATATGTCGCTCATTCAAGTAGCCGAATCGGTTGGGGCCAAATGGAAACCCGTTCCATTGAAAGACGATTGGTCGCACGACCTAAAGGCGATGGAAGAGGCCATTGATGATGAAACCAAATTGGTCTATATCTGTAACCCGAACAACCCGACCGGTACCCTTACCGAACATGAGGAATTGGTGGATTTCTGTTCCAGGGTTTCCGAAAAAGTTCCTGTTTTTGTGGACGAGGCCTACCTCTGGTTTTTGGATGAAGGCGCCAAAAAGAGCATGGTGTCCTTGATTAACCAAGGTAAGGATGTGATCATCGCCAGAACCTTCTCCAAAATTCATGGCATGGCTGGACTTCGGGTAGGATATATCGTTGCCCAAGAAGCAACCCTAGATCGTTTGCAAAGTATTACCAGGGGCGGTATGGGTATTTCCCTACCCTCCGTATATGCTGCCATGGCCGCCATGGACGACGCAGAATTCATCGAAACATCCCGAACCCTGAATGCCAGCTGTAGGGAATATGTTTATGAGAGTTTGGGTCAAATGGGATTTGAATATGTCCCTTCCCATACCAGCTTTTTGATTTTCCCCATTGAAATGGAGGGAAAGGAATTTTTAACCAAAATGACCGAACAAAAAGTAGGTGTTAGGGCTTTTGAGTTCATGGATAAAAAATGGTGCCGCGTTAGTATGGGTACCATGGAAGAAATGAAAATGTTTACCGCTGCCATCAATAAAGTATTGGTATAGTGGATATCGGATTTCAAAAGACAGCTGTTTTTCTCTTTTTCATTTTCATTGGAATCTTGCTCAAGGTTAAGTTCAAGTCCAAGGAAGAGATCAACGGAATCAAGAAAATCATTCTCAACCTGGCCCTGCCCTCCACGATTTTCATCGCATTATTGGGCATTAAGGTAGAGTTGCATCTTTTGATATTGCCCCTATTGGCCCTTGGGCTCAACCTACTCTTGTTCTTGGCCATGCCTTTGGTTTTGCCCCTTATGGGAATTGGTAAGAACTCCCCGGAATACCGAACCGCAAAACTTTTGGTGCCTTCATTGGCTCCTGGCTTATCCTCGTTTCCCTTTATTTTGGAGTTTTTGGGGGAAGATTACCTGGCCAAAGCCGCCATGTCCGATCTGGGCAATAAGATATTTGTACTGTTCTTCCTCTATCTCGTGGCCATGAACTGGCATTATGCATTACAATCGGACCAACAAAAAAATGGTGGTACCAAACTGAAGCCCTTGATCAAGGCCATGGTCTCGGAACCCGTCAATATCTTCATTGGAGTTGCCCTGTTGTTGTTGGTTTTTGGTTTTACGATGGATTCCCTTCCTTTCTTTTTAAGCGAGACCTTGGAGAAACTCAGTTTGATCATGACCCCTTTGGTGCTCTTGTTCATTGGGCTGGCTGTTAAGATCAAACGGAAACAATTTTTCCAGATTTTTTCCTTGTTGTGTACAAGAGCCGGGGTGGTCTTGTTGATTTCCGCACTATTTGTAATGATTTCCGGTATCGAGGCGAGAAACGAAATTTTGCTCACCATGGCCTTTGGTCTAAGCGCCTGTAGTTTTTGGCCGTATGCCCACATCGCAGCAGTCGATTCCATGGAAATGGACCTGAAACCCAAGAAAAAAAACTTTAGCAGTGACTTTGGGGTAGCCATTCTAGCATTGTCCTTTCCGTTGTCCACCTTGCTTATTTTGGCTGTTTTGAACAGTGGTTCGTTGTTCTTGGATATCTTCAATATCTTTTTGGTTGCCTTCGTTTTATTGGCAATAGGTCTGTGTATCCCCATCTTCAATGGGTTTCATAAAAAATGGGCAAGCATCAAATGGTTTGGAATAAAACTAAAGTCCCCAGCCACTGAAAATGCCTAATACCAACAACTCGCTCTGCGCATAAATTGCTACCTTTCTGAAAATTAAGGCGCTCATGATACGACACGGAATCACACTTCTGGCATTTCTATCTTTCAGTATACTCTTCTCTCAAAAGAAACAACCCACTGTTGATCAGCAACGATTGGAACAACGCATTTTTGACCTGGCCAAATTCGGTCTACAGAAAAATGGCGAAACCGAACGTGTTGCGTTCAGCGATGCGGATATCGAAGCAAGGCAATGGGTGGTTGAAACCCTAAAGGGTTTTGGAATGGAAGTACGAATTGATGCCGCAGGAAATATCATTGGGCAGCGGGCTGGAAAAGATGCCTCTAAAAAGCCCATAGCATTTGGTTCCCATATCGACCGGGTTCCCAATGGAGGCAATTACGACGGCTGTGTGGGTTCTATGGCTGCTTTGGAAGTGATTGCCACCCTGAACGAAAACAACATCACCACTTCACATCCCTTGGAAGTCATTATTTTCCCGAACGAGGAAGGCGGCGTTATGGGCAGTAGGGCGATGGCCGGCAACTTGGGAAAATCCGCTTTTCCCATTGCAAACGCCACTGGGTATTCCATGGGTGAGGGGATTATGCGAATTGGTGGCGACACTACAAAAATAAAGCAAGCTGCCAGGGAAAAAGGCAGCATGGCCGCCTTTCTGGAACTCCATATTGAACAAGGGGGGAAATTGGAAAGTTTAGGGCTTGATATAGGAGTTGTAGAAGGTATTGTTGGGCTGAATTGGTGGGATGTGGTTTTCACCGGTTTTGCCAACCATGCCGGTACCACACCCATGAATGCCAGACAGGATGCCCTTTTGGCCGCAGCAAAATATATTGTGGCCGTCAATGAAGTAGCGAATAGTTTTGATGGGGCTCAGGTAGCCACCGTTGGACGAATTAAGGCAGAACCGGGAGCACCCAATGTAATTCCGGGCAAAGTGGTGGCCAGTTTGGAAATACGTGATCTATCTTCTGAAGTAATTGAAAAAGTATATCAGGCCATTAAACAAAAAACGGAAGAAATTGCCAAGTCCTCCAATGTTTCAGTAGAGTTTAGGCCTCTGGATACCACGGCAGAACCTGCCTTGACCGACCCCACCATCCAAAAGGAAATTGAGTCGTCGGCCAAAGCACTGGGTCTTTCCTATCAATACATGCCGAGTGGAGCGGGTCATGATTCCCAAGATATATCACGGATAGCGCCCGTGGGAATGATCTTTGTGCCCAGTAAAGGAGGCATCAGCCATTCACCCAAGGAATTCACCTCTGCGAAGGACATGGCCAATGGCGCGAATGTGCTCTTACGCACAATTCTGGCGTTGGATAAACAATTGGATTAGGCCCTCAAGCCTTTTCTTTCTGAACAATCCGGTAGGTTGCATTAGCCAATAAGCCGATGCTCAGCCAATAGGTTCCCAGAATAAGGAAGCTGGAATATGCAAAGGGTGCCTTGAATTTGACCAAGGCAATCATGGTATCCGAAAGCATGAACAACATAACGGCTACGGCTATCCAAGCATAAGCCCTTCCCTTGTTGCGCAAATAAAGTCCAATCCCCTGCCAAGCCATTAAGCTGATTACCAAAATATAGAGGGACACCGGAATAAGAAATGTTCCTAAATCCGGTTTCAACCAAAAGAAAATACCAGTTCCCACACCAAATACAAAAACAAAGGAAAGAACGTGAGTACTAAATCCTTTCAATTTGATGAAGCTTAAGGTAAATAATAAATGGGCCGATAAAAACGAAGCAAGTCCAAAAACAAAATAGGTTTCAAAAAGCAACAAAATATCCCCGAGCAAGCAGAATATAAATGCGGCCAACATCAAATTCCTAAAATTGGCATTGTTGATTTTTGGAATTAAAACCAAAAGGGAAATAACCAGAATCGTGGTTAGGGGTTTTAGAAAAAGATACACTTGTCGAAATCCAAGATGCTCCGCGCTCATTGCTGCAATGGCAGCTATAACGATTAAAAAATTGATGCTTATTTGGCGTTTGTCCATTATTGCTTCCATGTGTTAAAAGGGTTTTTGCTCAGCTGGGAGTTGTAATATTGCTTCTGTCCGGTGACCTCTTCACCCAGCCATTCAGGTTTTTCAAATTTTTCATCTTCGTGGTTAAGCTCCACTTCGGCGATCACCAACCCTTTGTTCTCCCCCAAGAACTCATCCACTTCAAAAAAATGTTTGCCCATGGGCACTTCATATCGGTATTTTTCAAGAATACCGGTATTACACAGATCGATCAGGTTCGTGGCCTCCAGGGTGGAAATTTCAATTTCCCATTCAAACCGTGTAGTACCTGAATCGTTGGGGCCGCCTTTTATGGTCAAAAACCCTTTTTCGCCCATAATCCTGACCCTAACGGTCCGGTCGGGGTCAGTGTTCAAATACCCTTGTGCGATCCGGGTTTGGGAAGTGGCTTCCTGCCGATAGGCATCCGAGGTGACCAAGAATTTTCGCTCTATTTCCAAATGTTCCATCAAACTAAATATACCCTAAATTTGGGTATGCAATTCGATTTTCCCTTAAGAAAAATAATCCATGTGGACATGGATGCCTTTTATGCATCCGTAGAGCAGCACGACAATCCAGAGCTTAAGGGAAAACCAATAGCCGTTGGTGGAGGATCTAAACGCGGTGTGGTTTCGGCTGCCAGTTACGAAGCTCGGAAATTTGGAGTGCGCAGTGCCATGTCGGGATACCAAGCACAAAAAAATTGTCCTCAACTTATTTTTGTGCGGCCCCGGTTTGATCGCTACAAGGAAATCTCACTGCAAATTCGGGACATATTTTATGAGTACACCGACCTTGTGGAACCCCTATCGTTGGATGAAGCCTATCTGGATGTGACCGAAAACAAAAAAGGCAATCCCTCTGCTACTTTGATCGCCAAAGAAATACGCCAAAAAATATTGGACAAAACAGGATTGACGGCTTCAGCGGGCATCTCCATCAACAAATTTATCGCAAAGGTGGCCAGCGATTACAACAAACCGAACGGACAAAAAACGGTAAACCCCGAAGAGGTCATTGCCTTTTTGGAAGAGTTGGACATTCGAAAGTTTTATGGAGTGGGCAAGGTAACAGCCGACAAGATGTACCGGTTGGGCATTTTTACTGGAAAAGACCTCAAACAAAAATCCGAGGAGTTTCTGGACGAGCATTTTGGAAAAAGCGGTTCTTACTATTTCAATGTGGTACGAGGGGTGCACCACAGTCCGGTTAAACCGCATCGCACACCAAAATCGGTTGGGGCAGAGCGTACGTTTTCCGAAAACCTGAGCAGTGAGATCTTCATGCTGGAAAAATTGGAAAACATTGCCAACGAATTGGAACGCAGGCTGCAAAAATCCAAAATCGCTGGAAAAACCATCACCCTGAAAATCAAGTACAGCGACTTTACCTTACAAACTCGAAGCAAAACCCTTCCCTATTATATTGCAAGCAAGGACCTGATTCTGGAAACCGCCAAGGAACTACTGTACCAAGCCGATCTGGAAAACTCGGTTCGGCTCTTGGGCATTTCGTTGGCCAACCTCAATACCGAGAAGAAAAAAGAAGATTCCAAAGATGAGGCTGTTCTGGTGCAACTCAAGTTTGAATTTTGAGAGAAACGTCTGATTGTCCAATACCAGATTTCTTTTTATTTTGCACGGGCAGCTCCCCCGCTTAACTTTTTAAAATGCATTATGCAAAGTCCTGAATTGCACCAACACATTATTGTAACCGCTGGCAAGCTGTTCTATTCCCAAGGTTACCATTCAACAGGTATAAATGAAATCGTTGACACCTGTAATATCGCCAAGGCCACCCTGTATGGTCATTTTAAGTCCAAGGAAGATCTGTGTATAGCCTATTTGGACCATCGACACCATCAATTTCTGGAGCGGTTAAAAGGCTTTGTGGCCAAAAAGCCGTCTGGTAAAAGTCAATTATTGGCACTGTTCGAGCTGTTACAGGACATGTACCGTGAAGAAGATTTCGAAGGGTGCTGGTGTTTGAAGACTTTCGGTGAATTGGGCCCTAACGAAGCAAAGATTCGTGCTGTGATTCAAAAACAGAAAAAGGAGTTGTTGCTCTTTATTGGGGAAGTAGTGGGCGATAACGTGCCCAACCTGTCCAAGGCCGAGACCGAAAAAATATCGGGTGGTTTGTACCTGCTATATGAAAGTGCCATTACAGAAAGTAATTTGTTCAAAAATGATTGGCCCATTTATATGGCCAAAAATATAGCCGCCACACTATTCCCAGAACCATAACGACAATAAAAAACCCTTCCAAATTAATGAAAGGGTCTGGAGTTTAGTTAAAACATTGAATTAGGCATTCACCTCATCCAAAGGCTGTACTTCAGGAAAATCGATTGGTGTTCCTGCGGTATTGTTGATGTAGTTGGAAATGGTCTTGTCCCCGACCAAAACAATGGTATCGATCAAGTTTTCCTTCGTCCATCCGGCCTCGAAGAAGTTATCCAATACATCCTGATCGGCATTTCCCCTGTTCTGGGTTATGTTCTTGGCCAATTTCGCCAAGGCATCCAATTTGGTGTCGAATGTGGACTTACCGGCCCTTAGTTCCAAGATTTGATCCTCGGTGAATCCATTCATCTTGCCAATGGCGGTATGGGCGGCCAAACAATATTCACAATTGTTTACTTGGCTCACGGCCAAGTTCACCACTTCCTTTTCTTTCGCTTTCAAGGAGGTCTTCGCGTTCGCAAAGTTCAAATAATTCACCAATGCATTGTCTGAATGGGCATAGGTGGCATACAGGTTGGGAACAAAGCCCAATGCTTTTTCAAGATTGTCAAATACGGTCTGGTTTGCAGGACTTACCTCGTCTCTTTTGGGTACATTAAATGTGCTCATACTATTTACTTTTTGGGTATATATGGAATTAATATTTCTGAATGAAGGGTTTCTCGGCATCACAATAAAAATCATGATGGAACTTTTGACCGCAATGCTCGGTGGCAACCAAAGGTTGTGCCTGTTTGGGCGTGCTTCTAAAAATCTCGATGAGATTGAAAATGGATTTGTTGGAAATGTTCATCAATACCTTGTTTTAAATTACAGGGCAAAGATGGGGCAATACAAAGGGCAGGTGTTAGGAAGGATTTCCCGACGAGTTGTGCATTCTTCCCTTAAGGGGTCAAAACCAGACTATCCCGGTATTCGGAAGGGCTCATTTGCGTCATTTTCTTAAAAAATCGGCTAAAATGGGCCGGGTCGTTAAAGCCCAATTCGTAGGCTATTTCCTGGTTTTGCTTATCGGTATAATTGATGAGCCTTTTCGCTTCCAAGGCAATTCGGTCCAATATGATCTGTTGGGGAGAGCGTTGGTTGTAAATGGCAAAAAGGTTGGATAGGGTCTTGGGCGATTTGAAGAGCATTTCGGCATAATCGCTTACCCGGCGCTTGGTTTTAAAGTTCAAGTCCACCAAATAGTTGAACTTTCTAATCACATCGATCTGATCGTTGTCCAAAGTTTGCACAATAAGCTGTTCCTTGGCCAATCGGGTGCTAAGGATGATCATTCGTTTAAGCAGCATTTGTAGCATATCGCCCTGAATAGTATCCGGTGTGGAAAACTCTTCCAAGAACATATCGAACAACAAGTTGAACTTTTTCAACTGACCATCCGGAATGGTAACAATGGGTAGATCTTGCGTGCCAAAAAACAGAATGCCGTTGCAGGACACTTCGGTATCATGGTCAAAAATACAATAGAATTCACGGTTGAACAGGATTCCCGTTAAAGGCAGCGCAGTGGCTTCTAGGGAAACATGTTGCAAATAGGTGACCGTAACCAATTGGTTGGGCTGGAGCACCATGGGAATACCATCCACTTGAAAATGAACCGGTTCGCAGTTTCTGTTCCAAAGAAACTTAATGGTGGATTCGGTGTGGGCGAATCGATGTTCATCTTTTTTGATGTCATCGGTAAACCCTAAAACGGCTCCCATTTTCTGGTCTGTGTACTCGTATTTCATGATGCTTGTGTTCACCGACAAAGGGTCGGTCAATACTTCCAATCAGTCCAACTTACTTTGTAAAACTTACATTGGAGCATAAAAAATCCCCTGCTCCAAAGGGAGCAGGGGATATATTTTTTGGGTCTATTTTGACCTTTATTGGTGCTTAAAAATTACAGGACTCAATTTCGGTAACACGAAGGGTATTTACCATCCCTTTGTCCTTGATCGGCATTGCGGCCAAGCTGACCAGCATATCGCCCACATTCAAAAATCCTTTTTTGCATGCAATCTGGTTCACGTCCTCAATAGTTTGATCAGTGGACACAAATCGATCGTAATAAAAGGCCTTTACGCCCCACAATAGGTTCAATTGGGTCAAAATCCTTTTGTTGGAGGTGAACACCAAAATATGGGCTGCAGGCCTCCAAGCTGAAATTTGGAAAGCCGTGTACCCACTATTGGTCAATGTGGAAATGGCCTTGGCCTCAATCTCGTTTGCCATAAGGGCGGCATGGTAGCACACCGATTTGGTGATGAACCTTTTTGTCCGGATATGTGGTGGTGTTTGAGGAACCTTGATCAAGTTGGAACCTTCCACACTGGCAACGATACTTGCCATTTTTTCGATTACCTGAACTGGGTAGTTTCCAACAGAGGTCTCCCCGGAAAGCATCACGGCATCGGCACCATCCATAACGGAGTTGGCCACGTCGTTCACCTCAGCACGTGTCGGTGTAAGGCTGGTGATCATGGTTTCCATCATCTGCGTGGCAATAATTACAGGAATCCGAGCCTTTTTGGCCCTCAAAACCAGTTTTTTCTGAATCAAGGGGACCTCTTGGGCAGGGACTTCCACACCCAAGTCGCCTCGGGCCACCATTAAACCATCACAATAGGTAACGATCTTATCGATGTTCTCCACGGCTTCAGGCTTTTCTATTTTTGCCACGATCGGAATCTTGTGATCGGAGTGTTTCTTGATCAATTCTTGCAAATCGATAAGGTCTTGGCTGTGCCGAACAAACGACAGTGCCATCCAATCCACTTGCTGTTCAATGGCAAAAATGGCGTCCTTAATATCCTTTTTGGTCAAGGCAGGCAATGAAATGGCCGTGTTGGGCAAATTCACTCCCTTTTTGGATTTAAGGGGCCCTCCTTGGATTACGGTTGCTATTACTTCATTTTCACCGTTGGTGGACCTTACTTCAAAGATGAGCTTACCATCATCAAGCAAAATGCGCTCACCGGGTTTTACATCCCTTGGAAAGCTTTTGTAGTTCATATAAACCCGTTCCGCGGTTCCCTCAAAGGGCTCGCCAGTGGCAAAGGTTACTTCGTCGCCCGGTGCTACAATGGCTTCTCCGCCCATAACGCCTACACGAAGTTTTGGTCCCTGTAAATCGGCAAGTATTGCGGTGTTTACTTCCAACTCCTCATTCAGTTCCCGTATCATTTTAATGCGTTCCGCAACATCTTCGTAGGCAGCATGTGAAAAATTGATCCTAAATACATCCACTCCTGCCAGCATCATTGCTTTAAGGGTCTCCTTCGAACTGGTGGCTGGACCTAAGGTTGCTACAATTTTAGTCTTCTTTCTAGTTGGCATTGTTAAAAGATTAAATTTCTTTTTGATTTTAAGGTTTGTGTGTCAATAGGGTATGCGGTCATAACCCTGGCTATTTTGTTGATGCGTCGTACTTGTTCTTCTATCAAGTCGTCATCGGCAGCGTCTACTTTCAAAAAATAATCCACTTCCTTCCGTTCTTTTATCAAGTGATCCATACGTTCAGAAGTGTTGTTGCCAAACAGTCCATCCGAGGGAATTACTTCTTCCACAACACATTTATTGGCAATCAGCGTCCAATACAGATCGTTCAGTTCATCGTCCCAATCAAAAACGGAAAATTTAGCATTTGCCTCAAGACAAAGATCCCTTTCCATACGTTTCAAGTACAATCCACAGCCGGAATTTATGGCATAGGTTATGGCATAATCTTCCAAATTACTGTGTATGGCGATGAGCTTAAAACTGTCATCATAAAAATCTGCCGATATTCGATGTGTTGTCAACATGCCCTAAACACGAACGGTAAATATACTCTTAATCCGTTTGAATGCCTAGTTATTGCAATACAATACACCTATAAATCAAACGAAAACGATTGAGTTTGCCTTTATTTAAAGTTACTGATTTTCAATTTTGTTCTGAAGCGCAAAGTATGCACGCTTGGACGCTTTTTCCTCTGCCTTCTTTTTTGAAGTGGCCCTGGCCTTGGCCATGATTCGGTCCCCGATGGTCAATTTAACGGCAAAATGTTTGAGCTCATCGTTACCGGTATCTTCGTACACGTTGTAGTTGAAGGACTTTTTTTGTTTTTGGCACCATTCAATTACCAAACTTTTGTAGCTGATGACCTTTCCTTCCAGTTGTTCAATGTCTACGTAGGGTTCGATGACCCTGTCATAGATGAATTTTTCACAATACTTATAGCCCCGATCAAGATAAATGGCCCCGATCAACGCTTCAAAAACATTGCCGTGGATGTTTTCCCCGAAATGGGATTTGGGAATCCTACTTTCCACAAATCGAAGCAGCCCAAGATCCTTACCTAGCTCGTTCAGGTGTTTTCGGCTAACCACCTTGGAGCGCATTTTGGTGAGATATCCCTCGTCTCCTTCGGGTACTTCATTGTATAAGTGACGGGAAATTATGGTGCCCAACATGGAGTCGCCCAAAAACTCGAGCCGTTCGTAATTCATGGGGTTGCCCTCGGCGTCCCTTTTGTTCATGGAACGATGCAAAAAGGCTCTTTTGTAGACCTCAATGTTCTTGGGTTTAAATCCCAAGATTTTTTTCATCCCCAAAAAAAAATCCCCATCCGAGTTCGGATGGGAATTGAATATTTTGGAGGTGAGTTTCATGTTACAAAACTACCCTAATTTTTTGAAAATAAGACACGCATTGTGTCCTCCAAAACCAAAGGTATTGCTCATGGCCACCTTAACCTCCCTCTCTTGAGCCTTGTTCAGCGTAAGATTGAGCGATGGATCGATTTCCTCGTCCACCACGCTGTGGTTAATGGTCGGTGGAACCATATTGTGCTCCATGGCCAAAATGGACGCAATGGCTTCTATGGCCCCAGCAGCACCCAACAAGTGTCCGGTCATGGATTTGGTGGAATTGATATTGATCTTGGATGCATGTGCACCAAATACCTTGGAAATGGCCTTAAGCTCGGCAACATCACCAAGTGGTGTGGAAGTACCGTGCGTATTGATGGCATCCACATCCTCTGGTTTTAGCCCAGCATCCCTCAAGCAATTTTCCATTACCCGAACCACACCGATACCTTCTGGATGGGGTGCGGTCATGTGATAGGCGTCACTAGACATGCCTCCTCCGGCCACTTCGGCATAGATTTTGGCACCGCGTGCCTTGGCGTGTTCGTATTCTTCCAAGACCAATGCACCTGCTCCCTCGCCCAATACGAAACCATCACGTGTGGCATCGAAAGGTCTGGAGGCAGTCTCTGGACTATCATTTCTTGTGGACAGGGCATGCATGGAGTTAAAACCACCCATACCTGCTATCGTCACTGCTGCTTCACTACCCCCGGTCACAATAACATCACAATGACCCAATCGAATATAATTGAGTGCATCGATCATAGCATTGGCAGAAGATGCACAAGCAGAAACCGTTGTATAATTAGGCCCCATAAATCCATGCTTAATGGAAATGTTTCCTGGTGCGATGTCGGCAATCATTTTTGGGATAAAGAAGGGGTTGAAACGAGGCGTTCCATCGCCCTCGGCGTAACCAATGACTTCATTCTGGAAGGTTTCCAACCCTCCAATGCCTGCACCCCAAATGACTCCGACCCTAAACTTGTCCACGTGGTCCAAATCAATCCCGGAATCGGCTATGGCCTCATCGGAAGATACCAGTGCATATTGGGCAAACCGATCCAGTTTTCTTACTTCCTTGCGGTCGAAGAAATCATTGGGATCGTACCCTTTAAGCTCACAGGCAAATTTTGTCTTGAACTTTTCGGTATCGAAATATGTTATGGGGGCGCAACCGCTTTTACCGGTCCGTAGTCCTTCCCAATAAGCTTCCAAATTGTTTCCGATCGGGGTCAAAGCACCCATTCCGGTAACTACAACTCGCTTTAACTGCATTGAACTATGTTTTACCCTTTAGACCTAAATTATAAAAAAATTATCCATGTGATAATCACCACATGGATAATTCCAATTCTTTAGCAATATATCATATAATTACTTAGCTTCTTCGATGTAGCTAATGGCTTGACCTACAGTGGCAATGTTTTCTGCTTGGTCGTCTGGTATTTGGATATCAAATTCTTTCTCAAACTCCATGATAAGCTCAACAGTGTCCAAGGAATCCGCTCCTAAATCGTTGGTAAAGCTAGCTTCAGCTACAACTTCATTCTCATCAACACCGAGTTTATCAACGATGATAGCCTTTACTCTTGATGCAATGTCTGACATAATTATAGTGGTTTTAAAAATTTAATCGTTGGCAAAAATATAAAACTTTGGATTAATTACACCATTTGTCGATAAAATGTACTCCAAATTAAACATCTTAAGGTTCAGTACATTACTTTAGCCGCCTGAAGTTAGTCCAAAATACCATCAATTCCTAACAGATGAAACAAATAGTCATCTTGGCCTCTGGAAGTGGCTCAAATGCAGAAAACATCATAACGTACTTCAACAACATACCTACTATTAATGTGGTTGCGGTCCTCACCAATAAGAAAGAGGCAAAGGTGTTGGAACGCTGCGATAGGCTCGAAGTTCCTGCCTTTTATTTCAACAAAGTTGCTTTGACCAAAACCGATGCGGTGGTTGATCTTTTGAAAGTACTGAACACCGATTTAGTGGTACTTGCCGGGTTCCTATGGAAAGTTCCGGAAAACATGATTGAAGCCTTCCCAAAAAAAATCATAAACATACATCCGGCACTGCTGCCCAAATATGGAGGCAAGGGCATGTACGGTGAAAAAGTGCATCAAGCAGTAAAGGATAATAAAGAAACTGAAACAGGCATTACCATACATTACGTAAACGAGAACTATGATGAAGGTGCCATTATTTTCCAAGCCAAAACCAAGGTAGAACCATCCGATAGCCCGGACCAAATTGCCGAAAAGGTACACCAATTGGAGTACGAACATTTTCCCAAAATCATCGAAAAACTGCTTAGTTAATGGGCAAAAAAGCAAAGTTTTATGTGGTTTGGAAGGGAAAACACCCTGGCATTTTTGAATCTTGGGCCGATTGCAAGGCACAGATCGAAGGGTTCAAAGGGGCAGAATACAAATCCTTCGCCACCTTTGCCGAGGCCAAAAAGGCATACAATAGCAATTATCTGGAGTACAAGGGAAAATCGAAGGGCAAACCGGGCTTAACGCAAGAAGAGTTGCTCAAAATTGGCGAGCCCAACTACAATTCCATTGCCGTGGATGCAGCATCGAGCGGCAACCCTGGCCGCATGGAGTACCGCGGGGTGGACACCAAGTCCAAAAAAGTGCTCTTCCATCAAGGTCCTTTCGAACAGGGCACCAACAATGTGGGTGAGTTCTTGGCATTGGTCCACGGATTGGCTTTTTTAAAACAACAAAAAAGCGATCGCATCATTTATTCCGACTCCCGAATTGCAATTGGCTGGGTGCGCAAAGGTAAGTGCGGCACCAAACTCGAAAAAAACAGTACGAATACGAAATTGTTCGAACTGGTGGCCCGTGCAGAGGAGTGGCTCAAAAAGAACCGATACTCGACCCCAATCGTAAAATGGGAGACCAAGGCATGGGGAGAAATTCCTGCTGATTTTGGCCGTAAATAAGCCTCAGTTGCCATTAATTTCCTAAAAATTCATAATTGCAACCACCATTGTACCAAATGGCATTGCTAAACCGTATATTTGCACCAAAATTTAGGGAATGGGCAAATTACTGATCGTGGGGACAATGGCTTTCGATGCCATTGAAACACCGTTCGGAAAAACAGGTAGAATATTGGGTGGCGCTGGTACCTTCATCGGACTCGCCGCTTCCCAGTTCAAAATCGACTCCGCGATCGTGTCCGTGGTCGGTGATGATTTTCCCCAGTCCTATATGAATATGTTGGCCGACAGGCACATCGACTTATCCGGTGTGGAAGTGGTTAAAGGTGGAAAAACCTTTTACTGGGCCGGCAAATACCACAACGATTTGAATTCCCGGGATACCTTGGTCACCGAACTGAACACCTTGGCCGATTTCAATCCGGTGGTGCCCAACAACTTTGTGGATGCCGACGTGGTCATGTTGGGCAATCTGCACCCGAACATCCAGTTGAGTGTAATCAATCAGATGGAAGAACGACCAAAACTGATTATTCTCGATACCATGAATTTTTGGATGGACAACACTTGGGACGAGTTGATGGAGGTCGTTAAAAAAATAGATGTCATTACCATAAATGATGCTGAAGCAAGACAGATGACCGATGAATATTCCTTGGTTAAGGCAGCCACAAAAATCCAGGAAATGGGTCCGAAATATGTAGTGATCAAAAAAGGGGAACACGGTGCCCTATTGTTTCACGAGGACCAAATTTTCTTTGCACCCGCCCTACCATTGGAAGAGGTTTTTGATCCAACCGGTGCAGGCGATACGTTTGCAGGAGGCTTTGCAGGCTATTTGACCGAATCGGGGAACATTTCATTCGAGAGTATGAAAAATGCCATTATCCATGGTTCCAATTTGGCCTCGTTCTGTGTGGAACGTTTTGGAACGGAACGCATGGTAAACCTTCCCAAACATGAGGTGGAGGCCCGTTTGGTACAATTTAGGGAATTGACACAGTTCAATATAGAATTAACGTAAATACACGCCCTGAAGCTTTCGGGGCTTTTTTTATTTGGTTTGTTATGAGTGATGCCATTAAGCACGAATGCGGAATATCATTGATCCGTTTGCTTAAACCCCTTGAATACTACAAGGAAAAGTATGGTACGGCCTTTTATGGGGTTAACAAAATGTACCTGATGATGGAGAAGCAACACAACCGGGGACAGGACGGTGCTGGTTTTGCCAGCATCAAACTCGACATGCAACCTGGGGAACGTTATATGAGCCGGGTACGGTCGGCAAACCAACAGCCCATTCAGGACATTTTCGACCAGATCAATGCACGGATCAATACGGCATTGACAGAAAACCCGGGCCATAAAGACGATGTGGCTTGGCAGAAAAAGAACATCCCCTACATCGGCGAATTGTTGATGGGGCACGTGCGCTACGGCACTTTTGGAAAGAACAGCATTGAAAGTGTTCACCCGTTCCTTAGACAGAACAACTGGATGCACCGGAACCTGATCGTGGCCGGTAACTTCAACATGACCAATGTGGATGAGTTGTTTGGCAACTTGGTCACCTTGGGACAGCATCCCAAAGAAATGGCAGATACGGTGACCGTAATGGAAAAAATAGGCCATTTTTTGGATGATGCCGTAGCCAAATTGTACAAACAGATCAAAAAGGAGGGCTACAACAAACAAGAAGCCTCCCCTTTGATCGCCGAGCGGTTGAACGTTGCCAAAATTTTGAAGAAGGCCTCCAAAAACTGGGATGGCGGATACACCATGGGTGGTCTTTTGGGCCATGGCGATTCCTTTGTATTTAGGGACCCTGCCGGAATCCGTCCCGCTTATTTTTATCAGGATGATGAAATAGTGGTGGTAGCCTCCGAGCGACCTGCCATCCAAACCGTATTCAATGTAAAATTTGATGACGTTAAGGAATTGGATCCCGGGCATGCCATTATCGTGAAGAAAAATGGCACCGTGGCCATAAAACAGATCTTGGAGCCCACGGAACGTAGGGCCTGTTCCTTTGAACGCATCTATTTTTCCCGCGGAAGCGACAAAGAAATTTATCAGGAGCGTAAAAAATTGGGGAAACTGGTGTTCCCACAAATCTTGGAGTCCATCGATGGCGATATGGAGAATACCGTGTTCTCCTATATTCCCAACACCGCAGAGACTTCGTTTTTTGGGATGGTAAAGGAAGCCCAGAACTACCTCAACAAGAAAAAGGAAGAGCAGATTCTTGCCCTCGGACCCAATATCACTGGCGAACAGCTCCACAAGATATTGGCAGTCCGACCTCGTATCGAAAAAGTGGCGATCAAAGACGCGAAGCTTAGGACCTTTATTACACAGGACAGTAGCAGGGATGATCTGGTAACCCACGTTTACGACATCTCATACGGGTCTGTGAAACCTACCGATAATTTGGTGATCATAGATGATAGTATAGTTCGAGGTACCACCTTAAAGCGAAGCATCTTAAAAATCTTGGATCGTTTGTCGCCGAAAAAGATTGTGGTAGTTTCTTCGGCACCACAGATCAGATATCCTGATTGTTATGGTATTGACATGGCCAAATTGGAAGATTTTGTGGCCTTCAAGGCAGCCCAAGCACTCCATGAAGAGCATGGCACCACACATAAGATCAAAGAGATATATGAAAAGTGTTTGGCTCAGAAAGCATCCAAGGACAAGGATGTAGTGAACTATGTGAAGGACTTTTATGCCCCGTTCACAGCTGAACAGATTTCCAAAAAAATTGCAGAAATACTGAGTCCTGATGAAATAAAAGCCGAGGTAGAAATCATTTACCAGAGTATTGAAGGTTTGCACGAAGCCTGTCCGAAAAACTTGGGTGATTGGTACTTTACCGGAAATTATCCCACACCAGGTGGAAACAGGGTTGTGAACCGAGCTTTCATCAATTTCTTTGAAGGAAAAAACGAAAGAGCCTATTGAAACATTTTCACAACTACCGAAGAAAGCATGCATTTCATCGATGAAAGTAGCAGATTGGCGTGTTTTTATACGGTGGCGTGACCACAATCCTACTTTAGTATTGCCATAGCATAAGTAGGTTAAGTTCATGGTAAGATTTGGGGCAAAAAAGGTGGAAACTATTCCACCTTTTTTATTTTACCGCATTTCCGAATCCTCGATCTAGTAGTCTTTTTCCTTGTTTACCGTACGCGCAGTCGACCAGTTTGGCAGTTCAACCCATTTTAGGGAGTTTCATCTAAAAGCTTAGGGTCGAAAACCTGCCTTGCCTTACATTTGGAGGACCATAGCATAAGTAGGTTAAGTTCATGGTAAGATTTGGGGAAAGAAGGCGGAGAACACTCCGCCTTCTTTATGTTTGAGAACCAAGGATTTATCTATTTTATCGACGAACTGCACGTTTTCTTTTTCCGTCGAAATTCAAAAATTTATCCCAAAACCTTTGTTATTTAACACAATACCAGTATTTTAGTCTCGCCATAGCATAAGTAGGTTAAGTTTATGGTAAGATTTGGGACGAAAAGAGCGGGGGCTTCCTCGCTCTTTTCTATTATACCCTATCAGTATAAAAAAAGCCCCGCACAAAATGCGGGGCTTTTTTTATTCCATGTGCCAAGCAATTACTTACCGGCCTCGTAGTTTTCTGAAACTTTGTCCCAATTGATCACATTGAAAAAAGAGGTAATATAATCGGGCCTTCTGTTTTGATAGTTCAAATAATAGGCATGCTCCCAAACATCCAATCCTAAGATTGGGTGACCGCCACAGCCGATACCTGGCATAATGGGGTTATCTTGATTTGGAGTGGCACAGATGTCCACCTTTCCACCTTTGTGCACGCACAACCATGCCCAACCCGAACCAAACTGTCCTGCGGCAGCCGCGGCAAATTTTTCCTTGAAGGCATCAAATGAACCAAAAGCATCATTGATTGCTGAAGCCAATGCTCCACTAGGTGCTCCGCCACCATTGGGGGACATTACTTCCCAGAACAAACAGTGGTTGTAGTAACCCCCACCATTGTTTCTTACTGCCATGTTGGACATATCGAGATTGGAAAGGATATCTTCAATCCCTTTTCCCTCAAGATCGGTTCCTTTAATGGCATCGTTCAATTTGGTGGTGTACCCATTGTGGTGCTTGGTATGGTGGATTTCCATGGTCCTAGCATCTATATTTGGTTCCAGCGCATCGTATGCGTAAGGTAATTTTGGTAATTCAAAAGCCATAATTTTTTTGTTTTTTAGGTTATAAATCAATTCCTGTAAAAATACGGTTTTTAACATTTATATTCCGCTAAAAGGATGTTAACATCAGGTAGGGAATCCGTAATTTGCAGGAAAAACTTCTTTGGAAGACGCCAATTTTAAAATATACAGTGCATCTGCCGGCTCGGGGAAAACGTATGCCTTGGCCAAAGAGTACCTTAAATTGTTGTTGACGCACGATGCGCCTTCCAAATTCCGGCAGATCCTAGCCATTACCTTTACCAATAAGGCCGTGGACGAAATGAAAACCCGGATTCTTGACAATCTCTATGCCTTTGGATTGGAGCCCGTACCCAAAAAACAAGCCGCACTTTTCCATGAAATTTGTTCGGAACTTTCCCTTGAGGCATTCGATCTCGGGGAACGGAGCAAGCTCATTTTAAAACGAATACTACACAACTATTCCTTTTTTGAGATTTCTACCATCGATAAATTCAACCATAAGATCATCAAGACCTTTGCCCGGGACCTGCACCTGTCCCAAAATTTTGAAGTGGAGCTGGATACCGATCTGCTGTTGGAGGAAGCCGTGGGCAATCTTCTGGAACGGGCAGGTACCGATGAAGCACTGACCGAAGTGCTCATCGCTTTTTCACTGGAAAAAATCGATGAGGACAAAAGTTGGAACATTGCCCTAGATCTTATTGAAATGGGAAAGTTGCTGTTCCAAGAAAACCATGCCGACCATGTGGCTCCCTTGCTGTCCAAAACCATTGGGGATTTTAAGGACATCCAACAGCGGATCGCCAAGAGATTGGGGCACTTGGAACAACAAATTGTACTGGCAGCCCAAACGGTTTTAAAGGAAATTGAAAGCCAAGGTTTTGAATTTGCCGATTTTCCAAGGCAAACATTGCCCAATCATTTTAAAAAAATGACCGATGGGGAATTCAGTCCAAGTGCACTTTATACCAGCAAGAACCTGGAACCTAATTTGGTCGAAGGCAAAATCCTCAAAGCCAATGACAAAAGGGATGTTTCTTCCCTCGCACCTGCACTGTTGCAAACCTACCTGTCACAAAAAGAAAAAATCTACCGTCACCGTTTCCTTAAGAACATCTACGGCAATATAGTCCCGATGACCGTGCTGAACGAAATTGCCAAGGAAATAAAACAAATAGAACTGGAAAGGGACATTATTCCCATTTCCTCCCTGAATGCGATTTTGTCCAAGGAGATCAAAGGGCAGCCGGTACCGTTCATTTATGAACGCATGGGCGAAAAATACCGGCACTATTTTATTGATGAGTTCCAAGACACCTCCAAAATGCAATGGGAGAACTTGGTGCCCCTTATCGGAAATGCGCTGGAAAGTGAGAATGAACGACAGGAAAAGGGTTCTCTTTTCTTGGTGGGCGATGTAAAACAGGCCATTTACCGTTGGCGTGGCGGAAGGGCCGAACAATTTTTAAACTTGATCAACGGAACTGCCCATCCGTTTTCCGTGGAACCAATCGTCCGATCATTGGATACCAATTGGCGGAGTTGCGACACCATTGTGGAATTTAACAACGCTTTCTTTACCACCCTGGCCCCAGTGATGGAAAATCAGGATTACCAAAATCTTTTTCTGCATGACTCCCATCAAAAAACCAACAATATCCCGGGTGGATTTGTACATCTGACCGTGTTGGATAAAGATTTGGAAGATAAGGATGAAGCATATTGTGATGAAGTATTGCAAACCATCAACCAGCTCAAGTCAAAAAACAATCCTTATTCGGATATCTGCATATTGGTGCGGGACAATAACAAGGCCATGGTATTGGCGAATTATTTGGCCACAAACCATATTCCCATTATTTCATCGGAAGCCCTCTTGTTGGGCACCAATGTCCAGGTAAATTTCCTGGTTGCCCTTTTAAAGGTAATTCAAAACAAAAGGGATAGGGAGGCCGCATACTTTATTTTAACGTATTTGTGCAAGGATGAAAATGATGCGCACCAATTTATAACAACACATTTGGATGCCATTGATCACTATCTTTCCAAAACCTTTGCATTCGATATCCAAGTATTGCAAACCGAATCCACGTCCACGATTTTGGAAAAGGCCATCTCCCAATTTGGTTTGGCCACCGGCTCGGCAGCACATATAACCTTTTTGATGGATGAGGTGTTGGACCTGGAAAAAAGGGAAGGCCCCAGTATACATGCCTTCTTGACCTACTGGGAAATCAAAAAGGATTCCCTCTCCATTGCTGCACCGGACGACGTGGATGCCGTTCGTATTATGACGGTGCATAAATCCAAAGGGCTGGAATTTCCATTTGTTATTTTTCCTTTTGCCAATGCCACATTGAAAAAACCCAACAAAAAAATTTGGGCCCCGGCCACGTCTGATGAAGATGGATTGGAATTGGATGAATTTTTATTGAACACCAATAAGGACCTATTGGAATTTAATTCCATAACACACCTATTATATAAGGAAGAAGAACAAAAATCGGTCCTCGATGCCATGAATGTGCTCTATGTTGCCCTTACACGGCCTGTAAAAGGACTGTTCGTGGTTACCGAAACCGGAAAGAAACCGGATAGCCTATCCGAAGCAAGCTCCTATGCCGATCTTTTTGGCTGGTTCCTGCAACAGCAACAGCTAACAGCCTACGAAACCGGGAAGTACCTTATCGGTACCCTCCCTGAAATTTCCGCTGGCCATGACATAACCGTTGAAGAAGGAAAATACATCCCATACATTACCCGACCTATTGACGACCCTGGTTTTGTAATCTCAACCAAATCAGGAAGACTCTGGGACGATACCCGTACGGAAGCCATTGAAATGGGAAATGTTATCCACCATGCGCTGAGCCAGATCAAAACGCTGGAAGATGTACCAACGGTTTTGGAACAATTGAATACTGCGGGAGATTTTCCAAAGGAAAACAAAAAAGAAATTGAACAAAAAATCAGAGCAGTGATCGAACATCCAAAGCTCTCATCTTACTTCTCAAGTAACGGTGAAGTTTTGAACGAACAGGAAATATTGATGCCCAATGGGTTGACCCTGCGGCCCGATCGCATTTCGATTCACGGAGATCAGGCGATCTTGATCGATTATAAAACAGGAAAGCCGTCGCCAGCGCACAAGGAACAGATCATGCAATATGCCGATGTTTTGAAAGACATGGGTTATCAAATAAAACATGCCATTATTGTTTATATTGACCAACAAATTGAATTAGTTTTTGCTTAAATAATAAAAGAACGATGTACGGAAAAATCAAAGAACATTTGGCCGCGGAGCTGGAAGCCATAAAAGAAGCCGGCCTCTTTAAAAAAGAACGCATTATTACCTCACCACAAGGGGCGGTGATCAAAATATCCACCGGACAGGAAGTGATTAATTTTTGTGCCAACAATTATTTGGGGCTGTCCTCACATCCTGAAGTGATCCAAGCCGCCAAAGATGCTATGGACACCCACGGGTTCGGCATGTCCTCGGTACGTTTTATTTGTGGTACACAGGACATCCATAAGGAATTGGAGCAAAAAATAGCGAATTTCTATGGTACGGAGGATACTATTTTATATGCTGCTGCCTTTGACGCCAACGGGGGCGTTTTTGAACCCCTTTTGGGACCAGAGGATGCCATCATCTCGGATTCGTTGAACCACGCTTCCATTATTGATGGGGTGCGACTTTGCAAAGCAAAACGCTACCGGTATGCCAATAGCGACATGGCCGATCTGGAAGCACAATTGCAACAAAGTGTGAAGGATGGTGCACGATTTAAGATCATCGTAACCGATGGGGTCTTCTCCATGGATGGACTATTGGCGCCCCTAGATCAAATCTGTGACCTTGCCGATAAATACGATGCTCTGGTTATGATCGATGAATGCCATGCGGCCGGATTTATAGGCGAAACCGGAAGGGGTACCTTGGAAGAAAAAGGTGTTATGGGCCGAATCGACATTATTACCGGGACATTGGGTAAAGCGCTCGGCGGTGCCATGGGCGGCTATACAACCGGTAAGAAGGAAATTATCGAAATGTTGCGACAACGATCCCGTCCTTATCTTTTCTCCAACTCCTTGGCACCGGCCATCGTGGGCGCATCCATTAAGGTATTTGACATGTTGGATAAGGATACCACCCTTCGGGACAAGCTTCAAAGCAACACGGAATACTTTAAAAAAGGAATGAAAGCTGCCGGTTTCGACATTATTGATGGGGATTCGGCTATTGTACCGGTAATGCTATATGATGCCAAGCTTTCACAACAAATGGCAGATATGTTGTTGGAGGAGGGTATTTATGTGATTGGGTTCTTTTATCCTGTGGTTCCCAAGGACAAGGCTCGGATTCGGGTTCAATTGTCCGCAGCACACGAAAAACAGCACCTGGATCATGCCATAAATGCCTTCACCAAGGTGGGAAAATCGTTGAAAATCGTCTAAAATCGTTGAAATGCAGCAATTCTTCTGGCAAATGAGTCAAAAAAAAAGAAATTTAGATTTTGTTAATAAGTCTTAACAACTTACATTTGCTGCTGATAAACACTTAAACTTAAAATTTTGAGCATGAAACATCTTAGCAAATTATTGGTTGTTGCCCTAGTGTTTGTAGGGATTAACAGCATACAAGCGCAAGACGAGAATAATCCATGGCAAGTGACCGTTGGAGTGAATGCGATAGATGCTTATCCAACAAACGATAGCAACAATCCTTTTTCCAGTACTACATTATTTGATGAGTACTTCAACGTAACTGACCACTGGAATATTTTGCCTTCCGTTTCTTACATCGGCATTTCTAAGTATGTCGGTGATGGCTTCTCTGTAGGTGCAAGAGGATCTTTGAACAGAATCGAGAAAATCGGTGATGCTTCAGTTGATGATCTTTCTCACTATGCCATTGACGGTACCATTAAGTACAACTTCCTTAAAAATACTACTATCGATCCTTTTATCGAAGTAGGTGGTGGTTATACTTGGGTAGATGAAATCGGAGCCGGTACTGTTAACGGAGGTGTTGGTTTTAACCTTTGGTTCTCTGAGAACGTAGGTTTGACTGTTCAAACACAATACAAGCACGCCTTCGAAGATTACTTGATTCGTCACTTCCAGCACATGGCTGGTATCAGCATCAAATTCGGTGGTACCGATACTGATGGTGATGGTATATACGACAAAGATGATGCTTGTCCAGAAGTAGCTGGTTTGGAAGCATTCAACGGATGTCCTGATTCTGACGGAGATGGTATCGAAGATGCTAAAGATAGCTGTCCTAACGAAGCTGGTCCAAAAGAATTGAACGGCTGTCCTGATTCTGATGGTGACGGTGTTGCTGATAAAGACGATGCTTGTCCAAGCACTCCAGGTCTTTCTTCCCTAGCAGGTTGTCCTGATGCTGACGGTGACGGTGTTGCCGACAAAGATGATGCTTGTCCTAACGAAGCTGGCCCTGCTG
This sequence comes from Flagellimonas beolgyonensis, assembly GCF_003992615.1. GTDB lineage: Bacteria > Bacteroidota > Bacteroidia > Flavobacteriales > Flavobacteriaceae > Flagellimonas > Flagellimonas beolgyonensis. The sequence continues at coordinate 534,155 of NZ_RZMY01000003.1, forward strand.
CCAACAAAGGATGCCCATGGCCTGATTCTGACGGCGATGGTGTTCTTGACAAAGACGACCAATGTCCAGAAGTTGCTGGTACTGTTGCCAACAACGGATGTCCTGAAGTAACTGAAGAAGTTCAAAAACAATTGAACGACTACGCTAGAACTATCTTGTTCGATACTGGTAAATCTTCCATCAAAGCAGAATCTACTTCTGTAATGGTTGACATCATCCAAATCTTGAACGAGTATCCTAACGCTAAGTTTACTGTAGAAGGACACACTGACAGCGTAGGTAGCGAGTCTACCAACCAAAAGCTTTCTGAGTCTAGAGCTAACTCTGTTAGAGATTTCTTGATCGACAAAGGAATTGCTGCTGATAGACTTTCTGCTATCGGATACGGTGAAGCTAAGCCAATCGCTACCAACAACACAAGAGCTGGTAGAGCACAAAACAGACGAGTTGAGATCAACTTGGTTAAATAATAAAGAAAACAAAGTTTTCTAGGAAAAGGCCCTGCAAATGCGGGGCCTTTTTTATTTTTAGTACATGCACACCACTTTTCTAGAACATGTTTTAAAAGATCTTGCCGATAAACAGTTGGACGTCACCAACTGTACCTTTGTGCTTCCCAGCAAACGATCGGGAACCTTTCTCAAGAAATACATCGCACAATCCCTTGAAACGAGCATCTTCAGTCCAAAAGTGCTTTCAATTCAAGACTTTATTGCACAAATTTCAGGGGTGTCTCAAGCTTCCAATTTGGAATTGTTGCTCCAACTGTTTGAAGCGTATAAGAAAAGTGCACTTAAACAACACGACGATTTTGCTTCCTTTTTAAAATGGGGGCAGACATTATTACAGGACTTCAACGATATTGATGGCTACTTGATTCCAGCCAAGGAAATATTGAACTACCTATCCGCCATTAAAGAACTCAACCACTGGTCCCTTCAAAAGGACAAAACCGAACTTATTGAAAATTATTTGGACCTTTGGTCGAATCTGGAAGGGATATACCACAGCTTAACCACCGAGCTCTTAGACCATAAAACGGGCTATCAGGGTTTGGTACAACGAAAAGCAGTGGAAGAAATTAAAAAGGGAAGCCAAGTCCATAACGGTGAAACCATCGTTTTTGTAGGTTTCAATGCCTTGAATGCAGCCGAAAGCACTATTATACAACATTATCTTGAGCGTGGAAATGCGCACATTTACTGGGATATCGACACCTACTTTTTAAACGACCCCATACATGATGCTGGGCTTTTTATCCGAAACTATCAGCGTAATTGGCCGTACTACAAAAATCGAAAAATTGAGGGACAAGAGCATTTTTTACAGCCTAAACGAATATCCATTACCGGAGCGCCCAAAAATGTGGCACAATCCAAATATGCAGGGCAGCTACTGCAACACATCCAAAACGACTCTACCGTTGATCTAAAGCAAACGGCTTTGGTATTGGCAGATGAAACCCTTTTGAACCCCGTATTGAAATCAATTCCGACCAGTATTGGCGAAGTGAACATTACCATGGGGCTCCCGCTCAATAAAACAGTGCTGTACGCCTTTTTCCAATCTTATCTGGAACTGCAACTGAACAAATCGGACAGGGGCTGGTTCCATAAACATGTAGTTGCATTTCTTTCCAATCCTTATGCGGCAGCATTGCTTCGATCGAATCAATCCAATTTTGCTGCCGAACTTATCGAACAGATCAATTCACACAATTGGTTATTTGTAAATGAAAGCATGCTGTCTAGGTTAAAGGATCATCAAAAGGCCATCCAACTGGTTTTTCCTGATGATTTGACTACTCCAACTGATTGGATTCATCAATGCCAAACCATCATACAACAGCTAAAAGAAACATATCAGCAGGAAAAGAACGCCCAAGAACTGGAATACTTGTACCGGTTCTACACGCTTTTCAACCAGTTGTCCCAATTCTTGGAGAATGTGGCCTTTGTGTCGGAGTTAAAGTCCATCAAAACCCTGTTCAAACAGCTGGCATCGATGGAAACCCTTGATTTTATTGGGGAACCTTTATCCGGTTTACAGATCATGGGGATGCTGGAAAGTAGAAATCTCGACTTCGAAACGGTTATCATCACCTCGGTCAATGAAGGGATACTGCCCTCTGGCAAATCGAACAATTCCTTTATTCCGTTCGATGTAAAACGTGCTTACGGATTGCCGACCTATAAGGAAAAAGATGCCATCTATGTGTACCACTTTTATCGATTGATCCAACGGGCCAAAAACGTTTATATCGTTTACAATACGGAACCCGATGTGCTGGAAGGTGGCGAAAAAAGTCGATTGGTAACCCAGCTGCTGACCGATGAAAACTTGAAACCATTCGTCACTCACCAGATAGTTTCGCCCGAAGTACGCATTGAGCAACCTCCACTGACACAGATTCCCAAGAATGGCCAATTGTTGGAAGACATCAAAAATTTTGCGCTAAACGGGTTTTCACCGACTTCCTTGACCAATTATATTAAAAATCCCATGGATTTTTATACCCGGAATATTTTAAAGATCAATGATTTGGAAGAAGTGGAAGAAAACATTGCGGCCAATACTTTCGGGACCATAGTGCACGATAGCCTTGAAACATTGTATACCCCCTTTATTTCCCAAGTGTTGACCAAAGAGGCTTTGTCAAAGACGAAAACACAAATTTCTGACGTGGTCAAGCATCAATTTCTAAAACAATTGCCGGGGATAGACATTGGTAAAGGAAAATTTTTATTGGTGTATAATGTAATCGTCAAATACCTGCAAAACTTTCTGGATAAGGAATTACTTGACATTCAACGTAATCAGATTAAAATCTTGGCGTTGGAAACCAAATATGAAACCATTCTGGACCTTCCAGACCTGTCTTTTCCCATTAAACTGAAAGGTACATTGGATCGCGTGGATGAAGTTGACGGCGTACTTCGCATTATTGACTACAAAACCGGAAAAGTCGAGCCCAAAAATGTAAAAATCAGCGATTGGGACGAGTTGATCACGAATTACGACAAGGCTAAGGCGTTCCAGCTCCTTTGCTATGCCTACCTATACGCTAAAAACCATGATTTTGATTCGGGCGTGGCCGGAATCTATTCCTTCAAAAATTTAAGTCAAGGATTGTTTCGGTTCACTGAAGACAAAAATGGTATAATCGACCATCAGACCTTGGCCAAATTCGAGCAGCAACTACATACTTTGGTCAAGGAAATTTGCAATGTGCAAATCCCCTTGACTGAAAAGGTAGACTGATTATTTCAAATCCGGCCGTGTGGGCCGCACTTCAATTTTACTGGGCAATGTTCGTGGGTGCATTTTCAGCAAATCCACCACCAGCTTTCCGATATCTTCGGGCTGAATTTTCCAGGCATCTTTTTCCGAGGGTTCATGGTCATTGAAATGGGTTGCCACGGATCCCGGCATGATCGTGGTGACCTTGATGTTGTACTTCCTCAAGTCCAACATGGCCGCCTGGGTAAACCCGACCACCCCAAACTTTGTGGCATTATAGCCGGCCGCTGTGGCAAAAAAGTTGGTGCCGGCCAAACTGGCCAACGTCATGTAATAGCCTTCGGATTCTTTCAAGGCTTCCACGGATGCTTTTAAGGTGTGGAACACCCCATTTAAATTGGTGTTGATCATGCCGTGCCATTCGTGCTCCGACATTTCATCAATAGGTGCAAAATGCCCAACCCCTGCATTGGCCATGACCACATCCAAGCGTCCAAATTTCTTTAAAATGGACTGTACGGCATTTTCTTCATCTACCAATTTGGTTACGTCAGACACCAGGCCCAATACTTCACCTTTTCTTGAAAGGGCATCCACTGCTTGGTCCACTCCCCTTTGCCCACGGCCACTAATGGCCACCTTCATGCCTTGATCCAACAAACTTTCCGCAATACCGTAGCCTATTCCTTTAGTGCCTCCTGTAATGTAGGCCACTTTTCCTTCTAATTTCATGTTGATTTGTTTTGAAGTAAAGTTCAAAAAAGACAGGGCCAAAAACAAAAAAACCATCCTAAAGGATGGTTAATTTTATGTGGCATACCGTCCCCTGCTGCCGCAAGATTGCATCTTGTGGCAAACAACAACACAAAAACAACCCCAATAAAAAAGCACCTCGATTGAAGTGCTATTGATTTTTGTGGAGAATACCGGATTCGAACCGGTGGCCTTTCCGAAAGCCCTCGGAACGCTCTAGCCAATCTGCCCTCCACAAATAAGGAACTCAATATACTTCCTACTCTTCTTTTTCTTGATTTCCCTTTCCCTTATCATAGCTTCACCCCTTGTTGAAAAACGCTCGGTGTACTTTACTTCCCAATCTGTAGCGGTTTTCGTGTACTTAGACCGTCCGCCTTTGTGCCGGCCTATCCTATCTTCCAAATCTTGGCAATGCCCCACATAGTATCAGTGAACCGATTCACTATAAATGATGTACACAAAATACTCCATAAAAAAAGCACCTCGATCGAGGTGCTATTGATTTTTGTGGAGAATACCGGATTCGAACCGGTGGCCTCTTGCCTGCCAGGCAAGCGCTCTAGCCAACTGAGCTAATCCCCCAAAGTGCGTGCAAAGGAAATACTTTTTCTGAAAGTATCAAAATTTAAACCCCTTGCTTAGTCTTTTTTAACGCTCAATACCAATACGGGTACGGGCACGTAGAACTCCGATTTTAAAATGGTGTTCTTCTCCCAGAGTTTTTTAAAGAACCCACGCTTTCTGCGGAATACACACAACATATCAGGATGTTCCTCTTGGTAATGTTCAATCACCCCCAAATACGTAGTGGCATTTTCGGTGATGGTTAGTTTCTTGCTCAAGTCCAACAAGGCCGTATTAACCTTAAGATCGTCCTCGGTATAGCCAGGTCTTTTTACCAACAATAAACTGATCTCTGAACGAAATTTGTTCTTGATCATCGCCAATGGATTCAAAATACTGCTGCGTTTTAAAATCCCCGATCCAAAGGCCGTCATTATCTTTTTCATGGGTTTAAATTCGGTTCCCTTCGGCACAATCAGCGTGGGAATATCCGTTTGTTTGATTATGCGTCCCGAAGTATGCCCCAAATACAACTCTTCCTTAATATCGTTGCTTCGCGGGGCAATAATGATCAAATCGATACCGAGTTCTTTGTTGATTTCATTGAGTCCGTCAATAATGTCCCCGTTATAGGTAGCTATCTTAATGTCCAAGTTCTTGGTGTCCACCTGGTCGATCACTTCCTTGAGATGTTCCTTGCTGGTCTTGGCCACCTTCTCTTCCACATTGGCCAAACTCCCCACGGCTGTGGTCACGGAGAATACATCCATCACATAGATCTTAGCTCCAAAATTGATGGCAAAATCAATGGCATATTGTAAAGTTTTGGAGGAATCCGGTGAAGTTCCGATCGGTACAAGTATGTTGTTCATGGTTTGGCGATTATGATTAACACTTAAATTTACAATTTAATTAAAACGAAGCAATGATACGACGTGCAAAGATATCTGAAATCCCCGATATCTTGACCATTACCCAGGCCTGTGCCCAAAAAATGCAGGATAATGGCATTTTTCAATGAAACGAGCACTACTCCAATGAAAAGGCGTTTGCAATCGATGTGGACCGAGGCGAGCTCTACGTGTTGGAAGAAAACCATCAAATTATTGGGGCCGTCGTGGTTTCTACATGGATGGATGAGGAATACGAACCCATAGATTGGCTCACTCCCAATGGCAATAGTTCGTACATCCATCGTCTTTGCGTACATCCCAACCTTCAAGGCAAGGGCTATGCCCAACAACTCATGGATTTCGCCGAGAGTTATTCACGGGAACAGGGTTTTGTTTCGGTGCGTTTGGACACCTTCTCCCAAAACCTACGCAACCAACGGTTCTACGAACAAAGAGGGTATCAAAAACTGGGCGATATCTTCTTTCCCAAACAAAGCGAGCATCCCTTTCATTGTTATGAATTAGTGCTGTAACTTGCAGCCGTTTTGAGCACACCAGTAAACTTTAAGAGCATCAATAGGCTAGCTATTCCCGCAACCATTTCGGGCATTGCCGAACCTGTGTTGAACATCACGGATACGGCCGTTGTGGGCAATATTCCCGTGGATGGCTTGGAGTCCTTGGCTGCTGCGGGTATTGTGGGTTCGTTCTTATCCATGCTCATTTGGGTGTTGGGCCAGACACGAAGCTCCATTTCGGCAATCATTTCGCAATATTTGGGGGCCGGCCGATTGGAAGAGGTAAAAAACCTGCCCGCCCAAGCCATCTTTTTCAATATTATGTTGAGTGTTGTGGTGCTCTTGTCCACGGTCTTTATCATTGAACCCATTTTTGAACTGTTCAATGCCTCGGGTAAAATCTTGGATTATTGCATCTCCTACTACTCCATTCGGGTTTGGGGGTTTCCGTTAACCCTCTTCACCTTTGCCATTTTTGGCATTTTTAGGGGACTTCAAAACACGTATTACCCGATGATCATAGCCATTATCGGAGCCTTGCTCAACATTGTGCTGGACTTCATTTTGGTGTATGGCGTGGAAGGATGGGTGCCTGCACTTTACCTCGAGGGGGCTGCCTGGGCAAGCCTAATCGCCCAAGCAGTAATGGCATTGATGGCCTTTGTGTTGTTATTGAAAAAAACCGAAATCAGCATGAAACTTACCTTTCCGTTGAACAAAGAGATCAAACGGGTGGTGTTCATGAGCTTGAACCTATTTGTTCGTGCCTTGGCCCTAAACGCAGCCTTGATCTTAGCAGTACGGGAGGCCACGGCCTTGGGCGATGCCTATATCGGTGCTCATACCATCGCCATTAACCTTTGGTTGTTCGCCGCATTTTTTATCGATGGTTTTGCCGCCGCCGGCAACAGCATGGGCGGCAAGCTTTTAGGGGCTGGTGATTATGATGGGCTTTGGAACTTGGCCAAAAAAGTAGTGTCCTATGGTATGGTCGTCAGTGTGGTCTTGATGGTATTTGGTTTTCTTTTTTACCGTCCCATCGGCCATCTCTTTTCCAATGAAACTGTTGTGCTCCAAACCTTTTATGGCATATTTTACATTGTGATTTTAGGATTGCCCATGAATACGCTCGCCTTTGTGTTCGATGGCCTTTTTAAAGGTCTTGGCGAAATGAAATATTTGCGAAACGTGCTTATGTCCGCCACCTTTTTGGGCTTTGTACCCACACTGTGCCTCGGCAAATTTATGGGATGGGGATTCTATGCCATTTGGATTGCCTTTGTGGTTTGGATGATGATACGGGGCTTTTCGTTGGTCTGGAAATTTAGGAGAAAATTCAGGCCCTATGTTCAAAACCCGTAATTTAGCAACGTCAGAAGTCTGAAATCGGACATCAGATATCAGAAATTTGATAATTGCGTATTGTTCATTGTAAACTGTTTATTGCAACATGTCCACAGAAAGACCCAACGGTAGTTTATACACAAAAATCGAAAATGGCATTGCCACCATCGAATTTGGCCACCCGGCCAGCAATTCCTTTGTGTCTGAACTGTTGTCCAGACTGGCCCATGAGTTAAAGAAGCTTTCTTCGGATGATGGGGTTTCGGTGATCGTGCTGCGTTCGGAGGGTGACCGTGCGTTTTGTGCCGGGGCATCGTTCGATGAGTTGGTGGCCATCTCCAATTTGGAGGAAGGCAAAGCATTCTTCAGTGGTTTTGCCCATGTGATCAATGCCATGCGCAGCTGTCCCAAACCCATTATAGGTAGGGTGCAAGGCAAAACCGTTGGCGGAGGGGTCGGATTGGCCGCTGCCTGCGATTATGTGCACGCCACCGTGGATGCCGCCATCAAACTATCGGAAATTTCCATCGGAATCGGACCCTTTGTAATCGCACCTGCCGTGGAACGCAAAATGGGAAAAGCTGCTCTTGCCGAGCTGACCCTCTATCCCACGGAATGGAAAAATGCCTATTGGGCCAAAGAAAAGGGCCTGTTTGCCAAAGTCTACGATTCCATTGCAGAAATGGACAAGGAACTGGACATTCACCTTCAAAAATTGGCCGGTTACAATCCAGAGGCCCTGTCCCAAATGAAGAAAGTGTTGTGGGAAGGAACCGAACATTGGGACAAATTATTGTTGGAACGCGCCGAAGCATCCGGCAAATTGGCATTGTCCCCGAATACCAAAAAAGCGTTGGAAAAATTTAAAAAATAAAAGAATTATGACCGATTTATTGTTCCCCTTATTGGCCCTTTTTGTTGTCGTGGTCTATGTGGTCAATAGAGTACGAAGCAACCGACGATATAAACGATAGATGAAGAACATCGATCTGCCGAAAGGCAAAAAAGTCTATTTCGCCAGCGATAATCATTTGGGAGCGCCCACCCGAAAGGAGAGCCTTCCGCGTGAAAAAAAGTTCGTCGCTTGGTTGGATTCCATCAAACACGATGCACATGCCATTTTCTTGATGGGCGATCTTTTTGATTTTTGGTTCGAATACAGGACCGTTGTTCCCAAAGGCTTCACGCGTACCTTGGGCAAATTGGCCGAGTTATCGGATATGGGCATTCAGATTACCTATTTTGTGGGCAACCACGACCTTTGGATGAATGGGTATTTTGAAGAAGAGCTAAACATACCCGTTTACCACAAACCGCAACAGTTTACCATTAACGACGCCTCTTTTTTTATCGGCCATGGTGATGGTTTGGGACCCCACGACAAGGGATTTAAACGCATGAAAAAAGTGTTTACCAACCCTGTGGCCCAATGGTTCTTCAAATGGTTACATCCGGATTTGGGCGTGCGTTTGGGTCAACATCTTTCCGTAAACAACAAGATCATTTCTGGGGAAGCTGATGCCAAATTCTTAGGCGAGGATAAGGAATGGCTGATTTTATATGCCAAGCGAAAATTGGAACAGCACCATTACGACCATTTTATATTTGGTCACCGACACTTACCATTGGAAATCAAATTGAACGAGAAATCGACCTACACCAACCTTGGGGATTGGATTTCCTATTTTACCTATGCTGTTTTTGATGGGGAGCAACTGACCTTGCAAAAACTGGAAGGTTAGTCCTTTTCATGTTCGTCAATATCATTTTGCAAATCCAGTCTTCTGAACGAGGGTGAAATCACTGCGGTTGCACCAACCGTCAACAAGGTCATGGTACCGCCAAAGACCACAGCAGTCACCGTTCCCATTAATTTGGCTGCCAATCCACTTTCAAAAGCGCCCAACTCGTTGGACGATCCCACAAAAATGGAATTGACAGATGCTACCCTTCCCCGCATATGATCGGGTGTTTTTATTTGTAGAATGGTCTGCCGAATGATCATGGAAACGCCGTCCACCGCACCACTGATGAACAAGGCCAGGACCGACAACCAGAAAAGTTCCGAAAGGCCAAATACGATAATGCAGATTCCGAAGGCAAAAACCGCCCATAATAATTTTTTGCCCGCATTTCTATGCAAGGGGAACCTTGTGGACCCCAACATGGTGATTGAGGCACCAACGGCAGGTGCTGCTCTTAAAATTCCGAATCCTTCGGAACCCACATGCAAAATATCTTGGGCATACACGGGCAACAGGGCAACAGCTCCTCCAAAAAGTACAGCGATCATATCCAACGTCAAAGCACCAAAAATGGCCTTACTGTTAAAAACAAACTTGAGACCGTCCTTTAAACTTTGGAAGACGGGTTCGCCAATTTTCGGGTTTAATATGGGTTTTTGGGGAATGCGGAATAGAAAAATTAGGGCTATCAACGAAAAACCAAAGATTACACACATACTCCAATGCACCCCTATCCAGCCGATGGAAAACCCCGCCAAGGCAGGTCCCAAAACCGAGGCCATTTGCCATGTGGAACTGCTCCATGTGGCTGCATTGGGATAGATTTTTTTGGGTACGATCAAGGCTATCAACGAAAAAATCGTAGGTCCCAAAAATGATCGTACAAACCCGCCCAAAAACACCAAGGCATAAATGGAGTACAGAATGGTCTTGGGCGCCCATGTATCTTCCAGCCCCGGCCAACTCAAGGCAAACAAGCCCAAACTGATCACTGAAAACCCGCTAATACACAACACCAACAAGTTTCGCTTTTCCCGTTGGTCCACAATATGTCCGGCAAAAAGGGCCATGCCCACAGCAGGAATTACTTCCATCAATCCGATAATACCTAGGGATAAAGGGTCTTTGGTCAACGAATACACCTGCCATTCAATCACAATGAACTGCATGGACCAGGCAAATACCATGGCAAAGCGAACAATTAAAAATATGTTGAATTCCTTATAACGAAGCGCAGCGTAGGGGTCCATAGGTTGCTAGCGAATATCTCTCAGTTTTAGTTGAAGGCTCACTGTGCCGTTCCATTCATTTTCATCCAACGAAAATACGGCATCAAATGGCTTTCCGTTTTTAACACGATCTATTTTATTTCCCAAATTGAACCCGATGGCTCCAATGGGTGCCGAACCGAATTGGTACAAAGCGCATTTCAAATGTTTTTCATCTTCACCAACGCCTCGGGCATAACCTGAATCCATAACACCCTCCGCCATAAAAACAGGGGTCATATTACCTGGGCCAAAGGGAGCAAACTGTTTCAAGATGCGCATCAATTTTGGGGTAATTTGGTCAAGATTGATCTTGGCATCAATGGTAATTTCGGGTTGCAACAATTTGGGATCGATGGTTTCTGCCACCACCTTTTCAAACTGTGTCTTGAATTGTTCGTATTGTTCTTCCATCAAGGTCAACCCGGCGGCATACATGTGTCCGCCAAACTGCTCCAGCCAATCGGAACACCCTTCAAGGGCATTGTAAATATCAAAACCCTTCACCGACCGTGCAGAGGCCGCCAGTTTATCTCCGCTTTTGGTAAAAACCAGGGTCGGACGGTAATAGGTCTCTGTTAGTCGGGATGCTACAATGCCAATTACACCCTTATGCCAATTTTCTTTGTACACCACGGAAGTAAATCGGTCCTCTTCACTATTCTCCTGAATCTGCAACAAGGCTTCTTCGGTAATTTCTTGATCCAACGTTTTACGTTCCGCGTTGAACACCTCAATCTCTTGTGCAAATCGTTGGGCCGTAAGAAAATCGGCCGCTGTTAATAATTCAACGGCATGCTGCCCATGTTTCATTCGGCCTGCGGCATTGATGCGTGGGGCAATGATAAAGACCACATCCGTTATGGTCAATTCTTTCTTTTTGATTTGATCGATAATGGCCTTAAAACCAATCCTGGGATTGGAATTGATGACCTGCAAACCATGATGTGCCAACACCCTGTTCTCTCCGGTAATCGGCACAATATCTGCAGCAATGGCCGTGGCCACCAAATCCAGAAACGGCACCAAATCGTGTATGGTCTTGCCCAAGCGTACACCCAAAGCCTGAATCAACTTGAAGCCCACGCCACAACCACAAAGCTCTTTGTACGGGTATGGGCATGCCTCTTGTTTGGGGTCCAAAATGGCAACGGCATCGGGCAAAGTATCGCCAGGGCGGTGGTGATCACATACAATAACATCGATGCCTTTTTGTTTGGCATAGGCAATTTGGTCCAAGGCCTTAACCCCGCAATCCAAGGCAATGATCAGGGAAATATCGTTGTCCGCTGCAAAATCAATACCTTGAAATGAAATGCCGTAACCTTCCAAATAACGGTCGGGGATATAAGTGGCTACATTGGGGTAAAATTCCAATAAAAAGGACGATACCAACGCTACCGAAGTGGTGCCATCCACATCATAATCCCCATAAATCAAAATATTTTCCTCCTCCTGCATGGCATGCTCTATCCGAACCACGGCCTTGTCCATGTCCTTCATTAAATAGGGATCGTGCAAATGGGAAAGTTCGGGCCGAAAAAAGGCCTTTGCTTCGTCATAATTGGTGATTCCCCTTTGGATAAGGAGTTGGGCAATTATATTCTCGACCTTCAATTCTTTAGCGAGATCGTCGATAGTTTCTTGTGTAGGGATGGGTTTTACGGTCCAACGCATAATTCAGTTCAAATAGGTTCTTATTGGGTAACATTTGGGGTCTGGATTGCTGCTGCTTCAAATCGTTTGATCACCGAATAGGTGATGCAAATATGGGCAAGGTAATAGGTCGGTGTGATCAAAAAATCAAAGGTATGATAACCTACAAATTCCTTAAAGGCGATGATGGTATCAGAAAATAGGATAAGTCCAATTCCGACGACATAACTCCATTTTTCCGTCTGGTCCACCGCCATGCCCATGGAAGCGCCCAACGAAAAACAAGAGATAAGCAAATAGATCAACGATGCCGCCATTAAGGCCGTATCGGTAATTTTTGGGTACAGCACCAGAAAGAAAAAGGCAAGAAACCCGATCAGTACTATTGCGGTTGCTTTCCAATGCATCTTTCCATTCAGCAAAGCGTACACCAGATATCCGACATGGGCCAAGAAAAATAGGGCGATTCCCTTTACGAACAAGGAAACATCGCCGTTCATGCGAGACAAAAACCAATCGCCAATAATGGAACACACAAATGCGCCCACCAGCATCCAAAGGTTTTTGTTGTTTCCCTTTCTGCCGAACAGGAATCCCAAAATAATAATAATTCCCATTCCGGCCGTGCCAGATTTAAAAACAAAATTGGAGGTTGTCACCCCCAAAATGGCAAGAACAACGGCTATTGCCAATAACCCATAAGCCCAATTTTTAGATAGCCACATACTATTTAATTTAATGACATTCAACAATAAAAGGAACCAGGGGTTGTTGTCCTTAAGAGCACTTCCTATTTGTGGTGGTACACGATCTTGATGTCCAATTTGGCAAATTTCCGGAACATTTCCATGACCCCACAATAGCGTTCGACAGATAGATCGACCGCTTTTTTCAATTTCTCCTCTTTTAGGTTGGAACCGTAAAAATGATACTCGATTACCACCGAATCGTAAAATTTTGGATGCTCCTCGGTCAAGTTCGCAATGGTATCGATTTTGAAATCGTCCACTTCCAGCTTCATTTTTTGGATCAAGGAAGCGACATCCAATCCGGAACATCCAGCCAGTGAGGACAACATCAATGCCTTGGGTCGTAGACCGGAACCATCGCCGCCACTTTCGGGTCCTGCATCAATTTTTAAGGTATGTCCCGAGGGATTATTGCTTTCAAATGCCATTCCACCCAACCAGGTGGTTGTTATATGATTTGTCATGAAGTCAATTTTTCGTTTCTTGTTGTTCAAAAATACAATTTAAAATCGCATCCATGGCCTTAGTTCAACCCTTAGACCCCAATCATGATCCCGAAACCAAACAATTGGCAGCATTCTTTAACGAGACCCTGGGATTTTGTCCCAATTCGGTTTTGACCATGCAGCACAGACCTGCTATTTCCAAGGCCTTTATCAACCTCAACAAAGCGGTAATGGCCAACGAGGGCCGAGTAACTTCGGCATTAAAACGCATGATTGCCTGGGTAAGCAGCAATGCCACAGGATGCCGGTATTGCCAAGCCCATGCCATACGTGCCGCAGAACGGTATGGCGCCGAACAGGAACAATTGGACCATATTTGGGAGTACCGCACCCACCCCGCTTTTTCGGAAGCAGAGCGTGCCGCTTTGGATTTTTCACTGGCGGCTTCCCAAGTACCCAATGCGGTTTCCAAGGAAATCAAGGACCGACTGTACCAACATTGGAACGAAGGGGAGATTGTGGAAATGTTGGGAGTGATATCCCTTTTTGGCTACCTCAACCGTTGGAACGACTCCATGGGCACTTCCATTGAAGACGGTGCCGTGGAAAGTGCCGAACAGTATTTGGGCAAACACGGTTGGGAAAAAGGAAAGCATGATGGTAGTATTTATTGAAAAATCAATTTATTTATGAAAAATCAATCGTTGATTCTCTTGTTTACTGGCTTACTCGCTTCTTGTATACAATTCAAAACCCCGCAATCGGAGGAATCAGTTGAAAATGATTCCGAAATTATCGCAAGCGATGACTACTATATCAGTTATGACCCAAATGAAAACAAAGTCTACCATTTCAGCGATGATTCAAAGATGACCGGCCATTATGTTGTGGAAAAAGATACTGTGAAATCAGAAGAGTTTTATGTGGAAAATGGATTGTTGTATAATACTTTCACAACATATTATCCTGATGGTTCCATGGCAAATACAATTCAATACAACAATGGAATCAAGAACGGAGAAGATATCTTTTATTTTAAATCGGGTAAGGTCAAACGAAAAAGTGAATACCTAAACGGAGAGCTAATAGGTAAATCAACAGAATTTAGGGAAGATGGCAGTGTATATATGGAATGGGAAATTGAAAACGGGAAATCACGTTCCAAATTTTTTGAAAATGGAAAACTCGTTCATGAAGAGTATGATATTGATTATAATGGACAAGAACTTGGGGTTTCTCGAGTATATGATACAACTGGTAAGGTGAAACTTTCCCTTGGTTTCATTATGGTTGACAACACCATGAAGGAAGATTTACTTTATATTTTGGATGAGCACGATATGGTGGTGGATTCCGTCGACCCAAATAAAGATAGAATGAAAGCGATGCAATTAATAATGTCTATGGATAAAGGGATGTGATGGCTTTTACAAAGTGAAGATTTTTTCTACCTTAAAATTGTCCTAATACCTGTTTCCTTAAAGTAGGTATTATTTCTTTTTCAAACCAAGGATTCTTGCTCAACCAAAACCGGTTTCGAGGTGATGGATGGGGCAATACAAAGTATTGGGGCAGATAGGCTTTGTAGTTCCTAACGGTTTCCGTGAGGTTTTTTTCCATTTGATCACCGAGGTAATGTTTCTGTGCATATTGGCCGATCAGCAGGGTTAATTTTAAATTGGGCATGCCCTCCAATACTTTTTGGTGCCATTGTGGGGCACATTCGGGCCGAGGGGGCAAGTCGCCCGATTTTCCCTTTCCGGGATAACAAAATCCCATGGGCATTTGGGCAATTTTGGTTTCATCGTAAAACTCTGCATCGGTAACACCCATCCAATTGCGGAGTTGTTTCCCACTGGGATCGTCCCATGGTACCCCGGTTTCATGAACTTTGGTTCCCGGGGCATGTCCGATGATCAGAATCCGTGCTTTGGGGTTGGCGGCCACAATGGGCCGTGGACCCAACGGAAGGTGTTCTTGGCAAAGTGTACAATTTCGAATCTGTTGGAGTAACTCGTTCATTTTATTGTGATTCCTGTGGTATAAAATTATAAAAACGCCCCAACCTTTCAGTCGGGACGCTTTCACACCCTATCACCAAAATGATTAATTATAGGTGCCTTTCAACTTGCTCCAGTTTTCGTTGGCCTTTCCCACCAACTTCGCGTGGTTGTTCTCTGCCAACCATAATTGTTGGGCATCCAATTCAATGTTGTACAGGTACAGAAAATATTTGCCATCCTTTACGATAAACTTATTCGGGTCCGGTCTAAACTTTGCGCCCGCATAC
Organism: Flagellimonas beolgyonensis; assembly: GCF_003992615.1. Classification (GTDB taxonomy): domain Bacteria; phylum Bacteroidota; class Bacteroidia; order Flavobacteriales; family Flavobacteriaceae; genus Flagellimonas; species Flagellimonas beolgyonensis. Next base: position 549,624 of record NZ_RZMY01000003.1, read on the forward strand.
ACTCCAAAAGCACAGTAACCGCCATACTGGGGCAAATACTTGCTTGGGTTTTTATCGAATTTCTTCTTTTGATCGGCGTCGGTGAAATAATAAACCACCTTTTCATGTTCCGACTTAAATTGCTTCAATCCTTTTTGTGCAATACCTAGATCCAAGTAGGAAACCGGGCTATAGCCTTCCAAGGCGATGTTACTGTTATCGATGTTGTACGCTTTTTTGTCTTGGGCAACGGCCAAATTGATGCTAAGGGCCATTACCGCTAAAATTGAAATGTTTTTAATTGCTTTCATTGTTTGTAAAATTTTTAATTGTTTTTGTTTTTAATTGTCACTGGCACTCAGGGCCACCACCAAGAACACTACGGTTGCGTTGAACCAGTAGTAAATGGCATCGATTCCTTCGAACCCGAAGGCAAAGGGAGCGATCATAAAGGTCACCGCTACCAAAAGATCGATGGCCAAATGCCCTTCAAAGGGAATCACCTTAAAAATGCTCAGTTTGTAATCGGTAAGCAGGCTTGCGGCAAATACGGCCAACCCAGTAGCCACCGAAAACCAGACCGCCATGGACGAGGATTCGCCCAAACCCAGTAAAAAGGGAGCGACCAATAGCCCCAAACCAGCTGTGTAATCGGCCACGCCATGCAGCGTGGGCGTTATAAACCTTAAGTTCATGGGCGAAGATTAAGCATTAAAGTATTCCTCGTGGACCACTTTGCCCTCGTCGTTCCAGATTCGGCGAATGATTTCGTGCCAATACACCCTGCTGTTGTCCTTCATCAAAAAATCGAAGGTAAACTCGGAGGCCGACACGTTTCCGTCCACAATTGTACGGTGCAATTGTATGCCATTCACCTGTGCAATGGCACCTGCAAATCCGGTCATTTTTTCCACCATTTGTTCCTTTCCGGTCGTGGTCACCTGGTTGTAGTCCGAAGTATTCGCGTCCTCGGCAAAATACTTCTCGACAGCTTCAACGATCGCACCTTGTGCAACAATGCTGTCCATGTCCGTAGCTAGATTTTTAATATCCATTTGCTATGTTTTACTGATTAAACAATTTGTGTTGTAATTACAGGGCAAATGTCTTGTAGGATGGGCGGGGAAGACCTACAAAAAAGGAGTAATCCCTTGTACTTTTTTGTTTTTGTACTGGGACGGGGTCTCTCCGGTGCTATGCTTGAAGAACGCTGAGAAATGATTGGGCTCCTCGAAACCCAATTGAAGGGAGATTTCTTTAATGGACATTTCTTGCTGAAGCATTTTTTTTGAAGTGCCGATCAATTCGTTTCGAATCAGGCTTCCCAAGGTATCGTGCATTTTGTCCTTGGTCTTTTTGGCGAGGGCCTTTACGGAAAGGTTCATTTTATCCGCATAAAACTCCATTTGGTGTTCATTTTTATGGTGCAGACGGATAAGCTCCATCAAATTTTCCACAAAGCGGTCTTGTCGCTCGTAATCAAAATTGTCCCTGAATTCAATCGGTGTATAGCCTGTTCTTTTTTTGAAGACCCGATTAAAATAGGCCGGATCTTTAAAACCAACATCAAAGCAGACTTCCTGAACGCTACAATCGGTAAAAACCACTTTTTTCTTGCTTTCCACCAATCGCTTCTCCTCCAACATGGAACGCACGGTTACCCCAAGTTTTTCCTTTATGAGGCGGGAAGCATCCATTCCGTCCCCACAGGCCAGATCTCTCAGCTCCAAAAGGGCAACCTGTGTCGAAAACAGTTGATCAATGCTTTCCTTTACATCAAAAATGGATCGGTATTCCGATTTACTGGCATTAAAAGGGTTTTGTTGGAACCATTGTACCAAAGAATGGTCGATAATTTCCCTCGAATCGGGTTGGGATGCTTTTCCCGATAAGTATTTTTCCAAAGGCGATCCCTGCAGGGCATCAATGTAACCCAAGGAAATTAGATGCTTGAACAAGACACGTACCTCCCTGTTCTCAAAAATCGTTTTACTGGGAAACTCCATTTTCTGCGCCTTAAAATCATCCGATAAGAACTTGATGTATTGGCCTTTTTCCAGATAGATGACCTTGTCTTCCCAGTCAAAGTAGTTTTTAAAATCGACCTGAATACCGCCCGATCCCGAAAGGATGTGCAGCAATGTGTACTGATTGATGAAATACACTTTATTCAGTTCTGGATTGAACAGTTGGACCATCTTCCCAAGTGTTTTTATACTTGGTCGTATTGAAGTGTCTTAGCTATCAAGATGAACCTACAGGTACATCCCATTCTAAAGAATGAGTTGCAATAGATAAATGGTGAGCATTCCCCAAAACGTACCGGTGGCCATGCTTAAAATCGCCAGAATGATGGCATGTGGCATCCAATTGGGACGGTAGGCCGCCGTAACCGCTGGGGCCGTGGCGATGCCTCCCACATTGGCCATGCTGGCAATGGGAACCCACGCCATGTTTACGTTCAACAGTTTGGCCACCAACACCATAAACACAAAGTGGCCCACAAGCCAGATTAACAAAAATCCAAAAAAGGACATATCAAAACCGAACAAGGCAAATTGCAGTTTCAAGCCTAGGATCGACATCACCAAAAGTATCAGAATACTCCCGATTTTAAGCGTAAAGCGAAAATTCCATTTGGGCACAACATTGCCCAAAAGCAATCCGATTAGGGAAAGTACAACCACTTTTGCAACAAAAACGTCGAGAATAAGATGGCTCGCCAAAACCACCAACAGCAAAATGCCCATACACCACCATGAAGAAAGCAGAACTTCTTTTTGATCAACAATACGCTCGGGGATTTCTTGGTCAGAAATGCGCAGCGCCCTGTTCAATCCATCACTCTTTTTGATGGTCTGGAACATAATGATGGTCCAGACATTCACCAAAATATTGTCCATCACCAATACGGAAAGAAAAATATTCTCAGGGCATTCCACCAGTTCCTTGAGCACTAACTGACTGGTACTTCCCCCGATCCAACTACCCACAATTGGAGGCACGCCCTTCCAAAACCCTTTCGCCGCCAAGGTAGTGGATACAAGTTCGGAGTCGGTAAAACCCCAAATGAACACCACTGGAAACAGCGCAATGAACAAAGAGCCCGCCACAAACACCACGATGGGTTTGTAGCCTATAGACTTCAACTGACCCAGGGACAAACTGGCCATTACGGCAACAATGGTTAACGGAATAAAAAAGTCCCGGCTCAGGTTGTGGATGTTGGCCTGCGAAAAATCGAAACCGAACACATGGCAAATGATGGCCGGAATTACGTAGGAAAGGAGTATGGCAGGCACCCAATCGAACAGTGATTTGATCCATTTGTGTTCCCAACGGTCCAAAAAATACACACAGACCACCGTAAATACTGTTATGCTCCATGGCAACCACTCCATGCTACTGCTGTAAAATGCCCAGATGAATGATGCGTCCGCCCGAAATATTCACGGGATTCGTGCTTTTTCCGATAACGATACCGGCCTCTGGTGCCACATACTCCTCGATGATTTCACCAAACGCATTTCGCATGGTTCCAATGGGCTGACCTTTGATCAGTTTTTCATTCAAATCCACATAAAGCTCCAAATACCCCCCTTTTTGGGTAAACATCCAATACGATTTGGAACACATATTTCTGGCTGGAGGAATAGTTGCTTCGCCCGGTTGAAGACCCAGCCATTTCATCAAATTTTGAAGGCCCTTAGTTCCTCTTTCAATCATTTCTTCTTGATAGACCTGTGGATTGCCATACTCCAAGGTAATACTCTGTACACCCTTGGAAATGGCATAGGCCCGCAAAGTAAGGCCACTGGCTTCGCCAAAACTGGCCGTTCCCTTGTTGGAAACGATGATGTCCGGTTCCAAAAGCCGCAGCATGGTCGACAAGGTGTCGTTTTGCATATCACCTCGTCCGTACAGGGTATTTACCCGTCCGAAACTTGCGGTGTGCAGGTCCACATGATAATTAAAAAGGGGAATGATTTTTTGTGCAATTTGATAGACCATTTGTTGGGAACGGTTGCCTTTCTCCTTTCCCGGGAATAAGCGGTTCAAATCCTGTAGGTCGATAAATTCGCGTTGGTTGTTGGCTATCGCCAAAGGGTTTAACCCTGGAATGGCTATGATGGTGCCCTTCATCGTCGCCGTATCCAAAGAGGACATGATTCGTTGGATGATGGCTATCCCATTTAATTCGTTGCCGTGAATGGCGGCGGTAAGTCCCAATACCTCTCCCTCTTGACTTCCAATGGCCAAAATAACCGGTATTTTGATCGGTTCCCCAACCGTGTCTTCGCCCAGTTTCAACCATAGGTTGTGAATTTGGCCTTTTTCATACTGAGAAAGGTCCAATTGCTCCACAACTGGGTAGTTGTTCTTTTGTCCAAAAAGTATCGCGCATACGAATATGAAACAGGAAAAGAGCTTGGTTTTCATGGTGTTGGTATTTGAAATAAATATAGTCTTTATTTCTTCCCACCCACCACGATCACAAATTCGCCTTTTGGAGGTTTGTGAATGAAATGTTGTAGCACCTCCTCCATAGTGCCACGAACGGTTTCCTCATAGAGTTTGGTAAGTTCCCTGGATACCGAAACGGGTCTGTCCGGCCCAAAATATTCAACAAAATGGGTCAGTGTTTTTACGAGCTTATGGGGCGATTCGTAAAACACCATGGTGCGGGTTTCTTCCGCCAATTGTTGCAATCGGGTCTGGCGTCCCTTTTTCACGGGTAAAAACCCTTCAAAAACAAACCGGTCGTTGGGCAAACCGCTGTTCACCAAAGCGGGTACAATAGCCGTGGCACCGGGCAAGCATTCCACTTCGATACCATTTTCCACGCAGGCGCGGGTCAATAAAAACCCAGGGTCGGAAATGGCGGGGGTACCGGCATCGGAAATCAAAGCGTAAACAGCTCCTCCCTTCAATTTTCCCACCAAATGCTCGACTTGCTTGTGCTCATTGTGCATGTGGTGACTCTGTAAGGGGGTGTCTATTTCAAAATGTTTCAGGAGCTTGCCACTGGTTCGGGTATCTTCGGCCAAAACCACATCTACTTCCTTCAATACCTTAATGGCTCGAAGTGTGATGTCCTCAAGATTTCCTATGGGTGTCGGTACCAGATACAATTTTCCCATGATCCAAAGGTACGGTCTTCCCGAAAAATATGGTTATAAAATAGGAATTAGGCGAATCTGCGCTCAATCAGGGAAAGGAAACGGGCTTCGTATTCCTCCTTGCCTTCCCAGTTGTTGTATTCCGGTTTCACCATGTTGTTGATGAAGGCAATGGAACGCTCCTCGGTATCAATCGTGTTGAGCTGCGATAATACCCGGGTGTAATCCTCCATGCTGTTGTTGAACAAATGCTTCACAAAGGCCAGCCGGTCATTGAGCCCTACTTGAAGGTCTTTATTGAGTTTGTCGTTCAGGGACTGCGTTTTTATGGTGTTCTCCTTGGGAGCAATAATGTCCTTTTCATTTTTCATGTAATCGGGCTTCGCCACAAATTCCGCAAAAACCTGTTCCAAAGCTGCTTCGGAGGGCATTTCGGAAACCATGTGTTTAATGGTGTCCATGCCAGGAGTCATGATATCCTCTTCATGCGGGTTGCTTTCAGGCACGGATAGGTTTCCACTCAACACCGCATTGGCCACTTTTTCAAAACGGGTGGCAATCACATTTTTGGAAACATCCACCTGTACATCGGACAATTTCTCATCTATAAATTTGAGCACGGCCAATTTCTCATAGATTGTCTTTGCCGTATCATACAATTGTGTTAGGTCGGAATCTTCCCGAGCCGTGATGATCTCTGTTGATAGTTTTATCAATTCTTCCCGCAATTTCCTGATCATAGCTGTAGTATTTCTTATAAAAATATAACCTATTTGCCAATCCCCTTATGAATGAAAGGTTAAATTTCAAACCAAATACAGGGGTACATTTTTTTAGTAGCTTTGTGCTTGTCCCAATATTAAACGGGAAAACACACAATTTCTTTCAAAAATAAGGTATGTTTCTCGAAAACACGGTCAATCATAAAGAACAGTTTGGATGGATTGAGGTCATTTGCGGCTCCATGTTTTCCGGAAAAACCGAAGAGCTCATCCGCAGGCTCAAGCGGGCCCAGTTCGCCAAACAGAAAGTGGAAATTTTCAAACCCATCGTGGATACCCGATACCATGAGGAAATGGTTGTGTCACACGATGCCAATGAAATTCGTTCCACCCCGGTGCCGGCCGCGGCCAACATCCGCCTATTGGCCGATGATTGTGATGTGGTGGGCATTGATGAGGCCCAATTCTTTGATGATGAAATTGTAACTGTCTGCAACGATTTGGCCAACCGTGGGGTACGGGTGGTGATTGCCGGGCTCGATATGGACTTCAAAGGAAACCCCTTCGGACCCATGCCTGCCCTAATGGCAACAGCCGAATATGTGACCAAGGTGCATGCGGTCTGCACCCGCACCGGAAATTTGGCCAACTATAGTTTTCGGAAATCACACAACGAAAAATTGGTGCTCCTTGGAGAAACCGAAGAATACGAACCCTTGAGCCGTGCTGCTTTTTACAAGGCGATGTTGCGAGAAAAAATCAGCCAAATGGATGTAAATTCAGAGGAAGTTGTTCCCAAAAAGAAAGGTTCAAATGGTTAAGGTTGGCGAGACCACATTGTTCCTCGACCTTGCCGCCCTGGAACACAACTACCACTATCTGCGGACCAAAATTGAGCCTGAAACCAAATTCATGGCCGTGGTTAAGGCCTTTGCCTATGGCAGCGATATGGTTGCAATTTCCAAAAAACTGGAAAAACTCGGAGTGGATTACTTTGCCGTGGCCTATGTGGGGGAAGGCGTACTGCTCAGGGATGCAGGCATAAAAACACCCATTTTGGTATTGCACCCCTTGGCTTCCAATTTTGATGATTTGATCGACCGTTGTCTGGAACCCAACCTGTACTCCAGAAACTTACTGACACAATTTTTGGAGGTGGCAGCTGCCAAACAGCAACAAGACTATCCCGTCCATATCAAATTCAACACCGGATTGAACCGCTTGGGCTTTGGTGAAAATGATACCAGTTGGATCGCACAACAGGTAACCAATAATGATACTATACGGGTCAAATCCGTTTTTTCCCATTTGGCCGCCTCGGAAGATCCAAACGAGCGCGTTTTTAGTTTGGGACAAATCGAATCCTTTAAAAAAGCAAGTGACGCTTTGATACAAAAGTTGGGCTATGCGCCCATGCGACATATGCTGAACACGTCCGGGATCATCAATTATCCGGAGGCACAATTTGAAATGGTCCGCAGTGGCATCGGTTTGTACGGATATGGGAACGAAGCTGTCGTGGATGCCGAGTTAAAGCCTGTAGCCACTTTAAAGACCATCATTTCGCAAATCCACGAAATAGGTCCCAATGAATCCGTGGGGTACAACAGAGCGTTCAAATCCGGGGCAATGAAACGTACGGCAACACTGCCCATTGGCCACGCCGATGGCATCAACAGACAATATGGCAAGGGAAGGTCCGCTGTTCAAATCCATGGCAAAATGGCTCCGTTGATCGGCAACGTTTGCATGGACATGATCATGGTCGATGTTACCGATATCGATTGTGCAGAAGGGGATGAGGTCATCGTTTTTGGCCCCCAAAATTCAGCTGAAAGCTTTGCTTCGGGAGCTGGTACCATTTCCTATGAAATTTTGACCGCTATATCCCAACGTGTGAAAAGAGTAGTTTTCAATGATTGATTTTAAACTTTTTTTAAGAAATAATACCTTTTTTACTTAATTTGTTTCCTGTTAACCAATACTTGACTATAAAATGGGATTTCTAAAAGAGTTTAAAGACTTTGCAATGAAAGGAAACCTGGTGGACATCGCCGTAGGTTTCGTTATGGGTGCCGCTTTCAATAAAGTGGTTTCCTCTTTTACCGGTGGCATTGTTTCACCATTGATCGGTTTGCTGTTCAAATCCGATTTCAACGACCTAAAATATGTAATTAACGAGGGAACTGTGAATGATGCTGGGGAAACCGTGGGGGAAATAGCCGTAATGTACGGTGAGTTCTTAACCAACGTTATCGACTTCTTGATCGTTGCTTTCGTTATGTTCATGATCGTGAAAGGTGTGAACAAGATGAAGAAAAAAGAAGAATCTGCTCCAGAAGCTCCAAAAGGACCAACCCAAGAAGAGCTGTTGGCAGAAATTCGCGATTTGTTGAAGAAATAAAAATCGTTGGTGTCGATTTAGTTTCGGCACTGCCGCTACACCACAATAATCCATTAAAAACCATCAATGTGTTTCGCTAACATGTTGATGGTTGTTTTATTTATAACATTTTGTTATTTTTTGATTATTGATGGCGAAATTACTTGTTTAAACCGTTGGCTGGGTTACCTTTGCGGCAAGAAATCAAATTAAAATGAAAGTAGCAGTTGTAGGTGCCACCGGAATGGTCGGCGAAGTTATGTTGAAGGTGCTGGAAGAGCGAAACTTCCCCATTACCGAATTGTTGTTGGTTGCCTCGGAGCGCTCTGTGGGCAAAAAACTTACTTATAAAAATGAGGAATATACTGTGATTGGTTTGGCCGATGCGGTTGCTGCCCAACCCGATATTGCCATTTTTTCCGCTGGAGGAGACACTTCTTTGGAATGGGCACCCAAGTTTGCGGAAGTAGGTACCACGGTAATCGACAATTCATCAGCTTGGCGGATGGATCCCACCAAAAAATTGGTGGTGCCCGAAATCAATGCGGATCAACTTACAGTTGAGGACAAAATCATAGCCAACCCGAACTGCTCCACCATTCAATTGGTGATGGCCCTTGATCCCTTGCACAAAAAATACCAAATGAAACGGGTCATCGTATCCACATATCAATCCGTTTCAGGAACTGGGGTAAAGGCGGTACAACAAATGGAAAATGAAGCTGCCGGCATTGATGGGGAAATGGCGTATCCCTATCCCATCAATAGAAATGCCTTGCCACACTGCGACGTGTTCTTGGAAAACGGTTACACCAAAGAAGAGATGAAATTGGCCCGGGAGCCTCAAAAAATATTGGACGACCGTACCTTTTCCGTTACTGCAACTGCTGTTCGCATACCAACAGCTGGTGGGCATTCCGAATCGGTGAACGTGGAATTCCACAACGATTTTGATTTGGCAGAGGTGCGCAAATTATTGAGCGAAACCCCAGGTGTGGTGGTTCAGGACAATCCAGAAACCAACACCTATCCGATGCCCATGTTCGCCAATGGCAAGGACGATGTTTTTGTGGGACGCATCCGTAGGGACGAAACCCAACCCAATACCTTGAACATGTGGATCGTTGCAGACAACCTAAGAAAAGGAGCTGCCACCAATGCGGTTCAAATTGCAGAATATTTGGTGGCGCATAATTTGGTTTCAAACACGCCTGAAGCCATCTCATAATATTATAGTGTTCAAAAAATAAAGGGGCCAAATGGCCCCTTTTTCCTTTTAGTTTGGTTTGTTTTAGTTGACACCAATGGTATCGGCATTACCATCTGGATCTCCGCTAACTGTTCCACCATTGCCAATATTGCCCAGTAGCAAAATACCGCAAGCGTGTGGCGATGCCATGGATGTACCGCTAATGGTGTTATACCCACCTGGCCATGTGGACTTAATGGCCACACCTGGCTCACAATAATCCACTGGTGGGTTTCCGTAGTTCGAGAAGGACGCCCAGTTATCTCCCTGTGACATCGCCGAAATGGTATAAATGTTCGGACCATTTGCAGAGGCAGGAGACGAACCGTTCGCATCAGAACTTTCGTTACCGGCAGCGATGGCAAACTTCACAGTGGAAGACGCCGCAATAACCGCATCGTTTACCGCTTGAGAAAATCCACCACCAAGACTCATGTTGGCCACATCCCCGTTGGAACCATTGGCCGCCACGAAATCAATCCCGGCAATTACCCCGGAATAGGAACCGCTACCTCGACGGTCCAATACTTTTACCGGAATAACAGTGGCGCCTGCGGCGACACCCACAACACCCACGGAATTATCAATAGCAGCAACAGTACCGGCCACGTGGGTTCCGTGTCCGTTGTTGTCAACCAAAATATCAGAATCTGGGCCATTTGTAAAGGCGTTGAAACCTCGACTGGCATCCACATTCAAATCTTCATGGCTGGAATCGATACCCGAGTCGATGATCCAGGCTACGTTATTACCAGTGTAGGTAGTGCCACCATTTACACGGGCAATGCCCCAAGGGGTCTCTTGGCCTGTGGAACCGCCACCGCCACCGCCGCCTGGTCCCTTTCCTGGAGGAGGCGCCAAGGTGAACATCTGATCTTTTTCTATATAGGCCACTCGATTATCATTGGCCAATTTTGCGGCCTGTTCCGCCGTCATGGATGCAGAGACACCCATTAAAGACTTACTATACACATTATTGATGGCTTCACCTTTCATTTGCAAACTGCCCAAAACATCCGTTGCCAATTGTTTTACTGCACTTTTGGCCGAGGTGTAATCATTTGGGAATTTTGCTCCCACATCACCGGTAACCTTTTTGTCGAATACGATAATGTACGATCCTTCAATCTCATAACTGCCTTGATTGAACATCACTGCTTCTTCAATTTCAGGAATTGCAATTTGGTTTTCGATGTTTTCCATTTCTGTTTGGCTATCCTCTGAACAAGAGAACAGAATCAAACCGGTGCTGGCCACAAGGGCCATACTTTTTAAAAGAGGTCTTTTCATAATGATATAATTTTGATTGGTTTGAATGTAATACTTTTCCTCCTAATTATTTGTTATCAAATCAAATATTTCTTAAAAAAATCTTAAAGCAAGTTAAATATGGACATGAAAACTACCTAGTTATTCTACCTTTCCCTATTGTATCATACATTTAAAAAAATTCTCTAAACAACATGAAAAACTACCTTCATCGATTGATTTATATGCTACCAGTAACCATACTGTTTGTAGGATGTAAATCAGAACCAAAAAACGAAACTATCACCGTGAACTACCCAACTACCAAAAAAGTCGATACGGTCGACAACTACTTCGGAACAGATGTACAAGACCCTTATCGTTGGTTGGAAGATGACCGCAGTGCCGAGACCGAAGCATGGGTCAAAGAACAAAATGCGGCCACCTTTGGCTATTTGGACAAGATTCCTTTTCGGGAAGACCTTAAAAATAGGTTGGAAAAACTCTGGAACTACGAAAAAATAGGTTCCCCGTTCAAAGAAGGTGATTACACCTATTACTACAAAAATAATGGGTTGCAGAACCAATATGTGGTGTACCGCAAAAAAGGAGATGGGGACGAAGAAGTGTTCCTGGACCCCAACACTTTCTCTGAAGACGGGACCACTTCGTTAATGGGACTCAGTTTTACAAAGGATGGCTCGAAAGCCGCTTATTTGATTTCTGAAGGCGGAAGCGACTGGCGTAAGGGCATTGTAATCGATGCAGAAACCAAGACAATCGTAGAGGACACTTTGGTGGACATCAAATTCAGTGGCATTTCTTGGAAAGGCAACGAAGGGTTCTTCTATTCCAGCTACGACAAACCGGAAGGTAGTGAGCTCTCTGCCAAAACGGACCAACATAAATTGTACTATCATAAACTGGGTACGCCCCAATCCGAGGACAAGGTCATTTTTGGAGGCACCCCCGAAGAAAAGCACCGATATGTGGGCGGTTATGTTTCCGAAGACCAAAATTACCTCTTCATTTCAGCATCCATTTCCACTTCGGGCAATAAATTGTTTATGATGGACCTCACCCAAGAAAATCCCGAACTCGTGACCATTTTGGACGATACCGATTCGGACACCTATGTGATCGACAACGAAGGTCCCCAATTGTTTTTGGTGACCGATAGGGAGGCCCCCAACAAAAAAGTGGTGGTCGTGGATGCGGCAAACCCCACCCCTGAAAATTGGAAGGACTTGATTCCTGAAACCGAAAATGTGTTGACCGCCGGTACGGGTGGCGGCTATTTCTTCACCGAATACATGGTGGATGCCATCTCCAAAGTAATGCAGTACGACTATGAAGGAAAGTTGATCCGCGAAGTGGAATTACCCGGTGTGGGAAGTGCAGGAGGCTTTGGTGGTAAAAAGGAAGACAAGGAGTTCTACTTCTCCTTCACCAATTATAACACTCCCGGTTCTTTGTACAAGTACAACGTGGAAACGGGTGCTTACGAACAGTATTGGAAGCCCCAAATCGATTTCAATCCGGATGATTATGAATCCAAGCAGGTATTCTACTCCTCTAAGGACGGCACCAAAGTGCCAATGATCATTACCTATAAAAAAGGATTGGAGCTCAATGGAAAAAATCCGACCATTTTGTATGGTTATGGAGGCTTCAACATTAGCCTGACCCCCTCTTTCAGCATTGTAAATGCCGTGTGGATGGAGCAAGGAGGCATCTATGCCGTTCCAAACCTAAGAGGTGGTGGCGAATATGGCAAAAAATGGCACATTGCCGGTACCAAGCTTCAAAAGCAAAATGTTTTTGACGATTTTATCGCAGCCGCGGAATATCTGATTGAAAACAATTACACTTCCAAGGACTACCTCGCCATAAGAGGTGGATCCAACGGTGGATTGTTGGTGGGTGCCACCATGACCCAAAGACCCGATCTAATGAAAGTGGCCCTGCCGGCTGTGGGTGTTATGGACATGTTGCGTTATCACACCTTTACAGCAGGAGCTGGATGGGCCTATGACTACGGAACCGCCGAGGACGACAAAGAAATGTTTGAATATCTGAAAGGATATTCCCCTGTCCATAATGTGAAAGAAGGCGTTGCCTATCCCGCTACTTTGGTGACTACGGGCGATCACGATGATCGTGTAGTACCGGCACACAGTTTTAAGTTTGCTGCGGAACTACAGGAAAAGCAGGCCGGAAACAACCCGACCCTTATCCGAATCGAGACCAATGCCGGTCATGGTGCGGGGACACCGGTGAGCAAGACCATTGAACAGTATGCCGATATTTTTGGGTTTACCTTTTTCAACATGGGCTATGATGAGTTGCCCAACCAAGCGGTCCTAAAAGAATTTAAAGACTAAACAATACCGAAGGGCCGTTAGTTAGCGGCCCTTTTATTTATGCTAAAAGTTCAGGTAACATCCTTTGGGTATAATGACCAAACCATTTTAAAGGACATTAATTTTGAAGTGGCCAAAGGGGAGCATTTGGCCCTGATGGGGGAGAGTGGATCGGGAAAAAGTACGTTGCTCAAAATCATCTACGGTTTGCTCCATGTGGAAGAGGGTTCCATTTTTTGGGGCGAGACAGAAGCAATGGGCCCCAACTTCAATTTGGTGCCCGGTGAGCCCTACATGAAATACTTGGCCCAGGACTTTGATTTGATGCCCTTCATTTCGGTGGAGGAGAACATTGGCCAGTTTTTATCGGTTTTTGAAAGGGACAACCATCCCGAACGGATAGCCGAATTATTGGAACTCATCGAAATGGAAGAGTTTGCCAAGACCAAAGTTCAATTCCTTAGCGGTGGCCAACAACAACGGGTGGCGTTGGCGAGGGTTTTGGCGCAAGAGCCGGAGATTCTGTTGCTGGACGAACCCTTCGGACATATCGATAATTTTAAACGCAATTCGTTACGGAGAAACCTTTTCCTTTATCTCGAGAAAAAGGGCATTACCGTGTTAACCGCCAGCCACGACCCCAACGATGTGCTCCCATTTGCCAAGCGGACCCTGATCATGGAAAAGGGACAGATCATTGCCGACCAAAAAACCAAGAAACTGTATCGGACACCGCCAAACTATTACACCGCATCCTTATTTGGCGAAGTAAACCAAGTGCCCATTAAACTGCTCAAATCCTATGCGGAAATCGACCGCTCCGTGCTGGTCTATCCGCATGAGTTTCAAATATCCAAGACATCTGGCCTGAAAGTGGAGGTCGTACATTCATTTTTTAAAGGAAGCCACTTCCTAAATGAAGGAAAAACCGAGGAGGGGATTACGCTTTTTTTCAATTCGGAGGACAAACAGATAGCGGGCAAAAACGTATTTCTTAATGTATCTTTAAAGACCATCAATAAACGACTTCAGGTTGGACAAGGATCAAATCCATAGGGAATTGCAATTTAAGGCAGTGCGCAGCAGTGGTGCCGGAGGTCAACATGTGAACAAAGTGTCATCCAAAGTGGAGCTCACCTTTAATGTGACCGATTCCGAAGGGTTGTCCGATTCCGAAAAGCAACGGGTATTGTTGAAACTCAAATCACGTTTGACCAACGATGGAGTGCTCCAACTTCAATGTGATGAAGCCCGGAGCCAGCACAAAAACAAGGATATCGTGATCCAACGGTTTTTTGAGGTGCTGAAAAACGCCTTGATGGTCCCCAAAAAACGAAAGCCGACCAAACCCACAAGATCTTCAGTCGAAAAAAGGCTAAAGCTCAAAAAAATGTCAGCTGAACGGAAGGCTACTCGAAAACCTCCAAAATTGGATTGAAAATTATTCAAATGACAAAATAGCGTTGGTTTTGCCATTGAACATAAAATTGTCCCCCATCGATTTTCCAATCAACAGCTGCGCAATGGGCGCTTTGGCGGAAATGCAATACACCATGCCGCTCTCATGCTTAAAAGTCCCGGCTGAAATGGCAATAAAGTAATCGGCCAAACTGGTTTTGACCAAGCTCCCCAAACCAATACTGTTCGACTTTCGTTCAATATCGATTTTCTTGAGAATGTTCCGGGTTTGTTCCAGTTCCTGTACCTGCTGGGCCAACTTTTCCTGCTCCAATTGTACCATGGCCCTTCCCGTTTCGTGTTTGTCTCCGGCGGTACTTTTGGTCTCGGAATCCAGCGATTCCTGCAATCCTTCCAGACTTAATTTTAGTCGTTTGGACCGCACCTCAACATGGTCCCAACAAAATTGCAACAATGCTTTCTTCATTCTTGTGTATTAAGCAAATGTCAATCGAAATACCGTGTCTTGATTGGGAACCGATCGTACCTGAATGGTTCCCCCGTGCAATTGCATCACCCGTTTGGAAAGACTCAACCCTATTCCAGTGCCTTCACTCTTGGTTGTAAAAAAGGGCACAAAAATCTCCTCCATCACCTCTGGGGTAATCCCCGGCCCATTGTCCACCACTTCGATATATTTTGCCCCATTTGTATCGGTTCCGGCCATCATGATCACTTTTCCTCCTTCCATATCGCCCACAGATTGCAGCGCATTTTTGGCCAAATTGATCAATACTTGTGAAATCTGTTTTTCATCTATAAAAAACTCCAGGGTTTCTGGGTGGCATTGCACTTTGAACTCGGGAGTTCCTTCATGCAGCCGGGCCGACATCAACACCTCGATCTTTTCCAAAAGATCTTTTCCCTTTACGATCGATTTGTTGGGGTCCGGTACATGCAACAGGCTTCTATACGATTGCACAAAATCCATAAGGTCACCACCTTGTTCCTTGATCACTTCCAATCCTTTTAGCGTGTTTCGAATTTGGCTCTCTTCCAATTCTTCCAAAGGGGTGATCTTGCCATTGTTTCTATAATATTTGATGATGGAATCTGAAATGGAGGCGATTGGGGTTATGGTGTTCATGATCTCGTGGGTCAGTACCCGAATCAATCGCACCCACGATTCGGTTTCCTTTTCATCCAATTCCTTATGAATGTCCTGTACCACGACCAAAAGCAGTGATTGCCCGTCCAGGGTCAATGGGGTGGACTTTAAGGCCAATTGGGTCTGCTCCCGCTCATTGGCCAACTGGAACAGTTTCCGCTCGAAAGGCTTAAAGTTTTTGAAGACATGATACAGGTTTTCATCAACCTGCATCAATTGTTTGATGTGGTTCAATGGGGTATAATCCAACAATTTTTCCAGTGTGGGGTTGGCAAAAAGGATATGTCCCTTTTCGTTGTAGGTCATGATGCCGATGCTGGCCTGTTTCAGGATTTCCTGATAGTATTGTTCCCGAATTTGGAGTTGCAGGTGCACTTCTTGGATCAATCCGTTTACCCGATTCAAGCTTTGATTGAGTTCCTTGAACGATTTGATGGTGACCCCTTCTGGAAAACGAAGGGTAAAATCCTCATTTTTAATGGCGTCGAAGAAATAGGCAATCTTTCGGTTGGTGCTATTGATAAAGGTGATGAGTCCGTACACTTGGGCCAATAACAACAAAAGACAAAATCCTGAAGTAAAGTACCATCCTTCCACAATGGAAAACGCAAGACCCAAAGCCGTAAGCGTCATAAAAATGACCCGAAGAATGAGCTGGATGTAAAAATTTCTACTGGCCATCAGTCGTGCCTTTTCTTCAATTTGTTGTACAGGGTTTGTCGGGAAATGCCCAATTGCTCGGCGGCAGCACTATAGTTTCCTTCATGCTGCTCCAAGGCTTTCAGGATCATTTGTTGTTCCATCTCATTCAGCGTCAACGGATGATGGTCAAATGATTGTGATGGTTTGGCATGTAGCAAAAAATCAGAAGGTTTGAGCACATTGCCATCGGATAAGATCACGGCCCGCTCCATAGTGTGCTGTAATTCCCTCACGTTGCCTGGCCATGGATATTCCATCAACTTTTCTTGGGCCACATTGTTGATGCGCAACCCGGGTTTGTCGTATTTATGGGCAAATTTCTTCAGGAAAAAATCCGCTAGGACCAGAACATCCTCTCCCCGTTCGCGAAGGGGGGGCACTTCAATATGAATGGTATTGATACGATAGAGCAAATCTTCCCTGAAAAGCCCATCGGCCACCATTTGTTCCAGATTGCAGTTGGTGGCACACACCAATCGTATATCCACCTGTATGTGTTTGTTGGATCCCACCCGGACCACTGATCTGTTCTGGATGGAAGACAACAACTTGGCCTGCATTTGAAGGGAAAGGTTCCCAATCTCATCCAAAAACAATGTGCCTTGGTGGGCGGCTTCAAATTTTCCGGCACGATCTTCCTTGGCGTCGGTAAAGGAGCCCTTGGTATGTCCAAAAAGTTCGCTTTCGAACAAATTTTCGGCAATTGAGCCCATGTCCACATTTATGAACACCTCATCCTTACGGGCCGATAATCGATGAAGTTCCCGTGCAATAAGCTCTTTACCGGTTCCATTTTCTCCCGTAATGAGCACATTCACGTCCGTTTTGGCCACCTTGGCCACCAAATTCAATACAGAGGTCAAAGCCTTGGACTGACCAATGATGAAATTTCGTCCCTCATTGATCACCTGCTTCAGGTTGCTCTCTTTTTTCTTCAGATTGTGAATCTCTTGTTTTGACTTCCGAAGTTCATAAGCCGATTTTACGGTGGTCATCAAACGCTCGTTGTTCCAGGGTTTCAGTACAAAATCGGATGCGCCCCGTTTCAAGGCAGTAACGGCAAGGTCCACGGCCCCATAAGCGGTCATCATGATCACCGAAGTGTTGGGAGATTTCTTTTTGATCTCGCCCAACCAATACAAACCTTCATTTCCGGTATTTACTCCTGCCGAAAAGTTCATGTCCAGCAACACAATGTCGATGTCCTCCATATTGGGGAACGAAGAAATCTGGTTTGGGTTAAAAAGTGTCTGCACACTTTTATACTCAAACTGCAACAAAATCTCCAAAGCACTCAGTACGCTTCGGTTGTCATCAATGACCAAAATATTGGCATCTACCATAATTCAAGACTCAAAAAGACATCTAAAACTACAAATTGACCCAATACGACCAATCAATGTGTAAAATATTTGGACGTTTTTTGTACAATTTTTTTACACGTTCTTCTTAAATTGATATAAGTTGTTTTTATATCTGTCTGATTATCTGTTGTTTATGTTTTTGGCATAAGAATGGTCATTAGTTTGGCACAGGAATAAACTATGAACCTAAAAAAATACATATCAAGTTTCGTTTTACTTGTCTCCCTGGTTTCCTTTTCGCAAGAAAAATGGACATTGGATGAGTGTGTGGCCTATGCCATTGAACACAACCTTCAAGTGAAGAACACGGCCTTCAATAACGATTCCAGTAAAGAAAGTTACAGGCAATCCGTAAGGGACCTGTTGCCCTCGGTGAGTGGATATACCGATTACACCATTCGATATGGTCGATCGGCCGATCCACAAACCAACGATTTTGTGAACACCGATTTCTTTAGCAACAATTATTCGTTGGGAGCCAACCTGGATTTGTTTCGGGGATTTCAAAAATTGAATACCATCAAAGCAACCAAGTTTATCTACAAGGCCACCCAAGAAGATGTGATGCAACAAAAATTCTTGCTGGCTTTTAGGGTGATGCGCGCTTTTTACGATATTCAATTCTATGAAGGGCTTGTTGCCAACTCCTTGGAGCAATTGGAAATTTCCCAAGGCAATTTTGATCTGGTCCAAAAACAAGTGGAACTGGGGATAATGGCGGGTGCCGATCTTTATGAAGCGGAATCGAACCTGCTGGGTGATAAATTATTGGTGACCCAAAATAAAAACTTACTGGCCAATGCCAAATTAATCCTAATGCAGGAAATGAACCTGACCGATGTTGACACCATTGAAATACAGGAAACATTGGAAGAGGTGATTCCAGAACAAAACGAAGAAGTTACTTTGGATTCCATATACCAGACCGCCAGAAATTTTGTACCCTTGGTAAAATCCCAAGAATATAGGGTCACGGCAGCCAAGAAACAACTGCATGCCACCCGTGGTTCATTATTTCCTTCCCTATCGTTGGTGGCTGGTTATGGGACCAGTTATTTTGAGACGAATGTGGATGAAAACGGCAATGTGATTCCTTTTAAGACACAGTTCAACGACAATACCTCCAAATTTGTGGGCGCACAGTTGAACATCCCTATAAGCAATGGATGGTCGGCCCACTCTAGGGCCAAACAGCAAAAGATTGCCTATATGCAGGCCAAGAACAACCTGGAGATCCAAGAGCAGGAATTGTTCAAACTTATCCAGCAATTGGTTCAGGACAACCAGGCCATATTGGCAGAATATGACCAAAGCACACAAAAGGTAAAAGCCCAACAATTGGCCTTTACCATTGCACAAAAGCGCTACGAAAAAGGACTGATCAACGCTTTGGAATTGTTTCAGGCCAAAAACCTTTATGGCATCGCACAAAACGAAAACCTACAGGCAGCGCTCAAGCTGAAGGTGAACCAACGCACTATCGATTTTTACAGCGGTCTGCCCATTTTTAATATCAACTAAAAACAACCATGGATATACAATTAGAAAAAAAGAAAGGACTAAAACCAAAGCACTACGGTTATATCGCATTGGGAATTTTGCTCCTATTTGTGGGATGGAAACTGATCTTTGCCACAAGCTTGTCCACTTTTAGGACGGAAAAGGAACGGCTTTCCATTGCAACGGTCACCGACGGCAAGTTTGATGACTATATTACCATTAATGGTAACGTTGCTCCAATTGCCACCATTTATATGGATGCTTATGAAGGCGGGAGGGTTTCGGAAAAGTTGATCGAGGAAGGCTCCATGGTCAAGAAAGGCGACATCATCCTGAAACTGGAAAACATGGCGCTTTACGAGCAAATATTGGCCAGCGAAAGTAACCTCGCGCTCAAGCAAAACGATTTGCGCTCCACCAAACTTACCTTCGATTCCCGACAGGTGGAAGGAAAAAAATCGTTGGCCACGGCTCAATATGATCTACAAAGAGCCAAACGTAATTTTGAGCAGAACCAAGAGTTGTATGCCGATGAATTGATCTCAAAAGAAGTCTATTTGAAAGCCAAAGAGGATTATGAACTGGCACAAAAACAACATGAAATAGTTAAGCTACAGACCGAACAGGATGACCAATTGCGGGAAACTTCCCTAAAAGGACTGGATACTGATTTGGAGCGGATGCACAAGACCCTTTCCATGGTGTACGAACGCTTGGACCACCTCAACGTAAGGGCCCCTGCCGATGGCCAATTGGGCTTTTTGGATGCCGAAATCGGGCAAAACATCCAACAAGGACAGCGCATTGGACAGATCAACGTATTGACCGACTTTAAAATTGAGGCCGATATCGACGAACATTATATCGATCGTGTAAAACGTGACCTATCTGCCTCCTTGGAGCGCAACGGAAACGAATACAAACTTCGTGTGCGCAAGGTTTATCCCGAAGTACGAAACGGAAGGTTCCGCGTGGATTTGGTTTTTGTGGATGAAAAGCCCGAAACCATAAGGGCAGGGCAAAGCTATAACATCAGATTGCAGTTGGGCGAATCCAATGACGCGCTTTTGTTGCCGAAGGGTGGATTTTTCCAAAGTACCGGGGGCCAATGGGTGTTTGTGGTAGATCCGAATGGCAATGAAGCCATTAGGCGAAATGTGCGATTGGGCAAACAAAATTCAAGATATTATGAGGTCCTGGAAGGGCTTCAACCAGGAGAACAGGTCATCACCAGTAACTATGATACGTTTGGTGATGCGGAACGGATCGTGCTCAAATGATCCAGAAGTGTAACAGCAATGAAAAAAAGAGTCTTTAATATATCTTAAACAACCATCAAAGAAATGATACAGATCAAAAATCTTAAAAAGAGTTTCCGAACAGAGGAAGTGGAAACGTTGGCCCTGAACGGGGTAAACCTGAATGTGGCCGAAGGGGAATTTGTCGCCATTATGGGCCCATCCGGATGCGGTAAATCCACCTTGTTGAACATCATAGGCATGTTGGACAACCCGACCGACGGCAGCTACAATTTTGCCGGACACGAAGTAGGTGGCTTAAAAGAAAGTCAACGCACACAACTCAGAAAAGGAAATTTGGGTTTTGTCTTCCAGAGTTTCAACCTGATCGATGAGCTTACTGTTTTCGAAAATGTGGAGTTGCCGCTTATTTATTTGAAAATGAGCAAAGCGGAAAGAAAGGAGAAAGTCCAGAAAGTATTGGAGCGCATGAAAATTGCCCACAGGGAAAAGCACTTCCCACAACAACTTTCGGGAGGTCAGCAACAAAGGGTGGCCATAGCCCGTGCGGTAGTGACCAACCCCAAACTGATATTGGCGGATGAGCCAACGGGTAACCTGGATTCCAAGAACGGTATCGAGGTGATGAACCTTCTTACCGAGTTGAACCAAGAAGGGACCACGATTGTAATGGTAACCCACTCCGATCGCGATTCGCACTACGCGCACAGGGTCATCAACCTGTTCGACGGTCAAATAGTGACCGAAAGCCAGAACAAACCTATGGGAGCCATGGTCTAAGAGTTTATTCATCAATCATAAACGAACATTATGTTCAGGAACTATCTAAAAATCGCTTGGCGAAATCTTTGGAAAAACAAAGGCTTCACTGCCCTAAATATTATTGGGCTTGCCATAGGTATTACCTGTACTGGCCTAATATTGCTTTGGGTGGAAGACGAAGTAAACTACGACAGTGTTTTTCCCAAACAGGATCAGTTATACTATGTGCCCACCAACAACTTGTACGAAGGTGAATGGCGTACGTTTTACGAATCTGCACCAGGGCCCCTGGCAAAAGCAATAAAAGATGAAGTTCCTGGCGTAATTGGCAGCGCTAGAACCGTAGCGGAAAATCTGTTGTTTACGGTTAACGACAATGGCATTAACAAATCTGGTCGCTTTGTAGATCCGGATTTTTTAAGCATGTTCAGCCTTTCTTTTGTTGAAGGAAATAGGGCGAATGCCTTAAAGGATTTTGATGCCATTGTGATTTCAAGAAAGTTGGCGACCCAATTGTTCGGCCAAGAGTCAAATGCTTTGGGCAAAGTGATCAGGGTCAACAATGAATCCAATTATCGAGTAACCGGAGTTTTTGAAGACTTGCCCAATAATGTAACCGTCAAATTTGATTGGGTTGCCCCCTTTGAAAGGTTCGCTGTTGGAAAAGACTGGATCAATGAATACCAAAATGGATTTGCCGACATCTTTGTTGAGCTTACACCGGAAGCTGATTTTGAAACGGTGAACGCAAAAGTGGAAAAGCTGATTCCTTCCAAGACCGGTAAAGAAGGGAAATATGCCTTTTTGCACCCAATGAAAGATTGGCATTTACGGTCCAGTTTTGAGAACGGTAAAAAAGTTGGTGGACAGATTGTTTATGTGCGATTATTTTCTGTGATCGCAATAATAATTTTGCTTATCGCCTGCATCAATTTTATGAATCTTTCCACGGCAAGCAGTGAAAAAAGGGCCAAGGAAGTGGGCGTGCGCAAAGTGTTGGGTTCCAACAAAAAAAGATTGATCCTGCAGTTTATGGCCGAAGCATTGCTTACCGCAACAATGGCCACCATTTTGAGTGTATTACTGTTGGTACTTCTTCTCCCCAAGTTCAATATTCTTGTGCAAAAGCAAATTGAATTAAACCTCTTCAATTACACCCATTTGTTTGCTCTTTTGGGAATCAATCTATTTTGCGGTGTTCTTGCCGGATGGTACCCCGCCTTTTATCTCTCCTCTTTCAAACCAATAAAAATAATTAAGGGAATAAAGGTGAAAGAAGGCAGCGCTCCTTTAATTCGAAAAGGCTTGGTCGTCGTACAGTTCACTTTTTCCATAGTGTTTATAATCAGTACCATTATTGTATACCAGCAGATTGGGCATGTTCAAAGCCGCGATATGGGATATGATCGCGAAAATCTTATTCAACTACCCGTAAATGGCAATGTATTAAAGGATTTTGTTCCTATAAAACAAGAAATGATTGCGTCTGGCACTGTTGAAAATGTTGCTCTTTTAAATACGTCCATACTTTCAGGGGGCAGTAATAGTTCTGGTTGGGAATGGCCAGGAGGTAAAGACACCAAGGATGTGCTCATTTCCCATAGGTTCGTTAGTTCCGGCTTTTTTGACACTGCGGGACTGGAAATCATTGAAGGCCATGGTTTTAGTGACAATGTCGAACTGGACAGCACAAACGTGTTGATAACCCAATCCCTTGCCAAATTAATGGGCGATGAAACCGCTATAGGCAAAACGATCCGCCGCGATGAAGACCAGTTTACGGTAATCGGTGTAGTCAAGGATTTTTTATACGGCAATTTGTATAACACAAGTGATCCGGTCATGTTCTACAATTACCCTCAATATACCTATAACATGTACGTAAGGGCAAAGCCCGGCTATACCATGTCTTCAATTCTTGCCTCCATGGAAAAAGTGATGAAAAAATACAATCCGGCTTTTCCATTTGAGTACGAATTTGTCGATGATGCGTTTAGTTCAAGATTCAAAAGCGAAAAACTTGTGGGCAACCTTTCACAAATTTTTGCGCTCCTTGCCATAATCATTTCTTGTTTAGGACTATTTGGCCTTTCCACATTTACTGCAGAGCAGCGGAGAAAGGAAATAGGCATACGAAAAGTTCTTGGGGCAACCGTGGCCAAGATTGGTCAAATGCTTTCCATGGACTTTGCCAAGTTGGTGCTGCTCAGTCTGCTCATTGGTTTTCCAATAGCTTATTTTTTTATGGAAAATTGGCTCGAAGGCTTTGCCTATAGAATCGAAATCCATTGGTGGGTGTTTGCCCTTGCCGGGATTATTGCCCTGGGCATTGCTCTTTTCACAGTAAGTTTTCAATCCATCAGGGCGGCACTGACCAACCCCATCAAAAGTTTACGAAACGAATAAATCAATCAAGATCGAACAACATGTTTAAAAACCACCTAAATATCGCTTGGAGAACCATTAAAAAAGACAGGCTCTTCACTGTTATCAAAATAGGAGGTTTTGCTGTGGGCATTGCTGCCTGTATTTTGATTGCCCTTTATATTCGGAATGAACTGAGCTACGATAAGCATTACGCCAAAAAGGACCAGATTTACAGAGTGGTAATGCAAGGCGTGCTCCAAGGCGAAGTGATGAAAAGCACCCACTTTCAACTGCCTTTTGCCGATGCGCTCCAATCTGACTTTCCAGAAATTATCAAAGCAGGAAAAGTAAATACCATTGAAATTTTTGGCGCCGGAAAACGGGGAATGCGTCTGTCAGGGGAGCAAGAGAACACCTTTGAGGAGAACTTTATTCTGGCCGATCAAGAAGCGTTCGATATTTTGGAGGTGACCCTTGTGCAAGGCGACCCAAAAACCGCACTGACGGAACCTAAGAGCCTTATACTATCGGCATCCAAAGCGCGGAAATATTTTCCGAATGGTAATGCTTTGGGGCAAACGATAATCTTGGACAACGATGCTTCCAATCCCTACACCGTTACAGGGGTGATGGAAGATATACCTGAAAATTCACATCTCGATTTTGATTTTCTTCTTCCCATAGAAGACCCCTATGGCAGTTGGACCAACCAGAATTACTTTACCTACGTATTGGTCAACCCCAACACCAATATTCAGGAATTGGAGCAAAAAATGTCCTCCATTGTTGAAAAATATGTTATTCCCGCTCAAATAAAAAGAGGCCGCTCAGCCGATTTTATCGACGTATTGAGAACGGTGGAATACAAATTACAGCCGGTAACGGACATCTATCTTAAATCGGACCTGAAAATGCAAGATGGCCTTAAGCACGGCAACATCAAATTTGTTTGGTTGTTTGCGGCCATTGCTGCTTTTGTGTTGGTTTTGGCCATAATCAATTTTATCAATCTTTCCACGGCCAAATCGGCCAATAGAGCCAAAGAGGTGGGGCTTAGAAAAACCATTGGGGCCTACCGTAAAAACCTTGTAAACCAGTTTCTTACCGAGTCCGTGGTGTTCAGCATCATTGCCTTTGTTTTGGGCATAGCCATGGCATGGGCGTTACTTCCCACTTTTAATGAAATCGCGGCCAAAAGCATGGTGCTTCCTTGGTCCGTTTGGTGGTTTTTGCCATCTCTATTGGCGAGTGCTTTGCTCGTTGGCATTCTGGCGGGATTGTACCCGGCTTTTTATCTGTCTGCCTTCAAGCCCGTGAATGTATTGAAAGGAACGTTAAGCATTGGAAGTAAAAGTGGAAGGTTGCGAAGTGGCCTGGTCATTTTCCAATTTACCACTTCGGTAATATTGATCATTGGCACCTTGATCATTTATCGTCAGATGGACTTCATCACCCAAAAGGAATTAGGCTACGACAAAGAACGGGTTGTGGTTTTGGAGGGAACCAACATTCTCGGGGATAAGATGGAGTCTTTCAAAGATCAACTTGCGACCTTATCCCAAATCAAAGATGTAACCGCCACCAATTATTTGCCCATTGAGGGAGGCAGCCGTAACGGCAACACCTTTAATATAGAAGACCAGGACGACGGGGGCAGAGGTATTCCAGCCCAAATCTGGAGAGTGGATTACGACTATATAAAAACATTGGGGATCCAACTTATAAAAGGAAGGGATTTTTCGAAGGAGTTTGCTTACGATTCCATCAATTCCATCGTAATCAATTCCCAAATGGCCTCAGACTTGGGACTACAAGATCCCATTGGAAAAAAGTTGGAGAATGGCGGCCAAACCTTTACAGTCATTGGTGTTATAGAAGATTTTCACTTTAAATCCTTAAAAGAGGATATTTCTGCACTTTCCTTGGTCATAGGCAAAGATTTCGGAGCCGTGTCCATCAAACTGGAAAAAGGGAATCCTTCAGATGCCCTGGCAGCCATAGAAAATGTGTGGAACAGGAATGTGCCCAACCAAGCGCTCAGTTATACATTTTTGGAACAAGAATTTGCCCAAATGCATTTGGATGTTCAGCGTATGGGAGAAATTTTCAACAGTTTTGCCCTCTTTGCCATCCTAGTGGCCTGTTTGGGACTTTTTGCGCTATCGGCATTCATGGTCGAGCAACGACGAAAGGAAATCAGTATCCGGCGGGTTTTGGGAGCTCCTTTCAAGAACATTTACCAACTGCTCACCTTCGACTTCTTAAAACTGATTCTTATTTCCATCTGTTTGGCCATACCTGTGGGATGGATTTTAATGTCCAGATGGTTGGAGGGATTTGCATACCACATTACTATTGGATGGGGCATATTTTTTACCGCAGGCTTAATAGCACTCAGCATAGCAATACTAACAATCAGTTATCAATCCATTGGAGCTGCATTAATGAAACCCACAAAAGGTTTACGAAACGAATAAATCAATCAAGATCGATCATCATGTTTAAAAATTATCTAAAAATCGCCTGGAGAAACCTAATCAAGCACAAGGGCTATACCATCATCAACGTTGGTGGGCTGGCCTTGGGCATGGCCGTAACGCTGATCATTGGACTTTGGATCAACGACGAACTGAGCCACAACGACTATTTTTCCAACAAGGACCAAATTGCCCAAATATTCCAATCACAGACCTTTAATGGAGAAACCGGGACAGGTCCCGCCATTCCCCGCCCTTTGGAAATGGCGGTCCGGGAAGGGTACATGGATAATTTCAAATACGTGGTCATGGCATCCTGGAACACTCCCCAATATTTAAAATACGGGGAAAACAGTATTTCCAGGGACGGGAATTTTATGCAGCGGGACGCCCCTGAAATGCTCGACTTGAACATTTTAAAGGGAGAGAAAGACGGTGTCAGGGAAATCAATTCCATAATGCTTTCCGAATCAACGGCCGATGCCCTTTTCGGAGATGAAGATCCCATTGGAAAAACAATCGAGGTCAACAGTCAGTACGATATGATGGTGACCGCGGTATATGAAGACATTCCCTTCAACAATTCCTTTAACGACACCAAGTATATCATGCCATGGGACAAATATGTTTCGGTGAACGAATGGATCAAAAATGCGGAGGACCAATGGGGCAACAACTCGTTCCAAATGTTTGTACAACTGGCCGACAACACCACCATGGAAAGGGTGACCTCGACCATAAAGGACATTAAAAAAATGGCCAATGAAAACGAAGTGGAATTCAACCCCCAACTCTTTCTGCTTCCAATGAAGGATTGGCATCTGCGTTCCAATTTTGAAAATGGCAAACAAGTAGGTGGTCGGATCAAATATGTTTGGTTGTTTGGTATCATCGGTGCTTTTGTGCTGTTGTTGGCATGTATCAACTTCATGAACCTGAGTACGGCCCGTTCCGAAAAAAGGGCCAAGGAAGTGGGTATTCGTAAATCCATTGGCTCGCAACGCAACCAGTTGATCAACCAATTTTTGGGCGAATCGTTCTTGGTGGTGTTTTTCGCATTTGCCATTGCCGTTTTTATTGTGGTGTTATCCTTGAACGGATTCAATGAATTGGCTCGAAAAGAGATGAGTTTCCCTTGGACCTCCCTTACATTTTGGGGATCTTCGCTGGCCTTTATCTTTTTTACCGCATTGCTCGCCGGAAGCTATCCGGCACTGTATCTTTCTTCCTTCAAACCCGTGGATGTATTGAAGGGCACTTTTAAGGCAGGGAAACACTCTGGCCTGCCCCGAAAAATCTTGGTGGTCTTCCAGTTTACGGTTTCGGTGGCGTTCATTATCGGAACAGTGATCGTAATGCAGCAGATCAACCATGCCAAGAACAGGCCCATTGGTTACGATAAGGAAGGATTGGTCCAAATACCGACCATGAGCCAAGACTTTACGGGTAAGTTTGAATTGATGCGTGAGGAGTTCATCAATTCAGGGGCGATTACTGAAATGTCAACTTCCAGTGCACCGACCACCAATATATGGTCGAACCGAAGTGGATTCGATTGGGAAGGAAAACCGGAAGGCTTTCAGGAAGATCTCGCCTGGACCGAGGTTTCTCCAGAATATGCAAAGAGTCTTAATCTCAAGATTGTGGCTGGAAGGGATTTTTCGAGGGAGTTTGCCTCCGATTCCACGGCCGTGCTCTTGAACGAAACCGCTGTAAAATATATGGGACTCAAAGACCCCGTTGGCAAATTCATTACCGATTCCGACACGGAAAACCCTTTCGAACCTATGAAAATCATAGGTGTGGTGGAAGATATGATCGCCCAGTCTCCCTACGAACCCGTAAAGCAGGGCATGTATGTGTATGATAGGCATGGGAACGGTTCGTATTACAACATGAGATTGAACCCCAACCAAAGTGCAGCGCAGAACCTGGCTATCGTAGAACGGGTTTTTAAAGAACATTTTCCGAACATTCCTTTCCAATACGCTTTTGTGGATGAGGAATACGGCAAAAAATTTGCTTCTGAAGTGCGTATTGGCAGGTTGTCGGGCATTTTCACAGCTTTGGCCATTTTGATCAGCTGCTTGGGGCTCTTTGGCCTTACCTCCTTTGTGGCCGAACAGCGTACCAAGGAAATTGGTGTGCGAAAAGTATTGGGGGCAACTGTGTTCAATGTGTGGAACATGCTCTCCAAGGACTTTTTGAAATTGGTAATCATTTCCTGTTTCATCGCCGTGCCCATCGCTTACTATGTGATGAATGGTTGGCTTCAGGAGTATCCCTACCGTGTGATCCTTAAATGGTGGATTTTCGCCCTTGCCATGATCGGTGCGCTATTGCTCACCGTCATTACTGTTAGTTTTCAGGCCATAAAAGCAGCGCGATCCAACCCCACCAAAAGTTTGCGTACAGAATAATTCATCATCAAAAAACCAAAGTCATGTTCAAAAACAATATTAAAATAGCCTGGAGAAGCCTTAAAAAGCAACCCTTTTTTACCTTTCTCAACACCTTTGGATTGGCCATTGGAATGGCGGGCGGACTCTTGCTCGGCCTCTACATTTATGATGAGCTTACCCACGATACCATGTTCACCGATGCGGATCGAATTTATAGGCTCAATGCAGATATGAAGTTTGGTGGTAAGGAAGAACAAATGGCCGAGGTCTCTGCGCCCATGGCAGGTGCAATGATGAACGATTATCCCGAGGTGGAACTCACAACACGATTCAGGGGCATTGGAAGTGTTTTCATTAAAGAGGAAGGTGCACGAAGCAATGTTCGAGAACCAGGGGTTACCTATGCCGATTCCACCTTTTTTAAAATGTTGGGCATAAAACTGATCTATGGTGATGAAAAATCAGCGTTAACAGAACCCAACACGTTGGTGATGACCAAATCGGCCGCAGAAAAACACTTCCCCATTGAGCAGGCCATTGGAAAAACCGTAGTGCTGAACGATCGCGAAGTTTACACGGTTTCCGGCATTGTGGACGACATGCCAGACAATTCGTTTTTGAGGGACAGAGACTTGTTCTTGGCCATGGCCGGGTATGAGGATTCCCGAATGGCGGAATGGGGCAGCCATAATTATTATACGCTCATCAAATTAATCCCCAGTGCATCAGTTGAAAATTTACAGGTTGAAATGCAGTCCATGGTAGGCAAATATTTGATTCCATATGCGCAAACTTTTTTTCCGGGCATTACCGAACAACAGTTCTTGGATTCCGGCAATTACATGAAATATTCGACCATAGCCCTAACGGATATACACCTATATTCAGGAAGAGGCCCGGAATTTAGTCCGGTAAGCGATATAAAAAATGTTTACATCCTGGGGGCTATTGCGCTGATCCTGCTGGTGCTGGCCAGTGTAAATTTCATGAACCTAACTACGGCACATTCGCTGAAACGATCAAAAGAAGTGGGCATCAGGAAAACATTGGGTTCACAGAGAAGCAGTTTGATCGGACAGTTTTTAACGGAATCCGGATTAATTGCCATGGGATCCTTGGTGTTTGCTGTGATCATTGCAGCCATTGCAATGCCTTTCTACAACGATCTTAGTGGCAAAGACCTTTCAATTCCATTTGCCAATCCCATGTTTTGGATGGTTTTGTTGATCGCTTCTTTGACTTTGGGTATATTATCGGGGAGTTACCCTGCCTTTTTCATGTCCCGTTTTGTGGCGGCCAAAGTGTTGAAGGGCCAAGGGGACAACTCCGTGAGTGGAGGACGTGTCAGGAACATTCTCGTAATACTGCAGTTTTCCATTTCGGTATTCCTGATCATGGGTACATTAACAGTGTTCCAACAACTGCGATACATCCAAGGAAAAGATCTGGGATATGCCAAGGATCAAGTGCTTGTCATCCGAGGAATAAATTCTTTGGATGGAAACAAAAAGGCCTTCAAGAACGAGGTGGAACAATTAAGCCAGGTAAATACCGCTACGTTGAGCAGCTATTTGCCCACGCCTTCTTCTAGAAGTGACAGTTCCTTTATGCGAAAGGAAGATCAAAGTCAGGAAAAAGCCATCAATATGCAACAATGGCGTGTGGATGAGGATTACATTTCCACCATTGGGCTTTCGTTGGTCTCCGGCAGAAATTTCGATATTGAACACTACGCCAGTGATTCAACCGCCATCATCATCAACGAAAAAGCGGTCTCCATTTTGGGAAAAACTCCCGAAACCGTTTTAGGACAACAGTTTCTTGACAATTTTGATGAAGGGTCATTGATCACCGTAATCGGGGTGGTAAAGGATTTCAATTATGAATCACTTCGTGACGAGGTGCAGTCGCTAGCCCTTTTCTATGGGGGTGATTTTGCGAGCAACTTGGCCATAAAGCTGAACCAAGGCGATGTAACCCGAACCATTTCGGACATCGAAAATATCTGGATGGATATTGCGCCTACGCAACCTTTTGAATATTATTTCATGGACGATTCCTTCAACGATAGTTATGAAGCAGAACAACGTTTGGGGCAAATTTTCATGATCTTTACAGTACTATCCATCATCATTGCCTGTTTGGGACTTTTGGGACTTGCCGCTTTCAATGCCCAAAAAAGGGTAAAAGAAATTGGAGTACGCAAGGTGTTGGGTGCCGGAGTCGGACAAATCGTGTTCCGCTTGTCCATAGACTTTCTAAAACTGGTAGGGCTTTCCGTGATCATAGCATTGCCACTGGGTTGGTTCGCCATGGACCGTTGGCTTCAGGATTTCTCGTACCATATCAATATTCCTTGGTGGATATTCGCTCTCTCAGCGCTTATGGCGGTAGGTGTGGCCTTGCTTACGGTAAGCTACCAAAGTATTAAGGCGGCCATTGTAAATCCTGTAAAAAGCTTGAGAAACGAATAATCATTATAAAAACGCCAACCATGTTTTTCAACCATCTTAAAATTGCCTGGAGAAATATTTTAAAGAACAAATTGTTTTCGTTCATCAATGTGATCGGGTTGTCCATTGGCATTTGTGCTGCCATGGTGATCGGATCCATTGTCTACTACGATTTCTCTTTTGACAATTTTCATCCAGACAAGGACAGGATCTATCGGGTAACCACGGAATACAAATCAAAAGAAGGAGAATTTTCCAATAGGGGTGTTTCTGTTCCTTTGATGCGCACCTTTCAAGAAGGAATGGCGGGAGTAGAACTTACAGCCCCCTTCTTCAATACCAGTTTTGCCAAAGTTGAAAACAAAGAGGTTGGCTTGAAGTTCAAAAATGTGGATAACGCCATACTTGCCGACGATGCCTATTTTCAATTGTTCCGGTATGAATGGCTGGCCGGGGATAGTAGAACGGCCCTTTCGGAACCTGCTCAGGTAGTGCTTTCACAAAAAAAGGCAGAAAAGTACTTCCCACACATAAAAACAACCGACGTATTGGGGCGAACACTCTTATACAACGATTCCATTGCTGTAAAGGTCACTGGGGTTGTCGCCGATTTTAAGGAGAATACCGACCTGAATTTCAATGAGTTTATGTCTTTGGCATCGGCCAAGATGTTCAATGGCAGGGACATTGCTACCGATGATTCATGGAACGGGACCAGTTCTGGGGACCAGTTGTTTTTCAAAATCAAGGATGCTTCAAGTATTCCAATCATTCAGGCCCGGTTGAACGCCTTGGCAAAAGAACATAAAAACACGGCGCCTTGGGCTGCGGACAATGAGCGCCTTTTTGTGCTCCAACCCCTTTCCGAAATCCATTTTGGAGGAAAAAATGGGGATTATCCCTTCAACAATTCAGAACATGTGGCCAGTATAACGGTGTTAAAGAGTCTCTCATTTGTGGCCCTCTTTTTATTGCTTCTGGGATGTGCCAATTTCATCAACCTGAATTCCGCCCAAGCATTGACCCGCGCCAAAGACATAGGCATTCGCAAAACTTTGGGCAGTTCAAAGAAACAGGTGGTTCGGCAGTTCCTTGGAGAAACTTTAATTCTAACCGTCATTGCCGCAATACTTTCCCTGTTTTTGGCGCCTCTGCTATTGCAACAATTTTCGGATTTCTTGCCCAATAACATCAGTTTGTCCGTTTTGTACAGTTTAAAGGGTATTACAGGTATTCTATTGCTCATCATTGGCGTTAGCTTGCTTTCAGGGTTCTATCCAGCTTTTGTAATGTCCAAGTTCAAACCGGCGCAAGTCTTAAAGGGTCAATTTACAAAAGGTGACAAAGGGGTGAGACTCCGCAAGACCCTGACCGTATTCCAATTTGTGGTGGCCCAGGTTTTTGTCATTGCTACTATGTTGGTGGGCAAACAGCTCCACTATGTCATGAACAAGGACATGGGCATCAAAACAGAGGCCGTTGCTTATGTCTACTTGCCCTGGAACGATAATTCCGAGTCGAAAAAAGAGCGGTTGTTCACCAAGATAAAAGAACTGGATGGGTTGTCACACATAAGCTGGGGGAATAATCCCCCCGCCTCCAACAATGTTTCCTCCACAATGCTTACCTATTTTAAAGATGGTGCGGAAATGCACCAAGAAACCGAGATGTTGTGGGGTGATGTCAATTTTTTGAAAACCTATAATATCCCATTGTTGGCAGGCAGGGACCGATTGAACGACAGTATCAAGGAATATGTGGTGAACGAAACTTTTGCCAAGGCACTGGGCTTTCAAAATCCTTCGGAAGTTGTTGGCACCTTCATCAAACGGGACACCCTGCAAATCCCAATTGTAGGCCTGATGAGAGATTTCAATCAGCGGTCATTGCGGTCCGGCATCAATCCATTGGCATTGACCGGGGACTGGGGAAATCGCAATTATTCAAGTTTTCAAAGTATTCATTTTGATCTTGGGAGCAATGCAGAGCATTGGGCCAACACCATTAAAAATATTGAAAATGCATGGGCTACTGTGTATCCAGATGAAGAGGTGGAGGTGCAGTTTATGGATGAGTTGGTGGAGGGCTTTTATAGAACCGAGCAGAGTACGGTGCAGCTTCTCAAATGGGCCACTGGCCTGGCCATATTGATCAGCTGTTTGGGCCTTTTGGGCTTGGTGATCTACACCACGGAGCGAAGGGTAAAGGAAATAGGGGTTCGAAAGGTATTGGGCGCGAGTTTGGGCCAATTGAATTTCATTTTGTGCAAGGAATTCCTGATCCTGGTCGGGGTGGCCTTTTTGATCTCGGCACCCATATCATGGTACCTGATACAGAACTGGATCAAGGATTTTGCCTATAAAACTTCCTTGAGCTGGTGGGTGTTTCTGGCCAGTGGACTTGGGATGCTCTTGGTGGCCCTTGTTGTGATCACTGCTAGAACGTATAGAACGGCGAATATTAACCCGGTGGAAAGTTTGAGAAATGAATAACCCAATTAAAAATTGATGTTGTGTTAGGTTTAAAAACATATGTGAGGCACCTTTCCAGAAACAAAATGTACACCGCGGTCACTGTTTTGGGTTTCGCGCTGTCATTGACCTTTGTTTTGTTGCTTGGGGTGTATATCCAAAATGAACTTTCTGTGGATGATTTCCATGAAAACAAAGATCGGATTTATCGACTGGAAAATGAGACGGTTGACTTCTCACCACCCATTGCTACTGACTTGAAACAGGAATATCCCGAAATAGAGGCATTTTCCAGGGTGTACAATTCCTCCGACCGACTAGCTGCCCAAGGGGGTCAGAAAGTGCAGTTCGATTATTTAGGGGTAGACCCAGGCTTTTTGAACATATTCTCGTTTCCGCTGCTGCAGGGCAATGCAGCTGAAGTCCTGCTCACGGAGGATGACATTGTACTTTCAAAATCCATGGCACTCCGATTGTTTGGTTCCGGTAATGCCGTTGGAAAGTCTGTTTACATTAATTCGGAACACAAGTTCAGGGTTACCGGCGTTATGGAAGACTTTCCGGAAACCACTCATTTTAATCGACAGGATGCCTTGGTAAACCTTAAGGCTTTTAAAAAAATATGGGGGTTTGAAAACATTTTGGAAGAATATGGCTGGTGCTCCCTGAGTATCTATTTGATGGCCAAGCCCAATACGGATCTACCGTCGAAAGCCCCTAACATATTGACAAATTTTAAGGAGAATTTCTGGCTATATAAAGAGGGTTGGGCCAAAACAGTGGAATTTACCCCGTTGAAGGAACTATACTTTAGTGACAAGGTGGGGAATGGAACAAAAAATGCAAGCAAGTCTATGATCATGGTACTGTCCATTATCGTTTTTATCATTCTTTTGCTTGCTGCGGGCAACTACATTAACCTGACCATTGCCCAAGCGACATTTAGGGGCAAAGAAGTGGCCATGAAAAAAATGTTGGGCGGATCCAAAAATCAATTGATCCGACAATTGGTTGCCGAGTCCATGTCGCTATGCTTTGTTGCGGTTATTTTGGCCCTACTGCTTGCCAAACTTTTTGAGCCCTTGTTGAATTCCTTGCTGGATACTTCCTTGAATTTGAGCCAGGCTTTAAACATGACCAATTTAGTGATATTAGTATCCGGAATCCTACTTATCGGATTTATAACCGGGATTGTTCCGGCCATTAAAATTTCCAATTTTAAACCGATAGAAGTAGTTCGGGGAGAGCTCCGTACCAAATCCAAAAGTGTTTACGCAAAGGCATTCATAACCTTTCAATATACGGTTGCCATCGCCCTACTGGCCTGTAGTTGGATCATAATGAAACAAACCGATTACCTCCGAAACAAAGACCTGGGTTTCAACAAGGACAATGTGGTCTATATGGACTATTTGGGCGACATGGGCCAAAAGCAGGATATAAAAAACGAGCTCCTTAAAATTCCGGGGGTAAAAGATGTATCCATCATGTGGCAAAGTCCATTGAGTGGAGGCAGCAACCAAACCTTCAATTACAATGGGAAATCGTTGAGTTTCCAAGAATTTTCCGCTGATTCGTCCTTTTACGATGTGTTCAACATCAAAGTTGTCCCTACTGATGTTGCCTATACCAACAACGGTGTTGTCCTAAACGAAGCCGCAATCAAAGCGCTCGAGATCGAAGGCAATCCTGTTTCATACAAGATGGATGATAAGGAAATTCCCATTTTGGGTATCGTGAAGAATTTTAATTTTTCCCAATTGCGGAACAGTATAGGTCCGTTGATGATCCAACAACAAGTGCCTGGTAGTTATGCCAATAACATTTTTCTTAAACTGGACGGTAGGGGAACATTAAAAACCATAGATCAAATAAAAGCAACTTACGGCAGCATTGTTGGTGATGTGGAATACGAGGTTCAATTTGTGGACGAAACCATTGATCAATGGTATAAAAAAGAAGAGCGGACCGGAAAAATTATCGGTTATTTCACATTTCTGGCCGTCATCATTTCATCAATGGGCATTTTGGCCATGGCCACCTTTTACATGCAACAACGTAAAAAGGAAATTGGGGTCAGAAAAGTTAACGGAGCAACCATTGGCAAAGTCATGGCACTACTAAACCGGGATTTTTTGAAATGGGTAGGACTGGCCTTTTTGTTCGCAGTTCCCATTTCGTGGTACGCCATGCACCGATGGCTCGAAGGATTTGCCTATAAAACCACCATAAGTTGGTGGGTATTTGTCCTTTCCGGATTATTGACGCTTTTGGTGGCCCTGCTTACAGTGAGTTGGCAAAGTTGGCGGGCTGCAAGCACCAATCCGGTTGAAAGCTTAAAAAATGAATGATTTTAGCTAACCCTCAAATAACACAATGATGAACTTTTTAAAATTGGCATTTCGCAGGCTGTTCCGAAAAGGGGAACATGCCTTTACCAGAATTATATCGTTGGCCGCGGGGTTGGCATTTGGCCTGTTGCTTCTTTCGGAAGTACTGTACTATTACAGTTATGACAGTTTCTATCCCGATTCCGATCGGATTTATGTGGTACACGAAAATTTTAAGATGGATCAATCCTCCGATAAGCTGGAGAGCCATCCAAGGGTAAGTGGGGCCATTGCCCCCGGCCTGCAAGCCGAGGTGCCCGGCATAGAGGCGGCCACACGCTTAAACTCTTTGGGGGACCATGTCGTTTACACAGAAGACCTGAATAGTTATGATGCCAATATTTCCCTGGCAGATGAACATTTGTTCGATGTGCTGCCCATACCCATGGTCAGTGGAAATCCAAAGGAAATACTGAAAAGCCCCATGACCTGCATGGTATCCCAAGAACTGGCGGACAACATGGGTGGCAATGTTGTTGGAAAGGTCATCAGCATTAAGAACTACCCAGATAAAGAGCTCACCATAGGTGGTGTATTTAAAACCTTGCCAGAGAACACCAATTACACTTATGACGTTTTGGTTTCCATGGTCTCCACAGAACAGTTCACCTGGGACGGGACCAACAATTGGATGGGAAACGATCGTTATTACGCCTGCGTAAAGCTAAATCCAGGAGTTAAACCCGCTGATCTGGTCCCTGCCGTTCGAGCCATGCAAGTAAAGCATCAGGACATTGAAAAATTGGAAGAGGAATATCATGGAATCGTATTGCAATATTCCTTCGAGCCCATTAAACAGATACATGTGAACAATGTAAAGGATATGATCATCATCCTTGCCACCATTGCCTTGGCGGTATTGTTTGTTTCCTTAATGAACTATATTTTGTTGACTATGGGAACCTTGGTCACACGGGCCAAAAGTTCGGCCATACACAAGACCTGTGGTGCAGAGACCAAAAACCTGCAACAGATGATATTTTCTGAAACCATTGTCCTTTTTGGCATTTCAATCGTAGGGGCCTTGCTCATGATATGGGCATTAAAACCTATCGCAGAGGCACAATGGGGACATAGTCTTGTCTCACTCTTGAATCCCTATGTTATCATACCATTGGTTTCCCTTTTAGTCCTGCTGGTCTTTGTTACCAGTTATTTTCCAGGACGTTTTTTTTCACGCATTCCCGTCGCAACAGCTTTTAGGGACTATAAACAAAAAAGGGGGCGATGGAAATTGGTCCTATTGTCCTTTCAATTTGTGGGGGCCACCTTTATTCTTACCGTGTTGGTCATTGTCACGCTTCAATACAACAACATGAAAAACGCAGACCACGGCTATGTTGCCAAAGGAGTTTACTATGGCTCTACACAAGGAATGGATGGCAACAAGATAGCAACCGTGTTGCATGAACTAAGATCCATGCCCGAAGTGGAAAGTGTTGGCTTGGGTTTCGACGTGCCCATAAATGGTGCTTCGGGTAATAACATTCTATCGATGGATGGAAAACGCGAATTGTTCAATGTGGCCGATTTTTATGAAGTGGATGCCAACTATCTCTCCATTTTGGGCATCAAAGTCGATGAAGGAGATGATTTTACCAGTAACCAGGCCGTTGCCAACGATGTGCTTATCAGTAAAAAAGGTGCCGAATTGTTGAAATTGAATAATGGGTGGACAGATGGTGTCATAGGCAAGCAAATTACCGTTACCGAACATGGAAGCACTACCATCCGTGGTGTTTTTCCCGATTTTGTGGTCCGGTCCATTTCTGATCCCGATGTGAGACCTTCCGTGTTTTTTTATCTGCCTGAAGTAAAATTTGAAGAGCAGAAAATTGAAAACCCTTCCGCATCCTTCAATATCATGGTAAAGGCCCAAGAAGGGGCACAAGATGGTCTTATGGACAAGATTACGGAGGCTTTTAATATAGGCTTTCCTCTTGACGATGCAGAAATCAAAAGCCTAGAGGCCGAGCAGTTGGACGCCTATAAGAGCGAAAAGGGATTCCGCAATGCCATGCTCATTGGAAACTTCATCATCTTATTGGTGACCATTATTGGATTGCTGGGGTATACCTTCAATGAATCTGCCCGTCGCAGAAAAGAGTTGGCGATTAGAAGAATTAATGGAGCTACCCTTTTGGATATATTGAAAGCCTTTATCTCCGATTTGGAATTTGTGGCCATTCCCGCCGTACTCCTCGGATTAACGGGTGCTTGGTTTACTGCGGACAAATGGATGCAAAATTTTGCCTTTAAGGCACCTCTACATTGGGGGGTTTTTGCGGCATGTAGTTTTTTCATCCTGATTCTGGTGGCACTGATAGCGGCCATTAATTATACCCGTACCGCAAATCAAAACCCGGTGGACGCCTTACGACAAGAATAAAAAGATACATCCTTTAAAAAAAACGTCATGATAAAGAACTATCTAAAAATAGCCTGGCGCAACTTGGTCAAGAACAAAGTATTTACCCTTGCGAACATCGTGGGGCTAACCAGTGCCTTTGCCGTTGCCATATTGCTGGCAATGACCGCTTTGTTTGAACTTTCCTATGATCAATTCCATGAAAACAAGGGTTCTGCCTACCAACTGTACCTATCCAACCAGACACCAAGGGGAACCGAGATCGGGACTTCCAATCCGGTGCCACTGGCACCGGCCTTGGGCACAGAAGTTTCGGGAATAAAATCCATTGCCCGCAGTTCAAGCGAGGATGTGCTAGTGATATACAATAACAAAGAATTGAATCTGGATGCGGAATATGTAGATCCCTCTTTTTTTGAAATCTTTACCTATCCAACGATCACAGGTGATTCAAATAACCCGATTCCAGAAAAGAATACGGTTAGCATTACAGTGGAAGCGGCCCAAAAAATGTTCGGAACTTCGGAAAATGTAGTGGGGAAAACCATTTCCTTAAAGATTCGAAGGGAAGAGCACCCTTTTATCATTGCTTCAATTTTGAAAAACATTCCTGCCAATAGCAGTGTTGATTTCGAAATTGTGATTCCCTTTGAAAATCACCCGGACTATCTATCCAATATAGATGCTTGGGACAACATGTTCCATGCGGTATATCTTCAGTTGGAAAATGGGGTTACTCCGGAGCAATTTGAGGAAAACACCATTGCGTTTACAGAACTTCATTATGAGGGAAGCATAGAAAGCGATATTCGCGATGGCGCTGTACCCGATGCCAATGGAAAATACAAACAATTCCATTTAATGCCGATTGGCAATATGCATTTCGCTTCCTATAGATCGGGAGTTGCTGTGGTCAACCGTATATTTCCTTATCTGATTTTGGGTATTGCTTTGGTGATCATATTCATTGTTAGCGCCAATTTCATCAACATGAACATTGCACTGAGCGAAAATCGATTGAAGGAAATTGGTATGCGCAAAACATTGGGTGCCATAAAAAGACAGCTATTTATACAGTTTTGGTTGGAAAGCATCTTTGTTTTTGCAACATCCATCATTGCTGGATTGGTGGTTGCCAATCTACTGCTGAAACCGTTCAAAACACTGTTCCGGACCAAGGCCACTTTTGCTGATGTTACCCAACCCAGTGTCTTAATCCTCTTTGCAATGATTGTTTTTTGCATCACGCTTGTCGCCGGTGGTTACCC
Source organism: Flagellimonas beolgyonensis (assembly GCF_003992615.1). Taxonomy (GTDB): domain Bacteria; phylum Bacteroidota; class Bacteroidia; order Flavobacteriales; family Flavobacteriaceae; genus Flagellimonas; species Flagellimonas beolgyonensis. Next base: position 589,037 of record NZ_RZMY01000003.1, read on the forward strand.
CGCCCTTTTGATGAGCAAATTAAGCACGTTGAAAGCCTTGAAGGGCAAATTGGACCTCGGCAAAAACCGCTTGCGAAACAGTTTGATCGTGCTACAGTTTACCATTGCCATCATTTTGATAAGTGGCACTTTAGTGCTCCATGGTCAGATTGAATTTATGCGGAACAAAGATCTGGGGTATAATAAGGACCAAGTGGTTTCCATTCCCTTAAATGGCAAAAAGGACAGTTATCGAGTGGTTGAACTGTTGCGGAACGAACTTAAGGGAAACCCGGATATCCTTTCCGTTTCGGGAGCCGACAATAACCTGGGCATGGGGCGCGATGGCAGCCTTTCCAGCAGTGCGATGGGCTTCGATTACAAAGGAAAAGGTGTGGTCACCAATGCCCTTACGGTAGATTATGATTACGCCAAAACGCTAGACCTTGAATTGGTGGCTGGCCGCATGTTCAGCCGGGATTTTGCCACCGATAGTTTAGGGTTGGTCATCAACGAGGCCATGGCCAAACAATTGGGTGAGGAGGACCCCCTTTCTGTGAAGATCCCAATGGATGATGGTACCACATTTTCTGTAATTGGCGTGGTCAAGGACTACAATTTCCAGGAAGTGAGCAGGGCGATTCAACCGCTCACCTTGTTCATGAACAACGATTGGGACCTCTATTATGCGTACGTGAAAATTGCTCCCAGCAATATCACCAATTCCTTTGAAGCTATAGAAAAGGCTTGGGGAAAAATTGAACCACAGGCCGAGTTTTTGGGTTCGTTTTTGGATGAAAATGTAGATCGCACGTTTAGGCGTGAAAAAACTATGGCCACTATCGTAACCAGTGGAAGTGTATTGGGCATTCTGCTGAGTTGCATTGGCTTGTTTGCCATTTCCATGCTTGTTGTGGCACAACGCACCAAGGAAATTGGCGTTCGCAAGGTAATCGGGGCCAGTGTTTCCTCTGTGGCCCTTTTACTCACCAAGGATTTCCTAAAATTGGTCGGAATCGCATTTGTGATCGCCACCCCGATTGCTTGGTACTTTTTAAATGAATGGTTGCAAAACTATGCCTCTCGTGTGGCCCTTAGCCCACTTTTCTTTTTAGGGGCGGGCCTTTTGGCGGTATTTATCGCTTTTGTCACCGTAGGAACACGTACCATAAAAGCCGCGTCGGCAAATCCTGTAAAAAGTTTACGGACCGAATAATACAAGTTAGATTTTAAAATGAGACACACTTTACAAAAGACATTATATATTACCTTATTTTTCATTTTTTCCATTCAAGCACAAGAGCGTTTGAAGGACAATGCCCTTTTCAATCGAATTGATAGTTATTTGAACCAAAATGTTGCCAATGGGTATTCCGGTAGTGTCTTGGTTGCCCAAAATGGTCACATCATTTTATCAAAAGGATACGGATGGGCCGATAGGTCAAATAAAATAAAAAACACGCCGTCCACAGTGTTCAATATCGGTTCGGTTACCAAGCAATTTACGGCCGCGGCAATTTTAAAACTCTTGGAAGAGGAAAAACTGGATGTGACGGATAAAATCGAGACCTATTTTCCCGAAGCAACATCGGATAAAAAAGACATTACCATCCATCAATTGTTGACCCATACCTCCGGGGTATCGCCCCAAACAGGCGGTTTTAGATACAATGAGTCCAGCAAGAAGGCATTTTTGGAGGAATTTTTTCAAGCCGATTTATTGTATGCTCCAGGTACAAAACATACCTATGCCAACGCAAATTATATTGTTTTGGCGGCCATTGTTGAACAAGTTTCCCAACAGGATTATGAAACCTATCTCCGTGAGCAGTTTTGGAAGCCATTGCAGATGAACCATACCGGTTACAAGGGTATTTCCTTCAACAGTGAGCAATTGGCCCATGGTTATTATTTTCATTTTACCGATGGCAAGTGGAACGATTGGGGAACAACACAAAACCACCTACCCTACAACAACAATCATTGGTACAGCATAGGAAAAGGCGATATTTACTCCACCACAGAGGACTTGTACAAGTGGCATCTGGCTTTGGAACAGAACAATGTTTTGCAACCTGAAACCAAAAAGCTCATGGAAATGGCCCATACTCCAGAGAACGAGGACAAAACATCATTTTACGGCTATGGATGGGCCATTTTTAACGCCTTTGAAAACAAAAAGGTGGTTACGCACAATGGCAGTAACGGGATATTCTTTTCCGATTTTGTCCGGTTTGTGGATGATGACCTTGTGGTGATAGCACTTTCCAACAGCATACTGAACCATCAATCTGAAAATATCGCCTGGGAAATTTCGGCAACAATCATGGACGATGCACATCAACCCCGAATTGTTCCAAAAAACACCTATGAGCTGGTTTTTGATTTTATGAAAAAGAATCCCGCTGACAGAGCGAATCAATTGCCACAATTCATTGAAAACAAAACCGGGAGTGCCATTACCGATAAGGCCATTTTAAATCGAATTGGATTTAAGCAGGTTTCCGAACAGAAGGATACTAAATGGGGCATTGCTTTATTGGAACTGAATACCGTTCTTTTTCCCAACGACGGCAATCTTTGGGATTCCTTGGGCGAAGGCTATTATCTAATAAATGAGAAAGACAAAGCGGTCAAAAGTTTCGAAAAGGCCCTTTCGCTGCAACCCGAAACCAATTGTCATTGGTGTGAAAATTCAAGTAACCGTATAAGCGAACTGTCGGCAAATTGAACAATACGCCAGAAACACAAAGACGTAAAACCTATTAAAAAACACGCTATGCTATTACAACTCAACAACATTTTTAAATGGGTCAACTCCGGTGGCCAACGTATCTTTTTGTTGAAAGACATCAACTTGGAAGTAGAGGAAGGGGAATTCATCTCTATCATGGGCCCATCCGGATCCGGTAAGTCCACGCTGCTCAATGTAATCGGTATGTTGGATTCCTTTGACGAAGGCCAATACAATTTTCTGGATGAATCCGTACATACCCTAAAAGAGAAACATCGCTCCAATCTGTACAAGGAATACATTGGATTTGTATTTCAATCTTACCACTTGTTGGACGAACTTACCGTGAAGGAAAATTTGGAAATGCCGCTCATCTATAAAAATTTCAAGGGGGCAGAACGAAAAGCCATGGTGGCCGATATGTTGGATCGTTTCAACATCGTGGGCAAAAAGGATTTGTTTCCAGCACAGTTGAGTGGCGGGCAGCAACAATTGGTAGGCATTGCCCGAGCACTTATTTCCAATCCCAAATTGATCTTGGCCGATGAGCCCACAGGAAACCTTAACTCCAAGCAAGGGGAAGAAATCATGGATTTGTTCAAACAACTGAACGAGGAAGGCGTCACCATTATCCAAGTAACACATTCAGAAAAAAATGCGGAATACGGATCACGGATCATCAATCTGCTGGATGGGCGAATGATCTGATTACAAGAGCTCGAAGTCTAAAACCAAGACCAGGTAGGTCCATATTCGTGAAAATTGGTGCAATTCGTGTCAATATTTCTTCCTGGGTGATGTGCAGGGATTAAATTAATCGGCCAAGGAGGCTAGTTCGGCTCCCACCAAACTGCCCAAGGCCACTCCCATACCGCCCAAACGCACCCCACAACAAATGGAATTGGACAATTGCTTTACAATAGGTGTTTTTTGGGGACCTACGCCCATAATACCGCTCCATCGTTGAGCTATTTTGGGTTTTTGTCCGGGTAAAATCATGTGTTCAAGCAGTTCTTCCAACTTGGATTGAATGATTTCTGTTTGACCAAATTCCACGGTTTCCTCGGTCTTAAAATCAAGATTGCGACCGCCACCGAACAGAATACGGTCATCAATATTTCGGAAATAGTAGAACCCTTCATCAAAATGAAAAGTCCCTTTGATTTTTAGGTTTTTGATGGGCTCCGTAATCAAAACTTGGGCCCTTGCGGGTTGTATCGGTGCTGATTTAAGCAATTTGGTGGCAAAACCATTGGTGGCCACGAATACTTTGCGGGAATTGAACTCAAAGTCCTTGGTTGCAATGGTCGCTCCCGTACCGGTTTCGATAATGTCCATTACCTCGATACCATTTAAAATCGGAATTTCACTGGCCAAGCATTTTTGGATCAATGCATGCATCATCATACCGGTATCCAATTGGCCTTCAAATTGGTGGGTAATGTAGTGGTCTTGAATTTGCCCAAACCCAAAGGTGTTTTTGGTGCAGACAAAAGGTTTCGTTCCAAAAACCGGTTCCAACAGGTGGTTCAATTCATCCACACTATCCAAACACTGTTGAAAAAAGTCGGTGTTCCCTTTGTCAAAAAGTTCGTGCCCGCCATGCAGCTCAAACCCAATCGCCCCGTCGCCCAAAAGCTTTCGAAGGCGCTGTATGCCCTGCCATCGCTTTTGTACCAGTTGGACCACTTCATCCTTGGAATGGGTCTTAAGGTCGGACAACACCTCCGAAATGCTTCCAAAACAGGCAAACCCAGCATTTTTGGTGCTGGCCCCTTGGGGCAGACTTCCCTTTTCCAAGACCAAAATTTTACTGTTTGGGTACTTTTCCCGAAGTTGGAATGCACAATTCAATCCGACAATACCGCTGCCGATCACCGTGAAATCCACTTGAGAAAACCATGTTTTATATTCCCAATAGCTCAATTGCATAAAACAAAAACCCCGATTTGCATCGGGGTCGAAAATTAGTGTTGATCTTGATATTTTGGATCCATCTTGAAACCTTCCATGAACTTGGTGGTATAGTTGCCCGCCAAATAATCGGGATGGTCCATCAATTGTCGATGGAACGGAATGGTCGTTTTTATCCCTTCAATAACAAACTCGTCCAATGCCCTTCGCATTTTGTTGATGGCCTCCTCCCTAGTTTGGGCGGTAGTGATCAACTTGGCGATCATGGAATCGTAGTTTGGTGGAATGCTGTAACCACTATACACGTGGGTGTCCAAACGAACCCCGTGACCTCCAGGGGTATGAAGGGTGGTGATCTTACCAGGAGAGGGTCTAAAATCGTTATAGGGATCCTCGGCATTGATCCTACATTCGATGGAATGTAATTTTGGATAATAGTTTTTTCCGGAAATCGGCACGCCACCAGCCACCAAAATCTGCTCGCGGATCAAATCATAATCCACCACCTGCTCGGTGATCGGGTGCTCCACTTGGATTCGGGTGTTCATTTCCATGAAGTAGAAATTACGGTGTTTGTCCACCAAAAACTCTATGGTCCCGGCTCCCTCGTATTTGATATATTCTGCTGCCTTCACTGCCGCTTTTCCCATTTCCTCCCGCAACGAGTCGGTCATAAAAGGAGATGGGGTCTCTTCGGTCAGTTTTTGGTGTCTACGTTGCACGGAACAATCCCTTTCCGATAGGTGACAGGCTTTTCCATACTGGTCACCTACCACTTGGATCTCGATATGCCTTGGCTCCTCTATGAGTTTTTCCATGTACATACCGCCATTGCCAAACGCAGCCGTGGCTTCCTTTACGGCACTTTCAAAGTTTTTCTCTATTTCTTCCTCGGACCAAATGGCGCGCATCCCTTTTCCGCCTCCACCAGCAGTAGCCTTGATCATAACGGGGTAACCCATTTTCTTGGCTTCCTTTTTGGCGTGTTCGACATCCTTTAAAAGGCCATCAGAACCGGGAACCGTGGGAACTCCAGCTTTTTTCATGGTTTCCTTGGCCGTTGCCTTATCGCCCATTTTATCTATCTGTTCCCCAGAGGCACCAATAAACTTGATGTCGTGTTCGGCACATATTTTGGAGAATTTGGCATTTTCGGAAAGGAACCCATAACCTGGGTGTATGGCATCGGCATTGGTGATCTCTGCCGCAGCTATAATGTTGGGTATCTTCAAATAGGATTCGCTACTGGGTGCCGGCCCGATACAAACGGCCTCATCGGCAAAACGGACATGGAGGCTTTCCTCATCGGCTTTTGAGTAAACGGCCACGGTCTTGATGCCCATTTCCTTGCAGGTACGAATAATTCGCAATGCGATTTCACCCCTATTTGCAATCAATATCTTTTTAAACATAGAACACAATCTTACATTCTGAAATTCTAAATTTTAAACGGTTTTAAACAACTGGACGGGCCAGTCACCTAAAATTTAGCATCTAAAATCTGCTATGATGGGTCTACCAAGAACAATGGTTGATCGAACTCTACCGGAGAAGAATCATCGACCAATATTTTCACGATTTTACCAGAAACTTCGGATTCGATATCATTGAAAAGTTTCATGGCTTCTATCACACACAGCACATCGCCTTGCTTAATGGTGCTTCCAACCTCAACAAAAGCCGGCTTGTCCGGAGAAGGTTTTCTGTAGAAGGTTCCGATGATCGGAGATTTGATGGTAATATACTTGGAGTCTTCCGCCTTTGGAGCCTCTTGGGCTGGTGCCGCCGGTTCTTGGGCCACTTGCGTGGTAGCCACTGGAGCAACAGGGGCTTGGGCCATCGGTATTTGCTGAACAATGGTTGTTTCGGGCAAACTGGAACCTGCGCTTCCGGTACGGATGGTGATTTTAAAGTCTTCCATCTCCAATTTCACCTCGCTCGCACCAGATTTGGCGACAAACTTGATTAAACTTTGAATTTCCTTAATGTCCATCGAATTAGTTTTTGTTAGTTGTGTGATTAAGAATTATAGGCCCATTTTAAATAGATGGCACCCCATGTAAAACCTCCTCCAAAAGCGGCAAAAATCAAATTGTCACCTTTTTTGAGCTGCTTCTCGTAGTCGTACAACAACAAGGGCAAAGTGGCAGAGGTTGTATTTCCGTAACGATCGATATTGATCATTACCTTATTGGGTTCCACGCCCATTCTATTGGCCGTGGCGTCGATTATTCTTCTATTGGCTTGGTGGGGTACCAACCATTGTATGTCCTCATGGGTCAAATCGTTGCGTTCCATGACCAGTGCGGCCACATCGGCCATGTTGGAAACGGCAAATTTGAACACAGACTTACCATCTTGGTAAACGAAATGCTGCTTGTTCTTTACAGTTTCCTCTGAAGCTGGCAATATGGAGCCTCCTGCTTCAATCTTTAAGAACTGGCGCCCGATACCATCGGATCGCAGGTATTCATCCTGAAGACCCAACCCTTCATCATTGGGTTCGAAAAGAACGGCCCCTGCTCCATCCCCAAAGATAATGCAGGTGGTCCTATCGGTATAATCAATGATCGATGACATTTTATCGGCACCGATCAACAATACTTTTTTATATCTGCCGGATTCAATATAGCTGGCGGCTGTGGACATTCCATATAAAAAACTGGAACAAGCGGCCTGAAGATCATAAGCAAAAGCATTAACGGCGCCTATCTCCGAAGCAACATAAGCAGCTGTTGCGGCTACGGGAAGATCGGGGGTTGCGGTGGCCACTAAAACAAAATCGATTTCTGAGGCATCGATGCCCCTTTTTTGAAGCAAATCCTCTGCGGCCTTAATAGCCATAAACGAGGTTCCTGCGCTTTCTTCCTTCAGGATTCTTCTTTCCTTGATTCCTGTACGTGTGGTGATCCATTCGTCATTGGTATCGACCATGGTTTCCAACACTTTATTGGAAAGAACGAAATCGGGAACGTAGCCCCCTACAGCCGTAATTGCTGCTGTTGTTTTTTTCATTTTTAGCCTCTCTTTATTGTCAAAAACTTTGAAATTTGACCCAAAAGCGGTGAAAATTAGTCATTTTATATGACTTTCCCGTTAAAATCGATTCGATTTTGAAATTAACTAGGGTCCATAAAAAAACTCCCGCTACTTACGAACGGGAGTTGCTTTATTGTGAGGGAATTGCGGTTAGGCCGCAGTTTCTTCCTCTGTTTTATCGATCAAAACCTGACCACGATAGTACAATTTACCTTCGTGCCAGTGGGCTCTGTGGTACAAGTGCATTTCGCCGGTTACTGAATCCTTGGCGATGGTAGGCGCTACTGCCTTGTAATGGGTTCTTCTTTTGTCCCTTCTGGTTTTTGATGTTTTTCTTTTAGGATGTGCCATTATAAACCTATTTATCCGTTAGTAACTTTTTTAAATCGTCCCATCTGGGATCTGTTTTGTCCGATGATTCCTTTTTCTCTTTTGGCTGGAGCTCTTCCAACTTGTCCAAGATATCAGATTGCAAAGTGCCGTCCTCCACACCGGGATGAATCCTTTTTTGTGGAACGGCCAACACCAACATTTCATATATATATTGTGCAATGTTGATTTGGTACTCGCCATGTGGAATGATTAGCATTTCATCGTCTTCGTCATTGTACTCCTCACCAAATTTGATGACAAGGTGCAAATCCGATGCAATGGGTTGATCAAAAGGTTCCCCTGTTAGATCACAGTCCACATTTACAGTTCCCTCGGCCTTGATCTCCAGTTCCATCATATTGCTCATCTTTTCCAAGATGGCGGTTATGTGGATTGAAGCTCCGTTAAACTCTTGGTATTCAAAAGATTCAAAGAACGCATTATCAATCTCGTACACAAATTCATGTTTTCCCAACTTCAGGCCTGAAAAAGGGATAAAATACTCTTTCAGCTTCATCATTTCTACACTTAAGGTTTGTGTACCAGCCTTTAAAGGCGGGTGCAAAGATACTACTTATTTACAAAGTTGCAATTTCCATGCGTACAAATATCAAATTAAAGGACAACTTTTTAGCTTCCTTTCTTGATTTTGTGCTTTTGTAAGGGGTTTTGCGTCAATTCCAAGTATTCCAAACGGTTCCTGTACACTTGTATTGCCGTAAAAACCGCTTCCTTGAACGAACTTTCATCCGCTTTGCCCTTTCCGGCAATCTCATAGGCCGTTCCATGATCGGGGGAAGTGCGGACTTTGTCCAATCCGGCGGTAAAGTTTACCCCTTTTCCAAAGGAAAGGGTTTTGAACGGTATCAATCCCTGATCGTGATAGGCAGCAAGGACGGCATCAAAATTCTTATGGGTGTCCGAACCGAAAAAACTATCGGCCGAATAGGGCCCATATACCAAGGTGCCCTTATTGAACAGCTCCTGAATCGTGGGTGCCAAAACCTTATCGTCCTCTTCCCCAATGGTTCCCTTGTCACCACTATGGGGATTAATGCCCAACATCGCAATTTTTGGTCGGCGAATCCCGAAATCCATTTTCAGGGATTTTTCCATGATGGCGACCTTGCTCTTGATCAGTTTAGAGGTGATGGCATTGGCCACATCCTTCACTGGGATATGGTCTGTCAACAACCCCACTCGAAGCGTATCCGCAACCATGAACATGAGGCTCTCCCCTTTCAGTTCCTGAGCCAAATAATCGGTATGGCCGGGAAACTTGAATTCTTCAGACTGTATATTGTTCTTATTGATAGGGGCGGTCACCAAAACATCAATGGCTCCTTCCTTCAACGCTTTGACAGCAGCTTTCAACGATTTGATGGCATATTCCCCGCCCGCTTTGGTGGCTTGGCCATATTCGATGGTGGGCACCTCCTTCCACACGTTCACGATATTGATCTTTCCATCGATGGCTTGCGAGGCTTCCCTTACCCCGTTGAAGGTGATATCGATGTTCAGATCACCCTTCTGTTGTGAAATGGTCTTGTTTGACGCAAAAATGATCGGGGTACAAAATTCCAACATTCGTTCATCCTCAAAGGTCTTAAGTGCTACTTCGCACCCAATACCGTTGATGTCCCCAATGGAAATTCCAAGCTTTATTTTTTGATTTTCCTCCATATAATAATTGCCATATGGCTACTTTTGCACTACAAAACTAGTCAAATAATAATTCACATGTTCACGGGTATCATAGAGACTTTGGGGAAAGTTGAAAAGCTGGAAAAAGAAGGGGGCAATCTACACCTTACCGTATCCTCCAACATCACCTCCGAATTGAAAATCGACCAAAGTGTGGCCCATAATGGGGTTTGCTTGACGGTGGTTGCCATAGAGGGCGAGCAATATACCGTTACTGCCATTGAAGAGACCCTGAACAAGACGAACCTTGGAGAACTGGCCGTGGGTGACGCCATTAACTTGGAGCGTGCCATGGTGCTCGGCGCCCGTTTGGATGGACATATCGTACAGGGCCATGTGGACCAAACAGCAATTTGCTCATCCATTTCAGAACAAGATGGTAGCTGGGTGTTTGGTTTTGAATACGATTCCAAACTAAACAACGTGACCATTGAGAAAGGTTCCATTACCGTAGATGGGGTTAGCTTAACCGTGGTCGATTCCAAAAAAGATAGTTTCAGCGTGGCCATCATACCTTATACGTACGAGCACACACGTTTCCATACCTATAAAGTTGGGTCGACCGTGAATTTGGAATTTGATGTGGTCGGCAAATATGTGGCCCGGCTACTGGAATTGCGTAGTTAAAACACGTTCTTCATTCCCCGCCATACCTTTAACAGCACAAAAGCAGACACTACAACCAAAGCTGTCAGGCCAATGGCCAATTGGTGCCTTCCATAAATCCAATATCCGGTGGCAAACATAATGGAGTAGATCAATACCACGCCTGCTAGCATGGCCTTGATTCCTGAGGGCACACTCCACTTTTCATTGGTCTTGACGATTTCCACTTGGTCTTCATTGGCCTCCTTCACCACTTTGGACCAACCTGGCCCTCCCGGTTGAATTTTTATATAGAAACTACGGAGCACCTCTTTGCTTTCGGGTTGGGTCACAAAAGTGGCCGTTAACCAAATAATACTGGTCACCACCATGATGAACGGCAAATCGGCCCAATCTGGAAAGACTCCGGTTTCTGGGGCGAACAAAAATGCCCGCAACGAGGTGGTTTCCAACAAAACCGCCAAAATTCCAGAAGAGAACATGGCTGTAATTTCACTCCAAGAATTGATACGCCACCAGAACCAACGCAAAATGAAAATTAGTCCCGTTCCCGCACCAAAGGACAACAGCAAGTTGAACACACCCATGGCATCTTGAAGGGCCAGTGCCAAAAATGCACTTAACACCATCAACAATACCGTGGATATCCTTCCTACATTCACCATTTGTTTTTCGGTAGCCTCCGGGTTGATCTGTTGTTTATAAAAATCATACACGATATAGGAAGACCCCCAGTTCAATTGGGTGGAAATAGTGGACATGTATGCGGCAACGAGGGAGGCCAACACAATGCCCAAAAGCCCAGTGGGCAATTTGGTCATCATGGCGGAATAGGCCAAGTCATGGCCCAATTTATCTTCCGTTACATTTGGAAACGCCTCATGAATACTGGCAATGTCGGGATAGACCACCAACGATGCCAACGCGACCAAAATCCATGGCCATGGCCGAAGGGCATAATGCATGATATTAAAAAAGAAGGTGGCACCAATGGCATGATTTTCATTTTTGGCCGCCAACATTCGCTGTGCAATATAGCCACCGCCGCCCGGTTCGCCGCCAGGGTACCATGAACTCCACCATTGCACCGCCAAAGGAATAACCAACGCGGTAATCAATGCTTTTTTATCGTTGAAATCGGGAAGTATGCTCAACTTTCCTTTTACATTTTCATTTTCCAACACAGCCTGTAATCCCCCTACTTCTGGCAAATTGACAAGATAGATTGCGGCGCCAATGGCCCCTGCCATCGCCACAAAAAATAGAAAGAAATCACTGTAGACCACTCCCTTGAACCCTCCAAGGGCACTAAAAATTACAGTAATAAGGCCAGCGCTTACCACCGTCACCCAAGGATCCAGCCCCAACATGACGCCCCCAATTTTTATGGCTGCCAACGTAACGGATGCCATAGTGATCACATTAAAAAGCACCCCGAGATAAATCGCCCGGAACTTTCTTAAAAAACGGGCCGGTTTACCTCCATATCGTATGGCATAAAACTCCAGATCTGTATTAACGTTCGATTTCCGCCAAAGCTTTGCGTACACAAAAACAGTCAACATCCCTGTCAATAAAAAACACCACCAGCCCCAGTTTCCGGAAACACCGTTGGAGCGCACCAAATTGGTCACCAAATTTGGGGTGTCCGTAGAAAAGGTAGTGGCGACCATGGACAATCCCAACAGCCACCAGGGCATGCTACGTCCCGATAAAAAGTATTCCGTTGAACTCTGTCCCGATTTTTTGGAAACGTAAATTCCGATGAAAAGTACAAGGGCAAAAAACCCAAAGATGATGATGTAATCTAAAAGTTCTAGTTTCATTTGTTTAGTTTGGCTGCAGCTAAAGATAGCTTTTTTGGGCTACTTTTGTATACGACCAATATTTCCCCATGTTACTTTTTTCCCTATCCGATATTTCGATTGCCGCCTGGACCATGGCAGCGACCGCGGTTTTTTTGATGGGTATCTCCAAAGCTGGGTTGAAGGGCATGTCCATTTTTAACGTAACGCTTATGGCGTTGGCTTTTGGTTCACGAGCCTCGACCGGACTTTTTATTCCCTTATTGCTGGTGGGCGATGTGTTTGCAGTGATTTATTATAACCGCCATACGCAATGGAAATACATCTTAAAATTTATTCCTTGGATGATTGCCGGGATATTGATCGGGGTTTATGTGGGCAAGGATCTGCCCGAACAGGAATTCAAATGGGGGATGGTGATCGTCATCTTTTTGAGTTTGGGGCTTTTGCTGTGGTGGGACCGAAGAAAATCGGAAAGTGTGCCGAGTCATTGGTTGTTTTCTGGCTCCATGGGGATTTTGGCCGGCATTTGTACCATGATCGGGAATTTGGCGGGGGCCTTCACCAATATCTTCTTTTTGGCCATGCGGTTGCCCAAAAACGAGTTCGTGGGCACGGCAGCGTGGCTGTTTTTGATCACCAACCTCTTCAAGTTGCCCTTCCATATTTGGGTGTGGGAAACCATTTCTGCCGAAAGTCTGGCGATTAACCTGCGGTTGCTACCTGCCATTTTTGCCGGATTGTTACTGGGGGTGTTTTTGGTGAAAAAAATCAACGAAAAAAACTACAAGCGTTTTATATTGGTGGTCACCGCCATTGGGGCCATTGCAATTCTTTTCAGATAATACGACCCATTGATTCTATCATTGATTTAAACCAACTATTCCTACTAAATGATTCTTCATCAATTGTAATACCCCATTTATCAATTCGATTGACTAAAAAGCATGTAATACGCTACATTGTGATGACAAAGTATTTCTGAATGGAAAAATTTGATAATCTTATAAGGGTGGATTTGGAAATTCACAAAAGCGCCAACAATGATGATTGGGAAAGATATGATGCCGCACTGCCAATGTTGTCACTTCAACTTTTTAAAAACAATATTGGAAGCTGGATTGGAAGGGAAACCTACATTTGGGAGTCAGAGGAAGGCTATGTTACAACCAATTATTGGTATGTACTTGAATCTGGGATTGGATTGGCAAAAGAACTATTTGAACGAATTGTCAACAATTTCGACCTAAAATCCGTTACGCAGCTATTAACTAGTGAAGCCTTCGATCCAGAATACAATTTTAAGCAAGAACTAATTGAGACCGAAACATTGGAATGGAGTTGGTTTCGGGACTAAAACAAACACCCCACTGATCAATGGGGTGTATACTATTCAACATGTTGTTAATTTGCTATTCCGAAGCGCCTTGGTAAATGGCATTGAAAATCAGTTTGTAGGTGCCTCTTGGCTGCCCACGGAATTGGGGTCTAAAGGCAAACAAAATGCATGATCCCTTGCCGTATTTCGCTTCCACCATGGCCGGTTTTTTGGCAATGTAGCGCTCTTCGCCCATGGCCCAACCGCTCATCAGCAGGTTTTTGGCCGCATAGGTGGCAATGACCTTCACATCAGGTGCAGGGGCATCTTTAATATCCTCCTTGCCCCCTTCGCCAGTTTTGCTCTGCTTGTCGATCACAAACGCTCGGCTACGGTTAAAGGAAACGGCCACGGTGTCCTTCATACCAAATGCCAACGGATTTTTGGTGTCGATTCCGGTTCGGATCAAGGATCCGGGTATAAAGAAGTTCTTGCTGTCCGCCCCTTCCACTGCATCGCGCAAGGGTAGACCAAATTGTTCAATCACAAAATCACTGGCTTCGTCAAAGGTAATTAGGGTGCCTCCATTTTTCACATAGGTGCTCAAAGCCATGGAACCGTCCAAACCAATTCCTCCGGTAAATTTCTCGGGCATGTCCAACACACTGTGCCCGTGCAAAATAGATTTTGGCCGTTGGGAAGGTATAATGATTGCATCGTATTTGGATAGGTCTTTTGTCTTGATATCGGCATCGTGCAAGGTGTCCATATCAAAGGCATATTCATCCATCACGAAGCGGGTCCAACCTTCATCCATATTGGCCACCCAAGATTTGTACAATCCCACTTTGGGTAGATGGATCTTGGTCAATTGTACTTCGGGTTTGGCCATCAATCCGGTAAACTCCAATCCATATTCATTGGCCAAGGATTCCATCAACGCTTTATCGCCGGAAACCACAAAAGATCCTGCGGGAAAATCGACCTTGCCGGCTTTGAAACCGGTCATGGCCTTGTAAGCCGTACCGCCGGCCTTCAATATTTTATTGGTCGCGGCCACCGATGCATTGGTGTTCACATTCAATGCATATCCAAAAGAACCGCTTCTATTTACACTTCCTTCGTAATAACCCACCAAGCCGGACACTTTCTCGGTCGGGGCCTTAAATGGTTCGGCAACGCGATCCACTTCGATGCCCATTTGAAGAGGCAGCGTCCATCCTGCCAAATCATACGGCGTATCCGGTGGGCCACCAGGGTATTGGAAACGGGTCGGGTAGTTTTGCTTCTCCATCAGATCCATCAAATAGGGCCTAAATGCTTGTCCTGTATAGATTACAAAGGACCCTTTTTCGTATTTTTTGTCGTTTACGGTAAAGTCTTTGGTGGCCTGTTCCACTTCTACGCCCCCGCGCAACAAAACATTGATCAGGTTAACGGATTCGAAGGCATCCCATTGGTTCTTATCGATGATGTAGGCATACAGTCCTTCGGTAGTGCCTTTATCAATGGCAGACTTGCCCATCTTATATATATTGTAGAGGTAATTCTCCTTACGGTCCGCTGCCAAATCCAAAGTGGCCCAAGTAGCGGTCAACATATAATCCACAGCATCGCGAAAGTGTGATTCTCCGCCCTTCCATGGGTCGGGATACATGATGTCCGTACCATCTGTTGGGGTTCCACCAGCCACGGTCTTGGGTAATTTTTCGGGATCATAAAACCGTGGTGTCGGGGTGGTATGACCAGTTTCGGTCAAGATCCCGATCATGTTGTGATAATAGGGAACCGTACGCCCCCCTCCGTTCCAGAACATGGTGTAAAAGTTGTCTGCAATGGCTCCGGGCATGTTTTCCAATGAAAAACGTTTGGACATGGCAGAACCCACTTCACTTACCCCAGCTGTAACCGCAGGATGAATTTTTGGATTTACGGGGTCTGCATAGGGCGGAATGGAAATCTTGGTCCAAGCCGGTGAGGATTGATGGTGGTTGTACACAATTTGTGGGTACCACTCGTTGTACAAGATTTTGGTCACGTTATAGGTTTCGGGCATATTGTTCATGAACCAGTCCCTGTTATTATCGTGACCCATATAATAATGGTATAGAATCGGTGGGCGCGAGGTTTCGTATGGCGTACCCATATTTTTGCGGTACCAATCCACTACAATATCCAACCCATCCGGATTCATAACCGGCATAAGGAGGGTGATCACATTTTCCCGGATTTTTTGCATTTCTGCGGTTTCGGAAGTAGCCAAGGTATAGGCCAACTCGGAGGTCATTTGCCCGTGCGCCAGTTCGGTGGAGTGCATACCCCCATCTATCCAAACTATGGCCTTTCCTTCTTGGGACAGTTGTACAGCCTCGGCATCATCCACGGTGGCACGGGCCAACTTGGTGCTGATGTTTTTCCATTTATCCAGTTGGGCCAAATTGGCTTCCGTGGAAATGAAGAGCAAATACATTTTTCGTCCCAGCACTGTTTCGCCAATCTCAATTTTCTTAACTCGATCAGAGGCTTGGTCCAATTTCGTCAGGTAATCTTCGATTTGGGCATAATCGGCCAATTTGTAATCGTCCCCTACCCGAAAACCGTACACATCTTTGGGCGATGGTACTTGTTGTGCCACGGAAAAGGAACTACTGGCCAAAGTAAGTGCTGCAGCAAACAGCACCGATTTGAGGTTTGTGGTTCTAAATGTCATTTTTTTGAATTAGTTATTATTGGAACTGAAATTTACGCAATTACGTTCAGGAAATTAAATTGAAGGATGTCCAATTGAATATCTTCATGTAATTTCTGTGGTTTTGAAAATAAGATGCCTTTAAAAGACAAATTTTTTAATCCATTATACTTTTAAATGATTGAACTTCAGTTTTAAATTCAGCCATAAAAAAAGCCTCCCGATCGGGAGGCTCTTTGTTTTATGCTTGGTTGAACTTTTGCTATTCCGACCAGGCCTTTCCACCGGTAAGGGTGTCCAGGTCGCCACAGGCGATGTACTCCCCGGGTATGGGAAGGTAGGCAAGCACCTCCTCGCCCACGTACTCCGAGGACTTGTAGGCCCATGTGGCCAGGTCCCTCAGTTCGTTGGCAAAGGTGAAGCGCGCCACCTCGTCGTCCAGGGTGGCCTCGCCGCCCTCCATGACGGCCTGCATATAGTTCATCACCGCCTCCATGTGCAGCTCCTCCTCCTCATCGGTGCGCTTGCGCAGGTAGGTGGCCAACACCGGCTCGATGTCCCCTGCCTCTATCTCCGAAAGGTTCTCCTTGCCGGAGCCCTCCAGGACCTTGGCGTAGAACCGCTCCATCTTCATCATCACGTAGTCCCGTTGTTCAAGGGGCATCACCTCGTCCAGGTAGGCATCGATGAAGGCGTGCACGTTCACCTCGGTGGCCGAGGGGGTATCGGTCTTGGGAAGGATCACGTCCACGGTGCGGGCCAGGGCCTGGCCCTGTTCCCTGCTCAAAAAGCCGGGGACCCATTCGGCATAGGCCGGCTTGTCCTTGCAGCTCTGCAGCAGGCTTAACAGTGTGGGGGTGGCCACGGCGTAGCCGAAGGCCAATCCCATGTTCTTGAGTGCTGATCTTCTTTCCATTATATGTTTCCTTTTTTGAGTTCCTGTGCCGCGTGGTTTGCGGCCCTTGCGGTAAATGCCATATAGGTGAGCGATGGGTTCACGCAGCTGGCCGAGGTCATGAAGGCCCCGTCGGTCACGTAGACGTTCTTGCAGGCGTGCACCTGGTTGTA
>NZ_RZMY01000004.1:0-2500 GCF_003992615.1 Flagellimonas beolgyonensis
TATATTTGCACCCGCTTAGCTGATGAGGCTGGGTTGTTTTCGAGAGGGGATTTGGTCATTTGGCCAATTTTTTTTCGGAAAAATTGAAGAAGAAGTTCATATACATATTGTAACGACAGCGTAAAGAGAATAAGAACCATTTTGATGCGGGGACTTCGGTTTTCCGGGTGTCGGACAGACATTCAAGGAAATACAATGAAGAGTTTGATCCTGGCTCAGGATGAACGCTAGCGGCAGGCCTAACACATGCAAGTCGAGGGGCAGCGGGGATAAGCTTGCTTATCCGCCGGCGACCGGCGCACGGGTGCGGAACGCGTATGGAACCTGCCCCTGTCAGGGGAATAGCCCAGGGAAACTTGGATTAATGCCCCATGGTACCGCGATATCGCATGATATTGCGGTTAAAGATTTATCGGACAGGGATGGCCATGCGTACCATTAGCTAGTTGGTAAGGTAACGGCTTACCAAGGCAACGATGGTTAGGGGCCCTGAGAGGGGGATCCCCCACACTGGTACTGAGACACGGACCAGACTCCTACGGGAGGCAGCAGTGAGGAATATTGGACAATGGTCGGAAGACTGATCCAGCCATGCCGCGTGCAGGATGACGGCCCTATGGGTTGTAAACTGCTTTTATACGGGAAGAAACCCGCCTACGTGTAGGCGGCTGACTGTACCGTAAGAATAAGGACCGGCTAACTCCGTGCCAGCAGCCGCGGTAATACGGAGGGTCCGAGCGTTATCCGGAATCATTGGGTTTAAAGGGTCCGTAGGCGGGCCTGTAAGTCAGGGGTGAAAGTTTGTGGCTCAACCATAAAATTGCCTTTGATACTGCAGGTCTTGAGTCATGGTGGGGTTGCCGGAACATGTGGTGTAGCGGTGAAATGCATAGATATCACATAGAACACCGATCGCGAAGGCAGGTGACCAACCATGTACTGACGCTGATGGACGAAAGCGTGGGTAGCGAACGGGATTAGATACCCCGGTAGTCCACGCCGTAAACGATGGATACTAGCTGTGGGGACCTCGGTCTCCGTGGCCAAGCGAAAGTGATAAGTATCCCACCTGGGGAGTACGTTCGCAAGAATGAAACTCAAAGGAATTGACGGGGGCCCGCACAAGCGGTGGAGCATGTGGTTTAATTCGATGATACGCGAGGAACCTTACCAGGGCTTAAATGCAGGCTGCATGGGGTGGAGACATCCCTTTCTTCGGACTGCCTGCAAGGTGCTGCATGGTTGTCGTCAGCTCGTGCCGTGAGGTGTCAGGTTAAGTCCTATAACGAGCGCAACCCCTGCCGTTAGTTGCCAGCATGTAAAGATGGGGACTCTAACGGGACTGCCGGTGCAAACCGTGAGGAAGGTGGGGACGACGTCAAATCATCACGGCCCTTACGTCCTGGGCCACACACGTGCTACAATGGCCGGTACAGAGGGAAGCCACCCCGCAAGGGGGCGCGGATCTACAAAACCGGTCACAGTTCGGATCGGGGTCTGCAACTCGACCCCGTGAAGCTGGAATCGCTAGTAATCGGATATCAGCCATGATCCGGTGAATACGTTCCCGGGCCTTGTACACACCGCCCGTCAAGCCATGGAAGCCGGGAGTGCCTGAAGTCCGTCACCGCGAGGAGCGGCCTAGGGCAAAATCGGTAACTAGGGCTAAGTCGTAACAAGGTAGCCGTACCGGAAGGTGCGGCTGGAACACCTCCTTTCTAGAGAAAGAGACGCCCGGAGACGGGGGTCCCGCACGAGGTGGTCCTTTTATCTTTGTGCTGTCGTTTATGATATGTTTGTTGATATACTGGCAAGAAAAGGCCAAGACAGTCTCATAGCTCAGCTGGTTAGAGCGCTACACTGATAATGTAGAGGTCGGCAGTTCGAGTCTGCCTGAGACTACGGAAGCGGCGAAGCCGCGGTTATAAGTTTTGAGTTTTGGGTTCAAGGTTTATAAAAGTTCTTTAAAAAAGTATTGAATAGGAAATTCTGGAAGTTGAGACACCAGTTGTTGGTTCTTGGTTGATGGTTGATGGAGATTACGATCAACGAACAACGAACAACAATCAACTAGACTGGGGAATTAGCTCAGCTGGCTAGAGCGCCTGCCTTGCACGCAGGAGGTCAAGGGTTCGACTCCCTTATTCTCCACCACGGCAAGTGCCGTCCACCGATCGGTGTGGCGGTGTGCCAGAAAGTTCATTGACATATTGGGACGGAGCGTGATGGTTTTACCATCATGGCGAAGTCAAAAGAAGAAACACGAAGTAGAATAGAATATATAAGGATTACGAGAGGGCATTTGTACTTAGGTACAGGTGCGACAAGCAAAAGAAGGGCGTATGGGGGATGCCTGGGCTCTCAGAGGCGACGAAGGACGCGATAAGCTGCGAAAATCCACGGGGAGCTGCACATGAGCATTGATCCGTGGGTGTCCGAATGGGGCAACCCGGCTGGTTGAAGGCCAGTCACACCGCAAGGTGGGCGAACCCGCTGAACT
>NZ_RZMY01000004.1:7500-26576 GCF_003992615.1 Flagellimonas beolgyonensis
GTCTGTCGATGACGTTTTTTTCCATTTTAAAGTCAGGAATACCATAGCGCAACAAACCTCCTACCTTTTCGTCCCGCTCAAATACGGTGACTGCATGTCCGGCCCGGTTCAATTGTTGGGCGGCGGCCAGTCCAGCAGGACCCGAACCAATAATGGCCACTTTCTTGCCTGTTCGCTTGATTGGAGGCTCTGGGGTTATCCATCCATTTTTAAAGGCCGTTTCCACGATGTTTTTTTCAATATTCTCGATGGATACGGGGTCTTCATTGATGCCCAAAACGCAGGCTTCCTCGCAGGGTGCTGGACATAGACGTCCTGTGAACTCTGGGAAATTGTTGGTGGAATGCAATATTTTGGCCGCTTTTTCCCATTTGCCTTGATAGACGGCATCATTAAAATCCGGTATCAAGTTGCCCAATGGACACCCACTATGACAAAAGGGAATGCCACAGTCCATGCATCGAGCACCTTGGTTTTTGAGTTCGTTTGCTTTGAGCGGCTTGGTGAATTCCTTGTAGTTTTTGATGCGCTCCTCGACAGTTACATAGGCCTCGACCTTCCTGTCAAATTCCAAAAATCCTGTTGTCTTTCCCATTGCTCAAAAATTATAAGGTTTCCATTTTTTCTTGTTCCAATCGAATCAAAGCTTGGCGATATTCTTCTGGGAATACTTTAATGAACTTCGGTAACACTTTCTCCCAGTTTTCCAATAGTTCCTGCGCCAAGGGACTCAATGTGGCGTTGTAATGGTTTTCGATCAATTCACGAAGCTCTTTAATGTCTTTGTCTTCTTCTACGGGTAAAAGGTTCAAGCTTTCCCCATTACATCGTTTTTCGAAGGACCCATCTTTATTGTACACATAGGCGATACCACCGCTCATACCCGCGCCGAAGTTCCGGCCCACATTACCCAAAATGACAGCGACACCGCCGGTCATGTATTCACAACCGTGATCACCGATACCTTCAACCACGGCTTTGGCCCCCGAATTCCTGACACAGAAACGTTCGCCTGCTTTTCCATTGATGTAGGCTTCTCCAGATGTGGCACCATATAGGGCTACGTTGCCGATTATGATATTTTCTTCGGGTTTAAATGTTGATTTGAAAGGTACTTTGACAATCAGCTTGGCACCAGATAATCCTTTGCCCAAATAGTCGTTGGTATTTCCATTGACCACCATGGTCAATCCTTTGGTGGCAAATGCCCCGAAACTTTGCCCTGCCGAACCGGTAAAGTTCAATTTTAGGGTGTTGTCGGGCAATCCGTCCGCACCGTAGATTTTTGAAATTTCATTGCTGATAATGGCACCCACGGCCCTATCGGTATTGTGGATGGGGAAGTCCAATGAGGTCTTCTCCTTCCGGAATAGAGCGGGGTGAGCCTTGGCAATAATATCGAATTCGATGGATGTGTTGATATCGTGCTGCTGTTTTTCGGTGTTGTGTAATTTGGTGCCTTCCGGTACATCCACTTGGTACAAAATGGGTGTTAAATCGATTCCAGCGGCCTTGTAATGCTCCAATGCCTTTTTGCGATCCAATTTTTGTACCTGCCCCACCATTTCATTCACGGTACGGAAGCCCAATTTGGCCATGATTTCTCGAAGTTCCTGGGCCACGAAGTACATGTAATTAACCACGTGTTCCGGTTTGCCCTGGAATTTTTTGCGCAACTCTGGATTTTGGGTGGCAATCCCAACAGGACAAGTATTCAAATGGCAAACGCGCATCATAATGCAGCCAGAGGCCACCAATGGTGCGGTCGCAAATCCGAATTCCTCGGCGCCCAATAGACAGGCGATGGCCACATCCCTACCGGTTTTCAGCTGGCCATCACATTCGAGCACGACCCTGTTTCGAAGATCATTCAAAACAAGTGTCTGTTGTGCCTCGGCAATACCCAATTCCCATGGAAGTCCGGCATGCTTCAGAGAGGTAAGGGGAGAGGCTCCCGTTCCACCATCGAAACCTGATATCAAGATAACATCGGCCTTGGCTTTGGCCACACCGGCTGCTACCGTTCCGACACCCACTTCGGAGACTAATTTCACGTTGATTCGGGCCTCCCGGTTGGCCGATTTCAAATCATAGATCAACTGAGAGAGATCTTCTATGGAATAAATATCGTGGTGGGGAGGCGGCGAAATCAATCCCACATATGGGGTGGAATTTCTTGTTTTGGCAATGGCCGGATTTACCTTCGGTCCGGGCAACTGTCCACCTTCACCCGGTTTGGCACCTTGGGCCATTTTGATTTGTATTTCCTGGGCGTTGGCCAAATAGTTGGAGGTTACTCCAAACCTACCGGATGCGACCTGTTTGATGGCACTGTTTTTCCAATCGCCAGTTTGACTTCTATAAAAACGAGCCGGATCTTCTCCTCCTTCACCAGAATTGCTTTTCCCACCGATTCGGTTCATGGCAATCGCTAGATTTTCATGTGCTTCCTTGCTGATACTTCCGTAGGACATGGCCCCGGTCTTGAACCGCTTTACAATTTCGGTCCAAGGTTCCACCTCCTCCAATGGAATCGGGTCATAATTCGAAAATTCGAACAAACCACGGATGGTCATCAGGTTTTTG
This sequence comes from Flagellimonas beolgyonensis, assembly GCF_003992615.1. Classification (GTDB taxonomy): domain Bacteria; phylum Bacteroidota; class Bacteroidia; order Flavobacteriales; family Flavobacteriaceae; genus Flagellimonas; species Flagellimonas beolgyonensis. Next base: position 10,087 of record NZ_RZMY01000004.1, read on the forward strand.
GATTGCTCATTCACCAATTCGGAATACTCTTTATAGGTTTCCGGCTCGTTATTGCGTACCGATTTTTGAAGTTTGGCGATCGTCAATGGATTGAACATGTGCTTTTCGCCATTCCTTCGCCATCGGTACTCGCCACCAACCTCAATATCAAGATTGGCTGCTAATTCCTGGGTTTTGAATGCTTTTTTGTGGCGTCTGGCTATTTCCTTTTCTACTTCATAAAGGCCTATGCCCTGAATCCTTGTCGGCGTGTTCGGGAAATATTTTTCCACCACTTTGGTGTTGATGCCAATGCATTCGAATAGTTGGGAGCCACGATAGGAATTCAAGGTGGAGATCCCAATTTTGTTCATCACTTTTAAAATGCCCTTGCCTATGGCTTTGTTGTAATTTTTGATGGCTTCGTCAAAAGTGAATTCTGTGATATTGTTCTCGGTGATCTGTTCACCGATGATTTCGTTTACGAGATAGGGGTTTATGGCACTTGCACCAAAACCGAACAACAGGGCAAAATGATGCACCTCACGTGGTTCGGCCGATTCGATGATGATGCTCAATTTGGAGCGCTTGCCCATGCGCTGCAGGCCACTGTTTACATAGGAACAGGCCAACAAGGCAGGAATCGCAGCCATTTCGGTACTCACCATTCGGTCCGATAGGATGATGATATTGGCGCCATCATCTATGGCCTTTACGGCTTGTGAAAGCACCGAATCCAACGCTTCCTCCAAACCATTGTGCCCTTTTTCAATTTCATAAAGGATGGAAATGGAAACTACCTTATAGTCTGGACTCGCATCGTAATTTTTGATCTTGTCCAAATCCTCTTTGGAAATCACAGGATTTTGGATTTTCAGTTTACGGCAATGCAGTTCCGAAAATTCAAAGATATTGTGGTCACTGCCCAACGTTAGGCTGATGTCGGTAATCAATTCTTCGCGGATACCATCCAAAGGTGGGTTGGTTACCTGAGCGAACAATTGCTTGAAATAATTGTATATCAATTGTGGCCTTTCGGACAATACGGCAATAGGTGTGTCCGACCCCATGGAACCAATAGGCTCCTTGCCTTGCTCTGCCATGGGCATGATGATGGTATTGATATCTTCATGGGTGTATCCAAAAGCGGCACGTCTGGTTTTCAATGGGAATTCTCCGAAGAAAACAGGACAATCGTTATAGGGAATGTCTCGGAGATGGACTAGATTTTTTTTCAACCACTCTTTATAAGGATATTTTTTGGCAATGGCCTCCTTGATCTCCTCGTCGTTCACGATTCGACCTTCCTCCATGTTCACCAAGAACATTTTACCGGGCTCCAATCTGCCGTGCAATTCAATATCTTCAGGATCTAGCTCTACCACTCCCGTTTCGGAAGACATGATCACATAGCCTTTCTTGGTTACCGAATAACGGGAGGGGCGTAGGCCATTTCGATCCAAAACGGCGCCGATGTAGTTGCCATCGGTAAACGGTATGGAGGCAGGGCCGTCCCAGGGTTCCATTAAACAGGAATTGTATTCGTAAAATGCCTTTTTGGCCTCGGACATTTCGGTATTTTTTTCCCAAGCTTCGGGAACCAACATCATCATCACCTCTGGAAGCGATCTTCCGGTCATCAACAACAGTTCTACTACCATATCCATACTGGCCGAATCCGATTTTCCTGGCAAGACTATAGGCAAAATCTTTTTGATATCATCCCCAAACCAATCGCTCTTCATTAATTCTTCGCGCGAGCGCATGCGGGAGACGTTGCCCCTAAGCGTGTTGATTTCACCATTATGGCACATATAACGGAAGGGCTGGGCTAAATCCCAAGTAGGAAAAGTGTTGGTGGAGAAACGTTGGTGTACCAATGCCAAGCGGGTGACCACACGGGGATCCAAAAGGTCCTCATAATACCTGCTGATGTCTTTTGGTACCAATAGCCCTTTAAATATGATAATCTTGGTGGAGAGGCTGGGCAAATAGAAAAACTGGCTTTGCGACAGTTTACTTTTTAAAATGGCATGCTCCGTAATTTTCCGGGCAATAAAAAGCTTTAGATTGAACTGGAAATCGTCCAAGGCTTCCCCTTTACCAATAAAAACCTGTTTTACATAGGGTTCGGTTTCTGCAGCAATCCTTCCGGGTACCGATCGGTTTACTGGTACATCGCGCCATCCCAATAGCTGAAGGCCTTGCTGCGCCACACTTTCCTCAAGTATCTTGATGCAATAGTCACGTTGGTTGTCCTTTTGGGGAAGAAACACGTTACCCACCGCATATTCTCCTGCTTCTGGAAGGCTGAATTTGCACACGTCGGTAAAAAAGGCGTGTGGAACATCTATAAGGATGCCTGCACCATCACCGGTTTTACCATCGGAACTCACTGCACCTCGGTGTTCCAGTTTATCCAGGATCTCGAGGGCTTTATGTATTATGTCGTTGGATTTTCTACCTTTTAGGCTACAGATGAAACCTGCTCCACAGTTGTCATGCTCAAATTCGGGTAGGTATAGACCTTGTTTTTCCAATTTCATCATTAACGAATTTCTTCAAAAATATCAAAAACGATGAATAAACATTAAGGTATTTACTGATTATCAATTAAATAATCAGCATTTGGATAAAAAGGTTAAATAATATTCAAATTGAAAATTTGAGTAATAGTAAATTATCATTATCTCAAAAAGCAGGGTAGTAAATGGATTGTCCCCTTGATATGGGTAGCGCTTAGAGGAGTGATATGGTTTTTTCCCATTCTTGCTATGGGAAATAGGGGAGTACTAAATAAAAAATAAGATATTTAAACAAGTACCCCCTCGTTTTGCGAGGGGGTATTGGTTTTAGTCTTTCAGGATACTTCGGGAAATCACGATTTTTTGGATTTCTGAGGTGCCCTCATAAATTTGGGTGATTTTGGCATCCCGCATCAATCGTTCCACGTGATATTCCTTTACAAAGCCATTGCCACCGTGGATTTGTACTGCTTCCACTGCAGTTTCCATGGCTACTTCGGAGGCATATAGCTTCGCCATTGCCCCGGATAAATCATAATCATTATTGGAATCTTTATCGCAAGCCGCTTGGTAGACCAAATGTCGAGCCGCTTGGATTTTGGTGTGCATATCAGCCAATTTGAAGGCGATGGCTTGATGGTTGGCTATTTCGGTGCCAAATGCTTTTCGCTGTTTGGAGTAGGTTAGGGCAAGTTCGTAAGCGCCTGCCGCAATCCCCAGTGCTTGGGCGGCAATTCCGATTCGACCTCCGGCCAAGGTTTTCATGGCAAATTTAAAACCGAAGCCATCTTCACCGATTCGATTTTCCTTGGGTACTTTAACATCGTTGAACAACAAGGAATGGGTATCACTACCGCGAATGCCCAATTTGTTTTCTTTAGGACCGATTTCAAAACCTTCCATCCCTTTTTCCACAATTAGGGCATTGATGCCTCGGTGTCCTTTTTCTACGTGGGTTTGTGCAATCACCAAATACACTTCGGCTCTATTGCCGTTGGTAATCCAGTTTTTGGTACCGTTTAATATGTAGTGGTCACCTTTATCAATTGCGGTGGTCTTTTGGGATGTAGCGTCACTGCCCGCTTCTGGTTCGGACAAACAAAAGGCCCCGATAATTTCGCCTGTGGCCAATCGTGACAAGTATTTTTCTTTTTGTGCTTCGGTGCCATAGGCTTCAAGTCCCCAGCAAACCAAAGAATTGTTCACGGACACCATTACCGAGGCCGAGGCATCGATTTTGGAAAGTTCTTCCATGGCCAAAACATAGGAAAGGGTATCCAATCCACTTCCACCATATTTTTCACTGACCATCATTCCCATAAAGCCGAGATTGCCCATTTTTTTCACGATCTCATTGGGAAATGTTTGGGTTTCATCACGCTCGATCACCCCAGGCAAAAGTTCATTTTGGGCAAAATCCTTTGCTGCCTGTTGGATCATTAATTGCTCTTCCGATAGTGTAAAGTCCATAAAACTGAAAAATAACTAAAAACAAAGTGCAAATATAGCTTCTGAATAGCATATTTCTATAAAATACTACGATAAAATGCGAATGATTTAATCGATCGGCTAATTTGTAGCTCCGATAATCGGAATTTCACAATATTTTCTCGCGATAAGATTATGCCGTAAAACTCATTTTGAATATCTTTAGCGCCATAGATAACTACGCAGAAACATAATTCCTTAATTAAACCAAACTTAACATGGAGACCCTTTTAGTTGTCATTTTTGTTGTTGGATATTTGGCAATAACCCTCGAGCATAATTTAAAAATCGATAAACTGATTCCTGCATTGGCCATGATGGCCATCATGTGGGCCTTGATGTCCTTTGGCATTGATGGATTTACAAGCTGGTTCGATTCGGGTGAACACCATTTGATGGAGAATTTCGGTGCACTTGGGCATCCCGAGAAAATGGAGCTTCTGGAAGAGACGTTGTTACACCATTTAGGAAAGACATCTGAGATTTTGGTGTTCTTGTTAGGGGCAATGACCATTGTGGAGATCATTGACTATTTTGATGGCTTTGCTACCATAAAAACCTTTGTAAAAACAAGGAGTAAGAAAAAGATTCTTTGGATATTCTCCTTTTTGGCTTTTATCCTTTCAGCCATCATCGATAACCTAACCGCAACCATCGTTTTGATTTCCATTCTTCAGAAAATTGTGAAGGATAGGGATGTACGACTTTGGTATGCCGGTTTGATCATTATCGCTGCGAACGCAGGTGGTGCCTGGTCGCCCATTGGTGATGTGACCACTACCATGCTATGGATCGGTAAAAAAGTAACAACGGCCAACCTTATTGAGCACTTGTTGTTGCCATCGTTGATCTGTATGGTAATCCCTTCGCTCATCGCTTCCTTTTTACCTGTATTTAAAGGGGAAATCGAAGCTGAGGAAGAAGAGCCATCCAAATCGAAATTTAGTGCCATTATGTTGTATTTGGGATTGGGTGCCATCATCTTCGTGCCCATTTTTAAGACCATTACACATTTGCCACCATATGTTGGTATGATGTTGTCTTTGGCAATTGTGGCCACTTTTGCTGAAATTTTCAGTAACTCCAAGATTGCGATTTCGTCAGTGGATCATGAAAGTGATGCAGCGGCACACCATAGTCCAGTGCACAAGGCACTGACCAAGATTGAATTACCGAGTATCCTCTTTTTCTTGGGTATTTTGATGGCTGTAGCAGCTTTGGAGTCTCTTGGCATGTTGTTCAATTTTGCAGAAGGACTGAAACAAGGTATGCCTTTGATGGGCACTGAAATGGCATCGACCCATGTTTCTGACTTGGTGATATTGTTGTTGGGCGTTGGATCGGCGGTTATTGACAACGTACCATTGGTGGCAGCGAGTTTGGGGATGTTCTCCGAGCCGATGAACGACCAGTTGTGGCATTTCATTGCCTATTCCGCGGGAACTGGGGGCAGTATGTTGATCATTGGATCTGCAGCCGGTGTGGTGGCCATGGGAATGGAGAAAATAGACTTCTTTTGGTACCTTAGAAAGATTTCGTGGTTGGCCCTAATAGGCTTTGTTGGTGGAGCTATATGCTTCATGTTGTTACGAAATTTGTTCTAAAAGATACTTTAGCTCGAAAATCTCCGTTATAATTGCAACTTAAATTGGGGATTTTATATGATTATTTTTCAAGAAACTGCGGAGGGTGCAGAGGCAATGGCCTCTATATCAGAAGAGAAGACCCTTTCCGTAATCGACCTTATTGTTAACGGAGGAACCGGTAGTGTCGTGATCATCATGGTGCTTTTCGTGCTCCTATTCGTAGCATTGTACATTTATTTCGAACGTATTTTTGCCATAAAGGCCGCTTCAAAGATCGACAAGAACTTCATGAACCAGATCCGGGATCATGTCATGAACGGAAAGTTGGAAGCTGCCAAGTTGTTATGTGCCCAAACCGATTCGCCAGTGGCCCGCTTGATAGAGAAAGGGGTGGCCCGAATCGGCAAACCGTTGGATGACATCAATACCTCCATCGAGAACGCTGGAACCCTTGAAGTGTACAAATTGGAAAAGAATGTAAGTGTGTTGGCTACCGTTGCAGGTGCTGCACCCATGATTGGCTTTTTGGGTACCGTAATTGGTATGATTTTGGCATTCCACGAAATGGCAAGCAGTGGTGGCCAGGCTGAAATGGGATCTTTGGCATCCGGTATTTATACGGCCATGACCACTACGGTGGCAGGTTTGGTGGTCGGTATCATTGCGTATATCGGTTACAATCACTTGGTAAACCGTACGGATAAGGTGGTGCACCAAATGGAGGCCAATGCGGTTGAGTTTTTGGACCTATTGAACGAACCCATATAGTTTTTAAACCATGAAACTAAAGGGGAGAAATAAAATAAGCCCGGAGTTCAGTATGTCGTCAATGACAGACATTGTATTTCTGTTGTTGGTATTCTTCATGTTGACCTCCAATGCACCGAATGCACTGGACTTACTATTGCCCAAAGCAAAGGGTAAATCCACCAACACACAGAATGTTTCGGTGACCATCGACAAGGATCTGAAATATTTTGTGAACAACGAGCAGATCAGTAAAGAATACATTGAAATTGAATTAAAAAAGGCACTTGAAGGTCAAGACAAGCCAACAATCATTCTAAGGGCAGAGGAGAACGTGGCCATTAAGGAAGCGGTCAACGTTATGGACATTGCCAATCGGAACAATTACAAGGTTATCTTGGCTGTGCGGCCAAAATAATGGCATTTTTAGATACGAGACACAAGAAAAAATCTTTCACGCTAACAACACTTCTGTTAAGCGCTGTATTGTTATTGCTATTTTATATCGGACTTACCTATCTGGATCCACCCATCGAAAATGGTATTGCCGTTAATTTCGGTACCATGGATTTTGGCAGTGGGCCTGTTCAACCTAAGGAAAAAGTTCGATCTGAACCCAAACAGGTGGAGAGCCAACCCGTGGAGCAGGTACAACCAGCCGAACCTCAGGAGGCAGTGACCGAAGAGGCTCCGGTTGAAAAGGTATTGACCAGTAATGATGAGGAATCCATTAAAATAAAGCAACAAGAGGAGGCCAAGCGAATGGCAGACGAAGCAGCGGAAAAGGCCAAAGCAGAGGCGGAACGCATAGCCAGGGAGAAAAGGGAGGCCGAAGAACGCCAGCGACAGGAACAGGAGGCCAAGAAAAAGAATATTGACGCCCTTATTGGCGGTATCGGCCAATCCGATGGCACAACTACCGGAAGTGAAGGAAACGATAACACACCCGGGGATAAAGGTCAGCCAGACGGTGATCCCTATGCCACCACGTACTATGGAGCTCCCGGAAGCGGAACTGGAACCGGAGGTTACGGCCTCAATGGCAGGTCTTTGGTGGATAGTGGCAAAGTACGACAGGAATGCAATGAGGAAGGCAGGGTTGTGGTCAGGATAACCGTAGATAGATCGGGTAGGGTGATTAAGGCCGAACCCGGTGTGAAAGGTACCACCAACAATGCGCCATGTTTGCTGGAACCTGCAAGAAAAACTGCATTCATGCACAAGTGGAACCTCGATTCCAATGCGCCGGCCCAACAAATCGGTTTTGTGGTGGTCAACTTTAAATTGGGACAGTAGTGACCTATAAAGAGACCCTCGACTGGATGTTTGCCCAGTTGCCCATGTACCAACAAAAAGGTGCTGCTGCCTTGAATGCCAAATTGGACAAAACCCTTCATTTTGCGGCCCATTTAGGCAATCCTGAAGACAAATTCAAAAGTATACACGTTGCTGGAACCAATGGCAAAGGCTCCAGCAGCCACATGTTGGCTTCCATTTTACAGGAATCAGGTTATAAGGTTGGTTTGTATACTTCTCCCCACTTAAATGATTTTAGGGAGCGAATCAAAATCAATGGTCAAGTTGTTGACGAAGCGTTCGTGACAGAATTCATTGCGGCCCACAAAACCTATTTGGAATACCATAAGCTGTCGTTCTTCGAAATGACCGTTGGTATGGCCTTTATCTATTTTGCCCAGGAAAACGTGGACATTGCAGTTATTGAGGTTGGATTGGGCGGTCGATTGGATTCTACCAACATCATAACCCCTGAGGTTTCCTTGATCACCAATATCGGTATGGACCATATGCAAATTTTGGGGGATACAATTGAAAAAATAGCCTTGGAAAAAGCGGGCATCATCAAGCCCAATGTTCCTGTGGTAATCAGTGAGCGACAACCGGAGACGGAAACTATTTTTTCGTTGATCGCCCATCAACTCAAATCCGAGATTGTTTTTGCGGAAGATGAGAACATACGGGATTACCCGACGGATTTATTAGGGGATTATCAAAAGCGAAATTGCAAAGGTGTGATTGCCACCATTACAATGTTGGAAGGTTTTGAAGTGCCCGAGGAAGCCATTGCTAAGGGGCTACAACGTGTAGTGGCGAATACAGGTTTGATGGGGAGGTGGCAAGTTTTGCGGCAATCACCTTTGGTGGTCTGTGATACTGCTCATAATAAAGAGGGCCTCACATATGTATTAGCCCAAATTGCCAAACAATCGTATTCTAAATTACACATTGTGCTTGGGTTTGTGAACGATAAGGACGTGCAGGGTGTATTAAAGCTCTTCCCGAAAGATGCAATCTATTATTTTGTGCGACCCAGCATGCCAAGGGGATTGGATGTTGGTCAATTACAAAGTTTGGCAAAAGAGCAAGGCTTGAAGGGCGAAGGGTTTCAATCCGTTCAAGAGGGTCTTAAAATGGCCATTTCGAATGCTGATGAAACGGATATGGTCTTTGTTGGCGGAAGCACTTTTGTGGTGGCCGAAGTGGTTTAAACAGTAATCTGCAATCACCTTTGGGTCGGCCTTTGAGAAAACAACAATTTATTGGTCAAAAATATTTTTCGCTTTTTTATTTTTTTCTTTTTGGTATTCAAAAACTATCCTATATTTGCACTCCCATTTGGGAAATTGAATGGGCGCTTAGCTCAGTTGGTTCAGAGCACCTCGTTTACACCGAGGGGGTCGGGGGTTCGAATCCCTCAGCGCCCACTGTTAAAGTTTAAACAAAATCAAAACCTTGCTTATCTTATTGATTTGCAAGGTTTTGTCGTTATTGGACCATCGAAAAGACAGATTGTTTCCCCAATAGGTTAAACCTTGTGAGATGTGAGGCTTGCAGCACTCCACTTCGTTTCGTTTGCCGTTACCCCGAAATTTTACCCATCTATTATTATGTGGTCCCAAAGTAAGGATGATGCAAAAATGTAGCTAAAAGGACCATCTGGATCAAAATATTCCGAAGGAGATACAGAGAATCACTATAAGGGGAAAAATTCTTCAATTTCTCTTTTTCCATCAATCAAATCCTGAAGTGTTGTTCTTTCCAGAACATTGATAAAGTTAGTTTTATTGGAACCTACAAGTTTATGGAGCACACAGGGGTTGTCGACATCACAATTCCGCAATCCCAAAACACATGAGGTTACCCGTTTTTCTCCATCAATGACTTTAACAACATCCATCAAGGTTCTTTTTCTATCATTATCACTTAAATAAAATCCACCCTTGGGGCCCCTTGCCGATGAAATGACGTCATGACGAGAAAGTTCTTGCAACAGTTTGGCTAAGTATGACTCGGGAACATTCACGATGCCGTGCATATCCCTAACCATGATTTTATGGTTCTCATTGGAGTTCAGGGCTAAGTATAACACTCCTTTAATTGCATATTTTGACGAATTGGAAAGCATGTGATAGAATGTAAACAAAGATTAAAAGACATTTTTATCCTTTTTATGATTTAAATCATATTTTCCATAAGTAACCCTAGTTACATTTGACTCCAATATTTAACCATTATCCAATGAAGTCAATAGTAAAAGGAATAACATTACTCTTCGTGCTGATCATGATCGGCTGCGGAGGCAAACAAGAGGAAAAGAAAGAGGATGGCTTTAGTGTGCAACGGAAAAAGACCACTTCGGAACAACCGGTCGAGTCCAGTTCAGCCACGGAGACCAAGGCCTCCGAACGTGTTGATATGTCCACTAAAGGAGTCGGTCCTATCAAATCCGTGACATTGGCCCCGGAAATCGATCAGGCGATGGCCGCCAACGGCAAGGAAATCTATGATCAAATGTGCTTGGCCTGCCACAGGGTGGGTAAAAAGTTCATAGGTCCACCACCCAATGGGGTGCTTGAGAGACGAACCCCTGAATGGATCATGAATATGATCTTAAACCCTCAGGAGATGGTTCAACAAGATCCACTGGCCAGGGATTTGCTCCAAGAGTTCAATGGGTCGCCCATGTCCAACCAAGGGCTGACCGAGGAGCAGGCACGGGCCATTCTTGAATACTTCAGGACATTAAATTAAACCATATGAAATCAACCATTAAACTCAGTGCCCTCGGGCTGACCTTACTGTTCCTATTTAACATTGGCTGTAAGGATAGGGCCCAGAACGAAACAACAGCTTCCGACCCAAATACATCCGAAGCAATTATCGAGAGCAATAAAGGACAGGCCTTTATCGAAGACGACGAATCCACGCCCAACGTCCTCCAGATTGCACTTGGATCACCGGACCATAGCACTTTGGTGGCAGCGGTCCAGGCTGCAGATTTGGAGAATGCCCTTGTCAATGCAGGCCCCCTAATGGTATTCGCCCCAACCAATGCCGCTTTTGACGCATTGCCAGCAGGAACCGTGGAGGATCTTCTGAAACCTGAGAACAAAGAGGCCCTGGCCAACATCCTTAAGTATCATGTAACTCCGGGAAACTATTCCAAGGACTTTTTGAAAAAGTTCAAGAAGTTGGGACAGGCCAATAATCAAAATGTTATAGTGGAGGTGCAGGGTGATGATGTCTTTGTAGGGGGAGCCAAGATCATTGCCAGTGTACCTGCAGGAAACGGAATTGTCCATGTTGTGGACAAGGTCATCCTCCCTCCGGCCCAATAACTGATTAACACCAAAAAAACAAATAAATCCTAACACAATGAAAGTAAAACACCATTTGATACTGACCTTGGGAACGGCCTTGTTGCTGGTTTCCTGTGGCCAACAGAACCAAAGTTCAAACGGGGCGCTGTCCTCCAGTGCCGCCGAAAAAGTCTATGTAGCTCCTGGGGAACAGGATGAATTTTACGCCTTCCTTTCCGGGGGATATAGTGGTAACCTTACCGTTTACGGATTGCCATCCGGGCGGATGTTCAAGGAAATTCCAGTATTCTCGCAGTTCCCTACATCGGGGTACGGCTATTCCGAAGAGACCATCCCCATGTTGAACACCTCCCATGGATTTGTGCCCTGGGATGACCTGCACCATCCGGACATATCCCAGACCAATGGGGAATTGGATGGGCGCTGGATTTTTGTAAATGGGAACAATACTCCGCGTATTGCAAGGGTCGATCTTAGCACCTTTGAAACAGCAGAGATCATCGAGGTTCCCAACAGTGCAGGGAACCACAGTTCCTCATTCATCACGGAAAACACCGAATATGTGGTGGCAGGTACCCGATTTGCTGTTCCTGTACCCCAACGGGACATGTCCATAAGTGAATACAAAGGAAACTTTAAAGGTGCCCTTACATTTATCAGTGTAGATCCCGAACATGGCCACATGGCCATCAAGTTCCAATTGTTGATGCCAGGCTTCAACTATGACCTTTCCCACCCAGGAAGGGGCAAGTCCCATGGCTGGTTTTTCTTTACCACCTATAATACTGAAGAGGCCAACACCCTTTTGGAAGTGAATGCTTCCCAAAACGACAAAGATTTCATCGCGGCGATCAATTGGAAAAAAATCGAAGAATATGTGAACAACGGTGGCGGCACCAAAATGCCGGCCAACTATGCACACAACGTGTATGATGAGCATTCCCATACCGGGACAACGACCATGAAGGATGAAGTACTTACCGTGGACCCCACAAAGGTTCCCGGGGCCGTATTTTTCCTCCCCACGCCAAAATCCCCCCATGGCTGTGACGTAGACCCGACCGGACAGTATATCATTGGCAATGGTAAGCTATCTGCTGATTTGACCGTACATTCTTTTGATAAAATGATCGCTGCCATTGAAGGGGAGAAATTCGATGGGGAAGCCTATGGCATCCCAATTTTGAAGTTTGAGGATGTCTTGGCCGGACAGGTAAAAAGTGGTGGCCTTGGCCCATTACACACGGAGTTCGACGGTAAGGGCAATGCCTATACTACGTTCTTTATCTCTTCGGAAGTCGTGAAATGGCAGTTGGGAACTTGGGAGGTTATCGATAGAAAACCCACTTATTATTCTGTGGGGCACTTGATGATCCCCGGTGGCAACTCCAGAAAGCCATTTGGCAAATACGTGGTGGCCATGAACAAGATCACCAAGGACCGGTATTTGCCCACGGGGCCAGAAATGGAACACTCGGCACAGATTTATGATATCTCAGGCGACAAAATGGAGTTGATCTATGACTTTCCGACCCATGGGGAGCCCCACTATGCCGCTGGTTGTCCAGCTGATCTGTTGACTGCAAATTCACGCAAGATTTATCGATTGGATGAAAACAGGCACCCCTATGCCGTGACCACAGCAGATGGCTCCAAGGTGGTAAGGGATGGTAATGAGGTTCATGTATATATGTCAACCATACGCAGCCACTTTACGCCGGACAATATCGAAGGCATCAAGGTAGGGGACAAGGTCTATTTCCATATCACCAACCACGAACAGGACTTTGATGTGCCCCACGGATTTTCCATCCTGGGCCAAAACACCTCCGAGCTGTTGATCATGCCCGGACAGACCAAAACATCCGTTTGGGAACCCAAGCAAGTTGGGGTATGGCCCTTCTATTGTACAGATTTCTGTTCCGCTTTGCACCAGGAAATGCAAGGCTATGTCAGGGTCTCACCTGCCAACTCAAATATTGAACTGAAATGGTCACTTGGTGAGTGATTCGGATTGACTTGCCAATGAATAAAGCGGGCTGCGTCCATGACCTGCCCGCTTTTTTACAAATTGAAAAACACACATCTTCCAAAAAACCGAAATCAGTTTGTAACCTTTAAATCAAAAAAATGAAAAAGGCTAGTATTTTAATGATTGTTGGCCCGCTCTTCCTCTTGGGTTTATACGTCTTCCCGCTTTGGAATATCATGTTGGGCGCCCCACAATATCCCGACCCATTGGGGTTGAACATCCATATCAATGGCCTACGGGGCGTCAGTGAGTTCGATATCCAAAACATTGATGGCCTGAACCACTATATCGGCATGCACACCCTCCCCAAAGTGGAGGACATGTGGGAATTCAGCACTTTCCCCATCATCATCGGAATCATGGTTGGGCTCGGGGTACTGATCGGAATTTTGGGTTTTCTTGGTAAACTAAGCTACAAATGGTTCCTGGGATGGTTCGCTCTGATGTCCTTGATGGGCATACTTGGGATGTACGATTTCAATGAATGGTTGGTGGACTACGGCACCAATTTGGACCCCAACGCCATTATGAAATTGACCAATCCCGATGGAACCCCAATGACCTATAAACCCCCACTACTGGGCCATGTGAAGATGTTGAACTTTGATGTAACCTCTTTGCCCGCTACAGGTGGATGGTTGATGTTCCTGGGTATGATGTTGACTTTGGCTGCCGGATACTTTGGATGGAAGAGCAAAAAAAATAAAACTTGAAACATGAAAAAACAACTTTTGCCATTGCTACTGACATTGGTGCTTTCGATATCATGCACTGTAGCTCCCAAACCCATTGATTATGGCCATGTGGCCTGCCACTACTGTAGTATGACCATTGTGGACAAGCAACATGCCGCACAATTGGTCACCACCAAGGGAAAAGTCTTTGACTTTGATGCCGTGGAGTGCATGATGAATCAATTGAAGGAAACGGACACATCCACCATCGCCCTGTTCTTGGCCAATGATTTTGATAGTCCCGGGGAACTGATCGATGCGACAAAGGCCACCTATTTGATCAGTGAGAACATTCCAAGTCCCATGGGCGCCTATCTAAGTGCCTTTGATGAGGAAGGAGCTGCTAAGTTTGTTCTGGACGCCAATGGAGGGCAATTACTTTCTTGGAGCGAATTGAAACAACAATATGAATAGTTTAATAATTACCAAACCATGTATATGATCGATATAGACAATACCATTGCCCAGCAACCTTATGACGGACTTCAAGTTGAACAACTGGTGAAAAACGAAACCATGGAAATTCTCAGCATCAGTTTGGCCAAGGATGCCATCTTTCCAAGTCATACCTCACCAAAAGATGCCCATTTGGTTGTACTCGAGGGTTCCATTGAATTCCACATCGAGAACCAGATCGTCAATTTAGGGTCACAGCAACACTTTAGCTTTTCCAAAAAGGTTGAGCATTGGGTAAGGGCCCTTACAAATGCAAAATTTTTGATAATCAGATAAGAAATCATAGCTTCATAAGCCATAAGATTGCCTTTGGGCAATCCAAACAATATCAGCAGAAAATTGAAGACTCCATATCACAAATACCTCCTTTGGATGGTCCTGTTCCTATTATGTCAAGAAATATGGGCCAAAACGTGGACAATTTGCAATACCTGCGAACAACGCTCTATTAAACAGACCATCCAACTGGCCAATGCCCATGATACCTTATTGGTCCAAAAAGGAACCTATCGGGAATATGAGATCGTGGTGGACAAACCTTTGGTCATCAAAGGCGTGGATTATCCCATCGTGGACGGTGAAAAAAAAGGGGAAATCTTTCAAATCCAGTCGGACGGTGTGACACTCGACGGGCTTTTCATCATCAATGTTGGTGTCAGCTATACCAAGGACAATGCGGCAATACGGGTTGTCCGGAGCAAGGATTTCCGCATCCAGAACATGGTTTTGGAACAATTGTTCTTCGGCATCTATTTGGAAAAATCCTCCCACGGCAAAGTCTACCACAACCGAATCATTGGTGAGGCAGTGGACGAATATAATTCGGGGAACGGTATCCAATTGTGGTATTCCTCGGACATCGAGGTGTCCAAAAATCATGTTCAAGGAACGCGGGACGGCATTTATCTGGAGTTTTCCGATCGGATTACGATTACGGGTAACACCAGTATGGACAATCTCCGATACGGGCTTCATTTCATGTTTTCCAACAACGATATCTATACCCAAAACACTTTTGAAAACAATGGTGCCGGTGTTGCGGTCATGTTCTCCAAGTTCATCACCATGAAGAACAATACCTTCCGCAAGAATTGGGGAACTGCCGCTTACGGCATGTTGTTGAAGGAAATCAATGATGCAGAGATCATTGGAAATACCTTTGAGGAAAACACCATCGGTATCAATATTGAGGGATCTAACCGAATCCGGTATACCAACAACGATTTTATAGGCAATGGTTGGGCCATTAGGGTGATAGGGGCCTGCTATACCAATAGTTTCAGGGGCAATAATTTCTTGTACAACTCCTTCGATATTTCTTATAACAGCAAATTGAACGACAATGTGTTCGAGGGCAACTTTTGGAGTGGCTATACCGGATATGATCTGGACAAGGATGGTATCGGGGATGTGCCCTACCGTCCGGTCAAGCTCTTTTCGTATGTAGTGAACCGCACTCCGGAGACCATTGTCCTGTTGCGGAGTCTTTTCATGGATATCATTGATTTCTCCGAAAGGGTCTCCCCGGTGTTCACCCCGGACAATTTAAAAGATGCCCAACCTTTAATGAAAATACGATCATGACCATAACGATAAAAGACCTGCACAAACAGTTTGGCAAGAACCAGGTATTGAAAGGTGTCGACCTGACCATAGACAAGGGCCAGATCTATGCCATTTTGGGCCCTAACGGTTCGGGAAAGACCACCTTGATCAAGAGTATCCTGGGCATGGTGCTTCCTGATAAGGGTCACATAACTGTGCTGGACAAGCCTATCAAAAAACAATGGAAGTACCGCAAGCAGATCGATTATCTCCCACAGATTGCCAACTTTCCACCGAACATCAAAGTGAAGGAGCTTATCCATATGATCAAGGACCTGCGGAACAGTCCCAGTGCTGAAAAGGAATTGATAGACCTATTTGGCCTTGGACCCTTTCTGGATAAAAAACTGTCCACCCTCTCCGGGGGCACCAAACAAAAGGTGAACATTGTACTGACCTTTATGTTCGACAGCCCCTTGCTCATTCTCGATGAACCTACCACGGGGCTGGACCCCATGGCCCTGATTCGTTTGAAGGAGTTGATCTTGAAGGAAAAGTCCAATGGAAAGACCATCCTCATCACCTCCCATATCATGCAATTTGTAGAAGAAATGGCCGACCAGATCGTATACCTGTTGGAAGGTGACATTTACTTTAAGGGAACCATCCCCGAACTTAAGAAACAGACTGGGCAGACCAGTTTTGAACATGCCATTGCAACCCTAACCACTTCTGAAAACCATGCTGAAAATACTGAAATATAGTTTTTACGACCTTAT
>NZ_RZMY01000005.1 GCF_003992615.1 Flagellimonas beolgyonensis
ACTGGACTATGCCGCCAAGCAACAGCACACCATATCCGTTGCGGTGAGCGACGGCAAGGCCACCGTGAACGCCACCATGACGATCAATGTGGCCCAAGGGCTTGCCATAGCGGCCCAGCAGTTCAGCATATTGGAGAGCGTGGACGCCGCCACCGAGATCGGAACCGTACAGGCCTTTGTGCCCGGAGGGGCCACGGGCACCTTCACGATCGAGGAGGACGCCTCCGGCCTGTTCGAGATCACTGCCGCGGGCGTACTGAGCCTGATCGAGGGCAAGAAGATGGACTACGGTGCCGCACAACAGCACACCCTTACCGTGAGCGTGAACGATGGCACCAACACCCGGAGCGCTGTGATCACCATAAACGTATTGGAGAACATGGATCCAACGGGCGATGCACAGAAGTTCACGGTGGCAGAGGACATTGCCGACACCGATGCGATCGGAACGGTGGTGGCCACCGACCCCGAAGGCGATGCGCTGACCTTTGCCATGAAGACCAACGACAACGACCTGTTCGAGATCACCGAAACAGGCGAACTGAGCCTGGCACCAAGTATGAGCCTCGATTATGAAACGGCCAAGAGCCACGAGCTGGTGGTAACGGTAAACGACGGTACCAACCAAGTGGACCTTACCGTACAGGTGAACGTGACCAACGTGGTGGAGACCCTGTTCGACGACCCCGCCTCCTTTATCACCAC
>NZ_RZMY01000006.1:0-481654 GCF_003992615.1 Flagellimonas beolgyonensis
CAATGCGGACGTTTCCGCCCTGTCGGTAGGAGACAATACCCCGGTGGCCGACAACCAACAAGTGCAGACCGACCTGCCGGTTGAACTTTGCTCACCGACAATTGGCATACTACTCAACAAAACAGGAAACCCAAACATCGATGCGGATCAAGATGGCTGTATCGACGGTATCCGTTATACCTTCACCGTAACCAATATCGGAAATGTGGAACTTCAAAACATTGTACTGAATGATCCGATGTTGGGTGGAGATATCCTAGGACCTATTGCTGATGACTTAAATGATGGTATTCTATCCGTGGATGAGGTTTGGGAATACCAAGCAGATTATACGCTTACAGATACGGATAAGAATAATGGCTCCGTGGAAAATCAGGCCACAGTTTCAGCCACATCAATTGGTGATAACACGCCAGTTAGTGACATTCAGAATGCACAGACCATTTTACCCGCAGACCTCTGTAATCCCCTGCCAGGAATTGCCCTGATAAAAACGGGAACATTGACCGATCTTAATATGGACGGTTGTAATGAAAGTATACTTTATTCTTTTAGGGTCCTTAATATCGGGGAACTGGCATTGGAATCCATTGTTGTTGTTGATCCGATGTTGGGAGGTGTTATCAGTGGGCCATTATCCGATACCGATGAAAACAACGATGGTATTTTATCACAAGGCGAAAGTTGGAACTATGAATTGCTTTATGCCATTACACAACAGGACATTGACATGGGGTCCGTGACCAATCAGGCAACCGTAACTGCAAATGTTGTTGGTGACAATCAAGAAGTATCCGATTTTTCCGATGATAACAGTCCTTCGGAAGACGATCCAACAAATACAATTGTACCCAATGATGTATGTACCCTGGGCGGTGCAACCATCGGATTGATCAAAACCGGAGCATTGGCAGATACCAATAATGATGAATGTCCTGAAAGCATCCTATATACCTTTTCGGTCACCAATACCGGGGAATTTGAACTAACCGATGTTCAACTTACAGACCAGCAACTGTTGGGAGGCACGATAGCTGGTCCAGTGGACGGCACCGATAATGGTAATGATGGCGTGCTTTCCCAAGGTGAAACTTGGACGTACAACGCCACCTACCCAATCAGTGAACAGGATGTATTAAACGGGTTTGTGACCAACCAAGCCACGGTAACAGCCAACGCCATTGGAATTGTGGCCAGTATTTTCGATGTATCGGATGATAACAGCTTGGATGAAAATGACATGACCATGACCAGTGTTCCCGATTTTATGTGCAGTATGGATCCAGGAGCCGATGAGGCATTTGAAATCTTTTCCGGTGTCACACCAAACGGTGACGGATTCAACGATTATTTCAGAATCAACGGAATCGAAAACTATCCGGATAATGTGCTCAAGATTTTCAATAGATGGGGAGCGCTTGTATACCAATCCGAAGGGTATGGCATAGGAAATAATCTTTTCTATGGAGTGTCCGAAGGCAAAGCAACCATACTAAAGGAGAAAACATTACCAAGTGGTACCTATTTCTATATACTCACCTTCCCGACCGATAATCCGGGACAAGCAAGCTATTCCGGCTATCTGTACATAAACCGTAATTAAAACGAAACAACCATAGTTTGATGAAGTATCGCAAAGCTTACTCTTTACCAAACCTGTATCTATTACTGGCCATAGCTTCCTTTTTTGGTATCCAAAAAATAACGGGTCAACAAGATCCCCAATACACCCAATATATGTACAACACTCAAATTGTGAATCCAGCTTATGCAGGATCAAGGGAGGTTTTGAGCTTGGGCATTTTGGGTCGCATGCAATGGGTGGACTTGGAAGGTGCGCCACGTACGGGTACTTTTTCAGTGAACTCCCCTATTGGACTTATGGACAATATGGGCTTGGGATTATCCATAGTTTACGATCAAATCGGACCTGCCACCGAATCCAATGCAGTTGTGGATTACTCCTACTCCATCCAATTGGCCAGAAGGGACATCAGCAGACTATCTTTTGGGTTGAAAGCGGGGGTGGACATGTTGGACGTGGATTACACCAAATTGACCATATATGATAAAAATGATCCTAATTTTCAAAATTCGGTGGACAATAAGATTCAACCCCAGATCGGTGCCGGGATCTATTACCATACCCAAAAATTCTATGCTGGATTTTCGGTTCCCAATTTTCTGAATTCCAAGCATTTTGATGAAGCGTCACTCAACGATCAAGAATTGGCCAGTATTGCTGTGGAACGTTTGCATTACTTTTTTATAACGGGTTATGTCTTTGATCTGAACCCCAGCTTAAAATTTAAACCGGCCGCTTTGGTCAAATTTGTAAGTGGTGCACCATTGCAATGGGATGTATCGGGAAATTTTTTGATCAATGAAAAAATAGCCTTGGGCGGTGCCTACCGATGGGATTCTTCAGCCAGCGCTATGGCTGGATTTCAAATAACCGATGGCATTTTTATTGGTCTTGCCTATGATTATCAATTAACAGCGATTCAAGATTACAGCAATGGATCCTATGAAGCCATTGTCCGCTTTGACATTTTCAACAAGTTGGATAAAATCCTAACCCCTCGATTTTTTTAAAGTTCATTCCGAATGGTCCCAATAAAACACACAATACTTTCCGTTGCCCTGATGATCGGCTTTTTGTCTTTTGCACAAAAAAGCAACCTCAAAAAAGCAAACGAAGAATTTGATGCCTATTCGTACATAGATGCGAGACAGATTTATTTGAATGTGGTGAACAATGGTTATGAATCTGCACAAGTGTTTAAAAAATTGGGAGATACCTATTATTTCAACAGTGAATATAAAGAAGCACTTTCATGGTACAATAAATTGATGAAAGCATACCCAAAAGATGTGGATCCCATCTATTATTACCGTACAGCACAAAGTTTAAAGAGCACAGGCGCATATGATGAATCCAAAGAAATGATGGGCAAATTCGCCAATCTATCCTCCGATACGGAGATTGCCAAAAACTTTTTAAAGGATTATGCGTCACTCGACAGTCTTGTGGATTTTAAGTCCAAACAATTTGAAGTGAAAAACATTACCGAACTACTGTCCAGTTCGGATTTTGGACCAGCATTTTATGGGACAGATAAATTGGTCTATGCCTCGGCCTCTGGAAATACAAAAGGGGATAAAGTGCACCAATGGACCGGTCTACCGTACTTGGACCTCTATATGGCAGAAATTGATGAAGAATGGAAGATCAAAGACCCCAAACCCTTGGAAGGCGACATCAACACGCCTTATCATGAGGCCAATGCCACCTTTACAAAGGATGGAAACACGATGTATTTTACCCGAAACAACTATAAAAACGGTCGAAAACGAAAAAATAAAGATAAGTTGGTCAGCCTAAAAATCTATAAGGCCACCAAACAGGAAAATGGGTCGTGGGGCGAAGTTGAAGAACTACCGTTCAACAACGATTCCTATTCCGCAGCACATCCTGCACTGAGTCCCGATGAGAAGCGGCTCTACTTTTCCTCCGACATGAAAGGGAGTATTGGTGAATCCGATATTTGGTATGTTGATATTCATGAGGATGGTTCTTTTGGAACACCCATAAATTTGGGTGACGAAGTAAACACAGAGGCCAGGGAAGCCTTTCCTTATGTGAGCGCAAACAACAACCTTTACTTTTCGAGTGATGGACATTTGGGTTTGGGAGGACTTGATGCTTTTGTCTTATCCTTAAAACCGGACGGGGAATTTGAACAAGTGACCAACTTGAAGCAGCCCATAAATTCCAATAAGGATGATTTTGGTTTCATTTTTAATGAGGATGAGAAAATCGGCTACGTATCCTCCAATCGTGGAGGCGATGAGGGCAGTGCTGCGGACGACATCTATCGCGTTTGGGAAATGTGCGGGGAAATTGTCCTTCAAGGCGTAATATCCAATTCAAAATCCGGAGAAGCCATTTACAGGGCAACCGTTCAATTGATCAATAAAGACAATCGGATAATCGCAAAGACCCGAACCGATAGACAGGGCAATTACCGTTTTGAAGACTTTTTGAACTGTACGGAGAAATATACGGTCGTTGCTTCATTTCGTGATTACCAACCCAACCAAACCACCATTGTAACACCCCGTGGTTCCGATGTGGTCCAGGCAGACCTGGAATTGACCCCGCCCGATTGTGCCGAGGATGATCTGGGATGCAGACTCAATCTTCAACCTATCTATTTTGATTATGGAAAATACAACATTAGACCAGATGCCGAAGTAGAGTTGGCCAAGATCCTTCAGGCCATGAAGGAATATCCGGAGCTAAAAATTCATATAGAATCACATACCGATTCACGATCAAGCTCAAGCTTTAACCTCAGATTATCTGAACGAAGGGCCCAAGCCACAATGCAATGGTTGGTAAGAAAAGGTATTGAACGTAACAGATTATCGGCCAAAGGGTATGGTGAAACCCGCTTATTGAACAATTGTTCCAATGGAGTTCCTTGTAGTGAGGAAGAACATGAATTAAACCGTAGGTCCATGTTCATCATAAAAAACTAAATCCGATGTAACTCATGATGACCTGTATCAATTCAAATAAGGCCATGGTCAAACCAAATCTAAAATCCGATAAGTTGTACCTGTTAATCGTGTTTTATAAAGTGATGTTTACCCATTATTCAATTCACAACCGATACACATGGCAAGTAGCATAAAATACTCTAACAATCCTTTACCCATAAAAATTGAACAATGTCTTATATAACCAAAATGTCATTGAAAACTAATTCCAGCTATGTACCTCTTTTGTTATTGTTTTTGGGTCTTAGCAGTTGGGCAACCAAGTCGATTCATGATGATCGTGCTAGCGATATAGAAAATTCAAACCATGAATCAATTGAAAATCCCACTCATTTATATGCACCATTAATTTCATTGGTTAAGACAGGCGAAGCAATCAATCTATCTGGCGATCCAGGTTGTGATATGATTCAGTATACGTTTGAAGTCATAAACCAAAGTGACAATAACGAAATATTGGAAAATGTAGTTTTAACGGACCCAATGCTTGGTGGTATAATTTTGGGTCCAAGTTCTGGTGATGTGGGTAATGACGATATTTTAGGGCCCAACGAGACATGGATATATACTGCAACCTATAATATTACCCTAACGGACATCAATAATGGTCAGGTCATCAACCAGGCAAATGTTATAGCCGATGTGCAAGGACAGCCCGGTGTAAGTGTTTCTGATCTTTCTGACAATGACAGTACGCTGGAGGATGACCCCACAGTCATCAGTTTATCCCATTGTCAGCCTAACATTTCGGTAATCAAAACCGGAATGGCCCTTGATGCAACTGGAGGGCTGGGTTGTGACCATATTCAATATACTTTTGAAGTGAAAAACCAAAGTGCACTCCATAATCTGATAAATGTTGTACTCAACGACCCGCTATTGGGTGGGGATGTTGCAGGCCCGAGTTCTGGAGATGTGGGAGATGACAATGTTTTAGGTCCAGATGAAACCTGGATTTATACCGCTGATTATTTCATTACCCAACCAGATATTAATAATGGCCAAGTGGTAAATCAAGCCACCATTAGTGCGGATGTTCAAGGACAGCCAGGTGAAACAGTATCCGATCTTTCGGACGATAACAGCCACATCGAAGACGACCCCACCGAAATAGGATTGATACATTGTTTACCAGGAATATCCGTGGTAAAAACAGGAGAACCCCAAGATGCAACGGGTAGTCCAGGTTGTGAAATTATTTACTACACTTTTGAAGTGGTCAATCCAAGTGTACTGCATATTTTGGAAAATGTGGTCCTAACCGATCCCTTGTTGGGAGGGGTGATTACAGGGCCAGATTCCGGCGACACCAGTAATGATGGTTTTCTTGATCCCGATGAAACATGGATATATACGGCCCAGTACAATATTACCCAGGAGGATATCAATTCTGGGCAAGTGATCAACCAAGCCACGGTAAGTGCCGATGTTCAAGGGCTGCCTGGAGAAACCGTAGCTGACCTTTCCGACGACAATAGTCATTTGGAAGACGACCCAACGGTAACCAGCTTGGTTGCCTGCCAAAACCCAGCAATTGGACTCATAAAGGAAAGCTTGGTCATCGATGCCAACATGGATGGCTGTCTGGAGACCGTTGAATACACATTCACAATTACCAATACAGGAAATGTAGATCTTAAAGAAGTTGTTTTGGAAGATGACCTTTTTGGAGGGGAAATTCCAGGCCCATTGGCTGGATGGGATGAAAACAACGACGGCATCCTCTCTGTTGACGAAACATGGACCTATGTTGCCAACCATGCCATAACACAGCAAGATATTGACGCCGGATTCATTATTAATCAAGCCACGGTCAATGCACTCACATTGATCGATGTTCCCATACAGGATTTATCGGATAATGATACTCTTTTTGAAGACGAACCAACACGCACCGAAATCCCAAATGATGCCTGTACCGATGGTGGCGATAAAATAGGATTGATCAAAATTGGTAATCTCATCGATGCTAATGGTGATGGTTGTTTGGATGGCATTTTATTCTCATTTACTGTAACGAATACGGGAACCAGTGACTTGGAGACCGTTATTTTGGACGACCCACTATTGGGTGGACAAATTTCAGGGCCCATGAACGGCACCGACCAGAACAACGATGGTATTTTATCCATTGGTGAGAGTTGGACCTTTGAAGCCAGCTATCCCCTAACCCAACAAGATATTGACAATGGACTCATTCAGAACCAAGCCAGTGTTTCAGCAGAACCTGTAGGGCTGGATAACCAAGTAACCGATTTATCGGATGATAATGACCTTTTTGAAGATGATGCAACCACTACTTCGGTGCCAACAGATGCCTGTGCAGATGGAGGGATTCCTACGGGATTTGAAATTTTTAATGGGATAACACCAAATGAAGACGGATTAAATGACTTTTTTCAAATAGAAGGCATTGAAAACTACCCCAACAATACCCTTAAAATTTACAATAGATGGGGAGTTCTGGTTTATCAAACGGAAAATTATGGGCAAGGCAACAATCTTTTCTTCGGGATTTCCGATGGTCGAGCAACGATAAAGAAGAACAAAGAACTTCCTAGCGGAACCTATTTCTACATTTTGACCATCAGCGGAGAAAATCCCGGCAAGCCGGAATACACAGGTTACCTATACATTAACCGGGATTAAAAATTTAGCAATCACAATAATGAAGCATCAAAAACCAGGGATATTAATACCCAAAATCAATTTACACTACATCAATTTAATTACCGTCTTGCTCCTTGGAGTCATGGCCCAAGCACAACAAGACCCACAATACACACAGTATATGTACAATACCCAAGTGGTGAATCCGGCCTATGCAGGTTCACGCGAAGTTTTGAGCTTCGGATTGCTTGGAAGAACCCAATGGGTAAATTTTGATGGATCGCCCCAAACAGGCACCTTCACTGTAAATTCCCCCATTGGCCTATACGACAATATGGGTCTTGGACTTTCCATTGTCTATGATCAAATTGGTCCTGCGGTGGAGTCCAACGTTGTGGTCGATTATTCATATTCCGTACACCTTGGATTGGATACTAAACTATCAATGGGTTTAAAAGCAGGCTTGGATATGTTAAATGTGGATTATTCCAAATTGAACATTTTTTATCCGAACGATCTTTTTTTCCAAAATGAAATTGACAATAAACTGCAGCCCCAAGTAGGGGCCGGTTTGTATTTAAATACCCAAAAATTCTATGCTGGCATCTCAGTTCCCAATTTTTTGAACACCAAACATTTTGATGATAGCTCACTGAACAATCAAAATGTTGAAAGTGTTGCCATTGAACGGCTCCACTATTTCTACATTATGGGTTATGTTTTTGACCTGAATGAAAACCTGAAGTTCAAACCTGCAACTTTGGTCAAATATGTTAGTGGCTCCCCGTTGCAATGGGATCTTTCAGCCAATTTTTTGATCAATGAAAAATTTACTGTTGGCGCTTCGTATAGATGGAGCGCATCCATAAGTGCCTTGGCTGGTTTCCAAATTACCAAAAACTTTTTTGCCGGACTGGCATATGACTATCAATCCACAGATGTGGAACAGTTTAGCAATGGCTCCTATGAAGTATTCCTCCGTTTCGACATTTTCAAGAAAAATGATCGGGTAGTTACCCCAAGATTCTTCTAACAACAACACCATGAAAACCAGAATTATATTTTATTCCATTATTGCATTGATAACAGTGCAACTTGGTTTTGCACAAGAAAACAAAATAAAGAAAGCTAACGAAGATTTCTTCAACTATGACTATATAGATGCCCGAAAAATCTATTTAAAAGTGGTTGAAGACGGCTATGAATCTGCACAGGTGTTCCAAAAATTGGGTGATACCTACTATTTCAACAGTGAATATGCCGAGGCTGCCGTTTGGTACCAAAAACTTGTAAATAAATTCCCAGAAGAGGTAGAGCCTGAATATTACTATAGGGCAGCGCAATCTTTAAAAAGTATCGGGGATTATGAAGGTTCAAAAAAAATGATGGACAACTACATGGCCGCCTCAGGCAATTCAATGGTGGCTGAATATTATGATAAAGGAAAAACGGTCTTAGCTTCACTGGAAGAGGAATTCAAAGATGCCTATACCGTTAAAAACGTAACCGAAGATTATATTGGTTCCGATTTTGGTCCATCTTTTTATGGAGAGAAAATCGTTTTTGCATCATCATCCATTAATACAGAAGGTGGCAAAGTCCATGATTGGACAGGACTCCCCTATTTGGACCTTTTTGAGGCCGAAATTGGGGCTGATGGCAAACTCACAAATGTTTTGGCCCTTAAAGGGGAAATAAATTCGCCCTACCATGAATCTTCGGCGACCTTCACCAAAGACGGAAAAACCCTCTACTTCACCAGGAATAATTACATCAATGGAAAAAGAAAAAGAGGAAATCAACGATTGGTAAGTCTTAAAATTTACAAGTCCACCAAAAATGAGGATGGTACTTGGGGAAATATTGTTGAACTACCATTTAATGACGATTCGTATTCCACTGCACATCCTGCATTGAATTCAGATGAGTCACGTTTGTACTTCTCTTCAAATCGGGAAGGAACCATGGGAAGGTCAGATCTTTGGTATGTTGATATATTGGATGATGGAACCTATGGCGAACCCGTGAATTTGGGCCCAAAAATCAATACAGAGGAGCGGGAAACTTTTCCTTTTATCAGTTCTACTAACAATCTTTATTTCTCAAGTGATGGACATTTGGGCCTTGGAGGTCTTGATGTTTTTGTAATGTCATTGGACCAAAATGGCAAGTACAAAAAAGCCACCAACCTCAAAAAACCCATCAATAGCAATCAAGACGATTTTGGATTCATTATAAATGAGGAAAAAAAGATGGGTTACTTCTCATCGAACAGAAATGGTATAAATGAGAGTATTTCGGATGATATCTACGCCATATTTGAAAATTGCACCATTACCATTCAAGGAGTGATAACCGATGTCAAGACCAGCAAACCACTTGAAGGTTCCTTGGTTACCCTTATTAATGGAGAAAATGAGGTTGTTGGGCAACAACTAACGGAGAATAATGGAAAGTATCTCTTTGATTCATTGGTAGACTGTAACAGCCAATATGCAATTAGGGCCTCCCTCGAAGAGAAAGAATATTTGCCATCAGAAAAGGCCTTAAGTACCCCAGATGGCGTCGCCACTTTGCAAGTGGATTTAGCTCTAACCCCGCCAGATTGCCCTGTAGATGATCTGGGGTGTAGATTGGCCCTCCAGCCCATATATTTTGATTTTGACAAGAGTAACATTCGATCGGATGCCGAAGTGGAATTGGCAAAAATTTTACAAGCCATGAAAGAATACCCAGAATTAAAAATCCATATAGAATCCCATACCGATTCCAGAGGCGATGACAACTACAACCTGCAACTATCCGAAAGAAGAGCCAAATCTACACTGGAATGGCTTGTTTCCAAAGGAATCAACCGTAATCGATTATCAGCAAAAGGCTACGGGGAATCACAACTCATTAATTCCTGCTCCAATGGCATAAATTGTTCGGAAAGCGATCACCAATTGAACAGACGTTCGATGTTTATTATTAAATAATTAATTTTATATAATTGATATACAGCATTTTAAATAGCATTTAAAATTTTTGGCACGCTGATTGTTGTTACAAGGATGGATACAAATAGTTGTATCTAGAACTTAAAACCTTGTAGTATGAAAAAGTTAGTACTTATTATAGCAGCGGTTGTTCTTGGAATACCTAATATACAAGCAGCAACAAACGAAAATTCATTGGCAACCAATTTTGTCCGTGGATATGGAAACTCGTTCATCTTTGTGGAAGATGGAGTAACTTTTTCAGTTTTTCCCGATGGTGAGTTCGATTTTTATATGGATAATCGAGTAAATGTTGGTGTCGGAGCCCAAATTGGCAATGTTGGCATTACCTTTAACTCTGGATTCAACTACAATCCGTTTGTCCAATATGATGATTACGGTGCAGTGATCCAAGTGGAAAACATTCCCATCTTTTACGACTACTATGGTCGTGTTTCCCAAATTGGTAATGTGGACATTTGGTACAACAACGGAAGGGTTCGTAGAATCGGAGGCTTGCATATCTACTACAATAGAGGTGCTTTCAGCCACTATACAGGGTTCATCAACGTATACAACAGATATTATGTGTATCGTCCGTTCCATAGTTACTTTGCAAGACCTGCCATTGGTTTCTGTAATGTGTATACCAGCCCTTACAGAAGGTACTACAGCCCTGTGCGCTATACGTATTATGCACCTTACCGTTACAATGAAAGAAGAGCTTATGCAAGGGTAGGTAAAGTGTATCGAAACGAAAACCGTTACAGAAGGGACAATATCTATAGAAACGACAAAAGGGTTAGCGTACGTGATAACAACAGCTACCGAAGAGGTGATGCTGGCCGAAGCAATAGATATGTGGAACAGAATACCTATAGAAAAGGAAACGCTGTAACTCGTTCCAACAATTCGGTAAAGAGACAATCCAACAGCACTAAAGCTGTTCGAAGAAGTGATTATAATAAATCAGAAAATGTATCCAGACCCAATAGAACCGTAACCCAAAATAAAGTGACCAGAACGCCCAACAGCAGGAGCATCACTCAAAGAAAGGTTACTTCTACACCGGATAGCAGAACAGTGACCCGTACCACAAAAAGTGCGTATAAAAAGCCTCAAACAACAAACCGATCAACTAGAGATCGTAGTGTGGTGAAAAGAGGCAACGATACAAGGAAATCTGTGAACAGGACCTCAAGGTCTACAGCAAGCAGAAGTACGGGAAACGTAAGAAAAAGTAGCTCCGCCAGAACAGCTTCATCCAGAGGTTCAAGGGGCAATTAAAGAGAGTTTTTAGGTTGGTTAGTTGTTTACCCTGTAGTTGGATTTATCCGCTACGGGGTATTTTTTTTAAACCATTTGGATACGTATCCCGTTACGTCCTCAGAAATATTGAACCGGTAAAGAATACCTACGTACATCAACACGATAAGTCCAGATTTTAATCCGATATTAATCAAAGGGTGAAACGAAAATTCCAAGAAACGGAACAAAACGGCCAATAACACCAAGGTGGCCAAAATCTTAAAGGTGGCCGCTGTAAAAGGCCAATACCCAAACTTTATCCGAACAAAGGCCAATTTGACCCCGTTGAAAATAAAAATGGAAATAAAACTCGCCATGGCCGCCCCTTCCAACCCAAATTTAGGAATCAACAGATAATTCAAAACTATGGTCAGAATGGCAAGTCCAACGCCAAAGACCAATACGGTTCTGTAATATTTCGAGTTGTACAAGATGGCATTGTTGTTTCCCAGGATGGAATCCATCACTTTGGCCAAACCTATCAACAAGACAATGGTAAATCCTCCCCGATAATTTTCGGGAAGCAATTGAAAAAGGTCTTTCATATTGAGAATGATCAATAAAAATAGTAGGCCCGAAGCGATCAATAAGGTCAATGAAGTTCTTTGGTACAATTTCTTCAACCCTGCCCCATCCCCAGAATTTAATAGTTCCGCAGTGAGTGGATAGGTAATTTGGTGCATGGCCCTCGATGGAACAATAATCACCGTGGCAATGTAGACTGCAACGCTGTAGTAGGCCACATTTTCAATGCTGATGAACTGGTTTAACATCACCTTATCGATTTCCAACAAGACCAGTGCCGCCGATCCACCCAAAATGATCAGCACGGAATACGACAAAATCTCCTTGGTGTGGGCCGGGAAATTCAAATTGAATCGAGGGAACCGCAACGTATAAGCGTATAGCTGAATAATGATGGTTCGCAACAAATGAAGACCGACCAACAACTTTAAAAAAACATCCAAGTTGATGGCTCCAAAATAAAAAAGAGCCAGCAGCAAGGAGACTCCCACCCTTGCAAAAACCTCCTTCATGAAATTACCAAAGACCGATTTCATGTGCACCCTGCACCAGGCATAAAAAACTTCAAAATAGGCCATGGCAAGTCCGACAAGAAAGATGTACCATAAGTAATCCTTGACCATGGGATTCTCTTTGGAAATCCAATTGCCCAATGGTTCTTGCCAGATACTGAAGATCAGGGCAACCGGAAGGATGCCGAGCAACGGTGTCAACATCATCAAGGTCAAAAAACCGTCCTTGTCCTCTTCTGAAAAGTTACTGAAATATTTGACCATGGTATTGTGCACCCCAAAGGCCAAAATGGGCATTAATATGGCCCCTGATGCCAAAATAAAGGTGACCAGACCATAATAGGCATCGGGCAAAATCTTGGTATAGAGAAAAAGGGTGTTGATGGCCGCAATAAAAAAGCCGATATACGTGATGATCACATTTTGTACGGATTGCTTTTGAACAATACCCATCAGATAAATTTTACCAAGGATTCGGTCAATGCCCTTCTGTGATATTTTTCTATACCAACCGATTGACAAAACAAATTGCCCTTTTGATATTGATTGAACCACTCCAAAAGTACATCTTTTATTGCCTCGACTTCTTTTGGATCAACAAAGGAACCCGCCTGGGAGGAATCGACCATTTCGCCAGCCTCCCAACCCTTTGGTCCAATAGCTAGAATGGGTCTTTTGGCATTCAAATATTCAAAAAGTTTGCCCGGGATTATTCCCTTTGTTTCTTCGGAATCAATCTCGAGCAACAACAGCACTTGCGATTTTTGCTGGACTTCCACTACCCTATCATGAGACAGATACCCCAAACGTTCAACAAAGCTGTCCAGCCCAAACATTGTAATGGATTGCCAAACCTCGTCTCCCACTACCCCGGCCAATTGGATTTGTAAAGCCTTTGCAAATGCACTGTCTTGCTCCACAAGTTCTTTTAGCGCTTTCCATAATCCTAACGGGTTCCTGCCGGTCAATAACGACCCAATATGGGAAATGGTAAACGTATCATCCAATGGAACAGCCTGCAATTGTTCATCATAACCATTGGTAATCACCTTTATAGGTTTGGGGGTGATGGCCTCAAATTCCGTTTTGGTGGTTTGACTGGTCACTACAATTTTGTCTGCTGTAACCAAAACTTGTTTTTCCAATTTTTTATGCTTCTTTTCGGCCCACCGGGTCAAGCGTAGCTGTTTATGATAACCTATGGTGGTCCATGGATCACGAAAATCCGCAATCCACTGCACATTGTACCGCTGTTTTAATCCCAATCCAATCAAATGAAGACTATGGGGCGGACCCGTGGTAATGATAGTCTGGATGCCTTCCTCTGCAATGGTTCTTGCCAAAAAATGGATGGATGGTTTGATCCACAATTTCCGCGCATCAGGAATAAAGAAATTGCCCCGTATCCACAGTAGTGCTCGCTCCAAAAAGGATGGATTCATTTCTTTGATCAACCCTGAACTAATACTTTTGGTTTTCTTTTTGGAAACCAAGGCGGCCCAACCATATGGTTCTTTAATGGGATGTTTGAGCACCTCTACCTGTGTTGGAATTTCATTTAGCAGTGCCGTGTCAACAATGGGATAGTTGGGGTTTTCAGGCACATAGACCAAGGGTTGTACTCCAAAATCGGGCAAATACTTCACAAACTTGAGCCACCGCTGTACCCCTGGTCCTCCGGCCGGGGGCCAATAGTACGCTATGACCAGTACTTTTTGCATTATTCCGGTTTGGTATTCTTTGAAAACAAGGTAAAACCAAATCCTCCCACAATGATAAGCCCCAATAAAATACTGGCTGCCAAAGTGATCTGGCTCCCGGTTTCCACAACTTTTGGCTCGAACTTAAATTCAATTTCGTGCTCGCCTGCCGGTATCTTGATACCCCGTAATGCATAATCCACTTTATAATGAGGTTCCATTTTACCATCAATAAAGGCGTCCCAACCAGAGGGATAATACATCTCGGAGAATACAGCAAATCCATCGTTCGAGTTGCTGGACTTATATTTTAGATAATTGGGACGATAATCCACCAATTCAATATGTGCCAATGAATCCAACTGATAACGCGTTTTGGTCAAACTTGGATAAGTCCGTGTGTTAACGACAGCTTGGGTCTTGGAATTAAAATCCTTCAATTTCAAAATCTCCTCATTGGCCGATGAAACGGGTAAGAGCTGCTCCACAAACCAAGCATTGCCATTGGCATCTGGGTTCACCGCGGGGAAACTATTGCCGTCCTCATCCTGTTGAATCACATATTTCACGTTCAACATATTCAGCACTTGCAGATTGTTCTGGTACAGATGATACTCAAATAGATCTTGAAGTGCCCTAGGTTTGGCGGCATGGTAACCACCAATGGATTTATGGAAATAGGACGTGCGGGCACCATTGATGCCTTCTTGGGGATCAAACACCCTAAAAATGGAATCGTCCTGTTGGATCATTTGGTCCAATTGGCTTGCCTGAAACGGTTCGTTCATCTGGCGTTGGCGCACAAAACCATCCTCATTCACATACCGACGGTCCACACTCACCAAATCAAATATTATAAGAGCTCCCAAAAGGATCACAAAGAGGTTTCTGCCGATTTTTTCCTTGATGAAAAACCATAGGGTTGCGGCGGCAAGAATAACGTACACCAACGAGCGAATGGTGTCATTGATGTAGACCGCTTCACGGTCACGTTGAATCATCGCCATCAATTCATCCCCAAAGTAACCGCGGTATGTTTCATCACGCAATCCTTCGAAATCCAAAAATCCCATGAGCAGGAAAATAAAAACACCCAATCCCATGGTACTAAAAAAACTGAGTTTTAAAGCCCTTAATTTCTCTGATTTATCCACCGAGGTTTTAAAAAGTTTAGCCAACCCCAATACCCCCAAAACGGGCAAACACAATTCCAGTACCACTTGAATGGAAGAAACGGCCCTAAACTTGTTGTACAATGGAAAATAATCGATCATAAAATCGGTAAGCAAGGGAAAATGTCTTCCCCAAGACAAAAACAAGGATAGTAGGGCACCGATAACCAACCACCATTTACGTTTGCCTTCCACCAAAAAAGCCCCGAGCAAAAACAAAAAGATCACAATGGCGCCCACATAGGCAGGAGCTGCCACAATAGGCTGGTCGCCCCAATACAAGGGCAAACTGCTCGAAAATTCCAATGCTTTACTGGGTGGCAGACCCTGATTGGTCAAATATTCGTAGGCTTTGGAGTCCTTACCTAAATCCTCACCGGTCGTACCACCGAACAAACGTGGTGCGAACAAGTTCAACGATTCGGCCAATCCATAGCTGTATTGGGTAATGTATTCCCTATCCAAACCGTTGCTCGGTGCTTTCGGGCTTCCATCAGGATTTACTGTAAGCTCCGATGTACCACGCGTACTCCAATCTGCATATTCCTTGGTGGCCATTAAACTCGTGGCATTGGTGGCTATGGAAAGTACAACGGCCAAAACGAGTATACCCACCGAAACAAAAAAATGTTTCAATTCTTTTTCCTTGATGGCATAGATCAAATGGACCAATCCTAGCACCAGAACCAGCAACATAAAATAATAGGTCATTTGGTAGTGGTTGGCACTGATTTCCAAAGCCATGGCCAAAGCGGTCAGTATAAACCCGAGCAAATATTTTTTCCTAAAAACCAATATGATTCCACCCAAAACCATGGGGATATATCCAAGAGCATGTGCCTTGGCATTGTGCCCAACACCCAAAATGATAATGAGGTAGGTAGAAAAACCAAAGGCGATCGCACCCAAGGCTGCCAGTCTAAAATCGACTTTTAGACACAGTAAAAGGATGTAAAATCCAATAAAGTACAGAAATAGATAATCGGCAGGTCTAGGTAAAAACCGAATCAAATGGTCCAGTTTTTTGATATAGTCATGTGGGTAATTCGCACCTAATTGGTAGGTGGGCATACCACCAAAAGCACTGTTGGTCCAATACGATTCTTCCCCGGTTAAGTCCTTATAATCGTTGCGTTCCTTGGCCATGCCCTTGTATTGGGCAATATCGGATTGAAAGATTGCTTTTCCCTGCAATACCGGATAAAAGTAGAGCAATGAAGCAAGTACAAATAAACCAATGATACAAATATGGGTAATGAGGGCTTTTGGAGAAAAGTTCATGGATGGGTTTTGAAAGACAAATATTAGTCAATTTCCTCAAAATCTATATATTCTCCAACTTTTTTTGAGGGATTGGATTTTCTGGGCGGTTTTTTGGAAACCGTGGTCTCCCCCTCCCTACTGTTTCTGGGCTCCGCATAATCAGTATAGTTTCCAAATTGTTGTCCAAATCGTTCGTTGGTCTTTTTTACCGCGTAGTTCAACAATTTTGGCGCCAACCACTTCAAGAGCAATTTGAGGGCGTAGTATACTAATATGAGTATTAAAATCGTTTGTAGTAAAACCATATAGCACTAGTTATTGTATCAAAATTACACTGTTAGTCACGGAAACCCGTCAAACGTATCTTAAAATAGTATTAAAACCTGGTTATATGGATTGCTCCATCATCAAAAAAACGTTCTTTCTATTTATTCTGCTTCCTACCTTGCTCAGTGCACAATATACGGATGTCATCAATTCGAACAGGCCTGGAAGGGCCGTGAGCGCCTATGCGGTAGGCAAAAATGTGGTTCAGGCCGAAGTGGGGCTTTTGTATGAACAGCAAGACAATGCCGATCTAAATTCCGACTCAAATATTTTTGGGACGGATTATGCATTTAGATATGGTTTGCTTTTTGAGCAATTGGAAATCAATG
The DNA here is from genome assembly GCF_003992615.1 of Flagellimonas beolgyonensis. Lineage (GTDB taxonomy): Bacteria > Bacteroidota > Bacteroidia > Flavobacteriales > Flavobacteriaceae > Flagellimonas > Flagellimonas beolgyonensis. The sequence continues at coordinate 17,291 of NZ_RZMY01000006.1, forward strand.
TGGAGGGTTCCTTCATCAAACAGACCATTACCTATCCCGATTTTGGTATTGAAGGCAAACTGACCAATTTTTCACGCAACCGTGTTGGGTTAAAATATTTGATTTTCGACCCGTATAAAGATCCTGAACGCAACAAACCCAACTTGTACAGTTGGAGGGCCAATAATGTATTCCAATGGAAAAACTTGATTCCGGCGGTTTCTTTGTATGCTGGGGCCAATTTTCTTTTTGGGGACAATCCTTTTTATCCTGGTGACCCCAATCTGTCGTACCGCGGGGCCATTGCAACCCAAAGTAGACTCTCACCCCGATTTGTGTTGATCTCGAACGTGGCCTATGACCGAATTGGTACAGATTTTCCTGAGTGGCGTTATGCTCTTTCCCTGTCGCATACTTTTCGGGATCCCAGATGGAGCGTATTTTTTGAAGGCCAAGGCATTTCCGGTAATCGGTATTCCGATATCATCCTGAGAACTGGGGTGGCGCGCTTGATCAACCCAAATTTTCAGGCCGATATCCATATGGGATCGGGCTTTAAAAGTTCGCCCTCACGTGTGTTCGTGGTGCTGGGCTTTTCCTATCGTTTGGATTTTCATAAAGACGAGCTAAAACCTATTGATGAACAACGCTCTGGCCTTAATGGTAAAATTGGAAGAAATTCCAATAAGAAAAAATCAAAAAAGAAGCGCAAAAAAAATAGAAACAACATAGATTTTTAAGTTTTTGCCGCTACACTTTTCTGCCATGGGTAATATTCCTATTATTGGGGAATCAATTCGAATTTATGGTTACCGTAAAGCAGGTGCAATCCAAATCGGACTTAAAGGATTTTGTAAAATTCCCTTTCTCGTTATATAAAGGATCTCCTTATTGGGTACCCCCCATCATCAAGGATGAAATGGAATCCTTTGATAAAAGCAAAAACCCAGTTTTTGAAAATGCCGAAGCTGAATTTTTCTTGGCCTACAAGGACAATAAAATTGTAGGTAGAATAGCTGCCATCATCAATTGGCTAGAGGTCAATGACCAGGGCTTAAAAAAAATGCGTTTTGGATGGTTCGATTTTGTGGACGATTTGGAAGTCTCCAAAGCCCTGTTGGACAAAGTATGGGAAATAGGTGTTGCCAACCAATTGAATTATATGGAAGGGCCTGTTGGATTTTCCAATTTGGACAAAGTTGGGGTGCTTATTGAAGGCTTTGACCATATCGGGACCATGATCACATGGTACAACCATCCGTACTACCAAAAGCATTACGAGCACCACGGTCTGGTAAAGGAAAAGGAATACCTGGAAAATAAGTTCCCTGCAGCGAATGCCGACCCCAAATTGTTTGAAAAAGCAAACGAGCTCATCAAAAAGCGTTATGGACTTCGTGAAATGAACTTTGAAAAGAGTGCCGACATTATGCCTTGGGTGGATAAAATGTTCGACCTGTTCAACGAATCCTATGCACGTCTTTCTTCGTTTGTACGCATTACTGATATTCAAAAGGAATATTTCAAGAAAAAGTACATCTCGTTTATCAACCCCGAGTTCATCAAGTTTGTGGTGGATGAAGAGGATAACCTGGTGGCCTTCGCGATCGTGATGCCTTCGTTTTCGGAAGCCTTGCAAAAGGCCAACGGAAAATTGTTCCCCTTTGGCGTTTTTCATTTATTGAATGCAAAAAAGAACAGCAAGGATGTGATCTTTTATTTGATTGGTATCCATCCAAAATACCAGAACAAAGGGGTCACCGCCATCATTTTCAATGAGTACCACTATACCTTCAAGAAACGGGGGGTGGTCAACTGCATCCGAACTCCCGAATTGGAAGAAAATATGGCCATTCGTCAAATGTGGAAACACTTCGACCCGGTCACACACAAAAGAAGGCGTACTTATAAAAAAGAACTATAGGTTTAAATTAAATCGGAAGTAACTTTAAAATTCCGGTTAAGGATGTACCTTTCAGCATGGTAGCGTAGGGCAAATGACCCTATAACTCCTGCAGTGGATTGATTGGACACAATTGCGTATGTTTCGGAATACTAATTTGTGCTCCACATGTTTTCTGCCAACCAAATAGCAACAGCATTGAATCGAAATTATCGATTCAAATTAATACTAACTCGTTTAGCATATGGAATTTTTTCGGATAGTCAAGATACACACGGACGAACATACCATTCAAGAAAAACTGACCCTGGACAATCTGGAATCGATGAGCAATGAAATTTTTATAATTGGTGACCAATCCAGCTCAAAGGCCAATATCGGTGGGCTTTGGGGAGAGTTTACATTGACCAGAAGTGAAATTCGTGGAGGAGTTCGTTTTGCCTTGATGGAGTGTCCCAACGCTTTGGCTTGGACCGTCACGACCGGTTTTGATCCAGCGCCGGACAGTATCGTTATTCATTTAACCATCAATCGGCAACAGAAGGATGCTAGCTTTTTGGTCGAGGTCCAGGAGTTTTTGGATGACCATGGTTCGTGTCTTCTGGAATTTTTCGGGACCGCATAGCAATTGGCTAAGTATTTGAATCCTTTTGGTATATTGTAACTAGTTAAAGCCTAGAAAAAAATTGCCATGAACAAAATACTCTTGACAATAATCGGTCTTTTCATATTTTCTTTCCATAATACGCTTGACAAAAGTCAGCTCTATGGCAAATGGAAAGGAGAAGATCGGGGTGATATTGGCTATATCAATTTTGATACGGATGGATATGCCCATTTTGAGATTGGTGGCCAAATTTTTGGCGGCAAAGAATTTGAATACGATGGCAAAAAGGGTACTATGACCTATGAAGTGCATGAAAATACCATGCCGCTGCAAGTTGACTTGATTTTAACGTTGTTGGACACTGGTGAAGTAAATACATTGTTCTGCATAGCAGAATTTCTGGATGAGAATACCATGAAATTCGCCATCAACTTTGAAAACCAAAGACCCACAGCTTTTACCGAGGAAAACTCCCTACTATTTACTAAACAGGATTAACCGGCTGTTACTCCCCCATTGCCGCTGCCACTGCTGCAGAAAGACGCTTGTAAGTACCATTTTGCAAACGCTCCCTGATGGATGAGAATGCATCCAATGTTTCCTCAATGTCTTTCATGGTGTGCGTTGCAGTCGGAATCAAGCGCAACAAGATCAAACCTTTTGGGATTACCGGATATACCACAATGGAACAGAAAATACCATGGTTTTCGCGAAGGTCTTTCACCAAGGCCATGGCCTCTGGAATACTTCCGTTCAAGTAAACAGGAGTTACACAACTGGTGGTGGTTCCAATATCAAAACCACGATCTTTCAATCCGTTCTGCAGTGCGTTCACGTTCTCCCAAAGTTTGGCTTTCAACTCTGGTTTGGAACGCAACATGTCCAAACGTTTTAGGGCACCTTTCACATACACCATCGGCAAAGATTTTGCGAACATCTGCGACCTTAGGTTGTATTTTAGGTATTCAATGATTTCTTTATCCGCAGCGACAAAGGCGCCAATACCAGCCATGGATTTGGCAAAAGTGGCCAAATACACGTCAATATCATCCTGAATGCCTTGCTCCTCGCCAGCTCCTGCACCGGTTTTACCCAAGGTACCGAATCCGTGGGCATCGTCCACCAACAAACGGAACTTAAATTTCTTTTTAAGGGCGGCAATCTCTTTTAAAATACCTTGCTCACCACGCATACCAAAAACCCCTTCGGAAATTACCAAGATACCACCACCGGTTTCATTGGCCATTTTAGTGGCTCGCTCCAAGTTTTTTTCCAAACTTTCAGGATCGTTGTGCTTAAAGGTAAAACGTTTACCCATGTGCAACCGTACCCCATCAATAATACAGGCGTGACAGTCCACATCGTAAACAATAATATCATCCTTGGAAACCAATGCGTCGATAACCGACATAAAGCCTTGGTAACCGAAGTTCAATAGATAGGAGGCTTCCTTGTGTACAAATTCGGCCAACTCTTTTTCTAATTGTTCGTGAAAATCGGTATGGCCGCTCATCATACGGGCACCCATCGGATATGCAGCACCGTGCTCCATGGCAGCTTCCCCATCCACTTTCTTGATTTCAGGTAGGTTCGCAAGACCCAGATAGTCATTGATACTCCACGTTATCACTTCCTTCCCCTGGAATTTCATTCTGTTGGAAATGGGTCCTTCCAACTTGGGAAAAACAAAATATCCTTCGGCCTGTGAGGCCCATTTTCCCAATGGTCCCTTGTTCTCAATGATTCTATCAAATAAATCTCTCATCTACCTTGTAATTTGATTCATCTGCAAAAGTATATATTTTTATGTTCCTCGCATAACGATTTTTCGACATAAAAAAACGGCAATGTTTTTCATTGCCGTTCTGTCTGGTCATCGTGAGGAATTCACTACTTGATGTATTCGATTTTTTCTGGTACTTCCGCGTTTTGGATGTCGAAAAACCCCTGGTTTTCCATCCACTCGTTGCTGTATACTTTGCTCATGTACCTTGATCCATGATCGGGGAATACCACTACGACATTGCTATCCGAAGTAAATTCACCTTCGGTATCCAATTGGAAGAGGGCCTGAAGGGCCGCACCACTGGTATAACCGGCAAAAATACCTTCGGTCTGGGCCAATTTACGGGCCATATGGGCGCTTTCACCATCGGTTACCTTAACGTAGCGATCTATACTGTTGAAATCGGTGGCCGTTGGAATCAAATTTTTACCAAGACCTTCAATTCGGTAGGGATATACTTCGTTATGGTCGAATTCTCCGGTTTCGTGGTATTTTTTCAATACGGAACCATAGGCATCCACACCCAAAACCTTGATGTCTGGATTTTGCTCCTTTAAATAACGAGCAATACCGGAAATGGTACCACCTGTACCGCTACAAGCCACCAAATGTGTGATAAGTCCATTGGTCTGTTCCCATATTTCAGGTCCGGTGGAGCTGTAATGGGCATCAATGTTTAATTCGTTGAAATATTGGTTGATGTAGATAGAGTTGGCGGTTTCACTGTGCAAACGCTTGGCCACTTCGTAATAGGAACGTGGATCATCGGCGCTTACGTGTGCCGGGCATACATAAACCTTGGCACCCATGGAACGCAACATGTCAATTTTGTCCGGTGATGATTTTGAACTTACAGCCAAGATGCATTTGTAACCTTTTACAATGCTTACCATGGCCAAACTAAATCCTGTGTTTCCTGAAGTAGTCTCAATAATGGTACTACCTGGTTTCAAGATGCCTTTACGCTCGGCTTCCTCAATAATATGAACTGCAATTCGGTCCTTTGAGGAATGTCCAGGGTTGAAGGCTTCCAATTTCGCGTAGAAGTTTCCGGTAAGTGGGGCTGTAATGGTGTTAAGCTTAACTAAGGGGGTACTTCCAATTAGGTCTAGGATACTGCTGTGCGCATTTATCTGTTTCTTCATAACTGGTATTAGGTAAGGAACAAAATCCTAGTAATTAGGAAATTATTCCTTGCAAAAATAACATTTTATTTTTAATGGGCTCTGCCTTCGAGGTCTAAAATAAACGCATATTCCTTTGCCGTCTCCTTCAAAGCCTCAAAACGCCCAGAGGCACCACCATGTCCGGCATCCATATTGGTATCCAAAAACAATAGGTGATCATCGGTTTTGTACTCCCGTAATTTAGCCACCCACTTGGCCGGCTCCCAGTACTGAACCTGGGAATCGTGCAAACCGGTGGAGACATACAGGTTCGGATAGGTCTTGGCCTCCACATTGTCGTAGGGCGAATACGATTTGATATAATCGTAGTATTCCTTATTGTTAGGATTTCCCCACTCGTCATACTCTCCCGTGGTCAGCGGAATGGTGTCGTCCAGCATAGTGGTAATGACATCCACAAAGGGCACCCCCGCAATCACACCGTTATATAATTCCGGAGCCATATTGATCACGGCACCCATCAATAAACCACCAGCGGAACCGCCCATGGCATACAGATGTTCCGGACTCGTGTATTTTTGATCGATCAAAAATTGGGAGCAATCAATAAAATCTGTGAAGGTGTTTTTTTTGTGCAACAATTTGCCATCGTCGTACCAAGGCCTGCCCAAATATTCGCCACCACGCACATGCGCAATGGCGTAGATAAAGCCGCGATCCAACAAACTAAGGCGTACCGAGGAAAAATAGGGGTCGATAGTGGCCCCATACGAACCATAACCGTACTGTAACAATGGACTTGTGCCATCCAAAGGCGTATCTTTCCGGTATACCAGGGAAATTGGTACCTTTTTTCCATCCCGAGCCGTGGCCCACAACCTTTCCGTTTTGTAATTGTCCTTATTGAACTTTCCACCCAACACCTCTTGTTCCTTCAACACGGTTTTGGTCTTGGTCTCCATGTTAAAATCAATAATGGCATAGGGAGCGCCCATCTCATTGTAATAATACCGTAATTCCTTGGTGTCGAAATCCAAATTGGTGGAGGGTCCGGCCACATAGGTTTCACTGTCGAAGGGCAAATAATAGCTGTCGGAACCATCCCATTTGGCAATCTTCATCTGATTAAGCCCATTTTCCCTTTCGGTGAGCACATAATAGTCCTTGAAAATCTCGATATCTTCCAACAAAACCGCTTCGCGGTGGGGAATAAATTCCTTCCAGTTGTCCGAGGTTGTATTTTCCTCGTCCGTTACCATCAATTTAAAATTGGTGGCACCATCTTTATTGGTCAATACATAAAAATGGCCATCATAATGTGAAATCGAGTATTCCACGCCCTTATCGCGGGCCGAAAACATCTTGAATTTGCCATTTGGGTCATCGGCATTCAAAATTTGATATTCCGTGGTTAGGGTACTACCCGAACCGATAACAATGAATTTTCTGGATTTGGTTTTATACACAAAGGTGTTGTAGGTATCGTCGGTTTCTTCAAAAATAAGCACATCCTCTTCCGATGGTGTGCCCAACACATGTTTGTAAATTTTGTCGGAACGCAGGGTCACCGGGTCTTTTTTGGTGTAAAACAAGGTTTTATTGTCATTGGCCCAAACCGAACTGCCGGTAGTATTGTTGATGATGTCTGGGTAAATTTCCCCCGTTTGCAGATTTTTAATCTGTATGTTGTATTGTCTCCTTGAAATAGTATCCGTTCCAAAAGCGGCCATTGTGTTGTCAGGACTCACTGAAATTCCCCTAAGGTTGAAATACTCATGACCCTCGGCCATTTGGTTGCAATCGAACAACAAAGCTTCTTCAGCTTCCAATGTTTCTTTTTTTCGCGTATAAATGGGATATTCCTTGCCTTCTTCATATCTGGTGATGTACCAATATCCGTCCAACTTATACGGTACCGACGAATCATCCTCTTTGATCCGGGCCTTCATTTCCTGAAATAACGATTCTTGAAATGCCGCCGTGTGTGCCGTCATTTTCTGATAGTATTCATTCTCGGCATTCAGGTAATCCAACACTTGTTGGTCTTCCCTGTTATTCATCCAATAATAGTCATCGATACGGACATCGCCGTGTTTTTCCAACTTGGTAGGATGTTTGGGCGCCACTGGAGGGGTAATGTTCATTGATTCGTCTTTACTGTTTTTGCAAGCGTGTGCAAAAATAAGGCATAAAACCAGAATAGAAATTTTGGAAATTGTATGGTTCATCCGTATTGGTTTTTAGCCAATTTACTACTTTTGAGCCTAGTTAGCTTTTAAAATTTGAGTTTATGTTTGGAGATTTAATGGGCATGATGGGTAAGTTGAAGGAAACCCAGAAAAAAGTAGAGGCCACCAAAGAACGTTTGAACACGGTTTTGGTGGACGAACAGTCAACAGACGGGTTGTTGAAGGTGACCTTGACCGCCAACCGTGAAATAAAATCCATTTCCCTTGATGATTCTCTTTTGGAAGATAAGGAGCATCTGGAAGACAACCTCATACTTACCCTCAACAAGGCCATTGCCAAGGCAACGCAAGTGAATGAAACCGAACTGGCCGCAGTAGCCAAGGAAGGCATGCCGAACATTCCCGGTTTGGATTCCTTTATGAAGTAAAAACACATTTAAAAGTCGTCTCAAGGGACACTTTTAAAATGGTCAGGTCAAGCGCAGTCGAGACCTTTTTTACCACTTCTCGACTGCGCTCGAAGTGACAAAATCACCCTATACTTTTCAAAACTTTTAGGAAATGGTGATGCATTTCATCCGTATAATCCAGATGGGTGACAATACGTAATTTACCTTGTCCCATACCAATAATGAATACTTGGTTCTTAGTCAATTGATCCAAAAATTGCTCGGATGACATTTTCGTCTCATCAATTTCAAAAATGATGATGTTCGTCTCAATGGGTTCCACTTTTTTAATGTAGTCCAAGGCGTTGAGCACCTCCCCTATTTCCGCGGCTTTTTTGTGGTCATCGGCCAATCGATCAATATTATGGTCCATGGCATAGATACCGGCGGCGGCCAAATAACCTGATTGCCGCATACCACCACCAAACACCTTTCGGATGCGCAGCGCCTTATCGATATGTTCCTGGCTTCCAATTAAGACGGAACCTACAGGGCAACCCATGCCCTTGCTCAGGCAAACGCTTATGGTATTGAACAATTTGCCGTAGGCTTTGGGGTCTTCACCTTTTTTCACCAAGGCATTCCACAAACGTGCGCCATCCAAATGGTATTTCAGATGGTGCTCATCACAAACCTTTCGAATTTTTTCCAGTTCCGCAAAATCCCAGCATGCCCCACCCCCTTTATTCGTGGTGTTTTCGATACAGACCAAGGTAGTCAATGGACTGTGGTAAAAATCAGGTGGGTTAATAGAAGCTTCCACCTGCTCTGCAGTCATCATGCCACGATCACCATCGACCAATTTACAGGAGACCCCGCTGTTGAAACTTACCCCACCACCTTCATAATTGTAGATGTGGGCATACTTGTCACAAATCAATTGGTCGCCGGGTTGGGTGTGTATTTTAATGGCAGTTTGGTTGGTCATGGTACCACTGGGAAAAAATAGGGCTGCTTCCATTCCAAAATAATCGGCCACTTTGGCCTCCAGGGCGTTAACCGTTGGGTCGTTTTTAAAAACATCGTCGCCCACTTCGGCGGACATCATGGCCTCCAACATCCCTTTTGAAGGCCTGGTGACCGTGTCACTGATCAAATTTATCTCCATATAATTTTTTAAGCTCTAATCCATGCAATCCATACCGATAGGGGATCCATCTGGAATTTTTGGAACCGGAATCACCTTGAATTCCCCAGGCTCCTTCATAAAATTATCGATACGTTGCACCATTTCGGCTGCAATGGCATTCTTTCCATTCCCCAACAATTGTGTTTTCAGATTTTTGAGGGATTCGGTCGCCAATGCATTCACCTGAGGGTGCACATCTTCGTGGGCCGCAAGGTTCATTAGGTGGAACAGCACTCTAAAATTAATGGTGTTCTGCACTTCAGCTTCATAGGAATCCCGCTGGGTAAGTTCAATGGTCGCCTTTATGGTCTCGTCGAGAACTTCCTTGAGCCCCAATTGGCCCTTGTCCAAACTTTTCTGTTGGATCAATCGGGAAGCACGCTCTGGGTGCAACAACAAGCCCAAGGTCATGTCGGCAGCCGTCTCCGCAGCAGATAAGGCATCAAAACTAACCCCGGTTTTGCCCGCAAAAGACTCGCGAGATCTTGAAAATCCGATGGCCCGTGGTGGGAAGAGGTCCAATTTATCTTTCGGTACGGCAATTACCTTGGCGTCCAAGGTCTTCAAAATGGATTCCAGGGCTTCTTCCTGTACCGATTCATTTATGGCCGACACAGCTACCTGCCCGTCCCCTTTCACGGCATAATTATAATCCAGTCCACCGATAATTTTGGAAACTGCCTCGGTTTGGTACCTATGGAAGAAATACAGGGGCACAAATACATCCTCCAAAGTGGAATAAGCTTCATTGGTCCTGATGTTATCGATGGAAAAATTGGCTATCGCCTGTTTGCGAATGGCCAACATATCTTCCAGTTCTTTACTTGCACTTTTGCCATTGTCCCAAAGGTGAGCCAATAAATGGGCCCCGCCAGTGGGTCTTGCATCTTGATCAGAGATGTAGCGCAGCCCCTCTTTTTGGGCTTTTTCCAAAATCGCGTTCAAGGCACTGCGCTCATTGGTGCCGGTTGGAAAATCTGAATAGGAATACGCAACGGTTACCTTGTCCCACGGTCCTATTCCTGTATCGTATGCATTGGCGAAACTGATTTCATTCCCATCCAATTCAAATTGTGGATGCGGATAATCCATAACCGAAGCCCGATTATTGGTGCTGGCAGCAAAGTTGTGTGCAAAACCAAGGGTATGGCCAATTTCATGAGCGGAAAGCTGCCTGATCCGTGCCAAGGCCAAATTCAACATAGGTTCGTAGTTATCGTCACGCTCCGCAAATGGTTTGTTCATCAAGGCCTGGGCAATCATAAAATCCTGACGAATTCTCAGACTTCCCAAACTTACATGTCCTTTGATGATCTCTCCGGTTCTTGGGTCGATCACACTGCTTCCATAGCTCCAGCCCCTAGTGGAACGGTGTACCCATTGTACCACATTGTAGCGAACATCCAATGGATCGGCATCGTCGGGCAACATACGCATTTGGAAGGCATCTTTGTAACCAGCGGCCTCAAAAGCCTGGTTCCACCATTTTCCGCCTTCCAAGAGAGCAGAACGAATGGGTTCCGGTGTACCGTTGTCCAAATAATAGATGATCGGTTCCACGGCTTCGCTCACCGCCGCACTGGGGTTTTTCTTTTTCAATCGATGGCGACGCACAAATTGCTTAAGAATGGGCTCCTGTACCGGAGTGGAATAATCGTAATATGAAAAGGGATATGAACCACTGCGGGGGTCAAATTCCCTTTTTTGGTATTTATCATCGGGCAACTCGATCAAGGAGTGGTGCTGTGCCACGGTCACCAAACTTGGGTCGGGCGTTACCGAACGAATCCAAGCCCCTTCCGGATTGCCCTTGAAAGTCAAAGTCACATCAAATTCCACATTTTTGGGAAACGCTTTGGTGCGTTCAAATGCGAGAGCACTTCTATCCTTGTCCAAACCGTAAGTTCCTTGCTTGGTTCGTTTCAAACGGTTGGCCACCCCATGGGCGTCACGCATCAAGAAATCCGTAAAATCAATAAGGTAACTGCCTTTGGATTCCTCTTCGATCTTAAAACCATGCAACACGGATTTGGCAAAGGCCTGCTCGACGGATTTTCGCTCCAATTCGTTGTCGGTCAAGGCCCGAAACGTAAGATTGGGCTGCACCAACAACAGCTTATTGCCCGCTTTTCTGAAGAAAACTACCTGCTCATTGCCCAACTGACCACGATCCAAACCTATATCGTTGCTGCCAATGCCGCTGCTCAGAGCATAGACATAGAGGAAATCCTTTTCCAAATCGTCCACTTGAAGAAAGATCTTATCGGTTTTATCGTCATAGTAAAAATTGAAATAGCCATTGAACTTTTGAAAGTTCTTGGTCTTTTCAAAGGTTTGTCCGCTCATCGAGGAGCATACTAAAAACATCAGGGCAATAAACGAAAATGTGTTCTTCATGATCAGGTTGATTATAAGCCTTAAAAATATGGAAATCATTTTAAAATACCTGTTCAAAGTTACCATCCCCTGAAAATATAAATTCATAAAAATTAGCAGAGATTTTTAACTGTTTCATTTTTTCATCCTCCAATTTTTATGGGCTACCTATTTCATAAGCCACTGAAAATCCATATTTTACTAAAAAAACAATATGGGAACCGCAATCGATAAAACCATCTTTTCCAGCTATGTGCGCAAGGAAGGGCTTTTTGATGAAGTATTTCAAAGCGATGGAGAGGTTAAATCCGTATACCAGAAGCTATTGGACCTTTATGGCTCACGCACCATCGAGGACTATGTTAGCTTGAACAACAAGGCAAAATCCTCTTTTTTCAATCAAGGAATCACTTTTCAGGTATATGGAGACAAACAAAGTCAGGAGAAAATTTTCCCTTTTGACCTATTTCCAAGGATCATCGATTCTGCAGAATGGGAAACCATAGAAAAAGGGGCCATCCAGCGAAGTTTGGCGCTCAACCATTTTTTATGGGATGTGTACCACGACAAAAAAATAATCAAAGACAACATTGTTCCCATTGAACTCTTGAGCTCTTCACCCAATTATTTGCACCAAATGATGGATGTGGACCCACCCAGTAAAGTGTACAACCATATTTCCGGTACGGATATCATCAAACATTCCGATGGCGATTATTATGTTTTGGAAGACAATATCCGTTGTCCATCGGGTGTAAGCTATGTTATCTGTAACCGAACCGCCCTCAAAAGGGCTTTGTTTGGGGTATTTAACCACTACCAGACGTATACCGTTACCGATTACGCGGAAAATTTGCTCAATTTACTGGAAAGTGTGAAACCACCCGGTGTGGATGCCCCTGTTTGTGTGGTGATCACCCCCGGTATGTTCAATTCGGCCTATTACGAGCATTCCTATTTGGCCAAAGCCATGGGCGTGGAATTGGTGGAAGGTCGGGATCTTTTTGTGGAAAATGATTTTGTGTACATGAAAACCACCCAAGGCCCAGTTCGGGTGGATGTGGTGTACCGTAGAATCGACGATCTGTTTATTGACCCGATGGAGTTTCATCCCGATTCCACTCTCGGTGTCCCAGGCTTGTTCGCAGCCTATAAAAAAGGAAACGTGACCCTGGCGAATGCCCCAGGAACCGGCGTTGCTGACGACAAGGCCATTTATACCTATGTTCCCGATATCATTAAGTATTATTTGGGTGAAGAACCGATCCTCAAAAATGTACACACCTATCACTGTAGCCGTCCCGATGAACTTAAGTATGTATTGGAAAACATCAAGGATTTGGTAATCAAACCTGTTGATGAAGCCGGTGGTTATGGCATTTCCATCGGTAACAAACTGACCAAGGAAGAAATTGAAAAGGTAAAGGCCGTGGTGAAGGCCAATCCGAGAAAATATGTGGCCCAGCCCATTATGTCCCTTTCCGTGCACCCCACCTACATCGACCAAAAGGAATCCTTTGAGCAACGCCATGTAGACCTCAGAACCTTTACTGTTTTGGGCCATGACCAACAATTTGTACTCAAAGGTGGACTCACCCGTGTGGCATTGAAAGAAGGAAACCTGATCGTTAATTCATCACAAGGTGGTGGATCCAAGGACACTTGGGTATTAAAACAATAAGAACCATATGCTTGCAAGAGTAGCCAACAACCTATTCTGGATGGGTAGGTACATTGAAAGGGCGGAACACATCGCCCGATATATGAACGTCAATTATTTTTCATCGCTGGATGCGCCCAACCAATTGTCACAATCCAGACAATTTGTATTGCGCTCCATGCTTTTTATGGTGGGTGACCCCGTTCCTGATGATTCTATTAAACTGGAGGAGGAATCTGTGCTTTACGACATTGGTTTGAATCCAGAAAAGTTCTATTCCATTTTGAGCAGTATCAAAGCAGCACGTGAAAATGCCAATAGTTCCAGGGACCTGATTTCCACCGAACTGTACGAAAGTCTGAACAAATTCTATCATTTTGTGGTCAACTATCCCACCGATACCTTTGTAAAGACCAATCTCTATGATTTTACGGTAAATGTTACCGAGATGATTGCTGTTCTACGAGGAAAAATAAGGGGAACCCTCTTGCACGACGAGGTGTATGCCATCATTATGATGGGCGTGAACATCGAACGTGCCATACAGATCACACGAATCATTAATACCAAATACAACGATGCCCTTTTGGCCAAAGGAAGCTATGGTGATACCTTTGCCCATAGTTTTGAATGGACCACCTTGCTAAAATGTGCTGAATCCTACGATATGATGCGTCGATTGTACAAAAAGTCGCCGACGAGCACCAGCACTTTGGAATTTTTGTTGTTGAACGGGAGATGCCCCCGTTCCTTCATGAATTGTATCAACCAAGTGTACAAACACATTTTGGAGATTGACAAAAAAGTGGAGTATTCCAAACATTCAACCGCCTTTATGGTAGGTAAAATAAGGTCTGAATTTGAGTTTAAACAAATTGAGGAAATACAGGAAGACATTCAAGGCAACCTGAACATGATCCTTAATAAGATGTTTAAAATTAGTGAGAACATGGAAAAAGAATTCTTCCACTACTAGCCCATTTTAACTATTTTGGCTGGATTGAAATGCCGCTACATGTCCTACGAATATGAAATAGACTACGACACCCAAAATTCCTATGAAAAAGGGCTTAATGAAGCATTCTGGCAATTTTTGGTAATCCCCGAGGATAACGAGACGCAAGAGGTCTCCTACTGGCATTTTGAAAACGACCTGGGTGAGCGTAACAGTGTATCCATCAATGGACTGGGCTTTAAAACGGTACAGGTGCGGTCCAAAAAACAAGTGGACCATATTAATTTCAACGCCCATTTTAAAGTGGTCAAAAAGGAAATCAATCCCTTCGATTTTGAACTGCCATCAGACCTTGAGGCAGAACGGGCCCATTTAAACAGTCTCGAATTTAAAGTGGATCACGAACCCTACCTTCGAAAGACCCGTTTTACTACCTTACCGGAACAACATCGATCCTATTTCGAATTCGATAGGTCCATTTCCATTTTTGAGAACCTAACGCATTTGAACCACTGGACTTTCGAGCATTTGTACTTTAAGACCGGGGTGACCGATGTGAACACACCACTATCGGAAATCATCGAAAAAAGGCATGGCGTATGTCAAGATTTTACACATCTTTTCTGTGCCATTGCCAAATACAATGGAGTGCCGTGCAGATATGTATCAGGGTACCTGCACCAAGGACATGGCTTTTTTGGCGATTCGCAAATGCATGCTTGGGCCGAAGCCTTTGTGCCCAACGTGGGATGGATCGGATTTGACCCCACCAACGACCTGTTGGCCAGCCATAACCACATAAAGGTCTGCCACGGAAAGGATTATACCGATTGCGCCCCGTTAAAAGGCGTTGTTTATACCCACGGAGCCAACGAGACCAAATATTCGGTATTCGTAAAAGCAGCCCAACAACAATAGATTGATAGCGTCCATGTGCCGAAAGAACCTTACTTTTGCCCGAAAATTAAACGTTACATGATAACTACAGATCAGCAAAAAGATCTTATTGAGCGCCTTGGTGCGTTAAGGAGGTATCTTTGACATTGATGCCAAGCTCATCGAAATAGAGAACGAGGAAGAAAAAACCCTTGCTCCCGGTTTTTGGGACAATCCACAAGAAGCCCAACAACAAATGCAAGTCCTAAAATCCAAAAAGAAATGGGTCGAAGACTTCAACGAGGCTTCCACCTTGGTTGATGATCTGGAAGTATTGTTCGAGTTCCAGCAGGCCGGTGAAGTTACCGAAGAAGAAGTGGAAAGCCAATACAACAAAGCCCTTGAACTCATAGAGAACCTCGAGTTCAAAAATATGCTTTCCGATGAAGGGGACGAATTGACGGCCGTACTCCAAATCACAGCGGGTGCCGGGGGAACCGAAAGTTGTGATTGGGCCTCCATGCTCATGCGCATGTACATTATGTGGGCTGAAAAACATGGCTACAAGGTCAAAGAACTCAACTATCAGGAAGGTGATGTGGCGGGTATAAAAACCGTAACCCTCGAAATTGAAGGGGAATATGCCTTTGGTTGGCTCAAAGGAGAAAACGGCGTACATCGATTGGTGCGTATTTCCCCATTTGACAGCAATGCCAAAAGGCACACCTCATTTGCTTCGGTGTATGTGTATCCCCTTGTGGATGATACCATAGAAATTGAGATCAATCCTTCGGATGTGGAAATTACCACGGCACGATCCAGCGGTGCAGGTGGGCAGAACGTGAACAAGGTAGAGACCAAGGTACAGTTGGTGCACAAACCTACCGGTATTCAAATCTCCTGTTCCGATTCCCGTTCCCAGCATGATAATCGTGCCACGGCCATGAAAATGTTGAAATCGCAGTTGTACGAAATCGAACTTCGAAAAAAACTGGAAGCCCGTGCTGAAATCGAATCCTCCAAAATGAAAATTGAATGGGGTTCGCAAATCCGAAATTATGTGATGCATCCTTACAAATTGGTGAAGGATGTGCGAACCGCAGAAGAAACCGGAAATGTGGATGCTGTTATGGATGGTGATCTGGATCCGTTCCTAAAAGCCTATTTGATGATGATGGGGCAAAAAGAGGAGTAATTTTATGTGGGTTAAAGTATAGGGTGAGAGGTGAAGGGTAAAGTACCATTTGGAGCCAAGAGCCAAGAGCCAGGAGCCAGGAGTCAAGACTTAGAACTCAGAACTCAGAACTCAGAACTTAGAACTTAGAACTTAGAAAAATGATCAAAATATACCATAATCCAAGATGTAGAAAATCCAGGGAAGGTTTGGAAATCTTGGAAAAATCAGGAAAAACCTTTGAAATTGTCAAGTATTTGGAAGATACTCCATCCGAGGAAGCATTAAAAACCTTGATCGGATATTTGGGTATTGCACCGTTGGACCTGGTACGCAAGAACGAAACTATTTGGAAAGAACAATTTAAGGGCAAAGATCTTTCCGACGATGCGATTATCAAAGCAATGGCGACGCATCCCAAATTAATTGAGCGTCCCATTGTGGTCAATGGTAAAAAAGCAGTGATTGGCCGACCACCGGAAAAAATCAACGACATCCTATTACCTTGACCGTCAGAAGATTTTAACACTGGCCTTACTTCTTTATTCGGTCAAAAACTTATCTTTATCACATGAAAAAGACACAGTTACTTTTCTTTGGCATTCTTTGTTTGGTGTTCTTGTCCACCAATGATTTGATGGCACAATATGGTTATGGTTCACCCTATGGCTCGCGTTATGGCAGACAGCAAAGTATTGTTCCCAATGCTGGACCAACTCCTTCCCAAAAAGAGGAAACCCCTCCCACCGCGGAAGAAATTGTGGATGAACAAATGCCCGCAATCAGTGAGGAGCTGGATCTCGACCCTTTTGAACAGGCCGTTGTCAGAACTTCCCTTCTTTCATCAGTCCAACAGAAAATCGAACTGCAGATCTTGCAATTGGAGCCCCTCAAAATGAAGGAAGAGTTCGAAAAAATCGATGCCCGGTTGGATGAGGAATTAAAGGCTGGTCTACCTGAAGAAAAGTACAATGCTTTTGTTGAGCTCCAGAAAAACCGATTCAAGGCCAAAAAGAAGAAAAAAAAGAAGAAAAAAGATTAACAATTCTTTAAGGTCATTCACAGGATCAATTGTGTTGTTGGGAGACAAATATTTCTTCTCGTCCTGAATTCCCTGCAACTTTGCCGCAACTAAAATCAAACTATGCACAGGATTATTATCCCGTTGTTGATGTTGGCGGTAACTGTTGTGACCGGTCAAGTTCGGCAAAACCAAAATACCATTACTATTTCCGGAAAAGTGATTGAATCCGATACCGGACAACCCTTGGAATATGCTACCTTTGTACTTCAAAATGCTGATGAACCCGATAAGGTAACTGGTGGGATCACAGATACATCGGGAGAATTTTCAATTGAGACAGCGCCAGGAAAATACAATATAAGGGTTGAGTTTCTTTCCTTTAAAACATATTCCCTTAATGGGCAAACCTATACTGCCTCTACCAACCTTGGTGCCATCCGTCTACAACCTGATGTAGCCCAATTGGAGGCTGTGGAAGTGGTTGGGGAACGTACGACCGTGGAAGTCCGTTTGGACAAAAAAATATACAATATCGGGAAAGATATCACCACCAGTGGAGGTAATGTGAGCGATGCCCTGAACAATATTCCTTCCGTATCCGTGGATGTGGAAGGTGGCATAAGCCTAAGGGGAAATGACAACGTGCGTATTTTGATCAATGGCAAACCTTCCGCTCTGGCAGGATTTGGTTCCACCGATATATTACAACAATTACCTGCTGATGCCATTGAAAAAGTGGAAGTGATCACCAGTCCTTCAGCCCGTTATGATGCTGAAGGCACCGCTGGAATCTTGAACATAGTGCTGAAGAAAGAAAAAACCTTGGGTATCAACGGATCTGTCAACACATCCATCGGTATCCCCTTTAATGCCCAAGCAACAACCAACTTCAATATTCGAACCGATAAATTCAACATATTCAACACGTTGAGTTACTTTCATCGTGAATCGCCAGGGAATGGTAGGTTCGACAATAATTACTTGACCGACGCCAGCCAGTTCGACAGAATTTTGGAAGATCGTGATATCACGAGAAACGATGATGGTCTTAGTTTAAATTTGGGCATGGAGTATTTCCTAACGAAGACCTCCTCCATTACCGGTAGTTTCTTTTATCGACTTTCCGATGAGAACGACCTTACCGAAAACGACAACCAGCGGTTTGTGGATGGCAGTTTGAACAGTAGGACCTTCAGGAGCGAAGATCAGGGGGAGAAGGACAACAGTCGACAATTCTCGTTGAACTATACCAACAACATCAATGATGAGGGTCACCAGTTAACGGCCGATTTCCAATTCTCCCACGATAATGAAGATGTGCTTACCCAAATCCAAGAAAGCAACACCGTTCCCAATACCGATTTGTTGGCTCGTGAGAACATTTACGAAAACCAGACCGAGGACGACGTTTTGGCCCAAGTCGACTATGTGCTCCCCATTGGCGATGCCCAATTTGAAGCCGGTTACCGGGGTACGTTCAAAAAAGAAGTGAACGATTACCAGTTGGATACCCTCAACCAGGGAAGTGGACAGTTTGAGACCAATTTTGACCTTACCAATACCTTTACCTATAATGAGAATGTAAATGCCTTATATACCCAATATGGGAACAAATTTGGTAAAATATCCTTTTTATTGGGGCTACGATTGGAAAATACGGAGCTGAAAGGAAGCGTGGATGCCAGTATCGATAGTCAGGCCTTGCAGGATATTGTAGGTCAGGATGTAGACCTGAACTTCGAAAAAAATTATTTGGGTCTTTTCCCAACCGTCAACCTTATTTACGAGATTTCCAAAACCCAAAATATTTCCATTGGTTACAATAGAAGGATCAACAGACCTCGTGGCTGGTTCATCAATCCTTTCCCATCGCGATCTAGTAGGACCAACGTTTTTCAAGGTAATCCCGATTTGGATCCCGCTTTTGCCAATGCCTTTGATATCGGTTATTTGAAACGATGGAAAAAACTCACTTTGACTTCTTCCGTTTATTACCAAAGGGAAACCAATTCCTTTGAGCGCATACAAGAAGAAACCGGCGAGGTAACCTCGGATGGTATCCAGATCATACGTTCTGTACCCATCAACCTTTCCACTAACGAACGGGTGGGTGCCGAAGCGGGTATCATATACAATCCAGCACGATGGGTGCGTATAAACAGTAGCTTTAACTTTTTCACCTTTAAATCGGATGGTTCCTTCAACGGCGTGGATTATGGAACGGAAAACACGAGTTGGTTTGCCCGATTAAGCTCCAAGTTTACTTTGCCTGGCAAGATCGATCTTCAGGCCAATTCCTTCTACATTGGACCAAGACAAAACGCTCAGACCGATACCAAGGGCATGTTCTCCTTAAATCTCGCCTTGGCCAAGGATGTCTTCAAGGACAAAGCAACTGTGACTTTGAACGTGAGCGATGTCTTCAACTCAAGAAAACGGATGTCGTTTACCCAAACCCCAACGTTTACTTCAGACAGTGAATTTCAATGGCGGGTGCGACAGGTGAACCTTTCTTTTATCTATAGGTTCAACCAGCCGAAAGAACGAAATAACCGAAGAGGCAATAACCGACCTGATGATCGGGATGAAGAAGGACAATTTCAAGGATAAACCAAACCCAATTAACCAACCTAAACTAAAAAAGAAGCCAAATTGGCTTCTTTTTTTATTGTTGAAAACAACTTAAACCTAGGTTTGGAACAAAACCATTGTAAACAAAAAAGAAGCCGACCGGCTTCTTTTTTTATTCTTCAAGTTGGGCTCTTTTGGCCTCTTTTCTTTCTTTAAACATTTCCCGAAGGTTGCCGATCAACCAATACGGTACAACAAAGGTCAACAAGAAAATCATCAACCAAAAACCAATGGTTAAAATGGTTAAAAACGCTAAAAATCCTAAGTATTGGTCAAATTCAAACATTTTTCTTCCTTTAGTTGTAACAAAGATACTTTCTTCTTCTGTAAAAAAACAAATCTTGTTTGAAAAAAGTGTATTTCTCCATGTGGATTACCAAATAAATCCCCTAAGGGTTACCTTTGTAAAGCTAAAATTTACATCATGGATTTCAGAATAGAAAAAGACACCATGGGCGAAGTAAAAGTGCCCGCGGACAAGTATTGGGGTGCCCAAACAGAGCGTTCCCGCAACAATTTTAAAATTGGTAGTCCGGCTTCCATGCCATTGGACATTATTTATGGTTTTGCCTATTTGAAAAAAGCGGCGGCCTACGCCAACCATGAATTGGGGGTATTGAGTATTGAAAAGCGTGATCTGATTGCCCAGGTTTGTGATGAAATCATGGAGGGCAAATTGGACAATCAATTTCCCTTGGTAATTTGGCAAACCGGTTCCGGTACGCAGAGCAATATGAACGTGAACGAGGTGATTGCCAACCGTGCCCATGAACTAGCCGGTAAAAAAATCGGGGAAGGTGAAAAAACAATCCAACCCAACGATGATGTGAACAAGAGCCAATCCTCCAACGATACGTTCCCCACAGGTATGCACATTGCAGCCTATAAGAAGATCATGGAAGTGACCATTCCCGGGGTGGAACAGTTAAAAAACACCTTGGACAAAAAATCAAAGGAATTTAAAAATGTGGTGAAAATTGGACGGACCCATTTAATGGATGCCACTCCCCTCACCCTTGGTCAGGAATTCTCGGGTTATGTGTCTCAGTTGGAACATGGGTTGAAGGCCCTTAAAAATACGCTGGCCCATTTAGGAGAGTTGGCACTTGGAGGAACTGCTGTGGGTACAGGGTTGAATACCCCAAAAGGATATGATGTTCTTGTAGCGAAATATATTGCCCAATTCACCGGGATGCCCTTCGTGACCGCAGAAAACAAATTTGAGGCACTCGCTGCCCACGATGCCATTGTGGAAAGCCATGGTGCTTTGAAACAGTTGGCCGTTTCCCTGAACAAAATTGCCAATGATATCCGAATGATGGCTTCCGGTCCCCGTTCGGGCATCGGTGAGATCATCATCCCGGCCAATGAACCCGGAAGTTCCATTATGCCTGGTAAGGTAAACCCAACCCAATGCGAGGCCATGACCATGGTTTGTGCACAAGTAATGGGTAACGACGTCGCCATTAGTGTCGGCGGTACGCAAGGTCATTATGAACTGAATGTATTTAAACCCGTAATGGCTGCCAATATTCTACAATCGGCCCAACTATTGGGTGATGCCTGTGTGAGTTTTGATGAGCACTGTGCCTCTGGAATTGAGCCCAACCACGAAGTAATCAAGACCCTTTTGAACAATTCGTTGATGCTGGTGACTGCCCTGAACACCAAAATCGGGTATTACAAGGCCGCTGAGATTGCCAATACGGCCCATAAAAATGGTACCACGTTACGAGAGGAAGCCATTAACTTAGGCTACGTAACCCCTGAAGAATATGATGCTTGGGTAAAACCCGAGGATATGGTGGGAAGTTTGAAGTAAACCTTTTCCAAAAAAACAAAAATAAAAAGGCCCGTCCAATGTTGGACGGGCCTTTTTGTGTATTATGGATAGTGTGTCTTACTTCAACTCGAATTTGGAAGTACCCAACAATTTCAATTGGCTGTCATACACATTTACCATGTAGTTTCCTTTTTGGAATTCACTAGCTGGCTTGTTGATGTAATCACAAACATCCAAAGAATCGTTTTCGTAGTAGAAATTGGTAGACTTGCTGTAGGTTACGGAAGCACCTTCTTCAGTTGATTTGGAGAAGCTGTCTCCCAATACGTTTCCTTGTGGGTCCAATACTTCGATGTAGAATTCCCTGTCACCTGCTTCAGCAATTACGTTTTCAGCGATAGTGAAACATACTTTGAATTTGTCGGTGGCACGGGCTCTGGAAGTAGAAACCAATTTTCCACTGGTTCTTTCTTTAACGGCATCCACAGAGAATTTGGAAAGGCTAAGTGCAGAACCTCTTTCCACAGCATCAGCCAATTGGGTGTTCTGTACGATCAAAGAATCGTTGAATACGGTTTGTTTTTCCAATTCAACAAAAGTGCTGTCCCTTTGCATGGCCAACAAGCTGTTGGACTGGGTCAAGGAATCCACTTGCTTCAATAGTTTTTCTCTTTCAGCTTTAAGAACGCTTACTTGTCTTCTGTAACGGGAAAGGGTGGAAATGTCAGCCTTCATGCTCTGTACGGAGTCGATGTACTTGGCGATGTTGTCCCTTGCGGCAACCAATTCTTCATTGGTGGCATTGCTTTCCAAGATGGCCTTGTCATATTCGGCTTTCAAGTTGTTCAAATCATTGACAACCACTTCTTTTTCTTGGGTAAGCGCTTCAGTAGTTTTTTTCTTATCCTGGTAAAGGCTAATGGTGTAGATGATGGTTCCCAAAAGAACAACACCCAATAGTCCGGCAATTACCTTCAACCCATTATTGTTTTTTGCTTCAGTCATAACTTTTTAATTTAATTGATTCTCGTTTAAGGTTTTTAATCAATCGTGTTTGGTTTATATACGCCTCAGATGTTTATTTGGATCATATCATTGGAAATTATCTTTAAAAAAATTTAATAAATACCTGAAATCCCCTATTTTTAAAGGAATCTCAAAAAAGCCACATGAAAAGAAATTTTATCATCACCAGCTTATCCATTATTCTGATGATGGCCTGTAAGCAGAAAGAAAACAAGCAAGAAGCTACCGAATCACCCTCCGAAGAAGTTGCGATGGAAGCTCCGGCCGAAGTTAACATCACACCCATTGAACACGCCACAGCGGTAATGGAATGGAACGGAATTACCTTATATATGGACCCTGTTGGTGGAAAAGCGGCCTTTGAAGGGCAAAATTCCCCAGATATCATCCTAATTACAGATGAACATGGCGACCATTACAATCTGGATACCCTAAAGGAACTGGATACCCAAAACACGACCATCATTGCACCACAAGCAGTTGCCATCCAGATGCCGGAAGAACTTTCTTCCAAAGTAACCGTTTTGAAAAATGGGGAGACCAAGACATTCTCCGGAATTTCTGTGGAAGCCATTCCCATGTACAATTTACGGGAAGAAGCGTTGAACTTCCATACCAAAGGCAGGGGCAATGGCTATGTATTGACATTTGGTGATGAACGCATCTATTTTTCGGGAGATACGGAAGATATTCCCGAAATGCGGGCATTGCAGAACATTAACAAAGCGTTTGTGTGCATGAACCTTCCCTACACCATGACGGTTGAAAGTGCAGCCGATGCGGTTATTGAATTTAAACCCAAAGAAGTCTATCCCTATCATTACAGAGGACGTCCAGATGTGAGCGATGTTGCAAAATTCAAGACCTTGGTGAATGAGGGCGACCCCAATATTTCGGTAGTACAATTGGATTGGTATCCCAAAGATGATTTTTGATCACACAAAATAATACCCGCTTTTTACCGTTAGGATAACAAACTAGAACCAAATCAAATACTTAACCATGGCTCCCAAATCCCGTGTTTTAGTAGTTGTGGCGCTATTTATTGCCACAAATGCTACGTTTTCCCAACAATGTGATAATTTTTATTCCAAAGTAACCTACGCGCTCAACCATTGTAAAAAGGCCATGTCGGCCACCAATTTTGAGCATCAGATGTACTATGCCGATAGGGCTTGGACCGCTTTGGAAAAAGCAAAGGCATCCCAAGGGGATTGTAATTGCGAAAAAGCAGAAAGCAAGACCATCGATGCGATGGAAACCCTTGACAAGGCCATTGAGCCTGCCGATTGGGAAGCTGGTCGCTTCTTTACCAAAAAGGCGTTGGGCCAGATCAATGAATTGATTACCCTAATCGACCAATGCACCTTAGGCACTTCCGTTACAGCCAGCGCCGATGATTATGATTCGGAGGATGTTGCAGCTACCGATCAGGTTGAAGCCGAAGTGGCCGCTGCACCGGACAATTCCATGGAAATGGAGATGATCAAGGTGTTTGAAAAACATGCCAACGACAAACTCCAATCCGCTGAAAAGGCGATAGAGCAATTGGTGGAACTATCCAAAACCATTGGAACAGCTTCGTCTAGCTCAGACCAAGACCCCAATAGTTTGGCTGCCCATCAAAAAGCGTACTTGGAACGCGCCAAAAAGCTATTGGAATCCGGACTTAAAAATATAGGAAGCGAGGAATAATAATCCCTGCTTAACGAATCAATTTCTTATACTTGATACGCTTGGGCATAATATCACCGCCCAGGCGTTTCTTTTTGTTCTCCTCATAATCGGAGAAGGAACCTTCAAAGAAATAAACTTGGGAATCTCCCTCAAAAGCCAAAATATGGGTACAAATCCGATCCAAGAACCATCGGTCGTGTGATATGATCACCGCACAGCCCGCAAAGTTCTCCAGACCTTCTTCCAAAGCTCGTAAGGTATTCACATCCAAATCGTTGGTGGGCTCATCCAGCAGTAACACGTTGCCTTCCTCTTTTAGGGTCATGGCCAAATGCAATCGGTTTCGTTCCCCACCAGACAGCATATTTACCTTTTTATTCTGCTCGCTGCCCGAGAAATTGAATCGACTCAAATAAGCCCTGGAATTAACCTGTCTGCCACCCATCATTACCAACTCCTGACCATCACTGAAGTTTTCCCAAATGGTCTTTTCTGGATCAATATTGGAATGCGATTGATCCACATAGGCAATCTTTGCGGTATCACCCACCACAAACTCGCCTTTGTCCGGCGTTTCCTCCCCCATGATCATACGGAAAATGGTGGTTTTACCGGCTCCGTTCGGACCAATGATGCCTACGATGCCTGCTTGTGGCAAATTAAAGTTAAGATCTTCATACAGCAATTTATCACCGTACGCTTTGCTAACGCCTTTGGCTTCGATTACATTGGTTCCCAAACGAGGTCCATTGGGGATGTAGATTTCCAGCTTTTCCTCTACCTGTTTTTGATCTTGACTTAGGAGTTTATCGTAATTGTTTAAACGCGCTTTTTGTTTGGCATGTCTTCCTTTAGCCCCTTGTCGCACCCACTCCAACTCCCGTTCCAATGTTTTCTGACGTTTGGAAGCTTGTTTGCTTTCTTGTGCCAAACGTTTGGCCTTTTGGTCCAACCAACTGGAATAGTTGCCTTTCCATGGGATACCTTCACCTCTGTCCAATTCCAAAATCCAACCAGCTACATTGTCCAAGAAATACCTATCGTGCGTCACGGCGATCACCGTTCCTTTGTATTGTGCCAAATGGTGTTCCAACCAGTGTACCGATTCGGCATCCAAGTGGTTGGTGGGCTCATCGAGTAAAAGTACATCCGGTTCTTGCAACAACAAACGGCAAAGGGCCACCCTTCTGCGTTCCCCTCCTGACAACACCGCAATTTTTTTATCGGATTCCGGTGTACGTAGCGCATCCATGGCGATTTCCAACTTGGTATCCAGCTCCCAGGCATTGGAGGCATCAATTTGGTCTTGAAGCGCAGCTTGCTTGTCCATCAACTTCTGCATTTTATCAGGATCCTCATATACTTCAGGAAGCCCAAACATATCGTTGATCTTGTTGTATTCATCAAGGATCGCAACTGTTTCGGCCACACCTTCCTTCACAACTTCCAACACAGTTTTGTTTTCATCGAGTTGCGGTTCCTGCTCCAAATAACCCACCGTATAACCCGGGGAAAAAACCACATCGCCCTGATAGTTTTTATCCACCCCGGCAATGATCTTCAACAAAGTTGATTTACCCGAACCGTTAAGACCCAGAATACCGATTTTGGCACCGTAGAAAAAACTCAGATAAATATTTTTAAGCACTGGGGTGTTGGCCGTTTTATAGGTCTTGGTAACCCCGGACATTGAAAAAATGACCTTCTTATCGTCTGACATGTGTAGTAATTAAAAGTTTAGAAACCAGGTTACACCCTACCTTTTAGGGCATTAAAAACCCAAGCAATGGCAAAAAAGCCGATACCGACCGCCCCAAATCCGTAGCCGGCGACTTCATCATATTTGAATGCACCAAGTGCAATCATTCCCAATCCAACAAAAATCATGATCCATGTGGCCCAAGCGAGCACTGTATTCTTATTCATTCCCATTGTTAATCGTTCTGTAGCCGTCAAATATCGGAAAAAATGCAATAATCTAAATGGGTTGCGTGCTATTATGTCTCAAAAGGGAAACGGATGCCGCAAATTTTACGGACCTTGTCCAAAAGCCAGGCTAAATCCAAACTATTTTGATGTGACCAAAGGTCACTTTCAATCTTGTTTGCCCGTAAACAACGGTTCACCTCCAAAATTTCATAATAATACCCGTTTCCTTTCAATGGGAGTTCCACTACCTCTTCCAACTCACCCTTCACCATTCGATACCCTCTGGCCTCATGCCATCTGGGTCTCAAAAAGATTTCACCTTGTGAACCTGAAATTTCAGCCTCCATATGGGAATTACTGGTAAGACCACTGTACAGGACCGCTTGTGCGTTGGGATATTGAAAAATCATACTGGTCTGCAGTTCCGTGCCATTTTCGTGAAAATTGGAGGCAGCCAAAATAGTTTCGGGCATTCCCAACAACAAATACGAAAGAAAAATGGGATAAATGCCGATATCCAAAATGGAACCGGATGCCAAATTAAGATTCAATATTCGGGAATCCTCGTCGCGATCGAGTCCATAAAAAGCGAAATCGGCATGTAAATAGGTTAGGTCACCGATTTGCCCTTGCTCCACTTTATCTTTCACCTGTTGAATCGTAGGGTTGAATCGTGACCAAAGCGCTTCCATCAGAAACACATTGTTCGCTTTGGCAACAGCAACCATTTCCTCCACTTCCGCCCTACTGATGCCCATGGGTTTTTCGCAAAGCACGTGTTTTCCATTCTTCATGGCTGCAATGGCCAAATCTTTATGAAAATTGTGCGGAGTGGCGATATACAGAGCGTCCACCACATCGGATTGAAACAGTTCGTCATAACTGCCAAAGGCATGGGGAATGTTGTATTCTTTGGCAAATGCTTTTGCCCGTCCCAAATTTCTTGATGCGACCCCGGTCAATTCTGCATCGTCAACAAGACTTAAATCTGAAACAAATTTTGTGGCAATTTTTCCAGGGCCCACAATGCCCCATCTGATTTTGGTTTCCATATATTCCAAAAGTAATGATTATTACTCCTTATCTTTAGCCGACAAAACGAATTGAAACAAAATGGATCTTACCTTCAATAAAAACGAAGACCATAATAAATTAAAATTGTCCGAACTCCGACGAAAACTGGCTCAAGTAAAACTCGGTGGCGGTAAAAAACGGATTGAAAAACAACATGCCAACGGTAAGATGACCGCCAGGGAACGAATCGAGTTCCTGTTGGACAAAGATGCCCCTTCCATAGAAATTGGTGCCTTTGCTGGTGACGGTATGTACGAGGAACATGGTGGCTGTCCATCCGGAGGAGTCGTGGTAAAAATCGGATACGTTCAAGGCAAACAATGTGTGGTGGTGGCCAACGACGCCACGGTAAAAGCCGGGGCCTGGTTTCCCATTACTGGAAAGAAAAACCTTCGTGCCCAAGAAATTGCCATAGAAAACAAATTGCCCATTATTTATTTGGTGGACAGTGCCGGGGTGTACCTGCCCATGCAGGATGAGATTTTTCCGGACAAGGAGCATTTTGGACGCATTTTCCGAAACAATGCGATCATGAGCAGTATGGGAATCACCCAAATTGCAGCGGTGATGGGCAGTTGTGTTGCTGGAGGGGCTTATTTGCCCATTATGAGCGATGAAGCGCTGATCGTGGATAAAACAGGCAGCATATTTTTAGCAGGCAGTTATTTGGTAAAGGCCGCCATTGGCGAGAGCATTGACAATGAAACCCTAGGTGGCGCAACCACCCATTCTGAAATAAGCGGGGTTACCGATTACAAAGCGAAGGACGACAAAGATGCACTGAACAAGATCAAAAGCATTGTAAGCAAAATCGGCGATTTTGAAAAGGCTGGCTTTAATCGAATCGCGGCAAAAGCACCTTTGGAAAACCCGGAAGATATTTATGGCATCCTCCCAACCTCCCGGAGTGACCAATATGATATGTTGGAAATCATCAAACGATTGGTGGACGATTCCGAATTTGAACAATATAAAGAAGGTTATGGCAAAACGCTGTTAACCGGCTATGCCCGTATCGATGGTTGGGCCGTAGGCATTGTGGCCAATCAAAGGAAGGTGGTAAAGACCAAAAAGGGTGAAATGCAATTTGGTGGTGTGATCTATTCGGATTCAGCGGACAAGGCCACGCGTTTTATAGCGAACTGCAACCAAAAGAAGATTCCATTGGTGTTTTTACAGGATGTGACGGGCTTTATGGTCGGAAGCAAGAGCGAGCATGGTGGAATCATAAAAGATGGAGCGAAAATGGTAAATGCGGTGAGCAACACCGTGGTGCCCAAATTCACCATTGTGGTTGGCAACAGCTACGGAGCTGGAAATTATGCCATGTGCGGCAAAGCGTATGATCCGCGCTTGATCTTGGCCTGGCCAAGTGCCGAATTGGCAGTGATGAGTGGTAACTCTGCGGCCAAAGTATTGTTGCAAATTGAAAAGGCTTCCTTGGAAAAAAGTGGCGAACTTTTGGATGCCGAAAAAGAGAAAGCGCTATTCAATAAAATCAAACAGCGCTACGATAATCAAATTTCGCCGTATTATGCCGCTGCCCGGTTATGGACCGATGCCATAATTGACCCATTGGATACCCGAAAATGGATATCCATGGGCATTGAAGCCGCAAACCATGCCCCCATTGAGAAAAAGTTCAATATGGGTGTGTTGCAGGTATAGCCTATTTGGATTGTACCACTTGCGAAGGTAAATTCAAATTAAATAAGTGTAAGTTGGATCCCTTTAGGCCCAATTGAAATACTTTTACTTCTTTTCGTTGCAATTTGCAACCGAAATTGCGGTAAATGGTTACTTTAATATAGGTTGGTGTTAATTGTTTATTTCCATGATATGCAGCATTGATCTGCCAAACTCCCGGTAGTTCATCATCCATTAAAAAATCGGCCATGGAATAACCCAGTTCCTTTTCTGAACGAATTCGGTCCGACATATCTTCCAAAGTGTGTTTCCATTTATAATATTGATTGCCAGGGTTCACGAACTGTAATTCAAACTCCGCTTCTGAATCGTTCCATTCAAACACCAATCGGGTGGAAAAGTCATCATCTTCTGTTTTCACCCTGGATTTTATCTTCAGGGTACCATTATCCAATGCGAAAATATTGTTTAATTCCCGCTTCATAATTTTTGATAAATCAACAGTATCCTTTGGCAACATGCCTTCATCCTGAAGATAGGCATGTCTTGCATAAAGCGTTGCAGCCGATTCTGGCATACCTACATTGCGGTAACTATTGGCCAAGTCAATGAAGCTTTGGGCATAATCCGGACGTAATTTATAAATTTGCTTGTATGTTTCGTGGGCTTGCTTGGATTTTCCCTCCTCTTCCAACACATAGGCAAAGGCTTTCAGCGCAACAGGGTCATCGGCAAACATGGAATTGAACTGTTGCAGGAGTTGGTCGGCAAATTCCTGATCGTTCCATGTATTCACAAAATATCGGTAGCTTTCCAATACAAAAGGATATGACCTATTATATTTCGAAGCGTAATCCCGGTACACCGAATTGGCCTCCTCTTTATTTTTGGCAGCTTTCAAATCCCTAAGGTATTGGGGGTAATTATCTGCTATAGCCTCATTTTTTAGCGCTTTCCTATCATATATATTATTTCGAAGCCTGGCTTGGTCGTAGGGTTTTCCGTTGGCATCAGCTGGGTAAGGATTGTTCATCCTCGTATTCACCACAATGATTCCGGCTTGCCCTACACTACCGTATCGTATGGTGGCGGATAACCCTGATAATACTGCAATACGCTCTATATCGGCAGCTGCCAGCCAATCGGGATATTCATTATAGACCAAACCATCTACATCATAACTTACGCTAGTTTTTGCACCATTGCCCAAGGTGCCGAGTTGTCTTAGGTAGATACGATAATATGGTGGTTGGGAAATGGGCTCTACACGCACTCCGGCAATTCTCCCCCTTATTGCATCAGCAAGACCGATTGCGCCTTGACTGATGCTTTCCTTATCCAGCAATCCGACACGATAGCCCGTTTTTTCCGTGTCCAAAAACCCAAAGGATGTTCTTATGATTCCTTTATTGGAATGAAACTCCAAAAGTTTTTCTTGATATGTTTTTGTTCTTTTATCAGAAACAGTTACCCCATCCAACTCCTCCACCCTCGGCTCCATATGGATGTTCAATATTCGGGTAACATCTTCTGTGATAATTTTTATGGTATCCATGCCCATAAAAGTAAATTGGAGCTCTTCTTTGGGTCGTGCCAAAATTTGATACCAACCTTCCGAGTTGGATGTAGTCTTATCTCCAGACATCAAATTGACCACATGTACGGGTGACAATGGCTTTCCATCATTGGAAATACGGCCTTGAATGGATTGTTGGGCATGAACACCCCAACCTATAAAACATAACAAAACAATAGATAGTAACCTCATAAAGCAATGATTAGTAGATGGTTACTAAATTTACAAAAAATCAGTTGCCCAATTGTGGCTTTGGCCTAGGAATTAACATTAATTTAGTTTGCCTACCATTGATGTACCGAAAACCATCCTCTCCAAAAAATCCTGGCTCTTCCAACATGATCCGGATATCTCTTTTCCATTCGGGAATATGCACGGTGGCATTCAGTTCAATGGCGTATGCCGTATTAGGGTTCAATGGATAGTTTTCCCCATCATCCTTCATAACACCGCCTTGGGCATCCCACATGCCAATGGTAGTTCCTGCGGAATGGCCATAAGTTCCCAATGGATGGGTATAAATGGCCGGTTTGAGTCCGGCTTCCTTTGCTGCTTGCAGGGCCTTGGCCAAAATGTCGTTGCCCACCCTACCCTTCACCATGTTCTGGGTCAAAAAGTCCTGTACACGGTTGCCGTCCTTCAATGCGTTCACCAAAAAGGTCGGAGCTTCGGTTTCCTCAGGAAGTAATACATAGGCCAATTCCTGACAATCGGTGTTGAGGCGCAAATAGGTAATTCCGAAATCACAGTGCAACAGATCCCCCCTTTGAATTACGGCATTGTCGGGCCTTCCGGAGAAGGAGTACAAATGGCTTACCAGCTCCTCACTGGTGCGTTGTATGTCCACTGTGGGGTGAAACCAGGTCTCCAATCCCAAATCAGTCACCTTTTGGCGCATCCACCACTCCACTTCGGTGGTTGTGGTAATGCCCGGGGTAATTACTTTTTCTGAAAACGCCTCTGCGATAATATCATGGGTTATGTCCACCAATTGATTAAAAATGGTCATTTCCCGTGGTGTTCGGGTTTCAATCCATCGAACGGCCAATTGTTCGGCCGAGGCCACCTTGGCATGGTATTTTTTTGGAAGATGGACCATGAACTCATCATAGTCGGTTTTGTCCAATCCATCAGCAATGTTGTGGTCCTTGGAAAAATTAAGACCTATGGTCTTGGGATCGCGCTCCTCGATCAGCTGCATCAACCGTTTCCATTGATCGGGCTCTTTTTCCTTGTCCCAAGCTGAAATAATGCTCTTGCCCACATTGTAACGGGCGACCGCCAATTTATCAATGGTATTTTTTGCTTTGTCCCTATAAAAAAGGAGGATAGTTCGTCTGCGCGCATTGAGCCAAGTGGCGGGCAACATGGTTTTGATCACGGGATCTTCGTTGTATTCCCTGGAAATCACGATCCACATATCTATGCCGGTATCGTCCATTAATTTTGGTAGTAGGGTATTGAAACGTTCTTCCAAAATCTCGTCCACTACCCTAGCTCGTTCCGCTTCGGGAAGAATTTGTTGGGAGATGGCACAAATAGGGAACAGCAACAATAGGAAATAAATGGTTTTACGCATGGAGGTTATTTTTTACGGAAAATACAATCTTACATGATTTGCTGCAAGGTTTTTTCACGGTCAATCTTTTTTGTAGGCGTCTCTACAAACGATTTTACAAAGTAAACAGCCTTGGGAACTTCATATTTGGAAAGCGCATTGGCAGATTTAATTTCTTCCAACAATACATTCGGCTCCTTGGGTTGACCCTCCAGAATCAGAACAAGCTTTTGTCCCAAGGTGACATCGGCGACTCCCGCGACAAAAAAACGGTTCGTGATCAAATCCGAAAGTTTCGCTTCAATCTGTTCAGGAACCAATTTAATACCACCGGAATTGATGATTGAATCGAATCGGCCCAACCACGTAAATTGGTTATGGGATATCAATTCGACCAAATCATTGGTAACGATCTTACTATCGGAAACGTTTGGGGCGTCGATCACGAGACATCCTCTTTTGTCGATGGTAACCGAAACATCGGGAAGCGTTTCAAAGTAGGATTTTGGGTCTGGGGCCAATTCCTTCACGGCAACATGGGTAATCGTCTCCGTCATCCCATAGGTTTCATAGGCCGGGATTCCGGATTTGGATAGCTCCTCTTTTAAAATACTATCAACAGGGGCACCGCCTATGATCAATTTTTTAATTCTGGATAAATTTGAAATGGATTGCCGTACCTGTAACGGCACCATGGCGGCAAAATCGTACGCTTTACTGTTGTTATCCAAAGGAGCGGACGATGGATTCACATAGTCCAAATGCAGGCCAAGCACCATGGCACGGACCAACATCATTTTGCCGGCAATGCCCGAATAGGGCAAACACAATAAGGCCGTATTCTTGGGTGCCAATTTAAAAAAAGAGCCCGTCGCCAAGGCTGAGTTGATCATGTGCTCCTTTTGCAACTGGATTTTTTTTGGCTTCCCCGTGGAGCCTGAAGTGAGGACTTCCAAAATAGATCGTTCCGAAACCCAATCCAACAAAAAATCGCCCATGGAAATTTCATGGTCCTCCCCTTCCTTTACCAGACTATAACCTATTTCGACGATATCCTCCTTGGTATAGGCTGCTCCGTTGAGTTTAAAGTCGGGGTGAATATTATGCCAAATCGGATTCGCCATCAGTGATTGCTACAAATTCCTCTTTCGTCATCACACGGCCGAACAGTCGTTCTTTCCAATTGGTCCACCCGTATTTCTTTGAAAAAATGAACAGTAAAATGGGATAAACCACGAATACGGGAATCAAAACGTCCCAACCCAAGGCCGGTTCGGAAATATCCTTGTAAATGGAATCGGTTTGGAAGGCCGTCCAATCCGCGGTAACCAATAGTGCCGTAATTAAATTATTGGCAGCATGAAAACCAAGGGCGAGTTCCAATCCTTCGTCCATCAACGTCAAAATTCCCAAGAAAAACCCAGTTCCAATGTAGAAGGTCAAAATTCCATGGCCCAATTTTTCCACTTCGGGATTGGCAATGTGCATCAAGCCGAACAAAGTGGAGGTTACTACCAAGGGTATCCATTTTGTTTTGGTCCAGATTCCCAACCCCTGCATCATATGCGCCCGAAACAAATATTCCTCAAAACTGGTCTGTAACGGAATTAATAGAATGGCAATAATGGCGAGCGGGATAAATTTTACCAAATTAAAGTTGAGTTCATATTTTTCGGGTGATAGATAGACATCCAAGCCTGTCATTAAAATGGTCACCACTCCCCACAGCCCAAAGGCAAACATAATACGCCTCCAATCGATTTTCTTTCTTGAAGTGGTCAATGATGTTATGGATTGTTGATGAACAAACCATGTCCACCCTAAAACGACGAACAATCCGACTACCAATGGGGCCAAAAGAATAATCAAGACCAAGTTGGTGCCAAATTGATCTATAATCTGCTGCATGGCCTCCTCCATATTTATATCGGAATTGAGGGTCAACACATAATTGTAAATCATGAACCCAATAAAACCCAAAGGCAGGAACAGATATTTCCAAAGTCCGATTTCCCCTTTATAACCTTGTTCTATGTACATATTTCTTCAATTAAATTCGTATTCCACGATTTTTTTAGATCGTAATAAATTTCACCACGCTTAACTACGAGTGGACTTTCAATATTATTGGTGTACAAACTACCGGTGCCCAAGCCTTGCGGCATTGTGGGTTTCAATGTATAGGTCCATTGCGCAATGGCATTCAACCCGATATTGCTTTCCAAAGCACTGGTGACCCACCAACCGACACCTTGTTTTTCTGCTAAGGCAATCCATGTTTCGCTTCCATGAAAACCTCCTACCAAACTCGGTTTAAGAATGATGTATTGCGGTCGTATAATTTGTAGCATTTTCTCTTTTTCCGTTACATCCAACACGCCGATCAACTCTTCATCCAGGGCAATGGGCAGCGAAGTATCCTCACACAACTTGGCCATGGCATCCCATTGTTTGGGTTTGATGGGTTGCTCAATGGAGTGCAATTGAAATTCGGCCAGTTGATTCAATTTATCCATGGCGTCCCCCGGTGTAAACGCGCCATTGGCATCGACCCTGAGCTCAATTTCCTTAGGGGAAAAGTTGTTTCGAATCGATTTTAGAATTCCGATTTCCGTTTCAAAGTCAATGGCCCCAATTTTCATTTTGATACAACGGAAACCTTCCTGCAATTTTTGTTCCAGCTGGGACAACATGAACGCTTCGCTGCCCATCCAAATGAGCCCGTTAATGGCTATTGGTGCTTCTTTTTGTGTGAAATTTGATGGAAAAAGTTCGAAAGGATCTTGGGAATGTAGGGACAAAAACGCTTGTTCCAATCCAAATTGAATGGAAGGAAATGTGGCCAGTTTCCCCAATAGTTGTTCTTTTCCCAACTGTATGTTCTGGCAAACCCAACGTAATTTTTCCTCGTAATTGGGTACGTCGTCCACGCTGAGTCCCCTCAAAATACCACATTCCCCAATACCGAACCGATCATTGTCCCGTAAAACAAGGAACCATGTCTCTTTTTGGGTCAATACGCCACGTGAAGTGCCACTGGGGACTTTAAAATCGAGGATGTACTTTTTATAGCTTGCTTTCATCGAGTGCCCCCAAATTTAACTATATTTTGAATCTAAAATTTAAAGCATGTCGAAGATTGCAGGAAAAACCATTTGGATCACAGGAGCCTCTTCAGGAATCGGAAAAAGTTTGGCCCTGGCACTCAGTTCCCGAAAC
This sequence comes from Flagellimonas beolgyonensis, assembly GCF_003992615.1. Taxonomy (GTDB): domain Bacteria; phylum Bacteroidota; class Bacteroidia; order Flavobacteriales; family Flavobacteriaceae; genus Flagellimonas; species Flagellimonas beolgyonensis. The sequence continues at coordinate 52,645 of NZ_RZMY01000006.1, forward strand.
TGTAATTTAATCCTTTCTGCACGCAATGCAGGAGCCCTGCAAGAAGTAAAATCACTTTGTGGAAATGGCGACAACATCGCTGTACTTCCCTTGGACCTCAATGACCATGAAGGCATGAATGAAGTTGTCAATAATGCCCTATCGCTTTTTGGTAAGGTGGACATTTTGGTGAACAATGCTGGGATAAGTCAACGGTCATTGATCAAGGACACGGACTTTTCGGTGTACAAAAAATTGATCGATATTGATTATTTGGGCACGGTGGCACTTTCCAAGGCGATTTTGCCTCATTTCATCCAAAACCAAAATGGACATTATGTTACGGTCACCAGTTTAATGGGCAAGTTTGGTTCTCCTTACCGATCGGGTTATTGCGGTGCCAAACATGCACTTCACGGCTTTTTTGATGTTATGCGCATGGAACATGAAAAGGATGGGGTAAAGGTAACATTGGTTTGCCCCGGTTTTGTGCAGACCAATGTGGCAAAAAATGCATTGACCTCGGATGGTTCTCCACAAGAACAGGATGATGTGGCCACCCAAAACGGTGTAACACCTGAATATGCCGCCCAAAAAATGATCGCAGCCATTGAGAAAGATAAATTTGAAGTCTATATCGGGGGCAAGGAGATCAAAGGGATATACCTGAAACGGTTCTTTCCCAAACTGCTCCATAAAGTAGTGCTGAAAAGTCAGGTACGCTAACTAACTGAAATTGAACCAAAACCGAACCCCGTCGGCATCGCGGTCAATGTTCAATTTGGATTGCAATTGGTTCACCAAACGATTGATCAAACGCAATCCCATGGAGGAATTGGTGTGTTCATCCGTTTCTTCGGAAAGGCCTACACCATTATCGGTGTATTCGAAATAACCTTGATCGCCATTCTTGCGAAGGTGGATATAGATCTTGCCGTTTTCATCACTTTCCGGAAACGCATATTTGAAGGAATTGGAAACGAGCTCATTCAAAATCAGTCCAAAAGGAATGGCCCTATCGATATCCAATTCTGTCCCTTCAGCATCGATGGTGATGCTAATGTTGTGTCCACCCTTTTTGTACACCGACTGCACGCTGTTGATCAAACTTTCGATATAGCCCTGCATCTCGATTACGGATAGATCATCGTTCTGATACAGTTTTTGGTGGATCAATGCCATGGCCTTCACCCTGCTCTTTCCTTCTTCCAAGGCTTCAATGGCAGCTTTGCTTCGCGTATTTTTGGTCTGTAGGCTCAACAAACTGGATACCATCTGAAGGTTGTTCTTTACCCTATGGTGAATTTCTTTCAAAAGCGAATCCTTTTCCACCAACGCATTTTCAATAATGTGTTTCTGCTCGGCGATTAAACGTTGGTTTTTAATACTTTTCAAATAGGCATAAACCAAACCGGCAAAACCCATCAAGGTAAATATCAACGAAATGAAAACCAGATTGATACGTTCATCCTGTGCCTTCAATTCATTTCTTGCCAACTCGTTGATCCTTTTCTGCTCATCAATGATGCGTTGGGTATTTTGGTTGTCCTCATTGCCCACAACGGTAACCAATTGCTGGCGGATAAGATTGGCCTGTTTTTGGGCAAGGGAGTCCTTTATACGTTCGTTGCGCTTGTAATAGAGGGAGGCATTCTTAAAATTTTCGGTCTTGTCATAATACGCGGCCAACAAACTATTTCTCTTAATGGTCTGGTCTATGTTGATATTTTCAAACTCCATATCCAGAAATTTCTTGGCCGTGGCGAATTTTTCCAATTGTAAATTTGCCTCTGCCAAAAACAAGGTGTTTTCCACCACATCGGACCGGTCGGCATTGTTCGGGGATGCCTTCAAGACTTCAATGCTACTTTCCAATAAGGGGATGGCGGTTTCATACTCCCCCATCTTAACGTGACATTTGGCAATATCCCCATCAATTTTGGCGCTTAAAAGCTCTGTTTCAAAAATATCGTCCTCGGTACGTTGCACAGAGATATCATTGAGGTATACATTCAAATATCCCTTTGCCTTGTTCAATTCCCTGATTGCTGTGGGGGCCGAATCATCCAAAAATAGGTAACTACCCATTTTACTGTGGTATTTGGCCAAACCATAGGAGTCGTTATCGGCAATGGTAGGCTTCACTTCTTGGGCATATTGTTGCCAAGCTTTGCGATACAGGCCCAGGTTGGCGTAAATATCGTAAAAGGCCACGTTATTGGTAATGCCCAATTCCCGCTTCACTTTCCGTATCTGAATTTGCTTGTCGTACAACTGAAGATTGGCATAGTTATCATCGAGTACGTCCAAGACTTTGTTCCGTGCTTCCACATCCAAGGACTCCTTTACATCAAATAGATCTTTGGCCAAGGCTGTACTCTTGTCATACTCGCCAAGATCGTTGTACAATTGGGCCTCCATCAACAAATAAAGCCTCGTGGCTAGGGTATCGTTGGTTTTTTCGGCATTGGCGAGATACACTTTAACCGTATCCAACCAATCGTAGGCAGAATTTACATTGTAGCGGTTAACGGAATGAAAGAAAACATCGTACCGCCCAGATGGTGCATCCGTATCTTGAAATTCCTTTAAAACACTCTGCTCATCATCCAATAGGGATTGAGCCGAACCTTCCAAGAAAATAACAAAACAAAAAAAGGTGAATAAAAGTCTTACGTAACGTTCCATCAATTTTTTTGATACGGTGACTTGGTCTATCACAAGCCCCCATATTGTTTGTGCCCACTTTTCCTTTATTGCCCCAAAAAATCCTTGAAGTTTCAGTGAAGAAAACCATCGCTGAAAACAAAGTATGGGGTATATAAAGAACGTTAGTTTGCTTCCAAAATTAAATCCTAGCCAAAAGAGTTACCCAGTATTGTTGTGAAAGTTCCTTATTCTGTTGTGAAACGAACCCCACTGTATGTAAAGTGGCATTTTATCGATGTTTTGTGCATTTCATGGAATTGAAGGGTAGACATCGAACCGTGGAAAACAAAAAAGGCCTTGCTTTACCAACAAGACCCTTTTACGAGAACACTATATGAAAATGAAAAAATTACTTTCTTAATTATTAACACTGCTAAAGTACAAGCGAGGCTTCAACCCAAGAAAATATTGTTGTGAACCTTCCAAAAGTTGTGGTGGACCACATAAATCATATATAGGAACAAAAAAAAGTGCCCAAAACGGGCACTTTCAAATCGTTAATATGAGTGAATCATCAACTGTTCATCGATGAGAGAATGAACTCCTTGAAATCCTTCGAGATTGGAATCAGGTTATTGTTGATCACAATGTCTTTGGAATTGATGGCATCGATATGATCTACATTCACAATATAAGACTTGTGTGCCCTGTAAAATTTGTTCTGTGGTAATTTTTCCAGATAATCCTTTAATGGTGAACGTACCAAAAATTTCTTATCCGCCGTATTCACTTCCAAATAGACATTGTCCGCCTTTATAAATTGGATGTCCTTAAACTGAATTCGGTAATACAAGTGCTGTTTCTTCACAAAGATGGAATCACGCAGCACGGAATTGGAAGTGAAGCTTTCGCCCGCTTCATCAATTTCCTTGGTATTTTCCTTTTTGGAATAATTGAAATTCGACAATGCAATTTCAATGGAAGTGTACAAATCTTGTTGCTCAAAAGGCTTGACCAGATAACCATCGGGTTTAACGGTCTTGGCATTTTCAACGGTAGCCCTATCGGAGTTGGAAGTGACAAAAATGAAAGGTATGTTATACTGGTCCCTTATGTGTTTTCCAAGATCAATACCAGTCTTGTCGGATGCCAAAATAATATCGATCAACACCAAATCCACTTGGTTGTTCTTCAATACTTCAACAGCCTGTTCGTAGACAATTACGTTGTCCACAATCTCGTAGCCAATCTCCTCAAGCATGGACTGCATGTCATCGGCAATGATGACATTATCCTCAACGATTAGAATTTTAATTGGTTGTTCCAAGTTTTTTATAGTTTATCTGGTTGATAATCAAATTTACAAAAAAATATTTACTGCCATGAAGAGGAGAATCGCCAGTAAAAATGTGCTCAAGGCCACTTTTTTCAACTCCCCATCCAACTTGCCCGGATCTTTTGTCAACATCACTTTGCGCAGATGAATCAAAAGTGGTACAAACGCTATCATAAAAAGCGACACCTGCCAAGGCAATCGTTCTACACCAATATAGATCAAAAAACATATCAATGCGATGATAATCAACAAAAAATGGTATTTTTTTCCATTTTTATATCCCATTTTAACAACTAGGGTATGTTTGCCATGCTTTTTGTCGGAAACCACATCCCGCAGGTTATTTAGGTTAAGTACCGCCACGCACAACAGACCAACGGCAATTGCTGGCCAAACCGATGGCCAAAACCAAGTTTTCGTATATAGAAACATGCTACCGAGCACCCCGAGCAGACCAAAAAATAAAAAAACAAACAGGTCGCCCATTCCCCGGTATCCATAGGCATTGCTGCCCACCGTATATTTAATGGCGGCCCAAATGCTCATTATGCCCAAAAAAAGAAAAAGAAGAATAAGTGGTAAGTCTTCCGTGCCAAATGCGAAATAGATCAGAATTACCGCAAGTGCCATGGAAATGGCTATGGAAGCTATAATGCCTTTTTTTAAGGTGGTACGCGTAAGAAGTCCGCTCTGCAGTGCCCTTGCCGGACCAATACGATCTTCGTTGTCCGTGCCTTTGACCCCATCTCCGTAGTCGTTGGCAAAATTGGAGGTGACTTGAAAACCAACGGTGGTCAACAAGGCCAACACAAAAATCCCAGTATCAAAAAAACCTTGTTTTATGGCCAAGGCCGAACCCACAATGATTCCCGAGAGAGAAAGGGGAAGTGTACGTAATCTGGCAGCCTGTACCCAGGCCTTAGCATTTCCCAACCTAGTAAGGATCTTCTATTTTAAGTCGTTTTCCGTCTTGGTACGAAGCTACGAAAGCATCCTTGAAGCCCATTTGCACCAATTGTTTTCTAAATTTTTGGGCTTCTTCCAAGGTTTCAAAATTACCCAAGGAATAGGCATAAAAAGGATTGGTCTTCACAAAAAGGGTGTTGGTCAACGCCTCGGAAGCCAAGGTCACATTGTTATCCACAAAGGATTTGACCTGTACGGAATATATTTTCTCCCTGTTCAAAAACTCCTTGGCCAGATAGAATTCCTTCACCAAACTGAGCTCTTGGTTCTGCATTTTCAAATTGTCGATACGGGTCTTGATGGCATCCAAACTGTCGATGGAAACCAAATAGTGGTTTTGGTTCTCCATGGCCTGCTTACTGCTCAATCCGGCAGTGAATGAAGTAATGGCCAACGTACCGATCACAAATAGTCCGACAAAGCCCAAAAGAATGTTGCGCTGTATCTTTAATTTGCGCAGGTCTTTGTTCTTGTATTTGATCTGATCAAGTAGTCGTTCGTTGATAATCTGGGCCTTATCGATATCCTTATGAAGGTCCAACAAGTCGCTTTCTTCAATAAAAGGCATATTCTCAGGGGGTTATAGATTTTAAATTATGCTAAAAGCATAACAGCCAATCAGTTAATGTGTGTTTTTACAAATGTATAATATTTAACCTAAGAAAAAAACTGATTATTATCAAATTGAAGGACTTACTTTTCTGTTAGATAAATACCATCGGCCCTGATATCAATCATACGTTGGCGGTATAAAATGCCCACTCCTTTTTTGAACGCTTTTTTGCTCAAGTGCAGTACCTGCGTAATGGCGTCTGGCGAAGATTTGTCGTGCAAGGGCAGAAAGCCTTTGTTCTCGTGAAGTTTATCAAGGATAATTTTGGCCGTTGGCTCCAACATTTTGGCTCCGATGGGTTGCAGGGAGATGTCTATTTTGTTATCCTCACGCACCTTCTTGATGTAACCTTTCAGCGTGCTGCCAATATGTATCGGTTTATAGATATCGCTATCGAAAATTAGTCCTTTATGTTTGTTTTCTACAATTACTTCCCATCCCAATGGGGTTTTTCGATATACCAAAAGTTGTACTTCATCATTGACCTCCAGTTCGATGGTGGCGTTTGACAGAAACTTTTCCACCTTGCTGGAGGCGGCCAAGCGCATGCTCTCTTCATCCATATAGCAATGGACCACATATTTTTTTCCGGCTTCCATCCGTTGGGTCTGTTCCCTAAAAGGCACAAAAAGTTGTTTCTCCAACCCCCAATCCAAAAATGCCCCGAACTCCCCTACCTCGACCACTTCAAGATACGCGAAACCGTTGCGCACAATTTTCGGTTGTAAGGTGGTGGCAACGGGCCGCTCCTCATGATCGAGATAACAGAACACCTCCAACTGAGCATCGATTTTGAAATCTTCCGGCACATATTTGTTGGGCAACAGAATTTCGGTGCCTTCATCATCCCCTAAAAAGAGCCCTACGCTCGTACCCCTGAGTATTGTAAGGGTATTGTAATTTCCCAATTCTATCATATGCCAAAGGTAACTGTAATTTGAAGGTATAAAAAAAGCTGTCCCATACGGACAGCTTCCTTCAATGTATTGATTTTTTAATTGTACACAGCCTCCTTACCAAAATGCTTGGTAAGCATGTAATAAATCACGGCCCTGTGCTTGTTTTTTTCGGAAGACCCGTATTTTGAAATAACGTTATTAATGGCATCCATTAGGGCAGGACCATCACTCAACCCCAATTTTTTGATCAAGAAGTTGTTCTTCACGGTTTCCAGTTCCTTTTCATCCGAACCGGATACTTTGGAGGCATCCAAATTGTAAATGGCCGGTCCCAAACCAATGGCCACCTTGGTCAATAGATCCATATTGGGCGTTTCTCCAAATTTGTTCTTGATGTCTTCTGCATATTTTACGATAAGCTCGTCTCTTTTGCTCATAATCGATTAGTGTTCTTTATTAGTAATAGCTCAGGTTCTAAGATATGAAATCGAAGTAGCCAAGCAAAATTTTATTATTCACTGTTCTTGGGGTGCAGACTTCCAAAATTTTGGGACGTCCGGAATCTTGGTAAAAATCAACCAAACTGGTTCGCAACCCATCCTGGTCAGCCACTTTTTCATATTCGAATCCGTACATCACGGCCAATTGGGAAGCGTTCAATTGGTGACGGGTTTCAAAAAAGGTTTCAAATTCATCGGTGTCTTCTTGGCCAGGCAGGATCCTGAATATTCCCCCGCCTTCATTATTGATTAGAATGATCCTGAAATCGGGTCGCAGGTAATTGTTCCACAGGGCATTGCTATCATAGAAAAAACTGAGATCACCGGTAATCAATATCGTGGGCGATGAACTGTGCACAGAAGCCCCGATGGCGGTAGACGTACTGCCATCTATTCCACTGGTGCCCCTATTGCAAAAAACCTTTAGGGATGGATCCATAGCGAACAATTGGGCATATCGCACCGTGGAGCTATTGGCCAAATGTACTTGATACCCTTTGGGTATGGCCCCAATAATGTCATCGAAAACGGTAAAATCAGAATACGGAATCTGTTTCAAATAGTCCTTTCGCTTTTCCTCATATTTTCGTTTTACCGACTCCCATTTTACTTTATAAGGACTCGGTGCTGTTGGACCAGCACCTAATTGTCCAAAAAAATGATTGGGTGTGGTCTGTATATGTTTGGTTAGGCCAAAAAACGTATCGTACGCCTTTTTCGGATCAATATGCCAATGGTGTTTGGGCTGGTGCCTTCGTAAAAAAGCCTTGATTTTTTTGGAAACGATAAGACCGCCAAATGTAATCAGTAGATCGGGCTGCAGGTCCATGAAAACAGCCTCGCTGTCTTGCCGCTTTTCAATGGGCGCTACAATACTGTCGATGCTGGGAAAGAATTCGGGATGGTGTAGGTTGGAGGTGGTTTCGGTAAATACCAAGGTGTTACCATCCGAAGCCAAATGCTCAATGACGGTTTCGTCCAAAGCGTTGGGAGGATTCACACCCACCAAAATCATTTTTTTGGTACTCTTCCGCCATAGTTCAGATAGTTCAGACCAGTCCACATTACCAAGTTCTTCCTCTTGCTTATATTTTACTTCTCCCAAGGTTATGGATGGTTCTTCTACCCTACCGTACAAAGGCTCCTCAAAGGGTATATTAATATGTACAGGCGCTTTATTGTCCGTTGCAGTGGCAATGGCCCTAACAATTTCTTGCTCGTTAAAGGATTGGATGGATTCTTGGCTATCCCTCAACAACGATTTGCCATACTTCGCCACCAAATGTGCCGCATGGGATACATCCTGTTTCAAATTGGCCGAATACCCAATATGTTTTTCAAATACATTTTGCTGACGGATGGTCTGTCCATCGCCAATATCGATTCTGTAGCTAGGACGATCTGCCGAAACCACAATCAATGGAATATCACTATAAAATGCCTCGGCTATGGCTGGATAATAATTCAACAATGCACTTCCGGAGGTGCAGACCACGGCAACGGGCTCCCCTGTTTGTTGTGCCATACCCAATGCAAAAAATGCAGCACATCGTTCATCAACAATGCTGTAACATTCGAAAAATGGATGTTTGGTAAAACTGATGGTCAACGGAGCGTTCCGTGATCCAGGTGAAATTACAATGTGTTTTATTCCCTTGGCTTTAAATTGAAGTACCAAGGTCTGTGCAGCGGGAATATCTGAGTACATCATGGACTACAAAAATACATCTGAATTACCTATTCCCCTAACCTAGGAACAACTTCTTACAGGATGTTCAGCATGGTACGGCTCTTGTTTTGGGTCTCCGTCCATTCGCTTTCCGGATCGGAAGCTTCTGTAATGCCGCCTCCAACAAAAATATGGGCCTTGTTCCCTATCAATTCCATACATCTAAGGTTGACAAAAAATGTTGCCTCGCCTTGGGTCTTGAGGTTTAATTCACCCAAAAAACCAGTGTAAAAAGAACGGTCGTAACCCTCATTATTCAGAATGAATTCCTTGGCAGGAACCGTAGGAATACCGCATACCGCAGGAGTCGGGTGCAGGGCATGCAAAACATTGGACAAGGTTATCCCCTCAGCCATCTTGCCGGCCACATCGGAACGTAAATGCCAGAGGCTTCCTGCTTTCACGGATTTTGCTTGGCTTATTTGAAGGGATTCCGTTAATGGCAACAAATTGGATTCGATATAATCTGAAACCATTTGCTGCTCCTCTCGCTCTTTAGCGCCCCATTGTGGGTCAGAATTCCCAACTACCGGCATGGTGGCAGCCAGTGACATGGTACGTAGTTTTCCGTGATCAATAGCCATAAGAGTTTCTGGGGTGGCGCCACACCATATCCCCACTTTAGGATGATGGAACAGATAACAAAATGCAGTTGGGTATTGAGCCAACATGTTTTGGAACAACGCAATTGGTGTTTTGGTCGTTTCCACCTCTATTTTTCGGGAAAGGACCACCTTGATCAGGTTCCCTTTTTTGATTTCCAAAATGCCTTTTTCCACCAGTTCCAAATGACCTTGCTTTCCCTCTTCAGAAACCTCGACTGGTTTGTTTTCAATTGTGATTTCAGGGGTGACATCGACCGACAAAAGCTTATCCGGTCTGATTAGGATGGCTCCCGATGTTTTGTTGAAGGGCGCAAAAACAAATCCACTTCCCGTAAAATCATCAGCAAGTACCAACATCTTGTCCTGTTGAAAAACACCGGTCACAATGGTATCGTGCGGTTTTCGATAGGTACAAAACGGAAGACCTTTTTGCAAGGCAGTGGCAATATTATCAAACATAGGGGATGTCTACTTATTTTCTGGGTAAAGCAATAGTGGTCAATTTGCAGTTGGAGATCAAATTCCCCTCCCCATCGGTGATCTTAATCTCCCATAACTGGGTTGTCCGACCTTTGTGCAAGAGTGATGCCCTGGCATACACATATCCCTCTTTTATGGATTTTACATGATTGGCGGCTATTTCGATACCTCGGACAAAGAACTCCTTTGCATCCAAAAAAATATAGGAGGCCGCACTGCCAACACTTTCGGCTAAAGCCACAGAAGCTCCGCCATGCAAGACACCGTCGGGTTGATGCACCTTTGGGGTAACGGGCATTTGTGCCAATAGAAAATTCTCCCCCACATCAATGTAGGTGATATCCAAGGTTTCCATTAACGTATCCTTGGTAATCTGATTGCAAATGGACAGAATTTTCTCTTTGTGCTCGTTCATCCTTGTATTTTTTGTAAAATTACACAAAGCATTTGCAAAACCGAATTAAGCTTTCTTGATTATGCCCCACTTGGAAAAATCCGTTACCTATACCACTGAAAATACCTACCTGACACAAAACCAAATTACTGAAAAGACCAAGAATGTTTGGTTGGTCTTTCATGGCATAGGTTACCTTAGCCGGTTTTTTGTGAAGTATTTTGATGGATTGGATCCAGAGGAAAATTATTTGATCGTACCACAGGCTCCATCCAAATATTATTTAAAAAACGAGTACAAATACGTTGGGGCCAGTTGGCTGACCAAGGAGAACACCACAATGGACATCAATAATGTGCTCGCTTACATTGAAGCTGTCCTGGAAGCCGAAAAGCTGCCTGAAAACCTAAACCTTATTTTATTTGGGTTTTCCCAAGGTGTTTCTGTGGCAACGCGTTGGTGGGCCAACTCCAAAAGATCTTGTAGACAAGTTATTTTGTACGCTGGTGGAATCCCAAATGAACTCACCAAAGATGATTTGGCATTTGTGGACTTCGATACGACCAAAATTAAATTGGTATATGGTGATGCCGATGAATTTTTGACCCCTGATCGGTTACTAATGGAAAAACGAAAAATTGAAACTCTATTCAAAGGCAAGGCAGAAATCATCACTTTTACGGGTGGACACGGGGTAAAACCAAACCTGATCCATGACTTGCTGAATTAATCCAAACCCCTACTTGTTTGCCTCAGCGTTGACTTCTTCTTCAGGGTAGTACTTGATAACACGCGTAGTGTAACTGTTATCTGGGGTAACGATTTGTTTGACCCAGTTTTTAGGACTGTGGTTATCAAACTGGAAGATATAGGAATCGACTGCTTCTGTGTTCAAGGTCTTAGTGGTTACTTTATCCAACACACCATCTTTATAACTGTAGAAGAATTTTTTTTGCGATACAAATTCCTTTTGACTGATATCATACAAGAAATTCTCTGTGGTCAATAAACGTCCATTTTCATTGAACACTTCTTCGGTGGCCCGGTTGGGTTCCCCATCCAAATATTCCTTGGTCAATACCACCTTGTGATTACCTTTAGCAGATTTTCTTTCGGAAGTACGCACCGATTTTTCCAATATGCCATTGGTGAACGTACTCACCGTAAGTTCGTTTTTAAAGGGTGTATATTGAAATGTGGTCTCGTCCACGCCATCAACATTGGAAGATATAATCCGTACCAACTTTCCTTGGTCATCATATTGATATTCCTCCCTTTCTAAAAACTGTTTGTCATAGGAAACAATATCCTCCACCACTTTTCTGGTCGGAACGGTATCGATGGTGTAAAAATTGGCCATGGAAGTGGACTCGTCCAGGGCATTGTTTTTGTAGCTTTCCATGCGCTTCTCCACCAATTCACCTTGGTTGTATTTGTAATACGTAATATCTTGGTCTGTTTCGTTGTATTGGGTGATGGTCTTGGTTAAAAAGCCCTCTTCATTGAACTCAAAAAGTTCACGTCCATAATCGGTGATGACCAAACAGGATTTGACCTTCCCTTTTAGGTCAAAATCGGTCAAAGAAAAAATCTTGACTTCTTGTGCCCAAATCCCGGCTACTTGGAATAAAGAAAGAATGGTGAGTGTGGAGCGAAGCATTTTCATACTGTAAAATTAGTTCTTAATAAGGCAACTAAAAAATATATAGCACACTCTATGCCCAAAATTTCTTGAAGGAGAAAGTATCTTTCAAAATTTCCTATCCGGATTGAACGGCGCTATGTCCATCGCAGTTTTATCTCCCGAAATCAACTCGGTCACCATTTTGCCCGTTGCGGGTCCAAGACTCCACCCCATCATGGCATGCCCTGTGGCTACGACTACATTTTTAACAGCCTTCGGTCTTCCAATATAGGGCAATCCATCTGGCGAAACGGGTCGCAATCCACATTGGGCATTGTTCTTGTCCGCTTCCGAAACCTTCAAACCTGCGTAGTACTGTTCCACGCCTTGTGCTATGGCTTCCACCCGCTCTTTTCTTATTTTATGGTTAATTCCCGAAAACTCCATGGTACCTGCAAACCGAGTAAAGCCTTCCATGGGCGTAACGGCAATTTTTCGTTCCATTAAAATGGCTGGCATGGTTATACCAGTGGGCGCTTCCATGTTTATTCTGTAGCCCTTGCCTGCTTGCAATGGCAGTTTCAGGCCCAAATTTTTGCCCAAGTCCGAGGTCCATGATCCTGCGGCCAAAACATATTCATCAGCTTGGTATGCTGTCCTTTCAGTTTTTAGACCCGTTATTCGCCCATGGGTCACGGTAACATCCAAAACAGCCTCATTTTTATGGATGGACACCCCGCTTTTTTCCAAATATGCCAGCATTTTGGCCATAATTAGAGGCGGTGTAGTATGTCGATCACATTCCCAAAGAATGGCTCCTTTGGCATTGATATCCACATTTGGTTCCAAAGCCTTCAACTCCTCCTTATCCAAAACTCTACCTATAAGATCTAAGGGTTTGGCTTTTTCCATTACTTCCAATTCATGGTCACGGGCACCATCGGTCTGGTACAACATGAGCAATCCCCGATCCCCGATCTGAAAATCGCCCAAATCCCCTGAGGTTTGAATCTGTTCGAACAAATCACGGCTCAAAAGGTTAATGTCGCGGATCACTGGCATCGCCTTATCCACTTTTTCCTTAGTGGATGATTTTTTAAAGTACCATGCCCATTTTATAAAATCGAGATCTAGTCTAGGTTTCATGTAGAACGGACTGGCCGAATTGAACATGTATTTGAGGCCTTGGTTGATCATACCGGGTGCGGCCAAGGAAATAATATGACTGGGGGTTAAGTAACCTGCATTGACGAACGATGCACCGGAATCAATTCCGGATTTATCAAACACCGTTACCTGATGCCCTTCTTTGTGCAAAAAATAGGCTGTGGACAGCCCAACGATACCGCCGCCAACTACGATCACTTTTTTAGAATTGCCCATTTACCGATTAGTTTTGGGGTTAGAAATACCTCTAAAAAACAAGGAGCCAAGTTACATAAAGCCAGTCGAAAGTAAATAAGTTCCCTTCCATTTCTTTCGTAATCTTTTACCTATTTTTGGGAAATTTTGAAAACAATCCATACATGAAAAAAACAGCATTATTTCTCTTGGGACTTGCGATGGCTTGCAATACCCCGCAAAAAACGGTTACGGAAGCGCCAAAGGCAACTCCAGTTGTTGACCCTGTCCCTTTTGCAGAAACCATAACCCAAGAGGATCTAAAGGCCCTATTGTATACCTATGCTTCGGACGAATTTGAAGGACGGGAAACCGGAAAGCCCGGACAAAAAAAGGCTGTTGAATACATTCGATCATTTTACCAATCGCACAACATTCCTGCGGCCAAAGAAAATGGTGACTATTTTCAGGAAGTGCCACTCGAAGTTTCCAAGGCACCACAGGGAAAAATCACCATTAACAACACCGATTTTCCTTTAGGTGAACATGTGATCACTTTTGGTGCCGCACAAGGATATTTTACCGATATCGCCTATGTGGGTTACGGAGTTGAAGAAGGGGATTATTCCGATTACACCGGCTTGGATGTGGAAGGGAAGTTGGTTCTCGCCGTCGCCGGTGAGCCCATGGATGCCGATGGCAACTACATCATTTCCGGTACCGATGAAAAATCGGCATGGGGAAACATGTCCGAAGGAATGGGCAAAAAAGCGGAGTTGGCCCTTGAAAAGGGAGCAAAAGGGATTCTGTATTTTGACCCCACCAATTTTCCACGGTACAAAGGCTATTTCTCTTATATGCGGACCAATAATTCGGGACGCATGGAGCTTGCTGCAGACCGATCCGAAAATATTTTGGTCATTTTGGATGAAAAATCGGCCAGTGCCTTAAAATCGGATATTACCGAAAACCACCAACCAGCCATGGTACAGGCCGACGTGAAATTGGATGTGACCAGTGGAAACGATACCATTAGCTCTGAAAATGTGGTTGCCCTATTGAGGGGAAGTGAAAAACCCAACGAGTATGTTGTGATTTCTTCGCATTTGGACCATATCGGAATTACAGCGGATGGCCAAATAAACAATGGTGCCGACGATGATGGTTCAGGTACTGTTGGTCTTTTGGAAATTGCACAAGCCTTTAAAGAGGCCGTTGATGCCGGAGCGCGACCAAAACGTTCCATTGTATTTCTTCATGTGACCGGAGAGGAAAAGGGATTGTTGGGCTCCAGATATTACACCGACATTGAACCTGTTGTCCCGTTGGAAGAAACAGTGGCCAATTTGAACATCGATATGATCGGTAGAATCGACCCCGATTACCAGGGATCCAGAAATTATTTGTACTTGATCGGATCGGATAAATTGAGTACCGAACTCCATGATTTATCGGAAGAGGTAAACAGAAAATACGCCAACATTGAATTTGATTACAAATACAATGATGAAAACGATCCCAACCGTTTTTACTACCGAAGTGACCATTACAATTTTGCGAAAAACAATATTCCGATCATCTTTTATTTTAACGGGACGCATGCGGATTATCACCGACCCAGCGATACCCCGGACAAAATAAATTATGATCTGTTGGAAAACCGTGCCCGATTGATTTTCCACACAGCGTGGGAAATTGCCAATAGGTCAACCCGACTGGTTGTGGACAAGGCTGCAGACTAGCATCCAACACTCTTATTGCATAATAGGCCCTTAATAATTAAGGGCTTTTTTTGCCTTAAAAACTATAACTATGCCCGAATGTTAGGGTCAATTCGCTTGTGTTGCCTGTTGACAATTTTTTGAACAATTGTATTACGTTCAAATGAAAGTTGTGTTTCTCTTTAAGCACGTAAGACAAGTTAGCCCTTATGTTGGTTACATTGGTATTTGCCGTACTCAAGTTGCTTGTGTTGTAGGATGCGCCGAAATTTGTAATCAAAGTATTCTCAAAAAACTTGTGGTAGATGTTTAATGTAGGGCCCCAGGTTGATGCATTTTCCATGCCAATGGTATTAATTGTGCCGTTTAGGGCAGATGTAATATTCATTTCTCGATTTGGAAATCCCAAAGTGTATGAAATATTACCGTTGTGAAAGGTTGAAGCGTTCCCTATCCGGACTACTCCATCTTCAGCATTGGACACATCGGCCAAAGCATAGTTGACATTTAAGTTTTGATGCACATCTTCCCTTTTGGAAAGCAAATAGTTGATGTTGATATTTGCATTTTGTGCCAATTGCTTATAATCCAGCATATCATATTGATTATCGAGTAAATTGTCATCATTTATCACTTCAAACTGGTCCACTTTGGCATTGGTGAATGTGGTGAAGTTGGAATAAGAGCCTGTTATCGTCAGTACTTCTGAAGGGTTATAGTTGGCATTTAAAGAACCTACCGTTCTATACATGGAACGTTCTTTATTATTTTTAAGGTCATCCCGTTGATATCCGATATTAAACGCCAAGTTGAGTTTATTATCAAACAGAACTGTTCCTGTGTTCAACGTAATGTTTTCAAAATCGTTGTTGAAAAAATAGGTGCCCAGCGTTTCATATCCGGGTGCAATGCGCTCATATGTTATCCCCAAAGTGGATGTATCAAAACTGTAGTCCAATCCCGCGCGGATGGCATCAAAGTACTCCGTGGAAATTCTATCGTTTAAAAAAAAGCCTGCTAGATTTCCTTGACCGCCTTTAAACTTATCAGCCCGTAAATCCTGGGTCATGCCTGATGTGGCATAAGCAGTATTAACTTCCAAATTTTCCAATATTTTATAGGATCCCTCCAAACTCAACACCATGTTTTCTTTGGGCGTCACATGCTGCTCATCCGGAACATAACCAATGGAATTTATAGCATCCTTTGCATAAAACGCAATAACCCCTGCACTGTATCTTTCCTGTTCATATCCTACTTTTAGTCCATAGCCCATCCTCCGAAAAGCCGGCAGGGTCTGTTCCCCACCATCAAACTCAGTTGCTTTTAACAATCGGCCCGCCATGGCACTTACTTTCCAGGGTCCGTTCGGGGTGAGCTCCACTCCTCCCCCTGTAAATTGGTGTCCGTTCAAAGTATATGGGGAAAAACTCATGGCTACGTCTCCAATATGTCCCTGAATCCATTTGTATTTTGGGTGTAGGCTCAATCTATTTAAATTAAATGGTAAATTATAGTTGAGTTGGTCCCCTTGATTGGAATAACTGTAACTGATGGGCATACTGAACTGGTAAAAAGATATATTGAGGTTGCCCTGCAAAAAGTAGGTGAATGGTTGCCTGCCCTGTTCTTGGTTGGCATGGTAAAATACACCATTGGAAGAAATTCCACCACCCAGTTTAAAGGCCTTGCCTTTGCCCAAGGTCTCCAAGTCGACTGTTTGGGCCAGTGCTACGGTAACAAAAAAGAAAAATAACAGCGTGAGCCAAGATGTTTTTATACAATATAAGGACATGGACTAGTAGAAGATTGGGAGGCATTTGCAAATTCAAGCAGTATTCTACTCTTGAGGTTGAAACTGGTTTGTTCCTTGCTCAAGAGTAGATAAGCAATGTTTAAAAAAGGCTCCGGTTTTAAAACTGATAAGACGTCAGCAATTCGTTATTTTGATTGATAAATACCCTACTGTCAACATCATCAACAAGGTAATTTGGGGTTTTGTCCATTACATCAATGGTCTTTTCTATTTTCCCTGTGGCTTTATTTACCATCAAAATGGAATGTTTGGTCGGAGCGGTCTCACTTTTTATTTTGGTCACCAAAAAATGATGGTCTCGAGTCTGTTTTGAATTAAAATAGCGCGTTTTGGTTACTTCCAGGACAGGTTGCATGGTATGACCATCATCCACATAAAGTCCAGCAACCAAAGATGTTTGTTGCCCTGCCCCATTCTGGTCCAAGCTATTTCGATATACTCCGTTGGACAAATCGGTAAGCATGTTAATGTTTTCAATGGAGCCGGCAATATCCAAATCCACTCCTAAAAATGCGCTTCCGGCAAAATTCCCCAAGGCCATTAGTGCATCTGTGGTCGAAGGGGGTTCATAATAATCCGTGTAGACCAATTTACCTTGATTTGACAACAGTGATACATGCTGGTCGGTAAACAAAAAATAGCCTTCATTTCGAACATACTCAGCTTGCAATGGTGTTTTTTTGGATACTTTTTCCAAATCAATATTCTCGGCAAAAAGATAGATATCACCTGTTTTCAAATCGAACTTGTATCCATTTCCATTTTCAAAAATGACAACTTTGTCCTCTTGTTCATCAAAAGTTACTGCCGGTATGGAACGGAACTTTACATCTTTTTTCCAAACATCCTTTCCTTTTTCGTAGTCTATAATGTTGGATCTTTCGGTAGAAATGTACATTACACCTTTGTCCGTTAAGCTAGTGTAGTATGCATAGCCCCCTATTTTGGTGTCCCAAACTTTCTTGCCGCTTGCATCTACCCTATCCATTAAACTAACTTTTTCTCCCTTGCCCACAGCGATAAAGTCGGTACCGTTGGGAATCACCTCTGTTAAGGGATCGATCTTATAGCTTTTTTTCCATAAAAGCGTATTGGTATTGGGGTCTAGAATATTAAACCCTTCGGATTCCACCAATATCAAGTTGTCGCTGTCATCATCCTGGACCAAATCGATCATGTATCCCCGTAGTTTTAATTTTCCCGGGGTAATATCTTCTCCGGAGCTGGGATCAAGGATGGTTAGCTTATTGGATTTCTTCACACCTACATAGATGCTATTGCTAATGGCAGAATACACCAAGGCCTTGATTTTTTTATCAGCTTCATACTGCCACAGTTGACTTCCATCTTTTGGGTTTATTGAATAGATTTGGTCATCTATGCCTATGATCATGTTTCCATTTTGGTCGAACTGTGGTTCATGATCTACAAACGAGACTCCCCCAAAGGCTTTTTGCAAAAGATTTTCCTTGTTTTTTCCAACAGGGGCCATCCATTCTTCCTTCCAGGTCCTAAGACTGAATTTCATGAGATACCTTGTTTTATCTTGTATCAATTCAAACAAGACCATGGCCTGTTCCGGATAAATGGTAAATCCCCTTACTTTGTGTCCACTTTCCTTGGTATCAAATAAAATTTCCCCATTACTGGAGTTCACGAGAACACCTCTGGTTTTTCCAATAACAGGGGCGTATTCGGCATAAAACATAGGCAATTCAGGGAGGCTCATAAAAGAATTTCGGTCCACAGCTTTAAGGGTTTCGTTATACCAAACTTCGGCTCCAGTATTATTGTCCAAAGCCATAAGGCCTTTGGCACCCGCGGCCAAGATAAGACCATCGTTGGTCTGTTCTATCCAGCCTACTTTGTAGAGTTTTTCATTTAAATTGATTTCCCAGAGTTTTTCTTGGGCATAAGTGGTGGTAATGCACAATGCCAATAGTAGCATTAGGTAATTGTTACGTAGCATAAGTAAATTTTAAATGGTTAATGGTTGTTTTCTTCCATACTTCCTTTTGGAAGAAAATTGATTTGGGGTTATGCTGCGTTTTGTTATTATATTTTAAATCATATTGAACCTATTCGTTACTACAATTATCATTTAGCATATCTTCAACTGTTGGGTTAAATAAATTTTCCGTTACTGTATACACACCTGAAAAACCATTATTGAATATCGTTTTAAGTCCACAAAAATCGTTCAATTTCTCATTATTTTGGATTGTTAAGCGCTCTGTCAAAGAAACTAGATTTACCAAACCGTCTAAATTCTGTAGAGATTTACAATTATATAATTTTAAATGCTTCAATGAAGTTATACCTGCCAGCCCTTCAATATTTTGTAAATTGAAACAATTATTAATAAACAAATCCCCTCCTACAAAAGTCAAATTGTGAAGCCCATTAATATCAAAAAGATGTTCGTTTCTAAATAACCATAAATCACCTTCCACCGTTTGAAGATTATTCAATCCATTCAAGTTGATAAGGTTAGGGTTATTGTTAAAGAACAGGGAGCCTCCAATCGTTGTGAGGGAATTCAAATCAAAAACATTGTTCAAGTTCTCGTTTTGAGCAATTTTTATACCCCCTCCTGTCGAAATCAAATTATTGAATCCTTGTAAGCTTGTTAGGGAATTGTTTTCTGTGATTTCAATTCCACTTTCCAAACTTTCAATATCGGAAAAAACACCAAGTGAGGTTATTTTAGGATTATAACTTACGTTAATGAAACTATTGACCATAATACCTTGTAGGGAACTTATATCCTCCATTTCTGTATTGCTGGAAATAACACACTTATAAGCATATACAATATTTAACCCTTCCAGAGATTTTAGAATAGTAGTTCCAGATACCCACAAAGTACCTCCGATCGCTTCTATTGTTTTTAAACTGGATAAATCAACGATAGGGCTTTCAGAATCCTCGTCATATCCTATTTTAAAATCCCCTGTTATTTCCCTATACTTCTTAAGGCCAAATTCATCTACCTCTTCTTGATTTCTTAACTCAACACTACCAACGAATATATCTTCGTCCACATCATTTATGGTGATAACAATGGCACTTTCTTTAGAAATGTTTCCATTTTCCACCTTTATTCTTCCGGTAATACTGGTGTTTGTTTCAAAATCATAAATGGAAGTCTTATCCACATATAATTGACCTGTTTTAGGATCAATACTAAAAGCACCAACAGGTATTTGTTCGATAATGGAAAATGTTACACTCCCTTTATTTGTTGTGCCGGGTACAGTTCCTATTGATTGGTTTTCCGTAGGGTTCTCATCAATTGTGAAGGTCTTATCTTCAGTTTGGACAGTTACTATTACTTCTTGTTCCTTTGGATCATCCTTGCTGCATGAACAAAATAGCGTCAAAAGGACAATTAGTACTGAAAAACAGAACTTGGCCTGTATTTTAGCGTTACAACGCTTTTCTCGATGAAGTACTGCATAATTTTTACGTAGCATAAGTAAATTTTTTAATGGTTACTAGTTATTTTCTCCCATACTCCTTTTTGGAAGAAAATTGATTTGAGGGTTATGCTGCGCTTTGTTTTTGGTGTTAGATCATGATAGATATTTAATTTTAATTATGCCAATGTCGGGCAAAGCCCACCAAGTAAGCTGCCTCTGGATTGCGGAATTTGTACTTACGGCTCATATATGTTCAATCATTTTTTTATGCTTAATCACGGTTTAGGGCACGAGCCAAGAGGCTCGCGCTAGCGAGGGTCCTCGCGCTAGCGGTGAAATCACTCAATAAATTTTCTCATTGGATCATCGCTAGGGATTTCTTTTAAGTCCAAGTATCTACCATAATTCAATTTAGGGTCATCGTTTAAATCTCGTTGAATGGTTTCCAATAGATTTATTTTTCCATTATTATCTATTTCATACTTCTCAATAATGCAGAAATTATCAAATGTCACTTTTTTACCATTATGTATTTCACGCGAATCATAGATATACCTATTAAAATGGTTCTTATCTAAAAAACCAAAATGGTTTGGTCGAATACCATCATACGTTATCATTTGTTTGGATAAGATAATATGATCTACAAGTTTTCCCTCGTAATCCAAAATGAATAGATAATACATATCTAAATCCCCATCGTTAACACCGTTAGACTTGGCAACAAATAGAGACACCAAATTTTCAGACAAAAATGACTTAATCCATGAGTAGGGAAATATTTCCTTTGTCTCACCATAAGTTCGAATATCCTCATCGTGGTTATAGTACTCTACTCGATCATAAAGACTATCCTTTGGAAAACCGAGATACTTCTCGCTCTGCATTTGGTTAAACTCATAACCGTCACCTTCCGATTTAGGTTTATTTAAATCTGTAAATCGATAATTGTTCATTCCATAATCTTTAATCTTACTTATTCCATTGATTATTTCTCTAAATTGTTCATCAGAAATTTTGTTTTTAAAGGATTCTTCCTGTGCATGGGAAGAACAGCCTAGAGTAAATATTAAAACAATTAATATTAAGTAGTTCATTCTGTATGATTTTTCAGTATGATTTTTCATGATTTTTTCTTATTTCTGTAGTTATATAATAGTATTCAGGGGTTGATTTGTATTCTGTGGTTCCCTTTAAAATTTTCAAGTTTTCATCTAAATATAGTTTGTTATTTGTACTTGTTCCTTTTCCCAAGATAGATGTTCCCACCTCATAAAATCTAAAATAGTTTTGCTCCCTTTGTTCATCATAACCCATTCCAACAACAACTACATAATGATTTGTTATACTAGGAGTATTCCCTGAACATTCTTCTTTCCAACCAATAATATCTTTATCCTTGTTTTTAATAGCTTTAGGATGATGAACCCCTATCAATATTGGCAACTTATGTTCTTTTAAGGAGGTTTTTAAAATATTAATTCCTTCCTCAAATTCTTCTTTGCTTTTCATTGTAATGTTTCCACAATCCTGTTGAGAGCTTTGAGCAATGACAACCTGCTTAGATCTATCTGTGCCAGTTCCACTTCTTTTTAAAATTTCATTGCTAGCTCGATTACAACAAGCCCATTTCCAACAACTTGTTCCTTTATACATATTATCAATTTGGCTTACCCATTGTACATCTTCTAAAAAAATGTCTTCAAACTTTGAGTCATCTTTTTCAATTATACCTCCTGTATAATTCTTATAATCCACCACACTATTTATATAGTGCTGTGTGCGGTACTGATCATCACAGACCAGCCCAAATTGTTTATCCACCAGATAGGGGTTTATATGAAATTCGCTCAACTTTATGGCACTAAACACCTTCTTAACCTCATCCTCCTCATACCAAGCTCCAAATTCTGCAAAATGCAAAAGGTAATAGAGCTTTCCCGCTTTAATCTGTTCGGTCGTCTCACCTCCTCCAGCTCTACGGCGTGGTATTTTCATTTCCCGTGTTGCATCAATTTTGAGAAGGTCCAAACGTATATCCCAGAAAGTTCCATCATCGTCAACACTCTTAAAAGTTGTTTCTTTATTTTCAATTTTTTCATAGGCTTCCGCCATAGCCATAACCAAACGTTCATTATACTGCGTGCGCAAGTTCCCCATAAGGTTGTCCATCATAGCTTCGTATTCTTTGAATAATTTTGTCACTTCCGCATCGACCTTTTTAAAATCCTTTATTTTATCTTGTAAATCTGCTTCTGCCTTCGCAATGGCCGTGGAATCAAGAGACAACGTATCTGCTTTTAGAGCATTAAGTTCCTTGGTCAAGGCGTTTGCTTCGTTTGTCAGCCGCTTCCATTCCTTTGACTTACTATCAATGATTTCCAACTTTTGGTTGGGTTGGGTTAAGCTCTCCTCTTTAAGAGCCATCAATTTCTTGATGTCAAAAGATTCCGATTTGTAAAGAGGTATTTCAGCATCTATCTGCTTTAAATCTATACGTACTTTTACTTCCTTGTCATCTGAGGTGGAAAGATGAAGATAATAGGTGGCCGTTTTCTTTTTCGTGGTTTTTACTTCCCTCATCAAGGTTTCCATACTGGTGTAAATGGTATCCTTAGGGGTAGGGGACGCATGGCATAAAAAGCCCCAACATAATAGGGCAAAGAAGGTTAAGTTTTTCATTTTCTAAAAGAGTTTGGTAGATAGGGCTATTTTTTCTGTAATGGTTTCTATGAGTATTTCTTTAACTTCAAAAATCAGTTCACTTCTTTTTGCGTTCTCTTCCAATCGGTTGTAGATATAAATACCTAACTTCTCTCCTTCATTCTCCAATAAATTGCCCAGTTCTTGGGTGCCTTCGTCTGTTTGCAGGTTTGTGGATATATAGTTCAACATCTGCCAACGTTCATATTCAAAATGTTTTAGCAAATCCTGTTCACTAGTGTTAGCTGCAACTGGCTGCAACACATTGTTTAATTGGTCCAACCAGGGAGCGTTCAAATCCAAGGTTTCACCCGTTTCGGTCACTACAATGCTTTCTTCACCAAATTGATGCAATCCATTATTCAAATTATCTTCACTTTCACTCACAATTTTCTTTAAAGCATCTTTGATGATGGAAGCATACGCCTTTAAGAAATCGTCCCGTTCCTTCTCTGCATCTTTAAGTTCGCTCTGTGCGGCTTTAAAATCATTTTTTGCTTGATCGGCCAATTCTTGATTTCCACCTGCAATCGCTAAATCATACTGTTCTTTAGCAGCGTTCATCTTTTCAGTGGCTGCCTGTAGTTTTTCAGCGATGGGTTGTGGTAGTTCTTCTTGAGCTTGTTGCACCATCATTTCGGTCAACGTTTTGATGTTCTCTCGTGTGGCACTATCAATACCAATGTTTGATAGCAACTCGACCAATTGAGCCAAAGTCATTTTTATATCCTCAATCGCCTGATCCACATCCACAATCCCAGACCATTCTGCATCATAGCTGGTTTCCACCATGCCTTCCACCAACTGGTAATCGGTGTTGATCTTAATGTTCTCGAACTCCACCCGTATACGGCTGAATTTGCCAATGTTCACTTCTCCCCCACTAACAATATTTGCTGCATCAATCACTTCCTTGTATTTTTCCAAAAACGGCAAGGTGATATAGCCCCAACCTGTAAAGTAGCCGTTGTTTCCCGATACCCCTCTGACGACAATTGGGAAGTCCCCCGCCGTGAATACTTCATAAGGATCCAGTTGCGGCAAAGGCTCTTGATTGGCAATTTCAATCTCGGGCGGGATGCCACAATTGTAGTAGGCCATCTCGTCCTCGGTGGGTGTGGTGAACTCGTGTATCGCGGAATAGGCCAATCCCTCATCTCCCACTTGTTGCGAAGCTTGGATCGGGTTGCAGTCCCCACCTATCCTAAACTCGTACACGGTGCCCGCTTCCATGTTGCGGATGGTGGCCTCGTTCGTCCGTGACCATAGCCCGAACCAATCATCTTCCCCAAAGCCTTTTTTGCGGTACTGTACCCGGTAGCGCAAGTGCTCGCCCATTTGCCAATTGATCTTTACGGTCTGGGAGTTCTCGGCCTTGGAGAGCACAAACCGGGGCGGTGGGCAATCGGTCCGGTAGGTAAAGTGGTAGATCTCGCTCAATCCGTTGTTGCGGAACAGGGAGGTCTCGGTAAAGCCATCGCTCACAAAGGCCCTGACCTGCCAGCCGTAGGTACTGCCCTCCAAAAGGGGCGTCTGTGCGGGACCATAGTGCAGCGTATTGGCAAAGGTGGTGGTCCGGTACAGTGGCGGTGCGGCAAAAAAGCCGGCCTGTGGGTCCATGCCCGTGTCCCACAGTTCCTTTAGGGTGAACTCGTACTGTACTGCGGGTGCGTTGATGTGCCTTGGCGTCCAGTTGAAAATGATGTTCTGTGGCTGCCGGGCCGTGACCACGTCGCCACGGAAGGGAACGTTGAGCAGGGGCGGGTCGTTGAGCACCAAAAATATATGGGCACAACTGCGGTTGGATATCCGCTGGCCAGAAAATTGGTCGTACACCTCAAAACAGAAACGGTACTGCCCTTCGGGCAGCTGTCCGCTGTACTGTTTGGGACCGATTCCCACCAGATTCTCCGGTTTAAAATAGGGCTGCAGGTCCAGATTGGTCAGGCGTAGGTTGATTCCCCCGTTAAGGACAATGGGCAGTGCACCGGAAACAAAGTCCGTGGACTGGAAATTGATGCCGGGGCCTTCAACGAAGAGTTTCAATCGCACCTGCCTTCCCGATTCCTGGGCATCGGTCAACAGAAGGTTCAAAAACAGTTTTTCTTGGGTGGTCGTGGTGTAATCGGACAGTTTAAAACTGTAGGGCGGCACTATTTGGGGCGTGGCCTGTACCGGATAGATTTGGGCGGATGCTGTTACAGTTAGCAGATAGCAGTAAACAAAGAGCAGTATTTTTAAGGTTTTTCTAAAATAACTGCATACATCCCACTGCATACTGTCCACTGAAAACTGCCCACTGCTGACTGAAAACTGCCGACTGCCTACTACCTTCTGCCTACTACCTTCTACTGACTTAAAAACATTCTTCATCTGTTATTGAATTTATTAGGATGCTGAATCATGTATCCCAAAAGCTTTCCTATCTCCAATGATTGTTCGTACAATTGATCATGAACGTCCTTGGAAATATATTCGCAGGTAAGTGCAAAATCCAACCAAACCTGAGTCTCGGTGTTCTCCATATCCGCATTGGATAGTTTTGCCGTGAAGTGTTTTATATACAATCGTTTTCGATACCCTTCCGCCAAATTTGAGCATACCGACCGGGAACTTCTTCGGATCTGATCTATTAGAGCAAAGCGCTCCTCTTTCGGAAATGTTTTGGTCACCTCGAAAACCGCCATGGCCAGTTGAAACCCTTTTTGATATGCTTTTAATGTTTTGAACATCATTTTATCTTGCCTTTATACTACTCTTAACTGCCCACTGCTTACTGCTTACTGCTTACTGCTTACTGCCCACTGACTACTGCCCACTGCCTACTGACTACTGCCCACTGCCTACTGCCTACTGTTTCTGCACCTTAACATCCACTACGATATGTGAATTCGTGCCATCCTGAACAAACTCCTTTACTTTAATGGCCCCTTTTCTACCGTCCCAGAATTCAAAAAGTACTATCCTAGGCACCACGGTGTTGTCAAAATCCTGAATCCCGCCGATGGTTTCTTCAATATTCAACACACCAAGTAGTGAATCGTCCTCCATAGCATCGAACTCCATAACTGAGAGCGATGCTCCACATTCGCAAGATTCCTGTAGGTTGATAATTTTGGTATGCTTTGCATCGGGGATTGGTTCGAACGTATAATCTGAAACCTCATCCGGAGATACAAACTTGTTGAAGTTGAAATCCTGATTCAATGCGAAAAAAGCGATATCGATACTACTTCCTTGATCCAATGGAACACTGGCGGCATCATATACTTCCCTGGTCAATGTGGAATACAAGGCACCCACTTGATTGGTATGATGGGCAGTACTGATTCCCAATTTAACATCCCTTAATATCCTAAGGTTGGTGTTTTTATATATTGTAACCTCCTTGCTAATGGTATGGCTTCGCTTGCTGTTGAAAGCTTTGAGTTTGATTTGATGGACACCGGGTTCATTTATGGCAATGGTTGGGTTGGTTTCCAAACTGGAGGATGGGGCGGCGGTACCAAATTTCCATTCGAACCCGGTAGCGCTAATACTTTTATTTTTGAAGTTCAAGGTAACCGGGGCTTGAAAATCATCGTCCTCAAAAGCAGGTACTATATCAAAATCAGCAAGAATATCAGGGGCTACCATAACCGTATCGGAAACCAGGATTGTTTCTCTACCATTTCCAGCTTTTAGGGTTATGATGTGGTTGCCCGGTTCATTAAAAACAATGTTTTGTGGTGATGCCACTGTTGAAGAGGGTGGAATCCCATTTTCAAACGTCCATTGATAATTGGTTGCCCCTGTTGTTCGGTTTTCCATGTTAACAATCATAGGTAGGAACGCATCGTTCTCTATGTTCACTCGAAAATCCGGTACAATCGCATCGTCAACCGTAATTTGATAACTGGAAACTTCTTTTGTTCCGTCCTGGTTCGATGCTTCCAAGGAAATGGTATAGTTCCCACTTGCCGTATAAAGAATGGTGCCCGGGTTTTTGTCAGTGGAAGATGCCGGTACTCCCCCTTTAAAAGTCCATGAATAAGTATCCGCACCTTCGGTTAGGTTCGTAATCTTTACTCGCACGGGAACAGAATAATCGTTGTTCTCCACTTCTACCCCAAAATCCGCATCAATGGGCAGGGCCACTTCCTTGGCACACGATGTTAAAAGCCAAATTGATACAACAACGGCTATGTATTTAATGCTTTGCATTATAGAATCACAATCTTTCTGATTTCACTTCCTTTGGGAGTTTCCAGCAACAAGAGATATACGCCCGAAGCCAGATCCATGGCGTATGGCACCTCGTACACGGCACTGCCAGTAAATTGCTGTTCGCTGAATACATGATTTGTGGTCAAACCAAAAATCCGCAAGGATGCCGTTGATTTTTCCTGGAAGGACACCCTAACGGTAAATGAGCCTGTCGATGGGTTTGGATATACTTTAAACTCTTTGATGAAAGGTGATAGCGCATCCCCGATATCTGGCAGTTCCCTTGCCGCTGCCACAATAATTGTTTTGGTCACATCTTGGTAACATTCACCTTGATAGTTTCGTAGACCCACTTCGTAAGCCCCTGGGTCATCAAAACGGACAATGGCCATGCCTTTACTTTGTTCAACAACTATTGCTTCATCAGGAAAAACCCATTCCTCATTAGTTCCTATGGGGTTACTTGTATTTACCAGAACCACTTCTTCCCCTGCAAAGGCTTGTGATGTAATCAAAAACTGGGAATCAACTTGTACTTCCACAGTTGCAATTTGTATGGTATCACTTCCCGAACAACCCAAACTATTGGTCACGGTGGCTGTATAAATTCCAGGGTTGGACAGCGTGACTTGGGGCGAAATACTGGAAAACCCGTTGTTAGAGGTCCATACATATGTTGCGGCCGGGTCATCCACCGAAATATCCAAATAGTGTTCCTGTCCGTTGCAAAGCGTTCTGTCCTCGCCCAAATCAACTGCACTTGGAAAAGGTGCCGTCAACTCAATATCTTTTGACGTAACGCAACCAATAGCATCCATCACGTTTAGGGTATAGGTGCCTTCACCTAAATTTTGGAGTGACAAGGTATTTTCTTCGCTGTTCCATAGATAGGTATAAGGAGGGATTCCGCCAGAAATCGCAACAGAGATGCTTCCATTGTTGGCATCATAACAAGTGGGAGCAACCGTATCTATTATATGGATCACCAATTCCTCGGGCTGATCTATGGTCATCTGACCACTTACCTCACAACCATAAAAATCCTTGACATAGACAAAGTAGGTTCCAGCCGTCAAATTTTCCGTAACTTCGGAGTTGGCTCCTGAAGACCATGAAACTTTGTAAGGAGGCATTCCGCCCTCTATGGACACCGATGCAAAACCGTCGTTTCCGTTAAAACAAGAAACATCCATCTTATCCAATTGCAATACAATGGGTTCCGTTTCAGCGACCGGATACTCAAAATCCATGGGTTCTTGTAATATATTGTCCACGTAGGTGCCCAAAATAATTCCGTTGGCATCTTTGATATTGACCGCATACTCGCCGGCAGCCACATTGTCCAACACATTCCCGGTAACATTGGGAATGATTTGCCAGTTGTTCTGCCCATCCTTTTTCTTCCAAGTGTAGCTATAGGCGTACAGGCCATCAATCAAGGGGTTAAAGGGTACTCCACCTGATGCGATGGCCATCAATTGTCCATCATCGGCCGGATTATTGAATTGGTTACCACCATTACAGGATATGGGCATGGTTTGTTCCACACTTAACGCTAAAGCAGGTGGCTCTTCCAAAACTAACTCAGCAATATAGGTACATCCTTCATTTTGAACAGCATTTGCATAATTGGCATCGGTTACAGTGATGGTGTAAGTACCTGCGGGAATGTCGAACACTAGTATGGTGTAGCCGTCAGGGGTAGGCTCTGCGGTGGTAGTATTGATAAGGTTGTTTCCGGCATCCCGCCATTCATAGGAGTAAGTGTTGTCGTTAAAGGGCGTTCCGCCGTTTACCTGAACCGTAATGCTGCCATTGGTAAAGCCATTGGCGGTAGGTTCCACATATACGGGGTTGGTAATGGTTACTGGAGTATCGGGTTGTCCAATAGTGACATCCGCTTTGGCCTCACAGCCCAAAGCATCAAACACATGAACGGAATGGCTACCCAACCAAAGGCCCTCAGCCGTCTGAGTTGTTGCCCCGGCTGACCAAAAATATTCATAAGGGGGTGTTCCGCCACTAACAATTGCGGTGGCTGTCCCATCGGCACCTCCATTACAGTTAATGTCCGTTTTTTCTATTTGAACGGTGAGGAGTTCAGGTTCCTCCAACTTATAGATTACGGGGTTGGCCTGTTGTAGTATGTTGTTCACATAGGTTCCAATTGTAATTTCATTGGCATCTATTACATTTACTGCATACTCGCCCGCTTCAAGATTACCGATAATGTTGGAGTCATTATTCGGGACATCCTGCCATTCGTCGTTTTCATCTTTTTTACTCCAAGAATATTTGTAAGGTGGCACCCCACCTGAAGCAATGGCGGTCAACTCACCATCGTTGGACGGATTATTGTAATCATTGTTGCTATTGCAGGAAATCGGCATAGATTCCTCAACGGTCAATTGAAGTTCTGGAGGTCCGGGCAGCTCAAAATCCTGAATAAAGACACAACCGCCTTTGTCGTCCGCTTGGTTGTAGTTGGCATCTGTGATCCGTAAAAGATAGGTTCCTGCGGTTACGTTTTCCAAGGTGATGCGGTATACATTATTTACGTACTCTGCGGAGCTGGTATTGATAGGATTATCCGCTTCATCAAGCCATGTATAGGTATAACTTTGGTTTGGAAAAGGTGTACCCCCTGAAACATCTACGGTAATACTGCCATCAGTGAAACCAAAGGCGGTGGGTTCAATATATTGAAAAAGATCGGCTGATATAGATTCCAGCGGCTGATCAATAAGGATTTTGTCCCCACCATCATCTTGTCCTGCACAGGTAATGTTGCCATTGACCCGTTGAACGGCTACGGTATAACTCCCTTGGGACCGACCATTAACAATTTGGGTGTTGAGGTTGGGGTTGCTAAAATCCATCCAGTTCCCCCCGTCGATGCTATATTGATATTTCCCTTCTTCCGAACCACCAGAGGCCGTAATTTTAAAACGGCCATCACTTCCTCCATTACAATAAACATCGTTTAGATGTTGGAGGGAAAAGATTATTGGGTCAGGGTCTTCTACGAAAAACGAGTCATCGGAAATCTCTAGGCTATCCCAAGGTTCATCGGCTTGACCCTTAGGATGGGTCTGATATTTAATCTTATACTCTCCGGGCTTTAAAATATTTGAAAACTTATATGAAAAAGTATTGTTTTGGTTATCAATTAAAACTGTGGTGTCTTCTTGTTCCAAAATTCCACCATCTATGTCATTTGCATCATAAACTGAAACAACCAGTTCTTCATTAATATTTTCATCTAAATCCCTATCCACAGTCATCGTAAAACTGCCATCATTAGCTCCTTGGCAGGAAGTTTTGTGGGGGGTTAGGTCAAGGAGTTCTGGGGAGCAAGAATCAAAGACAAATGTGAGTATATCAGAATAATCATTACTGTCATTTGATTCATTTTCAACGTATCTAAGTCTTATAATGATTGAATAACCAGGTTCAGCTCCTGGCAAATCTTCAATTCCCAGACTTGGAGGTCCATGATATCCGTAAGGAATAGCTTCCTCCCAATCCTGTATAAGATCATTTACATCCCATATTTGATATTCGAACGCATAATGGGAGTTAATTCCACAGGCATTAACTTTCAAGTCAATGTTATCACCACAACCTATGGAATTATCATTTTGAAATTGAGGGTTCAAACTTTTTAAGTTTTTACCAAGCTCAGCCACTCTAACCTTAATAGAGGAAATTATGTTTGTGTTGTTATCATAGTCAAAGTATTCAGTACATTCTTCAAAGTTTGGAATATCATAGGCATAGTTCACACTAAATAAGTTAGTACCTGCATTTTGCAATCCTTGTTTTAAGGCAATACCAGTATGCACATCCAATCTTCCAGAAATACCAGCGGAAAAAGGATTAAAATCGGTTATGAAAGATTGGGAAAAACCAAAAAAATTAGAAAAAATAGGAAATTTCAAATTATTTCCACAAACATTATAACTATTAAGTGTTACTATGGCATCTATTGGAGGTGAACAACTTTCGCTATTATAAAATGAATAACCCAAAAAAATAATATCTGATCCTTTTGGATTTTCATCAAACATTAAACCTCCATCCAATGTGATGGTAATTTGTGACTCATAGTATTGGCCAAAAAGATAATTGCTATGAAATAGAGTAAAAGAGATAATTAATAAGCAAACATTTTTTTTCATCACTCTAATATTTTATGTCCAACATTGAAACTTCACTCACACTACCATCCCTAAACACCACCCGAAACAGATACTCATAGGTATTGTTCGGTTTTACTTTGCCATCCACAATCCCTTTGGTATCCACAGGAATTTCCTTTAACAAACTCATGGGGTTACCTTGTACTCCTTTGTAAATAGCTATTTTGGATGCATTGGGTTCGGTATACGGTTTCCATCGGATTGTTATGGTTCCCGCTTCCCTATCCGCTTCGCCGTACAGTCCTTTTAAAGGGGGAGATAAACTGGTCTTGGGCACAATTACCGTAAGTGGTGGTGCGGGGTCCGATTCCAATTTGCTGTCGTCAACGGCGATAAGGGTATAACTGTACTGTTGTCCTTCTTTTACATTTTTATCTGTCCATTGTTCAGTAGGCAGGGGTTTAGCAGGCGGGGAGGCACTGGACAGTTGGGCAGTGGACTGCATACTGCTATCTGTATACTGCCCACTGTTCAGCGTATAAACAAGTTTCCACTCCAGATTATCCCGTTCCTTTCGATATACTTCATGCCGAACCACATCTTCACTGGAGCTATTGGCCCAAGTGAGGTTCACATTTCCATCATTAATCTTGTAGGATTTAAACACAGGTTGGGTGGGTTTGATAAAGTCCGGTTTCTTAAGTTCCAAAATCTCGGAAGGCTCGGACATATTGAAGCGTTGGTCGACAGCAATCAGTTGGTAATACACTTTACTGTTCAGGTTCTTTACCGAAACACTATCGGAATAGGTAGTTCCTTGGTGCGGAGAAACCGTAATCTGTGAATATTCCTCCTCCTTATTGTTTCCTTTAAAAACACGATACCCAAGAATATCCTTGTCGGTATTAGGAGTCCAGGTCAATGTCACCACACCCAAACTGTCCACTTCTCCCTTAAACCCTATGGGTTTATCGGGCGGAATGGAATCCACGGGTTGGACCAAAGCGGGAAACGAAGTCCGCTTACTACCATTTTTGCCCAAGGCAGTTATGGTCATGTAGTTCGTTGGCATCAAGCCGTTATACCGTACCTTACGAGCTTCAGGCGGAATATTTTTTACTACGGTTTTGTAGGCTCCGTCTACGTTATCGCTTCGGTTGAGTTCAAATCCAGTGATCAGGTTATTCCCCTCTTCCATAAACTCCCACTCCAACAACACGGTTTTGTCATCTTCAAAATATTTCGTGGTGATATGGGGTACGTAGGCCAGGTTCTTCTCGCCAATTCCAGAAACCACTTCCGAGGCGGGACTTATTTCTCCAAAAGGTGTTTTTCCCTTGATTCTGTAATAATAGGTCTGCCCGTTGGTAATGGAGTCCGTATAGAACATCCGTAACGGGTCGGTTTTTTCACTGTTGTTAAGACTGGTCAGTGGCAAATCGTGCAATCCTTCAAAATTGACCCCGTCCACAGACCTTTCCACAAAGTAGCTGTTGTAGATTTGATTGTGGATAGCGTAGTTCCAGCTCAACATAGATTTGCCATCAAAAAAAACAACGGCCAAATCCAACGGTTTTGGTAATTCCTCATAATCCTGAAGACCAGTGAACACCCCACCTTTGTTGACTTTCAAAATACTCTCAGGAACCAACGATGTTATTTGATATACATATTTTTCATTGGCTTCCACATGATGATCTATATAACCGAGACCTGCCATTTGTGCCACCTCAAAATCTTGATCGGCCGCATACAATCCCCAAGCAAACCGTTGCTCCTGCTCTTCGGCCAAATTGATGATGGCAGATAGCTGGTCCATGCCTTCAACATCAAATCCCTCTCCATAAATGGATTGTGCCATAACCGCCGCATTATCGTTTATCTCTACCAATGGCATCCATTCCTCCAATGGTTTGGGCAAAAAGATTCCCAACGACTTTTCTATGGGAGATGGAAGGGTCTCATTGTTCCTGGTTACCGTGTATCGCTTTAACTCATAACCATGCGCATTGAGTTTTCGCCACGCCAATGGAGTTGTAACGGCCCACCGGAGCATTATTTCACCATATTTTTGCGGACGGGCCATAACCACAATCTGAGGCGTTTCCACCGCCAAAGAATCCTGCTGGGCGTATACTTGGTCAGTGGACAGACATACAAATACAGCCATCAGCAAAGAACTTCTTAAAATCAAGGGTAGGTTCATTGATTTTGGCATTAGTAGGGATTGTTATAGTTAAAAATTTGGGAGGTGCCCGCTATATTTCCCGGTAGGATGTACTGAAACTTTACTTTGTAGTCACCAGCGCGAATGGGCGGCATAATTCCATTGATGATGTAATTGTATTTATGGATTTGGGTTTGATATTTCTGAGGTTCATGCAGGTAGGCATTTACCACTTTATACTGAATATCGATGAAGTCCTGTTTGTAATAAAAAGGCAAGTTATAACGATAGGGTATTCTTCTATCCAACAAAGAATAATTGGGATTGGTTTCCAAATAGGAAATGTACCATGTAATAATATCCACACCCCGTTTAGGCGGTAAGCCCAATTCATTAACATCCCGGTCCACTGTAAAGCGGGATTCCAATGGATACCCTTCATAAATGAGCGGATCAATGGCTTCATGGTAATAAGAATCACTTAAGACAGCTTGCCTAGCAATCATTGGTTTTCCATCTGTATACTTACCGCCCAGTAACTCTTCTTTGTCAAAACGTTCCGATGGTATCACATCTACCTGTAAAGCGTGTACATTGGAGGTTATGGGATCCAATAAATATTGGTCGATCTTTTTGGCAGTTACCTTTTCCTTAAAGGTGTTGTACTGACTGGTCGAGAACTCATAAGCCAAAATTTCTGTTTCTTTCGCCTTTTGGGCCGTTGTGCTTATTTCTCTGTTTAGAACCTCAATTGAGTTTCCTTCCTGCTCGGTGCCATGTGCTGCATAATTTTCATTGGCACTCCCTGATGATGCCACTTGCGGGGATGTGCTCAATAATTTAAAGCTATAGGTTTGTTGATTCTGTAGCGATGGAAAATCAAAGTGGATCATTTTATCCGAAACATTGTAAGACACTTCGTCCACACTTAAGCTTTGGTTGCCCGCTGTAAACCTTGTGGCCTGTACCCAATCGGTCTGAGGTGCAAACAAATAGGGTTGTCCACGTTTTAATTTTACATAGCCCGAGTTCCTTTCATTTTGATAGAAATACTGTTGGTCGACCACAGGATACGAGTAAACCACATTGGTCAATGGAATATAATCCGGCGCTTCACCCGTGGTAAAGCTACGTTCCTCCAGTTCTTTGGCAGGTTTTCCTTCATAGGTTAAAGTAACCCATCCGTTCCCTCTTTTTTCTTGAAAACTTACGGCCACTTTTACATGAATGGGTGAATTGGGGGGCAAAATATCGTGGGATATAAAGTTCGCCAAATCGTTGTTCTCGTTCCATTCCAAGTCACCATTTATAGTATTCCCTTGGCTGGTAACCGTATACTCATCCAAAAGAATTCGGTAGGTTTTTACCCCCTCATCATCCTCCAGTTCAAATGGATGATTAATACGCATATTAAAGGCTGCTTGGGGCACCGTAAATACATCCGTTTCGTTGGTACCATTTCTTGGAGTTACATCGGAAATCACTTTAAGTCCACCTAAGGGTGCCCCACCAACTATTTCGCATTCCTCGCCCAATTCTATCTTGAACCTGAAACGACCTTTTACAAGTCCACCGAGAAGGTTAAAATGTCCGCCCAAATATCCTTTAAACCATGCCGGATTGGGTAATTTCGCCTGCAATAAGACAGCCGCACCTGCTTTGATTATGGGTATTTTCTTGCGCACAAACATCAATTTTATATTAATGCCGAGTTCGCCTTGCAGGTAAGCATACGCCTGTCCATTGGCATACCAACCATCAATACCGATCTGTCCACTGCCTTTGCATGCCGTTTCGCCATAATCTTTTATCATGATATCGAAGCCCAATCCAGCTTGAAACCGTGCATAGAATATCAAAAAGGTCATATCGCCAGTGTCTACACTAAAGTCTGCACCAAAGGCAAAGCCCATACCGCTTTCCAAGGCATTTAGGTCTCGCATATAATCCAATTGAGCCAAATCTACCCCAAGGATTTCGGCAACAATTGGAGGCGGTGGAGGACTTCCCGGAAGGTCTTCTCCGATCATCAAGTAAGAAGTGCTTTGTAAACTAAAGCCGCCCAATCCCAATTTTAAGCCAATTCGATCTTCAGGTGTTCCAATATGCAAGTACCACTCATCAGGTTCTATATGAAAAACTGCCCAACCGGCCCTACCTCGTGGACCCACTCCTTGAAAAAAGTTACCTGGTGTATTCACATAGATTTCCAGTTCAGCATGGAACGTACTATGTTGGAAATCCATCTCCATGGCAAAATGGGCATCGATTCCAATATCAAAGGTCAAACCTTCCTGTGGAAAGCTCACCTTACTGTAATTAACCAAGTTGGTTTCCTTGAGGCGTTGCATGGTCGGGTTGTTTTCCCCAAAAGCATTGATGTTTTCCTCTAAGCCCTGTAGCTTTTGCTTGAATTTCTCCCCAAACTCAAAATCCAGTGCTTTTACAATATGTCCCTCTCCAAAGAACATTACACGGTTCAGCCCAAAATGGTTGTTGAAGTCCATTTCAAAACCGACTTTACCATTAAAGGCTTTTTCATTGGCAAGGGCAAATCCGATAAGTGCCCTAAACCCCAATCCATTGTTTGCATTGGGGATATATGATTGTCCCGAAGGGATCATAGCGGAATACTCCCCTGGCTTTTTGCTCATTTTGTAATAAGCTCCCCCTCCAAAACCATTTACCTTGGCCGGACCAATGTAAGCGGGTGTTATAGACTGTGATAAATCTGCGTATGCATCCACAAACCAATAACGAAAATCTTTTTTGCCAAACCATGCCGAAGCATCCACGGCTATTCCATTAAAAGTGGCTCCCAGTTCCCCATAAAAACCATCACCATAAACCGGGTCGTCGCTTTTAACATCTATCATGCCGCTGATTTGGATGCTTCCCAGATCAGCTTCCACAAATATTTCATTCAGTTCTATTTTTTGAAAACGCCAGCGATGAAGACCGTCCTTTTCATTGAAACCGCCCACAATGGAAAGCGTAGTGTTTCCGGCAAAACCCTTTTCCATCATATTCACGTCAAGATTAAAGGTTAGAGCAGCAGTGGTATTACTGGAGGTAAATTCAATATCAGATATAGTCACTGGAAAATTGGCAAACTTCACATCACCATTATACCCCATATAATCCACTTGAAAATAAGGTGAGACCGTTTGGAGTTGAAGATTTTGGAAAGTAATCCCTTTAAAATCAACGGTTCCCTTATTTGGGTCGGATGTATTGTTACTGCCTTTAATGGCCAAATTACCGTGAAGTACTGCTTTGGGCCTGAATCTTTTTTCGGAAACACGCAGCTCCACATACGAATTGGCCGTAATCGTTGCCTTTGCCTTAAACACATCAAAAGGTATTGCATCGTTGGCTTTGGCAGAAAGTAGGTATTCATCATTTACAGGATCGATGATGGCTTCATAACTTAGTGCCCTTTGGTTGAGTGTCGTTGTATCACTACCCTCTTCAGGTGTTGCTTCTTTGGTAAGGGGCAAAAGAATTTTACCGTTAAATCCTGCCCCAACCAAGGTATTTGCAAGCAATTCAGCTTCTATATGATCTACGGAGAATTGCCACTTGGATGCATCACCTTCATCAATTGGCAACACATTATCGGCGGAAAAAATTCCGGAAACACCCAAGCCATCTATCAGCAGGTTTGATGCTTGGAAAGTAACCCGCTCATCAGTATTTCTTTTTTTAAATTGTTTGGGCAGAATAACCTGTACATTATTAATATATACCCCTCTCCACAACTGTTCGTTTCCAGAAACTAGATATTGTTGATACCCTGCAGGGAATTGTACACTTGGTGAATTTCTGACATCACTAAAGTCGAATACGGCATTCTTTATAGTAAAAATAATCCCTGCCTTGCCTGATCCATCAACATTTTGTGGTTTGGCCAACTGAAAGGGTGGCAAATCAATTTCAACTAAAATATCATTCCAATCCCCCACTACAGTTTGAAAATGTCCTTGCACATTTTCATTCGGAATTACCTCGTAATTGGCATCAACTGGCTCCAATATGTTTCTGGAAAAAAGTAGATCGGCTGATACGCCCAACTCCTTAAAGCCTCCGCAATCAATGGTAACATAGGTTAGGTCCTGAACATTTCCTGTATCCATCATAAACCCACCTTTTAACCCCACTAATCCATTGCCACCATTGATCGGAATACCAATATCCCCCAACAGTATAAGGTTTGCATCTCCATATATACCTCCTTGGTGTGAAATTTTAATATTGTCCGCGCCAAAAAATAGTTCTATGGGGTTGCCGTCTTCATCGGATTGCGGTATTCGAATATGAACAAAGGCTGTGACCTGTGTATATTCAGTTGTAATTTTGGCCTTACTGATGGCCATTGTATACATGATGGTCCCAATTTCCTTTTTAACCCCAATGGGAAGTGTTACCAAATCATTTGGTGCAATGAGATTGACAAAGTTTTGGGTGGTCTCAAGTTTTTGGAAAACGGCCCTGGCTTGGTCCCTTTGTTTCCCAATTGTCGTGTTTGGTAAAAACGTATTGATATATTCCTTACCCAAATCACTTACTTCTAATTTTAATGAGGGTAGGCTTGGAGCTAATTGATCGTCCAATTCTGAAAAAGTCCGTGTGATTATTTTGGACTTTGGGGCAGATGGATTAGATGAAATTGAGTCACTTTCTTTGCAATTAATACTGGCGGAAACACCATGTACTAAAAAATACATGTAGTAAAACAATAAGATTCTTTTTCCCATAAAAGTGTTCTGATTGGTCGATAAAGAAAAATCGCTGGTTGTGTGGGAAAATAATCCAATTGATGTGTATAGTGGGGCTTAATTGATGGATGGCCTTTTTGAATTGACGAATGGAAAAAAGGCAAAAGAAAGTGGTTAAAATTTAAAAATTCACGTAACAAAAATCCCAAGCAGTTGAACTTGGGACGTATTCCATTTAAGGTTATGCAAACAATTGGCACCAAAGCCACACCAAAATAGGACACCTTTAAGTATATCTATTTAAGAATTGTCATTGCTGCTCTACAAACTTGTTCTCTTTTATTACATAGCTGCGATCAGGGGTCAACCCTTCAATCGGGTTTTTATCCAGCATTAAGATTGTTTTTTTGTTTTTAAGTCCGTTCAAAAGGGATTTGATATAGTCCCGAGTAGCAGGGTTTAATTCTTTGAAGGGCTCATCGATCAGTAAAATGGGCTTATTGGTCAAAAGAGCGCGACAATACATCAATAGTTTTTTTTGACTGCCGGTCAAAATGTTGCCCAAGTCCCCAATCCTATCATTTAGCGTCAACATATCCTTGGGGTGCTCAAATTGTTGAAGGTCTTGTAAAAGGGAAGCCGCCTTGTGCTTTTTATCCTTTTTTCTGGCATAGACGATAGCTTCATAAACGTCCTTTCCAAAAAGTGGAAAATCCTTGGATACAACGGCAATATTTTTACGAATGGTCTTTTCCGAAAGTTGATCAATTGTATAACTACCATACGTGATGCTTCCTTTGGCGGGAAGGTACATTTTGAGCAAAAGACCCACAAAAGCACTTTTACCGGCACCCGAATTTCCAATAATGATGGTGGTTTTCCTCGGCTCAATGAGCAAAGACGCATTTTTAAAAACCTCTCGATCGGAGTTGGGGTATTCAAAGGAAATTTCCTTGAACACTATTTTCCTTTTCGACAAGTCCACATTTTGGAACTCCAAGGTGTTTTCGGACTTTAAAGAGAAAATATTTATCAATTTTTCGAACGAGATGTTCCCAAGTTTCCAAACAATGCTCACCCGCAGTACCCTTCTAAATATGGGAAGGAAAGAGATGATCAAAAGTATCAATATCAACAGGGCCGATTGGTCCACCGTGGTATCTTTGGTACTTTTGATATAATACATGTAGGTCATCAAAATTCCGAGCATGAAATAGGTCAATGCAGGAATGACCGCCTGTATGGCGCTGGACACTTTTTGGTATTGCTTACCTATTTCCAGTAGTTCTTCGGAGCGCTTTCTGTATCGTTTTTCCTCTGGGGTATATTTGTTGAACGCCTTTATGGTATGGATGCCTCTTAAACGTGTATTGATAAAAGACAACATCTGCGAACGTTTGTTTCTGCGCTTTACAGAAGTAACGTACAACAACTTATTGATGAAAAACAGGATTAGGGAAAATAGCACAATGGATCCCGTTAAAATAAGACCCAAGTTTACATCGATGTATGCAATGGCGACCAGCAAGATGCCTATCAAAAAAACGTCTTGTGTAAATCGTAACAACCCCCTGGAAATATAGTTTTGGATACTGCTTAAATCCCCGCTGTACCGGAGCAAATATTTACCAATACCCTTGTGATCATAAACTTCCGAGGCTATCTGCAGTTGATGGGCAAACAATTTTTCCCGTAGATCCTTTGCGAATTTTTCGCATATAAGCCCTATGAGGTATTTATTGATATATTCGAACACAAAGCGAATACCCACGATACAGAAAAAGAAGATCAGAAATTCGGTAAAATCCTTGGTATTGATAAAAGGGACCGATTTAATAATCTGCAATCTATGCGAGGAAAAACCGAAATTGAATTCGTAAAACCTCCCAATACTGATGGGAATCAGCAATGTTAGCACATTGTAGATGAGGCCACTTAAAAAAGTGGCAAAAAACAAGTAGCTGTTGCTTTTAGCAAAGTCCGTTATTAGCTGCCACTTTGTTTTCAAAAATTTCCGGTTTTATATTTTGCCCTAAAGTATCGATTATTTCTTTTGACATCAGATCTTCGCCCAGCAATACTTTGTATTCGGATTGCTTTCGTACTTCATCTACCAACAAAGGGCTGGTCGTAAAAAGTCCCGTGACCCCAATAATGTTATAATTGAGTTCCTTCAACATATTGGCTCCGGAAATCGCACTGATACTGTCGGCCGAAGAAAACAGCACACCATACACATTTTCGGCAAAAACATTGTTTTTCAGCAATGCTGCGGTTTCCCTTTGCAACAATCCATCGGCTATTTCAACAACGATAAAATCGGGGAAAATGCTTTTGGCCTTTTCCAGCAAGTATTTGTACAAAATCAAAAGCTCCCTTGTAGAGCACATGTAGGTTGAAGGAAATCCGAAATCCGAAAAGTCCAAGGACATTTTCGCTCCATAATCCCTAACCATGGCCTTATCTTTTGTATAAGCCGTGCCTGTCAATTTAATATAGGCCACTTTTTTCTTGGCCAATTTAAGACCCCTTGTTAAAAAGGCAGCTGAAGTTGTCTTTCCACTGTCCATACTTGTTCCCAGTGAAAGAATTACTTTCGGAATCGGAATGGTACGGGGTGAAATGTATTCCATTTGGGCTTCATGGCCCAAGTATTTGGAATTGACCACTTGGCCCGATTCGTCCACTACATAGCCAACCAAGCTTAAAGATGTTGGGCCTATCAGTTCAAACTTGTTATGGATGGAAGCCATTTTACCAACAACCCCGCCTTGTCCCAGTATGTGGTAATTGGAAGAGTACTTTGTGGGAACATAGCCCTCCAACTGTTCGGTCGCATATCTGTTGCCAAATGTGGCCATTATCAGATCGCCGGGCAAAATATATCGGTTATTGCCATTTGTGGTCTGGATTCTAGTATGTTTTCCAATTTCTTTCACCCTAAAAATGGCCACATCACCTGCTTTGGGCATATAGGTTCGCTTAATGGATTTGTCAATCAGGGTACTGGTAACATTTTTACAGATTATTGACTTCTTTAGACCTGCTGGATTTATTTTATGAAGTTTCATGATCGCGGGTTATTTAAGGGTGAATGAAAGGTTAAAACCAAATACGTTATAATCGTTTTCGGGCAAGAATTCGGTATTGAATTCTTTTTGAATAATGAAGTATATGGAGACCCCCATTGGAAAGTCTTCGAAAGGATTAAAGTTGACACCTGGTTTAAGACGATATCTTTTGATGCCACTTCCGATATCACCTCCTGTGTAATAGAAGAATTGGTTTTCCAAATACGGAGCCAAACTGGATCTTCGCACATTGTAGATTAACCGAGCAGCATAAACGCCCCGTACTTGGTATTTTTCCAGTTTATTAAAAAAGTATTGGATTTCGGGGTCGTGTCTCAAAGAAAGTCGTTTCACAATATCATGTCGATATGAAAAATTAGCAAAGACCCGTCCAATGGCCAATTTTCCGAACATCTCGGTATTAACGCCTTGATTACGAAGAGAGCGCGAATCGTTGAACAAGCCGTTCACATATCCTGCTTCAACATAGGTCCTTCTCTTTATTCGATACGACAATGCCAATTTGGTTTGGGAAAAGCTATACTCGGTAGGCGAAACATTGTAGCTGAACATTTGGCCAAATCGGAGATCAAAATCATCTGAAATACCATATTTCAGTGTTATTCCCGACCAGACTTTTAAATTTTCCGTTAAGTCTTGCGATCGGACAACGGAACCCATCATAATCAAAACAACGATGAGTATTTTTCTAGGTAAGTTCATTGAGTGAGGTTAAGAGATTAATAAATCCCACTTACAGGGATTTCAATTAGAACAACCCAAATTTTAAAACCCCTACCCCATTTCGCCCTTTTTATTCTTGTTCTTAACAGTATGGGCAATAAACTTATTGAAGACCAGATAATTAAGAATAGTATTTT
Organism: Flagellimonas beolgyonensis; assembly: GCF_003992615.1. Taxonomy (GTDB): domain Bacteria; phylum Bacteroidota; class Bacteroidia; order Flavobacteriales; family Flavobacteriaceae; genus Flagellimonas; species Flagellimonas beolgyonensis. The sequence goes on from NZ_RZMY01000006.1 coordinate 94,607, forward strand.
TCTAGTCCTTCTAAAGAAGAAAAGTTCAAGATGGTATTACATTTCATTGAGGTATACCAATTGCCGATATTGCATCGGTGTCTTTACAGATAACTTTGAAGCATAAAAAAATCCCAAACTTTACGGTTTGGGATTCTATCAACTTAAGGGTGGAAGACCGGGTTCGAACCGGCGACCTCTGGAACCACAATCCAGCGCTCTAACCAACTGAGCTACAACCACCATTTAAAGCGGATGCAAAAATACTTTTTTGTATTGATTCATCCAAAATATTTTGAAACTTCCCTCCATTTATTTTTGACGATTTGAAAATTTACCTACACCCCTTTACCTAATCCACTCATTGCAACCTTTTTAACCAAACCGTCCAAATCATCGATGAAATGCATGTTTTTCAAGACCAAACACACTATTTTTGACGTTTCACAACAATAAATTCCCAATTTTCGCGTCTAAAATTACATTAGCCACAAATAGTTCAACCTTTTGCTGTCAGAAAAAAGTTTCACGTCCAAAAGCAATAACCTACTAACACTTCTAGTAGTGTTCTGGTGCGCGCTACTCTCTGTTACCACATTGAGTGCCCAAACCAGTAAAAGGGACAGTCTAGCCTATAGATTACACCGGTTGGAATCGACCCACACTTTTAACCCGAAAGATACGACCCATATCCATTTATTGCTGCGTCTTGCCTATTCTTACAGGTATCTTGACAATGACAGTTTGTATTCCATCTCCAAAAGAGCTTATGAATACAGTGACGCCATCGATTATAACTATGGTAAGATCAAGGGATTGGATGCCATGGCAGGCTACTATTACAACAAAGGGGAACGAAAAAAATCAATGCCACTGTTTAACCAAGCATTGGACCTGTCCAGAGAAATGGAAGATATCGAATCTGAAGTCGCCATTTTGAACACCTTGGCCCAAAACTATAGTTTTGAAGGCAACTACGCTGAGGCTTTGAACCTAAATCTTAAAGCAATAGATCTGGCCCGACAAATAAACCAACAGCAAATGCTTTCGGTACTCAACGAAAACATTGCCGGTCTATACGCCGATCAAAAGGATTTTAAGAACGCCCTTATGTTTTACGACACGGTTCAAAAAATCAATAGAGAGTTGGGCAACGAGGTGATTGATGCGGAAACACAGAGTAACATGGCTTCCTTATATAAGGATGCAAAGGATTATAAAAACGCCATGTTCAACATTAATAGGAGCATTAGCACTTTTGAAAAATACAAAGTATACGATTGGTTGGCGTATGCCTATGAGGTAAAAGGAGATATCTACCTCGACCAAGAAAAATACCAATGGGCACTATACTGGTACGATCAGAGCAATATGCTTTTTAATGATCAAATAGAGGACGATAGGATTAAAATTCAATTGCTGAACGGAATGGCCAAGGTGCATTTGGGTTTGGGTAGAGACAGTCTTTCCCATGTCTATGCACTAAAAGGCCTTGAACTTTCCAAACAGATAAAGGCACTTCAAGGACAAATCGATTGTTCCGAGACCTTGTACAAATTACATAAAAAGAAAGGTGAGGACACCCAGGCCCTAGCGTATCTCGAAACATTTAAATCCCTTTCGGATTCCTTGTTCAAGGACAAGAACAAGCAAAGTTTGTCTCTTTTGGAGACCAAATTGCATTATGAGCAGGAAAAACAGGAATTGATTGAAGCAAACCAAGTCGCTCTCGCCAAACAGCGTAATTATATTTATTTTTCCATTATCATCCTTTTGATTTTGAGTATCATAACCTTTGTGATTCGAAGGAGTGAGAAAATTCAAAAGCGACTGAACAAAAAACTCAAGGAAAAATCCCAAGCCGTTGCGGAGCGGGAAGCGGAGTTGCATGAAATCAACAAGACCAAAACCAAGTTGTTTTCCATAATTGGCCACGATCTTCGTGGTCCGATAGGAGCCTTGCATGGTCTATTGAACATGTTTACAGAAGGTGAAATAACAAAAAATGAATTCCTATCCTTCATTCCAAAGCTCAAGACAGATGTGGAGAACATATCGTTTACTTTGAACAATCTGCTTTCGTGGGGGCAAAACCAATTGAACGGTGTGGTCACCAAACCCAAAAGGGTATCGTTGGACAAAATTGTTGTCAGCAATATTCAGCTATTATCCGAATTGGCAGGAAGCAAATCGATAAAAATTATCAACCAATTACCGGAGAACCCCCTTATTTGGGCCGATCAGAATCAAATTGATATCGTTATCCGAAACCTGTTGAGCAATGCCATAAAATTCACTCCGGACAATGGACTTATTACTATTGAAGCAGAGGAAAAATCGGAAATGTTGCAAGTTTCCATTCGGGATACGGGTATCGGTATGAACGAAGAAATTCAAAAACAGATTTTCAAGAATTCCACCAATATTACCACCTACGGAACCAACAATGAAAAAGGTACAGGTCTTGGATTGTCACTGTGCAAGGAAATGGTCCTGAAAAACAAAGGTGAAATATGGTTGGAAAGTGTACCACGAAAGGGCACTACCTTCTTTTTTACCGTTCCCAAAGCCGAAAAAAGATACCAAAAGGCGAGTTGATCAAATCAGATCACCAAGACTATCTACAGCCACAAACCGTTCCACCGTAAATCCCTCTGCGTATTCTACACCTATAATCCGTCCTAGGTCCCTAGCACGATAATTGACACTATCGGTGAAGTTTTTGCTACTGATGGGTGTTTCGGGCTCATCGCTGTTGGGATCATAAAATTGGGAAGAATAGGCCATAATGGCTTCCGTCTTTTTCTCAATAAATCCTGAAACATCAACTACAAAATCAGGTTCCAAGTTTTTCCATTGGATGTAATGGTACACCACTTTGGGGCGCCAAGCCTCTTGCCAGACATCATCACCGTCCATTTTGGTGTCTATTTTAACCAAACCGCTTAAAAAACAAGCATCACTCACCAATTTACTGCCCCTGGCATGGTCGATATGACGATCATCCACTGCATTGCACAACACAATTTCCGGTCGATATTTGCGAATGATCTTGATCAGTTCCAACTGATGGTCCTTGTCATTCACAAAAAAACCATCGGCAAATTCCATGTTTTCACGCACGGCAATACCCAAAATTTTGGCGGCATTGGCGGCTTCCTTATCCCGTATCTCCGCGGATCCCCGGGTACCCAACTCACCTCGGGTCAGATCCACGATTCCTACCTTTTTTCCTTTGGAAACCTCTTTTGCAATGGTAGCCCCGGCTCCCAATTCGGCATCATCGGGGTGTGCGCCGAATACTAATATGTCTAATTTCATAATATTATGCAGTAACGGACATCGCCTTGACCTTTGCTATGGCCTGCTCAATGTCTGCTATTAAATCCTCCGTTTCTTCAATGCCCAGCGAAAACCGAATCAATGAATCCTTAATGCCTTGTTTGGCACGGTCCTCTGCGCTCATTAGCGCATGCGATGTTTTTGTCGGCGAAAGCATGGTGCTTTCAATCCCGGCCAAGCTCATGGACGGCTTAATAAGTTCCAATTGCTTGAAAAACAACGAGGTGTCAATGCTCGCGTTCAATTCAAAGGACAACATTCCACCGAATCCTTTCATTTGTTTTTTGGCCACGTCATGTCCGGGATGGGATGGCAATCCAGGATAATACACGTTGTCCACATCCTCACTTTGATACAGGTATTCCGCCATTTTCATTGCATTCTCGTTCTGTGCCCGAACGCGTAGCACCATGGTTTTGATACTACGTTCCAACAACCAAACGGTGTAATCGCTCAAACTTCCACCAAAACAAATTCCGGTCTGCCATACCTTATCCATATGCTCTTGCGATGCAGCAACCACGCCAGCACAAATATCGGAGTGACCCCCCATATATTTGGTGGCACTGTGAATCACCACGTCCACTCCCAAGTCAATGGGATTTTGGTTCACAGGACTTGCAAACGTATTGTCGATCATGGAAAGGATTCCTTTCTTTTTGGCCAAATTTGCCACCCCTTTAACATCGGTGATTGTCAACAAAGGATTGGATGGCGTTTCCAAGTACAACACTTTAGTGTTGGGTTGGATTTCTTTTTCAAAATCCTCAACTTCCCAACCTGTGGTAAACGAATAACTGATACCGAACCGTTCAAATTGGCTAACCGCAAAATGATAGGTACCTCCATAAATGGTCTGTTGCAGGACCACGTGGTCGCCTGCTTGCAAAAAGGTAATTAAAGCGGTGCTGACCGCCGCCATGCCACTGCCAAAAATCAAGGCAGCCTCGGCATGTTCCAAAGCTGCCAATTTTTTGCACAACGCCTCTTGGTTGGGCGTGTTGTAATATCGTGGGTATCGTTTTACATCAACATCATCAAACTGGTAGGAAGTGCTCATATATAGGGGAGACACCGCTCCTTTAAACTGCTTATCCTCCAATTCCCCTTCGTGGGTACAAACGGTATTTATTCCTTTGGTCTTGTTTGATTTCATATGGGTCAATCTTTAGGTTAAAGATACGAAACCCATCATACTTGTACCTGCTTCCAGTTTCCTTTTTTGAACCAGACCATGGCGATGATGGCCAGTACCACCTCGGCCAAGGTTATGGCCACAAATACACCGACTGCGCCCCATTCCAATACAATGGCAGCGGTATAGGCCAAGGGCAATTGGAACAACCAAAACGAGATCAGGTTTATCTTGGTCGGTGTGCGGGTATCCCCTGCTCCATTAAACGCCTGGCTAACCACCATGCCATAGGCATAAAAAATGTAGCCTGCGGCGATTACCTGCAAACAGAGGGCACCACTTTTGACCACTTCGGGCGTGGCATTGAACCAAGTGATGATACTCTTGGCAAAAATGAGATAGATCAAGGAAACAATCCCCATGAAAATGGCGTTGTACTTACCGGTTTTCCAGACTGAAATCTCCGCGCGGTCAGGTTGTTTGGCACCCAAATTTTGACCAACCAATGTGGCTGCGGCATTGCTCATGCCCCACGAAGGCATCAACGTAAACATCATTACCCGGATTGCGATGGTATATCCTGCCAATACCTCACTGCCGAACTCGGACATGATCCGCATCAAGAAAATCCAACTGGAAGTTCCGATCAAAAATTGGGCAATACCCCCTAAAGACACCTTGATCAAGTTAACCATAACCTTTAGGTTGATGACCAAATCTTGAAGCACCAGCTTGATTTTGCCCCAACCAAAAAATAGGATTCCCAATTGAAAGATTACGGCAGAACCCCTGCCAATGTTGGTGGCAATGGCCGCTCCCATTACCCCGTATTCGGGAATGGGCCCAAACCCAAAAATGAACATGGGATCTAGGATTATATTCAATCCATTGGAAAGCACCAAGGCCCACATGGCAATGGATGCATTTCCTGCTCCCCTAAAAATGGCATTGATCAGGAACAACAATACAACAGTGATATTGCCTCCGATCATAAATTTGGTGTAGCCAAAACCCTCTTCGATCAAATCGGGTTCGCCACCCATCAAGGCCAAAATATCCTTGGCATACAGAATACCAATGATACCGATGACAATCGAGATCATTACCCCCAAACTGATTGCCTGTACGGCGGCTATCCGTGCTCCCTGAACATCCTTTTCACCTATTCTACGGGCCACAACGGCTGTGGCCGCCATACTCAACCCGATGGCGAGTGCATAGACCAAGGTGATCACCGATTCGGTAAGCCCAATGGTGGCAACGGCATTAACGCTCACACTGGAGACATAGGCTATATCGACCAGGGCGAAAATGGATTCCATGAGCATTTCCAAGATCATGGGAATGGAAAGCATAAAAATGGCCTTACGAATGCTCCCGGAGGTAAATTCGGTTTCCTTTCCGGATACAGCTATCCAGAAATATTGAATAAGTTTTTTAAAAGAGATGGTATTGTGATGTGTCATTGTAAAAGAATTATGTGTGGAAAAAGTATGGTAATGTCAGTACAACCCAGAAGTGTTTGGGTTACTTTTTTGGCGTAAAGCCAATGGTGACATCTATCGCGTACATAATTCTTATAACTTCATGATGAAGCAAAGATGCAATTTTTTTTCGAAGTTGAAAGAAATTTTTAATTATTTGGCGAAGTGCACTTTATAACGCCAATAACTGATTCCTCCCAATATGAACACACCAATTACCGTATACCACACAAAAGAAGGTGTGATTACTTGGTCTCCACTGGCATAACTATGAAGCCCCACCAAATAGAAATTAACCCCAAAATAGGTCATCATAATACTGGCGAAGGCCAAAATGGAGGCAAAGTTGTATGCCCATTTACCTCTTAAACCCGGCACTAAACGCATATGTAGCACAAAGGCGTACACCATTATGGATATCAATGCCCAAGTTTCTTTGGGGTCCCAACCCCAATAACGGCCCCAGCTTTCATTGGCCCATTGACCGCCCAAAAAGTTTCCTATGGTCAACATAACCAACCCGGCCGTTAAGGCCAATTCGTTGATCACGGTAAGCTCTTTGATATTAAGATCCATTCGCTTCTTGTTCTTCTCGGTGGTCAATACCATCAACAATAAACTGACCACACCCAAGATCATCCCCACGGTAAATGGACCATAGCTACCAACAATGACTGCAACGTGAATCATCAACCAATAACTGTCCAATACAGGTACCAAATTGGCAATGGCGGGGTCTACCCAACTTTGGTGGGCAATCCATAACAACATGGAAGTCACAAACGCACTGGCCGCAATGGTCAATTCACTTTTACGTCCCAACGCCAAACCAATGCCCATGGTGGCCCAAGAAACATACAGAATACTTTCGTAGGCGTCACTCCAAGGGGCGTGCCCCGAAATATACCAACGTAGTACCAACCCAATGGTGTGCCAAATAAAGAACAGAATGATGGTGCCCTTCAACAAATAGGCAAAGGCATCCAAGAACTTTCTTTCCTTAAAAATCTTGGCGATAAGTACAAAGAACAAGAGCACCCCGACCATGGCGTAGTACCTGTACAATCGGTTAAACAGATCCAGTTTGTTGTAAATGATCTCGGTCTTTATTTTGTTGTCGGACGGCAATACTTCAAAACCGTGGTTTTTCTGGTTCTGTTTAAAAGCCTCCAAAAATTGGTCCGGCTGGGTATAATCTCCTGTTTGTATCGATTTTTGTAGGGTATTCAAATAAAATGGAATGGAATTCCTGATGAAATTGGCGTACAAGGAGTCTTGCACTTGATACTCACCTGATCGATATTCCATGGCTGAGATCCATTTATTGTTCTCATCATCCAACAAGGGAAATATTTTGACCATATCACCAAAAAGGGCCATGTTCAATAGGCTCAACCGCTCCCCTACTTTTTTAAAATCTTTTTCAAAATTGGAGGGATTGTTGGTTGCGGTCGCTTTTTCCAGATACGGACGTAACTTGTATTGGTTGTTGGCATCAAAGAAATCCGTCGCTTTCACAAACTCTGTGGCTTCCGGTACTCCGATCACTTTCCGAATACTGTCATTTTCCTTTTTTCCCAAGGCAATAAACTCCACATTGTACCATGCGCCTGGATTCAACATCATACTCAGGAAAACCTGGTCAGATGTCATATCGCTATAAGTGTTCTTCCCACTTAACTTTCGCAACAATTCCGAAGCAAAAGTATTTATGGGTTTCATTCTACCATTTTCATCTTGGATAATCAAGGCGCCGAACTTTTCGGCATGCTCCTTGGCAACTTTTGTATTTTGAATGACCGAATCCACTTGTGCTTGGGTAGGAGCTACCAAATGATCGTGATCCGTTGTCGGAGTCTGGGTCTGCCCATAGGATCCAAGTGTTACCAAAAGTGTCCCAATAGCGATAAGGGCCTTCTTTTTTTCTTTAATCTTTTCGAGCATTTGTTGCAGATCCTTAAAGCGGGTTTCTCCAAAGAACATGATACCCATCAGTCCAATGTACAACAAGAAATACCCAATGTAGGTGATCCAAGTGCCCCAAAAGTCATGGTTTACGGAAAGGATGGTCCCCTTCTCATCTGGGTCAAAACTGGCTTGAAAAAAGCGATACCCCTTGTGGTCCAAAACATGGTTCATGAAAATATCATAATCGAACGAACGCTCATCGTGAACGGTAATTTTGCTCATGAACGATTTGTAACCTACTTCGGTACCCGGATATTTTTCCGCGATAAAATCATTCAGTTCGATGGAAAACGGCAATTCATAAATTTTGGAACCATAACTCATTGAAAAGTCCAATCCTCCCACTGTAATGGGTTCCGAAAAGTTGGTGGTGCCCTTGCTGCCCAAAAGCTTTGCTTCCTTGGTTTCCCCATTGGCCGAAATGGCCACTACCAAGGCATCTTGGGTCACCTTGGTTATTTCCTCGTCCGGAACTTTTACAATGCCATAACTTCCTTTTATGATGGGGTCGGGAATTACAAACTGCATGCCGGCCATGTTGTACAACGACCGAAGTTGCAAGGGTTGGATGCTATCGTTAATCACTTCGCCCTGGAACTGGTCCGCCATGCGCATAAAATTTCCTTCGAACGGCGATTTGATTCGAAAACCATTTTCGGCATCATAATAAATATTTACCGCACCTTCAGTTTCATTGTTCAGGGCAAAAAGCACATTATGGATACTGGCCACTTTGCCATTTTCGAGATAATGCTCATGACGTTGACCATTGCCCGCCTCTACTATTTGAAGAAACTCCGTACCATTTTCATCTGGAATCAACCCTTTTTTAGCACCGTGGATAAAATCAACATACGAAATGGTGAAGGGCTGTCCGTTAAAATCGGATTTCCATGGTAAACTGCTCCGCATACCTTCTGGAGTGACCAAAATGGCATCCTCCAACACCCGCCGTCTAGCTTCCCCATTAATGTCTCCATCAACAAAAGCGGTCAAGTAGGTCTTATCCGAATAAATTCTGTTCTCTGTTGCTCCTTCCCGAATGGGCATCATCCCCTCATAACTGATATATCGGGTAACAAATGCCCCAACAATGATGAGTATCCAAGATAGGTGTAGCAGTAGTACGGGCCATTTTTTCCAACTGAGCAGTCGATATCGATAAATATTCCCGAAAAAATTGATTACAAAAAAGACCATGATGGCCTCAAACCAAGTGGCGTTATAAATGTAAATTCGGGCTGTTTCGGTACTGTACCAACTTTCCACAAAGGTACCCATGGCCATTGCCGCAGCAAAAACCACAAATAGTACAGCCATAAGTCTTGTGGAGAACAGGGTCTTTTTAAGAATGTCGATCATGGAAATTCAGTCTGCTTTCGGCTTGCAAAAATACGGCCTTTTTGCAACTTACTTCGATTTGAATGGGATAAATAATGCTAGATAATTGTTAATTCCCATTACGCTCCATATACGGTAAATTTGTAGTTTTGGCCATGCTCAACGTAGTTCTTTTGGGGACCGGAAACCTTGCCCGGCACTTGTTCGAGGCCTTTTCCAGTGCGAAAGGGGCCAAAATTATACAGGTGGTGGGCCGAAACTTGAACGATTTGTCCTGGTTTTCCCATCATTGTGCCGTTTCCAACGATTTTACCGAAATTTTTACAGCAGATGTATATCTCATTGCCGTTAAAGACGACGCCATTGGGGAAGTATCCGGCTTCCTTGCCGAAAAAAAAGGCATTGTGGCCCATACTTCGGGTGCCATGGAATTGGATGTTATTAAAGCCGCAAAAAAAGGGGTGTTATATCCACTTCAGACGTTTAGCAAAGGGCGAACCATCCAGTTTAAGAACATTCCTATTTGTGTTGAAGCAAGCGACAATGAATCCTTGGAAGTGTTGACCCAATTGGGAAGATGCGTGTCTGAAAACGTACAGGAAATAGATTCCGTCCAACGAAAAAAATTGCATCTTGCAGCGGTTTTCGTGAACAATTTCACCAATTACCTTTATAGTGTAGGTGAATCGCTTTGCCTTGAAAATGATGTTTCTTTTGAACTTTTGAAACCATTGATTTTGGAAACCGCACAAAAAGTGCAGACCATGTCGCCCAAAAAAGCGCAAACGGGACCCGCAAGAAGAAATGATCAAGAAAGCATGCAAATGCACTTGGAGTTATTGACCGATGAACATAAAAAAACACTGTATACACTTTTGAGCACTGCCATAAAAGAAACCTATGAAAAAGAACTATAAAGAACTATTGGGCAACATTACCACCTTCGTTTTTGATGTGGATGGCGTATTTACCGATGGCACCGTGTTGATCACCACCAATGGTGAATTGTTACGTAAAATGAGCGTAAAGGATGGTTACGCGTTAAAAACGGCCATTCAAAAAGGGTATAATGTCTGCATCATCACCGGGGGCACCAATGAAGGGGTAAAGGAACGTTTGAAAGGCCTTGGTGTAACCGATTTTTATATGGGGGCCCATCATAAACAGGACCCTTTGGAAGAGTATTTGGACATCTACAACATCGATCCCAACACGGTGGTGTATATGGGCGATGACCTGCCGGATATCCCTCCCATGAAAATGGTGGCTTTGGCTGCAGCCCCGCAAAATGCGGTGCCCGAGGTAAAGGCCATTTCCGACTACGTATCCCACAAAAACGGTGGCGAAGGCTGTGTGAGGGACATTATTGAGCAGGTATTGAAGGTTCGCGGCGATTGGAACGATAATTTCAGTGCCAAAAATGACTGAGAATCCGTTAAAACAAAAGTTACAGGGATACCATCTTATTTTAGGGTCAGGTTCGCCCAGACGTAAGCGATTTTTTGAAGACTTGGGCCTTGAGTTTGAGGTACGGCCCAAATCCGTGGATGAAATCTATCCAACGCATTTGCAAGGCCAAGAAATTTCCGAATACTTGGCCCAATTGAAAGCTGAACCCTTTAAACAAGAACTACGGCCACAGGATCTCGTGGTTACTTCCGACACCGTGGTTTGGTATCAGGGTCAATCCTTGGCAAAAGCGGAAACGCCCGAAGAAGCCTTTCAAATGCTGCGCACCCTTTCTGGAGATTGGCACGAAGTGATTACCTCTGTTTGTTTCACGACTCACAGTTTCCAAAAAGTGGCGAGTGCCATTACCATGGTCAAATTCAAGGAATTTAGTGATGCCGAAATCAATTTTTACATTGAACAGTGCCAACCGTTCGACAAAGCAGGAGCTTATGGCATTCAAGAATGGATCGGCATGATCGGCATTTCCGAAATTAAAGGATCGTATACCAACGTAGTGGGGCTACCCACCCATTTGGTATATGAAACCCTGATGTCGCTTTAAGTTTTTTTAACCGAAATAATTTTTACTGGACATGCCTTGGAAGCCTGTTCACAATTATCGAAGATGCCCTCGTCGTGGGATTTAATCGTGAAAAAACCTTTTTTGTTCTTGGAATGCAACAACACCGATTTACCGTCTTTTTTGGACATGGCAAACTGCTCGGGAGCCATTTCCACACAGTAATTGCACCCGATGCACTTATCGCGCTGCAAGGTTATTACCACCATTAGGCCTCGACCTTATTTTCTACAATCTTGTATAGTTTATCCGATGGTCTGATGCGAAAATCCAATGGTATGGTCACTGAGTCGCCTTTTTTACCCGTGGAAAGTTCGGCGTCGTTCACCAACATTTCGGTCACCTTCATTTCCTTGGCACCGGTTGTGGGACCGGTAATCAAAATGGTGTCGCCAATGGATATGTCATAAGCCTCTATCTTGAATTCCCCAATATTGGTCTTTGGGAAAAAGTGGGCTCCTTTTCCAATGTAAAGCTTCTTTTGGGTCGCCGAGGAACCTGGAATTTTGCTCCATTCTCCCAATTTTTGTCCCAAATAGTACCCGCTCCAAAAGCCACGATTGTATACTTTTTCCAATTCCTGCATCCAAGTGATGACCTTCTCTTTATCATAGGTACCATCATATAGGCTATCGATGGCTTGTCGGTAACATTTGATCACCTTGGCCACATATTCGGGGGCTCTGCCCCTACCCTCAATTTTTAGGACCTTTACACCGGCATCGGCCACTTGATCCAAGAAATCGATGGTGCACAGATCTTTTGGGGACATGATGTATTCATTGTCCAGTTCCATTTCGAATCCGGTTTCCTGGTCGATAACGGTATATTTTTTACGACAGTTTTGTTTACAAGCACCTCGATTGGCCGAAGAATTGTACGAATGTAAGCTCATGTAGCATTTCCCTGAAACAGCCATGCATAGCGCACCATGGCCAAAAACCTCGATTTCCACCAAACGGCCTGAGGGTCCCTTGATCTGTTCTTTTTCAATCAGTTCAGTAATTTTCTTTACCTGGCGTAGACTAAGTTCCCGACTGAGGACCATAGTATCCGCAAAAAGCGCATAAAATTTAACGGTCTCAATATTGGTCACATTGATCTGCGTAGAAATATGAATTTCCAATCCAAGTTCACGTGCAGCGGCGATCACGGCTTGATCCATAGCGATAATGGCCGTAAGATCGGCTTCCTTGGCTTTCTTCAACAAGGTTTTAACGATGGAAAGATCGTGGTCGTAAATAATGGTGTTCAAGGTCAGGTAGGTTCGTACCCCCTTCGCCTTGCACCTTTTGGAAATTTCGGGAAGGTCGTCCAAAGTGAAGTTTATGGAGGCCCTGGCTCGCATGTTCAACTGCTCCACCCCAAAATAAACAGAATCCGCTCCATTGTCCAAAGCCGCCTGCAAGGATTCAAAATTACCTGCGGGCGCCATCAACTCGATCTGCTGCATACCTTATTTAGCTTATCAATTATTTTGCAAAACTACGGTTTTAGCTTGCATTACAAAAAGTTAAGTTTCCCAGAAGTTGAATTTTAGTTTTTATTTTTGAAAAAAAGGCAATCATGAAACCCATCTTCCACAATTTCAAATTAATTCACATTTTATGCTGTACCAGCCTTGTTTTTGGTTGTGCTGAAAAATCGAATATCCCAACTGAAGAAAAATCAGAAAATTCCAAAGCGGTTAAAATAGCGGAAACACCCAAGAAACCACTTTCGTCCGATTTTAAAAGTTATTGGTATGCTGGTGAAGCAGAACTCACTTCCTACACGCTTGAGCAAGCCCGATATGGCGAGTTACGGGATGGCAAAGCGGTACTCATTTACGTAACAGAACCCTTTTTACCCGAAAAGCAGGTGAAGGCCAATGGGCAAAACCCAGAAAATATATCGGTTTTGAAATTGAATGCCACCAAAAAGTTTTTAACGGGTATTTATCCCTACTCCATCATGAACAGTACTTTCTATCCGGTGTATGATAACCAACATGCATTAAAGACCAGCTTGTCGGTCCAGGAATGGTGTGGGCATGTGTATTCCCAAATCAACAATCGTGAACAGTTTGAGTTTACCTCACATTCCTATTTTGAAGGGGAAGCCGATCAACACTTCAATATGGACAAAGCGATTTTGGAAAACGAAATATGGACCAAGGTCCGCATTGATCCAACGGATTTGCCAACCGGGGAACTCGAGGTGATTCCAGCCTTGGAATTTATTCGTCTGGGCCATAAAGAATTGAAGGCCTACCAAGCCATGGGCAGTATTTCCGAAAAAGATGGAATAACCACCTACATTTTAACCTATCCTGATTTGGAACGCACCCTGATCATCAATTTTACCACTGATTTCCCTTACTCCATTGAAAGTTGGACCGAAGAGTTTAAAAGTGGTTTTGGTCCCAATGCCAAACTATTGACCACAAAGGCTACCAAATTAAAACGAATGAAAACAGCGTATTGGGGTCAAAATAGTAACCAAGATCTATTCTTAAGGGATAGTTTGGGCCTTTAACCCTTACAGTTACTGCATATGTTCCTTGTTAAAACTGTTCTAAAGAAATCAAATGCCGAAAGCAAACGCATTATATTTGAAACAACCACTAAAAAACCAACCATGAGAAACCCTTGGGTACTTTTTCTGTGTATAGTAGTTTCTGTTTCCAACCTTGTTGCCCAAAAACCGGATAAACCTTCTTCCTCGGAAATATATCACGACCTTCAAAAGCTCAATTTTTTGGGAACCGCTTTGTATGTAGCGGCCCACCCCGACGATGAAAATACCAGTTTGATCTCCTATTTGTCCAACGAAGCCAATGCGCGTACCGTTTATTTATCCATGACCCGTGGCGATGGCGGACAAAACTTGATCGGTCCGGAGTTGCGCGAACTTTTGGGCGTATTGCGTACCCAGGAGCTTTTGGCCGCAAGACGGATTGATGGTGGTGAACAACGGTTTACCCGCGCCAATGACTTTGGTTTTTCCAAACACCCGAACGAAACCCTAAAAATATGGGATAAGGACAAGGTGCTTGCAGATGTGGTCTGGACCATCAGGCAAATCAAACCCGATGTGATCATTAACCGGTTCAATCACCGAACCCCTGGTTCCACACACGGCCACCATACGTCGTCCGCGATGTTGAGCATGGAGGCTTTCGATTTGGCAAACGACCCAAACGCCTATCCAGAGCAGTTAGATCATACCACAACTTGGCAACCCAAACGAATTTTTTACAATACCTCTTGGTGGCAATATGGCAGTCGCGAAAATTTTGAAGCAGCGGATAAATCCGGAATGTTAAAGTTGGATGTGGGTGTCTATTATCCCGATTTGGGCCTTTCCAACAATGAGATAGCAGCACTGGCCAGAAGTCAGCACCTTTGCCAGGGATTCGGTATGATGACTTCCAGGGGAACTTCTGAAGAGTATATTGAACTCCTAAAAGGTGACATGCCCAAAAACAATGATCTTTTCGATGGCATTAACACAACATGGTCCCGTGTTGCAGGAGGAGAACCTGTAGGTGCCATTTTGAACAACATTGAGGCAAACTTTAATTTTAAAGATCCCTCGGTCCATGTACCGGAATTGGTAAAAGCCTACCAACTGCTTCAAAATGTTAAAGAACCCTACTGGCAGGAATTAAAAAGCAAACAATTGAAGGACATCATCTTGGCATCTGCTGGACTTTATTTGGAGGCAAGTGCAGAGGAAGGTTCCACAACTCCGGGCTCAACAACCAAAGTAAATCTAGAGGTGGTGAATAGAAGCCGTCTACCCATCTCACTGAAAAAGGTGGAATTGATCGGAGGCAATACCTCCATCAGTCCAAATAGTACTTTGCAAAACAATGAAAAACAAAATTTGGAAATAAGTTTTGAAGTTCCCGTATCTACTGCATATACCAGCCCTTATTGGTTAAATAAGGCAGGAACCTTGGGAACCTATGCCGTAAATGACCAACTTTTGATTGGAAAACCCGAGACACCCAGTGCCCTTACCGCAACTTTCTTTTTGAATATTGGCGGAACAGAAATTGCATTTGATAAACCTGTGGTCCACCGTTTTTCAAAACCTGAAAAAGGGGAATTGTATGAGCCACTTGCAGTGTTGCCTGCAGCGACCTCCAGAATTGATGAAAAAGTCCTCATTTTTGCCACCGCGGAGAGCAAGGACATCAATGTAAAAGTGAGGGCCGGAAAGAACAATGTTGCCGGAAATGTATCCTTGAAACATCCGGCAGGCTGGTCGGTGACACCAGCTAACATTCCTATAAACATTCCACAAAAAGGACAGGAAGTAACGGTTACTTTTAAGGTTACACCACCAAATTCGGATAGCGAGGGAATAATAGCCCCGTTGGTTACCATTGGCGGCAAAACGTTTGGCAAGGAACTTGTGGAAATCAATTATGACCACATCCCAAAGCAATCCATTCTTATGCCATCAGAAGCAAAAATTGTGCGGATGAACATCCAAAAATCCGGAGAGCACATCGCCTACATTATGGGCGCTGGAGATGAAGTACCGGAAAGTTTGGAGCAAATTGGGTACCAAGTGCACCTAATTGACACCGACGACCTTCAACCCGGCGTGTTGGATAAATATGATGCGGTGGTCATGGGTATTCGAGCCTATAATGTGTTGGATGATCTAAAATACAAACAACCTGTGCTGTTCGAATATGTAAAAAATGGCGGAACCATGATTGTGCAATATAACACTGCAGGCAGGTGGGCAAGCCAATTTGAAAACATTGCACCATACGACCTTACGTTATCCAGAGACAGGGTAACCGATGAGAATTCCGAAGTGAAGATCGTAGCACCCAACAATCCCTTGGTCAATTATCCCAATGCCATTAAAGAAAGTGATTTTGACGGATGGGTACAGGAGCGGGGATTGTACTTTCCAAGCCAATGGAGCAGTGAGTTTACACCTATACTTTCCATGGGCGACGAAGGAGAATCTGCCACCGAGGGAAGTATTTTAGTAGCACCTTATGGTGAAGGTCACTATATTTACACTGGGTTGAGCTTTTTCAGGGAACTCCCTGCTGGCGTTTCCGGAGCGTACAAACTCTTCGCCAATATGCTTTCCATAGGAAAAAGTGAAGTAAAAAAAGAAAGTAATGTCAAAGGTTAGTATGGACAATAAAATGGAGTGGAAAAAGGAATACACCATCGTAATCCTTTTAAATGCCATTTATATTTTGATATTTTACTTCATCATGTTATTAAATAATTAGAATCCTTAATGGCCTTACTCGATTGGATCATTCTTGGTAGTTCCCTTTTGTTTATTGTTGCCTATGGGGTTTGGAAAACCCGTGGAAGCAAGGATGTAGACGATTACGTTCGTGGTGGTGACAATGTGAAATGGTGGACCATAGGCCTTTCGGTTATGGCCACCCAGGCCAGTGCCATTACATTTTTATCAACACCGGGCCAAGCTTTTCATGATGGTATGGGTTTTGTCCAATTCTACTTTGGACTACCCTTGGCGATGATCGTGATCTGCTTGATCTTCATTCCCATATATAAAAAATTAAAGGTCTTTACCGCCTATGAAATGCTGGAAGGCCGATTCGATTTAAAGACACGAACCCTTACCGCCATTTTATTCTTGGTCCAACGCGGATTGGCTGCAGGTATCACCATTTTTGCGCCATCCATTATTTTGTCGGCCGTATTGGGATGGGACCTTCGCACCTTGAACATCATTATCGGTATTTTGGTGATCATCTATACGGTTTCCGGTGGAACCAAGGCAGTTAGCGTTACCCAAAAACAGCAGATGTTCATCATTATGTTGGGGATGTTCTTTGCTTTTTTCTTTATCATAGGAGCCCTACCCACTGATGTTTCCTTTGGAAAAGCCTTGAAGATTGCAGGGGCGAACAATAAATTGGACATTTTGGATTTCACCTTCGATACCAATAACAGATATACCTTTTGGAGTGGCATCACCGGTGGTTTCTTTTTGGCATTGGCCTATTTTGGTACCGATCAAAGCCAAGTGCAACGTTACCTTTCCGGAAAATCGATCAGGGAAAGTCAATTAGCGTTGGTGTTCAACGGAATCTTTAAAATACCGATGCAGTTTTTCATCCTGTTGGTTGGGGCCATGGTATTTGTGTTTTACCAGTACAATGCTTCACCGTTGAATTTTAACCCAGCAGCCACCGAGGCTGTGATGAGTTCGGAATATGCCAAGGACTACCAGGCTTTGGAGGAAGACCATCAAAAGTTGGAAATGGAAAAACGCATCGCCCAAAATGCCTATTCCACCGCTTTGGAACTCAAGGAATACAATGCTATTGAACAGGCCAAACAAGACATCATAAAAATTAATGAACGGGAAAGGGCAAGTCGGGATACGGCCAAGGAATTGATCAATCAAGCCAATACCGTAGTGGAGACCAACGACAAGGATTATGTGTTCATCCATTTTATCCTGAACAATCTGCCCACTGGGTTAATAGGTCTCCTGTTAGCCGTTATTTTGTCTGCGGCCATGTCCTCCACCGCTTCCGAATTGAACGCATTGGGCACCATTACAGCTTTGGATCTTTATAAAAGGAACCAAAAGAAAGAACGGGATCCCAAACACTACCTAATGGCCACTAAAGGCTTTACCCTACTTTGGGGCATTATTGCCATTGCCATTGCCAATGTGGCTAATTTATTTGACAACTTGATCCAATTGGTCAATATCATCGGTTCCATTTTTTACGGAAACGTTCTTGGTATTTTCCTGCTGGCCTTCTTCTTCAAATTTGTGAAGGGCAATGCCGTTTTTGTGGCGGCCATTGTAACCCAGATCATTGTGATCATTGGATTTAATCTGGATTGGATGTCCTATTTGTGGTTGAACGCCTTTGGCTGCGTATTGGTGATAGTTTTGGCCATAATCACTCAGGCCTTTGATAATTTCTTGGGAAATGCCCCCGTAGCGGAATAAAAAAACCCACTCGCTAAAGTGGGTTTTTCTTGCATTATGTTATGATTACATTTCAGCCCATTCCTTGAGCGAATCCTTGTTCATTTTAACATAATCTTGGTTGCCTGCAGCTTGAGCGGCTACCAATGATTTCTTGGCGGCTTCCACAGCACCTTTCATAAAGCCCAATTTGGCATAGATCAAAGATTGTGTCCGCATCATCCAATAGGCTTTACCCCCGTCCATTTCAACGGCTTTGTCGACCCATTCTTTGGCTTGCTCCATGTTCATGCCTTCGCTGAAATAATAAGATCCCGCAGCAAAGTAATCGTTGGCCTTTAAATCTGCCGTGTTGGCCATGGTAGCTTGAATGCTGGCTAGGGCCTTTTCAACAGTTGGCACCACAAATTTTACGCCTACATAGGTGTTTTCCCAAAGGATACCCAATGTGGCGCCATTGTTATACAGGTCATCGATGGTCATGGTAAACGTTTCAATCGATTCGGACATGGTATAGGTTTCAACCTTAACGGTAGCAGCTACCTTGGAGGCATCCCACTCTTGTGGTGTGCCCCAGTTTTCCGTATCCGAATAAAAAATTACTTCCCATACAGCCTCATTTGGTCGGGTAAAAATAGCATAGGAACCAGCAGGAACGGCTTTGCCCTCGATGGTGACATCATCGCTGAAAGTGATAATGGAGTTTTTGTTGGCCCCGGTTCTCCAAAGTTCGCCAAAGGGTACAAGATCTCCAAAGACTTTTCTCCCCCTCATGTTGGGTCGTGAATATTCAACAGTTACATCGGTAAGTCCCACTTTTTGTTCCAATTTGGAAAACGGACTGGGAGCAGGTGTCTGTATCTGTGCCTCTACACCAAAAGAAAGTAGGGCAACAAAAGAAAGTAAAACTAATTTTTTCATAGAATAGTGATTTATGGTTTAATCGAACAAAGCTAAAGATAAAGCAATCCGTCAAATGTTAAAGAAACCTTAAAGTAAAAATCATCAACTGCTTACCATTTAAACAAAGTTTGACTTTTTGTTTAATTATTTTATATATTTGTTAAACATATTTACCGTAATTTTGTTGAAAAATAGGTATGACACTTTACCAACTGCATGCGAAGCAACTGTTGCCCATATCAAAGCAAGAAGCTTGGGATTTTCTATCTGATCCAAAAAATTTAAAAGTGATTACCCCTGATCATATGGGTTTTCATATACTTTCTGGCGCCGACCGGAACATGTACCAAGGTCAGATCATCCAATACATCGTAAAACCCTTTCCCATGGTTTCCACCAAATGGGTTACCGAAATAACCCATGTTAAAGATGGGGAGTATTTTGTTGACGAACAGCGGTTTGGTCCCTATGCGCTTTGGCACCACAAGCATTTTATAAAAGAAATTCCCGGAGGTGTTGAAATGGAAGATATTGTGGATTACAAACTGCCGATGGGCTTCTTGGGTGACTTGGTACATCCCATTATGGTCAAAAAACAACTCCAAAAAATCTTCAAATATAGAGAAGCCAAACTCATTGAACTTTTTGGGAAAATGGAAAAAGAAGAAAATTATTTGGCACTACGAAAAATATAAACATGACTAAAAATATACTCCTTGTGGGTGGTTCCTACGGCATTGGATTGGAATTGGCCAAAAAGCTCTCCCAAACACACAATGTCTATGTAGCCAGCCGATCAAATGAAGCGTTGGCAAATCTAAATGTGACCCATATCCCTTTTGATGTGCTCTCCGAAGACCTTGCACAACAACAATTACCCGATCAATTGCATGGATTTGTATATTGCCCGGGAAGCATCAATCTAAAACCATTTAAAATGATGGATTTGGATACCTTTCGAACTGACATGGAATTAAACTTCTTTGGAATGGTAAAAACTGTGAAGGCCATTGTTAACCGTATGGCAGAAGGTTCTGGTATGGTATTTTTCAGTACGGTGGCCGTAGGAACAGGAATGCCGTTTCATACCAGCGTGGCCGCTGCGAAAGGGGCCATTGAAGGCTATGCACGGGCCATGGCCGCGGAATATGCACCAAAATTACGCGTGAACGTGATTGCTCCTTCGTTAGTGGACACTCCCTTATCGGAGCGTTTGTTGAGCAATGACAAAAAACGCGAAATGATGGCTGATAGACATCCATTGAAAAGAGTGGGCTCTGCTGCCGATATTGCCAATGCAGCTGCATTTTTGCTCGATTCCGAAAACTCTTGGATCACAGGGCAGATTGTTGGTGTTGATGGAGGCATGTCTAGTTTAAACGTGCATTAATGAAGGATAAAATCACTGTTTTTTGGTTTCGTAGGGATTTACGCTTGGATGATAATGTGGGCCTTTATCAGGCTCTTAAATCCGATTATCCTGTGTTGCCCATCTTTATATTCGACACTGAAATTCTGGAAAACCTGCCCAAAAATGACGCTCGGTTAACTTTTATCCATCAGTGTATACAAAAATTACACACCAAGCTCAAGACCAACCATGGTAGCGGAATTGCCCAATACAAAGGTAAACCCAAGGTCGTTTTTGAACAATTGATAGAGCAATACGATATCCAATCCGTGTATACCAACCACGATTACGAGCCTTACGCCAAAAAACGGGATCAACAGGTCCAGGAGCAACTGGCCCAGTCAAACATCTCTTTCAAAACCTTTAAAGACCAGGTCATATTTGAAAAGGACGAGGTGGTGAAAAATGATGGTGATCCCTACGTGGTCTATACACCTTATATGAAGAAATGGAAGGAAAATTTCAACCCTTCCGTCCACTTGGTCGATTATGATACACTGGCATTGTTGGACTCCAACTTGTTCCAATCCAAAACATTGCCCACCATAAAACTGGAAAATCTGGGTTTTGAAACCTCGGATATCAAGATTCCGGATTTTGATGTTTCGGCCGATTTGGTCAGAAATTATGGGGATACCCGCGATTATCCAGCATTGGACTACGGAACGTCCCATTTGGGACCTCATCTGCGGTTCGGTACCGTTTCTATCAGGAAAATGGTGAAAAAGGCCATTGGTTCCAAAAAAGAAACGTTTTGGAACGAATTGATCTGGCGTGAATTCTTCATGCAAATTTTATGGCATTATCCCCACACTGTGAGCAAAGCCTTTAAACCAAAATATGACCTCATTCAATGGCGGAACAATGAGGAGGAGTTTGAGCGCTGGAAAAATGGACAGACCGGTTATGCCCTTGTGGATGCCGGAATGCGGGAGCTGAATGCCACTGGGTACATGCACAATCGTGTACGCATGTTGGTGGCCAGTTTTTTGTGCAAGCATTTGCTGATCGATTGGCGCTGGGGCGAAGCCTATTTTGCCGAAAAATTATTGGATTATGAAATGGCGAGCAATGTGGGCAATTGGCAATGGGCCGCGGGCAGTGGCGTGGATGCTGCGCCTTATTTTAGGATATTCAATCCTATGACCCAGGTTGAAAAATTTGACAAGGATCGAAAATATATCAACAAATGGGTACCTGAACTTCAAGAGCTTACCTATCCCTCCCCTATTGTTGACCACAAAAAGGCCAGGGAAAGATGCCTAAACACCTACAAAGAGGCCGTTGGTTGATGCTTTTTCAGTAATTTTAGTTCCCATTGAAAATCGAAGGCTGCTATATACAGGCCATATTTCAATGTGAAACGGTACTAACTAACTTTAAACCAACACAATGAAAAGATTATCGACCCTCTTGCTTTTAGGGCTGCTATCCCTCAATGGTATGGCTCAGAAGATGACAAAGGACAAAAAGGAAGTCATCGCCTCCGTTGAAAAGCACAAAGAAAAACTAATACAACTGAGTGATTCCATTTGGGCCTTGGCCGAAACCGCTTTTGAAGAATCCGGTTCGTCCAAACTGTTGGCCGATTATGCCGAGCAAAACGGAATGACCGTGACTCGGGGCGTGGCCAATATCCCAACTGCTTTTATTGCTACTTATGGATCTGGAAAACCTGTGATCAGCGTTTTGGGTGAATTCGATGCGCTACCCGGACTATCGCAAAATACGACTCCCACCAAAGACCCGCGAATCGATGGTGCCCCAGGCCATGGTTGCGGACACAATATGTTTGGTGCCGCCAGTTTAGGTGCCGCCATTGCCATAAAGGAACAAATCGAGGCCGGAAACATTAAAGGAACCGTAAAGTTTTTTGGAACTCCTGCAGAGGAAAAATTCTTTGGTAAAGTATGGATGGTGGAAGCAGGTCTTTGGGACGACGTGGATGTGAACGTAAGCTGGCATCCATCTGCCGAAATTGAAGCCGATGTGCAAAGCGGACTTGCCTTGGTTGATTTCATCGTTGAGTTTTATGGACAGGCTGCCCATGCATCTGCGGACCCTTGGAACGGTAGAAGTGCTTCCGATGCGCTTGAACTCTACACTACCGGTATCAATTACTATAGGGAACACATTATGCCCACCTCCCGTATCCATTATCACATTCAGGATGGTGGACAAGTGGTGAACGTTGTGCCTGATTATGCCCGTTTGTGGGTCAGGGTCCGTGATCCCAAACGAAAAGTGATGTTGCCCACCTATGAGCGTGTAAAGGCCATGGCCGAAGGTGCTGCCATCATGGCCAATGTGGATTACAAAATTTCTTTGGTCTCGGGTATTTATGAAACTTTGGTGAACCGGGCCGGGGGCGAAATCATGCAGAACAACCTCGAACTATTGGGTCCGATCACCTATACCGAAGAAGAAACCACTTTTGGAAAGGCCATTCAAAAAGCTACTGGAAAACCCGAAGTAGGAATGGACGGAGAAGTGCATCCCTTAAAAGAAACTGAAGATTTGCCCGGAGGTGGATCTACCGACGTTGGTGATGTGAGCTGGAACGTACCCAACATCAATTTGGGTGTGACCGTTGCACCCAAAGGAACGCCCTGGCATTCATGGGCTGTTGTGGCCTGTGGTGGCATGAGCATTGGCCACAAAGGAATGATCCATGCAGCCAAAGCCATGGGGATGACCATGTTCGACCTATTCGATGATGCCAAATTGGTGGAAAAAGTAAAAGAAGAATATAAAACCAGAAAAGGGGATGAAAAGTATGAGGCCATGATTGATGGCCCACCACCCATCCCTGGTAAAAATTAATATGTATGAAGAGCCTGCCCGTGAAGCAGGCTCTTTTATTTCTGCCGAACTTTGACGAAATTGCATAACCAATTTTAGCAGCAAAAATCAATGTAAAATGGATAACCCCATACTTCAAATTTTCCGGTTGGGCACGCCCTGGCAAACCCAAGATCCTTTCCTGTTCAGTGTGTATCACTTGGACCATTTTCCAAAAGGCAATGGCGACATGGGTCCAGATTCCACTCTTTTGAAGGGCCGGAATTTGGGCAGCGACTTTGATCCTTCCCAAAAATGGCGGATGTACCATGGCCAAAGTATTCCGGGATTCCCGTACCATCCCCACCGAGGTTTTGAAACCATCACCATTGTAAACAAAGGCTATTGTGATCATTCGGATTCGTTGGGAGCTGCCGGGCGATTTGGTGAAGGTGATGTGCAGTGGATGACCGCTGGCAGTGGTGTACAACATTCTGAAATGTTTCCCTTGCTCAAGGATACGGAGGAAAATCCCTTGGAGTTGTTCCAGATTTGGTTGAATTTGCCAAAGAAGAGCAAGTTTGTGGAACCCCATTTTAAAATGCTATGGCACGAGGATATTCCGATTGTCGAAGAAGAAAACGCCAAAATAAAAGTGGTGGCCGGGAAGTATAGGGATACGGAAGCACTGTCACCTGCCCCTGATTCATGGGCCGCAGACCCCGAAAATGAGGTGGCCGTTTGGAACATGCACATTGCGCCAAATTCAGAATATGTTTTGCCCAAAGGTTCGGCTGGAATTAACAGGACCCTTTATTTTTATGAGGGCAATCCCCTCCAAATTAAAGGCAAAACCATCGAATCCGGATATGGTATTGCCTTAGACCCAACCCAAGAAGTTTCTTTAAAAACAGGTGATTCAGTTGCCCATTTTATGTTGTTACAGGGCAAACCCATAGCTGAGCCGGTTGCGAAATACGGCCCATTTGTAATGAACACCGAAGAAGAAATTCACAAGGCAATGGAAGAATACAGGCTCACCCAATTTGGGGGATGGCCCTGGCCCTATCCCGACCATGTCCATGACAAAGATAAAGGCCGCTTTGCCTTGTATCCTGATGGTAAACTGGTGGAGAAAAGTTAATCAATCACCCGAGTCATTTCGAGAAATTAGTACTACTGGATCTAAAGCACAAAAATGGGCTACCATGCCTATGCAATGTACCTAAACTGTTATAAATGATTGATTTTTAGTTAAAATATTGGTGAATTATAACAAATTGGTTTCCAAAAAGTAATAAATTGGGTTACCAACCTAGAATCCAATGAAACCAATCTCATCCTTTATCCTCCTAGTAAGTGTCCTCCTGTGCAACTTTATTAGTTTTGGTCAAGCCCATATAGTGGACAGTCTGCAAAACTTGATGGCAACGGCAAATGATACCACCCAGATTAATTTATTGCGAAAAATGAGTATCCATTCCCGCTCTATGAGCAAGGAAAATTCCGTTGAATATGGCCTTAAAAGTTTGGAGAAAGCTAGAGAAATTGGTTTTGTGGCTGGTGAGATCAAAGCGCTATACGTTCTTGGCGCCACTTACGGCATGACTGATGACTATGTGGAATCCCTCAGCTATCTAAATCAATGCTTGGACCTTGCGTTGAAAAATAATGATTTTTACTATGTTCAAAGTGTTTACAATGGAATGGGAATCGTTTATAAACGGATTGGTGATTATCCCAAAAGTCAAGAATATTATTTGAAAGGGCTAGAACTTTATGACTCATTGGGGATAACAAAAGGAAATTCATCTGTTTACATGAATCTTGGTGTTTTATACGATTTAATGAATGAGGATGAGAAAGCAAAAAAGAGCTATGAAAAAGTCTTGGAAGTTTACGAAGGTGACAATCGTGAGGATATGGAACATAAGGTAAACTTAAATTTGGGTGTTTTATATCTTAAAAATGATAGTTATAATGAAGCCTTGGAGAAGTTTTTACCGTTGGTCGATTATTTCAAATCTGTTGATGATAAATGGGATCTATGCATTGTATACGGGAATATTGGTAACTGTTATATTCCTTTAAACCAGTTGGAACTTGCACAGGAGTATCTTCTCAAATCCTTGGAAATTGCTAAACAAATGTCCCTTCAACAGGAAATAAACGTTGCTTATCAGAACTTGGCCAAGCTTGAATTCAAAAGGAGGAATTATAGCAAAGCCATCGAATATTCCAAGAAAAATTTGGAATCCCTTGATCTCATTGGTCAAACAGCACAAAAAAAGGAGGGACATTTCCAAGCTTATGAAATCTATGAGGCCATGGGCCAATATCCTAAGGCAATCGAACACCTAAAACAATCCATGGCATATAAGGATAGCCTACTAAATGAAACTAAAATCAAGGAAATCCAAAGTTTACAAATCAAACATGAGGTATACATTAAGGATAAAGAGTTAAAAGAGAACCAACTACAAATGGCATTGCTCAGTTCCGATATTGAGGCGAACAACAAACGGATTGTTTACTTATCCTTGATCACAGCACTATTATTGATCTCTGCCGGACTTTTGTTTTTTGGTTTGCGGAACAAAATAAAATCGAACAGGGAACTCCACGAAAAAACAGTACTGATCTCGGAACAAAAAGAACTCATCGGACAAATGAACCAAGAATTGGAAAAACGGATGCTTCGTGCCCAAATGAACCCTCATTTCATTTTCAATTCCCTCAATTCCATTCAGTATCTCATCAATACGGACGATAAGAAGAATGCGTTAAAATACCTGTCCAAGTTTGCCAAATTATTACGCCAGGTGTTGGAAAGCTCCATCAATATCAACCTTTCATTAAAAGAAGAAATCCAACTTTTAAAGATTTATGTAGAACTGGAAAGTCTTCGGTTCGATAATAGTTTTAAGTACACCTTTACCGTGGACAAAAATTTGGATGTAGAGGAATATGAGGTCCCCATGTTATTGGTGCAACCCTATATTGAAAATGCGATCATCCACGGATTGATGCCCAAAGAAGGTGAGAAAAAGTTAAAAATAATCTTTAATGATAAGGACGAATATATCGAGTGCATCATTGAAGATAATGGGGTTGGAATAACCAAGAAATCGGAGGGAACAACTATACAGAGACCATCAAGGGGCATGTCCATTACCGCCAAACGAATTGAGATGCTCAAACGGTTCTCCGATCAGGAACTGGTAACCATCGAGAATCTGGAAAACGGCACACGGGTTACCATCCTCATCCCGAAAAACCATTAACAAGTCCTACTAAACCCTCACGATATTGGCACCAATGGCCCGTAAACGTTCATCGATGTTCTCGTAACCGCGATCTATTTGCTCAATGTTATGAATGGTCGAAGTACCTTTTGCCGAAAGCGCCGCAATCAACAGGGAAACTCCTGCCCTAATATCGGGCGACACCATTGTCGTTGCTTTTAAAGTGGATTTAAAATCATGACCGATAACCGTAGCTCTATGGGGATCACAAAGTATGATCTTGGCGCCCATGTCAATCAATTTATCCACAAAGAACAAGCGGCTCTCAAACATTTTTTGGTGAATGAGTACTTCTCCCTTCGCCTGTGTGGCCACAACCAAAATAATGCTCAATAAATCGGGGGTCAATCCTGGCCAAGGCGCATCGGCAATGGTCAAAATAGATCCGTCAATAAAATTTTGAATCTGATACCCTTTCTCGTGTTTGGGAATAAAAATATCGTCATCCCTTCGCTCAATGGTGATGCCCAATTTTCCGAAAACTGTGGGAATCTGCCCTAAATCGTTCCAACTCACATTTTTGATGGTAAGTTCACTTCGGGTCATGGCGGCCAAACCGATCCAGCTACCAATCTCGATCATATCGGGCAACATGGTGTGTTCTGTACCACCTAGTTTATCTACACCCTCAATGGTCAACAGGTTGGAGCCAATACCTGAAATTTTTGCGCCCATCCGGTTCAACATCTTGCAGAGTTGTTGCAAATAGGGCTCACAGGCTGCATTGTAGATGGTAGTGGTGCCTTCGGCCAAAACTGCTGCCATAACTATATTGGCGGTTCCAGTAACCGATGCCTCGTCCAACAGCATGTAAGTGCCTTTCAACTTTTCCGCTTCCACACCATAAAAATGCTCTTCACGATTGTATCGGAATTTGGCACCCAGTTTTATGAATCCTTCAAAATGGGTGTCCAATCTTCGTCGGCCAATTTTATCACCGCCCGGTTTGGGAATATACCCCTTGCCAAATCGGGCCAACAAAGGACCCACCAACATAATGGAACCGCGAAGTGCCCTGCCATCTTCCTTAAATTTGGGCGATTGCAGATATTCCAAATTGATATCGTCGGATTTGAACGTATAGGAACCTTTTCCTTTTTTCTGGATCTTCACACCCAAATCTTCGAGTAAGGCAATCAACTTGTTCACATCGACTATGTCGGGAATGTTGTTGATTGTTATTTTTTCTTCTGAAAGCAATACGGCACAAAGAATCTGTAATGCCTCGTTCTTTGCTCCTTGGGGTGTAATTTCGCCATGTAGTTGTTGGCCACCCTCTATTCGAAATGTACCCATGTACTATTTTGGATTTTAATAGCGCTTTTTACGATTGCGTTGGCCCTTTTTATTTCCGCTACTTCCGCCACTTCTATTGGACTTGGCCTGTCTGTTTTTAAGGAATTGTCCACTTTCGGTCAAATTTTCACCGTCGCTGGCCAAATCGATTTCACCATTGCTCATTTCCTTTAGGTGTCCAAAAATGACGCTATCTTCCACTGTATCCTTGTTCCACGTTAAGTAGCATTTTTTCATGTGGT
Source organism: Flagellimonas beolgyonensis (assembly GCF_003992615.1). GTDB lineage: Bacteria > Bacteroidota > Bacteroidia > Flavobacteriales > Flavobacteriaceae > Flagellimonas > Flagellimonas beolgyonensis. Next base: position 122,774 of record NZ_RZMY01000006.1, read on the forward strand.
TGGCAATGGCATACTCCAATCCGGAGCGCATATCACCTTTATCCCAACTTACGGCCACATCTATCATCCGTTTTATGTTGTTCCCGTAAAAACGGTATTTGGGATGATTTTGGGGGTAGTCCAATGGTTCTGGACGTTGTTGCAAAACCTCCTTGGAAGTAATTGGGAATGGGGAGTCCACATCCAACTTAAAGTCGGACATAATGAACAATTGGTCCCATAATTTATGCTGAAAATCAGGCACATCGCGTAAGTGGGGCTGCAAATTTCCCATGACACTGATGATGGCCTTGGCCACTTTATTCCGTTCTTCCCGGTCCTCAATGGCTACGGCTTGGTCCACCATCTTTTGAAAATGACGACCATATTCGGGAATATGGAGCTTTGCACGCTCTGTATTGTATTCTAGGTTCTCTACTAAGTTCAAATTAAATGTCTTAAGATTTATGTTAATCGGGAAGTCCAGTAAATTAACGCTTGCAAAATAATAAAATTATGGCAAACCTTGCCTAAAGTGATATTACCCCTTCCACCACTGAAACTTCTTTGTATTTCATAATCACCTCGTCGGGATGACTCAGATTGACGGTGATGGAAATGCTGGTATACGTTCCCTTTTTAGATTGTTTGGTCTCTATTACAGCACCTGTATTATCAAAAATATCATGGATTTGGGCAATGCGGTCTTCATCAGTTGGAACAATAAATTTATAGAGGTAATCGGATGGCCAACTGGTGTTTTCCAGTAATTTTTCCCTCAACCTTTCATAAAACTCTTCCGTGTTATCCTTCTCCATGCCATTAGTTTTTACAAATATAGGCCATCCCCCCCAATTTTTTTTCCTTATTCCTATTTCATTACTTTGCACAGCTAATTTATTCTACTTGGGCAAGCAAAAAGTTGTGATTACCGGGGCACCGGGAACGGGCAAAACCTCCATCGTAAATGGTTTGGAGCGTAAGGGCTTCCATTGTTTTCATGAAATCATCCGTGATATGACCTCGAAAGCAAAACTGGAAGGTGAATCCCATGCCCATATCAGTAACCCATTGGTTTTTGTGGATGATGCCCTTCAGTTCAACAAAGACCTGCTGTACGGCAGAACGGAACATTATAAAAAAGCGTTGCAAACCAAGGAACCCATTAGCTTTTTTGATAGGGGAATTCCAGATGTACTTGCCTATATGGATTTTTTTGGGCAGCGCTATGACAGGGAATTTATTGAACCCTGTGAAAACCACAGGTACGATTTGGTTTTTATGGTTCCGCCATGGGCAGAAATCTATGTTTCGGACAGCGAACGCTTGGAGTCGTTTGAAGAGGCGGTACACCTGCACCATGCCCTAATGAATACCTATACCCAATTTGGCTATAACCCCATCGAAGTGCCAAAAGATGCAGTCCAGAAAAGGATTGATTTTATCTTGGAAACCATTAATACGTTTTAGTGCAAGAGACACAGGCTATTTTACAGCAATATTGGGGTCATGACAACTTTAGGGGGTCCCAAAGCTCCATTATTGAAAGTGTACTATCCGGTAAGGATGTACTTGCACTGATGCCCACTGGGGGTGGCAAGTCCATTTGCTATCAAGTTCCGGCCATGGCCCAAGAAGGGCTTTGTATTGTTGTTTCACCATTGGTGGCATTGATACAGGACCAGGTAAACCAATTAAAAAACAAGGGCATAAAGGCCATTGCACTTACTGGTGGCATTCCCTTTGACGAACTCAACGATTTGCTGGACAACTGCCTGTATGGCAACTATAAATTTTTGTACCTATCCCCTGAACGATTGCAACAACCCCTGATCCAGGAGCGGATTCAGGAAATGAACGTCAACTTGATCGCCATTGACGAGGCACATTGTATTTCGCAATGGGGAAACGATTTTAGACCTGCCTATTTACAATGCGCCATTTTGAAGGAACTTGTGCCCCAGGTTCCGATGATCGCCCTTACAGCAACCGCCACACCCAGGGTTGTGGACGATATTGTCCAAAACCTGAAATTGTCCCCGGTTAAAATTTTTAAGGATTCCTTTTCCCGATCCAATATTGCATTTATCGTAAAACGTACCGAGGACAAACTTTTTCAGTTGAAGAACTACATGGGCAAGGTACCGGGGAGCTCCATTGTTTATGTGCGATCACGAAAAATGTCCGTTTCACTTTCCAAGTTTTTGAATGAAAATGGATTTTCCGCCGCCCATTTTCATGGTGGTATGACCAAATCCGAGAAAGAAGACAAGCTCAACCTTTGGTTGTACGGCACCATCCAGACCATGGTGGCCACCAACGCTTTTGGAATGGGCGTGGACAAGCCGGATGTACGGTTTGTGGTCCATTATCAAATACCCGATAGCTTGGAAAGCTATTATCAAGAAGCTGGAAGGGCCGGCAGGGACGGAAAGCCATCGATTGCAATGGTATTGACCTCGGAGGAGGACAAGCAAAGGGCACGTCAACAATTTTTGGCAGCGTTGCCCGATGTTGCCTTTGTCAAAAAAGTGTACTCCAACCTGAACAATTACTTTCAGGTTTCCTATGGTGAATTGGTCATGGAACCCATGGCCTTTAAATTCAATGCATTTTGCAAACGCTATGAACTGGAACCGAATTTGGCCTTTAATGCCCTTCGAATCTTAGATCAAAATTCCGTTCTGTCGCTGTCGGAGCAATTTCAGGAGAAGACTACCTTGCAATTTGTAGCATCAAAAGCGGCAATTTTTCAATATTTGGAAAAAAACAGAAAATCGGCGCCAATCATCCAAACGGTATTGCGCACCTATGGGGGCATCACCGATTATGAAACAAAAATCGACCTTTCCCTGCTCCATCGGAAAACGGGGATGAGGGAAACCCAACTCAAGGAAATTTTTCAACAGTTGGCCAATGATGGTATTGTCAATTACCATAATCAATCCAGCGATCTTGAAATCCATTTTTTGGTGCCTCGGGAAGATGATGTCACCATTAATGTATTTGCCAAAAAGGTAAAGGAACTCAATGCGGTAAAACAATACAACTTGGAAGCCATGTTGGGCTACATTGAAAACAACAAGGAATGTAGAAGCCGATACCTATTAAAATATTTTGGGGAGGATACCCACGAAAACTGTGGTACGTGCGATATTTGTACCGCCAAGGGCAAGCGAACCTCTCCCCATCAGTTGGAGGAACGTATTTTGGAATTGCTTGACCTAGGGCCGCATTCATCCCGAAAGTTGGAAAGTGCCACCGGAGCGGATGAAAAAGAATTGTTGAAAGCGCTTCAATTTCTGTTGGAAGATGGAAAGGTCCAACTAAATTTCAAAAATGAATATGTCAAAAAATAATACGTTGCGAATTGTTTTCATGGGTACCCCGGACTTTGCCGTGGGCACCTTAAAGAAGATTTTGGAGGCCGATTTTGAGGTGGTCGGGGTAATCACCGCACCGGACCGCCCTGCAGGCAGAGGAAGAAAAGTACAGGAATCCGCCGTTAAACAATTTGCGGTTCAACAGCAATTAAAAGTTTTGCAACCCACCAATCTTAAGGATGAGGAATTTTTGAAGGTATTAAAATCCCTTAATGCCAATCTGCAGATAGTGGTTGCCTTCCGTATGTTGCCCAAAGTGGTGTGGCAAATGCCAGCCTTGGGCACCTTTAACCTCCATGCCTCCCTCCTTCCACAATACCGCGGAGCTGCACCCATCAATTGGGCCATCATAAACGGAGAGACCGAAACAGGGGTTACTACGTTTTTTATTGATGAGAAAATAGATACCGGTACTATTATCCTGCAACAGAAAGTGCCGATCACACCTGAGGACAATGCCGGCACCCTTCATGACCGTTTGATGGAAACCGGGGCGTCCTTAGTGGTGGAGACTTGCCAACGAATAGCCAATGGAACAGTCGATTTAAAAAAACAGGATGAAAGTGTTGCTTTAAAATCAGCACCAAAAATCCATAAGGAGACTTGTGAGATCGATTGGAGCAGATCAATAAACGACATCCATAATTTGGTTCGGGGCCTAAGTCCCTACCCAGGGGCATGGTCTACCTTGTTCAATGGCGACAAGGAGGAACAGGTCAAGATTTTTGCCACCCAACCCGAAAACGGAACCCACAACTACAACGTTGGAAAACTATTGGTGGACAAAAAATCGATTAAAGTGGCGGTCAAAGAGGGCTACGTTCAATTGCTGGAATTACAACTTCCGGGCAAACGGCGCATGAAGGTAACGGAAGTTTTGAACGGATTAAAACTTGAGGAGGACGCCCATCTTCGCTAATCCCTTGCTATGAGTGGGCTGGCAAAATCTTGTCATTTTTTTCCGACTTTATCAACAAACGTTTGAAGTTATCAACAAAAAGCCCTATTTCCCTAGGTTTTACTTGCGTTACTGGCAAATCCGTATAAATTTGTTCAGCATTAAAATTATTTTAACAACAATTAATTTAATTCCATTATGAACAAAACAGAATTAATCGATGCTATGGCAGCTGATGCTGGCATCACTAAGGCAGCAGCAAAAAAAGCATTGGAATCTTTCTTGGGAAATGTAGAGGGATCACTTAAAAAAGGAAACAGAGTTTCCTTGGTAGGTTTTGGTTCTTGGTCAGTTTCCAAAAGAAGTGCCAGAGAAGGTAGAAACCCTCAAACTGGTAAGACCATCAAGATCGCTGCCAAGAACGTTGTAAAGTTCAAAGCAGGAGCTGAATTGAGCGGTGCTGTAAACTAATCAATTACCTTTTGAATATACAAAGGCACTTCCCACAAGGAAGTGCTTTTTTGTTTTAAGGGTTTTGGTTTTATGGGAAATATTGTATATTATGTTAAATTTAAAACAGGGGTCCTATGAAAATGGTGAGCCATAAGCCAAAGAAGGGGAAATTGCTTGTTGCGGAACCATCGCTCACAGGGGATGTTTCCTTCAACCGTTCGGTGGTACTTTTGGCAGAACATAATGAGGAAGGTTCTGTTGGGTTTATTTTGAACAAACCTCTGGACTATACCATTTGCGATCTTGTTTCCGATATCACCATTCCTTTCCAAGTGTTCAATGGTGGACCTGTAGAGCAGGACAATCTTTACTTTATTCACACAGTGCCCCACCTCATTGAAAACAGTGTGGAGATTGCCGACGGCATTTTTTGGGGTGGCAACTTTGAAAAAACTGTGGAACTCATAAACAGTGGCACCATAACCGAGGAAGACATTCGATTCTTCTTGGGCTATTCCGGATGGGGATCTCAACAGTTGGACCAAGAGCTATCTTCCCGATCCTGGGTGGTGATCAAAAACCAGTACGAAAGCAATTTGTTGCAAAAATCGTCCTCCGCCTTTTGGAAAGAAAATATGGTGGAATTGGGCGGTGATTACCTTTTATGGTCCAATGCCCCGGAAAATCCTTCGCTCAATTAGTAGACGATAATCGGGCCTTTGCATTTAATTTGGCCAGTAATCCCTTGGCAATGGCATTGCCGAATTCCTTTTTTCGGTATTTAGTGATGGATTGAATCCCAGCAATACTGTTGGTCAAAAACAGTTCATCGGCTTTCTGCAGTTCAAAAGGGGAAACGGACGCTTCCAACAATTCCAAATTTTCAGAAGCATCAATAATTTCCATCAATTTTTTCCGAACAATGCCATCCAAACACCCATCACTTAACGGAGCTGTTTTTATCTGTTTATCGTTGACTACAAAAAGATTTCCGTTTATGGCCTCAACCACATTTTTGTCCGTATTCACCAAAAGACAATTGGCATAGCCGTTTTCTTGGGCATATACCCCGGCAACCACGTGCAGCAATTTGTTGGAGGTCTTTAAGTTGGAGAGCATATCCTTGCTCACATAAAAATCCTTGAACAATTCCACCTCATAGGCTTCTTCCTTCGCCAGGTAGAATGGGGATTCCAGCGGTGTTGTTTCAATAAGATAGGAAACATTGTTTGTGGCCGGGGCGTACAATCCGCCATCATTTCTGAAAACGGTCAGCCGAACACGAAAAGCATCCCCTTCGGCCGTATTCTCCATTGTTGTCCGCTTGATTTCCTCTTCCAAAAATTCCAAGGTAAATTCCATGGGTATCTCCATACGAAGAATACGCATACTGGCCATGAGCCTAAAATAATGGTCTTCCCAAAAGAAAAGGGTGCCATTTACGTAGCGCATGGTCTCAAAAACGGCATCGCCATATTTGAGTCCACGGTTGTTGTGGGTTAGGATTGCGGTATCGTTGGTAAAGAAATTGCCATTAAAGTTGACCATGTATCTCGCCTTGAAAAATCAGGGCCAAATATACGGCTTAGCTGGGAATTGAACCTAGGTGGACCCCAATACTTGCTTTAGGTCGGAAACTTGGTTCTCCCAAAGCATTTTGGCTTCATCCACTTCGTCCTCCTCGGCAAAATCCGTTATGAACAAGGAAACGTCCTTGGTAATTTCATCCACAATAATGCGCATTTCAAAAAAGGAAGCGTCCTCATTTTCCTCCCACGCAAACTTCACAAATTCCTCACTCTTGCGTTTTAGCATTTTAGCCCGTTCCTCTGAACCATCCCATATAAAGGTGAACATCTCACCCCTGGAATTCACATTATCGGCGTACCATTCGGAAAGTCCGGATGGTGTGGAAATATATTGGTAAAGCAACTGAGGCGAAGCATGGATGACAAACTCCATTTCGAATTTTACCTTATCACTCATTAGTTCGTTCGATTTATCCTTTCAACATTTGATATAGTTTGGGAAGATAAAAAAATAAATATCAAATAATAAATTAATCCCGAATTTTGATTCAGCAAAAATTAAAGTATATATTTGCACCCGCAAAATATGCCCATGGCGAGGTAGCTCAGCTGGTTAGAGCGTCGGATTCATAACCCGGAGGCCGGGGGTTCAAGTCCCCCTCTCGCTACACAAAACAAAGCCGTTTAACTGCCTGCAGTTGAATGGCTTTTTTGCTTTTCCGCGTTTTTTTTTCCTACCTTCAAGGTATTAAACCAACCTTCATATGAATTACTTCAAAAAATTAGGAGCCGCCAACCTATTGATGCTGGCCTTGTGTGCGTTGATCATTCTTGTGGCGGAATACCTTTTTCTTAATGGCGACAAAGAACATGGGCTTTTTATTGGCCTTTGGGCACCCACCCTTTTAGGTGTCATGATTTACTTAAAACTGGTGGACAATGACAGCAAATGATATCGTTTTTTGGTTTTCAATCGTTGTTTTCTTGCTGGTTGCCCTATGGGCGATATTGATGATACGAGCCTACAATAAAAAGTAGTCGGAATTGTTTTCGGATTTGCACGCTTCTTTTTGGTTTGTTTCATGTGGTGATCATCAAATTATACCTTATTTTTAGGTTGCCATGAAGAACACGATTTCCGAACGCGTTGCCGATTTTCTCAAAAGTTTCCCCCCTTTCAATGCATTGGACTCCAAACAATTGGATATTCTGTCCATGGAAGTGGTGATTCTTCATAAAGAGAACAATGCCATTGTATTTACAGAAAAGGAAGCGCCGCATGAACATTTTTATGTGGTGAACAAAGGGGCCATTGCCCTAACCAAAAAAGGCTCCTCCCAAATTCTGGATATTTGTGATGAAGGGGACGTTTTTGGCCTTCGCCCACTATTGGCCCATGAAAGCTATAAACTGGAAGCCCGAGCGCATGAAGAGACCATTTTATATGCCGTACCCATAAAGCATTTTAAACCCTTGGCCCTGGAAAACAAACGGGTGGGCAATTTTTTGATCGAAAGTTTTGCCTCCAATACCCGTAACCCCTACTCCATTAAGCATCGTGGCAAACTGTACGGGTCTGGTGACACCGCTGAAAAATTGGATCCCAAAATATTGGACCTGCAGCCGATAAGTTATTCCACCGACCTCATTACCTGTACCGAAGGGACCAAGATCATGAATTTGGCCACCACCATGGCAAAAAACAATGTGAGCTGTATCTTGGTGATCAAGGATGGACTTCCCGTTGGTATCATAACCGATAAGGATTTACGAAAAAAAGTGGCTACAGGGGAATGTCCCATTACCGAACCGGCCAAGACCATTATGTCGTCACCCATAATCACCTACCCATCCGAACTTACTTTGGCACAGGCACAAATGGCCATGATGAAAAGCAATATCAGCCATTTGATACTTACCGAAGATGGTACCCCCGATGCCCCAGCGGTAGGGTTGCTTTCCAAACACGATGTAATGGTGGCCCTTGGCAATAATCCAGCTGTACTTCTGCGTGCCATAAAAAGAGCAATGGATGCCAAGGTGCTACGAAAGATACGACATGGTATCATGAATCTGTTGCAGGGCTATTTGGACCAGAACATTCCCATTGGATTGGTTTCCAAGATCATTTCGGAGCTTAACGATGCCTCTACCAAACGGGTCATCGAGCTTTCCCTTCAAAAAATGCCATCGGAGCCCCCGGTGCCCTTCACTTGGTTGACATTGGGAAGTCAAGGACGTGGGGAACAACTGTTGAACACCGACCAGGATAATGCTATCCTTTTTGCGGATGTTCCAGCAGATGAATTGGAACAAACGAGATATTATTTTTTAAAATTGGCAAGTCTAATTTCTACCGACTTGAATACCATCGGCTTTGAATATTGTCCGGCCGAGATGATGGCATCCAACCCAGCTTGGTGCCATAGTCTGTGGGAATGGAAGGAAGTCACCGGCAGATGGATCAACAATCCCGGACCCGATGAAATTTTATTGTCCTCCATTTTCTTTGACTACAACATCACTTATGGAGATCGTACACTGGCGGATGAACTGTCGGACAGCATTTTTGACCACGCCAGAATGTTTCCACAATTTTTGACACATTTGGCGGGCGGGGCTTTGCAAAACCCTTCTCCTTCAGGATTTTTCAGGGACTTTTTGGTGGAACAGGATGGGGAGCACAAAGATTTCTTCGATCTAAAGTTGCGAGCCCTAATGCCCATTATCGATGCAGCGCGTGTACTCATACTTTCCCATTCCATCAAATCGATCAACAACACGGCCGAACGTTATGAAAAACTGGCTGAACTGGAGCCAAACAACAAAGAATTGTTCCAGGCCTGTTCGTATGCCAGCAAAGCCCTTCTGAAATTCAGGACCAAACAGGGTTTGTTGCACAACGATTCCGGTCGTTATATTGAACTGCAACGGTTGAACAAGGAAGAGAAAATAAAGTTGAAACGAACCTTTAAGACCATCAAGGAAATCCAATCCTTGATCGAAATACGGTTCCAAGTCAAAAACCTGATTCGCTAATGTGGCTTTTTGGTAAAAAGAAGCAATTGGAACTCCCAGATTTCTGGTGGGACTATGAGGCGCATTTCCAACAAAAGCTTCCTGAAGACATCAAGGAAAATGTATTTGTGGCCCTCGATACGGAAACGACCGGTTTTAGTTTGACCAAAGACCGTATGCTCTGCATTGGTGCCCTAAAATTGATGGACAACAGTATTGCGGTAAAGGACATTTTTGAGGTTTATATTGAGCAGGAACATTATAACGCTGAAAGTGCCCCGATTCATGGTATTTTAAAACGGTCGCGAAGAAACAAGGTCATCGAACTGGATGCGCTGAAGCAATTTTTGGTATACGCAAAGAATTACATTTTGGTAGGGCACCATGTGAAGTTTGATGTAAATATGATCAATGCCGCCCTGCAAAGGAACGGACTCCCTAAATTAAAAAACGAGACCTTGGATACCGAACTGCTGTACAAGCGCACACTATTGGTATCGAGTGTGGTTGAACGTAAAGAACGGTTCACGCTTGATGATTTGGCCGAAAAGTTCAGTATTTCCAAAAAAGATAGGCACACGGCGCTGGGAGATGCCTATATAACGGCCATAGCGTTGCTCCGTATTTTGGAAAGACTGAAGCCAAAAAATATAAAGGACCTCATCAAAAGACAAGGCCCTTTAAAATTTGGTCTTTAATTAAAGACTTTCCTTCATGATGGCCTCGACCACTTCAGGGTTCAACAGTGTGGAGGTATCCCCCAAATTGCTGGTGTCCTTGGATGCGATTTTTCTCAAAATACGCCTCATGATCTTACCACTTCGAGTTTTGGGAAGACCAGGAACAAATTGGATTTTATCCAGTTTGGCAATCGGACCAATATGCTCGGTTATGAGCTGATTGATCTCCTTGGCCAGATTTTCCCGATTACGGGTTTCCCCGGTTTCCTTCAAAATGATGTATCCATACAGTGCATTCCCCTTAATGTCATGTGGGAAGCCAACAATGGCGGATTCTGCCACAGCTGGGTGTTCGTTTATGGCATCTTCTATCGGTGCCGTACCCAAGTTATGGCCAGAAACGATGATCACATCATCTACCCTACCTGTAATTCGATAGTAGCCGACTTCATCGCGCAAAGCGCCATCACCTGTAAAATATTTGCCCTCGAAGGCCGAGAAATACGTATCCTTATAACGTTGGTGATCGCCCCAAATGGTCCTGGCTATGGAAGGCCATGGGAATTTGATGCATAATCTTCCGTCCACTTGGTTCCCTTTGATCTCTTTGCCGGATTCATCCATCAATGCGGGTTGAATACCAGGCATGGGCAAGGTGGCATAAGTGGGTTTGGTCGGTGTTGAAAAAGGTATTGGTGATATCAAAATGCCACCTGTTTCCGTTTGCCACCACGTATCAACAATGGGACATCGTTTATCGCCCACATGATCGTTGTACCAGTGCCAGGCTTCCTCGTTAATAGGTTCCCCAACGGTACCCAACACTTTAAGGCTGGATAAATCGTATTTGGTCACATAATCCAAATTTTCCTTTGCCAAAGCCCTAATGGCGGTTGGGGCCGTGTAAAATTGGGTTACCTTATGCTTTTGGACCACCTCCCAAAATCTTCCGAAATCCGGATAGGAAGGCACGCCTTCAAACATGACCGAAGTGGCGCCATTGGCCAATGGCCCATACACAATGTAAGAGTGTCCCGTAATCCAACCGATATCCGCCGTACACCAATAAATATCCTCCTCTTTGTACTGGAACACATTTTTGAACGTGTAGGCCGTATACACCATGTAGCCACCAGTGGTATGCACCATTCCTTTTGGCCTTCCGGTAGAGCCCGAAGTATATAGAATAAATAAGGGGTCTTCAGCCTCCATGATCTCTGGACTGCAATCCCCATAGGCTTTATCCAACAAAGGTTGCACCCAAAGGTCACGCCCTTCTTTCATGGTTACTTCACCACCGGTTCGTTTGGTGACCAATACCTTGGTTACCCCTGGGCATTGCTCCAAGGCATCGTCCACAATGCCCTTAAGGTCTATGGTCTTGCTCCCCCTGTACGAGCCATCGGAAGTCAATACGGTTGTTGCTCCACAATCGTTGATCCGCGTGGCCAAGGCTGTTGAAGAGAATCCAGCAAAAACAACGGAGTGAACCGCACCAATTCGGGCACAGGCCAAAACAGCCACGGCCAAATCTGGTATCATGGGCAAATAAACCACTACCCTGTCACCTTTTTTTACCCCTTGATCTTTAAGTACATTGGCATATCGGCAAACACGCTCGTGCAATTGCCTGTAGGTGATGTGTTCGGCCTCTTCATTGGGATCGTTGGGCTCAAAAAGAATAGCTGTCTTATCGCCCCGAATGTTCAAATGCCGATCAATACAGTTTTCCGAAATGTTCAATTGGGCACCATCAAACCATTTGATCTCGGGTTTGGTAAAATCCCAATCCAACACCGAATTCCACTTTTTTCTCCATAGGAAGTGTTCTTCTGCCACTTCTTCCCAGAATGCTTCTGGGTTCCTAACCGATTTTCGGTACACCTGGAAATATTCTTCCAAATGCTTGATATGATAATTACTCATTCAATGTTACGTTTAGTTAATTAGTTACTATGTTCTATTTTTCCATTTCAAATGCCTAGCATCTATTGAATCTATCGCATCATTTGAAACTTTACTTGATCATTTCTTCCACGTCGCTGATCACCTTTTTGATGGAAAAGGGTTTGGTCATATAACCGTCCGCTCCCATCTGCATTCCTTTTTCAATATCCTTTTCTTTACTTTTTGCAGAAAGGAACACCACTTTGGTGTCAACGAGTTCTTTGTTTTCCCGTATTAGTTTTAGGGTTTCGTACCCATCCATTTGTGGCATCATAATGTCCAACAAAATGATATTGGGTCGTTCCCGCTCTGCAATATCGAGTGCTTCGGTACCGTCCCTGGCAATGAACACTCCAAAATCCTTCTTTTTGAAAGCATACTCCAACGACATCACTATGTTGGGTTCATCATCCACTATCAATATTTTTTTCTTCATCGTTCTTCGGTAATGTAAAGACCAATCGTGCCCCTTTGTCAAATGTTTTATCGACCCAAATTTTTCCTTTGTGGCCTTCTATTATTTTTTTACAAATGGCCAACCCCAAACCACTGCCTTGGGGCTTCTTGATGTTTTGGTTCTTCGATTGATAAAATTTTTCAAAAATGAAACCCTGATCTTCCTGGGGAATCCCCCTGCCATTGTCTTCAACAACAACAGCAAAAGCACTTCCTTGATCTTCGAGATCAATTTTTATGGTTCCATTGCGTGGTTCCGTAAATTTAAGGGAATTCGATAGGAGATTCGTCAATACCTGCAAAATTCGGTCTTCGTCATAGGGAATCTCCACCTTTTCACTACCCTTGAACTTGATCTTCACCTCCTTTTTGGCCGCAATTTGCTCTACCCCTTTAATGGCCTTTTTAATGGTTTTGTTGATGTTGTGAATTCTTATATCCAACTCCGTCCTGTCATTGGACAGTTTTTCCAAATCCAGAATGTTCCGGATCAAGGTGTCCAACCTGTCGGTATCCCTATTGATGTTCTCCAAAAATTGCTTGCGAAGTTCCGTGGGCATATCTTCATCCACCAAGACTTCTGAAGCGGCTTTTATGGAGGTGACCGGCGTTTTGAGCTCGTGGGCAACCGTATCGAGGAATTCGTCCTTCATTTTATCCTGCAATCGGAGTTCCTCATTGGCATCCTTTAATTGATGGGCCATGGCCGAGAGCTGTTCCGATTTTTCGATCAACAGTTTATTGTTGGCCTTCGTCTCTTTGTTCTCTTCCAAAATGTTGAGGACTTCCACCAAACTGATCGGGGTCTCCTTGGACACCGAAGACAACAGGATTTTTGCAGAAGCACCGCCAATACTTCCTGTGAGCAGTTTCTCTGAGAAGTTGATCAATCGGGCATCCGCCTTTTCCTCTGTTTCGGCGATATTGTACTTACGGTTGAAAAGACGCAGTGCCCTGTTGGTGCGATCCTCGCCCAAAAACCGACTCAATAATCGTTTAATGTCCGCCACATACGCTTCTCCCTTCCAGATAAATGCTCCTTCTTGAAGGTTCTCATAATTTTCATGGTTCACGAACATTTCAGCATAGTTACGTTCCCTATAGTTACCTTTAGTTCGCAATGAAAAAGTAACAAAAGACAGGGTATTGGCTGCCATGCTCCACAGAAATGCATTGCTCTCCGGGGTTAAATAATCCAACCCGAACAGTTGGGCAGGTCGTAACCAAGAATAACCGAACAACCCTTCTTCCACAAACTTTACATTGGGCATGACCACTTGGCTGATGATTGGCAACAACAACGTGTAGAACACAATGGCCAACCCGACCAAAATGCCAATTTCAGCTCCCTTCGCCGTTCCCCTTCTCCAAGTCAACCCCAAGAAAAATGACGGGGCCAACTGGGAAATCATCACAAAGGAGATCAAACCTATTGAGTATAGGGAGAGTTGGGCCGAGAACGTCACGTAGAAAAAATAGGCAATGATGATCAGCATAAAAATGGCCACGCGCCTTAAATTTTTGATCCGCTTTGTATTTTCTTCCGGATTGCCTTCGACCAAGGTCTTGATGAAGCCATACGGAATTACCACGTTATTGCTCACCATGGTGGAAAGGGCCAAAGTGGCCACAACAATCATGGAAATGACAGCGGTAAAGCCACCGATGAAAACCATAAGGGCCAGGGCCGTATTTCCTTCCTTAAGTGGTAACAACAGGGAATAATAATCATGGTTCACCCCATTGGGCAAGCCAATATTCCCCGCCCAAGCAATAAAAATGACAAAAACATTGAAGAGCAAAAGGTACAATGGGAACAACCATATTGCCTTTTTCAGATAGCGTTCGTTGTCGTTTTCAACCACGGCCACATGAAACTGTCGAGGCAACAGGAAAATCGCAAAAAACGAGAGACAAATGGTAAACAACCAATTAAAACCGTTTTCCAAACCGCCCAGTTGGGTCAGTTGATCAAAATTGACAAAATTGGATGCCTTTTGGTATAAATCGGTTGTGCCATCGAACAATACATAGGTCACGTAAACCCCTATGACCAGAAAAAACACCAATTTTAAAATGGATTCAAAGGCTACTGTGGCAATAATTCCCTTTTTGTGTTGTGAGGTGTCCGTGGACAATGTACCATAAAAAGCAACAAATACAGCAATAAGTAAAGCAATGTAAAAAGTTGAATCGTCCAGAAAGCCGGACGACACATAGCTGTTTTCCGAAGACATCAGTGAAAAGGTTTCAGACACTGCCTTTAACTGCAAAGAAATGTATGGAATAACCGCCATTAAACAGGTTATGGTCACCAAGGCTCCCAAGGATCTATTGTTGCCATATCGCATGGAGATAAAATCCGCGATACTGGAAATCTTATGCTGTTTGGAAATGCGAATGACCTTCCGCATGATGACAATCCAAAGTGGTAGTGCAATTACAGGCCCCAAATAAATGGCCAAAAAACTGATGCCTGACCTTGATGCAATACCCACACTTCCGTAGTAGGTCCAAGCAGTACAATAGACTGCCAACGACAACGTATAGACATAGGGATTGTTCGTCCATTTGCCCCTTGGATTTTTTTCAGCAAAATAGGCCAACACAAAGAGCATGGCCAAATACATCACAATAACAAGTCCGATTGCGTAATTACTCATAGAACTTTCTTAAAATGATGTACGCCAGTATGATGGCAACCAACCAGGTTAAGAAAAGGAAAACATAAAGCACTGGAAAACCCATGAATTGGGTATCACCATCAAAAATGGTTATAAAGGGAACGTTCCATAAAAAAAATAGAACAATCGAAATTACAATCAGCTTCTGTTGATGCCTTTTCTTCATTTTTCAGTGATTCGTTGGCTCTTCAATTTACAAAAAACGGTGCGGAAATTTAATCCCGCACCGCTTATCACAACCAACTAAATTAATGTGCCGATGCTTCACCTGCACCGCTAGGTATTCTTATGTGCTCCACTATGTCCTGAACTTCTTCAGGTGGTTCTGGAGTAAATCGGTTTACCACCAAGGCCACCGCAAAGTTGACCAACATGGCTATGGTACCAAAGCCTTCTGGTGAAATACCGAACCACCACTTATCCTGAAGGCCGGCTACGGCTTCTTTTCCACCGTCAAATATGCCAAACTTGAACTTGAGCATGTAGAAGAGCATCAGGGATATACCCACGATCATTCCCGTTATGGCTCCCTTGCTGTTCATTTTCTTATAGAAAATTCCAAGGATAATGGCCGGGAAGAACGATGCTGCCGCGAGTCCAAAGGCCAGTGCCACCACCGCGGCCACAAAGCCGGGAGGATTGATACCGAAGTACCCTGCAATTACCACAGCAACTGCTGCCGAAATACGGGCGGCCCACAATTCTCCTTTTTCGGAAAGTTCCGGGTTGAAAACATTTTTGATCAAATCATGGGAAATCGATGAAGAAATTACCAAAAGTAATCCGGCGGCTGTTGAAAGGGCTGCTGCCAAACCTCCAGCGGCTACCAAGGCAATCACCCAAGCTGGCAGATTGGCAATTTCAGGATTGGCCAATACCATGATATCACGATCTACGGTCAACTCATTGATTTCCGGAGCACCCACATATTGAATCTTGCCGTCTCCATTCTTGTCCTCATATTTCAACAATCCCGTTTCTTCCCAGTTCTTGAACCATTGTGGCATGTTGGCATATTCTTGCTCACTTGCCGTTTCGATCAGGTTGGTACGTGCAAATACAGCAACCGCTGGCGCAGTGGTGTAAAGAATGGCGATCAACAATAGGGCCCATCCAGCAGACTTTCGTGCATCTTTAACCCGTTTTACGGTAAAGAACCTGACAATTACGTGTGGTAGACCCGCTGTACCGACCATCAAAGCTAAGGTAATGGCAAAAACATCCACCATTTTTTTAGATCCATCCGTATATTCCGCAAATCCCAATTCTCGGCTAAGTCCGTCCAATTTATCCAACAGATATGTACCATCGGCCACGGTGCTTCCCATGCCCAATTGTGGAATGGGGTTACCTGTCATTTGAAACGAAATGAAAATGGCAGGAACCATAAAGGCAAAGATCAACACGCAATATTGTGCCACCTGGGTATAGGTAATTCCTTTCATTCCACCCAAAACGGCGTAGAACAATACGATGACCATACCGATGATCACCCCAGTGGAGATATCAACCTCCAAGAACCGGGAGAACACGATGCCCACTCCGCGCATTTGTCCTGCCACATAGGTAAAGGAAACGATCAAGGCACAGATAACGGCAACAATTCGAGCTGTTTTTGAATAATAACGCTCCCCAATGAAATCCGGAACCGTAAATTTTCCGAATTTCCGTAGATAGGGCGCCAAGAGCAGTGCGAGGAGCACGTAGCCCCCTGTCCAACCCATTAAATACACCGCCCCATCATACCCGGCAAAGGCAATGATCCCCGCCATGGAGATGAATGATGCTGCCGACATCCAGTCGGCCGCGGTGGCCATTCCATTGGCCAATGGGGAAACCCCACCACCAGCAACGTAATATTCTTTGGTAGAGCCCGCTTTGGACCAAATGGCGATGCCAATGTAAAGCGCGAAGGTGATGCCCACCAGTAGATATGTCCATACTTGTACACTCATAATCTTAGTTTTTTTAGTTGGTTAATCTTCGTCGTAGCCGTATTTCTTGTCCAGCTTGTTCATTAAGCGCACGTAGACAAAAATGAGGATGACAAATACATAGATTGATCCTTGTTGTGCGAACCAAAACCCGAGTTTGAATCCGCCCAAGCGAATGTTGTTCAAAGCATCCTTGAAGAGAATGCCGGCTCCGTAGGAGACCAAGAACCAGATGGTCAACAGAATGACCAAATATCTTAGGTTCTCTTTCCAATAGGCCGTGGCCTTTTGCTGTTTTTCTGACATAATTTGTTGGTTTAGTTTTTATAAATAGATGTGTGCTTGCAATGTAATGACTCCCGTACCATCCGCGCTGCCCACTTTGGAGTTGGCGTACTCCAGGGTCAACTTGGAATGGTGTCCGGTCATGAACAGGTTGGCACCGATGCCCAATCGTGTCGCATTATCATCAATGGCATCAATGTTCCTAGTTTGATAGGATAAATAAGGCTGTACGCGAGATTTGGTGGCAGGTCCCGGAATCAAATACCCTACATGGCCATAAACCATGTTCCCTGTACCATAAGGACCCAAGTTAAAGTTACGACCATAATCGTTATTTTGATACACGGCATAGGCAGTTATTGCAGAACCGTCATCACCAAGTGGTGCATCGTAAAAGGCATCCACTGCAAAAATGTTCACATCTTCACCTTCCATGTTTCCGGTGCCGTCCATCACGACCACACCGTTTCTATGGTTCAGGAATCCAGCTCCAATGTTGAATACCTTTTTGCTGCCCAAATAAGAACCGACCTTGTAAGGTAGGAAGTTGGACTCCTCATCCAAGAAATGATAATCGAAATAACCTTGCACCACTTTTCCTGCCTCACCGGCGCCCAACAATTCCCGGCCTCGATACACCGCTCTTCCGTTTGGTGTGGGGTCGTTACTGGCATCCAAGGTATTTGTAATGGCCTCGTTATAAGAAACGCGATATTGCAATCGTCCCAACTTTCCTTTTAAATACACGCCTAAATGTCGGGCAAATTGGTCACTAAGACCCAAGGCTGCCCAGGATTGGCGGTTATTGTCGAGGGTCATGAAGTTTAGGGTACTACTATTGTTCAAACGGGAAATACCGTTCCAGTAGTGTAGCCCTGCCCCTGCGGAAACGTTCTTCCCCAATGTCCATTCGCCCCAGAAATCGTGAAAGAACAATTGGGAAGACTCCCCTTTTCCCGTTGGGCTCAAATTGCTTCCGTTCAAGCTGTTGAGTCCAAAATGGGTCAGGATCAAGAATTTTTTGTTCAATTGGGTAAAGGTAAGCACCCTTGCACGCCTAACACTTAGGTTAAGGTTGCTGGCGTCGTCGGGGACATCGTCACTGTACTGGGCCCAAAATTGCCCCCATGCGATGATACGAAGATACTTGGAGCCATCTTCGTTAAAATTGATCTTGTAACCACCGGTGTATTCGGTGTTCCCTTGTGAAAATGCTGTTGGAATGGTCAAAAGAACAAACGCCATTCCGAGAAGGATTTTTTTCATTTCAGTTTGGATGTTAGAGAGTTATGTGCCTTACGAACATCCAAAAAAAATCTACTGAACGAAAAAAGGATATACCTTTTTGCTAATTTTGTATAGTTAATCCTTGAAGCGATCCCATTTAATGAGCATGAACTTATCCCCCAACTCAGTCACCAACTGACCTGCACCTTTCAGATTATCGGGGTTTTGAAAATATTTCTGCAGCTCACTATAATTCAGGATTCGATAGGTGGGATGGTACTTGGAGTTGTAGGGACGTTTGATGTTGTATTTCCGTACCCAGTTCATAACCGATACATGGGAAACGCCGAGAATACGTTCGATTTCCCGGTAGGTCAACCCCTCCAAATACAATTGAAGTGCCTTATTGACAAAGTAGTCATCAATCTGTTTGCCCAGTTTGGGTACCGTGAAATAATAACCGCAGGATTTGCACTTATAGCGCTGTCTGTCTTTGATTACCCCCGCCTTGGTGAATTCAGTAGATGAACAATTCGGACAACTTTGCATAATGGATATACTTATTTAGCATAAATATACCATTTTAGCATGATTATTTTACAAAAAATTGGATTTAAAACAGTGAAAACAATAAAAACACCACGCAATAATTGAGGAGAGCGCAATTTTTACCCTATTTGGACAAATAAGCCATAATATTCTTATAAATACGCTCCTGCAATTGGGAAATATCACTTTTTTCAAAAGATTCGCCCGTAATATTTTCATACAATTCAATGTAACGATTGGAAACAGAAGTTATATAGTCGTCGGACATTTCGGGTACCGTTTGCCCTTCCAATCCTTGAAATCCATTGGAAATGAGCCATTGCCGCACAAATTCCTTGGAAAGTTGTTTTTGGGCCTCTCCCCTTTCCTGACGCTCGGCATACCCATCTGCATAAAAGTATCTGGAAGAATCGGGGGTGTGGATTTCATCGATCAATACGATTTCCCCATCCTTGGTTTTGCCGAATTCATATTTTGTATCCACCAAGATCAAGCCACGCTTTGCGGCAATTTCGGTACCCCGTTGAAATAGGGCCCTTGTATATTTTTCCAACACTTCATAATCGGCTGGAGCAACAATACCTCGTTTAAGTATATCTTCTTTGGAAATATCTTCGTCATGATCCCCTTTTTCCGCCTTGGTGGCAGGGGTAATGATGGGTTCCGGAAATTTATCGTTTTCCTTCATCCCTTCGGGCATAGGTACTCCACACAACATGCGTTTACCCGCTTTGTACTCCCTGGCTGCATGACCGGAAAGATAGCCCCGTATCACCATTTCCACCTTAAAGGGCTCACAGGCTTTACCCACTGCAACATTGGGGTCTGGTGTTGCCAATAACCAATTGGGGACAATGTCCTCGGTATCTTTCATCATTTTGGTGGCAATCTGGTTCAAGATCTGCCCCTTGTATGGAATCCCCTTGGGCATGACCACATCAAAAGCCGAAAGTCGGTCAGTGGCCACCATCACCAAAACATCATTTTCCAAGGTGTACACTTCCCTCACCTTGCCCTTATATACCGATTTTTGTCCAGGAAAGTTGAAATCCGTGGACATTAACGTATTCATTCCCATAATTTAAAATTGATTTTGGTGCTCGATGTTCTTATAGGCATCGATAACCTTTTTCACCAATTTGTGACGGATCACATCCTTATCATCCAAATAAATGATACTGATCCCTTCCACATTCTTCAAGATCAACAAGGCTTCCTTCAAGCCGGATATCACCCTTCTGGGCAAATCGATCTGGCCTGGATCACCAGTCAACAAGAATTTGGCATTCTTCCCCATCCGGGTCAAGAACATCTTCATTTGCGCGTGGGTGGTATTCTGGGCTTCGTCCAATATCACAAAGGCATTGTCCAAGGTGCGTCCACGCATAAAGGCCATTGGCGCAATCTGAATGGTACCATCCTCAATATATTTGGCCAATTTTTCGGCGGGTATCATATCCCGAAGCGCATCATACAAAGGCTGCATGTAGGGGTCGAGTTTTTCTTTAAGATCACCGGGCAAGAAGCCAAGGTTTTCTCCTGCTTCCACTGCTGGACGCGTAAGAATGATTCGCCTCACCTGTTTTTCCTTCAAGGCTTTCACGGCCAAAGCCACCCCTGTGTAGGTCTTTCCTGTACCTGCCGGACCAATGGCGAAGACCATATCGTCCTTTTTACAGGCATCCACCACTTTACGTTGGTTGGCAGTCTGGGCTTTGATCAGTCTTCCACTGACCCCATGCACCAAGACATCGCCACTGCTTTGGGAGGAGGTATATTCTTCTTGGCTGGAACTGGTCAAGATGCGTTCGATCATGTTCTCATCCAACTTATTGTACTTGGCAAATTGTCCCGTTATTTCATCAAAGCGCTTGTCGAATTCCTCCAAGAGTTCTTCGTCACCATATACTTTGATCTTGTTGCCCCTGGCCACAATCTTTAGTTTTGGGAAATATTTTTTGAGCAGCTCGATATTGGCGTTTTGCTGTCCAAAAAAATCCTGGGGACTGATGTCTGTAAGTTCTATTATTAGTTCGTTCAAAAAAAGTGAGGTGTTACAGTTGTTTTTGAAGAATCGTGTTCTTTCTTTTTTAATTAATTTTACCACACAAACTTAACCAAAAATCAATTTGAGGGCAGAAAAACATATCAACAGTATTGCATGGCAATCATAACCTTAACCACAGATTTTGGCTACAAAGATCACTTTGTAGGTGCGGTAAAAGGGGCCATTTTGAACAATCTCCCCGACGCGCGTATTGTTGATATTTCCCATGCCATCAGTCCATTTAACATTCAGGAGTGTGCCTACATCCTTAAAAACGCCTACACTTCCTTTCCGAAGGGTTCGGTTCATATTGTGGGGGTGGATTCCGAAATTTCCCCGGAAAACCAACATATCGTGGTTTTGGTGGACGGCCATTATTTCATTAGTGCCAACACCGGAGTCATTTCCTTGATCACCTCAGAAATCAAACCGGAAAAGGTGGTGGAAATACAGTTGCCAAATGTCCAAGTCGATGCCTTTCCGGAGCAGCATATTTTTGTGCCCGTTGCATGCCATATAGCCCGTGGTGGTAAATTGGAGGTGATTGGCAGACCGTTCCATGAACTTCGGGAGCTTCGCGAATTTGAACCCCGTGTCATCAACGAAGGAAAGACAATTTCTGGAAATGTGATCTACATTGACAACTATGGCAACGTTGTCACCAATATCCAAAAAAATCTGTTTGAGGCCTACAGAAATGGCAGAAACTACGAGATCATTGCCCGAACCACGAAGATCAAGGAGGTGCATCAGAGTTACAACGGTATCATTAATTTTAGCCTAGACCGTGTGCAGCGAAAGGGACCCGGCGATGCCTTGGCCCTGTTCAACTCTGCGGGGTATATTGAGTTAGCCATATACAAAAGTGACCTGAATACGGTGGGCGGTGCCTCTACCCTACTTGGATTGAATTATCGGGACACAGTAACCATAAATTTCCAGTAAATGCTGATACGCATCGTAAAACTGACTTTTAAACCCGAAAATATTCCTAGTTTTGAGCAAATCTTTAATGCATCAAAAAACGGAATATTGGCTTTTGATGGCTGCAACATGGTGGAATTGTACCAGGATATCAATAATCCCTGTATCTTTTTCACCTATAGTTTTTGGGACAAGGCGTCGGATTTGGAACACTACCGAAATTCTGAATTTTTTAAAACGGTTTGGGGCAAGACCAAAAAACTGTTCGCCGATAAACCCGAAGCATGGAGCGTCAATAGATTACAAACTACAAACCCATCTTAATGTTTGCAATTTTTAAGAGAGAGGTACGATCCTTTTTTACTTCCCCTATCGGTTATTTGATCGTGGGGTCCTTTTTATTGCTGAATGGTCTGTTTCTCTGGGTATTTCGAGGAACTTATAACATCTTCGATTACGGTTTTGCCGATTTGGGGAACTTCTTTTTGCTGGCCCCCTGGATTTTTATCTTTCTGGTTCCTGCCATCACCATGAAAAGTTTTTCGGAAGAGCGGAAAATGGGCACGCTGGAGTTGTTGCTCATCAAACCCATTTCGGTTTGGAATTTGGTGCTCGGTAAATTTTGGGGCGCTTTTCTGTTGTGTGTCATTGCCGTTGTTCCAACCATCATTTATGTGTTTGCCATATCGAGTCTTGGGATGATTTCCGGAAATTATGATTTGGGTGTTGTTTTGGGATCTTATTTTGGACTGCTGTTTTTGATTGGCAGCTATACCGCCATCGGCATTTTTGCCTCTACCCTTTCGGATAACCAGATCATTTCATTTTTGGTCGGTATTTTGATTGTCTTTTTGATCTTTAACGGATTCGATGCCCTGTCATCACTTTTTAGCGATGGGGAAACACAACAATTGTTGCAACGTTTTGGTGCAAAATCCCATTTTGATAGTATTGCAAGGGGAGTGATCGATACAAGGGATTTGGTGTATTTTATTTCACTTACCCTATTGTTCCTCTACTTGACCTACCAACGTTTAAACCAATTGCCTAGATAATGGGGAAATTTCTTGTATCCATGCTGAAGGCCTTCATTGCCATCTTGTTGCTGAACCTATTGGCCGGTTTTATATACACTCGCTTCGACCTAACCGAAGACCGAAGGTACACACTATCCGAACCTGCCGTGGAAGTGGCGCAAAAATTTGATGGACCGGTAATCATCGATATTTTGTTGGATGGGAACATTCCTGCCGAATTCTCTAAACTGAAATCGGAAACGGTACAGTTGATGGAGTCGTTCGTGGCAAAGAACAAGAATATCAGCTACAATCTCATCGATCCCTTGGAAGATGAAACCAAAGCCCAAGAGACCATTGCCCAACTCCAAAGCCTTGGATTGCAGCCCGCCAATGTCACAGTGGAGGAAAATGGCAAGGTTTCGAACGAATTGGTGTTTCCTTGGGCCATGGTCAATTACAACGACCAAACGGTTAAGGTGCCATTGCTAAAAAATAAACTGGGATCCAATTCCGAGGAACGGATCAACAATTCGGTGCAACAGTTGGAATATGCCTTTGCCGATGCCTTTACCAAATTGAGCATTACCGAGAAGAAGAGTATCGCGGTGATAAAGGGCAACGGCGAATTGGACGACATTTTTATTGCCGATTATTTGACCACCATTCGCGATTATTACAATATTGGGGCATTTACGTTGGATTCTGTGGCGAGTAATCCCCAAAAAGTGCTGGATCAATTGAACGATTTTGATCTGGCCTTGATCGCCAAACCCACACAACCCTTTACCGATGCTGAAAAATATGTGATGGACCAATTCATTGTCCAAGGGGGCAAATCCCTGTGGTTGGTAGATCAAGTGGCCATGGAAATGGACAGTATTTATGCCGGTGGCGGTAGTGCCATTGCATTGCCCAGGGAACTGAACCTAAAGGACTTTTTCTTCAGTTACGGGGTTCGTATCAATCCAGTTCTGGTGAACGACCTTTACTTTACCCAAATTGTTTTGGCCACTGGTGAAGGCAACGATTCCCAGTACAACCCCTTGCCATGGTACTATAACCCTATGGTGTTCTCGCGAAACGACCATCCGATAAACACCAACATGGAGGCCGTACGGTATCAGTTTACAAGCCCTATCGAAGTCTTGGAAAACGATTATACCAAAACAGTGTTGTTGCGCAGTTCGCCGTTATCAAAGACCGATGGCATTCCTCGGGAAATCAGCTTGGATATTCTGAATCAACAACCGGACCAATCCACCTATACCAGTGGTAATCAACCCTTGGCCGTTCTTATTGAAGGAGATTTTTCTTCCATGTATAAAAATAGGATTAAACCACTGGACTTGAATGGAGCCTCAGAAAACGGTCCGGCCAACAAAATGATCGTGATTTCGGATGGGGATGTCATCAAAAACCAGCTTCGTAATGGACGCCCCTTGGAATTGGGCTATGATAAATGGACCAGTAGTTTTTACGGCAACAAGGAATTTTTAGTGAACTGCACCAATTATCTGTTGGACAATACAGGTTTGATCAACATTAGGAACAAGCGAGTCTCCATACCCCTGCTCGATGTGAAAAAAATTACTGACCAACGAACCAAATGGCAGTTGATAAACATTGGCCTACCAGTAGTGTTGACCCTTGCATTTGGTCTGTTTTTCAGCTATTACCGAAAGCAGAAATTCAGCGGTTAGCTGTTGATAAATTTGTTTCTTTGCTAATACCATTTAAAATATATTTGCTTTTATCGATTTTAATCGCCCAGTTTATGGGAATATAAACGGTTTGGGCGCCAATTCTAAAGAATTTCTTTGATGAAGTTTATTGTATCCAGTACCTATTTATTGAAACAGTTGCAAGTTTTGGGAGGAGTTATCAACAATAGCAACACCTTACCCATCTTGGACAACTTTTTGTTCGACCTGAAGAAAAATCAATTAACGGTCTCCGCCTCCGATTTGGAAACGACCATGAGTTCCGTGCTTGAGGTAGATTCCGATTCTGAAGGTATGATTGCGGTGCCCGCCAGGCTTCTATTGGAGACCTTGAAAACATTCCCTGAACAACCTTTGACTTTCGTGGTTGAGGACAACAATACCGTGGAAATTAGTTCCAACCATGGTAAATACGCCCTGGCGTACGCTGATGGTGCGGAGTTTCCCAAAGCGGTGGAGGTTTCCAATCCGAGTTCCACCACCTTGTTGGGCGATATTTTGGCCACGGCCATTAATAAAACCATTTTTGCAGCGGGCAACGATGACCTTCGCCCTGTGATGAGCGGTGTATTTTTTCAATTTTCACCAGAGAACCTTACGTTCGTGGCCACCGACGCCCATAAATTGGTAAAATACCAACGTCAGGATGTTTCTGCATCCGAGGTGGCAGAATTCATTATGCCCAAAAAACCGTTGAACCTATTGAAGGGCATTTTGTCGGGTTCCGAATCCGAAGTGACCATTGAGTACAACGATAGCAATGCCAAATTCATTTTTGACGATACCGAATTGATTTGCCGTTTGATTGATGGAAAGTATCCTAATTACGAAGCGGTAATTCCAAAGGAAAATCCAAACAAATTGACCATTTCCCGGAACCAATTTCTAAGTTCCGTTCGAAGGGTCTCCATATTCTCCAACAAAACCACCCACCAGATAAGACTAAAGATTGCAGGCGCTGAGCTCAATATTTCCGCAGAGGATGTGGACTATAGCAATAAGGCTGAAGAAAGGCTATCCTGCTCCTACCAAGGCGATGACATGCAGATTGGTTTCAATTCCCGATTTTTGGTTGAAATGCTCAACAATTTATCTTCAGACGATGTTTCTTTAGAGATGAGCCTGCCCAACAGGGCCGGCATCCTTACTCCTATTGATGGTTTGGATGAAGGGGAGCACGTGACCATGTTGGTGATGCCCGTAATGTTAAACAACTAGGATATTTCCTACACATAAAACGCTGGTTCTCAAAGTTTCCAGAATTTGGATACCATTAATCGATGTTTCTTTTCGTTCAACGGAATTAAAGCAATTAAGGTTCAGTTTTGCATAATTTTAACGAATTAACGTTAGAAACCTTAAACCATTGAACATGAAAAAATTAACACTAGCTGTAATTGCGATTTTTGCACTCACCTTAAATTCTTGCCAAGTAGAACCGGTTGGCGACGAGAATTTGAGTAGCGTGGATGCCAAAAGCAAAGTTGCCAAAAACAGTAACTCCGTTGCATTTGATTATTCACAGGATTGTGCCAAATCTGAGGCCATTCTGTATGCAGGCCAGACCATGGAAGTTGGTAAATTAACTGTGATCGAAGAAGGTGACAATTATATTATCACCTATGAAATTACCAATTCCGATTGGTGCATTACTTCAACACACCTATCCGTTGTAAATACTCCAGAAGATTTTCCAATGACCCCGAACGGGAACCCAAAAAATGGAAATTTTGAATACAATGATTCCTACGACTGTGTGAAAACGGTTACCTACGAAGTTCCAACAAGCAAGGGTCCATATATAGCTGCCCATGCTGATGTGGAATGTGTTACCAATTCACCGGAGACCATTACGGCCAATTTGCCTGAAACAGTGGAATTCTGTACTGTTAACCAAGGGCCCGATGCGTATTTGAACATCACCATCGCCGAAGGTGGTTTGGCGGGCAGTTATGGTGCATGGTGTATAGACAACGACTCACCGATTCGTCTTAACAACTGCTATACTGCCAATGTTTACTCACTTAACGACGAATTACCTGAAGGGGCATTTGAATATCCTGAAAACTTTGGATTGGTGAATTGGTTGTTGAATCAGACCATTGTTGGTGAGTTGAGCCCTTCCACTGCTACAGCTTATACCTATGGTGACTTGCAATTTGCCATTTGGAAATTATTGGATGACATTGAAGATGAGGATTGTGAGGAATGCAGCCTTGGTGGCTTTACACCCGCCCATGTGGATGAGTTGGTAGCACTGGCTTTGGAGAATGGTTCAGATTTTACCGCAGAATGTGGCGATGTAACTGGAGTAATCCTTATTTCTGAGGGAGTACAACCTTTGATCATTCCAACTCCATTAAATTGTAGCCCATGTGATGAAACTGCCTGGGCCGATGGATGTGATTTCCCAGGAGGAAACTGGGCCACTTACTTTGAATTTTCGAATTAAGAATTCATATATATCATTACCTAAAAAGGGGCATTGTAAACTATGTCCCTTTTTTATATTTTTAATTCAATACCCAATAGCAATCACATTTTTGAATACATCAGTTTATGGGAATTCCCAAAATAAAGAGCCATAGCTTTTACTTTGATTTTTTTGAAAAAGGCAAACTCCCCGAATTTTATTCTGAAATTAAAAATGTACCAAAGGAATACGTAAGTCCAAATCGAGATTTGGACAATGACATACATATTGTTAATTGTATTCCACCATTTGTACTTCAAGACCAAAAAGCCCTAAAAAATGGACTAAAAGCATTTACAAAAACTTATCGGCTTGGTTATGCCATGTATCTTCCAGAGTTCACAAACGCCAATGATTTTTTACGAAACCAATTGGGCAAAAAACCATTCAAAAACTTAAGACAGGATTACCAGCGCCTAAAACGTGATCATAATGTTCAAGTCAAAATCTATTTTGGTGAAATAGACCGCAAAATCTACGAAGAACTGTTCATTAAGCTTGAGGAATTCATCCATAGTAGATTCACCAAGAACAATCGAAAGCATTTTGCGCTTACAAAGTGGTCATTTTATAAAGAGACCGTTTATCAAGATATTCATGATAAAAAGGCATCCTTTTTTGTTGTTTACAGCGATTCTGAACCTATTGCCATTTCGTTAAGCTATCATTTCAGAAATGTAATGTTTGCTGCAGTTACTTCCTTTAACAATACGTACAACCACTATAGTTTGGGCAGGCAAATGTTTGTGGAACAAATCAATTGGTGTTACCAAAACGGCATTGAACTATTGGATACAGGATGGGGCGAATTTGACTACAAGATGAAATTTTCCAACGCCGTTTATCAATATCATACTCAAGTCATTTATCCTGAAAGGAATACAATATCAAAAATGGCTTCCTACATCATAAGTACAATCATGATGCTTAAAAGCAAAGTATCGACATTCTATCATTTAGGGTGTAAATCGTATAAAAAACTGTTTACAGAACGATTGGTTAAACTTGAGAATTTCTTGATTGCATCTGAAAATAGTGATCCTATATAAACCGTATTGTCATAAAATAGGAAGGTGATTCCCCATTCGCTGCTTTTACTGCATTGACAATGGGTAAGATAAAACCTATAACTGCGGTTGCAATAAGAGTCAAAATTCCCAATCCAAGAAGCAAAATAGCAGGAATGCTTATAATGATATAAAGGATGAGGCTCAATTGAAAATTGATGATCGACTTTCCGTGTTCATTCATTCCTTCTACCCTATCCTTGGAAGATAACCAAAGAATCAAAGGAACAATAAGGCTTCCGAAGCCTATGGCATAACCCAATAACTGGGTAAGGTGCGTAATGGCAAGCAAGGTATTGTCCGTACGTACTACTTTTTCATTTATAACTTCCATTTTTGATTGATTTTGATGATTCAACTTATCAGTATACAATTCGCTAATAATGTTACAGCTGCCCACTTATTCGTACTTTTGTACCCATGTTGAACTCCGATAACATAGTAGCCTTGGCAACACCTTCAGGAACGGGTGCCATTGCAATTATTCGGGTTTCCGGACCGGATGCCATTAACCTCGTGGATCTACTTTTTCAATCTATTAAAGGGAAAAAGCTGGTTCAGCAAAAAAGCCATACCATCCATTTGGGACATATTATCGATGATGGGAAAATTATGGATGAGGTATTGGTTTCCCTTTTTAAGGGGCCCCATTCCTACACCGGCGAAAACGTGGTTGAAATATCCTGTCACGGCTCGCCTTACATACAACAGCAAATCATTCAATTGTTGCTCCGCAAAGGCTGTCGGGCAGCATCGCCCGGTGAATTTACCCTACGGGCCTTCCTCAACGGCAAAATGGACCTAAGCCAAGCCGAGGCCGTCGCCGACTTGATAGCCAGTGACAGTGAGGCGGCCCATGATATTGCCATTCAACAGATGCGGGGTGGTTTCAGCAACGAAATCCAAAAGCTACGGGAAGAGCTGTTGAACTTTGCCTCATTGATTGAGTTGGAACTGGATTTCTCCCAAGAAGATGTGGAGTTTGCAGACCGAACCCAGTTCAACGAATTGCTGAACCGAATCAGCGAAGTGCTCAAAAAACTGATTGATTCCTTTGCCCTTGGTAACGTCATCAAACATGGCATTCCGGTGGCTATTGTAGGCCAACCCAATGTGGGCAAGTCCACTCTGCTCAATGTTCTCCTCAATGAAGAACGCGCCATAGTGAGTAATGTGGCCGGCACCACCCGTGATACCGTGGAAGACCATATCAGTATCAACGGGATAAATTTCAGGTTCATTGATACCGCTGGAATTCGGGAAACCGAAGATGTGGTGGAGAAAATCGGCATCGAACGCACCTTTGACAAAATTGAAAAGGCCCGACTAATCATTTACCTCTTCGACGGGCAACATGTTGATAGTAAGGAGTTGGAAAAAATCAAGGAACGATATCCACTCAAACAGATCTTGCCCATTTGTAACAAAATGGATCTTCTGGACCAACATCAAATTGATAAACTAAAAATTGAAATCCCCAATGTGCTTTTCCTTTCGGCCAAACATGGTACGGGAATCAAGGAATTGGAAAGTCATCTTTTGGGATTGGTTGATTCCGGAGCCTTAAGCGGCGACACCACCATCATCTCCAATAGCCGACATTACGATGCCCTTTTAAAAGCCCTGGAAGAAATCCAAAAAGTGAAAGA
The DNA here is from genome assembly GCF_003992615.1 of Flagellimonas beolgyonensis. Taxonomy (GTDB): domain Bacteria; phylum Bacteroidota; class Bacteroidia; order Flavobacteriales; family Flavobacteriaceae; genus Flagellimonas; species Flagellimonas beolgyonensis. The sequence continues at coordinate 152,696 of NZ_RZMY01000006.1, forward strand.
AGGGTTGGAGATGGAGCTTTCAAGCGACCTCATGGCCATCGATATCCGACAGGCCTTATATCACTTGGGAGAAATTACCGGAAGTGTGACCACGGACGACCTGTTGGGCAATATTTTTTCCAACTTTTGCATCGGGAAATAAGCAAAGCCCGATGGATTGGTCGCCTAGACCATCACTTAAGTTGCTTTTTCGCAATTCCTTATCTTTAACAACATAACGAGATGACACGGGATTTCATCAATATCAACGATTTTACCATTTTGGTGGAAGAAGCTTCCACCGATGGCGTGACCGTGGATTCATGTCACTTTGATGAACCTGTTATCGCTGTGGCCTTTTATGGTTCAGGAAATGTTGACCTTAAGGTCAAGTATGGCCAAAAGGTGAAAGCCTTTAATTATACAAAAGGACTGGCCCTCTCTTTTTATGCGGATGGCAAAGTTGAATTTGAACATACCGTATCCCCCGACAAACCCCTTCGTTGTGTGCTGATTGCCACATCAATCCGAAACTTGGATAATTTGCCAAATGAAGAAGGTGAAATCTTTTCGTCATTATTGCATGAGCTGGTCAACCCCTCCGATCACTATGTGGAAGGCCCACAATTTTATATGACACCGGACATGGACCGCATTGTGGATTCGGTATTCAACATGAAATATCACGGCAAGACAAAAATGATGTTTTTCCGCAGCCAAATGACAGCCCTGTTGTCCCATTTCTTTGGACAATTGGCCCTATTGCAAACCGAGAAAATCAATACAACGGAACGGGACAAATTGTACATGGCCAAGGAACTATTGCTCAACAATCTGGACAACCCTCCTTCCCTATCCGAACTCTCCCGTCAAATTGGCCTGAACAGCTATAACCTCAAAAAGAACTTCAAAGAACTTTTTGGGCTCCCTGTTTTCAAATACCTACAAAACGAACGTTTGAAAACCGCCCATGACCTGATCCGGAACCAAGATGCCACCGTTCAGGAGGCCGCATGGCAAGTGGGCTACGACAGTTTGAGCTCCTTTTCCAACGCTTTCGAGAAAAAATTTGGTTACCGTCCCAGCCAAATCAAGTAAACTCCTTTTCCAACAAATCATACTCCTTTTGGAATAAATAAAGGCTTGACCTTCAAGGTAGTTTTGTCCTGTAATCCAAAAAAACAGGAGAAATGAACACTACAAGAGCATTACTGACAGGAACCTTGGTCTGGATATTTGGCGTAACTGCCTTTACCGCCCTATACGAACTGCCATTGATGGAAAACCGCTATGCACAGGCCAATATCGGATTGGCATTGCTGGTACCACCTTTGGTGTGGTTTGCATCCCAAATCTATTATCGCAAAGTGAAATCGACCCATGGATTGAAACTGGGATTGCTGATGTTATTGGCCAGTGCCACTTTGGATGCATTGTTTACCGTTCCCCTTTTGATCATACCTTTTGGTGGAAGTTATACCAGCTTTTTTGGCTCCTTGGATTTCTGGCTGATTGCCTTTGAATTCCTATTGGTGTCCCTGATCTATTGGTACATCAAAGTACGACCTGAACAACAACAATCAATCTAACAAACGATGAACAGCCATGACATTTTCAATCAACACGCTAACACTGATCAGTACAATTTTACTAACAGGTTTAACCGCAGGTCTATGCTTTACTTGGACCAACGCCGTAACGCCAGGAATAGGCCGCTTGGACAATCTTGGATATTTGCAGGCCTTCCAAGCAATGAACAGGGCCATCATAAACCCAATGCTTCTTTTGGTCTTTTTTGGACCCTTACTTACACACATCGCCAATGTGTATCTCCATAGAAATCAACCTAATCTGGTGTTTTGGATGCTTTTTGCAGCTGGAATACTCTATGTTGCGGGTGTGGTGGTCATCACGGTTTTCGGCAATGTACCCCTCAACGAAATACTGGATAAAACAGATTTACAAGTGGCAACCCCAAAACAATTGAACGAAATACGGAACCTGTTTGAGGCCAAATGGAACAGGCTGCATTTGATACGCACAGTTACATCCACACTTTCATTTTTACTGCTGATTCTGAGTCTATTACAAAATCAAATCAATACAAATACAAATTTACAATCATGAAAAAAGACACTTTTTTAATTATTGGAGGAACCGGGAAAACCGGACGAAAAGTGGTTGATAGTCTTCAACTGCTCAATCAAAATGTGAGAATCGGTTCAAGGTCATCCCAACCGGCATTCGATTGGAATAATGCTGAAAACTGGGAAGATGTGCTAGAAGGGGTGGACAAAATGTACATTACCTATCAACCTGACCTAGCCGTACCAGGAGCCTTGCAGTCCATAGAACAACTTATTTCCATTGCAAAGAAAAAGAACCTGAAAAAAGTAGTGCTGCTTTCTGGGAAAGGAGAACGGGAAGCTGAATTGTGTGAACAGGTGATCATACACTCTGGTTTGGATCATACGATTGTTAGGGCCAGCTGGTTCAGCCAAAACTTCAGTGAAAGCTTCTTATTGGAACCCATACAGCAAGGATTTGTTGCCCTTCCACAGGCCAATGTGCAAGTTCCTTATGTAGATACGGGAGATATAGCCGATGTGGTGGTGGAAGCTTTGCTTCACGATGTACACAACGGCCAGATTTATCAACTTACGGGACCAACCACTCTTTCATTTAAAGAAGCCATTGCTGAAATTGCCAAGGCCACGAACAGCGATATCGATTTCATGTCCATTACCATTGATCAATATGTAACAACCATGAAAGAACAGGGGATTCCTTCAGACTTTGTCTGGTTGATTGAATATTTGTTTACCGAAGTATTGGGAAATCCGATGGTATCCGAAATCAGCAACGACATTGAAAAGGTACTGAAACGCAAACCAAAAAGTTTTGTTGACTATGTAAATGAGACGGGCAAAACAGGGGTTTGGAACAAAAAAGTACAAACTGCTTAGTGCACATGGGCCAAATCTATTTATTAACACAAGTCAATTAAAGATTACCTCCTTTAAAGTAACTTTTGGCCTTTTTTATGGACATAATTAAATAGATTGGCCTATGAAATTTTTTAAAATAGATATCGTTCAAAAATCGGAGTACGAAACCCTTGTTGACCTTTGGGAAGCATCGGTACGGGCAACACACCATTTTTTGAAAGAGGAGGACATCCACTATTTTCGACCTTTGGTTCTCAACACCTATTTGGATGCTGTTGAGCTCAGATGTGCCAGGAACAAGCAGGGTAAAATTCTTGGCTTTTTGGGTGTTGCCGAACAAAACCTCGAGATGTTATTCATCCATCCCGAAAACAGGGGCATGGGTATTGGTAAAAAGTTGTTGGACTACGCCATTATAGCTCTTGAGGTGCAAAAAGTGGATGTAAATGAACAGAACGAACAGGCACTTGGTTTTTATCGTAATCAAGGTTTTGAAGTGGTTGGCAGGTCCGCATTGGATGGATCAGGGAAGCCCTACCCCATTTTACATATGAAATTGAAATAACATACCATCAAAAAATGAACAAATGTATCATCACCTTCAGTATTCTGCTATATGCCATTGCCGTCCCAATATTGGAAATCAACGATACCCATGTGTTCAACCCGGATTGGACGCCCCATGTGCGTATCCATGAAGTATGGCAATTGATTACCAATTCCGGCATTGGACTGTTATGCCTGTGGTTGGTTTGGGTAAAAAAAGAAACAAAAATCAGCGCCCTATTGAGTATGCTCGTCACAGGTGGGTTTTTATTGGCATTTGGCTTAAAAGCGCTTTATGGCGGATCTATGAAATACTTGGATGGCAGCGAAAAAACCCTTTTCGGGATCAATATTGGCATTTTGGGGTTCGGAATTGCGTTTATATTGCTCATGACCACTTTAAGAAAAAAATAAAATGGGAAAAATCAGAGTCACCATAATTCTGGTAATTTTCATAAACACCATCCATGGCCAACTTACGGATCAAGAAGGGTTTTATGGAAGTTCAACCATTCTAAATTCCCATATTTTACAGGAGGAACGGGAAATTCAAATATACCTGCCCACAGCGTATGGGCGTACTTCAAAAAAGTATCCGGTTCTGTATATCGTTGATGCCCAACGGTATTTCTTGAACGGTGTGACATTTCAACAAAATCTTTCATGGCAAGAATTTGTGCCAGAATTCATTGTTGTTGGAATTCAAACGGATGCGCAACATAGGCGAACCTTATTCTATCAAGAATCTTCAAACTTTATCGAATTCTTGGAAAAAGAATTGATCCCTGAAATTGACTCAACATACAGGACTCTCGATGAACGGATTTATTTTGGTTGGGAAATGGCAGCAGGTTTGGGCATTCAAATTTTTATGGAAAAGCCCAACATGTTCCAAGGGTTTCTTTTGGCCAGTCCAACACATTTTTCAAAAGAAAGGTTGCAGGGTGTAAGCGAAAGGCTCAAAAATCATACTGATCGACCTGCAGAACTGTATGCTGTTTTGGGCACCGTTGAAAATTGGGCATTGGACTCGATGTATTCTTTGGATTCCCTTTTTAAAGAACACCCCATAAAAAATGTACAATGGAAATTTAATCTTTCTGAAACCGAGAATCATTATACTACACCACTAACCACCATAAATGAAGGGTTGAAATTATTCTTTGGTGATTATGGCCCGATTCGGTTTTATTCCCTTGACGAATTTGAAGCCTATGGAGGAATCCCAAAACTCAAGGAGCATTATAGAAAAAGAGGAGAAAAGTATCAGGTCTCAGAAGACATCCATGCCGATACCAAACATTATCTGTTGGTACAGGCGCTCAACGAGAGTAATTTTGAAATGTTTGAATTGTTCATGCTAGAATTTGATGGAAAAAAGTTTATGGAGGACTATTACAAACAAGCCAGATGGTTCGATAGATTTGCCAATTACTATTTGGCAAATGACAAATTGGATGAAACCATCGAAACATTGAATTTGGGCCTTCAAAAGTTCCCAGATGCCTCCATCTTACATTTTTCTATGGGGAATTGCTTGAAGGCCATCGGAAAAATCGAAAAAGCAAAGGAATATTACTCCAAAGCCATTCAAATTGCAAAAGCCAATAATGAACCCGTATTGGAAACATATATATCAAAACTCAATAAGATTAACTAAATCCAAGAAAATTTAAATGAACAGAACATTTCTATACCTTTTATCCATATTCCTATTAGCTTCTTGCATAACACAAAAAACTGAAATTCAATTAACAAACGGGTTGGTCATTGAAAACGCCCGAATCATATCCCCGGAAGACCAAGCCTTGTCTCCTGAAAGCTTTATTGTGATCAACGGGGATAGCATAGTTTACATTGGAACGGATAAACCAAACATAAATGGGCATTTCAAGACCATCGATGCTACGGGAAAATATGTCATTCCAGGGCTTATTGACAGCCATGTGCATGTTACGGGTACCGATGCCTTGTCTGATGAGGAGGAGCTACAAAACCCTGAAATTGTCACAACATTTAAAGAGCAACTTCCCAAAAGTTATCTCTATTTTGGGTATACTACCTTGATTGATTTGGGGACCACCAAACCTGAAAGATTGGCTGATTTTCAAAAGGCTGAAATTAGGCCCGACCTTTATTTTGCAGGTGGGGGCGCGGTTATTGGGAATGGTTATGGACTTTCCAACTGGAATGATGAAATCCCCAACTTCATTTACCAAGAAAATGAGGACTATCCCATCCCCGAAAAATATGTAAAGGAAAACCACACTCCCAAAGCTGTTGCCGAACGGATAGCTGCATCCGGTGCCATTGTCTTAAAAACGTACTACGAACCTGGTTTTGACCCCACCCAACCCCCTTTCCCAACTCCTTCCAAAGAGCTTATGGCAGAAATAAGACAGGAAACCCATAACAATAATTTGGTGCTGGCCGTCCATGGAAATTCCTTGGAAGCACATGATTTTCTGGGGCAAGCCCAAGTGGATGTAATCGCCCACGGCCTTTGGAACTGGGGCAATCATCGATTGGATTCCACCAAAGTTATTCCAGAGGAAATCAAAAAAGTCTTGGATACCGAAATTGAAAATAAGGTAGGTTACATGCCCACCTTACAAGTAATCAATGGGTTGAACGCACTTACCAATCCTGATTTTTTGAATGTCCCTGAGTTGGAACATGTATTGCCAAGAGTACTCATTGAGTATTATAAATTAAATGTAGATGGAATGTATGCCAATGTGTTTGGCGGTGCTCCCAAAAACATCATTGCAGCCAATTTCAACCGAATTTCCAATCAAGGGAAAACCAATTTGAAATATTTGCATGACCATGGCGGTAACATCTTATTTGGCACCGATACCCCGTCATCGCCAACCTACGGAAATCCTCCGGGCTACAATGGGTATTTGGAAATGTTGGAAATGGAGCAAGCAGCTATTCCTTTAGGAAAAATATTGGCCATGGCAACCATTGATAATGCCAAAGCGTTTAAACTTGACAAGGATTTTGGCACTGTTGAAACCGGAAAAAAAGCCAACCTATTGATTCTGAACAAAAATCCGTTGGAGGACATCACGGCATACAATTCTATTGAACAAGTAGTCATTCATGGAGTGTCCTTAAGCCGTAAGATGTTGTCTGCCAAGGAGATTCAAGAATAAACCGCATTAACTTTGAAGAAGGACCATAATTGAACAAAGAGAGCAAAAAGAGAGAAAGATGATGGAATTCAGAAAAGCAACCATCGAGGATATACCGACTGTAGTTGAAATGATCGCTGACGATGCCTTAGGAAGCAAACGGGAAAACTACACGGTTCCCCTTCCTAAAACTTATTACGATGCCTTTGAGCGAATCGATTCGGACTCAAACCAAGAATTGATCGTGGTTGAAAATGAAGAAGAACAGATCATTGCCGTGTTTCAGATGACCTTCATCTCCTATTTAACCTACCAAGGCGGCATTCGCGCACAGATTGAAGGGGTGCGTGTGCACAAGGATCATCGGGGACTCGGCATTGGAAAAGTGGTGTTTGAATGGGCCATAAAAAGAGCTCAGGAGCGGGGTGCCCATTTGTTGCAACTGACCACTGATAAACAACGCCCCGATGCCATTCGGTTTTACGAATCCTTAGGTTTCAAGGCTACCCACGAAGGCATGAAAATGCATTTTAAACTTCCCAACCATCCATTCTTAACGTAGGTTAAGATTATTATAGTTTCTCTACCATAGGTTTGCAGGAAATAATTTTGATTGGCCAATCAAAGCAAAAACTTTAACGTTATATTGCTATTGATCAATACAAAAAAATGCATCAAATGAGAGTTGCTTTAGCTGTATTCGTTTCATCACTGATTTTAATGGTATCCTGCTCGACCAAGCAGGAACAACCCCATGAGGCAGGTATGAACCTAAGGTTGGAATTATTCACCTCAGACATGGAAAAATCGGTGGATTTTTATACCGGGGTATTGGACTTTAAAATGGAAGGCACCGCAATAAATCATTCCTATCAACCGGTGAAAAAAGGAAATGTCACCTTAGGGATTGGGCCCCTCAGTAAACTTTCCGAAGACCATCATTTCAACCCTAAAGACGGTACGATTCAAAAAGGGTATGGTGTAGAATTGGTTTTGGAAGTGGATAATGTCACTGAAGTATATGAACAGGTGGAATCAAGCGGTTATCCTTTACATGGTCCATTAAAAACCCAACCTTGGGGATTAACAGATTTCAGGTTGGTAGATCCCGACGGTTATTATTTAAGAATTACTTCAAAAAACAGATGACAGATACAATTAGTCAAAAAAAGAAAGTGCCCAGGCCAATAGATGATCACCATTATTGACCCGAGCATTTTTTCAATAGAGATTGTTTGGATTAAACGATAACCATCCGTAGTGAACCAAACATCAATAAAAGGATCTTCATAACATTATTTTGTCTTTTTTAACCTGTCAATTTCCATTTGATAGCCATCCTCTTGTCCCAATTTTAATTTTTTGGAAATCAGGATTGCTTGTTCCAAGGCTGTTATGGCTTCATCTATCTGGTTTGTTTTTTCATACAATTGCGCCAACGTTTTCTGTAGCACCGCATATTTTGGATATGCCTCGGCAGCTCTTTTCAACACTGTTATCGCCTCCAGGTCTTTGCCTTCGTCCATCAATGTTGAAAACAAATCGAAGTAGTCTCCCGCAGGTCTCCTGACTTTGTTACCATATTTTTTCTTTAGTGTCAACTCATCTTTTAAAAATCCTTCTTCCGTAAAATTGGTTAGTGTCTCTTTGGATAACTTTAAATTGTTGAACACAAACTTCAACCCGTAATAATTCAATAGCAGCCGAGCATCGTCATGGCCTTCATCCCCTATTTCCTCGTGCATCCATTTAAAATCGTCGGGGGCGCTCTGTTTTAGCACATCCACAAAGTGGATCAATTCCTGCCGCATTCCCCAACCATCGCCGCCACCGATACCGAAATACGCCGTTTTGTTAAAGCTGGCATCTTTTGAAAAGAAACCTTTGGCCTTTTGGGTCATCTCTTCCTTGTTCCACCACAATGCGGGGGATTGAACGATGTATGTATCAAAAAGACTGGGCCTTTCCATCATGGCAAACGTTGTGAACAGACCGCCAAACGAGTGGCCCTCCAGTAAACGAAAAGGATGGGTTCTAAAATTGGTTTCCACATAGGGCATCAGTTCTTTCTCTATAAAATCAAGAAATTTAGGTGCCCCGCCACTTTGTGGAATACCGGCTCCGCTAACACCTCCATAGACATCCCCTCCGGCTTTGGAAGGGGTCAAGTCCCTAGATCTGTTCAAACTTTCAATGGCAACAATGATCATGGGGGGAATTATTCCGGATTCCGTTAAAAGCTCCATGGTACCCACTTGGTGTTTGATGTTCCCAAGTCCATCCAACAAGTAGAGTACAGGATAATTTTCTGAATTCTCTTTGTACTCATTTGGAAGATAGATTATAACCGGTCTGTCTTCATTTAAAATCCCAGACTTTAGAGTATGATAGGTACCCAGACCCAAAAGTTGATTTTCCGTGGTAGTTTCAATTTTTTCTGCAATTTGGGCAAAGCCCCCAAAGGTTACAAAACATATAAATACTAGTGTGATGCTTAATTTTAATCTAAAAGTTTTCATTTAAAATAGTTCGTTTTAAGATAATTGAAGTTGATGCGTTCCTCTAAGTTCATTCCAAACTTAAACCGTATCAAAAACTGATTCTTGTTTAAAAGGGTGTAATAATTGTTCCAAAAGGAATCATCTTTTGACATGGAGACGCAAGTAAAGTCAAAACATTACAAAGGGTCTAATTTTTTAAACCTGCATTCCCCTCCAACACCTCTAATTTTTACCAATGTGATAAAAGTCACAGTTTTCCGTACCGTCCCATCGTAAATTTGCGATGAAATTCGATAAATATTATTGAGTAAACATTCAACAGGAAAACGATGAAACACTCCATTCAAATCTTGGGTACCGGTTGCCCCAAATGTCAAAATTTGACCAAAGTCGTAAAAGATGTGGTCGCTGAACATCAAATAGATGCTGCGGTGGAAAAAGTGGAAGATATTGCAGACATCATGAAATTCAATGTAATGATTACCCCTGCATTGGTGGTGGACGGAAATGTGGTCCTCAAAGGACGCGTTCCCTCCAAGGATGAAGTACTGGCCTTCCTGCGATAACATAAATTGCTTAACCAAATGTTTGATTGGCTGGAACATATGGCCCAATGGCTGGTTTATGGCGTCATGGGATTGAACCCTGAAGACCATCTGGCCAAAGCCTTGGATTTCTTCATTTACGACAGTATCAAAATATTGCTGTTGTTGTTCACTGTGGTCTTCTTAATGGGCGTTGTGAACAGCTATTTTCCTATTGATAGGGTCAAGAACTATCTGTCAAGAAACAAATTATACGGTGCCGAATATCTCATGGCAAGTCTATTTGGTGTGGTTACCCCCTTTTGTTCGTGTTCATCCGTACCGCTTTTTATAGGATTTGTGAGGGGTGGTATTCCCTTAGGGGTCACTTTTGCCTTTTTGGTGACCTCACCTTTGGTGAACGAAGTGGCCATAGGTCTTTTTGTAGGACTGTTCGGGGTAAAAACCACCATCCTTTACGTGTTTAGCGGCATTCTTTTGGGCACAATTTCCGGGCTGATTTTGCAAAAGTTACGATTGGAAAAACACCTCACACCTTGGGCCAAGGAAGTGTTGGACAATGCACAACGTGATCAAGAGCGATTTGAGGCCGAAAAACAATCATTTAAACAACGTTTGCCCATTATTTGGCAGGAAGCCCTAAAGATATTGAAAGGGGTCCTCCCCTATGTCATTATCGGTATTGCTATCGGTGGGTTGATGCACGGCTATATCCCCGAAGGTTTCTTTGAAAAATACATGGCCAAGGAAAACCTCCTCGCCGTCCCGATTGCAACCATCCTTGCCATTCCCATGTATTCCAATGCGTCCGGTATCCTACCCATTGTCCAGGTTTTGGTGGCAAAAGGCATCCCCTTGGGTACGGCCATTGCCTTTATGATGGGCGTTGTGGGGCTTTCATTGCCCGAAGCCATGTTGCTCAAAAAAGTGATGACCTTTAAATTGATCGGCATATTTTTCGGCGTGGTGATGCTCTGCATCATCCTTTCGGGCTATCTTTTCAACATTATTTTATAATTCAACATAACAATGAACTTAAAATTCCTTGCCTCCTTACTTACCATTGCGCTATTCACCATCAACCTACAGGCCCAAATGCCGCATGTGCATTATTCAGGTGCCATGAATGCCATGGGAAACACCTATGACTACAATATGTGGTTGGATTCCATTCCCAATAAATCCCATTTGTTCGGGATGGGACCCTACGATAAAATGAAGGGCGAAATAACCGTTGTGGACGGCACGCCCTACTTTGCCACTGCTTTTGTGGAGGGCAGTTACGAAGTGGGAGAAAGCTGGGATATCCGCGCTCCCTTTTTTGTGTATGCCCATGTTGATCAATGGAAATCGTTCAACATTAAAGGAAACTTCAAAAGCGTCCAAGACATTCAAGATATGGTCGCCAAAATCGCAATGGCAAATGGGTATGATACCGATCAACCATTTCCCTTTCGGATAAAAGGCACTTTTGATGGATTGACGGCACATATTGTTACTCCGAGAAACCCTGATGTTGAAGGATTTCGCGAAGGGATAAAATCACAAAAATTTTCTTTTGAAGGAACCAAAGGGGAATTGATCGGATTTTATTCGGATCACCATCAGGGGATTTACACCCATCACGACAGTTTTGTGCACATTCACTTTTTGAAGAAGGACAAATCCTTTATGGGACACTTGGATGCCATAGAAACACAGGGCCAAACCTTTACATTGTACTTACCCAAAAAAGACTAAATCCTAATTGTTCTTTTTGGTATTGAACCAATAACTGATTCCCAAGGACCAGTAAAATACATTCTCCAAATCCTCCTCAAACACACCTTCGTCCGTGGTAAGGGTGGCACTGGTTTGGGGAAACGCCCATGTGGGGGTAAATGAAAAGATAAAATGTTTTTGATGCAGTTGTATCGGTAGGCTCAATTCCATGTTCAGAATATTGAATTCGGAGGCCTCTGCGATTTCCACATTGGTAATGGTTTCCGTGGTCGTACCTCCTTGACCACTTCCACTGCCTGTACCCTTCCTACTGCCCAACCGACTGGTGGTATAGTACTCTTCATAAAAGTATTGAGATCCAGCAAATACTGAAATTCGGGGCGTGATCATTAAATTCCGCTCGAAGGCATAGATGGTTTTATCGGCCAAGAATCCCAAGAAGAGGTCGGGAGAACTATTCTTGTTAAAATAGGAACTGGCATAAACAGACAATTCCAATACCTTGAAATCATAACTCAACAATCCAGTAATATCGGCCACTACCTCAGATTGCACATTGTAGCTTGCTTCATTGAAGAAATACGCTGTTCCGGAAATACCGCCACTCCATTTGTCGGTATCGAACAAATACCCTCCGGTCAAATAAAATAAATCGATACGTTGTTCATCGGAGCTGGTAAGATAGGACGCCGTTGCATCGGCAAAAAATCCCGACTTGTCATAGTAACCAATGGATGGTAGAAGATAAGGTGCAGCAATGGAATCCCTGCGCCCCATAAAAACGGCATCGTTCATATAACTCATGTCCACCAAGAAATAGGAAGACTCGTCATTGGTTTTTTCTTGGGTCGTTTTTTGGGCGTAGGCCCAAAATGTGCCCAATAGCGCTAAACAGAAGAAAACAATTTGTTTCATGACCCAACATTTTGATGGCTAAAGAGCCATGCCACCGTACTAGGTGGCATGGCCCCGAACCCAAAGTCAATTACATGATCTGTCCACCTTTCTTCTTTTGAAGATTGGCTTTTTTGGACTTCATGTTCTTGATGTTCTTCATGTTTTTTTGAAGCATCATTTTACGATGTTGGTACATGTTGGTGAACTTTTCACCGTTTAGGTTCAAACATTCACCATCTTGAAGCCTCAATTGCTGACGATTTTGGTTCATATAAGAACCATCGGGATCAATGGCGCCGCCATTGGCCAACTCCAATCGTTGTTGCAATCTATTTTGTGATTGGGTTCTAATTTGATAAAGTTCCCCATCAATGAGCATTACCTGGAACCTGTTTTGGTTTCGTTCCTGGATCTGTGCATTGGTCAAGCCTTTATCTGCTTGCATTACTTTGTAACGGTATTGGTATTCGTTACGGTATTTGATACCATCATTATCCAAACATTCACCGTCTTTTAACCTAAGTCTGTCCCGGTCACGGGTCATATAGGTTCCATTTGGATTAACAACCGTTCCATCGCTTAGCGTAATGGGGTCTTGCAAGCGAATTTGGTCGCGATCACGGATTTGCAGTACATCTCCGTCAACCAACATTAAACGATCACGGTCTCGGTCTTGATCGGGATCCTGGAGCCTGTCCCTATCCCTATCCTGTGCCATAAGTGTTGCTGTTCCTAGAACGGCAATCACCATCAATACAATTTTTTTCATGGTACTCGAACTTTAAAAAATCACTGTGCAAGTTAATTTCATGAAACTGAAAAATCTATGATAACAATCATATATATAATTGTTTATCAGATATTTATGTTAATTATTATGTAACAAATGTTACATACTTCAACGGTAATAAAAGTCAATATTTCTTTAACCATCTGTGTATAAAATAATTGGGTAATTTTAGCGCACCATGAAGAATGAAATCGCAGATCTTATTGCCCGGTTCCTTCCCTTAAGTGGTGTAGAAAGGGAAATCATTGCATCCTCCATACCCATCAAATCTTTTGAAAAGGGATCAATTTTACTTCGCGAAGGACAGATATCGCGGGAATCCTATTTTAACATTGAGGGCATTGTGCGCAAGTACTATGTAATTGATGGGGAAGAACGCACCACAGAGTTTTATTTGGAAGAAGAAGCCATTTCCTCGTTGCAGAGCTACAATTTGAAGATTCCAGCCAACCATTATTTGGAATGTGTGGAAGATTGCCGATTGGCCGTACTCACGTATGAAATGGAGCAGGAACTTTTTAAAAAAGTGGACGGTTTCGAATCGCTTTGCCGTGTTTCCATCGAAGAGGAACTTGGTGCGCAGCAAGAAAAATTGGCCCGGTTCATGACCTCAACCCCCGAAGAACGTTATTTGAACCTCATGAAGCATCAACCTGCCCTATTACAACGGGTACCCCAATATTATTTAGCAAGCTATTTGGGCGTTAAACCCGAATCGTTGAGTCGAATTCGAAAAAGACTTTCCCAAAAAAACTAATTCCCCAGCAAATTTTGGTATCGGTACAGGTCGTCGGTGGCCTGTAGTAGTTTGCCTTTGAGTGAAGGATTTAAGTTTGGACGACTTTCCAAATACATTTCAACCATTTGTAAGGCTTCCCCAGATTGGTATTGGCCCACTGTGGTACTCAACCAGCGCTTTGGAAAGAAGATATCACCGGTTTTTTGGATATCCTCCAACAAATCCAAAGCCAGGGGCACCATGGTAACTGACTCCTGTTGCCGCAACGGATGATGAAGATAGCCACAGGCGGTCAGTACCCAAGCTTCTTTCTCACGGTTTTTGGCATCGCGAAATGACTCGAAAAATTGGTTTCGGACCAAAACATCCGATGATAGGGCGGGTCTCAAAAATTCAAATCGTTTTATCTTATCCGGATTGGTCAAGGCCTCCTTCGCCGTTTCCAAAATAACATCGGATGCTTCATGCCCAAAAAGTGCCAAACCCATCGCCATGTTGGTAAAGTCATCTTGGTTCAACCGCAGGTCGGCAATGGTCATATCCTTGTTCCAAACGCGGTACAACCTTTCCTTTCCTTTTTTGGAATATGCCATACCTTTCCAAAGATTGAAGATGTTCTTTTTAAAATTCGATGTGTGCTTGCCCTCAGTGAGTTCCTTCCAAAGTACCTGTTCCATATCCGGTTGCACAATTTCCCGTTCTTCCGGTGACAAAAAGCCCCAAAATAAACCGGAAGCCTGACCACAAAGTAGTCCATGGATGAGTTCGTTGGTTTCGGATTGAATGCCCTGCAGTACAACGGGCATTACCTTTTTCACCTCCAAATTACCGGTAAGCACATTTTCGTACATGTTCAAATAGGCATAGCCCCTTGCCACCTCATCTTTTAAACCAGGAATTATCTTAACATCATCGGGTTGCATTGGGAACACCCCGTAACCGAAGGCATTGGAATTGTAAATGATGGCCTGTGGGACAGATAAACCCTTTGCCCCATTTAGTTCGGTTTTTTTATCGGTTATGGAAACCTCCAACGTGTAGGTGCTATCTGGGTAAACCAGCGCCACTTCAAAAGTTTGTGGCCACAATTTATCACTACCGTCCTCCGCCTTTTGGGAAAGTGTAAAGGAGGTTATTTTGTTATTTTGGTAAATAATGGATTCCGACAATACCGGTCTACTTGATTGATTTACCCAAACTTCACTCCATTTTTTCAAGTCCTTGGGCGTTCTTTGGTCCAAAATATCCACCAAATCGTTCCAAGTGGCATTGCCGTAGGCGTACTTGGCGATATACTCCCGTATGCCTTCCTTAAATTCCTTTTCGCCGATGGCCGCTTCCAGTTGCCGCATCATAATGGGAGCCTTGTTGTAAATGATGCCACCATACAAACTTCCGGCATTCTTCAGGTTGTTCAACTGCTGCCTGATGGGATTGGTACCCCGTGTCCTATCCTCGCCATAGGCCCCGCGATAATGGGAGTTCATAAAATTCAACCTATGGTTGATATCAGGAAATGTGGGATTGATGATCTTATCGGCCATAAAATTGGCAAACACCTCCTTCATCCACACATCGTTGAACCAATCCATGGTAACCAGATCGCCAAACCACATATGGGCCGTTTCGTGTGCTATGAGTTTGGCACGGCTTAATTGTTGGTTTTCCGTGGCGGTTTCATCCAAAAACAAGGCTGATTGTCGGTATTGAATGGCCCCCACATGTTCCATTCCCCCATATTGAAACCCTGGAATGGCTGCAAAATCGAGTTTTTGAAATGGAAAATCGTATTGGGTATAGTCCTTTAAAAAGTCGATGGCTTTTTGATGCAGTTCAAAAACAGGGATGACACTCGACTTAATTTTTGCTGAATCGGTTTCCCGGTAAAGAAATTCCATATTGAAGAGACCCGGATTTTCGGTTTGAGTTTCAAATTTACCGGCAACGAACGAAAATAGGTAGGTACTCATGGGGTCGCTCTCCCCAAATTCATATTGAATCCGATCGCCATTCACATGACTCGACTCCAACGGGGCTCCGCCCAAAACCTTCCAGTCCGAAGGCGCCGAAACAGAAAGAACGTACTTGCCTTTGATATTGGGTTGGTCAAAACAGGGGAATAGGGTACTTGCCCTGTCTGGCACCAAAAGGGTATACAAAAAATCTTCGTTACGGTTCAAGGAAAGTTCTCCTGCATGAAACTCGATTTCAATTGTGTTGTCCCCAAGTTGCAATCCCTCGGATATGATCAAATGTTCCTTTTGATGTTCAATTTCCTGAGTTTTTCCATTCACAATAAGTCCGTGCAACAGGGCAGCATCTGCATTGAAGTCTAGATACAAGGGTTGCTTCAAATCGTTCAACTCCAAATGAAGTTTTAACCGGGAGGGAATAGGTGCTGAAATGCTATCGGGGATTTCAAAAGAAAGGTCGTACACCACATTGGAAACCTGCTGTTTCCGATAATCGGCCATTGCCAATGGAATGCCTTCATCCAAAAGTTCAGGGGTTTGTTCCGTTTCTTTACAGCCCATCACCAATATGGCCATCACGACACTCGAAAGGAAGATTTTTTTCATATCAAAAGGAGGAAATAAAAAAAGGCACTTTTATGAACAGTGCCTTTTTCAAAAGATTTTTAGTTGGTAATCACGTAGTTTACCTTTTCCACTCCGGTATTGCCCGTGGTCGCATTATAGGCCGTTACGGTTAGCTCATAGGTGCCAGCCTCAGAAATGGCAACATTCCCTTCAAATAGGTTGCGGGATAGATTTTTAAGCGGTAATTCCTTGATAAGGTTACCATCTTTTTTAAGAAAGGCCGTGACTTCCATCATTTTGGAATCCCATAAGCCCCCTTCCTCGATGGGACAACCACACATCATTACAACGTTGGCCTTGATATCCAACCCTGTTTCTTTTAAGGAAGCCAATGGAATGTACTGATGGGTGTTCGGTTTTAAAATATCAATGACGAATCCGGGTATCTCCACCACTACCCCATCCCCAAGAATGTCCTTACCGGGCAGCAACCATAATTCTGTGGTGGCATGTACTTGTGCATTTCTTTTATTAATGGGTGATATGACCTCAATGGTCACAAAAGTGGGTTCGTCAATATCAACAATGGCCAAAAAACCTGCCGTGCTTTCCTCCGAAATTTGGCCAAATCGCTCCTTGGCTGTCTTCATGATCAAATCGGTATTCCCAGTGCTGCCTTGGGTGGTCCCTTCTGCCAAAATTTGTCCATTGATGGCATTTCTAACGATTACATGCGCTCCACCGATGGAACTGCCCACAAACTTGGCATCTTTGGCCTTGGCACGGACCATTAGCTTCGTTTCCGTGGCAAATGCATGGGTGCATAAAAAAATGAGTGTAAAAAATAGGATAGTCTTCTTCATGGAATTTGAATTGCAATTAGCTATCCTAAACTTACTGCATTTTACGCGATATCCCTAAGAATTTTGACATCTGTGTTCAATATGGCCTCCAAATTATTTTCGATTTTTTCAATAGGCCAGTTCCACCATTGAATTTCCAACAGAGCATGTATTACGCTATCGTCAAAACGTTTTTTAATAGGCTGGGCCGGATTGCCCCCTACAATGGTATACGGGGGAACATCTTTAACCACAACCGATCTGGAACCAATTATGGCGCCATCACCAATAGTAACCCCGGGCATGATCACCGCTTCCATTCCAATCCAAACATCATTGCCGATTACTGTATCCCCCTTTGCCTCGGACACTTGGAACATCGCCTGTATTTCATCCATGGTGGTTTCTGGGGTCATCATAAAATTGTTGAACGGATAGGTCGAAAACCCACCCATAAAATGGTTGGCCGAACTGGTGATGAAACGCACCCCATGGGCAATTTGGCAAAACTTGCCCATGACCAATTTTTCCGGACTCAATGGAAAAAGATAGGGAGCCAAAAAACCGGCGTAATTATCCAAAACCTCAAAATGCCCAAAATAACTGAAGTCGCCTATTTGGATTCTTGGATGGTCGATTACCTGGTTTAAATGAACCACGGTCTTTATCTCAGTGCCATCAGGCATTATCATGGGGTATTTTTTATTGGGGTCTAATCGTGTTTTCAAAATGTTCTTATTTTGTAGGTATAAATCTGAATCAACATGCTTGCGCATTAAATGATTATTGTTGGACCTGACTTTACTCTAATCCGTTAGACTCCAAATGCTGAATTTGTTACAAGTTTTGTGGTGATACTATGCCTCTTTCCTTTTGAAACCAAGAAAACCCTTGGCAAGTAGCCAAATAGTAAGTGTGAACTCCCCTAATATCCCGGTAAAGATAACTATGTATTCAAATAGGTGCCTATAGTCAAAATATGATGGCAAAAAGAGTTTGGCACCGCTTTCGACCACATAGCCCGAAGCCGCTACCACCAAAAACAAACCGATTAATTTTGGGAAGGCACTATACCTGATGGATAAATAGCCCAATAGGAACAAATGAATGCCAAACAAGACCAAGGCTATGGTCCAAACGGTATCAAAATGATGCAAAGCCTGTTGAATCGTCCATTCCAGCCCTTCAATACCCTGGTATTTGACATTTGTGGTCGTGCGATATATTTTATACAGCCCAAATAAGCCGATGGCAAAGCCAATCGCATGCAACATGCGTAAGCTGGATGCCACGTAGGTCAGTTTTCTATGGGCACTTTGAGTTAACGGGAATAGTGTGAATACCAACACCCCATCAAAAAATAGCATGGCAAGAAAAGCCAGCAACCCCAATCCCAAATTTGAATGAAACTGGACAAAGTTTTGAGTGGTATTGGCCATATTGTCCCAGTCGACCAAGGATTCCAGTACGGTAAAATTAGCATAGAACCCCGTTGCGAATATCAATAGGTAGGCTACACCAGAAATCAGTGCATATCGTTTCATAAACCAATTGTTATAAAGGCTTACAAAACTATGGCCAAGGGCAAAAAAAATGATTGATTTAAGTCAATAACGATATCCTTCAACTTACTTGCCTTATCAATTCCAGTTTATCTATTTCGGCGATGGCTGCCAGCAACAGTTCTTTCAGGCATTTTGAATCCTTTTTGGGACAAGGCTGTTGCAATTGATAATTAGTACGGTCAATCAATCGGGTACAATAGGCAATCTGTTCATTAACCGGTAATTGGGAGACTGTCTGTCGATACAAACAATCCAACTGTTGTAAGTCGGGTTTAGATTCTTTATTTCGGAAAAATCGGAACATGGGGAACAAGATTTGTGGTTCTATACTATTCCTACCTCAAAAACCAAGCCATGCCCGTTAAATATTTATTCTTCCACCCGAAGCATAAAACCACGCCGGTTGACATTAACGATACTGATCCTGGAATCTTTGGATAGGTGCTTGCGAAGATGCGAGACAAATACGTTCAAACTTTTTTTATTGAAATAATCGTTCTTGTCCCAAATGGTGGTCAAAATCTCCTTATGTGGACAAAGCTGGTTCTGATTTTTGGCCAACAGGGCCAAAAGGTCAAATTCCTTTCCCGTTAGCTTAATAGGTTGGTTTTTATAACGTAGTTCAAAATTTTCCGTATTCAGTGTATAGTCCCCAATTTGATAATTTTGTGCGATTTCTTCCTCCTTTTCTTCGGCAACCAACCTGGATAACAACGCGTTGACCCGAACGACCAATTCTTCCTCATCAATGGGTTTCTTCAAATAGTCCACGGCCCCCATGGCAAATCCTTTGAGCACATCAATTTTTAATGAGCGAGCAGTCAGGAACAGGAAAGGTAGATTTGGATTTAGGGCCTTTATTTTCTGTGAAAGCTCAAAACCGTCCATATCCGGCAACATAACATCCAAAATGGCCAAGTCAAACACATTGGACTCCATTTTGGCCAATGCACTTTGGCCGTCCTTGGTCCAGGTTACATCAAAATCCTTCATACCCAAATATTCGGATAACAGGTATCCAAGTGAGGGGTCGTCCTCCACCAAAATCAATCTATATTTTTTGTCCATCGCTATTCAATTTAAGGGATATGGTAAATGTTGTACCCTTTCCCAGTTCACTATCCACCGAAATGCTTCCCCGGTGCATTCTAATAATTTTTTGCACATAGGCCAAACCGAGTCCGTAGCCTTTCACCTTGTGGACATCTCCATTTTTGACTCTATAGTATTTTCTGAAAATTCTTTTCAAATCGGATTTGGCAATGCCCGGGCCATTGTCAGAAATGGCAATGAGCAACCGCCTGTTTTTTAACTGCGCCCTGAGTCGGACTACAGGCTCATCGGCATATTTTTTGGCGTTTTCGAGCAGGTTGGCAATTACGTTTTCCAAATGGAACTTTTCGGCCTTGATTGTATAATTGCCATCCTCCAATTGATACTCAAATTCAATGTTTTCACTTTTGGCGATCAACGAAAAATCCTGACAGATTCGCTCCAATTCCTGTTTAAAGTCGATTATTTCGAACTGCATCAATTTCTTGCCCGATTCCAGACTGGCCAATTCCAAAACCTTGTCGATATGTTGTTTCAATCGTTCGGTTTCCCGCCTTATCAGTTCAACAATCGGTTTCTTTTGTTCCGGGATATCCTCTTCCAAAATTTTGCTCGCCAGGCCGATAGAGAAAACAGGGGTTTTTAGTTCATGTGTCAAATTATTGATAAAGTCGTTGGTGGTGGTAATAATGTTTCTTTGCCAATAAAAGGAACGAAGCACCCAAATTACAACAACAATTATAGCCAACAAGAAAATGAGCCCCGGTATGGTCAATCCTTTCAACTGGCTTAAAAAATATTTGTTTAGATCGTCAAATCCCAATTCAAGCACAATGTCCTTCTTTAGAAGCTCCGGTAAATAACCTTCAATTTTAATAGGATAAGTAAGCCTGTCCTCCCCACTTAAATGCTTCTTAACCGAACTCAAATAAACCGTTGAATCACGGGCAAATAAAGAATAGGTAAATGGCGCATCGATGCCTGATACGCCCAACTGATAAGAGATATAATCGTTTAAATAGTACTGAGCCGTCTTTTCTAGGCTATCCAACCCTATCCTTACCTCTGAGGTATCCTTTAAAATGACATTTCCGATGGTGTATGTTAGCGAATTCAACTCTGCCAGTTCCTGATTGATGTCGGTACGAGTCTTGTCAATTTTTTCAGAAAACTGTGCTCTCGCCAAACCTAGGCCTACCCTTAAATATTGATATTGTACCACCAATAGTCCAATGACGGACACAACAAAAACAAGTACATAAATGTTTCTTTTGGAGAGCATGGTGCTAAATAAACAAAAAAACAGCAGGGATTTACCTTTTGGTTACCCCTATTAATCTTTCGTTAATCCTTTTGATCTTTTGTTAATCCGTTACCATTGATCTATGCCCTATATTCGTACTTGAGTTTAGTTAAAGAAATAAAGTAGTGAATCCATTGAACCGGTCGAAAAAGACCGGTTCTTTGTTTTAGGGGCACCAACGAATTAATTTGAACTCCTTCGTTTAAAATTAACGATACATATCCTTTATCTTTGCAATCCAAATTTTAGACATGTTCGATTTTTTCCACAGGAAGGTGTATTTGGCCGACTACTTGCATGGATTGGTGGATATTCACAACCACATTCTTCCGGGTATTGACGATGGTGCCAAAACGGTGCAGGAATCCGTGGAACTGTTGCGTGGTTTTTCGGAATTGGGGGTAAAAAAGCTAATCTGTACCCCACACATCATGCACAACCAATATGACAACACTCCGAAAACAATCAAAGCTGCACATGATTTACTAATCCAACATTTGGAGAAAGTTCCCGATTTGAATCCAATTGTGGAGTATGCTGCCGAACACATGATCGACGACAACTTTGAGAATTTATTGGGGCAAGGCCAAGTGGTTCCGATAAACAAAGAGTACATTTTGATTGAAATGTCCTATTTACAGCCCTCCTTTAATTTTGATTTGGCAGTGGAGAAAATAGGACAAAACCAATTATTTCCCATTTTTGCGCATCCTGAGCGATACATGTACCTACACCAGAAGTATGGTAAGTATCCGGCCATGAAGGCCTCAGGAATTCTTTTTCAAATGAACTTGTTATCCCTTAATCCGGACTCCTACGGAGATGCGGCAACCAAAATGGCTTGCAAACTATTGGAAGATCGACAAATCGACTTTGTGGGTTCCGACGTGCACAATATGCGACAGCTTCAATTATTAAAAGAGACCAGAGTCTCGAAAAAACAACTCAAACACTTATTGCCAGTTATTGAAAATACAATCTATTCCTTTTTCTGATTAGGAAAAACTCCACCACTTTTTAACAGACTTGCCGTAGCCATAACCATATTTGCCACCATAGCCTAAATTTGCCTGTTTTACATTGTTCACCACAAACGAAAGTCCTTTGAGTTTACCTTCGCGGATCAACTTTAGTGGGAATTCCAAGGCTTTCTTCTCTGTAACTTCAGCTTTGGTAATGTACAGGATTTGGTCGGCATATTGATTGATCAATAAAGTATCTGTCACAACCATTAAAGGAGCTGTGTCCACAATAACATAATCGTAAACTTCAGATACGCTTTCAAATAGGGTTTTGATCCGATCCGACATCAACAATTCAGAGGGATTTGGAGGTATCTTACCAGAATAAATTACATCAATGGTGTTTGCATTTACAGTGGTTGGCACAAGAATATCCTTCAGGTTAAGATCTGGATTATTGAGATACTCCGTGAGACCTATTTTGGCTTCCCTAACAAGTTTCACATTGCTGGAGCTGTCATCGTTGGAGAAAAATGTATACAGCTTAGGGTTTCTAATATCGGCCCCGATCAACAATACTTTCTTATTGGTATTGGCAAAAATTGTTGCGAGATTGGACGAAACCAAGGTCTTTCCTTCTCCAGGGACACTTGACGTGACAAAAATGATATTGCCCTTTTCGCCAGATTTCCTTGTTCTTAAAACATAATCGATATTGGTACGTAAAATTCGTAATGACTCGGCCAGCACGGAACGATCATCTTTTTGGACCAGTTTGACCTCTTTTCTTCCTATTTTGGGAATTTCTGCCAGAACGGGGACATCACCCACCAGTTTTTCCAAATCCAATTTGTTGTGAACTTTATCATCCAACAAATCTTTAATGTAGATTATTGAAAAAGGAATCAATAACCCGATGATAATCGCCGCTAAATATATAATTCTTGGTTTGGGTGAAACTGGCAAATTTGAACCATAGGCCGAATCCACGATTTTGGACTTTGGTGCTGCAGAAGCGAAGGTGATTTGTGATTCTTCCCTTTTTTGCAATAAATATAAATAAAGGGATTCGGTTGTTTGCTGTTGTCTGGAAATGTCTCTGAGAGCACGTTCATTACTTGGGGCAGCATATATTCTGGAATTAATTTGAGACAATTGTTTGCTCAAGCTATTAACTTGCAAATCTAGGTTGTTGGTAACATTGTTCAAACTGGACTGCATTCCCCTTTTTAAGGTTTCCAATTGCTGGTCCAATTTTACAATTACAGGATTCTTCTCATTGGAACTTTCCAATAATCGATTCCTTTGAGCGACCAAGGTGTTGTATTGTTGTGCGGCATTGGCTATGCCAGGATCGCTTAGACCAACATTGGTGGGAATAATATCATATCCTTCTTGATCACTTATAAGGTCTTTCATGGAATTGGCAATATTCAATTGAATACTGGCATCTTGCAACTGTCTTTCACTCGCCGCACTTTGGGTAAAATTCACATTGGATTGCGATCCCAAATCAGCTATTCCCCTACTCTCTTTGAAGGATTCCGCTGTCTGATCTACCGAGGAAAGATTGCTATAAATTTCGGTAATCCTATCGTTGATGAATTTTGTGGTACGATCCGCAATTGCCTTTTTATCATCAACTGCGTTTTGATTATTTGTTAAAATTAATTCATTAATTACATCAATAGCTCTTTCTTGGATAGGATCTACCAAAGATAGATTTACGATATTGGACATTTTATCAGAAGGAGCCACAAGGGTTTGTTCCCTGTAATAAGCAGCAATCTGTGGAATTGGATTTATATCCACCTTTAGCCTTTTCCCTTTGTACTCACTTAAATATTGATTATTGGGCACCAAAATTAAATCTCCAATCTTGGTTTTTATTTTGGCACCATAATCGTACTTTTTAAATGGAGCATCGATATCCTCTCCATATTGAAAAGAAGTATCTGAATCTAGATCAACATAAAATATATGTCTCGATTTATTTACAACTGAATCCGGGGAAATAAAATTTAACGTAAAAGGAAAATCTTCGCCATATAATTCATCATCTCTTAAATTCCCCAAAACAAAATATCTAACATTGAGTCTCAGTTTTTTGACCACTTGAATGTAGTTGCTTCTAGATTTTAATAATTCTATTTCGTCTTCAATTTTGGTCTTCCCTGCCGAGAAGACATCAAGATCCTGTAAAACACTCAACTCGGAAGATGCCCCATTCTCCTCTAAAATCTGAATCTTCGCAGTAGCACTGTACTTGGGAATAGAGTAGCGCAAAAAAATGAAAGCTAAAAGTGACAAAAAAAGAACACTTAAGACAAACCACTTCCAATACTTGAAATAAGAATTGATTAATTCTTTTAAATTAAATTCAGCTGTTTTATTCATGCTTTGATTGAGAATATGTTCATTTCCTTTTTCGAACCATTTAATTTCTGGTCAGTAAAATAACTGCAGAAGTTATTAAAGTTGATACTATGGAAATTGCTATAGAGGCTCTTTGATCGAGGCTTGATTGGGATTTCCCCGATTTATTGGGCTCAACGTATACCACGTCATTTTGGGTTAAATAGTACACTGGAGATTTGAGTGCTTCCTTTTGATTGAGATTAATTCGGTTATAAACCTTTGTTCCGTCAAAGTCCCGAATCACCATTACATTGTCCTTCCTACCTTTGATATTAATGTCACCTGCATAGCCCAAGGCTTCCATTATTGTAATTTGCTCCCCGTTAATGGGATAGGTTCCCGGCCTGTTAACCGAACCAAGAACAGTTACCGTAAAGTTTCTGATTCTTATGTTGATAATGGGATCCTTTAAATAATCTTTTAATTTTTCGCGGAGCAGAGACCTGGTCTCACTTGGAGAGAGTCCTTCAATCTTTACTTTTCCAATTACCGGAAAATCAATTTCTCCGTTTTTATCAACCAAATAATTCACCTGCTCAGGACGCATTCCCGTGCCTTCCTCGGCACCTCTGTACAAATTGAACGGAGCACTTGCTTCCGGGTCCAATGTAGAAATGTGAATACTGACCAAGTCATCCACTTTGAATTTTGTGGTGAAGGTATTATCATCCACCAAAGTTTCAAATTGGGCAGCATCTTGAAAATAGACCACATCTTTGGAAGGAGAGCACGAGATAGCAAAGCATGCACTAACGACAGCAATTAATGCTGGTTTAAATTTTTGGAACATAGGAAGATTCATTTTTAGTTGTTGAGTTCAGAAAACCGCACTTCAGATTTCTTATTCAAATCCGTTTGTGGTTCCTTTTTGTCGAATTTACAAAAATCGGAATTGTTGGAAATGTATTCCGGTACAATACTTTTCATCAATTGTACCACATTGTCCTTAAAGAATAGATTGGAAATGCACAATTCATCAATCATACTTCTGGTTGCCCCATAATCAATTTCACGGACTTTGCTTATCATAATTTTATCATGGTAAGTTGGTAGCGTATTTTCTCCGTTGGCCAAAAGTTCCTCATACAACTTTTCTCCTGGTCTCAACCCAGTAATTTTGATATCGATATCATCAGGATAATGCAAGCCGGAAAGTCTGATCATGTTTTTGGCCAAATCCATAATTTTCACAGATTCCCCCATGTCAAAAATGAATATTTCTCCACCCTGCCCCATAGCACCTGCTTCCAAAACCAATTGGGATGCTTCTGGAATGGTCATGAAGTATCGAGTGATGTCCTTATGGGTTACCGTTAAGGGACCTCCCTTTTCGATTTGTTTCCTGAACAATGGAATAACAGAACCATTAGAGCCCAACACATTTCCAAATCGGGTGGTTATGAATTTTGTTTTACCTTCTTGTTGACGACAGCTAATGTACATTTCTGCAATGCGTTTGGTCGCCCCCATTACATTGGTAGGATTAACTGCTTTGTCCGTGGAAACGAAAACAAATTTTTCCACATCATATTCAACGGCCAAATCCACAATGGTCTTGGTTCCGGCTACATTAATTTTCACGGCTTCATACGGATTCTGCTCCATAAGTGGGACATGTTTATATGCAGCAGCATGGAAAATTCGGTCCGGCTTATACTCTTCAAACAGTACCCGCATTTTGTTTTTGTCCCTTATGTCTCCGACAATGGGAACAAAATTGAAAAATCCAGCTTGTTTCAACTCCTGCTGAAGATCGTATAATGCAGATTCTGCCTGATCTACAACAACGAGAGTCCTATAATTGTACTTGCATATTTGCCGTACCAACTCACTCCCAATTGATCCGGCTCCGCCAGTAACCATAATAACCTTTTCATCAAAGTCTTTTTCAACCTTGCTATTTCTAATCTCAATAGGTGGGCGATCTAAAAGATCTTCAATTTGTACGCGCTTTATTTGGGAAATTTTAAGCTCACCATTGATCCAATCTTCTACCGGAGGTACTATTTTCACTTTTACTGGAAGATCTACAATCTCGTTGACCAAAGTTCTCAACTGCTTGGGATTAATGGTTTGTATAGAAAAAATGACCTCTGAGATATTGTTGAACTTAACAAATTCCCTGGTCAATACAGACTTGTCGTATACCTTGACTCCGTTAATTTGTTTTCCCACCTTTTGCTGGTTGTTATCAACAAACCCAATAACCCTGGCCCTCATTTTGGAATGGTTGGTCAAGGTATTGTATGTGATGATCCCAGATTCGCCAGCACCATAAATCACCAAGTTTTTTGTTGGGGCCTCATTTCTATTCATGAGTGCCTCATAACTCATCTTAAACACATATCTTGAAGCCGCAAGGGCAATGAAAGTAAGAAGACTGTTAATTATAATAATGGATAACGGAATAGTAAATTCATTATCAAACCCTGAATATCTATTAACCATGACCACAGCAATTGCCCCAATACTGGCCAAACATACTGCATTAAAAATTGCATATACATCCTTTATACCCGTATGCCTCACTACACCTTTATAACTACCCGATATAAAAAAAGCCAATAAAAATAGTGAAACAACTATGGGCAACTGGGTCCATAGCCTTTGAACATCAAAGTTGAAACTCAAATTGAACCTTATGAAGTATGCCAAAATGAACGAGACGGAAACAATCCCTAAATCAATGATCAAAACGGTCCATTTTGAAGCATATCTCCTTCCGCTCCTATAAAAGAATTCCCTGATCATTTTAATCCGTTTTTAATGATTTGACATACTCTTTCCAAATCCTCTATTTCCAAACTGGAGCCACTTGGCAGACATAGTCCTCTTTTAAAGAGATCCTCACTTACCCCATTGGCATAAGAGATTGTTTGTTCAAACACCGGCTGTAAATGCATAGGTTTCCATAAAGGTCTTGATTCGATATTTTCTTTTTCTAGGTTCCTTCTCAAAGCCTCCCTAGTCTCATACGAATCTGTAAGTATGCAAGTAAGCCATCTGTTGGAGAATGCTCCGTTTGGCTCCTCTAAAAATGAGATGCCGTGTACCTCAGAAAGTTGCTTCTTATAAAATTGATAATTATTTCTTCTTGCCGCAACCCTGTCCTCCAAAACTTCCATCTGTCCCCGACCTATACCAGCCAGCACATTACTCATTCTATAATTATAGCCTATTTGAGAGTGTTGGTAATGTGGGGCATTATCCCTTGCTTGAGTAGATAGGAACACTGCTTTGTCCTTGGTGCTTTGGTATTTACAGAGCATGGCACCGCCACCAGAAGTTGTGATGATTTTATTTCCATTGAAAGATAATATTCCGATATCACCAAAGCTGCCACAATTTATACCATTGTAGGAACTTCCAAGTGCCTCAGCACTGTCTTCAACCACCGGAATATCGTATTTCTTGGCAATAGCATGGATTTCCTCTATTTTATAGGGCATTCCATAAAGGTGGACCGCAACAATGGCCTTGGGTTTTTTGCCAAATGCCAATCTATCCTCAATTGCTTTTTCGACGAGCTCAGGAGATAAATTCCAAGTATCCCTCTCACTATCGATAAGGATTGGGAAAGCCCCTAAATAAGTAATGGGATTAACTGAAGCGGCAAATGTAAAACTTTGACAAAGTACCTCATCACCAGGGCCAACACCAAGTAGTTGAAGACCCAAATGGATGGCTGCTGTTCCGGAACTTAAACAAGTGGCATAAGTATTATTTCCGACAAACTCTTCGATTGCAGTTTCAAAACCTTGAACATTGGGGCCTAATGGGGCTATCCAATTGGTATTAAAGGCCTCTTTTACGTAAGCCTGTTCGTTATCACCCATATGGGGAGGTGATAACCAAATTTTTTTAAGCACAGTAGTTTGCATGGTTAGGTCTAACATTTGATGCTAAGTTAATACGAATCCCAAACTCCATCAATCTATCGAATTGACAATTCGTTATATGTTGTAAATTCTCGATTAAAAACAAAAAGCCCACTGAAATCAGTAGGCTTTGGGCAATAAAGTTTGCTTAAATCTTATAGGTCCACCAAATTGATAAACTCTTCAATGTTTGTATAACCATCATTATCCAAATCACCGGAACTATCATCAACGTTAGGGTTTAATCCCATGGCAACTTCCCAAGTGTCGGGCATCCCATCATTATCAGAATCTAGATAATGTTTGGTATTGTTTGGATTGTCATATGATGGCAAAACCCATTCTGAAACACTTCTATAGGCACTGCTTCCACTATTGTTCCAAGCGGCACTGATATATTCAGAATCAAGTTTATCTAAATTTATTCTGTACGAACCATCTTCATTTAAGCTTTTGTTTGCACCTACATCACTCAACACCGAATTATAGGCTTCCGCAGCTGCCAACATTGGCAAAGAGCTACCCAATGGCTGTGGTTCGGTAGACTTTTCCATGGTTCGTGGCACAACACTCTGTCTTGATTTGCCGTCTGTATTCATAAACCAACGCCACATTTCAAAATTATCTGCATTAACATCGTCTATTACCCCTGGCACAATATTTCCTTTAGCGTAAATAGTTGGTTCCGTACCACTATTACCTACCCTGTTAAAAACACCGTATAGATCTCCACCCTCATTTCCGTTTGCATTTCTTAAAGTCCTAGGGCCCATTTTATAATAATTGTTTTGTTGATTTACTTCCGCCCCGTAATACGCTGAAGTCAATCTATAGGCCCAATTGTATACTACATTGTTCTTAATTTCAAATTTACCCGTACCCAATGTGTTTGGAAATCTATGACTTATGTTATAGGCATAGTTCTGATTCCAAGAAAAATCTCCTGAATTGGATTTGTATTCCTCACTTATTGTTCCGTACAGACTTGCAGTGCTATGATCCGGGTCCATTTCTGCCAGAATACTTCTTTGAATTGTAATATTGCCAGTTGTAACCTGTCCTATTATGGTTCTTGAGGAAGTAAAACTCCATATTTCGTCCCTCCCCCAATTGGCCGAACAGTGATCAATTATAATGTTTGTACAATCAATTCCCGTTATGATGTCCGCTTGGTAGGCACCATTTTGGACACCGCGAAATCTAATATAGCGCATGATAACATTATCCACATTGCTCATTTGTAGATAATCACCAGAAATAGTGACACCATCCCCTGGTGCCGTTTGGCCAGCAATGGTAAGGTCGTTGTTAAGAGGTCCTAATTTTAACCTACCTCTTGTTAATTCAAAAACGCCACCCACTTTAAAAACAACAATTCGTGGACCCTGTTGGGAAATGGCCCACCTAAGACTGCCTTCGGCTCCGGTATCCTCGGTAGTGGTTACGTACAATACTTTTCCTCCCCTACCACCAGTGGTATAGGATCCAGCACCGTAAGCTGTTGGAAACGCTTTTAAATCTGTTGAAACTGTAGAATCATTTACTGGATTTACATCAGGCGTATCATTAATAGGATTAGATTGGTCTACAATTTCTTCATCAATGCTATCCTGAACCGCCTCTACAAACAAATCCTCGTCCTTATTACAGGAAGAGAAGATTATGGCAATAAATAAAAATAAAAACATGAAGTATGAGTTGGGGTATTTCATGATAATTAACGTTTTGGGATTTAAAATTAAATATTAGCAAAAAAATAATAGACGAAAAACCCACTTATTCGATGAAATGCACAATACGCGTCAAATCAAGTATATTATGTTCAACCTCTTGTCAGTTTGTTTTTCAAATCTACACAGAACCAATACGTATTATATCGAGGAAATGGACCATTTCATCGAGTTATTTTAACGTTTAAGATGCGTTATATCGACAAACTGCATCTTTTAATAACAAAGCATTAACATATGCCCTTGCATTCTTCAAAAAAGTATGGCATGGGGTCTGTTTTAACATATTTTTATACCCTGTTCCATTTTAACGGGCCATTCAACGAATTATACGGCAATTGAACAAAATACCCCTAGTTATAAATCTACTTTGATTTGATTTTCCAATATTTGCAGGCAATTACTTTACTATGAAAATTTTGGTGACGGGAGCCGCTGGGTTCATAGGCTTCCATGTTTCAAAAAAGCTTTTGGAAAGGGGACATACTGTTTTGGGCCTGGACAATATCAATGACTACTACGACATTAACCTTAAGTTCGATAGACTGAAGGAATTGGGCATAACGCATAGTGATGCAGAGCATTTCAACACCTATTGTTACAGCGACGTTTTTTCGGAAAAATTTCAATTTATTAGAATGGATTTGGAGGATAGAAAGGCCATTGCTGATTTATTCGAAAAAGAAAAGCCAGAAGTGGTCTGTAATTTGGGAGCTCAAGCTGGTGTACGCTATAGTTTGCAAAATCCGCAGGCCTATATAGACAGTAACATTGTGGGATTCCTGAACATTCTAGAAGGTTGTAGAAACAATGGCGTCAAACATCTCGTATATGCGAGTAGTTCCAGTGTTTATGGACTAAACAGCAAAATTCCATTTGAAGTTACAGACAATGTTGATAATCCAATCAGTCTGTACGCAGCATCCAAAAAAAGTAATGAGCTAATGGCACATACCTATAGCCATTTATACAAATTTAAAACTACAGGATTACGATTTTTTACTGTTTATGGCCCCTGGGGAAGACCTGATATGGCGATGTTTTTGTTTACCAAAGCAATTTTAGCTGGTGAGCCCATAAAAGTCTTCAATGAGGGCAAAATGGAGCGTGACTTTACTTTTATAGACGATATCGTAGAAGGTGTTGTGCGCATTATTGAAGATAAGCATACCAGGGATAATAACTCCTCGGAACTTTATAAAGTATACAACATTGGGAATAACAACTCTGTAAAATTATTGGATTTTATCCAAACCATCGAAGAAGAGCTACAACTGAAAGCACAGAAAAAAATGATGGATATGCAACCTGGCGATGTGGAAAAAACATGGGCAAATGTTGATGCTTTGATACAAGATTATGGATATTCGCCCAATACCCCAATAAAAGAAGGGGTCAAAGCGTTCATCAATTGGTACAAAACTTATTACGGACAAACCGGGTCCAAAAATCCGTAAACAACATGGAAATTATTTTTTCCTTAACTATAATTTTATATTTCGGCCCCCGAACTTGATTTTAGTAACTATTCAAGCATGAATGTCCTAAAAAATAAAAAATGAACATCAAACATTTGAAATTAAATTCAGATAAATCTATTCTTGTTACCGGTGGTGCTGGATTCATCGGCTCCAACCTATGCGAATCCATTTTGGAAAACGGCAATAAGGTTAGGTGTCTAGATAACCTCTCAACAGGAAAAAAAACCAATATTGAAAAATTATTAGCGCATCCCAATTTCGAATTTGTTGAAGGTGACATCACAACCCTGGAAACCTGTATGCAAGCCTGCACAGGAATTGATTTTGTTCTCCATCAGGCCGCATTGGGTTCCGTGCCTCGCTCAATCAATAATCCAATGAAAACCAATGAGGTAAATATTTCAGGTTTTTTGAACATGTTATGGGCGGTTAAAGAATCAGGGGTAAAACGAATGGTATACGCAGCAAGTTCTTCAACATATGGTGACTCCAAGAGTCTGCCCAAAGTTGAGGATGTAATAGGAAAACCGTTATCGCCTTATGCGGTCACAAAATATGTCAACGAACTTTATGCTGATGTTTTTGCAAAAACTTTTGGTATTGAAACCATCGGATTACGGTATTTTAATGTGTTTGGAAGAAAACAAGACCCGAACGGCGCCTATGCAGCTGTTATCCCAAAATTTGTCATGACATTGATGAAACATGAATCCCCAACAATAAACGGTGATGGTAACTATTCCAGGGATTTTACATATATCGATAATGTCATTGAAATGAACATCAGATCTATTGTCTCCGAAGATAAAAATGCCGTTAATCAAATTTATAACGTAGCATGTGGGGATAGAACCACGATTCAGGATTTATTTGACCTTCTTGTGGAATACTTAGGGGAATACGACCCTGCCATAAAGAATATAGAACCTAAATATGGTAAGGTTAGGGATGGTGATGTCCCACATTCACTGGCATCAATTGATAAAGCCAAAAGTTTATTGGGCTATGACCCCCAGTTCGATTTTAAAATAGGGCTGAAAGAGGCAGTGGACTGGTATTGGAGCAACCTAAAACAAAACTAAATCACAATGAAATTAACTGTAATAGGCACTGGTTATGTCGGCTTGGTAAGTGGAACTTGTTTTGCTGAAATGGGCAATAAAGTAACCTGTGTTGACATTGATCAAGACAAGATTGAAAAACTAAAAAAGGGAATCATTCCAATCTACGAGCCCGGTTTGGAACCAATGGTTCTGAGAAATATTGAAAACAAAACGCTTTTCTTTGACTCGGAACTAGCAAATCATTTGGATGATTCAGATATGGCCTTCATTGCCGTTGGAACACCCATGGGAGAGGATGGGTCGGCTGACCTAAAATATGTTCTTGCCGTTGCCACCGAAATTGGAAAAACCATAACCAAACCAATCATCGTGGTCGACAAGTCCACGGTACCTGTCGGAACAGCTGATAAGGTAAGGGAAACCATTTCTAAGGAACTCAAAAAACGAAACCTAGAGATAGAATTCAGTGTTGTTTCCAATCCTGAGTTCCTTAAGGAAGGTGATGCCATTTCCGATTTTATGAAACCGGATAGGGTTGTCATAGGATCTGACGATGTCAGTACTACTGAAAAAATGAGAGCCCTATATGCTCCATTTTTCAGGAGTAGCATGGATCGGCTAATCACAATGGATGTTAGATCTGCTGAAATGACCAAATATGTGGCAAATGCAATGCTGGCCACCAAAATTTCCTTCATGAACGAAGTAGCCAATATTTGTGAATTGGTTGGCGCTGATGTAAACAAGGTGAGGATCGGAATTGGATCGGACAGCCGTATTGGATATAGTTTCATCTATCCCGGTAGTGGCTATGGGGGGTCATGTTTTCCCAAAGATGTAAAGGCACTCCAAAGAACGGCCGAAGAAAACGGATACATCCCCAAACTCATTAAGGCCGTTGAGGATGTGAACAATGAACAAAAATTGGTTATTGCCAAAAAAGTAATCGACCGCTTTGGAGAAAATCTATCCAATTTTACATTTTCTGTTTGGGGTTTGGCTTTTAAACCAGAAACCGACGATATGAGAGAAGCACCTGCCATCTACATAATAAAAGAGTTGGCAAAACGTGGAGCCAAAATAAATGCATACGACCCAAAGGCCATGCAAGAGGCTAAAGGGTTTTACCTTAAAAATATTGATGGGGTAAGCTATTTTGATTCAAAATATGAAACGCTAAAAGACTCTGATGCCATGATATTGTTGACAGAATGGAAAGAGTTTCGTTCTCCAGATTTCGATGAAATAAAGAAACTATTGAAAGCACCCATCATTTTTGATGGTAGAAACCAATACAATCATGCCAAACTAATTGAAAGTGGATTTGAATACTTTCAGATAGGAAAAAAATAAGACATAATGAAAAATCATAGTATTACAGTGGTTGGTTTGGGATATGTTGGATTGCCTCTAGCAGCCCTTTTCGCATCCAAATATTCCGTAACAGGATTCGATATTAACGGTACTCGGGTAAATGAATTACAATCTGGGGTGGACATCACTTTGGAAGTGGATGAAGAAATTCTTCGATCTGTCCTCAAAAATTCCAATAATGAGGAGGTGGGCCTATTTTGCAGCAACAACCCCGAAGACATCAAAAATTCCAACATATTTATTATTACTGTCCCAACGCCTGTGGACAAAAACAACAGACCGGTATTAACTCCTTTAATCAAAGCCAGTGAGACTGTAGGCAAGGTTTTAAAAAAAAATGATATCGTAATTTACGAATCTACCGTGTATCCTGGGGCAACCGAGGAAGATTGTGTGCCCATTTTGGAAAAATATAGCGGTCTGGTTTTTAACAAGGACTTTTCTGTGGGATATTCTCCTGAAAGAATTAATCCTGGAGATAAACACCATACCGTTGAAAAAATATTGAAAGTAACATCAGGATCCAACCCTGAAGCAGCCACAATAATCGATTCCCTTTACAAAAAAGTAATTACGGCCGGTACGCATTTGGCCCCTTCAATTAAAGTTGCCGAAGCAGCCAAAGTAATTGAAAATTCGCAACGTGACATCAACATTGCATTTGTAAACGAACTGGCAAAGATTTTCAACCTTATGGGTATTGACACCGGTGAAGTATTGGAAGCTGCTGCCACCAAATGGAACTTTTTGCCCTTTAAACCTGGCCTTGTTGGGGGACATTGTATTGGAGTAGATCCCTATTACCTTGCCCAAAAAGCTCAGGAGTTGGGGTATCATCCCGAGATCATCCTATCTGGAAGAAGAATCAATGACAGTATGGGTGAATATGTTGCTTCAGAAGCCATCAAACAAATGATCGGCAACGATTTGAAGGTAAAAGATTCGAAAATTCTTGTTTTGGGCATTACCTTCAAGGAAAACTGCCCGGATGTTAGAAATACCAAAGTTATTGATGTAATTCATCATCTTAACTCCTATAGAACAAACGTCACTGTTGTTGACCCGTGGGCCTCGCCAGAAGAAGTTATGCATGAATATGGCATTGCAACAAGAACAACCTTACCTGAAGAAAAGTTTGATGCCGTTATCCTTGCCGTAGCCCACAACCAATTTTTAGACTTGGATATGGGAGCGATAACCAATCCAAATAGCGTAGTGTATGATGTAAAATCTATTTTGGAGAAGGGCAAGGCCAAAAGACTTTGATTAAAATCTTTTAAATCAACCCCAAACCAACAACTAAATTGAATAACGAAAAGCAAGTTGAACGAATTGTATCCATATTATTGTTTATGGGGTTGTTCTTCAATTTGTTTTTCGCGTATTTTGCCCAAGAACGACTCTACAATTACCTCACATTTGGAAACAACTCCTTAGGACCGGAACGGTTCCTTCGTATATTTTCGGTAGTCGCCGTTTTTTTAACGGTATTTATTTCCATTTTTTTGGCACGCTCAAAATATCACTTTTCTGTGTTTTTTGCCTATTTGCTGCTATTGGCATACATATCACTTAATTTTGTTGTTAGTGGCGGCGATATCACCAATATGACCCAGTTTATGGATGAAAAGGGAATTGGCACTTGGGTTTGTCTTGGCCTGCTGTTTGTATCCTACAATGATAATCGCTATGCTTTTTTTAAGAAATTCTTGGTTATTAGCACACTATTCATTTCTATAATTACAATATATAGCTTTATCGATTTTGGTGTTGGAATGTGGAGAGGACAAGCCTTGGCCAAATACAGGGTTTATGCCGTGAATATGATTTGGATAGTGCCCTACCTTTTTCTGATTTTAAAACCCAATAAAAAGCTTCAATGGTTACGGGTTTTCATCTTGGTCATGGGGATAATCTTGGCCTTGGTTACACAAACAAGATCCTTTTTGATAATCTATTTTATCACGTTGATATTTGATTTTTACCACACCAAAAACAAAACCAATTATTTTGTTATTCTTGGATTGGGGATTTTGGGTGTTACTTTTTTCGTGATCAATACAGAAATATTCAGTACTTCATTGGAATTACTTGTTAATAGAGGGACCAATGATACAAGAACCAAACAAATTGAAGTTTTTTTAAGTCAATTGGATTTTTGGCAGCTTATCACGGGAGGAGGGTTGAATGTCTCTTATAGAGCAGGATATGAAGAGGCTTATTACATTGACAACCAATGGCTCTATTTGCTATGGTGGGGTGGTTTGATACCTGTACTGTGCTATTTTTATCTCACTGGTATTTTACCCATTAAAATGCTATTGCGTAAAAACCTTTCCTATGAAACAAAAGTTGAGTGCTTTGTACTCATTCTATGGCTTCTGGCATTATTGGGGTTGGCCATTTATACTACAATGACAATTGATCTGTTCTTTTTTATTGTCACCATAATCCTAGGTAGGGTCCTTTACAAATTAAGCAATAATTTATCATGAAGATCAATAACACCTGGCGAAAGGTAATTGTAATGTATGGTGCCAGTTTTCTGAGTATACCACTAAATGTTTTGGTAAGCATTTTGAACACTTCATTGTTAGGCCCCAAACTATTTGGTGATTTTAAATTCATAGAAACCGTTGCCAGATTTATTGCCAGTTTAACTTCGGTAGGTCTTTTCATATCAATTTCACGATTGGTGGCCATTAACTCAGATGATACAAAGGAAAAGAAGTTTATTGGCCTGTTCGTCTACATACTTGGAGGTATTTCAATTGTTGGAATGATCATTTTTTTGATATTCTCTTGGCTAGAGCCCTACTTTTTTGAAAACGCCCTTGGTCCTGTTATTCGAAATTGTTTGTTTATTGTAATGGCAATTTCCGCCCAACTTGCAATTTTGTTACTTTTAAAAGGCTTGCATCGTATTTATGAAATGGCTTTCTTGAGCATATTGCCAGCATCCATATATCTACTCATAATTTATGGCATCAAAAATTATGTTGATATAAACGTTACCCTTCTGTTATCCATTTATTACTCATGCCTTCTCTTGGTGATTGTTTTTCAACTCATAAGATTGAAACCCATCTTGGAATTTAGTCGCTCCCTTTACAAAGAATTGTTGCTGGAAAATAAAACCAACGGTAAACCGGTTTATATTGGCAGTTTGGCAGGAGTGGCCACAACCCATATTGCGGGTTTGAGCATTTCTTTTTTTATGGATAATACCCAAGTAGGGTTTTATATGTTGGCTTTGACCATTTGTAATCCCATTTTGGTTATCCCATCCGTCTTGGGAAATACCTTCTTTAAACAATTTGCCAATATGTCCAAAATTCCGGGAAAAGTATTTGCATTCAGTTTATTGGTCTCGTTATTGGCATTGGTGGCATTTTATCTTTTGATCGATTGGGTGGTCATCTTTTTTTACGGGGAAAGTTTCGCTCCCGTGACAGGTATGGCCAGTTGGTTAATCATTGGCTTTATCTTTCATGGCCTTGGGGATTTGATAAACAGATTTCTCGGAGCAAAGGGTGAAGGTGTCACCTTACGTAATGCAGCTTTTTTTGTGGGTATCGTTAATGTATTGGGATATGTACTTCTGGTCAAATATTTTTTGGTTACCGGAGCAATTGTAACTAAAATATTGGCCAGTTGTCTATATTTTTTATTGATGCTTGGCTATTATACTAATTTTATAAAAAAACACAAAAATGTTCAAGAATAAGACTTTGTTGATTACAGGTGGAACCGGATCGTTTGGAAATGCCGTTTTAAATCGTTTTTTGCAAACAGATATTAAAGAAATCAGGATTTTCAGCAGGGACGAAAAGAAACAGGATGACATGAGAAACCAACTTAAGAACAACAAAGTCAAGTTCTATATTGGTGATGTCAGAGATTATAATAGCATAGAAAGAGCCATGCATGGAGTGGATTATGTATTTCATGCTGCCGCCTTAAAACAAGTTCCGTCGTGCGAATTCTTTCCATTGGAAGCTGCAAAAACCAATGTTTTTGGGACTCAAAATACCATTGATGCCGCTGTCGCAAATGGTGTTGAAAAAATTATTTGTTTAAGTACAGACAAAGCAGCTTATCCCATAAATGCCATGGGTATTAGCAAAGCACTTATGGAGAAGGTTGCTGTCGCCGCTTCGAGAAACATTGGAGACAAAACAACTGTTTGCCTCACCAGATACGGCAATGTCATGGCCTCAAGGGGCTCAGTGATTCCTTTGTTCGTAAATCAACTAAAAGAAAATAAGCCTCTTACAGTTACAGACCCCAACATGACCCGTTTTTTAATGTCGCTGGAAGATGCGGTGGACTTGGTGCTATTTGCCTTTGAGCACGGTAACCAAGGTGACCTTTTCGTGAACAAAGCCCCAGCAAGCACTATTGGAGATTTGGCGAGCGCTATTAAAGAAATTTTTTCCTCGAACAGTGATATTAAAATCATTGGTACCCGACACGGTGAAAAGCTTTATGAAACCCTTTGTACCAGGGAGGAAATGCAAAAAGCCGAGGATATGGGCGAATTCTATAGAATTCCAGCAGACAACAGGGACTTAAACTATAGCCGGTACTTTTCTGAAGGCGAAACCAATATCAGTGCAATTGAGGATTATCACTCCCATAATACCAATAGATTAAAGGAGGATGATTTAAAATCATTGTTGCTTGGATTGGACTATATTCAGGAAAACCTGTAAAGTAATGACCAAAGAAATTCAATTCAACCTTTTTGAAGACCAACGTGGTAAATTATTTTATGACAATGACTTCAATATGGCGGATATTAAAAGGCTGTACATAATCCAGCCTGGAGAGAACAAAACATTAAGGGGTTGGCAAGGACACCAATTGGAACGGAAGTGGTTCTTTTGTGCACGGGGGAGATATGAAGTTTTTGTGGTTACAGTCACTGATTTTAAAAATCCAGATTTGGAGATGGAGCCAAATATTTTTGTCTTGGATGCCGCACAACCAAAGTTACTTTGTATAGATAAAAGATCTGCCACTGCATTCAGGCCTTTGGAGAATGATTCCTCTTTAATGGTGTTTTCAGATATGACCGTTGAAGAATCCAAAAAAGACGATTATCGATTTAATATTGATACGTGGAAAATAAATTAGATAAAGCACATGAAAAAAATTGGTATAACGGGCCAATCGGGATTTGTTGGAAATCACCTATATAATACCCTTCATATAAGTGAAGGCTTCGAACTTGTCCCATTTGATAAGAGTTTCTTTGAAAAAGAAGAAGAACTTGAAAATTTTGTTTCCACTTGTGATGTTATAGTCCATCTAGCTGCCATGAACCGGCATGAGGATGCCAAT
This sequence comes from Flagellimonas beolgyonensis, assembly GCF_003992615.1. Taxonomy (GTDB): domain Bacteria; phylum Bacteroidota; class Bacteroidia; order Flavobacteriales; family Flavobacteriaceae; genus Flagellimonas; species Flagellimonas beolgyonensis. The sequence continues at coordinate 192,059 of NZ_RZMY01000006.1, forward strand.
GTGATATACAATACCAACGTATCACTGGTCAAAAATCTCATTGATGCCTGCATTAGAACGGGCTGTAAACCACACATTTTGTTTTCTTCCTCCCTTCAGGAATCAAGGGATAATCTATACGGAAAATCCAAAAAAGAAGGTAAAGAGGCTTTTCGAGATTGGGCAGAACGGCACCAAACCAAATTCACTTCCATCAACATACCTAACGTTTTTGGACCGTTTGGGAAACCCAATTACAATTCTGTGGTGGCGACCTTCTGTTATAAAATAGCAAGAGAAGAAACACCCAAAATCATCAATGATGGGGAGGTAGGCCTGGTATACGTAAATTATTTGGTCTCAAAAATAATCGGGGCAATTAACGGAGAGGAAGCAACAGAGAAACTTGGGAATTATTCGGAAGAGCTTGTAGTACCTCCGCAATATTTCAAAAAAGTTTCCGAAATTCTTTCCATTTTGACCCGGTTCAAATCCGATTACATGGAAAAGGGTATTTTTCCCAATTTGGATGAATCTTTCGAAAAGGACCTTTTCAATACTTTTCGTTGTTATGTTCCCACAGATCACTATCCGGTTAAATTCACCAAACACACTGATGCAAGGGGTAGTTTTGTAGAGATAGCCAGAACGCAGACCAGTGGTCAATTTTCTTTTTCCACCACCGTTCCCGGAATTACTAGAGGCAATCATTACCACACCCGGAAGGCAGAGCGATTTGCCGTAATCCAAGGAAAAGCTCGTATTCAATTGCGTAAAATTGGCACTGATCAAGTAATAAACTATGAACTTGATGGGGATGAACCCGCGTATGTTGATATGCCGATTTGGTACACACATAACATCAAAAATATTGGTGACACCGAACTGATTACGCTTTTCTGGATTAACGAACCTTTTGATCCAAATGATGCTGATACATATTTTGAAAACGTTTAAAAAATAGGCTTTTGAAAAAACTTAAAGTTGTAACTGTTGTAGGCACAAGGCCTGAAATAATCAGGTTGGCCTGTGTTTTGAATGCACTTGATGCCAATACTGCCGTTGATCATACTTTGATACATACTGGTCAAAATTATGATTATGAGCTGAATGAAATATTTTTTGAGGACTTTGGAATAAGAAAACCGGATATTTTCTTGAACGCAGCCGGTAAAAATGCTACGGAGACCGTTGGCAAAATCTTGATAGCCATTGATCCAATCCTTGAAAATATAAGGCCCGATGCATTTCTGGTATTGGGCGACACCAATTCATGTCTTTGTGCCATACCTGCCAAAAAAAGGAAAATCCCCGTTTTTCATATGGAAGCTGGAAACCGGTGCTTTGACCAAAGGGTTCCAGAGGAGACCAATCGTAAAATTGTGGATCATATTGCAGATATCAATTTAACATATAGTGATATTGCACGCGAATATCTGTTAAGGGAAGGACTTCCTCCAGATCGTATTATTAAAACTGGAAGTCCTATGTTCGAGGTCTTGCATAAGTTTGAAGACAAAATCAAAAAATCCGATGTGCTTCAGAAATTGAATTTGGAAAAGCACAACTATTTTGTTGTTTCATCGCATAGGGAAGAAAACATCAATAACCCAAAAAACTTTGAAGGACTTATCACCTCATTGAACCAAATTGCGGAGAGCTACAAAATGCCCATTATAGTATCGACCCACCCAAGAACACGTAACATGATCGATCAAACTGGTTTTAAAACACATAGACTGGTTCAATTTCTGAAACCCCTTGGATTTTCGGACTACAATGCACTACAATTGAATTCCTATGCTGTTTTATCCGATAGCGGTACCATTTCCGAAGAATCTTCCATCATGAATTTTCGTGCTTTGAACATTCGCGAGGCCCACGAAAGACCTGAAGCAATGGAAGAAGCATCTGTAATGATGGTAGGTTTAAACCCTGAACGCATTATGCAAGGATTGGCTGCTTTAGAAGTACAGGAAAGAAATCCTGGAAGAACTTTTAGACAAGTCTTCGATTATAGCATGCCCAATGTCAGTGAAAAAGTGGTAAGGATAATCATATCCTACGTAGGATACGTGAACAGAACTGTCTGGAATAAAACCAACACATAGGTGCAGAAAAAACTATACATCTACAGTAACTTCGACTTCACCAAAAACAGTGCTGGAAAAACTCGAATGTTGTACTATTCCAAGGCACTTGCCAAAGAAAAAGTATCTGTTTATTTGGTAAGTTGCTGTTCAAATACGATCAAACATTCAGATTTTAACGAAGTAGATACCAATATCTGGGTCCAAACTCATAAAAAAGACACTAAATCTTTATTTGGAACCATCACTTTTTTGCGCAACCTATATCGATTTTCAAAATCACAACCTGCTGAAAGTAGTTTTCTGTTCTACCCTTCCCCCCTCATTTATTTGGAAATATTGTCACTAATTTACTTAAAGGGTCTCAAGGGACAACGTGTTTTTAATGAACTGAACGAAATCAGAAAATACTCGTCCGCTTATGAGGGAAAATATGATGTAAGGAAACCTGTTTATTCGTTCAAAAAACTAATGTTTAAAAACACGTTTTCGATAATGCAGGTTTTTCTAAAAAGCTACTCGGGATTGATCTGTATTTCAACGGCCATTCAAAAGTATGGCATGAAATATAATAATCAAACATTACGAGTACCGATACTGACAGACCCTTTTAATAATCTGGAGACTTCCAATATTTCCTATGCCGAAAACGGGAGGTTTAATATAGGATTTTCGGGGAGTATTAAACCATTCAAGGAAAATTTGGAAAATTTCATCCAGGTACTTTTGAATTTGGGAACAAAGGGATATGATATACAATTTAACCTTTGCGGTCCAGTGGACACCGCATATAAAAATTATCTCATTAAGAGTTCGAAGGGTACTTCCAATATTTCCTTGGTCTACCATGGCAATTTAAACACCAAAGAACTGAACACCTTCTTGTCGCAACAAAATCTTTTGGTCATACCTAGAGGATACACATTGCAAAACCATTATGGATTTTCCACAAAATTATCGGATTACCTAAATCAAAAAAAAGCGGTTCTCATTACTGATGTAAGCGATAATTCATTGTTTATTGAAGATGGAATAAATGGATTTATCGTGCCTCCTAACGACAACGATTCCATGCAGGCAAAACTTGCCTATATCATAGACAACTTTAACGGTCTCTCAGCATCTATCAGCGCAAATGCAGAGAAAACCTCAATAAACTCATTTTACTATAAAAATTATGCCGAGGATTTAAAAAAATTCCTCTTCCCATAAGCAAATTTGAAGTTTTGGCTAAAAAGAAAAATAATATAGATTGGTTTGGAATTGTCCTATCGGACACTTTTGGTGGAGGGTCGGAATTACAGCAAATCAATTTTTTTAAAAATTTAGTGAAGCAAAATCACTATTGTATGATGATTTGCCTTGGCAGAAAAAATATGGGTTGCTGGGAATTTATGGAGCAAAAGGGCAAGGTTGTTTACTTTCCGTTTGGTCCCAAGTGGATAAAACTAAATTTTCTTTTGCTTTATCCTTATTTAATTTTTGTGTTCTCCAGATACAGGATCAGATATACCTTCTCAACCCAAACCTTGATAAATAGTGCCGTAGGATTGTTTAAAAGAATAGGCTTTTTAAAAAAAACCAAGGTTGTTGTTCGGGAATCAAATTCGATATTCAAACTATTGAAGGGTATAAAATTGCAACGTTATAAATTGGGCTACAAAATTGGGTATCAAAAGGTAGATTTGGTCATTTGCCAAACAGTGTTCATGAAAGAACAGTTATTGGAATCCATTCCTTGGTTGAGAAGTAAAAAGGTAGTTGTAATCGAAAACCCGATCGATCTAGAAGATATTGCAGAAAAATCCAAGGTACCAATGCCAGAATTAAGCCAAAGTCCACCATATATTGTTGCAGCAGGGTCATTACATCCAAAAAAGGGATTTGATATTTTAATAGACGCATTTGAAAGGATAAAGGACAAATGGCCCAAGTTGAACCTTTATATTTTGGGAGAAGGTGCTCAACGACCATTTCTGGAAGAAAAAATCAAAGCACTTAATTTAAACAACAGGGTATATCTTAAGGGCTTTCAGACGAATGTTTTCCCTTTTTTCAAAATGGCTCAATCCTGTGTCATGTCTTCCCGAATTGAAGGTTTTCCAAACGTACTTTTACAAATGATGTCACAAAACAATTCAGTGGTAAGTACCCTGTCTGCTGGTGGGATTGATAAAATTCCTGGCATTTACACTTGTCCGACAAAAGATGTTGAAGCGCTGGCAATTTCCATGGAAAATGCAATGGTAAACGATAATAGTGCTAAAAGAGCAATTTTTAATGAATACCTCGAAAAACGAAGTGTTCAATCATTTTATGAAAAAATTATGGGAGAAATTATCGTTTAAATAAAATTGTAGAAAACTGTCAAAAACCAATAAACCAAACCATATAAATATTTTCAAAATACTAGCACCATATAATCAACGTTTAGTTTTTTGTGAAATATTATTTTATTCAATTAAATACTTCATTTTGGAATTTCATTTCATTAGTTTCCTTCAACCACTAGAATGGCAGAGAAAAAGAGAAAAATAATTCGTATAACCACAGTTCCCAACTCATTGGGTGGGTTACTCCGTGGACAACTCAGATTCATGAGTCAATATTTTGAGGTGGTAGGGATATCCTCACCTGGAGAAGGCAGGCTTGCTGAGGTTGGCATACAGGAAGGTATCAAGACCTATCCCGTTGAAATGACCCGTAAAATAACTCCTATTAATGATTTAAAGGCACTTTGGACTCTTTACAAAATTTTTAAGTCTGAAAAACCTGATATTGTCCACACCCATACACCCAAAGCAGGCACTTTGGGCATGATGGCAGCATATTTTGCAGGTGTTCCACACAGATTGCATACCATTGCAGGCTTACCTCTTATGGAAGCCACAGGATTAAAACGACTCATATTGGATTTTGTAGAAAAATTGACCTACGGTTGTGCAACCCATGTATATCCCAATTCATTCGGCCTTCATAAATTTGTCGAGGAACAGAAGTATGCAAAGCCCTGGAAGTTTAAAGTAATTGGCCATGGTAGTTCCAATGGAATTGACATAAATTATTTTGATCCCAAATTATATGACGAGGACTTTAAAGCAAATTTCCGTAGATCACTGAATATTGAGCCAAACGATTTTGTTTTTGTATTTGTAGGGCGAATTGTTAAAGATAAAGGTGTGCAAGAATTGGTCGAAGCCTTTATTGATACCAGAAAACAATTCCATGATATCAAATTAATTTTGGTAGGTGGGCATGAAAAACAACTGGATCCCATTTCCCTTGAAACCGAACAAAATATTGAAAGTAATGATTCCATAATTTCAGTTGGTTGGCAAGCAGACGTTAGACCATTTTTCGCTATTTCCAATGCTCTGGCATTTCCCAGTTATCGTGAAGGTTTTCCAAATGTAGTTATGCAAGCCTGTACCATGGGAATTCCTTCCATTGTTTCCGATATCAATGGATGCAATGAGCTAATAAGAAATAATAAAAATGGTTTGATAGTACCCGTAAAGGACGTTGAGGCCCTAACCAAGGCCATGGTGGAACTAATAACCACAAAAATAGAAGAATCCCCAGAAGAAATTCGAAAGTTCATGATAGATAATTTCTCACGTGAGTATGTTCACCAAGAAATTTTGAATTGCTACAATGAACTATTTATTAAGTAAAATATAGCAATAACGATTTTGGTACGAGAAGCATAGTTATTATAACATAAATTAGTGGCCCAAATAAAAACACATTATTCATACCTTTAAGGAACATTCCTAATCGCTTAACCTCAAGTTAAAACCAATGAAACAGAAAATATCAATCATAGGATCTGGAACATATGGAGAAGTTATATATGAACTTGTCACCCAATTGGACTATGAAGTTCTTGGATTCTACGATGATAACAAATCTAAACATGGGAATTATATAAACTCTGTTCCAGTTTTAGGAAACATTGATTTTAACAAAATCGATGTTGAAAACAACAATTTTGTAGTTGCAATAGGTGATAATGCAATTAGAAGTCACATTTCAAAAATTATTGTAGAAAAAGGTGGATTTCTACCAAACTTAATACATCCTTCCGTAATCATAAGTGAATCAGCCACTTTGGGTCAGGGATGTGTATTGCATGCAAACTCTTTTATTTGGACCAATGTAAATATCAGTGATTTTACCATAATTAGCGTAAATGCCAATATTGCCCATCATACAACAATTAAAACAGGTTGTTTTATTTCCACAGGAGCAAATATTGGAGCAAATATCACAATTGAATCCAAGAGCTTTATTGGTATTGGTGCCATTGTGATGACAGGGGTGAAATTGATAGGTAAATCAAGCGTGATCGGCGCTGGAGCAGTCATCATTAAAGATGTACCCGATTATGCCGTGGTCGTGGGTAATCCTGGAAAAGTCATCAAGACTGTTAATCATCATAATTTAACACCCTGATTCAATTGGTGCTAATTACTGCTATGGCCAAACATCAAGTTTAAAACAAGATTGAGTACATTGTATAAAAATTACATTAAAAGGTTTTTGGATTTTTTAATATCCTCAATTGGACTTCTCGTTTTATCTCCTGTATTTATACTAATTTATCTATACATGATCATAACCACAAAAGACTCTCCTTTCTTTTTCCAAGAGAGACCGGGCATGGGTGAAAGAGTGTTCCGGATTATGAAATTCAAGACCATGACCGATGCCCGCGATAACGATGGCAATCTTTTACCTGATAATGAACGTGTTACCAAGTTGGGTAATTTTATGCGTAAATTTTCGCTGGACGAAATTCCACAATTGATCAATGTCGTTAAAGGAGACATGAGCCTGATTGGTCCAAGGCCCTTACGTGTACACTACCTTCCTTATTATACGCACAAAGAACAACTTCGACATACAGTCAGGCCGGGCATTACTGGATTGGCACAGGTTTCCGGTCGTAATGCAATATCTTGGGATGAGAAATTGGAAAAAGATGTGGAATATGTTGAAAATATGTCGTTTTTCTTAGATCTAAAAATTCTTCTGAAGACAGCACAAAAAGTACTTAAAGGTTCCGATGTTATTCTTATGCAAGGGCCTATGCTTCCGTTTGATCAATATAGAAGAATACAACAAAAAAACAGTGGACTAAAAAAGTAAGAACCGGTATGGTTACCCATTGAAAATCCAATTGAAAATTGTTCGGATAGGTTACCTTCTCATTTTTATGGTTTCAATTGGAACATTGATACGTCCAATTTCCATTAGTCGGTCACACTTCGAAAATATTTTCCCAGCTTCATAGTTGTCGAAACAATCCACTTCTGTATTGCCTTGTAGCCAGGCAATATAGATGGCCGCTATGTTGACACCTGCTTCATGCGAAAAAGGATAACCACCTCCAAAGCGTGGGTTCAATTCCAGCACATGAACCTGTCCATTGGCATAAAAAACATCGCAATCCAAGTTGCCGATATGGCCTAAGTTTTTCCCAATAGTCCTACCAACTTTTTCTAAATTATCATCTAAAACAGATCGCGCCCTATCCGTTTCTCCAGCGCGCATACCAATTTTTTCTCGGGCATAGGTTCCATAATAGTTGCCATCAAAATCATTCAAAATATCCATTCCATACTCAACGGCATCCACCTTTTCTTGAATTAGGATTGCTTCGTTCGATGCCTGCTGGCTTACTTTTTTCAATATCGTTCGTTCCAATCTAATTTTTAAAAGCCGGTAATTCAGTTCCAACTCCTCCATATTCTCTGGAAAATCAATACCGATGGAAGCACTTCCCCAACGAGGCTTTATGACAACTGGGAAATTAAGCGCTCCATCATCCAAAGCGTTTACTGCGTCTTCAAAATTGATAAAGGTCATAGGAGAATTCAATCCAATACTTTCAATAAATTGGTGTGTCTTCCATTTATCGAAACCAATTTCGATTACCTCTTGGCTAGAGATGATTATATTACAAGATGGTGAACTCAACCTGCTTCGATTTGCCGCCAAAATAGGGAGTTCCAAATCGTTCAACGAAATTACCGCATTGATATCATGATCCTTGATCACATTCTCAAGTGCAGAAATATAATTTGAATCATAAATACTTGGAACTTTGATGGCCAAATCTGCATCAACCAAAGCCGGGGCCATTAAATTGCTGTCCACTGCAACAACTTTTCCCTTACCGTTAAGGGCATCCTTGAAATAATTTATCAGATAGTTTCTCCTACCTGCGCAAGTGAATAATATGTTCACAGCCATCTTTTTTTTTTGAATTTCAAGATCTATATTTCGGAAAAAAGTCCGAATTCGAAATCAACTGTTCCTCCGAGCATAATGCATTATATTTTTCCAAATCCACAATATATTTCCAAATATGGAAATTTATATAGTGCTTGGTAAACCTTCTTTTGCCCAACATGACCCCGCCGTTTCTGCCTCCAGGACCTCCGCCCATGTTGATACAAACAATCTCTTCATTTTTGAACATTCTTCTGGCCTCGTCCCATAAAATGGCCATTGGACTGTTGTCCCTATATTTATCCACAGTCCAGCCAATTTCACTTTCCACAATTTGATTGGTTTGCACATTTAGCTTACCTGCCATTATCTCATTGTTCTCCGTGTTCACAGCAAACAGAATCTTGGCGTTCACCATTTCATACTCAAATAAGCTTTTTAAATATTCCTTGGAGAAGAAATATTCTTCAGAACCGCCAATCCGCTCCATGTTCCTATAATGTTGCTCTATGAAAAAATCAATTTCTTCATCATTTTCACACTCCCTAACAATTGCGTACTCCTGAAGTCTTCTAATTTTTTTCCTGGTACTTTTACTGTATTGTTCTATTTGCTCCTCCTCACTTTCCAATTGATCAAAATACATGTTTTCTCCTGTACAGACAATTTCGCCCAAACCAGATAATATTGCGTGCTGTCCCTTGATAAACGGGTTTAGTTTGGAAAATATTGATACAATATTATGATCTATCAGGTATTCTTCAAATTCCTTTTTAAAATCAGTATTGTCAAATGTCGATTTCGCAATTTTGGCAACGGGTCCAACCTTTCCGTGGACCGAGGTCAAATCAGAACATTCATCATCAATGCTCCTTTTTAAAAAGGGGAACGCAATCAATGTTCCGTTGTTCTCATAAACAATTAAGATGGGGGCCTCTTCACTTTTCCGATTGTAAAAGTGGTACTTGAATGTATGATAAAAATCGTAGTGTCCTATCCTTAAAAGGACAGAATCCCACTTTTTCTCGTCAAAAACCTCAAAAATCATATGCTTCCCTCCTTTTCCAATAAAAGTCTATCCCTATATTCATCCAATGACTCAATGCCCTCAGACTTGATTTCCGAAGTATTAAAAATCTTTTTTACCGTTAAAAGTAATATCCTCATGTCTTCAAATAGTGAAACATTGTTTACATACGCCACATCCAACTGGAGCCTATTGTCCCAATTCAGGGCATTTCTTCCAGAAACTTGGGCCAGTCCGGTTATTCCGGGTCGTACCAAATGTCGTTTTACTTCTTCCTCAGTGTAATAGTCCAGATACCTTACATGAAGTGGCCTTGGGCCAATAAAACTCATGTCGCCTTTTATTACATTGAACAACTGGGGCAACTCGTCCAATGATGTGGAACGAATAAATCTGCCAAGCTTTGTCAATCGTTCTTCATTGGCCAAAAGTTCTCCATTGGCATCCCTTTTGTCGTTCATGCTCTTAAATTTAAAAACCTTAAAGATTTTGTTCCCTTTACCAACTCGGGATTGGGTGAACAACACCTTTCCATCCATGGTAAGGGCCAAGAGCAATGAAATCACCAAAAAAACAGGCAAAAGAAATACCAGTCCAATCATTGCGGCTAAAAAATCGATTGTTCTTTTGATATATTGCTGGTACATGTTTCCTTATTTCACTGTTAATTGTACATTTCTGACTAACATATACTTATTTAACTCCCAAAAATAATCTGCCATAAAAGTATTGGGTTATTGTCGGGTGTGAATAAAACTTCGAAACTTCCTTTTTCTTGTTGGTCTTTTTTTTCTTCGCTGTCTGTGTTCGTTGATTGATATGTTCTATTGCATGGTCAAAACAATCCAAGCATCCAACTGTCTGCAAAATCTGGTAAGTGTAAAAATTATCGGCTTTGGTAGGCTTGATTCTTTTTTGGACTATCACATTTCCCGTATCTATCCCCGAATCAACAAAATGGACCGTTGATCCGAAGTTTTCCTCATCTTTATTGTATAAGGCCCAATAACCTCCATGCAATCCACGATAACGAGGCGTGATTCCTATATGAAAGTTGATAATTGGACAATCAATATGGGACAAAGTACTCGATGAAAGAATTGACGTGCCGTGGACAATGACTAAATCCGGTGCTTTTTGTTTTAGGTAGTCAAGTGTTCGCTTATCGTTGATATTTTCCACTTCGATGGCCTCTTCATGACCTATGGGATTTTCTATTTTAAACTTTCCAACTATCTCGTTGATTCTGCGTTTACCTACCCGGATTAGCATTGGAATCACCATTTGACAAAATAAAAATTGTTGACAAACCGTAAAGATTCCCATCTTCTTAATCCGGCGTTTAATTCTCTGCCTCCTTATTTTCAACACCTTGTTTGAATTGTCGATGACCACACCAGAAATATCATATTTATCTCTCAGATAGGGATAGGCAATTTTACTTCTTAATGATGTTGATGTTAGTAATACGATTTTCAAAACGCTTCGTTTTTATATTTTCAATTACTTATTTTCTTCCTTCATACTGACATAATCCGCAATCAAATCAGCAATCAACGTCCTTCCCTTGTTATTCCAATGTTGGTCGAAAATTAGGGTTTTGGGCACATTATCGTTATAAAACACTTGGGCATAATCAATGACATCTATATTTTCATCCTTAAGATAATCCAAAAATCTCTGATCGGTGATGCTTCCATCTAAAAGAAAGGCGGTTCTATCTTTATCCAAACCGTAACTATCGATCAAACTTTTAAAGTTATTGATAAAGGTGGTAGACAAGTCGATTTGAGCTTCAGTAGTTTCGGATTTCTTGGTTCTGTTATTTTTAAAAGCCAAAATCTTGGCAACCATCCGTTTAGCGGGGTCGATCAATCCAATATCCTGTACATAGACCAATAGCTTGCTATACTTTAAAAAACCATAGCCTGGAATACGGTTAATGGGTTTATATGCTCCCCTGGTCAAATCATCTTCATACCGAATGGATATCACAATGTAATCGATGGCTTTAAATTCTTGCGAATAACTTTGTATGGTATGCAATTGGTCCGCCAAATCGTTGGCCGAATGACCGTATTCAAATACCTCCACCTTGCCGTTTAGATTGTTCTCCACTTTTTTTCCGATAGAATTATCGTAATCTTGATGGAACCCTTCAATAAAAGAGTCCCCAATCAAAGCGACCTCAACCCCATCCTCCGAAGGCTCGAATTCACGGTATGAGTTGTACCCCGATGAATTAATGTGATATTTTGCAAATACCTGCCGGCGATTGCCGTAAACCGAATACCCTTCTTGGCCTGGCACCCATTTGTTCAGACTATCATTATCCACAAATCGTTCTGGTCTATCATTATAGAGATGAAATGCCCTGACCAATATCTCGAGTACTACTAGCGATATGATGAAGTACAAAAGTATTTTTGAAACCAATTTTACCATTTCCATTAAAATTGAAAGTAAATAAACGACCTATCCATTCCACTATCATAGAACAAAAGTAGCCCAAAGAACAGCATTATATAAACGAACAACCGGACCATCCTGTTTTTGAACGGAACTGGTAATCTTTCGTTCTCATGGATCAGATATTCATAAATGACAAATACAATGAGCAAAACATAAAAATCGATCATCCTATACCCCATGGGGTGCTGGTACGACGCAAATGAAAAATCACCGAACAAACGTAGAATATAGGACAAGGCATCCGATATGGTCTGTGCCCTGAAGAATATCCAAGTTATACTCACCAGAATAAAGGTCAGTACAATTTTCCCAACTTCACCCAACCTGGGGATAAGTGCCTTGGAACCCAATGATTTATTGACATACAAACGATTTTTACCCATTACCAATAAGGGAATAAAAAGCAGCGCGTGTAAAGCGCCCCACGCAATAAAGGTCCAATTGGCACCATGCCAAAACCCGCTGACAACAAAAATGATGAATACATTTCTGATGGTTTTCTGCATGCCATACTTTGATCCACCCAAGGGTATGTAGAGATAATCCCTGAACCAAGTGGAAAGTGAAATGTGCCATCTTCTCCAAAATTCTGCAATGTTCCTTGAAAAATAAGGAAACTTAAAATTGGACATAAGCTCTATTCCAAAAAGTTTTGAAGTACCAATGGCGATATCTGAATAACCTGAAAAATCCCCATAGATCTGGAAGCCAAAAAATATTGCTCCCAAGGCAAGGGTTGAGGATGGGTAATCCGCGGCATTGGTAAAAATATCGTCCACAATGGGAGCCAAGGAATCCGCAATGGCAACTTTTTTGAACAAGCCCCATAACATCAATTTTAGGCCATCGGTTGCTTGGCGATAATCAAAATTTCTTTTTCCTGTGATTTGCGGCAATAGGTTGGATGCCCGCTCAATAGGACCGGCCACCAATTGAGGAAAAAAGCTCACAAAAGCAGCAAAGGCCACAAAATCCTTGGTAGGTTTCAATTGTCCCTTGTAAATATCAAGAGAATATGACAGTGTTTGGAAAGTATAAAATGAAATACCTACTGGCAGGATAATATTGAGGGTCCAAACATTATCTATGTGGTGCCCGAAAAAGGAAAAGGCTTCAACAAAGGAATCAACAAAAAAGTTGTAGTACTTAAAGAAGCCCAGAAGACCCAGATTACAGATTAAACTTATCCAAAGATATACACGTTTTCTATGCCGATCGGTACTTTTGGCCATTCCAAGCCCAACTGCATAATCCACCACAGTTGAAAAAAGAATCAGGGATAGAAATCGATAATCCCACCAGCCGTAAAAAACATAACTGGCTACCAATAGCAAAAGATTTTGGAGTTTAAGGGACCTTTTGTTCAGAAACCAATAGGCAACATATACTATTGGCAAGAAAATAAAAAACTCCAACGAGTTGAACAACATAGACTTATAATAATAGTTATTTGGATAAAACGTAATTTCCGATGACGAGGGCATCGAGTCCGGTCGACCAGAAACACCTTATGGCATCCTTCGGGGACTCCACAACTGGCTCACCCTGAATGTTAAAGCTCGTATTCAGTACAACGGGCACTCCGGTCTTTGATCCAAGTTTTTCAATTACTTCATAATATCTGGGGTGTAGTTCTTTTCGGACCGTTTGCAATCGTGCACTTCCATCTACGTGTGTAACGGCAGGAATAACGCTTTGTTTTTCTTCAAGCACATTGCACACCTTTAGCATAAACGGCGCCTCAACCTCAAGATCAAAAAAATCATCCTTGGCCTCCACAATTGCTGAAGGAGCAAAAGGCCTATAGGCCTCCCTAAACTTCACTTCTGCATTTATCTTATCTTTCATATCAGGAAAAGCAGGGTTTGCCAATATGCTCCTGCTTCCCAAGGCTCTAGGCCCTACTTCCATTTTTCCTTGAAACCATCCAATTATTTTTCCGTGCTGTAAAAGCTCTGCTGCCTTATCACAAATATCCTCCACATACTCATATTTCAATTTGGCACCATCTAAAACAGCTTTTATTTCTTCGTTGGTATATGATGTTCCTAAATAAGGATTGTCATGAACAAAATTTCTTGGATTGTTCAATATCCCATTATACACGTAATATGCAGCTCCAAGAGCAGTTCCATTATCACCTGCCGCCGGCATTACGTAAACATCCTTGAACTTGCTTTCTCGAACAATCCTTCCATTCATTACACTATTAAGGGATACACCACCAGCAATGACTAAGTAATCCTCCTTCGTTTGTTCATATAAGATATCGCAAATTTCCAGAACCTTGTTTTCCAAGACCCTCTGAAAAGCTGCCGCAACATCTTGATGCCTTTGTGTAAACTTCTCATCCGGTTTACGGGCGGGTCCAAAAATCTCCTCAAATTTATCGGAGTACCTTTTGGTAGCTAAATATTGAAAGTTAAAATAGCTCAAGTCCAACTCAAACCTTCCCTTGGAATCCACACTGATTATCTTGTTAACTTCATCCAAATAAGTGTCAGGATTTCCCATAGGCGCCAATCCCATGGTTTTGCCTTCATCATAATTGGGCTTGAATCCACAAAATTGGGTAACAGCTTCATAAAATGAACCCAAGGAGTGTGGAAAAAAATTCTCGCTAATTTTAGTAATCTGATTATCCTTTCCGTGTCCTATCCAAGTAGTGGCCCATTCACCCGAACCGTCTATGCCCAATAAGGCAGCACTTTTATAGGGCGAAATTAAAAATGAACCGGCAACATGGGTCAAATGATGTTCAATAAAATAAACCTTTGGTTTTTTGTTGCTTTTTCTCCAGTTCTCATTATACCAAGCCCAAAAGTTTCGTTGCATCAAATAAGTATGTCCCACATGATGACCAACAAAACGCATCAAATTTTTGGATTTGAGTAATCCCAAAAAATAGGAAAGCACATAAATCACTTTATTGAACCAATTGTGCTTCGGTTTAATGGAAACAGCAATATAATCTACATCCTCAAAGGATAAACCTGCATCTTTTAAACATCTTTGGGCAGATAGTTTGGGAAATTCCCTTGTGTGCTTGTCCCTGTTTAAACGTTCCTCCTCAATTGCGGATTTAAGTTGACCATTCTCTACAATACATGCAGAGGAGTCATGGAAAAAATAATTTAATCCAAGTATGACCATGTTATCATCAATTTGTTTAAGGGGGACTGCTTTTAGGTTTTGGTTGTTTGATCGTTGAAAATAAACCCTTAATTCTTTATTATTCCAGATACTCGTTAAAAATGACTTTTTATCGATAAGGGACTTGCATTTAGTATTGCTCAATTACAAACTCTGACCTTCTGTTCTGGGCGTGTTTGTCCTCTGTACAATAAATCCCATCCTTACATTCGTTTACCAATCTGGTTTCACCAAATGCTTCATGGTTTATCCTATCCTCAGAAATCCCTTTGGAAAGTACATATTCCACAGTTCTTTCAGCCCTTCGCTCCGATAACCATTGGTTGTATTTTTCTGCCCCCCTGGAGTCCGTATGGGCCGTGACCTTAATCATAAGGCTGGGCTCACTTTCCATAATGGCAACTAACTCATCTAACAATTCTTTGTCCTGATTTGTTAAGTAGGAAGAATTCAACTTAAAGTACACATTGCCCAAATTACTGATCTGGGTCTGGAGTTTTGCACGACGGGCTTCTTCCGCATCTTTCTTGGCTTTTTCGGCAGCTGCCATTTCAACGGCTTCTTTTTCTTTTTGTAGGCGCTCGGCCAATAATCGGGCCTCCTCTTCAGCCTTTGCAATGGAATCCTGATTACGCTGTTGCTCCTTTTCCATTTCTTGCAACAAGGCCAGTTTTTCCTGTCCCTTTCTAGAAAGTCCTTTTTCTACCTCGAACCTATAGGCTACACCGAGGGCGTGCTGTATGTGATTGGATGCATTTTCGGTATCCATGGCCCATTTACCGGTAGAACTCAAATCCAATCCCCAATGGTCGGAAAACCATGTTCTGAAACCAATAATGGCATTGTAGGTTCCCCTGCCTTGATTATTGGCATCGGTATAGCCTGCTCCAATTCCAATATAAGGATCAAAGAATCCTGTTTCGCCCAGAATCATATTCAAATCATAGCTTACCCTAAAATCAAGTGCCCAATAATCAATATCTTCTGGGTTTACGTTGCCATCAATTATTTTGCCTTCTTTGTATTTGTTGTAACTACCTATGGCTTCCAATCCAAGACCGTTTTTGAAATAACGGCCCACACTCACCCTTGATGGATAAGGTACCATGTTCCAACCTTCGCTCAGATCAAAAAGCTCGCCGAACTCATCACCGGAATCATCCACAATGTTGGTTCCGAGGGTTACCAACCAGTAGCTTTGCACGATACTGTCTTTTTTGGTCATTTCCACCTCCTGGGCGAAAACGGATGTCGATAAAATAACTGTGATTGCCAATAAGGCGAGTCTTGAAATTTTCATGGTATTCGATTTGAGGATTTCGACTACAAAGTTATTTCAACCTTTTTAAAAGCTAAACTTTGCACTTTCAAGTGCGATATTATTCGACAAGTAGCAACAGGAAAAATTACAAACCTATTCTTCAATGGGTTGGAAAGAAACCGAGGTATCGATAATCGGCAATTTGTATAGATAAAAGGGATAGGTGGTCGATCCGGACAATTCTGTTTTGGCTGATTTCACCTCTTTGGATTCCACCGCAATCACCGTCTCATCATCCGACTCTTTAAGTACGGACAGTAGTAAATTCCTTTGCGTTTTTTGCTCACCCAAGCAGACCAGAACCACCATATCTTTTGAAAAATCCACGTCGGGAACGGGAAGACCCGGTTTTCGTGTTTTGTTGATTTCCGTATAAATTTTCCGCAACGATTTTACATCTCGGACCACTTGCGTATCAAAAGAAAGAAAGGGGCCCATTTCCTGATGTTCAATCAATTCCAAGCCATCAATTTCCTTTCCCATAGGTTTAATTTCCTTTTGTGCCCTGCAAGAGGATAAGGTTACCAAAACGATCAAAAAAAACCATTTCATCATCAAAAAGTATTCTTAAACCTGGATTTGTACGCCTTATCATAAATTTCTTCGTACATGGGCAATATATGTACAATATCGAACTTGGATGCTACCTTGAACGCATTTTCCTTGAACTTCTCCAAAATCGCATCGTCCCTCAAGATTTCGATGGCCTTTCGCGCCATGGTTTCCACATCACCAACCGGAGCCATATAGCCCGATACTCCATCAATGTTCACTTCAGGAATGCCACCCGTGTTACTGGAGATAACGGCCACCTTATTGATCATGGCTTCCAATGCGGCCAATCCGAAGCTTTCCGTTTCCGATGGCAACAAAAAGAGATCGGAAAAACAAAGGATGCGGTCAATTTCGGTACTGTTCCCCAAAAACAATACTTTATCCTTCAAGCCCAGGTCATCACACAATTGTTCAGCTTTTTCCTTTTCCGGACCTTCACCGACCATAACCAATTTTGCCGGGACTTCCTTCTGGATTTGGTGAAATACCTTGATCACATCGGGAATCCGTTTTACCTTCCTAAAATTGGAGATATGGGTTATAATCCGCTCCTCCGGTTTTGCCATCATAGATCGTTGGCAGTCCGTATACACGTTTCGGTATTTGGAGATTTCAATAAAATTGGGAATTACCTCAATTTCTTTTTCAATATCGAAAAGTTCCAGAGTACTTTGTTTCAATGCCTCCGAAACCGATGTAACAACATCCGATTTATTGATACTGAAGGTAACCGCAGGTTTATAAAAGGGGTGTTTGCCCACCAAAGTGATGTCCGTTCCGTGTAAGGTGGTGATCATTGGAATGAAAATCCCGGACTCTTGCAACATCTTTTTGGCCATGTACCCGGCATAAGCATGGGGAATGGCATAGTGCACATGAAGCACCTCTATATCGTAAAGTTTGACGGTATCCACCAATTTACTGGAAAGCGCAAGCTCATAAGGCTGATAATGGAACAACGGATATTCGGGAACGTGAACCTCATGAAAATGAATGTTGTTGCCCAACAACTCCAACCGAACCGGCTGCCGATAGGTAATAAAGTGGACCTCATGTCCCCTGCCCGCAAGGGCTATACCCAATTCTGTGGCCACAACACCACTACCTCCAAAGGTTGGGTAACATACAATTGCAATCTTCATAAAAACAAATCTAAGGCAATATTCAATGCCTACCGTATAATGGAATCATAAATTGCCTGTTGGATCCGTGTTCGTAAACCGGACTTGATCAACAGGTTATTTGTGGCTGACGGATAAGTTCTATTGGATAGAAATACATACACAATTTCTTCATCCGGGTCGGCCCAGGTAAATGTTCCTGTAAAACCACTGTGCCCAAAACTCTTTCTCGAAACACAGCCACAGGTCGGTCCTGTATCCTCCAACTGTGGTTTATCAAATCCCACGCCCCTACGCACATTATTATTACAAAAATAGCAGGTATTGAATTTTCGGATGGTGCGTTCATTCAAAAAACGCTCTCCCCCGTAATAGCCTCCCTGCAAATACATTTGCATGATCTTTGCCACTTCATTGGCCGTACTGAACAGTCCGGCATGGCCTCCTACTCCACCTTGCATGGCCGCTCCCATATCATGCACATAGCCCTGAACGGTCTGGTATCGATAATAGTCGTCCTCCTCAGTCGGAACTATCTCATCCTTGTCAAATTTTCTTAATGGATTATACAATGTTCGCTGCAGTCCCATAGGTATAAAAAGGAATTCATCAATCAAAACGTCAATGGATTTTTGATAGGTGCTCTCTATATATTCCTTGAAAACGTAATAGCCCACATCGCTGTACCGATAACGGTTCGATTTTAAACTTTGCCGGCCAATACGATTGTATATGGAATCCTTATACGAACGGGTGAGATACAATTGCTCTGCTACCTTATACGGAAATGCTTCCGAAGGATTGTTTCTATAAAATTCGTTTGACGGCTTTCTATCTTTGTTCAAGGTGTCCAAGTAAAAAGCGATCCAAGAGGGTAATCTGCCATAATGGGACAGTGCTTTTAACACGGTTACATCCTTTAACTCCGTATCGGCATATTCTGGTATCAAATCCTTGAAGGTATCGTTCAAACTGATCCTGCCCTCTTCCTCCATCTTCATGATCATAGGCAGTGTTGACAATATCTTTGTCAACGACGCCAAATCGTAAATGGACGAATCTGTGATTTGCTTGTTTGAATCATAGGTGGGCTTTCCAAAGTTTTTGTCATAGATGACCTTGCCTCTTCTGGCCACCAAAACCTGTGCCCCGGGAAACATCAAGGAATCAAGCCCATCCTGTACCAAAGAATCCACCGCGGCCAAAAGCATTGAACTCATTCCCACCCTTTCCGGAATGCTATAGCCCAAACGTTGAATGGGCTTTAAGGCAATACCTGTTCCTACGGGAAACTCGGCATGGGCGGAAACAGGTAGCTTACCGCTAGCGCCAATGGCCCCAAAAATCAATTCCGCCGCCTTTTCTTGGGCAATGTCACTGTTTTGGTAAGCCATGACCACACCGTCAATGGCATCAAAATTTGCCACATCCAAAAGCGCATAGGGCTTGGCAAATACCGTTAAAATGGTATTGCTCGTCCGTAAACGCGCAATCTCCTCCAACCAATACAATTCCGTCTGCGTGAATTTAAAGTCCTTCCAAGGGCTGGTTTTGTCCTTATGGAACCCAATAATGACCAGGTTAAAATTCGCCAATTGGTCCCGATAGCCTGCAATATCCTTTGCACTGATCGGCGTGACTTCGGCATATTTGTTCAATGTTTTTATAAATGCGTCCCCAGGTGCATCCCCAAAATGCACGTAGGCCATTTTTTTGATGTCCAGCTTTTTGATGGGCATGAGCGCAAAATTGTTTTTTACAACGGTAAGCGCTCCCTCCATCGCTGCTTCATGGATAACCTCGTTTTCAATGGAATTTAGGTCTTCATACAAGTTTTCAAGGGGTACGGGTTGATAATTGTTCAACCCTGCCTTGTACTTAGCCATCAATATTTTCTTTACGGAAAACGCCAAGCGTTCCTCGGATATGATTCCTGAATTATAGGCCTCCATCAATTTTTCATTGGCCTTGGCCACGTTCTGGGGCATCAACAGCAAATCATTACCGGCCAAAAATGCTTCCAGTTCCACCTCTCCTTCTGGCACAAATTCGGATACCGCTTTCATATTAAGGGCATCCGTAACTACCAACCCCTTAAATCCCAATTCGTTTTGAAGCAAATCGGTTACTATCGACCTGGACAACGTAGATGGATAACCTTCCCTGCTTTCCAAACTGGGCACATTCAGATGGGCTACCATCACAGAACTCAAACCGTGTGCAATAGCTTTTTTAAAAGGTAATAGCTCAATGGAATCCAATTCTTCCTTAAACCCTTCTATTACCGGTAAAGCCTTGTGTGAATCTGTCGCCGTATTGCCATGTCCGGGAAAATGTTTGCCACTGGACATGACTCCCTCAGCTTCCATTCCCGTTAAAAAAGCAATACCATTTTTGGCGACCTTTTTGGGATCTTCTCCAAAGGAACGGTTTCCGATTATCGGATTTCTGGGATTGTTGTTCACATCCAGATCGGGAGCAAAATTGATATGCACCCCCAATCGTTTGGCATGCTTCCCTATTTGGTTTCCAATGTTCCGGACCAGATTGCTATCCTGTATGGCACCCAAGGTCATGTTCCAGGGAAAGGCATAGGTTGAATCCAAACGCATGGCCAAGCCCCATTCGGCATCCGTTCCAATCAACAAGGGAATTTTGGCTTCCGATTGAAAACTATTGGTCATTTGGGCCTGTTTTACCGGGCTACCCGATAAAAATATGACCCCGCCCAAACCTTGCTCCCGAACCAAGGTTTTAATTTTATCACTTGCGGATTTATCCTGGTTTGAGGCTATACTTACCATAAACAACTGGCCGATGCGTTCCTGCAACGACATGTTGTTGTACTGGTTTTCCACCCATGCCATTTGGGCCACAGAATCCTTGACAATCAATGGATTGTTTTGACCAAATGTTTGTAAACCAATGAAAATTAAAAGGGAAAAATAGAGGTTTATCCGCATAAATATCTTGTCTAGGACATGAACTTTATAGGGATAAAAATATTGCATTTCATCGAAGAATGCACGGAAATTAAGATAAATTAAGCATCTTCCTAGACAAAACGCGAGTGCCAACTTTCACTTGCAGGCACTTCCCAACTGTCTAAATATTCCTGCTTGGTCGTGACCAAGTTGTTGAAAACTATGGTATTGGGAGAAACAGCCTTCTCTTTCGCCATTTTTTTGAAATCCTGTAACGACTTGTAGGCCACATATTCTCCCTGTTTAAAGGATACGTTCATGCGATCCAAAAGTTCCACTTGGAACCTTTGCTCCAAACCTTGGATAAAATGTACAGAGGCATCTATAGAACAACCTGATGCACTGGCATTGCTTTGGTCTAAGCCAATGACAATGAATCGATTGTATTTAATCTCGAATCCGGCATGTAAATCGCTCCCATGGGCGGTCCATTGCTTTAAGAACTCGGTCAGGCTTTGCTCCAATTCCTGCAACTCACCTTCGGAGAAACCCCTATTGGACTGATAGATCCAGATTCGACTGTGATCGGGCAATTCGTTAAAATCAACTAACATATTAAAGTGAGTTTGCTAAAAGTTCGGCTACATCCAAAACGGTGACACTGTCTTCCCTTTCATGGGCCTTAATGCCGTCAGTCATCATGGTATTGCAATAGGGACAACCCGTTGCAATAATATTCGCATTGGTTTCCAAAGCATCTTTGGTGCGCAGTACGTTAATGTCCATATTCCCTTTTTCAGGTTCTTTGAACATTTGGGCTCCTCCTGCCCCACAACATAATGCATTGGTCCTGTGCCGTTTCATTTCCACCAATTCGGCGTTGGTTTTGGCCAGTACTTCCCTTGGGGCATCATAAACCGTATTGGCCCTTCCCAAATAACAGGGATCATGAAAGGTGATGCGTTTTCCTTTATAGGTTTCCCCTTGAAAGGTCAATCGGCCCGCGTCCATGAGTTCCTTTAGATATTGGGTATGGTGAAGTACATCGTAATTCCCTCCCAAATTTGGATATTCATTTTTGAGCGTGTTGAAAGAGTGTGGGTCACAGGTAACGATTCGTTTTATTTCATAGCCATTCAGCAATTCAATGTTCATCATGGCCTGCATTTGAAACAAGAATTCGTTGCCCGCCCTTTTGGCCACATCTCCCGTAGAACTTTCTTCCGAGCCCAAAACGGCAAAATCCACATTGGCCTTGTTCAATAATTTCACAAAAGCCCTTGAAATCTTTTTGGCACGATCATCATAACTTCCGGCCGAACCAACCCAAAACAAAATTTCCGGTTGCTTCCCTTCCGCCATAAACTCTTGCATGGTTTTCACCTTCAATTGTTCGCTCATTGTTTTAGATTTATTCGTTGACCCAGTTTAAACGGTCCATTTGATTGTATGGCCAAGGGGCTCCGTTATTTTCTATGTTAGACATCATGTTGTTCAATTCCATCGGGGCAGCGGATTGCTCCATGACCAAGAACCTACGCATTTCGATAATGATGGACAAGGGGTCTATGCTTACGGGACACGCTTGTACACAGGCATTACAGGTAGTACAGGCCCAAAGTTCTTCCCTACTGATATAATCGTCGAGCAATTGCTTGCCATCCGGTACAAATTCTCCTTTATTGGCATCCATGTTTTTACCCACCTCTTCCAAGCGATCGCGGGTATCCATCATGATCTTACGGGGCGATAATTTCTTTCCGGTCAGGTTGGCCGGACATTCCGAGGTACAACGACCACATTCCGTACAGGTGTAGGCATTCAATAGTTGCACCCAATTCAAATCCATTACATCGGAAGCGCCAAATTTTTCTGGAACGGCTGTCTCAGTGCCTTCAGGAGGTGCCGCAAATGGATCGGCGTTCGGGTCCATCATCAGTTTGACCTCATTGGTAACCGATTCCAAATTGTTGAGTGCACCCTTGGGCTTCACTTTGCCGTAATAGGTATTCGGAAAAGCCAACAAGATGTGCAAATGTTTGGAATAGTAGAGATAGTTCAAAAAGGCCAAGATGCCCAAAATATGCAACCACCAAGCTGTTCGTTCAATGAAAATCAATGTTGAAGCGGACAAACCGTCCAACAATGGCATTATAAACTGACTAATGGGAAAACTTCCTGCTTGCACATAATGTTCCGCACCCAATTGCTGTAATTGGGAATCTGCTGCGTTCATGGTCAAGAACAAGGTCATCAACACCAATTCGATGTATAAGATCATGTTCCCATCCTTTTTGGGCCATCCTTCCATTTCGGGC
Organism: Flagellimonas beolgyonensis; assembly: GCF_003992615.1. Classification (GTDB taxonomy): domain Bacteria; phylum Bacteroidota; class Bacteroidia; order Flavobacteriales; family Flavobacteriaceae; genus Flagellimonas; species Flagellimonas beolgyonensis. The sequence continues at coordinate 215,256 of NZ_RZMY01000006.1, forward strand.
TTGATAAACCGTTGCAATCGTATAATGTTTCGTCTGATCCAAAAGACCACAACGGCAACAATTACCAAAAAAGCCAACACTTCGAAAGAGCCGATCAGGAAATTGTAAATGGAACCCAGGGAAGCAAACAAGCGATGCGTTCCAAACAAACCATCCAAAATAATTTCCAACACCTCAATATTGATGATGATAAAGCCGACATACACGATAATGTGCATGAATCCCGCAACGGGTCGCACGACCATTTTGGACTGGCCAAGTGCAATCCTCACCATATTTCTCCAACGTTGGGATTTGTTATCACTAACATCCACATTCTTACCCAACTTAATGTTGCGCGACAGTTTTTTTACATTGCGAACAAAAAACCCAATGCCCACAAAAAGGGCAATGGCGAATAGGATATTTGGCACGTATTCCATCTATTGATTTTGATTTTGTTCTGCGGGATCATTTTCGGGCAGGGTATAGTCCTTTTGCTTTTTACCGAAAACCGACACATTAACGTAGCGTTTTGGATTTAGCCTGAAATCTTGCAACAACAGGTCCAGTTCCCTAGACGCCTCCGCCAAGTTATTGTAGAGGGCATCATCTTTATGCAATTTGCCCAAAGACCCTTCCCCTTTTTCAATTTTTTCGAGTATGCCATTCAATTTAACAACCGTGGATTGAAAACTGGCCAATGTACCCGATAAATCCGCGTTGACCAACGAATCGGAAAGTTGGGCAAAGTTCGACGTTATGGTGCTCACATTCTTTAAGGAACTATCCAATTGTTGCTTGTTGTTCTCCATAAGCACGTTCAAGTTATCGGCACTGCCTTTAAAGGATTTCACCAACTGATTCAAAGCAACAATGGTTTCCTTGAGTTGCCTTTTAGTGGGGTCGTCGAGAATTTCATTTACGTTCATTAAGAGGGAATCGGCATTGGATACCGCTCCTTCCACCTTCATTTGCAAAGGGGTAAGTTTTTGTTGCACCAATTCGGTGATTCCTGGTTTAACCTTGGACTGTAGGGTATCACCCGATTTGGCCATTTCGGCCTGGTCGAAAACCGGAATGATCTGGATGCCCTTTCCTCCTATGATACCTGTGTCGAAAAGTTCTGCAACGCTGTTTTTTGAAAAATCGAATTCATTGCTTACTGAAAATGTGACCACCAATTTACCCGAGCTATCCTTAAAATTGATGCTGGTCACGTTTCCCACATTATATCCATTGATAGATACCTGGGTTCCTGATTGAAGGCCTCCAACATTGTCGTATATGGCATAAAATGTTTTGCTGTTATCAAAGAGTGGTGAAGATTTGAGATAACTGAGCCCAAAAATAAAGGCAACAATTCCCGCCACAATGATAATCCCGGTTTTGGCTTCCCTGGTTAGTTTCAATAGATTCGGTTTATGGTTTAAACAAAATTAGGAATATTTTTCACAAGACGACCCATGTTGAACAGATCTACTTGAGCGCCTCGGAAATGGGTATACGGATTCCGTTCTTGTATGCTACGATGTATGATGTGGTATAGCCTTTTGCATCGGCTTGGGCCTTCAGTTTTTCAGCTTCAGCCATGGAGCTTGTGTTACCGAACATATATCGGTACAAATTTTTGTATGGTTCCTTGGACAGGTTGTCCAAGCCTTTGAAATTTTCACTTTTCAAAGCAATGTTCTTGGCACTTGCCATGATCTGTACCTTGAAGGTCACATCGGATTTGTTGGAAGCAGCGTCAGTTACAACGGTTTTTGATTCCTCTTTTGGTGCACTAACGACTTCTTTCTTTGTAACAACCTCCTCTTTTTTGATATCGTCGGGTACGCTCACGGGCACCTCAGCATCTTCAATTTTGGCTATTTCCTCAGATGGGGCAATGCCAAGGGTTATTTCCTTTTTATAATCCAAAATGGCAGATGCGATGGCCTTGCCCATTTCGTTTTGTCCTTTTTTAGAATGCAGATAACTGCCTTCATTCTTGTTGGTCAAAAAACCCGTTTCCACCAAAACACTGGGCATGAATGTCTGGTGCAAAACGATGAAACCTGCCTGTTTTACCTTTCTATCTTTCCGCTTAAGGGATTTGGTGAAATTATCCTGAAGCTTTTTCCCCAACTGAATGCTTTGATCCAAAAACTCTTCCTGCATAATGGTAAGCCCAATAACGGACTCCGGGGAATTGATATCGTATTCCGCATATTTTTGCTCATAATCATCCTCGAGATAGATTACGGAGTTCTCCTTTTTGGCCACCTCAAAATTTTGGCGGTTGGCATGGAGTCCGAGCACATAGGTCTCTGTTCCGTATGCATCGGAATTGTGTGCATTGCAGTGCACCGAAACAAAAAGGTCGGCGTTGGCTTGGTTGGCAATCTGTCCCCTCTCGAACAAATCCACAAACGTATCATCATTACGGGTATACACCACTTTTATATCGGATTGCTTGGACAATTCTTCTCCAATTTTCAACACAATGGCCAAAGCAATTTCCTTTTCCAAATACCCATTGCCGATGTTCCCGGGGTCATGCCCACCATGGCCCGCATCGAGAACAACAATAAACTTATCTTTCGGCGGCAAATTGTCATCAGGCCCGTCAAAAGAAGTCATCGTTAAAAAAATGAGGCTGAAAACTAAAAATGCTATCCGACTTTTATTCATAAGAACTGAGTAATTATAGTGTTCCGTTTAGGTTAAAAATATCGTAATCCGCCATAAGTAGAACAAAAAATATATGTAAGTTTGAGGCCAAAAACTGGGCCAAACTAGCACAAAAATAGGATTTATCACGTTGCAACCAAATAAACATCTTCTAGTTTTCCTATTTGTTCTTCTATGCGGCAATGCTACCTTAAGCGCTCAGGAAGACCGAATTACACCCTTGCCCATTAAGGTTGCCAACGATTCCATTAAAGCACCCTTGTTGCCTACCAACATTTTGAACGATTCCATAAAAGTGGATACCATCGAAGTGGACACTGTTCCCAAAAAACAGTCGATGCTCTTGGACAAGATTCGCTACAAAGCGAAGGATTATGTGAAAATGAGCCAAAAGGACAACAAAATTTATCTGTATGACGAAGCTGAAATCTATTACCAGGATACCGAGCTAACGGCGGGTATCATCGTAATGGATTATGTGAAAAATGAAGTCTATGCCGGCCGGATGAAGGATTCGTTGGGCAATTATTCCCAACTTCCCTTTTTCAAACAAGGAGATAATGAGGTAAGGCCCGATTCCATTCGCTTTAACTTCGATACACAAAAAGCTTTAATTTGGAATTCCAGGACCGAACAACAGGCCGGTCTTGGTCAATTGGGTGCCGATGCCATGAAGGTCTATGCCGAAGTCACCAAAAAAGAAAACGATTCTGTATATTTTTTGAGCGAGGGCAAACTAACCACTTCCAAGGACACTGTAGATCCAGACTACTATATAAGGGTAAGAAAGGCCAAGTTCGTGCCCAAAAAGAAAATCATTGCCGGTTATAGCAACATGTACATTGTGGACGTACCCACACCCATTGCACTGCCTTTTGCCTATTTTCCGTTGACCACTGGACGGGTGGCCGGAATCCTGTTCCCCACTTTTGGCAACGATCCGCGTAGGGGTTATTTTATCCAGAACGGTGGTTATTATTTGCCCATTAGCGATTATGTGGACTTAAGTTTGACCGGGGACTTTTATACCAATGGGAGCTATGGTTTCCGCGGACAATCCATTTACTCAAAACGGTATAAATTCAAGGGCAATATTAGTTTCAGTTACGAGAATTTAATTCAAAGCCAAAAAGGTTTTGACGATTACAACCGAACAAGCAACTATAACATCCGAATCTCACACACCCAGGATACCAAGGCAAGTCCCAATTCCCGATTTTCGGCATCTGTAAACCTGGGTAGCAGTCAGTTTTATACCAACTCGCTCAACCAAGTTAACAGGAACAATACACAGACCAACACTTTTGCGTCGTCCATAAGTTATTCCAAAACGTTTCCTGCGTATCCATCGGTCAACACGAGTTTGACCCTGAGCCATACGCAAAACTCCAGGACACAGACCATAAACATGTCGCTCCCAACTTTCCAGGCTAGTATGGAGCGAATATTTCCTTTTGCAAAGCGGGACGGGGTTAAAAAAGGCATTATTCAAAACATCAACTTCCAATACGATGCCAATGCGCAGAACAGCATAACCACTACGGAAGAAGACTTTTTTACCAGTAAAATGTTTGATGATGCCCGGGTTGGTGCACGCCATCGGATTCCTATCGGCACCAACTTCAAAGTCGCCAAGTATTTTAGTGTGAGCTTAAGTGGCAGTTACGAGGATGTTTGGACATTGGAAACCATACGAAGGGAATATGATGCAGACTTGGACAGGGTTGTTACGGATACTATTCCCGGATTTGATCGGTTCAATCGCTATAGCATGGGTGCCAGCATCGGTACAACACTTTATGGAACTTGGAATTTTGGTGACAACAAAAAAATTCAGGCCATTCGACATGTGATGCGACCTTCTGTTAGTTATAGCTATACCCCTTCTTTTGAAAAATTTTATGAAACCTATATTGATGGTGATGGTGAAGATGTACAATATACCCCCTATGAAACCAGTTTGTACGGCAGGCCATCCTTAAACCGGGGAAGCGCCATAAGTTTTAGTTTACAGAACACTCTTGAAGCCAAGGTCCGAGACCGGGATTCTACGGCAACGGAACCAAAAAAAGTGAGTATACTTAGTAACCTCTCGCTATCTACAAGCTATAATTTTGAAGCGGACTCACTTAAATTAAGCCCCATTAGCTTGAGTGGTGCCACCGAGATCATAAAAAACGTACCAATTAACTTTGCCGCTTCCTTTGATCCCTATGCGATAGACAACAACGGTCGGCGCATCAATACGCTTAATATTAAAAATGGCGGGGGATTGGCTCGCTTGACATCGGCACGATTCAATACAGGATTTTCATTGAACAGTGAAATGTTCCAAAAAGGAGGAGCAAAGAAAAAAGATGGTAAAGAGAAAGAGCAATCACCGGACTACGGCGCCAACCCTTTTGAAATTGAAGGTGCACAAACCGGCGACAGACACTTCAACCGAAATGAAGATAGTGCCAATGATGAGGAGATACCGTTGTACAACAACAATTTACCATGGGATGCTCGATTCACCTATGTTGCCACTTACAATAACAATAACAGACAAAAAGAACTAACCAATCATTCCCTAATGTTTTCTGGAAATATTCAGCTTTCCCCAAAATGGGAGGTTGGCTTTAATTCTGGTTATGATTTGAAAAACAAAGGTTTTGCCGATACCCGATTTGCTTTCAAAAGGGATTTGGGAAGTTTTAAATTGAGTTTTGACTGGACTCCCTTCGGTCGATTTGAACGTTGGTATTTCTTCGTTGGTATCAAGAGTTCGATACTAAGCGACCTTAAGTGGGAAAACCGAAGCCAGCCCTTTAGCAATCGATAATTATTTTGCCTAAATTGCTTGGGAATTTCAATTTGCTTTCATGAAAAAAATCATCAATACCCCAAAAGCTCCCGCTCCGATCGGACCGTATAACCAAGCTACCTTGATCAAGGACACTCTTTATATTTCAGGTCAGATTCCCATTGACCCAGCAACCGGTGAACTGGTCTCCGGCGATATTAAAAAAGAGACAAAACAGTCCATGGAGAACTTGAAAGCTATTCTTGATGAAGCGGGGATGACTTTCGAAAATGTGGTGAAAACTTCAATTTTCATAAAGGACATGCACCAATTTGGCGATATCAATGAAGCCTACGGGGCTTACTTTGATGCAGATACAGCACCCGCACGGGAAACCGTGGAAGTTGCCAATCTTCCCAAGTTTGTGAACGTGGAAATTTCGATGATCGCGGTTAAATAGTCTCTTTGTGGAATTCCACTAGTCCTTCGATGGGCCTTCTGCGGATAACACCCAAAATCAAATCGTTGCGTTCCAGGCAAGCTTCCAGTTCGTCTTGAAGAAAATGGGCTATACTGCCCACAAAACTGATTGGCACCTTGGTGGCCAGCTCGTACTGCATAATGTAGTTATTCACGAATTGCTGTAGGCCTTTCTCGATAACCCCTTTACAGTAAGGATGCTGCTTGTTTTCGATAATAAAACGGGCAAAAGTGGCCAAATAGGTGTTTGGATTGGGCTGTTTGTACAGGTGGTCTTTAATTACGTCGGCATCCAAATCGTATTCCTTGGCAAATTTCATCCCAAGGTCTTGTGGCATTTTATGGAAGTAATAATCCCTCAACAATTTTCTGCCAAAGAAATTACCGCTACCATCATCCATCAAGATATAGCCCAAGGATGTTACTTTTTGGATCAATTGGTGCCCATCGTAATAGCTACAGTTGGAACCAGTCCCGAGAATACAAACAATGCCCTGTCTTCCAATTTTGGTGGTGGAATAGATGGCGGCATAGGTATCTTCCCGTACCTCAGCCTTTGCATTAGGGAAAAAATCCTTGAAGATGGCCTTCAAAAAATTCTTCATTCTATCGGTACCACAACCTGCACCGTAAAAGTATAGTTGACGTACTTCTTCCCTGTTTTTGGAAAGTTCAAAATTGTTGGCCAATCGATCTTCGATCACTTCCTTGGTAAGTACTTCTGGGCTAAGGCCCAACGTCTGTGTCACGAACAATTGTTCACCATCGTCGCCCAATGCAATCCAATCGGATTTGGTTGCGCCACTATCAACAATAAGAACCATACGTCAAATTTTTAGGTTGAATATCCTGAGAAGGGAAGTTTTCCCCTCTCAGGACAGTAGAGTGTAAGATACTAAATTATAGGCTTGCCGCGTGTAGCGCCAATTCTACCAATTTGTTGGAATATCCGGTTTCGTTATCATACCAAGAAACCACTTTGAAGAACTTGGAGTTCAACTCGATACCTGCATCGGCATCAAAAATGGATGTTCTGACATCGCCAACAAAATCTTGGGAAACCACCAATTCGTCGGTGTAGCCCAAAATACCGGCCAATTCACCCTCGGAAGCTTTTTTCATGGCCGCTTTGATGCCTTCATAGGAAGTCTCCTTTTCCAAACGAACGGTCAAATCCACAACAGAAACGTCAGCGGTTGGCACCCTAAATGCCATACCGGTCAATTTTCCTTCCAAGGCAGGAATTACTTTGGTCACTGCTTTGGCGGCACCGGTAGCAGCTGGAATAATGTTCAAAAGGGCACTTCTACCGCCTCTGTAATCTTTTCTTGAAGGGCCATCGACGGTCAACTGTGTAGCTGTTGTTGCGTGTACGGTTGTCATCAACGCTTCTGCGATACCGAACTCGTCGTTCAACACCTTGGCAATCGGGGCCAAACAGTTGGTGGTACAAGACGCATTGGAAATAATGGTATCGGATGGCTTTACATCTTTATGGTTTACACCCATTACAAACATAGGGGCATCTTTGGATGGAGCGGAGATCACTACCTTTTTGGCACCACCATCGATGTGGGACTGCGCCATATCCAATGTGGTGAAGATACCGGTACATTCTGCAACGATTTCTGCACCAACCTCATCCCATTTCAAGTTTTTCGGATCACGCTCGGCTGTAATTCGAATGGTTTTCCCATTCACCACCAAATGTCCATCCTTCACTTCCACTGTACCATCGAACTGACCGTGTACAGAGTCGTATTTTAACAAGTAGGCAAGGTGGTCCACATCCAACAAATCGTTGATGGCCACTACATCCACATCACCTCTTTTTACGGTTGCCCTAAATACCAACCTTCCAATTCTACCGAATCCGTTTATTCCTATTTTTAAATTTGACATTGCTACTTTTTTTGTGTTTAAATTAAGTTGTCATTATATCAGATACTCTTATGAGTTCTTCATCTACTTCTGTATGCGCTTTGATGGCTTCGGCCAATGGGGTCAACACCAATTTGGTATCCCTGATGCCCACCATAAGGTTGGATTTGCCCTCCAACAGACTTTCCACGGCTTTCACCCCCATTCTACTGGCAAGAACCCGATCGAAACAAGTTGGATTGCCTCCGCGTTGCATGTGTCCCAAAACGGAGACCCGAACATCGTAAATGGGAAGGTGTTCTTCCACATACGCTTTTAGCTCGAACACGTTTTTTCCAATTTTGTCCCCTTCGGCAACAATTACAATACTTGAGGATTTTCCAGAGGCCTTGCTGCGCTTTAGGGAATCCAATAAACGCTCCAATCCCAAATTTTGCTCTGGGATCAATATTTCTTCGGCTCCGGCCCCTACTCCTGCGTTCAATGCAATATGGCCCACATCCCTACCCATTACTTCCACAAAGAACAATCGGTTATGGGAGCTGGCGGTATCGCGAATTTTATCAATCACGTCGACTACCGTATTGATTGCGGTATCAAAACCAATCGTGTAGGATGAACCTAGGATATCGTTGTCTATGGTACCCGGAATACCGATAACTGGAAAACCAAATTCCTCATTGAACTTCAAAGCACCCGTAAAGCTTCCGTTTCCACCGATCACCACAAAGGCATCCACACCTTCTTTCTTCAATTGGTCGTATGCTTTCTTCCTTCCTTCCGGTGTTCTGAACTCCTCACAACGGGCCGATTTTAAGATTGTTCCACCCTTGTTGATGATATTGTTCACACTACGGGCATCCATGGGCTTGAAATCGCCTTCTATCATTCCTTGATATCCTCTATAGATACCAACACATTCCTTTCCTAAATACGCGCAGGTACGGACTACCGAACGGATGGCCGCGTTCATTCCGGGAGAGTCTCCTCCGGATGTAAAAACTGCGATTTTTTTAATTTCTGAAGCCATTAAAAATTTTAAGAGATCAAAACTAGGAAACTTTATTCAATTTATGAATCGCTTGATAATTTATTTAATATCAAGTCATTTCTCAAACGTTTTCGTAAAATTTTCGGTCGAAAACGTAAAAAAATTTAATGCGATTATCTTCGATTTGGGAGGTTATCGGGCTTGGGTGAAAAACGAATCAGGCCATCGTTACCCAACATTTCCTGTTGCACTTCTTTTTTGGCTGGTTCCTCAGGTTTAGGTGGCTTTTGGAAAATCTTTTGCATCAACTCTTGAAAACTGTCGAAATCCACTTGGTAGGAAAGACCAACTCCTTGAGTATAGCCCTGCCTTTCTGCCAAAAACTGTTGAATCTGGTTTTCCCTATTGAATATTTTGGCACTCAGTGTTCCCTGGTCATTCAGCAGCACCTGTACCTCCACATCACCGGCCACCACGGTTTCCGAAACACCGCCGACCGGTACTCCTACCCTTCCATTCACCAAGATACGGTCCGATATTTGAGTAGACACTGTAACCCCGATCCTGTTTTCGGTACGGGTATCGGCATTTGGATTGGTATTACCCTGCTCGTAGGACAATCCCAAATTGAACTTATCATTGTTGCCGCCCAATATCTGGTTGAAGAGCCCAGATGCTGTCTGAATCAAATTACCGGTCACCGCCTGTTGGTTGATACCGGATTGTGGATTAACGAACGTGCCTTGGGCCAAAAGGAAAAATGCATTTCGTTCCTTTATCGTTGGGTCTTGTAATCGGTATTGCAACTCCGATTGTACCACAGAATTGGTACCCGGGAATTCAATATCAAAATTCACGTTCGGGCTTTCCAGTTCCCCATCCAAACGTACGACCACCTCGGTGGGAATTCTACCGGTGTAGCCCGCATTGTCCAAAAGAGGTGCCGGGTTGGCATTCAAGGAATACACCGCTTCCAGGTTCAATTGGGCCGCCAATGGATCACGTTCCCATAAAATGGTGCCTCCTGGCCTTACCTTGAACTTTTTATCGATGACTCCCCCATATTTGAAATTGTACTCCCCGGTTACCGCGACAAATTCCCCGTACATATTGAACTTGCCATTGGTATTGATCTCGATCAACAAAATTCCTTCTCCCGTTCCCTTTAGGGAACTTCCCGAAGATTGGTCCACTACAATTTCAACCTCGGCATCGGGGGTAACGGCAAGGTCAAAAGCCATCTCCAATCCCTGATAGTCCTCCAAAACTCTTTCTTCTTCCAAAGAACCATTGCCTCCCTTGTTTATAAAGTTGATGAAAGAATAATCACCCACACTGGTCACATCACTCAAAGGAATTTTTAATGAAGAACCTCTGGCAGTAGTCGCATCCACGGATATCGTCAAGGCGTCGGTAGGCCCATAAATACTACCTGTACCGTTGATGAATCCTGTTCCATAATACAGTGCTTCCTCATCATAGTCGGTGTTCAGGATCATAAATCGGTCATTGCCGGTGTCCACATCCAACCCCAAGTACCAATCATCAAAACCGGTATGGCTAATGGTGCCATCGAGAGTTGCTGTGGTACCCTCCTGAACATCCGAAAGGCCGACATTTTCAAAATAAAAGGTTTGATCGAACAACCTGACCCTGGATAAAGGAGCAAAATTATAATCCACATTCAGATAGGGTATACCCAAACCTGCCTCATTCAGCGTAACCAACCCATTGATGGATGGGTTATTGACGTCCCCGGTAATATTTGCCGTTCCGTTCAATTTACCTCGGATATTGGAAATGACATCCTCACCCAACGGACTGAAGGGCTCTAGGGCAAAGTCGGTGAAATTGGCCACCAAATCCAAATCCTGTTTGTTGTTGATGTTGGTCACTTTGCCGTTCACACTCAGTTTTTCTTTGCCATTATCGTTCAACCACGTACTGACCCCAAATTCAGTTAGATCGTTATTGCCAAAGATCCCAACTTCCAAATCGCCCAAATGAATATCGTTCACACTAAAATTCTGAATGTTCAGACTGGAAGTGGGCAGGTACTTGCCATCTTTTTGCAATATGTTCAGAAAGCCATCCACGGCCCCGTTCATCTTAAGGCTGTCTATAGCCGGCGTGATCTTATTGAGCGATACCAATTTGAATTGGAGATCCAAATCCTTGTACGTTGAATCTGCCAATTCCCCTCGCAAACGTATTTGTTCCTCGTTGTTGTTGTCCATCACGAGGTCCTCAATGGTGATGCTGTCCAAGGAACTGTTAAAGGTCACTTTATTCTTGTTGTTCCCATCTTTGTTCAATACCCAAGTATTCCCCTTGAAACTGACATCCGATCTTTTAAGTCCGATTACCGATCGGTTGTTGGCATTGAAGGTATGGTAAAAGTTCAGGTTGTAACTGTCGTTGTACTCGCTTCCCCCTTTAAACTCGGTTCTAAAGAACAGGGTGTCTTTTAGTGTGGTGTTGATCAGGTTAAAATCCTTGATGTCGTAATATCGGGTGGACATATCCTCCACCGATACGAAGGTGTTGAACAAGGGGTTCTTGTTATCTATCTTTAGTTCAATATTATCAAACTGGTTGCCGTAGGCCGCTATACTCGGAGATTTGAAGGTGAGCTTAAAATCACTGGCATCGGCCTTTATGCTGCCACGGATAAAAGTATTGGCATCGAACACCACTTCCGGAAAAAACACATCCACAATCTTGTTGTAGATCTTAAAATTAAAATCCAATTCCTGTCCTCCAGAAATTTCAAAAGGCTTGTAATTGGTATAAATGCTACCAATGGAATTTTGAACCAAGTGTCCCAGTTCGTTTACCTTGAACTTACCCTTCATGTACCCCGTGATGATATCGGGTGAGTTGATCTCGACAGTTCTGATGGTATCTTGGTCAAAGGTGGAATTCACCGTAAAATCTTCAAAGTAATAGGTGTCGTTGGCGTTTTGATAGGTGGTGTTGGTAAAAACCATGAGACCTGCCATATCATCGAGGTTATTGCCCTCAATGTCCATGTTGATGTGCCCCTTGAAAATGGAAATGCTGTCCTGGATGAAATTCAATTTTTTCAAATCGGCATAATCCACCGCAGCGATAAAGTTGAACTTGTTCTCGCGCCCCCCAAAATCGGCCAAGCCTTTAAAATCGAACCTAAAGTTATCATCGTTGCAAAGCAAGGTTCCATCAAACAGTTGGTCCTTTAAAATTCCGGACACCTTGATCTTATTGTACTCGTATTGGTTGTATTCCAGCTTATAGATTTCGCCGATCAGTTCGGTGTTCAGGCTTTCAGCCACAAAACCCTTTCCTTCCACATTCATATCCAAGGAGGTCTTTCCCAGCTGGGCATCGCCCACAAAACCTCCAAGGTCAAAATCCATCAACGAAATAAAGCCGATATAGGACGCGTCTTCAATGGTCTGGACATTTGTCATTTGAAGGTCCACATAATTATCCCCCAAAACGGTGTTCAGGTTCACGGTCACATCAATGGAGGTTTCTGTTACCTCTGCATCTCCCCGAACGGTAAACTGGCCCAGCTTTTGCACCGATTCCGGTATGTTTTTTCCTAAAATGTTGGGCAAAATACCACGAAGCTGATAGTAACTGGATGTCAGATTGTCTATATCGCCCTTCAGCACAAAAGGTGCTTGGGCACTGAACATATTGTTGAACTGAAAATCACCACGGATACCGGTATTGTCTGTGAACAAAAACAAATCCTTCACCTTAAGTTGGTTCAACACACCACTGAACTCTCCTGTGAAATTGACCAATTTATCCTGGCCGAACTCATTGTAAAAGGTATTTACTTCATTAAGCGCCACCGTGGACTCTGTAAAATAGGCCTCCAATTGCACACGGTCCAAAAATTCCGCAAAATCCTCCCGATTATAGTTGAATACCAAATTGCCCTTCAGTTCGGATTGATCGGTATCGATCAACAGCGAATCAAAACGCATTTGTTCCTTGGTATACTTAAAATCCGTTGCCAATTTTTTGAGTCGGATACCTCGACTTGCCTGCATGGACAAATCTTGGATATTAGTAGAGACATCAGGACCCAATATTTGAAAATCGGTGGATGCGATTTTGATATCACTAAAATCCAACACCTTTGGTTTTTCCAGATTTTCATCAATCAATCGAAACTTTCCACTATTGATCTGTATCTCATCCGCAGAGAGGAAAAAAGGAGGCGTTCCTGGATCACGTGGCTGGCCATCGTCCAATTTGGCAACAAATACATCGAGGTTGGTATCGGATTCATCGAGGTAGGTCTTCAAATTAAAAACCAGTCCATCAATTTCCACATCACCAAATTCCATTTTGTTGTTGGCCATGTTGCGCAGGTTCAAAATGGAAGTGGTCAATTTATGAATGTAGAAAAGGGTGTCCTTTTTGTAATCTTCCACATAAATCCCTTTGATCCCGGTGTTCAGGTTAAAAAGGGAAAGACTTACCCTATCGATTTGGATATTGGTGCCAAACTCCTCGTTCAACGAATCTGTGGCATATTTGGCCAATTTGGTCTGCACCACCGGCATGGAAAGCACCAAGGAGCCCAACACCATGATCAGCAGGATTGCCAGTAGGATGCGCAACAGTATTTTTCGAAGTTTTTTGATAGGGCTTTATGTTTTACCTTTGACGACCAAATTTTGTTCCAAAACCTGTGACAGATCCAAAAAAATATATTCTGGCAATCGAATCATCCTGCGATGATACTTCTGCAGCAGTGCTTTGCAATGCAAAGGTACTCAGCAATGTGGTAGCAACACAAGAAATACACAAGCAATATGGCGGTGTGGTCCCAGAGTTGGCATCGAGGGCGCATCAACAAAATATAGTCCCCGTGGTACACCAAGCACTGGCCAAAGCAAATATCGATAAAAAAGAGCTTTCTGCCATAGCATTTACGCGAGGTCCCGGATTAATGGGCTCATTGCTGGTGGGAACTTCTTTTGCCAAGTCGCTGGCCCTTGGCCTCGACATTCCGTTGATCGAAGTAAACCACATGGAAGCCCATATTTTGGCCCATTTTATTGAGGAGGAAAGTATGTCCCAACCCCAATTTCCATTTTTGGCCATGACCATAAGCGGAGGGCACACCCAAATTGTGAAGGTGTCCGATCCATTTACCATGGAAGTGCTGGGTGAAACCTTGGATGATGCTGTTGGGGAAGCTTTCGACAAAAGTGCCAAATTGATGGGATTACCGTACCCCGGTGGCCCTTTGGTGGATAAATATGCCAAATTGGGCAATCCATTTGCTTACGATTTTCCCAAACCAAAGGTTGAAGAACTCAACTTTAGTTTCAGTGGACTCAAGACCAGTATTCTTTATTTTTTACAAAAACAAACCAAGGTAAATCCAGATTTTATTGCTCAAAACATCAACGATATCTGTGCTTCTGTACAACATACCATTTTGGAAATTTTGATGGAGAAACTGGAGCTGGCAGTGGAGCAAACCGGAATCACCCAAGTGGCTATTGGAGGTGGGGTTGCTGCCAATTCCGGAATTAGGTCTAGGCTTAAGGAGGCCGAGGAAACCAAAGGCTGGAAAACCTATATCCCAAAATTTGAGTTTTGTACCGACAACGCTGCCATGATCGGAATTGTGGGCTATCTCAAATATAAAAGGGGCGATTTTACCCAGCAAAATGTGGCCGCAAAGGCCCGTTATGCCATTGGAAGTTAAGGAAAGTGCATTCAATTTTATTCACTAACTTTCTTTCATCAATCCATATCAATGGCGTTTAATGAAGACATAGCCAATCGGGTCCGCCAATCCATCGCGCTGATCCCAGAGCCTTTTACCGAAAAGAAAATGTTCGGGGGCATCGCTTTCCTGTACAAGGGCAAGATGACGGTAGGTGTGGTGAAAGAGGAACTGATGGTGCGGGTTTTTGAAAATAAAATGCAGCCGTTATTGGATCAAGCGCATGTTCGACCCATGGATTTTACGGGAAAGCCAATGAAAGAATTCATTTTTGTTGCCCTGGAGGAATTCAAGACCGAGGAACAACTCCAATTATTTATTGAACTTGGCCTGGAACATGCCAAAAGCAAACTGTGACCTATGCAACTTTTCTACAATCCCAAACTGGACAATAGTGTAAAACAGTTTGTTTTTCCTCCGGACGAAAGCAAGCACATTACCCGTGTACTCCGAAAATCCGAAGGCGACATTGTCCATATCACCAATGGCAAAGGCTATTTGTTCGAAGCCCAAATCTTGGAACCCGACCAAAAACGTTGTAAAGCGCAAATTACCTCGGTCACCAAATCGGTGCCCAAACGATACAATGTACATATGGCGGTGGCACCCACCAAAATGAACGACCGATTTGAGTGGTTTTTGGAAAAGGCCACGGAAATAGGCATGGATGAAATCACCCCCATAATCTGTGACCGATCGGAACGCAAAAGCATTAAAATGGAACGGATCGAACGCGTATTGCAATCTGCCATGAAACAATCCTTGCAGACGACGTTGCCTAAATTGAACCCAGCCATGACCTTTCAGGAGTTTTTGGAACTGGAACAAACCGGACTCAAGTTCATTGCCCATTGCGAGAAAGATGAGAAAATGGAACTCAAAAGAAGAGTGGTCACCGATAAGGACTGCACCATCTTGATCGGCCCGGAAGGCGATTTCACAAAAAATGAAATTGATGCAGCCAAGAAAAAGGGCTATGTTCCAATCTCCCTTGGCAGAAACCGTCTTCGGACCGAAACTGCAGCCATTGTGGCTTGCAGCGTTGTGGCCATGATCAATAGTTAACGGTCGATTGTCTTTTTGGAGGCACCCAATACATCCCTGTTTTCGTTTTCAACAATCAATAGTAAACTGAGGTGGTCCCCTTTCAAAATTGTTTCAGGTATGTAAATGGAGCTAAACCCTGTTTCACCTTTTTGTGACAAGTACTTTTCTTCAACCACAATATTGCTGTTTCGCAACGTACGGTTCTTATTTTCACCACGGTTGACCTGGGTCTGCTTTTGATCCAAGACCAAAATCGCACGCAAACGTTTATCTATCAATTCATCAGAAAGCGCATAAGAAAATGTAATCTTGTCTTGATGGGTAAGGACATTAGTGATCGAAACCCGAACCGATGGGGTTTTGGCCAGATAGGATTGCAGTTTTTCTTTCAAAACCGACCCATTGGACCCTACAAAATGCTCTTTGCCATTGATCACCATTTCAGGGGTGTATAGACTTCGCTGATTGAATTTTTGGGCATACATCCGTTGCCGCTCGGTATTTTTCTCACTTCCGAAGGGATCCTTCCAACCAATATAATCCCAATAATCCACATGATAGGACAGTGCAAACACCGAACTTGGGTAAGCCTCCTTCACTTGTTCCAATAAGGCATCGGCAGGCGGACAACTGGAGCACCCTTGCGAAGTGAAAAGTTCCAACACGACTACAGCGTCATTCGCTGGGTCTGTCAACAAATCCCTGCCTTGGTAGGCTGTGTAAAGTGTCCCTAACGACAGGGCAAAAAAGGTAAATGAGACGATGATGGCTTTTTTAATCACGAATACTGTACATTTGAATTACTGTATTAATCGCAACTCCATGAAACTACTTACCCAGTGGTATTTCATTTTAACTTTTTTTATGATGGGCGCCATCAATGCCCAGGAGATTGCCATCCTCAAATATGGGGGCGGGGGCGATTGGTATGCCAACCCAACGGCACTGCCCAACCTTATCGCTTTCTGCAACGCCAATATCGGCACCAAAATTAATCCGGAGCCTGAAACCGTGGAAACAGGCAGTGTCTCCATTTTCAAATATCCGTACCTTCATATGACCGGGCATGGGAATGTATTTTTTACGGATGAGGAAGCACAAAACTTGAGAACGTACTTATTGTCCGGTGGTTTTTTACACATCGATGACAACTACGGTATGGAGCCCTATCTGAGACGGGAGCTGAAAAAGGTCTTTCCGGACAAGGAATTGGAAGAATTGGGGGCCGACCATCCAATTTTTGATCAACGATTCGCGTTTCCGGACGGACTTCCGAAAATACATGAGCATGATGGCAAACGTCCCCAAGCTTTGGGGATTTTTGACCAAGGAAGATTGGTATTGCTTTTTACTTTTGAAAGTGATTTGGGCGATGGCTGGGAAGACCCTGAAGTGCACAACGATCCCGAAGAAATTCGTCTGAAAGCCCTGCAGATGGGTGCCAATATTGTGGAATATGCCTTTAAAAGCTGATACATGAACTCGAAAACCATCGCCAACGGAATCTTGCGGGCCGTGGCCATATTGGTCGGTGTTGTCCTTTTTGCCCTGTTCCTCTATAAAATTCAATCGGTACTGGCCTATTTGGCCATTGCTGCGGTCATTGCCCTTTTGGGTAGGCCCATTGTCCTTTTTTTACGTCGACGGTTGAAATTCCCGAATACACTCGCGGTTGTAGTTACTATGGTTTTAATGCTGTCCCTGTTTTTGGGTATATTGGCCTTGTTCATTCCATTGATCACCGAACAAGGAAGAAATCTTTCCTTGCTCGATATTGAAGATCTTAAGGAGAACATCAATACCCTGTATTTGCAAACTTTGGAATATTTTGGGGCTACCTCGGGGAATGTGAACGAACTCATCGAAGAATCCCATATCGAGGAAAGTATGCTTAAGGGGCTCGACCTTGGTTTCATTCCCAACTTTTTGAACACATTTGTCAACGCTTTGAGCACCTTCAGCGTTGGACTTTTTTCCGTGCTTTTCATTTCATTTTTCTTTTTGAAGGATAGCAAATTGCTTCAAAACGGTCTTTTGGTTTTTGTGCCGGACAACAAGGAAAGTAACATGGTTAAATCCATCGACAAGATCAATGGATTGCTTTCCAGATATTTCGCGGGCATCTTATTGCAATTGTTCATCTTGTTTGTGATTTACACCATTGCCCTTTTGATCGTTGGTGTGGAAAACGCCATTGTGATCGCCTTTCTATGTGCGTTGTTCAACATCATACCCTATGTTGGTCCGATCATTGGTGGCGTGATCATGATCACCCTTACCATGACCAGTTTTTTGGGGTCGGATTTTAGCTCGGTACTCTTGCCAAAAGCACTCTATGTTTTTATTGGTTTGGTCATCGGTCAGTTGGTGGACAACTTCTTTTCACAGCCCTTTATTTTTTCCACAAGTGTGAAATCGCATCCCCTGGAAATCTTCTTGGTCATCATCATTGCCGGATTGCTTTTTGGGGTCGTTGGAATGGTGATAGCCGTACCGGGATACACCGCAATCAAGGTGGTTTTAAAGGAGTTTCTAGCGGAAAATTCCTTTGTGAAAAAATTGACCAAAAATTTATAGCATCTCTTTGAATAAATTGATTTTAAATACTGGTGTACAGGAATTTATATTAAATAATTTGAATACTGACATCGTGTCAGTATTATTGCAAAAACCCCAGTTTGAGGGTATCTCTCAAAAAGAGTTGGCCGAACAGTTGGAGGCCAAAAAAAAGTGTGAAAAAAAACTGCCCACTTGGTACCACTCCCCTAACATTTATTACCCAAACAAACTCAATATCGAACAGACCAGTTCTGAGGTTACGGCCCATTACAAAGCTGGTTTGGTAAGTGGCAAAAACCTATTGGACCTTACGGGTGGTTTAGGTGTGGACAGCTATTTTTTTTCCAAAAAAATGGAACGGGTGTTGCACTGCGAAGTGAACCAAAATCTAAGTGAAATTGCTGCCCATAATTTTAAAATCTTAGGTCATAAAAACATCGAATGTATACCTCAAGATGGCATTCAATTTTTAAGGGAGCACGACGGAAGTTTTGATTGGATCTATGTGGACCCCTCGAGACGCGACGATAAAAAGGGAAAAGTCTTTTTGTTGGAGGATTGCCTCCCCAACCTCCCCGAACACCTTCACCTTCTTTTTGAAAAAACCAAAAACGTACTGGTAAAATCCTCACCCTTGCTCGACATTACACAAGGACTCAATGAACTGAATTTTGTGAAGGAGGTTCATGTGGTGGCCGTAGCGAATGAAGTGAAGGAACTATTGTTTGTTTTGGAGAACGATTACAGAGGTGACGTTTTCATGAAAACCATCAATTTGAATCCACCGAAGAACGACACTTTCGATTTTATGCTGTCCGAAGAGGCCATTACCAAAGTGGACTATGGAGCTCCCGCCACCTATCTCTATGAACCCAATGCCGCCATCTTAAAATCCGGGGGGTTCAAATCTGTTGCCAAGGCCTTTGCTTTGCAAAAATTACATCCTTCCTCCCATTTGTATACATCATCCAAATTAATGGACTTTCCTGGAAGAAGATTTGAAATACAACGCCAAGTGTCCTATTCCAAAAAATCCATGAAAGACTTGGTATTGGAAAAAGCCAACATCACCACGCGTAACTTTCCAATTTCGGTGGCTGACATTCGTAAAAAACATAAAATAAAGGATGGCGGCAACGACTATCTATTTTTTACAACGCTGTCCAATACTGATTTGGTGGTGTTGCACTGCACAAAACGTTAGTTGCTACAGGGCCATCTAAAATTGGCCACGGGATCGTTGGAAGCTGCCGATAGGTTATAATGCCACCACTCCGTGCGGATCGACCAAAAACCATGGGCTTCCATGGTTTCCTTCAATAATTTTCTATTATCCAAAATGTGTTGTGGCAAATCCGTATTATCGTGATAGGCGCGCTTGCCAAAAAAATCGAAGTCCGTGCCCATGTCCAATTCATTGCCCTCCAAATCTACCAGAGTAATGTCCACGGCACCCCCTTTGTTGTGGATAGATCCTTTGTCAGGATTGGCCACATATTGAGGGTTGGGCACAATTTCCCACATTTTGTACTGTACTGAATTGGGGCGATAACAATCGAAAAACTTTATCTTCACCCCCTGCTTCAAAAAATCTTGATTGGCAGCTATAAGAGCCTTGGCTGTTTTTACACGGGTATAGCATTCCGCACAATCGTACACTTTGGCCTTTAAAAAGTTGTTCTCCGTGGCATAGCGGAGATCATAGGCGAAATCCCCGTTAAAATCCGCCAAACGCACAAATGTGGTGTCCGCAAGACCCTCGAATGTCCAGTATTCCGGGATATTTTTCTCAGAAATTGAATCCGACACCGCTTCCACATCGGATTCTGTAAGTTCAATTTCTTGGTTTTTTGGCTGGGGTTTATCCCTGCACCCCACCATGAATAAAATACAACAAACAATACCAAATTGTGCAACCCTCATCGTTTCGCTCGTTTCTGTTTTGCCATCCAAGTATATAGGGAATCCGTGGTATAGGCTCGGCCCCATATGGCGTGCCCTGCATCTTTATAGCGTGTATATTCTACATCGTACCCCATACTTTTCAACTTTTCCACCATGCTATCGGATTCTTCTACCCCTATCACATCATCCTTTTCACCATGAAATACCCAAATTGGCATCGATTTATCGATCCAATGCGCATAGGGTAATGGGGCCATTCCGCAAACCACGGCCATTGCCGCAAAGGTATTGGGATATTGGGTGGCCATTTCCCAAGCCGCACTGCCACCCCTGCTCAATCCGGTCAAATAAATGCGACTTTCATCAACCCGATTTTGTTTTACCACAGTATCCAATAATTGCTTTATTGCTTCCGTGTTCCACCATTTGCGCTCATGTGGATTCTGGGGTGCCAAGATCAAGAAGGGAAACTGTTTACCCTCGGCCAAAAGTTTGGGTGGACCACTTTTTTTGATTTCGTCTACATCCCTACCAGCTTCGCCACCGCCATGCAAAAACAACAACAAGCCGAAATCCTGTTCTTCGTTTTCATTGTACTCTTCAGGATAGTACAGATAATATTCGAATTGCTCCTTGGTAACCGTTTCGATTTCATTCAGCACCAACTGGGATTGTCCAGCACAAGCCTGCATAAATAGCAGTGCACTAAACAACAAAATTTTAAACGTGACCTTGATCCTTTGATTTTTCATTTTCACAGTAATTTTTCAGCAATCTCCAACCAATTTTCTGCCCTTTCAAAGTCTGTGGTGTGCACGTTGTGGGGCGAGGTGAAGATAATGGGCCTGCCTTCAAATGTATGCAGGTTACGACTTCGGTCGTCAATCAATACATCCCCTTTCAAAATATATTTATGTCCGCACAAAATACGTTGTTGCCAGGGAATAAATGGGAAATGCAAATCGAGCCAATCCGATTTTTCCCGTAACGAATTCGGAAACTCCATGGCAGCGGAAGCCACATACACTTCATATTTTTGATTGAGTTCCCGCAACACTTCCTGGCTGTTCGGAATAACTTTCATATCCCGAAAAAAACCGACCCGATGGGTATGGTCCTTAATGGACTGTTGATGGGCTTCGGGCACACATTGCCAAACCTCCCTGCCATAACAGTCCTCTTTGGTCAATTGGGCATTGTGCTCTTGGTTATATATTTCAATGTGGGCATTGTAGGCATCGGCCATCACCTCATCCATATCCACAAAAATGGTCATAAGCACTGTTTTTGGTGAAATAACACAAACCTTAGGGATTTATCAAACCATTAACGGTAAAATATACACCTATTTAAATCAGGAAAACTCAAAACCCCAATGCTCAATATGAAAATTCATAAAAACTTCTCCCTTATGCCACGAAAGAAGATCGTGCGGTTTCCCAATTGAAAAAGATCATTTACCTTCACAAAGCATGATGATGGAGCATCAAAATGCAACTTTTGATTAAAACCAACCTTACATGTTACCCAAAGGAACTTTCCCCGAAAAGGTCTATTTAAATGGTGAAATCGTAGCCAGTAACGATGCCAAAACATCCGTGTTCGATCGCGGTTTTCTGTTTGGAGATGGTATTTATGAAGTGATGGTCCAGTTGGAGAATGGCATTTTTTATAAAAAGGCCCATTTGGATAGATTACAGGAGAATCTGGGGAAAATCGGAATTTCATACGATGTGAACACATTGGAAAGCGACATTCCCAAACTGCTTAAAGCCATCCATTTAGAACAGGAATCCTGTTTGATCTATATGCAGGTAACCCGTGGAGTGGCACCAAGAAAACACGCATATCCCAAAGGGATACCGCCAACCGTGATGATGTATGCCCTCCCCTATACTTTGCCATACATTAACAACAAGAATATGAAAGCCATTGTGGCACCTGATTTCAGATGGCACCGGTGCGACATCAAATCCATATCATTATTGGGCAATATCATGACCAACGAGGCTGCTATGCAAGACAATGCCGATGAAGCAATTTTGGTCAGGAATGGTGAAATCACCGAGGGCTCCCATACCAATATCTTTTTTGTTAAGGATGGCACCGTGATCACCCATCCTGCCAATGAACATATTCTGGATGGCATTACCAGAAAAATTGTGGTACAACTATGCAAGGAGATGGATATTCCGCTGGTTGAAACTCCGGTATCGTTAAAGGAAATACACACTATGGACGAAGCCTTTTTTACGGGAACAACCACACAAATAGCAGCTATTGCACAAATAGGTGATCATATTTATTACCACAATGACAACATGGGCCCATTAACGGTAAAATTGCAAGCCGCTTTGGGTCAACTAAAATCTTTGGATACATCTGAAATAACCTTACCATGAAAACGAAACAACCAACCCTTTCCAATTTATTCCATGGATTCATTCCATTGTTTATTGTAGTGTTCCTTAT
Organism: Flagellimonas beolgyonensis; assembly: GCF_003992615.1. Taxonomy (GTDB): domain Bacteria; phylum Bacteroidota; class Bacteroidia; order Flavobacteriales; family Flavobacteriaceae; genus Flagellimonas; species Flagellimonas beolgyonensis. The sequence goes on from NZ_RZMY01000006.1 coordinate 237,774, forward strand.
GGGATGCAGCCCAACTACCACCTATGATGTGGTCATTCTGAACGGAACGGTCTACGATGGCAAAGGTGGGGATCCCGTGATTACCGACATTGCCATTAAAGACTCCCTAATTGTGGCCATCGGGGATTTGGACAATGCCAAGGCCAATCGAATTATTGATGCGACCGGACTAGCGGTATCTCCCGGATTTATTGACATGCACACCCACTTGGAACCCCTAATGGAACTCAATTCCTGTGAAAGCCATGTGCGTCAAGGTGTGACGACGGCTTTGGGAGGACCCGACGGCAGTTCACCCTATCCCTTGAAACCCTACATGGATAGTTTGCAAAGGAAAGGGATAGGTATGAATGTTGCCTATTTGGTCGGTCATAATACAGTTAGAAGAAATATCATGGGCTTGGAAAACCGCGCCCCTACAGCAGAAGAATTGGTGGCCATGAAAGCGGAAATCGACAGTGCCATGAAAGATGGGGCTTTTGGTATTTCCACAGGTTTGAAATACCTTCCCGGTGCCTTTTCCAAAGTGGATGAGGTGATTGAACTATCCAAGGTGGCCTCCTCTTACGGCGGAATTTACACATCCCATCTTCGGGAAGAAGGGTTGGGTCTTTTCGATGCTGTTGCCGAAGCCATTCAAATTTCTGAACAAGCGAATATTCCCGTGGTGCTCACCCACCACAAGGCGATCGGAAAACCCATGTGGGGCAAAAGTGCACGCACCTTGGCCATGGTGGATTCCGCCAGGGCAAAAGGTTTGGATATAAAAATGGACCAATATCCCTATGATGCCAGTTATACCAGCATCTCCGTTTTGATTCCCAGTTGGGCCAGGGCCGGTGGACAGGAAGCATTTATAAAACGAACAGAAGATCCCATACTTCAGGACAGTATAAAGAATGGGATCGTTTTCAATATCCTAAACGACAGAGGGGGTTCCGATTTGGACAGGGTACAGTTCGCCAAAGTGGAATGGGCCCCCGAGTTGGAAGGGAAAACCTTAAAATACTGGTGCGAACAGAACAATTTAGAGCCTTCCGTGGAAAATGGGGCCGATATGGTCATCCAAGCACAATTGAACGGAGGTGCTTCCTGTGTTTTTCATGCCATGGCTGAGGAAGATGTGGAACGCATCATGAAACATCCCATGACTATGATCGGGTCGGACGGCCGATTGGTCGAACCCGGAATGGGACACCCGCATCCGAGATGGTATGGCACATTTCCAAGGGTTTTGGGCCGTTATGTCCGTGAGAAAAACACTTTGTCCCTTTCCGAGGCACTTCGCAAAATGACCTATTTGCCAGCACAAAGTCTAAACCTATCCGATAGGGGCAGTATAGCGGAAGGGATGCGCGCAGACATTACCATTTTTGACCCCGAAACTGTGATCGATAAAGCCACCTTCGAAAAACCACACCAATATTCCGAAGGCATCGAATATGTAATTGTTAACGGCGGTTTGGCCGTGGACAATGGGGAATTTAAGGATATTAAATCAGGAACAGTTTTAAGAAAACAATAGAAACCACCTTTATGAAACGACTCATACCAGTCCTTTTGCTTGCATTAGGCATTTTCTCCAGCCCACTTTTGGCCCAAGAAAGCACAACTGTGGACAAAAAATACACCAAGGAAGTTGAAAAATTGGCGAAAGCCAAACAAGTGCAAGCTGCTTTCAAAACGATTGCCAATCAAAAGGATGAAACCACCCAAAATTTGATCACGTTGACCGAAGTCCTGGCACCGCCGTTCAAAGAAACCGAACGGGGAAAGGTGTTTGCAGACATGCTCAAAGAAGCAGGCATCGATAGTGTTTGGACGGATAAGGTAGGTAATGTGATCGGGCTACGTAAAGGTACATCCGGCGAACCAGGTTACGTTGGGGTCGATGCACACTTGGATGTGGTTTTCCCCGAAGGCACCGATGTTACCGTGCAAAAAGTGGGCGATACCTTAAAAGCCCCTGGTATTGGCGACGATACCCGAGGATTGGCCATGCTCATCAGCATGCTCAAGGCCATGAATAAGGCCAACATCAAAACTTCAAAAGACCTGCTCATTGTTGGCTCTGTGGGCGAGGAAGGCCTCGGTGACCTGCGTGGAATGAAATATATGTTCAATGAATCTGGGTTGAACATTGATTCCTGGATTGCCATTGATGGCGGTGAATTGGGACGGATCAGCAATGCTGGTTTAGGTTCTAAACGCTATAAATTGGTGGTAAAGGGTAATGGTGGTCACTCGTGGGGCGCCTTCGGTTTGGCCAATCCCCATCATGCCCTTGGTAGTGCCATCGCCCATTTTTCAGAGGCGGCATGGGCCTATACTTCGGGTGATATCCCAAAAACCAGTTTCAATGTGGGTCGCATAGGCGGGGGAACCTCGGTTAACTCCATTCCTTTTGAATCGTGGATGGAAGTGGATATGCGTGCCATTGACCCAAAGAACTTGGATGAGATAGAGGCTATTTTCAAAAGTTCGGTGGAAACAGCCATTACCAAATACAATGCAAGTGGTATTCGGGATAAAGTAACCTATGAATTGATCAAAATCGGTGATCGGCCTTCAGGGGAGCTTTCCCCTTCCCTACCCTTGATCCAACGGACCATGGCCGCCACCAAAGTGTTTGGTGGCACTCCCGTTTTGGGCAGGGGCAGCACCAATATCAATATTCCGGTATCCAAAGGCATCCCTTCGGTGTGCATTGGTCGTGGTGGCCAAGGTGGTGGAGCCCATTCCCTGCACGAATGGTTCCTGAACGATGAGCCAGGGGATGAATCCATACAATTGGCGCTTTTAATCACATTGGCCCAAGCCGGACTCGAAAAATAAAGCGATGACAAAGCTGTTCCAAAAAGCAATTGTATGGGTACTGTTGATTGGGTGTCTAGGTGTACAGGCCCAGTTGACCCCGGAACAATCTGCACGTATCGATAGTTTATTTTTGGACTGGAGCCGACCCAACCATCCTGGAGGGGCCATTGCGGTAATGCAAGGTGATCTAGTGGTTTACTCCAAAGCATTCGGGTTGGCCAGTATGGAATATTTGGTACCTAATACAACCGGAACGCGCTTTAATGTTGCTTCGGTTTCCAAGCAGTTCAGTGCTTTGGCCATCATTCGATTGCATCTACAAGGAAAACTTTCCATTGACGACACCATCGATAAATACATTGATGGGCTTGCTCCTTTTGGACACGATATCACCATCAGGCATATGCTGCACCACACCAGTGGATTGCGAAGCCTACATGCTCTTTTTGCGTTGGCGGGATGGCGCGACGATGATACACGCACCAATGTCGATTTGAACCGCCTCATTGCCCAACAAACCGAATTGAACTTTGAACCCGGTTCGGAATACCTCTACTGCAATACAGGTTATATGTTTTTGGTGAACATTATCGAGAAAGTCACAGGCACTCCCTTTGTGGATTATATGAAAAAGGAGGTATTCATCCCTTTAGGGATGATGGATACTTATGTGGAAGATGCCTACGATCGAATTGTACCCAACAATGCCACATCATACAACCAAACCAAGGATGGATTTGTGCGTTCCGTGGAATATTGGGGATATGTGGGGTCGGGAAACATGCATACTACAACTGAAGATTTGTTGACTTACTTGAAAAATTATTACGACACTACCCCTGGTTGGGAACAGGCCTTTGCTATGATGCAGACCTTGGACCCACTAACCGATGGCAGCCCCAACGACTACGCATTTGGTGTGGTCGTGGATGATTTCTTGGGTAGAAAACGGGTGGGACATGGTGGTTCCATTGGTGGTTTCAGGGCAAATATTGCTGTATTTCCCGATGAAAAAACCAGCATAGCCATTACCACGAATTTCTCTTCTTCAGGGCCCGCTGGAAAGTCCAACCAAATTGCCAAGGTACTTTTTGGAGGACCAGACACCAAAGCTGTAAAGGTTGTTCCAGTTTCAGAAGGTAAAATGCAATCTTATGCAGGATTGTATTTAGATGGCGACACCTATACCGAGCGGGAAGTGGTCTTTGAGGGAGATACCTTATATTTTGGCAACGGGAATTCAGCCTATCTACCTATAAAAGAAACTGTATTTGTCAACACAGATCCAGAAAATGCATCCACCATTGAATTCAATAATGGCAAATTGACCTTTCGACCAGAAAGTGGGAAGCCCATGGTATTTTCAAAATTTAAGGAAGAACCCCTAACCCCTCAACTCGCCGAAAGCTATATGGGCACCTATTACAGTCCTGAAATTGCAACCACCTATACCATCCATTTTGAAAAGGAGAAATTATACGCGCATCACATTCGGCATGGCCAAATACCCTTGATACAACGAAGACAAGATCTATTGGAAGGGGGATTTCCGCTATCGCACTTGAAGTTCAATCGAGAAAATGGTGAAATAAACGGTGTTTGGATTTCCAACGGCAGGGTGCGCAACCTTTGGTTTGTAAAAACAAAATAGCTAAACTGATTCCTATGAAACTACGACACCTCCTTTATATTTCCCTTTTTATGGGGTCCATGGTGCCCGGGATGGCCCAAACCTTCCCAGACAGGGTTTGGCACCAGGCAAACGAAGAAGAAGCCAAGCCGTGGCAAAATGAAAAATCCAGGGCCTTCCGGAGATACCTGACGGATAGCACAGTGATCACAGGGCTAATGATCGTACACAAGGGCAAAGTGGTTTTTGATTTTGGGGACGTGGAAGAATTGAGCTATATCGCGTCCATCAGAAAAAGTGTGCTTTCCATGCTGTATGGACAGTATGTGGAAGATGGTACCATCAAACTGAATAAGACCATCAAGGAATTGGGCATTGACGATGTGGAAGGTATTCTGCCCATAGAAGAAACAGCTACGGTACAGGACATCATCTCGGCCAGATCGGGCGTTTACCATCCCGAAGGATATCCTGGCGGCATGCAGGAATATGCCCCTGAGCGTGGCTCGGTGAAACCTGGCACCCATTGGCTGTACAGCAATTGGGACTTTAATGTGGCCGGATACATTTTTGAGCAGGAAACTGGCAAAAACATCTATGACGAAGTGGAACGGCAATTGGCCAATCCACTCGGTATGCAAGATTGGGACCGTTCCCTGCAACAGAAACAAGGCAACACTTCCGTATCAAAATATTTGGCGTACCCCATGTGGTTTTCCACCCGCGATATGGCCCGTTTGGGCCTGTTGATGCTCAACAAAGGAAAATGGAAGAACACCCAGGTCATAAGTACCTCTTGGGTGGATGAAATGTTGAAGACACGCACCACCTATCAAGAATTGAATAACAATGTGCCCGTGTTCCAAGGCACCGGTGTATATTATGGTTACGGCTACATGTGGTGGCTTTGGCAAAATGTGGAGGATAAACGTTATGAAGGAGCCTATTCTGCCAAAGGTGCCATGGGACAGAACATAACCGTATATCCAGCCATCGAGACCGTTTTGGCCTTTAAGACCAAAGCTGCCTACCAACGGCGAAACTCATCGGATGTTCGCATTAAAGTAGCCCAAAAAGCCGCTGCGATTTTTGATATGCAGCACTAATCTTAGGAATTAAGAACTACTTTCAGCTCAATTTCTCCTTAAAGAAATCCATGGTGCGTTGCCATGCCAGTTCCGCTGCATCCTTATCGTATCTTGGGGTGGTGGTATTGTGGAATCCATGGTTGACATCCGGGTACATGAAGGCCGAATATTCCTTGCCGTATTTTTTTAGGGCTTCCTCATAAGCTGGCCAGCCTACATTTACGCGTTCGTCCAAGCCTGCATATTGTAACATGAGTGGGGCATTGATCTTATCGATATCCTCCGTGGGTTGACCGCCATAAAAAGGAACGGCTGCGGCCAAATCAGGGACCTTTACTGCCATCATGTTCGAAATCCATCCCCCAAAACAAAATCCGACCACGCCAATTTTACCCGTACAACCTTCGTGGGCCTTCAAATAGTCGAATGCCGCTATAAAATCCTCCAACATTTCGTTGCGGTCCCGTTCGCGTTGCATGGTCCTGCCCTCATCATCGTTACCTGGATACCCACCAAAGGGCGTAAGCGCATCGGGGGCAATGGTGATGAACCCTTCCAGGGCAGCCCTTCTGGCAGTATCCTCTATATAAGGATTCAATCCTCGGTTCTCATGCACCACAACAATACCAGGAAGTTTTCCCTCTGCATTTTTGGGTTTGGATAATAGAGCCTTCATTTCACCTGCCCCTTTTGGAGAATTATAGGTGATATAGCCAGAATCCAAATTGGGGTCGTTCTTGTCCACCAACATCGTATCCACATAATTTGGCATCAAAAAGCTCATCAAGGAGGCCACCGTTATGCCACCAACGGCGTACAGGCCCAATTTTTCTATGAATTCCCTTCGCTGAAGTTTGTTGTGGGCATAATCATCATATAGGTCGAATACCTCTTGTTTAATGTCTGCTTTGGTCAATTTTTTCATATCGTATGGTGTTTGTAGCGTTTATTCATTTTATCATGGGATTGGTTGAAAGAGCTTAATGTTCACATATCTGCTTGAAACCCTCTTTCGATAAAATCAAAATCAATCCGATTTAAAAGATAATTCAAAAATCAATTGAACCATGGAATAATTCTGTAAACGACTGATTTAGTTGCACAAACAAAGAATGGAATATGTAATAACGCGTTTAAAAAAGGTTTGAAAGAGAGCAATTCATTTGCAAGTATCCAAATGTTCAAATGTGGAAACAACGATTCTAACAAGTTCTGCCATAACAGTACAAATTATATTCATAAATACTTCCAGCTATCTGAAGGTTTAAAAAGAGATGGGAAATCTAGTATGGCATCCATTGCGTCTTTAAAATCGAATAGCCCACCAAAAAAACAAGATTAATTAAGCGTGCCTTTTTCGAGGTATCGGAAGAATTCGAACCTTTGACCGTCTGCTTGGAAGGCAGTGAAAGTATCTTTATATATGTCTGATTATTAAATTTTTAAAATATTATTTTAGTGAAAAGGTCGGAAATGCCAGAAACTATCCAAGTGATGTTGAAATTCTTTTATCAATGGCTCAAAACAACAAGTGGTATGGAGATTCAATTAAAACCCTCCGATATAAAGCGTTGTGGAGATAATGAGCATAATGGGGAATATTGATTACATTTAAAATTGCCATGAAAAAAAATATAGTGCTTTTTGCGGTCCTTTTGTTCGCCCTATCAAATTGCAAGCACCAACCGGTAGATGAAACACATAATCGGAAAAACAACAACGATTTGCTTGAAAAAAGCAGGTTGAGACAACCACCATTTGAAGCACCCGAAGATATGGTTTGGATACCGGGCGGTGATTTTATGCAAGGATCTGTACCACAGGATAAAATGGCCATGATGCACGAAAAGCCGGCCCATAAGGTACATGTTGATGGTTTTTTTATGGATATTCACGAAGTGACCAATGACCAATTTGCCAAGTTTGTGAAGGAAACGGGTTATAAGACGGTGGCGGAGCGCGAAATCGACTGGGAAGAAATGAAAAAGCAATTACCTGTGGGAACACCAAAGCCTCACGATTCCATTTTACAGCCCGGCTCGCTGGTGTTCAAAAAAACTAAATCCAGCGTTCCCAATCTGAATGACTATTCCCAATGGTGGGAATGGAAAATAGGAGCCAACTGGAAACACCCAAATGGCCCTGAGAGCGACATAGAGGACAAGGGAGACCATCCGGTGGTGCATATTGCCCTGGAAGATGCAATCACCTATTGCGAATGGGCTGGAAGAAGGTTGCCCACTGAGGCTGAATGGGAGTTCGCAGCCCGCGGAGGAAACAACGACCATCGTTTTTTTTGGGGGAACGATATTGTATTGTTGAGTGCCCAAGCAAATACCTGGGAGGGGGAATTCCCCGTGAATAATACCAAGGCCGATGGTTTCGAACGCAGAGCACCGGTAATGAGCTATCCAAAGAACGAATTTGGACTTTATGACATGGCAGGCAATGTATGGGAATGGACCAACGACTGGTACAACACCAACTATTATAAGGAATTGGAGGCAAAAGGAGAAGCCGCAGTCAATCCAAGAGGAGCCGACAAGGCTTTCAATTCAAGTAATCCTTATGTAAAAGAGAAAGTGATCAAAGGGGGGTCCTTTTTATGCAGTGCCTCCTATTGTGCCAGTTACCGAATAAGTGCCCGAATGGCCACTAGCCCCGATTCTGGCATGGAACATTTGGGGTTTAGGACTATTTTGGCTGTTGAAAATGAATGATTGAGTACTGGAAATCTCTGTATGGATTAAATCATTTAGATAAATCAGGCTTGTACAATTAAATGGCCCTAAAATAAAAACCCCGGTATTCCCGGGGCTTTTTGTTTGTGATCGCGGAAGGATTCGAACCTTCGACCGTCTGCTTAGAAGGCAGATGCTCTATCCAGCTGAGCTACGCGACCCACTTTGCGGGTGCAAAGATACTAATGTGAACGGTTGTAAAAAATATTTTTTTTTAATTCTTGACTATTTTGGCCCCATGGGCCATCAACCGTCAACACCATTTTTAATGAAATCCGATTTCCTTTAGGCCTTCATGACTGATCTTGATCACATCCAAGGGCTTTTTGTCCCATGACTGATCCTGTTCAACAAAATATTTCATCATCCCAGAAGTTTCCTTTTGATCCAAGATCCGCTTAAAATCGATGGTTCCTTCACCCACAGGAGCAAATTTACCTTCCTCATCCATATCTTTTACATGCCATGACTTGAACCTTCCAGGGTATTTTTCAAAATAGGCCACGGGATCTGCCCCGGCTCGGGTTACCCAATACAGGTCCATTTGGAAATTGACATATTTGGGGTCTGTATTCTCCAAAAGATAATCGATTGGCACTACACCATCCTCATTTGCTTTAAATTCAAAATCGTGGTTATGGTACAGCAATTTGAGCCCAGCGGCTTCACACTTTTTACCAATTGTGGTCAATACACTCACAAAATTCTCCATAGTGCCTTTCATACCCATGGTCCGGGTTTCACGATCAAAGGTAAACATGCCCATTGGTGGAACCGGAATGGTAAAATATTCAAAACCTGCAGCCTTCACATCTGCAATCAGCTGATCGGCATTGTCCAAAGTCACCATGCCCATGTGGGTGCTCACAGGTTTTAAACCTTGGCTCTCCAAATAGGCTTTGAACTCGGCGGGCTCCATCCCATAAAACTTACCTTCGTTGTAACCGGCCGCTTCCACATAGGCATACCCGACTTCGGCAACCTTTTCCAAAGTAGCTTTGGCGTCTTCCCCCATATTGTCCCTAACTGTATACAGGGCCAAACCACCAAAATGTTCCTGGGCTTGCATCGCCATGGCGAAAAACACAAAAATAGCTGTGGTAAAAAGGGCTTTGCCCTTAGTTTTTAAAAGTGTATCCATCATTAATGTTTGTAGTTAATTTATGTTTCAAATGGCTTACAAGATAGTCCATTAACCGTAATTAAATTAATCGACATTGTTATAAAACCCCAATTGAAAACCATCAAATTAAAAAATCCGTTGGATGCAAACATCACAACGGATTTAATACATGAGTACCTATTATTTTACACTTCGTCCAATTGGAGAGAAATATTCACCTTTATTTCATTATCCACCTTGATCATACCAAGTACTTTTTTGGGTGGTTCAAGACCAAAATCGGTCAATTTTAAGGGCAAGGTACCTTTCACACAAATATTCCCTTCCAATTCACAATCCAATTTGGTTTCATAAACTCGGGAAACGCCAGCTATTTTTATTTCCATGCCCACTCCTATTTTTTGTTGGTCGTTGTTAGGGGGATCGACATGGAGCAATTTAAGCTCCACTTCGGGATATTGTTCCGATTTCAGCAAGGCCCTAAAATCTTTGTTGATGTTCTTGCCGCCACAATCAAAACAGTCATTGGCCAGTTTTAACCTGGCATTTTTAAATTGGATCTGTTCTTTCTTGTCGTCATAAACCAACCGAATGGGCAGTTCCAATTCTTCCAAGTTGTACGTGCAGGTAAACTGGTTCACGTTGGTGGTACCGGATATGACCACTTCACTTTCGGGAGCAACACGAACCGTGGTTTCCCGCTCGGGTTCGGTAAGGCCCAACCCAATAAAAAGGATAGTAACTATCCAGAATGTTTTGGTGATATGTGAAATTGTGGATAACATGGTTCAGTTAAATATAGGAATTTTTACGATTTAAAGACCCAGGGCAAGATTTGCCCCAGGTCTTCGTCATAAAACCAATCTCCTTAGAAACTTATCACAGCTTCCAATAAAACCCCATTGAATTTTCCGTCGTGGAAAATACTGGTGGTATCGTAGCCATCATAGGTTTGGTTCACGTACTCTATCTTGGTCAAGATGTTCTTGGTCAAGAAGGCACCGAAGCCCAATTGGGTCCTATTGATGGTGATATCGGAACCAGAAGGATCTTCTGAATCCACGGTATTGTATCGACCTCCTATGTAGAAGTTTTCATTGTTTCCGAAACGGTAGATCAACTCACCGGCCAATTGGGTGGCAGTTCTTTTGTCGGTCTCGGCATCAGCTTTACCTTTTGCGGTTTCAAAAGTTCCGAAGAATTCCAATCCTTTGTATTTTACGAATGGATTGATCATGAAAGCAGTGATCTCATTTCGCATTCCTGGGTCGTAACGGCCAGATCGGAAGTTACTGGTAGCAGAAGCCTCTGTATTTTCCATAACCAAATAGTATCTGGAACCTGCACGGTCAGCGCTGTACAAATACACCCTACTTGCTTTTCCTGTGCTGTACAAGGAACCGGTCAAGCGAAGCCTGAAATCATCGTTCAATTGCTTGTCGTAACCTAATTTGGCCAAGATGGAAGCACCTGTTTGATCGGGATTGGTAACCGCTTGGTTCAATTTACCATTGGATAGACCGAACATACCGATGAAACCATTTTTCCTGAAGTACACCTCACCACCAACCTCAGTGGTAAAGGCATCCATGATCAAGTTGCCCACAAATGGGTTGTATATGGCTTGGGAGTTGTCCGATCTTCTAAAGTGGGCATCACCATAGTTGTTTTCCATGTGCCCAACCTTAATGGTCAAGTATTTCATCGCTTCTTCCAAGAATCCGGGGCTGATGAAATCCAAGTTGTCCACTTGTAAATAACCACCTTTTACATATGGCTCTGGGTGGTGCCTGGATGACAAGTAGGTTCTTAGGTGCATACGAACACCTTTGGCCAATGCAACATCCAAATCCAAGTTGGCGGTTGCCAAGTTGAAGTTATCGCCAATTTCGATCAAATCCACTGCACCGGAGTTTTCATGGTCCAATGCTTGGAACTGTAGTGTGGACGAACCACCTACCCTAACTTTCACACCATCAAAGGTGAGCATTGTATCTTTTGGGCTTTCAAAAACGTTTATGCCATTTTTGTCGGGAGAACGAAAGTTGTCCAGTTGTCTATTCTGCGAATAGCCCATAAGGCCGGCAAGAAATGCAGCAGCCAATAGTCCGTGTTTTACATATTTTCTCATTGTTATCGATTTTTTAGTTGAGTATTTGATTTATTTATTGATTTACGTGATTGTTTTATTGCCAAACTGTTTTATAGTGCACCTCGATTTCGTCACCGGTTTTAATGGTTCCCAATAGTGCCTTGGGCGGTTCAATACCGAAATCGGTCATTTTTAATGGTTTTTTTCCATTCAACAGTACCTTACCATTGTTTAGGGTAAGATCAAAAGGTAGATCTACTGTGTTTGTCTTGCCCGCAATGGTCAACTTTCCGGTTGCCACCACCTTGTATTTGTTACTTGTAGAAACAACAGGTGAAATGCTTTTTACGGCATCCATTTGAAAAACGATCTCCTTGTACTTACCAGTGTTAAGCGCCTTATAGGTGTTTTTGTCCATGGCATCCTTACCGCTTTTTAGGCTTTCGGCCATAACAGTGAATTTTAAGGAACTGATGCTTGGAAGTTCACCGGAGGGATCGATTGCAATGGTTCCGGATTTCTGTTCCGCCACTTCTTCCCAATCGTGCAGGGTCGAGGTTCCGGTTACCGTAACTTCCCCTTCACTTTTACTGATCTGATAGCTTTGGGCGGAAAGAGCTATCGGGATGAGGCCCATGGTCATCAGGAGAATGACCGCCTTGAAGGATAATTTCTTTTTTGTGACTTGTGATTGCATAGTATTTTGGTTTTGTTGCGACAAAGTTCATACAGGGAAGAATCCTAAAAGATGATAATTGTCAGTATTTTCGCAACTACTTGATATTTAAGTAACTAAAGTTACATAATTTTTATATTTCATTGATTTTTAACCATCTAACACCCTAATTTTTGCTTTTTTTGACTCCATCAAACCGCTAAAAATGACAGGGGTTCCTTTGTTATGGGACTATACGAAGCATTCTGCCCCAATCCTATCGCCTTACGGTAAAACCCTGATTTTTATCATGTTCTGCCCCAAGGTAAGCGGCTAATTTTACAGAAGAATTTTAGCACTTATCAACTTCTAATAGGTAATCAAGATGGAAACACTTACAGAAAACCAACTCAGTGTCTATTCTTTTGGCAATAAAAAGGCCGATGGAAGCCGTGACATGAAGAACCTGCTCGGTGGCAAGGGAGCCAATTTGGCCGAAATGAGTCGAATCGGAATACCCGTTCCCCCCGGCTTCACCATTACCACTGAGGTCTGCACACAATACAATCAGGATGGTAAAGAAGCAGTCATTGAACGTATCGAGCCCGAAGTTCGCGATGCCATTACACGCATCGAGGAAACCATGGGCGCCACCTTTGGTGATGACGAAAACCCATTACTGATTTCGGTACGCTCCGGTGCCCGGGTATCCATGCCCGGCATGATGGATACCGTATTGAATCTTGGTCTAAACGACGAATCGATCAAAGGTGTGATCAAAATGACGGGCAACGACCGCTTTGCATGGGATTCCTACCGAAGGTTCATCCAAATGTACAGTAGTGTGGTTATGGGTCTTAAACCTGAATCCAAGGACGATTTGGATCCCTTTGAGGAAATAATCGATCATTTAAAGGATAAACGACGTATTGAACACGATACCCAATTTACCGTGCAAGATTTGCAAGACCTGGTCTACGACTTTAAGGATATTGTAAAGAAAAGAACAGGCAAACCTTTCCCTTCCAACCCATGGGACCAGTTATGGGGCGCCATTCTTGCAGTATTCGATAGCTGGAATGGGGATCGGGCCATTTATTACAGAAAAATGCATGGCTACCCAGAAGATTGGGGTACTGCCGTAAACGTTCAGGCCATGGTGTTCGGTAATATGGGCGAGGATTCTGGAACTGGGGTATGCTTTACCCGGGATGCAGGTACTGGTGAAAACAAATTCAACGGGGAATACCTCATCAATGCCCAAGGGGAAGATGTGGTTGCCGGTGTACGTACCCCTCAACAAATTACCTTATTGGGTTCACAGCGATGGGCAGAATTGGCCCAGGTTTCCGAAGAGGAACGCGTGGAAAAATACCCATCCTTGGAAGAATTGATGCCCAATATCTATAAAGAACTGTTCGAATACCAAAACAAACTGGAAACCCACTATCAGGATATGCAAGACATGGAGTTCACCATTCAACAAGGTAAACTTTGGATCTTGCAGACACGAAATGGTAAACGTACGGGAGCAGCCATGGTCAAAATTGCCATGGACCTTTTAAAAGAAGGATTGATTGATGAAAAAACGGCCCTAATGCGCATAGAGCCAAATAAACTGAACGAATTATTGCACCCCATCTTCGACCCCGATGCACTTGCAGAAGCCGATGTCATTGCCCAAGGACTTCCCGCTTCACCGGGAGCTGCAACAGGTCAGATCGTTTTCTTTGCCGATGAGGCCAGTAAATTCAAGAACAGCATTTTGGTTCGTATAGAAACTTCCCCTGAAGATGTGGAAGGCATGAACGTGGCCAAAGGTATTGTCACTGCCCGCGGTGGTATGACCTCCCACGCTGCTGTTGTTGCACGGGGAATTGGTAAATGCTGCGTTTCCGGTGCCGGTGCATTGAAAATCAATTACAAAACCCGAACCTTAAAAGTGGGCGACCATGAGTACCACGAAGGGGACTGGATTTCAATCAACGGATCTACCGGTAACATCTTGGAAGGAAAAGTGGCCACCAAAGAACCTGAATTGAGCGGTGAATTTGCCGAACTCATGAAACTTTCCGATGGGTATGCCGAAATGGAGGTACGCACCAATGCGGACACCCCAAAAGATGCTGAAATTGCCCGTAACTTTGGCGCAAAAGGCATCGGATTGACCCGTACGGAACACATGTTCTTCGAGGTGGACCGTATCAAGGCCATGCGCGAAATGATCTTGGCCGATACCGTTAAAGGTCGTAAACAAGCTTTGAAAGAACTTTTACCCATGCAGCGTGGCGATTTTGAAGGCATCTTCAGAGCCATGAAAGGCTATCCCGTAACCGTGCGGTTGTTGGATCCCCCATTACACGAGTTTGTGCCCCACCAATTGGCCACACAAAAGGAACTTGCCGATGATCTTCATATTTCCTTGGCATCAGTTAAAAGCAAAGTGGCCGAATTGGAAGAGTTCAACCCCATGTTGGGTCACCGTGGCTGTCGATTGGGCAATACCTATCCCGAAATCACTGAAATGCAGGCCCAAGCCATCTTGGAAGCCGCATTGAACCTGAAGAAGGAAGGCATCATCACCAAACCGGAAATTATGGTGCCCTTGGTAGGAACCGTAGAAGAGTTCAGGCAACAAAAAGAGGTAATCGACAACACTGCTCAAGAAGTGTTCAAAAAACGCAAGGATACCGTGGAATATTCAGTGGGTACGATGATTGAAGTACCCCGGGCCGCCTTGGTTGCCGATGAGATAGCAGAAATTGCGGATTTCTTCTCCTTCGGTACCAACGACCTTACCCAAATGACCTTTGGATACTCTAGGGACGATTCCGGAAAATTCCTGCCCATTTATTTGGAAAAAGGCATTTTGAAAGCTGATCCCTTTGAAGTGTTGGATCAAAAAGGCGTTGGCCAATTGATCGAATTGGGTACCAAACGCGGAAGATCCACCCGTCCAGATCTAAAAGTGGGCATCTGTGGCGAGCACGGTGGGGAACCCAGTTCTGTTGGATTCTGTCAAACCGTTGACATGAACTATGTGAGCTGTTCTCCATACCGAGTACCTATTGCCAGGGTAGCTGCTGCCCAGGCTGCAATAGCTCAGAAATAACATAATACCTAACCATTCTGTTTTTTTATAAATCCCGGCCTTGCCAAGTTGTAAGCGCCGGGATTTTTTATAGGACATATTACCATAGTATCTTCGGGAAAATACATAATTTGCGTTCCCAAGCCCTAGTAAACCCTGGCCATAGTGAAAGAAAGATCCAACGAACAGACCGCTATCCGCACCACCTACTTCAGTATTTTTGGAAATGCAAGTCTGGCGCTGATCAAGGGTCTTGCAGGTTTTTTCGGTAATTCCTACGCCCTTATCGCCGATGCCATGGAATCCACCACGGATATATTCTCGTCCCTTTTGGTCTTGGTCGGTTTGAAATACGCCAAAAAACCGGCCGATGAAAACCACCCCTATGGCCACGGAAAAATTGAACCCCTGATTACCTTCATTGTAGTGGCCTTTTTGGTGACCTCGGCTACTATTATTGCCTACGAGAGCATCCAACACATACGGACACCCCACAAAACCCCTGAATCCTGGACCTTGTATGTTCTAGGTGCCATCATTTTATGGAAAGAGGTCTCCTATCAAATCGTGATCCGAAAGAGTACCCAAACCCATAGCTCATCCCTAAAAGCGGATGCTTGGCACCATCGCAGTGACGCCATCACCTCGATAATGGCTTTTATTGGTATTTCAATTGCCCTAATTTTTGGGGAAGGTTATGAGACTGCCGATGATTGGGCGGCATTGTTGGCTTCCGCCTTTATCCTATATAATTCCTTCCTGATTTTTAGACCTGCTTTGGGTGAAATTATGGATGAACACCAATACGACGATCTTATCCAAGAAATCAGGGATACCTCAATGGAGGTTGATGGCATTATCGGCACGGAAAAATGCTTTATCAGAAAATCCGGGATGAAATACCATGTGGATCTACACGCGATCGTCGATGGCAAAATTTCGGTGGAGGAAGGTCATTGGATTGCACATAATCTTAAAGATTATCTCCGAAAAGAAATTCCGAACCTAGGGCATGTACTCATCCATATCGAACCGGATGAGTATACCTACGATGTGGATTGAACCATCTGCGCTCCCAACTTTCCAACAAATACCCTGGCACTTATTGATTTATGGTTGAAATGGAGTATCTTTTACAATACAATACCAACCACTATGAAACATTTATTGATTACAGCATGCGGTTCCGCCTTGCTATTGCTTTCCTGCGAACAATCCACCAAATCCAACTATAGCATCAATGTATCCTTCGATACAAACATTAGCGCAGAAAAGAAGGATGGCCGCCTATTGTTGATGCTCTCTTCGGATGATAGTAAAGAGCCTCGATTTCAAATCAACGATGGCCTGTCCACCCAACTCATTTTTGGAATGAATGTGGACAACATGGCACCGGGGCAATCCATTTCGTTTGACGAGAGTATTTTTGGATATCCCTACCCCAGTCTGGCCGAAGTACCGCCTGGTGAATACAATGTTCAAGCCCTGTTGCATGTCTACGAAACCTTCAACCTTTCCACAGGTCACACCGTAAAATTGCCCATGGACAACGGAGAGGGCCAACAATGGAACCGATCGCCCGGGAATTTATACAGTAAACCTTTCAAAATTACCGTAGGTGAAAAAGGGATTGAAAATGTTTCCGTGGTCATGGATCAAGAAATTCCACCCATCCCTGAGCCAGAGGATACCGAATGGATCAAACACATCAAAATAAAATCAGAAAAACTATCCGAGTTTTATGGACGGGACATGTATTTGGGTGCCCATGTTTTGTTGCCGAAGGATTTCGACAAACATCCCGAAGCCAAATATCCGTTGATGGTTTTTCATGGACATTTTCCCAGTGATTTTGGTGGATTCCGGACCACGCCACCCGACCCGAATCTGGAACCGGAATACTCGGCACGGTTTGATCTGGACGGATACAACATCATTCAGCAACAAGAAGCCTTTGATTTTTACCAACGTTGGAACGAACCCGATTTCCCCCGTTTTTTAATCATTGAAATTCAGCATCCCACCCCTTATTATGATGACTCCTACGCGGTCAACTCTGCCAGTCAGGGGCCTTACGGCGATGCCATCACCTACGAGCTCATTCCTTATATCGAAGAACAGTTCCGAGGTATTGGAGAGGGTTGGTCCCGCTTTTTATATGGCGGTTCAACCGGCGGATGGGAAGCACTAGCCGTTCAGGTAAAATATCCTGAGGAATACAACGGTTGTTTTGCCGCTTGCCCCGACCCCATCGACTTTAGGGCCTACTGCCTTACCAATATTTATGAGGATGACAATGCCTATTACTACGATTCCGCACACAAAAAACTGGAGGTCCCCTCCCATCGTAATTATTTGGGCGATATTCAATCCACACTTCGGCAGGGTAACCATTTAGAGCTGGTATTGGGCGACAAATCGCGTTCCGGCCAGCAATGGGACATTTGGGAAGCCACCTATTCGCCACAGGGTGAGGATGGCTATCCGGTTCGAATCTGGGATAAAATGACCGGGGAAATCGATCACGAGGTGGCCGAATATTGGAAGGAAAATTATGATTTGCGCTATATTTTGGAACGCGATTGGGACAAATTGGGCGAAAACCTACGGGGCAAGATCCATATTTATTGTGGGGATATGGACAATTACTATTTGAACAATGCGGTGTATTTGATGGAGGACTTTTTGGAAAGCACCACGGAACCATATTATGAAGGTGAGGTTTTGTACGGTGACCGTGCGGAACATTGCTGGAACGGCGACCCTGACCAGCCCAATGCCATCAGCCGACTGCGGTACAACACGATGTATTTGCCCAAAATCATGGAACGCATTTGGAAAAGTGCGCCTGCAGGAGCCGATTTAACCAGTTGGAGATACCAATAGGTAATCAAAATTTTTGGCTCAAACCAATGTCTGGAAAAACAGGATGCCACCTGATTTTTTACTGAGGTTGACCAGTTTATTGCCATGAACCATTATTCGATTTTAGAAAACTAATCCATGTCATAGGATTCCATACAAAAGGCTCTTACCTTTTTAAGAAATTCAAAATTATAGGTCATGGATTTAGAGAAAACCAGTACTAGGGATGGCCCAAGGGACGGCAGAAAGGTATTCCTTAAATCGGGTACCTGCTCCCGTACGTTTTTCCATATACTAAATCGTGAATTTGGTAACATCAAACCTATAGAGGAACGTGCCTCCGATACCTTGGCCGGTGGAATTATGCAAGAGGGCCATCAATGTGGGATGCTTTGGGGAGCTTCCTTGGCTGTTGGAGCTGAGGCCCATCGCAGATTTGAAAACCCTGATCAGGCCATTGCGGTTGCCATTTTGTCCACGCAAAAAATGATGGAATCTTTCAAAGAAAGGGAAGGCACCATCAACTGCCACGAGATTACACATTGCGACTTTTCAAACAATCTGAGCATGGCCAAATACTTTGTATCTGGTCGCTTTTTACATTGTTACAATCTGGCACAGCACTGGGCTCCCGAAGCCGTGAATGCCGCTCTAAAAGGGCTTTCAGATGATTCCACATACCCATCCGATACTTGTTTGAGCTGTGCTACCGAAGTGGCAAAAAAAATGGGAGCCAGTGAGGAAGAATCCATCATGGTGGCCGGGTTTGCAGGAGGATTGGGCTTGAGCGGTGGTGGATGTGGTGCCTTGGCAGCCGCTATATGGTTAAAGTCATTGAAATGGTGCAACGATGTACCCAAAAAAATGGCCATGAACAATCCCCATGCCCAAGAAACCCTAAGCACGTTTTATCAGCTGACCCATTCAGAACTATTATGTTCTAAAATTACTGGAAGAAAGTTTGAAACCATTTCAGCGCATACGAGGTACATCCAAAATGCTGGGTGTGCACAACTCATCCAAAATCTGGCCCATATCAAGTAACACAAAAATGGAATTGTTGAAAGAATATTGGATTCTCTGGAGTGTAAGCAATGGCCTTGCCATCCTCGTATTGATTGCCGCCCTAAAAAAAACAAGACTGGCCAGGCTGCTCATTTTCATTCTTTTTGCTTGGGCAAGCTGGTTCAATTATACCACGGCACATAATAGCCCGAGTGACTATTTGATCTATGCCACATTAACGCCGGTGGATCTCTATTCGAATTTCATCAACACTACGTTCAAAGCTAATATCGTACCCATGGTGACCGGAATTGCAATGGGGCAAGCCTTGATCGCCATTGGAATGTTATTGCGCGGTTGGTGGGTGAAACTGGCCTGTATCGGAGCCATCCTATTTTTCTTGGCCATAGCTCCCCTCGGTATTGGTTCCGGATTTCCGGCCACCCTGATCGGGGCATTGGCGGTTTTCCTGATTGTAAAGAACGATGCGCTTGATTATTTATGGATTCCCAGTTCAAAAGTGCAGTAAGGACCTCTGAGAAATAAAAATTTGCAGAATAAGAATCAAACTGAAGGCAGTGAAATATTAAATCAGATTCAAATGAAAAAATTAGCCGAATACCAGAAATTTATTTACCTCGGAATTGTGGTGATCGCTCTTGGAATCGTCTTCACCACTTCCTTGAGGGAAACGGCAGGTTACTTTGGCAATGTTTTGGTTGCCATTGGTGGATTGCTCTTTATCGTTGGGATGAGCAAGAAAAAAAGAAGCGAGAAGGATACAGATTGATGCTTGATCGTAAACTCAATAGTGCAATTTGGGCTCAAGCCATAACCATCCCATGCACAAAAGAAACACTATAAAGAACCAAATGGAGTTTAACGGTGCCCTCTTTTTTACCAAATCCCTAGTATCTGCCTTAGTACCCATCTTACCAAATTGACGTTGGTTGAGCTGCTGGACCCACTTTTGATGTTCCGCTTTGCGGCTATCCTTTTGGAAGACATAATAATAAAACGCGGGTAACGAGTCTTGGGCCATTGCAAGTGCATTCCATCCAGCAGTCGTGGGATAAGTGGTACCCTTCCAATGGGTGGGTATTTGCAAATCCTGCAACAGGGGTACAGTGCCCCGTCCAGATGATACCTCCGGCTCCAGCCTATCTGTTTTTAGGATAAATTGAAAGGGTTGATCCACGCTGGGAAATGGGGTTTTTGTTTCCCAAGCTGTGCCGACAACTTTGGTTTTCGCCATTGCATCAACGATTGTGGACCAAAGTGCACTGTACATTTCCTGCTTTCCGTCCAAAATAAGCTGATAACTATCCTGTAACAAAATAGTTCCTACTTTTCCCATTCCCTGTCTTGCCAAAGCACCAACCATGGCTGCATCCCACTGAATCGGTTCCACCAGTATTTCTTCCTTTAAACGAAATGGGAATTTTTCCAATGTTTGTTGCGTTCCTTCAATTCGTAGCTCTTGAACCCCATCCCGCTCAAAAGACAACGGGAATTTGCGACCGGCTTGATTAAAAAGTGGCCCACTGGGCTGAACATACAATCCCAGTCCTTCATCCTTAACATTTTTATCTAATGCTTCCCTAGAATTCTTGTTCAATTCCAAATACGAATCTGCATCGATGATGACCAAATCAAACGATTGCAATTCATTTTCCGACAATTGGTAAACGGGCACAGCCTCTGTATTGAAATATTCAAATTTGTACCTGCCCTTGGTCAATTGGGAGCGGACCACCACCCCATGGCCATTTTCGGCCAAAAAGTTTTTCAGGTATTTGGTCTCAAAGGTGGGAAAGGTATTGATGATCAAAACCTGCAACGGATCCGGCTCCAGCACTTGAAAAGGAATCGGTTCTTGGGAAATCACCTCGCCTTGGGCATCCTTTTCCACCAACGCAAATTCAAATCGACCACTGGCTTTGGGTTCCACTTTAAAAGTGAGTTTCTGAAGGGTCTCTCCTGAAAACTCCACCGAATCCAATGCATTGCCCCCGTTATCGTACAAGAGGGCCCAATGCCCCTCCTTGCTTTGGGTATATTCCGTTTGTAAGCTCAATATATCACCCAATTCAATGACCGGTTTGTAATGGATGGCCGTCCAACCCACTAATGGCTCAGCACCCAGAAAATCAACCTTATTTTGCTCCACCAACCAAAAATCAAAAGGTTCCAGACCATAGCCCAGCACAAACAAGGTGTCGTTGGGATTGATCTTGGAAAATAGTTTGCCCGGTTGATACGATTCAATGGAGATACGTTTGTACAGTTTGGTGAGGCTATCCAATTGTGCTTGGCGATAACCTTCAGTCAGAATGATGGATTTTTTACCTGAAACCATTTGCGGCACGGCAGGTTTCAAAACGAGCAAGGCCAAGGCTACCAATCCAATAAAGCCAATCGCCAGTTTGATCCAAAACCTGCGCTCCCCCTTTTGCGGCCACTCCTTCCAAACGAAAAAACCAAATACCAGTATCCCACCAAGTAAAATCGGAAGCAGTAGCTTTTGGTTGAGAAAAGTAAGTCCATCAATCATTGGCTTCCAATGCTTTTAGATACAACTTGTTGATTTCATCTTGATACTGCGGCACATGGCCCGGGTTGTTCTCGACCATCGGTAAAACAGCCAACACATTTTTACGCACCAATCGGTAATGCTCCACATTTTGATGGGATACTTTGGAAAGGTCTCGTAATCCCTGGAGTACCTTCACATATTTCAATGGGTTGTCGACGGCTTGCGCAGCCAATTCATTGCCCGCCTCCTGAAAAAGAATTTGGTCCTGATTCGTGATGCTGCTCTGTTCTTGTATGAGCTGTTCCAATCGGGCAACCGTTTGTCTTGTAGATTGAAAGGATAGTTCATAATCGAACGTTTCCTTTTTATCAAAATTGGAAATCGATTTGATATCCCCGGTCAACCGTTTTTCTTCCTTGATCGGTGGCGGGTCAAAACCGATGCGGTGCACATAGATCCGTGCGCTATTTTTTATCTCTTGAATCAGTTTCAATGCCTCGTACTGGTAAGGCAACGATTTTTCCGGTTGGTACAGTCGCAGGTAGAGTTCCGCGTCCCACATAATGTTGAGGGCATCCCGAAGCTTTGCTTTCAACGATTTTTCAAACAGGGTGGAGGCCTCAGGATCTTCATGGTTGTGCAGGTAGTCGTGCAAAGGGTCCTCTGCCTCCTCCCCTTCGGCTTCTTCATCGTGTTCCTCCACCAGATTGTGCTCATTATCGCTATCATGCCGATGGCTATACCCCTCCAACAGATCCTCCTCCCCTCCTTCATCTGCATGATCTTCCTCTGTACTGCTCACTTGGCCCGGGGCTGCTTGCATTTCGGTTTCATCCCCCATAAACTGTCCGTATTTCAAGCGAAGGGATTTTTGGTCAAAGCCCAACTCATTACTGGTAAACTTAAAATCGTATTCGGAAAGTTTGGGCTTGTCCTTTATCAATTTTTCGGTATCGATGATCAATTGGCGCTGACTCCTAAAGTAATCCGGCATCAAATCCACACCCAAGGTCCCCTCCACTCCAAAGGCATCGGATACCGTGTCCCTTATCACCGCAAAATAGGTTTCGCTGCGCGAAATGTTGGACGAGGGCATTTTATTGTCGATGGCTTCCACATAAAAGTACAGTTCATCTCCCGGGTCCATGCGGAGTTGGTCGAGGTCCAAGGTCTTGTTCAATTGTAATTGCTTTTTTCCTTTGGTAAACGATTCCTCAAATCGGACTGTTTCTTCCCGAAACTTTACAGACTCTCCCGATCCCTTGCTCACCGTGGCCACGATATAAGCATCCGAAATACCGAAATCATCGGCAATTCGGGTATCCAGCAACAGTTTTTTATCATCGTCAAAATCAAAATAGTTGTATTGGTCAAGTCCTTCCAAAGCCACATAGGGGGCTTCATCCTTAATGGCCTCCATCGAATACAGATCGGTCACATACGAATTGCCATTTTCATCCTTGTAGGAAATACTATAAAATGCCGAACTCTCCAACTTTTGGGTCAATGCATAGCCATTCGTTGTTTTTGAAAAGGCCGAAATTTCTCCCATCCGATCCAATCGGACTTCCAACACTTCACCTTCGAATTGTAATTGCCAAGCAATTTGGGAGCCCTGCACCGCTTTAATGTTGGGATCTTTGGTGGTTCGATTTGGAATGCCCGTATAGGAGGGCTGCACGACTTTGATCTGTGTGGAAATCAAAGTTGGCGCTTTAACACCAGTCTCCATCGAATCTACAGGTGCAAATGTGATTTCCTGGGGCCGACCGGAACCCTCCTTTTTAGCGGCCATATCCTCAATCACCAATCGGGCCGCCAAACCTGTCAAAACCAAAGCAACAAACACCATGGCCGCACTTTTAAGGTTTTGGGGCGGACGTAACGTTGCAAAAACAGGCTGCAACGCGGTTTCCACCCGATAGCGCTGTAATTTGGAAAGATTGTTCAATTGCTCTTGTGGCACGGTCAACAAACCACTGCTGAAACCTGCTTGGGGCACATGGGCGTCCACATAGGCAATGGTATTGTCCAAAGAAATTTTCCATGGTTTTCGCACGACCACAAAGATGATCATGGTCAAGGCAAAGGTCAACAAACCATAACCCAAAGAATGTAGCACTAAGTAAACCAATCCGGCTGCACCCAAGGCATACAACACCCCCTCCACATACAGGAGTTGTTGCCATCGTTGCTTGAACCGTATCAATTGCTGCGCTGCCATTATTGTTTCTTTACATAAGCCATTAAACGTTCCACTATCATCAATACGGCCAAACACACCAATAACCAAGGGGTAACGTCGGTAAAGGAAGCCCGTTCTTTTTTGGAGGTCGCCTGTACATATTTCGGGCGAAGCTCGTCCACAGCCAGTTGTCGCATATCATGTTTGGATACTATCGATTTCCATTCCGAATCCAGATCTAGCAGGTCCAACAGTTGTTCCGTTAAATGTCCATCGAGGGTATTCTGGGTGTTCAATCGGGCGGTCAAGTAGTAGTGATTGGCTATTGGATCTGGTGCTATCAATTGACTCGCGAAGGAATCTGGCTGAAATACCAACCAACGTCCATCTTTATCACAGATGGATTCACTAAGCCAAATACCCAAATCCGGCACATTCTGGTTGCTGTCGCCGTTATTGTCCTTAATGCTAATAGGCTGCTTCAAATAGCCTGAAATTGCTGAAAATGAAGCTTCAATAAACTTTTTGTCATTTTCAAATCCTTCATCGGCAACGATTTGAATCTTGATGGTATCGCTTTTCATCAAAGGCACCCGGAAATTTTCCCCGTTCCTAGTCCCTTGAAGACTGTCATTCGCTTGTTGAACCATTTCAGCATCGGTCAGCGCTTCCTTCTTAAAGTACGTTTGTTCGCTGTTGCCCAATTGTGTGATCAGCTGTATGCCATCCGCATGTTCGATAGCTCCAATCGGAGTATTTTGGACGCTATCGGACGCCATCACCACCCAATGCAGTTTCTTTTGGGTTGAAGGTCGCTTGGATTTGAATCCCTGTACACTTGTTTTGGTAAAAATGACCAGACTATCCGATGGCAAGGAATCCATCTGCTGCACCAATTGCCAATAATCGGGAGTTTCGGAAGTATTGATTGCGTCGGCATCACCTTCCCAAGCTGAAAATCCGGGTTGCAGCACATACACGGGAAAATCCAAAGCCAAGCTATCCATGACCTTTTTTACTTCAGTACGCTCCAAAAGCGAAGGCTCCACCACATAGGCCAGTTGCTGTTTGGTATGGTTCGATGACCATTGGGGCCCTGCCATTACAAAGACCACCAAGGATACGATCAACATGCGCAACAAGAGCAGCAGCCACTCGTTCAATTGAATGCTGCTCGACTGTCTGGAGTTGGATTCCTCCAACAACTGCACACTGCCGATTTTTACGGTTTTCGCTTCCTTTTTGCTCCATAAATGAATGGCCAAGGGGACCAAAAGTCCCAATAAAGCCCATAAATATGATGGATTGCTGAAAACCATATTAATTCAATCGTGCGCGTTCTTTTAAAAATAACTGCAAAGCATTGCCCAAATGATCGTCCATTCGGAACAGATAATGATGGATACCCTGGGAAAGCAGAAATTCCTTGATATCGGCAATCCGTTGATGCAAGGTGGCCAAATACGTTTCCTTGGCGCGATCCACATCCACTTTCACCTTGGTACCCGTTTCCAAATCCTCGAAGGTCACCGACCGTTGGTAGGTAAAATCCATTTCGGAGCCCGACATGAGCTGCAAAACCACCACGTCGTTGTTCTTGGTTTTTAGGTTTTTCACGAAACCGGAAATTTCGGTGTCCTCCTCGTACATATCCGTCAAAAAGAAAATGAGTTCGCGGGTATTCTGGGAATGGATTTTTTTGGAAGCCACCGCTAATTGGGGCCATTTGCCTTTGGTGGACAATTGCAACAACTCCAACAACAACCTGTTGTAATGTTTTTGGTTGGCTTTGGGATAAATGCTCACAAAATCGTTTTCATTCAAGGCAAAAAGTCCAACGGGATCGCCCTGCTTTTGGGCCAAATGTGCCAAACAGGCGACCAGCACCCGGGCAAATTCAAATTTGGATATTCCGTTTTCCTCGTGTTCCATGGATGCACTGGCGTCCACAATGAACTTTACGCTGACCTGGCTTTCCACTTCCGATTGTTTGATGTAGTACCTTCCCGATCGGGCCAACATTTTCCAATCGAGCAATCGCGGGTCATCCCCCGGTTCATAGCCACGGTACTGACTGAACTCCATGCCCGGGCCCACACTACGACTCCGGTGCAAGCCGGAAAGAAAACCTTCCACCACGATACGGGAAATCAGGGAAAGTCCCGACACCGTGTTGATGACTTCAGGTTTCAATAAGTCGTGGTAGTCTCGTGAGGCCATTTTAAACTTATTAATTATTTATATCTAGCATAAATAGGTCCATTAGGATACTTTAATTCCACTAAGTAATCTTTCTCAGTATAGGGACCATACCATTTGCGATATTTTCTATCTCGAAAGTCATATATATTGATAATTAAATAATCCCCCCATAACAGACTTTTTGATAAAACTATTTTGAAATTTTTGATTTCCGATTTTTGACCTTTGAAAGTGTAATAATCAAATTGAAATTCAAAAGTCCCAATAGAATCCTTTCTTATCATTTCCCATGCACTTTGACTTAAAATCAACTTACCAGGGAAATAATCAACCCAGAAACTCTTATTAAAACCTCCCTCGCTTATATTAATCTTTGTTTGTGCAATTCCAGAAATAATTAATTCATCATTAACCTGAATTATGACATTAGGGCTCTGTCCATAAGAATGAATTCCAATGATTAGAACAACAATAAAAATTAAACTTTTGCTACTCATGTAAATCCCTTGTATAAACCCTTATTTTGATAAACAATTAATTGCCATCATTCACGCGAACCGCTTTTAAGATCTGACGCGTGACCTCATCCGAAGTAATGCCTTCGGCCTCAGCTCTAAAATTGACCAACACCCGATGGCGCAGCACAGGCAGTGCCACCGCTTTCAAGTCGTCCAAGGTAACGGCCAACCTACCTTCCAACAAGGCATTGGCCTTGGCGGTCAAGATCATCGCCTGGCCAGCTCGGGGTCCAGCTCCCCAATCCACCCATTGTTTCATATACTCCACCGTGGTGGTGTCGGGTCTGGTGGCCCGAATGACATCGCTTACGTATTGGATCAGATTATCGCTGATGGATACCTCACGAACCAATTGTTGCAACCGAACAATATCCGCTCCGGAAATGACCTTGTTCAATTGGGCTTTGGCCGTTCCGGTCGTGGCTTTCAAAATGGCGGTTTCCTCCTGATCGGAAGGGTAACCGATCTTGATGTACAATAGGAAACGGTCTTGTTGGGCTTCCGGCAACACAAAGGTTCCCGATTGTTCAATGGGGTTTTGGGTCGCCAATATGAAAAAAGGTCGATCCAAGGCATAGGTATTGTCCCCGTACGTGACCTCAAATTCCTGCATGGCCTCCAAAAGGGCCGCCTGGGTTTTGGGCGGGGTCCTATTGATCTCATCCGCCAAAATGATATTGGAAAAAATGGGTCCTTTGTTGAACTTGAAGAACTTTTTGCCCGTGGTATGGTCCTCTTCCAAAATTTCGGTCCCGATAATATCCGAAGGCATAAGATCGGGCGTAAACTGTATCCGTTTGAATTTTAGGTCGATGGCGTTGGCCAAGGTACGAATCATCAAGGTCTTGGCAAGACCCGGAACACCTTCCAGCAGGGCATGTCCGCCCGCCAAAAACGTGATGAGCAGCTGTGAAACGGTTTCATCCTGTCCGATGATCACCTTTCCAATTTCTTTTTTGAGTGCTTTCAGCTTATCGGAGAGCACTTCAACTTCAGTAGCAATTTGTTGTAATTCTTTGTCCAATGCTTCAGTGGTTATGAGGTTAGGGCATAGAGCACAATATTGACCCCGAATCGGGTATTGTCTATTTTATACCATCGTTTGTTTCTAAAGTCGTAATCCCATTCGCAACCGTAATCCTTGTTACTGTACAAAACCCCTATTCGACCATTGATCATAATGGCCTTGAGATAGTCATGTACCAAATCGTCGCCCCAGCCGTTCAATTCTTGGGAGGTGGTCGGTGGCCCATCCTCAAACTCGAAAAAGATGGAATAGATCTCGTGGTCGTTGGGAATCTTTTTCAGTTCGCCCGGTCCAAAGATTTCTTCCATTTGCCGTTCAAAGGATTTGGCAAAGAGACCATCAATATCGTGATTGCAATCGTCGGCAAATACAAAACCGCCATTGCGGACATATTTTTCAAAATTCTCCCGTTCCTTTTTGGTAAACTGGACCAATTTATGGCCCGAGATATAACAAAATGGGCTTTTGAAGATGTCATCGCTGGACAGTGTGATGATCTTTTCCTGGGTGTCCACCTTTAAGGTGGTATACTCCACCAAAGAATTGAGCAGATTGGAAGGCATCCGTTGATCCACGTCCCAATCGCCGGATTCGTATTGCAATCGTGTAAAAAAGAATTCGTTGTTCAGGGCCATAAAGGGTATTGGCTAAACCAGTTCCAAAATAAAAACTGGCGGAGGGCTTTTATGCCGCACCACCAGTTTCAGTTTATTCGGATTTTTACACCGCATCCGAAAGACTGGTGAACGTAAAGTCACGAATCTTCATATACGGTATCAAGTTACCATCCACTCGCACTTGTTGTCCGAGGGACTCCAAATTGTTCAACATGATGATCGGACTCTCATTGAACCTAAAGTTCTTAATGGGATATTTGATCTGTCCGTTTTCAATATAAAACGTTCCATCCCTGGTCAAACCAGTATAGAGCAAGGTCTGTGGATCCACACTTCGGATATACCAAAAACGGGTCACCAAAATACCTTTTTTGGTACCGGCGATCATATCCTCAAGGCTTTCATCGCCACCTTCCATAATGCCATTGCTTGGGAAAGGAACAGGATCTACTCCTTTTTGTCCAGCCCAATAGCGGTCATAGGCCAAATTTTTAACCACGCCGTTCTCGATCCAATGGGTCTTCTTCAACGGCATACCTTCACCGTTCCAAGTGGAGGTAGGTACATCAGGATGCAATGGATCGGACCAAAGATTGACCCTTTCGTCCACTATCTTTTGTCCCAATTTATTGCCTCCATCCGGAGCGGACATAAAGCTTCGTCCCTCATCGGCAGAACGTGCGTTGAAGGAAAAAATCATGTTTCGCAACAAATCTGAAGCAGCCGCAGGTTCCAAGATCACAGTATATTTACCGGGCTCAATGGCACGGGCTTCCCGTGACATCACAGCCTTGTTTATGGCAACGTTGGAGGCCTCTGCCGCATCAAACTTATTGATATCATTGAAATCTCGCGTCACCCAACCGGAACCAGTACCATCGTTGGTACGCATGGTCACCGTAAAGTCCACATTGGTGGATTTGTTGTAGGCGAACAATCCGTTGGAATTGATCATGGCGGAGAACGATTCCCCATCATTCAAGAACCCAGCAGCGGTAACGTCCTTGGCGGCCGCGGGCACAATACTCTTGCTGGCCACTTCGGCACGGTATTCAGGAGTCACTTTTGCCGTGGCTTCCTTGTACGTAATGGAGGCATCGTATTGCTGTGGGCCCAAAGGTGGCATGAATTCGGGATTCTCCGGCGCTAATTTGGCCAACTCCTCTGCTCTGCCCACCACTTTTTCAAGGGAGGCATCATCAAATTCATCGATGGTCGCAGTTCCCACCTTTTTTCCATAACTGGCCTGTACCACCAAACTTTGGGTGGACTGGTATCCTGCCGTGGAAACCGTATTTCGTGCATACCTGATGTTTCCCCTATTACTTCCACTTAGGTTTATTTCACAGGCATCGGCTTTGGAAAAACTCAATGCTTTTTCCAAGATCTTTTTTGCTTCTTCTTCTGTATATATAGCCATTGTCTTCGTATTTATAATGAATAAACCTTAAATGGTCCTACCTGTATTGATTACATTGATTCCATTGAACCTTGTCGTGGAGCTTCCGTGGGAAACCGCACTGATCTGTGAAGGTTGTCCTTTTCCGTCGAAGAAAGAACCGAACAATCGGTAATCGTCCTTATCACAGATTTTGGCACAGGAATTCCAGAACTCCTGGGTGTTCGATTGGTAGGCCACGTCTTCGAGCATACCCACTACTTCCCCATTTTTGATCTCGTAGAACATGGTTCCACCAAATTGGAAGTTGTAACGCTGTTGGTCAATCGAATACGATCCACGGCCCAAAATGTAAATTCCTTTTTCCACATCCTTGATCATATCCTGCAAGGAATACTTTTCGGTTCCCGGCTCCAAGGATACGTTGGGCATACGTTGGAACTGGACATCTTCCCAGCTTTGGGCATAGCAACAACCATGGGATTCGTTTTGACCGATCATGTGTACTTGATCACGGATGGCCTCATAATTCACAAGGATACCGTTGCGGATCAAATCCCATTTTTTGGTCTTAACGCCTTCATCATCGTAACCCACGGCACCCAAAGATCCCTCTTGGGTCTTGTCGGCCACAATATTTACGATGTCGCTGCCATAATTGAATTTCTTGGTTTCCCATTTATCCAAGGTAGCGAAACTGGTTCCCGCGTAATTGGCTTCGTAACCCAGTACCCTATCCAACTCCAAGGGGTGACCCACCGATTCGTGGATGGTCAAACCAAGGTGGTTGGGTTCCAGTACCAAGTCATATTTACCGGCCTCAACAGATTTAGCGGTCAGCTTCTGTTTGGCCTGGATGGCTGCCATGGTAGCGTCCTCCACAATATCATAGCTCTTTCTGTATAGCTTGATGCCCTCTGGACCTTCAAGTTTTTCAGAGGCCAAACCATCCATATACTCATAACCCATACCCATTGGGGCACTCATGGCCTGACGGGTCTTGAACTTGCCAGCGGCACGATCGATAGCTGTTACATTGAAGGTGGGCCAAATTCGGTGAACGTCCTGATCGATATAAGATCCATCGGTAGACGCAAAATACTTTTGTTCATTGACCATGAAGAGGGCCGAATTCACAAAATTGGCGCCATTATCAATGGCGGCCGCATTGGCACTCAACAACAAATCGACTTTTTCGGAAATGGGTACTTCCTTAAAATCTTTTTGGATGGGGGTTTTCCAAGAAACCTCTCCGTAAGCCTCCACAGGTGCCAACACAACTGGCTCCTTTTGAATCCTGGCATTGGCCTTGGCTATGGCCACCGCCTGTTGGGTTGCATTTTTGATTCCGTCTTCGGTAACATCATTGGTAGAGGCAAATCCCCATGTTCCGTTGGCGATTACCCGGATACCAATCCCAAAGGATTCGGTGTTCACCACATTCTGGACTTTGTCCTCACGGGTGAAGACATATTGGTTCAAATAACGGCCAATTCGTGCATCCGCATAGGTAGCACCCAATGATTTTGCGGTGTTAAGGGCAACATCGGCCATTTTTTTCTTAAGTACAACATCCATGCCTGGTTCGAGGAGTGCTTCTGTCGGGATCTCATTTCCCAACATCAGGGAAGGCATCATCAATGCCCCCGCTCCCAAACCGGCATACTGCACAAAGCTTCTTCTTTTCATATGTTTCGGTTATCTGATTTACTTGTTTTTTGATTGACGGTGCAGTTCATTGGCTTAAAAGTCACACCTTCAATTTTCAAGGGTTCCTAAAAATAAACAGTGCCCTTCAGGTTTTATGTTAATTTTAACCTAAAATCCCTGAACGACTACTTAAATTCCCTAAACAACATCCTTCAATTATTGACCAAATGAAATCAAACCCCGATTTTTTCCACTAGGCCAGTGTATCAAATGTCCATAGCGTAATTCCTCATCCAACAATGAGTTCGATCATTTGATTTGTATTGATTTTATGTATTTTGTTACAGATTCAATTATGTTGAAAATAGCAGAAATACCATGAAAACCTTAGGAATGATTGGGGGCACGTCTTGGCACTCCACTATTGAATATTATCGTTTGATCAACCAATTGGCTGCAAAGGTGATTGGTGAACAGGCCAATCCACCATTGATCATCCACAGCATCAATATCGAGTTGATGCGGGAACAAAACCGGGAAAAGATCAATGCAAAATACCTGGAGACTTCCTTGAAATTACAGGAAGTGGGTGCCGATGCCATCATCATCTGTGCCAATACCCCGCACATGGTGTACGATTTTGTGCAGCCCAAAATTGAAATTCCCATCCTCCATATCGCCGATGCTACCGGGAAAGCGGCAAAAAAAATAGGGCTGAAAAAATTGGGTCTTTTGGGAAACAAACCTACCATGACGGGCAACTTCATTCCCAAAGTGCTTTCGAAAAACTATCAAATTGAGACTATTATTCCGGATGAGAAGTATATTCCACAAGCGCATCAATATGTTTCCAAAGAACTGACCCAGGGCATCTTTTCGGAAGAAGCCAAATCCTTTTTTAAGGAGCAAATCAACTTATTGCAAGCCCGGGGCGCCGATGGTATTATTTTAGGTTGTACCGAACTGCCCTTGCTCTTTAAATCGGATGATGTGAATATCCCCACTTTGGCCACGACCGATCTTCATGCACAAATGGGCGTCGACTTTATTTTTGACAAGTTGTAGCTTTAGTTGAAGGTATCCACCACCAATACTCCTCTGTTCTTGAAACTGTCCATAATGGGCAATTCAGAACAAATGTCTTCCAAGGAAATGGTCCGCTCCACCAATTTTTCAGGTTGGAGTTTTCCTTCTTGGATCATTTGAAGGAGCGCTTCGTATCTAAACGCTTGCATGCCGTGACTGCCGATAATTTCCAGTTCATTGGCCAACACCTTGTCCATAGGAACCTTTGGGTGTTGATGGTCACCTGTCATGAGACCGACCTGGACATGTTTACCCCGTTTTCTGAGGTTGGCAATGGAATTGAAACAGGTGGCCTGACTGCCCAATGCATCCAAGGACACGTGTGCACCACCATTGGTGAGCTCTCGAACCTGCCCAACCACATCTTTGGATGAAGCGGCATTAATGGTCGCCATGGCTCCCAAATCCGAAGCCATTTTAAGGGTTTCATCATTGATGTCCACCGCAATCACCTGAGCTCCCTGGGCATTGGCAATCATAATCGCGGACAAACCCACACCCCCACAACCGTGCACGGCTACAAATTGACCCCCTTGTACCATTCCCTGATCTACCACGGCCCTAAAAGAAGTTACAAACCGACATCCCAAAATCGCAGCGGCCACATCGCTGATAGCATCGGGAAGCTTGACCAAATTGATATCGGCATGATCCAAGGCCACATATTCGGCAAAGGAGCCCCAATGTGTAAAACCCGGTTGGGTTTGATGGTCACAGACCTGATGGTTGCCCGAATGGCATTGTGGGCAGGTCCCACAGCCACATACAAAAGGAACGGTGACCCGATCGCCTACTTTAAAATTTTTGACATCTTTGCCCACAGCGGCCACAATGCCCGCGAGTTCATGCCCGGGCACATGTGGAAGTTCGATATCTGGGTCATGACCCATCCAACCATGCCAATCGCTTCGGCAAAGTCCGGTTGCTGTTACCTGTACAACCACACCATGGCTTTTTGGGATCGGGTCGGCCACATTTTGTACTGTTACCGGACCTTGAAATTTTTCATACACAATTGCACGCATCGGCCTGAGGGATTTAAAGTTTAAATGTACTATGAAATATAGAAGTTCCAGTCAAAAATATATCAACTGCAAAGCAACACCTGACTTTCTTTTTCTTTTCAACAATACCATAATTACACGAAGAGGTCTATGGATTTATGTCATAATTTCTAAAAACGAAGTATCCTATCTTTGTTAAAATGTCAAAGTAAAAAAGATGGTCATACCCATAATTATCGCCATTTACATTTTGATTGCCTTGATCATGGTGGTGAGCCTGTTATTGAACGGTGTACGGCCCAGTAAAACATTGGCTTGGCTTTTGGCCATTTTTACGATTCCAGTAGGTGGTGTTTTGCTCTATTTACTCTTTGGAAGAAACCGCAGAAAAAGCAAGTTGTTTTCCCAAAAACTCAAGTTCAGTTTCCGCGATGCATTGAACTATGCGTCCTGCAGGCCAGAACTTACCCAAAACAAACGAAAAATAGCCCGATTGATCACCAACACGGCCAAGTGTCCTGTTACCTGCGCCAACAACCTCACTCTGTTGAAGGATGGTAAGATCACTTTTGAGAGCATATTTCAGGCGTTGGAAGCTGCCGAAGATCACATTCATCTCCAATACTATATTTTCGAAGAGGGTGTTTTGGCCGATAAATTGCTCAAGATTTTTGAACGGAAAATTGCCGAGAACGTAACCATTCGGTTGTTGTATGATGGCATTGGCAGTTATTCCTTGAGCAGGAAGTATTTGAAATCCCTTAAAAAAATGGGGGTCGAAACTGCACAATTTCTCCCCTTTCGATTTGGTCGGTTCCTCTCTTCGCTCAACTATAGAAACCACAGAAAGATCATTGTGGTGGACAACAAAGTGGGTTTTACAGGCGGTATCAATATTTCCGACAAATACCTAAAGGGAGATCCCTCTTTGGGCAAATGGCACGATACCCATTTAAAGGTAGAAGGTGAGGCCGTGGATTTTCTGAACCGAACCTTCATTATCGACTGGTATTTGGCCAGCGGGAAGGAAGTGGATATCTCTTCCTTCAACATTACCATGGATGAAGGACCAAAAACAGCCCTTCAAATTGTCCCCAGCGGCCCCGATGATGATTTCGACGTAATGGAGCAGGTCTATTTTTCCATCATCAACAGTGCGGAAAAGTATCTGTACATCGTGAACCCCTACATTATCCCCAACCATGCCATTTTACAGGGATTGGTCACAGCCGCCTTAAGTGGGGTGGACGTGCGTTTGTTGATGTCCACTACTACTGACATTAAACTGGTGGACTGGTGTGTTCGGGCCTATTATGAAAGCTATTTAAAGGCTGGGATAAAGATTTATTTGCACCCAGAAGGTTTCCTGCACAGCAAGGTAATGTTATGCGATGATGAAATCGCGAGCATTGGCACGGCCAACCTCGATAATAGAAGTCTGCAGCAAAATTATGAGGCCCAAGCTTTTGTGTACGATCAACAGCTGTGCCAACAGATGAAATCGGATTTTTTGGAGGATTGCGCCAAATCTAAAATGCTCGCCGATTATGAGCAATTCAAACAAAGGCCCTGGACCAATAAGCTGATCGAAGGGTTTGCCAAGTTGTTGAGTCCTTTGTTATGACACAAAGGTTTCATAACCCAACTCGTTTTTGCAACTTCTCCCCTCTTCCCAACAATCAATGTTATCGATTGTGGTATTCGCTATTCGCTCCAAGGCCTCATGTGTTGCGAATGCCTGGTGTGGTGTCAAAAGCACATTGGGCATTGCTAAAAGTTCTATCAACAGTTCGTCTTTGATGCCATTTTGGCTAAGATCTTTAAAGTATATGCCCCTTTCAAATTCGTAAACGTCAGCAGCATAGCCTTGTATTTGACCATTTCTCAATACTTTTAGAAGGTCTTTCGTTTTTACGATCGCCCCTCTTGCCGTGTTGATGAGAAATGCATTTTTCTTTAATAAACCTAAAAGTTCCGCATTGAAAATATGGTGGGTCTCGTGCGTCAAAGGCACATTGATACTGATGATATCTGATTGTTTGCACATCTCCTTCAAGGGAAGATATTCCACGTCGTAGTGGCTTTCCAAATAATGGTTCCGCATTAGATCGTTGGCCAGAACACGACATCCAAAAGCATGGAAAACCTTTACCAAAATGGAACCAATTTTACCGGTGCCAAAAATACCCACTGTTTTACCATAGAGATCAAATCCCACCAAATCATCAATCAAAAAATTGTACTGGTTTACTTGGGCATTGGCCTGTACCAATTTTCGGTTCAGGGCCAATAAAAGGCCGACAGTATGCTCCGCAATACCATGTGGGGAGTATTCTGGGGCATAGGCCACCTTAAGCCCAATGCGCTTGGCAGACTTGATACTGACATTGTTGTAGCCGGTAGATCTTAAGGCAAGATACTTAACTCCCAATTCCCTTAAGATTTCGAGTACCACCAAAGAGGCATCGTCGTTCGAGAAAATGGAAACAGCATCGTACCCCGCGGCCATCACAGCCGTGGTGGCATCGAGTGCCTCGGGCACAAATCTGAGTTTGTGCCTGTTTCCATTGGCCTTCTTGAGATAGTCAATCTCAAAGTCCTTCGCGCTGTAAACCAGTACTTTCATTTTAGCATTACTTCTAATAGAAACTAATTGAGTAATCTCTTTTGTTTTTTTCGTTTAATGACCTGCGAAATGATGTCAAATATTTTGGTCTTTGCCTCCCTATATTTTTCAAAGTAACGGCCCAGTTCCTTTTCAAGGTCTGCATGGGTATCCAAATAGGCATTTTCCATTCTATTTTGGTTCACTTCGTCGACCATGATCTGCAACTGATTTTCATGCAACCGGACCTTCTTCAACATGTCCTCAACTTCCTTTTCCGATTTGTTCAAGGTTTCGACCACAGGTTGCACAATGTTGAACATATCCGAATCAATGATATCCAGCGTATAATCCTTCACCATATCGTTCAAGAAGTCCTGTTCATCTTTGGAGAAATTGAGCTCGGACATCCATTTCTTGGATTCTTCGTGAAGCTCTTCGGGACTTAGCCATTCCCGAAAAGTGCCCTTGTGCGTTTTTGTTTTCATAGCTACTGCATTTGTGTGCGGCAGGTGGCTGCCATCTGCCGCACAATTTTTTAAACTACTTCGATCACCTTTTTCTTGTTCTCCTTGGCTTCTTCCATTTTTAATAGGTTCAGCTTAAGGATGCCATTTTTGTAGACCGCTTTTACTTCTTTGGTGCGATCTACTGTGTTGGGCAATTGTACAGTGCGGGTAAA
Source organism: Flagellimonas beolgyonensis (assembly GCF_003992615.1). Lineage (GTDB taxonomy): Bacteria > Bacteroidota > Bacteroidia > Flavobacteriales > Flavobacteriaceae > Flagellimonas > Flagellimonas beolgyonensis. Next base: position 274,392 of record NZ_RZMY01000006.1, read on the forward strand.
CGCACTGTAATTGAACTCCCTTCGGGTGTAGTTTTCGTCTTCCTCGGTCTCCTCTTTGCTCTTATGGGCAGAAACCTCCAAGACATCATCCTTCATGGTGATATCGAAATCTTTTTTGTCGAACCCTGGGGCCGCAAATTCGATTTCAAAATCCTTGTCGTGTTCTTTTACGTTCATGCTGGGATGGGATTTTTCCAAATTGAAAAAATCATCATCCACGAACAGTTCGCGATTAAAGAAATCGGTCAAGCTTTCATTCCATGGGAATCGCTTTTTGTTCAACTTAACAAGTGACATAACCAATATGTTTTTTAATTAATACTATAGTGCTCTCGTGTTGGCGAAGCTATTTTACATCGCCAATCGCTTGGGGTCAATTCAACGGTTTTTTCCGTTTTAATACGGAACCTGCATAGTGGTACACTTCACCCTTGAGCTTAAGATAGTCCTCAAGGTATTTGTGCATCAATGTTTCCAGGTCCCTGTGCTTTTCATGGTAACCTGTATCGTGGTTGTGTGGGGTGCATTCCACAATACCACCTAAATGTCTTTCGTGCTCCTTAATGGTCTCGAGCAAATTGTCCTTTTCCTTTTTGGACTGCTCAAATCCCTGCTTAAAATGTTCCAATTTCTCGAACAGGTTGGGCGTTCGGGGTTCAAAAACATAGGAGTTGAGCAACTTTTCAATAAAGGCCATCTCATCGTTGATAAAATGAAGATAGGATCGCCATTTTAGCAACCTATCGTGCATTTCCCCTATTTTTTTCTCCTTGATCATGATAATGCCTTTAGTACAGGGCAGCTTCTAAATTACGATGGGAAACAATCTTTGGCAATGATTTAAATCAGCTTCAAAAATGGTTCATTGGTACCTGGCATCAATACCGAAAGCCTCCTTGACCAATACTTTGATTTGATTATCGGTCTGACTATCGGCTTTTTCAACCGCAATGACCTTAGCAGCCAGTTCAGGATAATTTTCGTCCAGTTCGGCCTTGAACTTCTCCGGTGCTTCCGCAGGCCCGAACAGCGCCAATTGATCTGCATCTTCAACGGCTTCTGCCAATTTGTCGAAGTATCTTTTAAGCTGGTGTTTTTCACGCTCCAAATATTTGCTATCGTGCACCACTTGTTGTGGGCCCCATCTTGTTTTGGAACGGGAGCCGCCTTTGGGGTTAAAGAATTCCAATTCGGAAGGAATACGTTCCATTTTGTCCGCTCCGTCCTGCAAGACAACCACAAGGGCCTCTTGCTTATCCAACCAAATTCCTATCTGTTTCATCTTACTATAATTTTTCAGTTATCATTCAGTTCCAAAATCGGTATTTGGGGATCATAACCGATTTCCTTGACCAATGGATTGGAGAGTATACTACCAAAGAACAGGTGTTTACGGTTCAAGAATACGATCATATCGCAATGCCTGCTTTCAATAAAAAGGTTGATACCCTTGCTGATTTTTACTGCAGGAAGAAAATGCAATTCGTAATCGGTGCCCTCCAAAATATCCTGCAACAATTTTTGGTTGGCTTTCTCCACGGCATTCAACTTGCCATCCTTGTTTTTATCGATATGTACCACATTGATCTTGGCGTCGTGCATTTTGGCAATCTCCATCAAGTATCCAATTTCTTTCTTTTTAAAATTGGACTTGTAATCTGTTGGAAAAGCAATATCCTTGGGCGGCACATAGGTATAATCGGCTGGAACGGCAATTACGGGACATTGCCTAATGCGTTCCATGATATTGACCGTATTGGTGCCGAAAATTCGGGCCTTGGACTCAGTGATGCCCTTTGTGCCCATAACAATGATATCGATATCCTTGGTGTCGATTGCATACCGTACTGCTTCGGACACACTATTGAACGTACTGATGGTATGGAAACGATGTTTTGGGTTCTCCGGCAACAATTTCAACATATCCAATGTGCGCTGCAAACCTTCTTCCGATTCATTTTTGGCAGCTTCAAAATAGGGTTCACCCGGTTCCGGAACACTCATGTTTTCCAATGTGTACCCAGAAACGTTAAATGCGTGAAGAATAAAAAAATCACATGGTACATCACCATATAATGCCAAGGCATACTTGATGGCGTTCCAAGCATTTTTCGAAAAATCGGTGGGTAACAATACGCGCTTGTCCATGGCTACAAATGTTTATCTTAAAACTAAACCCGTAAAAAGAAAAAAACTATGATTTAGGTCAACTTGCCGTACCTGGAAGTATTAAAAATGGGACCGAGAGCTTTGTGTTCAGTTCCTTGATCATGCCCTTGCCTATAAACTCTAAAAAGAAGTGGTGAGGGTAGTAGACCATGGCCAGCATATCAATGTTCCAAAGTTCCACAAATTCCTGAATGGTGTTGACTTTGTCCTTGAAGATGGGCAGTTTTACCTCTTTATTGGCGTAGTGTTCAATCGATTCGAGAAACATCGATTTGTTCTTATCCATTTCTTCGGTTCCTTTATCTTCCTCAATGCCCATGGGCACAATTGAACTGTCCATAATGGACCGGAAAAAAAGCAGTGCATCCACATTTGGTTTGGAAATGGGTTGATTAAAGTTGGACACGAAGGCAATCTTGTCCACGATCTTGAAATCGATTTCCAAGGGAACAATCAGAATGGGGCAGTTATTCACCTCCCGCACCAATTGCATGGCATTGGTTCCAAAAAGTATGTGCTTTAGTTCTTCTTTGGCCTTATTGCCGATCACCATAACATCAACATCATGTTCCTTGGCGTAGTCCGCAACCCCTTTGGTCATGTCGGAACAGAGGGACACTTTATCAAAAAAATGGTGGGGGTTATTGCCCACATCCCTTACCAGTCGGTGCTCCATGGCATCCAATCCTTCGGAAGATGCGATTTTAACCCGTTCTTCATCCGTTGTATCGGAAGATCCGCATACGTTTACCAAATGAAATGTTACTTCCTTGTCCCTTAGAAATTTAGTAGCATAAAACAGGGCATTATAGGAATTGTTCGAAAAATCGGTGGGTACCAATACGTGCAACATGGCATTTATTTTAAAGGTTATAAGGAAGGACCATAAATGGAATACTGCTATGCAGCCCCATATTTTTAATGATAGGCTCCACGAACAATCGTTCCATAAACGAATGCTTGTTGCGTACCATCGCAATTAGGTCGATTGCATGTTCTTGCTGAAAGGCGTTGATGGCCTCAATCAATCCTTGGTCCGGAAGGTTGAAGAATTCATGGTTTTGTTCCAACATCATTCCTTCCATTTTGGCTCGGTTGTTCTCTTGGTCCTCTGTAGGCCCTTGCGGTGCAGAAACATGTAGCACATAGACCTTGGAATGTCCGATTTTGGCAAATTGTAATAAGAAATTAAGATTGGCCCGATCAAAATCAATCTCAAAATCTGTTGGAAACAGGATGCGTTCGGGAGCATGAAGGCCATAGTCGGCCGGAATGGCAATAACGGGCACGTTGCTCTTGTTCATCACATGTACTGTATTGGAACCGAAAAGAATTTCCTTGGCACCCGTTGCCCCTTGTGTACCCATGATCACCAAATCGATGTTCTCTTTTTGAACCACGTCCAAAATCTCATCTTCCAACCTATTGAACGCAGCGTGAGTGACATAGGAATGCTTGGGATTGTCAAATGCCTTTTTGATTCTTTTTCGGGTATTTTCCAATTGTTCCTCGGCCAGATACCTGAACTCGTCGGGGAGACCCAACTCGCCTGGACTTCCCATAGCATAGTCGACCCGATAAACAGGTGGTGTATAGGTGTGCACCAAATAAAATATACAGGTTGAATTTTCGAAAAACTTGGCGGCATACGAAATCGCATGGAACGCATTTTCGGAAAAATCGGTGGGCAAAAGGACTCGCATCATGGTATTACAATTTAACCGTTCCAACTCCAACAAAGCTATGAAAGACCCTGAATGTAAACCATGACTTACATCACCTTACGAGCGAATCTATCCTAGGTCCAACCTTATTTGTGGATCACAAAGAAGGGAATCTTAGTATGGAAACTTATCTGTTCCACAAGGGAATCAAAAAGTATTTGTTGGATGAAATTCAGGTTCTTGGCCACCATCACCATCATATCCACATCCCTACTTTCCACAAAACATTGAATGGCCGATTTCACGCTTTGGTTGCTCAGGGAGTGCACACTGTATCGGTTGGGAAAGGATACTTCCAAATAATCCAACAAAAATTCCTTGTTCGCCTCTTGTTCGGTTGTGAGTTCGTCTCCGTTTTGGACTACGTTCATTACCCGAAGCGAACCATTGCCCAACTCCAATAATTCTGTCATGGACCGTAAGATCGGATGGGAATAGAACATATTGAAATCCGAAGGAAACGCAATTTCGATTGGTTTTTTTATCGGGGCGTTGTTCGGTATCACCAGCGTATTGCACTGAATTTTGGTGATCACATCACCGGCATGGCTGCCCACTACTTTTTCCTTCAGCCCCGATGCTCCTTTTGTGCCCATAACAATTAAGTCGATGCGATGTCCCTCCACATATTTTTTTATAGTGGGCACAAAAAAGCCATATTCGTGAAGTGTGTAAAAATGATGACCAACGGTTGTATTTTGATTACGGGTTTCGTCAACCAGGTCTATCAGCTGGTCCTTCGTGTTTGGCCCCTCATTATTTTCGAGTTCAATTGGGTTTCCCGCATCTTTATTTTGGTCCAAAATTGTACCCACATACAAGACATAAAAGTTGCACGATATATCCGAATATAATTCTCGGGCATACTTTAAAGCATTTATGGAATTTTCCGAAAAATCCGTTGGAATCAAAATATTCTTCATCCTACACGTGAATAGGACCACAAGTTTATGATTCCGTTAAACACATGGAATGATAATTATCAGGAGCAAAGGATGGTTTACCGGAACTTAGTGCACCCGTTCCAAGGCTTCACAATCCAACACAAGGATATTCCGGTTTTCTATGGCGATGAGCCCTTCGTTCTTAAAGTCTGATAAAGTACGTATAAGGCTTTCCGTGGCAATGCCAGCAACACCTGCCAAATCACTGCGAGCAATCTTCAATGGGGCTTCCTTACCCCTGTTCATGGCCTTGGAATACAACAAAAGGGTTTGGGCAGTTTTCTTTCGAACCGAGCTGTAAGCCATTTGCAACAACTGTTTCTTAATATTTACAAGGTCGCCTGCAATGACATCCATCAGTTCGAGGGAAACATTCTTGTTGCCTTCCAAAATGGATCGGACCCGATCTTTGGAAATCCCGGCCAATTCGGTTTCTTCCAAAGCGATGGCATATTCCTGATAGGGCAAGTGCTCGGTAAGTGAAGTGAATCCCAAAAAATCATCTTCCGAATACAGCGAAGTAATCAGCTCCTTACCTTCTTCATCCAAACCACAACTTTTCACGGCACCTTTTAATATAAGAAACACCATGTTGGAATGATCCCCTCGGGTATAAATGGTCTCATCTTTTTTGTAGTTGAACAATTGGCCATGGTCGTCGAAGAAATTCTTAAGCTCGTTCAGGTTTCTAATGTCATTTTCCCCATTTTGTCCTTTTCGAACACCGCCCAAAACATGTTTCATATCCTCGGCCTTTCCCAAACGGGCCTGAATAGCGGACAGCAATTCCTCTTCCTCAAACGGTTTGGTCAAATAATCATCGGCTCCCAAGTTCATCCCTTTTCTTACTTCATGCCGCTCCGTTTTTGCAGAAATAAAAATGAAGGGAATGTATTTGGTGTGCTCGTACGATGAAAGCTGTTGCAATACTTCGTAGCCATCCATTTCGGGCATCATTATGTCGCACAATACCAGGTCCGGAAGTTCTTTCTTGGCCATTTCAATGGCAAGTTTACCATTGGAAGCCGCTATAACCCTAAACCCAGAAAGCGATAGTAGTTCCTCGACATTTTCCCGCAAAGAGGTATCATCTTCGACCAAGAGTATTTTTTTCATCCTTCCTTGATTTTTGTTGGAATATACAAGGTAAACGTTGAACCTTTACCGTATTCGCTCTTAAAGGTAACATTCCCGTCCAAATTGTGCATGTGCTGCCTCACGATATTGAGCCCAATTCCGGTCCCTTGAACCGTCAACACGTTACTGGCCCTAAAATACCGATCAAAAATGAAGGGTTGGTCCTCTGGCGGTATACCAAACCCAGCATCGTGGATATCAATTCTGAGATAACCATCCACATGGTTCACTTGCAGGGAAATTCCGGCACCTTCGGGGGAGTACTTGATCGCATTGTGGATCAGGTTGGAAAGGGACAAGGCCATGATTTTTTCATCAAACTCGACCATAAACCCGTCAATGTCCTGTGGATATTGTATGCGCTGGCCTTCTTTCAGTAACATATTGGCGTCGTACAGTACTTCGTTCACCACTTTGCTCAAGGGAAACAACGTAATGTTGTAATTGACCTTTCCGGTATCCAAGTGTTCAATCGATAGGAAATCGGATAGAATATTATCCAGATGCTTCACTTTGGACTTGATGGTAGCAATATGTTTGTCCCTATTTTCCTGTTGATGCGTCTCCGTATATTTCGACAATAAGGAGGTAGAGGTCAATATACTGGCCAAAGGCGTCTTAAACTCGTGAGAAACCAGGGAAAGGAACTTGGTCTTCAGTTCGTTGAGTTTTTTTTCCGCTTGAAGGGCCGATTGTAGCTGCAAGGTCCGTTCCTCAACTTTGTTTTCCAGTTGTTGGGTATAATTTTTTCGTTCGGTGATATCCAATACAATGGCCACACAAACCTTTCTTTTGCCAATACTGGACAATTGCAAATGGACCTCAACAGGATAAATGGAGCTATCCTTTCGCCGATGGACGGTTTCAAAAATCACCTTTTCCTTACGTTTGGATATCAAAGGGGATACCAACCGCTGCATGACTTCTCGGGTAAGGTCTGGTTTTATATCCAAAACCGTCATTTGGTTCATCTCCCGAAGACTATAACCCAAATTGAGCTGCGCTCCCCTGTTTACATTGATGAAAACAAAGGTCTCAGCATCAAAGACGTAAATTTCATTAAGGGATTCGTCAAAAATCTGGAACCAATAATCGATGGTCTGCTCGGCCTTGCGTTTCTCGGTAACGTCCATGATCAAGGCCATCACATATTTCTTTCCCGATAGCTCAAATGGATTTAAACTAATTTCCACAGGAAATTCCCCACCATCCTTACGCAAACCGACCAGCGCGACCCCATCGGCCATTAATTTAGGAGTCCCCTTGGCAAAAAAATGGGATGCCAATGAGCTATGCCGTTCCCTTGTTGTAATGGGAATGAGCATCTCCAAAGGTTGACCGTTCAATGCATTGGATGGGTAGCCGAACATACCATTGGCCCTGGCATTGCTTGCAATGATGTTATGATCAGTATCCACCACCAAGATGCCCTCGGAAATCACTTCCGACAACAATTCAAGTACATCTATTTCTTTAAACAGTTCCATGATCCTCTATAAAAATACTGATTTTGATCATGGCCAAAAACCTTTTGGCTGAGTATATTTATGCGATATTAGCAGTAAAAATTTACACCATGTTGTATTCCAAGAAAAAGCTAGGCAATGAGATGTACCAAAATTTGGGAAAACTGTTCTATGCAATTGCCATGGCCGACCATAGTGTTCACATGAAAGAGTTGGAAAAGTTGAACGAGGTGGTTCGAGATCACTGGCTGGATGTCGATGATATCGAGGACGAATTTGGTTCGGATGCTGCTTTCCAAATTCAAACGGTGTTTGACTGGTTGTTGGAATATGAAAAGGATGCTGAAGAAATTTATGAAGAGTTTGAAGCCTTTTATACAGAAAATGACGTGTTGTTCACGCCGAACATCAAACAACTCGCAATGTCGACCGCAAGAGCCATTGCCGCTTCTTTTGCGGGCAGTAACAAATCGGAATTGGTACTGTTGGGCAGACTTTCGCTTTTGTTCAATCCTTGATTAGATCTTAACCGTCATCACCGGAAATTTGGCATGGTTGGCCACATTTTCGGCCAGACTGCCCACCACAAAATGGGCCAATCCCTTGCGTCCGTGGGTAGGGATGACCAAAAGATCGGCTTTATTTTCAATGCAATAGTTGAATATTCCCTTTTCTACGGTAATGTAGTTATAATAATGTACCGCTACTTTTTGATTTACAGCAGCGCTGAATTGTGCAGCCCTTTGGTCGATATCATCGTACCCCAAGAAGTTGGCGCCGGCCGTATTCACATAAACAATTTCCAATTTGGCCGATACCATATCTGCAAATGCCTTGGCCTTAATGTATGCAGGGACATTTTCTGTTCTTAGATCACAGGCAAAAACAATTTTTTTGAATTGGTAATCTTTATGATGTTGTTTGACCACCAGCACGGGGACCTCTGCAGTCCTGATCACCTTTTCGGCATTGGAACCCAAAAATAAATCACTCAAACCACTGGTACCGTGTGACCCCATCACGATCAAATCGCAATTTTGTTCCTTGGCCACTTCATTGACTTCGGCAAAATCCTTGTAGTTTTGGATGATGGCATCCACGGGTACATCTTTTAGATATTCCTTTTCAGTGAACTCCTTGATTTTCGTCTTGGCCAGTTTCAAGTAATATTTGGCTTCTTGCTCTTCGGCTATTTCTGAATTGGCCAGAACGGAATCCGACAGACCAATCATGTGCAGAATTAGGATACCTGCCTCATGTTGTTTTGCCAGTTGGGCGGCCATTTCCAAAGCATAGGCCGAAAACTCCGAAAAATCGATGGGTACCAATATTTTTTTCATGATGTCAGCGGTTAACGCAATGGGTGCCTGCCATTGATACGAAAAAGAGGGATCTAAAATACCGATGCCAGTTACCGTTGCCATGATTACCAATTTGATTTTAAATGTAACCCAATGCATCAAAGTATGCCATGACTTAGGTCAGGTTGCCCTTCTGTTTGTCCCGAATTCAAAAATGAAGAAGATCGAAAAGCTAAACTGTCAACAGCAATACTGATCTATCTCATAGGATAGAAACCTGATTTATTTAGTAATTTGATGTCACAATCGACATCCAATGAAAAAAACATTTGTTTTTGTGTTCAGTTTTGTCGCCTTCCTTTCCTGTAAGGATTCCAAGGATAAAATTTTTCCTCAAAAACGACCTTTGACCGAATCGGTGTACGCCTCGGCCACCGTGCAACCGGATAGCCTATACCAAGCCTATTCCATTGTTATGGGTATTTTGGACAAGGTTTGGGTAGAGGAAGGAGACACGGTCACCAAAGGGCAGCAACTGCTCCAGATCACCAACACTTCTCCCGAACTGAACCTCAAAAACGCTCAATTGGCCCTTCAATTGGCCCGTGAGAATTATAGTGGCAGTGCAGCGGTGCTCAAAGGTATAGAAGACGAAATTCGAGCCGCGGAACTACAATTGCTGAACGACTCCATCAATTATTACCGGCAAAAAAATCTTTGGGACCAGAACATAGGTTCCAAAGTGGAATTTGATAACCGAAAATTGGCCTATGAACTTGCCCAGAACAACTACGGCCTCTTGAAACAAAAATTCAATAGAACCAAAAATGAACTGGCCACCCAATTGCAACAAGCGGAGAACAACTATAAAACATCCATGACCAACACCAAGGATTTTACCATTGTTAGCAAAATTGACGGCAAGGTCTACGCCATCAATAAAAATCCCGGTGAAATCATCAACACGGTAGAGCCTGTGGCGGCCATAGGCCGAAGCGATACCTTTATCATCGAATTGTTGGTGGACGAAGTGGACATTGTGAAAGTTCGATTGGGCCAAAAAGTGTACCTGACCTTGGATTCGTACAACTCCCAAGTGTTTGAGGCGAAAGTGGACAAAATCTACCCCCGAAAGGACCCAAGTTCACAGACGTTTAAAGTGGAGGCTGTTTTTGTTTCGCCACCAGATGTGCTCTATCCCGGGCTATCGGGAGAGGGCAATATCGTAATACAGGAAAAGAAAGAAACACTGACCATTCCAAAGGAATATCTTATCGATGATTCCAAAGTGCTGACGGATGAAGGGGAACGGGAAATTACGATTGGCCTACATAATTTGGACCTGGTCGAAGTATTAGATGGACTTTCCGAACAAACTGCCATTTACAAACCGGAACAATGATCAATTGGAAAGTTATATTGGGCATTGCCAAAACGCATCTTTTGACCAAGATGAAGTCCACGGTAACCGCAACCTTGGGTGTTACCTTTGGTATCGGTGCCTATATTACCCTGGTAAGTTTCATGACCGGACTGAATGCCATGCTGGACGACCTTGTATTGAACCAGACACCGCACATTCATTTGTACAATGAGATCAGGCCTTCGGACAAACAACCCGTGGATTTATTGGGCAATGTGGCCAATCCGTTGAATGTGGTCCACTCCATTAAACCGAAGCAGAGCCAGAAAAAAATCCACAATGCGCTCCCCATTTTGGATTACCTGAAGAAAAACCCACAGGTAAAAGGGGCCACCCCACAACTGAGGGCACAGATTTTCTACCTGTCCGGCCCAATAGAGTTGGGAGGCAATTTGGTCGGTGTAGATATCATGGAGGAAGTACGACTTTCCAATATTCAGGACAATATTGTTGCAGGTACCCCGGAAGCCTTGGAAAATAATGACAACGGTATATTGCTTGGGTCTGGTTTGGCCGATAAAATGTCGCTTGCCGTTGGTGATAGGGTGCAGATCAGTACGGTGGACGGAACCATTTTCCCCTTAAAGATCGTAGGCATCTATCAGAGTGGCATTGCAGAAATCGATAATGTACAAAGCTTTGCCAACCTAAAAACGGTGCAACGTATTTTGGGAAAGGCGGAAAATTATGTGACCGACATCAATATTAAGCTCAACAACATTGCCGACGCGGAACCCTTGGCCAGAAAGCTCGAAAAACAGTTCAAAACCAAGGCGGTGGACATCAATGAGGCAAACGCCCAGTTCGAAACCGGTTCCGATATCCGAAATATGATCACCTATGCCGTTTCCATTACGCTGCTCATTGTTGCCGGATTTGGCATTTACAATATTCTGAACATGCTCATCTATGAAAAAATGAAGGATATTGCCATTCTCAAGGCCACCGGATTTTCCGGGAATGATGTACAGCATATTTTCATGAGCCAGGCCATGATCATTGGATTGATCGGTGGTGTTTTGGGACTCATCATCGGTTTTGTGCTATCCAAATTGATAGATCAAACCCCCTTTGAAACCGAAGCGTTACCAACCATAACCACCTTTCCGGTAAATTACAATATTGCCTATTATGGCATCGGTATCAGCTTTGCATTGATTTCGACCTTTGTTGCCGGTTACCTTCCCTCCAACAGGGCCAAAAAAATAGATCCCGTAGCAATTTTGAGAGGAACATGAGTTTTGTACTGGAAGCAAAAAATATCAACAAGCATTTTCATAAGCCCAAGGATTTCCATGTGCTCAAAAACATATCCTTTGGGATAAAGAAGGGTGAATTTACAACGATCATGGGCAAATCCGGCTGTGGAAAGTCCACACTTCTTTATATACTTTCGACGATGGATACCGATTATTCCGGGGAACTGTTTTTGAAAAATGAGTTGGTAACGGGCAAGTCCCATAAAGAACTTTCCCGGATTCGTAGTGAATCGATTGGTTTTGTTTTTCAGTTTCATTATTTATTGACCGAGTTCAGTGTATTGGAAAATGTGATGCTTCCTGCCAAAAAATTGGCCAAAAAAACTTTGGCAGAGATTGAACAGGATGCACATGACAAATTGAAGATGCTGCACATTGAACATTTGGCACATCAAAAAGCGTATCGGATATCGGGAGGGGAAAAACAACGGGTGGCCATTGCCCGGGCCCTGATCAACGAACCCGCTATTTTGATGGGAGACGAACCCACTGGAAATTTGGACAGTCACAATTCAGAGAACGTTTTCAATATCTTTAAAAGATTGAAGGAAGATCAGGGGTTGTCACTTTTGGTCGTCACCCACGATGAGGATTTTGCCAAGCGTACGGACCGCATCATTGAAATGGAGGATGGTGCCATAATAAAATACTGATTCAGAAATCGAGTCTATCCAGTTTTCGCTTGAGCATGGCCACCTCATTCTGAAGGTCTTCTACCTGCTGCAACAAATGGAACACTGCTTGTACTCCCGCTTCATTGATGTCCAACTCGTTGTGTAATCGCACCATTTTCTCCAAAAGTGGAAGTTCCTCCGTGGGGAGCATGGCCTCGCCCTTCTTTTGATCGACACGCACTATTTCAAATTCACACATGGAATGCACAAACGATTCCCTAACGCCGTGTAATTGGCAAAACGTCCGTATTGAGATGTAGTTTTCTTTTTCCATGGTCCTAGGTTAAATTGGTTTTTTCCAGCGCTTCAAAAAGCGATTTTTGCTCTTGGGTCAAATTTTTAGGAATATTGACAGAATAGGTCAATATCAAGTCCCCAAATTGCCCATCCTTTTTGTACCTCGGAAATCCTTTTCCCTTCAGTTTTACCTTGGTACCGTTGTTGGTGCCCGGAGCCACCTTCAACTTGACTTTTCCGGAAAGGGTTTCCACAAAAATCTCGCCGCCAAGTACGGCCTTTGTCAATGGTATTTCCACTGTTTTGAACAAATCGGCACCGTCGCGTTTAAAAGCGGTATTGTTCACAATGGAAAAGGTGATATACAAATCGCCTGCAGGACCACCTTCCAAACCAGGTCCTCCATGTCCATTAATTTTTATGGTCTGGCCATCTTCTATCCCGGCTGGAATGGTCAATCGGATGTTCTTGCCATTGACCGTAATGGTCTGTTTCTGGGTCATTAGCACATCGGTTAAGGATAGCTGTAGTTGCGCATGATAATCCTCTCCCCTATACCGTACTTTTTGTCGACGTGAGCTAAATCCACCGGAACCTCCGAACATGGATTCAAAAAAATCGGAAAAATCCTGGGCGGAACCCCCGGATTGGGAATAGGTATACCCCGAAAAATCCTGTTGCCGACCTTGGGACCGGGAACGTTTTGCCTTTTCAAATTCCTCGGCATGTTGCCAATCCTTTCCGTATTGATCGTATTTTTTACGTTTGTCCGGGTCGGACAACACCTCATTAGCCTCATTCACCTTTTTAAAGTTGAGTTCGGCCTCTTTATCGTTTGGGTTCAAATCAGGGTGGTATTTCCTGGCCAATTTCCGATACGCTTTTTTGATATCGTCCGTACTGGCCTTTTTGTCGACCCCCAAAACCTTGTAATAATCAATAAATTCCATAACAGTATAAGAATTTAATGCATCGTAATCGCGACATTTTCGCGATTTTCCATTCCGTTAAATCTACTTCAAAGTAAAAAAAAGATGAGGAAGTTTTCCAATGATCTTTATCAGGAGAACTTGATATGGATACTTCTTTTCGAAACATTACCTTTATGTGTTTTAAGGACCAAAACCAAAGGAAATGATCATACACCAATTCGACCAGACCAATTCCATTTTGAACACCTTTATCGCAGAAATACGGGATGTGGAGATACAAAAGGATGCCATGCGATTTAGAAGAAACATCGAACGCATTGGTGAGGTAATGGCCTATGAAGTCAGTAAAACTTTGGAGTACAAACCTGCGGTGGTAACCACGCCCTTGGGTACCAAAAAAACCAGTTTGAGCCAAGATAAATTAGTGCTCTGTTCTGTGTTACGAGCGGGATTGCCATTGCACCACGGCATATTGAATTATTTTGATGGTGCCGAAAATGCCTTTATTTCTGCTTACAGGTACCATGCCAACAATGATGATGATTTTAAGGTGGTAGTGAAGTATTTTGCCGCCCCACCTTTGGATGGGAAAATTTTGGTGTTGACCGACCCCATGCTGGCCACGGGTAAAACATTGGAAAATGTGCTGAAAGCGCTAAAAAGTCATGGAACCCCAAAACAGATACATATCATTTCGGTGATTGGATCGAGGGCAGGTGTTGAAAAGGTGGAACGGGATTTTCCGAGCAATACGCATTTGTGGATTGCAGCAGTGGATGACACACTTTCCAACAAAGGCTACATTATTCCTGGACTTGGGGATGCCGGTGACCTGAGCTACGGCATCAAATTATGATCCATTAGACGGTTAGAGCATAATTTCGACCACTTCACGCAACTCCGGAATCTGGCAATGCCACCCAAATTTCTCCTGAATTTTGGTTTTATACACCTCCATAGACGGCTTTTCCCCATGGATGAGAAACACCTTTTCCGGAATATTTTTTATGGAGCCCATCCATTGCAATAATTCGGCCTGATCGGCATGGGCAGACAAGCTTTCCAAATGTTCGATTTTTGCATTTATAGGGACATACTTACCGAACATCTTCAATTCGGCGGCACCCTCCAAAAGTCTACGACCCCGGGTTTCTTCCGCTTGGAAACCCACCAACAGAATCGTGGAAGACCTTAAATCGCCCAATTGTTTGATGTAGGTGAGCACCCGTCCCCCAGTGACCATGCCACTGCCCGCAATTACAATTTTTGGCCTTGGATCATCAATGGTTTCCCATGTCTCGCGATACGAACTTACCAAGGTTACATGCGAGCACATATTGTGATAATCGGCCATGGAAAGTTTGTGCCAATCCGGAAATTGGGCAAAGACCTCCAACACATTGATGCCCATTGGGCTATCCACAAAAATGGGAATGTTGGGTATTTTGTTCTTACTGTACAATCGCCACAAAAAGTACATGAGCGACTGCAGGCGTTCCACAGCAAAGGAAGGGATGATCAATATGCCCCTTTCCCTTATGGTCCTATCAATTAAGTTTTTCAATATTCCTTCCACATCCTCTTGGGGATGCAATTTGTCGCCGTAGGTACTCTCCACAAACAAGTAATCGGCCCATTGGGGCTTTTTGGGTGGGTCCAAGAGGTCGTCGTGCTGCCTGCCCACATCCCCTGAAAAGACCAAAATCTTACCAAAAAGGTCAATTTCGATATAGGTGGAGCCAATAATGTGTCCGTTAAAATGAAAGCTGACGGTGCAATGCTCGGAAAGCTGGATTTTTTCCCCTTCATCAATACTTTTAAACAAGGGCAAGGTGGCCACTACATCTTCTTGGGTGTACAAAGGTAAAGCTGGGTCGTGCTTGCTATACCCTTCCTTATTGGCCCGTTCCGCTTCCTCTTCATGTATTTTGGCGCTATCCTCCAAAATAATTTTTGCGATTTCCAGAGTGGGCGCGGTACCCAAAATGGTTCCCTTGAACCCTTGT
Organism: Flagellimonas beolgyonensis; assembly: GCF_003992615.1. Lineage (GTDB taxonomy): Bacteria > Bacteroidota > Bacteroidia > Flavobacteriales > Flavobacteriaceae > Flagellimonas > Flagellimonas beolgyonensis. Next base: position 289,664 of record NZ_RZMY01000006.1, read on the forward strand.
TTTACGAGTAAGGGCAAGTAACCACAGTGGTCCAAATGGCCGTGGGTAAGCAGCACATATTCCACTTCGGCCACATTGATGGGCAATGACTCCCTGTTTTGTTGCCGCAGTTCCTTAATACCTTGAAACACGCCACAATCCACCAAGATTTTGATTTCATCGGTATGCAAATAGAACTTGGATCCTGTAACGGTGCCCGAAGCCCCCAAAAAGTGTACTTGCAGTTTTCTCATCATATTTTAAAGGTTGCACAAGGATTTCATCTCATTCAATATGCGTTGTTTTCGGCCATTGGAAACACCAAGGTGGTCCAGATAAAAACTATCGTGTACCAACTGGCGGCACAAAACGACATCCCTATTCAACAAAAATTGTTTTTCCCGATTGCTCAACAAGGTGGAAACCGTAATGGGGTATAGACGTAATCGGTCGATTCGCTCCTTCAGACCATCATCCTTTGGATGGTCCCAACTGAGCAGGTACAGGCCCGCACATTTCCCATAATCATGTGCATCTATGCTAAACCTCGTATTGGTGACCACCCATCCCAAAGTATTCTCAAAATGCTTATCTTTTTTAGATTCCAAGGGTCCTTTCACGTCGTTATACCTTGAGTTGATGTACAACGGAATTTTTACGTTGCACTTGAGCCCGTCCTCCCCATGGAACTTGCATTCGATAATATTGAGGGTTCCATTTTTATAGGCCAAAACATCTATTTCATGGGGCACACAAGTTCCTTGCAGTACTTCGCCCACCTTGGTCTCATATCCCGAATAGTGCAGTATACCACTAATGAACCGTTCAAACGGAAAACCTGAAGGTCCCAGTTCATAAATGGCCTTTTTCAATTTGTATTTGGAGGCATAAACGGACTTTTTTTTCTTCAACATGGAAAATGCCCGATTATGTATTTCCCGTGTGGTAATGCCAGGATAAAGCTCCTCCTGCACCCGCTGTACGATTTCCTCGACCAAGGCATCGTTGGCACCACTATGTTTAAGTGATTTTTCCAGTTTTGCCATTGAAAACCTGACCTTTTCACCGGTCGATTTGGTGATCTCGAAATATTGTTTCTCCAAAATACCTTAGTTTGATTCTTTCTCTAATTTTTTAAAATACCTCCTTGTGAGAAAATTATGTTTGAGTGCTTCCATGTTCTCGTTGAACTTGGCCGTGCCTTCCTCAATATTTTGCATGGTCCGCATCAATTGGTTGGCCATGGCGGTATCCTTGGCCACCAGATTCAGCATACCCTCACCTTCCTTCATATTGCCCACCACACTACTTAAATCCTCTGTGACTTTGTTGATCTGTTCACTTGAAATTTCCAAATTTTCGATGATATGCCTCAATTTGGACGCAGAAATACTGTCCGATAACAAAACTCCGGCAATATTGTCATTGGTTTCCAAGGCCTGTACAGCCTTTTGCAATTCATCCAACGTAGTATTGACCTTTTGGCTGCTATATTTCAGGTTTTTGATGGTCTTGCTTAGATCGTTGGCCATAATGGTATCATTCAGCAAGCGTCCCAGCGTTCCTTTCCCTTGTGTGAGGGATTGAGTAACCTGTAGTAGATCCGAAGTCAACAGAGCGGCATTTTCGTTGGTCACGTTCAAGGTTTTGAGCATGTCTTGGGTTCCTATTTTACTGTAGGATTCCAATTGATCGCCATCCTCCACCATGGGTGCCTCACCTGTTCCGGGTACAATGTTGACCAACATACTGCCCACCAATCCATCGGAACCAATAGTGGCTATGGCATTGCGCTTGATGAATTTTTGCATCTTTTCCTCTACCTTCATGAACACATATATCGTGGTGTCATTTTCCATTTGCAGGCGATCTACCGTACCGATATTGATACCCGAAAAACGCACGTTATTGCCCACCTGAAGGCCGTTCACGTTATTGAACACCGCACTTATGGTAAAGTTCCGCGTAAACATATTCTGGCGGTTTCCGATCAAGTAGGAGGCAATGAGAATCAAAATGGTGCCGATGACCACAAAAATGCCCAGTTTCAAGTTTTGTATGGAAGATTTTGCTGTCATATCATTTTTTAAAAAAAGCGTTCACTTTTGGATCTTCGGATTGAATCAGTTCGGCATAGGTGCCCTCTGCATAATTGACACCATCCACCAATAAGATCATTCGTTCCGAAATTACCCTTGCACAATCCACATCGTGGGTAATGATCAATGCCGATGTGCCATATTTTTTCTGGATGCTCCGCATCAATTCGATGATTTCTTTCGAAGTTATGGGATCCAATCCACTTGTGGGCTCATCGTAAAGGATCAATTTGGGTTTTAAAATAATGGCCCTTGCCAGTGCCACTCTCCTTTTCATACCCCCTGAAAGCTCTGCGGGCATTAAATCCATGGTATGTCCCAAACCTACATTTTCCAGCGCTTCCTTCACCAAGGGCAAGGTATCTTGAATACCCTCAAACTTTTTACGGTGCCTCCGCATGGGAAATTCCAAATTTTCCCGAACCGTCATTGAATCGTATAGTGCACTGCCTTGGAACAAAAAGCCGATATCGGACCGCAGTTCATCCAAAGCCACTTGATCCAACGTGTTGATGTCCTTTCCCAAGACCTCGACATAACCACTATCCGGTGACATTAGGCCCACCAAACATTTGATCATAACGGACTTGCCAGAACCGGACTTGCCCATCACCACCAAGTTCTCCCCTTTCCGTAGCTCCATATCAAAACCCCGCAATACTTGGTTGTCCCCAAAACTCTTGCGGAGATCCTGGATTTTGATTACCACTTCTTCATTGGTGGTATCCAGTTCAGTGTTCCCTATGTTTTCCTGTTCCTTCATCACAATTCATAAAAAATATCCGAAACGAACACCGCAATAAAATCCACCACAAATAAAAGTAGCGAGGCCATAACAACTGCTGTATTGGCCGCAATGCCCACACCGGCAGTGCCCCTTCCCGTGGTATATCCCTTATAACAACCGGTTATACCAATTACAAACCCAAAGAAAAAGGATTTGATTGTGGCCGGTATCAAGTCCCCAAAGGACAAGGCATCGAAAACGGTGTTAAAGTACAATCGAAAGGAGACGTCCCCTTTAAAATACTCGACCAAGGAAGAACCATAAAGTGCAATCAGATCACCAAAAATGACCAAAAGGGGCAACATTAAGGTTGCTGCCAATACTCGGGTCACCACCAAATATTTGAACGGATTGGTCCCTGAAACCTCCATGGCATCTATCTGCTCGGTGACCCGCATGGAGCCCAATTCGGCCCCAAATCCTGAAGCGATTTTTCCGGAACAGATCAAAGCGGTGATTACGGGTCCTACCTCCCGAACTATGGATATTCCAACCATGTTCGGCATCCAGGAAACGGCTCCAAACTCAATTAAAGTGGGGCGTGTTTGTAGGGTCAACACCAATCCGATGATGAAACCCGTGGTCGCCACCAATAGCAACGATCGGTTGCCCACTTGGTAACATTGGCGCAAGAGTTCCTTGAATTCAAAAGGGGGATTTATGGCCTGTTTGAAGAAACGGGCCGAGAAATAGGATACATCTCCTATTTCGATAAAGAACCGTTTTATTTTGTCGATCATATCTATTGCTTATACCCTAACCGCACTGTTTTCTGGCCTTTTATCAAATATACCACCCTTGATCTAGCCTAAAAATGACCAATATCATCGCAATAACGGTCTGATTTCTTGTTTTTATTACCACCATCCCTAACACACCGTAAATGATGCACACTGATACAAGTCATTTATTCGCAAGGGATGTTAAAGTACCTTTCCCTTTCAAAATCTATGTATCATGAAAAGGATCATATTTTACCTCGGACTATTTATCGCCTTATTGGGGACACAGGCTTGTGGCCCTGTTATTGTTTCCCATCGATTGGCCGATCCTCCCCCACCATGGTTTTATCCCCACAGGGTCCAGACCGTGCGTTATGTATTCTTCCCTGAAATCAGTATTTATTATGATTTGAATACCCGAATGTATGTGTATTTGGATGGAGGTGTATGGGTACGCAGAAATGTATTGCCTGCCCAATATCGTAACCAAGACCTGAATAGGTACCGCTATGAAAGGGTACGCAATTATTATGACGATGACATTCAACGGTACCACCAAAACAACAATGCGAACAGGGGGCGAAGCAATGCCACGGTAAAAAGAAGAAGCAATTAAACCATGAAAACCCGCCAACTTTACCATCAAGTTGGCGGGTCTTACGCTGTTGAACCTAAATTTTAAAATCATGCTCAATTCTCAAAAAATAGGAAACGAATTTTACCAAAATCTAGGCAAATTGTTCTATGCCGTGGCCATGGCCGATGACAATGTGCGGCCCGTTGAAACGAAAAGATTGCGAAAGTTTGTCAGGCAAAAATGGTTGGAGGTGGATAATTTTGAAGACGAATACGACACCGATGCCGCCTTTCAAATAGAAATTGTTTTTGATTGGTTGGAAGCGGAAGAAAAAGAGGCACAGGAATATTTTAAGGAGTTCAAGGAGTTTTACAAGGAACATCCGGAAAAGTTCACACCAGAATTAAAGAAATTGATCTTGGATACAGCGGAATCCATTGCAAGTTCCTTCGCAGGCACCAACAGATCGGAGATGATGACTATATTTAACCTCAAACTGTTGTTAAAGGCTTAAAATGAACCTATCCGATTATATCGACCACACCAATTTAAAGCCCACCGCTACTTTGACCGACATCAAAAAACTCTGTGAGGAGGCCAAGGAATTTGGTTTTTATGCGGTTTGTGTGAACGGTTGCCATGTACCCTTGGCTCAACAAGAACTTAAGGAATCCGATGTAAAACTAGCTGCCGTGATTGGTTTTCCCTTGGGTGCCATGTCCATGGAGGCGAAAATTTTTGAAGCGAAGGACTGCATTAAAAATGGAGCGGATGAAATCGATATGGTCATCAATGTGGGGTGGTTAAAATCTGGAAAATTGGATGAGGTTCGGGAAGAGATCCAAGCCATAAAAAATGCCATTGGAACCAAGATCTTGAAGGTCATCATCGAAACGTGTTACCTTACCGATGACGAAAAAGTGACCGCCTGCAATATGGCCGTCGAAGCGGGTGCCGATTATGTAAAAACTTCTACGGGTTTTGGCTCGGGGGGTACCACTTTCGAAGATGTTATTTTGATGAAGAAAGCCGTTGGCGAAAAAGCAAAAATCAAAGCTTCGGGAGGGGTTAAGGATAAAGCTACCGCACTGAAATATATTGAATTGGGGGTTTCCCGAATCGGAACTTCTTCCGGACCAAATTTGTTGAACTAAAACAAACCGATGAGCATACACATTGAAGCAAAACAAGGAGAAATTGCCGAAACGGTACTAATGCCAGGAGATCCCTTGCGCGCCAAATGGATTGCGGAAACCTTTTTGGAAGATGCCTTCTGTTACAATAAAATCCGCGGGATGCTCGGTTATACCGGCACCTACAAAGGAAAACGGGTATCTGTGCAAGGTAGCGGTATGGGCATGCCCTCTTCCATGATCTACTTTCATGAGCTTATCAACGATTATGGCGTAAAGAACATAATTCGAGTAGGCTCTGCGGGATCGTATCAAAAAGATGTAAAACTCAATGATGTGGTCTTGGCCATGTCGGCTTCCACCACTTCGGGAATCAACAATTCGAGGTTCATTAATTCGGACTACTCCCCAACAGCCGACTTTGAGCTGTTCCAAAAAGCGGTGGACTATGCCCGAACCCATAACATTCCCATAAAAGCAGGCAATATACTTTCTTCGGATGAATTTTATGGGGACAACCCGGACGAATACAAACTTTGGGCCGATTATGGGGTATTATGTGTGGAAATGGAAACAGCCGGATTGTACACCATAGCGGCCAAATACAATGTAAAAGCGCTTTCCATTCTTACCATTTCGGATTCCTTGGTCACTGAAGAGAGCTTGAGCGCCCGTGAACGTGAAACCACGTTTCGGGATATGGTGGAAATTGCCTTGGCTGCGGCCATTTCCTAGTCAACGGGACTTTTCCTGTTGGTAAAGGGTCAAATTCATCCAGGCAAACCAGGCCATAAAAAACACAAAGGTGAATTTTTGGATAACCGGCAATGCCTCCAAATAGGCACCGGTTTCATAGATAAGATAATTGGCCAAAAAAACGACCAAACAAAGGGTGCCAAACCGTACCAAAAAAGTTTGGCCAGATTTAAACAGGCCGTACATTACCAATATCAAAGCAATCAACCCGGCTACCCCGGCTACGCGAACCATTAGATCATGATTGCCCAATGGCATGGCCATGGTCAACACCAAAGCCAATATCCCCGTTGCTCGAACCAAATGGTTGTTACCAACATTGGTATTGAACAACTTGGGCAAATGCAGCCATAACACCATCAAACCTACACAGAGCATGAACAAAGCCACCAATGTGAATGTTCTCCCCGGATTAAAATCTCCATTCAAGGTTTGGATATCCAACAGATCGCACAGGTAATTGTTCCAAAAACTGAACCCCACCGCATCGGGATTGGTTCGTGAACCACCAGGATAATTCAATGAGGCCAACACATAGAACAACACAAAAAATCCCATGCCCCAAAGGGGCAACAGTAATTTTATTTTCTTGTTCCGATACATTCTTTGTCTTTAAAAATGGTTCATCCTTTAAATAGTATTCAACAATTGGGGCTTTTGTTGAGACCACAGGCCTGTAAAACCTGGTTGGCCTTGCTGCCATCCCTGTATACCGTAATGCCTTTCAGACCATATTCCCAAGCGGTCCAGTATATTTCCGAAATGGTTTCCTTGTTGGTTCCTTGGCTCAGATTGATGGTTTTGGACACGGCATTGTCCGTATATTTTTGAAATGCTTTTTGGTGCAACAAATGGTATTCCCAAGGGATTTCTAGGCTCGTTTCGAACACTTTCTTCAATGTAATTGGAAGAGTTCCCAGATGCTGAATACTACCCTGAGCCATCACTTCATTTTTTAATTTTTCATCCCACAGACCCAGTTGCTTCATCTTCATCACAAAAACAGGATTGATCTCCATCTGCGTTTCATTTTCCAAAATGCCCACCCTTTCGTAGGCCAAGGCATACAGCGGTTCAATGGAATAGGAGGTATCCGCAATCACGGAAATGCTCCCGGTGGGGGCAATACTGTTGCAAGTGGCGTTGCGAAGGCAGCTATTCGGGTAATGGACACTTTTTTCCCAATTCGGAAAAACCCCTCGGTCCTCCGCAAGTTCCTTTGAAGCTTCATAACTTTTGGCTTGTACAAACTGCATCACCTTTTCGGCAAGGGCCACCGCTTCATCCGAAGCATAAGGAAGGTTCAAAAGAGCCAAAAGTTCCGCCCATCCCATAACTCCCAAGCCCACTTTTCGGTTATTCTTAGTCGCCTTCTCTATTCGTGGCAACATGTAGTGGTTTACGGAGATTACATTGTCCAAAAAACGGATGGCGGTTTTTACCGTTGTTTCCAAAATGATCCAATCGATTCCCCAAATCCCGTTTTCTTGGCGTGCCATTTTGAAAAGATTAATGGAGCCCAAATTGCAACTTTCATATTCAAACAAGGGAACCTCCCCACACGGATTGGTACTTTGAATTGGACCTTCCTTCGGTACCGGATTGTATCGGTTGATGGTGTCCAAGAGGATGAGTCCAGGGTCACCAGTGGCCCAAGCTTGGGCCACGATCAAATCCCAAAGCCCCTTCGCTTTGATGGTTTTGGTCACTTTTTTGGTTCTCGGATTGATCAGTTCCCAATTCTCGTCCGTTTTAACAGCTTTCATAAATTCATCGGAAATGCCCACAGAAAGGTTAAAGTTTTGAAGGTTGTTCCCTACCGATTTGGCCTTGACAAAATCCTCGATGTCTGGATGGTCGACATTTAAAATGCCCATGTTTGCACCTCTTCTCTTCCCACCCTGCCGCACGTGCTCGGTCGCTGTATCATATATTTTGATGAATGCCAGAGGTCCTGAAGAAACGCCGCCCGACATCTTGATCAAATCGCCATGCGGCCGCAGTTTGGAAAAATTATAGCCTGTTCCCCCACCACTTTGATGAATCAGTGCCATGTCTTTCAACGTGGTGAAAATACTGCCCAAGCTATCTTCAACCGGCAGTACAAAGCATGCACTGAGTTGTCCATTGGGCAGCCCGGCATTCATCAAGGTCGGGGAATTTGGTAAAAATAGAAAGTCGGACATGATTTGATAAAACCGGTTGGCCCATACCTCTTGCTCCAACGATTCTGCGCTGGCAATAAAATTGGCCACCCTTCTAAAAAGTTGGTTTGGTGTTTCCACAATCCTTCCTTCGGCATCCTTTAAAAGGTACCTGGCATTCAACAATTGTTGTGCGTTGGCGGTCGGTTTCATTTTGGTTTGAGCGACAGGCCTGTTTTGACTGTCAAGATTTTCTTTAATTCATTGGTGGTGGTGGAATCAATGAGATTCAGTGCCTTGACTCCACATAATTTTTCTACCATGTGCACCCCTCCAAGCGTGTTGGAGGCAACCCCGGTCACAATATCGGGAACAATGTCAAAGGCCTTCATCAATCCGTAAACGGCATAGGGATCGGACGCACTCAGTACAGTACATTTGATATGATCCCGCAGACCATCGATGGCTATGTCGCCATTGTACGGTTCCAAAGGAGAGGCTCCAATTTCAACGATGGCTATATCCGCGTTTATCCGGGCCATCCGGTTGAGCATCTGTTGAAACTTTTCCTGATAGATCTCTTTTGGACAAATGGACGAAGGAAGCCCAACATCCACAAAATCCAGAATCGTATCGGCACCCACATCCTTAAAGGCCAAAATATCCTTGTAACGGCCCGCCCCTGAAAGTTTGGCTCCAACTACTTTATACCCTGCCTGCTTGAAAATATTGGTGACAATACGGGCTGAGGTAGTCTTTCCGGCCGACATTGAAGTACCCACAAACAGCACAATGGGAGTGTTATACGGAATGTCGGGGATGGTTTCCACAAAATCGTTCATGGTCAATTTTTCACCATTCCTAAAGGCATGGCCCCGATATATTACTTGAATCATTTTCGGGATGAACATGGATTTGGAGGTCAATTTACCCATGAGCCCAGCACCCGTTAAAACGGTCATTTTAAAATCATCGGCCACATTGCGCCAGCTTCCTGTAGCTTCCAAAGTTGCAAAACGTTCACCCAATGCCCCTACTATTCGTTCACCGGCAATCACCCCCCGCATTCGACCATTGGGCAGTTCTATTTGGAGGCTTTCCCCCCCTTCGTTCACTATTTCACTGACCACATAATCCCCTGTCTCCCATTTTTTTCTGGGCAATGCTTTGGTTTCAAAGCCCTTTTCGGCCAAATCTGAAATCCGCGTCAGGGATGCATAAATATACTTGTGGTCCATGATGCTGTTTTTTTAATTGTATTCTTCGTCTGCCAACAACAATAGGGTCAACAATGCTGTCCGGACTGGAAAATCTTTCAGTAAAATGTGCTCATGATCGGCGTGGGCACCATCGCCAGTAGTACCCAATCCATCCAAAGTTGCCGTGTACATGCTGGTTGTATTGCCATCAGAACCTCCTCCAGCGGTGGCCTCTTCCAAATCAAGCCCCAATAGTGCCCCTTTTGCCTTTGCCAATTTCCAGAGTATTTGATTGCCTTCGGTGCGTTCCATGGGCGGTCTGCCCATTCCTCCTTCCACTTTTAATTTAACATCCGGGAGCATGGGTTCCAAGGCCAATATTTCTTTGGTAATGTGCTCCCCATCTGCCCTGTTAAGCACGCGAACATCCACAACGGCGGTACTTTGGGGTGCTACAACATTGGCCGAGACACCGCCTTGGATCATGCCTACGTTAACCGTTATTCCACGATCGAAATCGTTCATGGCATACAACTTTTGCACTTGATAGGATAACTCTACAATCGCATTGACTCCCTTTTGTGGGTCCAACCCCGCATGGGCTGCCTTCCCCGTTACTTTTAGGGTAAAACGGCCAAGGCCCTTTCTGGCTGTTTTCAGTTTGCCGTGCAAACCAAGTGGTGGCTCCAAAATATAGGCGCGTTCACTGATCTTGGCCAATCGTTTAATCGCCGAACGGGATTCCCAACTTCCAATTTCTTCATCGGAATTGATCAAAACCACTGGTGTATGGGTGGTGGCCAACTGTAAATCTTTAATGGCTTTTAGGGCAAAGATCATTTGGGCCAGTCCAGCTTTCATGTCATACACACCTGGACCATACATAGTATTCCCTTCCGACTTTATCGGCATTTTTTCGAGTGTACCTAGCTTCCAAACGGTATCGGAATGCCCAATTATCAATTGCAAGGGCTTATCCTTGTTCCTTACCAAAGGTCTAGCAAACAGGTAGCCCCCAGTTTTTTTGCCGGGCATAATCAGTACGTAAAATCCCAATTCCTTTAATCTTTTCCCGATAAAATTCAGAATCGATGATTGCGTTTCAGGCTGCTTGGAGGGCGTTTCCATACGAACCAATTCCATCAAAAAGGAATTCATCTCATTTTGGTGGCCATTTAAATGGTCCAAAATTTCTTGGGCAATATGAGCAGTGCCGGTCTTCATCGTTTAAAATCTTTGGGGAAGGGAAACGCGAAGGTCTTGTGAATTTCTGCGAAGCGTCCGTAAGCAATGTAGGCCAAAAGGGGATTGTCCCTGATCTGGTCCTGTTCATCGAGTTCAGAAAGCCGCATATAATCGTGATGTACATAGGCCTTTTTTACCCTTCCTGTAATCAGGCTGTTTTCAGCAAAACCATCAATGATCTTGAACAGTTCGCATTCCAAATACAAGTAGGCATCCTTGATCAACGGGGCATCCATGGAGGTGGCTTTGATCAACGGTAGGGACTCAATAATCTGTTGGGATTTGGAAATACCATCTGTTCTTGGCAAAGCACTCAATGAAGCTGTGACAATTTGATGAGGCGTCGGAAAACTGACCGTAAATTCACCGGTCACCTTCACATTTTGATACGTGCCATGACGGGGCGTACACACAAAACCAAAGAAGTTGTCGAAACCCATTGGTGTAGCCATATGTTTTGGAGCCAGATCATACCCATCTTGTTCCTTGGTGCCCACCACGATCAATGGCGCAACAGTAAACATGTGGTCCCAAATGGGCATGCTGGTGTCCAATTCCACAAACTTTTGGTCTTGCATTGTTTCCATGATCCATCACATTTTTACACTGTATCCCTAAATTTACAATGCATCGGCAAGGCTATTAATGATATAGATCAGTCCTAATACCGTCTTTGTCTTGCTTTCTGATGGAAATCATTGGGAAGTTTTGCCCAACCCATGAAATTTGTGTACACTGAATAAAATGAACAAGGGGTATTGGATGGCAATTGCAACAACCAACCCCAATAAACTTAAAATACATCAACATGGATTACTATTTCAGCACCACGCTACAACATACCTCAATGGAAGAGGCTGTGGAAAAAATAACCCAAGCCTTGAAGGAAGAAGGTTTTGGAATTTTGACGGAAATTGATTTGAAGGCCACCTTTAAAAAGAAATTGGATGTGGACTTTCCAAACTACAAAATATTGGGAGCCTGCAACCCCAACTTTGCCCATAAGGCGTTACAAGCCGAAAACAAGATCGGTACCATGCTGCCCTGCAATGTGATTGTCAGGGAAAATGAGGATGGGAGCATCGAGGTAGCAGCTGTAGATCCAACGGCATCCATGATGGCCATAAAAAATGAAGCGCTTGGGCAAATTGCAAATGAAGTACGGGAAATGTTGGCCAGGGCCATTGACAAACTGTAAGTTTTTCTCCGATTCCGAGATGGCATTGGACATACTATTCTGCCATAACTGGAAATCTTTCACATGATCCTTATCATTTTAGGTAATCCATGGGTTGCCTAGATTTGATACGTTGCGGATTGAATTAAATTGAGAAAGATGGATACCGACCCCCAAATCGAAGAATCTGGAAAAAATGTCCAAAAGCCGGATAACGGTCCCCGGCCTCCGTTTGGAAGTAAAGGTGTGGGGTGGATCTACTGGATTGTACTGATAATCATTTTGTTCTTTCCTTTTTTCAGTAATCAAATGGGAACTGCCGAAGAAATTGGGTGGACCAAATTTGAAGAAACCCTACTTTCTGAAAATGCTGTTGCCAAAATTGTTGTGGTCAATAAGGAAACCGCCGAAATCTACTTGAAAAAAGAATTTCTGGACAAACCAGAGTTCAAGGATTCCAAAAATCGTTTGTTCGCTTCAGAAACCGGCCCACACTACTTCATGACCATTGGGTCTGTGGAAAGTTTTGAGAACAAGCTGCAAAGTGCCCAGAAAAGTTTGGGACAGACCGAAAAAATTGATGTGCGTTATGAAAACCGCACCAACTGGACCACCGTCTTTTCTTGGCTGTTCCCATTGATTTTGTTTGTTATTTTTTGGGTGTTCATGCTCCGGCGCATGGGAGGTGGTGGCCGAGGTGGCGGTTCGTTGTTCAATTTTGGTAAGTCCACGGCAAGACTAACCGAAAAGCCAGGTAAAAGTTCTGTTACCTTCGAAGATATTGCTGGATTGAAAGAAGCCAAGGCGGAGGTTATGGAGGTCGTGGATTTTTTGAAACATCCCGAAGAATACACACGATTGGGCGCCAAAATACCCAAAGGAGTTTTATTGGTAGGCCCACCGGGAACTGGAAAAACATTAATGGCCAAGGCTGTAGCGGGTGAAGCACAGGTGCCTTTTTTCAATATGTCGGGTTCAGAGTTTGTGGAAATGTTTGTGGGGGTGGGAGCCTCCCGCGTCCGTGACCTGTTCAAACGGGCCAAGGAAAAAGCGCCCAGTATCATTTTTATTGATGAAATCGATGCTGTTGGCCGATCGCGTGGTCGACTCAACGCCCTGCAGGCCAACGACGAAAGGGAAAGTACCCTTAACCAATTGCTCACCGAGCTGGATGGTTTTGGAGATAATACAGGCGTCATTGTCCTGGCCGCTACCAACCGGCCCGATATGTTGGATAAAGCATTGCTTCGTCCCGGTCGGTTTGATCGCCATATTTATCTCGAGCTTCCGAGCCAAGCCGAACGGATGGAAATCTTTAAAGTGCATTTGCGCCCCTTGAAATTGGCAAAGGATGTGGATGTGGAAGTATTGGCCAAACTGAGCCCTGGTTTTTCTGGAGCAGACATTGCCAATATCTGTAATGAGGCCGCACTGATCGCTGCCCGCAAGAAAAAAAAGAAAGTGGAACACGTAGATTTTATGACCGCTAGGGACCGGGTAATTGGTGGATTGGAACGCAAGAGCAAGATTATTTCACCCAAGGAAAAGGAAATCGTTGCCTATCATGAAGCCGGACATGCGGTATCCAGTTGGTATTTGGAGCATGTGGACGCCTTGGTCAAGGTATCGATCATACCCCGCGGAAAATCGCTCGGTGCTGCATGGTACCTTCCCGAGGAGCGGCAAATTGTGACCAAGGCCCAGTTTATTGATCAATTATGTGCTTCCCTTGGCGGCAGGGCGGCCGAAGAAGTCATTTTTAATGAAATATCTTCCGGTGCACTCGATGACCTTGAAAAGGTGACCAAACAGGCCTATACCATGGTTGCCTATTATGGATTGAATGAAAAAGTTGGGCCGATAAGCTTTTACGATTCCACTGGCAACAACGAACGCTTATTGGGCAAACCCTATAGTGAGGACATGGCCAAATTGATTGACAAGGAAGTTCAAAATTTGGTTACCACATCCTATGAACGCACCAAAAATCTTTTGCTGATCCATAAAACAGAATTGGAAAAACTGGCAAAATTGCTTTTGAAAAAAGAGGTGGTCGAGAAAGATGACCTGGAAAAACTTTTGGGCAAAAGGGGTGAAAAAATCCTTTCAAAGGAAAGCCGAAACCCCATCGATCTTAACTATGTGCGGCAGCACATCAGTACAAATTGATATAATAAAACTTGAACAGGGAACACCAATTTCCTGTTCCCTAAAAACAAATACCATGAAAATAGCAGTAATTTATGATTCAGATCTGCATTTTGAACACAAACAATGGCAAAATGAGCTTGAATTTTGGGAAGATGAATTAAAATCGTTCAACAACAGATTGGAAGATTTGGTAACATTCCATGATGACAAGGACGTATTGGAGAAATTGGAACACTATCAAAACGAATTCATATTGCACCAAAACGTGATTGAAGAACTGAAGGAAACTATTGAAGAACACGAGACCAATATCGCTGGACACAGTCAAATGGGCATGGTATCCTTGGATGTCCCTTTTGTTAAAAAACATCTGGAAATCAGGACCAGCATGGAAGATGAACGATGGATCTATACCGACCTTAAAAAGGAATTTTATCAGTTTCTGACCAAATATTGGAACTAGGCATTCGATATTTTCATTTCGCAAGCACCATTGGTTTGCCTATCTTTAAAAGGTAATCCAATTCAATAAAAAATAACCTATGCGAATAGTTTCTTGGAACGTCAATGGTATCAGGGCAGTGGCCAAAAAGGATTTTTTTAAGAACATCGATGCGCTTGGGCCCGATGTACTCTGTCTTCAAGAGACCAAGGCACAGGACCACGAGGTTGAAAATGAACTGGCCAAGATGACCGGTTATGAGGCATTCTTCAACTCCGCCGAAAAAAAAGGGTATTCTGGTACGGCATTATTGAGCAAACCAAAGCCGATAACCGTTCAAAATGATATGGGCGTAGCCGAACACGATACCGAGGGCCGCATACAATGTGCGGAATTTGATGCCTTTTATTTGGTTAATGTCTATGTGCCCAATTCGGGACAGCAATTGGATCGCTTGGATTATCGAAAAACATGGGATGCGGATTTTTTGGATTACCTCAAAAAATTGGAAACCAAAAAACCCGTGATCGTATGTGGCGATTTGAATGTGGCCCATCAAGCTATCGATTTAAAGAATGATAAATCCAATTACAACAAAACGGCCGGCTATACCCAGGTGGAAATTGATGGTATGGACAACTTTTTAAACGCCGGGTTCGTGGATGTTTTCAGGCATTTGCATCCCGATGAAGTTGCCTATACGTATTGGAGCTATCGTTTTAAGGCGCGGGAACGCAATACGGGATGGCGAATCGATTATTTCTTGGTCAGTTCCGAATTGATGGATAAAATCACAGGATTCAAAATTCATTCGGAGATCATGGGCTCTGACCATTGCCCCATTTCGTTGGAAATCGATTTTTGACAATATCCTATGTAGTAAAAATTCCTTTAGGGATATATAATTGGAATTAAATGGAAAATAACACAACGGAATTCGACGAATATCTGAGCCCCCATTACATTACACGTAGCAATTGGCTACGGGCAGCGGTTTTGGGGGCCAACGACGGTATTTTGTCCACCACCAGTATTGCCATAGGTGTGGCTGCGGCCAGTACCAGTAAAGAGCCCATTATATTGGCCACATTGGCCGGTTTGGTTGCCGGAGCCCTATCCATGGCAGCTGGCGAATATGTTTCGGTAAGTTCCCAAACCGATGTTGAAAAGTCGGATGTTGAACGGGAAAAAATGGAATTGGAAGAAATGCCCGAGATGGAATTGGAAATGTTGACCCGTATTTATGAGGAACGTGGACTTAAACGGCAAACAGCAGAGTTGGTCGCCAAGGAACTTACCGAAAAAGACGCTTTGGGCGCCCACATACGGGATGAATTGGGCATCAATGACATTAATCAGGCCAAACCGATACAGGCGGCTTTGGCATCGGGAGCTTCCTTTACCTTCGGAGCATTATTGCCCTTGTTTGTTGCCATGTTGTTGCCGCTTAAAAATTTGGAGTATTACCTGTATGTTTTCGGAATCATATTTCTGGTCACGTTGGGAGCCATGGCGGCCAAAGCCGGGGGATCCAGCGTGTGGAAAGCTGTACTTCGAATTACGTTTTGGGGAACGGTCGCCATGGGGGTAACCGCCTTGGTCGGCTACTTTTTCGGAGTAACGGTCGGATAGGTGGTATTGAAAACATCCTGGTGAAGGCCCCATTATGTCATTTTAATTCCAGGTTTATTTAAATATGCACCAAACTTTCATGAAAAAGTATTAATGGACATTCGTCCAAACCATTAACCCCCATTTGGACCTAAAGCCCTTAAAATGAACCTATTTAATTAAAAAACAATAGGTTATGTAACCTAGGTTACATTAAAAAACCTCGAAAACTGACATTTGTCATATTAGCGATTACCCCCTTTAAGTACTTTTACATTGTAATTCTTAGAAACCAGAAATCATGAAAAATTTAGTCATATTGGGAGCAGGAACAGCCGGAACAATGATGTCCAACCATCTTGTTTCCAAGCTTCCAAAAAACGAATGGCAAATCACCGTTGTGGACCAATATAAAACCCACTATTACCAACCGGGTTTTTTGTTTCTCCCCTTTGATATTTACACTACCAAACAAGTAAAGAAAAAAGGTGCCAAATTTATTCCCAAAGGTGTCAATTACATCAATGAGAAAATCGAGATCATTAAACCCGAGGAAAATAAGGTTCTTCTTGACGATGGCACTGAACTTCATTACGATATTTTGATCATTGCCACGGGTACCAAAATCGCACCCGAAGAAATTGAGGGTATGAAAGGTCCTGAATGGCACAAAAGTGTTTTTGATTTCTATACCTACGAAGGTGCCAAGGCCCTTCGTGACAAATTCCGTGAGTGGGAAGGTGGTAAATTGGTGGTCCACATCACCGAAATGCCCATCAAGTGTCCAGTAGCTCCCTTGGAATTTGCCTTCTTGGCCGATTCCTACTTTAAGAACAAAGGCATGCGGGACAAAGTGGACATCACTTTTGTAACCCCTCTTGGCGGAGCCTTTACTAAGCCAAAAGCTACCGAAGCACTCCACCATTTGTTGACCGATAAAGGCATTAAGGAAGTTACCGACTTCAACATTGAACGAGTGGATTATGAGAACAACAAAATAATCGACTATGCCGAAACTGAGGTGCCATACGACATCTTGGTCACCGTGCCCACCAACATGGGCGATGCCTTGATCGAACGTTCCGGAATGGGTGATGACCTCAACTATGTGCCCACCAATAAGGCCACGTTGCAGACCGAAGATTATGAAAATATTTTCGCCTTGGGCGATGCCACCAACCTACCCGCTTCCAAAGCCGGTTCCGTGGCACACTTTGAAGCCGAAATATTGACAGAGAACATCTTGAGGTACATCAAAGGAGAACCTTTAAAAGAAGAGTTCGATGGCCATGCCAACTGTTTCATTGAAACCGGTGGTGGAAAAGCACTTTTGATCGACTTCAATTATACCCACGAACCTGTTGAAGGAACATTCCCCTTCCCTGGTGTGGGACCTTTGAACCTGTTGAAGGAAAGTAGAACAAACCACATGGGCAAAATGGCCTTCAGGTGGATCTACTGGAACATGCTGATCAAAGGCATCCATATCCCCTTCGTATCTGCGACTATGAGCGAAAAGGGCAAAAAATTTGAAGATTCCAAAGCATAATAAAAAACCTAAATACATACAAAAATGGACAAGACAATAGGACAAGCAACAATTTCAGTGGACCAAGAAGGATATTTAACCGATTTTTCCCAATGGAACAAAGAGATTGGAACAGAGATAGCAAAAGAACAGGGCATCGATATGACCGATAAACACTGGGAAGTAATCGATTACATCCAACAACAGTTCAAAAACGAAGAACCCCTTTCCATTCGAGGCATCAAAAAGAGTGGTGTACTCGACATCAAGGAGTTTTACGCCCTATTTCCCGGTGGACCTTTGAAAAAAGCAACCATGATTGCCGGTATCCCAAAACCAAAGAGCTGTATCTAATTACGGCCGTGGTTGAACAAAAAACTGAATACAAAACAATTTTAAACATACGGTAATGAGCGATACTAAAGTAAAAAAGATGCTTTTTATACTCTCCAAAGCCACCCTAGAAAATGTATACGCCGCTTTTGTGATGGCCAATGGGGCACGAATGGAAGGCATTGAATCCGAAATATTCTTCACGTTCTTTGGCTTGGAAGCCATCCAAAAGAAAAAATTGGAGCACCTTCATGTGGCCACAGTGGGTAACCCTGCCATGCACATGCCCACCATGTTGGGCGGATTGCCTGGTGTGGAAGCCTTGGCGACCAAAATGATGAAGAAGGAAATGGAGAAATTGGACATGCCACCCGTTGGCGAATTCTTGGAAATCCTTTCGGATTCCGGATGCAAACTATGGGCCTGTAAGTTGGCAGTGGACATGTTCCACTTGGAAAAAGAAGACCTGATCGATGATTTGGATGGTATCTTGACCATAGGCGATTTTTACAATAGGGCCGATCAAGAAGGAACCCATCTATTGTTCATCTAAAATTACATAACGATACCTTTTTCATATCTAACGGGGACCGGCCAAAAGGTGCAGATTTGTTACAACAAACCTCAACACTTTTTGGTCGGTTCTTTTTATAGATACAATTGGGGTTATTTCAAACGCTCAATCACTAGATCAAAACCACGGTGTTCAATACCATCCCTCCTTAAGATTTCGAAATCCTTGATGATGACCTCGCTGTATTTTTCATTCGCTGTATTCACTTGTTGCGATAATTCCAGATAAAGCTCCAAAGCCTTATCCAAATCATCCTGTAACAAATGACAATGCGCCAAATTACAGGTTAGGGATTGTAAGGGAATATTAAAAGTTATTGCATCAAGTATGGTTTGCTCCGCTTTCTGGTAATCTTGAAGTCGCAGCTGAAGCCAACTTATGTTCACATGTGACAATACGAGTTCATATTGCAAGCGATCGTTATGGGGATATTTCTTGAGATTTTCGTCCAGTATGTGCATTATTTCCTCTTGAAAAGCCATTTTTTCCTTGAGATCGATGGTCTCATCGATTTGTTCTTTCAAATGATTCACCTTCCTTAAAACGTGATGAAGCGATAGATTTTCTTCACAAATACCGGAAAAGTACTCCAAATAGTGCTTGCTATCATTTTTCATGGTTTTGATCACTGGCAGATCATCCCCATATTTTTGCAATCGTATCTGAACTTCATTCAAAAGGGCCAACGCTTTGGACTTATACCCAAAATCTAGGGTGTTTTCGAGCTGGGCTTGATAGAGTTCAACCAAATTCATGGCCGTTGCACAAAAATCGGCATCAAAATCCATGGGCTGTGCCATAGCCAAATGTCTTCTTATCTCCAATGCTTGGCCAAAATAGTCATTTGCTTGTTGCATATGTCCCAACTCAAAATGGAACAACCCCAAGTTATGCAGGCCCGTGGCCAAATAGTGTGTATAGGCTTCAGGCTTTACATCTGCCAATTCATTGTAACGGTCAACGGCCTGATTCATGTAAGCAATGGCTTGTTCCAATTGTTGCATTTCGGAATGCACGATGCCCAAATTGTTAAAGGTCGAAGCCACGTAAGGTTGGAAGATGTCGAAGTTGAGATCGGACAGTTCCTGATAGGCCACAAGTGCCAATTCATAATACTGCACCGCCTTTTTGGGCTCTTCCATTGCGTTGAAGGTAACGGCCAAATTATTGAGAACGGCCGCCAAATAGGGTTTTAAAGCTTCATCCCCATCCCCTATCAAATGTTCAAAAAGTTGCTGTGCCTTTCCATATTGGACCTTGGCATCAAAAAGATTGAATTCTTCCGTATAAATATTGCCCAACTGATAATGGGCACTGGCGCGCAACCGCAAATAGGCCGGGTCTTTTAATCCCTCGTAAATTTTAATGGCCTCTTTGTACTGTTTCTTGGCGAAGTAATACTCCTTTTTCTTGGCATACACTTCAGCCAGGGCAAATTGGGTATTTGCCAAATGTGGAAGAAATTCTGTTTCCCCTTTGTCTACCATTTCGGCATAAACTTCCAATGCCTTCTTGTAATTTGCAATGGCATTTACCCTATCCGATTCAGCCTGAATGGCTGCAATATTGTTCAAGATGGCTGCCTTATCCGCCAAGCTGCCCAATGAGGGGTTTCTTTCTAACAGATCAAGTGCGGTTGTAAATGCTTCAATGGCCTTCGTAGGTTTTTTTGTTCTTTGGTACAGCCGGCCCAAAACACTGTTCAAATGAAGTTGTTGTTCTGGAGTTGTGGCGGACTGCAATGCCTCACGATAATTTTCAATGGACTTTTCCACCTCGTTTTCATGTAAGAGTACATTGGCGTTTTGAATGTGTTCTGCAAAGGAAAGTCTCATAACGGTTTGTTTTTTAATTAGAATTCATTGGGGACATCCTTGTACTTCTTGGCATTTTCCTTACAGATGTCCACATACTCCAATCGGGGCATTTCGTCATATTCAATACCCGGAAAGAAAAAAGTCTGTTTTTGCATATCGAGTAACCGATAGCCTTGATGTTTCAATTTATCTATCAAACACAAAACGGCCAACTCATCGGCACCCGCCATGGTGGTAAACAAATATTCGCCGAAAAAGAGTTTGCCAATGGCGACCCCAAAGAGTCCCCCGGCAAGATTTCCATCTTTCCAAATAGCTATGGAATGTGCTTTACCCATCGTATGCAATTCCATAAATATGCGCACCATCCGTTCCGATAGCCAGCTGTTGTCCATTTGCCCTTCAAGGTTATATACTTGCTGACAACCACGTAACACCTGCTCAAAATCCGTATCAACGGTAACCGTGAACTCTTGGTTCAACATTTCCCATCTTTTTTGGGGAATTTCAAAGGATTCGGGACGTACAACGATCCTGGGGTCGGGTGACCACCACTTGATGTGTTTGAGCGGATAGTGCCAATAAAAAATTCCGTTGTTATAGGCCAGCAACATACGCTCAACCGACATGGTGCCCCCAACGGCCAACAGCCCATCTATATCAGCAAAATAGGCAGGTGGAAAAGTAATTTCATCCTTTTTAAGCTCAAAGTAAGGCACCTTTTTATGTTTTAGCCGGTAGGGTCCGGCAGTTGGTTCAATTCGTCCAATTCTCCCAATTGGGTTAGTATCTCGAATGTTTTTTTTGCTTCTTCTTCATCAACCACGCTAATGGCCGCGCCCACATGGACCATCACATAATCATCCACCTTTGCTTCCGGCACCAAGGCCAGGCTCACGTCTTTCTTTACACCTCCAAAAGAAACTTTTCCCACTCGAAAGGTTTCATCCAAAGTAGCCGTTATTTCCAATAGTTTTCCGGGTATTGCCAAACACATGATTTTGCTTTTTTAATGATTTTCGGATGTCACTTGTACTTGCTGTTCCAGCCAATCGTACCATTGTTCCATACCCGTTCCCTTGGTAGCGGATACTTCAAAGAATTTGAGGTTTGGGTTTACCTGCAGGGCATTATTTCTAAGCGTTTCTACATTGGTATCCAAATATGGCGCAAGATCAATTTTATTGATGATGCAGATATCCGAAGTATGGAACATATCCGGATACTTTATGGGCTTGTCGTCACCCTCAGTGGTACTAACGATAACCACCCGTTTATGCTCGCCCAAATTGAACATGGACGGGCACACCAGGTTGCCCACGTTTTCAATCATCAAAACCGAATTGTTTTGAATGTGCAACTTTTTTACGGCATCATGGATCATATCGCTTTCCAAGTGGCATCCTTTTCCTGTATTGATTTGGATAACGGGCACATTAAGGGCTGCTATCCGATTGGCATCGTTCAATGTCTGTTGATCGCCCTCGATCACATAAAACGGAATTTTGTCCTTAAGGTCCTTCAAGGTGCGTTCCAAAAGGGATGTCTTACCTGAACCCGGTGAGCTTACCAGGTTTAGGGCAAAAACGTCCTTGGCATCAAAATACCCCCTGTTCCTGGCTGCCATGATCTCATTTTGTTGCAAAATGTCACGTTCCACTTCCAGCACCGTTTTATGGCTATGGCTGTGGTCGTGTTCGTGATGATGATGATGGTGGCCGTCATGGCTATGGGCATGGTGATGGTGATGATGTCCCTCATGATCATGGTGGTGATCGTCATGACTGTGATTGTGACCATGTGAGTGGATATGATCGCCGTGTTGGTGTTTCTTTCCGGTATTGGGCATTACAATCTTAGCCCCGCCTTCTTCGCTTCCGCATCCGCAAGTACCGCACATAGGTTTTGGTTTTATGTTTTATATGACTTCCAGGGCTTTTACCCTCAGTTCCTTTCCTTGTAGAATCCCTTTAAGATTACTACCACAATGAGTGCAGGAATCATAAAAATGTTGGACCTCAAAAACGGTATCGCAGTCTGCACAAAGGGCCAATCCTTTCTTTACATCGATCTTTCGTTCTGCATGCTCCAACACGGTATTCTTCACGGCCGAGGGCCAAACAAAATCCAAGGATTCAAATTCGACGCCGGCCAAAGTGCCAATTTCGAGCTCTATCAAGGTTACCTTTTGGGCCTTGGCCTTTTTGGTTTCATCCTCAGCTATTTTCACTATGCCCATAGCAACCGACAACTCGTGCATTTCAAAACAACTTTACTGCCCCTTTAGGGATTTTACAATTAACAATATTATTCAAAATCAATTTTGGACAACATGACTTTCGTCATATTTAAGGCGCTGATTTATAGGTACTTTTAGCGTTAACCCTTTAAAAAAATTTCTTCAGGTTTAAAACATTTGGGCCATGGCTACAGAAAAATCAGTAAAAGAAACCTATTACGAAAGTATTATTAAGCAGGGATACAGCAGACGCGATTTCATGAAGTTCGCCACCTACATTGCAGCCTATATGGGCTTGGAAACTTCTATGATCGGTCAGGTGGCAAAGTCCCTTGAGAACACTTTCCGAATACCAGTTATTTGGGAGCATTACCAGGAATGTACCTGTTGTAGTGAATCATTCATTAGATCGGACCATCCTATTGTGTCGGACATTATCCTTGACAAAATTTCCCTAGACTACACCTTAACCTTGATGGCGGCCTCGGGTTATCAGGCCGAAGCAGCCAAACATGCCACCATGGAAAAATACAAGGGCGATTACATTCTTTGTGTGGAGGGTTCCGTTCCCTTGGGTGACGATGGCAATTATTGCTGTATTGCCGGTCGTTCTGCAAAAGAACTGTTGTTGGAAGCGGCCGAGGGGGCCAAGGCCATTATTGCTTGGGGCAGTTGCGCATCCAATGGTTGTGTACAGGCAGCCTATCCCAATCCAACAGATGCTACTCCCATTCACAAGATCATCAAGAACAAACCCATTATCCGGGTTCCCGGATGTCCGCCCATCGGTGAGGTCATGGCAGGTATCATTGTACACCTGATCACTTTTGACCGCTTGCCCGAATTGGACGGATTGGGCCGACCCAAAGCATTTTACTCCAAACGGGTTCACGATTCCTGTTATAGAAGACCTTATTATGATGCAGGATTGTTTGCCGAGACCTTCGACGATCAAAATGCGAAGGATGGCTACTGCTTGTACAAAGTAGGTTGTAGAGGACCGATGACCTATAACTCCTGTGGTACCATCAAATGGAACAATGGGGTGAGTTATCCCATACAGTCCGGTCACGGATGCATTGGTTGTAGTGAAGAAAATTTCTGGGATAACGGCCCATTTTATGAGCGTTTGACCGGACTTGCCGGCTTTGGCATTGAAAGCTCCGCCGATACCATCGGCAAGGTAGCTGCCGGAGTGGTGACAGGTGGTTTGGCAGTTCATGCCGTAGCCGCCAATATTTCCAAACGAAAAGAGCTGCGTAGCAGAACCACTCGTGCTAAACAAAACGAAAAGAAATTGGATTCTTAATAAAAATATCATGGCGAATAGAATTGTAGTAGATCCCATTACCCGGATTGAAGGACATTTAAGAATAGAGGTGGAGGTAAAAGATGGCATCATTACCGATGCCTATAGTTCCAGCCCCATGGTACGGGGACTTGAAAATGTTGTCAAAGGACGGGACCCCAAGGATGTATGGGCATTTGTACAGCGTGCATGCGGCGTGTGCACCACCGTACACGCACTGGCATCCGTTAGGGCCGTTGAAGATTCCTTGGGCATAGAAGTACCTCCCAATGCAGAAATGGTACGGAACATTATGGAAGGTGCCTTGTATATGCACGACCACACCGTACACTTTTATCACCTGCATGCCCTGGATTGGGTTGATGTGGTGAATGCCTTAAAGGCAGACCCTGTTGAAACATCCCGAATAGCCCAAAGTATTTCCAACTGGCCCAAAAGCTCACCGGGCTACTTTTCGGACATCAAAAAACGGATAACCAAGTTTGTGGAAAGTGGCCAATTGGGCATTTTCGCGAATGGCTATTGGGGCCACCCCCAAATGAAATTACCGGCCGAAGTCAACTTGTTGGCCGTGGCACATTATCTGGAAGCTTTGGAATGGCAAAAGGAAATTGTGAAAGTGCATACCATTTTTGGTGGTAAAAACCCCCACCCCAATTATTTGGTGGGTGGTATGGCCTGTGCCATTAACACCGAGAGTCCGGGTGGGCTCAATGCGGAAAGACTGGCCTATGTAGGACGATTGCTGGAAGAAGGCAAACAGTTTATAGAACAAGTGTATATTCCCGATTTGTTGGCCATCGCTTCCTTCTATAAAGATTGGGGAGCCATTGGCAAGGGATTTGGCAATTATATGGCCTATGGTGATTTTCCAACCAATGGTTATGGCGATATCTCCTCCTTTAAGTTTCAACAAGGGGTTATTCTGGATAGGGACCTCTCCAAAGTATACGATGTCGATCACAGAAATGATGACATCGCCGAATTTGTGAACAATTCCTGGTATGATGATTATGCTGAAGGAAGAGATCAGGGAAAACACCCATGGGATGGCGAGACCAACATCAAGTACTCTGGTCCAAAACCACCCTATGACCAATTGGATGTCAGCCAAAAATACAGTTTCATAAAAACGCCTCGTTGGAAAGGCAAACCGATGGAAGTTGGACCACTTGCCCGACTTTTGGTAGGTTATGCCAGAGGCAACAAGGAAATCCAAGAGGCCGTGAACGGTGCCTTGAGCCACTTGGATGTACCGGTTGACGCTTTGTTCTCCACCTTGGGAAGAACAGCAGCCAGGGGTATAGAAACCCAATTAGTGGCCAATTGGACCATGGAGTTTTATGACACCTTGTTACAAAACATCAAAAATGGGGATACCCGAATGGCCAATGCCGCTAAACGTGATCCAGCTCTTTGGGAAAGCGAATCCAAGGGAGTAGGCTTTACCGAGGCACCACGGGGAGCTTTGGCGCACTGGATCAAGATCAAGGATGCCAAAACGGAAAATTACCAATTGGTGGTCCCTTCCACATGGAATGCATCGCCACGGGATCCCTTGGGCCAACGATCAGCCTATGAATCCACGCTTTTGGGAACGCCGGTTGCCGACCCAGAAT
This sequence comes from Flagellimonas beolgyonensis, assembly GCF_003992615.1. GTDB lineage: Bacteria > Bacteroidota > Bacteroidia > Flavobacteriales > Flavobacteriaceae > Flagellimonas > Flagellimonas beolgyonensis. The sequence goes on from NZ_RZMY01000006.1 coordinate 315,105, forward strand.
TGCCTTTGGAAATCATCAGGACCATACATTCCTTTGATCCCTGTATCGCCTGTGCCGTCCATTTGTACGATGAGCATGGTAAGCATCTTTCACAAGTACAGAACGTTTCGAGCTGCGAAATATAGAAAAACAAGGAACCATGAAAACACGAAGTTTTAAAAGGGTTTATGTTTGGGAGCTCCCGGTACGGGTTTTTCACTGGATCAATGTGCTTTCAATCATCATTTTGGCCACTACGGGTTTCATCATTGCGAATCCGCCCGCCATCATGTCAAGCGCAGAGGCCAGTACCAGTTATTGGTTCGGAACAGTACGGTTCATTCACTTTGCCACGGCCTATGTCTTTTTTTTCAATATGATCCTAAGGGTGTATTGGTCGTTTGTGGGCAATAAATTTTCCAGTTGGCGCGCCTTTTGGCCCTTCAGCAAAAAAATGTGGCATAACTTTTTGCATGTCATAAAAGTGGATGTATTCCTTGCCAATGAGAAAAAACCGGATATCAAGGACATCAGTATCGGACATAACAGTGTAGCTGCCTTCTCCTATGCAATGCTATTTTTATTGGCACTGGTGCAGGTCTTCACAGGCTTTGGGCTCTATTCCGACACTGCCGGTTGGTGGCTGCCCAAAATGTTCAGTTGGGTGGTGCCCTTTATGGGCGGGGATTTTATTGTGCGAACCATTCACCATACTGCAACCTGGCTCTTTATATTGTTCACTTTGATCCATGTATATCTGGTGTTTTACCACGATTGGCTTGAAGGACGTGGCGAAGTATCCTCCATGTTCGGAGGCTATAAATTTGTTTGTGAAGAGCGACTCAACAAGGTTATGGATGAAGAAGAAATTGAGGAATTGTTGGATGAGGAACCCGTTGAGATCATTGATTAATAATTGAAAATGACAAAATCCGTAAACACATTGTCCGAACTGGACAAAAAACCTGTTGCCGTCAGCAGTGATGCCTTTTTCTTTGAAAAAGACAAGTCAAAGAGTATTTTGGTTCTGGGGGTAGGCAACTTCCTCATGGGCGATGAAGGAGTCGGTGTACATTTGATCCAATCGATGGATACCATGGAACTACCCTCCTATATTGACATTCTGGATGGCGGCACAGGTGGATTTCTGTTGCTCAATTGCTTTGAATGCTATTCTAAAATCATATTTGTTGATGCCACCATGGATGGCAAGGAAGAAGGCACCATATCGTTGATCCGCCCAAAATTCGCCTGTGATTTTCCCTCGGCTTTGAGCGTTCACGATGTAGGTCTGAAAGATATGATCGAAGCAGTGTACCTGATGGAGAACACTCCTGATCTGCATCTGTTTACCATATCGATTGCAAAGGTTGAACCCATGACCACCCAATTGGCGCCAAAAGTTGAAAAGGCAATACCTGCGACCATAACCCAAATATTGTCGCTGGCAGCAACCTTGCACGATCAATTCACATAAGGTGCCAAAAACGTATAAAATAGTACTGACCGGCCGTGTCCAAGGGGTTGGTTTTCGACCCCATGTCTTCAATTTGGCCACAACTTTCCAATTGGACGGCACCGTTTCCAATAATGAGGAAGGGGTAATCATTGACCTCACCGGCGATAAAGATCTGGTACATTCCTTTTATCGCATATTGGTAACTCAACCTCCAAAGGCCTCCAAGATCAAGGAACACCAACTTACTGAAACAACGTACAAGGCATTTGATGGATTTTCCATTGTTCCCTCAAAAACAGCAGGAAAACTGAACCTACAGTTAACTCCGGATTTTGCCATTTGCGACGAATGCAAATCTGAAATTGTCGACAAGCACAACCGACGGTACCACTACCCCTTCACCACCTGTGTCAATTGTGGTCCCCGATGGGCCATCACCAATACATTCCCGTTCGAAAGGGATCATACCAATTTGGCCACTTATGACATGTGTGACTCGTGTGCCAAAGAGTATGGCAATCCATCAGACAGACGGTTCCATTCGCAAACGAACTCCTGTTCGGATTGTGGTATTACGCTTCAATTATCCACTGCCAATGGGGAGGTTGTTGCAACAGATCACCCGATTAAAAAGACCTCAGACCTCATAAAACAGGGAAAAATCGTTGCCATCAAAAATACCAGTGGTTACCTGTTGTGCTGCGATGCCAACAATACGGAAGTCATTAAAAAACTTAGGGAAAGAAAAAAAAGACCCACGAAGCCCTTTGCCATTCTGTATCCATCGCTGGAACTTTTAAAACAGCAAGTAGAAATCAATACGGATCAAGAAAACTGCTTAACATCCCCTGAAAGTCCAATTGTAATCCTTCAAAGAACAGGTTTTCGCGGTGCGCTTGCCCTAGTTGAACTGGCTCCCCACCTGAACCAATTGGGGGTAATGCTCCCCTACTCCGGTATCCTATATCTATTGGCCAACGAACTGCAAATCCCCATTGTGGCAACCAGCGGCAACATTCATGCTTCTCCCATTATCAGTGATGCTGCAGATGCGCATAAGGAATTGGCCAAAGTTGCCGATTACTTTTTGGACCATGACCTAAAAATCAGCAATCCCCAAGATGATTCCGTGGTCAAATACAGTGACCGTTACCAAGAAAAAATCATATTCAGGCGATCAAGGGGACTCAGCCCCAACTTTGATGCGGACGTGAAAACAGGCCAAAAAATCCTGGCCATGGGCGGGCATTTGAAAGGTACAGTTGCCTTTCTGCCCAACGACTACCTCTATATCAGTCAATATCTCGGTAACTTAGATCATTTTGATGTCTTTGATCGTTATATGCAGACCACCCAAAAATTCATCAATCTGTTTGAAGAGCAACCCGAAGTTGTATTGGTGGACAAACATCCTGACTACAACAGCACCCGATACGGCATGGAGCTTGCAAAAAAATTCGATGTAAAACTTTATCAGATCCAACACCACAAGGCCCACTTTGCCTCGGTTTTGGGGGAACATAAACTTTATGATAAAAAATCACCCATACTTGGGGTGGTTTGGGATGGAACGGGCTATGGTGACGACGCACAAATTTGGGGCGGAGAATTTTTTACATACCAAGACGCGGTCATGGAACGTATTGGGCATTTTGAATATTATGATTGGCTTGCAGGCGATAAAATGGCCAAGGAACCCAGAATGTCATTTTTTTCATTGGCCAATGATGCCATGCAGAATGAAATCAAACAAAAGTTTACCAAAGAAGAAATCTCCATTTACAATCAATTAAAGCAAAAGGCATCTCTTAAAACCTCATCGGTAGGTCGCCTTTTTGATGCCGTGGCTTCCCTTTTGGGCCTTTGCGACTATAATACATATGAAGGAGAAGCTGCCATTATTCTGGAAAATCAAATCATCGATTATAGGCTTGAAAATTGCCAAGTCTATGCCTCGGAAATGGTAAATGGAATTGTTCCTACCCAGGAACTCTTCAATAATTTGTACGTTGATTTTAAAAATGGAACCCAAAAAGAGCAAGTCATTGCGAATTTTTTGTTCACCTTGGCAAACATTATCCTTAAAATGGCAGTGCAATCCAACGTCAAGGTAATTGCAGTAAGCGGTGGTGTTTTTCAGAATACTGTTTTGGTGGATATGCTAAAAGAATTGGCCGGCACCGAATACAAGCTATATTTTAATCGTAACTTAAGTCCAAACGATGAAAACATCTCTTTCGGGCAATTGATGTACTACCAAAACGTAAAACTTTGACCCATGAAGTATTTGAGTGAATATCGCAACTTGGAGGCCACCAAAAAATACTTGGACCTTATTGAGAAAACAGCCACACAAACTTGGAACATCATGGAAATTTGTGGGGGGCAAACCCACGGCTTGGTAAAAAATGGCATCATTAACCTGTTGCCAGAAAATGTACGTATGATTCATGGTCCAGGTTGTCCGGTTTGCGTTACCCCCCTCAACCTTATTGACAAGGCCATTGAATTGTTGGAAAACAGGGTAATTGTATGCTCTTTTGGGGATATGGTGCGTGTACCAGGAAGCAAAAAAAGTCTGTTGGAAGCCAAAGCCAATGGAGGTGACCTACGTATTCTGTATTCGCCATTGGAGGCAGTAAATATTGCCAAACAAAATCCCGATAAGGAGGTGGTATTCTTTGCCGTTGGGTTTGAAACCACGGCACCGGCCAATGCACTTTCTATATTGCATGCGCAAAAAGAACAGGTCACCAATTACTCCATTTTGGTTTCACATGTACTTGTTCCCCCTGCCATGGAAGGAATTTTGGACGATGAGCTCAGCACTATCGATGCTTTTTTGGGAGCTGGTCACGTTTGCGCCATTATGGGCATGGAAGAATACTACCCTTTGGTTGAAAAGTACAAAATACCTATTGTGATCACAGGTTTTGAACCCCTTGATTTGGTTCAGGGCATTTACATGGCGTTGTTACAACTGGAAAAAGGGGAATTCAAATTGGAAAACCAATATTCCCGTGTGGTGAAGGAGGAAGGAAATGTGGAAGCCAAAAGCATGATGGCCTCCGTTTTTGAAATAGCCGATCGGGAATGGCGGGGCATTGGAACCATACCCAACAGCGGGTACCGACTAAAAAAGGAATTTCTGGCCTATGATGCCGAAACCAAGTTCCAAATTAGTTCCATTACTACCCCCGAAAATTCGGCCTGTATTGCGGGCCAAATCCTAAAGGGTATTAAAAAGCCACACCAATGTGAACAATTTGGAAAAGCATGCACACCCGCCAATCCCATGGGAGCACCCATGGTATCTTCTGAAGGTGCTTGTGCGGCCTATTACCATTTTTCAAACAATTTAATACCATCTTAACCATGGGCCGAAAAGATATAGGATACGAAACCATCAACTTGGGTCATGGAAGCGGAGGCCTTATGACCCGTGACCTTTTGGATCAAATCATTTTTGAAACCTTCAGCAACCCTTATCTGGACCAAAAACACGATGGTTCGATCATTAAAGTGGATGGGGAACTTGCCATTTCCACCGATAGCTTTGTGGTGTCCCCCATCTTTTTCAAAGGAGGGAACATAGGGGAACTGGCCGTGAACGGTACGGTGAACGATGTGGCCATGTGCGGCGCAGACCCCAAATTTCTATCCCTGGCGTTTGTCGTGGAAGAAGGTTTGCCCATGGATGATTTTGTAAAAATCGTGGAATCCATCAAAAAAACGGCCGATACTGCCGGAGTACAGATCATTACGGGAGACACGAAGGTCGTGGAACGTGGTAAGGGCGATAAAATCTTTATCAACACCACTGGCTTTGGCAAAGTGCATCCCAAAGCGCATATATCAGTCGGTAAAATAAAAGCAGGGGATAAAATCATCATCAGTGGCCCAGTGGCCCAACATGGCATGGCCATCATGTCGCAACGCGATGGGCTGGAATTTGAATCCACTATTTTGAGTGATACCACCAACCTTAACTTTTTGGTGAACGATCTGTTGGATGCCTTTGGGGATCAGATCCATTTGTTCCGTGACCCAACCCGAGGAGGATTGGCCAGTGTACTATCTGAAATTGCAAACGACACCACTATGGGCGTTTCCATCAAGGAAACGGAGATACCGTTGGATGACCAAGTGGCCGCAGCCTGTGAAATTTTGGGTCTCGACCCTCTATTTGTGGCCAATGAAGGCATATTTGTCACCATCGTCGCTGCAGCAATCGCTGAGGATGTTTTGGCGCTCATGAAAAATCATGAGAAAAGCCCAAGGGCGGCCTGTATCGGTGAATTTACCAACGAGCATCCCAAAAAAGTTGTCATGCATAGCATCATTGGTGGCAAACGGATGGTAACGCCTTTGCTGGGCGAACAACTGCCACGAATCTGTTAGGAACTGAAAATCCAATAAACTCCAATTACAATGGCGAAAAGTCCACCCGCCATTCGAATACCATTGAAGAACATTTCACTATGCCCGTTCTTTGCGATGGATGATACTTTACCTATTACAAAGGCAAAGGTGATCATGGCCACAAGTATTCCCGCTGCGAAACCAATAATATAGGCAATCGAATTGGCTTGTGTTTCAAAACCCAAAACGGGAAGGAACAACAAAAAATGTGAAATACCGGCCAAACCGTGTAAAATACCAATGGAGAAGGACGCAAGATTATTCTGTTTCAATTTTTCGCTATGCGAATGGTGATGTGAGGTTGATTGATCATGTTTGTGCTCATGGGTATGGATCACAGGTGTGTTTTCCGCATGAACATGCAAATGCTTGTGCTTTTTTCGCTTTTTGAAGATACGGTACATGGCCCAAAAGCCTATCCCGACCAAAACGAACCCGACCAATTGCTCACTGTATTTGGAAATGGCATCCACAGGAATCACCTCTTTAAAAACCGCAAACAAAAGTCCGATGGCAATCATCCCGACCAAATGGCCGATGCCCCAAAAAAGTCCGATTTTCCATGCTTTCCGCTTGGATTCAATGGCGAAGGGGGCAACTGCCGCCAAATGGTCCGGACCGGCAATAACATGCAGTATGGAGGCTATCAAGCCCGCGGTCAACGGAAAGGTGGTGTCCATCATTTTGGTTAGGAATACTACTGATAAAACTACAATTTTCAGCTTTTGCCACACCTGATAATAATCAATTTATCCCTGAAGTAAATGTTGTAAAAAACAAAGGCCACTAGGCCCAATTTCATTTATATTTATGCAAAAAGCAGGGTAAGTTCAAGCAAATTTCAACCCAAGACCTGCTCCCAAAAGTTGACAATGTCCAAAGATGCCACCATGGTCCGTCCCGAAATTTTTATTTTACGAAAAGAGCTTCATGCCCACCCGGAACTGTCGGGTTTGGAACATAGCACAAAAAAGCGCATTCAAAAGTTTGTTGCGGAACATGGACCTTCAGCCCAAATCCAGAATTTGGGAGAAACGGGTTTTGCTGTGGTTTATGAATTCGCCGAAAAAGGAAAAACCATTGCGATTCGGTGTGAGTTGGATGCACTGCCCATTCTGGAAACCAATACATTTTCCCATAAATCACAAACTAATGGAGTATCCCATAAATGTGGCCATGATGGCCATATGGCCATCGTTTCCGGATTATTGTTTTGGTTGGAATCACGGCCAAACCTTCATGGTAAGGTAGTCTTGCTTTTTCAACCGGCCGAAGAAACCGGAAAGGGTGCCGAAAACATCGTTACTAATGAAACGTTCAAAGCATTGAATATCGATTACCTGTTTGCACTGCACAACATCCCCAAAGAACCTTTGCACAGTATCATATTGCCTTCCAAAGGATTTTCGGCAGAAGTCATCAGTCTGATCATTGCCCTCAAAGGGAAGGAATCCCATGCCTCTGAACCGGAAAACGGGATAAATCCTGCTTTGGCCTTATCACAAATCATACAGGATATGGAACGATTGAAGGTCACGGATCCCACCTATGATCATTTTGCCCTCCTCACCCCTGTTCACCTAAGCATGGGCGAAAAAGCATATGGCATTTCACCGGCGGATGCCGAACTGCATTATACGCTACGAACATGGAACAACAAACAGATGGAGCTGTTGAAAACAAATGTTTTGGATATCGTGCAAAGGATTTGTGCCCAATATGGGTTGAACCATACATCGAAATGGATCGAATATTTCCCGGCAAGCAACAACGCCCCGGAATGTTGCACTACGATAAAAAAAGCGGCGAAAGAACTAAATCTAAACCTTATCGAAAAGCCCCACCCCTTTAAATTTGGGGAAGATTTTGGTTGGTACGCCAAGACCTACAAATGTGCCATGTTTGGCTTGGGAGCAGGCATCAACACCCCTGCGCTGCATAACGCCGATTATGATTTCCCCGATGAAATAATAGAGACGGGCATTGCCCTGTTTATTTCTATAATTAGAAACCTATTGACTCAAGACTGAATTAATCCGTAATTTAGTGTAGAACACCCCGTTTGCACCAAAACCCTCTGAAATGGAAAGAAAAACAGACATTAAGCTACGCTGTTGGATCGATGTTGATGGACAAAAGTTTTTTGGGCCGGGGCGTGCTGTCCTGCTACAACACATCCATGAGCAAGGTTCCATTTCCAAAGCGGCCAAGGTCATGGGCATGTCCTACAAAAAGGCCTGGGCCATGGTCGATGATATGAACCATAAAGGAAAACAACCCTACGTGGTGCTGCACAAAGGAGGAACTAGTGGTGGCGGTGCCGAATTGACGGAAACCGGTAAAGCTGTATTGAACGCATTCAACGATTTGAGTCATAAACTATCCCAAACGTTGAGCTCCGAACAACAGCAACTCATGAAACTTATTTAAAAGTGATAAAGGACATTAAATTTTGATGGCAAACCCGTGTAGCAAAATCAACCGTAATCCCACGTACAACACCAAAATACTGGTCAAGATGCCCAAAAATTTCAGGTTGAATTTTTTATTGGACAGATAGGATCCTATACTACCTCCAACAACCACTGCAATGATCAATTGCACCATTAGACCTTGATTCAGTTTAAAAGTGCCGGCCACATGCAATCCGATGAGGCCTGAGATGGAATTCACCAAAATAAAAACGGATGCAAGGGAAGCCACAACCCTGGGGTTGGCCCACTTCAATAAATTGAGCACGGGGGATAAAAAAATACCGCCACCAATTCCGGAAATCCCGGAAAGGAGGCCAATACTACCGCCCAAAATAATTTTTTTGGAGTTGGAAAATTCCTTGGAATCGAATTTTTTCTTGATAAAGCGAAGCAGCATAAAAACCCCGGCCAAAATCAATGCACCGCCTAAAACCATGAAAAATGCCTTTTGGGAAAGCCGCACCTGAGCACCCAAATACGCAAAGGGAATACTGAAGACCAAGAAGGGCCAGAACATTTTCAAATTGAACACTTTATTTTTTATAAAAACAAGGGTGCCAATGGTAACCACACAAATGTTCAAGATTAGAGCAGTGGAACGAATTTCATAGAAATCCGTCAGAAACAAACTGAGAATGGCCAAATAGCTAGATCCCCCACCAAAACCAACGGAACTATAAAAAAGGGCTATCAAAAAGAAAACAATGGGTAGGTATTCCACGGACATATCAGGAAATCAATTTGCATTCCACCAAATCCCCAGCTGCCCTTTTCCCTCCTGCTTCCACAAAGGCCAAGGCATTACCCAATGCCATGGATTGGATCATGGAAGAGCCCTGACCATCCAAAATTTCTACCAATCCGTCCACAATTCCCGCTTTTAAAAAAGAGGGACGGTCAAATCGACTTTCGTAGGGATGTTTCATGGGAAAATGATAGCTTGGTAGCCCAAGCTCCGAATAACCACTCAATTTTTGAAGCATTGGCAACACATAGATATAAAAACAAGTCAGGGAAGATGCAGGATTACCGGGCAGGGCAAACACAAATTGATTGGCCTTTCTTCCAAAAAACAAAGGTTTTCCCGGTTTTTGAAACACTTTATAAAACAACTCCTCAACCCCGTTTTCCTCCAGCGCCTGTTTTACAAAATCATAATCCCCCACGGAAATGCCCCCTGAGAGCAAAAGCACATCACAAGTTTGCAATGCCTCACCGATACTTCTTTTGGTGGCTTCAAAATCGTCTGCAACCTGTTTGGTTTGCTGACATTCAAATCCGAATTGCTTCATGGCACCCGTTAAAGCAAAACTGTTGGATTCATAGATCTGACCTTCGGATTTGGGTTGACCCGGTTGCACCAATTCATTGCCCGTGGTAATCAAATTGATGGTCGGTTTGGAAAATACCAGAACCTGTTCCAGGCCCAAACTGCCCAAAAGTCCCATAGATCTCGGGTTCAAAACATGGCCCGCTTCAAAGACGCGTTGACCTTCCTTCAATTCGCCTCCTTTTTTACGGATATTCTGTCCCATTTTGGGCAATTCCTCCAATAAAAGGATATTTCCTTCCACCTTGGTTTTTTCCTGCATCATCACCGCCGATGCACTTTCCGGAACTCTGGCTCCCGTGAAAATTCGTACGGCTTCACCTGCTTTCAACGCGATTGAATTTGTGTCACCTGCCGCCACTTCACCAACAATGTTATATTCCTGAAAAATGCCGCAAAGCGCATACCCATCCATGGCGGAATTGTCAAATGCTGGCATATCAAAAGGAGCCTTGACCTCATCGACCAAAGCATAACCCATGGCATCCAACAAAGGTTTGTGCACAGTTTGAAGTGCAACTCCCTGTTGTTGAACTATTTTAAGTGCTTCCTCTATAGTTACCATCAGCCTCCTATTGAAATCATGGATCGGTTTTGCTCGTAATGTTCTGCTTCCATTTTCACCTCCATACCATCCCGTGCGTGTTTTTTGGACTTAATCGCATTGATAATCAATTCATCCAGCTGTGTTCCATTCCGCATTGGTGTCAACAAATCCGTTTCTGAAGTAGCGAAAAGGCAGTTTTTCATTTTGCCATCGGCCGTGAGGCGAATGCGATTGCAATCATCACAAAATGGATTGGTGATAGTGCTCACGATGCCAAAACTTCCTTTGTGGCCCTTCACCTTAAAGTTGGATGACGTACTGTGTTTCGGGTTTTGAAGCTCCTCGATATGACCAAATTTCGATTCTATGGTTTGAAGAATTTCTTCCCTACCCACACCTTTGTTCCAATCCCATTTATTGCCTTTAAATGGCATAAATTCAATGAACTTCACCACTAAGTCCTTATCCTTTGTCAAGGCAATAAAATCATTGATCTCATTGTCATTTACGCCTTTAATAAGCACCATGTTGAGTTTGATATTCATGTCCATCCCAAGCGCCTTGTCCAAATTTTGCATGATGCGATCGTAGTAATCCCGTTTGGTAATGAACACCGATTTGGCCTTGTCCAAGGTATCCAAGCTGAAATTGATGTTACGCAACCCTATTTTGTCAAAGAGGTCCAGGTACTTGTCCAGTACAATGCCATTGGTGGTTAATTTTAACTTAACTCCCAATTTGGCCAATTCCTCCACCAAGAAACCAAAGTTTTTTCGAACCAAAGGTTCGCCGCCGGTCAACCGGACCGTATGCACCCCCAAATCACGAAACGTTCGGGTCATTTCAATGATTTCCTCCAAGGTCATCACATTGGGCTTTTCTATGAGTTCGATGCCTTCCTCTGGCATGCAATAAAAACAGCGGAGGTTGCAGCGATCCGTCAAGGAAATCCTTAAGTAGGTGTGTGGCCTGCCGAAATTGTCAATTATTTTTGGGGTATGTTCAATCATGTCTTTTTCCTTCTATCACTTTAAATGCATGCAACACGTGCGGGAATATGGCTTCCATCGATTCCACGGCTCCCCGGGTGGAACCTGGCAGTGCCAAAATCAACTTACCATCCTTAATCCCTGCAATGGAACGTGAAAACATGGCAAAGGGCATGCGCTCCTGTCCATAGCTTCGCATTTGTTCTTCCACGCCTTTCAATTTGATGTCCAACAAGGGCTCCAAAGTCTGGGGGGTTACATCCCGGGGACCCACACCCGTTCCACCTGTAAATATAATCAGGTCGGACTGATTGGATTCCACTATATTTTTAATCTGTTCCGATTCGTCAGGAATGATGGTCTTTTCGGATGTCATGCCCAATTCTTTCAACTTTTCCATGATGGCCTCACCTGCCTTATCCTCGCCTTTTCCTTTGGAAATGGTATCGGAACACACTACCACATGGGCTTTCAGTCCTTCGGTGTTTATATGGAAGGAGGACTTGCCCCCTTTCTTGGTTTTGAGACGAATAGTGCCAATTTCAACGCCCTTGTCAATAGGCTTTAACATATCGTACATGGTAAGGGCCACCACACTGGCGCCATGCATGGCTTCCACCTCAACGCCTGTTTTGTAAATGGTTTTCACCGTCATGGTAATGGTAATTTCCAACCCATTGATTACATAGTCGATTCCTGTGTATTCTATGGGCAGCGGATGGCAATCGGGCAGCAAATCAGGTGTTTTTTTTACGCCCAACAGGCCAGCGGCCTTTGCCATTTCAAAAACATTGCCCTTGGGCACCTGATTGTTTTTCAGGGCATCGATGGTATCCTGACTACTGGTACGCACAATTGCCTCCGCAGTGGCTTCGCGCAATGTGTTCACTTTATGGGTTATGTCTACCATATCAATTGTTCACTTTCCATTGATGGGTTTCATCCTCAAAAATCTCCTTTCCGAAAACGGGCACTTTGGACTTGATCTCCTGCACAAAATAATTGGTGGCCTCAATGGCTATTTTTCGGTGCGCCGAAGAGGTAAAGACGAACATACAAAGTTCCCCTATTTTTACTGTTCCCAAACTATGATAGATGTGGGCGCAGGTGATATCAAATTTGCTGAATGCAGCCTCACGAATTTCATGGAACACTTTTTCCGCCATTTCTTCGTAGGCGGTATATTCAATGGCCGCAACGGTTTTACCATCCACCACATCGGCACGTATCTGCCCTAGAAAGATACTGTGGGCACCAATGTTGGTCTTGCTTTGGTGGTTGGCCACCGATTGTGCGATTTTTTCGGGGGGTATGGCCCCCTGTACAAATACTTTTTTCATGTTATTTTTCTACTTCAATGATCGATTCTATACCGCCTTCCACATTTTTCAGGTTGTTGAAACCAAATTCTCGTTTCAATAGGTCTACGGCATTTTTACTTCGTTTTCCGGATTGGCAAAATACCAACACCTCTATGTCTTCTGGTATTTCCCGATATCGCGATAAAATGTCTCCCAAAGGAATGTGGATGACATTATTCCCTTTGGGCTTAGGTTGTTCAAATATTTCCCTAACATCCAAATACCACTGTTGTTCATTTTTCAGGGCGCACTCTATTTTGATGGGCAGAATTCCGTTTTGCTGTATGGCTTCAATTTCTTCAGGTCTCTTTTTGATGTTGATGGTTTGCTCGGTTCCCAACATTATGTTGAAGAGTTTTAGTGTTCCTGACAGCACTTCGCCCCTTTCCAAAATCAACTTAAGTGCCTCAGCAGCCTGAAGCGTTCCCAGTATGCCCGGAAGCACACCAAGTACGCCGGTTGCCTCGCAACTGATGTTTTGCCGGGTCGTTTTGGGGAACAGACAGCGATATGACGGTCCATTCTTATAATTGAATACGGACAATTGCCCTTCATTTTTATAAATGGATGCATAGATCCATGGTTTATTGGATAACACACAGGCATCGTTGATCAGGTATTTGGTCTCAAAGTTGTCGGTTCCATCCAAAATGATGTCGTAATTTTTAAAGATTGACAATGCATTGGAAACGGTCAATGCTTCTTTAATCACCTCAAACACCACATTGCTATTTCTAGCTGACAAATGTTCTTTGGCCGCCCTTGCTTTGGGTTTTCCTACATCGGATTCCTGAAACAACACTTGGCGGTGCAAATTGGTCAGATCAACCTTGTCGTGGTCCATCAGTCCTATTTTACCGACACCGGCACCCACCAAATACAAAGCTGCCGGACAACCCAAGCCACCAACGCCCACGATCAACACTTTGGCATTGCGCAATTTGTCCTGACCCATTGGGCCCACTTCGTCCAGTTGTATTTGTCTATCGTATCGGTTCATCCTCCTGCAAATGGTGGCAACAATGCCACTTCGTCTCCTTCTTTTATTTCTATGGTATCATCCAAATTTTGGTTTACGGCAACTTGAACGGAATCCCTATCCAGAATGGACAGTTGATCCAAACATTTATTTTTTAGTTCTCCGGAGGTCAGCGTACCTTCAAAATTGAAAACCTCCTCATTTTTACCGGCAGCCTCTGCCACCAATCCAAAATATTTGATGGTTACTTTCATTGTTCAATTGTTTTTAATTTGGCCACATCTTCTTCGGTGTCGATATCAAAAAGTCCTTTTTCAAAAGGTTCGGTTTCAAATTCAAAACCTTTCATCGTTGTCAATTTTTTAGCACCTTGATCTCCTTTCAGCGTTTTTAAGAATGGAAATGCGGCTTGGGAAAATATGGCGGGAACGCCCAAAACTCCATCATACTCGGAATAGGTCGCCATCCTGTTTCCCGACAGGTGCGTTTTTACCAATCGTTTTAGTTGGGAAACCTCCAAAAAAGGCTGATCGGACAATACAAACATGATATGGTCTATCTTCCTTTCATTGGACAATATCTGTTCAAACCCCACCTGCATGCTGCTAGCAATGCCATGTTGCCAATCGGAGTTTAGCACCACTTGCAAACCTTTGGGGTCAATTCTTGACGAAATTTGTTCTTTGCTCCCTCCCAATACCACGACACTTGGACCAACTTCCAATTGAACCACCTGGTCTATTGCATGTTGCAACATAGCCTTTCCTTTGAACTGAACCAACTGCTTGGGTCGTCCCAAGCGTGTAGAGCCTCCCGCGGCCAAAATAACCACACCTATGTTGTTTGTCGGTTTCAAATGGATATTTTTTGAAATTGCGAATTGTGATGGTCGTGTATGGGGGCCTTTTTCTGTTTTAGCGGCATGGGTGTTTTATTGGTGAGCACACTTTGTATTTCTGCCAAAATGGATAACCCGATTTCGGCAGGGGTCTCCGCTCCCATTTCCAATCCAATTGGAGCATGTATCTTGGATAAGTCGTTTTCACTTACCTCCACACCTTCATCGGCAAGTTCATCGAGCATTCGTTGGTATTTCTTCAATGGCCCCAAAATACCGATATAGGAGAGTTCGGGTTTGCCCAACAAAAGCTTTAAAACCGAGAGGTCATAATTATAATTATGGCTCATTAAAACGAAACAGGTCCGTTCATCCAACCGAACACTTTCCAAAGTTGCTTCGGGTTTTGTCACAATCACTTGGCAAGATCCCAGAAAACGCGATTTGTTGGCATGTGTGGGTCGGCCATCCGTTACAATGACCTTCCATCCTAAAAGTTCTGCCTGTTGGGCAAGGATTTGGGCATCGTTCCCTGCGCCTACCAACACCAACTGGACCGGTGATGGGTGAAATTCCATGAAAATGTGCGACATACCCTCATTTGCATCCATTTCCAAGAAACTGGATCTTTCATTTTCGATGACTTCGCGGCTTTTTTCATGCAAGACTTTTAGTGTTGCTTTTCCCAAATTTTTATGCGCAAACACTTCTTGACCATTGGAAACCAGTACTGTTCCCAATTGCTTTTGGGTGTTGTCCAGATTAAAACCGATTGAAGTTACTGAGGGGACCTCTAAGTCCACAACTGTTTTCAATAGTTCACAAACATTGTTGTTGTTCCCGTAATCCACGGGCTCAAATAGCACTTGAATAACTCCATTGCAGCCCAATTGCGCTCCAATCACCGCATCATCTTCATCGCTGGTATCGTAGGTAATCAATTTATTCTCTTGCTTTTCCAGGGCAAAAAGGGCTTTCTTGAGCGCGTCGCCTTCCAAACAACCACCACTGATGGCTCCAGTGATATTTCCATATTCATCCACCAACATCCTTGCTCCAGCCCTGCGGTATGATGATCCTTCCACATGCACTACGGTTGCCAGCACACATTTGATGTTTTTGGATTTCAAATCCGAATAATTCGAAAGTATGGTTTCCAGCTCTCTCATAGGGACACTGTTTTTAACCGATCTACAACGCTACTTATTTCCTCAATGGCATTGTCAATATCTTGTTCCGTGGTCTGTCTTCCCAAACTGATACGTATACTCGACAATGCAAGTTCATCACTATGGCCCATGGCTTTGAGGACGTGTGAAGGACTGACCAAGTTGGCGTTGCAAGCAGAACCCCTCGAAACTGCTAAATTTTTGAATTGGCGCAACAATTTTGAACCGTCAATGCCATGAATCGAAATATTGGTGGTATTTGGCAGGCGATCCTGTTTCTGACCATTGATTTGCAGACCATCCACTTTGGAAAGTTGGTTTTCCAACCTGTTCCGTAACTTTAGGAGTCTATTGCCCTCCTCTATTATTTCATTGGTGGCCAGGGCAGCTGCCGCACCAAACCCCACGATACCGGGCACATTGAGTGTACCGGGCCGCATGCCCTTTTCCTGATTGCCCCCAAAAAGGGTTTTTCTCAATGTTAGTTGTTTTTTCTTGCTGACATAAAGGGCTCCCACGCCTTTTGGGCCATACATTTTGTGCGCCGAAAATACGCCGAGATCAATATCCAGGTTTTTTAGATCCACGGGGATCTTACCCACGGCTTGGGTCATGTCCACCATCAATGCGGCATTTCTGTTATGAACAATATCAGCAATGGTTTTTATGGGATGAATCAATCCTGTTTCGTTATTGGCATACATCAAGCTTACCAAAATGGTCTTTGGTGTAAACGCTTCCTCCAATTGGTGCAAATCGATATTTCCTTCTCCGTCCACATTCAAATACGTCACCGCAAAACCCCTTCTTTCCAACTCCTCCATCGGTTCGAGAATGGCCTTATGCTCCGTTTTACAGGTAATGATATGGTTTCCCTTGACTTTTTGATTTTCACAAAACCCAAATAGGGCCAAATTGGCTGCTTCTGTGGCTCCAGAAGTAAAATAAATTTCGACAGGTCTACAATTCACCAATTTGGCTACCTGCATTCTTGCCGTTTCCACCCCATCTTCGGCATACCATCCAAAGGCGTGATCGCTGCCAGCATTACCAAAGTGCTCGGTAAAATAGGGCAGCATCGCTTCCAGTACCGTTGGTTCTACCGGTGTGGTGGCATTATGATCCAAATATATTTTGTTATCCGTCGACAATTTAGCGTTATGTACAAGCTTACATATCCGAATATACAAAGAATTTAAATTCTCGACCCACTCATTTCCAATAAAGAAACAGAGAAATACAAAACGGGCCCAAAAGGCTTGAACCTATTGGACCCGAACATTAAATCTCAACAAAATTGCTAATCCTCCTCGATACCAAAAGTAACCTTGGCGTTGACTCGGTATTCATTTATTTTGTTGTCTTTTACCAAAACCTGCATATCCTGCACATATACTGATTTTATGTTTCTTACTGTTTTGGCGGACTCATTGATAATGTTCTGAACTGCATCTTCAAAACTCACTGGTGAGTTCCCCAAAATCTCTATCACTTTCAACACAGCCATACTCGTTAATTTTTAGGGTTAAACTCAAATAGGTTGATTCATTCCTTAATAAAAGACTCCGTTTTCATCCAATTTGACTCGAATGGTCTTACTGCCATTTTCCAATTTCAATTTGTACTTTTTGTTTACTCCACTTTTATCGTGATAGGTAACATAATACACATCTTTGGAAATGGTCCATCCAGGATACCTGTCCAATACTGAAACTTTAACAGAATTTGGAAGGTTGATGTCTTTGAATCGTTCCACAGTACGGATGATTTTACCATCCTTGTCGTAAGCAGCCAATATCTTACCCTCAGGTATGTAGAAACTGATGTTGTAAAAATCATAGTCATCTTGATAAAACTCTGATTCCTTTACATCGAAAGCTGCCACTTTTCTCCTTAGCATTTCTACCGGTATGGAGGCTTCCTCCTTGGCGTCAATGCTGTTCAAATACTTGTAGTTGGTGGCATACACCACTACTTCAGAAAGTTCTTCCGTTTTAATGATTTGGGATTGCAACGGAAAAACCAGACCCATGGCCAAAAGGCCAAACAATAGCTTTTTCATCACTTTATGATTTAAATTAATCCATTCGTCAATCCCGGGATATTACTTTAAAATTCGTACTGAATGTAATCTTATAATTATTGAAATCCAATGATTTATATCATGACAAAATGAGATGAAAGGGATGCTAAATGAGATAAATCAGTAAAACTTAAGGTAAAATTGAAAGCGTAGTCCTATTTGTTCACAAAAAAAGGAATGTTACCTGTAGCGGTATGGCCATTACCATCGTTCACATATACAAAAAGTCGGTAAGCGCCTTCCTTCTCCGGAGCTTTAAAAAGTAGCTGTCCGTTGTTGCTTTCTTGGATCAGTCCCATCAATGATTCTGGTCGCTCTTCGTGGTCGCCACCTTCTTTAAGATCGGTACTTTCCGGCATTATGTCCCAAATGTATTCCAACGAATCGCCATTACCATCACTTATACTTGCAAGCGACGTATAGGTTTGACCGGGTTTCAAGGATACATTTTGATATGCCGATTTCCCATCCAAAACAAATTCTTCTATTTTCGGCGAGCGATTTTCCGGCCAAGTTCCGTTCCAAAGAAAATGCATCACATCCACTGCTGCGGTTTCGTTGCCATTTTCCATAAAAATACCATACCAGGTCGGGGTTCGTTCCTGCTTGTTTCCCCACAAGAAAACATAAGATCCCAAACATTGCATGGTATCTTTGGCTATACCTCCCTCAAATCGCTTCAAGTAATTATTGGCCTTTACCGTACTGTTTTCCTCAATAGGTGCGCCCCAACTGGTGGTGGGCACTTCCCAATGGCCCGTAGCTCCCCATTCTGTGACCATATAAGGACCTTCCCATCCAAATTCCTGGATCAATACGGGTAAATTGGGTAAATCCCCATACATCTGAATCGATAGGATATCGAGATCGGGACACTTGGATTTGATGTAATCCACTTCCTTTTGGGAGATGCCGGCCAAAGTGGTCGTTGTAGGATGGTTGCCATCCAACTCATGGATCATTTTGGCGATATCGTTCACAGCGTCCCACACTTTGGGATTGGTATAATTTAGGTTCAATTCGTTGCCTATACTCCAAATCAGGAGGGCGGGATGGTCCTTGAGTGCCAATACCTCTTCCCGAACCCGTTCTTTTTGCGCCTGGACCTGTGCAACATCGTTATAATCAAAACCGTGACGCTCACTGCCCATTTCAATGCCCATGGTGACCATCAACCCATTTTTAAGGGCCTCATCAAGCACTTCTTGCCCCTGTCTTCGACCATTGTTTGTCCGCCAAGTTCTAAAGCTATTGCCCCCATGCTTAGCCAGGGCTTCAACGTTTCCGAATTCCAAGCCAGCACCTTTAATGTAGAATGGCTTTTTATCCACCAACAAGGAATACTTGCCATCCGTCTGCACCAATTCCACTTTTTTAGCTGACTGGGAAGTTACAGCGGTTTCATCGGTTGCATCCTTACAACCCAGTAACAAGGCAACTAACAACATTAATGGCAATAATCTCATTGGGCACAAAATTTTAAACTGGTATTTTGGTATTGAACAAGATTGTCCCGGCCTGAACATTAGTCTCGATTTTGCAAATCTGCCAGGGCTGGGACAACCTTTATTTCTATTGATACATTCTGATATAATCCACCTCCAGTGTGGATTGTGTAAATGCGGGATCTACAGTGCCTCCAAAGGTACCTCCCATGGCCACATTGATGATGAAAAAGAAATCCTTGTTGAAGGGTAACGATGGATCGTTAGGTACCGTGTGGTAGACTATACCATCCACAGCGAACTTGATCTCAGTAGCCGTCCACTCCATTTCGTAAATATGGAACTCATCGGAAACACCACTCACCAAGGTTGAACCTGTATTGGCATTACCCCCGAATGCTGTTGGATCGTGGGTTGTTCCAAAAATGATATCCTGCTGATTACCCACATGTTCCATTACATCCATTTCTCCCGCTGCGGGCCACGGATTGGTCAAATAATCGCTGCCCAACATCCAAATGGCAGGCCACGTACCTCCACCTATGGGCAATTTGGCCCTAGCCTCCACCCTACCATAGGTAAACTCTTGCAGACCTTCTGTTTTGATACGTGCCGAAGTATAGGAAGCACCATTACCTGTTGTACCAAAATCAAAGAAGAAGACGACACGATCGTAATTGAAATTGGGTGCGGCACTGAAATCATAGACCAGTGTTTCCCATGTGTTGGCCACAGTGGTGGTCAAATCCACCTCGAAGGATTCGGATGTATTGGCGGAGTTTTCCAATTTTAGTTTCACCACGGCCCCAACTTTGGGCGACCATGTTTTTATGCTGATCCGATTGTTTACTGATAAATCCAGGGCTGAACCTAAATCAAAATAAGAGCCCGCAAAGGATTCAGCTGTCGTTGATCGGGTAAATTCCACCACATTGGACGAAGTATTCACGCCCGATGCATCCGGATTTGCGATTACCTGACTTACACCGCCACCGAAATTTTCAAATGCTGGCGCAGTTCCTTCAAAATCCTCAATGGTCGTCTGAGGATTGCCACCAGCATCGGCCAATTGCACATCATCCAAATAATACAAGGTTGGATCGGTAGAGCTTGTTTTAGCTGTAATCTTCAAATTACCACCTTCCACCAAAACGTTTTCAGGCAAATTGGTATAGCTCTGTAATTCAGCGTTGCCCCACCCATTATCACCTGTTCCCAAATCATAGGTCCAGTTGGCCGGATCGGGCGCACCATCGGTATTGAACTCATCCGACCACACCAAGTTGGTAAAAATGGTTTCCAAGGCGTCTCCTCCACTTCCCGTAGTGCCACCATCCTCTGGAACAAAACTGTAGTACCATGCCAATGGATCATCTCCATTAAATGGCTGACTAATTCCTCGAACTGTCAATCGGTTGGCAGTTAACTCGGTTATTTGATACTGACCAGAAATAACGGCCCAATAGCTCAAAAAGCCATCTCCAACATCCAAAGTGGAAGTACCGTCACCATTGTCTATGATTACAAAATTGTCGGCAAAGGTGGCTTGATCGGTTATATCCCTACATTCGTCATTGAACTGTTGTGGTGTAGCATCGGGGAAAAAGCGATTGATTTCCGTCCAATTCATGAATGTCTCATTATTGGCACCAGGCTCCAAAGTGAAGCTGTAGTTATCATTGGCATCATAGCTGAACACCAATACATCGTCATAGAGACATGGGTTCAATTGATTGGGTCCGGCACTGAAAAACTCAGGAAAATCGTTCGTTAATGGACCAACACCAAAATGACCACCCACTGTTTGGTCCCAAACCCAACGTTTGGTTCCGTCACCAGCGATCAATTGCAAGGTCTCTGCATTGATGAACAAACGAACATCAAGTGCTACGGCCTCTGTTATACTCGAACTTACCCCTCCAACTCCAAATGCCACCAATGTAATGGGTGTATCATATTGACCCGACTTTGTAAATCTGAAGGTGTGGGATTCCCCTTTGGAAATCACCACTGGATCGGATCCAGGCGTGAAGTACACATGAAAATATAAGGCATCATCGGCCGATGGACTTACAGTTACGTTTCCTGATTGGTCATTGGCCACTTGGGCGTTCAATGCCACATTGGTCGGTATTGTTACGGCTTGGAGTGTAGGTTCATCTTCTTGGCAACCCAAAAGCAACATACTTAGGAGCAGCACACTATAGAACCTTGATATCATTTGTTTCATTTCGGTACTATTTTTCTAATTAGTTATGAAAGTACACGTTATCCACATATACGGTTATCGCTCCCGAAGGGTCGCCGGAATAAATCAGCTGGGCAATATTTGCCCTTGTGGTCAACCCGGTAAAGTCTGTCAATGGGATATCCAAGCTTACCCATTCACCTTGTGCAGGGCTGGTTATGGAGATTTCGTGTTCCACGTCATCACCGCCACCAAAGGCACCATCAGCGCCAAAATCCACTAGCTTGATTCGAAACGTAGTCGCATCCGCTGTCCAGATATCTGTATGGAAGTGGGTCATGGAAGTTGCATCGATCTGATTGGCCACAGTCTCTACTCCCACAAAGCTCAAGGCACTGTATTTTTTTACAGCATCCGACGCCACAGTTACGTCTTCCAACGTAGCATTGGACCAATCGGTTCGCCAGGTATCCACAGGAACATCGGTATATGCGTCACTGAACATGGAAATCACGTTGGCAGCATTCAGTGTTGGAGTTGGTGCCGCACTGGTCGGTGCTGTTGGTAGTTCCGCGTAAAAATATACGTTATCCACATAAACGGTTGTTGCTCCTGAAGGATCGGCAGAATAAATCAATTGGGCTATATTGGCCTTTGTGGTCAATCCGGTAAAGTCGCTTAACGGAATGTCCAAGCTAACCCATTCGCCTTGAACTGGATTGGAAATAGCGATTTCGTGCTCCACGTCATCCCCACCACCAAAGGCACCGTCGGCCCCGAAATCCACCAACTTGATACGGAATTCTGTTGCATCTGCTGTCCAGATATCGGTACGGAAATGGGTCATGGACGTTGCATCAATCTGGTTGGCAACGGTTTCAATGCCCACAAAGTTCAGGGCACTGTATTTTTTCACCGCATTGGATGCCACAGTGATGTCTTCCAACGTAGCGCTGGACCAATCTGTACGCCACGTATCCACGGGATCATCGGTATAGGTATCGCTGAACATGGAAATCACATTCGCGGCACCTTCTGATGGTGTTGGTGCAGCCGCTGTAGGTTCTGAACCACCTGCTGAACCATCTCCCAAAGTAATATCATCAAAATAAAAGAGTTCATCGCTGCCCGCATTGCCAAAATCAGGGAACAGGATTACCCTATCATACGATTCCGAGGTGCTAAAAGCTCCAAATGTTGTCATGTCAAAAGTGAGTTCTTCCCATGCCGAGGCCACAGTACTCGTCGCGCTCACCTCTGCAAAAATTGTTGGGTTGCCATTGCCATCTGCAGGGGAGGTGGAATCTTCTATTTTCAACAATATTGGGGTTCCCACTCTGGGTGACCATACTTTGACACCAATAGTGGTTCCATTTGTCCAATCAATCGCACCATCCAGATTTAGACTGGCACCTGCCCAAACCTGTGCGCCTGCGGTCTTGTTGATCTCCACCACATTGCCACTGGTGTTGATACCGGAGGCATCGGGATTGGCAATAACGGCAGCTGGAATGGGGCCAAAATCTGAAGCACCAAATCCGTTCCAAGTGTAATCGTATATATCGCCGGATTCAAAATCCAATGGTAGGTTGGGTGCCTGCAATGCCACCCCACCCTCTTGTGCAATATCATCAATATAGAAAGTACCTGCGGTTGTTCCAGGACCATCAATAAAAATAACCATGGTCGCATATTGGCCTGTGGGCACAAAAGACTCGCCTACACCCTGGGATCCATCGATATAGCTTTTAACGGCATCCGTTGCAAAATCAAAAGACAATATCTCCCAACCCGATCCGCTGTGGTTGGCCGTTACTTCGCACTGGCGTTCGTCACCGTTCACGCCGCCTTCAAACTTCAACAGGACAGGCACTGCTGTGCTGGACCATAATTTCATGGTAATGGTCTTATTGGAACCACTAAAATCGACAGGTGTTCCCAAATTGAACGCTCCCCCCTCATAGGCAGCACCAGAATTGGTAATGGCCCCTACTTTGGTAGCTATGGTATGGGCCCCTGTATTATCAGGGTTGTCCACCACTTCAAAACTGGCTCCGTTAAAAGTTGAGAAGGCATAATTCACTGTAGCCAAATCAAAAGTAATCGGCAACGTTATAGACTCCATTGCCCCTGATATTTCGACTGTCTGGGTAGATTCTATGGTAGCGGCACCAGCTCCTCTTGCTACTACACGTACTTCATAGGAGCCAACTTCGGCATAGGTGTGATTAATGGTCTCCCCACTCATAATAGTCGTAGGTGTCTCATTTTCGGCATCACCAAAATACACATCGAATACCGTGGCGTTTTCGGCGGAGGGATCAACCGTAATCTCAAAAGGATTCGTGCTTGAAATGGTAACCTCCACATTCAAGTTGGAGGGAGGTGTAAAAGAAATGGTCACGATCCGGCTCAACTCACTGGTCAATCCTGTGGTACCTATGGCCACAATTCGTAGGGTATATTCACCTTCTCCGTAAACATGGTTAACAGTTTCTCCCGGATTTACATCCACGGGGGTTTCGTTCTCCACATCACCAAAATATACTTCGAAAGAGGCTGCACCAACACCGGTCGGTGTCACCGAAACCTCGCCAGAGTCATCATCTGCAATGTCAAAAACTGCAGACAAATTCGTAGGCGCTGATATGTCTTGCAATACATAGGAGGTTTCGTCATCGTCCTTACAGGATTGGAACACATTGACCGCCAATGTAACTACTAATAAGAGTCTTAAATATTTCATGTGTCGATTTTTTGTTTAGTTAGTACCCTGGATTTTGTTCCCAGCGGTTGCCCGCCAATTCTATTTCGATGGAAGGAATGGGAAACAGTTCGTGTTTTTGTGTTTGAAATCCTTCTATCTCCGCTGCTGCGCGGCCTGTTCGCACCAAGTCGAAAAAGCGATGGCCTTCGCCCACCAATTCCACTCTACGTTCTTGATAAATGGCATTGGTCAAGTTATTGTCTGCCAAATCAGTTGAAACAGGAATCAAACCAGCTCTTTCGCGTACCCTATTTAGGTACTGCCTGGCTTTGGCATCGTCAATATCTCCGCGGTTCAAGGCTTCTGCGGCCATCAACAGCACATCGGCAAAGCGAATGGCCCTGTAATTGTTGGGGTTGGTCAAATTGGCATCCCCCGTATTGAGGTCACCTTGTCTCGCTATATATTTTCTGTTGTAATAACCGGTATGTTCATGGCCTTCCACATAGGAGACATCCGAATTGGCAGCTGCCCATGCTTCAATATCCAAAATCGCTACATCCCTGCGAACATCGCTGGGTTCAAAAGCATCAAAGGCTTCTTGGGTGGGCACATTGAAACTAAACCCAGACTCGAACACCGGCCCCGAATAGTTACGGATACCATTAAACCCTACGGCAACGTTTCCTTCACTACATTGCAAACAGCCGAACCCTGCACCTTCCACATCGGTATATTGTACTTCGAAAACCGATTCGATATTGTTTTCATTATCGTTCTCAAACATGGTGCTGTAATCTTCCAACAGGTCATAGGTACCCGAGTTGATTACCTGCTCCAAATAGTTTGCGGATTCTGGAAATTTATTCTGAAACAGATAAACCTTACCCAATAGCGCTTGGGCCGCTCCCTTGGTTACACGCCCCACTTGAGCCTGTGTAACCGGCAGATTATCCGAGGCAAAAATCAAATCTCTTTCAATCTGTTCGTACACTTGTGCGGCCGGGGTTCTGTCCACTGTGTTCTGTGCCCCAAAAAGTAAGCGTTGATCCACAGCCAGTGGCACATCCCCGAACCATTTAACCAACTCAAAATAATAATAGGCCCTCAGAAATGTTGCTTCGGCCAAGATGATGTTCTTGTTTGGAAAATCTGTTTTATCCTTAAACTCAAGGATGTAGTTGGCCCGGTTGACCCCTGCAAACATCCAGTTCCAAATGTCCCGTAATTGTGCATTTACGGGTGTGTGTTGCATATCGTCAATTTCCTGAATTCCGGGTACATCGGTGGCACTTTCTCCACCTGCCAATGTGTTGTCCGATGCAATTTCACCCAGCATTACATTCAAATAGGTGGATTGAAGCATATCGTAGGCTGCAATAAGTGCAGATTCATAGTCCTCTTCGGAGTTGAAGAAATTTTCGGTATCCTCATCAAACGATTCAACATCCACAAAATCGTCAGTACATGCCCAAAGAACAAGGCCTGCCAATACAAACAATGCTGCTTTACGCATAATTTCAAATGTGTTTTTATTCGTTTTCATCTTTCTAAAATTTGAGGTTTACGCCCAATAAATAAGTTCTTGGTACTGGATAAAATCCTGGATCTATTCCTGCTCCGATCGGTGTGCCGGAGCTGGCACTTGGGTCGTAACCCCTATACTTGGTAAATGTGTAGATATTGTTTGCGGATACGTACACCCTTAATTTGTCTATGCCAACACTGTTCAGCATTTCTTGTGGAAAGGAATACCCCAATTGCGCATTTTGAATCCGCACAAAAGAACCGTCCTCAACAAAAAAGTCCGAGAACAAGGTATTGGATGTTGCGCCTGTGGTCACCCTTGGTTGTGTGGTTGAAGTACCTTCGCCAATCCAACGGTTTAAGGTATAAACAGAACGGTTGACCAAAGGTTGGTTTCTTTCATAGTTTCGGACAATCTCGTTGCCAATGGAAGCAAAAGTATAGGCGCCAAAATCGAAGTTCTTATAGGTAATGGACAGGTTCAATCCCATGGTTGCATCAGGAATCGGATTGCCGATATCCACCCGGTCATCGGAATCAATTACCCCATCATTGTTTTGATCCACAAAGCGAATTTCTCCTGGGGCAGCATTGGCTTGGGTGGCATGATTGTCCACTTCGGTTTGGTTTTGGAACAATCCATCTGTTTCCAATCCATAAAAGTATCCGATGGGTTTTCCGGCCTCCATCCTTGCCGGCGGGTCCTGACCAACGCCAAAAGACCCTCCCTGCAAGAAACCTGCCTCATTATTTACCTCGGTCACTTCATTGTCCAAGAAAGTGGCATTATAGTTAATGGATAATGAAAAATCGTCTGAAGGGTTGTAATTGTACCCGATGGCAAATTCAAAACCGCGGTTTTTAACCGTACCACCATTTACTACTGGGGGTTGTGCGCCGGGTGCCGAAGCCCCCAAAATTCCAGATACTTGTGGTTGCAACAACAGGCCTTCGGTGGTCTTGTCAAAATAATCAGCCGTGATGTCCACTGCATTATTGAACAATCGCAAATCAACCCCTATATCGTACGTTTTCTGTTCCTCCCATTGAATTTCTGGATTTGAAAGCACTCCTACAGCCTGCCCGAACACCAAATTTCCATTCCAGACGTAGGCGCCTTCCCCATTGAGCACCCCTCTAAATCCGTTGGAAGGAATACGATCGTTACCCAGGATCCCATAGCTTCCCCTCAATTTCAAAAAATTCAAGAAATCGCTTTGTTGCATAAACTCTTCTTCGGAAACGATCCATCCCACGGAACCGGATGGGAAATATCCGAATCGGTTATTGGGACCAAACTTGGTAGAGCCATCCCTACGAATAACCCCAGAAATTAAATACTTTCCATCATAATCGTATTGCACACGGGCAAAATAGGATAGGAGCCGTTCGTCAAATTTTCCGCTGAGGCCACTATCCACCAAACCGTTTCTTCGATCTACTGTGTCCTCGATATCAGCTTCGGGAAAAGTGGTCTCATTTTCAAAGAAACCCTGCGTTGTTCCTGAGAACTGGCCTTGGGTCCTAAATACCGACATACCAAGGGTTCCCTGTAGATTGTGCTTTTCACCAAATGTGTTGGAATAGTTCACGAAGGCGTCGAACGTATAATCCTTAAAAATGTCCTTGTTTACGAATAGGGTATTGCGCCCCACATTGTTGAACACTTTACCAGACCCATAGAAAATGGTTGGATTGAAACTTCTTCCCTGAACCTCCGAGTAGTTGAACTGAAGACTGGTTTCGGCCGTAAAATGATCAAGAAAACCATAATTGAGCGCTACTTTACCACTAAGTCTATCCACTTTGGTCTTGTTGAAGGTGTTTTCAATTTGAGCCAAAGGGTTGATAACCTCGTTGCCCAATCCTTCGGCGAGCGTGAATTCACCATTGGCATCCTTTACCGCAAATGTGGGTGCGTTGTTCAATGCATTAAAAAGAACGGATCCAATGGCGTTCTCAGCCAATGTTTTACGTTCGGTACCTGTATACAACAAATTGGTGGTGAGCTTAAGATTTTGAAGTAAATCTGTATTAAAGTTGACCCGTGTGGTGTACCGTTTAAAATTTGCTTTGTTTCCACCAACGATACCGTCTTGGGTTAGTAATGAGGAACCAAACGAATAGGTAGACTTTTCACTACCGCCATTAACTGTTAGGTTGTGGTTGATTATGGGTGCATTTTGAAAAACTTCATCCTGCCAATTGGTGCCAGTTCCCAGTCTTGAAAGATTTGGATAAGGGACCGATTGTCCACCGGCAGCGAAGGCTTCGTTGACAATCAAGGCATATTCGGTGGCATTTAATACCGGAATAGTTCGTGAGGTTTGCTGAAAACCACCGAAGGCATCATAACTAAACTTAAGATCCGAATTTTTACGACCGGTTTTGGTCGTTATGAGTACAACGCCGTTTGCGGCCCTTACCCCATAAATACCAGCGGTGGCATCTTTCAGCACGTTAATACTTTCTATATCTCCAGGATTTAGGACACTTAGGTCTTCGATTACGTTGCCATCGACCAAGATCAAAGGACGGTTATCACCATTGGTCGAGATTCCACGAATTCGAATGTTCAATCCACTACCTGGCGATCCGGAACCTGATGTGATGTTTACACCGGCCACCTGCCCTTGCAGCGCTTGCTCTATTTGGGTCGGGTTCAATTCTTCAATGGTTTCTGAACCTACAACGGTAACGGCACCTGTAATTTCTTTTTTGGTCTGGGTACCATAACCTATAACGACCACTTCATCCAATTTGCTAACATCTTCTTGCAAGTAGACAGTTAAATCATCAGAGCCCGTAACCGTAATTTCCTGTGACTTAAAACTGATATAGGAAAAAACTAAAATGTCTCCCACAGCTATATTTTCTATACTGAAGATTCCGTCAAAATCCGTTGTGGTACCAACGGTCTTGTTCTTTACCAGCACGTTTACTCCTGGCAGGGGTTCGTTGGTTGTTTGATCGTACACAGTACCCGAAACTGTGAAATTTTGGGCGGACATTACACCTACTCCCAAAAGGAATATGAGTATGCTTAGTTTGCGCTTCATGTGCAGTTAGTTTTGAATTTGCAAACTATTCCATACTAATTAGGAAACCATAAAAAGAACCTCAACAAAAAATATACATTCTCAAAAAAATGAAGCTATTTTTATCATATCGTTAATGAACCCCTGTAAAATCAATGACTTTCAGAAAGTTCTGTTGAGGAAAATTAACCGCTGATACGAGTCAAATTTGTTAATTGTATAGGTAATGTTGTGGTGAAATAGGACGTTATATAGGGTTTAAATAGAAAGTATATATTCAACCAAACCATCTTCATGTGGTAAATCCATCTTTTTCCGTAATCGATAACGTTTAACTTCCACACTTCGAGTGGAGATATTAAGTAGTGGTGCTATTTCTTTGGATGATAAATTTAGTCTGAGGTATGCGCACAACCTTAGGTCGTTTGCGGTAAGTTCGGGATGCAACTCCTTTATCTTTTTCAAAAAGTGCTTATCCGCATTATTGAAGGCTTCTTCAAAAAACTTCCAATCGTCTTCATTATTGATATTTCGGTCGATGGTACGAATGACGGACCGTATGGCTTGCTGTCCTTCCGCCTGTTTCAATTGATCCTTAATGGCATTAAGGAATTCGTTCTTTTTGATCAGGCTCATCGTTGAAACGGCCAGTTCCCTATTTTTGGCCTCTATTTCCTGTTCCAGCTTTTCATTTCGAATCTGTACGATCTTTTTCTGGTTCTTGATCTTCTTCCGTTTTAGCTTCCGCTGGTTTTCCTTTAAAATCCGCTCTTGCTGTTTTCTGTAATAGCGCTTATACAACTTATGGGTCAAAAACAATAAAGCGACAAACGACAGCCCATATAATACTATGGCCAAGATGGACCAATACCATGGCCTATCTATGTTAAAGGCATAAGTTGCCACATTTTCCGTGAGCTCCCCTCCTACCATTGCTCTCACTTTGAATTCATAATCACCAAACGGTAGGTTTTCAAAACTCGTGAACGCATCAAAGGACCAGTTGCTCCATTTATCGTATAGTCCCACCAATTGGTATTGATAGCGCACCTCGGTATACTTATCGTATTCGGGCACACTATAGGTAAAGAGCAGGTTGTTCTCCTTAAAGGTAAAATCGACTATGGAATCCAAGGGCACTTCAACGGAAGGCCTATCATAGAACTCCTTGGATATCTTATTCAAATGAATCTGGTGATCACTTGTGGTAACCTTGTCAAGGTCGAGGGTAACATAACCATTTGAGGTTCCGATCAAATACCGATCATCTGCAATGGCATTGATGTTTTCAAAGCCAGATACACCCAAATTGCTTCTAAAAAAACTGGGGATGGCTATTTTGGCAAGCTTCGGAACACCATCCAATTCACCTGGTTCAACGTACAAAATATCATAATCAGCAAAGCGCCAGAGTCTTTCTTTTTGTGTATCCGTGATCAAAATGCTCATCGGTCCTTCGCCATCCGTATTGAAAACATTGGAAAACACATTGTTCCATTCAAATTTCTGATCGGATTGGTTCCAGGAAAAAACACCATTGTTGGTCGCATACAAAAGCTGATCGTTAAATGTGACCAAACTGGTTGCGTACCCCATACCGTCTTGATGTTCCACAGTTTGTATTTTTTGAAAACCATCGTCCAATGTAAGGGTGAAAAGGCCTTTATATTCGTGACTGACGATTACCTTGTTGTCCTCCATTATCTCAAAGAATCGACTGGATATGTTGAACCCCTCAAGTTTACCTTCCAATTCCCATTGATCATCCCTTTTGATCAATAGGCTGATTCCATTGTAATTACCCTGTAGCAGTCGATTGGAATCTCTTGCAATCCTTTTGATACCCCATGTGCCACTGTTATTGGCCATTAAATCGGCCTGATTTCCACGAACGATATAGGTTCCATTATTATGACCACAAAACAGAGTGTCATCGATAACTTGTAAACTCCAAACTTGTCCTTCAGTTCCTTCGATGAGTTCAAATTCTGAATCATCGCCTTGCTGTACAAACAATCCTTGGTTGGTCCCCAAATAAAGTCTGCCCTTATGTTGGGCCGAGGTATAGACCACCCCTATCTTTCCTGCGGTATCATTGAATTCATTGAATGGGGAGGTAAGGTTGAGCACGCTAAGTCCGTTATCATGCGCCAACCAAAGGTTGGCGTCCCGGTCTTGGTACATATTCAGGATAGTGTTGTTGTTCAACCCTTGTTGTTGATTGATCTTTCGAATCAGTTCCCCTTGTTCAGAAATATGATAGATTCCGTCCGATATGGAACCCAAAATCAAACTTCCATCGGTAAGTTGCAGGCTACTGTACAAACTCAATCCCTCTATATCCCCAACTTCAACAGCTCGCCAAGGAACCAAGGTCCCGTTTGGCCCTTCAGTGAGAAATCGGCCATCATCCCTTATAAATACCAACCTGTTTTGTAGCTCATAAATTCCCACCAAGGGAGTATTTTGAACAGCTTCTTGTACGGAGACCGTTTCGATTTCGTTATTGGCTATCTTGAAAACTCCTTGATCCTTTCGCTGAAAATAAATGCCTTGGTTCTTCAGATAGAAGACCAATGGTTTCACGGTTTCCGCTTCAATGATGCGTACATCTTGGGTAGCTGTGTTGTAGATATAGATTCTGTTGAGCGATTGGAACATAATGGAACCATCTATAACTTCTATGTTCCAAAACTCCTCATCATCCAACAAAGGCTCCTTTAAATTGGCCGATATGGACGTGTACTCCAGATTTCCGAGACCATTTTTCTGCCAAAAGCCAAATTCCATGTAGCATCCGGTATAGATTACCTCCTCTACTGTGGTTACGGATCGTATCACAGATCCATTGGGAGAAGGGTACTTTCGCCACAGTTCACCATCAAATTCCAATAAACTGTGATTGTTGGCAACATAAATGAATTTGGAACTGGCCTGGGAAATGTCCCAATTTTGGTTTTCTCCAATATACTCCGATGGTGTATAAACCTGAATAGGCGGCAACTCTTGTGAAGCACAAAAAAAGGGAAACAGCGTAAGAAGTAGCAGTATTGTCCTCAATTCTATTAGCCTGACCATAGATTTTAAAGGTAGCAAAATTACAGTAATCCATTTGCAAACTTTGCGAAGTCTCAAATGTTGAAAATAGAAAAGACCTCACATCTCACAAAGCTGCTATTTCACATCAATACAACTCTATATTGGAAAGAATAGGACATCCCAGCGCATTGGTAATGGATACTTTGACCTTGGAAGATTCGACCCCACCCAATGGCAGAATGCGTTTGTAACCTATAGTGGTTGCATGTGCAACTTCGGTCCAAACCCCATTTTGCCACACATGTACCTTAAAAGCTGCGATACGCTGCCCAAGGGGTATATATTCTTGAAGAATCAGGTAATTCAATTTTTGGGGTGAAGACAGCTCAAGTTCAATGGAAGCTTGGGTTATATCATCATCGGTGGCCCAATAGGTTTCAAAATCAGCATCCAAGACATTTTGAGGGGCATAATCACCGTCATTGCCGCGGAAGTTGGTGGCCATTATTTTTGCCGTACTTGCATAATTCGTTTGGAACACACTATCCAGAATTTTTCTCAATCCCTGCAGGGAAGCCACATCGTTTTCATGAAACTGTCCTGTTTGATCGGGTGGAATGTTCAACAAAAGATTGGATCCTCTCCCTACTGAAGTCATATAAATTTCAAAAAGCTTTTCCGGAGATTTGACCAGGGTATCTTGGGACTCGTGATAAAACCAACCCGGCCTTATGGAAACATCCACCTCAGCAGGTATCCATTTGCTACCACCTTGGGTGCCATGTTGCAAAAGGTTCTCAATTCCTGCTTTGCCCGCATACAGGGTATCTGGAGTGATTGTATTCCAATTGGTTTCCCCTGCCACTCCCCTCTCGTTGCCCACCCAACGTAAATCCGGACCGGCATCGCTGAAGAACACTACTTGGGGCTGCATGGAATCGACCATTTTGAGGGTTGTGGGCCAATCGTAATAACGTTGCCTATCAATGGTTCGGGTTTCATTGGCTCCCCCATAATAGCCATCGCCACCATTGGCTCCATCGAACCACATTTCAAAAATGGGTCCGTAACCTGTAAACAATTCCTTGAGTTGATCTCGATAATAGTCCACATAGGAAGATTGCCCATAATCCGCTCGATTTCTATCCCAAGGCGAAACATAGACCCCGAATTTAAGCCCATGTTTCTTGGCTGCATCGGCAACAGCTTTCACAACATCCCCTTCACCATTCATAAATGGACTGTTCTTGACGGAATGCTCGGTAAATTTCGAAGGCCAAAGGGCAAACCCATCATGGTGCTTCGCTGTCAGAATCACCCCTTTAAATCCGGCATCCTTTAAAGATCTAATCCATTGTTCCACATTAAAATCGGAAGGATTGAACAGATTCGGGGATTCGTCTCCATAGCCCCATTCTTTATCGGTGAAGGTGTTGATGCTGAAATGCACAAACGCATTGAGCTCCATGTGGTGCCAAGCCATTTGATCCTCAGTTGGTATTGGTCCAAAAGCCGATGGTGGGGAAATCGTTTCCTTTTTACCGCATGAAGTACTATTGATGATAACGAAAAGCCCAAACAACCATAGGAAACGATACATAACTTTTATTTAGAAATATTCTTGTTTTTAATTGGATTTTCCTGAAAGAATATTTTCCAATGTATTCAATTCAGCCTCGTCAAAATCTGGATTTTTCAACGCCTCCAATGAGTCTTCCAGCTGTTCCGGACGACTGACCCCCAACAAAACAGAAGTGACACGTGGATCACGCTTTGCCCATGAGAGGGCCATTTGCGCCAGCGATTGTCCTCTTTTTTGGGCCACTTCATTAAGTTTACGGACAGTTTCCAATTTTTCCGGTGTTATTTGGTCCGCTTCGATGGCTCCATTGCCGCGACCTGAAGCCGCTCGGGAAGATGCTGGGATTCCCTTCAGGTATTTATTGGTCAACAGGCCTTGCTCCAAAGGTGAAAAAACAATGCATCCCACACCCTCTTGTCCCAGTACATCCAGCAAGCCATCTTCTATCCACCTATCGAACATGGAATATCTCGGTTGATGGATCAAACACGGGGTTCCCAATTCCTTGAACATTTTTAGGGCTTCTGTTGTTTCCTCCGCAGAATAACTGGAAATACCCACATAAAGTGCTTTCCCTTGCCGAACCATTAGGTCCAAGGTCCCAATGGTTTCTTCCAAGGGCGTTGCTGGATCGGGTCGATGGTGATAGAAAATATCCACATAATCCAGACCCATTCGTTTTAAACTCTGATCTAAACTGGCGACTAGGTATTTTTTGGAACCGAAATCGCCATAAGGCCCATCCCACATTTTCCAGCCCGCTTTGGTACTGATGATGACCTCATCTCGATAAGCTGCCAAATCCGATTTGAAGATTTTCCCGAAGTTGGTCTCGGCCGATCCAGCCGGTGGACCATAATTATTGGCCAGGTCAAAGTGGGTAATGCCAGCATCAAATGCTTTACGAACGATGGTCCGTGCATTGTCAAAGTCGTCCATATGGCCAAAATTATGCCACAGACCCAATGAAAAAGCAGGTAATAGAAGTCCGCTATTACCACAGCGGTTATAGGTCATCTTGTTGTATCGATCGGAATTGGGTTGGTAGTTCATTTAGTATCAATCAATTATTAATAAAATAGCTACAGAAGCACTGTTTGCAGCTAATAAAAATAGGGGATTAAATTGAAAATGAAAGCCAAAGAAAGAACAATCAGTCTTTAGCAATAGTTTCCCAAAAAATGCTATACCCTAACTTTCATTGCGATTACCATAGCATCGGTAGCAGCAGATAAACGGCCAAGGCGACAACTATAATCGATATTAGATTCATCAAAATACCTGAACGGACCATATCCGGTATCCTAAGATAACCAGAACCAAAAACCACCGCATTGGGCGGTGTTGCCACAGGTAGCATAAATGCGCAAGAAGCAGCGGAAGTACAAGCCACCAATAACAGAAATGGATCAATTTGCAAGGTAAGTGCCAAAGGGGCCAAAACGGGTAGCATCATCGCCGTTGTTGCCAAATTGGAGGTCACCTCTGTTAAAAAGTTAATGCTTGTAATGATCAAAAGCAATAGTAGCAGCAATGGCAAGCCTTCAAAAAATGCCATTTGACTGCCCAAGTAACTGGCCAGGCCTGTTTCTTCAAAACCGTTGGCAATGGCCATGCCCCCACCAAACAACAATATGATGCCCCAGGGAATCTTTACGGCTTCTTCCCAATTCAATACTGTCCTTCCCTTACCTGTAGGCAACATGAACAAAACAAGTGCAGCTCCTATGGCAATGATGGTATCGTCAATATTCGGCATGAATTTTTGCAGGACAAATGATCGGGTAATCCAACAGATGGCCGTGAGCACAAACACCGTTAAAACGAGTTTTTCTTCATGTTTCATGGGCCCCAATTCCCGAATCAAAC
The DNA here is from genome assembly GCF_003992615.1 of Flagellimonas beolgyonensis. Lineage (GTDB taxonomy): Bacteria > Bacteroidota > Bacteroidia > Flavobacteriales > Flavobacteriaceae > Flagellimonas > Flagellimonas beolgyonensis. Next base: position 350,130 of record NZ_RZMY01000006.1, read on the forward strand.
GTTCAATTTCCTTTTTTCCGCCAGGAAATTGTCCCTGTTTTAGCGGATAGGCTAACCGCGTGAGATATAACCATGCCAGAACCAATAGTAAAATGGATACAGGAAGGCCAAACTTCATCCATTGCCAGAAGGTAATATCCACTCCATATGTTTTTTGCACAAAACCGGCAAAAACAAGATTGGGTGGGGTTCCAATCAACGTTGCAATGCCCCCGATGGAAGCCGCATACGCAATGGCGAGCATCAACAATTTACTAAAGATGGCATTCTCATCTTCAGGAGTTGCAGGATTGTCCTTGAGTTGTTTAACAATGGAAATTGCCATTGGAAGTACCATTACCGTGGTTGCCGTATTGGAAATCCACATGGATAAAAAGGCAGTGGCCACCATGAATCCCAGTACAATGGTGTACATATTCGTACCAATAGCCTTGATAATGTATAGAGCAATTCGCTTATGCAGTCCCCATTTTTCAATGGCCATGGCCAACATGAAGCCCCCCATATATAAAAAAACGTATTTGTGCCCATAACTGGCCGTTGTCTCACCAAGTCCCACTGTACCCATTAGCGGGAAGAGAACTATGGGAAGTAAGGCCGTTGCCGCAATGGGCAACACTTCCAAAATCCACCAAACACCTATCCATACTGTCGCCGCCAATATATCCCGGCCTTGCTCCGATAAACCTTCGCCTTTAAAAAAAACATGGACAAGCACAAATAGAAGTGGTCCGAGTACAAAACCTATACGTTTATATGTCATTTTTAATCAGTTGGTTTGGTTATGTAATTACAATAAAAAAAGGGGCGCCGAACAAACATCCGATCGCCCCAACCTCGAAGATTACATTTTCTAATTCTTATGCATATTTTCCATCCAATACAGCAGATAAGGAATATTGTACGCGTGGGTCCAACCAAAAACGCGAAGGCCTTGATTTGTTTCCCAATTGGTAAATCTCTTTTCACTTTTAGGCAAATTGGAAATCTTCACCAAATCATCGCTGAATTCCTGTGCATTGGCATAATCCTGCGGATTTTTGGGCAACACTCCAATTTTAAGGACATTGGCCCGAGCCAATGCTTCATTGAAGTAGACCATTTCCCCACTTATCTCATAGCCGAGCAATAACGGATAAATGGTGGCCAAATAGGATTCCATTTCATGGTTTAGTGGAGGAACATCCCTGACCCATCTGGCATGGTCCAAAAGGGCTTTACGAACTTTCTCATCTCCCGTAATCTGCTGGTACTTGTACAAACCTTGGGCCACATAGGTTTGGGCATAGCCATACCTATCGAGCAAAAGGTTACCGCCCTGACGTTCCTGGAACTCCAACATCAATCGTACTCGCTCATCCAATTCCTTCTTGTATTTTTCAAGTTTGGTGGCATCATACAGTTCCACCAAATTCAACACTGAGAGGTATAATCGCCTTCCTCGAAGATCATGCTCACCCCAAATTCGTTTCAGATAGGTATCGCCGGTCATTTTGGCGACTTCCAGCGCCCGATGATCGGCAGACAGGTAGTAAGAGGCAATCCAACCCTGTATCCAAACATGGGCACTAAGCAAGGCATACCAATGCTCGTTTGCATGTCGTCGCCCTATACCCAGATAAGGCGTTGATTCTGGTTCATCTTCGTAGTTCCAAAAGTCAATGGCATCGTTGATCTCTCCAAAATATGTACGTTTTTTGGGCCAATGTATGTTGTCCACATCCATCGTATGCCGGCTCATGGCCTGTGCCAGATTAAAATACTTTGGGTCTCCTGTCCTCATAAAATTGGTCCAAAGCATAAAGTCCACAGTAGGCTCGTTATTGGTCCATTGTACCCAGTTTCCATTGAAAAAATAGGTCTTACCATCGCCATAATCGAACATTCCGTACCACGGTTCGTGTTTTTGATTGTAAGCCCACCACTCGAATTTATACTGCATTGCATTTTCAAACTCAGGGTACTGCGTTGAAAAGGGCGCCATATTGCCATAAACTTTGGAACCTGTATACCATTCCGGAGATGCATGGGCGACCGGGGCATCCAAAACATAATCCATTTTTTGACCTACCGAATCAGCTTCCTCACTGTTATGGAAATAGTAAATGAACTCCGTGGTCTTGGTGATTCCTTGGGCAAAATTATCCAACATTTCTCCGTCGGGTTCAGTATTGTGCCTTGCAAAACTCATGGGGCCATTGTTTTTGGGCCAAATGCTTCCCACCAACGTTTTGGTTGTTGGATCCATCTCAATTCCTTTTGGATATTCCTTCAAAAAATTCTTGATACCTACCCCAACTCCACGCTTTCCATCAGAGACGTTAAGCCATCCTTTGGCCCTCTGGGATTCGGCGACTTTTTCGTCTCCTTTTGTAATAGTTGCTCTGAATGTGGGGGTATCTCCCTTACTTTCCTTGTTATCCTCTGTTTTAAACCCGTTCCGATAAAGGCTTCGTAAACTTGTGCTTTCCTTTCTATCGGGGCCCTGCTGTAGCAATTCCACCGGAGTTTGTCCGTTTATTGCCACTTCTTGCATTACAGCACCTGAGTCGGAATCCAACCAGCTTCCTTTGAACATAGGCATGGTAACGCTGACATCATCATCCAAATGGTACTTGAACTGTAGTCCACAGGCTGCAATTTGATCATTTGGCTGTGTCCAACCCATATCGTCCTCAGTATCTTCCGATATTATTTTTTTGTTCTGTGTGGCTATGTTGGCATGTTGCCCCTCCTGCTGTTTGTGCTTATCCGGTACACCGGTATAGGTCATGGTATGCAACACCTTGATGTAGCTTTTTCCGGCATAGGCATGTAACCAAAGGGTAAAGGGAGAAAGATTGTTATCGGGACGATCATAGGTATAGGTACCTTCCACCCTAAATATGGAATGCATTGGTCCGGAACCTTTTTCACGAAAGACCTCATTGATCACTGCTTTTGACGAATCTACCCCAGCATCGTCCAATAGATCTAAAAACGAGCCCCTGTTCTTTTCTGGCGAGGTGGCTATCAATTCATCTTCTTGAAATTCCCTGTCATTATTGGAATCCAGATATACCTCATCCAAAAATCCATTACCCTTTTTATGAATGGAGAAGGAAATCGGTCCTGTATTGACATCGATACCTCCTTGGGGCCTCATATTGTTCATTGAAACAATCTTTTCTGTGGGCAACATGGGTACTACATCTTCGCCGTATTCCAAAATATAATCGGAACCTTCTTCAGCGAAAAAGAAGACCCAAGCCCATTTGATACTGTTATCCAATGGTCCCCAATTGGTCACCTCTGTGGTCTGGCAGGGAATTTCTTTACCGTCTGACGTAAGTAACCGTACATGGTCTACCGATTGTAGTTCCCCTTTGGGGAAAGGTATGCCCAAGGTAACAGGAGCACCGAGCTTGTTATTCTCAATGGTGATGGCAACTTGTTTACCAGGTTTGGCTGGTGTACAAGATTTCAATATGAAACATGCCAGCAATATTAGTGTTACTATTCTCATTTTATAACTTAGGTTATTCAATTACAGACAAAGTGCAGCTGCACCCAACTCGGGCGAATCCACCAAATCTGATGTTTCAATTTTAAAATGTTCCAATTGTTTTTGATAGGCGAAAGTGTCCAATGCGGATTGCAACGACTTTTCAAAAAAAGTGTAGGCACGACTTATGGATCCACCAAGAATTATGGCTTCGGGCGCAAACATGTATAGGATGGCCTTGATGGCCTCTCCCAAATGCACACCATACTCTCCAAAGGCCATTAAGGCGGTGGAATCATTCATCAAGGCCTTTTTATACAACTCCTTGGCAGATTGCCCATACTTCCCATCAAAAAAGAAGCTACCTGCATAATGCTCCAAAATTTTGTCTTTGTACGGGAGCATGCCCACCTCTCCTGCTCCACACAAAACCCCATTGTAGAGCTCGTTGTTAATGATAATGCCCATACCGAGTCCAGTACCCAAGGAAAGGGCCACACAGTTTGCATGGTCCATGGCCTTTCCAAAATATTTTTCACCCAACGCAAAGCAATTGGCGTCGTTGTTTATGTGTGCGGGTATTTGATATCTGTCCTGAATCAAATCCTTCATTGGAACTTCTTTCCAAGACGGAATGTTCTGTACATCATACACTACACCGGACTCCGGATCCACCACGGCGGGGACACCTATGCCAATGGCTTCAATGGAATCGGTTATTATTGTATCGATTGCATCGTAAAGCTTTTCCAAGGAAACTTCCACAGAGTCGCTGGGATCAACGTCGATAATATGGCTCTTAAGGACCTCTCTTCCCTTAACCTTGCCCAATTTTATCTTGGTCCCACCAATGTCAATCCCCAATATTTCCTTCTCCATGATCACTTTTCTTTTTTTAGACTTATTGTCTTATTGTTGACCAATGGCTTGGCCCAAAATCCTATGGTAAAAATGAAAGCCAAGGGAATCAGCAAAAAGAACATACCGGATCGTAATGTTAACAGCTCGCCCAGTCCTCCCACTATGAAAGGAATAACAGCTCCGCCCGCTATACCCGTACAAAGAATGCCGGATAGCGAACCGTGATGTTCCTTTACCGAATTGAGCGCCAATGAAAAAATGATGGAGTACATGACGGATATAAAGAATCCTACCATGGGAAAACCGATGAGAGCCATTTGGGGCGATCCCGTCAATGCCAAAACAAGACTGCCAATGGTAATGGCCGTAGCCAAAATCAGTAGTTTTCGGCTGTCCATAAACTTCAACAGCAGCAGGCCCAGCAGACATCCTACTGTTAACATGGCCCAAAAGTAGGATACAGTGTCCGCGCCAATAGTCTGTGGATCTAGATCATGATACTGATAAAGGAACTGTGAAATCCAATTGCCCACTCCCTGCTCTGTTCCCACATAGCAAAAGATGCCCAAGAAATATAGAATGGTCCATTTGTTCTTCAACAAGTCCCAATAGGATCTCTTATCACCAGCCTGTTCATCTTCTTTCTTTTCAAACTTGGGATATTTGGTGACAAGTACATAAACAAAGAGCAGCATGGAAATAGCCGCAAAAACGATATAAAGAGATGCCCATGGCAAATTTTGAGGCACCCAACCACGTAATACTTCTGCGATTGTTCCACTTGTTGAAGGCTTATTATTGACCAAATATTTATAGAGGTAAGGACTTAAGAACGAGGCAGCCCCAAATACCAATTGTGCCAGCACCGAATTGAACGCAAAGTGCTCTTCTCCCCCGGCCACCCGAAGCATGGGATTGATGATGACCTGTAAAACGGCCATACAACACCCCAAGGTAAACAGGGTTATACTGAACACTCCGTATTGTGGAAATAGGGCAAAACCCAGGGAAGCAAGCGCCATGACCAAAAAAGACAAGGAAAGTAGGGTTCTCTCACTATACTTTTCGGTTAGGAATCCAGCGGGAATGGACATAATTCCATACGCAATAAAGAAAGTGAAAGGCAAGAGTCCTGTTAATGTTAGGCTCAGATCAAAACTATCCTTTACATCCACAATGATCGAATTCAGAATATTGGTAATGAACGATATCACAAAGAACACGATCATTACCAAGGCAATCAGGTGGATATATCTTTTGGTCTTGGGCTTGCTGGTCTCCATTTAGTGGTCGGTTATATTTGTTTGGATTTTCCTGGGTGGTCAGTGTATTTTATTTTGACCCCAACATGGGGAACAATTCTTTGATCTCAGCTTCGGTGGGTTGTTTTCCATATTCACAGATTTCGAAAAACTCCACTTGCTTCACCTTTGAAATATCGGCATTGGGATACCATTTTTTCACCACTTCCAAGGTGCTGGCATCTGGTTTTCTGTTCATCCATTTATCTTTTAACCAGGCCAACCTTTCCTGCTCACCGGTGGGTATGGTGGATAGATCGGTGCCATTGGTCCAAGGCAACCATTCGAACATTTGGGAATCGTGGGCGGCCAGTCCCTTAACCTTGGTGTCGATAACATCGTCAACTATCACGGCAATATCCTTTTGGAACGGATAGGGCTTTTTAAAGTGATCACTCATATAGAGAAATACCGGGTTCTTTTTCAAAGGTGGGGTATCCGGTGCCACGTTGGGCACAATGTTCATATAGGCGGCATCCTGAACAACGGACCCTGCATTTCTATGGTCTGGATGATAATCGTTTGGTCTAAGACCCAACACGATATCGGCGTTCCAATCACGTATTCTTCGGATTACCTCCAACCTCACGTTCAAAGTTGGAAACAATTCACCATCGTGGTTGTCCAACACTTCATATTCCGCAATGCCCAGGGCCTTTGCGGCATCCTTGGCCTCTTGTCTACGTTTTTTTGCCAACGGGCCTCCGCCCATACTCTGATGGCCTGCATCGCCATTGGTAAGGGCCAAAAACTTAACATTATGGCCCATTTTGGCAAACAAAGCCGCCGTTCCCCCAAACTTGGAATCACAATCATCAGGGTGCGCCCCGATGGCAATGATGTTGAGTACTTTTTTTTCTTGCGCCCCCACTATTGCAACGGCAAAGCATAGGCAAAATGTCAATAGTAATTTTCTCATTTTATAAATGGATTTATTCATTGTTTTATGGCAATTGGTTACCTGGCCGTGTCTTTGGACACCACCGTCTTTCTGTTTCATTATCAGTTGTGATCAGCCTCTTAAAATGCCCATAGATTCATAAGTAGGCGTATGGTATGGGACCTCGTCAATCAAACAATCACAATTATGAAAACAATCTTTGGTCGCCTTTTGCGCGATTATTAATTCTGTACAAAATTTGGATTGATGTCCATTTCCCGTTGCGGAATAAAAAAGTATTCCCTGGTACCGGTAATGAAAGGTTCGGCCTCGATGATCTTGCCAACTGCGCCAAAACGCTTTAAATCTGGCCATCTATGGTTCTCAAATGCCAATTCCACCCTTCTTTCATGGAGCAGTTTTTCCTCGAAAGTGCCAGGTGTGGCAGCATCAATATCTGCCAATCCAGCCCTGTTCCTTACTTCATTGATCAGATCATAACTTTCGGCGGTCTCACCCAAAGCTTCGGCCAACATCAACAATACATCGGCATACCTGAACACGACAAAGTTGATGTCCGAGTCGTTTTCAATGGCAAGGTCGGATTGGTATTTTTTGATATACCTGGCCTCTACCACTTCGCCTTCAAGATTCACATAGGAATCGCCCATGGAGGCATCGTACCTCAAATCGCCCGCCTCATAGGCTTCCAACATGGAAACGGTAGGACGGTTTCTGCCAAAACCGGAACCGGTCTGCAAATCGGTACTGGGTGAAAAATCGTTGGTAAACAGACTTCCCTGTCCAATACCTCCGCTGATGTACTGTACCTCAAATATGGACTCGGCGTTGTTTTCGTTGGAAACACCCCATAAATTGGCATAATCGGGCAACAATTCATAACCGTAGTTGGCAATGATGCGTCGCAATACGGTTTCTGCTGCCGAATTATCGCCCAGGGTCAACAATACTTTTGCAAGCAAAGTTGCCGCTGCACCTTTGGTGGCCTTACCTACCAGACTGCCCGAATACGAAACAGGAAGCAGTTCTTCGGCTTGCATGAGGTCAGTTACCAGCTGTTGCAATACGGTATCCTCGTTTACCTGTACCAATTCGTCACCAGATACAAATGGCTCCAATTGCAAAGGAATGTTTCCAAAAGCAATGGCCATGTGGTAATACACCAAAGACCTAATGAACAAAGCCTCGCCCGTAACCCGGTTCTTGGCAGCTGTTTCCATTTCAACGTTTGGAATGCGGCTTAGAATCACATTACAATTGGCAATCACTTTATAGGATTCGCTCCAAGCTGAGGTTACCTGTTCGTTCAAAGCATCTTCGGTAAAGGAATTGATTTCGGTGTATTGCCTGGCCAAACCTGTTGCGTCGGGACCTTGGTCGGTATTGTCGCTCCGCATTTCAAACATGGTCCAATACCCACGACCATATACGCCCGTGCTCTGAAGGCCTGCATAACTTGCATTTATGGCTACCTCAAAATCATCGGATGAATTGTAAAAGTCCGCCTCATTTCTATTGGAAATGGGTGCCAAATCGGTAAAATCTTCACTACACCCCATGATCATGGAGGTACAAAGCATTATATATAGAATTCGTTTCATTTTTCCGTTTTTTTAGGTTAGAACTTTAGGTTTAAGCCGACGGTGAAGGACTTGGTCAATGGAAATGCACCATAATCCTCCCCAGGTGTTAAACTGCTGGTGGTTATATTACTAACCTCTGGGTTGTATCCCAGATAATCGGTGATGGTAAAAAGATTGGTCCCTGTTACATAAAAACGCAGTCTTTGAATCTTGTTTCCAAACAAGTTATCGGTGGGCAACGTATAACCCAGGGTCACGTTACGCAAACGCACATAGGAACCATCTTCTACCTGAAAAGATGAAGGTCTGTTATTGTTGCCATGGTTACCGGATTCCCGATCTGCCCTTGGTACACTGCCATTCCCTGGATCTGATGGTGATCTCCATCGTTCATTGAAAATGGCATAGGAATTAAAATTCGCTTCACCATTTTTCATGTGGCGCGATGTTAGGTTCAATATCTCATTGCCCTCCACGCCTTGGATCAAGAAACTAAAATCGATGTTCTTGTACGTAAGCCTGTTGTTCACCCCCCAAGTGAAATCAGGAAAATAACTACCTGTTACCGTCCTATCATCCGGAGTGATCTGGCCATCACCATTAATGTCCTTGAACCTAAAATCTCCCAAACCGGGGTTCGGTGCCTGTGTGTCTACAGGTGCATTGTCCAAATCGGCCTGAGTTTGGTAGATGCCATCCACCACATAACCGTAATAACTACCAATCGGATCGCCAACACGGGTTACGTGGCGCACACCGGCACTTCCCGATGAATAGATGGGCTCGTTGTCCTCGTTCAGGGAAAGTACTTCATTTTTGTTGGTGGCAAAATTGATATCGGTATTCCACGTAAAGTCACCAACAAAGTTTTTGGTGCTCAATGCAATTTCAAATCCTCTGTTTTGAACCTCACCCAAATTACGGAGCGTGGTTTCAAAACCAGAAACGGAGGAAATAGCCACGTTCAACAATAGGTCCCTCGTTTTGGTATCGTAATAATCGGCCAAAAGGAATACCCTGTTATTGAACAAACCAAGCTCAACCCCTATATCCACTTGCTCTGATTTTTCCCAAGTCAAGTTCGGATTGGGAATGGTACTTTGCACCAAACCATTGATTTCGTTACCGCCAAGGTTGTAGTTTTGTGGGGACAACAATCCCACTGCACCATAGTTAGGGATTTCAAAGTTCCCTGTCTGGCCCCAGCTCATTCGCAGCTTCAGTTCTGAAATGGTCTCGGAATCGGCCAAGAAATCTTCCTCGTTCAAACGCCATCCCACAGAAAAAGAGGGAAAGTAACCTGTTTGGTTATTTTTACCGAACCTTGAAGATTTGTCAGATCGAATGGTTCCTGTAAAAAGGTATTTGTCCTTGAAGCTATAATTGACCCTAAAAAGGGAAGACAACAACGACCATTGCTCTTTTACCGAAGTACCACCGAACACCTGTCCACCACTTATGGTTGGAACAAGATCATCAGGATAATTGTTGGCAAGCACACTTTTCAGTGCCAAATTGTCTTTTTGGGCGGTATATCCCAAAACGGCATCGATGTAGTGATCACCGAATTCTTTTTTCCAGCTCAATGTATTTTCCCAAAGCCAGTTGGTCTCTGTTGATGAAGATGCCTGACCATATGGGTTTCCATCCGCAGAATTTCGGAATAACAGGGTGTTGGCCCTGTAAAAATCTTGGTTGAAAAGGTTGATGTAGACACCTCCAAATGTTTTGAAGCTCAGTTCTGGTAAGATATCATAGGTCAAGCCCAATGTTCCCCTAGTCTGAAACTGAAAAATTTGATCGTCCACCGCTTCAATGATCGCCAATGGATTACTGGCCGTTGTGGTACCACCTCCCAAGTAGGATTGGTTGTTCAACTGGTTAATGGTGCCATCCGGATTGTATGGACTCACTGTTGGAGAATGCACAATGGCCGAGTATACGATACCCGGGGGTGTCGCAAAATAAGGGGCCGAAGCCGGTACCCTTTGGTTTTCGGTCACCGTCGGCGCCAATCGCAGATCCAAGTTCAATTTTTCAGTGAGCTGCGAATTTAGGTTCAACAACACCGAATATCTTTCAAACTTCGATTTTTCAATGATTCCTGTTTGGGAAAAATAACCCGTGGAAGCATAAAAGCTTGTTTTGTTACGCACAGGCGAGGCATAGGAGAAATTATAGCTCTGAACGATTCCGGTCTTGAAGATCAAATCTTGCCAATCGGTGTCCGTACCATCCCAGTTTACAAAGGATTCGGGCAATTCATAGTTAGCGTTGCCCCTATCCCCTGGTCCTATGGGATCATCTATGGAAGCACCGGGCACTGAAGCCAAGTAGTTATTGTTCCGTGCATCCCTGGTAAAGTCAATAAGCTCCTGTGCATTCATCAGATCCAATTTATTGGCCACGGATTGCATACTTACATAGGAATCAAAAGAAAAGATACCTTCTTCAGAATTAGATCCCTTTTTGGTGGTGATCAACAATACCCCGTTACCACCCCTGGAGCCATAAATGGCCGCAGCACTGGCATCTTTCAACACCTGAATGGATTCGATATCGTTGGGGTTCAACGTCGCCAAAGGGTTAATGGTCGGTGGCTGAAAAGCGGCACGTCTATTGGAAACACCCCCCAATTGACTTGACGAGGTCAAATTCCTTGAAATTGGAATACCATCGACCACGAACAACGGATCGTTACCTGCCGAGATAGATCCGGAACCCCTTACCCGAATGTTTGGGGCAGCACCCGGTTCTCCGGAAACCTCCTGTACCTGCACCCCGGAAACTTGCCCGATAAGGGCACCTTCTGGTGTAAGTGCCGGTACTTCAACAATGGTCTCAGGTGTAATGGAAACTACCGAACCGGTAACTTTGGTCTTTGCCAAGGTACCATACCCCACTACAACAACCTCTTCCAAAGCTGCCGCATCTTGTTGCATGGTTACGGTTACGGTTGTAAGTCCAGCAACGTTTACCTCTTTTGGTCTGTACCCAATATAGGTCACCTGTATCACCGTAACCCCTGCGGGCAATGTCATTTCAAAATTTCCGTCGAAATCGGTGGTGGCGCCAACTGAAGTGCCTTTGGCAATAATTGTTGCTCCTGGCAATGGAACCCCAGCTTCATCCAAAACAGTGCCCGAAAGGTTGGATTGTGGATTGTCAGGTTCAATCTTACTTTTCGGGGTCAACGACGGAAGCGCTCCTTCGGTCTGTTTTTTAACCACAATCTGTCGGGCTATGACCTCGAAGGTGAGATCTGTTCCTTTAAATACTTCTTTTAAAAAATCTTCTATACAAAGATTGGACTTGTTAACGGTCACCTTGCGGTTTAGGTCCACCTCTGTGGCTTCATAAAAAAACTTGTAACCCGTGTACTCCGTGATTTTATCGAACACAGTGCCCATCTCTTGGTTTTTGATGGTCAATGCAACAACATCATTCTGTTCGCATGACATTTCCGCGGCGTACCCAAAATTACAGGTCAGCAACAGCACCATACTGTAGAGCATCGCAAAGCACAGCTTATGTGCTTTACAGCAGCTAAAATTGGTTTTTCTCATAATGAATTAGTCTAGTTAGTTAGTATTTGTTTTTTGGTCCATTGGTTTAAGTTCAAATCATAGGCACTCTATTGTTTATTAGGTTTTATCATTATTATCTTTCCTTGTTTCTCGTAACTAAAGTTGGTGTGGGCCTGGATTGTCCTCAACACATGATCTATATCCTCCACATCGAACATACCGGTAAACCTTCGCTCACCCAATGTTTCATTTTGATTGACAATCTGAATGTTATATTGTCGCTCCAACCTTTTTATGATCTTGGTCATTGCTTCGTTTTCGAAGGCCAAAATGCCCTTGGTCCAAGAAATGTATGGGGTTACGTCTACGTTTTCCAATACAAAGCCAGTATCGGATTCCGCGCTTTTGGCAAGTTTTTGGGAAGGCTCCATCATCTGAAGACCTGCTTTTTCATCTGAATTTGGCTTGCCCACCCCAACAGATCCTTCAACAAGGACCACTTCTTCCGTACCATCCTCTTCGTAAGCGGCAACATTGAACACGGTTCCAAAAACTTGGGTATACATACCTTTAGTTCGAACTATAAATGGCTGCTCAGGATTTTTTGCCACTTCGAAAAAAGCTTCTCCGTTGAGTTGGACCACTCTTTGGTCCATACCTTCAAAACTATTGGGATAAACCAGCGATGATCCAGAATTCAGCATCACCACCGATCCATCTTGAAGCGTTACCGACAGTTTCTTACCGTAGGGCACCCGCAAAATGTTTTCCTTACCTATTTCTTTTTCGTCGGTAACACTTTCTTGACTCAAAACTCCATGAACCAAGGATATCACTGCATTCCCTGTTTTGCTTTTTAGGGTAACATCGGTATCCGGGTCCAAACTGATCACTTCACCGTTCTCCAGTTGCAGCGTGATCATGTTGGGGTCAATTGGAGGGGCAATGTTATCCTGTACATTCTTTTGGGTAAAGAAAAACAAGGAAGACGCAACGATCACCACAACGGCTGCGGCATATTTCCAAACATGTGGTCTGGCAATAATGGATCGCACTCCTTTGGATTCGTTCTTTTTAATAGATCTTAAAAAATCTTCGAAAGCCGCTTCGGAATCCCAGCTCTTATCTTGGTAATTGACCAAAAAATCGGCCTGAACAAACTTTTTGAACACTTCATCATTGTTTCCCTTCTTTACCCATTCATAAAGAATGGAAAGTTCCTCTTGGGTCGCTTCATGGTTGATATACCTGATAATTATTCTTCTGATATCGAGCTTGGTCATTCGAATTAATTTAACTCTACAACCAACAGACGTAGGTTTTTACAAAAACCCTTACTCAAATTGAAAATTTTAACAAAAAAAATGATGATAGGTCGACTTTACGTCTAGAATTGTGCATTGTAGACAATGAGGCTATTAGAAGAAAATGGTCAATTGTGCACGTAATCGTTTTAACGCCTTGGCCATGTGCACCTCAACTGTTTTGATGGAAATATGGAGACGGTCGGAGATTTCCTGATATTTGAGCCCTTCCTTTTTACTCATAATAAAGACCTTCTTACATTGTTCAGGCAAATTTTCAATTTCTTGTTCCACCATTTTAAGTTTTTCCTCAAAGAGTGAGGCATCCGTATCCACTAAATCCAAATAGGCGGCATGTTTGAGGTTTTCAAGGAGTTCAAACTCCTTTTTCTTTTTTCGCTTGGTATCCACAAATTGATTGTAGGCTATCCTGAAAATGTATTGCTTAAGCTTACCCTCCTGCAAATTCAGATTTTCCCTGTTGTCCCATAACTTTATGAAGGTTTGTTGGGCGATATCCTCGGCCAACTTGGCATTCCCTGAAATTGCCTGGATGTAATTACAAAGGTCTTTATGGTATAGTTTGAACACTTGTTTAAAGGCATTGGAGTTTCCTTCTTTCAATTGTCCAATCAGCAGATCCTCATCGAAAATTAGTTTTCGGTTCATTTTTAGCCTTTCTTTTAGAATGAAACATCAACAAAACATGATCGATCAAAGAATGTTGACATTGCCATTCGCGTTCTACACATTCAGCATAGAGATAGTACAAATTGATTTGTACAATACCTATGATTTATAAGAAAGTACCTTAATGGTCCAACGGACCGAATTCCCTTCAATAAGGTGGCAAAAGACCATTTTATTGAGGTGTCGATTTGAAAAAACCAATAGAAGTATTACCAAAAAACATCAACAAATTATAAAAAAAACTTTACATATGACGTTTTTACGGAAAAAATGAAAACGTTTTCGTTAACTGAGAACATTGGCTGTTATCTCCCGTTCCTGAAAATTGAAACTCTTTTAATGAATTGTATTCTAGGACCACAAGCCCTACGTTTACACCAAATAGGTCCAAAATTTAATGAAAAAGGTAAATTGAAAAATATAGAGGTTTGATCCCGTTTTACTCCTTCTCCTTTTTTAAGACCGCCAACGGTGAATTGCGAACAATACCAATACTGTTCCCTACTCCCAACGCAAATACCAACAGCGTAATTGCCGGAAGAATGATCAAAAATGGTATGGATGATGGGGCAAAAGTGGTCTCAAAAAGCATCCAGGCCAAAAGGGAACTGCCCAATACTGCCAACAACACACCCATAAAAGCGCCTAAAAAGCCAAGAATGGCATATTCGATAGCAATCATTTTTAAAATCTGTGCCCCTTTAGCTCCCAAGGTCCGCAACAGTGCGCCTTGTTTTACACGTTGGTGCTTACTGCTATAAATGGCGCCCATGAGCACCGCTACACCCACAAATATGCTGAAGAAGGCCATAAAATTGATCACCCAGCCAATCTTTCCCAAAATTTCCTCCAAAAGACTAAGGATCCGTTTCAGGTCCAGGATGGAAACATTGGGAAATTCCCGAACCAATTGTTGTTGCAGTTTGGCCGAGCCTTCATCGCTATTTGTTCGGGTGGTCATTACCCCAAATTGCGGTGCATTTTCCAGTACTCCTGCTGGGAACACAATGGAAAAATTGGGCTGCAACCTACTCCAATCCACTTCACGGATACTACGAACTTCCGTATTCATGATCCTGCCCTGAACATTGAAGGCCACTGGATCACCAACGGTGACCTTGGCCATATTTGCAAAATCATTGCTTATCGAAATTGGGATGTCGGCATTCTTTTCCACATTGGAAACCCATTCCCCATGCAACAAACGCTCCGAATTGATCATACTATCGCGATAGGTGACTCGGAATTCATGGTTCAAGATCCAACGATTCACTTGCGACGTGGAATCTGAGCGAATTTCGTTTACCGGTCTACCCTTAATGGATTCCACCCGCATGGTAACAATGGGAATCTTATCGATAACGGGAATTCCCGAAGATTCGATGGTCTTTGCCACAGCATCCACCTGTTGGGTCTGGATGTCCATCAAAATCATATTGGCGCTATTGGCCCGATCTTCAATGGCCGCTTTCTCCAAAAGCATATCTTTTGTAAAGTAGAGCGTGCTGATCAGAAAGGTGCCAATGCCGATGGCCAATACCAACACCAATGTTTGGTTTTGTGGTCTGAATAAGTTCTTCAAACTCTGGCGTGCAATGAATCCCCAGGAATGAGGGAAAAACTTTTTCAATAGCCACATGAACAAATTCGCTATACCGGTAAGGATCAAATAAACCAATAAAAGTCCCACCACAAAAAATAAGGAGCGTTGAAAATTACCCAATAGCCAAAATGAAAAGCTGAATACAAATAGTACAATGCCAAATCCCACTGCCGTGATCGCCAATTTGGAGCGCGACCTGTTTTCTTGTACCACCCGCAACGCCTCAAGGGGTGAAACATACAACGTCTTCATTAGGGGGTACAATGCAAAAAGTACTGACATGGCAAGACCAAGTGAAAGTCCCAATAAAATACTTTGCAGGGACAAGGTGATGCCCACTTCCACCGGAATTAGGTCACCTAGCAAC
This sequence comes from Flagellimonas beolgyonensis, assembly GCF_003992615.1. Classification (GTDB taxonomy): domain Bacteria; phylum Bacteroidota; class Bacteroidia; order Flavobacteriales; family Flavobacteriaceae; genus Flagellimonas; species Flagellimonas beolgyonensis. Next base: position 365,751 of record NZ_RZMY01000006.1, read on the forward strand.
ACTGGGAACAATTGTTGGAGCAGATAACCGAAAAGGGTGCCCAATAGGCCTCCCACGATGCCCATACAGGCAATCTGAATAAAAAAGATGAGGTAACTCTGTTTTTTGGAGGCTCCCAAACACTTGAGCACTGCAATGGATTTCAATTTCATCTGCACATAGATGCCCATACCACTGGCAATACCAACACAACCCAACAACAGGGCTATAAACCCGACCAAATTAAGAAACTTTCCAAAGTTTTCGTAGCGCCTTCCCATGCGTCTGGCCTCGGAAAGGTGCGTGTCCAAATCCGCTTGTTCTGCATCCAAAATAGGCCCAAGCTCATCATTCAGCATTTCCAAGTCTTGGTTTTCGTCCGATTGAAAATAGTATTTGTAGTCAATTCGGCTTCCTGTCTGGATCAATCCAGTGGCATCAATATATTCCAAAGGAATAAGCACAGGTGGTGCAATGGCTCCGAATACTGATGTGCTGCCTGGTACGGTTTCCAAAGCTCCAGCTATGGGCAGCGTAATGGCCCCCAATTTAATGCTATCCCCTGCTTTTAAACCAAATTGGAGCATGGTGGTGGCATCCACCAAGGCTTCTCCTTTTCGGAAACTATTTACCGCAGCTGTTGGTTCGGTTTCCAAATCCCCATAAAAGGGAAAACCGGTTTCCACTCCCCTAACTTCCAATAGTTTGGTGCCCTCATTACCTGGAAAGGAGGCCATGGACAAAAAATTGATTTCCCTGGCATCGGCCCCACCCAAAGAATCGATAATGCCTTGCACTTTTTCGTTCACGGGCTTATCACTTTCAATAAGAAAATCGGCGCCTAAAAGTTCTTTCGATTGTTGGGCTATATTTTCTTTCAACAATCGGCTAAACGATTGTACACTTACCACAGCGGCCACGCCAAGAGTTATGGAGAAAACGAACAATAAAAGTTTACCGTAACTCGCCTTGCCATCGCGCCATGCCATTTTCAATAGCCACAAAAACCCTGCTTTGTTTTCCTTGTCCATGATCAACCTATGGTTTCTTCGATTTTCCCGGATCTTAATCGTATGCTTTTGTCCGTTTTTTGGGCCAGTTCCAGATCATGGGTCACGATTACCAGGGCCGTACCTTGTTCTTTGTTGAGATCAAAAAGCAACTGTTCTATTTTCGTCCCGGTTTCATCATCGAGGTTACCCGTGGGTTCATCAGCAAAAAGGATGGATGGTTGGTTGGCAAACGCACGGGCCAAAGCCACACGTTGTTGCTCCCCACCGGATAATTGGGATGGGTAATGACTGGCCCGATCGGCCAACCCCACCTTTGCCAATAACTCCTTTCCTTGATCCATCGCTTTTTTAACCCCTCGTAATTCCAAGGGCACAACAACATTTTCCACGGCGGTTAAGGTTGGCAGCAATTGAAAGTCCTGAAAAACAAAACCTACATTTTGATTTCGCAAAAGCGCCCTGCCATCTTCATCCAAATCGACCAAATTTTGACCACACAACCATATTGCACCTTCATCGGTGGTATCCAAACCTGCACAAAGCCCAAGCAAGGTGGTCTTGCCGCTGCCCGAAGGACCCACAATGGCAAAGGTTTCACCACTGTTTACTTCAAAGGAAACTTTATTGAGAACATGGAGGTCATGGTCGCCACTCCGATAGGTTTTAGAGAGGTTTTCAACTTTTAATATCTTTGACATAACACGCGTTTGGTTGAATTTTTCAAAATACTAAATTAGATCATGACCAAGAAAGCCCCATACCCTCATAGGCCGTTAATGTTTTGTTATTTTTTGTTCGTCCTTTTTTGGGGTTGTGGTGAAAAAAACAACACAACGAAGAATTCCACGGACAAGACCGATAGCGTGATTCAGGTGGATGAACCCACCGTATCCACAAAAAAAATTCTCTTTTTCGGTGACAGTCTTACCGCGGGATATGGCTTGGAAGTGAGCCAAGCTTTTCCTGCATTGATACAACAAAAATTGGATTCCCTTGGATTGGATTACACTGTGATCAATGCCGGACTCAGTGGAGAGACCACGGCAAGTGGCAAAAATCGATTGGACTGGGTATTGGAGGACGATATCGACATCATTATCATAGAACTCGGCGCCAATGATGGATTGCGGGGTATTCCCTTGGCTGAAACAAAATCCAATTTAGAAACTATGGTCGAAATGGTCCGGACCAAACTGCCCAATGCTGAAATAATTTTGGCCGGTATGAAGATTCCGCCGAATATGGGACCGGAATACACAGCCGAATTTGAAGGCATCTTCCCAAATCTTGCATCGGCGGAAAAAGTACACCTCATTCCCTTTCTTTTGGAAGATGTGGCCGGTATTCCCGAACTCAATCAAGGTGATGGGATACACCCCACGGTAGAGGGCCAAAAAATAGTGGCCCAAAATGTTTGGGATATTCTGGGCCCACTACTTTAATTTTAATTGTCAACGTAATTTCATGGTCTGTGGATCCCATTCCACAATTTTCTTGCTGAAATAACTTTCGTTGCACGACAAAGCCGGGGCTGCCGCCCTGAAACCGAATTCGGCATCTTCCACTACTTGGGTTCCGTTTCGGATGGCATCAAAGAAGTTCGTAAAATGGTCCACGTGGGAACTATAGCCCTCCGGGGCTTTATAGATGATGTCCCCAATCGGCTTACGCTTGGTCTGTTCAGGGCTCCATTTGGCATTGTACGCCTTTGTCAGTTCCTCTTGCATGCTTTTGGGGAACGTAAACAGGGAGTCGTAGCCGCCAAAACCTGGTGCTTCGGGCATCACACTACGCTTTAGGGTAATATCGTCGCCATTTATGGTAATGACCCCTTCGGAGCCGATCAATTCGATGACTTCCTGTCCACCTGTTCCACTGATGAAATTCACCCTGAGGTTCAATTGAAACGCTGGGTGTTCCTCACTATCGGGATACTGCATCACCCCGGACATAACGTCGGGCAGGTTACGGCCATCCTTCCAATAGCTTAATTGGCCGGTACTGAAAATAGTCTCTGGTCCTTTGGAATTGGTCATAAAATGGGTGCCGCTCAGCAAATGGATGTACAGGTCGCCTGCCACACCGGTACCCAATTCCTTGTAGGCCCTCCACCAAAAGAATTTTTTGGCATCGAATGGTATTTTATCGGTGATTTCGATAAAGGTTTCCCAATCCGTGGTCGATGGGTCGGCATCGTTGGGGATGGTGTATTCCCACGCACCTATGGAACTCTGTCTGTCCCATGCGGCATTCACCATGTTCAACGCCCCAATTTCACCCGATGCAAGTAGTTCTTTCGCCTTGGCATAACCCACACTGCTCACCCGCTGGCTGCCCACCTGAAATACTTTGCCCGAGTTTTTGGCCGCTTCCATAATCGGGTAGCCTTCGTCTATTTTATAGATCATGGGCTTTTCAATGTATACGTGCTTGCCTTTTGCCAAGGCATCAAGGGCAATGCGTGCATGCCAAATATCAGTGGTACAGATCAAAACGGCATCAATGTCTTCCTTGTCCAAAAGATTCTTGTAGTTTCTGGTGGTAAACATATCCTTGCCAAATTGTTCCTTGGCCTTTTCGACCCTTCCCGTATATAGATCGCAAATACCCGCCAATTCGACCCCAGGAACCTTAAGGGCGGAGTTCAAATCAAAATGTCCCTGCACCCCATAACCAATGACCCCAATACGAATCGTATCATTGGCTGTAAAATTTCTTTCGTAGCGTAAAATGCGTTCCTCCGCTTTTTCCTCGGCAGCAAAAGATGCAAAGGGAGTGGCTGCAGAAGCTAAGGTAGTCGCCCCTATTTGACGCAAAAACCGCCTTCTGGCATTTTTATTGTTCTTCATTGTTAAGTGATTTGTTTTATGATGTTTAGTTAATTGAGTAGCTGACAAATGCAATTTTCTTACTGTCTGGACTCCAAGACGGAACATTGATGGTTCCTTGTCCACCGAAAAATTCAGGGGTTAAATCCTTGATTTCCTTGGTCTCCAAATTCATCAAACGAAGTTTGACCTGCTTTCCGAATAAATGGGCTTCTTTTTGATCGGAGGTATAAGCAATGTAAACGATCCATTTCCCGTCAGGTGAAGGATGTGGAAACCAGTTGGAGTTTTCATCAAAAGTCAATTGTTCTGGTTTGGACCCATTGGCCCGCATACGCCAGATTTGCATATGTCCTGTGCGATAGGAGTTGAAATAGATATACTTTCCGTCGGGTGAATATTCAGGTCCATCATCCAGTCCGAGGGTTTTGGTCAGTCTTTTTTCTTTGCCGCCATTAATATCGATGGTGTAAACATCGTAATTGCCGATGCGTTCCGCACAATAGGACAGTGTCTTTCCATCGGGCGACCATCCGTGCCAATAGGAAGGCACCTGATCGGTAATTTTTCTAGGGGTACCTCCAGAAATGGGCATGACATACATGGCCGATTTATACAATTTTGGTGATGGGTCGGAAGTATCATTGTGGCTGATGGCCAACCATTGGCTGTCTGGCGAAATGCCATGGTCGTTATTGCATTTATCGGCAAAATCCGAATCCAATACCTTTAAAGCTTTGGTGGCAAGATCGAGCGTAAATAATTTTCCCCTGCTATTTACGATCAAATAATCATCAGGGTGCCAATTGGGCGCCTCAAAATGCTCTTTTAAGGATAGAATTGTCTCAATGCGACCTGTTGTAATATCCACAGTTTGTATGTGACTTGTTGTATCTATTTTGGAGTCTTTTTTGATGGGGTCAAAAGCGATAATGGACTGTCCTACCAATTTCCAATTCCCGTCCACCTTTTCCAACATCCGCATTTCATAGGTCGAGGTCTCCTTGCCAAATTTATCTATCGACAATTCATCATGGCTTACCCAAGCTCGATCCGCTCCGATGCTCAACTTATAGTTGGAATGGATGGCTAAGCCGCCATTGCCGAACATGGTGGGTGGCAGGTCGATGATCGTGGAAACCGGAACATCGATAGCCCTGCCATCTGCTGTTGCCACCAAAATGCGACCATATGGCCGTTCTTGCCAACAAGCTGCATGGCCTTCAATATCGCCCATTCGCCAGGTCAACGATTCCCTTTCCAGTAATTGGACGATAGCCAAGGAATCATTTTGAATTTGACCATACCCTTGAAAAAAAAGTGTGGTACTAAATAGGAATAGGAAATACCTGCGCATGAAAATCCATAACTGGGCAACTCCCACCGGCTGGTGAGCAAGCGCATTTTTTGCCATTTTTATGTTTGTTTAGTTGATTGCTACCTGCAACTTACGGAATAAAAATCAGTTTTTTCCCATCTTCACAAAAGGACAAGACAAGACTTATTTTCTAAAATACCCAGCACGGGCCATGACAAATCATGATATGATTTTATTGGTAACATTTCTTCCCAAACCTATATCAAAGGGAATGAATAGTTGGATTTATAACCTTTATAAACAGATTTGGAACGACATTTCCAATCCAATCATCGTATACTGCATTCAGGGTTTTGCAGAAAATTTAAAAAGGGTCCTTGAAAAATAGGTTTCGCCCGGATTCAAGCGAACACTGGGGAAACTGGGTTGATTCGGGCTATCCGGAAAGTGTTGAGTTTCCAAACAAAATCCCGCCCGTTTTCCAAAAACATTGCCTTTTTTACCCGAAAACGTGCCATCCAAAAAGTTACCGCTATACAGCTGGACACCGGGTTCGTTCGAATACACTTCCAAGAACCGTCCCGACTCTGGGTGGTGCACATAACCAATCCGTCCAAAGCCATCTTCCCTTTCATTTAACACCCAACAATGATCGTAACCCTTTCCCAATTTCAATTGATCGTTGTCCAATTGGATATCTTTTCCAATGGGTTTGGGTTGCTTAAAATCAAATGGGGTCCCTGCAACCGGAGCAATTTCCCCGGTCGGGATCAAACCGTCGTCCACGGGCAAATAGGCATCGGCATGCAAAACCAGTTCGTGGTCTTCAATGCTTTGGGAAAAATCCCCGGAAAGATTGAAATAGCTGTGTTGAGTAAGATTTACAATGGTTGGTTTATCGGTGCTGGCCTCATATTGAATGTCCAGTGCATTTTCAGGAGTCAAGGCGTAGGTTACCTTTACTTCCAAATTACCCGGATAACCTTCCTCCCCATCTGGGCTGGTATAGGTCAGTTCCAAAACTGCACCTGTTTTGGTGACCTTGGGTGTAGCTTTCCACACTACCTTGTCGAACCCCTTATTACCGCCATGCAGGTGGTTTTCACCATCGTTTAGGGCCAATGTATAGGTTTCTCCCTCCAAAGTGAAGGTGCCCTTGGCAATTCGATTGGCATACCTGCCCACCAATGCACCAAAAAATGGGTTGCCCTCCACGTAGGATTCCAAATCTTCAAAACCAAGAACCACATCCTGGTATTGTCCATTCTTGTCGGGAGCGGTCCAACGAGTAATGATGCCGCCATAGGTAATCACGTCCACCTCCATGCCTTGGGCATTAATCAAGGTGAATTTTTCCACTATGGATCCATCGGGCATTTTCCCAAAAATGCTTTTGCTGAAAAAATTGCTGTGTTGTTGGGTGTTTTCGGTTTCCATAAAAGATTCGGTCTCCCTTTTGTTTTGCTTACAAGCCAAAATTACCAGAGTCAGCAGCAAAACAAAGCAAAATAATTTTAGGTAAGAAATCCCATTGGGCTTTACCATTCCCTTCTCCACTTTGATTTTTAAATGCTTCCTGATAAATGTCATTAAATGAACATCTTAGTTTCAATAATTTTAAGAAAATTTCCTAACAATTCCATGGTTCCCAATTGTTAGACAAAATTTATTACAATGGACACCGATCAAATCAATACCAAGTTCGAGCAGGCTGATCAATTTCTTGAGGCGGCCCAAAGTGAATTGAATCGACCAGCAGAAGATGTGGTACCATATATGGTATGCAGAAGTGCCCGAAAATCCATATCCCATTATTTAAAAGGGTTTCTATTAAAACACGGGAATAATTTCAACGAGGAAGATACCGTGGAAAACTTATTGGACAAATGCCGAACCATCAGCAGCACATTCCACAGTTTTGATTTGGGCCCCATCACATTTTCTAGGGACGATGAATACAGTGCAGAATACAGTCGTATGAAAAGCTGCATTGACCTGGCCTCCTATGCCAAACAACTGGCAGGAGTCCCAAACCAAAAATTTTGAAAGCGTACCTCACTTATATACCACAACATTAATCCTCATATTATGAGCCAGTCAGTCCTGCAGAAAATTGGAATTCAAAAAGACGTAACAAAGAGCAAAGACAAAAAATCATCCAAATATAAATATCCCGGAAAACCGGTTGCGATGGACGGAAACACGGCCGCCATTATGTGCGAACGTGAATCCACAGATGCGGCGGGGGCATTTCCCATTACCCCATCCACACAGATGGGTGAGTATTGGGCAGATGCGGCTGCCAAAGGCCATTTGAACATTTCCGGAAAACCGCTGATTTTTATTGAACCCGAAGGGGAGCACGCCGCAGCAGCGGTCACGGCTGGTCTTTCCATGACAGGGTTGCGGGCTTCCAACTTCTCATCTGGGCAAGGTATTGCCTACATGCACGAATCCCTTTATGCCGCCGTGGGTAAACGCCTAACCTACGTCTTGAACATCGGAGCACGTGCCATGACCAAATCGACACTGAACGTACACGCGGGCCATGACGATTACCATGCCATTGATGACACCGGGTTTTTCCAAATGTTTGCAAAAAAGGCACAGCATGTTGCCGACCTTAATATTATAGCACACCGCATTGCTGAACTGGCACTTACCCCCGGCATCATCGCGCAGGATGGGTTCTTGACCACACACTTGATCGAATCCTTCCTTTTGCCCGAACGCGAATTGATCAAAGAATATTTGGGCAGACCGGACGATATCATCAAAACTCCTACTCCGGCCCAACGCATCATATACGGCGAGACACGTCGCCGAATTCCCGAATTGTGGGATGTGGACAACCCTGTGATGGCCGGCATTGTACAAAACCAGGATTCCTACATGCAGAGCGTTGCCGCCCAACGTCCGTTCTTCTTCGATCACATCCAAGAGTTGACCGATCGCGCTTTTGATGAATATTTTGAGCTGACCGGAAGGAAATACCAACGAGTGATGACCTATAAGGCCGATGACGCCGATTACCTGATTTTGGGTCAGGGAAGTTTGGTGCCCAGTGCCGAAGCCGTTGTTGACTATTTGCGTGAAACTCGCGGCATAAAAGTGGGTGTGGTGGACCTTGTCATGTTCCGCCCATTCCCATCCGATATGCTTGGTGAGATCTTGAAAGGCAAAAAAGCGGTCACCATTTTGGAACGTTTGGACCAACCATTGGCCGTGGATTCTCCCATCACTCGAGAAGTCCGTTCTGTTTTGAACAAGTGTGTTGAAAATGGTAGGGACAAAAAAAATAAAGCCTATCCGGAATTGACCTCCTATTCCATTTCCGAAATGCCCGCCATTTATTCGGGATCCTTCGGAATGGGTAGCCGGGATTTGCAACCCGAGGGTATTATTGGGGCCATAGAAAATATGTTGCCCGATGGCAAACACAAAAAACAGTTCTACCTCTCCATAGATTTTATTCGGGAAATCCCCCACTCCCCCAAACAAAAAGCCTATCAGGAGTCCATTCAAGAATCGTATCCCAAGGTAAAGGAATTGTCCGTCAGGGGTTCCGAAAACCCCAACCTGATGCCTAAAGATGCCATTACGGTCCGCTTCCACTCCATTGGCGGATGGGGCGCTATCACAACAGGTAAGAACCTTGCCATGACCTTGTATGAATTATTGGGCTATAACATTAAGGCCAACCCAAAATACGGTTCGGAGAAAAAAGGACAACCCACCACTTATTATTTGGCGGCTTCCGCTGAGCCCATTCGGATAAATTGCGAGTATTATTTTGTGGATGTAGTGCTTTCCCCCGACCCCAATGTATTTAAACACACCAATGCACTGGCCGGTTTGAAAAAGGGAGGAAACTTCATTATTCAAAGTGATAAACAAACACCTGACGAAGTTTGGGCCGATATTCCAGAACACTACCAAAAAATGATCATCAACAATGATATTCATGTGTTCTATATCGATGGCTTTAAAATTGCCCGTGAAGAGGCCACCGACCCCGAATTGCAGTTACGTATGCAAGGCATTGCCTTCCAAGGGGCATTTTTCGCCGCCTCTCCTTTAATGGAAAAATCCGGTTTGTCCGATGAAAAATTATTGAAGGCCATTGAAGACCAATTACAGCATAAGTTTGGATCGAAGGGCCAACGCGTGGTTGATGACAACATGCGCGTGGTCAAACGTGGCTTTGATGAAGTCCATGAAATTACCAACAAAGTTTTGGGTGCCGGACACAAGGCCAATGGCAGTGTAAAAGAAACCCTTCCCATTCCAAGGCTGATGAAAGAAATCCCACAAAGTGAATCACAGCTCAGTGATATCCATCGTTTTTGGGAGCAGACCGGTAATTTCTACTTGCAAGGAATGGGCAACGACAACCTTACCGATCCATTTATCGGTTTAAGTGTGATGCCCGCTGTAACCTCCGTGTTCCGAAACATGACCGGAATTCGGTTTGAACATCCCCAATGGATTCCAAACAATTGTACCGCGTGTGGAAATTGCTATACCATTTGTCCCGATACGGCCATTCCAGGATTGGTGAGTGAAGTATCCGATGTTTTCGACACCATCGTGAAACGTGTCAAAAACAACCACGGTAAGGTGGAACATTTGCCCAAAGCAGTCCGTAAAATGGAAGGGCATGTTAGAAAATTGTTTGCTTCCTCCAAAAATGGAGCCACAGTAAATGACTTTATGCAACATGCCATAGATATGACCTTGGACGAACTGGGCAACAGCAAGGAAATGACCCAGGAATTTGATTGGTTCAAGGAAGAGTTGGGCGAATTCAATTTTGCATTGACCCGGCCTTACTACGATCTGCACGAGAAAAAAGAAGCAAACAGTGGCGGATTATTCAGTATCACCATCAATCCGAACACTTGTAAGGGATGTATGGAATGTGTAGACGTTTGTAACGATGATGCATTGATCAAAATACCACAGACCGAAGGATCTATTGCCAAACTGAACAAAGAATGGGATTTCTGGTTGGACTTGCCCAATACCCCACAAAAATTCAATCGCATCGATGACCTTGAAGAAAAAATAGGTCCGCTGGAAACCATCCTGTTGAACAAAGATGCCTACTTGAATTTTGCCAGTGGCGATGGTGCCTGTTTGGGTTGTTCCGAAAAATCCGTGGTGCATATTTTTACTGCTACCGTGGAATCCCTTATGCAACCACGCATAGAAAAACATATGGCCTACTTGGAAGAGTTGACCGACAAACTGGAAAAACACATCCAAGGAAAATTGATGGAGCGTGTGAACTTGGCCGATTCGGATACCATGGCCAAAATCGTTTCCGAAATGCAAAATTCGGATTTGACCATGTCGGAAATCACCCGAAGACTGGAATCTGAACATGGAGGCGAACCCATTGATCAAGAATGGTTGCGCAACGTGACCCAACTACTGGCTCAATTGAACAGATTGAAATGGAAATACACCAATGGCACCACCGGAAAGGGTCGTTCCAACATGGGTATTCTCAATTCAACAGGTTGTTCCTCTGTTTGGGGCAGTACCTGGCCGTTCAACCCCTATCCCTTCCCTTGGGCCAACCATTTGTTCCAAGATTCACCTTCCATGGCGATGGGTGTATTTGAAGGACATATGGCCAAAATGGCCGATGGTTTTAGAACCATCCGTAAGGCGGAATTGGAACTGGCAGGCAAATACAATCCATCGGAACATGACGATTTCTTCACCTATTTTACTTGGAAACAATTTACGGATGAAGAATGGTTACTCTGTCCTCCCGTGGTAACCTTGGGCGGTGATGGTGCCATGTACGATATCGGCTTCCAAAACCTATCCCGTATGATGGCTTCGGGCAAACCGATCAAAGTCATCATTTTGGATACCCAGGTGTATTCCAATACGGGTGGACAAGCCTGTACATCCGGATTTATCGGTCAAGTTTCCGATATGGCCCAATACGGCAAGGTGTGGAAAGGCAAAAGCGAGCCTCGAAAAGAAATAGGTCTTATTGCCATGGCACACCGAAACACCTATGTGATGCAGGCCACCTTGGCGAACACCAGCCAAATGATCGAAGGATTCATCGACGGATTGATGACCAAGCGACCTGCATTGTTCAACCTATACACCACTTGTCAACCCGAACATGGTGTAGCTGACGATAAAGGGGCCAACCAAGCCAAATTGGCGGTCGAATCCAGGGCCTATCCCCTTTTCAGATACAATCCCGACAATGGTATAAAAGCACGTGAAGCATTTGATCTATCAGGAAACCCTGCCATAGACCAAATCTGGCCCACTTATGATTTGAAATATTTGGAGTACGGCCAGGAACGCACCATGCAATTGCCGATGACCTTTGCGGACTTTGCGTTGACAGAAGCACGATTCAGAAAACACTTCAGAAAAGTGCCTCGCAGCGCTTGGAATGATAATATGATGCCTTTGGTGGACTTTTTGGAGTTGGATGAAAACGGACGTGAAGGCAAGTTCCCCTACATCTGGGCTGTGGACAGAAGTCAGAAACTCAGCCGGGTTTTGGTGGCCAAACCCATAGTGGAATCCTGTGAGGAACGCAGGGATTTCTGGTTGATGCTGCGAGACATTGCAGGAGCCGAACCCGAAAAACAAGAAGAAGAAAACCTCGAAGAAAAAATACGGACCGAGGTGGTCAGTAATATCGCCCAAGGATTGATACAATTGGCAGGAGGCAATGGCAACGGCTTATTGAAAATGGCATTGTCCCAACCAGCCAAGACCGAAGACGTGGACGTTGCTGAAAAACCATCGAATGGGGAATATATGGCACCGTGGTTGGAAACCGATGAATGCAGCTCTTGTGATGAGTGCATTAAACTCAACGCAAACATTTTTGCATACAACGAAAACAATAAGGCCTATATCAAAAATCCGAAGGCCGGACCTTATGAGGACTTGGTAAAAGCCGCGGAAAAATGTACAGCTGGGGTTATTCATCCAGGATTACCGGCCGAACGTTCTGCAAAAGATATTGAGAAATGGATAAGTCGAGCTGAAAAGTATAATTGATATACCTATAGCATAATGGCGCTTTTCAATCTTCATAAGAACACGTTCAAGCACGGAATACATCCTCCCGAAAGTAAGGACGAAACAAGTGGACTGCCCATAAGACAGTTTGCTTTTGCTCCAGTCATTATTTTACCGATGGCCCAGCATATTGGTGCTCCTTCGGAAATAGTGGTAAGGGAGGGTCAGGAAGTGCAGCGGGGCCAATTATTGGCCAAGGCCAATGGCTTTGTGTCAGTTCCCCTGCATGCCCCTGTTTCGGGAAAAGTGCGGAAAATTGCCAATGTTCCGACGATATCGGGTAAGATGTCAACCGGTATTTATCTGGAAGCTTTTCCTTTTTCAACCCAAGAAGTATTGGAAGGAAATCCGATAGATCCAGATACGGCCACACCCGAAGAAATTTTGCAAGGCATCCAGGATGCCGGAATTGTAGGGTTGGGTGGTGCCGCCTTTCCGACCCATGTCAAATTGAAAATTCCGGAAGGGAAAACATGCGAAACCCTGATCATCAACGGTGTGGAATGTGAGCCCTATCTAACCACGGACCACCGGGTTATGCTTGAGCAGGAAGCCGACATTTTTATGGGTATCAAATACTTGTTGAAAGTGACGGGAGCGGAAAGGGCTATTATCGGTATTGAGGCCAACAAGCAAGATGCCGCCGATCATTTGACGAAACATCTCCCCAAGGATTTGCCCGTTACGGTGCAGGTGCTACCGGTAAAATATCCGCAAGGGGCCGAAAAAATGTTGATCACCTCCATTCTGGGAACAGAAATCCCTTCGGGCAAACTGCCCATAGAAGTGGGAGCTGTGGTGGTCAATGTGGCCACCACGGCTGAAATAGGTCGATTGTTGCCCCATGGTCGCGGTATTCAGGAACGTGTGATTACCATTACTGGACCCGGGGTAAAAAAGAAGGGCAACTATCTGATTCCTGTAGGAACGCCTTTGCGATTTGTTTTGGAACAAGTAGGTGTTGATGAGGAAATCAGTGAGGTGTATATGGGTGGCCCGATGATGGGGATGGCCGTTTCCAATTTGGACATTTCCATCGTGAAGGGTACCTCCGGTATTTTGGTATTCACCAAAAAAGAGGTCAACCGACCAACCACCATTTACCCCTGCATCAAATGTGGTGCTTGTGTAGATGCCTGTCCCATTTTATTGAATCCTTCAAAACTGGGGATTTTGGCAAAATTTGAGGCGTATGACGAAATGGTATCGGATTTTAACCTCATGGATTGCTTTGAATGTGGTTCCTGCACCTATGTCTGTCCGTCCCACATTCCATTGGTACAGTATTTCAGACAGGCAAAACGGATAGTTCGAAAACGGGAAGCCGAAAAAAAAGAGAAAGCCCATGCTTAAAAAAACCTTGGATATCAGCACATCGCCACACATCTTTAAAGGGCGAAGCACAAACCAAATCATGAAAAATGTGGTTTGGGCCTTGTTACCCGTAGTGTTTTTCTCTGTGTATTCCTTTGGAATAAACGCCTTGTTGGTCATTGCCACAGCAACGTTCGCCAGTGTTTTGACCGAACATGTGTTGTGCAAAATTTCCAAAAAAGAGACCACTGTTGGCGATTATTCAGCAGTTATCACCGGGATTTTATTGGGACTCACTTTGCCTCCAAGTTTTCCCTTGTGGATGGCTTTTATTGGCGGTGTAATTGGCATAGCATTGGGTAAGTATATCTTCGGTGGATTGGGCTATAATGTGTTCAATCCGGCCTTGGTTGCTAGGGCTGTTTTGCAAGCTGCCTTTCCCGTGGCTATTACCACTTGGCATCCCGCCTTTCTGCCCGATCGATTTTCATCCGTTGCCAGTTCGATATTGACTTTACCCTTCATGGAACCGAAATTTGATGCCATTTCCGGTGCAACCCCGTTAGCGGCCTTTAAGTTTGATGGCATCACTACTTCAACAGCAGAATTGGCCTTTGGCCAAATCAGTGGCTCCGCTGGTGAAACCAGTGCAGTGATCATCATCTTGGGCGGTCTGTACCTGATTGCCAGAAACATGATGAACTGGCGGATTCCAGTAGCTGTATTGACCAGCGCCTTTGTGTTGAGTGGCATCCTTTATCTGATCAACAGTGAAGTCTATCCCTCCCCTTGGTTCATGTTGTTTTCCGGGGGTCTGATGCTGGGGGCCGTCTTTATGGCAACTGATATGGTCTCGTCTCCAATTACGCCGATCGGTCTATGGATCTATGGTGGCATCATAGGCATTTTGACCATTGTAATCCGGGTTTGGGGCGGTTTATCGGAAGGGGTCATGTACTCCATCCTTTTGACAAATGCCATATCACCGCATATTGATTCGGTCATAAAAAATCGGGTTTATGGAACCCAACAAAAAATGAAAGCCGCATGAGTGAAGCTTCCAACATAAAAATGCAAAACCCTGCGAACAGTAAAAAAATGCTGCTGGCCATGGTCGGGATTGGTGTCATCAGCGCTTTTCTAATCGTGATGTCATTTGAGTTGACGTTGCCCCGGGTAACGCGATTAAAAGCCGAGGCCTTGGAAAAAGCCATTTTTGAAGTACTTCCAGGAACGGTCAACACCCAGGCTTTTGGTGTGGCTGCCGATGGAAAACTCTTCGAAATTCAAGAAGGTGACAAACCCGAAACCACCCTTTATGCTGGCCATGATTCCGATGGAAAATTGGTGGGATATGCCGTGGAAGCATCCGGTCAAGGTTATGCTGACCTCATCCGGGTTTTGTACGGATACGATCCTGCTAAACAAACCATTATAGGATTTCAGGTGTTGGAAAGCAAGGAAACCCCAGGACTTGGTGATAAAATCGCAAAGGACGAACAGTTTCAAAACAATTTTAAGGCATTGGACGTGCGTATTTCTAAAGACGGCCAGCTTCGGAACAAAATAATAACCGTGAAGCAAGGCCAAAAACAAAATGATTGGGAGATCGATGGCATAACAGGAGCCACCATTTCTTCCCGGGCTGTAGGGAATATCCTGGGCGAAAGCACATCAAATGTTGTTCCTGTGCTATACGAAAACTATAAAAAGGAAAGCAATGAGCAATGAAAAACAAAAAGTGACCTCCACCGATGAGTTCATCAAAGGACTCTGGCGCGACAATCCTGTATTTGTACAGGTATTGGGCATGTGCCCAACCTTGGCGGTCACCAATACAGCCGAAAATGCCCTCGCCATGGGTTTGGCCACTGCTTTTGTTTTGTTGATGTCGAACATTTTGGTTTCCCTGTTACGAAATTTTGTGCCCAAACAAGTTCGGATCGCCTCCTACATACTCATCATTGCCACTTTTGTTACGGTAACCGATTATGCCATACAGGCCATCAGTGTGGAGCTGCACAAAAGCTTGGGTGCCTTTATTTCCCTTATCGTGGTCAACTGTTTGATTTTGAGCAGGGCCGAAGCATTTGCTTCGAAAAATTCAGTTGGCAGATCTATTTTGGATGCTTTGGGCATGGGTTTGGGGTTCACATTCGCACTTTTTTGTCTCGGGGCCGTCCGGGAAATACTCGGCAATGGCTCAATTTTCGACATGTCCATTTTCCCAGAAGGCTATCAAAGTTGGATAGTGATGATATTGCCCGCCGGTGGATTTTTCACCTTGGCAGCTTGGTTGTTGGTCATAAATAAGGTACAAACAAAAAAAGCCAAATCATGAATACAGAATCCTTAGGAACCATATTTCTCAATGCTGCCTTGGTCAACAACTTTGTTCTGGCCTATTTCTTGGGCATTTGTCCATTCTTGGGCGTATCGGGCAAAATGGAAACGGCCACCAAAATGGGTGGCGCCGTCATGTTCGTGATGTTGATCAGTTCCATGAGTGCTTATGGCATCCATGCATTTTTGGTTAGTATCAATGCACCGTTTCTCCAATTGATCAGTTACATCGTTGTGATTGCCTCCACGGTTCAATTGGTGGAAATGTTCATTAAGAAAATAAGTCCGGCATTGTTCAAATCACTGGGCATATTTCTCCCATTGATCACCACCAACTGTGCCATACTTGCTGTGGCGTTGTTCCAAACGAGCAAGGGCTACGGATTTTTACAGAGCGTGGTCTATTCCCTTGGTGCTGGCGCAGGATTTATGTTGGCCTTGGTATTGATCGCAGGCATACGGGAACAACTGAATTTTGCCGAAGTACCGAGTATTTCGAAAGGAACGGCATTGACCTTGTTCATCGCTGGCATATTATCACTTTGTTTCATGGGCTTTGCAGGTCTCGGCGCTTAAATTAGATACAGATGATCAAATCACTTGTTATAGGAATTGGCTTAACGGTAACCATTGTACTGGTTTGGGCACTGGTGCAGACCTTGTGGAAAAAGACCTTCCGTGAAGAATATTTTGAAGACGATGTTTTGGCGGGCAGAAGGAGCTGTTCCAATTGTGGCTGCACAGGCATATGCGAACGAAAGGACAACGAACACACGGAGCCTGAAAAGGCGTATTAAAAAAGATGGGCAACTAAAAATATACCTAACACAATACATACTAAAATGGCACATTTATCAGATTTTGATACCGAAAAAAGGTATAAGGCGGTGGTTAAGAACACGGTGCGGTTAACGCCCTTGGACACCGATGAAGTGCGTGAGATCGTACTTGAAGTTAAAGACCCGAAATTCGACTGCGAAGTCGACCAAAGTTTCGGCGTATTGGTGAAATCCAATGGTGAATTTGGAAACGAGCTGCACCATAGGCTATACAGTGTGGCCGATTTACCCAAGCATGCCAATGGCAACCCACAAATTACCATGCTCGTGAAACGCTGCTCCTATGTGGATGAATTCAGCGGTGAAGAATATGAAGGTGTCTCCTCGAACTATTTATGCGACAGAAAAAAAGGGGATGAAATCACAGTTACCGGTCCGTTCCAATTGCCTTTTAGGGTACCAGAGGACAAAACCGCCAATTTGATTCTCATCGGCATGGGTACGGGCATTGCCCCCTTCCGCGCTTTTATTAAACACATTTATAAAAATGTGAAGGACTGGAAAGGGCAAATCCGGCTATTTTATGGGGCACGCAGCGGTTTGGAATTGCTGTACCTCAACGACAAGGATGGTGACCTTACCAATTATTATGATGAGGCTACATTCCAAGCATTTCATGCATTGAGTCCACGTCCCCATTGGGCAGACCCCATTGAACTTGAAAAAGCACTGGAAGGACAAACCAAGGAATTGAAGAAATTGCTCAACCAGACCAATACCTATGTGTATGTTGCCGGATATGAAACCATTTTGGACAAACTCAATAAGGCCTTTGCCAACATTTTGGGTTCCGAAGAAAAATGGAGACTTCGCAAAGCGGAGTTGATTGCCGGAAGAAAATGGGCCGAAATTATTTTTTAACCATTATTGCGCTAGGTTGAAAAGGAGAACTAAATGAATTTAAACAAGAATTGATATGTCCGTGATCATTGCAGTGGCCGCACTCGGAGGGTTAACCCTATTGCTTGCAATAATGCTCATTGTTGCAAACAAGAAGCTCTTTGTCAATGAAGATCCCCGCATTGACACTGTTGAGGACATGCTGCCCCATGCCAATTGTGGTGCTTGTGGTTTTCCCGGTTGCCGGCCTTTCGCTGAAGCATTGGTTCACAACAAAGCACTGCCCGGAAAATGTACGGTGAGTTCAGATGAGGGTAGACTGGCCATTGCGAACTTTCTCGGTGTGGCTATGGGTGCCGAAGAAAAAAGGGTCGCACGTCTCGCTTGTGCCGGCGGAACGAACGTGGCCATCAATCGTGCCCAGTATGTGGGCGTTAAAAGTTGCCAAGCTGCCGCCTTGGTTTCGGGTGGTGGCAAGGGTTGCTTTTGGGGTTGTTTGGGTCATGGGGATTGTGAAACGGTGTGTGATTTTGATGCCATTACCATGAACGAACATGGGTTACCCGTAGTTGATCCATCCAAATGTACCGCCTGTGGCGATTGCGTGGAAGTTTGCCCCAAAGACCTATTTTCACTTCAACCTATTAGCCGTCACCTTTGGGTGGCCTGTAAAAACCTCGAACACGGCGAGGCCATCCTCGAGGATTGTCAGGTGGGCTGTACGGCCTGCGGCAGATGTGCCATGGACGCACCTGGTGAATTGATTACCATGAAAAACAATCTCCCGGTTATCAATTATGCCGAAAACCATAATACCAAAGTGCCCATTCAGCGGTGTCCCACCGGTGCCATCGTTTGGTTGGAAGATAATGGAACGGTGACAAAAGGGGAAGCAAGTAAAAAAATCATTCGAAAAGGCAGCAGATCTATGGGAAATTCCTAATCATCAGAGAAGTTAATGGCGCACATCAGATTATTCAACGAGACAACTCTGGAAAGAGACTATTCCTTTTTCCACCAAGTCTTTCCAAATTCTTTTCAAAAGCAATAACATTAACCTTTATATGGTTTTACTTTGTGACTTGGCAGGATTGGCCCGAGTTAGATTTCAAACTGTATTTGTTGTGAAAAATCCATATAGCAGTGCCATCACCAAAGTAAAAGCATGAAGAGATCGATTAAAATCGACAGATTTGTTGTAGGCATTATCATAGCAATACTTTTGGCCTACTTTCTTCCAGGTCCTGCAAGCCGGAATAGTACGGTTCCGTTGGATACCATTTCCAAGGTGGGCATATCATTGATTTTCTTTTTTTATGGGCTAAAACTCAATCCGGAAAAAATACGACAAGGCTTAAAAAATTGGCGATTACACCTATTGGTGCAATCCATTGTCTTTATTTTTTTCCCTTTGCTTGTTCTTACCTTTTACCCACTTTTCAAGTCAGGGGCATATTTTGATATTTGGTTGGCGTTTTTATTTATGGCTTCCCTCCCATCAACGGTATCCTCCTCCGTGGTGATGGTGTCCATTGCCAAAGGCAACATTCCGGCCGCCATTTTCAATGCGAGTATTTCGGGTTTGATCGGTATTCTGGTAACACCACTTTGGATGGGTATTTTTTTGGAACAGCAATCGGGCGATTTTAGTTTTTTGGAGGTATACACCAACTTAACCCTGCAAATTCTTTTTCCGGTTGCCGTTGGTCTTTTGCTGCATCGTTATTTGGGTGCCTTTGCGTCGCGCTACAGTACTTTTCTAACCACATTCGACAAACTGGTCATCTTGTTGATCATCTACAAAAGTTTTGTACACTCCTTTGAGGACGGTGTATTTGATTCGGTGGAGATACAGCAACTCATTTTGATCTATGCGGCGGTGCTACTGCTCTTCTTTTTGGTCTATTTCTCCATTGGCTGGTTGTCCAAAAAACTACAATTTTCTATTGAGGACACTATTACCGCCCAGTTTTGTGGCACCAAAAAATCCTTGGTGCATGGCACAGTTTTCTCCAGCATCCTTTTCCCAGCCTCATTCTCTATCGGTATTATGCTATTGCCACTGATGCTGTTTCATGTCACGCAGCTGTTCATCATAAGTATCATTGCTTCCAAATTGTCCAAACGTGATGGTATAGCTAAGACCATTTAAACATCCTTTAAAAAAATGAAAATCGATATATTACTATATTTATAGTTATATTACTATATTTATAGTCGTATTTAAAAATTTGAATTATATTTACCTCATGAACGAACTGACAAAAGCTGAAGAACAGGTTATGCAATACATGTGGAAGCTGGAAAAAGCTTTCCTAAAAGATATTGTGGAACAATTTCCCGAACCGCGCCCTGCCTATACCACAATCTCAACAGTGGTGCGGGTTTTGGTGAAGAAAGGTTTTCTGAAATATGAAAGTTTTGGTAAAATAAGGCAATATGCCCCGGTGTTTTCAAAGGAACGTTATTTTAAGGGGCAATTGAACACGGTGGTCACCAATTTCTTTAACGGATCTAAGGTGAAATTCGTCAACTTTTTCACCGAGAATGAAGATCTTGACTTGAGCCAGTTGGAAGAAATCAAGTCATTGTTGGAACAGAAAATAGACAAACTGAAAAAGGATGGCCAGTAATTTTCTATTATATCTACTACAGTCTTCTGTGGTTTTTACGCTATTATTCGGTATGTACCGAATCTTTGTGAGTGGGCTTACTTTCCATAAGGTCAATAGGGCCATTCTTTTGTCCCTACCTCTGTTGTCCCTACTGCTTCCTCTTATCGATATCACCGGACTGATCCAACAAATCAATACCCAATCCTTGGTCTCACCATTGCCCCAATTGATGTTGGAACCAGAAGGGGCCCCATTTTTTGAAATTGTAACAAACCATGAAATTTCGGAAGCCGGGTCATGGCTGCACCACCTTGATTTTGTTCAATTGTTGCTTTCAATTTATCTAGCCGGGGTTGTATTCGTGTTGGTACGGTCGCTTGTAGCAACAAAACAAATATTGGGAATAAAGCATAAGGCAAAGAAGCACCGTTATAATGGTCATGAGTTGTTATTGACCAATTTATCATCAACCTTTTCTTATTTCCATTGGATTTTTGTTCCAGAAAGTGAAATTGAAAATATAAACCATATGGTGTTACAGCATGAGGTGGCCCACATCAAGCACCGGCATACCCTTGATCTTGTGTTCACCCAACTCTATACGGCAATGTTTTGGTTCAATCCCATAGCAGCTACGTATCGCAAGACCCTTAAGGCCTTACACGAATACCAAGCTGATGCACATGTGCTTAAAATGGAGATAAAAAAGTCCGATTACCTTGGTCTGATCCTAGATAACATCAACCGAGCAAAAGAATATCATTCCTTGAGTTATTTCAACAATTTAATAATCAAAAAACGAATCGACATGATTACAAAGAACCAATCGAAAAAGCATTATTCATTGGCTTATGCCTTCCTACTATTTGGCGTAGTTGCCATTATCCTTGGCTTTAATGTTCCTGATGCCGCTCCACCACAACTGCCGAATGTCCAAAGCGGAACAGAAATGATCCAAGTTGAGCCGCCTTCCATATTTCCTTTGCAAAAATATGATCCCAATACTATTACGGGTGTTTTTGGGCAACAGGTAAGGCAACCGAAAACCAGTAAAATTATAGTACACCAAGGTGTTGACATCAGAGCGCCGAAGGGCACTCCTGTTCTGGCCACAGCCGACGGTACCATAGCCAAAGCAGAACTTGATGGAAATTGGGGAAATTTGGTCATCATCAATCATGCAGATGGTTTTCAAACTTGGTATGCCCATCTCGATGGTTTTGCGACTGAAGCCAATTTTTCTATCAAAAAAGGAGATGTAATTGGGTATGTTGGCACAACCGGCCTCTCTTCTGGTTACCATTTGCATTATGAGGTGCGGAAAAACCAACAACATCTGGATCCCTCTGATTTCTTTAAAAAGTAAGTTGACGGGGCTACCATAAGTTAAGTTTCCCAAAAATAGTAGTAACCTTCTTAAGCGGTTTTTGTGCCGCCAGGAATTCCTTTGCCCAAAATGGAAAGACAATCTCCCCTCCCCTTTTTGATTCATCTCCTATTTTTACTGACATCCTCAATGCTATGGGGCCAGCAAATTGAAGTAACCGGGCACATATTGGATACACAGGGCATATCGGTGCCATATGCCAGTGTAATTTTCAAGACCAAAACCGCTGATAGTACCATTGTAGGAGTTTTGGGAGGCGAAGATGGCAAGTTCAAAATATATTTGAATAAGGGGTTGTATAACATGGAAGTTTCCGTAGTTGGCCTTAAATCCTATGCAAAAGAGGTCGATTTGACACAGACAGCCGCAAATACCGATCTTGGCCCCATAGTCATTTCAACCGATATTGCCCTGGATGAAGTGATCGTGAAAGCTGATGGTCTTCAACGAATTGCACTGGACAAAAAGGTCTATAATGTTGCAAAAGACTTGCAAGTAAGTGGGGGGAGCTTGGTAGATGTGATGCAGAACCTTCCCTCGGTGCAAGTGGAGGTGGATGGGGCCGTGAGTATACGGGGCGATGGAAATGTTCAGATACTCATTGATGGCCATGTGAGCGGACTTACAAGTACCGCGGCATTTTTACGCACAATCCCGACCGGCTCGATAGATAGGATTGAAGTGATCACCAACCCTTCTTCCAGGTATAATGCAAATGGCACAGGAGGCATCATTAATGTGGTGCTAAAAAAAGGGAAAAAGAAACAATTTACCGGAAGTGCCGAGGTTTTCTCCGGAATCCGTATCAATTCGGGGTTGAATGTCAATCTGAATCAAGGTGGCGAAAAAACAAGTTGGTACTACAATGGTGGTTTCGGTTACTCGGAGCCCAGGGCATGGAGCGAGCTTGAAGTTGATAATTTTGTGGCATCCGCACCGGACTTCGAACAAACTTCCGAGCGTATTTTGGAGCAGTTTTATGTATTGAACAACCTAGGCGGAAAATGGCGCTTGAATGAAAAGCACACCTTTACGGTGGACCTCACATACCGCATTGCAGAATTGGACAATCGCAACGACATTCAATATACCGATTTGTCCAATGGAGCCATTACCGCAATTTCAACCCGAAATGGTGCAGAGGCATATCGGAATAACTTTGTTCAAATACGAGGGAATTATGAACTTCAGCTGAACAACAAGGGTTCAGTAATCGATTTTGGTCTTAGTGAACAGTTGTCCAACGAGAAGGGTAGCTCTACCATTTTGGACAGCATCATCTTTCCCGATGCATCCATTCTGAACAAAGACCGTGTTCTTAATAATGTTGAGGAAAGAAGACATATATTTTCCCTGGATTGGATCCATCCATTCTCCAAAACTTCTCAATTGGAAATGGGGATGCGCAACGGAAATATAAAAATTGAAAATGATTTTGAAGTTTCCCGAAAGGACATGGATCGCATGTTTATCATTCCTGAGTTTACGGACAATACGGTTTATGAAGAAAACATATTGGCTTTCTACTCCCAGTACGCAAAACGTTTCGACAAACTTTCCTTTCAATTGGGACTGCGTTCGGAAACCACCAATATTGTCGTCGCCACCAGTGATTCCAACGAAAAAATCAGTTATACCGACCTGTTTCCATCTGGGTATTTGGATTTTGGTTTTAACGATAGGCACAGTGTGAGATTATCGATTTCCCGAAGAATAAGTCGTCCCAGTCAAAATACCTTAATACCCTTTTCATCTTTTGATGATTCGCGGAATATACGAGTGGGCAATCCAACGGTGAATCCAACCTATGCCATTGTTTCGGAATTGGGGTACAATGGCAACTTTAGTGATTCATTTTCTGTTACACCGACTCTTTTTTACCGACATTCGGATGATATCCAGGATTATTTTATTGAAAAAGTGACCATTGACATAGACAGAGAACCCCACGAAGTATATAGGAGCACCAAGGTAAACATTGGAAAAAGTAAAACCTTGGGACTGGAGTTGAGCGCTTCGCACAAACCATTGACTTGGTTCAATCTGTACACGGCATTTTCGGCATCCTATTTTGAACAGGTAGGGCAATATCAAGACAAAAACTTCAATAGTAAGGGGATTGCTTCAATAGGAAGACTCCATTTTAATTTCGATATTTCGGAATCCTTAAAATTGCAGTTACAACATCGTTTTAGGGGAGGTAATGAACGTGGGCAATTTAAACGAAAAGCCGTATATAGAATGGATGCTGCCCTAAGTAAGAAAATGTTCAACAACAAAGGATTGCTCACCATAAATGCGAAGGATGTTTTCAATACCTGGAAATTCAACATCACGACGAAGGGTAAAGATTTTCAGCAATCATTGATCACGCAGATCAGAACCCCACAATTGAATGTGGCCTTCAGCTATTTGTTCAATCAAAAGAAATACAAAGGAAAAAAAGGACAGCAATATGACAAATTGGATTAAACCCCTTCTCTTTCTAATTTTCATTTTCAGTATTACCCCTGAACTGATATATGCACAAACGCGGCCAACCATCAGTTTTACATTTGACGATGGTTCCCTGGCCCATAGGCCGGGCCATAAGTTCGAGGATTGGAACGGGATGTTGTTACAAAAATTGGACAAGGCAAATATAACCGCCGCCCTTTTTGTTGCCGGCAATCGAAAAGACACGGATAGAGGACAGTATTTATTGAAGACCTGGGACAATAACGGACACTTAATTGCCAACCATACCTGGAACCATCCCAACTACAACGACCCCAAGATGACCATTACCGGGTTCAAACAGGAAATCCTGCGTACCGATTCCTTGATCAACTCGTATATCAACTATAAAAAACTGTTCCGGTTTCCCTATTTGAAAGAAGGAAACTCGCCAGAAAAAGTTACGGCCATGCGTCAATTTTTGGATTCCCTTTGTTATGGCATCGGCTACGTAACCATTGATGCATCTGACTGGTATATTGATAGTCGCCTTATCCAAAAATTAAAACAAGACAGCAACACGGATCTAGCCCCATACAGGGATTTCTATCTAGCCCACATTTGGGAACGCGCCCAGTTTTATGAAAATCTTTCCTATCAAATCAACGGGAGGCACATCAAACACAATCTCTTGTTGCACCATAATTTATTGTCGGCCCTTTTCATCGATGATTTGATTGATATGTTCAAACAAAAAGGTTGGATGGTTATTTCCACAAAAGAAGCCTTTACGGACCCCATATATTCCAGCAAACCCAATTATGCGGGTGAGAGTTTAATTTATGCTTTGGCTAAAGATTCAGGGAAATATGATCGGTTGCTTCGCTATCCGGCTGAAGATTCCACATATGAAAAAGAAAAAATGGACAAGCTGGGTTTATAAAACTGGAGTACGGGCATTTGGCGCCAGCTAAATTTCCGCGGTTTCCGCCCCACCTTTTTGTAAAAAAAGTAGTTTTAATCTTGGTATTATCCCAATTTATGTGACCCAAATCACTTTTAAAACGTGACTTGCGTCCTTCCCATTCCAACAACTTCCTCCAATCTTTGTGTCTATATTTTTTAAACAAAAAGTATAGCACACATGAAAAATTTGACTACCGTTCTGGCATTATTGGTTTTCTGTATGGCCAAGGTTCCTGCACAAGAGAACATAAAAGTATTGATGGTCCTTACTTCACATGACGAACTTGGTACAACGGGCAAGAAAACAGGTTTTTGGATAGAAGAATTTGCCACTCCCTACTACTTCCTTAAAGACAAAGGGGTTGATATTACGATAGCTACCCCAAAAGGAGGCCAAGCGCCAATTGACCCAAAAAGTAACGATCCATCCTTCCAAACAGAATCTACCAAACGTTATTTCAAAGACAATGAAACTCAAAACAAGATAAAAAACACCTTGAAACTATCATCTGTGAAAGAAGAACAATATGATGCTGTATTTTACCCGGGTGGACACGGTCCACTCTGGGACCTGGCCAATGACAGGCACTCCATCGCCCTTTTGGAATCTTTCAATAAGAGTAAAAAGCCCATGGCGTTGATTTGTCACGCTCCAAGTGCCCTAAAATACGTAAAGGATGAAAATGGGAATCCCCTTGTTAAAGGAAAAAAAGTGGCGGGTTTCAGCAATTCGGAGGAAGAAGCCGTTAAGCTTACCAAGGTTATTCCCTTCTTGGTGGAAGACATGTTGACGGATAACGGGGGCATCTACCAAAAGGGTCCGGACTGGTCTTCCTTTGTAGTAAAGGAAGGGAATCTGATCACGGGTCAAAATCCCCAATCATCCGAGGAAGCCGTAGCACTACTTTACAACATGGTCGTTGAAGCAAAACGCTGATCAACTTTCTATCTAAAAAGCATCTTCTACCAAATACTCGACACAAATGAATTGGAAAAATGATTTGACCCGTACATTGAAAATCCACTACCCCATAATACAAGGGCCCTTTGGTGGTGGGTATTCATCCATAACATTGTCGGCCACGGTAACCAATTTAGGGGGCATGGGTTCTTTTGGGGCACACCATTTGAGCCATGATGAAATTTTAACCTTGAACAATCAGCTAAAGTCAAAATGCAAAGGAACCTACTCCATTAATCTTTGGATTAAAAACGATAGTTATAACGATTTTTCCAATCAAGATTTTGAAAAGACAAAGGCAGTTTTCAAACCTTACTTTGATGAATTGAATATCCCCGTTCCAGAGAAACCTGTTTTGACCGAAGACCATTCTTATGGTCGCCAGTTGGAAGCGATTTTAAAAGCAAAACCTCCTGTTTTCAGTTTCGTATATGGTGTTCCTGACGAATCCGTGCTCAAGGAATGTAAAAAGCGTGGCATTTTAAGCTTGGGGACGGCCACCACTGTGGAAGAGGCAGTTTTGCTGGAGGATGCCAAGGTTGATGCCATAGTGGCCACGGGATTTGAGGCAGGAGGACACAGGGTCGCTTTTGCAGATGAACCTGAAAACAACTTGATCGGTGGTCTTTCGTTGATACCCCGGGTGGTGGATGCCGTTAAAATCCCGGTTATTGCCGCCGGAGGGATTGCAGATGGAAGAGGAATTGCTGCTGCCTTGGTTCTTGGTGCAAAAGGGGCGCAAATCGGAACTGCATTTTTGGCCTGTGAGGAATCAAATGCTTCCCATGCACATAAAAATGTATTGTTTTCGCAAAAAGCGGAAAAAACCGTGCTGACCAAATCTTTTACGGGTCGCCTGGCTAGGGGAACGGATAGTATAGTGGCGCAAGAAACATTGCAAGATGCATCGAGGATAGCACCCTATCCCATTCAAGGATTATTCATGCGACCACTTCGCAACGCTGCACTTCAACAAAATAAGCTGGAATTAATTTCATTTTGGTGCGGCCAATCTGCTCCCCTGATCAAGAACAAAACCGCCAAAGAACTTTTTACCACGCTAAAAATAGAAACTGAAAGTGTTTTTAATGAAATGGCCGATATCGCTTAGGGTATCCAAAAACTCATGGTAATTCCCGTCATTTCAAACCCACTTTTAGTTCAAAAAAACAGCATAAAATAACAAACAATAGAAAAAGATAATGGAAAACTTCAAGGACAAAGTGGCCATCGTTGTTGGTGGAACCAGTGGTATAGGAATGGCCACAAGTGAACAATTACTTTCAAAAGGTGCCATAGTCCACATTGTGGGCCGCAATACTGATAAGGTCCAAGATCATCCAAATCTTATTAAACATCAATTTGATATCACTAACAGTGATCAATTGGATGGTCTGATAAAAAAGATAGGTTCATTGGACAAAATCGATTATTTGGTGAATGCTTCGGGCATATTTTTCCCAAAACCGTTCCTGGAACACACCAAGGAGGATTATAACTCGTATTTGAATCTGAACAAAGGATTCTTTTTTCTGACCCAAGCAGTGGCTTCAAAAATGAAGGACAACAATGGTGGTTCAATCGTAAATGTCGGTTCTATGTGGGCTAAACAAGCGGTAAAGGCAACCCCTTCTTCGGCGTATTCCATGCAAAAAGCGGGATTGCACTCTTTGACCCAGCATTTGGCCATGGAATTGGCAGATCACGGCATAAGGGTGAACGCCATTTCCCCAGCAGTGGTAAAAACTCCGGTATATTATGCCGTGTTTGGCGGAAAGGACGAAGCGGAAAAGGCATTGGAAAACTTCAATGGCTTTCACCCCGTTGGAAGAAACGGTTCCCCCGAAGACATTGCAAACTGCATTCTGTTTTTATTGTCCGAACAAGCCTCATGGGTTACCGGTGCCGTATGGGATGTGGATGGAGGTGTCATGGCCGGAAGGAATTAGCCAACCGTTAAAACTTTAAGGTAAATGAAAAAAATCCTGATCACTTTCGGTATTGTACTTTTTGCCCTGGTTGTTCCCATTTTGGAAATCAACTCATCCCATGTCTTTAATCCGGATTGGACACCCCATGCCAAAATACATGAGGTATGGCAACTGTTGACCAATTCAAGTATCGGAATACTGTGTTTATGGCTTGTTTGGGTCAAAAATGACACCCGCTTCAGCTGCCTTTTAAGTTTGATCGTCATGGGTGGATTTCTCTTGGCCTTTGTACTGAAAGAAAGCTATGGTGGTTCCATGAAATATTTGGATGGAAGTGAGAAAACCCTGATCGGCATTAACATTGGTATTTTAGGTTTCGGAGTTGCGTTTCTTCTTGTTCTTTGGGTGTTACTTACTGATGTCATGAACAAAAAAGACCAATAGTTGAACAATACAAATCTCCTTCTTTACAGCAAAAACCAATTACCACGTTATGAAACATTTCCAAACAAATTTCAGCTGGAAAAGTGTGATGCAAATCACATTTATTTTGTGATCCATCTCCTTTCCCAGTGAAATATAGAAACGGAATTTTGTGTAAAATCTAAAAATTAAAAATCATGCCATACGTCAATATCAAGATTACCGACGAAAACGTGACAATAACCCAAAAAAAGGAATTAATCAAAGGGGTAACACAGTTACTTGTGGACATTTTGAACAAAAGACCCGAAACGACCCACGTGGTCATCGATGAAGTACCGATCGACAATTGGGGAGTACAGGGAGAGCTATATTCTGAAATCAAGCATAAGTACAATTGAAAAGTTTTGAAAAATGGTTCAGCAAATAGCATACAGAAGCAAGGTCATAGCGGGTATGAAAATCGCCTATCGGGAAGCAGGGAACCCTAACAATCCTGCCATTGTACTCTTACATGGTTTTCCGACCTCATCCCACATGTACAGAAAAGTGTTGGATGGACTTGCGGATGCCTATTATTTGATCGCTCCGGATTATCCAGGCTTTGGTGAGAGTGATTTTCCCGATCCAAGTACTTTTACCTACTCCTTTGATAATTTGGCAAGGGTCACGGATGCCTTCATCGAAAGTTTTGGCCTGGACAAATTTTCCATTATGATGCAGGATTACGGGGCCCCGATCGGTTTTAGGATTGCTACCGCCCACCCTGAAAAGATCAAAGCCATTATTACACAGAACGGCAATGCCTACGAGGAAGGATTGGGAGAAGGATGGGCCGGAATCAGGGAACTTTGGGCCAACCAAAATGAAGAAACTGAAAATGCTCTATTGTCCTATTTTGGTGTTGAAGGGTTGAAATGGATCTATACCCATGGTACCCGGAATCCTGAACTGGTAAACCCCGATTGTTGGAACCTGGATCTATTGAAGTTATCCAGGCCCCAAGCCCATAGGGCGCATTTGGATCTTTTCTATGATTATCGAAACAACCTGACTGCCTATCCCCAATGGCAGCAATATTTGAGGGAGTACCAGCCACCGGTGTTGGTGGTTTGGGGCAAAAATGATATGTTCTTCCCGGAATCGGGTGCACAAGCTTTCAAGAAAGACGTGAAGAACGTGGAGTGTCATATATATGACACAGGACATTTCGCCCTGGAGGAAGAGGGGTCGAGCATCATAGTGGACATTCGTAACTTCATGCATTCAGTGGCATAAATCGGTAACCGCATTGGCCCGCAACTTCGCCACACAGAAAAGGTAGGATTGTCACGGGTATCCGTATGGCTTTATCAGGGTTTGTGGCGACCCTCGTTAGTCCACAAAGTAATGTTCAAAAAATGGAAATATATATTGTAAATGCCTTTACCGACCTTGCCTTCAGTGGAAATCCGGCAGGTGTTTGTTTGGTCGAAAGGCCGTTGGGTGACTCGAATATGCTCTCGATTGCCGCGGAGTTGGGATTTTCCGAAACCGCATTCGTACATAAAAGGGACAGGACGGACCATTTTGCGATACGCTTTTTTTCTCCCAAAATGGAAATCCCATTATGTGGCCATGCCACCCTAGCGGCTGCAAAGGTACTTTTTGAAAAAAACACCCAAACCGACCATCTCCATTTGATAAACATTGACCAGGTGGATTTGTTCATCCAATGGGCCAGTGACCAGATCCAAATGGAATTTCCGGTATACGGGACCGAACCTGAAAAGGCATCAAATTCCCTGCTCAATTCCCTTGGATTGAATCATACCATCAACGTACGATACAACAGGGAAATGAAGATTCTGATGATCCACATTGAAGATGTTGGTCAACTCAGGGCATTACAGCCGGATTTTACTGCTTTATATCAATCGCACGATTCCATCAACGGGGTCCTTGTAACCGCTCCATCAATGACAGCAGGGTTTGATTATGAATACCGCTATTTTTGGCCCTGGAGCGGTACTAATGAAGACCCGGTAACGGGTGCCGTTCAAACTTTCCTGGCCAACTATTGGAGTGAACGATTGGGAAAGAAAATCTTGAATTGTTTTCAATGCTCCAAAAGAACGGGAAAGATGAAATTGGAACTCATTGATGGCCACAGACTCATTATCGAGAGTACGGCCAAAATTATCCTCAAAGGCGAATTTTTCCTTTGATAAGACTTGTTCCCGGACACATATAAATATCAATTGCCTACAACCAACTTTGGCAAGAAAGCTCCACGCGTACAAAAGCGATGCTACTTTGGGCAACATGGCAGCCTTCCCCCTTTTTTGATTCTTAAGCGTGAATGAGGAGCACTCTTTATACAGTTGCAATAAAACTGAATTGAGGGGCGAGAGGGCAATTGGACTTGTTAATTTTGAATTGACAAATCCATACTTACGACTTTTGGGATCCCATCTGCAGAATCAAACCGGTATCATCATCAAGGTTTGAAATCGCAACTTGGCCAACTCTTGTCTATATTTGTATGCAGGCTGTATTTCAATTTTTTGATATATAATGAAACACCCATTGAGGACACATATCGAGGAGATTGTTCCGCTCACAGATGAGGAATTTGACTTTGTGTTGAGCCATTTTGGGCATATCAAAAGACGTAAGCACCAATACATCGTCCAAGAAGGGGAATTTGTAGACAAGGAATACTGGGTCATAAAAGGTTGCTTAAAAAGTTATTTTTTAGATGAAACGGGAAAGGAGCATATCCTTCAATTTGGTCTGGAAAATTGGTGGATCACCGATTATGAATCGTTTGTAAAAAAAACCAAATCCAAAACCTCAATAGATTGTTTGGAAGATTGTGAATTGCTCTATATCACATACGAAAATCGGGAAATACTGACCACCAAGATGCATAAAATGGAACGATTCTGGGCCAAAAAAAGCAAATTGGGCCGGATTGCACTTCAAAATAGGATATTGTCCCTTCTGAAAAATTCTGTGAAGGAACGTTATGATCTGTTTCTTGAACAGTACCCTCAACTCCTGCAACGTATCCCTAAAAGGCTCATTGCTTCCTATCTCGGTGTTTCTCGGGAAACACTCAGTCGACTACATAGCTAATACTCCTTTGTTCTATCGTTTCAAAGTGATGGAGGTCACATCGAATTTGTGATTTGCCTCCTTTTCATCTTATCGGTTGGATAAGAACTTTGTCCCAAATTAAAAATGATATAACATGAAAAACAAAACGGTAATCATAACCGGTGCTTCGACCGGTATTGGCAAGGCCATTGCCCAACTGTTCATTGAGAAAGGTAACAATGTTGTGATGAACTCAGCGAACGAATCCAGATTAAGGGCCACCTACGAAGAATTCGGGGCTCCCGAAAATGCAGTAATGGTTCCTGGTGATGTGAGTGACAAAGAAGTTGGAGAAAAACTGGTTCAAGAAGCGATTTCCAATTTTGGCACATTGGATGTGTTGATCAACAATGCGGGGGTCTTTGCACCAAAGCCGTTCCTTGAAGTGGAGGAATCGGATATTGACAGGTACATGGACATCAATTTTAAGGGCACTTATTTTACTTCCCAAGCAGCCATAAAACAAATGTTGAAACAAGGACACGGAGGAACAATCATCAACAACGGAACTGTACTTGTGGATCATGCCATAGCCGGTTTCCCATGCTCCGCCCCTTTGGCAAGTAAGGCTGCCATACATACCTTGACCCGGCACTTGGCCGCGGAATTTGGAAAGGACAACATTCGTGTGAACACCATTGCACCCGGTATCATTAGAAGCCCCCTTCAAGGAAAAATAGGTGTTGAGGATGCCGATAGCTTGGCAGGATTGCATCTTTTGAACCGAATTGGCGAACCAGAGGAAATTGCGCACGCTGCATATTATCTGGCTTACGCCGATTTTGTTACCGGAGATACCTTGAATGTGGGTGGTGGACATTCTGTTGGACATGCCATAGGTTAGTTTATAGCTTTATGTTCGACAAAAGTGTAAGAAAGATAGAAGAGACCATCAGAATATATTTTGATGGGCTCTTCTTTGGAGATATCGACAAACTCAAAAAGGCTTTTGACGCAGAATGCGTCCTGTTTGGTGACATTAATGGGGAATCTTATCGGAAATCCTTGGAAGATTACCTTGCGGGCGTTAAAAACAGAAAAAGTCCAAGTGAGTTGAAAGAGACCTTTAAAATGGAGATTTTGGCCATTGAAGTATTGGGCCACGTGGCCATTGCCAAATTACATGTGCCCATGCTGGGTTATAATTATTATGATTTTCTGTCATTGACAGAGATTGATGGGGAATGGAAAATTGTGAACAAACTTTTTGTACATGTGGGTAATGTATAGTATTGTGATTTATGGTTGTTCATATCTAAATTAAATTCCCTTGATAGTATATCCATTTCCAACTTTGGAAATGGATATATTTTTTAAAGCTTATACCAATTAAAAACTTTTGTAAACGAAAGAATTTTACCAAATAGTTAAGTTTGATGAAACTACGTACCATAACATTACCGCTATATTTCTTTATTCAAGTATTTGCTTCTTTCGGACAAGTAAAAGACCCCTCTCCCAATGGTCACGCCCTGAATTACAAAGTTGATTCAATCATTGTCCATACGATGGACAAATATCATATTCCGGGACTGTCCATTGGCCTGGTCAAAAATGATTCCCTACTATACGCAAAAGGTTACGGTGTTGGCAAACTCGATAGCAACATTCGCGTAAACGAGAATTCCATTTTCCACACGGCTTCCATCAGTAAGCTTTTCACAGCAACTGCAATTGCCCAGCTTGTTGAAAAAAATGCAATCTCCTTGCAAAGCAAGCTTGTAGACATTGTCCCGGGATTAAGGATCAAGGATGAACAAATAAGGAATATAACCATAGGTACCTTATTGAACCATACATCAGGACTACCTGACATTAAAAATTACCAATGGAAAAACCATCATACTTCAGAGGAAAGCTTAGCCCTGTACGTGCAAGGATTAAACCTTAAGCTCCGCTCAGAACCTTATTCTGAATACCATTACAGCAATTTGGGTTACGATCTCCTTGGGTATATTGTGGAAAAAGTCTCTGGAATCAATTTTGAGCAATATGTTAAAGAAAACATCCTGGATCCAAGTGGGATGTCCTATAGTGACTTTCGATATGACAAGATTCCCGACTCGTTAAGAACCTATCCCCATTCCAAATCAATAATCACGGGTAAACCATTTGTCAGAAAGGTGTATCCCTATACCAGGGAGCATGCCCCGAGCAGTACCTTGAACGCATCAAGCAAAGATCTGAGTCGTTGGATGCTTTGGTTTCTTGAAACCGTCAGCCCAAAAAAATCCAACTCCATTTACCATAAGATGCTTGAACCTTCCTTCGACCAACAAATACATATAGGTCTAGGCTTTCAACGCTATGATTTTTTGGGACGCCTTGCAGTGGGGCACTATGGTGGCGACAAGGGATTTAGAAGTTTCCTTATCATGTTTCCCAATGAAAACATCGGTCTAGTTTTGCTGGCCAACTGTGATTACAATGAAGATTTCAGACAAGAGATCATAACCCAAATAGCAAAACTGATCCTGATCGACTGACTTCCCGGAATCGATTAAGCCATCAGCTTCAATGGATATTCTGGGGCCAAGGGTACTGTCAATGGCAGGGATTACCGTTTGCCAGCCAAAACCAAGTGATCACCACGGCATTCTGTTAAAATGTAAAATTCCTGTAAAGATTATCCAATTGGGTGGACTTACTGTAGGATTTGAAACATTTAGAACGTGGTTACCCTTCATCCGAACAAACCTTTTAATTCGCCTGTAATGAAGAATGTATTGATCATTGAAGATGATTTGGCAATCGTGCAACTATTAAAGATCCATCTCCAAGACTTGGATTGCAACGTGGTTTCGGAGCAAAATGGATCCAAGGGCCTCCAAAAGGCAATGGAACTAAATCCAGACCTGATCATACTCGATATTATGATGCCTGAGATGGATGGAATAGAAGTTTGCAAACAACTGAGGGCCAACGAAATACATTCCCCCATTATGATGTTAACCTCACGTTCCGAAGAAATCGATAAAGTTCTGGGACTGGAGGTAGGCGCAGACGATTACCTTACCAAACCTTTCAGTGTGCGTGAATTTATCGCTCGTATTAAGGCCATTTTTAGGCGACAGCAAATGGACAAACTGGAGGATCCCACCGAAAATAGCAAAACGCTGCAATTTGATTCCTTGATCATAGATATTGAAATGCGGAAAGTGCTCTTGGAAGGTCGGCGCGTTGATCTTTCGCCCAAGGAATTTGAATTATTGGTCTTGTTGTCCTCCAACCCGGGTAAAAGTTATGATCGCTCAAAATTGTTGAACATGATTTGGGGTTATGATTTTCATGGATACGAACATACGGTGAATTCCCATATTAATCGCCTTCGTTCCAAAATTGAACCGGATATGGGAAAGCCAAAATTCATTTTAACCACTTGGGGAGTTGGGTATAAGTTCAACGAAGAATTGGTCCAATCCTGAACCTTTGTATATGAGAAGCGATGTTCTTACCACAAAATTTGTTGTAAAACTGATCCTATCCTTTTTTACCATTATTTTGATGGCGGGAATTGGTTATACCGTTACTTCAATCTATTTTTCAAATCAGTACTACTACCAAACCACGCAGCGGTTGAACGCCAGTCTTGCCCAAGATCTGATAACGGAAAAATTCAACAACAACCAACCTTTCGATTCGACCGGAGCTGTTAATAAGGCGCTATTCGGTGATATTATGCACAATATGATGGCCGTTAACAGGGCCATTGAGGTGTACTTGCTGGACTCCGAAGGGCATGTGCAGTATTCTGTGGTACTGGATCATAATATGCCGAATACAGACCAAATACAAGTGGATTTGGAACCCATTCATACATTTATCCGTAACGATGGAAAAAAATATGTTTTGGGCGATGATCCAAAAAATTTAGGGAGGCAGACCATTTTCTCCGCAGCCAAATTCCATAAAAATGGACACGAAGGCTATATCTACATTTTACTGGCCGGAAACGATTATTGGGCCATTCGAAACGACCTATACAACGGTTACCTGGTCCATATCGGCCTTGGAGGATCCTTGCTAACTCTTTTCTTTGCCACGCTTCTGGGGGTTTTGGCCATTTGGTATCTTACCCGAAGCCTCCGTGAAATCATTTTTGCCGCAAGGCGGTTTAAAGAAGGTGACTTGACATATCGCATCCAGAATGCGGATAAAACGGACTTGGCCAATGTAGCAACAACCTATAACAATATGGCCGATACCATCCTTGCAGATATAGAAAAAATAAAATCGGTGGAGCAATTAAGGCAAGAATTGATAGCCAATATTTCCCATGACCTCCGTACTCCCCTTGCCATTATACAAGGGTATATTGAAACTTTGCATATGAAGGGGAATACCCTGTCCGAGGAAGAGCAACAAAATTATATTAAGATCATATCCTCCGGTAGCGAGCGTCTTTCCAAATTGATCGCTCAGTTATTCGAGTATTCCAAATTGGAATCCAATCAGATCCAGCCTGAAAAAGAACCATTTCTGCTCAGCGAGCTAGCCAATGATATACACAGGGAATATTCCCTTTTGGCCGAGGAAAAGAATATCAATTTTAAAATAAATATCCCGGATAAGGTGCCATTGGTCTTTGCAGATATTTCTTTAGTGGAACGGGCCATACAAAACTTGATGGACAACGCCATCAAGTTCACCCCCAACAATGGTGAAATTGAAGTTAAGGTCGAGACAACAAACAACCATGTTAGGGTAATTATCCAAGATTCGGGCCCAGGGATCGATAAGATAAACCAGCCTTTGATATTTGAGCGTTACCGACAGACCAAAACAGGCAAAGAGCATGAAGGTTCAGGTTTGGGACTGGCCATTGTAAAAAAAATAATGGATATACATGATAGTGCCATTACGGTGATCAGCAATCCCAACGAAGGAACGGCATTCAGTTTTGCCTTGCCCATTTATGGACAACCCTAACAAATTATCGCTCAAATATCTAGCTGTGCACTCTGTTCAGAATTCCAAGTATGTATGCAATGCTGGCTTCTGGCAAAAAATGGGTTTGTTCCAACTTCCTGTATTCCGTACTGGGCATTACCTAAGATCGGAAAGCTTATTCTCCTTGCGAAAACTATCGAAATCAAACCACTCCTTAATTTTTGTTCCATTCCTATATTTTTCAGCAGAGGTGATCTCTTCATGGTCATATTTTAAACAATAACCATTCTTTTGACCATTTTTGAGTTGACATTTATGATCGATCTGACCATTTACGTCATAAAACAGCCACCAAAGATTCATCTTTCCATCTATAAAATGGCCTTCCTTTTCCAAAATACCATTGGAGGTATAGAAATACCAGTACCCACGCTTTAAATTGTTATTGAAGTGTCCCATTTGCATCACCTCTCCATTCTCATAATAAAACTTCCAATAATCTTGTTTCCCTTGGACATCTAGCCATCCTTCCGATTTAAGCGTGCCGTTCCCATAATAGTTCCTTACATACTCCTTTGATACATCTGATATATGAATTGTGGAAATTGAACTTCCCAAAAAAAGTAAAAGCAATAATTGCACTGTCTTCAAACTTGATTTTTTTAAAAGGAGTATTGGAAAAGGACACCTATTGGGTGCACTTTCCATTTCCTTTGTTTTTAGTTTCCACGAAGTAACGGGTTAATTATCACGGAATCCTCACCATAAAGTTTAAAATGGCTACGCCGTTGCCAATAGTGGCCATGTACTTTCCGAAAATCTTCAATGCCCTATAATTTGAAGGTTTTGTGACTTTTTTGAAACATATTACCATTTCATTTGTAATCACTTATCAAAACAAAGCGACCTATAACCAAAACAGCAATGAAAGTTTAGAAGGATAATGAAAACACGCATAACAAAAACAAATTACATGAGAACCAACAAACCAATAATTCTTCTTTTCCTACTGTTGATTTCAACATTGGGGAAGGCACAGGATACTTCCCAATTCTTTAAAAAGGCCGATACTTTTTTTGGTCAATATGTACAGGATGGTAAGGTAGCGTACCAGAAGATCAAAAAGCATCCCGATTCAATGACCGATTTGTTGGAGATAGCACGAGAAGTATCGGTTAGCACAAAAAATCCAAAAACCTACCAGGCCTTCTGGATCAACGCCTATAATTTACTGGTGATTAAAAGTGTTGTGGAGGCGTACCCTATCAACTCCCCGTTGGATGTCCCGGGCTTTTTTGATGCCAAGACCCACTTTGTTGGTGGAAGGAACCTTACTTTGAACGATATTGAAAACAAACTTTTACGGGCGACATTTCCTAACGAACCTCGTTTTCATTTTGCCCTGGTCTGTGCCGGAAAGGGTTGTCCCCCTATTATAAACAAGGCTTATTTGCCTGAGACACTGGATAGCCAATTACAGCAACAAACAGCGTATTCCCTAAACAATCCACAGTTTATAAGGCTCCAGGATGGTAATGTGGGACTATCCCAAATTTTTGAATGGTACGAGGGTGATTTTAAAAAAAATGGCAAAGGTTTTCTGGATTTCATCAATCCGTATAGAAAAAAGAAAATACCATCAGACACACCTATCACTTTCTATCCTTACGATTGGTCGTTGAACGCATTGCCTTGAAACCTGCCCAAGAAATCTACAACGAACCCAACGATTCGATTTAAAAATCATCCTAAAACCATTAAATGGCTGCAATTCTTCTCGAACTGCAGCCATTTTATGTGATTCACACTTTGCGTAGTGTTCCCTTTCATTGAAGTTTAGTCGTTCACCCAGAAATTCTTTTGTTACATAACCGTGAAATTTTTGTGATAGGTTACCTGTAGGTTTGATCTCGAAATAAAACAGGGATCAAAATGATCCAACTGATTTTTCAAAATCTAAATCCTAACTATTTAAAAATTAAATTGATGAAAAGAAAATTTGCAATGTTATCGGGTATTTTGTCAGTATTTGCCTTTGTATTGGTAAGCTGTTCAGATGACGACGGTGAAACAATCACTATTGACACTTCCGTACCCGTCGGCACGTTTCAGGTGAGTCGTGAGGGATCATTGGTGGCCGAAAGCGGAACGCCAACCCAAGGAACCGTACAACTGGGTGTTGATTCACAAGGAACCAACTTTTTGCGCTTTGCCGAAAACTTTACCACTGAGTTGGGCACAGGTACAGTAGCCATTTATTTCTCCACCTCGGATACCTACACTGCAGATCCTGCCAATGGAAATCCTGACCTGAGATTGATCGGTAACGTGGAAAACAATGGTGAAATGTTCATCCGGTTGAATGGAGCACCGGAAGCAAAATTTACGCACGTTATTTTATGGTGCGCCACGGCTAACATTCCGTTTGGTAACGCCGAACTCCAATAAAGTAAAAAATTTTAATGCCTTCACAAACATGGCCCGAGAGCAATCTCAAACATTTGGCCATGTTTCTGGAGGCTTTTTTTAATTCCAAAAACAGGACTCTAATGAAAAAATACTGGTATGCCATCGTAGTGTTGGTAAGCATTATTCCCCAGCTCCAAGCGCAAAGCGGATGGACACGGAAAGCAAAAAGTTTTTATGTACAAAGTTCCATATCCCATTACTCTTCCAGAGACTACTATTCGACCGAAGGGACCTTGTTCAACAGTGGGAGCCGGTTCAACAGCAGCGCCCTTATTTTGTATGGTGAATATGGGATAACAAACCGCCTAACCGCTCTAGTGGATTTGCCTGCACTTATCTTGAACAGTTTCAATTCCACAGAAACCGTAGCGGGTGTTGGTAGCTTAAAAGCAGGTCTAAAATATAAATTGTTCAATGAGCTGCCCATTGCCATACAGGCCGATTTCGAAATACCGACAGATGATGGGACCAATTTTGCAAGATCAAAGCAGCCCAACGCTTTGGGCACTTTTGACCGTATCAATTTACCCACTTCGGATGGTGAGTTCAATGTTTGGACCACGCTTGTGGGCTCCCATTCCTTTGGGCAGGGCAAAACGTATGCAAGTCTTTACACCGGAATCAATTTTAGGACCGAATCCTTTAGTAACCAGTTTCAAGCTGGTGGAGAAATCGGGCATCTTTTCTTTGAAAAACTTTATTTGATCGGAAAGCTCCGAATACTGGAAAAACTTTCATCAGGGGAAGGTAACCAAGGGGGATCGTTTCTTTACGGGGAGGGTACTACCTTTACGTCTTACGGATTCAATGCCATCTACAAAACAGGCAAGCACATGAGCTTGATCGCTGCCTATTCCGATTATGCCGGGTTCATCGTAGAACGGAGAAATGTATATGATGGTCCAACTTTTTCCTTGGGTATTTCCTTTGAATATTGATCTTTTCGAAGACAAGCTATCAATTTAGACCAATCCATACCTAGGTAAGGAAAGAATATGTAAGGGGAAATAATGACCAACTACCCTTTAAACCTCCAAGGAGCCCAGAGTTCTTTTGGAGGTTTTTAGTTTTTAAAAATCCTCTAGACGAACAACAACAGGTGAATTGGACGCCACAGGAGCGCTATAAAACCAATGCCCGAATCGTTTAATTGGGAACAAACGTATGTTGAAAAAGTTCGAATGTTCTGTAATTATACCCCTCATTTTTCAACTAACACTATAGACAGGGTACCCTCTAAAACGCAATCTTTTCTTGACCAAGTCGAAAACAAACAAAATGGAATTCATGAATCGTGTGAATGAGTCCCAAGGAATCATCCACAAGGTTTGTCGGTTGTATTGTGATGACGAAATCCACAGACAAGACCTGTTTCAGGAAATTATGCTGCAATTATGGAGGTCTTACCCCTCCTTTAAGGGAAAATCCAAATTTTCCTCATGGATGTACCGGGTGGCCTTAAACATTGCCATCCAAGATTTTCAAAAGGAGAAAAAACGAAAATATTTTTTCTTGCAAGCGTACGAATTCAAAGAACCACAACCATCCAATAACAAGGAATTTGACAATGAAATGGTACAACGATTACACCAGGCCATTGCAAAACTCGACAAGGTGGAAAAAGCCATAATGCTGCTCCACTTGGATGAACTACCCAATGAGGAAATCGCAAAAATAGTGGGAATCACGCAGAACCACGTTCGCGTAAAAATGACAAGGATACGAAAGAAAATTGCTAAGACTTTTAAAAATGAGTAATATGGAAATGACAACCTTAAAATTGGCATGGAGTATTTATCAAAAGGATATTTACGAACACGATACGGTACCAAAGGACAAGTTATTTAATCTGATACACGGGAAGTCAAAATCGGAAATTTCCAAAATCAAGAACGGTCTCATAATCAAGTTTTCAGTTGGGGCACTCTCCCTTTGTGCCTCAATCATTCTGTTGCTCATTGCTATATACAATCCAGTTAACAATCCCCTGCATCCCATTTTTTCCATTCAAGAATCCATCATTCTTTTTGGGCTACTAGTACTATTGATCTTGGCCATGCTCTATTTCAATGTTCTGGCATTTTCAAGAATTGCAGCTTTAGAGCAATCTTCGGAAAGTTTGGCGCAAAATCTTAAAACGTTTATTGCTGCAATGAACAAAGCACTCCGGTTCAACCTGCTCTCTGATACGCTGGCAACGCCTTTAATCGGCACATGGGTTTATTATGGTTTTGCTTTTAGGAATTACGATTTAGGGATAAATATGAAAACCATATCATTGTTTTTTCTGCCGATAGGAATTGGTATGGTGTCCTATTTTATAAACAAGCTGATTCATCGTCTGAAATTTGGACCCTATTTGGACCGATTGAACCAATATGCGGAGACCTTAAAAAAAAATAGTCCAAAAGTGTAATTCTTGACTACCAAAACAAACTTACTGGGTAAAACCAATAAATAATGGAAAAAAATAAAACAAGTAAATGGTTAAAAGGAATTGGTGCCGTATTGATTTTGGCCGGAATCGGGAGTTTACCCCTGGACAACGGAACATGGCTCCATGATATGTTGCAAATTGGCTTTGTGGTGGGGTGTATCCTTTATCTTTCCGATTCCAAACCTAAAAAATCGAAACTATTTCTCGGACTTGGAATGCTTTTGGTCGTATTTTTCATCGCATCCAATATAAACGCACAAGACTACAAGCCTCAGGTACGGGCTTTTGAGAACAGTTTTCACCAAAAAAGTCTTACTTCAGTACAACCTTTTTTAAGTGATTCGTTGCGTTTTGCCCCGCTTCCACCCAAAAACACCCTGCCCATCCTGACCAATATAGTAACCAAGCTGCCAAAACTCAATAGTTTGGAAATCATTGCATCCGAAAAAGGAAAAACTAAATTGAGGTATGATTTTGAACAATTGGGCGTAAGTGAATCCAATATCCATTTAGATGCGGACGGCAAAATTTGGAAAATTGATTTTGTGGACAACTTGGTCAAACAACAACTGGAACAGCAAAAAAAGATGCAATCCAGCGTAAAGGTACCGGACCCTGGCAAGGTTACTTTTTCCTATAATAAGGAGACGGTCACCTTTAAGGCCAATGATGGACTAATGGTTACTGGCAATCTTTATCACATCGGATCTGAAAAGCCAGTGATTCTGTTATGCCACCAAGCAGGTTACAACAAATTTGAATATGCGGATATTGCCCCACGCCTCAACAAAATGGGATATAATGCAATGGCATTGGACCAACGATCGGGCGGAAGCTTTGCAGGTAAAATGAATGAGACACATGAATTGGCAAAGAATGAAAATAAGACCAAGGTAGGCTTTACCGATGCCCTTCAGGATATTGAAGCGGCAATCGATTATCTTTCCAAAAAGTACGGGCAGAAAATCATTCTTTGGGGCAGTTCCTATTCAGCTGGGCTGGTCCTTCATATTGCTTCCCATAACAACAAGGTAAAGGGAGTGATAGCCTTCAGTCCTGGAGATTATTTTGGCGATAAATTGCCTTCATTGAGAACTGTTTTTCCTAAAATTAA
This sequence comes from Flagellimonas beolgyonensis, assembly GCF_003992615.1. Taxonomy (GTDB): domain Bacteria; phylum Bacteroidota; class Bacteroidia; order Flavobacteriales; family Flavobacteriaceae; genus Flagellimonas; species Flagellimonas beolgyonensis. Next base: position 408,069 of record NZ_RZMY01000006.1, read on the forward strand.
ACAGCCTTTTTTGGTTACCTCATCGAAAGAGGAGTCCACAGACTTGAAAGAATTGTTGGAAAAAAGTCAAACGAACGATGATCAAATGCAATACATACCGGAATCTGAGGGTTTTCATGGATCTAGGGCCGTTTGGATCGGTCAAAAAGGGGCCGATGAATATTGGAATGCTCTATCTAACTTCCTCGGAAAATTGAACGAAATTTGATGGTGTTACGTGGCATTCGTCATCAATTTTTCCAAGTGATTTTTAGTAATGCCAATTCCTATCCAACGACCTAGGGTTAATGATTATTTTGAACGACCTGTTCCATGCCAATCCGATTTAGAACCAGTAAACCTGCGGATTATACGAATATCTGTAAACTTATGATACAGCTATATTCGGAAGACCCAGGACCCAAGGCCATGAGCATGCAAAAGGCCATGGCCACCCTTATGCACCTTTCCCAAAAACCCGATCTGGGCAAAGTGGTTGTGATGGAAGAAGGTATCGAAATTATCGGGTATGCGATATTGGTCAACTTTTGGAGCAATGAATATGGTGGTGTTGTGATACATATTGACGAGCTTTACGTAACTGAACCCTATCGTTCTAAAGGAATAGGGACAGGGTTTGTTCAATATGTTATCGCAACAAAAATGGAAGAAGTGGTCTGCTTACAACTTGAAGTTACCCCGGACAACCAAAGGGCCAAAAAACTATATCAAAGATTGGGGTTTAAAAAGAAAAGTAATTTGGCCTATGAATTGGAACTTTAAAACCGATGGTGGGCAGATCGGTCATCAGCCTCCCCAATGTGTTTTATCGTTCCAATAATTTTTGGGCATATTTTTTTAACCGATATATAGGATCTTGACTTCTGTACAGCTTACTTTCAATAATGGCATTTTCAAATAGCGAATATATAACATAAGCCAACTCCTTATCATTAAGTTCGTATTCGAAAAAAAGCAGCAGCCCACTCTTATGGCTTTGGATCAGGTCGTAGATCTGCTTCTTTTCGGGACTTGTTTCGGACAGCATATTTAGAAAACTACAACCCTTGAAATCATCCGCTAAATTACGATCGATCAAAAAGTCAAATGCAGCCAAGACCTTGTTCGTTTTGTTCTTCAAAAATTCATAAAAAGCTTCGTTCCAAATGCGGTTGCGTTGTTCCAAGTAGGCGACGCATAATTCTTCCTTGGACTTAAAATGATAGTATAAACTGGCCTTTGCAATTTTGGCCTCATTTATGATCTGATTGATACCCGTTTCGTTGAATCCTTGTTCCTGGAACAATCTATCCGCCGTCAAAAGTATCCTATCCCTAACTTCCTGTTTTTGATGTGCCATAACTAGTTACAATTTGGCCATAAATGAACGTATTTTCTCGATAATGGCTTCCCCTTCTTCCTCAAGGGCAAAATGCCCGGTATCATACACATTGTAATCAACATCTCTTAAGTCTTTGGTATAGGCCTTCGCCCCGGATTCTGGAAAAAATTCATCATTCTTTCCCCACACAATTAACATTGGGGGTTGATACTTTCTAAGGTATTCTTGCCACTGGGGATACAGTTTTACATTATTTTGGTAATCATAAAACAAATCCAGATTCATTTCATGTGCACCTGGACGAGACAGTCTTAAAAAATCCAGTTGCCATGTATCGGGGTTGATGTTTTCCGGGTTTCTGGTGCCGTGGGTATATTGCCATTTTAAGCCTTCCAAGGAAAACGCAGCCAAAAGGGCCGCCCTATTTTCTGGGCTGTTTTTGGCCCAGAGTTTTCGAATACCTTGCCAAGCCTTGCCCAATCCAACTTCGTAGGCATTTCCGTTCTGATTGATGATACCCTTTACCTTTCCCGGATCAGCCGTGACAATCCTAAATCCTATGGGCGCGCCATAGTCTTGGATCATCAACACGTACTCTTGCAAATCAAAGCATTTGACAAACTTACCCATGATTGTTGCTATATTGTCGAAAGTATACAAGAAGGTATCCTGTGAGGGAAAATCACTTTCCCCAAATCCTGGATAATCAGGAGCAATCAAATAGAAGTCATCCGCAAGTTCATCTAGCAGCTTTCGATACATGTGGGACGAGGTTGGAAAACCATGCAAGAGAATAATGGCTGGATTTTTAGGGTTCCCTGCCTCTCGGTAAAAAATATTGATTCCATTGATTCTTTTCTTTTTGTACTTGGTTGGTTCGCCCATATTTACGGTTTTATTATTGTTGGTATATGCACTTTGGCCTTGCCATGACACCATTAGGCCAATGGTTAGAAAAAATATGTTATTAAGTATTAATCGTCTTAGCATCTGTTTAGAATTTTAATTGATTAGATCTGTGAGTCACAAATTTTTGGGCTGTATTGGACTATTATTATGCCCCCAGATTCCAGATGGCCATTTCGCTAAATCATCAAGCACCAGAATCTTGGTCCAAAGAAAATTGATCTTATTTATTCAGACAAGTCTGTATGTATTATTTAACTTTTATTTGTGTTTTTGAATGAACATTAAAAAAAGGGGGGGGCAAAGACAATTTGTAGACAGTAGTCTTCTTAGGAAGAAAGGCGATATCTTTACTTCCCTGCCAAGAATGCCAAGGATTTTTCAACAAAATCAGATTTGTTTTCTCCGGTATGGGCACTATGCCCCACATGGGGCAATATCCATATATCACATTGGGGAAGGTATGCTTTGAGTCTTGCCACTTCTTGTAAATCCACTCCCGGATCGTTATCACCCGATACGATCAACACCCGTGCCCGAATGTGTTGCAGTTGTTCATCGGTAAGATAGACGGTATAGTTTTGGAACTGTTCCAAAACCAATTTCACTTGTTCCTCATTGGATTGGGAATCCACCAGCCAAGGGAATTTATCCCTATTCGCATAGGTAAAAGTCTTTTTGAGTTCCGGAAAATCATTAATATCCCAAGACCCTGTGGAACCAACGCTGACCATCGAATCGACCATTTTCGGATTGATCAAGGCCAATTGGAAAAGTATATCGGCGCCAAAGCTAAATCCAATGGCCTTAACGTTGGATAGTCCTAATTGAACCAACACTTGGTTTACATCTGCGGCCATATCTCGGAAGGACAAATCTTCCATAAACCTACTCGACTTCCCATGTCCCGGCAAATCAATCAGGTACACCCTATAGTCCTTTTCAAAACTGGCTACATAAGATTTCCACGATTGGGAAGACAGACCATAGCCATGCAAAAACACCAAGGGCTCCCCCGATCCATAGGTCTCGTAATAAATGCTTTTGCCATTAACATTTATTGAACCGGAATTCAATGGCTCCTGCGCATGTACAAACGAATTGACCAAAATAAAAAACAATATAATTACCGATCTTTTCCTTGTTAAATGGACCGTGGACATACAATTTCCATTTTAAAGATACCCATACTTGTTTAAGTCGGCAGCGCAAAAGAATACTAACAAGAATAAAAGGAGTGAAGATCGATTGCCCCTTGAACAATGGATCTTCACTACCATGACTAAATTTACATATGTCATTCGGCCCTTCTATTGAAAGGCAATGCGATTGGCCTCATTGGTGAACCACTTGCACCTCGCAATTTTATGGAAGATGCTACAAATGCAAATTCATAAATGCCGTCCAAAGCAATTTCCTCCAAGTTCAATTGTTCCATGAACATAACCCCTTTTTCGGCAAGTAAGTAACAATGTACAGGCACCCAGTTCCCTGGTTGAACCGAAGGGAAAGCTTCAAGACCTAAATTATCCGCTCCCAAGATCATGATATGTTGATCCTCTACCAACCATTTTACGGCATCAAGGCTAACTCCCGGATACTGATCTAAATATTTCTTCGCATCATTGTAATGGGAGGCTTGACCGGTACGAATCAAAACCACATCCCCTTTTTTCAAGGTCACTTTTTGTTTTTTTAGAGCCCCCTTTAGATCTTCCTTGCTTATCCTATAGTTTTTATCCAACACCGACTTGTTCTTATACCCGGCCACATCGATCAATACGCCCCGTGCAATAATAGGTGGTATGGTTTCGGCTCCGGCCTTTTTCCAACCCTTGTCTCCCAAATATTGCTCTGCGGAGAAACCGTTATAAATTTGGCCGTTGAGCCCGAAATGGTTCAAGGCATCAATGTGTGTGCCAGAATGGGTCAGCATGGAAATGGCATCCGATGTATAACTCACCTTTTTATTCATGGCATCTCCTTGATAATTGGGATTGTCCACCAAGGTGCCATGGGGTGTATGGGTATTCCAAAATTGATACTCAGGGTCGCCCAAATAATTGAAACCAGGCATTCCAACAAAGTATTCCACCCCCAAATCATAGGTTTTTCCCGTACCAACAGATTTTAATGCTTGCAACTTGGATGCATCTGTCATCATGTTCAAAGTCCCAATCTGGTCATTGCTCCCCCACGGACTCTTCCCAACTTTTTCTTGTCCCACGGACAAATTGGCGGATAAAGCCGCGATTGCTGTAAAAGTCAAAATTTTTCTTCTCATGATTTATATTTTCGATTTGAACGGCAAATTTTGCTCCGCCAAAACCGAAAAAAAAGAAGATATCTTAAAAAACTAATTTGACCTTCGAATGTAGCTGAGGAACTCTTTGGTCATACCCAAATAAGAAGCGATCATGTATTGCGGTACACGTTGCTCCAAATTCTTGAAACGTTTACGAAATTCTTCATAACGTTCCTTGGCCCCCATACTTAAATTTAGGTGGTGACGCTCCTGTAATTCACTGTGTGCATTTTGAAACTTTATTCTAAAGAAACGTTCCAATGGAGGTATCTCATCAAATAACCTTTCCAATTTATCCTTATGGATCTGGAGCACCACAGATGGTTCTATTGCTTGTATAAACTGTTCGGATGGTTTTTCCCCGATATATCCTTGAAGGTCACTGACACAAGTACCTTTGATACCGAACTGCATGATTACCTCACGATCACTCACAAGCCTGTAAACCCTAACACATCCTTCAACCACAAAGTAAAGGGAATCTGCCTTGGAACCCGGTTGAAGCAAATATTCCTTTTTTTTGAGAAAATTTACCTTAAATGCTTTCCTGATCCGAAGAAGTTGTTCTGTAGAAAAATCGGTATAGTCAGTGAGTACTTTCTGAACAGGAGAAAAAAGATCCGATGGTACCATGATACATTGTTTTTAAACCTTCAATTCTGCTTGGGGGCCGGTAAATAAAGACGCTATGCTATCAGCAGTGATTTTACAGCCATTTTAAAAATGTAAACTGCAGATATCAATAGGCAAACCAATATTTCAATATGGTTATTTCATTAGTGTTGTGAGCTCTCATTTTGCCTTAAAACACAATTTTATGCCCATTGCCCTACTTTAATTATTCGATTGTGGCACCTAAAGTAGTGAGAAATGAATTACTGGGAGAAAATAGAACCTTTTTCAACAAATCTCCTCCTTTTCAAGAACCATTTCCAAATAGACTTTTGGGGTTACCCCTTTCCTTTTTTTGAATGCCTTGTAAAATGATACCTTATTATTGAAACCCGAGTCGTAAACAAGGTCGATGATTTTTAGTTTTGAAGGGCCTGGATTCCGATTGGCCTGTTGTTTCATCACTTTTGTGGCATAAGTTATCCGATGATCATTGATAAGTTCATAAAAACTTTTGCCAAATTTCTGGTTGATCACCTGTGACACAGCATACCGATTTGTATCCACCAGTTCGGAAACCTTCTCCAACGAAATTGAATGATCCAAGAACACCTGTTCTCTCTTCAATAAGTCCAACAAATTTGCACCTATAACATTGACCATATCCTGAGTCAATGGGGAGTGCTTATATTTTGTTTCTTCTTTGGTATCACCGGAATAAGAATCTTGATTGCCAAATGGATATTGATGTATGAAAATAATTAGAAAGACACATCCCATAACCAATAAAACCAAAACATAGATCAATAACTGATTCATATTTCCACTATCGACCAAAAGTGACCTTGCCGACAAAATAATGGTAATGCAAACCATAAAAAAGGAAAGCCCACCCAAGGATATCGATTGCAAAAAGTCCAATCCTTTTTTGCCTCTTAATATGGTTCTACCGGTAAACAGCACATAGAGAAATGTATAAATCCCCTTTAATTCCAAACTGTTCACCAAGTCAAATAAAAGAATCCTTCCACTTTCATTTTGGGTATGGTAATTACCAAAAAATATAATTCCGAGAAACAGCACTATAAAAGGTGTGTAATGGAAGTAGTGTATAAAGGTCCTGTTAGACAGTTTACCCAGTGCACTCTGAACATACAAGTAATAACTTGGAGCCCAAATAAAAAATAGCACCTTGGAAAACAACACCATGGGATGATAATCCAACGGAGTTGTCCATAATAAGTAAATCTCGAAAAGTGAAACAGACAATCCCAATAGAAAAAAACCAAGAAAACCAATGGGCCGTTTATACCCTTTATCCTTGATCAATAGATAAAAGGAATACAAAACACCTAACAATCCAGTACATCCAATGATCAAGTTATTAATAGAAAACCGGATAGCCATGTTGGTCCCAAGATCTAATACATCTTGATTTGCAATCACCATGAAACAGTTCATTTTTATAATTGCTATACTTAGTTAGTGTAAGGTGGAGCATTACCAAGCAAGCGGCCACCACACATCACTTGCGATTACTTATTCTTCCCATGCCCTTTTGGGCAGAAGAATTGAAATTGGAAATTTTAAATCGAAAAAGCTGTAACTTTAGTTTTGTCCAATTAGGACATGAACCGACCAAATTTAGATTTAAGGAAAATGGGGTCCACAATAAAGGGTGACGGCCCGAAGAAATCACGACTTCGAACCGTCAAGGCCACACCATCTATCAAAATTAAAGCTTGACCATTTCCCTTAGCTCTTGATCAACTCCACACGGCATTCGATCCGAACCTCTCTTCCAATGGACAAACCTCCGGCCTCCAATAAGGAATTATACTTCAACCCAAAATCATAGCGATCCAACTCACCCCAAATTTTAAGTCCGGCTCGGGTACCTCCCCACGGATCTTTCACTATGCCCCCAAATTTGGCATTCAAGGTAATCTGTTTGGTAACCCCATGCATTTGAAGTGTACCGATCAATTTATAGGTTTTCTTATCGGATATGTCAAAACCATCCGCACTAAATGTTATTTTGGGAAACTCTTCCACATTAAAAAAATCAGAGCTCCTTAAATGTTCATCTCTTTTGGGATCATGGGTGTCTATGCTGTTTGCCTGTATCACCAAGTCGATCTTGGCATCAGAGAAGTCCTGTTTATTTGCAACAACCTGCAGTGTATAGTCTTTAAATGCCCCTACCGTTTCAGAAACCACCAAATGGTCAATAGAGAATCCTATGGTGGAATGTGATGGATCAACTTTCCAAACCGTGTTTTGACCAAATCCAATTGCTGCTACCTGTAGCATGAGGAACAGTCCCCATCCTTTAAGTGCGTTTTTTTTCATCTTTAGTAATTTTTTTATAATTCGCTAAAGACAAAATTGTTCCAAACTGCTTAATGGAAAAACAACCTAGTTTAAAAAATAAGATTAATCTAGATTAACATGGTGTACGTGTTCATTTCTGAGTTCGCTTCTGATTTTACTAAGAAACTCTTTGGTAATACCAAGGTAGGAAGCGATCATATATTGGGGCACCAACTGTTCAATTTCAGGATATTTGGCCAAGAATTCCAAATATCTTTCACGTGCGGTCTTAGAGAAATTGGCAATGACCCTTTTTTCTGAAGCAACAAATGCCTTTTGAACAATCAATCTGAAAAAACGTTCCAACTGGGGAATTTTTTGGTACAACAGTTCCAGCCCTTCATGTGTAAACTGGATCACTTCGGTATCATCAAGACATTGTACATGGTACGATGCAGGTGTCCTTGTTGTAAAACTGCCCATATCCCCTGTCCACCAATTCCGTATGGCAAACATTACCACATGTTCATTGCCATACTTGTCCAAATAAAATGTGCGCGTACACCCATTCAAAACAAAGTTTTCATAATTGCACACATCACCCTGCTGTACAATATATTGACCCTTTAAATAGGTACGCTTGGAAGTGTGGGACAACAAAAGCCATTTATCTTCCAAAGACAATTCCACGTACTGTTCAATGTATCTATATAGTTGTTCCATAGTTCTTTTTTTGGTTCCCTGCTTCAAGAAACGAATAAAGGAATAGTGTTCAAATCTGTGTTGAGCATCCTTTTTTATAGGATGGTTTTCGCTAAAATATTAGTAGGTATTTTCGTGGACAACTTTCAAATTGAGGATGGAAATTGTTCTACAGACAATGGTTGACCAAACGACAAAACCCAAGAAGACACACCTTGACAGCTCATTATTTGTCGCGTACTTTCCAACATCTATGGTAAATCAAAATCATAAAAAAACGTGAACAAACCACCCTTACGCACATTATGATCCAAACGGGCCCGACACAAAAGTGAACACACAATCAAATGAATATCAGCACGTAAGAAGACTCAGTTTATTTAAGGAGCAATACTAAAATTTTTCAAAGTAAAGGTTAATTTTTATCAGACATCGTTTGCTTAGACAAACATTTACTCTAAAATAATTCCGCACTCCTACTTTGCGTCCCAATCTTGGAAAAGGGTCATTAAATTATAACTGTACTACTTTTTTTAATTAGCACTAAAAATTTCTCGTTTTGAACTAGTACTAACAACATTTTACAATGGCCCTTGCCAAGTTCACTTTAATACAAATTAAAACGAACTACTTTGAAAAAAACGCTATTTATTTTGATTTTCGGGCTTTGGGCTTCATTGAATGCCCAGCAAAAGACCGTTTCAGGGGTGGTAACGGACGAATTCGGCGTGCCACTTCCCGGTGTTAATGTTATTGTACAGGGAACCCAAAGTGGAACCCAAACCGATTTTGATGGAAACTATCAAATAACCGCCCAGGAGGGCCAAGTACTAATGTTTTCCTATTTGGGATTAAAGAATGTCCTAAGAACAATTGGTGCTCCCAACCGAATCGATGTTCAAATGTTCGAGGATGCACAGGCTTTGGATGAGATTGTGGTCACCGCCCTTGGTATTTCTCGGGAGAAAAAATCCCTCGGGTATGCCACGCAGGTGGTTGGTGGGGACGATGTTTCCCAAAGTAGGCAGTCCAATGCCCTTAGTGCCCTAAGCGGCCGCGTTGCTGGAGCCCAGATTACGACACCTAGTGGAAATTTGGGAGGATCCACCCGCATATTGTTGAGAGGTGCTGGATCGATAACCCAAAATAACAAGCCCCTCATTGTGGTTGATGGGCTTCCCTTGGATAACAGTAACTACAACACCACGGCAACACAAACCGGAAGTGGAGGTTATGACTTTGGCGATACCGGTTTCGATATCAATCCGGACGACATTGAGAGCATGAACATCTTGAAAGGAGGTGCCGCCGCTGCATTGTATGGCGCACGGGCCAACAATGGAGCCATTATCATCACCACAAAGTCTGGAAAAAACGGAAAATCCGAGATTGTGATCAATTCCGGTGTCAGCTTTGATGATGTAAACATTTTCCCAAAAGTGCAGAAACTGTACGGAGGGGGTGCCGGAAACCCAAATACAATAGGTCAGTCCGATTTCAGACAAGCAACCATAAACGGTGTCACGTATGATATTGTGGACTATGCCACCGATGAAAGCTGGGGACCCCGTTTCGATCCCAATCGTTTGGTGTTGCATTGGGATGCCTTTGACCCGGAATTTGCCGATGATTATTTGACCCCTAGACCATGGGTTTATCCCAAAGCGGACAAAGAAGATTTTTTCAATACCGGTGTAAGCGTCAACAATGGTGTAGCCTTCTCTTATGGAAACGAGAAAGCAAAAACCCGATTTTCAGTGAACAACACTCAGTCAAAAGGTATTGTTCCCAATAGTGAACTGGACAAAACTACTTTGAACTTTAACGGTTCCATCAAACCTTCGGAAAAACTGGAAATCAGTTCCAGTGCCAATTTTACCGTTACCGATGGTTTTAACAGGCCAGCTGTGGGTTATTCATCCAATAGTGTAGCACTTCAATTTTTACAATTTGGTCAAACCCAACTGGATGTGGACCGATTAAAGAATTATGTCCTCTCCGATGGTACCCAACGAACTTGGAACCGAACAGCCTATGATAATCCCACTCCTCGTTTTACCGATAACCCTTATTGGGTATTGAACAATAATATTGCCAAGGACCGCAGAACCCGATTTTATGGAAACATTGGGTTAAAATACAACCTTAGGGATGATTTGTACTTCACAGCAAAGGTTTATGGGGATTCTTACGACTCCCGCATAAGTACACAAATAGCCGAAGGTTCGCAATCCCAGTCTGGCTACGGGGAAGCCAATCGTGATTTTTTGGAATTGAACTATGAATTCATTTTAAATTACAGCAATACCTTTTTTGGCAACAAGCTTTCTTTGGATACTTTTATTGGTGCCAACAGAAGGGATAACCGGTTCAATAGTCTCTTAGGTAATACCAATGGGGGCTTGGCCGTTCCCAACATCTATAATCTGGAAAATTCCAACGGAAATGCCACCATACAGGATTACGATGAGCGCAAACGGGTCAACTCAGTTTTTGGTTCGGTATCGTTCGGCTATAATAGCTTTGCCTATTTAACGGTTACCGGTAGAAATGATTGGTCCTCTACCCTGCCAGAGGATAACAACTCCTACTTTTATCCATCAATAAATGGTAGTATCGTATTTTCCCAATTACTAAATCTGGATTGGCTGTCCCTTGGTAAAATCCGTGGAGGTTATGCCCAAGTAGGAAGTGACGCGGATCCTTATCAACTGGCAAATGTATACTCAAGCCGTCAGCCATTCTTGGGCACCATTCGTTACAGCCAACCTGACAGCAATCTGAATCCGAATTTGAAACCTGAGGAAAAAACCACATGGGAAGTCGGATTGGAAATGGCACTGTTGAACAACCGCATTTCTTTCGATTTCACTTATTATAACGAAACTACGGAGGATTTGATCACCCCGGTCCAAGTGGATGCCAGTACCGGATACCGCTCCACCGTTTCCAATGCGGGAAAACTTGAGAATAAGGGTATTGAAGCACTGGTAAACATCACTCCTATCCAATCGGATAATTTTGATTGGAATTTTACTTGGAACTTTTCGAGGAACAGAAACAAGCTATTGGAATTGCTGCCCGGGGTGGAAACCCTTCAACTTGCATCACTGCCATTTCAGGGGATAACACTAAATGCCGTTGTGGGTGAACCTTATGGCGTTCTTCGGGGAACGGATTTTATTTACGATGACAATGGTAGAAGGGTTGTCGGGAGCAACGGCCGATACCTACAAACCAATACCGTCCAAAATCTTGGATCTATCTTGCCTGATTATAACATGGGCTTCAGAAACTCATTTCGCTACAAGAATTTTGATCTAAGTGTTCTGATCGATGTCCAAAAAGGTGGTAAATATCGTTCGTTGACCAACGTATTTGGCCATTATTCTGGTATCTTGGAAGATACAGCGGCCAACAATATACGAGAAGAAGGAATTGTTATTGATGCTGTTCAAGGAGATGTGGTCTTTAATGATGATGGTTCCTATACCGTATCAAATACCTCTGAGAACACCCAGGTTATATCCGCACAACAATGGGGGCAAGATCATTTTTTTGGACCTGCAGCACAAAACGTATTTGATGCCGACTATTTTAAACTTCGTGAGGTAACCTTGGGCTATACATTGCCAAAAAAATGGACTGAACCAATTGGAGCGAATTCGTTAAGATTAACCGCATTTGGAAGAAACCTATTCATCTGGGGGTTGGACAATGACAATTTTGATCCAGAGGTAGCCTCAGGTGGAAGTGGAAACATTCAAGGAACCGAAGGGGGATCATTGCCATCCACTAGAACCTATGGTCTGAACTTACAACTTAAATTTTAAACAACTATAATGAAAAATATCATTAAAACCCATATTCTAATGGGAATGACATTTGTTGCGATGCTCATATCCTCTTGCGACAATGATTCCCTGGACGAGATCAACATCAATCCCAACGATCCGGAGATTGTGCCTACCAACACTATTTTCAACAGTGCAACCAAAGAGTTCATGGATTTTAGCCGAAGTGCCTTTAATTCCGGTCGTTTAACTTTAAATTGGGTGGAATATTGGGGACAAAACAGTTATGCCGATGAGGACAGATACCTTTATCGGGAAACTTCTTCTGAATCCATTTACACCAATAGTTATAGGGTTGCTACCGACCTTAAAAGCATCATCGAATTAAACCTTGACGAGGAAACAAGGGAATTGGCAGCAGCAGTCGGTGATAATGACAACCAAATTGCCGCCGCACGGATCATGTTGTCCTATTTATTTCATCAACTGACCAATACCTTTGGAGATGTGCCCTATTACTCTTTTGGTTCGGATGATGAGGATTTTCAAGCCCTTCAAATCGACAATGTCCTATCCCCTGTTTTGGCAGACCAAGAAAAGATTTATAGGGATATCCTGAATGAACTACGACAAGCGGCGGATATGTTGGACGAATCCAAACCAGTATTCACTTCTGGGGACAATATTTACAATGGCGATGCCTCCAAATGGAAGAAATTTGCCAACTCATTGATCTTAAGGGTTGCCACGTACCTCATGGAAGTAGACCCATCCACCGCGTCCAGTGCCATTGATACTGCTTTGGCGGATGGCGTCTTTACTTCCAATGATGACAATGCCGTTCAACAGTACGAGACAGCCGATGTAAATGCAGCTCCTTGGTGGAATGCCTTTATTGGTAGAACGGATTTTGCTGTAGCTGCACCATTTATTGATATTTTGAAAGGAAACGCTGGGACTTTCCCTATGGATCCTAGGCTGTTTGAAATGGCCGCGCCTATTGGAGCATCCATTGAAAGTATACAGGAAAATTCTTATGGTCGAAGTGAAAACCCGGATGATTATATTGGAGTACCTTATGCTTATCAAAATGTAAACTCCCTTCCATTCACCACTTATTCGTTTGCCAGCAGCAAGGTCATTCGACCCGATTTCGGTGAAGTTTTAATGGAATATGCGGAGGTTGCCTTCCTAATCTCCGAATACCAAGGCTTTTCACAGGAAGCATACGAAGCCGGTGTACGGGCATCAATGGAAAAATGGGGGGCACCGCAAAATCTTGTTGACAACTATATGGCGAACCTACCGCCCGCATCGGAAGCCAATGTGCTCACCCAAAAATACATAGCGCTATATATGCAGTCCCACCAAGCATGGGCCGAATACAGAAGAACCGGTTTCCCCGATTTTCTGTTTTTACCGAACCAGACCTATACCTTGCCGAGTATCCAAGCTGGATTTGCAGGAGAAAGTAGCTATACGTTCATTGCTGGGGTCGACATTGATGATCTACCCAAAAGATTGAGGTACCCAGTGTCCCTTCAAACCTTGAACAGTGCCAATAGAGCCGCGGCTGTTTCAAAATTGAGCAATGGCGATACCTTGGACAGTCCATTGTTCTGGGATTTGGATTGATACGTTTTCAAAAACTAAATAACCATGTTTTGCAAAGGCCGATGGGGAGCAATTTCCATCGGCCTTTCTATTCGGCATCCATACTGACCAATTACAGGAACTCAACTTCAATAATGCCCAGGAAACTGTTCAAAAATCCCTAAAATAAAATGAATATTGGTGGATGAATATGGTGGACTTTCTTTACCTAATTGATGCCATTTCATGTAAGTTTTTACCGTTTTCCTGACTTATTGTATGTGATGCAACCAGGTAACATGACTTTTAGAGACACGGCCATATTGATTTTTGCAAATTCTGCAGAAGAAGAAATTAGCAGGAAGAAATCAATACACGAGTCCAAACTTTTCGAAGAACTTACCTCGCACACTTTGCGTACGGTAAAAAAAACCGGGCTTCCTTTTTATCACTTTTCAGAAAAAGAGCAACAGGGAGCTAGTTTCGGAGAACGTTTTGCCAATGCCATCCAATCTATTTACGATAAAGGTTTTGACAATGTCATAGCCATTGGAAACGACAGCCCCCAGTTAAAATCATCCCATTTACTGGAAGTTTACAGACAGCTGCAAAAAGGGAAAATCGTTTTGGGTCCCAGCTCTGATGGCGGGTTCTACGTAATGGGATTGCACCGCTCCAAATTCAGCGCCGAGCTTTTTATAAGACTTCCCTGGCAACAGTTTGGCCTGTTCCGTAAAATTCTTGGGGTATTGCACAATCTGGGTTCCAGTATTCATTTACTCCCTTGGCTACATGACATCGATTCGGTAGAAGACATTAATCAGCTACTGGAACATCACAAAGAAATTCCTTTTGCCATTGTAAGGATATTGAATCGACTTAGAGTGGGAAAACGCAGGTTGAGCCTAAAAAAGGTTGTTTTTAGATCACAATCCTTTCCTGCATTCCACTACAACAAAGGTTCGCCGTTTCTAAACCTTTAACCAGATTTTAGAAACCAACGGGAAAGATCTCCCATCATAACAATCATTACAATAACTGAATGAAAAAAATTGCATTCGCCATTGCGTTGCTGGCTACAGCATACGTACATGCGCAAAAAACCGTTGTCGGGACGGTGACAGATGTCAACAAAAACCCGATTCCCTATGTTAACATTACCGTTTTAGATACAGAAATAGGGGCAATAACAAACGAATCGGGAAACTATAGTATCACCCTATCAAATGATGGGGGAATGCTGCAATTTTCCTCTTTGGGCTACCAAACCCAAGTCATAACCATTGGAAATAGAACAACAATCGATGTACAAATGATCGAAGATTCGGAAGAATTGGATGAAGTTGTACTGACTGCATTGGGCTTGAAACGCGAAACCAAAGAGCTCGGATATGTGGTACAAAGTATTGATGCCCAGGAAATCACGGAAGTCAAATCTGTGAATTTCTTGGACAACTTGGCCGGCAAATTGGCCGGGGTTACCATTAGCCAAGGTCCCACTGGGGTGGGATCCACTTCTCGCATAAGCATTAGGGGCGAAGCTTCCTTTTCCAATAATAATCCATTGTTCGTAGTGGATGGAGTCCCCATAAACAACAACTCGGTTTTCAATTTCACCAACGAAGCTGCGGCCGGATTTCAGGAGGTGGATTTTGGAAACGGGGCCATGGAAGTAAACCCTGATGACATAGCCGAAGTTTCAGTACTAAAAGGTCCAAGTGCGGCGGCACTCTACGGAACAAGGGCCTCCAACGGGGTCATTGTCATTGAAACAAAAAGTGGAAAAAACACAAAAGGGTTGGGCATAAGTTACAATACCAGTTTTTTTGTGGATTCGGCCTTTAAATTGCCCGATTTCCAGAATGAATACGGTCAAGGTCAATCCGGAGCTTTTGAATATGTGGATGGTCTTGGCGGCGGAGTCAGTGACAACATCACCTATAGTTGGGGACCACGATTGGATGTCGGGAACCTCATCCCCCAGTTTGATAGTCCTGTGACCTTGGCAGATGGCACCGTGGTAAGAGGGGGCGATACCTCACTATATAATGGGCTTCCCATTGAACCAACCGAGTTTAGATCACACCCCGACAACCTTAAGGATTTTTATAAAACCGGAACCACTTTCATCAATAATCTGGCCATCTCCTCCGGGTTCAATAAAGGAAATCTCAGACTTTCCTTCACCGATTTGCGAAGTGAGTCGATCATCCCAGGGGTTAATCTAGACCGACAGACCATTGCTACGCGGTTAACATTTGAACCGGTAGATCGGTTGCGCATCAATTCGTCCATTAGTTATGTAAATTCCAATAGTGACAACAGACCCTCCAACGGGTATGGTTCTGAAAATGTGAACTATTCTTTGGTGGCCTGGGGCCCTCGCTCACTCAATATTGACAGTCTGAGGGATTATTGGCAACCGGGGTTGGAAGGACTACAACAGTATTCCTTCAATTACACCTTCTTTGACAATCCTTTCTTTATCCTGTATGAAAACAGAAACTCCTTTAACCGTGATAGGGTATTTGGAAATGTCTCTGCTTCCTATGACATTTCCGACCACCTTTCCGCAACGCTCAGAACAGGAATGGATTATTCCAACGAGCTCCGGCAATTTAGGCGTTCCTTCAGTTCCAACAGATTTGCGAACGGGGCCTATGCCGAACATGACGTATTTTATCGGGAAATCAATACCGACTTTTTACTCAACTATAAAAACACCTTTGGGAACATAAATGTCGATGTTTCCCTTGGCGGAAATCGTTTGGATCAAAAAGCGATTACCTCACAATCCCAGACCACCAGTTTGGCACAACCGGGAATTTTTAGATTGTCCAATGCGGCCTCCCCTATTGAGGTGTTTGAGTTTGAGTCCAACAAACGCATCAATAGCTTTTATGGATTGGCCAAATTTGGCTACAAGGATTTTCTATTCTTGGACATTACCGGACGGAATGATTGGTCCAGTGCCTTGGCCACACCCTTTTCTGTGGATAATGCCTCCTTCTTTTATCCATCCGTTTCTTCAAGTTTCATCCTGTCCAATGTCATGGATTTACCCAAGGCCATTTCTTTTGCAAAACTTCGGGCCAGTTGGGCGCAAGTGGGAAATGATACCGATCCATACCAAACCTCGGGGGCTTTTGTGGCTCGTACCCCTTATAATGGACAACCCACATTTAGTGAGCAGGAGATAATTGCCAACCCAAACCTGAAACCCGAACAAACCTCTTCTTTTGAAGTGGGGGCAGACGTCCGTTTTTTTGGCGATCGTCTCAATTTTGATGTTTCCTATTACAATGCTGTTACAAAAGATCAAATCATTTCACTCCCGATAGGTATATCATCCGGATATACCCAACAGGTTGTAAATGGCGGTAAAGTCAGGTCCAAAGGAGTGGAAATCATTGCAGGTATTACACCCTTCAGCAATGAAAACTTTAGTTGGAACAGTACATTCAATTTTAGCAGGAACCGGGCTACCGTAGAGGATTTGCCCCAAGAGGCAGGACGCTTGACATTGGCTTTCTCAAGAATTTATGACAGCCAAAATCAAACCGTTTTCATACAGGTGGAAGAAGGAGGCCGAATTGGGGATTTGTATGGCACGGGTTACCTCAAAAATGAAAATGGCGATTTTATCCTAACGGAGGAAGGCCGGTTCATCCCGGACAACAACCTCAAAAAACTGGGCAACTATAACCCAGACTTTATTTTAGGGTTCAACAACCAATTCCGATACAAAAATTGGGACTTGGGCTTTCTATTGGATTGGCGACAAGGCGGTATCATCGTTTCCCGGACCAGGTCCTTGGGTAATGTGGGAGGGCAATTGGCAGAAACGGCCTTTCGTCCAGTAGAAGGGATTGTACCCCAAGGGGTGGTCAATGTGGGAACAGAATCCAGCCCGGTTTATGAGGCTAATACCGTTGCAGTTTCTGCAGAAAGCTATTACCGCCAATATTATGACCGCAACCATGAAGAGAACAATATCTATGATGCTTCATTTCTAAAATTGAGACAATTGTCGGTTGGTTATACGTTCGATCGTTTCCCTTTGTTGGGGTCAAGCGCAAGTTTGAGACTGTCCCTCATCGGAAGAAACCTATTTGCCATTACCGAAAACCCGCATTTTGATCCAGAGCAGTTTGCCGTTCAAGGCAACACTTTTGTTGGAGGGGTCGAAGACCTGTCCTACGCAACTTCCCGTAGTATTGGAATTAAAGCAGGGTTTAATTTTTAAAGTGAAAAAGATGAAAAACATTTATATAGTACTGATCACGGTATTGCTGGTTTCTTGCACAAAAGACTTTGAAGAAATCAACACCAATCCCAACCAACCCTTATCCGTGCAACCCAGCCTGCTGCTACGTCAGGTAATTTATGATTATGGAGAGCAAATGTCTTACGAAGGATTCACCGCGGGCAACCTGTTGGGACAGTATACCACGGCCCTCGATTTTAATCTTTTTGATCGGCATGATCTGAAGTCGCCCCAATTGGGCGGAAATCCATGGCCCATTTTTTATCAAAACCTAAGGGACAATGAAACCATTTTACAGCTTTCCCTACAGAATGAAACCCTTTCGGTTTATGAAGGTCCTGCCAGAATCATGAAAGCGTACATGGCAGCAGCCTTGACGGACTTGTTCGGTGATGTCCCCTATTTTGAAGCTTTTCAGGGGAAAAATGGCACGGTTACCCCAAAATATGACGATCAAGAACTGATATATACGGGTGAAGAGGGAATCCTGGATAACTTGGACAAGGGCATTGCTGCATTGGAAAACTATACAGGAAGTATTGCTTTGGAGGGTGATATTCTTTTTAGCGGAGATTTACAAGGTTGGATTCGTTTTGCCAACTCACTAAAGATAAAAGCACTGCTCCGAATTTCCAATAAATTGGATGTTTCAACCAAATTGCAGACCATTTATGATTCCGGGAAGTATATCCAAGGGAATTCAGAAAATGCCATTTTCAATTTTACCGATGGGGAGCCCAATAACTTCCGATTGGCCAGACTAAGGATCGGGGACTTTAATAATTTTGTGCTGTCCGAAACCATGGAAGAGCAATTAAAAAACCTGAACGATCCAAGAATTTCCGTTCTTTTTCGACCATTTTCCAATAGTGATTCTGGGGAATTCAACGGATTGCTGAACGGTATCGATGCATCCCAGACCACAGTGGCATTGGCAGATTATTCATTGGCCGGAACCATTTTCAGGGAAAACACAGGTGATCTGGATGCTAATTTTATGACGAGCTGGGAAGCGCATTTTTTGCTGGCGGAAGCCGCGGAACGTGGATTGATAACCGCAAGCGCGCAGCAGCTTTATGAAACCGGGGTTGCCCAAGCCTTTGAATATTGGCAAGTGGAACTCCCTACCGATTATTTGACTGTCAGCGCACCTTATGGTTCGGGGGGAGATGCATCCATTGAACAAATAATCACCCAAAAATGGATTGCGAACATGATCAATGGATATGAAGGTTGGATCGAATATCGCCGTACAGGTTTTCCCCAACTCAAAACACTCTCTGCCAGTTTGAACAACGATTTGATACCTGTCCGTATGCCCTACCCTGCGGAGGAAGAGGCACTCAACAGTGTCAATTATCAGGATGCCGCTTCACGGACCGATGGCAACAGCATCAATATCCCTGTTTGGTGGGATGAAAATTGAAATCACTACTCATGATTGATGTACTATTTTGGCAATGGACCTTGGTAATCATATCCAGTATGGCGCTGTTTTTTGTTTCGCCCATGGCCAAAAACACGGATCAATTTTTTAATGCCGTAAACCACAGGAAGACCCCGAACAGCCTTATGCTGATGGGGTCTTTGGTTATTTCATGGATCTTTGCCAAAAGCATCACGAATGCGGCTAATTTAGGGTTGGAGTTTGGTTTGGTGGGAGGTATGGCCTATGCCGCCTACTACCTTTCATTTGCCGTAGCCGGAATTATTATCTATCGAATGCGAAAATTGGGGGGCTTTACCAGCATCCATCATTTTCTGACCTCTCGGTTCGGGAAAGGGGCAGTTGCCCTATTTTCCGTTTTGATCACTATTCGCCTGTTCAACGAAATCTGGAGTAACACCATGGTCATCGGTTCCTATTTTGGAAATACGGGATCCACTTCTTATTACTTGTCCATCATGGTCTTTACCGTGCTCACCCTCGCCTATGCGCTGAAAGGTGGCCTTAGTAGTTCCATATTTACAGATGGTGTTCAAATGGTGTTGTTCACCGTCTTGTTGATCATCATATTGTGGAATGTTTTTAGTGCGGACATTTCATTTTCCGCCCAGACCGTTCTTAATTCGGGAGCATGGTCTTTTGATACGGGACTGAATTTGTTGCTTGCTGCCGTTCTTCAATCCTTCAGTTATCCTTTTCATGACCCTGTGCTCACGGACCGGGGCTTTTTGAGTTCTCCAAAGGTTACCCTGAAAAGTTTTCTTTGGGCAAGTATAGTTGGGGGGTTGTGTATTGTACTGTTCAGCATTATAGGTATTTATGCCCAACATAGTGGACTTACAGGCCAAGCAGCGGTCGCGGTTGGAAAATCGTTTGGTATTTTTACATTGTTGATCATCAACTTGATCATGATCACTTCCGCTGCTTCCACCTTGGACTCCACATTTTCCTCTTTTTCCAAGTTATTGGCAGTGGACCTGAATCTGGGAAACAGTATTTCCTTCGGTAGGTTGGCCATGATCGTGATCGCTATTCTGGGAACCATTCCTGTTTTTTTAAATGCTGAAATTCTATCAGCTACTACAATAAGCGGCACCATGGTGATAGGTTTAACCCCAATTTTTATGTTTTGGAAGCAACAACCGCCAAAAATGAGCTTTTATCTCAGCGTCATTAGTGGAATTCTCTTTGGTATCGTGTTGGTTTTTGATGTATTTCCAGAAAGTTTGATCTTTTCCTCGGGAAAATATGCAGATTTGTTGTGGGTGAATTTTTGGGGAATATTGAGTTGTACAATTATGTATTTGTTACCACTATGGATAAAAAAATAGCGCATTTGGGCAAAAAAACGGGAAAAATGCTTCTTTTCGGGGGTGTTTACAGCAATCTGCAAGCGTTGGAAACCTTGATTTCGATTGCGGAGCGTGAAAAAATAGACCCTTCAAACTGTATCTGCACTGGCGACATTGTTGGGTATTGTGCACAACCGGAAGAAACCATCCAAAGGTTCAAGAAATGGGGAGCCAATAGCATAGCAGGTAACGTGGAGTTCCAATTGGCCCACGACAAAGAAGACTGCGGATGTGATTTTGAAACCGGAGGGCGTTGCGATATTTTTTCAAAAATGTGGTATCCCTATGCCAAAAACCAATTATCCACCAATTCAATGGAATGGATTGCCGAACTTCCTGATTATTTGACATTTACCTATGGAGAAAAGACAATTATGGTAGTCCATGGCTCCTATGGAAACATTTCCAAATATATCTTCAAGTCCACTCCATTGGCCAAAAAAGAATCACAGTTTAAGGATACGGCGAGTGATATCATTATTGCCGGACATTGCGGTTTGCCCTTTAGTAATATATCACAAAATGGTGTTTGGTTGAATCCAGGAGTAATCGGTATGCCTGCCAACGACGGCACCCCTAGGGTTTGGTACATGATCCTTGACGATAGCAATGGGTGTTTGGAATATACACACCATCATTTTCAATATGATTATAGGACAACCCAACAGTTGATGTTGGACAACGGGTTGCCAAAAAGTTATGCCGAAACTTTGTCCACCGGTATTTGGGATAACATGGAAATTCTCCCGGAAACCGAGAAGAAACAAAAAGGTTTGGCCATAGATTTTGGAGATAAGGAATTTTTACTTTCCTAACTTGAAAGTTCACTTTTCAATTTTCGTGGCAAATCCTGCTGCAATGATATTTTGGGCAGGTTTATTTTGCGGGGTAAAATCGTGATTCTTTTCAAAAATTCCATTGGACGCTTTTGCTTGCCATTTCCAAATGTGGACCCCATAAAACCAATCCTCCTTCCAGATGGTATTAAAAAATGCCCTGTATGCAATGGCTTGGGTCTTAAAGGAAACTTTGGTGAACAATCGATCATAGATCGTGACCCATCTCCAGGGTCTGGCAGCAGCATCTTCGGTACTTTTATATCCCAGTTCCGTGAAAATCACCGGTTTGTCGAATTTTTGGGATACCGTTTTTATATTCTTCGAGTACTTTTTCCAACTATTTTCCATATCCTTTAAGTTGGTTTTTCCATTTCCAACCAAAGGGAAATAAGCCTGAATTCCGATGAAATCCAAATCCTCCCAAAAGGATATGATATCATATTCTTGGTCCCAGTTGGCCGCATAGGTCAATTGCCCGGAATACACCGTTCTGATTTTGGCGATCAACTGTTTCCAAAAGTCAGGTTTTTGGGTAGAGAGACGGGCTAATTCGGTTCCGACACATAACAACTCAACTCCATTTTGCTCCGCTATTTTGGCAAAATGCAACAAGTGTTCTTGGTAATTGGCCGACCATGATTTCCACACATTATCATTTTTTGGAAAGATGTCCGATCTCCATTTGCCATCCCCTTCGGATAACCAGATATGGGGTTTTAAAAAAACGCTAAGTCCACGATTATGGGCCAACGTGATTTTTTCTATAAGTATGGAATCCTTATTCCGTTGCCTTGGATCCAATGATAAGTTGTTCAAACTACCCTCAACATGGTTTTGTCCGATAAAGGGGGCTAGGGTAATCCATTCAATATTGTTTTGGATCAAAGGTCGTAAGGTTAGGTCATCGATCTTACCAAAAACATGGATACCACGTTGTTTATAATCGTTTTCATAGGCACTGCTGGCACATTCCGAAATGTTTTCCACTGTATGGTTCCAAGTGTACTCATAATCCTCTCCGTTCACATAGGATTGGGACAAGTTGAAAAGAACCATCAAAACCACTACTGGTGCGATAACCAACCCTGTGAAACGATAGACCAACCTTACAATTCCTCCATTTTTGTACACGTTGACAAAGTATGCAATAGCCTCCACCATGCCCATTAGCAGCATGATAAACACCCAAAACTGCCAAGCCCTGATCAACGCTGACAAGATATTCCAAATGGTATTCTTGAACTGATCCCAGGAAATTTCTTCAGACAAGAATAGGGTCGCTAAAACCAGTAAACAACCAAAAACAAAAGAGAACAATAGCCTCCATAAGAATCGCTTAAGTTTATATTTGGTTGGACTTAACATTGTACGAATCAAACTATGTTCAAACGGGTTGTTACATCTAATGCATTGAAGTATGGACAGCCATCTTGTTGGAACTACAAAAATTAAATTAAGCCCAGTTTAAAACTGGGCTTTGTTGTGTTGTTCTTAGTTGGCACCCAAATCTTCTTCCAGCTTGGTTATGCTTTTCTTTATGGCATTCTTAACAAATTCATTGGGCGCTTTGTCTTTGGCTATTTTCAAGTGCTTAAGTGCACTTTTATAGTTTCCAACGCCAGAGTACCCACTGGCCAAACCATAATCTACTGGCCAAACCCCTTTGTGCTTTTTGGCATTCCATTTAAAAATCTCCAGAGCCTCCTCATGCTTGTTTTGGGCTGTCAAGCGCCTACCGTAATTGTGCACTTGCATTACGGTTCCCAATGGTATTGCTTCCTCCATCAGTTCTTTCGACTCCTTTAATTTTCCTTGCTTCTCCAATATCTGCGATTTGATCTGTAAATTATTGAAGTTTCTCTCGCTAAAAAAGCGTCCCTCTATGGCTATGTTGACCCAATCCAGGGCCTCCTCGAGGTCTCCCCCATTGTTTAGGGCGAAATTGGCGGCCTGTTCCCAACTCTGTCTACTAAAACCGACCACATCCTCCAATTGATGGCGGATTTCGGTCAGAACAATTTGGGTGCTATTCACCCCTATTTTAAAAGGAACCTGTTTTTCGGCCCAGTTCAACGATGCAACAACCGAATCTGCCGCGACATTTTCAAATGTGTAGGCAAGCTGTTCAACATGTGGTATTTTTTTGGTCTCAACATCGACCCGTAAGGCATCTTCTGTAGGATCATAGGCATAGCTTCCCCAAGACCAGTAATTATTGGAAAAAATGATGGTCGCTGTGTTATTTTCATGAATTACCATATGAAGACCATACTTACCTGCAGGCAGGGGCTTACCCTCGATCATAATATCATGTGTGGTGGTAAAAACAGTATTTTCATTGGCGCCTGCTCTCCAAGGAGACTCCGGAGCAGTTCCTCCAAGATTGTTCATTCCGTAAGGAACCAAAGTGCCCCAAACTTCCCTTCCATTTACACTGGGTCTTGAATATGAAATTGTGATATCGGTGATGCCGACACGTTGGATAACCGTTGCAGCTTGACTGCCTCGGGGCAAAAAATTAAGTTGGGCGGTGACGGTATTGCTTACCGCGAACAGCAAAATAAAAATTGAAGTGAGATTAATCGAAAATAATTTTTTCATAGATTGTTATTTATGGGTTAATTAGTAAGGACATTAATTATGAGCTACTGAAATTCAAAGGCCAAATTTTGGATTGAAATCCCAATGAACGTTGTCTCATTGGAGATTATGTGATTGAGATTACCCTGAGAACCTTGCCCAATCTTTAAGGTCCGATTATGAGGTAATGGTCGTAAGGCA
Source organism: Flagellimonas beolgyonensis (assembly GCF_003992615.1). Lineage (GTDB taxonomy): Bacteria > Bacteroidota > Bacteroidia > Flavobacteriales > Flavobacteriaceae > Flagellimonas > Flagellimonas beolgyonensis. The sequence continues at coordinate 432,301 of NZ_RZMY01000006.1, forward strand.
AACAAATTTCTTAATGAAAAAATCAATTTTTTTTTGCAATCAGCAATTGATCAGCCGATAAACGGGGTACTATCAATATAATGGAAAGTTGAAGGCATTGGGATGGTTTCACTACGAAACTAAAACAGTGTTCCAGATATAACCTGTATTACAAAATTGCCCAAAACGCGATTTTGTGCAGAATTTGTACTTAAAAAAGAGTTGCAATTGTAAAAGTGCAACTCTTTAATTTTCAAGTCAGGGTGGCAGACCAATCCCTTATAACATAAATAGTGGATTTTTAGTATTTTACATTTTTGATTTGGACCAGTTAACCCAACCCTGTACCGTGTTCAAATCGGCACATTCAGAGGCAAAACTTATGGGAGTTTAACACCCCTAATTAAGACATTTATTAGACAAGCAACGATTTGATTTTCAATGTATCTTATAGATATTAAATCAATTCCTTTTCTTCATGAAAAAGTTAGCCTTACTTGTTCTATTGTCTTCTTTAATCATCAATCAATCTTGTGATAGTTCAGATGAAGGTATGGACAATCAAGGTAACCTACTTTTTGAGCTTCAATACATAAATACGGGTTTATCGGGGAAAATTATCGAAAAGAAGAATTTAGAATTTAATGAATTCATTGAATTTTCATCCGACAATCAATTTGTCAAAAGAAGGGTGTACCCAGACAGTACCAGTATTGCCAAAGGCAATTACCTTTTGACCCAATCAAAAGACTCGAAGTACTATGAACTTGAATATGAAAAAGATAGCTATTTAATTCAAAATTGTACAGGTTCCCTCAAGGAGCATTTTTCCATTTTGAACAACAACGAAATATTCAATGGGAGCTACCTCCTATGTGATGGCCCTGGTTTTGGATACAAATTGATCGACTAATATCAAACTGACTTCGGAAAGTATACTTTTAAAATTGTTTAAGAGTATTTCGAACGCACTCATTAAAAACAAAAATTAATTGTTCAACATTCTGAACTGTAAATTCATATAGCCCCAATTTAGGAAAGGCTATAAACTTTCCCAAATATCGGGTTGCATACAGTTATGGATAGGTAAAAGTCTACTACTATGTATTTTATACAGGTTTTTTTGTAAGTATTTTCGTAAATTGTGGGATTAAAGGTTGCCCCAATTGGATTAAATCTACTTTTTTGATATGCTTTCAGAGAATTCAGACAAAATACAATTGTTCAAGTATCTCGAAGGAATTTTCACTGAATTGGAACAGCAAAAGATTGCTTTGGACAAATCTGCGATCGTGGCCTTTACCGATATCAAGGGGAACATTACTTATGTCAACGACAAGTTCTGCGAAATATCACAATATTCAAGGGAAGAACTTTTGGGTCAAAACCATCGTATTATCAACTCTGGTTACCACGAGCCCAAGTTTTTCCGTAATCTTTGGAAGACGATAGCCCGTGGAAATATTTGGAGCGACGATATCAGGAACCGGGCCAAAGATGGATCCTATTACTGGGTCGCCACAACGATTGTTCCCTATCTCGATGCTTCGGGCAAACCCTACCAATACGTCTCCATTCGGTTTGACATTACCAAACAAAAGAATCAAGAACTGGAGTTGGTGCGCAGAAGCAAACAATTGGAGGATTTCTGTTTTATCGTATCCCACAATCTACGGGCACCCCTATCCAATTTACTGTTATTGACCTCAATGATTCAGGAGAGTGATGATTCCGAAGAGCAGAAAGAGTTGATAGGAAGACTGGTGAAACCGGTCCACCTTTTAAATGAAACCTTCAATGAACTTGTGGAATCCCTGCAAATTAGGCAGGATACTGATATAGAGAAGGTGAACCTTAGTTTCAAGGACTGTTTGGAAAATGCCATGGAAGCTTTGAACGTCGCAGTGCTCTATCCAGACATTGAGGTTCACCATGATTTTAATGAGGTGCCGGACTTAAAGTACCCCAAGAAATACCTTGACAGCATTTTTCAAAACCTGCTCAGCAACGCCATAAAATATCAGTCTCCAAAGAGAAAATTACAGATACGGATAAAAAGCTACCTAAGGGAAGGGAGTACCTGGCTAGAGTTTGCCGATAATGGACTTGGAATCAATATGAAGGTCCAAGGCCATAAATTGTTCGGTCTTCGAAAGACATTTCACGATAATCCTGATGCCAAGGGATTTGGGCTCTTCATTACCAAATCCCAAATTGAAGCCGTTGGCGGTATGATATATGCGGAGAGCACACAAGGAAGGGGGACCACTTTTTTTATAAAATTTAATGCCAAATGACCCTATGAAAACAATAGATACACTTTACTTGATAGATGACGACGATACCTATCAATTTATAGTCCAAAGGACCTTGAACAGTTTGAACCTGGTCAATTCCATAAAGCTTTTTTCCAATGGAAAGGCAGCCATTGATTTTTTGGAGGCGACACTCCATGATATTGAACAGATTCCCGATGTGATTCTGTTGGATCTGACCATGCCCATAATGGATGGTTGGCAATTCTTGGAGCAGTATTTGCGCTTTAGACCAAGAATTGGCAAAAAGGTGGTGATCTTTGTGGTGTCCTCATCAATCGACCCTCGGGATATGCAGCGTGCAAAATCAATCAGTGAGGTTACGGATTATATCATCAAACCATTGACCAAATCCAAACTGATCTCCATGCTCCACGAAAGTCTTGAGTCCTAAATGCTATTAAAAAATTCTGTGAAATTGTGGTTATTGAGTAACTAAAGAAATGTGAATTAAAATGGCTGACGAAAAATAATTATGACTGAACCATCCTTATGACTATAGGTCATTGTAAATCAGAAACAAGCACTGAAATTTAAGAACCTGCACGCCTAATTGCACACCTATTATTTGGTTTTAAATGAAATCAAATAAGTGTACAAAAAACAAAAAACCCTTGTAAATAGAATTGCTGACCGATTTGCGACCAATAAGTAATTAATCTTTGAGCAAAAAGCTTTATCTGAAGTCTAAAACCAATTATTTGAAAGCAAAAAGGCAAGGATACGACTTTCGTTGATCAGAACCTTTTTGCGTCTTGAATACATTGCAACATATAAAAATGATATGCCACTAAAAAAGGGAGTGGGACAGCAATGATACCAAAGGACTTTAATTTTGCATCTTCAAAGCCTTGGAAACTTTCTTAAATATTCGATCTCGAATTTTCAGATTTGGCAATATACCAATCCTAACTCGGAGTTATTTTCCAAGTATCATCAAATTGCTGTTTGTCCGTTATGTTCCAATGCGCAATTGTGAGTATAAACAAGTTGGAATTTCTTGGGACGTTGTGATTTCATCTGTCGTACAACCGAATAAAAGGAACTTAAAACCAACAACCACTATGAATAGGTTGCGTTTGGACCTTGTCTGTATAACAATGTCTTCACAACAACTAAAATTTAATGATAACTACCCTTTTAAGTTTACAGATCAGTGTCAATAGTTTTCATAAACCTAGGTTGGGTAGTTCGGTTGTGGGAAGATTTAAATCATTTTTATGTCGTTGAAATTACAGCCCTCCACTTTTGAAAATCCCGGAACCCATTTAGATTATGGGGTTATAATTGATTTCATTTTGATTGCTGTTGAAATTGAGGACTTGGGGTATCCACAAGGAAATATTTGATTGCAGTTCTTGGGCAAGTCCAGTGATAGTGTAACCCTTTATGGACAGCTCTAAATGCAACTATTCATGTTTTATAGAGCGCAATGCCCCCAGTATACCTGCCAATAACCATACGGCGAAAGTAAAGATGATAAGATTACTTTGAAAAGGCAAGAAGCTCGGGCGAGAGCATGGTACACTATGGTGGTAGCTACCAACCGTTTTAATCGTTGGATACAAATTATACAAATCGTTAGGGCCGCCACTTCCTATTTGCACTCTACTGGATACAACTTTAGTTCCGGCCAAAAAGTGATTTTATTTGTGCATGATCAGCAGTATCGCTCACGGCCAGTATCTCCTCCAATAAGTCCAAGGAAATCGGACGTGCATTCGGATACTTGTTTTTTTCAAGGAAGGATTTCAAGGCCCTGTTCAATTGGTGTTCCCCGATCAGTTCACTCAACCTTACAAATACCAAAGCTCCTTTGGAGTAGGCCAAATAGGTATCGCCCGGAGCCACCTCTAGCAAGGATTTTTTTACATGGAGGCCTTTTTCTGCATCATAAATTTGTTGATGTATGGCCAGGCGTTCCTTCATTTTTTCCTTTCCGTACATCTTTTTATAGATCATCATTTCGGTGTACATGGCCAAACTTTCCGTTAGCATGGAATACCCTTCCCTGAGGTCGGGTACAATCTGATTGGTGCCCCACCAAAAATGGGCAACCTCGTGGCCTGCAAGTTCATTCACTACATCTTGATTGTCCGCGGCGTTGAGATTGGCATTGAACGTCATGTGCTCAGTCATAAAAATGGTTCCGGGATAAGCAGTCCCGGCAAAACCCTGGGTAAACGATGAGACCTCTGAATACGTGATGGACTTAAAAGGGTAGGGACCAAAATTTTCAGCACAGTAGTCCAAGGTAAGTTTGGTGTTTTCCAATAGATGTTCAACATTGTTTTTGTGCAATGGATGATGATATACCGTAATGTTGATGTTGTTATGCTCAACACTTTTCCTTTTATAGGCTCCAGAAGAAAGTGCAAAACGGAACGGAATGGATTTGGCGGTGTAATCATAATACCCCCTTCCATCAACATGCCACTGTTTTGTCAATGCCCCGGTACCTATCGCGATTTGATTTTCAGGTGTGGAAATTTGCATTGTAAGATCAACGGCATCATCCTTTATTTCCTTGAGTGCTTCCAGTTTCCGCAGTTCGGTGGATTTTCCCAAACCATGTGTTTTTCGTAAATGGACATCGGATAGTTCCCTTGCTTCATCGTATCCAAATCGTGGAAAGTATCGGCTGATTCGCAAAAACGATCCATCTTCAACAATGGCATTAAAGGGATGGTGGCCATTTATGGCCTGCCATTTATAAGCGATTTCAAACATCAGTGTTGCGGAATCTTGTGGCTGAATGGGCCGATTAACGATCAACTCCGATACGTGATTTTCAATTTTGACTTTTTCATTTCCGTAGGCATAAACAAGGGATACAATCTCCATTTCTTCGGGAACAGTAATCAACATGGAATCGATTGGTTTACGGTGTGTGTTTTTTAAGACATATTCCCCTGCAACCGTATAGGATTGTTCCTCCGGATATAGATCGATTTGGGTAGTTACTTTTTTGATGGTGGGTTGATGTATGTGTTGATATTTCCTATACTTTTTTTCATAGGATACCTGCTCGGCAACCAATTCCTCCTTTCCCTTTTTGGGAATGTGATTTTCCAGGTACTGCATGCTACTGATCAATGCAAGGCATGCACATAGGGCAATCCCAAAACCGGTGGCCAATCTGTTGGAACGAAGTTTGACAAGGTTGTGGAGCAGGAATACAGCTCCGATCAACGAAAAGCCAAAGGCCAATCGCCAAAGGAAGGGATATAGGTAAGCCCCATAGCCCAAGAAGTCGCTGTACGTTCCCCGGTAGCCGGAGATAAACCGAAACAACGAATTGGCAATTATACTTTTGGAAACAGGGGTGGCGAGGAGTAAAAAACATATCATGGAAATACCCAAAGCCATGGATTTACTGTTGCAAATGGTATTTATAAAAAGTAAGAAAAGTGCAAAGAGCAACAAAGGTAGGGTGTTAAAAACGAATACCCCTAAATAGGCTTCCCCATCAAAAAAAGGGAACCGGAACACCCATTGAAAAGTAATGGCTTCTAAAAGCATTAGTGAAGTAAGGGAAAACAGCAAGAGCATAATACTTCCCAAATGTCCAACACGCTTTTCCATCGCATGGAAGGTCGTTCTCTCGATCATGGAAAACCCGCTGGCCTCGCTCCTCCAAAAGATATCGTTCACAAAATAAACCAGGACCAAACTTCCCATAGCAAAAAAGGTGCTGTTGATGGTTTGTGCCAAAAGACCGGAACTGGCATAGAGTTGTGGTAAACGAACTCCCTTGTTGATATCATCAAACATTTCCACACCGACATAAAACAGCAACAATAGGGATACGGACACAAAAGCAATGCTTTTGAATACATGGATCGAATCCATTTTCATAAAAGACAGTATTGCTTGCCATTTTGATGTTTTTCCGAATACCGTCGACACGGTGTAATAAGAGTGCGCCAGATAGCTTCGTTTTACGCTACTTATCTTTTTTTTTGATTTCCCTTTAAATCGAGGTTGGAATGAAAAGGCACGTATCCCAAAATATACCACGCCCAAGGAGAAAAGTGTTAAAGCCGACCTGTTGATGAGCCATAGATTGGTTAGCGGTACGACTTGATTATTCCGTTGATGGACATCAAGGTTCCTAGCTTCAAAAAAGTATCCGGAAAGCCCAAATAGATCGACCAAGGCAGAAACACATTGTACCCCTATGGATTGTGGCAACGCTTGTGCCATGAACGGTGCATTGGAAAACATAAGGGCGACCATGTAAAGCACATAGAGCAATACCCCGGAAATGGCCACCAATAATTTGGTTTTAAATCTTTGTGCCACAAAAAACAGGATGCTGCAGACTGCCAAAGCATTCACAGCCCCGAATAACAAGAAGGGGTAGCCAAAATGCCACAATCGAAAACCTGGCATCAAATCGGTATCTTCCGTAAGATGAAGCCCTAGTGCATAACCTACGATCAGCATAAAAAAACCAGACAGCGTAAATAGATAAAAGGAGCAGAAACGAGCTAGCGCAAATGCTTTCTTCTTGATGGGGGTGGAGAAAACTATCAGACCGAAATTAGCATCCTGTTCCTTGAACAGCAATGAAAAAGCCAGAATGGTCGCGATTAAAATATTGGTAAGGCTCAGCAGCCCTATCATAAACCCCACTGAATAGGATGCATTGGCAGCCAGCCCATCGCCCACCGAAATATGGAATTTAAAACCGGCCATGAAACCGATACCCAACAAAACCAGTAAAACAATGTAAGTCGCCTTTTGGTTGCCAATGGCGTGTATGTCGTTCAAAAAAATGGTTCTCACAGTACAGCAGTGTTTAAATGGGCAAAGTAGGCATGTTCCAAACTAGGGTCTGTGGGCGTAAAACCGGCAGGGCAATCGTCGGAAAAAACGGTAACCTTCATCACCCGTTCAACCAAACGGCTGTGTATGATCTGATGATTGGATTCCACTTGTTCCAACTCCTTTTGAGTGACCGCTTTGCTCCATAATTTACCGGAAAGCTCACGTAGATAGGCTCTCGGCGATCCTTGCGAAACAACCTGTCCATTTTTAATGATGGCCATCTGTGAGCATAAATTTCTCACGTCTTCCACTAAATGGGTCGATAGGATAACGATGATGTCCTCGCCAATGGCACTGAGCATCATATTGAAGCGGTTTCTTTCCTCGGGATCCAAGCCAGCAGTGGGTTCATCCACAATTACAATCTTGGGGTTTCCCAATAACGCTTGTGCCACCCCAAAACGTTGTTTCATTCCACCGGAAAACGTATGTACCGTTTTGTTCCTAACATCGGTCAAATTCACTTGTTCCAATAAATTCATGATTTGACCATGCCGTTGTTTGGCATTGCCGACACCTTTCAATTTGGCCAAATGTTCCAATAGATTATAAGCGGATACTTTAGGGTACACTCCAAAATATTGAGGTAAAAAACCTAGATGTTTTTGAATATCAATTGGGTTTTTGACCACATCCACACCATTAAAATGGATAGTGCCTTCTGTTGGTTTTTGCATTCCAACAATGGTTTTCATAAGGGAGGATTTACCGGCACCATTGGGTCCCAATAACCCAAATATGCCATTGTTGATCTCTAGATTTAAGGCAGTAAGTGCCTTGTACCCATTGCTGTACACAAGGGATACATTATTGATTTTTAATGTATTCATGATTTAAATATGTTGAAGGAACTACGCTACATAGTCAATGATGTCCCCTGGTTTACAGTCCAAGGCCTTGCAGATGGCCTCAAGGGTCTCAAAACGGACACCCTTCGCCTTTCCATTTTTGAGGATGGACAAATTGGCAGGGGTAATGCCAATTTCTTCCGCTAGATCCTTGCTCTTTATTTTTCGCTTGGCAAGCATAACATCAATATTTATAATAATTGGCATGGCTTAAATGTATAGGTCCTGTTCGTTCTGTAAGGATAGCCCTTGGTTGAAAATCTCTGAAATGATGAATATAAAAATGCCCAAAAAAAGGTGTAACGCGATCATGACGAATATGCCTTTCTCAATTTGGATAAAGAACGATGAAAAGGCAACCACAACTATGGGCAATATAATGTTGGCCAAATAGAATCGCTTTAAATGTTTAATGTTGGTTTGGGTAAAAAGCTTTTGTTGAAAAAAGACCCTAAATACCTTGGAAAGCAGCCAAAAAAACAGCGTATAGGATAAAACAGGTAGCAAAAAAGCAAAGAGAAAATACGACTGATCGTTGTCCAATATCAAAAAAGATCTATCGGTAAAAGGATAATTGATTATCGTTGTGGTATCAACGGTCTGGATATTGGTTTTGGTCATCCAAGCGAAACTCCCGTAAAGCCCGATTACCAAATAGATCCAAGCAAGCCCCTTGGTAACGGCATATAAAATCTTGGATAGGATTTTTGTTTTTTTCATTATTGATTACAACTATAATGTTTCTGCAAACATATAATAAATTATTGTAAAACAATAATAATATATTGTATTATTAAACTACGCAAGATATTATTGACGGCCAAGGTCAAAATGTTCAATACGGTGGAAGGTTACATTGCCTTAGGGTATCCCCGCCAAAAGTATTCAGAAAGCGATTTTTTTGGAAGATGAACGTACTTTGCTCAACAATGTAAGTCTAGCGGTTGGGGGCTTAATGGAATAAAAGCAGATCCAAGATGTCGAGGAAGAGACCAAAAGACAAATGGAGCGTGCCGATAGGTTCCACTTTTAGTTGAAGATTTACAGTCAGCCAAATTTTTAAAATCTCCACTAAATTGAAATTCAAACTCGATCTTGATTGGAGTTTTAGCATTATTCTTATTGACGATACTGAGGTCAACTCTAGTTTTTTTTCCCTAGGATGCTCAGCAAAAGCTTTTGCATCTGTTCCTTAGAACCCTTTATTAAGTTCCTCTAAAATTAAATTCCAAATGTGATTTTCATGTTTCAGATTGGGATAATTACAATTTACTTTTTCAAGTTTTTTTAAATAAATCTGATTCTATTACACCTTCAATCAATTGTGATATTCTTTCCACTTCCATTGTTCATTTGAACTTTGATTTGTTGAATCCAATCATTTTGAATTAGGGCTGTCATTGAAAAACTTTAATGCTCTTAAGAATTGTCCGGTCAAATGCAGTGGGTCCAGGTGGCACAAGCATATTAAAAAAGGAAAGCATGTTACCTCATTTTGTCGGGATAACCGAACTAAGGTCATTCCATAAGTTTATAAACTACTCCTACCCATAGGGTCGAGGAGTTCTTTAGATCCATAATTTTAAATGTTGATATATATCATTAAATGCAAATTTGGTTTTTGCTACTTTGAAGCTGTTTATAATCAAAAAGCCAAGACAATATGGATCACATTGTAAGCGGTGATATCTTGAACGAGGGCGACCGGATTAAACCCAGAAAAATCAAACAAGCGATTGTTGAAATTGTAAGCGATTCAGGCGAAGGAGCCCAAAAATGTGGACAGAGCTTCGGGGCAATTTCCGCAAAAATGGGAAATGGCGTTTGGACCGTTGAGATTATTCCGGCAGAAATACAACCACCCGCACGTTCCCGAGAAGGCGCCTCCGGAATCCGGGTGCGTATCGGTTCCGATAAAGTGAGCAATATGGGAAATTACGCCGATCTAGTGATTGCCCTCAATGAGCAGGTGCTGTACGGTCGGATCCGTCAAGATGCCTATAATGGGAATACCCTAATGTTTATCGAGAATAAATGGGCCAAAAGCGAACAGGAATCCATAAGACAGCAATACTCGCAAGCACTACTGGAATTTAAGGAATTGGGCATTCAGGTGGTCGAGATTCCCATGGAAGAGGAATGTCTGAAACTAATGCCCGATCCCCGCAAAGGTAAAAACATGTGGATATTGGGCCTGCTCTGCTATATGTACGATCGTGACATCCCCAAGGCCGAGAATCAGATCCGAAGAATCTTTAAAAAGAAAACCGATGCGGTAATCGATTTGAATATCAAGTTGTTGCATGCGGGATATGATTGGGCCAGGGAACATCTTCCCTTACGTTACGAGGTGACGCCGATGGATGTGGATGATGATATGGTGGTCATGAACGGAAATGAAGCCCTCAGTATGGGCGTCATGGCATCGGGTATTGAACTGTGTTCGATGTATCCGATTACACCTGCGACATCCGTATCCCATCACCTTGCCGAAAATTTTGAAAGGGTCGGGGGTATCGTGCATCAGGCAGAAGATGAGATTGCTGCGATCGGATTTGCGATCGGTGCTTCCTTCGCAGGAAAACCGGCAGTAACGGTTACCTCGGGACCGGGATTGGCGCTCAAGACCGAGTTTATCGGTTTGGCCGTCATGGCTGAAATCCCACTCGTGATCATTGATGTTCAGCGAGGGGGGCCCTCTACCGGATTGCCAACGAAGGTTGAACAGAGCGACTTGTTGGCAGCGATCTACGGGGAGGCAGGGGATGCCCCAAAAATCGTGCTTGCAGCCGCTACTATCGAAGAGTGCTTTCACTTTGTTGTTTTGGCGCGCAAGCTTGCCGAATCGTTCCGCACGCCCGTCATATTATTGAGTGATGCGAACCTGGCAACAGGGGTACAACCCTTCCCGCGGCCAAAAATCGACCCCTTGTGGCTGACCAATCCCATCGATCAGAGCCCTTGGAAGGATGGGGCCATGCCATTTGAATGGGATGAAAATACAGGAACCAGTAAAAGACCGATTCCGGGGCAGAAAGGCGGTATGTATACCGTAACGGGACTGGCCCATGGACAGACGGGAAAGGTGGCATACGACCCCGAGATTAATCAGGCCAGCGTCGAAAGCCGAAGCCGAAAGATCGCCTCTTTCCAAAAAAGCCTTAAACCACCAAAGATCAACGGTGACCCGGAAGGTGATATTCTGCTGGTTGGTTGGGGATCTACACTTGGTGCCATAGAGGAAGCCGTAGCCGATGCCCGTGCCGAAGGACTAAAGGTAAGCAGTCTGCACTTGCGATTTCTCTTTCCAATCGTTCCTGGGTTGGTTGATATCTTCAAAAGATTCAAAAAGGTCATCACTGTTGAGATCAATTATAGCGATACGCTGGGCAACCCGATGGTCACTCAGGAGAATCGCCGCTATGCCCAGTTGGCATGGCTCCTTAGGGCAAAAACACTCATGGATATCGATTGTTTCAGCAATGTCTACGGGCAACCCCTGAACCCTGAAAAGGTATTGAAAATGATCAAGCGCGAATTGAAAATTGAAAACTCTGAAGTCAACGTATAAAAACTTGTAATGGTATGCTTGTACAAACTCATGAATTATGTTCTATCCCCTCCCTTGACCATGATTATGGTATGGAGGATTATGGCAAAGGCGTAGCCCGCTGGTGTCCGGGTTGTGGGGGCCACTCCATACTCACCACGGTACAGCGCGTCTGCAAGGACATGCAATATGAACCTGAAAAAACAGTGGTGGTCTCCGGGATCGGATGCAGCGGTCGATTTCCACATTACATGGGAACCTATGGGTTTCACGGCCTTCATGGAAGAGCATTCCCGGTAGCCAGTGGTGTGAAATTCAGACGACCGGACCTCAACGTTTTTGTTGTTACCGGAGATGGGGATTGTTGCTCAATTGGTGCAGCACACTGGGTACATGCCATTCGGTACAATATGAAAATGGTGGCATTGCTCTTTGATAATGGCATTTATGGTTTGACCAAAAAACAAACTTCACCCACCAGCCCCTTGGGCACCCATTCCAATACGCACCCTAGGGGTTCCATCCTTCCTCCGATTAACCCGATACAAACTACCTTGGGATTGGCCAATGTCTCCTTCGTGGCGCAGACCGTGGATTGGAATTCTGCCCACCTCTATGCGACCATACGAAAAGCGGCAGAGCATCCCGGCCTCGCCTTTGTGCGCATCGTTCAACGGTGCCCTGCATTTATGCGCGATCTGTATGGTGATATTGCTGTCGACCCGAAAAACCTTATTCTGCTCTCACACGAAAATGGAATCAATCTGAAACCAAAGGCACGGGAAGCCTTTGGTCGAGTGATCGAGCACGACCCTTCCAATATTCACAAGGCTAGGGAACACGCAGAGATCAATAATGGCATTCCAATCGGTTTGCTATATCAAAATACCAACAACGCCCGCTATGATGAATATGGAGCTCACAATCTCGGAATGGGCGTTGAAGAAAAAAAGAAGAATCTGGAATCCTTATTGGACCAATATAGTACTAGTAATTCAGTGGAATGAACGAAATAAATAATTCATATGCGGATCGGATCCTCGACTGTTATGCCGATAGGAACGTCGTGGTTGCAAGAGAGCAAGAACCCGCACCTCAGCATGAGGAATTGAAAAGCTATCGCGATCAATTGCACAAGTACTTTGTACAGGGCGTAAAAACGGACTTTTGCCAAAATAGTAACGTGGCTCCGATTTTGTCCGCCCCTTGTTTGCGGGGCATAGTACCTGCCACGCGCTATCCGGTACTATTCGATCAGGAAAAAAGCAATCTCTGCAGCCTTCAAGAGCGACTCGAAGTATTGATCTCAGATCATTGTGCTGCGGACATCAGTAAAGTCTTAATCGAGAAACTCCCCTCCATCCTCTTGTCACTGCAAGGGAAATTGCAAGTGGCTGAACCGGAACTTAATTATGGCCCCCAGGTACATGAATTGATGGAAATATTGGGCAATGCTTTGGGAGACGATACGCCCAAGGATTTGCAAAAACAATTAGATCTAATAAAACAAAAGCTCTTATCCTACCAAGGGCCCATCATGGATTTTGGTGCACGGACACCTTTTCAACTGCTCCATATTCATTTGAAAGCGCGAATTGCCACCTTTTCAGAGTTCATTGTTGATATGCAACGGAAACTATCCGGATTGGATGAAATTGTCGACCTTCAGGATAAGGGCCAGGAAAAAGACAGTACGCATTTTGAGTTTGCCAAGGACCTTTTGTCTTTAGACGAAGTACAGGATGTGGCACCTCGCAAGGTTAGTTCAAATCTGCCAAAGGCGAGACTCAAGCAAATTCGGGATAGCATAAAAGTACTTTCCAACGCTGTGAAATCTTATTCAGAGCATCCCAATAAAATCTTTATTACAAAAAAACTACTGGAAAGCTACCACCTTAATGAGGTGTTTGGTCAGGCAACTATTGAAGTTGTGGAATCTGACGCCATATCGCACGCCAAAGTCTATTTAAAAAAGGAATTGGCAAACTTTGTAGCACTGATCCGGGCGATGCGTTTGGCGGAGCTTGAGATAGGACAGGCCTACGATGCATCTTTGCACGATGCCTATTTTGCAGGATTCGCGCCGTCCTATCTGAATTCTGGGGATATCAAATATTTTCCCCCTGTCCTAGTCATTGACGAGAGTCGCAATATTGCCGACCAGCCAAAGGATTTTCTTTCCATGTTGTCAGACGGTGCCTTTGTTAAGGTTTTCGCCATCAATACATTGAACGACATCAATTTACCTGTCGTAGCTTCTGAGTTGGAAGAAAGCGCACTAGAAATTGCATCACTGGCCATCTTTCGCAGAAATGCCTATGTGTACCAGGGAAGTATTGAAGATCCCCATGCTTTTGAAAATGCCATACGTGATGGTCTGAACGCCACCGCACCGGTACTCTGGAACGTATTGCTACCGAATGCCGGATCGGAAGATGCCCCCGGTTGTCACATCAAGATCCATAGGGCAATCGAAAGCCGGCAGTTTCCACGCCTGACTTACGATATCGAGGCTGGAATGGATTTTGGAAGCCATTTCAATTTGGAGGACAATCCGCAATGCGATCTCTTATATCCAAATCAAGTGCTGGAAATCAAAATTCCCGGTGGAAAGCATACGGAACAAATTAGTCTGAGCTCAGCGGATTTTCTTGCAATGGAAACGCACAATATGCAAGCCCTTGAGATAATTCCCGACTGGTATCAAAACGAAAATCTGGTATCTGTAGTAGACTATCTTTCAGCCGATCCGGAGTCCCAGATTGGAAAGATACCCATCATTCAGGTAGTGGATGAGGACTACAAACTGCATAGGGCGGCCATTCCTGCATCCTGGCTTCAACGGATCAGAAGTAGGCTGGAGTATTGGCGTTTTTTACAGGAACTCGGGGGTATCAAGAGCCAGCATTTTGAAAACAAGTTGTCGAGGTCCAAAGCTGAGTGGACACAGGCCAAGGAAGTAGAATTAAAAGAACTGGAAGCGCGATTATCCGAGGAGTTTGAAACCCAAAGATCCGGTGACATAGAAAAAGCCATTCACAATATACTCTTTGCACTCGTGGAGGGAAAAACTGACTTGGCCAGCCTTGCGGTCAATTCAACCGCTCCGGTGCCCGTGAGCGTAACATTGGAAGCGGATAAGGAATCAGTTGAAACAGTGCCGGCTCCGAAGGAAACACCACAAGAAGAAGTATCGGTGAGTAAAGTGGCCTGGGTGGAAAGCGATGAATGTACTTCTTGCAACGATTGTATCAATGCGGTACCCAATGTTTTTAAATACAATAGTGACAAACAAGCCCATGTGCACAATCCCAAAGGCGACACTTTCGCAAAGATCGTTGCTGCAGCGGAGAAATGCCCGGCCATGTGCATCCATCCGGGTTTGCCACACGACCCGAATGAACCCGGGTTGGAAAAATTGTTGAAAAGAGCGGAGAAATACCAATGATCCAGTTGGCCTGTTAAAAACGGTAAATGATAGGGGCAGTGGCAGATACCCCTGTTACCGCACGATTCCCATGGATTATGCAAAACTCAAGTTCTTAAGGAAAGGCAAGGACAACTTGACCTACAAAGCATTTCCAAGCTGCGAACATTTTTTTATGTAGACCATAACGGATAACTCCGGCATAAAAAAGAATGGATCGACCATTTGGGCGAAGTCAATGACTTTACTTAGGAATGGGTAACTAAAAATGAATATCTTAGATACAACACAGCTTATAAACCATTGCAGCTTAAAAATCAATACTAGCTTTTGAACACGAACAAAGGTCAGTTTAAAACCGCAAAGCATGTAAAAAGAAGCCAGCCTCTAATCTTACGCGATATTGTTGGCGGCCATACTATAAATCATTATCTAAAACACTAAAAATGAAATTATTAAAATCAAAACCAACCACTTTATTGATAATTCTATTTTGCTTGTTAAATAGTGCCAAATCCTTTTCACAATCCTCACTTTTCAGTTATGAGAAATATATCAGTGCAAATGGGGATACATTACAATATAGACAGCTGATGTCAGATTATGACCCAATAAGCAAATATCCCCTAGTGATTTTTTTACATGGTTCCGGTGAACGGGGCAATGATAATGAGGCCCAATTGAAATGGGGTGTGCTAAATTTTGCATCGGACCAACATATGAAAATGCATCCTTCCATAGTAATTGCCCCTCAATGTCCAACGGATATGCAATGGGGAAATTTTTCCCGGGAGGATATGTCACTTCTGCCCACCCCCAGCAAACCAATGAAACTTTTAAAGGAACTCATTGACCATGCAATCGAGACAATGCCCGTGGATACCAACCGAATCTACATCACTGGGCTTTCCATGGGCGGGTTTGGTACTTTTGATGCTATTTCCCGATATCCTGATTTGTTTGCTGCAGCAGTACCCGTTTGCGGTGGGGGTGACCCGTCCAAATCAGAAACCATCTCACATATCCCTATCTGGATATTCCATGGGGCGCTTGATGGAGCCGTTGATCCCGTTCTATCCCGAAATATGGTTGAAGGCTTGACAAAAGCAGGGGGACATCCAGGGTATACACAATATCCCAGAACAGGACATTTTGCCTGGATTGCAGCCTATAACGACACTATGATGATGGAATGGTTATACGATCAACGAAAGTAATCCATATCAAGTTTATCTCAGGATCAACTCATCAAAAAACAGCAATAATTCATGGTGTCAGATTTCCCAAAAAGGGATATCCCACATCGTAAACATGGCCCAGGCCGTTACTAAAGCTCTATTAAACGATGAACATAGAGGGATTTGTAAAGCCATTTTACACCGAAAAACAGGATATTTTTAAAGAATACCTATCAAAAAATCCTGAATCAGAAATTGGTCAATTAGATTACTTAATCTGACGGACGAACAGTATGAAATAATGGTAATAATAATGGGTAGTGCACTGACAGATATTCTTTACACAATACTTTTAGGTTTAAAAGGTTGCTTCTATGGATCGACCATTGTTCGGAACAAAGAAGAAAATCGTTTTTACATGGACCACAAGGGAAAACTGTACAATTGATGCGTCTTATCCGTATGGTCTTGCAATGCCCTGGACAATGGATTCGGAGCCATACACAACCTGTAGGCGATCATTTACAACATTTGGAAACGACCAAACCACAAAACCTATCAAAAGATGTATATTTGAATACATATCCAAACCAAAAAAACTAATGACATTGTTCCCCCCTGTCGTCATTGGGTCCGATTCGGACATCATCGTTTTGGCTACTCCTTTCATGGAAGCCCAAAAAAACATGGTTGATCAATTTGCAGTTTTGGGCAATAGCCCCCCGGCATGTACTATAAGACCTTGTACCGGACCCCAAATAGCGATTTGACCCAAGCCCAAAACGATAGAATGTTCCCCGACCAAACCCCAACAGATTTTTCTGCGGACGATCTCTTTGATTTCTGTCCCAATCCCTTATGGATTTACGATGTTGAGACCCTGAAGTTCCTAAAGGTGAACAGGGAAGCCATTCGGCACTATGGGTATGGCGAAAAGGAGTTCCTCACCCTGACCCTGGCCGATATCAGTCCTATTGAGGACCTTACCAAACTATCAGCTGCCATGGAACTGATCGATCGTCGGGATTCGGAAAGCTTCAAAGAGGGTTTTTATAGACACCTTAAAAAAGATGGGACCGTTTTTCCGGTCCAATTGCGTGGCAATCTGGTCACCTACGACGGTCGCAAAGCGGAACTGGTCATGGCCACTGACATTTCCGAAACCATTGCTTCCGAGAAACGGTTGTTGTTCCAAAAACGCATATTCCAGGCCATTTCTGAAATAAATACCCATCTGATTCGTAATTCCAATTGGATGGAAGCCCTTGAAGGCTGCTTTACCATTATCTGTACGGCCCTTCAGGTGCACCGGGCCTACTTCTATCAAAGTGACCCCGCGGATGCAACGATAACCTTAAAGGCCTATAGATCGTTGGAAGGGATGGATATGGGGGACGAAGCACTACAGGGGCAACACTTACCCTACCCCTTGTTACAACAAATTTTGGGACCCGTACGAAAAGGTAGAAAGTACGAACAGTCCATAGAAAATCTTGAGGATGTGGTTCTTCGTGAGCTTTTTACAGGGAGAAACCTCAAATCCATTTTGGTACTGCCCATATTTGTGAATAACAGGTTCAGGGGGGTTATCGGCTTGGAAGACCTGGTCAAAACACGTAAATGGCATTCGGCGGAAAAACAACTGCTGGACAGCCTGGTATCCAACCTCTCCCATTTGATCGCCCAGACCGATGCAATCGAAAATATAAGGGCCAATGAGAAAAGATTCCGGAATTTGGTACAAAAGGGGACCGATCTGATCGCCATCATCGATTCGGAGGGAAGGTACAAATATACCTCCCCTACCTATAATAACCAATTGGCCTATGCCAAGGATACTTTACTGGGCCAACATTTCACCACCATAGTCTGCCCGGAACATCAGGGTGTACTGCTCGCGACCCTGCAAAGGGCCAAGCGGGAAACCCATGTCGAAACCGGCCCTTATAGGGTCAGGCATGCCAAGGGCACTTGGCGATGGATGGAGACCAAATTAACCAACCACTTGAAGGAACCCACCATTGAAGGGCTCGTTGCCAATACCTCCGACGTGACGCAACAAGTACATCTAAAGAGGAAGCGTGAACTTGCACTGGATCTGACCAAGACACTGGCCAATGCCAAAAACCTTAAGGTCGGTCTTCGCCGGACCTTAAAAAAGCTGGTACTGGCCTCCAATGTGACCTTGGGGGAGATTTGGCTGCGTTCCAAGGACGGTGACCAACTCACCCGGGCTTCCTATTTCCATCATGGAAAAAAGGGACAGCTATTCCTCCAAAAATCGACACTTCGGGATTTCCTGGTCATCGGGTTGGGTTTGCCCGGCATAATCTGGAAAACCAAGGAGCCCATCATATGGGAAAACATCGACAGCCATCCGAGTTTCATCCGCTCCAAAGCCGCCAGGGAGTCGGGTCTGCGTACCGCCATTGGCGTGCCCCTAATCACTGGAGATGATTTTTTGGGCTGCTTTTTACTGTTTACCGATATGGACAAGACAGTCCTGGAAGACCATTCCTTCCTTTTTGATGGGCTGGGAACGGATTTGGGTGGCATCCTAAAACAAAAGATCCTTGAAGACGAATACCGGGAGTTTTTTGAAATCTCCCCAGACCCGTTCTGTATCCTCGGTTTTGACGGCACCATCAAGCAAGCCAACAAAGCCTTGGCAACGATACTTGGTGTTTCCATGGAAATGCTTGTGGGCCAACATTATCAAACCTTTATCCATGAGGACGATAGGCCCAAACTGGCGAAAAAGTTCCAGAATGGGGTGAGCGATGATATCGATTATGGCAATGAGGTCCGTATGGTCACCACCACTGAGGAAGAGCGTTGGTTTGTATGGTCCAGCACCATCAACCGAGGGGAAAAACTGGTGTTGGCCGTGGCCAAGGACATAACGGAACAAAAACGGGCAGAACTATCACTCCAACGCGCCAATGAACGGTTGCAACAGGCCCAGCGCATCGCCAAATTGGGTTATTGGCGTAGAGACCTGTCCTCCGATATCTCGGAATGGAGCCGGGAAACTTATGCCATTCACGGCTACACCCCTGATGAGTTTATCCCGACCATGGCAAATTTGATCGACACATTCCATCCCGAAGACCGTTTTCTGCTTATCGACGACCCCAAGGACCATTTGGAACCGGGGAAGGTCATGCGCTTCGAACACCGCATCATCACGGCCCATGGTGAGACGCGATGGGTCCAACAGGAAATCCAACTGATGGTGGACGATGCGAACAACCCGACCCATCTGGAAGGTACCATACAGGACATCACCGCACGCAAGGAGTACGAACTGCAGCTGAAGATGAGCAACGACCGTTTCCTTCTGGCCATGTTGGCCAGCAACCAAACCATCTGGGAAGTGGACCATACAAACAAAGTGCTGACCTACAGCCATATGACAGAAGACAATCAAGAGCAATTGGCCAAGGAAGAATTCCTAAAGGAAAGTTCCTGGTTCAAAAGAGTGCACCCCGATGACAAGGACCTGGTATGGACAGCACTTGTCCAGCACTTGGACACCAAGAACGGACGCCGCGGTTCACTGGACTATCGAACTGTGGGTTCCGATGGAACAATAGGGTATGTGACCGACACCTTCCATACTCAGCGTGACAGTGAAGGCAGGCCCATTCGCACCATCGGATCTGTCATGGACGTCACCGTGGTTAAAAACCAACTGGAACAGATCAAATTGCAGAACAAGGCACTTGCCGAGATTGCTTGGTTACAGTCCCATGCGATCCGTTCCCCCCTCACCCGCATCATGGCACTGCTGAAACTCTACCAAACCAAGGGAGAAAGCGCCATCTCCAATGCGGAACTGCTTAGGTTGATATCAGATTCCGTAACGGAAATCGACTCCGAAATTCATAAAATTATTGCCATAACCCATAATAACCATGACCATGGAAATTCTATTGATTGATGACGACGCCATTACCAATTTTGTACACCAAAACATCATTGAGTCCAAGTTGCCCGGTATGCCGATCAAAATTTTTTACAACGGCCAAACAGCATTGGACCACATTTGTGCACATCCCGAAACCAAATTCCTTGTTTTCCTAGACCTGAACATGCCAATAATGAATGGTTGGGAATTTCTGGAGGCCATTGCGCCAAAAATAGATACCTTACAGGTCAATATCCATGTTCTGACCTCTTCAATCGATCCACGTGACCATCAGATCACTGATGCCATGCCCTTTGTCCGATCGTTCTTGGAAAAACCCTTGGATGAAAACGTATTGGATCGGTTCATCTCCGACAAGATCGACCAACGAGAGTGATGGCCCGATACAAGGGTCCCATGAATGATAAGGGTGTATCAGCACAACCGACCAAATAAAAAAGCGCAAAAACTTGGATCATGAAACAAAAAGAACCCAGTCTTGAACCCTTCTTCAACCAGTCCGTGGACGGGCTTTGCATTGCGGACCACACCGGCCATTTTGTCAAGGTAAACCCAGCCTTTTCCCAACTTTTGGGCTATTCCGAAGTGGAACTAAAATCAAGGCCCATCTTTAGTTTCATCCATCCGGAAGACCTTGAACTCACCTCGGAACACCGGGAAAAATTGATGGACGGCCAGCCCTTGGTCAATTTTGAGAACCGTTACCTTTCCAAATCCGGGCAAGTGGTCTGGTTGTATTGGACCTCCATTCCGGTTCAAGAGGAAAAGCTGATTTATGCCATCGCCAAGGACATTACCCATATCAAGAAGTTGGAACAAGAAAGGGCCATCCACTTGCATAGGCTTTCCAGGTCAAATGAAAGGCTCAAACGACAAAACTACACCACCTCCCATGATCTCAGGGCTCCTCTGAACAATATGCTGTCCCTAGTGCATTTGATCGACAAGGAAAAGGTGCATGACTCGCAGACCTTGGAAATACTCGATTTGATCAAGCAATCGGCAGAGGGCTTGAAAAATACCATGACCGGTCAACTCGATACCTATAAAATGGAAGAACTGGTCGGTGAGCCCTTGGAAACCGTGGATTTCGAGGTCGTCTTCAAAAAGGTACTGAACTCCATCTCCGCGATGATACTACGAGCGGGCGCACAGTGTACCACAGATTTCTCCGCCCTCCCAAGTGTTCGATTCAAAACTGACTATTTGGAGAGTATCTTTTTGAACCTCATGACCAATGCCCTAAAATATGCTAGGCCAGGAATACCCCCACGGATTATCATAAGGACGGAAGTGCGGGACGGGATCCAAACACTCCACTTTTCGGACAATGGCCTGGGTATGGACATGGAGAAAGTCGGGCGCAATATTTTTAAGTTGAACGAACGATTTCATGACAAAGCAGACAGCCATGGTGTGGGTCTCTATCTGGTCCACAACCAAATCACCGGACTGGGGGGCACCATTGCGGTGGAAAGCAAGGTCAACCAAGGGACCACCTTCACCATAACCTTTGCCCGTTGAAGATGTTTGGCCACCAGTTGAGCAATACCGTTTAGTGGTTTTTCAAAAAAGAAAACACTAGTCATAGTAAGCGGTATTAAATTTTGAATCCCTGCCGTGAATTTTACTAGAGTGAGCTGTATATCCAACTATACTCGGATGATCAACTGCGGGATTGGTGTCCGGGAAAACATAATTCAAAGTAGACGGCTGTCGAACACTGTGTTTAATACTTCCTTCACCCAAAGGAATGTGTTGCATAAAATTTGTTTCGTTAACTGAACCACTACCTTCTGGATTGAGCGTTTCTCCTTTTGACGAATGTCCACCCATTGAAGCGACTGAATTGGGGTACATTGGATCATTAAAATTTGTATCCCCAATATAACCAGTGACCACAATGGGATTGTCTCCTTTTAGCGCCTCCTTTGCATAATCCTCAAATGCTTGATGGGTAGTTTTAACATCACTTTGAGAAGCAAATTCATTTTTCATATGAACAACAAGTGTTCTGTAGTTTGTACCTTCTTCCGTCCGATAATTGATTCCGAAGGCCTGTTGGACTCCTTTTCCAATAGGAATTTCTTCAATTGTAACCGTATAAACTCCTTTCAAATCGTCCCTAATATAAACGGTCATGTCCCTTCTATGCTCTTTACGCTTACCACTGTTTATTTTACCTTCAAAAAACCTGGATCGGGTATATGAAAGATCTATATCCTTATCTTGCACCCTTGTACTGAGAGTAATGGGCTCATCTTTGGTTTCCCCTTCAAGAACTACGATAACATGAGGTATCCATTTGTCCCTAAACAATTCATTTACCTGATCTGAAAAACCAGTTGTCACTTCAGTTCTGGCCTGACGATCAAGGAGACTGTCATGTTCATTTTCGTCGACTCTTAGCCTTGAAGACTTAGTGGGATGATTTTTGGTGTCTGGTTGCATTTTCTTATACCATTCAACACCATGTTGTTTACTATTTTCGCGTGAAAATACCCCAATAACACTGAAATCCACCGCTTTTACATCCACTAAACCCTCATCATTTAACTCTTCGTCTTCCTCCTCTCCAGCAACTTTAATTTTTTTTTGTTTTTTTTCTGCAAGACTTGTATCTCCGGTACTTACGATCTTCCTTGAAGAATTTGTCATTAGTTCATCCAGACCAACATAACTATTGGAACGTACAAGTTCTGCCTGGCTTGCGGAACGTTTCAGCTTGGGTTTTACCAAACTTTCATCTTCATCTAATTTTTGCTTCTTTTTCTTTCCCAAACACATCTGTTATCCGTTTTCTTTTTGGAATGCATGACAATAGACCTGACTTCTTATCCTTCAATGGACAAAGCGGAGATTACATATTCAGATTCAACAGCCGAATCCTGAGGTAAGATTGTGATTACCGCTTCATTCCATCCCAAGACCAAATAGTCATGAAAATTCGGTGACTTCAAATCAAAATTTCGAAGATCCAATTGACTGAGGTTGTTTGATGAACCCTGTCCTTCCAAATCCAGATCATTGATTTTTGTTGTATTCCCATTGATTTTACATTCCAAAACAACACCACCTCCGGCCGGACCCATCCAATGTTTAAGGTTCAACACATACTGAGTTCGCAAATCCGCAACTTTAAATGCAATTTTTAAAATTGCTCCGGAACCTGTATAGCCCTTTTTGAACGAAGCAGACATAGAAGGACCAAAACCTGAACCAGTAACCAATAAATCATTTCCCCTAGATCTTATTTTGAACTCTGTTGCGGGATTGGCCGGGGCTATATCAAAAAGGTTTTTTTGAAAACCCAATCCTCTCCCCGTACGCTGACCTTCCAATAAAGGAATCAGGGAATATTTTCCAATATCCACTGGATCTGTTTGTTGAAAGGTATTCAGATTGTCCGGCTTTATTAATGTGACAAGTGATGCCGGACTGTTTGAACCTCCGTTTGTCATTTGATGATTGCCACGAACTATTTGCACCTCGTGTTGAAATTTCAATTGTTCGATGGATGTTAGTGGTGAGGGGAAAGTTACTTGCCATTCAGCGGCCATGGTAAAATCGAGGCCAAAAAGAGCGAGTTCACTGGGTGGCAGCAAAATGTTCTCATATTGATTGTCCGCTATTTCTTTGGAATAAAGCAAACGCGCCTCAACGTCCTGGGGTAAGAGTATATCAGTTCCTGAGGATGGTTCATTGTAATCAAATATATTCCATGGAAAGGTTTGTCCCCAATTCCATTGGACCACTTCACCGATATAATTGGTATCCGAATTGTCAATATTGAGTATGGATGAGTAGGCAGACCAATCTTTCACGCTCATTTCATCCCCCGATGCGGCCTGGATGTCCCTTGCATTGGCATTGGAAACACTCGAGCCATGACTATGACTGTTCTCCCAACTATGGGAGTAGTCCAGGGAAATTGTGGCCACAGGCCCATCACCGAACCAACCTCCGGTCACATTGATTCCAAATGTGTTCACGTTCGATGAACTGGAACCGGAGGAGATTTCTTTTGTTTGTGATTTTGAATCTCCCGTTGAAAGGTTATTGCTTTGTTCAACAGTGGCATTAATGGTCTTTGGAAATATTCTCTTGATGAATATTTTGGATTTGGTATCGCTAATACCCAATATTCCGGATTTAACGGTCAACATAATTGGATAATTGGTAAATCCCTTACTTTGGTAATCTGCATTGGGTTTCCACCCGGAACCATTGACGAAAATGCGGTGCTTCACGGTCACCGAATAGGTGTTGGAATCCTGTAAATTCTTAGTGTTGCGCAATTTCAGATACCTGTAGGTAATGATATCTATTCCAACTTTGTTATCATTTTCATCGTTTATGTCCTCTACAACTTCGAGTGTAAAAAAATCGTTTATCATAATTCTCAGTTTACTTGGTTAATTTAATTAGTTGTTTTCATATATATGGACCTTTGGAGCAGACCTCGTTTTCCCGTTTGAACCACTCATACCTTTTGCCCCATCTTTACCGTCTTTGGATAGTGAAGGGTCATTTTTGTCCTTGTAAAAGTCTCCATTCCTTCCTATTTTACCTCCTTTTCCTCCCATTCCCCCAATTCCTCCCTTGCCTCCAAGTGAGTCAAAAGTTTGGATGTCGAAAATGTGGGATTTTCGGTGTGGAACTGAAACAAAAATGTCGCTGCAAAGTCCCCCATTACCTCCTTTTCCTCCCTTACCCCCATCACCGCCATGGCCTCCGGAACCGCCTTCACAACCTTCAACCAAACCAAACGTTGTCAAGGCTCCCGAGGCTCCATCACCTCCATTTCCTCCGTTCGAACCAGATCCTCCACTGGTTCCCGGCAATCCCGATGCGGCCCCTGCCAATATTTTAATGCTGTTGTTTAAAAATCCATTCAACTGTCCAAACCGGATATCCGACAATAAAAGCATCCCTCCATTGGCTCCTTTGGTACCATCAAAGCCTTTTTCCCCATCCGTCCCATTTTGACCTTTGTTTTCAATGGTACCCCGAACCCATCTTGTACCAAGCGGTGTCGATTCTTGTTTCAATGGGTCAGCATCCCTTCCATTTTCACCATTTTTTTTAGTCCTGTTCATGGAGGTTTCAATTTCTGATGTACCGTGTTGTTTTGAATTGGTTCCTCGAAGTTCGATAATGGCCTGCTTTCCGTTTAAATGGTTTCCCATTGCTTGCAAGCAATCCATCACAAACACATTATCCTTGACCAAAAGCTTGCATTCGGGACTGATTATCAATTTTTTAACCACTAAGTACACATAGGTTTCCCTATGACCAACATCCCAGGGAAACTCATCTGCAGTTGTACTGAGATCGAGTACTTCAAACGGCGATAGGTATAACTCATCTATGGTCATTACCTTTACAGGTATCGGAAAATGGCGTTCATGTGATTTTTTATCGCCTTCGGGAAAAGCTCCATTGCCAAAAATGTAGCTTTCCGCCCTATCGTGCTCTCCAATTCCAAGTCGCGACCGCGATGATTTGAGTATGGCATTGAAATACTTTTCCCCTCGCCATGAACGCTCTTGTTTTGAGATCTTGCCAAACAATATTTTGGCTTCTTCAAATGAAGAAACTTTCAGGTATTCGATACTAAATCGGTTATTTCCAGATACCTGATTTTTGGACAATGTTTCACAAGCACTAAAACGTTCCATAGGGTCTCAAAGTTTTTGAATTATTCTAAGAGGGGTTTTTAATTTTAACACTAAGAGGGGGCGGTGTTCCATCACTACCAATAGCACCATCGGTTCCTTTGGTTCCGCTACCTCCATCAACTCCATCGGGCCCTTTGTTTCCACCACATGCCGATCCTGTGCCACCATGCCCCAAATCTCCCGGATCACCCGGGTCCCCGCCTACCCCGACTTTTCCTTTTTTACCATAATTTTGGATAGCAGACAAATTGTCCTTATCGGCATTGGTGTTGATCAAAATTGTCATCTCGTTATTTGCCTTGCTTCCACTTCCGGCCGCCCCACCATCGCCACCAATACCACCATCGCCACCATCGCCTCCTTTACCACCGTTATAACCCGAACAACTGGTAGAACTTGCATTACCTCCTTTGCCCCCTTTTCCACCTTTGCCGCCTTTGCCGCCTTTGCCGCCATTTCCCCCACTACCACCTTGAGCGATTACGGTGAGCACATCCGTACCTTTCAATGAAATGGTACCCAAAGTCAACTTGGATAGCGGTGTATCGCCCCCATCGTATGCATCCCCACCAGTGCCGCCTTTTCCTGTAGGTGCCTTTCCATCATGGGCATCACCACCCTTTTTATTCGTCTCGTTGTCTCCATCTGGCCCTTTCTTTCCTGGAGGCCCATCCCCGGTAACTGTTATTCCATCATTGCCATTGGTTCCAGTAACCATGATTTGATAGTCATTTTTATCACTAGGCTTTATCAATTCAGTAGTGCCTGCATCTATCACTAAATGCACATAGGAAGTTATACTGCCGCCATCAAAAGAAAGCCGGTCACATTTGAAAATTTTTGCCGTTGTATCAAATACTTCGTCTTTGGTTATTTGAATAGTCTTTTCTTCAACATATTCTATATAAAAAGGGAACAGGTCTTGTACTTTTTGATCATCCGGCAATGAATTGCCCAATGTCTGTAAATCCTCTTTTTCGAG
This sequence comes from Flagellimonas beolgyonensis, assembly GCF_003992615.1. Lineage (GTDB taxonomy): Bacteria > Bacteroidota > Bacteroidia > Flavobacteriales > Flavobacteriaceae > Flagellimonas > Flagellimonas beolgyonensis. The sequence continues at coordinate 459,025 of NZ_RZMY01000006.1, forward strand.
ATACTTTAGAAAGTCTTGCTCGGTTTTAATGTGTAAAATCTTACCATTGGGATGCTCTGGAATGAATTGATTTTTCGTACTCATAATTTTTGAATCTTTAGTTATTAAAAGGTTGTTTCATTTCTCATTCAATTAGAAATGGGATGGATGCGATTTATTGGTCGGCCATAACATTTTTTGGTTTTATCACAAAAGAGTCAATTAAATGACCTTCTTTAATGATTTTGTTTAGGTTATCTACCTTATAGATTTGGGTGATTGGTGTTAGCACCAACTTGACGCCACTCATTGAAAGCCTCTTTGTTGGAACCAACGAAAAATCCTTTTGATTTTATTATCGCTATAAACATTACAGAACTTACAACTAGTCAGAATTAGGTTGGACTTTTCATTGTAAATTCCTGGTATTTACCATGAATGGATCCATGATAAATTTTGATTAGAATTTCTTTCTTTAAAAAAGCTTTGGGAGGGGAATGATGGAAGGTAGATAAATCCAAAGACTTTCCACTACATAAAAACCTTAAAAAAACTATGGTTTTTACGCAATGTTGTTTTATGTCCTCCACCCCATATTCCTCTTTTTAAAAATAGGCTTATCCACCGTTCGGTAATATGGTAGTTCTTTGTGGTTTCAGGGCGCAAAGAAGTGTGCATGGTTCCATTGTGGTAGGCAATCAATTGTTTCAATGTTTTGCCCCCCCTCATCTTCCCCAAAGAACCTTGCTTTGATGGCCAAAGGGGAAATTACCTTATCTTCTGCCATCAATAGACTATGGGCCTCATGTAAGCCAGTATATATTTGATCTAGGTACTTGTTAAGGGAGACAACGTAATTGGAAAATCCCTTGCCCCTTTTACGGCTATTATCCCATAAATTGGTTTTGATTTCCCGATTTATGCTAAAATCGGTGCGCTCGCCATCAATGGTCATCCTACAATAGACAATCCGGTTCTCGGATTGCACCTTGTGCTTCCTTGTAAAGGAATTGATTGTTAAATGATTTTTTTTCTGCATGTTGTAACCTTTTAGAGTGTAAATACTGTGAAAGTCAAAACACAAGAAAAATGGTTCTAAAGGTCATTTAAAGTTACAACAAGAACTGTAAGTGTTTGCTCCCGATGGGAACACGCTTGATATGATTTTAAATGGTTTTAAATGAATTCAAACGATATGCTTAAAAACACAAAATACTGAAAATCATAAGATTAACAGTGTTTTGATTTCACTTAAATAAGTTAAGTTGGGGATGGTGGCAGAAAGTTAAATTATTGCATATCCCGCTGTAAACCAATTACTTCTATCAAAGAGTCAATTATTGGTCACCTTTTTGGTCTCTTTTTAAACATTGTAGGCTTTCCATATTCAAATATATCTCTTTCGAATTCAAACAGTACCAAATAAAATTAACCAAACCTTTATCCACCCAAAACCGTGCTCAGTTGGAACATAGGCAAATACATGGACACCAAAATCACCCCCACAAATATCCCGATGACCACAATGATCAAAGGCTCCATAATGGTCGACAGCATTTTGGATTTTTGTTGCACCTCAATAGCGTATTGCTGGTGCAGTTTCTCAAAGATGTATTCCGTTTGATTGGTCTCCTCAGCCACTTTGATCAACGATACCATCTTGTTATCGAACATCCTGTTGCCCTTCAAACTCTCATGTAGCGCCACACCCTTCATTATCCTGGTTTCCATATTATCCAATGCATCCTGCAATGGCACAAAACCTATCATCCGTTTCACCAGTTGGATGCCGTTCAACATGGGTACTTTGGAAGAGGTCAACAGCGCAACGGCTTGGGTAAACTGGGTCAAATAGACCGAACGTACAAAATTGCCCACATATGGAACTTTCAACAGCAAATAGTCCCTCCTCCTTTTTATCTGCTCATTTTTCAACAAGGGTTTCCTCAGCAATAAAAGAATACCAACAACTAAAACAACAAGTGCGCCATAGTCCTTGATGAAATTGGACACCGCGATGATCCATTGGGTTATGGTGGGCAGCTCCACTTTGTTTTGCTTAAAAATATCCTCAAACATGGGGACCACCATGCGAAGCATGAAAACGACCACCAATATGGCCGTACTCAAAATGATCAGGGGATAGGTCAACGCGTTGACCAAATTTCGGCGCTGTTCGTTCTTTTGTCGAAAAAAAGCGGCCAGTTCTTGGAACACGGTTGGCAACGTGCCGCTCTCCTCTCCTATTTGTACCGAATGGAACTCGTATTCGGTAAACTCCTTTCTGGTTTTAAGTACTTCTGAAAAACTTGATCCCTTGTCCAGTTCGGATACCATTTGGCCAAAAAACACCTGAAACTTCTCCTTTTTGTGATTTTCCTTGAGCAACTCCAACGCCTCACGAAGCTGTACCCCAGCTTTCAACAAAATGGCCATTTCGCTGTAAAATTCTTCCTTGCGCTTGTTATTAAAAAAGGAACCAAAAAGTGTGATTTCTTTCTTCAACCATCGGTCCAACCCCTGATTTTCCATAGAAACAGGCGCTTTTTTATCCAAGGTTTGTTCAAGTTTAAATCCCATCTTATCGGTTTACATAACTGGTTGCTGCATTTCTTTTGGAAACAAATACCCGTTGATTACCTTGATCTTTGGTGGTGTACAAATCCAGGGCATCAATTTCACCCGAGATGCTTTCTTTACCATTGAAATACCTTTCCATTGCAGCAATATTTATAAAAAAAGTATCCTTACCCTTGATTATTGCTTCTTCTTTGAACATATAATGGGTCTCCTTCAACCCATTGGCCAACAACAGCTCATTTTTGGAACTGTCGAACCAAATTCGGTCGCTTTGGTTAAAATCGATCCAAAGGCTTTGGCGTAACAAATTCAACTCGGTGTTCTGTTCATAATTGGATGCTATCCCCTGCATTTGAATCTGCACCAATCGGAGCACGCTATATGCCATGCCCACCACAAGACTGGTGATCAACAAAACCACGAGCATTTCGTTCAAGGTAAAGGCTTTTATTTTATGGGGTTTCCAATTCATTTTACAACTTGATCGAGACCTTCTTTTTTGTTTCAAGGTGTTTTGCTGAAAAAAACACTTGGTTTTTGGAGTTCCATTCACGGGCCTCCACTATAATCTCCCAATCTCCCAATTCATCATAATAAGGCAGTTGCAATTGCCCATTTTCATATCGGTACCTCAAGAACAACAACTCTTGTTCCACCTCATGGGTATTGTTTGTTACTGTGTTGGCAAAAAGGGCATTCAACGTAATGCTCGCCATCATAAAAACAATGACGATCAAGACCGTGGCCACCAATGTTTCCATTAATGTGGATGCCTTTATCTTTTTCAATAGAGCCATTTCATCACTTGATTTGCTGATTTTTCAGAAAACACCAATCCCCCATAGGCCATGGGCAACAAACTGGCATCAATTCGGCCATTGTACAAATGGTTTAGGTACAGGTTTCCGTTTGCCATAGCGATGAAAGCTGTGGTATAAACACTCCCGAAAACTTCACCTTTTAACTCCAAATACCCTTCACAAAATAATTCTCCAAATACCACGGTATCCGTATCTATTTTAATGTCAGGGGTGAATTCTTGGGCATCGTTACCAGTTAGAAAGAGCATGGTTCCGGATATTCTAGACCCCGAATTTATGACCAATGACGGTTCCGAAGACATATCCATATTCCTCTTGAATCTTCCGGTCTCCTGCACCGCCAAGATGGTTGGATACACCAAATTACAGTTATTGCCCACTGTAATCTGTTCGCTCGCCAATGCCTGAAAATTACCATTGACTCCATCAGCAATATGTATTTCTGGCGCAATCAAAACAACATCTTGAAGCACTGCTGTATCGAATACCTTGATTTGGCGGGAAGCCCAAACCATAATGTTTCCGGTCAAGGATATGCTTTCCAAATCAACATTAACACCTTGAATGATCTGGGTCTCTTGTTGAAAGCCATTTTTTACCATTGCTCCCGTCTTTAACCTGAGATCATTGCCTGCAAGTATAAACCCTGATGCCGTCAATTGCTTCAATTGTCCTACCATCCCTTTTTCCAGTTCCGGAAGCCTTGATTTGCTTTGCCTTTGATGCCCGTAAACCAATTGTGGTTTGGAATAGCCAAACCCTTGTATATTCCCTATTTTAATGCCCCGTTCGGGCAAATAGGCATTCCCATTGATCTTGGCATCCCCAGCAATGACCATGGGCCGGTTGTCATCTTGCAGGTAAAGGGCCGCTCGATTTTCCTCTTTATGGCCGACCAAGCCGGTTTTGGTAAACTTTAATTTTCCCTTTTTGGAAACAACTGTTCGTTTTTCCAGCATACCCCAAAAGGATTTTTGGACCGAGGTATGGATTCCTATGGTGCTTTCCTCCAGCAATGTCCAGGTTTTGCCTGTTTCCAGTGGTTGTTCAAAGGATTGGGTCATTCCCCTGTCCGTTGTCTGGATCAAATCTATGGTGATGTCCGTTTTCTTGTTAAAAAGGGTATGGCTGTGACTGAGCATCACAAATGCCATCAACAGGACGGCAATAATGGCCCCGATAAAGAGGACAAACTGCAATGCTCCGGCCTTTATTTTCTTTATTCCAATCATTGGGAACGTAAAATGGTTTCCGTTATGCCGCCATAGCGTACTTTGATCTCTTCCCCATTTCCAGTAACCAATTTTACACCATCAGCCTGTTCATTTTTGGACATCAGGTGTTGCTGCCCGTCAATGGTGACAAAAAACAAGGTTTTTGAGTCGCCTGTTTGGGCAACCGAACCGGAATACACAATATTCTTTTTTTGGACCGGTTGCTTTGCAACTTGTTGTTTTACTGGTTTTCGTTCACTCTGGGGCAGGGTGCCTAAAAAAGGATCTCGATAATTGGCCATTAAACGAAAGGTATCCTTTTCAGCTAAAGGCTTCGGAGTAAATGCAAATGGCTTGGATGTTGGCAATGGATCTTCATCCGGCGACAGGGTCTTTACCACCTTATAACCGATGATGCCCCAGATGATCAATACGAGGCCCAGAAGCACATATGTCTTTACGTTTTTGCTCAATTCACAGTCACATTAAATATGTTGGATGGATTACTCTCGTTACCTGCTGTATCATAAGCCTTTACATTCCAATAATAAGTACCTGTGGTCAAGTTGGTCCCGTACGTTTTGTTGGCGCCAATAGCCTTGGAGGATAACACGGATAAACTTTCATCCTCATAAATAAAAATGCTGTCGCGCTCGGTGGTTCCCGGCACATCTTCGCGGGTCCACGAAAAATTGACTGTTGTTTCTGCTTGGGAGGTCCCGTTGGCCGGTGCTACCAATTGTGGTGTATTGGGTGGGGTTGCGTCAAAATTGGCATCCCCGTTTACTGAAAATGCACTGGTGGTATAACTGGTTTCATAAGCGCTATTGAAGGCTTTAATACGCCATTCATAGGTTCCGTTCAATAGGTTTTGCCCCAACCTCGGGTCCACATATCCCAGGGAATCCACTTCCACCACACTGTCCAGAACAAACTGGGCGGCATTCTCAAAATTGGGGCTGGCAATCTGGATTCGATACCCGGTGGCTTCATCCATGGTTTCCCAATTAAAGTTTACGCTATTGGCCGTCAATGCACTGCCATCCATTGGTGCGAGGATGATCACAGATTGTTCCGAAATGTCCGGCACCACCAGAATATCGTCACAGCTTGCCAGCCCGACCAAAAGGGCCATGGCTAAAAAGGTTCTTTTCTTGATCATAGTTTTAAATAATCCGGTGTTCTGTCCAGTTTTTTGGGATTGGCCGCGGTATCTCCCGGACTGGTTTTCCCGTCCATCAATATGTGGGCTATTTGTAGTTGGCCCTTGTTGTCCTTATTCCAGCAGAAATTGGCCGTTTCAAAATCGAAGACCTCCAAATCGGCCATATTTAGGATAGTTCCTGATTCAAATACCAAGCTGAGTGTACCGTCCCGATCCGTAGTCAAAAAAAAGCGATCGGTGGCTTCTATTTTTTCGGATACCTCCACTTGGGCAACGAATGAAATTTGGGACAATAGCACCAAATCGGAGTCTTCCTTCAAATACTTTTTTAACGGGGCGTTATCAGATTGGTTCAATTGTTCCACAAGCCTGATAACATCCGTAATAGTCATTTTAAAATACTTGGGCATTGTATTTTTGGTTGTATCCCTTTCCATAGCCAAAGGCTCCAAACCTTGCTTTTCACGGTTCTTGGAATATTTGCCCAGCATGTTCGATGTAAAAGGAACCGATTGAACGGATACAGCTATAGGCGACACCAAAGTAGGCTCCCCCATTTTTTGAAATTCCTTTTTAAACAATTGGGATTGGTGTTTCCCAACGGAACCGATCATCGGTAATTGGGAAGCCACCTGTTGCATTTGGCGCATGGGGCCACAGGCGTTCAGCGTCAAGGCCAACAGCAAAATGGTTAGTATAGGTCTCATTAACTAAGATTCTGGTACTTAGTTAACGTAATTTTCACCCCAGTGTTGTATGAAAAACCTTTATTTAAGCAAATTATCGTCGTAGGGTAAAATGACCTGTGAAAATTTTACCATTATCATAAATATATTTGAACCAATAATCTGATGAAGGCATGGGTTTGCCCAAAAAACGACCATCCCAACCTGGTGACAAAGGTGAAAACTGCACTAGCAATTTGCCGTAGCGGTCATAAATGAACAGTTGTGACTCTGGGAACAGTTCCCCGCCCACAATGTTCCAAGTTTCGTTCACAGTATCGCCATTCGGGGTAAAAAACCGTTGGTACCCTATCGCCACCACTTCTTCACTCAGCTCCCTGCAACCCAGGGGGTCTCTTACGAAAACCGTATATTTTCCGGGAAGCACTTTAAAATTATTGGAACCCTGATAGTTTGTTCCATCAATCGAATATTCGAAATACCCAACACCAGTGGCATTTATGGTAAGATCGACATAGTCCGAAAAACCGCCCAATTCTATGTTCATCTCCTCAGGAGCTCCAGAAGAAAACACTTCAAATTGTTTGGCACTTGAACAGGTCACGCCATACTTGGTTTCTGTGACTGTCAGGGTATAGACTCCCAAGCTTTGTACATTGAAAATCCGCTCGCTACCAACTGTATTACCATCACTATCTTCCCAAACATAGCTTTCAAAATCACCGGCATCCAATACCAATTCCGGGGCATCGGGACAAATAACATATCTATCTTCCAGCTCAATTTGTGGTGGAGGAACTGCAATCACATCGAACCCTACCACCGCATAGCATTCTGTTTTAAGTACGTTATAGACCCTAGCAAATAGAGATTTGTCCGTGCCATCGAGCACCAAGCTCGAGGACAATGGATTGGTATCATTTTCGGCATCTGTTTCAGTGGCATAATAACTGACCTGATACAGATTGGGATCTTGCCCATTGAGAATCTCCGCATCTTTTTGGGAAAGGGAATAATTGGTTTCGGCCTGCCCTTCCATGGAACAATACACAATATCGGTTGGTTCATGGGCTACGGGCATATCGTTGACAATAATATCCTTTGTGCTTATCGAGGTTCCCGATGCGGTGGTCACCGTTGCGCTAACCATATAATTGCCGGTTGCAGTATAGGTATGGGCCGGAGTTTCATCGGTAGAGGTATTTCCGTCACCAAAATCCCATAAAATGGAAAGGATGGGGTCTTCGATTCCCATTTCGAATTGCGTGGGTTGCCCAAAACAGGCAATTTCTGCCAAAATGCCCCCGGAATAAAAATACGATTGAATGAAAGGGGGAAGGCCCAAATATCCCTCTCGATCTCCTAGATCCAACGCATTGAGTTCATACTGGCAGCCCATACCCGGAATGTCGGGATTATGAATTACGCTTAAATACTGTTTCTCGTTATTGGTGCAATAGATCTTGCCATCGATGGCCAACTGCAATGCACCGCTATCCGTTACATCACCACTGATGTTGAGCTCCGTTGCACGAATATCCGGTGCTGTAAGATCATACTGGTAAACATTGCCTCTCTCTTCGGCGATATAGAGCAACTTGCCCGAGGGAGAAAATTCTGTTCCATAAAAGAAACGGTTTCCCCCAAGGACTACCGGATTGGACACCATACCGGTTGCATTGTCGAAATCCAACAATTCTACGGAAACCCTATAATACGATATGGCCAATTTGGTGCCATCCGGTGAAGCTTTCAGATACCCAATGGGATCTCTTAATCCCGGTTGTGTAGCAAGGCCATTATCGACCGCGCTCACCACGGGATTGGGGTCCACACCAGTTGGGGAAACACGCCAGGCATAAAAAAGGTCATTGTAATACCCATGCCCGATCACCCAAATATCCGTGCCATTGGCATGCTTTACCGCTGTGAGCTTTTCTGCAGCAAAAGTGGGTTTTCCATCGGCATCTACCGGCAGTAACGGCACATTTTTGTTCACTACCGAACCCAGACCACCGGCTGCCGTCATATCCACTTCGGAATAATTGACCCCATTGAACTGCCAACATGTAAAAATATAATGACTGTTGGGATTTTGGGGCTTTGGAACAATAATGGCGGACTGGGTAGATGAAAAATACCCCAATAATCCGGTGCCGTTGTCCATGATCGCATGGTTTTTGTTCCATACATCGCTACCATCGGTATAGAACAGCAAACTGCCATTAGCATCGGAAATAACGGAACAGCCCTCTTTGGTGGATAGCTGACCATCGAACAGCGGCACCGGGGCACCACTGCGAAAATCGAGACCTGCATTATTGCCAAAATACCATATGGATGCCTCTAGTTGGGCATAGGCTCCTGTGCCACTCCATACATAAAGTGCAAAGCATATGATTAGGCTGCGTAGGTTCAAGTTAGGGCTACATTGTGTTAAAGGACTAAAATAGGATTTTTCCTGCAACACCTAGCATTTTTTCTACGAACTGCCCCATTTTTGTTGTCAAATACCCTGCTACCGCAAGATTGCATCATATGGTAATAAATTAAACTAATTCATAAAGCCTCCGCTACCGCAAGATTGTATCTTGTGGTAAATTAATCATTCCAAAAACGGTTTTGATTCAAAATCAAAAATCTTTCCACTAACCTTCATGTACTTTACAATACAACTTGGTCAAAAAAGAAAAGCCACAACCGAACTAACGGCCATGGCTTTTTTCTAACTCTATTTTGCTCACTCTTACCGCCACTAGTCATGCTTCGACAGGCTCAGCACAGGAAGACTAGCGGTAGCTGGGGAGCATCCAAAATACTGGCTTTTAATAGTTTAAATTAAATAATCGGAAAAACAACTATTTTACCACATTACCCATCAATTAATCGACATTCTCAATTATATTTCTAAGAAGATTTACTTTCATCTCGTCACCTACATGAATTTCTTCCATTAATATTTTGACACTATCCTTATTTTTGGACAGAACTTTTATCTCAAACGACTTATCGGAGATATCGTTTTCTTCATGTTTTGAAAGTATCTGCCCTATTACCAATAAATCCAAGCTATCGTTATAAACCCAGTTGCTCTCTTGCGGATAGTTATGACTATATGCAGAACCTTTCTCAATAGGCATTCTGATAACTATTGTGTCTCCAACATTATATTTAGAAAAATAACCATTTGCCCTTGAGATATTTTTGTCATTCCGTTGCTTCTCGTCAGCCATGATAGAATGTATATTGGCTATTTGTGCATCTATATCAATAGGTTTGCCATTCAATTTTTTATGTAAAGAAGCAAATACGATACTCGACATATAATCTTCATGATAAATACCCAAAGAATGAAAATAATTAAGCAAAGTTGAGTCATTTGGACTATGCAATTCTTGATTTCTAAAAACCATTGCTTTATCAAAATGCTCATCTAATAAAGCTATGCTATCTGGTTTTTGTGCAAAATCTTTAAGCTCTTCCGTTGACCAAGATTTTTCTATACTCTCTATTGCAGTATACAATGGAGTATCCTTGTTTTGACAACCAATAAAACTTAAAAGCAAAACCATTAAAATGAATCTTCTCATCATTATTGAAGTTTTAAATTAAAATCAATTTCTTCTAGGAACCCTAGAGTGTATTGTTTCGTCTCTACCTCTATTTGCGTCCAAAACCTTTAATTCTCCCCCGCTACCGCAAGATTGCATCTTGTGGTACTAAATTAGACTATTCCAAAAAACCTAGTTCATCCAAATCCAAAACAGTATAATCCCCATTTAAATTTCTTGCACTGCTGTACTTCCAGTCTTCCGGACTTGTCACAAAACCGCTCACTATAGGATTGTTGTGTATATAGTCTCGTTTTTGTTTGATAACGGAAGGGCTCCAAAGCTCGATTGGTTTATTGTGGCGTTGCCAAAATTGATAATTGACACTGTTTTCCTTATCGGTTCCAGCTTGTTGAAACATGGGAAGCAACCACTCTTTTCTGCTTTCCTTTGGATGTTGTTGTATGGCATTCACCAACACTTTTGAAGTATACTTTTTAATATCGCGCAACAATCCCGAAGGGTCACCCAATTTGGAACGAAAAATAAAATGCACATGGCTGGGCATAAAGCAATAGGCAAAGAGTTCCATGCCCTTCTCCTTTCTGCAATGTTCCACGCTTTCCGCTAGCACTTTAAAATATGCTTCCCTTACAAAGACATCCACCCAATGTACCGTGGCAAAAGAAACAAAATAGATGCCATTTGGATTATGGAATTTATAGTTACGGCTCATCCAAAAAAGATAACCATTACCCCCTTTTCCTGAATCGCTAATTGACAAATGCCTGTTTTGGTCATACAAAAGCCACAACCGAACTAACGGCCGTAGCTTTTGTTTTTATATTTATTGTTATTGTCACTCACTCTCACTGCCACTAGTCGAAGACTAGCGGGAGCGGGGGGAAATTGGGCGATGCAATTTGAATGCGATACCCTGTGGCTTCATCCACGGTTTCCCAATTAAAGTTTACGCTATTGGCCGTCAATGCACTGCCATCCATTGGTGCGAGGATGATCACAGATTGTTCCGAAATGTCCGGCACCACCAGAATATCGTCACAGCTTGCCAGCCCGACCAAAAGGGCCATGGCTAAAAAGGTTCTTTTCTTGATCATAGTTTTAAATAATCCGGTGTTCTGTCCAGTTTTTTGGGATTGGCCTCGGTATCTCCCGGACAGGTTTTCCCGTCCATCAAGATGTGGGCTATTTGTAGTCGGGCCTTGTTGTCCTTATTCCAGCAGAAATTGGCCGTTTCAAAATCGAAGACCTCCAAATCGGCTATTTTAAGGGTAGCTCCCGATTCAAATTGCAGGCTTAGTGCTCCGTCCCGATCCGTAGTCAAAACAAAGCGATCGGAAGCCTTTATTTTATCGGACACCTCCACTTGGGCCACAAATGAAATTTGGGACAACAGTACCAAATCGGTGTCCTCCTTCAAATACTTTTTTAATGGGGCGTTATCAGATTGGTTCAATTGTTCCACAAGGCCGACAACATCCGTAATTATCATTTTAAAATACTTGGGCATTGTATTTTTGGTCGTATCCCTTTCCATAGCCAAAGGCTCCAAACCTTGCTTTTCACGGTTCTTGGCATATTTGCCCAGCATACTCGATGTAAAAGGAACCGATTGAACGGATACAGCTATAGGCGACACCAAAGTAGGTTCCCCCATTTTTTGAAATTCCTTTTTAAACAATTGGGATTGGTGTTTCCCGACGGAACCAATCATCGGTAATTGGGAAGCCACCTGTTGCAGTTGGCGCATGGGGCCACAGGCATTCAGCGTCAAGGCCAACAGCAAAATGGTCAGTGTAGGTCTCATTAACTCAGATTCTGGTAAGATTATAACGCTTTTTTCCCAAAAGTGTTGTGTGAAAAATCTGCAATTCTGAAACAACTGTAAATGTCACCTAATGCTACTTCAAGATTATAACTTTTGGTCATTAAAAAGCCATGACCATATTCACAGCCATGGCTTTTTATATTGTTCACTTATACTCCAACCACTAGTCTCAGACTAGCGGGAGCGAGGGGGGACTAGTGGTGGTGAGGAAGGTCTTCAATTTTGTTTATTTTATTAAGAAACCAATCTTCGAATGCTTTCAAATTATCTTTGCCACCATAGCACTTTAAGCATTTAGCAAGTGAACTTAGGCCATCTAAAAACAACAAGTCTTCTCCTCGTTCCCTTGATTGCCGTATATAATTAGTCAATTTATGACTTGTTATTTGCTCTTTAGCTGGATAAATTTTTCTTACGAGACCAAAATATTCATCTATGGTTAAATAATCATTGCTTTTTTCTGGAGTTAAGTCAGTAAATGATTCTTCTAACAAATTGAAAATCTCCAGTTCAAAGTCTGAAAATCCTAACTCTTCCAACTTTTCAAATATGCTACTTGTTTTCATAATTAATAATATCCCAAATCTTTTAAAACTTTTTGAACTTGTCGTGAATATTTTGTTTTCGGATTGGCAATCAGACCTGTTGCCTTATGAATATAAAAATGTATCTCTGTTGCCTTTCCATTAATATGTCCACCTTGATAAACTTTAATCCATTCTCCCTGTGCTATTTTCTGTAATGCTGGATAAATTTCACTCTTACTGGCAGATCCTCCGATTCTACTCACTAATGGCACAAATCCAGGAAATCTTTCTCCAATCTGCGAAATAACTGATACACCTGCCTTACCTTCTCCCCCAGTACCAGTAAAAAACAATGCTGACATTGCAACATCTCCACCAACACTATTATCGGTCCCCAAATATTCATTCATTGTTGCATAATACTCGGAAACTGACATTTCACCATTTGAAACCGCAGCAGCTAATCTCGCTGGAGAGGATACACCCGCCAAATCGGAAGCTTCAAACACTTGATTCATGTTTCTGGCTCCATCCTTCATTCCTTCCGTAACACGATCTATATCCTTCTTACTCTCTTGAACAAGACTTTCATCTGAACCTATACCGCTGAACAATCGATTTATTGAGCCAACCAACCATTTAAAAATACCACTACCGTCATCACCTCCACAACAATTTTCGCCACTTTTAGACCCTTGTTGACTTTGAGAACCACCCGTTTCTCCTCCAGCCGAAAAATTCCCTTGGGCATCAAAACCAAAACTAAAATTACCTGAATACTCGGCATAACCGTAGGGAGCCATACCATCCGGATCAATGAAGAATACTGGATTATCAAACGCATAATTATACGGACTGTGCCTTCTCATCTGCTCCGCCAAGGGATCTAAATTCATCCACCTTCCCAATGCCGGGTCATAGTTCCTTGCACCAAAGTAGTAGGTGGCCAGGGCCTCGTTGAAACTATCATCATACTCCTTCCCGCCGAACTTCCACTTCTGTGCCACGCTGTTGCCCAATGGAGAAATAGGAAGGCTATTATACCCTTTGTGCGTAAGCCCGAAAGGGTAGTAGTTGCTTTCCTCCACAATTTCCAATGTGCCACCATTGTCCACATAGCTTAAGCGTATGTTGCCCAAATGATCTTTGTACTGGTACACGTAGTCGTACCCGCCCATACCATTAGGGGTTACATAGCCTTCTGGTTGGCCAAAAAACTGCAATACATTGTCCTGGTAAATAAAGCCGCCTGCATATTCTGTCAGAGAACCTCCTCCAGACACCTCCTTTTTCAATTTGGTGCCTATAGCATCATAAACATACGAAATAGTTCCGGATCCCGTATCAATATTTGTAGGAAGATTCAGATGGTTATAGGTTATGCCATCGACCAAGTCGGCACCTATCCCCTTATTTTTATCCATCACCAAGTTTCCGTTGGCATCATAACGGTAATCGTTACCTGTTGTGGAGATTGGTTCCTTGAAACCGTACGTTTTATTGCCAGTATCGGTAACTTTCAACAGTTTATTGCCACTGTCGTAATCATAATCCAAAACATCCATATCCCAATAATTACTGCTGTTTTGCCAACCATGACGCTTCAACGACATGATATTGCCATTTTTATCATATGTAACATAGGATAGATTATAACTGTTATTCCAGTTTTGGGCATTATCCAATCGGTTTAAAGCATCATAACCATACTTGTACCAACGCAAGGTGTTGTCATTGGCGGTTTTCCATTCGGTCTCAGCAATATTGCCATTGTACAGGGTTGCACCTCCATGGTCCTGGGTGTTGTAATTGATCCCAAAGGCAAAGAGGTCATTGCCCAACGCGTTCGGGTCGTTGATCTGTTTCAGCCAGCTCCGCACATTATAGGTATAGTCCACCGTTTGCAGGCCGCCACCCACTTGTTTGGTGGCCAACTGGCCGAGTTCATCATAACCGTTGTTCACCAAGGTTTCCTCTGGTTGCCCGGTAATGGTCTGCTTCTGTGTCAATAACCTGCCCAGATCATCGTAGGTGAAGGTATCCACTATGACGATATCGGTATACCCTGTACGTTGGTGGGTGGTCTTGGTCTCCAATACCTTGCCGATAAAATCCAATTTGGTTTCCACTAGATCGGAGGTGTTCAAATAATCATTGGTGCTTTTGTTCCAAATGGGTCTTCGTTTATCATCATAGCCCAGCATCGTGGTTATCCAATCATTGGAGCCCAACACCCGCACTTTTGTCCCAGTGGCCAAGCCTTTTACCTCCAATGTGGTATTTTGTCCCAAAACCGTAACCGGAAGGCTCAGCCCCGGTCTGTCAAACACATAGTCATCATAGTAGTTTATGGTATGGATTTCCGTAATGGTTTGTGGAATCGTGTTGTTGGAATAATATATCGTGGTTCCCGCCAAAGTGGTTGAGCTACCTTGTTTGCTCTCATATTGGTCGTATGTTGTTGTGTTGTCAGCATAGCCCTGCATGGTTTCCCTGCTAATAACATTTGCCTGGGTATGCAGCCCAGTGTAGGCCACCCTGCCAAAGGCATCATATTTGGTGAAGAGCCATTGTTTGTTCGGACGTTGCACCGCATCCTGGGTAAGTACAGGCTGGTCCAAGGTGTTATAAACGATGTACTCCCATCCCTTGCCCGGTATCTTCTTTTCCACCAAGCGGTTACGGTGGTCGTACTTATATTGGTAGCAAAGCTCACTGAGTTCAGGGGCCGACACCCCATCGGAGGTATCTACCAAAGGTGGCAATACATAGGTTAGGTTGCCATAGTCATCGTATACATAGTAGGTATCATGTTGCGTTACGACATTGTCCACCATTGCATAGGTCCGTTTGAGCACCACCCTGCCGAGCTTATCGGTAAATTCTTCCGTGGTATGCAGCTTGTTGGCGGTACCATCGTGGTTTTCATCCTTGATGACATTCTTGGTCAATTCTCCCGCAGCGTAATGGCCGTTGGCCACCAAACTAGGGGTATAGGTGTTATTGGACACCGTGTGGGTAACATTGTACAGACGTACCTCGCTGGTGGTATTGGTTTCATAGTCAAACTTGATGCCATGTCCGCCGCCCAATTGCCAATCCTTGCCCGGTGCCGCCTGTTCTAGAATCCGGCTCAGGGGAGACGCTTCGAAGTCCTTTTCGGAATAGGCGTTCACCTGGTTGGTGGCCAAACCTGTAAAGTCCTGTGCAAATTTGCCCTGATAGTATTGTTGGGTGGTTGCGGAAACATCCCCTCGATAACTGCCCAATGAACCAGAGGTTTCCGGATAGGGCAACCATTCCTTGTCCTGCCGTCCAAAACTGTCATATGATACATGGGAAATTAAATCTGAGGAACCCCCATTATCAAACATGTCCGCCAAAGGCACTTCGTTGCCATCCACAATTTCCAAAATGGGCTGATAGAAATACTGCCGTACATTGACATCCGTGGCATAATACAGATAGCTCCTGAACCGTGATGTGGTGGTCGACGATCCCCATTTGAACTCGGTACCGTCCAATACTTTATTCCCCTGCATATCGTACACCCCGCTTATGCCAGATCCATTCACAGATCCAGAATAGGTGTAGGGATGTACAATACCCACCAAAAGATACCATTCTCCCAATTGGGGAAGATCACCATAAAAAAAATAAGGGTTTGTATTGGCACCTCCGCCCAGATTGTCCACATTTTGGGTTCCATGGTAAGTTCTTCCGTCTTGCGAAAAATCCCTGCGGACCCAAACCGTATAGCGATAGGTCTTGGTCTTGTCCACGGTGATATAGTCCGTGTTCCACCCACCATCACCATTGTTCGCCGGATCGTTTCCACAGGCCCAGATCAGGGCACTTTTCCCGAAAGGATCGGGACCAGTAATTATATTGTTCTCAGCAGCATTCCCATTTCTGTTGAAGAATGGTGTTGCTGTGGCCCCTTCGGTCCAGTCCATGACCCATCCTGCTGGATAATTAGGGCTGATCGTACTGGCTTTCGATATGGAACCTTTAATTGCTATCTGCTGTTTAGAACGGCCGAGACCATCATAATAGCTTATACCCTCCAACACATCCCTGTTGGTCTTTATATCCACAGATGAAGCCATTTCAGATTGATATGTCCTGGAATAAATATAATTTTCATCGCTAAAGACCGGAGACTGGTAATCACAGCCGTTGGTCGCTCCCGGAACATCTGGACATTGATCCAACGTGTTGTTGGCATAGCCGAGGGGCTTAAAGCTTGCATAAATGGTCGGTGCGGCTTCGCCGAATCCATCCCCATCTTTGTCCAGATAAAAGGTCTGGGGTGGCAGATTGGTGATCCTATTTGTGGAATCGTCATAGTCGGAATTGTTCGAGACATAACCGGCAGGTTGAGTGCAATCGGAAAGCGTTGAAGAAGGATTTCCAAATCCATCCCCATCGATGTCCGCATACCAAGTAACTGGTTGGTCCACTGTAAATGTAATCGTACGTGCGGGGCCCCAGCACCCAAAACTGTTCCTTCCCCTTAGATAATAGGATGGTCCATTGTATAAGGTAAGGGTAACATTAGAATTGTTTGTGCTCTCACCATTTTCCGTGGCCTGCCAGTACCAAGTTATACCACTAGGTGGGTTGGACCTGGTCAATGTGACACTTCCGCAAACACTTGATATAGAAGGCGCTGCTGGTTCCAGAATTTCATCTCGAACCACTACTTCTGTACCCAAGGTGTATTTGGTCTGCGAACAGGATTGGACCCGTCTTCTATACCACCGTGTAGAGGTCAAACCGCTTGGAGGATTATAAGAGGCTCCGGTTGCTCCAGATATATCTGTCCAACCCGTACTGCCATCACTGGAATATTGCCATTGGTAGTTATAGGTTCCATTCCCCCCACCTGAAGATAGTACGGTTATGTTTTCTGGATCGCCACCATAACATATCGGTGAGGGTGAAGAAATAGCCCCTGCTGATAAATCGGGCCAAACAGTTACCATGATAGTGTTCGAATATTTGGTCTGACCAGAACATGAAACCACACTTCGTCGATACCATCTATTTGCTGTTAGTCCCGATGGGGGGTCATAAGAAGTTCCAGTTGCACCACTTATGTTTGTCCACCCTGAAGTTCCTGTACTTGAATATTGCCATTGATAGCTGTAGCCACCACTGCCGCCGGAAGCGCTGGATGAATTAGTCAAATTTGAAGGGTTGCCGCCATAACATATGGTATGTGCGCTTCCGATTGTACCGGCAGTATAGTTTGCAATGGTGACTGATACCGAGCCTGATCCGGTGCTCCATTGGCCAGTTGAATTACTTCTAGCCCTGATATAGTAGGTGCCGTTACCCTCATTTGGGGTATAGGTCGATCCGCTGCCCTTAGTTGTACTTGTCCCGGAGCTGTTCTTGCCCTGCCAATACCAGGTTATACCACTTGGTGGAGATCCAGATCTAGTCAATGTTGCTGTACCGCAACCATTGCTGGAAATTGTAGGGTTATTAGGGTTCCTCACCCCAATAGACACGGATTTGCTCAAATAATAATAGTTATAATACGTATCCCGAACCGTAGCAGAAACCGTTTTGGATCCAGTGCTCGAGAAAGTTATCGCAGCACTATTGGATGAACTGTAATTTATGGTGCCACCGCTAGAAACACTCCATTGTGTAGAGGAGATGGCATATGGGCCGCTTATACTAAAATATCCTGATTCTCCCTGATACATGCTGGTCGGGCCGTACATGGTAAATTGGGCATGTACCGTGCTGATCATTAACAAGAGCGTGGTACCCAGTACCAACTTAAAAAGATTTTTTATTAGAATAATATTCATAACATGATCAGTTTTTGGTGAAATATAGTTCGGGTAAAATGGGCCTGGCATCATTTGAAGTTGGCGGTATCAATACCAATCTGTTCGATTTGATCTCACCAATCAACAAACTGTATGAGTTTCCCTGTGGGTCGTACAATTCGAGTACATTGCCAATAATTGCCCATTTCCCGAACAATCGCTCCCCACTTGCCATGCTCTGCTCAAAATCACCATTGGGTGAAAAAGTCATACGCCTACCTGTGTATGCAGATAAGATTTCAGCTTTTAGACCAGGTATGGTATCAGTGTGCTGCTTGATATCTAAGGACATCCGTGAGAATGAGGGCCCATCGGAAAAGGTCCAAGTACCATAGATATAATTATTGTCCTGTGCATTGATTGTGTGGATATAGAGGAATAGTGTCAAAAGTATCATCGTTTTTGTCGACAATACTTTTATGGTAGTATTGAAAATTTTCATGGTCATGTATTTTAGTTCTGTCCTTTGTAGTGGTACTGATAATCGTTTAACAGCTTTTGGTCGTTGTCCTTAACATTCTTAAGCCTATTAAAAGAATCGTACTCATAATAGGTCGTTAAACCGTTAGGATTTGTTATGCTTGTCACACCAACCAAGGGGTCATACGTATATGAGGTTACCATTGAGGTAGGTAGATTGGATCTGAGATTATTTAAGGCAGTTCTTAAAATGTTCTCATCCGCGACTGAATCATCTGCATTGGAAGCTGTAACAGCAGCATTGATCAAATTTTGAATATTTGCATCAATATTGCTTGAATCCAGATTTTCGATCTTGGCAATTGGATATTGATGGTAATATCCCCAAACATAGTATACATGGGGGCCTTCTGAGGTTTGGGTCATTTCAACCAGATTCCCTTTTAAATCGTAATCCAAAAATTGAAAAGCGGTAAACTCTGTTCCATTTTGTTTCAGTTTTTTTATTTCGGCGGGCAGAATAAGGTTTGAAAAATTGTTGTAGACCATCGTTTCTTTGCTAAGCAAAGCAACATTCTTCCTGTTCTCAGTTTCCAGCAGTTCAAAAATCCTATTTTGGTCATAAAGTCCCTGTATCACCGATGACTCCGTTGGATTTTTGTCCAGAACATAGGTATAGTTGGTTACATAATTGTCCCCTTTACTATCGATAATGGTTCTTTTATCCAAAATAGGAAAAGAGGTCTTATATTCCATTAATTGCTGGGTTACCAATTGGTTTCCGGAGTTAAACAACGATTCGGTCAAAGAGGTACCCAATTGTTTGGCCACTTTAAGTTGACTGGTTACCGTGAGCATGTGCGACTGTACATCATAGGCATCAATGCCAGTACTATATTCCGTGGCCCGGATTCTTACATTTTTTTGGAGATTTTGTGTTGCATAAACTTTGTCCAAATACCCAAAATCTTCACTCTTTAATAGTACGTTGGATTCTGAATAGACTTTCTTATATATCGGTTTACCCCTTTGGTAATCATTGTTTTGATACGTAATGGATGGATAACCACTATTATTTATTATTGCATCGCTACACTGATAACTATTTTGTACACTAAAGATTTGATGTCCATTGGTAGGGGTTCTACCCTCAGGAATATTTCCATTGTTTTTTGAAGAAGTAAAATGGTATTCTGTAAACCCATTTCCCACTTCCTTTTCTACCACCTTTGAGTATCCCACAAAACTTCCCGTTGTAAGTTCGACACCTCCCTTTGGTTTGTCATAGACAGCCGCTTCATAGAGAGAGAATGGAGAAAGTTGAAACTGATGGGGATAACCATAAATTGGTATGTTATTGATGTAACCCGACGAACTGCCATCTGCTTCTTCATATTCATAATCAATTTTCTTCACAATGTTGGCACCGTCCTTAAGGGTTTGGGAAGCAATTCTTGCACCTCCACCAACATATTCCTCTCCCATGAATTTGAACGTATTGTTTTCATATATAAACTCAGAGGATCCACCAGTAGGATAGACCACTTTTTTCAACAGGCCGGTCAAAGAATAGGAATTTGGCGTTAGATCGACACTACCGGGAATCAATTGATAATTTGGAGCGTTCGTGCGTTGAAACGGCAATATGGAATGTTGCCCTTGATTTGGGTAGAAATAAAGCTTTGGTGTGTAGGTCGTTGTTGAGTTGGAATTTCCTGTAACCCCATTGTTGTTGTAAAAGCCTAAATAATCTTGTTGTAACGAACCTCTCTTAGGAAGTTTGTTGACATAGTCATATTCAAAGCCATAACTGTTCTTGTTTCCCAATCCATCCTCAATGTCAACACCATCCAATCGCAGCCTTTTGCACTCGGGTCCACTGCAGTTTTCCTTGGAATCAAAATAACCATATCGGAACTTTACTGTTTTTATCAGCTTATTGTTGAAATCTTTTACCCTTATCTCGGTCAATGCCTTTTCTCCCAGATAGTCAGTCCTATTCTGGGCATAAATAAACTCAACCAATCCCCCATCAAATTGAATGGTTTGCAATCTTTTTCGCAATGGATGCTTTTCCCAATTTTCAAAAGCTCCGAGATAGGGATCTTCTGCAGACCTTCCTATACTAAATGTATTGTGAGCAAAAAAACAGGAATTGTTTTGGTTCAAAGAAGTAGGGCCGTTACTGGCCATAACATGGTCATTGACAAACGTGTTTTCGACCACCTCACTGTTAGCATAGCTTTCGTATAAAAAATTTACAATACGATTTGTTTTTTTATCCTTAATTTCTGAGACATTCCATGTATGGATCTGTTTCCTATAATTCAGTGCTTCCATCGTAGCCCAGGTATTTTTCCAACTATTTAAAGTCCCGGACGGCTGGGGTTCCAAGGGAGAGTAAAAGCTTTCACTTACTTCTATCTCATCGAACTTATATTGCAGTCCATTGGCATCTGAAATCAAAAAATTAAAGAAATCCATAA
Organism: Flagellimonas beolgyonensis; assembly: GCF_003992615.1. GTDB lineage: Bacteria > Bacteroidota > Bacteroidia > Flavobacteriales > Flavobacteriaceae > Flagellimonas > Flagellimonas beolgyonensis. Next base: position 480,152 of record NZ_RZMY01000006.1, read on the forward strand.
TGGGATAAGTCATTCTCCCATAGTGACTCCCAGGATTCCCTGGCGCATAAAATCCAAATCCATCGACATTTCTAACATCAACTTCCAAAGCATCCATTCTAGCTCCGCTATTGTCCAAAAAAGTGGTAGTAAACCCATCATTGTTGTTTGGATAAATACACAAACTGGAAGTGTTGATAGATGTAAATTCAGTACTCAGTCCCGGAGCATTGACCATAAATACGTCCGGTGACAAATCATCTACCTGAAAACCAAAGCCAGCCGGGTTACCTCCAGGTACATTGTTGCTAGAGTTAACAACGTCCTCATAATATACTGCATGTCTGTTCTGTGATGACCATTCAGTAACTATTTCTCTTGGAGATGCACACCCCGCTTTTCGATTATAACCCAAGGAAGCAATCCAACCCTGTAAAATCATTCCGAGGTCCCAATCATTTTCTGCATTGAGCGAAAAACCTGCCTCATTATCAGGGAGGTCTTTTATATTTCTAACAATGCTCCCACCTGCATTGATGTTCCAACCCGTTCCAACAGAAGAGGCAATGTCATCCACTTTAACCCCCCCTGAGTTGTAGGTTAAAGTTATAGGTACGGTAATATTGCCTGATTTGATTACATAAATGGGTATGCTCAAATCTATCTTACCTGTATATAGGTTTACAGGGAGTGCATTGAACTTCTGAAATGCCATTACATCAGGAGATGCTGTTATGGAATTGTCTGGAATAGGGTTTATAAACCCTCCGTGATTTCCTTCTTGGGAATAAAACTTATTGCTTTGTAAAAAAATAAATAGCAATGCTAAATGATATAGTTTTTTCATCACTTGTCTATTGAAGAATATTAGATTTAGAATGTTGTGATTATACTGAAATTGCTTGATAGCAATCCTTGTTTAAACTCCAACTTATTTAAATGTGCTTAGTGGATTAAGTTGTAAGGTGAAACAGGGAATAAAAATTTTAAAACCGTAGGACTACCTAGATATGGTGTAGCGGCAATGTGAAATAAAAAAATGAGATGCTGAAAAAGGTAAAAGCTGATTTTTGAATCAATTCATTTACCAATCGGAGATAATTACGGAACTCCATAAATGTAGGTTAAGGTTAATGTTTATTGGTAGCCAATTTGGGATGGCTTCTCAAACATATTTATTTTTTTAAAAATTTAATACTATTTTTCTGCTTTTTCGATAAAAAACATACTTATTTTTAATAAATATTAATATCTATTAATTTGAAGCAATATCTTACTTATTAAAATTTGATGCATAGTTAATCCACCTATGTTTTTGGAACGTAATTTATAATGATCATGGTTATTCTCTCAACAAAACTTTTAATCACACCTCATTAATTGATACCAATTCTTTTACCAAAACAAAAGCCATGGCACCTTACCATGGCTCTGTTTCAACTAAATCAATTTGGTACCCTAAATTGCCACGAATAATCCAGCTTCGACAGGCTCAGCACAAAAAGACTAGCGGTAGCGGGGGGG
>NZ_RZMY01000006.1:481678-624178 GCF_003992615.1 Flagellimonas beolgyonensis
GGAAGAAACTTGCCTAAGATTGCCGAAAGCACCGCTACCGCAAGATTGTATCTTGTGGCATCTAAAAATGCAACAATACTTTTAAAACAAAACCAGCTCCCAAAAAAGGAACTGGTTTGTGTACACTCTTACTCTTACCGCCACTAGTCGTGCTTCGACATGCTTAGCACAGGAAGACTAGCGGGAGCCGAATACCACTAGTCATGCTTCGACAGGATCAGCACAGAAAGACTGACGGGAACGAATGCCACTAGTCGCAGACTAGCGGTAGCGGGGAGCGGGGGATAAAGCTTGTAAAAACAAAACAGCAACCCCAAAAAGAGTTGCTGTTGATTATTGTGTTTAGGTAAAACAACTATTTTACTTCATTATCGGCTCTAATTATTTTTTAATAAAATTTGATTCCCTTTTTAAATCATACGAAAATAATAGCTCTTTTCCACTAATTTGAACAATTTTTATGCAGCTGTCACAAGGAGTTAAAAACTTTCCAAAACTTGTCCAATTTATTAAAACAAGTTCACATTCATCCCTTACGAATTTCCAATTACCACTATGGCTATGAATTTTTGCGGATGAATCCTTATAAAAATGAACATATGTTGAATCTTTTTTAAGCTCAATATAATGCTCTTCCTTAACTGAAGCCAAATTGTAAAATTTACCGACTAAATCTTCATCGCAACTATTATCACAAGAGCTTAAAAATAAAATAAACATTGGAAATAAGATAGATTTTCGTGACAAAAGTGAATCCAAAATCATGTAAATTATCATTCAATCGTTACTTTGTTTGAGTAAAATAAATTTTGATAAATTGTAGATAACGGTATATTGCCATCTGTAGACCTATCATAATTTCGAAAATAATCCGTATGGTCTTTTAATCTATCATCCAAATGTAATAAAAGAGAATTTCTAGTTGTTCCGTTGCTAATCATAATATTTATATTTCCATCTCTAATACTTACTTTAGCATTTGCTCCTCCTATAAATAGTTGGGATAAATTTCCAGTTATTGCATCAACATGCTTCTCTAAGGAATCAAAAAAGTTGGTATGATCAGGGCTGAAAGGCATTCCAAATTCCAATTCTTGGCCTGATTCTACTAAATCATGGAGACTCAATCCAGCTTTTTTTCCAGAAGCGATAAAGCGTGCTACTACTTCTGCAATATAACGATTAGTCATTACTGCATTAGCAAATGGATGGGTTCCATAAGTAAACTCTCTTGTTTCCCTACCTGCTCCAGAAGCAAACTCCCATAATAATATTGCTACTGTAATTGCAGAGTCATTTTTAAAATAATAATTCTTTTCATTTTCTGAAAGTTTTCCTAGTTCAATATCTTCACCATTATAAGTGACGATTCCATTTGCAAATGTCTTAAGCGTTTTTGAAGCAACTTTATCAATGATTTTCTGGCCGGATGACGGATTTCTTTCGTATGGAGATATATACAATCCAGTAAAAGAATCAAACTTATCTCTTCCCTGATTATCTTTCAAAAAATCATGCTTTGAGTCTGCCCCGCTCGGGTCAGACCAAAATACAGGATTATTATCATACGCTTGATAGCCCGAATAATCATAATGAACTACAGGATCGATGGAAGTCCATCTGACAATTGCAGGATCATATCTTCTTAAAGGCATCTCATACAATTCAGATGTCTCATCAAGTTCCGTCCCATTGTAATTCCACTTCTGCGCCACATTATTGCCCAATGGAGAAATAGGTGGGTTATTGTAACCCTTATGTTTCAATCCAAATGGGTAGTAGTTGTTTTCCTCCACAATTTCCAACGTGCCACCATTGTCCAAATAGCTCAACCTAATGTTTCCTAAATGGTCCTTGTACTGATACACATAGTCATAGCCAGTCATACCATTCGGAGTTATGTACCCCTCGGATTGACCCATAAACTGCAACGTTCCGTTTTGATAAATGTAATTACCCGCATATTCCGTTACAGCACTGGGCGCAGTCTTCTTCAATTTGGTGCCCACAGCATCATAAACATACGAAATTGTTCCGTTGCTTGTGACAATAGTCGCAGGTAAATTCAAATGGTTATAGGTGATGCTTGTGATACCCTTGTTCGCATCGGTGACCATGTTGCCATTGGCATCATAGGTATATTCCGTGGCCTGGTCCACAACGTCCTTAAATCCATAGGTGTCATCGCCATTATCCAATACCTTTACCAATTGGTTACCATCATTGTAGGTGTACACCAATTCGTCCATTACCCCAAAGCTGGTAGCACCACTGTTGGTATGGCCCTGTCGGCTCAATGCCAAAATATTTCCATTAAGGTCGTAGGCCAAAGACCCCACCGAATAATTCGTGGTGTTGTCCGCGGCATCGGTCAATCGATTCATGGCATCGTACGTAAAGGTATAGGTATGGCTCACCGGGTTATATGGTGCAGGGTTTGACGTGCTAGAAGCCCACAATGTTTGGCTTATATTCCCATTGAACAATTGCTTGTTCGGATCGGCAATATCGTCATATTTGATCTTAAAGCCCCAAACATCATTGCTGTCCAAGCTAAGGGCACTGTCGGTCAAATTGGTATCATTGATACTTTTCAACCAGCCACGAACATTGTATTCATAATCCACCGTCTGCAATCCGGCAGAGCTGGACACCGTTGTGGCGGCATCGCCCCCTACCTTCTTCGATACCAAACGGCCGATTGCGTCGTAGTCGTTCAATGCGATCAACTCAGTGGCTCCGGCAGTGGAAGGACATGAATCGCCCATGGTAACATCACCGATGCATTGCGTTTGGGACATCAACCTGCCACTATGATCATACATATAATTGTCGATGGTAACTATGGTGGTCGCACTCTTGGTATGACTGGTTCTCACCTTCAAAACCTTGCCAGCGAAATCCAAAAGGCTGCTCACCTCATCGGTTGTTCCCAAATAGTTATTGTTGGTGATCGTGCGGATGGCCCTTGCCTTGGCATCGTAATAGGTAACACCCGTGGTCCAGTTGGTGGTTTCCAAAACTTTCACATGGCTTCCGGTGGCCAAACCTTTGGTTGCCGATGTGGATGTTTGCCCAAATACCGTAACCGAAGTTGGCGCCCCTGCCCTGTCAAAATTATAATCATCATAATAGTTGACCGTCAACAATTCATCCACAACAGCCTCTGGACTGGTAATGGCATTATCCGGGTATCCGCCTTGATCATAGTAGACGTTCAGTCCATCCATGGTAAAGTAGGAACCGGTGCGGTTTACCCACAGATCACCGGTAAGTCCGTTCACCTGGTTTTGAATGGCTGTTCTTGTGGTACCGGAAGTTGCCGTGGCTTTCCCTGTATAGGCAATTCTTCCGAACTTGTCGTATTTGGTAAATAGCCAATTATCCGATGTGAGTGCCGTATTATTGGCAGCACGCATCATGGCATCCTGCGTCATGATGGGTTGATCCAATCGGTTGTACACTATATACTCCCAACCTTTTCCAGGGATCTTTTTCTCCACCAAACGGTTTCTGGAATCATACACGTATTGATAGCCCAAGTCATCCAATGCGGATTGGATATTGGCAAACGTGGCCGTTGTTGCTTTCATTTGGGGCGACAGTACAAAGGTGAGGTTTCCATAATCGTCGTACACGTAATAGGTATCGTGCGCCACTTCGGATTCGGGAATTCCATCCCCCGTAATATCAGTGTCCGCATAGGTTCGCTTGAGCACCACACGACCTGATTTATCCGTAAATTCCTCAGTTGTATGGTTCTTGCCGCTTATATGGTTCTCATCCATGGTTATGGTCTTGACCAATACATGGGCCGCATAATATTCATTGGGTCCGTTTTCATCGAGCACCAAATCGGTTCCCGTGGTAAGATCAACTTCAAACCGGCGGACCTCAGTACCTGTGTTGGCATGATAGTCAAACTCAATACTGTGATCGTCGCCACTGCTCTGAATCTGCCATGCTGCGCCAGGGGCACCTTGCTTTTCCAATCGGTTCAACGGTGTGCCATCAAACTGCTTCTCGGAATAGGGATTGGCCGTATTCTCGAAGGTTGCGGTATTGTAAAAGGACAGCGTACCGGTAAGGGCATCATTCCTAAAACTGCCCATCGTTCCAGAGGAAGTACTATAGGGCAGATACTCCCTGGTCATCCTACCATAGGCATCGTATTCCAAATGCGTGACAAAATCCTGTTTTTGGGCGTTGATCACTGGAGATTGATCCATCCCGATTTGTTGTGATGCACGACCAATCCCATCATAATAGGTAATGGATTGGATCACCCCTTCGGATGCCGTAAAAAATGGAAAATTGGTTTGATCGATGCTTTCTTGGGCCAACATTTCCGAAGCGGACTTTTGATATTGTCTCACGTACACATAATTGGGCCCATAAGATGGTCCTGATGAAAGAATCGTACAAGAATTTGTGGGATCATCAGGGCACAGATCATTATTATTGGTTACCCAAGGACCACCTGTAAGGGGAGCGGAACACTGTTCCACAAAATTTCCCCTACGATTTCCGAGTCCATCCCCATCGGTATCCTCATACCATTTGATAGGGAAGGAATTGGGGTTGTTATCATCACAATCCAAACTTAAAGAAAATGGCCCTGCACGATAATTGGCACCTGGGCTGGTACATTGATAGTACGTGTTCAAATCTGCTGGATAGCCATCGGCATCGGCATCCAAAAACCAGGTTAAGGGCCCAAGAATGGTATCATTGGTATCATCACAGTCATCCACGGGCATTACCGTTGTGGTATAGCCAGCACCAGGATTACTGCAGGCATCCATTGAGGAAACTGCATGTCCGTCGTTGTCCGCGTCCAAATAATAGGTCACCAAAGGTACGACCTCTGCAGTGATAGGGGTCCGTGTCGCAGCAATGCAACCGGTTGCGGTATTATACGTTTCTGCATAATAGGTTGTAGTGGATGCCACAGCAACAGTATAGGTCGTGTTGGTGGCCAAAACCCCGCCACCAGTCGGTGCGGTATACCAACGAACCGTATCTCCATTGCTTCCGGGCGATGCAATCAAGTCAACATTGCCGCTTCCGCATCGTGATACATTTGAGCCAGTTGCTTGCCCGGGAACCTGGTTCACTGTGTAGTTTACCGTGTAGGCTTGTCCCCAACAAAGGTTCACATTGTCCTTGGCACGGATGTAGTACACAGTCCCTGAGGTCATTGTCAAGTTTTGGGCTGTATTGGCCGTGCTTGTGCCTGTGGCCGTGGATTGCCAATAATAGGTCACATCGGCATACGGTGGAGGCGCCTGCATGGTCAAAACAGTATTGCCACAATTGTTGGCAACCGATGGTGCCAAGGGCATACTGGGTGTATACTTCACCGTATAAGAAACACTGGACGAGTTGGTGCTCCAACATCCAGATGCATCGTTCCGTGCCCGCAAATAGTATACCGAACCACTTGTCAGGGATATGGTTGAAGCTGAATTCGTAGTACTGGTACCACTGGCAGAACTTTGCCAGTACCATGTTACACCAGTTGGTGGGTTGCCCCGGGTAAGTATGGTGCTGCCACAAGTATTGTCCGCAGTTGGCGTAGCTGGTGTGGACGGTACAGCATCCACCGTATAGTTTATGGTCCTAATGGTGCTCCAACAACCGGAAGCATTGTCCCGAGTTCTTAGATAGGTCACCGTGCCACTGGTAAACGTTTTTGAGGTAGAAGAATCCGAGGTACTTGTCCCTGTGGAGCTTGTTTGCCAATACCAGGTCAATCCGCTCGGCGGCGTGGATATGGTCATGGTGGTACTGCCACAAGTGTTGGTTATTGTGGGAAGTGGGGCCTGCCCCGGCACATAATTGACCGAATAGTTTACGGTTCTTACCGAACTCCAACAACCGGTAGTATTATTCCGCGCCCTCAAATAGTATACAGTGCCACTTGTTCTATCCACATAACTGGAAGAGTTGGAGGTACTGGTTCCCGAGGAACTACTTTGCCAATAGTAGGTAACCCCGGATGGTGGAGTGCCCCTGGTCAAGCGCGTTGATCCACAATTATTCGTTATGGTAGGTGTTGGTGGTGTTGCAGGTGCACTGTTAATAGTATAGTTTATGGTACGCGTGGCACCCCAACATCCATTGCTATTTCGTCCTCTCAAATAATACACGGTCCCCGTGGTTCGCGTAACACTGGTTGCCGAATTGGTTGTACTTGTTCCATTGGACGTACTCTGCCAATACCAGGTAACTCCCGAAGGTGGGGTTCCCCTGGTCAATACCGTACTTCCACAATTATTGGTTATGGTTGGGGTCGATGGCGCCGATGGTCCGTTATCTATGGTATAATTAATCGTGCGTATGGTACTCCAACAGCCGGAAGTATTGTCCCGGGTGCGCAGATAGGTCACCGATCCACTGGTAAAGGTTTTTGACGATGAGGCATCTGCCGTACTTGTTCCCGTCGAGCTGGTTTGCCAGTACCATGTCAAACCACTTGGCGGCGTTGATATGGTCATGGTGGTGCTACCGCAATTTTGTGTGATACTGGGCAGTGGTGCCATTCCCGGCGTATAGTTGATCGTATAGCTTACGGATCGGGCCGAGCTCCATAGCCCATTGGAATTAGATCGGGCCCTCAGATAATAAACCGAACCGCTGGTCCTATCCACATAAGAGGATGAGTTGGACGTGCTTGTTCCGGTTGAACTGGATTGCCAATAGTAGGTGACACCTGATGGAGGTGTGGCCCGCGTCAATCGTGTGTAGCCACAGTATTTGGTCACTGTGGGAGTTGGGGGTGTAGATGGTGCATTACTGCTCACCGTAACGGTTTTGGACAAATAGTAACTGCTATAACTACTATTGACCACCTGTGCATTGACATAACTGGTACCACCTGCATTAAAGGTATAATTTGCATAGGTGTTTGATCGGCTTCCTATTGTAGCATTGGCACCACTCGTTGTCCAATTGGTATATACAATGGCATAGGTATCACCATACACATTATAGGTTTTTGTTTGCCCGGCTGAGGCCGTGCCGCTCCCTGAAAGGGTAAAATAATTTTGTGCAAGAATATTCTGCGAAAAAAATAAGCTTATTACTGTTAATAGTAAAGTATAGCTCATATTTAGCCTGTGAAATGGATACTTCATGATTAGCAGGATTTAGTTTTTAGTAAAATAATAGCGTGGAATCAGTGGTTTTGCATCACCACTTAAAATCGGCTCAATGACCAAAGTGCTTTCGGTCAATAGAAGTATCCGTTGTTTGTCTGTGTTGCCCATCGCATCCTTTAGGACCATAATGGGTCCATTCAATTGCCATGAACCCTGAAGTACTTGCCCATTGGACAGTTTATGTTTATAAACCCCAGCATCATTGATTTCAAACTGCCTGCCCACAAACATTTCCCTTACCTTGGCTTTGAATTCGGGTATGGTGTCCATTTGCATTTTAATTTCTGGCACAACTTCGGCGTAGGACTTTTCATAGTCTAGTCGCCAGTTGCCATTGATGGTCGCACCACTTTTTTGGGCCGACATATAAACTGCACCAAGGCAGACAACCAGAATAATGGTCCATATGGTTCGGTTCGAGTTCTTATATTTAAGTCTTTTCATGGTATCGTTTTTAATTATCCAAAGGGAAACTGAGGTTTAATAGGGATTGTCACAGGAATTGGCAGGACAGTTAGGATCGTAATTCGGGTTTTCAATAACCCGGGTAACCGTTTCTTGTCCACTGGTCACTTCCAACTTGATGAATTGTTGGGTATAACAACAAATCTCCCAGACTATCCCGGATCCGACAAAGGCAGGCGTGGATTCAAAACTGGTACTACTGGTTCCTATGCCCAGGTACCATTTAAAGGTATAATCACCCACACCGCCAGAGACCGATGCGCTCAAGGATACATATTGTACAGTATTGTTGGTCACACTAATAGTGGCATCCAATGGATCCAAACAACTTGAAACAGGTGGGTATTGGTAAAGGCCAACATCCGCTATTTCATATTCGTAATCTTGGATAAGATCACCCGATTCATCCGTAATCGCAACCAAACGGTTGTTGATATCATATTGATAGTTGGTGGAATAATCACGGCTATCGGTAATGGTAACTGGACCTACCAACGGAGCGTAATCGTATGTTGTTACCATGGCATCGGCAAGTCCCCTGAGTTGGGTTTCCTGACTGGCCGATAATCCATTGTTCCCTAAATCAAAATTGGAACCAAAGGCTGCCAATGCCTCGATTTGGGCATATGTTGCATTTTCCACTTTGGCCACAACGTACTGTCCATTATAACCCCATATTGCGGATACCCAGATACCATCCTCTTGCTTGTATTGGCATAAATTGCCATACGCGTCGTAACGCTCATAGGAGACTTTCCTCTCCATACTTGATATCGTAGCATCCAATTTTTGATGATAAATAGCGATAGGTTCATAATTTCCATTCTTTAGACCAAATTCGGTATATTGATGCCCGACCAATTGTCCATTGTTATAGCTTCGTGTATAAATGGGTTGACTTATTCTATTTGCAGCAACCAACGCGGCCGTACCAGAAAGACCGTTGATACCGTAACTGCTTTCCCAAGGATAGCGGTATTCTGTTTTCACGACATTGCCGCCACCAAAGGAATTGATCTGCTCGGTGGACAAAAGTCCATCCTTGGAGTTGTACACGTTCGAGGTGTTGGTCACATAGGCCTCCCCACTATCCATATATTCCGTAGTGGTAGTGGTTGCAGGCAAGGCCAAATATTTGGCCGGGGTGAAATCATAATAGTCCGATACAAAGTGTTGTGTGCCCGCGGCACCCATTAAAAAATTGGTAAGGTTTCCGTAATACACTTTATAACCTGGAGCCAAAAAGTTTTCCCGTATCTCATAGGTGACATTCACCTCTTTTTTAAGGACATTGTTGGCATCATAAATGATTTGTGACAGCATTTGCCCATTGGCATCCTCATAGTTCACCGGAGGGGATTCCACAATATAGGGCGCTCCTCCATTGGGATCGGCCCTTAAGGATTCATTGGGGGTATTGAGGTAGGAAGTGATTATCCTCCCCAAATCTTGGTTCTCCAAGTTTTTGTGCTCCAGATATTCCTCAACCTTACTATATCCAATATGTCCGCCCATTGCAGATCCGTTGGTATTTACAATATTGTTATTGTGTACCGTAAGATTTGCCAATTGGACATTTCCTCCCTCATACATTTCATTGGAGATTCGGTAATAGTGAAGACCATCCATCAGTTTTCCGGTTGATACCTCATCGACTCCAGAAAAAATCTCATTGTAGTTGTATCTCTTTCTTAACAAGGGATTACCTCCAGAATCGGTGTTGGTCACTTCAGAGATACGCAAACCACCGACGGCGAACACCCTAAGGTTGGCATTGGCCACACCATTTTTTGGATAACCAGGCTCCAAATTATGTTGAAGAAGGTACGGATAGACCAAATCGTCCATATTCACATCATAGTTGTTGACATTGATGGTAAATGTGTTCGGCTCGTATTCAAACTTCGTCGTCCCTCCCGTTGGCAATCTAATTTCCTGTAGGGAACCGATAAGGCCAAATTCAGAATTGCTCCCCTTAATGGCTCCTTGTATCTGGGTTATATTGGTCATCACCTCCGGATTGCTATAGGGGCACAAGTCGGAACTTATTTCAATTTTGGCACTCCAATACTGGTTGTTCGCACCGTTATAAAATCCCCAAAAATCCACATCCTTTGAATGCTTGGCGGGCAAGGCATCCGGACATTGGTACAAGAAGGCATATTGCTGGTCAAATATCTTGAATCCATCCAGTCGTAACCTAACATAACTTTTCTCCTCGGCAGTACCCAGTTTGTAGTCGTTGAAATAGGATTGTTGAAAGTCTATGTGTTTAACAGTGGTGTTGGCCGCCGTCTTGATATCGATGGAATTCAGTTTTTTGGGCACACCATCATAGCTATTGGTATAGGCTGTAAATCCATCCAAAATTTGGGTCGATCCCGTATAGCCGGAAATATCGTTCCGGGTACCCAAATTGAACACTGCTTTGTTACCCGATGATGAATGGGCAATCTCAGAAAGCACCATGACTTCCTGTATGCTCCTGCTTGCCGTGACATCTTCAAAAAATCCACTGTTCCAATAATTGCCAATGTTCCCATTGTTAAAATCAGAACCGCACAGGGATATCTTTTTGGAACTGCTGTAAACCGCATGGCTCAAGGTTACATTTGGCACACCGTCCGACTCATATTCATAGATAAAATCCAGAAAGTCCCCGTTGGGTGCCACGATCCTATCTACATACCAAGCCGTTGGAATCAATCGCTCAGCATTATCATTATAATTTGTATCGTCCTGATACGCTCCTGTTATGCTGGTCGGATCAACTTCATTGCCCAAGGTTGCGGCCGGCTGTGTCCAAGTTGTTGTATATTCCACATGGGTAAATTCGTAGACAAAACCGTTTTCATCGGTTATTGTGAACGTTTGATTGGTCTCGTTATAGGCAATTTTGGCTTGGCTATTGTTCAAGATCTTGGCCTCAATACTTCCGTTGATCAATTTCTGTGTGAGTTGATATTTGACCACGGAACCCGATAAATTGGCCACAAAAACATCAGGTTGGGTATCGGGCTCACCATAGGTTCCGTTGTATTGTCCGCTATTGATCCAGTCCAAATAGGCTTGGGTCATACCATTGGCAGGCAACACCGGTTCGTAGCAGAACCCTCTTTGGTTGTAGGGCGGTTTATTCCCGATATCACTCTTTTGATTGATATGATGGGTAATGACCGGTATACCTCCAAGGTTCCATCCCAGTCCAACCCAAGTGGACTCTTGTCCCACCCTAACCCCACCGGTATCATAGGATAGGTTGAAGGGTATCTCCTTGCCATCCAAATTCATGGAAAAGAGGGGGTAGTTCACACTGGCCTTCCCCGTATATTGGTTCAAAGGAGTGAGGTCAAATTTGGAAATTTCATAGGAGTTGGGGTTCATCACTGCAAACTCCTGTCTTTTTGTATAGTTCTGTGCATGGCCAAAATTCCCACAAAGCAGCAGAAAAACTATAAAAACCACTAGGTTGAATATTTTATTCATAATTCAATATTTAGGCATTTCATTTATTCTAGGTATATGGATATGAATCAATTGAAGTTTATTCCATCACCGATATATGTTGCTGACAGGTGATGAATAGGGGTTCCTGAAAAAGGGTGATTTTGTGGTAAAATGATGAAAATTGCAAAAAAGGCATCCACACCCTAAGCGACATTGTTAACCGTTTTGATATACTGATGTTCCAGAAAAATCACAGTTATAATGCACAATGCCAATTAGGTTTGTTCACTGTATTTGAGCGAAAGGGCTCAAAAAAATAACGACGGATGGAGTACCTAGTGGGCGCGTTCCTCCATCAAAAGAATGGATTTTAGCCATGCAAACTTGCCTTGCATTCCAAGTGACACAGCAAAATGGGCTACCAGTCGGATCCAGGCTACATCAATAAATATTTATTTGAAATGGTCCAAGGCATTTTTGCGTTTTCGACCCGAGGGGGATAAAGATTTACATCTTGAAGGTTCGATCTTCTGGTAGTGCTTGTTGATAATCGTAGCAATTAAACTTACACCACTCCGTTGGGCTCGCCCAAAATAATTCAAGGGACTAATAGAAATTGTGTGCATAGTTAATGTTGTAGGTTAATGTTTAACAAGATTTATCTTATTATGTATAATATAAATACTGAACAAGTATATTGTATTTTTACTATTTTTTTAACATTTATTTTATTTATTCGATAAACTACAAGGTTTGCATTAAATTCTTACAATTATTCCAAAATCATATAATATTCTTAAAATTTTTAAGTTATCTCTACTACCAAATCATGATTGACTATTTATGGCACAACCATTAATCACTAAAAAGATCAGTGCTTTAAACCTACAGGAAACCCTGATCGTGCTGGCAATTATCGGAATTTTACTGCTCCTTGCCCTTCCCAACCTGATGCCGCTGATTTCAAAGGCGAAAAGTATCGAGGCGCAGACCCAGTTGAAGGCGTTGTACAACTCACAGACTACCTATAGGTACATGTATAGCAAGTACACTGGCGAGATCAACGAACTGGATTTTATCCCGCCAAAAACGGTGGAGGAAAATGGGACCGCAAATTATAGGTATGAAATTCTAACAGCGGACAATGTTTCATTTAAGGCCCGTGCCGAGGCCATCACCGATTTTGATGGGGACGGGGTGTTCAACGTTTGGGAAATAGATGAAAACGGGAATCCAAAACAAATCATTAAGGATTGATCATACTTATTCAAATACTCACAATGGTGGGGTGTGGCGTATTGGCGTTCCAAGACATCAAAGACCGTGAGGTCTCATGGGTTTTGTTTCCCCTATTGTCCATCACACTGACCATGTTACATTTCCAAAACATGGATTGGCCCACTTTGGGTGTTTCCATTTTGATCAACATCATAACAGTTAGTTTTGTAGTGTTCCTCCTTTGGTTGATTACCCGTTTTGTCTTTCACAAAGTCTTTTTGAACGTGAGTTTTGGTCTGGGTGATCTACTATATTTCTATGTCTTGGCCCTTGGCTTCCCAACAGTTACCTTCATCTATTTGTTTGTCGGGGCCGTTGGTTTTGCATTACTCGCTTTTTTGCCCATGAAACTGTTCCTAAAATCGGACACCGTCCCACTTGCGGGATTGATGGGGATTTTCTTAATCGCCGTTCTGACCATTTCCCTGTTCCCAGGTTCACCATCACTTTATGCAATGTAGATGAAGAAGAATGGGTATCACATACCGCCACAATTACAACAATGCATCTCAGCAGATCAGGCATTCCACTATCGGATAGTGCCGGTTTCCAAAATTGGGAACAACTTGGTTCTAAAAACCGATAGCGAATCCTTGGATGCACTACTGGCAGAACTTAATATCGTTTTGGACACCGAAGTCACCTTGGAACCATGTGTAAAGGACGAACTGCAACAATATCTGACGACCAACTACCGTCAACGGACAAACCAAGATGTTTCGCAGCTCGGCTATACCAATGATTTTTTGGAAAAGATACTGTTCGAGGCCAATGCCGTTGGAAGCAGCGATATCCATTTCGAGCCCTACGAGCAGAAAAGTAGGGTGCGATTGCGGTTGGATGGAAAGCTGTTGGAATATTACAGTATTCCCTTGCAGGATTACCCGACCATAGTGAACAAGATCAAGATAAGGGCCAATCTGGATATTTCCGAGAAGCGTCTGCCCCAAGATGGCCGAATCACAATGCGGTCCCAAGGAACGGAATTCGATATCAGGGTATCATCCCTGCCCACCCTCTACGGGGAAAAATTGGTGCTGCGTATCCTGAACAGGGATTCTGGGAGCATAGACTTGGCATCACTGGGATTTAACGATATTGAGTTGCAACGCTTCAGGGAGAACATCAAAAAGCCCAATGGCATCATTTTGATTTCCGGGCCCACTGGTTCCGGTAAGACCACTACCCTTTATGCCACTTTGAAACAATTGAATGATGGGGCCACCAATATCTTGACCATTGAGGATCCCATAGAGTATACCCTGGAGGGGGTCAACCAAGTACAATTGAAAGAAAATATTGGTATGGATTTTGCCAGCGCCCTTCGCACCTTTTTAAGGCAAGACCCGGATATCATTATGGTAGGTGAGATTCGGGACGTAAAAACCGCAAATATGGCCATCAGGGCTGCGTTGACAGGACATTTGGTCCTGTCCACAATCCATACGAACTCGTCTTGGGCCACCATATCAAGGCTCATTGACATGGGGGTGCCCCCGTTCCTTATCGCAAGCACCTTGAACATGAGCGTTGCCCAACGATTGGTCCGGAAACTTTGCAACCAATGCAAGCAAAAGGATAAGGTGGAAAAAAGCCTCTTCCCGGCAAATTTTGGAATGCCGAAAGAGTTAGAACATCACTATGTCGCTGTCGGGTGTCATGAATGCCATCATACAGGTTACCAAGGCCGGAAGGCCATTTATGAAATTCTGCCCGTAGGAAAGGACCTGGAATCTTCCATTAAGAGCAACGCTTTGGAAATTGATGGATATTTCAGAGAACACCAAATTCCAACATTGAAATCCAACGCCATTGGCCTAATCCAACAAGGCATCACCTCCATTGAGGAAGTGTATGCCCTGCTGAGTACCTAACATCATCCATGAAAAATATCGTCCTCATATCACTATTGTTCGTTACACAACTGAGCCTATCCCAAATCCAAGGTGACAGGATCCAACGCATCAAGAACGAATTGGAACTTTTGGCCATTGATCACCCTGCCTATAATGAAACCTTAAAGCTTGATGTCAATGTTTCCAACGTTACTTTGCCCAGTTTTCTTATTGCGGTCTCCAAAGTGCACAACTTGAATTTAAGTGTTTCAAATGATATTTCGAAAATCAATATCGTCAACAACTTTTCCAATGTAAGCGTTTCAGATCTGTTGATTTTCTTGTGCAAGGAATACAACCTCACCATTGATTTTACAGGCAGTATTCTATCCATCAAAAGGTTCGAGGCACCAATGCCCGAAGTTGAAGAAAAGCCATTTAACGTGGAACTGGACCCTTCTATGGAAACCATATCATTGGATGTCAACGATATTTCCTTGGATCGTGTGTTCAGGAGAATAATGGACCTCTCCGGGAAGAATCTACTTTACTCCAATAGCTTAAAAAATCAATCATTGAACATTTACCTCAATAAAGTGCCCTTTGATGCCGCCATGGAAAAAATTGCTGAACTGAACGGACTTGCCCACTCCAAATCAAGGGATGGCTTTTACCTGTTCAGCACTATGGACAACAATGGCGGTAAGATTGCATCGCGAGGTTTCCAGAATGGTATGTACTATGAAGTTCTGGATACGATCAACAAAATTCTCAATGTTGATTTCAATGATACCCCTGTTTCCCAAATTGTTGAATCTTTGGGCCTAGACCTACAATTGGACATCTACACGGCCACACCTTTGGAACAGGCAGGCAAGGTAACCTTCAATGCCAAGAACATCTACTTTGACGACTTATTGTCACATATTTTTGAAAGCGGACAACAAGGGGTCGTTCCTTCAACAACGAATGATAACCCGCAAAACAGCAGAGGTCCCCAACGCCTGCAGAACAATGGTGCAAACGAAATCAATCAAGCGATAAACACCAACTTCACCTATAAGAAAGAGAACAACATCTATTTTTTTGGAACTGCCGACCAACTCAGTGTCAGAAGGATAGAGGTCGTACAAATGATGCACCGATCGGTGGAACTGTTGAGCGACCCCACCTCCTATTCCGGTGGATACCGTTCTGCAGGCAGGACCAATGCCGGCAGTATCAATTACTATGGCAATGGCCAAGGGGTTGGCCTGCCTGGCCAACAAAACTCAATTGGACAAAGGAGCATAAATACTCGGAGCGACGGATTTGAAAATTACCAGGATACCGCAGAGGCCCTGGTAAATATCCTGCCCGATGAGATCAAATCAGATCTGGACATCAAGGTTGATTTTGAGCTCAACAGCTTTTTTGTAAGTGGGCCATCGGCCAACATTGAACGTTTTAAAAGCTTTATCAGGGAAATCGACAAACCGGTACCTGTTGTGCTCATCGAAGTCATGATCATTGAGGTGCGGAAATCCTCCATTGTTGAGACGGGCATCAGTTGGGGGATTGGGGATGAGCCCGTACAGACCAAAGGAAACCTATTTCCACAAACGGATTTGACATTGGGGGCCAAATCGGTCAACAAGGTCATCGGAGGGTTCGATGGTTTCGGATCGTTCAACATCGGCAAAGTAGTCCCTGAGTTCTTTGCAACAATTAAGGCATTGGAGGAAAATGGCAACATCAAGATCCGATCCACACCCAAGCTCTCCACTTTGAACGGGCATAGGGCCAATCTCTCCATTGGTGAAACCACCTATTATGTGGTCACCAACCAGAACTTTTTCGGATCACAGATCCCGACCACCTCCGAAATCAGGAACTATGCCCCTATCGATGCCGAGTTGGGGGTGAGCATTAAACCCTTGGTCTCCGGAGATGGTCAGGTGACTCTGAACATCAATGTGATCCAATCCGATTTCAGTGGCGAGCGCATAGAGGAAGATGCCCCTCCCGGGTTGACCTCTCGGGAATTTAGTTCCATTATACGCATGCAGAACCAGGACTTGGCCATACTTGGGGGGCTCGAGGAAAAGATCAAAAACGATTCAGGGAGCGGTGTCCCCTTGTTGGCCAGGATACCGGTGATCAAATGGCTGTTCAGCAAACGCAAACGCGAGGACACCAAACAAAAATTGACCATATTGATAAAACCAACAGTAATCTACTGAATTGAAGAACAGGTTTCAACATATCATTGAAGGGAATATATACCAAGGGTTGGAAATCTTTGAAATCGACAATTCCAAATACTACACATTCCTCAAACTTTACAAAAAGAAGGGTGAACTAACAGTTAGCTTCGAGGAATTGTTCACGGACCTGGACAATCTCGTGGCCTCTGTTGATAATAAAAAAGCATTGGCAGTGGTCCTTAATACCTCCAAGGTGCTGAAAAAGAAAATTTCAAATGGAACACCGGCCAATGTCGAACAATGGGTTGCCCAGGCCTTTCCAAATTTGGACTTGGAAAATTTTTATTACCAGGTTTTGGATTCCGCCGATTTTAAAGTGGTGTCCATCAGTAAAAAGTCCGAAGTCGATATTTTTTTAAAACAGTTAAGACAAAATGGGATTGTACCTTCCAAAATAGCAATTGGAATTTCAGAATTGTCAAATACACTGCCCTATTTGCATTTCCCGGTCCATGGCTCCTCTTTTTATATTGATGAAAATGAGAACGCGGGACCGGAAATCAACAACTCGGATAAAATGGAGGGTGGTACAATTGATATGAACGGATTGACCCTATCCCGTACAAGCCTTTTGTCGTTCTCCAGTATTTTGGGCACAGTGAATCATGTTCAGGTCCCTTCCAATCTTCAGGACATAAACTTGTCATTGGATCATGGCTTTAAAAACAGGCGATTTTTCAGCTTGGGATCGCAATTGGGACTTGGTGCCCTATTGGTGCTTCTATTGTTGAATTTCGTTCTCTTCTCACATTATCGCTCAAAAACATTGGATATGGATACCATTGCCAGTTTGGAAAATCAAAGCAATCTCTTAAATCTAACCAAGGATAGGATTGCAAACAAGGAATCCAAATTGAATGCACTGATGAACAGTTCAAACTCAAAGGTTACTTTTTACTTGGATCAAATCGGCAACAGTTTGCCCGCTTCAATTTTGCTCGATAAATTGGATTATCAACCCCTTTTGAAACCCGTTCAAGACGATAAACCCATTGAGATGGTCCAAAATACCATGATAGTCACCGGATTGACCAACAACAAAGAGGAATTTACCAGTTGGGCGGATGATTTGGAAAAAATGGATTGGATCAAAACCATTGAGATCCAAAGCCTTGAATTCGATACAAAAAATTCGGACAGGTTCACCTTAAAAATTGGAATCCATGAAGCTGGACAATAAAAATAAAATGCTCCTCCTTGGCTTGGTGGCACTCCTTTTTTTGAGCTATCACCTGGCCATTAAAAAAACACTGTCCCTCAGGGCCGATTATTTAGGTAATTTGGAAAATCAAGAACTGTCCAAAAACATCCCCTTGGAAATTGCCAAACTCAACCAAAAGGAAAAATATCTGGATGCCCAGTTTATGAAGTTAAACCTAAGCTCATCCGCTTTTCAGACGGACCTCTTAAAGTTCCTGAACGAAAATAACACGACCCAATCTGTTAAATTAATTGAATTTAAGTCTCCTCATTTCTTCCAAGATAAAAGCACTGAGAATGTGACTTATATGATGAAACTTGAAGGTCGTTATACTGAAATTCTGAAAGTCTTGTACGCTTTGGAAAATCAAAGTGGTTTTGGATCGATTTCCCATACTTCTTTTGAAAAACAAAACAACCACAGAACCCAAAAAGAACATTTGCAATCCTCTGTGTTTTTAAAGCTGGTCTATTGATCTAAAAAGCATCATTCCAACTTCCCTTTAATCATAATTTTCAACTGCCCCAAGATACGAGCCTTCTACATAATTTCTATTGCCCTTGTTTTCATTACCACCATGATGGCACAAAAAATCCAATTGTCCAATGCTATCCTTAAAAGATATATGAAGACTATATGCATAATTAGGGCATTGGCTTAAAAAGCAAGAAAAGGTCATCATCGTTTTGCTATCTTTTAATTTGATTTAAGTGGGTTGGGGGGCTGTTCATCAAATGGACCTAAAAACAAAAAAGACCAATAATCAATGATTATTGGTCTTTAGAAATTAAAGTCGGGGTGGCAGGATTCGAACCTGCGGCCTCCTGCTCCCAAAGCAGGCGCGATAACCGGGCTACGCTACACCCCGAACTGTATTTTGGAAAAGCGGAGAGACTGGGACTCGAACCCAGGCAGCACTTACGCGCTGACAGATTAGCAATCTGCTCCGTTACCACTCCGGCACCTCTCCTATTTCTTATTATGAACGTGCATTCTGAAAATGCGGATGCAAATGTACCTTTTCAGATCATAGATCGCAACTATTTTTCCATTTTTTTGGCACATTAATTCGGAACAGCTTCCTATTCAGGGTACTCCACCCGCAAATGGTAGATATTGGTGAGTTTCTGTTTCAGTACTTTCTTCACCATTTCTATCTCTTTCAGGGTAATATTGGCGTTCAAAAACTGGTTGGCCTGCATCTGTCCCTTCACTATTTTCTCCACAAACTCATCAATAACGGTAAAGGTTGGGTTCTTCAAACTTTTGGAGGCAGCCTCTACGGCATCCGACATCATAAGAATGGCTGTTTCCTTGGAAAAAGGAATGGGTCCGGGATACCTGAAATTGGCTTCGTCCACCTCTGGATCAATTTCCTGCTGTTTCTTAAAAAAATAGTAGACCAAGGTGGTTCCGTGGTGTGTTCGGATAAAATCGATGATACGATCCGGAATATTGTTTTTCCGTGCAATTTCAATACCGTTGATCACGTGATCGATAATGATTTTGGCACTTTCCTTCGGGGGCAAATCATCATGCGGATTTACACTGGTGATTTGGTTTTCGGTAAAATAAGTGGGGTTTTCCATTTTACCGATATCATGGTATAGGGCCCCTACCCTAACCATCATGGCATTTGCCCCTACTTCATTGGCAGCGGCCTCGGCCAAATTGGCCACCTGCAACGAATGGTGAAAGGTTCCCGGTGCCTTATCTGATAGCTCTTTCAATAATTTGGAATTGGTATCGGAAAGCTCCAAAAGGGAAACATCGGAAACCAAACCAAACAATTTTTCGAACATATAGATCAAAGGTTGGGCGAAAAGGGTCAATAACCCGTTTAACACAAAAACCCCGAACAAAATCCATTCGATGTTCTCCAAACTTCCTTCATGAATGGCATGAAAGGCGAAATAACCGATGATATAGATCAAGGTAATCTGCCCCACCGAAATGAAGAGATTGGCCCTCTTGTAAAGCTCAGAGGCTGTTAAAATGGTTACGATACCGGCTATGATCTGTAAAAAGATGTATTCAAAACTATTGGGTACCACAAAGCCAAGAATCAATACCGTTAACACATGGGCAAATAATCCCAAACGGGCATCGAAGAAATTCTTGAGCACCAAGGGCAAAATACACAAGGGCACCACATACACATAATCTTCGTAGTGCTTTACCATCAACGTGGTGGCCAGCACCATCAACAAAATATTGAAAAATATAAAAGTGACCTTATTATTGTTTCGGTAGATCTCGTAGCGGTACCTTTTCAGAAAAAGGAAAAGCATGACCAAAACCAACGCTACCAGAATAGTATACCCCAAAAGGATAAAATAATAGTTGTTGCCGCTCCACAATTCGGATTCATATTCATCCTTCAAGGAGCTCAATACTTTAAAATCCTCTGCCTCCACAATCTCGCCTTTTGCGATGATCAATTTGCCTTGCGCCACCTCCCCTCTTGTAAAGGAAATTTTGGAAAGTTCATCACTTAGGGCACTTTCCGTGAGGGCTTCATCAAATGCCAAATTGGGACGCAAGTTTCTTTGGATCAACCCCTCTATCAGGGATGCGTTGTTGTTTCCCGTGAGTCTTAAAAGCTCGGAAACCTTTTGTTGGGCCGCGGCAATATCCAAAAAGTTTACCGGGGCAACAGGCTGTGCCTCATTGTCCCTTAAAACAAGTACCGAGGTTGAACCGGGAAGGTTTTGAAAAATGCCAATCTGATAAACTTGTTCCACAATTTCTTGGGACAGGTTCATCAATCGCTGCCGCTGCAAGTTCGACAGATCGCTTGCCGATAAAAGTGTATTGGTCCCGTTTTCAACAGCTTCCTTAACATTGGAAACGACGGATGCATCAAAGATGTAGTACTCTGTTTTATTGGTTCGAAGGGCATTTTGTTCCTGTTCTACCTCTTCCTTTGATTTTTTAATGGAAAAATCAATGGGGGCATACAAATTCTCATATTGCCAAGGTTTCCCCTTCTGGAATTCGTATTTGAACTTGCCTCCTTTGGGAAAAAAGAAGACAATAAGGGCCACCGAAACAAAATAAAGGAAATACTTGTAGACAAGTGATTGGTGTTTGTAAACGTTATCCAAAGTCTTTCCCATGCTAAACTGCTGTTGACATCAAAAATAGAAAATATAAATAAGAAGTTAAGCTACCCATCCTTCTAGACCTTTGCATTATAATTTAGTATTTTCGCAGGAACAATAATGCACATATGAAAAAAGTAGTAATCGTATCGGCTGCCAGAACACCAATAGGTAGTTTTATGGGAGCCCTATCCACCATACCAGCACCAAAATTGGGTGCAGTGGCCATTAAGGGAGCATTGGAAAAAATCAATTTGAAGCCCGAACTTGTAGATGAAGTTTTGATGGGCAATGTTGTACAGGCAGGTACGGGTCAGGCCCCGGCAAGACAAGCGGCCATTTTTGCAGGAATACCCAACACGGTACCCTGTACTACCGTAAACAAGGTATGCGCCTCGGGAATGAAAGCCATTACCCAAGGAGCCCAGAGTATTGCCTTGGGCGAAAATGAGATCGTAGTGGCTGGCGGCATGGAAAACATGAGTCTTATTCCTCATTATGCCTACATGCGAAGTGGAACCAAGTTTGGCCCTACCACTTTGGTGGATGGCATGCAAAAAGACGGTTTGGTAGACGCCTACGACCAAAATGCCATGGGGGTGTGTGCAGATGCATGTGCCACCGAATATGAATTTAGCCGAGAGGATCAAGATAACTTCGCCATCCAATCTTACCAAAGATCGGCCGAGGCGTGGAAAGCAGGAAAATTTGCCAACGAAGTGGTACCTGTTGAAGTGCCCCAGCGTAGAGGAGAACCTATTTTGGTCACCGAGGATGAGGAGTACAAGAATGTTAATATCGATAAAATTCCTGCTCTTAGACCTGCTTTTACCAAAGAAGGCACCGTAACCGCTGCGAATGCATCCACCATTAACGACGGTGCGGCCGCAGTTGTGCTCATGAGCGAGGAAAAAGCCAAGGAAATGGGATTAAAACCCCTAGCGACCATAAAAAGTTATGCCGATGCCGCCCGAGAACCCGAATGGTTTACCATGGCCCCGGCAAAGGCATTGCCCAAAGCTCTTGGTCGGGCCGGTGTTTCTGTGGATGATGTGGATTTCTTTGAAATCAACGAAGCCTTTTCCGTGGTCGGATTGGCCAATATGAAGGCATTGGGATTGGACAACGAAAAGGTGAACGTAAACGGTGGAGCCGTATCGCTTGGACACCCCTTAGGTTGTTCCGGTGCCCGAATCACCATAACACTTTTGAATATTTTGGAACAGAACAATGCCAAATTAGGTGCAGCGGCCATCTGCAATGGTGGTGGTGGAGCGTCGGCCATTGTTTTGGAACGAAATTAGGTATACAATACAGAATCAATAAATGCAGTACGGAATTTGTCCTCTGAGCATAGTCCCTATCAGAACGTTACCGGACGATTGCTCTGAAATGTCTTCACAACTCCTATATGGAGAGCATTTCAAAATATTGGAGCAGAGAAAGAAATGGAGCAAGATCCGTACTGCATACGATGGTTTTGAAGGATGGGTTGCCAATAATCAGATTGTTGTTCTACTTGAAGAGGACTTCCAAGGACTCTGTGATGTTGAAGCCCTCGACTTATCCTCGGATATCATCTCCCACATTTGTACGAGCGAAGGTTTGTTAATGCCCATTCTTTTAGGGTCGTCCATCAATGGTTCTTCGTTGCTGAAACATTCGTTCGAAGGATTGTGCACAAACCATAAAATGGAACGGGAAGGATTGGTGGATATCGCTTTTCTATTTGTAAAGGCTCCTTATTTAAACGGAGGAAGAACACCTTTTGGAATCGATGCTGCAGGATTTGCCCAAATGGTTTATAAAATTGGTGGGTATGCGCTTAAACGTACGGCCGAAGAACAATCCAAACAGGGTGAACCTTTATCCTTTATTGAGGAAAGTGAGCCAGGTGATCTGGCCTTTTTTGACAACAATGAAGGAACCATTGATCATGTGGGCATTATCCTTAAGGACAATTACATTATCCATGTAAACGGGCATGTGCGTATCGACCGATTGGACCATACCGGAATTTTCAACACCGACGAAAAGTTATATACCCATCAACTTCGGGTGATCAAAAAAATAATCTAAACAAAAAAGCCCCGACAATGTCAGGGCCTTTTTTATTGTTTGGCATCGGGTTACTCACCCAACAACTTCTTGATTCTCATAAAGTTTTCCGTGTCACCCAAAGCACCGTAGATGTTCTTCAACTGGGTCAACACACTTTGGTTGCCAGGATTCGATTTCAAGGCTTCTTCCAGCACTTTTGCACCTTCCCTGAATAAATCATCCTTTTTCTCTTTTAACTCATCATATTTAGCGATATCTGCCCTTGATGAGCCCAAAGCATTCATTTCATCAATCAGACCGTTACCTTCATTTACATAAGTGGTAGAAAGGTTCAATAGAGCATTGATGTAACCAGGATCAACTTCCAAAGCTTTGATGTAAGCCGCTCTGGCCTCTTCCAAATTACCCTGCTCCATATTGATTACCCCAATATTGTAAAGCAAGTCTGGATTGTCAGGCGCCATGGAGGAAGCTTCTGCCATCAATTCCTTGAATTTATCCTTATCACCCATAGTGTAATATAGATTGGCTTCTCCCAAAACCAAGTTTACGTCATCTGGGTTTTCGGTACGAGCGTCGGTGTAAGCTGCCAAAGCTTTGTCATTGTCACCCAGTTGTTGATTGATCAACGCAATATTTTTAACAATTTCTGGCTTTTTGGAAGGACTAACTTCTTCCTTTGGATCTTTATGTGTTCCTGCCTTTACATATAACTCTCGAGTTGTTTTGTCCATGGTTTCGGTTTCGCCGGTCTCTATATTAACGGCAGTATAGCTAACAGAACTGCCATCATAATTCAAATCCTTTAACTCATTGTAGTACTTCAAGGCTTTCTCATAATCCTGACCGTTAACGGCACTGCTCGCAGCGTAGTAAAGATAAATCGTATCCATTGGGCTCAATTTATAACCCATGTATAGTTTTTCGGCAGCTTCAGCATATTTCTTATTGTTATTGTCCTCCACGGCCGCATTGATCAAATCGGCGGTCATTTGACCCATTTTTTCCCTAGCAACAGGAGTATACTTTGTTTTTCCACTGGCTTCTTCCACAGCAATAACTTTTCTGTAGGCTTCAACGGCATTCTTAAATTTTGAAGCATCCCCTTTTTGGGCCAAATCATAGTTTGCATTTCCCAAATCAACATAGTACTGTGCCTGAAGTTTTTCATCTGCCGATCCAATGGATGAAGATGCACTTTCAAGAGCTGCAAGTGCAGCTGCCGCATCTCCACTTTTCATAGCCTTTTCGGCAGCTTTGATCTCATCCTTCTGGGCAAAACCCATTGCTGAGATCCCTATAGCTAGTAGTAGTATAACTTTAGTCTTCATGTCAAAAATTTAAATATTTGTGTTTATCGATTATTAATTATTTTCATTGTTTTCATCAATAGCTGTGCCATCTTCTCCTTTGACCTCAATATCCAAGATGTTGGTATCGTCCATTGGGTCGTCTTCCTTCATCACTTTGGCGACCGCTGCAATGGAATCCCCTCCTTTTAAATTGATGAGTCTAACCCCTTGTGTGGCCCGACCCATGACACGGAGGTCTTCCACGCTCATACGGATGGCGATTCCCGATTTGTTGATGATCATCAAATCATCGGTATCGGTAACATTTTTGATGGCGACCAAGCCTCCGGTTTTATCCGTGATGGAAATGGTCTTCACCCCTTTACCGCCCCTATTGGTGATACGGTAATCATCGAGGTTAGATCGTTTTCCATACCCGTTTTCGGAAACAACCAAGATATCATCCTCAAAGTTGTGGACCGATACCATTCCAATGACCTCATCATTGTCATCGGCCAAAGTAATGCCTCGTACACCTGATGCATTCCTGCCCATTGGCCGTGTTTTACTTTCTTCAAAACGAATGGCCTTCCCGGATTTAAGTCCCAAGAAAATTTGGCTTGTACCCGTGGTCAGTTTGGCTTCCAAAAGCTCATCACCATCCCTAACCGTAATGGCATTGATACCATTTTGGCGTGGTCTGGAGTATTGTTCCAATGAGGTTTTCTTCACCACACCTTTTTTGGTGGCCATGATCACATAATGGCTGTTCACGTAATCTTCATCCTTCAGATCTTGGGTACAGATGAAGGCCTTTACCTTATCATCCGTTTCGATATTGATCAAGTTTTGGATGGCCCTTCCTTTGGAAGTCCTGCTTCCTTCCGGAATTTCATACACCCGCATCCAGAAACATTTTCCCTTTTGGGTGAAGAACAACATGTACTGGTGGTTGGTGCCCACGAACAAATGCTCCAAGAAATCCTCGTTTCGGGTAGAGGATGCCTTTTGGCCCACTCCGCCCCTATTTTGGGTCTTGTATTCGGACAATGGCGTCCTTTTGATATATCCGGCATGGGAGATGGTAATCACCACCTGCTCGTCCGGAATCATATCCTCAATGCTAAGGTCTCCTCCCGCATAGTTGATTTCGGAACGTCTTTCATCACCGTATTTTTCCTTTACTTCCTGCAATTCATCCTTGATGATCTGCATTCTGCGCTCCTTTTTTTCAAGAATGTCCTTCAAGTCCTCGATGGTCTTCAACAATTCTTCGTATTCTTCACGAAGTTTGTCTTGTTCCAACCCGGTCAATTGACGTAAGCGCATCTCTACGATGGCCTTGGCCTGAATCTCGGAAAGTTTGAAGCGTTCCATCAAATTGGTACGAGCTTCGTCCACATTGGAAGAACCACGGATAATGGCAATCACTTCATCAATATTGTCCGATGCAATGATCAAACCTTGAAGGATGTGTTCCCTCTCTTGGGCCTTCCTCAGTTCATAGGTAGTTCTACGAACCACCACCTCATGGCGGTGTTCCACAAAGTAGTGGATAATCTCCTTAAGGTTCAACAATTGAGGTCGACCATTGACCAAGGCAATATTGTTGACACTAAAAGAAGATTGCAGCGCCGTGTACTTATAAAGTGTATTCAAAACGATATTCGGGATGGCGTCACGTTTTAAAATGTAAACGATACGCATTCCCTTTCTATCGGATTCATCACGGATGGATGCAATTCCTTCGATTTTCTTTTCGTTGACGAGATCGGCGGTTTTCTTGATCATGTCCGCCTTGTTCACCTGATAAGGGATCTCGGTAACAATGATGCACTCCCTACCCTGTACCTCCTCAAAAGAGGCCTTGGCGCGCATTACGACACGTCCGCGACCGGTATGAAACGCTTCCTTTACACCATCATAGCCATAAATGATACCACCGGTTGGAAAATCGGGTGCCTTGATATGGGTGATCAATTCATCTATTTCAATATCGTGGTTGTCGATATAGGCAATGGTACCATCAACAACCTCCGAAAGGTTATGGGGGGGCATATTGGTGGCCATACCCACTGCAATTCCCGAAGCGCCATTCACCAACAGGTTGGGAATACGCGTGGGCAACACCGTAGGTTCCTGCAATGTATCATCAAAATTGAGTTGATGATCCACGGTTTCCTTATCGATATCCGCCAACATTTCGTCAGCGATCTTCCGCATTCTTGCCTCGGTATATCGCATGGCCGCCGGGCTGTCGCCATCCACGGAACCAAAGTTACCCTGGCCGTCTATAAGCATGTAACGCAAGCTCCACTCTTGGGCCATACGCACCATGGTATCGTAAACAGAGGTATCACCGTGGGGGTGATATTTACCCAAAACCTCCCCAACGATACGGGCAGACTTCTTGTGGGCGCTTGTGGACCTTACACCTAGTTCGTGCATTCCGAATAATACCCTTCGATGCACTGGTTTCAATCCATCACGAACATCTGGCAGGGCACGTGACACAATGACCGACATTGAATAATCAATGTAGGCAGATTTCATCTCATCCTCAATGTTGATAGGAATTAACTTTTCTCCTTCAGCCATGCTAAAATCTTATAGTTTTTTGTGGTTAAAATATCATGGCAATATACAGAAATTAGCAGCCTTTACAGCGCATTGCGCTTACTTTATTAAAAAAATTATCAACAGTAGATCCTTGTCTCTTATTGCATGGTAAAGCAGTGTTAAACCCGTTAAAAAAGTACCATTATTCCGACTTTTAATACATCTTTATCGAATAAGGGTACGGTATTTGACCACTGTAACAATACTTTTATTAATTTTAATTGCTGAAAAAGAAACGTATGGACGACAATTTTTCCCCCAGAGTAAAAGACGTTATAGCATACAGCAAGGAGGAAGCCCTTAGATTAGGGCATGATTTTATTGGCACGGAACACCTTATGCTTGGTCTTTTAAGAGATGGAAATGGCAAGGCCATTAGTATATTGGACGCACTGGATGTGGACTTGGAACACCTGAGAAGAAAGGTGGAGATCCTGAGTCCCGCCAATCCAAATACGGGCACAATGCAGAAAGACAAGAAAAATCTGCATTTGACCCGACAAGCGGAGCGCGCCCTAAAAACAACATTTTTGGAAGCAAAACTTTTCCAAAGTTCTTCCATCAATACCGCACACCTGTTACTGTGCATCCTTCGCAATGAAAACGACCCCACTACCAAGCTTTTGCACAAGTTGAAAGTGGATTATGATAATGTAAAGGAACAGTTCAAATCGATGATCACCAGCGATGATGACTATATCGATTCCCCACAGGCCGAATCCTTCCCAGGCGACTCCGATGACATGGGCGATGCCAAAGAAGGCTCTTTCGGTTCAGGTTCTGCCCAAAAAGGAAACAAAAAATCCAAGACCCCTGTTTTAGACAATTTTGGTCGAGACCTAACGAAATTGGCCGAAGAGAACAAGCTCGATCCCGTAGTGGGACGCGAAAAGGAAATTGAGCGCGTTTCCCAAATTTTGAGCCGAAGAAAAAAGAACAACCCATTGTTGATCGGAGAACCCGGTGTGGGTAAAAGTGCCATTGCCGAAGGTTTGGCGCTGCGCATTATCAATAAAAAGGTATCCCGTATTCTTTACAATAAACGTGTAGTTACCTTAGATCTTGCATCTTTGGTTGCTGGCACCAAATATCGTGGACAGTTTGAGGAACGGATGAAGGCCGTGATGAACGAACTGGAAAAGAACGACGATATTATTCTCTTCATTGACGAGATCCATACCATTGTAGGTGCTGGTGGAGCCACTGGCAGCTTGGATGCTTCCAACATGTTCAAACCGGCATTGGCCCGGGGCGAAATTCAATGTATCGGCGCCACTACTTTGGATGAATACCGTCAATACATCGAAAAAGATGGTGCTTTGGAGCGTCGCTTCCAAAAAGTAATGGTAGAGCCTACTTCCGTAGAGGAAACCATCGAAATTTTGATGAACATTAAAGGGAAGTACGAAGACCACCACAATGTAAACTATACCGATGAGGCCATTTTGGCCTGCGTGAAGTTGACCAACCGATACATGACCGACCGTTTTCTTCCGGACAAGGCCATCGATGCTTTGGACGAAGCCGGTTCAAGGGTGCATATCGTGAACATGGACGTGCCCAAACAAATTTTGGAACTGGAAAGCCAGTTGGAAGATGTCCGTGAGCTTAAGAACAGCGTGGTCAAAAAACAGAAATACGAAGAGGCTGCCAAACTTCGAGACGATGAAAAGCGTTTGGAAAAAGAATTGGCAACCGCCCAGGAACGTTGGGAAGAAGAAAGCAAACTGCACCGGGAAATCGTGACCGAAGACAATGTTGCCGACGTGGTTTCGATGATAAGTGGCATCCCTGTAAACCGTATTGCCCAAACCGAAAGCAATAAATTGGCCGAACTGCCCAACTTGATCAAAGGTTTTGTCATCGGTCAGGATGAAGCAGTCGCCAAAGTGGCCAAGGCCATTCAACGTAATCGGGCCGGTCTTAAGGACCCCAATAAACCCATTGGATCTTTTATCTTTTTGGGACAAACCGGAGTTGGTAAGACCCAATTGGCCAAAATATTGGCCAAGGAACTATTCGATTCCGAAGATGCATTGATCCGTATCGATATGAGCGAGTACATGGAAAAATTCGCGATATCACGTTTGGTTGGTGCACCTCCCGGATACGTGGGCTATGAAGAAGGTGGCCAGTTGACCGAAAAAGTCCGTCGCAAACCCTACTCCGTAATCTTGTTGGACGAGGTGGAAAAAGCCCACCCTGATGTTTTCAACATGTTGTTGCAAGTATTGGACGATGGATTCTTAACGGATAGTTTGGGCCGAAAAATCGATTTTAGAAATACGATCATCATCATGACCTCGAATATCGGTGCACGCCAATTGAAGGATTTTGGTCAAGGTGTAGGTTTTGGGACCGCTGCCAAACAAGCACAGGCCGATACACATCAAAAAAGTGTGATCGAAAATGCCCTCAAAAAGGCTTTTGCCCCGGAGTTCTTGAACCGTATCGATGATGTTATTGTGTTCAATCCATTGGAAAGAGAGGATATTCACAAGATCATCGACATCGAACTGAACAAATTGTACAAACGAATCAAGGAAATCGGATACAATCTTACCCTTTCAGACAAGGCCAAAGATTACATAGCCGAAAAAGGATTCGATAAACAATATGGTGCCAGACCTTTAAAAAGGGCCATCCAAAAATATATTGAGGATACTTTGGCAGAAGAAATCGTGAACTCAAAATTGGAAGAAGGAGACAATATTTTTATGGATCTGGATGAGAAAAAGGATGAACTTACCATCAAGATCAAAAAAACTGAAAAGTCGCCGGAAACAGAGGAGTAAAACAATACAAAAATTTGAAAAGCCCCGTCAGCCATTACTGCCGGGGCTTTTTTTTAGACCCATTTTTACCGTACAAACGATATTTGCGCTTTTAATCTATTATTTTTTCCCCACGACCGGTTTCCAAATATTTTCGTATCCGAGACACTATAACTACACTTGGGAATGAAAATAACTTCTTCTAAGAAGACTATTGTTGTACGCGAGTACCACTTGGATATCGGAACCGTTCAGGTTTATGATAACTACATGGTCTCTTCGTTCAACGAAGGCACTACCATTACATTGGAGCGCGCCTATCAAATTATCGGGATTTCCGAAATTCATTTTAGGGACAAGGATTTTGGCTATATCAGCTTACGCAAAAATTCCTATGCCGTAGACCCGACCATTTACAATTATGTAAGGGGCCTGGAAAACCTTAAGGCTTTTGCAATTGTTTCGAAGAAGGAGATCGATATGCACAACTTCAAAATCGAGAAGTTGTTCTATAAAAAGAACATGGAATTCTTTATTGAATATGACAATGCCGTTGCTTGGGTAAAGAAAAGGTTGAAGAGCTCCAAGGACAAGAACAAGCCCTAAGCATTTTCTTGCTGATCCATTTCGGGTGGTCTCAACAGTTCCAAATACGCATTTCCAATAGTATCGACCAGCGTAGTTGCCCTTAGGGCCTCGTAGCCCATCTTGGAAGCAGCTATATCGCCGGCAAGCCCATGTAGATACACTCCAAAAATTGCTGCGTCCAAGGAGGAATATCCTTGACACATAAGTCCGGTGATCATGCCCGACAACACATCACCACTACCCGCAGTGGCCATACCCGGATTTCCAGTAGTGTTTACATACCCTTTGTTTTCATACACACATATGGTATGTGCCCCCTTGATCACCACCACCACATTGTATTCCTTCGAAAAGGCGAAGGTCTTTTCCAGTTTTTCGAAATCATCTTTCCATGTGCCTATCAGTCGTTCCAATTCCTTGGGGTGAGGGGTCAAAACCGATAGCGGGGGAACATCCTTTAATAATTCAGGTTTGTCCGACAATATATTCAGTCCATCCGCATCGATTACAATGGGCTTTTCCACCGATTTCAAGAATGAGGCAAAAGCTTCCACGGTAATACTATCCTTTCCCACACCCATACCAAAACCGATGGTTGTTGGTTCAAAAGGCAATTTGATATCCGATAGGATTTTTGCGTGTCGATCTGTTATCACCATGACTTCTGGTACTGTGGTCTGTAACACATCATACCCACAAGAAGGAACAAATGCCGTTACAAGTCCAGCTCCAACACGCAAACAAGCATTGCTGGCCAGTTGTACCGCACCAATTTTTCCATGGCTCCCACCAATTACTGAAGCATGTCCATAATGTCCTTTGTGAGAAAATTTGAGCCTTGGCCTATATAGTGGCAAGACCTCCGGGCGACCGATCAATTCAAAATCCGTATTGGTGTTATTCAAATATTCCGGATCAAGACCTATGTCCAAAACTTCCCATTGGTTGACAAAAACCCCTGTTTCCGGCAGAAAAAAAACCAGTTTAGGTGACTGAAAACTCAACACATAGCTGGCCTGTACCACGGCAGACGCGTCCCAAGGAGCAGTGTCCATGGGTAAGCCCGATGGAATATCAATGGCAAGCACAAAGGCCTGCGAAGTATTGATGTGTTGTATCAGTTTGCCCACCCATACATCCGGTGTACGGTTCAATCCGATTCCAAAAATGGCGTCAACCAAAATATCGTTGGGAGAAATTTCAGGCAGTTCACTTTCCTTGTTCAAAAAATCGGGCCAAAGTTTGGTGTTTTTCAACCTTTCCAAATTCAATAGAAAATCCTTGGATCGCTTTTCGCTATAATTCACCACATAAACCGATATGGTGTAGTCATGTTCCTTTAAAAGTCGGGCCAAGACCAATCCATCGCCGCCATTGTTCCCTATACCACAGAACAATTTGATATGGACCTGGGTACCCCTCAATCGGGAATGGATCCACTCAAACACTTTGGTAGCAGCCCTTTCCATAAGTTCATCGCTGGAAATCTGTTGTTTCTGTATTGTGGATTTATCAGCTTCATAGATTTGAGAGGTAGAAAATATCTTCATTCAATAAGAAATTACAACTAATACTAAGGAATTCGTAAAAATCCCGCAAAGGATATGACAAAGTAATCAAATGTACTACTTTTATCATCTCATTTTAGCAGAATGCAATTAAAACAAACGGATAGCAAATTGAATGGGATGAAAGCTTTTTCATCTACCATCACTATTACCACTACAACCCCTTTGGGGTAAGTCTGCTATATATCATCCGTCCGTTTTTTTAATCCATTTACAATTTCAATTGCAATACATTTTCTTATGAAAGTCCTAAAATTTGGTGGCACTTCAGTGGCCCATCCAGAAAACATACATAAAGTTAAATCCATTGTTGCCCAAGCAGACAATGATCAAATTGCGGTGGTCGTGTCCGCTTTTGGAGGCGTTACCGACCTCCTGTTGAACACCTCCAGATTGGCTTCCAGCCAAGATTTGAGCTATAAGGAAGGCCTAAAGGAGATTGAAAATCGTCACCTTTCTTCCGTTAAATCCCTTATTCCTGTGCAATCCCAAAGTGCGGTGCTGAGCCAAGTTAAAAGCGAACTGAACACTTTGGAGACCTTGTTGGAAGGTTCTTATTTGATAGGTGAAATCACCCCAAAACTTTCGGATAAAATTGTGAGCTATGGAGAACTATTGTCCTCCTTTATCATCAGTGAATTTTTCAAGGCTGAGGGATTGGATGCCAGCTTCAAGGACAGTCGGGAGCTAATTAAAACCGACAGTAATTTTGAGAAGGCCAATGTAGATTTTCAACTGACCAACACCAATTGCCAAGCATACTTTTCGTCAAATGCCAAACGCATAACTGTTCTACCCGGATTTGTAGCTTCAAGTAAATCGGGTGATTCCACTACACTGGGTCGGGGTGGTTCCGATTATACGGCAGCCATTCTCGCCGCAGCCATGGAGGTTGAACTATTGGAAATATGGACCGATGTGAGCGGTATGTACACAGCCAATCCAAAACTGGTGAAACAGGCCAAGTGTGTTGCCAATATCAGCTACGAGGAAGCCATGGAATTGTCCCATTTTGGGGCCAAGGTCCTATATCCACCTACCATTCAACCGGTACTGGGCAAAGAAATTCCCATCGCCATAAAAAACACCTTCGAGCCGGATAGTCCGGGTACGTTGATCGCAAAGAACAACAACGGCAATGGAAAAACGGTCCGCGGTATCAGCCATGTGGGCAATATCAGCCTTTTATCCCTTGAGGGGCCAGGCATGGTGGGGATACCCGGCATTTCAAAACGTTTTTTCGAAACCCTTTCGCTAAAGAACATCAGCATTGTACTGATTACCCAAGCATCCTCGGAGCACTCCATTTGTGTCGGTATTTCAGATCATGATGTTGATCTTGCAACGGAGGCGGTGAACGAAACTTTTGAATACGAGATCGCCAGCAAAAAAATAAAGCCGGTGATGGTGGAAAAGGACCTGACCATTGTGGCGTTGGTGGGCGATAACATGAAAAGCCACCAAGGTTTGAGCGGAAAAATGTTCAGTACCTTGGGCAAGAACAATGTGAACATCAGGGCTATTGCTCAGGGCGCTTCCGAACGGAATATTTCGGCCGTAATCAAAAAAGACGATGTCAAAAAAGCATTGAACAGTCTCCATGAGGCCTTTTTTGAGGAAAACATCAAACAGCTCAACCTTTTTGTAATGGGAGTGGGCAATGTGGGCGCCAAGTTCCTGGATCAGATCCGTCAGCAAAAAAAATACTTGAAGGAAGAACTGAAACTCAACATTAGGGTTATTGGCATCAGCAACTCAAGAACCATGGCCTTTGATGAAAATGGCATAGCCCTAAAAGATTGGGAATCGGATTTGGCCAATGGCGAACCTGCAAATAGAGAGGCATTCTTTCAAAAAGTAAAGTCCCTCAACTACCGTAACAGTGTGTTTGTTGACAATACGGCCAGTGCCGAGGTATCCAACACCTATGCGGATTACCTAAAAAACAGTATTTCGGTGGTCACTTGCAACAAGATTGCCTGCTCTTCAGATTTTGATTACTATAAAAACTTGAAACATTTGGCCAAGCAATACAATGCACCATTCCTTTTTGAAACCAATGTGGGAGCAGGGTTGCCCATTATCGACACTTTAAAACACTTGATCGCATCCGGAGACAAGGTGAAGAAAATACAGGCCGTTCTATCTGGTAGCCTCAATTTTGTATTCAATACATTCAACGATTCGGTGACCTTTCATGATGTGGTGAAACAGGCACAGGAACAAGGCTATACCGAACCAGACCCGACCATCGACCTCAGCGGCGTGGACGTGATGCGGAAAATCCTCATTTTGGCTCGGGAAAGTGGTCATCAACTGAATATCCAGGATATTGCGAACGAATCTTTCCTTCCCAAAGAAAGTCTGGAAACCAATTCCAATGAAGAATTCTTTGCATCCCTTAAAAAATATGAGGCTGACTTTCAGCAACTGTACAATGAGGCAGCAGCATCCGATTGTAAATTAAAATATGTAGCCCAGTTTGAAAATGGGAAAGCCAAGGTCGGGCTACAAAAAATTCCGAAAGGACACGACTTTTACAATTTGGAGGGCAGCGACAACATTGTACTGTTTTTTACAGAACGTTACCCCAACCAACCCTTGATCATAAAAGGTGCAGGAGCTGGCGCAGATGTTACTGCTTCGGGTATATTTGCAGATATCATTCGAATCGGAAATTTTTGACCATGGAAGAAATCAAGGTATTTTGTCCAGGCACCATTGCCAATGTATCCTGCGGATTCGATGTCCTAGGTTTGGCCTTGGATGCCGTAGGCGATGAAATGACAGTTCGGAAAACTTCGGAAAAAGGAATTCGCATTATAAAAATCCGAGGCCAGGAACTGCCCCTGCAAACCGAAAAAAATGTTGCGGGTGTGGCTGGGTTGGCATTGTTGACCGCCAGTAACTATGAAGGTGGATTCGAAATCGAAATCGACAAACGTATAAAACCCGGTAGTGGCATTGGCAGCAGTGCAGCCAGTTCTGCCGGGGCCGTTTGGGCCATGAACGAATTGTTGGGCAAACCTTTTTCCCAGTTGGAATTGGTCCAATTTGCCATACAAGGTGAAAAATTGGCCAGTGAAGTAGCTCATGCCGATAATGTGGCGCCCGCCATTTTTGGTGGATTTACCTTGGTGCGAAGCTATCAACCCCTCGATATTGTGCCGATTCCAACACCGGACGACCTTTATGCCACGGTAATACATCCCCAAATAGAGATCAAAACCTCGGATTCCAGAAAAATATTGCGGACCACCATTTCCATGGAACAAGGCATACAACAATGGGGCAATCTGGGTGGTTTGATCGCTGGCCTTTTTCGCAGTGATTATGAATTGATCGGCCGCTCTCTGGAAGACCATATTGTAGAGCCCATCCGCTCCATTTTGATTCCTGGTTTTGACGCAGTAAAGGCCAATGCCTTAAAGGCTGGAGCCCTTGGTGGCGGCATATCGGGTTCAGGACCCTCCATATTTGCATTGAGCAAAGGCCGGGAAACGGCGGAGAACGTTGCCCAATCCATGCAAAAGACCTATGAGACCGTGGGTATCCCATTCGATATCCATATTTCAAAAATTAATGCCCAAGGGGTAAAACAAATTTCCTAGACCATGCAATTTTATAGTCTTAACGATCCCGATCATCGAACCTCTTTTAAAAATGCAGTGGTATCTGGCATTGCACCGGACAAGGGACTGTATTTCCCAGAACGCATCACACCACTTGAACCTGATTTTTTTGAAAACATTGAAGCGTTGTCAAACCATGAGATTGCCTTTCGGGCCATACACCAGTTTGTTCATGAGGATATTCCCGATCACATTTTGAAGGAAATCATCGCCAACACCCTTGATTTTGATTTCCCAGTGTTTGATTTGGAGGAAAATGTGGCCACTTTGGAACTTTTCCACGGACCCACTATGGCCTTCAAGGATGTGGGTGCGCGTTTTATGGCCAATTGTTTGGGTTATTTTTCGCAGGGTGAAAAACAGGAAGTTACTGTTTTGGTAGCTACTTCTGGCGATACCGGTGGTGCCGTGGCCAACGGTTTTTTAGGGGTTGAAGGAGTTCATGTAGTCATCCTATACCCCAGCGGTAAGGTTAGTGACATTCAGGAAAAACAATTGACCACGTTGGGGCAAAACATTGAGGCCATGGAAGTGGATGGCACCTTTGACGACTGCCAACGTATGGTAAAAACGGCCTTTTTGGACCAAGAAATCACACAACACAGAAAACTGACCTCGGCCAATAGCATCAATGTGGCACGGTGGCTGCCCCAATTGTTCTACTTCCTTTTTGCCTACAAACAGGCCAAATCCAAAGGAAAAGACATCGTATTTTCTGTTCCTTCTGGAAATTTTGGAAATATCTGTGCAGGTATGGTGGCCCAAAAGCTGGGCATGCCCGTAAAACATTTTGTGGCCTCCACCAATGTAAATGATGTAGTGCCAAAATATATGGAGCAAGGCGTTTACGAACCCATGCCATCCGTTGCCACCATTTCCAATGCCATGGATGTGGGCGATCCCAGTAATTTTGTGCGTATCCGACACTTATACCAAGATGATCTGGATGCCCTCCGTGAAAACTTATCATCTTATTCGTTCACGGATAGCATGACCCGAAATGCAATGAAAGAAGTGTATTCCAACTCTGGCTATGTTATGGACCCGCATGGTGCTGTAGGCTATTTGGGCCTAAAGGCGTATCAAAAAAGCCATCCCGATACCTTTGGTATATTTCTGGAAACTGCACATCCTGTAAAGTTTCTAAATGTTGTGGAAGAAACACTTGACGTGCAATTGGAAATTCCTTCACAAATACAAAAAATAATGGGCAAGGAAAAAAAGTCCATGCCCATTCGTTCTTATGCTGAATTGAAAACTTTTTTACTGCAGTAGCATCAATCCAATTTTGGCAATTTAAAATTATCCAATGGACTGGGCTGTTTCATCATGGCCTCAATGGCTTCGGTGGTCCTTGGTGCCAAACCGGATAAATTGATGGGACCATCCTCGGTAATTAAAATATCATCCTCGATACGAACGGCTATACCCCACCATTTTTTGTCACAGTCACTTCCTTCGGGGATGTAGATGCCAGGCTCAACTGTGATCACGGTATTGGCCTTGAACGGCCCATAGGTGCCGGCATCATGTACATCCAACCCCAAATAATGGGAAGTTCCGTGCGGAAAGTAAATGCGGGTATCTTTTTCTTCCTTGATGATGCCCAATTTTAGCAATCCTTCCGCCACTACCTGATAAGCTGCCCTGCCAGGTGCCTGAAATGGCGCACCCACCACACTGGCCTTGATGCCGGCCTCCTGAGCATTATAGACAATATCGTAAATGGCTTTTTGCTCTGGCGTGAATTTTCCGTTGGCAGGGATGGTTCGGGTCACATCGGCCGTATAGCCATGGTATTCGGCCCCTAGGTCCATCAGCACCAAATCTTCCCCTATCTGGGTTTTGTTGTTTTCAATATAATGGAGGATACAACCATTGTTTCCCCCGCCTACAATCGATGGATAGCCTTCATACTCGGCCCCATATTTTTTGTACACGTACTCATGTACCCCTTGGATCTCGGTTTCGGACATGTTGGGATGCATGGCCTTCATCACCTCAATTTGGCCCACTGCAGAAATTTCGATGGCCTTTTTCAGCAATTTCATTTCCTCGGGGGTCTTGGTTTCACGTAATTTGGCCATGGCCATCGGCAATACCTTGGAATCCAAATTATTCTCACGTTGAATCAACAACACCTTGTTCTTGATCTCCTTTCGTAAATCATCATTGGGTGCGTTCACAAAATCGTTGAGAAATTCATCTTCCTTCAAATCCTCATAACGGTTCAAATAGCGTTCCACCGTCTTTACCACTTCTTCCATTTTGGAGGCATCCGCTTCCGAGATAATACTGTAAACCTCATTACGAATGGGATTGTAATCTGAAGGATAGTTGGCCTTTTCCTTGAACGTTTTGATCAAATCAAACAAATCGGCCTTCCCATTTTTATCGCGATAATCGTTTTGGAAATCAACGAAAGAAACAATATCAAATTTGGCGAAGTCCAATGGAAAATTTTCGAATTCGCTTCCATTGAACACCATATCAAATCCCAATTTTTCCTTTACCCCTTCCACCCCAAGTCTTTTTCCGGTCCACTGTTCGGCCCTGGCATTACGTTCCTGGACATAGATGATTTCATTAAACTTGTTCCCAGAGGCATCGGTCTGTGTTTCTGAGAATATAACCAGCACTGCATTGGGCTCTTTATAGCCTGTCAAATAATAAAAATTGGGATCTTGGTGATATACATAATCCACATCGTTGGCACGATTGCGTTCTGCATTGGCAAATAATACGACCGCTGTGTTCGGGGGCAACAACTTTCGAACGGCTTCCCTTCGCTCCTTATGGAAATCGGAGGCCAGATAATCGGTTGGTGTATTTTGTGCCGAAACCAAAAAGCCAAGCAACAACGCGGCAACAATGCTAAAAGAGTATTTTTCCATGTAAAAAAGTATTTGGGTCAAAATACAAATTTTCAAACGAAGGACGTGTTAAAAAGGGAATTCCATTTTATGGAAATCATAGGAACCCAAAACACCAAAATCCTTAATTAATTCTATAAATTTGCCATGCTTAAAAATGGAAGTAATGAAAAATACAGCGCTTTTTGAAACCCATAAGGCATTGGGTGCAAAAATGGTCCCCTTTGCGGGCTACAACATGCCCGTATCCTATGAAGGGGTAAATGTGGAACACGAGACAGTTCGAAACGGTGTGGGCGTATTCGATGTTTCGCACATGGGCGAATTTTTGATCGAAGGACCAAAAGCCTTGGAGTTGATTCAAAAAGTGACTTCAAACGATGCTTCAAAACTTTCAGTGGGCAAGGCCCAGTACAGTTGCTTGCCAAATGAAACCGGAGGTATTGTGGACGACCTTATTGTATATCAGATCAAAGAGGAAACCTACCTTTTGGTGGTTAACGCCTCAAACATTGAAAAAGACTGGAACCATATTTCCAAATACAATGAAGCCATTGGGGCCGACATGCGGAATTTGTCCGACGATTATTCGCTTTTGGCCATCCAAGGTCCAAAAGCCGTGGAAGCCATGCAATCGTTGACCAGTGTAGATTTATCGGCCATCAAGTTCTACAATTTTGTGGTGGGCGATTTTGCCGGAATCGATCACGTGATCATTTCCGCAACAGGCTACACCGGATCGGGCGGATTTGAAATCTATTGCAAAAATTCGGAAGTACAACAAGTGTGGGACAAGGTTTTGGAGGCAGGTGCCGATTTTGGCATTAAACCGATCGGGCTTGCTGCACGCGACACACTCCGTTTGGAAATGGGGTATTGTCTTTACGGTAACGATATTGATGATACCACCTCGCCCTTGGAGGCCGGATTGGGCTGGATCACCAAATTCACTAAAGATTTTGTGAACAGTGAGGCATTGGCCAAAGAAAAGGAAGCGGGTCCAAAACGAAAATTGATCGCTTTTGAAATGGAGGAGCGCGGTATTCCCCGTCATGGGTATCCTATATTGGATGCGGCTGGCAACGAAATTGGAAAAGTGACTTCGGGCACCATGTCCCCTTCCCTTTCCAAAGGAATAGGATTGGGTTATGTTCCAACCGACCATGCTGCACTCGATACTACCATTTACATCCAAATCCGAATCAACAAAGTACCGGCAACGGTCGTAAAATTACCGTTCTACAAAAATTCCTGAGCAGCCTTTGAATAAAAAGAAGATATTGATATTGGGAGCGAGTGGGTTTGTGGGCAATGCCATTTACAAAGAGCTCTGCTCCTATTTTGATACCTACGGCACGTATTTTTCGAATCGCTCCTTTGCCTCCAATCAACAATACTTCAGATACGATGTGGAAGAGGATGACATCTTTCAACTCTTAGAAAGGATTCGGCCCGATATCATTATTTCGGCATTGCGAGGTAATTTTCCGGCGCAAATACAAGCGCACCATCACATTATGGAATATTTGGTGACCTCAAAAGCGCGGTTGTATTTCATTTCATCGGCCAACGTATTTGATGCTTACAGCAAGTTCCCCTCCTATGAATTTGACAAGACACTTTCGGAGAGTGTATATGGTCGTCTCAAAATAAAGATCGAGAACATGATGATGCGGATGCCCAAGGAAAAATGGGCCATTCTTCGGGTTCCGATGGTCTTTGGAAACACTTCGCCCCGTATTCGGGAAATTAAGGCCAATCTGGAAAACAAGGAACCCATTGAGGTTTTCCCCAACCTGATCATCAATGTTACGAACGACGACCGACTAACACAGCAATTGCATTACCTCATCAATAGGAACAAAACGGGCATTTATCATTTGGGCAGTGAGGACCTCATCCAACATGAAGAGTTCATCAAGGAGGTGATCCAGCGCATGGGCAATTACCATCCAATCTTTAAACGGGTATACACCACCAACGAGGACCGATATTTGGCTGCATTACCCAAGGAAAATAAACTTCCGAAAAACTTGCGGATCAGTTATCAAGAAATCATCGATCATCACATTCCAGTTTAACACCCAGCTTTAATTTTGGTCTTGACAAGGGTGCTTTTTTTGTTAAATTTGCCCTCGTCCATAACAGAAGAATACGATGGGAAGAGCGTTTGAATTTAGGAAAGCACGAAAAATGAAGCGTTGGGCCGCCATGTCCAAAGCTTTTACAAGAATTGGAAAAGATATTGTAATGGCCGTGAAGGAAGGTGGTCCCGATCCGGATACCAATGCAAAATTGCGCGCCGTTATTCAGAACGCCAAGTCGGTGAACATGCCCAAGGACAATATTGAACGGGCCATTAAAAGGGCATCGGACAAAAACCAAGGCGATTATAAAGAAGTGCTTTTTGAAGGTTATGCACCCCACGGCATCGCCATTTTGATTGAAACTGCTACCGACAACAATACCCGCACCGTGGCCAATATCCGAAGCTATTTCAATAAGTGCAACGGGAGTTTGGGCACCTCGGGTTCCGTGGAATTCATGTTCGACCATACCTGTAACTTTACCATAAACGGGGAAGGTATAGACCCAGAGGAACTGGAACTCGAAATGATCGACTTTGGCGCCGAAGAAGTGTTCCTTGACGAGGATGGCATCCATATTTATGCCCCGTTCGAAAATTTTGGCGCCATTCAAAAAGAGCTGGAATCCCGTGGTATTGAAATCATCTCTTCCGGTTTTGAACGTATTCCACAAGTAACCAAGGAGCTTTCCGAGGAAGAAATGGCTGATGTGGAGAAGCTATTGGAGAAAATCGAGGAGGATGATGACGTACAGAACGTTTATCATACCATGCAGGAATAGAAATCAATTACTGCACCTCGGAAGCCGATACCTTAAATAGTTCATGGTTCACATCCTTTAGACCCAATCTGAACAATTGTACTTCTTGGGTTTCTGTTGGCAACCCAAAATCAAAAAAGATGGTGGCCTTTATGTATGTCGGGGTCAAATCTTTATTGCCCCTATATTTTACATTGACCAGCCAAGGTTTGAACATCGCATCCTCCCTTAAAATTTCAAACTGTTTGGATCCCAAATAAGCAATGTTTTGCCCTAAGTTGGATTCTTCCCAATTATCCCATGTAAAAAATCTTTGGTCTTTATCCACAAACTGAAGCACAAAGTTTGCGGAAGG
The DNA here is from genome assembly GCF_003992615.1 of Flagellimonas beolgyonensis. Lineage (GTDB taxonomy): Bacteria > Bacteroidota > Bacteroidia > Flavobacteriales > Flavobacteriaceae > Flagellimonas > Flagellimonas beolgyonensis. The sequence continues at coordinate 523,027 of NZ_RZMY01000006.1, forward strand.
GTCGTTCCATTCAAAAACGATCCGGATTTTCCGATCAACATTCTTCTCGGCATTAACATCCAAGGGCATTTCCAATTGAAGTTCATCCCCATGTTGCTTCAAAAGATTATCAAAATCCGTTGCGATAACTTCATGGGTAACATTGGTGTCAGGAGTCAAGAAATTTTTCTCCAACAAATACATATAGCGTGAATAGATACCTGCTGCTTTTGCATATTCCTTGTTATCCAGATAAGAGCGGGCCAAACTCATATACGATTGGGAAGCATTCGGATACTCCTTATAGTTTTGTTTGTGCAACGGAACTGCTTTTTGCATTTTTCCATTTCTTTCAAAAACATAGGCAAGGGCCCTTCTTAATTTGGCCTCACTCTCCAATACGGCATTGCCATCCTCCAATATTTTTAAGGTTATCCCTTCATCCTTCCAATTCTTCATAAAATAATCCAGCGCATCCAAATAGAAATACGGAAAAGTGCCGTACATTTTTTTGTATTCCCCGTAAATTTTGACAGCAGTATCGAATGATGGGGCACTGTTCAAATCCGACAAGTAGCCCGGTAGACTTTTGTCATATTCTGATTTGGTTAGGGCATCACTTTTATAGGCATTGTCTGTTCGCACCAAGGGATCTTGTTGCAATGTTCCTGCCCTCGGAGAGAAATTGGAGTTTCTTGTATTGATGATGAAAAGCCCACCGGCGGCAATACTTCCATATTTTCTTACAGCCGCCATACCCGGGAGTTTAGCAATTCTCTGAATATCTGCCACGTTGATCATATCCGGAATTTGGGTAAAGATTTGCCCATCCACTTCATAGATGGCAGGCTGCTCGTTAAGAATGGATGTCCTTCCCCTTAAGTAGATAACCGATTGGGCACCGCTGATGTAATTGTCATCTACGACTTGGACTCCGGAGAAACTCTGTTGCAATAAAAGTTTTAGATTTACTGCAGTAGCGGTTCTATCACTAAAATCCACAACCTGCATATTCACGCCGGCTGTTTCCTTGTCCAACGTTCCAAAAGCTGATTTCATTAATCCTTTATCGATATTGTAATCCTCAAATTTTTGTTTTTCGGTTCGTTTTAATCTTTTGTTGGCCGTCACTACCACATTTTCCAATTGATTGGCTTTTGGCAAAAGGGAAATGTTAAGTATGGTAGTGGATTCCTCCACTTCCTTTGTCTCAGGTTCCATCCCCAAAAAGGAATAATTGATCTTATCCCCAACTTTGGCCATGATAACATATCTTCCGTAAGCATCGGTGATGGTACTTTTTCCCATTCCGGCAACTTGAACTGCCACATTGGATACGGGCTCACCTTCATGAAAAACAAACCCTGTAATTTCCTTAAAAACCGAAGCGTTGACCTTGGTCAAATGCTCCAACGGATTTGTATTGTCGATACTATGGTCCAAAGCAGCCAATGTTTTTTCCTTGCGCAAGGTCGATACATCATCCACTTGCAATAATACACTGGTCTCCACCGAAAAGGTCATCGCATCACCCCTAAAACGCTCCCATTCGCCTTGACTGGCATATCTACGATAAGACGTACCAGGTGTGCTGGTTGCTGCCAAAACCAAACCTATTTCACCTCCGCCATAAACTTTCAACAATTCCAGACCAATCATAAAATCATCTTGGACAAAAATCCCATGACTGCGAAGATCAACCACTTCCTCCCCTTCCTTAACTTTGATTGTGTGAAATATGTTTGACCTGTTCAATTTTTTTTCGGGCACCATAGAGTTGCCTTCGTACACATTTACCCGCATCAAAAGACTATCTGAAGTGTTTCCTTTTACAAGGAAGTGAAATTGGTTGAGTGTCCTAGGTTGTTTGTTCACTTTAATCTTGGTGACCAACTCACCTCCCAGCGAACCATTTCCCTTCCAATACCCCAATTTTAAGTTACTATCATATAAATAACCAACGCGTTCCAACTTTGAGCTTCTTTCACTGGATACCACTACTTCATTTAAAACGGTGATATCGGGTTGCAGGTAAATCTTGGTAAAGCCAGACCCCGTTAATTTGGCCAAATCGAACTTTTTGGTGGAATAACCGATGGATGAGATTTGCACAATGGCATCTGAAGGGATGTTCTTTTCAAATATTAAATGAAAATTTCCATTCTCGTTGCTCACGGTGCCGATACTCTCGGCTAAAATTCCAATATTCACAAAAGGGATGGGCAATCCCGTGGTTTCATCCAACACTGTTCCCCTGATCTCTTGTTCGACCTGCGAGTATGCAAACTGAAAAAAAACAAAAACAAAAAAAAGGCCGATGTTGTGCAATAGTCGTGAACCGTGTTTCCGTGAAACCACAGTATTGGTAGCTATCATAGAATGGTCTTAAGGTGTTTCTTACAAGATACCATTTTTGTCCAGAAGACGGACAAAAAATGCAATTAACCCATTAAAATTTAGAGTTTAAAAACTGTATTCTGGAATCTTTCCCTTTACTCCTTTAAAAAACGTATGGATTTTTAGAAAATCGGCTTCCTGTTCGGTTGGTAGGAAGGGATCGGCGATTTTCACTTGCTTATTGCCAAAATCAAAGGCAACCATAACAATGGGTACGTTTGCTTTTTGTGCAATATGATAAAAGCCAGTTCGCAGTTTATCCACTTTTTTTCGTGTTCCCTCTGGTGCCAAGGCAAATCGAAACACCTTTCTTTCCTTAAAGATTTGAACAACACTGTCCACCGTATTGGAATTTTTGGAACGATCCACCGGGGCACCGCCTGTCCACCTGAAAAACCATCCAAACGGTGGTTTGAACAAGCTTTTCTTGCCAATGTAATTGATTTCAAGGTTCATTACCTTTCGCACCAACAAACCCAAGAAAAAATCCCACCAATGGGTATGTGGAACCACGATAATGACACATTTATCCAAATCCGGAAAATGGCCCACCAGTTTCCAGCCCAAAACCTTGAAGTATAAAAATTTGGCCAGTCGGTGCATATTCGCGTTTTTAATCTACTGTTTCAGTTGGGAACAATGACCTATATTTTTTGGAACATGGCTTGCAGCCGTTCAGGGGTAATGGTCTTTTTCCAATCGGGCCCCAGAGCATTTTCCCACAGTGCTTCAAGCCCCAAGGAAACATTGACCATGATATCGAAATCGTCTTGTGTTAAATTGGCACAGATTCCCTTGGGCAATTCGATACCATGTTTGGCCATCATCTGATTAAACTGTGCTACCCCTTCCGGATAAAATTCTTCCAAATGCTGGAACACCAAACAGTTTCCAATGCCATGTTTTACCCCTAGCAGGTAGGAAAGACCGTAACTCATGGCATGGGCAATCCCCACTTGCGAATAGGCAATGCTCATGCCACCGTGCCAAGAGGCCATCATCAATTTTTCCCTTGATTCTTCCTCAGGGATATCGCCCAAAAACACTTCGAGACATAGTTCCATGGCCTTCTCCCCATAACTTTGGCTAAAGGCATTCAAATATGTACCGGTCAGAGATTCCACGCAATGGATAAAACAATCCATTCCGGTGTAGAACCATTGTTCCTTGGGTACGGTTTTGGTAAAATCCGGATCTAACAACACTTGATCATAGGTAGTGTAATCGGAGTTAATGCCCAGTTTTTTATCTGGACCCAACAACACTGTTGTTCGGGACACTTCTGCCCCTGTTCCACTTATGGTTGGGATACCGAGATGGTACAAAGCGGGTCTAGTGACCAAATCCCATCCTTGGTAATCTTTGGCCACTCCATGGTTGTTCAACATAATGGAAACGGCCTTGGCCAAATCGAGCAGGGTTCCACCACCAATACCTATTATTCCAGAGGGTAATTCGTCATATTTTTCCTTGATTCGTGCCACCAAAGCATCCACTTGCGCTGTCTTGGGCTCCTCATCGGCTGAAATAAAAATGACCTCATCGTTGAACATCAAGGGCAGTTGCTTTGCGAACCCCTTGTTTTCAAAAAAATCGTCCACCAAAAATATGAACGGTGCCTCTGAACTCTTCCGAACGGGCAATAGAATATCTCCCAATTGCGAAAAGCATCCCGAACCAAAAATTACACGGGGTACCATTGGAAAATTACGGTATCTTGTTTTAGTCTGCGGGATTGTTTTTTTGTTTCTCAAATTACTTGCTGTCTTCATTAATTATCAAATACTTCAAAATATCCTTGAGGCTGTTCAGTTTTAAATGGTCGTTCACCAGTTCGTCCTCTTCCACCATCTCATGGGCCCATGTGGTATGGAAAGGAACATGAACTGCTTTTGCGCCAATGTTCAAAATAGGCAATACATCCGATTTTAACGAATTCCCGATCATCAAGAATTCCTTTACATCGATGTTCAAATGTTCCAAGAGATTGCTATAATTTGTTTCTTTTTTATCGCTCAATACTTCCACGTGGTGGAAATATTTGGATAGGCCCGACCGTTCCAATTTTCGTTCCTGATCCAACAGATCGCCCTTGGTCAATACAATCAATCGATACCTGCCCACCAATTTGGAAAGCACTTCTTCCACCCCATCCAACAGTTCCACCGGATGGGCTATCATTTGCTTGCCCAAAGTAAGGATTTCGGTAATGGTCTCCTGCGGGACTTGGTTGTTGGAAAGGTCCAATGCGGATTCAATCATGGAGAGCATAAAACCTTTTATGCCATAACCATATAGATCGAGGTTATCCATCTCCATTTTGAAGAGCTCTTGGTCCACCTTGTTCTTAGTCTCGTAATCTTCCAACAGTTCGGCAAACTTTTCCTCCGTTTCCCGAAAATAGGTTTCGTTTACCCAAAGGGTATCGTCGGCATCAAAACCAATGACCTTTATGTTCGAGAAATCTACTTCCATACCTTTCTTGCGCGATCTAAGTCCTCCGGCGTATCAATTTCTATACCTGTTACATGGGTTTCCACCATTTTTATCTTTTTGCCATATTCCAAAAATCGTATGGCTTCAATTTTTTCCTTGGCCTCCAAGGTCAACATGGGCAATCGTTTAAAATCCATTAGTGCCCGTTTTCGAAAGGCATAGATGCCTTTGTGCTTATAATAGGTTGCCTCCACTTCCTCGTCCCTTGGATAGGGAATGGGCGAACGTGAGAAATACAAGGCAAAGTTTTGGTTGTCCACGATTACCTTTACTGTATTTGGATTGGCAATTTCCTCCCATTCGGAAATGGGCGTCATTAAGGAGGCCAAATCAATTTCCCTTTCCGTATCCGCTTTAAATACATCAATGATCTTTTCAAGGCTCACCGCATCTATAAAAGGTTCGTCGCCCTGCACATTGATCACAATGTCGACCTCCATATCCTCCACTGCCTCCGCAATACGATCGCTGCCGCTTTCGTGTTTTTGTTTGCTCATGATTACCTTGCCGCCAATTGCACTGATAACTTCTGAGATAACCTCACTGTCGGTCACTACATAAACTTCATCAAATAATTGTGTGTTCACCGCTGCTTCATAGGTTCTTACAATAACAGGTTTGCCGCCAAGGTCCTGCATTAATTTGGCGGGGAACCTAGAGGCTTGATACCGTGCGGGAATCATGGAAATTATCTTCACTATTAGTTTGAATTGATTAGGTTATCGTTTTGGACGTAGTTTTCTATAAATGCTAAATATGACCAACAGTATAATGATGACCAATATCGCTGCAATGGGCGGCACTAGGATTGATGCAGTGCTCACCACCACCGCTGTACCGGTCTCCAATGTGGACACAATGGGATTGGCAAGGCCTCCCGTGGTTGCCGAGGAAGTCAATCTTCCCGTCGCATTGGCCCCTTTAATGGCTGTTGCCGTACCACCACCTGCAATAATCGCCAAAGACCATGTTACCACCGGATCCAAATTGGTGATTGTGGATACCATAACGGCAGTACCTGCAATACCGGCCAATGGCAAGGCCAGTCCATCCAGGACATTGTCCACCCAAGGGATAAAATAGGCGAAAATTTCCACCACAGTGGCCACACCAAAGGTGATGAGCGCCGTCAAACTTCCTATCCATTGCCAGGATTCATTCAGTTCCCATACCCCAAAATAAGCTGCCAAACTTAGGGCAAACAAGGGGAGGAATATGCGGAAACCTACCGAAGCGGCAAGCCCGATTCCCAAAAAAATACTGATTATGGTGTTAGGTTCAATGTTCATGGTTAGGTCTAATTTAGGGTATTCCTAATCAAGAAAAAAATCATCTTTAAATCCAATGAGATAGAGTTGATTCTTTGCCCTTGTGATTGCAGTATAAAGCCAGCGCAAATAATCCTTATCCACCCCGTTTGGCAAATAAGGCTGTTCCACGAACACGGTATCCCATTGGCCTCCTTGGGACTTATGACAAGTAATGGCATAAGAAAACTTGACCTGCAGGGCATTGAAGAATCGATTGTTCTTCACACCGAGAAACTTTTTATACTTGGATTTTTCGTGGTCATAATCCTTTAATACTTCTTGGTACAGCCGATTGCCATCCTCATACGATAAGGAAGGTGTCTCAGCATTTATGGTATCCAACAATAGAACAGTTTCAAAAGGTCTTTGATTCGGATAATCCACCATTTTAACCTTCACTTCCGCGAAGGTAAAGCCGTACAACTCCTTTATCGCGAACAGTTCCAATACCTCAATGATATCCCCATTGGCAATGAAACCGGCCTCGGAATTCGGCTTGAGCCAAAAATAATTGTTCTTCACTACCATCATGTAATCGCCTACTGCCAATTCACTTTCCAAGAACAAGATCCGCTCCCTTATATTCTGATTGTAGAGGTTGGCCCTTTTGTTCGATCGCACTATAATGGCCGTCTCCTCTTTTCCATTTTGGCTGTAGGAGGAATCGATGGCCTCCTGGATCTCGGTACCATCGATCAATCGGACAATGTCCTTATAATGGTCCAGCTCAAATTTGAAGCCATCATAATATTGGGATTGCAATTGCTCCCTGAGGTTGGTGGCATTGTGCAGTATTCCGGAATCCTCGGTCTGTCGCATTACCTCGTCCAATTCCAGGCACTCCACTTCCTTATCGTAATTCAAGGCCAAACGATCTTCGTCCAATGCAGGACTCAATTCCAATTTTACAGGTGGCAATTGGGCCGTATCCCCGATCAAGATCAACTTGCATTTATGGCCGGAGTGCACATACTGCATGAGGTCGTCCAACAACGAACCGTTTTCGAACAACTTGGAATCGGAAGGGGTATCGGGTATCATCGACGCCTCGTCCACTATAAATACGGTATTCCGGTGTTTATTGGGCGCCAAAACAAACTGGACCCCTCCTCCACTTTGTTTTTTGGGAAAATATATTTTCTTATGGATGGTAAAGGCTTGGTTTCCGGAATACACGGACATCACCTTTGCTGCGCGTCCAGTAGGTGCCATGAGCACGGCACTCATCTTCACTTTCCAGAGGCTGCTCACCAATGTGGCCACCAAAGTTGTCTTTCCGGTACCGGCAAATCCTTTCAATAAAAATACCTCCCCGTCCCTTCCGTCCAAAACAAAACGAGCCATTTTTTCCAAGGCCATGCTTTGCTTTTCCGTAGGTAAATGGGGAAACTTTTCGTTTAAAATCCGTAAAAATCCTGCTGCAGTAAAATCGTCCATGGGCTTCTAAAGATAGCATGGTTTTTTAAAGCAAAAAGTTTCCTGATTAAAAAAAAATTGTAGATTTGTCAGTAACCACTAAATTAACTTTGAAAGACTATATCAGATATGTTAAACTTAATTCTTATTGTTGTTCTAATATGCCTTGTTACCGTAGGGCTTGTGTTCTTGATTGACAGATTTTTACCTCAAAAGGTTAAGCCATTTTTGGTGATTCTCTTTGGACTAGTGAGCATTTTCCTCGGTTACAAAATATATGAATCCATCAATGCCCCCATCGAATTCAACAAGGTAAGAAAAGAAAGATTTTCCCAAGTTATCGCTAAATTGAAGGATATCAGGGATGCCGAAGAAGCTTACAAAACAGTGAATGGAAAATACGCCGGAAATTTTGAAAGCTTGATTCAATTTATTGATACTGGCAGCTACACCATCACCACCCAAAAAGATTCCTCTTTCATGCGATTTGACAGGGCTTATGGTATTGATATGCAACAGGATACTGTAATCATTGATACTTTGGGAACTGTTAAAGTTAAGGACTCACTATTCAAAAACAGTGACCGTTACAAAACCATGATGAATGTTCCTTATGCCCAAAACAACGAAAAGTTTGAGCTGAAGGCGGACATCATCGATAAGAGTGGTTACAAGGCTCCGGTATTCGAAGCCAAAGTGAAAAAAGACGTTGTCCTTTATGACCAACCCAAAGATTTGGTCGACAGGGAAAAGGCACATCAAAGTGTAGAGGAAGTAAATGGAGATGAAATAAAAGTTGGTTCGTTGACCGATGTGAGTACAAACGGTAACTGGCCTCCTATCTATGATAGAAAAGACAACTAATATAGACCGTACAGAACCGAATAACACCTATAGAAAACTGTCCATTCAAGCTGGCTTGAATGGACTTTCTTTTTGTGTTCTGGATACGATTACCAACAAGATTCTGGCCTTTGAGCGGGAAACCTTCAAAACAACCTCCACCCCCTATCTGTTGTTAAAGGAACTAAAGTCCAAGCTCAACCAAAAAGGGGATATCGGTAAAAATTTTTCCGAGGTGCTGGTCATCCATAAGAACAATATGTTCAGCTTGGTACCCAAAACCCTTTTCAACAAGGAAGAGCTTCCCAATTATTTGAAGTTCAATGCCAAAATCATGGCAAACGATCTCATTGCCTATGATGAGATTCCCAACCAGGACATCGTAAACGTCTATATTCCCTACACCAACATCAACAACTACATTTTTGAACTTTTTGGAGAATTCGAGTTCAAACACAGTGGAACGGTGTTGATCCAAAGTCTTATGAGCCAAAACCGGCCAACGGCTGAACCCGTTTGCTATGTGCAGGTGTCCGAAAGGGAAATGGAAATGATGGTGGTATCGGAAAAGCAATTGATATTCTACAACCAGTTTGAATACGCAACCAAGGAAGACTTTTTGTATTATTTGCTGTTTAGTCTGGAGCAAACGCAAATGAGCACCGAAAAAATACAATTAAAACTTTTTGGCGCCATAGAGGAAGGTGACCCCATATTTGAACTCTGCCACACTTACATTAAAAATGTTTCGGTGTTTATCCCCAATAGTACCTCCATCCCACTGGAAAATTTTGAGGACGAGAGCATTGATTTTTCTATTTTAAGTTCGTTATAGGTGCGCATCATTTCGGGAAAATATAAAGGGAAACGCTTGGTTGCCCCCAAGAAATTACCGGTAAGGCCTACTACGGACATGGCCAAGGAAGGCCTTTTCAACATCTTGAACAATCGGTTTTATTTTGATGAGCTGAAAGTACTCGACCTGTTTGCGGGCACAGGAAACATTTCTTTTGAATTCGCTTCCCGAGGAGTCCAAGACATAACTGCGGTGGACAGTTTCCTAGGTTGCGTCCACTACATTTCCAAAATTTCCACGGAACTGGATTTTCCCATCACTACCATTAAATCTGATGTTTTTAAATATTTGGAGCGGACCACGGAACAATTTGACCTCATTTTCGCAGATCCACCCTATAATTTTGACCAAACCCAATTTTTGAAAATTCCTGACTTGGTTTTTACAAAGGAATTGCTGCGGGAAGATGGTTTGTTGGTAGTGGAACATTCCGACCAAACAAACTTATCGGAACATCCCCACTTTACGGAACAGCGAAAATATGGGGGAAGTATTTTCAGTTTTTTTGAATTGAAATAAAAGCAGGCCATAAGCCGGATTCTGTATATCCTTATCATTTATCTAGGCCTTTGGTTGCCCAAAGACTCGAACCGCCTACCCTCCAGCTCGGGCGTGCTACCCTCAAACACTGGTTTACATGGCGTTTCACCGCATAGAGTTTACCTGATTTCACTACAGCCGAACTGTACTTGCTTTCTGTTGCACTGGTCCTCGCCTTGCGGCGGACGGGCGTTACCCGCTATGCCGCACTATGGTGTCCGGACTTTCCTCTTCAAACCCGGTTGCCCGGGCTTGCAGCGATAAGGTGGCCTGCTGGGCACAAAGGTACTCCAATTGTTAATAAAAAAAAGCCATCAATGTTACATAGGGGTGCCATTGCCCGTAGCTATTTTTATATTTGTACAAATCAATATGGCATTGGAACCTTTTGTAGTATCGGCACGAAAATACCGTCCCCAAACATTTAAGGATGTTGTGGGCCAAGGTGCCATTACCAATACCCTTTTAAATGCCATAGAAAACAACCACTTGGCCCAAGCCTTATTGTTCTGTGGGCCACGTGGCGTGGGTAAAACCACTTGTGCACGCATCCTGGCCAAACAGATCAACCAAGACGGTACCGAAAGGGAGGATGAAGACTTTGCCTTCAATATTTTTGAATTGGATGCGGCTTCCAACAATTCCGTGGACGATATCCGAAATTTGATCGACCAAGTCCGGATTCCGCCTCAAGTGGGAAAATACAAGGTCTATATTATCGACGAGGTGCATATGTTGTCCCAGTCGGCCTTTAATGCGTTCTTGAAGACGCTGGAAGAGCCGCCAAAACATGCCATTTTTATTTTGGCTACAACAGAAAAACACAAGATCATTCCCACCATACTTTCACGCTGCCAGATTTTTGATTTTAAGCGGATCACCGTTAAGGATGCCACCGAGTATCTTAAATATATTGCCGAGCAGCAAGGCATCAATGCCGAAGAAAGTGCCTTGCACATCATTGCACAAAAGGCCGATGGCGCGATGCGCGATGCATTGTCCATTTTTGATCGGGTAGTGAGTTTTTCGGGCAAGGAATTGACACGAAAGTCGGTCACCGAAAATCTGAACGTGCTCGATTACGACATTTATTTTTCGGCTACCGATTTAATTCTGGAAAACAACATTCCCGAATTGTTGCTGCTTTTCAACAAAACTTTGTCGCTGGGCTTTGATGGCCATCATTTCATTACCGGTCTGGCTTCCCATTTTAGGGATTTGATGGTATGTCAGCACCCAGATACATTGAATCTATTGGAAGTAGGCGAAGACGTAAAGACCCACTATCAGCAGCAAGCACAAAAAGCCTCCAAGGAATTTTTATTGAAGGCTCTGGAAATGGCCAATACCTGTGACCTGCAATACAAGGCCAGCAAAAACCAACGACTGCTTGTAGAACTTACCTTAATGAAATTAGCCTCCATCACTTTTGATGGAGAAAAAAAAAACACTGATTTCATAATTCCCGCCTCCTTTTTTGGAAGCAAAACAATTCAAAAAAATGGGAACCAACCCAACGAATCCAACGGTTCAGCAGCTATTGCCACTCAACCGTCCCCTGCTCCCGTAGCAATCCAAAAAGAAGCGGAACAAACAGTTGCAGCACCTGCACAGGAAGTTTTGGTCAGTGAACCCAAAGAACCCTACAAGCCAATCAAAAAGATTCAGATCAAGTCTCCAGAAAAACGGGTGTCGGGCCTATCCCTTTCCAGCATTAAGGTAAAAAAGGAGCATGAAAACATTAAAGCTCCAGAAATTGCCGAAGAAGATCTTCCTCAGGATGCTTTCTCCGAAGAAACCATGCAACAACACTGGAACGATTTTGTGGACGAATTGGAAAAACAAGGACGAAAGATCTTGGCCAGTAACCTGCAGACCGATGTGCCCAAACTCAAAAATGAAAACACCATTTGGATCGAGCTGCCCAATGGCACCATGAAGAAGGAGATTGAGCGTGAACAAAGCTTGATGCTGGATTATCTGAAGCAAAAACTCAACAATTACTCCATTACCCTTCATATTACCGTAAATGAAGAAGTGGCCAAAAAGTTTGCCTTCACCCCTGCGGAGAAATACGAAAAGTTGAAGGAAAAAAATCCCGCCATCGACCTACTGCGCAAAGAGTTCGATCTGGATTTTTAAGACAATTCGCTTCACCCTATCTTTGTGGTCCATAAATTCTAATTAACAATTCCATGCTAGGGCTTAAGTTACCGACCGACCCACGTTGGGTAAACATCGTTGAAAAAAACATTGAAGAAATCCTGACCGATCACGCCTATTGTGAGCAAAAAGCTGCCAGTACTGCCATTTCGTTGATCATCGGTTTCCCTGAAAAGTCGGAATTGGTAAAGGAAATGACCGCTTTGGCCCGAGAGGAAATGGGGCATTTTAATATGGTGCACGACAAGATCCTTCAGCGAGGATGGACTTTGGGGCGTGAGCGCAAGGACGAATATGTGATCGAGTTGATGAAATTTTTCCCAAAAGGTGGAAGCCGGGAGACCCACTTGGTACATAAACTATTGTATGCCGCTTTGATCGAAGCCCGGAGTTGTGAACGTTTTCGATTGCTCTCCGAAGAAATGGAGGATGAGGAGCTTTCCGAATTCTACCGAAACCTTATGGTGAGCGAAGCCAACCATTACACCATGTTCCTAAAATTTGCCCGTAAATATGGCAACAAAGAAGAAGTGGACCAAAAATGGCAGGCACTCTTGGAATACGAAGCCGAGCTCATGAAGAATCTGGGTAAAAAAGAAACCATGCACGGTTGATCACAACCGCATGCTCCTTTAAAACAAAACGTTAGGATTCCAGCTTGTCTTGATAGTAGTAATACATCTCAAATTGGGACCTACACTCCTCTTCACCTTGTTTTCTTTTGCGGTACGCATTGTCCTGCTTTGCTGAAAACACCCGTGCCTTAAGGTTGTCTTTCCATGAGATATTGAAAGTATCCAATAGTTCCCGACGGATATCGGGGTCATAGATGGGGCATCCCACCTCTACCCTAAAATCGAGGTTTCGGGTCATCCAGTCGGCAGAGGAAATGTAAATCTTTGGATCACCGCCGTTACCAAAAATGAACAATCGGGGATGTTCCAAAAACTTGTCCACAATACTAATGGCCTCAATGTTCTCGCTCATTCCCGGAACACCAGGAATCAAACAGCAGATACCACGAACTATCATTTGGATCCTTACTCCAGCCCTACTCGCTTCATAAAGTTTATCCACCATCTGGTACGAAGTAAGGCTATTCATTTTGATCTTGATATACGCTTCCTTGCCGTGTTTGGCGTTCAAAATCTCCCTATCTATCAACTTTATAAAGGTTGATTTGGTGTAATGGGGCGACACGATGAGATGTTTGTATTTATTGATCATGTAGTTGGTCTCGAAGAAATCGAACACCTTGCTCATATCCTTCAAAATGCCTTCATGGGCCGTAAAAAGGGTATAATCGGTATAGATTTTGGCCGTGGACTCGTTAAAGTTGCCGGTACTGATAAATCCATATCGTTTGATGCCTAAACCTTCTTCCCGTTCCACCATGCAAATCTTACTGTGCACCTTCAGGCCAGGGACACCAAAAATCAATTTTACCCCCTCATTTTGTAGGTAGTTGGCATATTCAATGTTGTTCTGCTCATCGAATCGGGCCTGCAACTCAATCTGAACGGTTACCTGTTTCCCGTTTTTTACGGCATTCACCAAAGCCGAAGCAATTTGGCTATCACTGGCCAAACGGTAAATGGTGATCTTGATGGACCGCACTTGTGGATCTAGGGCGGCTTCCCTTAAAAACTTGGTCACATAGCTAAAGGTGTGGTATGGGGCATAGATCATGTAGTCCTTATGGGCAATAATGTCGAGCAAACTCCCCTTCATACTGAGACCTTTTACAGGTAGGGGCTCAATCTTCTCGTACATCAAATCGTGTCTGCCCAAACTTGGGAAGCCCATATAGTCCCGTCTATTATGGTAACGTCCACCAGGAATCACACTATCGGTGTCCATGATGTCCATCTTTTCCTTGAGAAATTGGAGGGTATCCTTATCGATTTTCTTATCGTACACGAACCGTACCGGATCACTGATCTTACGGTGCTCCACACTGTGTGAAATCTTCTCGATAAAACTTTTGCTCAAATCGTTGTCGATATCGAGTTCGGCATCGCGTGTAATCTTAATCATGTGGGCAGAGATGGACTCGAATTCGAACATGGTGAACACGCTGTCCAGGCAAAACCGGATCAAATCGTCCAACATGATGATGTAATCCTTATCACCTTCCTTTGGTAAGACCACAAAACGGTCAATTCCCTTGGGAATCTCAATTAGGGCGTACCTATTATGATTTCCTTGGCCCGACCCATTTTTCATGACAATTTTAACGGCCAAATAGGCAGCAGTATCCTTCAACAGTGGAAACTCGGTAAGATCGTTCAGGATGATGGTCATCAACTCCTGGTTCACCTTTTTGAAAAAATAATCCCTGATGAACTCAGCCTGACTTTCAGTTACCTCATTTTCCTTGATGATGAAGATATTTTCTTCGCGCAGCTCCTTTTCAATCCCCTTGAATATTTCCAAGCTTCTTGCTTGTTGGGCAATCACAATTTTGGTGATTTCTTCCAACAGGTCCTTTGCCCGTTCGCCTCCCAAAACGCTTTTCCCAGTTTTTCCTGCATCCACAATACGTTTGACCGTGGCATACCTCACCTTAAAAAATTCATCAAGGTTGTTACTGAAAATTCCTAAAAATCGGAGCCGGTCAATCAGTGGCACTTTTTTGTCGTTACTCTCTTGCAGTACCCTGGCATTAAATTGCAACCAGCTGATTTCCCTATTTATATATTCGTTTTTTGCTTTAACCATTTATTTTTTCAAGTGTTTTGGAAAGACCATTTGTTTCGTAGTGCCCTTCTTTACATCGGACCATGAGTCCACACCAAATGTAATATGGACGAGTCCTGCCGTGGGAACGTTTTCAATATACTGATCTCCCCAAGTATTTGCAAGAGAAGTAAAGGCATAATTATGGCCAAAAATAGCGACCACATCCCACTTATCATCCAAACCTTCCACAAATCGTTGTACACTTTGTCCCGAAAAATCATAAAGGGCTTCGTTCACTCGAAATTGGGCAAGGTCAAAATGCAGGTTTCTAAGAAAAATCATGCCGGTATGCAATGCCCTATTGGCGGGACTGGCGAATGCAAAATCTATTTCCGGAGCATGTAAGCCAAACGTTTTAGACACCAAATGGGCATCGTTTACGCCCCGTTCTTGTAGCGGTCTATCTTTATCGGAAACATCATACTCCCATGATGATTTTCCATGCCGCATTAGAATCAATTGTTTCATCTGTGTGGGTTTAAGGTGCCAAACGCTCTATTTTCCAATCAAAGTCCTCTTGCAGGGTATAGCGAATACGGTCGTGAAGTCGGTTGGGCCTTCCCTGCCAAAATTCCAAGGAAATCGGTCGTACCAAAAATCCACCCCAATAATCGGGTCGTTCAATGGATTTTCCCTCATAGGTCTTTTCCAATTTTTTAAGCTCTTGTTCCAATAATTCCCTAGAAGGTATCACCTCGCTTTGGTTGGACACGATGGCCCCTAATTGGCTGCCCACCGGTCTGGATTCAAAGTAGCCATCGGAAAGGTTTTCCGCCAATTTTTCGGCCTTTCCTTTTATGATGACCTGCCGTTCCATGTTGGGCCAAAAAAAAGAAAGACAAACAGAGGGGTTGTTCGCTATGGCCTTACCCTTTTCACTTTGGTAATTGGTATAGAATATAAACCCTTCAAAAGTGAATTTTTTCATCAAGACCACGCGGTTCTTCGGAAATCCATCCAAACCAATGGTAGCAATGGTCATGGCATTGGGCTCATCTACCCCTTCGGATGCCTCTACCTCATAAAACCATTTTTGGAATTGTTCCATCGGATTTTCCTTGATGGAGTCCTCCATCAACTCACTTTTTTCGTACGATTTTCGGTAATTGCCCAGGTCTTTTTGCATACGGTGAAGTTCGTCAAATTTCAAATCTCTTCAAAGTTTGACCGACTTAAAAGTTGGCTAAAATTAGGAAAGGTTGTTAGAACTGGAACGTTTTACCATCATCCGCCAATTCCACATTTTGAAAAACCTCCATGGCCTCCTTCCCAAAAAGTTCAATGGATTTGTAACGCGTGGAATAATGGCCGAGAATCAATTGCTTGGCATGGGCCAACTTGGCAATCTGGGCCGCCTGTTTCGCCGTGGAGTGTTTTGTTTTTTCACACAGATGGCTTTCCGAATCCAAAAAGGTGGATTCGTGATAGAGCACATCTACATCTTTAATAAAGGGCACAACGGTTTCCCGATAAACCGTATCACTGCAAAAAGCATAACTTTTAGGCGGATCAGGGTCAAAAGTGAGTTTTTTATTGGGGACGGTATTGCCATTTTTGTCCAAACCATCCATCCCTTTTTTAATGTTGTTAAACTGGCTCTTATCAATACCGAAACTTTTGGCGGCCTCAACATTCAGTGTTCTTGGCGCTTCCTTTTCCTGAAACAAAAAACCGTTGGTATACACTCGATGATCTAAGGGAATGGTCTGTACACTGATTTTATCATCCTCAAAAAGAAGATGCTGTCCCTTTTCTTCCAACTCGTGGAAAATCAACGGATAATTGGTCCAAGAATCTCCAAGCTTCAAGAACAAGGTAATGGCCTCCTTAATGCCTTTGGGGCCATAAATGTGGAGTTCCTTTTCCCGGCCCAATAACCGAAAAGTGGAGATAAGACCCGGCAATCCGAAAAAGTGGTCACCGTGCAAATGGGAAATAAAGATGTGGTTGATCCGGGAGAATTTGATCCTGTATTTTCTGAGCTGTACTTGGGTTCCCTCGCCACAATCTATCAAGAACATATGGTTCTGGATATCCAGTACCTGTGAAGTTGGGTTGGTAAACGTTCTGGGTGTTGCCGCATAGCAACCTAGTATTGTTAATTTCACAAATGGTAAATTAAAAATGGGAAGTTACTAATTGAAAATGGAAAAGGTGTGATTGGATTGATGGATTATTGGATGGTTCGATGTCAAGGTCTGAATCAAAGACTGCAACAGTGTCATTTCGACAGAGTGAAGGATGAGCGACGAGAAATCTCTATAGTAGATAAGGGTTTGGATGATGCATTATTGGATATCCGAGGTCTAAAGTCAGAGGTCCGAAAACTAGATTCCCAGATCGCGTTCCATTTCCTCCATTTCGATTAGATCTTTGGCCTCTTGCAAGGTTGGCACCACACTGATCTCATCGGGTACTTCATCATAATTGACCTTATCGGTGACCAATACAAAGGATTGACCTGCCGCCTTGTGGGCATTGGAAATATCCAAAAATTCCAGAATATCGTTCGCCGTCAGTTTGTTGAAAGAAAATAGGTTGATGACAATATTGTCGTGTTTGATTTTGGGATAGGCATTGTTCAAATTTTCCATGAAAATGGACAACGTGGTCTTTTCCTGGAAAACAATAGTGGTAGTTCCTTCTTTGTCGAAAATCATGTTTCTAAAGTTTAGAAGCCAAAAGATACAAAACGGCCATACGGATTGCCACTCCATTTTCCACTTGGTGCAGAATTATGGATTGATCGGAATCCGCTACATCACTTGTAATCTCTACTCCACGGTTGATAGGCCCAGGGTGCATGATCACAATCTGTTTGTCCAAGCTGTCCAACAGCTTTTTGTTCACCCCAAATTGTTGGGTGTATTCCCTTGTGGAGGGAAAGTAACTGATATCCATACGCTCGTTCTGTACGCGGAGCATATTGGCCACATCGCACCATTCCAGTGCTTTGCGCAGGTTGGTCTCGACCCCAACTCCCAATGATTCTATATGTTTTGGAATCAGCGTTTTGGGGCCACATACCTTAACATTGGCGCCTTGTAGCTTAAGGGCAAAAATATTGGATAGCGCTACCCTGGAATGCAGGATATCGCCCACAATCACAATGTTCTTACCGCCCACATCGCCCAATTTTTCGCGGATGGAAAAGGAATCGAGCAACGCTTGGGTCGGGTGCTCGTGTGCACCGTCCCCTGCATTTACGATGGCTGCCTTAACGTGTTTTGAAAGAAATATGCCCGCCCCGGGATTCGGGTGTCGCATCACCACCATATCCACTTTCATGGACAGGATGTTGTTTACCGTATCGATCAGAGTCTCCCCCTTTTTAACCGAAGATTGCCCTGCTGAAAAATTCACCACATCGGCAGACAACCGCTTTTCGGCCAGTTCAAAAGAAAGCCTGGTTCGGGTACTGTTCTCAAAAAATATATTGGCAATGGTAATGTCCCGAAGCGTGGGTACTTTTTTAATGGAACGGTTGATGACTTCCTTAAAGTGGTCGGCGGTTTCAAAAATGAGCTGTATATCTTTTTTGTTCAGATACTTGATTCCCAACAAGTGATTTACACTCAATTCGCTCATTTTCTTCTATTTGCTGATTAAATACACAATATCCTCTCCGTCGTTTTCCTCCCACATCACCTTCACCTTCTCATCGTTAATGGCATCCACCTGCCTTCCCCTATAATTGGGCTGGATGGGCAAATGCCTGCTGAACCTTCTATCGATCAAGGTCAACAATTCGATGCTTTTGGGCCGTCCAAAGGATTGAATGGCCGTTAATGCCGCCCGTATGCTTCGTCCGGTGTAGAGCACATCATCAATGAACACTACTTTTTTGTCCTCCACCAAAAAATCCATTTTGGTGGTGTTGGCCTTTAAAATTTCACCTCGACCGAAATCGTCACGAAAAAAGGTGATATCCAAAAAACCCAGTGAAATGTCCTTGATTTTATATTCCTGTTTCAGGATTTTGGCCAATCGTTCTGCCAAATAGGTACCCCTGGGCTGTATCCCGATCAATGCGGTATCCTTAAAATCCAGATGGTTTTCCAATAGCTGACAGGCCAGCCGGTGCAGTATGATGTTAATTTCTTTGGAAGTAAGCAGTACTTTTTGGCTCATAGGTTGTGCGACCGACTCAGTTGAATACAAAAGTATTAATTAATAATCAAAGTTAAATCAATATCCCCTCAGATCAAATCCAAAGTTGAAGCTGAACATTTAAAAATTATTTTTTATACTATTTTATTTTATTTTTTGTAAGATTTTATTTACTTTAAAACAAACATTAAAATCATTAATTATGAAAAAAGCAGTTTTAGTAGTATGTGCAGTGGCCATTGGATTATTGGCCCTAAGTTTCGAGAATCCCAAAAATGAGTATCCCAGTTATTTATCTGATGAATTGATTGCCTTCTTTGAAAGTGAATATGTTACAACCATTGAAAATGAATCACTCAATTCATTATTGGAAAAGAATTTCTCTCCATTATTTGACGATGTGGACTATGTTCACGCACAAGAAAATGAAGAGTACGGCCACTATTACATTGTATACGCCAAAAAGAATGGAGAACCTGTCATTGAATTATTAAAAGTAAACGAATCTGATATTGCCAATGAAACGTATTCGTACATTGACTTTTCCAATATTGAAGTTAATAGTGCAACAACCTACTGTAGACAAAGTTTCAGTACCTATCCCGGAACTTGTCCGGCTGAATGCAAGTTTTATACAAACGGATGTTTAGGAATGTCTTGTGCTGTATATATAAATGGAAATTGTGTGATTCAATAACCAAGAATAAAAACAAAAAAAGCCCCGACTGTTACCAGCGGGGCTTTTGTTTTTAGGAAATCCTGATTACTTTTTCTTGGAATCAGCTTCCATTTTATCCTTCAATGCTTGCAATTGTGCATTGGCATCACCAAGGGTCGGTGCAGCTTCGTCTGTTGAAGCAGCTCTTTTCTTGGCAGCTTTTACATTGCGGTCTTCTTGCTCCCTAAAGATAGCCGTGTGGCTGGCGACCACACGCTTGAAATCTTTGTTGAACTCGATGATCTTAAATTCGGCCTCTTCACCTTTCACCAATTTCTTACCGTCTTCTTTCTCCATGTGTCTTGAAGGTACAAACCCAACGATGTCCTCGTTGAAGTTAATGGTAGCACCTTTGTCAACTACTTCAGCAATTGCGGCAGTGTGAACGGTTCCTTCACCAAATTCCTCTTCGTATTTGTCCCAAGGATTCTCAGTGGTCTGTTTGTGGCCCAAGCTTAACTTGCGACCTTCCACATCCAATTCCAATACTTCCACCTCCAAAGTGTCACCAACGGCAACAAACTCGGATGGATGCTTGATTTTCTTGGTCCAGGATAGATCGGAGATATAGATCAAACCGTCGATTCCTTCTTCCAACTCTACGAATACACCGAAGTTGGTGAAGTTTCTAACGATTCCTTTGTGGCGTGAACCAACAGGGTATTTGGAAGTGATATCGGTCCATGGGTCTGGAGTCAATTGCTTAATGCCCAAAGACATTTTGCGCTCTTCCCTGTCCAAGGTCAATACAACTGCTTCCACTTCGTCACCTACGTTTACGAAATCCTGGGCAGACCTCAAGTGGGTAGACCAAGACATTTCAGAAACGTGGATCAAACCTTCCACACCGTCGGCCACTTCGATAAAGGCACCGTAATCGGCGATAACC
The DNA here is from genome assembly GCF_003992615.1 of Flagellimonas beolgyonensis. GTDB lineage: Bacteria > Bacteroidota > Bacteroidia > Flavobacteriales > Flavobacteriaceae > Flagellimonas > Flagellimonas beolgyonensis. The sequence goes on from NZ_RZMY01000006.1 coordinate 543,486, forward strand.
ACTACTTTACCTTTTACCTTGTCACCAACTTTGATTTCATCCCCAAGGGCATCCCATGGGTGTTTCTCCAATTGTTTAAGACCCAATTGGATTCTAGATTTGTTATCATCAAAGTCAAGGATAACCACGTTCAATTTCTGATCCAACTCAACAACCTCGTTGGGGTGGTTGATACGGCTCCAGGAAAGGTCGGTAATGTGGATCAATCCGTCCACACCGCCAAGGTCGATGAACACTCCGTAAGAAGTGATGTTTTTCACCACACCTTCCAATACCTGTCCTTTTTCCAATTGACCGATGATCTCTTTCTTTTGTTCTTCGATATCGGCTTCGATCAAGGCTTTGTGGGAAACCACAACGTTCTTGAACTCGTGGTTGATTTTCACCACTTTGAACTCCATGGTCTTACCAACATACTGATCGTAATCACGGATAGGTTTCACGTCGATCTGGGAACCTGGCAAGAACGCCTCGATTCCAAACACATCCACGATCATTCCACCTTTGGTACGACATTTTACGAATCCAGTTACAATCTCTTCCTTATCGTGGGCAGCATTCACACGATCCCAAGCTTTAATGGTCCTAGCTTTTCTGTGGGACAATACCAACTGACCGGTCTTGTCTTCACGGATATCGATAAGTACCTCAACTTTGTCACCTACCTTAAGGTCTGGGTTGTAACGAAACTCGTTCAACGAGATTACACCTTCAGACTTTGCATTGATGTCGATGATTGCCTCACGGTCTGTCATGTGAACAACAGTACCTTCAACAACCTCCTCATCGGCGGTGTCCACGAAATTTTCCTCTACCAAGTTCTCGAATTCCTTAAGCTTGCTGTCGTCAACACGCTCAATTCCTTCTTCGTACTTTTCCCAATCAAAATTTTCAAGAAATTCCTGTGGATCTTGCTGGGGTTGTGTTTCTTTTACTTCTGGTGCTGCGGCAGTTTCTGCTACCTCAGCGGTTGTTTTTTCTTCAGCCATGTGCTGATATAAAATTTGTATTCCACGTTTTACAAGAGTTGAACAATTACCGTGAAAGTGGTTTTTACATTTGTTTTCTTTTCCCTTTCCTCTTGCTTCCTTGTTAAAAAGGTGTGCAAAAATACAATTAATTTATTGATTCACAAAGCCTAAATACCAAGGATGGGGCAAAAAAACAATTCCCACAATTTAATAGCAATTTCGGGGCATATTGGCTATCTTGAAGCCTCTAATTGTTAACTATAAATTATTATCATGAGCGTAAAAGCAAAGTATCAACCCGTACTGGACCTAGGTGAAAAATTGGCCGTAAAAAACGGCGATGTAACCGAAGAAAATGGCGTTTTGAAAATAAAGGGGATGACCAAAACCCAATATGAAAAAAACCTGTTGTGGGACAAGATCAAGGAAATCGGTGGGGAACATCCGTCCGATATTAAAGCCAACATTACTGTGGAGGACGACTCCGTGTATGCCCGACATACCGTAAAAAGTGGGGAATCGTTGAGCAAGATCGCGAAGCATTATTACGGCGATCCGATGAAATACAAGCAGATTTTTGAAGCGAACACGAATATTTTGAAGAACCCGGATCTAATCCATCCCGATCAAGTATTGGTGATTCCGAATTTGTAGTAAATTTTTTCAGTTCGAGCGCAGTCGAGAACTTATTTACATCTCGACTGCGCTCGATGTGACACTTCAAACAACATAAGGCGCCCGAGGGCGTCTTTTTTTTTGATGGTTTCCTCATCCGTTTCAAGTGACAAGGGAATCCAAATAGTCAAAATCTAAAAAAATTCCATCAGAATATTTGCGAAACCAAATAGTTGCATTTATATTTGCAACCAAACGGTTTCATAAAAAATAACATGAGAAGGGATATTTTTCAAGCTATTGCCGACCCCACCCGAAGGGCCATCATTGCCTTGATTGCCGTTCAGTCCATGACGCCCAATGCCATTGCGGAAAATTTCAATACCTCTCGTCAATCGATTTCAAAACATCTGCGCATCCTCTCCGAATGTGAACTGATCAATCAAGAACAACAGGGACGAGAAATTTACTATTCACTCAAAATCGAGAAGATGAAGGAAATTGATGACTGGTTGGAACAATACAGAAACATTTGGGAAACTCGATTCAATCAACTAGAAAATATACTATCAAGATTAAAAAAGGAATAAGATGAAAGACCACTTGCTATTTGACTTTAAGATTGACAAAGCAACCAAAACTGTATTTGTAGATAAAGAATTTGCAGCTGAACATGCCCTGGTATGGGATGCCTTTACCAAACAAGAAATCCTTGATCAGTGGTGGGCTCCCCTACCCTATAAATCTGTAACAAAGCATATGGATTTCCGTGTTGGAGGTCGACGATTTTATGCCATGGTAGGGCCGGAAGGGCAGGAACATTGGTCCATCCAAAAATATATGTCCATCACACCCAAAACCAATTTTAAAATGATGAGTGCTTTTTCGGACAAGGATGAAAACCCCGAACTTCCTGGATCTGATTGGGATTTGTCTTTCTCCTACCTAAATGGAAAGACCAAAGTTAGTATCTCTATAAAAAATGATTCTCTTGAACGGATGGAAAGGATGATTGAAATGGGCTTTCAGGAAGGATTCACGGCAACATTGAATTTTTTAGAGGTATTGCTGAGTAATTAATACCATTTCAATGTCTTAAGCTCTGTTTTCTAAACTCCGAAGGTGTTATGCCCTCAAATTTCTTAAAGGCGCTGTTGAAGGAAGACAAACTGCTAAAACCGGAATCAAAAGCAATGGAAGCAATGGTATACTTGTCGTTGGCCGCTTTGGAAAGCAGCTTTTTGGATTCTTGGATTCGATAATAATTGATAAAATCGTTGAAATTTCGTTTTACATATTGGTTGATGACCGCAGATGTTTTCTGGGTGCTCTGTCCAATCAAATCACTTAGCCTTGATAGTGAGATATCGGATTCCAGGTATATTTTTTCATCCTGCACCAATTTGGCTATCCGATCAAACAGCAGGGCGTTGTCATTTACTTGGAACACCCTTCCGTCCAACTCCAAAACTTTAAGTTGAAATGCCTTAAAACTTAAAAAGTAAATCACAACAGAATAGACAATCGGACCTATCACATAGGGTACTGCTCCTTCCAAGATGTTCAAAACGTAGGAAATCCAAATGACCCCAAAACCCAAGAGCATCATATGCAACCAATCGAACAGGGCTTTTTGGGATTTGGTCAAATCCTCCTTTTGATATTCCTTTTGTTTGCTCTTGACGATCCACCACGATAAAAAGATATAAAAGGCCAAATGCATGTATATAAAAAGCAGTATGCTCGCAAAAACAATGATCACTGTGGTGTCCCTGGTTTCAAACCATTCCTTTGAGATAAAAAGGCTGGACAAAAATATCAACCCGAACGGCACCAATTCTAATAGAAACTTTTTGTGGAAGGCGGGTTCTGGCCTGGTCATGCCCAACACATACCATCGCAATAAGGGACCAATCAACAACAGGAAGGCCAATCCTGCAAAAATGAACAACGGCTCCAGGCCATCACCAAAATAGAGCATGACCGACTTCCCGATGCGAAATGCCATAAAAACCAAAATGAGTCCCAATATAAAATTGGTCCTCATTTTCTTCTTTTTAAAAAAGCACAAATACAGGGCTAAAAATATCCCGTGCAAAAGTCCTGCACTGCTAACGATAATCAGAAGAATGGAAAAAAAGTCCAATGGGTCGTTTTAACAAACTTACAGATAAAATCCACTTGAAAGAGTACCGTGCCTTTGTGAATCCGTTAACTTCCAATCGATCCACTTGGATCATTTTATTTAACCTTGGCTTTCTTTTTGGCGTAAGAAGTCAACCCCAAGACACCGAAAAACTGGCCAATGTCCCCTTTCATCACCCCCACTAAGCTATGGGTTGCCAACAATACCCTATCCACAGGCTTTTTTTCTTCAACAATCAGTTTATTCAAGAGTTGCTTGGCTTTCTCAGTACCACCATTTTCGTAGGCCATCAGTACCCGCACAGCATTTTCTTCGCTTGTAATTTCCCGAGATTTTGGTTTGTATCCCAATTGTTTTACCATGATTTCCGCCAATCTCCAGGTCGACCATGGATTTTGTCCGGTTACCAAATTGCCATCATGGCTAACGGTTTCCAAATACATGGCTCCTTCATTGAACCGTGCCCCTTGTGCCACCAATTCGTCTTGTAGTAGAAAGGGAAATATCGTGGATGCCTCTGGAATAAGCAGCAACTCTTCTTTATTGGTGAACCCGCTGACCATTTTATTCTGCAACAAAGGGGTTCCATTATCCAACGAAACATTGACCAAGGCTGCCGGACCATGGCATACGGCTCCCACCACCTTTCCGGATTGGTAGTACTCCCGCACCATGGACTGTATATTTGGGTTATTGGGAAAATCGAACATGGCCCCTTTGCCCCCGACAAAATAGATGGCTTCGTAATCTGCCGCCTTAACATTTTCCATAGGTGTGGTATGGCTTGTTTTGTATTGTGCAACAGAGTCGTTTAAAAAGGCGTAGTCGTATGGACCCATATCGTCATCGTCCAAAACCACAGGTGGTTTTCCGCCCTTGGGGCTTGCAACATCCACTTCAAAACCATTGGCTTCGAAAACATAATAGGCCCGTGACAATTCGGTAAGTTCGTAGCCGGTTTTTTTCCCACTTTCCCCCATGGTGCCTGTACTGGTCACCACAGCCAATATTTTTCCTCTTTTAGGGACGACATTTTCAGTAAGGTATGGCAGGTCTTCCGCCCTACTTTCCGTAACATCCTTTTCCGTTTTGGGCAAAAGGCTCATGAACCACACACCGAAAGCAATTATGAGCACCAATAAACCTAAGAGGGAAACGAGTATCCATTTTATAGCGGGATATTTTTTAAACATGACTTCGCGTTTACAATTATGCCACGAAATTCCGAATTGTATTGGGCAAAGACTGAGTAAATGATAATTCCGTCAGTATGAAAGATGGTTTAGACCGAAAAATTCTAACTTCACTTACAGGTGCCGAACTGGTTTCGGTATCGGTCGGCAAAATTCTTTAAAACGAATTATTGCGAAAACGATAAGTACAAGGCTACACCTCTACCTTTTCAATCACTCGCTGCGCAAAGTCGTATACCCGTTCAAACTGCTCCTCCAAGCCCATATCGCTGTTATCGAACTCAATGGCATCTTTGGCTTTTTTGAGCGGTGAAACACTTCGAGTAGAGTCGATACGATCTCGCTCCTCCACATTTTTAAGGACTTCGGCGTAAGTGACCTCCTCCCCTTTTTCCAACAATTCCTTGTAGCGCCTGGCGGCCCGTTTTTCGGGAGAAGCCGTCATAAAAAGTTTCAGTTCGGCCTTCGGGAACACCACGGTACCAATATCGCGTCCGTCCATAACGATGCCTTTATGTTTACCCATTTCCTGTTGAATCTTTACCAACATTTCACGGACCTCCTTTATGGCGGACACTTTGCTCACATTGCGGGACACGTGCATGGAACGGATTTCCTTTTCCACGTTCTTTCCGTTCAAGTACATATCGGATTTACTGGAGTCCTCGTTAGGCACAAACTCCAGTTCGAGGGATGCCAATTTATCAGTGAGGGTTTTAGCATCCACCTTTCCTTCGGGATCGATCAATCCCTCATTCAGGGCAAATAAGGTAACGGCACGGTACATGGCACCGGTATCCACATAAATATATCCCAAAGAAGCGGCCAATCGCTTGGCGATGGTACTTTTTCCAGTAGAGGAAAACCCATCAATGGCTATTGTAATTTTTCCCATGCTATAAAAATAGACAGAAATCCCGTTACGGTTTTATGATTTGCATCATATTCCCTACAGGGTCTTGGCATTCTTCACCTTCTGCTTGGTAATGGCCATCTCGATCACTTCGCTCATGTCGGTCACATAATGGAACGTCAATCCTTTGAGGTAATCGGGTTTGATCTCCTCGATATCTTTGCGGTTCTCTTCGCACAGGATAATTTCTTTGATCCGTGCGCGTTTCGCCGCTAAGATTTTTTCTTTGATACCACCCACAGGCAATACCTTTCCCCGAAGCGTGATCTCCCCCGTCATGGCCAAGCTCTTTTTCACCTTGCGCTGGGTAAACAATGACACCAAGGAGGTGAGCATGGTAATCCCCGCACTGGGTCCGTCTTTGGGCGTGGCACCTTCCGGCACGTGGATGTGTACATTGTATTTATCGAACACATCGGGGTCGATGCCGAAGCTATCTGCATTGGATTTAATGTACTCCATAGCAATGGTGGCGGATTCCTTCATTACCTGACCCAAGTTACCAGTGATGTTCAACTGTCCCTTTCCTTTGGAAAGGATGGACTCAATGAACAGGATATCGCCCCCAACACTGGTCCAAGCCAACCCCGTAACCACTCCGGCCACTTCGTTGTTCTCGTATTTGTCGCGTTCCAAACGTGCTGGTCCCAATACCTTTTCTACATCTTCATCAGTCACCTTACTATTGTACTCCTCTTCCATGGCGATGGATTTGGCGGCAAACCGTACCATTTTGGCAATGTGTTTTTCCAGTCCGCGCACCCCGGATTCACGGGTATAGCCCTCTACGATTTTTTCGAGTTGGCGTTTGCCGATCTTAAGATCATTGGCTGTAAGACCGTGCTCTTTTAATTGTTTGGGCAATAAATGGCGTTTGGCAATCTCCACCTTTTCCTCGATGGTGTATCCTGTCACATTGATGATCTCCATACGGTCGCGCAAGGCAGGCTGAATGGTGGACAGGCTGTTGGCCGTGGCAATGAACATCACTTTTGACAGGTCGTAGCCCATTTCCAAAAAGTTATCGTGAAAGTCGTTGTTCTGCTCGGGGTCCAATACTTCCAACATGGCGGAAGAGGGGTCTCCCTGATGGCTACTGGACAGTTTATCGATCTCATCCAAGATAAAGACTGGGTTCGATGTCCCTGCTTTCTTCAAACTTTGGATAATACGGCCCGGCATGGCGCCGATATAGGTTTTACGGTGTCCTCGAATCTCTGCCTCATCACGAAGTCCACCCAAGGACATACGCACGTATTCCCTGCCCAATGCTTCGGCAACGGATTTGCCCAATGAGGTTTTACCGACCCCAGGAGGTCCGTACAAACACAAAATGGGCGATTTCATATCGTTACGCAGTTTAAGAACGGCTAAGTATTCGATGATGCGACGTTTTACATCTTCCAAACCATAGTGATCACGGTCCAAGATTTTTTGTGCCCGTTTCAGGTCAAAATTATCCTTGGAATATTCGTTCCAGGGCAATTCCAGAATCAGGTCCAAATAATTGCGTTGAATGGAATACTCGGCCACCTGAGGGTTCATCCGTTGCATTTTGGCCAATTCCTTTTCAAAGTGCTCCTCGACTTTTTTACTCCATTTTTTGGTCTTGGCCTTCTCCTGCATCTCATCCACCTCTTCCTCATAGGATAAGCCACCAAGTTCTTCTTGAATGGTCTTCATTTGCTGGTGCAGAAAGTATTCGCGCTGCTGCTGGTCCATATCGCTACGGACCTTGCTTTGGATATCGTTGCGCAATTCCAGCTTTTGAAGTTCCATGTTCATGTACTTCAAGGTGGTCATCGCCCTTTCCTGCAGATTTGGGATTTCCAACAATTGTTGCTTTTCCGCCACCGATAGATTCAGGTTGGAGGACACAAAATTGATCAGGAACGAATTGCTCTGAATATTTTTGATGGCAAAGGTGGCTTCGCTCGGAATGTTCGGATTGTCCTTGATGATCTTATAGGCCAAATCCTTGATGGAATCGATAATGGCCTCGAACTCCACATTTTTTCCTACGGGTCGAACCTCTTCCGCTTCGTGCACCTTGGCCGTCATATAGGGCTTTTCGGTAAGGATGCTCTCGATCTGGAACCGTTTCTTGCCTTGTATGATCACGGTGGTGTTGCCATCAGGCATTTGGAGCACGCGTAAAATACGTGCCACAGTGCCCAAGGTATTGATATCCTCCGCGCCAGGATTTTCGGTATTCTCATCTTTTTGAGACACCACCCCAATGGTCTTGCTGCCATTGTTGGCATCTTTGATCAAACTGATGGATTTGTCCCTCCCCGCGGTAATGGGTATGACCACACCGGGAAACAAGACAGTGTTGCGCAACGGTAAAATTGGCAGCACCTCGGGTATTGCCTCGTTGTTCATCTGTTCTTCGTCTTCCGGGGTGAGTAACGGAATCAGTTCCGCTTCCTCATCCAATCCCTGAAAGTCAATATTGTCAAATTGTGCTATTTTCATCTTTCCCATTTCATCTTTTCGGTCATTTTGTCAGAATCAACAAAGACCATTCATAAATTATTATGTACTAAAGCCAATTCAATATCCTCAAAATCAATAACTAACCTACATTTTTGGCTTTTTATCACCTTCTAAAAGGCAATTCCTGTGCCATTAAAAACCATTTTTTTAGAAAAAACTGTAACAATTGGTAAATTCCCTAATCTATAAGACAAACCATTCATTTTTTGAGCCACCAAAATGAACATATTGATGCACTGCTCAAATCGTGCATGCAGGGGAAACAAAGTGCACAATTGGAGATTTACAATCGCTATTACAGGGCTATGTACAACACGGCCTATAGAATTGTAAAAGATCCAGCTGAAGCCGAGGATGTGATGCAGGAATCGTTCCTGAGCGCATTTACCAAACTGCACACCTTTAAGGGCGACGTCACCTTCGGGGCATGGTTAAAGCGGATTGTGATCAATAACAGTATCTATCATTACAAAAAGCAGCAGAAAAACAGGACTGTGGATTTGGATGATATAATGTACAAGGTCGAAGATAATGATGGAGTTGCTTCGGATCAAAATGGTTATACAGAACTGAAGGCTCAAAAAGTAATGGAAACCATGAAAAGTTTGAAAGACAATTACAGAGTTTCTTTGACCTTACATTTGATCGAAGGATACGATTATGAAGAAATAAGTGAAATAATGAACATTAGCTATGCTAATTGTAGAACCACCATTTCCCGGGCCAAGGAAAGCCTGAGAAAAAAATTGACCGTAAATGTGTAGTCATGAGCAAGGATAATTTAGACCGTTTATTTGAAAGACTCCAGGGGCAGTTCGATGTGGAAGAACCACACACAGGACACCAAGATCGATTCTTGGAAAAACTGAACCGTTCCCAGGGCACAGTCTCCATCAACAAAAAAAGACCTACCTGGTGGAAACCGTTGTCCATTGCCGCATCTGTTGCCTTGGTTGCATTATTGGGTTATAAGGTTTTTGCCCCGCAGCCCAGTATTGAGCAACAAGTAGGGAAGATTGCGCCCGAGGTGTCCAATACCGAGTTTTATTTTGCCAACCTGATCGAGCAACAGGTCCAGCAATTGAAGGATGAGAAATCTCCTGAAAATGCACAATTGGTAGACGATACCCTGGCACAGTTGCAACGGTTGGAGAATGACTACAAAAAATTAGAACAGGACCTGGTCAATGGAGGGGACACGAAAATCATTCTCAATGCCATGATCACCAATTTCCAAACCCGAATCGACTTATTGAAAGATGTTTTGAGCCAAATAGAAAATATTAAGAATTTAAAATTGAACAATGATGAAAGCTTTACCATTTAAACTGATTCTTTTCGCCTTGGCTTTGTTCCCCCTAGCAACAAATGCCCATGTCGACCACGACAAAATGAACGGCAAATACACCAAGGAAAAGACCATAAAAAAAGAATACAACGTGAACGCCGATGCCCTTTTGAAAGTGCACAACAGCTACGGCAACCTCAATATCACCTCTTGGAACGAAGACCGGGTGATGATCGAAGTCCACATCAAGGCCAATGGCAACGATGAGGAACGGGTGCAGGAGCGTTTGGATGAGATCGACGTGGATTTTGAAAACAGTGCCAGCATGGTATCTGCCAGGACCCAATTTGGGGATCGCAACAACAACTGGAACTGGGGTTGGGGCAAACGCAAAAATGTGAGCGTACAGGTGAACTACACCATTAAATTGCCCATTAAAAACAGCGTGAACCTTAACAACGACTACGGCAACATCTACTTGGACCGTATCGATGGCCATGCCAAAATCAGCTGTGACTATGGCAAAATGGATATCGGTGAACTTCGGGGCCGTAACAACGAACTCCGGTTCGACTATACCTCCCGATCTACTTTCGATTACATCAACAGTGCAGAGATCGTGGCCGATTATTCCGGGTTTACCATCGAGAAAGCAGGTGACCTTACCATTAAGGCCGATTACACCAATGGGGTGATCGAAGAGATGGGCAACCTATCCTATTCCAGCGATTATGGATCCATCGAGGCCAAAAACGTGAAAAACGTGGAAGGCAATGGCGACTATATCGGGGTGAAATTGGGCAATGTGCACGGTAACGTAAGCATCACCAGTGATTATGGTTCCCTAAAAATAGACCGATTGGCCGCCGATGCCGGGAATGTGGAAATCCGTACCGATTACACCGGTATCAAGATCGGGTACGACCCGCAATACTATTTCGATTTTGAGATCAATACCGAATACGCCGGCGTAAGTGGCAAGGATGATTTTGAGATCAACATCAGCAAGGAAAAATCCACTGAAAAATATTACAAGGGATATTATGGAAAGGCCAACTCCGGTAATAGGGTGAGCATCACCAGCGACTACGGAGGCATCACTTTCTATCAAAACTAAGATAACATCAAAAAACAAATCACAAGAACATGAAAAAACTGATCACATTAGGAATTGCCTTGAGCATGGTCGCCATCACCAATGCCCAATGGGGAAAAAGAGTAAAGGGCGATGGAAATTTTGTTACCATTGAGCGCTCCGTAGGGGACTATGACCATGTGGCCGTGGCCGGTTGGTTCGATGTGGACCTCGTTGCCGGGCAAGAAGGGGAAATTACCCTGGAAGGAGAGTCCAACCTTTTGGAATACATCATCACCGAAGTGAAAAACGGTAAATTGGTGATCAAGACCGAAAAAGGGGTGAACCTCAGACCTTCCACTTGGACGAAAGGCATCCGCGTTACCGTGCCCGTAGAAACCATTGATGGGGTAAGCCTATCCGGTTCCGGGGACATTGTGGGCAAGACCACCATCAAATCCACCAATTTTAGCGCCAGCATTGCAGGTTCGGGCGATGTTTCCCTAACCGTTGAGGCCCAAAGTGTGGAAGCTTCATTATCCGGTTCCGGCGATATTAACCTTGCCGGCAGGGCCACCGATTTTGATGTGTCCGTTTCCGGTTCAGGGGACATTAAGGCCTACGAATTGGAAGCCGATTTTGTAACGGCGGCTGTTTCCGGTTCTGCCGACATCAAAGTCACGGCCAACGAATCCTTGGAGGCCCGGGTTTCCGGATCAGGGGATATCCATTATCGTGGCAATCCAAAGAAAATCAACACCAAATCTTCGGGATCGGGAGACATCTCCAAAGGATAATCCGGAGTTTACCATCAATCAACAAACGAAAAATGCCCCGATGTACGTCGGGGCATTTTTTTTCAATAGTTGACGTTTTATAATCATTTGACCCCAATTTAGGGGCGAAGAAAAATCCAAGTTTCGTAACCAAAACAAGCAAGAGGTTTCCTTTTTGTTACAGGGCAAAGCTAAACACCATTGCTGACTATAGAACGTTTTCCATTCTAGGATAAAAATCGCTCTTCCTCTTCTTCATGGTTTTCTTCTTTCTTATTGTCCAACTGTTCTATTTTATAGGTGGGTAAATTATCTTTTCTGTAGTACTTCAGTGGAAAAGGAACTATAGAGGCAATAAGTAAAAAGAACAATAGCGTCAAAAAGCGCATGAACTTTTTTAATCTCATTATAAAGGAGTTTAATGTGAACGATCACCTTCGAGTACTTGAAGGAATCAGAAATTGAGATGCTGTAATCTGAATTTTGTGGGTCACATTAAACCCGATGCTGTTTTGGTTGAACAATATCGTTGAGAACGATGTTGAGAAGTACCGGCTTTAGTTCCAGCGTAGTATATTCTTGAACCTTAAAACCCAAGACACTTTTGCTTTCGGCCGCTTGCATTCGACCGAACCATTCCGCTTTGTTAATTCCAATCTTAGTTGGACTTGGGAAAAAAAGCAGTTGTTGGGCCGCAACAAAATCTATACCCCGACGTGTAGCATCATTTTCCGATGTTACAAGTTCTGTTTGAAATATGCCATTGTCCGTTGTATAGGTTGGAATACCCTCTGATAAAAGGGTCAAATGGACCAAGACAAATAGACTGGCAAGAATTTGAAGTGTTTTTTTAACCCAACTCATTTTATAACTAAACTTCAATAAACTTAATTACGCGTTTGCTGCAATCTTTAAGTTAATGAATTTTTGATTTAGTACCGACCTTTGTTTTATGTTGATACTTTTGTTTTATCACTTTCTCCCGAATTGTTTAAAGCCATTATTGTGGTGCATTATTTTTTTAAAATTCCTAGGTAGTTTATCCACGGCCCAACTTCTTTGGTGTATTGTTTTGCCATAACTCGTGTGATTTGTGCAATATGTCCTAAATCGTGAACAGCCCAAGTGGAAATCAACTGTTTTAGGGTTACATTTCCAAATTCAGGATGAATCCCAATTCTTTCGTAGTCTTTCTGAGAAATGTTTAACGACTCCAATTCATTTAGGTTTTTTTCTCTCAATAATTTGAATTCGTTGATTAAATCGCTTATCGGCCTATTTTGGTCTTCATTACGTTGAGCAAACCTATCAAAAGGTTCAAAAAGTTTGTTTTCGGAATTTTTCAAAATAGTTTTAATTCGGACAATCCAATCTGTTTTTTCACCAAATATCAAGTGTCCAACAATGTCATAAGGGCTCCAAGTGTTTTTTCCTTCATTGTTTTCAGTCCATTCTTTGGATAAACCAGTGAGTAATGTATCCAAAACATTAGGCGTTCTTTCCAAGATTTCTTTTGATCTATCCAATTCAAAAATCATTCTTTCGTTTTTGTGTTAATGAACCACAACGTTTTCGGCTATGATTTCGTTGTGGAATCATCCTCAGGATTATTCCGCCGAAATCCAGCAGTTTGATTTATACTTTTACTTTGGTTTAGCACTAAGCCACAATGAATTATAGCCATTGTTGGCAATAGTTATTTTGTATATTCAATTTCAATTATTTCATCATTCACCATTAACATTTTTGCTTTATCTTCTTCTGGGTAAATGAATACTAATTTTCTTTTTTTTTCATCTCCTTTTCTTATATAAGAATCTATTTTCCCCCACATATTTATTGGACCAACAACCATTGACCACTCAGCCTTATGCTTTGTTTTTGTTCTCGGGTTTAATAGGATGAAATTGTCAAAATCCAATTCCTGTTTTTCATCCAATTTATTCCTTAGTGTTAAGAAAACAAATACAAATTTATTTCCACGACTTGCATTCCAAGAACCATTCCCAGTCGCAACACTTTTACCTTCTTCAATTTTGTCAATTGTAAAATTGATACTTTCAGTATAATCATAAGTTTTGGGAATAACTTGATATACTGTGTAACAGGATGTTGCTAAAGTTCCGATTAAAAATAATAGTAATACTTTCTTCATTTTTGTTTGTAATTATTGCCAACTTGTTTATATAAACGTAAAATACATCTTTATACCTCCGATTAGGTAGCATACCGATGTGTTAGATCATCGTTTATTTTTTCAACAGCGCACCCAGCTCTTTCCACGTCACCAAGTGGATGTTTTCCTCTTCCAAGAGTTTAGCGCAGGCTTCACTGGTAAAGAAATTAAAATCCTGTTGGCGCCAACGGGCACCCCAGTACGGATGTTCCACCGACATGCCCTGGCTTTCCAAATTATCATAACCACAATGGATGATCATCTGGTGCACCCCAGGTTCCAAATTGCGAAGGGTATTGGCATAATAGGCAGCCATGTCCGTGTCAAAATCGGTGGGTCCGGCTCCCAAGATCTGGTTGATCACCACCGGCGGTTGGGTACCCTCTGCACCGCCCAAAGCCGCAATTTCATGATTGATCATAGCGGGAATCCCGTATTCCTTGGCCAAGGAAGCATACAATTCGTAATACCGCGGGTCGGTGGAAAACAAACACCCCATATGACTGTCCAAATGCGTCGGCTGGATCCCCATCGCGATGGCCTTGTTGATCTGAGCGCGCAATTCGATCTCCACCTCTTCAATTTGGGCATGTTCCCAAAGCTGGGCACAATCGGGGTAGAAATAGCCGTTTTCATCCAATAGACTGGGCACCTCCGATTTGGAAGCCACGGGGCCCCAGCGCAGATAGTTCCATTCGCTGGTCAACGTAAGGTGGATGCCCATATCGTGACCCGGGTTTGCTTTGGCATAGGCAGCCACTTCGGCCAACCAAGGGGTGGGCGCCATAATGCTTGCACTGTTAACTGAACCTTCCTTGAAGGCTTTAAAGGTGGCTTGGTTTACGGTATGGATCACCCCAAGATCATCGGCATGGATGATCAATAATTTAGCATCTGCGGAATACCCCAACCGTTCCTGCAACGTATTTTGAGCGTGAAGTTGTAGCCCTAGGGCCAGTAGCAAGAGGGATAGAAAGATGGATTTTTTCATTGGTTTAGTTTTTTTTGTTGACCCTTGACAGTAAAAAGATACCCATCAAAAAGAACACCCCCAAAAAGATGGTGCTGTTTCGCATGCTTCCGGTCAACTGTGCCACTATTCCATACAAAAAGGTTCCAATGATGATGCCTATCTTTTCGGCCACATCATAAAAGCTGAAAAAGGAAGTGGTATCGGTGGTTTCCGGTAAAAATTTGGAATACGTTGATCGGGAAAGCGCCTGAATGCCCCCCATCACAATACCGACCAATCCGGCAGCGGTATAAAAATCCATGGGGGTCTGTAAAAAGTAGGCATAGATACACAACAACACCCAAATGGCATTGATCACAATCAGGGTCTTTACATTTCCGAAGGCTTGCGATGCCCTTGCCGTGACTGTAGCCCCGATAATGGCCACTAGTTGTATCACCAATATACTGATAATCAGTCCAGTGGTGCGTTCCGAATCGGTGCCCCAAGCAATCTCTTCTTCTCCAAAGTAGGTGGCAATGAGCATGATGGTCTGTACAGCCATACTGTACACGAAAAAGGCTCCCAAATAGCGTTTTAGGCTCCTGTTCTCGCCCAGTTGGTGCCATACACTCTTCAATTCGCGGAATCCGTTCAATATAATATGGTCACGAACCCCTTCCCGCTTATAGCCTTTGGGCAAGTGGGCAAAGGTGTATTGACTGAACACAATCCACCAAATCCCCACAGAGATAAAAGAATATTTCATGGCCTTGATTTCGGCCACCCCACCCTCATCGTTGGTAATCCCAAACACTTCGGGTTTCATGACCATGGCCAAATTGAAGACCAATAAAATTACGCTGCCGATGTATCCTAAGGAAAAGCCCTTGGCGCTGATACGGTCCTGTTGTTCGGGATAGGCAATATCGGGCAAGTAGGAATTGTTGATGGCAAAGCTGACCCAAAAACCGACCAATCCGAAAAAGTAACAGACCAGTCCGAAATAGATATTCTCCAACGAAAACCAGTAGAGCCCGATGCAGGAGAGTGCTCCGAGGTAGCAAAAAAACTTGAGAAAGACCTTTTTGTTGCCCAAATAATCGGCAACCCCCGAAACCAAGGGTGTAACTATCGCAATGAACACAAAGGCCAAGGAGGTCACATAACTGATAAGGGGTGCCCTTGCAATCTCACCTCCAAAAATGGCCACTTTTTCAATTCCGGCCACTCGAAACAGGGCCCCATAAAAAATGGGGAATATGGCGGACGAGATCACCAAACTGTACACGGAATTGGCCCAATCGTAAAACGCCCAAGCATTCAACAGTTTTTTGCTTCCTTTGAGTGCCAATGCTTGTACCATAGGGGTGGGTTTAAAAAGAAAATGTCATTTCGACAGTTACAAGAAACTGATTTTTTTCAAGATTCCTGCAATCATCAAAATGACATTGTCCATTGTATTTGTTTTGATTATTTGAACGAGGTCACCCCAAACTTCCGGGCTTCTTCCTTGGCCGCAGGGGCCCAAGCGGTCAAATTACTGATTCGGGTATCATTGGAAGGGTGGGTGCTCAAAAATTCGGGTGGTGCCTGCCCCCCTGCTTTGGCCTTCATACGCTGCCATAGTCTGGCGGCCTCATCGGGATTATAACCAGCGATGGCCATGATCTGCAGACCAATACGGTCCGCCTCGGTCTCATGGCTTCTGCTAAAAGGCAACATCACCCCTACTGTGGAACCGATACCATAGGCTTGGTTGAACATATTTCGCTTTTCGGGATCTTTGATGGCCACATTTCCTGCCACCCCAACAAGTTGTTGCATGGTACCGGCGCTCATCCGTTGGGCACCATGGTCGGCGAGGGCGTGTGCCACTTCGTGCCCCATAACAACCGCAATGCCGGTCTCATTTTCGGCAATGGGAAGAATTCCCGTGTAGAAAACAATTTTTCCACCGGGCATACACCACGCATTCACGGCTTCGTCCTGCACCAAGTTGTATTCCCATTTGTAATCCTTCAAATATCCGGGATATCCATTGGCATCGAGCCAACGTTCTGCGGCTGAAGCAATTCGTTGCCCTACCCGGGTGATCATTTCGGCGTCCGAGGTGCCTTTTATTACCTTATTCTCACCCAAAAACTGGTCGTATTGGGCAAACGCCATGGGAAACACCTGGCTGTTGGGATAAAAATTCAAGGTGCTCTTTCCTGTGAACGGATTGGTCTTACATGCGACCACCGCCATGAAAACAGCAACCGATAGCATCAACTTTTTCATAACGTAATGTGTGTTTAGTACTACGAAAAATACAAAATTATTTTCCGATTATGTGCAGTTCCGTGAAATCCTTAACGACCTCAATGGAATTATTGCCATTCAATTTGATTGCTTTCAAATCCACTTCCTCATTGTCCACTTCAACAGTGCCGATGGTAAATGGCAATCCGTGGAAGGTCAGTTTAAATTTCTCGTACGGGGTGATGTAATTTCCATCCTTGAACTGCTGGATGATCAATTCGTTCTCCTTGCCCGTAAGCTTGAACCTTCGCAGACTAAATCTGCCCTTTTTGTAATCATATCCATCTTGTTGGTCCTCATATACCTGTGAGTTCAACGAACCTTCCTTGTAATACACATCGATCACCAACTCAGAAATCGGTTTTTCACCCACATACTGCTGCACCGGATATTTTGGGATCATGGCCCCAGCCTTCACATATAACGGCACGCGGTTGATGGCTGCCGGCACCCATCTTTCAATACCTCCATCCACACGTTCGTCGGTCCAATAGTTGTACCATTCCCCCCTCGGGAAATACATGCGTCTACCCTGGGCATTGGGTTCCTGAACCGGGCACACCAACATTTGTTCCCCAAAAATGAACTCATCCGTTCTAAAGTGGGTCTGCGGGTCTTCTTGATCGTAAAACACCAACGACTGCAACATGGGCATACCTGTTTTGATGTACTTGTAGAACATCGTGTACAGATACGGCAGCAATTGGTAGCGTAATTCGATAAAATACTTGACAATTCCTGTAATCTCCTCTCCGAAGGACCAAGGCTCTTGATCGCCATGATCACCACTGGAATGCACCCTGCAGAACGGATGGAAAATAGCCAATTGTATCCATCGGGCGAACAGTTCCCCGTTCGGTTGTTCGGCAAAACCTCCAATATCGGAGCCCACAAACGAATAACCGCTCATACACATACGCTGCATCTGTACATTGGCTATCCATAAATGTTCCCAAGTGGCCACGTTGTCCCCCGTCCAAGTGGCACAATAGCGCTGTGTTCCAGCGTAAGCGGCACGAGTCAACACAAATGGCCTTCTGGGAAAAGTAAATTTCTTGACACCATCATAGGTGGCACGAACCATTTGCATGCCATACACGTTGTGTGCCTTTCTATGACTACAAGGGTGGCCATCATAATCGTGGCGTACATCCAAATTGGCGGTTTTGGAAGGCACTTCCATTACCGCGGGTTCGTTCATATCGTTCCAAACGCCGCGCACGCCCATTTCCGCTATCATTTGTTTGTACAATCCAGACCACCATTCCCGTACGTCGGGGTCGGTAAAATCGGGAAACTTGCACTCGCCTGGCCAAACCTTGCCCTTAAAATGGGGGCCATCGGCCCTTCGACAGAAAAATCCATTGTCCATGGCTTGTTGGTACACCCAATAATCGCGGTCGATCTTGATTCCTGGATCGATCATGGTGATGACTTTAAAGCCATCGGCCTCCATTTCCTCGATCATCTTTTTCGGATTGGGGAAGTATCTGTTGTTCCAAGTAAAACAGCGGAACCCCTCCATATAATCGATGTCCAAATAAATTGCATCGCAGGGAATCTTCAGTTTTCTGAATTTATTGGCGATTTGCTTGACCTTACTTTCGGGGTAGTAACTCCATTTGGATTGGTGAAAGCCCAATGCCCACAAAGGTGGTAATTCAGGCACGCCGGTCAAATCGGTATAAGCCTCCACTACCTCGCTCATTTTGGGCCCATAGAAAAAATAATAGTTCATTTCCCCCCCATCGGCCCAAAAGCTGGTCACGTTTCTTCTTTCGTTTGCAAAGTCGAAATAGGTACTGAAGGAGTTATCAAAGAAAATCCCGTAGGCACTACTCTCCTTTAACCCTACATAAAATGGAATGGCCTTATACAAGGGTTCCTGGTCCTTGCCATAGGCATAAGAATCGGTTACCCAGTTGTTCACCCTTTTTCCCTTTAGGTTGGTATGGGACGCCTTGTCTCCCATTCCGTAATAACTTTCCCCGGAATGGCACACCTTGCTCATTTTTACAATGTTGCCCCCGTAGTCAAAATTCTCTTCCCAATGAAACCCCAATTCGTCTTCACATAGGATCACATCATTATGGTCAACAATCTGTACCTTAAGGTCGGACTTGTTGACATAAATTTTGAGTTTCGCCGTGGTGATGACATATTCGGGAATTTCATCCTTTACACTAAGTTGGTTATAACCGAGATTTACATCATCGCTTATGGCATAGGAGAAATCGGGCTCAAAAACATATTCGGTGGCATATCGAAACCGCACCATGCTATCCCGCATGATGGTGATCTGTAGGATGACCCCATTTTGGGTGGTAAAATATATCTTGTCGTTATCGTGTTTAAACTCGACTATATGGTTGGGGTGCTGATTCCCCCGTCGTTCTATTTCCGTGTTGGTTATCATTGCTAGTCAATTGAGAGTCACAAAAGAAACACATTAGACCGAATAATTAAAAAGATGTTTTTAATATCAATCAACTATAACGATATAGCTGTTGTGTTACTTATACACCACAACGGCCAAGGGTGGCAAGGTCATGGCAACCGAGTGTTCATACCCGTTCCATGTGGCCTTTGATGGTTTCATGGTCTTTTTGCCCATGCCGCTACCCGAATATTTCTTATCATCACTATTGAAGACCAGTTTAAGTTGGGAAGACTTCGGAACGCCCACCCTGTAGTTTTCACGGGGCACGGGCGTAAAATTGATGGCGATGATCAAATCATCCTTGGGATCATTTCCTTTTCGCATAAAGGTGATCACAGAATTTTCCCGGTCGTTGTATTCGATCCACTGAAAACCTTCCGGACTGAATTGCTTTTCGTACAATGCAGGGCTTGATTTGTACAATTTATTTAGATCCTTGATAACTTCCTGTATCCCAGAATGAAAATCGTATTGGGTCAAGTGCCATTCCAAGCTTTGTTGAAAGTTCCACTCGGATGATTGGCCGAACTCCCCGCCCATGAACAATAAATTGCCCCCGGGATGGGTAAACATATAGCCAAACAATAGCCGCAGGTTGGCAAAGCGTTGCCATTCATCGCCGGGCATGCGGTACAAGAGCGATTTTTTTCCATAGACCACTTCATCGTGCGAGAAGGGCAGCATAAAGTTCTCGGTAAAGGCGTAGGTAAGGCTAAAGGTGATCTCATTAAGATCGTAGGAGCGGTAAATCGGCTCTTTTTTAAAGAATTCAAGCGTGTCGTGCATCCAACCCATCATCCATTTCATGCCAAAACCAAGTCCACCATAATGCACGGGCTTGGTAACCCCCGTAAAGGCCGTGGATTCTTCGGCAATGGTCTGTACCCCTTTGAAACTGGCATACACTTCCTGGTTCATTTCACGAATGAACGACATGGCTTCCAAGTTCTCGTTATTGCCATACATATTGGGTTCCCACTCCCCATCTTCACGAGAATAATCCAAATACAACATGGAGGCCACCGCATCAACACGAAGTCCATCCACATGGTATTGATCGAGCCAAAAAACAGCATTACTGATCAAAAAGGCGCGTACTTCGTTTCTTCCATAGTTGAAGATCAAACTCTTCCAATCGGGATGGTACCCTCTTCTTCGATCTGGGTGTTCGTACAGATGTGAACCATCAAAAAAGCCCAATCCGTGTGCATCTTCAGGAAAATGCGAAGGTACCCAGTCCAATATCACACCGATTCCCTTTTGATGGAACTTGTCCACCAATACCTTAAAGTCCTCTGGTTTGCCAAAACGCGAAGTGGGTGCAAAATAACCGGTCAATTGATAACCCCACGAAGGGTCGAACGGATATTCCATTACCGGCATGAACTCCACATGGGTAAAGCCCATTTCAGCCACATAGTCCACCAATTCATCGGCGAGTTCCAAATAGGTCAAAGATTCCCAGCCGTTCTTTTTCTTCCAAGAACCCAAATGCACTTCATATACCGAATATGGCTTGTCGAGCGCATTTTTTTCTTCCCGGGTGTCCATCCATTGCTGGTCGTTCCAAGTGTAGGGGGCATCCCAAACCAACGATGCTGTTTTGGGCGGCTGCTCACAAAACCGAGCAAATGGATCCGCTTTTTCGGTCCAAACGTCGTTGTTGTACGAATGGATCTTGTATTTGTATTTGGTCCCCTTGTCCACACCGGGGATAAATCCTTCCCAAATTCCGCTGCTGTCCCAACGTACGTTCAGTTCGTGCTCGCCTACTTTCCAATGGTTGAAATCCCCAATCACGGATACCGATTTGGCAGAAGGTGCCCAAACGGCAAAATAGGTGCCCTTTACACCATCGACTTCGGTAAGGTGCGACCCTAATTTTTGATACAACCTAAAATGTTTGCCTACTTTAAAGAGATCGATGTCGAACTCGGAAAATAAACTATGTGGAACTACCTTGGTCATAAATGAGGATTTAGTATATACAATAATACACATCTTTGGGCAAGAAACCGATATTGGCAACTTCTTTGCCCAATAAAACAACATTTTTTAAAAAATGGAACGCTTTTTGATTTTCTTGCAGAACAGACACAATTCAAGACAAATCAAAAATCCAAAATCATGAATAAATTAAATACAATTTTAGGAGCCATTATCGTTTTATTTACCGTTGCCTGTGAAGGTCCCCAAGGACCTCCCGGATTTGACGGAAGGGATGGACTCGATGGACTGGACGGTCTCGACGGCATTCAAGGACAAGTAATTGAAGTGGAGGGCGTAAATTTCGGATATGATGCCGTGAACAACCTGTACAGCACCTTGATCAATTTTTCGGATGTCACCAATTTTGAAGTATTTGAGTCCGATGCCGTATTGGTTTACCGACACGATGGGCTAATCGACCTTAATGACGGAACAACTGCCGATGCTTGGAGCCAGATTCCCCAAAACTATTTCTTGAACGAGGGGATTATCCAATATGTTTTCGCCCATACGTTCGTGGATGTGGAACTGTTCATCGATGGTAATTTTGATCTTTCGGTCCTTGACCCCGGATTTACCGACAATCAACTTTTTAGGATAGTGATCATTCCCAGTGAATATGCCGAAGGGTCCAAAATGGACATGTCCAATCTTGAAAGCGTAATGTCCAACCTCGGCATTACCGAAGAAAAAGTGATGAAGTTGAACCTCAACTAAATTCATTAAAAAACTGTAATTTAAAGTCCTGTTGTTTTTCGACGGGACTTTTTTATTTTTCACGTATTTTGTTAGGAAGCGTGCATTTTTACGTCCAAATAAATAAAAATCGAACATGGGAAAAAGATTGCTATTGATTGCCTTGGTAATCCTTACTGGATGCAAGGGCAATTCACAGGAAGTGAAAAAAGAAAACAAAAAGGAGAGCAAAAAAGAAACAGCCTACAAAGTTTCCAAAACCGATGCTGAATGGCGGGCCGAACTGACCGATATGGAATATTACGTATTGCGAAGGGCCGCCACCGAAAATGCATTTTCGAGTGATTTGCTGGATAACAAACAAAAAGGTACCTATGTTTGTGCCGGATGTGGCACCCCTTTGTTCAAAAGCGAGCACAAATTCGACTCTGGAACAGGATGGCCAAGTTTTGATCGCGAGATCAAAGGGAACGTAGCCTACGATGTGGATTACAAGATCGGTGTGGCCCGGACCGAGGAACATTGTGCAGTATGTGGAGGCCATTTGGGACACGTTTTTAACGACGGACCGCGAAACACGACAGGAAAGCGCCACTGCATTAACGGGGTTGCCTTGGATTTTATTCCTGACCCCAAATAATAACAACCCTAAAAATGGAGAAACAGTTCAACGTGCAAAAAACCGAAAAGGAATGGGAGGAACAGCTCTCCCGCGAAGAATACTATATTTTACGTCAGAAAGGGACCGAACGTCCCTTTACCGGGGAATTCAATATGCATTTTGAAAATGGCAACTATCACTGCAAAGGATGTGGCGCCAAATTGTTCGAAAGTGAACACAAATTTGAAAGCGGTTGTGGTTGGCCTTCCTTTGACCAAGCCGTGGAAGGTGCCATTGAATATATCCGGGACACCTCACATGGCATGATCCGTACCGAAACGGTATGTGCCAATTGTGGCGGCCATCTGGGTCATGTCTTCAACGATGGTCCACGTGAAACCACAGGTATGCGCTATTGCATCAACTCCATCAGTATCGGGTTCGAACCCGAGAATTGATTTACCCATGGATTTTTGGCAAAATTTTGTGGCCAGTGCCAACTTCGAGTTCCATCGGTACAAAACGTTGGGTGACAAAACCTTTGACCAATTAGGGGATGCAGACATCCATTGGACCAATGGGACCACCGATAATTCCATTGCCATCATCGTAAAGCACATGGTGGGCAACTTGCTGAGCCGTTGGACCCATTTTTTAACTGAGGATGGTGAAAAACCATGGCGTAATCGGGAAACGGAATTTGAAGATCCCTATCCGACCAAAAAAGAAATGCAATTGGCTTGGGACAAAGGTTGGCAATGTCTTTTTGATGCCCTGGAAAGTATTGACGCCACCAATTTTGACACCAAGATCAACATCAGGGGCCAAGAGCATACCATTGTGGAAGCCGTCAACAGGCAATTGGCCCATTATGCCAGCCACGTAGGACAAATTGTGCTGCTGGGCAAAATGATCAAAGGGCCGGATTGGAAATCTTTATCCATACCCAAAGGTGGTTCGGAAGCCTTCAACCAGAAGCTGTTCGGCAAATCACAGACCTGATTTCACAAACTATCCGATTTTTTGGTTTTTTTGAACTTGGGATTTGGGGATGGTTTTACGTACTTTTGCACCTGCTTGCCTCCGAGCAGGCTTCGAATCTAACAACTAAAATCAAGATCTAATGAGCAAGTTCGATATCATCGTTTTGGGTAGTGGGCCAGGCGGCTACGTTACTGCCATCAGGGCTTCCCAATTGGGATTCAAAACCGCCATCATTGAAAAGGAGAGCCTAGGTGGCATCTGTTTGAACTGGGGTTGTATCCCTACCAAAGCACTATTGAAATCCGCACAAGTTTTCGAATACCTGAAACATGCTGGCGACTATGGATTGAGCGCTGATAACGTGGAGCACGATTTTGGTGCCGTGGTAAAACGAAGCCGTGGTGTGGCCGATGGTATGAGCAAAGGTGTTCAGTTCTTGATGAAAAAGAACAAAATTGAAGTCTTAAACGGTTTTGGCAAGGTGAAGCCTGGCAAAAAAGTTGAGGTGAAGTCCGATAACGGCACAACAGAATATTCCGCCGACCATATCATCATTGCAACCGGGGCACGCAGTCGTGTATTGCCAAACCTTCCCCAAGATGGCAAAAAGGTAATTGGCTATCGCGAGGCCATGAGCCTGGAAAAACAACCCAAGAAAATGATTGTGGTAGGTAGTGGTGCCATCGGTATCGAGTTTGCCTACTTCTACAATTCCATGGGAACAGAGGTTACCGTGGTGGAATATATGCCCAACATCGTTCCAGTGGAAGACGAGGACGTGTCCAAACAATTGGAGCGAAGCTTCAAAAAGAACGGTGTGAAAATTATGACCTCTGCCGAAGTGACCAAAGTGGACACTTCAGGTGATGGGGTAAAGGCCACTGTAAAAACTT
Organism: Flagellimonas beolgyonensis; assembly: GCF_003992615.1. Taxonomy (GTDB): domain Bacteria; phylum Bacteroidota; class Bacteroidia; order Flavobacteriales; family Flavobacteriaceae; genus Flagellimonas; species Flagellimonas beolgyonensis. The sequence goes on from NZ_RZMY01000006.1 coordinate 567,997, forward strand.
CCAAAGGTGAAGAAGTGTTGGAAGCGGACATCCTACTTTCCGCTGTCGGTATCAAGACCAATACTGAAAATATCGGTTTGGAAGATGTGGGCATTGCCGTGGATCGTGATAAAATTTTGGTGAACGATTACTACCAAACCAATATACCGGGGTACTATGCCATTGGAGATGTTACTCCTGGCCAAGCCTTGGCGCACGTAGCCTCGGCCGAGGGTATTCTTTGTGTGGAAAAAATTGCGGGCATGCATGTGGAAGCCTTGGATTATGGCAATATTCCCGGTTGTACCTATTGTACTCCCGAGGTAGCCTCCGTTGGATTGACCGAAAAACAAGCCAAGGAAAAAGGCTACGAAATCAAAGTGGGCAAATTCCCTTTCTCTGCCAGTGGAAAGGCAAAAGCATCAGGAAATGCGGATGGTTTTGTAAAAGTGATCTTTGATGCCAAATATGGTGAATGGTTGGGTTGCCACATGATCGGTGCCGGTGTTACCGACATGATCGCAGAAGCTGTGGTAGCCCGAAAACTGGAAACCACAGGGCATGAAATCCTAAAAGCTGTTCACCCACACCCAACCATGAGTGAAGCGGTAATGGAAGCCGTTGCCGATGCTTATGATGAGGTAATCCACCTATAACAGTATGCTAAAACTATTTCGGTCCACCGCCATATTGGAAGGAATCTCGTATTTGTTGCTTTTTGGAATGTCCATGCCATTAAAGCATTGGGCAGACATCCCGGAACCCAACAAATATGTGGGGTACGCCCATGGATTTTTGTTTATCCTCTATGTGGTGGTGGCCGCTGTTTTTTGCTGGGAGCGTAAATGGAACTTGAAACGGTTCGCTATTTTGTTTATCGCTTCCCTACTACCTTTTGGCACTTTTTATGCCGATAAAAAATACTTGAAAGTATTAGCCTAAAAAACTCTGGATGGCTAGGTCGTAGCTCTGTAGACCAAAGCCCAAGATAACCCCTTTGGCACCCGGTGAAATATAGGAAACATGCCTGTACGCTTCACGCTGATGGGTATTGGAGATATGCACCTCCACAACCGGCGTGTCAATGGCTTTAACCGCATCGCCAATGCCAACAGAGGTATGGGTGTATGCGGCGGCATTGAGGATAATCCCATCATATTCGAACCCGACATCTTGAAGCTTTCCGATAAGTTCCCCTTCTATGTTGGACTGAAAGTAGTGCAGTTCCACTTGCGGGAATTTGGACTGAAGTGTGGCAAAATAGTCTTCAAACGAAGTGCTGCCATATACTTCAGGTTCCCTTTTTCCCAAAAGATTCAAATTGGGTCCATTAATGATGATGATTTTCATGCGCTAAAAATACAATAAAAACAAAAGGACGGGCAAACCCCGTCCTGTAATAAACAATATTGTACAGTTTAGTCTATGGCAAACTGCAGTCCAAATCCGAATGCGGCCACCTGATTGTCCCCAACATCGCTCAACACAATGGAAGGGCGCCAATCAAAATTCAGCACCAACGGAACACCATCCACTTTAAAGTCGATACCCAAATGGGGCCTTAAGGCAAAAATATTATCAAAGTCCTTAATAAAAATAATGCTTGGACCAATCCCGGCATACCATCGCAAGCCTCTAGCACCTACAAATTGTTTGTGATAGGAATACAGAAACGTCACAATGGTAGCATTGTCCTCGAATCCCAGATCGGCCTGCCCCACATGATTATCTGAGAAGAAGTATTTCCCGGTGGCCCCAAAAAAGGTAGCTTCATCGTACAGGTCGATTCCCAAACCCAAAGCAGCCCTGTAGTTGGTTTGAGCCTTCACGGCCACATTACCCAATAGGACAATTGCAATAGCAAAAAGTAATTTTTTCATTTTACGTGTGATTAATGGTTAATATTCATGGTTTCAACTGCTAAGAATTGGGGTTATGAACAGTTAACTTTTAATCTTAGAACAAAAACAGTAGGCCCAAAGCCGCAATGGAAAAGCTTTCCCCATCATTGTTGATGTTTATATAGGAAACATTCAATTCCGTATTACCCGAAATGTTATAGCCAATTACAGGCCTCCAATAAAATCCCCCATCATTTCCCTCATTTACTCCAACAGCATAACCGACATCGGCACCCAGCTTAAAATTATACGTCGGATACAATCGCACTGCGGCAGCAACTGGAATTACTTGGTAATTATCGAAGCTACCTTCAATGGTTATATCGCCTACAGTAGCAGAATCCGTCTCACCAAAAGCATTGATAAAACCCGTAGCAATACCGACATCAAAAAGTTCGGACACCCCCCAATGGAAAGCCACATCCACACCCAAAGCAATTTTGGAAAAATCAGATAGATCACCCATGGGAATACCGGCCATTACACCAACTTTAGTACTACTTCTATCCACATATTGGGCAGTTACAGAGATGCAAAAGGCAAATACTGCCAAAACGGAAAAAATAATTCTCTTTTTATTCATTGTTAAGATTTTATTAAAACCTAACGCTCCGTATTGGGTTATAGTGCCTACCGCCCCCTCAAATTTGACCTGAACTTTGGTGTTTTAATACCCAACAAACATCTTCTTTCAATCAATTGGGGCGAAAATTATCCATTCCAAAATGGAAATGAACCGGTCATTTGACCAAAGCCCATTTTGAATTGACCAATGCATTTTCAAACCAATTTCCAAAGCCATTTGTAGCTATATTTGGCTTATGAATTGGCATCAGGCAATAGGCGATTACCAAAATTATCTGAAGATTGAACGAGGTCTTTCCAAAAACACGATCACCAATTATTCGCTGGATTTGGAAAAGTTGGTCGGCTTTTTGGAGGAAAAAGAAATTAATGCGAAGCCCGAGCAGATTGACAAGGAAACCATACAACAATTTGTGTATGAGGTGGCCAAAACCATGAACCCACGATCGCAGGCACGTATCATATCGGGATTAAAAGGTTTTTTCAACTACCTCGTTTTTGAGGATTATCGGCAAGACAATCCCTTGGACCTGATCGAGACGCCAAAAATTGGACGCAAATTACCGGACACCCTTTCGGTGGATGAAATCAACCAGCTGATCGGTGCCATAGATCTCTCCCGCGATGAAGGCGAACGAAATCGGGCCATTTTGGAAACCCTGTACGGCTGTGGTCTCCGGGTTTCGGAATTGATCAATCTCAGACTGTCCGACCTGTATTTTGAGGAGGATTTTATCTTGGTTACGGGCAAGGGCAACAAACAGCGGTTTGTTCCCATCAGCGATATCAATAAAAAATATATCAATATCTATCGAAAAGAGGTTCGGGTACATCTGGCCATACAAAAAGACCATGAAGATTTTGTATTCCTCAACCGAAGGGGCAAACAACTCACCCGGGCGATGATCTTTACCATCATTAAACAATTGGCGGAAAAAATTGGATTGCAAAAGAACATCAGTCCACATACCTTTCGGCACTCCTTTGCCACCCATTTATTGGAAAACGGGGCCGATCTGCGTGCCATTCAACAAATGTTGGGCCATGAAAGCATTACCACCACCGAGGTGTACATGCATGTGAACCGCAAACATTTAACGAAAGTCTTGAACGATTTCCACCCAAGAAAATAAATCAATCCTGCATCAGACCCCGGCGATCGACGCGATTTTGCTTTTTGAAGGGTCGGATAATCAAGCGGGCCTCACGATCAAATCGCACATAATTGTAAACCCAATTGATGAACACCACTACCCTGTTGCGGAAGCCAATCAAAAAATAGAGGTGCACAAACATCCACACGAACCACGCAAAAACGCCTTGGAACTTGAACTTGGGCAAATCGACAACAGCCTTGTTTCGACCAACGGTCGCCATGCTCCCTTTATCCTTGTACTTGAAGGGTTTCATGGGTTTTTCATCAAGAAGACGCACTAGGTTATCCCCAAGATTTCGGCCTTGTTGGATCGCCGGCTGTGCCATCATCGGATGTCCATTTGGAAACTCCTCGGATTCCATCTGGGCCACATCACCAATGGCAAATATTTCCTCAAACCCTTCCACTTGATGAAATTGGTTCACCTTCAATCGGTTGCCCCGACAAAGGATTTCCTTGGCATCCAATCCTTTGATGCCAACTGCTTGCACACCTGCTGCCCAAACCAAGGTATAGGTGTCAAAAATGGTATTTGTGTTGGTGGTCACCCGTTTACCATCATATTCGGCAACACGGATATTTTTCCAGACATTGACTCCAAGCCCCTCCAAAAATTGCTCCGCTTTTCTGGAGGCCACTTCACTCATGGCAGGCAGCAAACGGTCCCCGGCCTGCACCAAATTGATCTGTGCCCTTCGCGTATCCAGATCGGGGTAGTCTTTTGGTAAAATCCCCTTTTTGATCTCCGCCAACGCCCCTGCCAATTCCACTCCAGTAGGTCCACCGCCCACAATGACAAAGTTCATGAGAGCATCGCGTTCGTGAAGGTCGTCGGTTAAAAGGGCTTGTTCGAAATTTTCAAGAATCAGGCTTCGAAGGTTCAGGGACTGGGGTATGGTCTTCATCGCCATCCCCATGGTTTCAATGCCTTTGTTTCCAAAAAAGTTGGTTTCCGACCCAGTGGCCAAAATCAGATAGTCATAGGAAATTTCTCCGATATTGGTCAATACCCTTTTGCCTTTGGTATCAATCTCCTCTACATTGGCCAACCTGAAGTAGAAGTTGGGATAGCCCTGCAACACTTTTCGAATGGGATAGGCAATGGAATCTGGTTCCAACCCACCTGTGGAAACTTGGTAAAGCAATGGCTGGAAGTTATGGTAGTTGTGCTTGTCCAGCAAAACGACCTGGGCATCTTTGTTTCTTAATTTTTTGGCCATGGCAATACCGCCAAAGCCCCCTCCTATAATGACAAATCTAGGGAAACTTGATTGTGGAATATTCATGCTCGACATGTGTGCAAATTTACGCAATACGCGGTTGGTGATACTATTTTGGGGTAGGTTTTTTAGTATCTTTAAAACCTAACTCAAAAATAACCTTACAATGAAAAAATTTCTCCCATTGGGAGCCCTGTTACTTCTTGGGGCTTCTTCCCTTGTGGCTCAAAAAAGCAAGGAGGACGTAATGAAGGCGCTTGATTCCAAAGCAGAAACCTACGGCACCATCGCCCATACCATTTGGGACTATGCCGAAATGGGCTATTTGGAAGAACAAAGTTCCGCCTTGTTGCAGGAAACCCTTGCAGAAGAAGGCTTCACCATAACCAAAGGCATTGCCGGTATCCCAACCGCCTTTAAGGCGGAATATGGATCGGGCTACCCTGTAATCGCCATTTTGGGAGAATTTGATGCCCTACCGGGATTATCCCAACAAGCCGTACCTGAAAAACAATCCGCTGGAAAAGCTGCCGGCCATGCCTGTGGCCACCATTTGTTTGGAACGGCCTCTTCCGCTGCGGCCATTTCCGTAAAGGATTGGATGACAGCCAATAAAATCAAAGGCACCATCCGTTTTTATGGCTGTCCTGCCGAGGAAGGTGGTTCCGGAAAAGTATATATGGTTCGGGAAGGTGTTTTTGATGATGTGGACGTGGCGCTGCATTGGCATCCAGGATCCGCAAATGCGGCCAGTGCAGGTGCAGCCTTGGCCAACAAATCAGCTAAATTCCGATTCCATGGAATTTCCGCACATGCCGCTGGTGCCCCAGATAAAGGGCGTTCCGCGTTGGATGGTGTGGAATCCATGAACATAATGGTGAACATGATGCGGGAACACATCCCACAAGATGCACGTATCCATTATGTAATCACCGATGGTGGCAAGGCACCCAATGTGGTTCCCGATTTTGCTGAAGTTTATTACTACGCTAGACACGGAAGCCGCGATGTGGTTGTCGATATTTTTGACCGTATCGTAAAAGCAGCCGAAGGCGCGGCCCTTGGAACAGGTACCACCATGGATTATGAAATGATCGGGGGAACCCACGAATTATTGCCCAACCTTACCGTTCAAAAAATAATGTACGATAATTTGGTGAAAGTGGGTGGTGTAAGTTACAATGAAGAAGAGAAGGCTTTTGCTGAAAAGATTTCAAAAACATTGGGCAAAGAAACATTGGATTTGGCTACCGCCGAAAACATTCAACCTTATAAGGAAACTGCACGGGCCTACGGTTCCACCGATGTGGGCGATGTAAGTTATACCGTCCCCACTGCTGGATTGGGAACTGCTACTTGGGTACCCGGAACACCAGCCCATAGCTGGCAAGCTGTAGCTGCCGGTGGTATGAGCATTGGCACAAAGGGTATGATGGTTGCTGCAAAAACCTTGGCCCTAACTGCCATGGATATATTTAAAAATCCAAAAACCGTTGAAGCTGCCAAAGCCGAATTGGAAGAACGACGCGGAAAGGACTTTAAATACGTTCCCATGTTGGGCAACAGACCACCAGCGTTGGATTACCGCAAATAGTTTTATTGGACAGTGTAACAAATTCAACTTTATTCATACCAATAAGGTAAACTTACCAACCTTTATTAGTGAACAAAGAACTGGAACATCGTTTTGTGACGGAACTTGAGAACAATCAAAACATTGTTCATAAGGTGTGCAGTCTGTATACCAACGACAAGGATTCCCATAACGATTTGTTCCAGGAAATTACAATACAACTTTGGAAAGCATACCCAAAGTTTCGGGGCGATGCCAAGTTCAGCACATGGATGTACCGTGTGGCCCTGAACACTGCGATCACGTTGTACAGAAAATCCAAAAAAAGGGTGCAGACCCAGGATTATGACTCGGTCATCTATAAAATTAAGGCCAAAGATTATGACGATACCGAGGAAAAACAGCTCAAGCTGATGTACGATGCGATCAAACAGTTGGGCGATATCGACAAGGCATTGGTATTTCTGTACCTTGAAGACAAGGACTATACCGAGATAGCCGAAACTTTGGGTATTTCCGAAGTAAATGCAAGGGTGAAGATGAACCGAGTGAAGAACAAGTTAAGAACCATACTAAATCCGTAGTTATGATGGATGAACTGGAGCTTTTGAAAAAAGACTGGCAAAAAAGGGAAGCGAACCTTCCCAAATTGTCCTATGAACAAATCTATAAGATGATCTGGAAAAAATCATCTTCCATCGTCAAATGGATATTTTACATCAGTATTATTGAATTTGTGTTTTGGGCGGGCATCAATCTTATTTTCAATGATCCAGAATCCATACAAGAGCTGAAAGACCTCCACATCCATAAAGTAATCATGGTGCTGAATTTTATCAATTATGGCATCATACTGTACTTCATTTTTAAGTTCTATACCAATTACCGAAAGATTTCCTTCACCGATTCTTCCAAGAAATTGATGAAGACCATTCTGGGTGTCAAGCGGACCGTTACCCAATATGTTTGGTTCAACCTGATCATCTTTACCACCTATTTGATCATCAACATGTACGGAGTGCTCCTATACGGTCCCGAAGGCAAGGAAATTGTGGAAGCGGCAGCGCATAATGGCAATGCCACTGCTTTTTGGGCCATGGTGATTGGAATTTCCATAGTCTTTACCGCCGTGATCCTTTTCTTGATCTGGCTGTTCTATAAGCTGTTATATGGAATTTTGCTTAAAAGGCTCCGACAGAACTACAATGATCTGAAAAAGTTGGAAGTCTAATTTCCCTTGTAGCTGTAACGCCTTTTTTGGTTTTCCTCTTCGTAAGCCAACAATTCTTCTTTTGGAATAACCTTTAGGAATGACGGATGTTGCTCAATGGCATATTCCAATTTTTCCAAGATGGCCTCAATGGATTCGTTATCGTAGTCAATATCCAAAGGTTCCTTGATGTGCATGGATTGCAGAATACCCTTCTTTTTTACACGAAGTCCTTTTTTATCGAAAGATCGTCTAAATCCGTCGATTACAACCGGGACCACAACGGGCTTGTATTTTTTGATGATGTGGGCCGTACCTTTTCGCAACGGTTTCCAAGGTGTAGTGGTACCTTGGGGGAACGTGATTACCCAGCCATCGTCCAAGGCTTTCCCAATGTTGGATATATCACTGAATTTCACCTGTCGATTCACCTCCTGCCCATCGGCACGCCAAGTACGCTCTATACTAATGGACCCCGCGTAGGCCAAAATCTTGGTGAGCAGACTCTTTTTCATGGTTTCCTTGGCCGCCACATAGTAAATATTCAATTTGGGATTCCAGAGATAGCCAAGGTTTTTAATGGAATCGTCCCGACCCTTCAAACTGGCATTGAACACATGGAACATGGCCACCACATCGGCAAAATAGGTTTGGTGGTTGCTTACAAAGAGTACATTGTTCTCTGGAAGGTCCCTGATGATCTGGGAGCCCTCAATTTCCAACGTATTGAACCCTTTGTATCGCTGATGCGTCATCATCCCGGCGATTCGAATCAGCCAACGTTTCAAAAACAAAATATGGCCAAACGGATTTTTCTTGAACAGACCCATAAACGAAAGATTGACTGCAAATTTACAAAATAGCCGTTAAAGCGCTTGCTGTAAAAGTTCCCTGATTTCACTCAACATCATGGCTGTGGCACCCCAAACGGTGTAACCATTTAATCTATAAGCAGGTACGTTAATATTTTTCGCATAGGAAGTGCTCAATTGTTCCATGATCAAGTTGCCTTCATCCAAAAATTCCATCAAATTGACCTCAACAATACGTTCCACTTCCTGTTCTTCACGCACAAAAGGTTGCGGATTTGGATACAGCCCCATGAAAGGACGCACCAAAAAATTGCTGGGCGGGATGTACACCTCGCTCAACTCCTTGATCACTTCAATGGCGCTCGGCTCCACACCCACTTCTTCGTGGGTTTCCCTCAAAGCGGTTTCCAATAGGTCTTTATCGGTTAGTTCCTCTTTTCCGCCAGGGAAGGCAATTTGGTTGGAATGGACACCTTCATAAGCCTTTCTCAAGATCAAAAGCAACCGGGTCTTCTCCTGAAAGTCGGGATAAAAAAGGGCCATGACCCCTGCACGCTTCGGATTCACATCGGTAATCTTGTTCTCCTTCAACCATTGTATCCGAAGTTCCGGGGACATTTTATGATGGGAATACTCCCCAGGAAGTGGCAGATTTTTTAATTTTAAAGCGAGTTCGTAAAATTCTTTAAAATCCATACTGTTGAGACTAACGGCTATACCTGCAAGTTTACTTTTATTATTATTTGTTTCCTGTGGAGAATCTACTAAAAAAAGTAATGACAAAGTTGAGCAAAAAATCACAAAAACGGATACTTTATCCCAAATAGAACAGGATACCACCGAAGTCGCGGAAGTGGAGAAGGACACTTTTCGGCTGACCGAGGAGAATGCCATCGATTTCTTCTTCAACTATACCAAAGACTTGAAGAAAAACAAGGTGAAGATCACTACCACTATGGGCAGCTTCACTGTGGAACTGTATGATGATGTGCCCTACCACAAGGCCAACTTCATCTACCTGGCCCGAAAAAAATATTTTGATAGCACCCAGTTTCACCGTATCGTAAAGAATTTTATTATTCAAGGCGGTAATTCGGACGACCGGCGTACCGCAAGAAAACGTTCAAACATCGGAAGATACCTATTGCCTCCGGACGCCAAGAAAGGATACAAACACCATCGGGGCACCATATCGATGCCGAGTAGTGAACGGGACAATCCGCACAAACTAGCATCGCCTTACGAGTTTTTTATCGTGGTGACCGACCCGGGCTCTTACCACTTGGATGGTTCGTACACACCGTTCGGCAAAGTAATCTCCGGAATGGATGTCGTGGACAAGATCAACCAGGTACCTGTTGGGGATGGCGACTGGCCGTTGAAAAATATTTACATCCTTAAGGCCGAGGTGTTGTGACCGTATCAAAAAAAATCTAATTTAGATATGAACGGAAAACAACAAACTCAAAATGATTACAACCCAAGAATTTAGCTACAAGGGTCTTGGGCAAACCTTTCAGGGGGTTATTGCCTATGATGAGGCCCAAAAAGGAAAACGACCCGTGGTCATGGTCTCCCATACCTGGGTAGGCCAATCCCAATTTGAAGTGGAAAAGGCCGAGGCATTGGCGGAACAAGGTTATCTGGCCTTTGCCATCGATGTGTATGGCCAAGGCAGAAGAGCCAAGGATGCCACAGAAGCAGAGGAAATTATGAACGAAATGTTGGCCGATCGACAGGAACTGCTCAACCGATTGCTGTTGGCCATGGAAGAAATAAAAAAACATGAGTTGGCCGACGCTGCCCAAGTAGCCATTATCGGTTTTTGCTTTGGAGGTAAATGTGCTTTGGACTTGGCGCGATCCGGAGTGAATATTAAAGGATCCGTATGCTTCCACGGTATATTCGACCCACCGGGGTTGGAGCAGGAAGAAGACATCAAGGCCCGAATTTTGGTACTGCATGGTTGGGAAGATCCCCTTGCCTTTCCGAAGGACATCGTGGCCCTTGGCTATGAGCTCACGGAGCGCAATGCTATTTGGGAAATGGATGTATTTGGCCATACGGGACACGCCTTCACCAATCCCAACGCGAATGCTCCGGACCAGGGCATGATGTTCAATCCATTGGCCAACGATCGCTCTTGGCTACGAATGACGCACTTTTTTAAAGAAATCTTTGCCAATTAATTGAAACTTCGGCGATGTGTTTTCATCGGTATCCATTACCGTTTTGGGTACCCTGGCTTCCTTTGGACTTGGCCGAAGCGACAACAGGGCCGCAATGATGATAAGGTTCTTGATGATGTACTGTCCCACCAAGGTCAAAACAAACGGGCCTTGACCAAAGGTCTCGTTGGGAAAGAAAAGCAACGGGGTAAAGGTCAGCACCATATGCGCCAAGGCAATATAAATAGCCGTTCTTCGAAACAGGTTGAAAATCAACAGCAACCCCAAGCCTACTTCCCATATGGCAAGGAGGATAATGGAGAGACGTTCGTTAATCAATCCAAAGGTGAGGTGATCGATGGTGTTTCTTGCCAAATCCTCTGCCGGACTCAGGTGTGGGACAAATTTTAATGCACCGAACCAAAGGTAGACCAAACCAATGGCTACTGAAATTAAACAATCATTGTTTAGTTTTTTTGTGGTTTTCATAATGGTAAAAGTTAAATTTTCAAGTTGATTCCAAAAATGACCTGACGAAAACCGCCAGCAAAAATTCCTGAGGTGGCCCTGTTCAATCTTGAGGCCCGGTACAGCTTATTTGTAATGTTCTTGCCGTTTACATATACCGTTGCGTCCGTTTTGTTCCCAATGGTAAAATCGTAGTTGACGTAGGCATCTACCGTGGTAAAAGAAGGTAACTCCCCTATGGCTCCATCGGCCGATTCTGAGATAAAATTGTGGAACTCCGTGAACTGCTTGCCCACGTGGTGCACGTTGAAACCACTGGAAAGACCCATCCAATCGTAACTTAATCCAAGGCTCATATTAATCTTGGGTGTATAGGGTGCTTCCGCATCGGAAATTCCAGCATCACCAAAGGTGATCACACTCTTTGTGATAGTATTAAAATCAGTGGTATTGATTGTTGCATCGGTCAATAAACTCTCTCCACCACCTTCATCCACATACACTTCAAAGGCATCCCTGTTGGCATTTACTTTTTGAATATATTCATTTTGGGTTGCCGCACTGTGGATTACCTGAGAAAACAAATCCTTGTCCTCCAGTTTACCCTCGATCACCTTGGACTGCATGTAGGTCAAATTCCCTAAAAAATGGAGTTGATGCCCCTTGGTATTGAACAATTCTAGGTTAAGGGCCATTTCCAAACCATGCACATTAATTTTACCCAATTCGGTGAATAGCTCGTTCCGACCTCCTGCATAAAAATTTCTACTGGCATTGTGAAAATAGGTGACCTGACCTTGTACACAGTTGTTCAACAGACTGCCCCGCCAACCCAATTCCTTGTTCCAGCTTAATTCCGGTTTAATATTGATGGATTGACCGGCCAGGGGATTGGTCACTACTCCATTTTGTTCCACCAAAAACCCAAAAACTTTGGATGGGGCGATCATTCCTTCATACACACTTCCAAAAAGCTCACTTTCCTTAAGTTGCATGTTTAATGATATCCCCGGTAAAAATTGATTGTACACATTAGGCTCCCTTCCGTCAGAAGTACTTTGTAGATTAGGATTTTGAGCCAATGCCATCAAATCTTGTCGGTACATATCCACATGCTCAAATCGAATGATGGGGACCACTAAAAACTTGCCAAAGTTGAATTCATTTCTAACATATCCGTTCACCGACCAAAGTCTATACCATAGATCTTTTGTGGTTCGCCCACTTCTAGCCCAACGGGAACTATCCGCCACCAAAAACACATCTTTGAATGTTTCCCTGTGCAGATTTATGCCAGTTTCAAATGAGCTGGGCGCATTAAAAGCCTTCCATTTCGACTTTATGGTTTCTTTTAACCCTGACACTCGGTAAATCCAACGACTATCAGTGGTACTTTCACGCCCATCCTGTACCCTACCAACGATCACATAATCTTCGTCACCAAAAGCTTTACCTGCCAAATAGCCGTATCGGTCTGTAAAAATGTTTTCACCAACATAATCCAGGACTTCCGAGGCTCTAACTTTAGCGGTGACCTGTCGCCACCAATCCCTTTCAAAATCGGAAGCATATACCTTTGTGGTAAAACTTAGGTTAGTGTTAGGCAACCATTTGTGAATAATATCCACCCCATACCTCCGCATGGTGAATTGATCCGCATCCAAAGGATTTTGGGTAGCGTCCGTCTCAAAAGTGTAGGGTGTCTGTGAACTTAAAGAAGCCTGGTTATCCTCAAACTGACCGCTGACCTTAAAATACAGAGATTGATTCTCGGATAACTGGGCAAATATCTTGGCGTTCAAGTTCAGGATTTCCACCGATGAATTATCCGTGTAGCCATCAAACTTTTTATATACCCCTTCCACCAAACCCCCAACCTGGTTCCAGGTTCCACCATAGGAAAACAAACCTGAGGCATAATTGCGTTGACCTCCCGTTAATTTTACACGAACCGTCGGTTTTTGGGGTGGCAAGGCCGTGATATAGTTCACGGCACCGTACATATTGTTTGGACCATATTTCAAAAGATCTGCCCCTTTGTACACTTCAATAGAGGTAATACGATCGCTCACAGGATTGTAATAGGCCCCCGGAGCAATGTATGGAGCAGGTGCCGAGGGAGTTCCATCTTCCATGAGCAACACTTTTTTGGACCTTCGACCCCATGAACCCCTTATACTGATATTGGGCCGATTGGACAATCCCATATCACCCACAATGTTTACCCCAGGAACGGTGCGTAAAACTTCTTCGGTACTTACGGGGTTTATATTTTGTAAGGTAACGGGGTTGATACGAAAATTGCTCCCAACAAATTCGCTTTTAAAGTTTTTTGGGGAAGCACTTACAATTACCTCATCCAAGGTAGTGTTCGATCTAGTAAGGGCAATGGTTCCAAAATTCAATTTTATGTTGGACAGATTGATCTCCTTTTGTTCATAGCCCAAATATTTAATCAGAAGGAACCTATCATCCTTATTTATAAGTATATCAAATTGTCCATAATCATCGGTAAGTGTTCCCCTTCCACCAGGCTCCACAACGATTTGGGCGCCCAATAGCGGTTGACCATCGGCAGCATCAACTACTTTGCCTTTTACTAATTTTTGGGAATGACAGACAAACCCAACGATAAAGAAGATCAGCAAGATCCGTTTGAAAAATTGAGGTTTAAATCCAATGCACATTGGCTAGTAACACTATATTCGTAATCAATTATTGGGAGGAAGACCGACATGCGTGGTCTTCCTCTTTGGTTTAGTTTTTAAATTCATTCATCAACTCGGGATCTACTTTTACCTTTTTGTTGGCAAAGCGATACGAAATGCCCAAATTGATCAAATAATCGGCAAAAGCCGCATCACCGTTCCGTGGATTTCCAGTTAATTCCTCTGTCTGCTTGTCCGTCACACTTTGTGGACGCTCCCTGCGAACTGCAAAAGGCACATTCAGATTTAGGGCAAAATTGTTTTTCATGAAGGCAATTCCTGGATCAATGGACAAGACGTTTCCGGGCCGTCTGAACCCTTCGTTGCCTCCAATCAAATCCTTAACCGGCACACCCTCATACCTTGCGCCCAACGACGTGGAAATGGTATTGCTTATTGCATAGCTGGCACCGGCACGCACTGAAAACTGATCGGGCACCGCCATAATGGCCTCGTTTTGCAAAATGGGGCTCAACGTTTCCCGAAACGTTCGGGTACCATTCGTTTCTCTCGGGTTGATCAAATAAAAGCCGCCACCATAAGCAAAAAACTTTTCGGCCAATTTGTGATAGAATTGAAAATCCACTGTGATTCCAAAACCACCATCCCCTGGTTGAATGCTTTGATCTACGGGACGAACTTGGGGACTTCCTTCTGGACCAACGTTGTAAAATATATCGGAAGCATTGTAATTGCCCGTTGGCAATTTGAGTCCCAAGCCCAAGGCCAAATTCCCGTTTTGATGCTCGACCGGGTCAAATACCCAATAGCCCACTCCTACCCGGATATCGGCCAACCCCCTCGAAAAAGTGGTGTTTCGTTCTTCACGGCCGTGTTCGTAGAGCGATGATCGTGTATTGATGACCGTTGGAATGGTGATACTGGTGTATATTCTATTGGAAATACCATAGGTTAAAAAGAAGTCCCAGGAATGCGAATGGTTGATCACTTCAGAGCCATTGGCCACACGATCAGGTTCTTCTTCAGTGCCCCGGAAATGTCTAAAGGATTTAAAATAACGGTAATTGGTTCCTATTTGAATATCTCCGGGACCCAATAGGTTACTTTCCAGCGTATTCCCCACACAGGAAGAAAAATGCCGAATGGCCACACAGCCTTGCGCTTGGGTTGATTGAATTGCAAAAAAGGAAATGGCAATAATACTTAATTTAATAAGTGATTGTGGTGTTCTCATTTGGTTGTGATTGATTGGTTTTAGGGTCTTTTAAGGATGATCGTTCCTACACCGGTGACCAGTGTGGCAACCAAAGTAGAATTATACCGCTTGGGACAAGACTAACGAAAGTGTAATAAAACTTAACCAACGGTTAATCACCCTAACCAAAGGTTAATCACTATTGAAGAAAAGTTAGCCAATGTAAGGTTAAGCTTGTTTCCGATAAATATTGGGAAGGCTAATACCAAATTTTACCGCCAACAACCGCAAAGAAATCACAACACAAATAGCGGCGATATAGGCATAGGTTTCATGAAGGGCGAGTTTAACCAATAGAAAATAACTAGCACCGCCCACAATACAGGCAGTGGCATAGATTTCCTTCCGAAAGATCACGGGAATTTCATTGCAGAGAATATCGCGGATAACGCCACCAAAACAGGCTGTCATGGTACCCAGAAAGATACACATGATGGGCAAAAGCTCTGCTTCCAACCCTTTTTCAACACCCAACATAGTGTACAGTCCAATGCCAATTGTATCGAACAAAAAAAGGGATTTACGAAGATATTTCAATTGCTTGACAAACAAGATGGCAAAAACCACGGTGATAAAAATGGTGCTCACATAGGTAAGGTCCCGCATCCATGCCACAGGGGTGTTCCCAATTAACAAATCCCTAAGGGTACCGCCGCCGATTGCGGTCACAAAGGCAATGATCAATACCCCGAACAAGTCCAGCCGCTTTTCCATCGCCACCAGCACACCCGATATGGCAAAGGCCACGGTTCCCAAAATGTCAATGGTTTGGTACAGCATGCCTACATTTTTTGGGTGTAATAATTATAGTCTTTCAGCACCGTATCCAAATACGGCACATCATAGAGGGAAGAATTGGTTTTCAGAATACTGTCCACCTTCACCCGAAGCGCGGTCAATGTTTTGAAATCCCCACTCCTTTTGGCAATCAGATAGGTCTCCTTGATCAAACGCACATCTTTATCGGTCAGCAAGGTCACATTGGTGAATTGGGGCACGTACTCCTCCTCCACTTCTTCCAAAATGGTATGGGTGACCTTGGTTTTCTTCTTGGTACTGATCACCACCGTACCGGCAGCGGCATCGCCCACGCGCTGTCTTTTTTCTGAAAACAAAATGCTCAAAATCCCAATGGAACCCAAAAAAATCCAAATATCGACCAAACGGAGCATCCAACGCACCAACAAATTGCTCCAGTGCACCGGAGTGCCATCCAAACGCACCACCCGCATCTTCATCAACATTTTACCTACGGTTTGCCCGTTGAACAAGCTGTGCATCAACAAGGAATAGAACATGGCCGGTAAAAAAATCAGGGCCGCCAAACCCCGTTGGGTCCAAGTATCCTCATAAATAAATCCAATGACATTGCTGATCACACTTACCAGATAGGCATACATGTAGAGGATAAGTCCATCGATTAAAAAAGCAACTATTCGCTCTCCGAGGCCAACGATTTTATAATCTAGGTTGACATTTTGCGTTGTATTGATTTGGAGGTTACCCATATAACCGTATTTTTAGATTTTAGGAAATTCCACGTATGCGCGAAGCTGCCTTTGTGAAACAAAATAAGGAAAAATGGATTGCTTTTGAAAAAGCAATTGCATCCCGTTCCCATACCGATCCCGATGCCTTGGTGGATGGCTACATCCAACTGACCAACGATCTGGCCTACGCGCAGACCTATTACGCTGAAAGCAAGACTTTATTGTACTTGAACTCACTGGCTTCTCAGGCACACCAAAAAATTTATAAGAACAAAAAAGAATCGGGTAACCGTATCTTGGAATTTTGGGGCAAGGAGTTCCCTTTGTTTTTTAGACAATACCACAAGACCCTGCTCATCGCATTTCTGATCTTTGGGGTGGCCACCGCCATTGGTGCCCTTTCGGCCCTCAATGATTCCACTTTTGTACGTTTGATATTGGGGGACGCCTATGTAAATGAGACCCTAAATAACATCGCTATGGGCGAACCCACAGCCATCTATAAAAGCGGAAGTGAAATCGGGACTTTTTTGGGCATAACCATCAATAATATACGCGTGGGATTTTTGGCATTTGCCTTTGGAGTGATCACCAGCATTGGCACAGCCTATATTCTGTTTAGCAACGGGGTCATGTTGGGTGCCTTTATCACATTCTTTTACACCAAAGGTGTATTTTTTGAGGCAAACCGACAGATTTGGCTCCATGGCACCATTGAAATATCGGTGATCATCATTGCAGGATGTGCGGGATTGATCATGGGCAACAGTATTTTGTTCCCCAAAACCTATTCGCGAAGGGTCTCGTTCATGAAAGGCGCCAAGGATGGGTTGAAGGTCGTGGTAAGCACCATCCCCTTTTTCATTATTGCGGGGTTTATCGAAGGATTCATTACCCGCTACGCCGAAATGCCCGACTGGATGGCGTATTTGATCATTGGCGGCTCATTGGTTTTGATTGTTTTCTATTATATCCTATACCCTATCTTACTAAACCGAAAAGTACATGAAGGACAAATACATTGAACTCCGGGTCAACCGTGACTTCGGGGACATCCTTTCCGTTTATTTTGATTTTCTTCGGCAGAACCTGAAAAAGTTCACCAATGTGTTTCTTAGCTATAACGGTATTTTCTTGATCGGCCTATTGATCACCAGTTATTTTTTGGTGTCCGGTTTTGTGGGCATGATCACCGATGGCTATAACCAATATGGGGTAAGTGCCGATCCGGGCAATACAGAAACCTATGTCACTTATTTGATAACGGGTTTTGTCCTTTTTGCGTTGATTTTTATTGTTGTGGCAGGGTTCAACTATAGTTTGAGCTCTTCCTATTTGGTGAAATATGAAGAACACAAAGGAATAGATTTTGACAAAAGGGAGGTATGGCAGCACACCAAGAAAAACTTGGGGAATACGTTGGTGTTCATTCTCTTGTTGATTCCCATCTACTTCGTCTTTTTTATTGTGGCCTTTATCATGGCCCTCATCCCGTTACTGGGCATGATTGCCCAATACATCCTCCAATTTGCGATAACCGCTTGGATCGGGGTTTCCTTTTTCAGCATGATCAGCCAAAATAAGGGAGTGATAGAAGGGTTTTCCGAAGGTCGGAATTTGGTCATGAACAATTTTTGGCGATCGGTAGGGGTCAATTTTATTTTGGGATTGCTGAACGGCCTGCTGTTCTTCATTATTTTGATGGTTCCTGGCATCATCATAGGTATCTACACCTTTCATGTAGTGGAAAATAATGTTGAAGTGGGCACTTCGGTGGTCGCCACTGTGATCTATACCTTGGGCACCTGCTTATTGCTTATTTTGATGGTGTATGCCCAGTGCCTTTCCCAATTTGTGAACGGGGTGCTTTTTTATGCCCTTCATGAAAAAACCTATAACATCAACACAAGAAGCAAAATCGAACAGATAGGTCAAACGGAACAGTGAGCAATCGGTTGTACATAGTAATTTTTTTCCTCTGGGTAGGATTGGGGTATGCCCAAAACGATACCATTGTATTGCCCGAAGATCAAAATTCGGTACTGACGGAACGAAAACTATCCGATAGTCTTAACCAAAAATACACGGGGGAAGAATTTGACTATGATGTAAAAACGGGAGAATCGGCCAACCTCCTCAGTAGGGCCATTCGTTGGTTCCTGAATTTGGTCAGCAACACCTTTGGTTTCGACATATCGCCACGGACGTTATTGATTTTGGAGTACATCATTTACGCCCTTATGGGCGCCTTGGTGATCTACTTGCTGGTTCGCATGTTCGTTAACGAACAGTTCAATGCCATTTTTACCAAAAAGGCCAAATCCATTATCGATATTGACCTTTCCGAACAACATATTGAGTCCATCGATTTGGATGCCTTGATGAACGATGCCCTAAAAAACAAAGATTATCGCTTGGCGGTGCGCTATCAATTTTTGAAACTATTGAAACTTTTGTCCCAACAAAACCTGATTGCCTGGCATTTTGATAAGACCAATTCAGACTATCAACGGGAAATAAAGGAGGGCCAACTCCAGCAAGAGTTCAAGAAAGCAACCTATCTCTACGAACACATTTGGTACGGGGAGCAGCCCTTGGACGAATCGGGCTACCAAAAAACCGATGAACGGTTCAACAAACTTAAAAACCTGATTACACGCTGAGCATGGACCGGAGATCGAAAATAATCATCGTGGTTTTTATAGTGGTGATGCTGGGCATCATCGTTACAGAAATTGTGCGTCCCAAACCCATCAATTGGCGGCCATCGTACACTGCGGTGGACAAAATCCCGTTTGGTTGCTTTGTGCTGTACAACGAACTACCAACCATTTTCCCGGAAAGCACTATTGAAACCGTTCAGGAAAGTGTGTACGATGTGTTAACGGAACGTGATACCCTGCAGGCAGCCAATTACATATTCATAAATGAATATATTGATTTGGACACGCAGGAAACCCATCAATTGTTGGATTTTGTCAATCAGGGCAATACCGTGTTCATTGCGGCCACCGGTTTTGGTTGGGAGTTGATGGATACGTTAAATATTGACATTGGTTCCGATTATTCGTTACAGGAAGGTACGGCTACCTTGGACTTGACTCACGATGCGTTTACTGATCGTACCTATGAGCTGTCGCGTGGTGTGTTCAATTCCCATTTTACCAGTGTGGATTCGACCAACACCACTGTTTTGGGACACATTACTTATACCCGTAGCACCTATTTGGACGACAAACCCGAGGAAACCGTGACGCGTCCAAACTTCATCAAAACCAATTTCGGGAAAGGTCAGTTTATTCTTAGCGCCACGCCCCAGGCTTATGCCAATTATTATATGCTTAAAGGCAATGCGGATTATGTTACCCAAACGTTTTCCTATGTAACGGATCGTGAACTGCTGTATTGGGACAATTACAAAAAAGCGGGGCGTGTGATCATCGATTCGCCCATGCGATTTGTATTGAACCAGGCTTCGCTCAAATGGGCCTATTACTTGACCATTTTGGGCATTCTGTTGTTTGTGCTGTTCAAGGGGAAAAGGGAGCAGCGCATCATTCCCGTGGTGGAACCCTTAAAAAATTCCTCCGTGGAATTTGCCAAAGCGGTAGGTTCCTTGTACCATCAAAATAAGGACTACACCGATTTGATCCATAAAAAAATCAATTACTTTTTGGCCGATGTCCGCAACCACTATCATGTGGATACCGCCCAAATGAATGAGCGTACCATACAACTGTTGGCCGCCAAGTCGGGCAAAGATCTGGACCAGACCAAAAAATTGATCGAATACATTATCCGATTGAAAAACAAAAGCTCGCACACCGAGCAGGAAAGTATAGAACTCAATAAAAAAATAACCGCATTTAAGCAGTGATCTATGGAAGAACAAGAAACACAAGACGACGGACTTCAGTTTAATTCCCGAGTGGACCTGACCAAACTTCAGGAAGCTGTGGGCCAGATAAAATCTGAATTGGGCAAAGTGATCATCGGGCAACAGGACATGATCGAATTGTTGATCATCTCCATTTTGGCCGATGGACATTCGTTGATAGAAGGTGTCCCCGGAGTGGCCAAAACAGTGACCGCCAAACTATTGGCCAAAACCATGAACGTGGATTTCAGTCGGATTCAGTTTACGCCCGATTTAATGCCCAGTGATATTTTGGGGACTTCCATCTTCAATGTGAAAACTTCGGAGTTTGAGTTCAAGAAAGGCCCCTTGTTCTCCAACATCATTTTGATCGACGAGATCAACCGTGCCCCGGCCAAAACCCAAGCTGCCTTATTCGAGGCCATGGCCGAACGGCAGATTACCATGGATGGCATCGAGTATGGCATGCAGCCTCCCTTTTTGGTGTTTGCCACCCAAAACCCCATTGAACAGGAAGGCACGTATCGCTTGCCAGAGGCCCAATTGGACCGATTCCTCTTCAAGATCAATGTGTACTACCCAAGCCTGGAAGAAGAAATCCAAATTCTGGAAAGCAAGCATGAACAAAAGACCAAAGTGGAGGAAGATTTGGTAAGTACCTTGCTATCGGCAGCCGAGATAGCGGAATATCAAAATACCATAAGGTCCATTATAGTGGAGAAGAATCTTCTGAAATACATAGCATCCATTGTGGACAACACCCGTTCCAATGCCAATTTGTACCTAGGGGCCTCACCACGAGCTTCCATTTCAATCATGGAGGCATCCAAGGCGTTGGCAGCCATCAATGGACGGGATTTTGTAACCCCGGAGGACATTAAAAAAGTAGCTGCCCCTGTTTTGGCACACCGCATCATGCTCACCCCGGAACGTGAAATGGAAGGGTTGACCGCGGAGCAAGTGGTAAAACAGATTGTGGACAGCATTGAAATTCCAAGATAATCCCCGTGAAAAAAATCTTTAGGCCCATATATCTTCAAAAACGGTTCTTCATGGTCTTAACGACCTTAGTGGCTGGCTTTGTGGTTTCCTTTATGGTTCCCAATCTATATGGAGCCCTTAAGATTCTTTTCTTTTTGTTCTGTTTGCTGCTCTTGGTCGACCTGCTTTTGCTTTTTGCATCCAAGGGAAAAATTGAAGGCCATCGCATATTGACCGACAAACTTTCCAACGGGGATGAAAATTTGATTCAATTGCAGTTAGGAAACACCTATCTCTTCCCAGTGACGCTAAAAATCATTGATGAAATTCCCATCCAATTTCAAAAACGGGATTTTGGTCTACAAAGTAAACTGAACAAGGGGCAGGCCAAACTATACCAATACCACCTTCGACCCACAGAACGTGGCGTGTATTCCTTTGGAAGCCTAAATGTTTTCGCGATATCCCCGATTGGTTTTTTGGCCAAAAAATATAGGTTCGACCAAGAACAGGAAGTGCCTGTTTATCCCTCCTTTTTGCAATTGCAGAAATACGACCTCATCGCTTTCACCAACCGATTACACGAATATGGCTTGAAAAAAATCCGACGGATCGGGCATACCATGGAGTTCGAACAAATCAAGGATTATGTTTTGGGCGATGACATCCGTAACATCAACTGGAAAGCGACCGCCAAACGCAGCCAATTGATGGTGAACCAATATCAGGATGAAAAATCGCAGCCTATCTATTCGGTCATCGATAAAGGACGGGTAATGAAAATGCCCTTCAACGGCCTGAGCCTTTTGGATTATGCCATCAACGCCACCTTGGTGATCAGCAACATCGCCTTGAAAAAACAGGATAAAGCCGGGATGTTCTCCTTCAGCGATAAAATCGAAAACAGGGTGGTCGCAGAGCGACGCAGTTCACAAATGAACTTGATTTTGGAAACGCTTTATAATCTGGAGACCAATTTTATCGAAAGTGATTTCAGCAGATTGTATGTGGATGTGAAACGTAGCCTGAACCAGCGCAGCCTACTCTTGCTCTACACCAATTTTGAAACCTTGGATGCGCTGCACCGACAGCTCCCCTATTTGGTGGCCATGGCCAAGCAACACCTTTTGGTGGTGATTTTTTTCGAGAATACCGAACTGAATGAATTTGCCACCCAAAAAGCGGAGACGGTCCATCAAATTTTTGAACAGACGATAGCCGAAAAATTCATTTATGAGAAGAAATTGATCGTGAACGAATTACGCAAACATGGTATACAAACCATCTTGACCAAGCCCGAGGACCTGACCATTAATACCATCAACAAATATTTGGAAATTAAGGCGCGTGGGCTTATTTAAGATCCGCCAGTTGCGAAGAAAGCCCGAGTGTATTCAAACTGGGCAACTTTCCTTCGAAGAATACCAGTTCCGTTTTGGGCTCTGGAATCAGTAGTTTGTTCTTTTTCGATTTTCGGTGGGCATAGCTGCCACGAAGCCGTTTTTTATCATCCTTTTTAGCGAAAAGGTCAATCGTCACACCCACTGTTACACCACCCAAAATGGTAGCTGCGAGATCATCATTGTCCCATCCATTGTTGCTCTGGCCTGCATCAACGGTTTCCTTGGCCAACCCGATCAGGGTGCTTCCTGCCACGGAACCCACAAAGGTCCAAATACGATTACCATCAGAAGCTTGCTTAGCGATACCGGCTCCGGCCAAACCAAATAAATTTCCTCCCAAAAAATGAAGGGCTTTGTCCCGTTCCACTTGCCCATGGCAATGCAGAGCGAGCACAAAAAGGAGTAGTGTGGGGATTAGTGTTCTCATTGCGCAGCGTAAATGTATCAAAAGTTTCGTAAACTTTTAACGCAAAGTGCTAATAGTCTTGAATTTCCGCTTTGGCGGCATGGAATTCCGCCATCAGATCGTTTACGATTTGTGCAGCAGGCTTAATGTCATGGATCAATCCCGATACTTGGCCAATTTCCAGTTCCCCTTCCTCGGTATCGCCTTCGAACATGCCTTTTTTTGCCCTTCCCCTTCCCAACAAGGCTTTCAGTTCTTCCACCGATGCCCCTTTGGCATAAGCGGCTTGCACATCGCTATAAAATTTATTTTTCAACAATCGAACAGGGGCCAATTCCTTTAGTGTCAGATGGGTATCCCCTTCTTGTGCATTGACCACCCATTGTTTAAAGATATTATGGGAAGAAGCTTCGGGACTCGCCACAAACCGGCTTCCGACCTGCACCCCATCGGCACCAAGTACCATGGCGGCCAACATGGCCCTCCCTGTGGCAATGCCCCCTGCAGCAATCAAGGGAATATTAATTTTTTCCTTCACGGATGGAATCAGTACCATGGTGGTGGTCTCGTCCCTACCGTTGTGTCCACCAGCTTCAAAACCTTCGGCGACAACAGCATCCACCCCAGCTTCCTGTGCTTTTAGGGCAAATTTGACACTGCTTACCACATGCACCACGGTTGTCCCCTTTTCCTGAAGAAAAGTGGTCCAAGTTTTTGGATTACCGGCCGAGGTAAACACGATTTTTACCCCTTGGTCCACGATAATTTGCATCAACTGTTCAATATCGGGATACAACATGGGCACGTTCACCCCAAAAGGTTTGTCGGTAGCCTTCTTGCACTTTTCTATATGCTCCTTCAAAACCTCAGGATACATACTACCCGCCCCGATGAGCCCCAATCCCCCGGCATTGGATACGGCTGAGGCCAAGCGCCAACCACTGGCCCAGACCATGCCGCCTTGCACTATGGGATACTCAATACCGAAAAGTTGGGTGATTTTATTTTGCATGAAGTATTCTACCTAAATTTTGCAATGGGTCAAACTGAACTTGTTTCAGTTTCCCATCAAAATAAAAAATAATATTCAAAGGATTCTGAAATAAATTCAGAATGACGCTGAGATACACAATAAGTTGTTACGAAATCACCCCAGAACCTACCAATTCTTCGCCCACATACCAAGCTACAAATTGCCCTTCGGTAATGGCGGATTGCGCTTCCTTAAAATCCACATACAATCCATTCTCTACTTTGTAGAGAGTCGCTTGCTGCAAAGGCTGGCGATAACGGATACGAGCCATCACTTCCATGGTTTCATCCGGTTGTAAAACCAAATCGGGTCGCACCCAATGTAGTTCATCTTCCTTCACAAAAAGGGTATGTCTGAACAATCCCGGATGAGTCTTGCCCTGTCCGGTATAGATGATATTTTTATCCACGTCGGTTTCGATCACAAACAAAGGTTCCTTGGTACCTCCAACGTTCAATCCCTTGCGTTGCCCAATGGTAAAATAATGCGCCCCTTGATGCTCGCCAACCACTTTGCCATCCTCTAGGGAGTACTCCGGTTTGGCAGCTTGAAAAGCCAACTTCTCCTTTTCGTTATGAAATTCGGGCGTGGCCACTGCAAATTGCGAGGCTGTACTGGGCACTTCCACGATCACCCCTTTTTTGGGTTTCAACTTTTGTTGCAAAAAATCGGGCAGATGTACTTTGCCCACAAAGCAGAGCCCTTGGGAATCCTTTTTGTCGGCAGTGATCAAATTATGTTCCGCGGCTATTTGTCGTACCTCAGGTTTCAACAATTCTCCAATGGGAAACAACGTTTTGGCCAATTGCTCTTGCGATAACTGACATAAGAAATAGGATTGGTCCTTATTGGGGTCTTTCCCTGCCAACAACTGATAGGTTTCGGTACCATCTGCATTTTTGATGATGCCTTTCCTGCAATAATGTCCGGTAGCCACATAATCGGCACCCAACTGTAAGGCAATTTTAAGGAACACATCGAACTTGATCTCACGGTTGCAAAGTACGTCCGGATTAGGGGTACGGCCCCTTTCGTATTCATTGAACATATAATCTACGATACGCTCCTTGTATTGGGCACTCAAATCCACGGTCTGGAACGGGATTCCCAATTTTTCAGCCACGATCAATGCATCATTACTATCCTCCAACCATGGACATTCCTCGGAAATGGTCACGGAATCATCATGCCAGTTCTTCATAAAAAGACCAATGACCTCGTAGCCCTGTTCCTTCAAAAGATAAGCAGCAACACTGGAATCCACTCCACCGGAAAGCCCTACAACAACCTTTTTCATTGCAATGATTTAAGGCTACAAAAATACGAAAAGCTTTAGGAAAAAAGCACTCCTATTAGTTAATGAAAAAGACAATTTCCAACTAGCTGGCCCTGATCAAAAAGTGTATTTTGTTAAATTTTTTCAATAAAATGTTAAACAAAATGATAATTTTTATGTTTAAACTTATTTTTAAACAGTTAAACAAAACATTAACAACAACAATCTCATGAAAACTCTAAAAAAAATTGCGCGACTAGCTTTAGTCCTATTTCTTGTACCCTTTGTCTCATGTTCCGATGATGACGATAATCCAGCCCCACCGGAGGTGGAATTGAACATTGTGGCCACAGCCCAAGCGACCTCAAACTTGAGTACTTTGGTGAGTGCCCTGCAAAAAGCCGATGAAAGCGCCAACAATGATTTGGTAGCTGCCCTAAGTGGTGAAGGCCCGTTTACCGTATTTGCACCAACCAATGAAGCCTTTAGTGATTTGTTGGCCCAATTGGATGGATTTGATTCCTTGGATGATTTCAGCTCCCAGCAATTGCAGGATCTATTGGCCGTAATTTTGACCTATCACGTGGTGCCTGGAGCAGCGGTGCTTTCCACGGATCTAAGTGATGGACAGACCATTACCACTTTACAAGGTTCAACCCTTGAAGTTTCCACTACAGGTGGAGTATTTATTGGAGATGCCACTTCCGTTGACGCCAGGGTGATTACCCCAGACGTTGAAGCATCCAACGGTGTGGTACATATTATTGATAAAGTATTGCTTCCGCAAGCTATTTTGGATGAATTGGCCGATATTATTTTGGTACCCATCACCGATTTGGCCTTGGGCAATGAAAATTTGGAAAACCTAGTAGCTGCCCTTGTTGCCGCCAACGGAGATTTACCTACTGTTTTAAGGGGTGAAGGTCCTTTTACGGTGCTGGCCCCTACCGACGAAGCATTCGAAACCTTCTTGGGCGGTGCGCAGTTGAGTGATATTCCTGTAGATGTTTTGACCAATGTACTTTTGAACCACGTAATCAGTGGCGAGGTTACTTCAACCGACTTGGCCGGTTTGGGTTCTGGATACACCAAAACTTTGGCCGTAGGAGCTGGTGACGAAAACGTAAGCCTATATTTCGATGCATCAGGGGATGTTATCTTTAATGGGGTGTCAACCGTACAAGTACCGGACGTAAAAGCATTGAATGGTATTGTACATGTGGTGAACGCTGTAATCGATATTCCAAATATTGTGGAGCATGCCGTTGCCAACCCAAACCTATCATCTTTGGTAGGCGCTTTGACCAGTGGAGGCAATACCACTTTTACCGATCTTTTGTCCGATGAAAATGAAGATTTCACTGTGTTTGCACCCACCAATGATGCCTTCACAGCTTTCACCAATCCGAACAGCAATGATTTGAATGCCATCTTGTCCAACCACGTGGTTGTAGGTGCCGCTGCATTTTCTTCTGGTTTGGAAAATTCATATGTAAACACGGCTGCCGAATTTGCAGCTGATGAAAACTTAAGCCTATACATCAACACCGATGATGGGGTAACCTTAAATGGTACTAGTGATGTTGTTCTCGCTGATATTGTGGCATCGAATGGTGTAATCCATGTGGTGGATGCCGTAATCGACTTGCCTACCGTGGTCACTTTTGCCGCAGCCGACCCGAACTTCTCTACATTGGTACAAGCCTTGACGGAGTTGACCCCTAGCGTAGACTTTGTTAGCGTGCTTTCCGCCCAAGGTGGCGCAGGCAGTGATCCGTTCACTGTTTTTGCACCGACCAATGCAGCATTTGATGCCTTGGCGAGCATCCCAGCTGAGGCTGACTTGATTCCGATCCTACAACACCATGTTGTTGCGGGTGCCAATGTGCGTTCTGGTGACCTATCCAATGGCGCCACAGCCAATACATTGGAGGGTGATGCCATCACCTTCACCTTGCCCGGAACCGGAGAAAATATTGCAGATATCACCGATGGTGCCGGAAATACGGGAATCGGTGTCATTGCAGTGGATGTTCAGGCTATCAACGGTGTTATCCATGTTGTGGATACCGTATTGATTCCTGATACCACCAACTAATTCACAATCACAACTTACTAATTGAAATGTGGAACGAAAGCCCCCTTGGCAGATTGCCATGGGGGCTTTTTATCGAACTTGAAATACCGTTCATCGATGACACATCAAAAGGGAGTTATTTTCACTACAAAAACCAATGGTTTGACAACTATTAATTTTTTTCGCAACCAACTTGATGCATCTTTGGAGTCCCAAATCTTTCCAAACTAAACCAACAAATGGAAAACTCCCCCAACATTCTTGAGGGAGTTTTTTTATACCCATACCCAACTTTCCTTAATTGTCCGGTTCGTCTTCCAGCACCTCAATGATTTCATAACCATTTTCCACTTCCTTGTAAACGGCTTGGTTCAATTCATGCATGGTCACACCATCAAAGTCAATTTCTTCTGCATCTTCGGGCAAATTCGCGACAACAGCACCCACAGGTGGTTTGGCCACCTCATATTCTCCATTGCTTTCCTGATAAAAGACCCCATCGGCATAATGGTAGCGCAATCCCCTAACTGTTAGCGCAATAGCGGCTGCAGGAAGTGTGCGCAAACGGAAGCCCCTAGGTGGAAAAGCGCGAACATATACCCCTTTACGTTGTACAAAATACATGCCCCGCACAGGATAATAAGTTACATTTCGGAAAACCAAGGGTCGGGTATTGTCCGGCAATCGTCTCAACGTTCTGCGGACGACCCTACGGTTATGACGGCGAACCTTTCTTCGTACCACACGTCGTTCTTGTCCTGTCCTTCGGGCTACTTGAGCCTCCACATGGTCAGTAATACCAATTGCCAAAAAGGTAAACAGCAAAAGCACCCATTTTAGATTTTTCATATGCTTGAATTAATGGTTACAACGCTAAGACCTCCCTTTTTTGGAAAGGTTTAACCAGCTACCAAAAATTAAAGCAAAATTTTATCTTTTCCCGGTGTTTTTTTGTTGTTCGGCCTGTTCCATCATCTCACGCATCTTGCGCTGGAAACGGTTCTCCTTTTTAGGCTTCTTCTTGTTCTCTTGGATCTGTGCGTGGATTTTTTCCTCATCCAAAATGTAGTTTTTGATTGCCAACATGATGAAGATGGTAATCAAGTTGGAAATGAAGTAGTACAAACTCAATCCACTCGCATAGTTATTGAAGAAGAACAACATCATGATCGGCGACAGGTACATGATGAACTTCATATTGGGCATACCGGGCTGTTGTTGCATCTGCATGCTCTGGCCTGTGGTCATCTGCATGTAGAAGAAAATGGCCACCGATGCCAAAATTGGGAACAAGCTCACGTGGTCCCCATAAAACGGAATGGTGAACGGCAACTCAAAAATGGTATCGTAAGAAGACAAATCTTCTGCCCACAAAAAAGATTTTTGCCGTAGTGCGAACGATGTGGGAAAGAACATGAACAGCGCATAGAAAATGGGCAACTGCATCAACGCCGGTACACACCCACTCATGGGGCTCACGCCTGCTTTGTTGTACACTTTCATGGTCTCCTGTTGCTTTTTCATGGCATTGTCCTTGTACTTCTCGTTGATCTCGGAAATCTCCGGTTTCAATACCTTCATCTTGGCTTGGGAGAGGTACGATTTATAGGTGACCGGCGACAAGGCCAAACGCACCAAAATGGTCATTACGATAATGGCGATACCAAAAGGCAGAAACGAGCTCAAGAAGCTATAAAATGGTGTAAATGCATAGCGGTTTATCCATCCAAAAATGCCCCATCCGAAGGGAATGGAATCGGCCAATCCCAATTCCTTGTAATCATCCAAAATCTTTACATCTGTCGGACCATAATACCAGTACATGTTCTGTGAAATCTCACCTCCTTGCAACTTCAACGGTGCTTTGGTACTGTATTCCTTGGTAAACAGAATATCTTTGCTTTCTTCTTCCACCAAATTTTTGGAACTCAGTTGGGCTGATTCAAAATGATCATCGGTTGCCAAAATGGTGCTAAAGAAGTGCTGTCGGTAGGACAACCATTTGATGTCGGACTCCGTTTCCTCATCCAACTCACTGGATTCGGAAAGTTTACTGATGTTGCCATCTTCGTGATTGTAGGTCAATCGGGTGTAGCGATTTTCATACTGCACACTTTTACCATGGCGTATTGCTTTCAAATCCCAATCCAAGGTAACCGGTTTACTGCTATTGATGATACCGCTCAATCCTTGTGAACGTACCGTAAAATTGACCAGGTAGTCGTTGGGTTTGGTTTCATAGCGATATTCCAAAAATTGATTCTCGCCCACTTTGGCTTTCATGGAAAGCACGTGGTTATCCCCACTGTTGGATAAACTGGGCTCAAAATACAAATCGGCCGTATTTAAGGTCCTATTGTCAGAAGTGGTAAAGTTCAGTGCGAAATTGGCATTTCCATCCTTCACCAAATACACAGGAATTGAATCGTAGGTCACAAAGTTTTTCATCTTCGCCTCTACAATTTGGCCCCCTTTGTTGGCCACTTCAAGCAACAACACCTCATTTTCCAAGGTAGTGGTACCATCTGTAGCTTGGGTAAACCCAAAAGCGCCTACGGTACTTTTATACTGGGCCACCGCTGTGGAATCGTTCAGGTTTAAGGATGCTTCTTCTTTAATTGGCGTTACTTTGGTCGCTTCCTCTTCAGTTTTTTTATTTGCGGCCTCCACCTGTTCCTGCTCAGCTTTTTGTGCCTCCAACTCTTCCGGGGTGGGCTGATTTTGGTAAAACATAAAAATGAGTATCCCAAAAATCAGTACAAATCCAATAATGGAATTGATATCCAGCTTCTTTTCTTCCATGAAAATTATTTAGTAGTACGGTAAATCAGTTGGCAAATATATGCCCAAAACCGCAGTTTATGCCAAACTGGCATTCTTTTGTTTTAGTTTATGCTCCAAGACAGCCTTCACAAATCCAACGAACAATGGATGGGGATTTGCCACCGTACTTTTGTATTCCGGATGGTACTGTACACCCACAAACCATGGGTGGGATGGAATCTCCACCACTTCCACAAGACCTGTTTTCGGGTTGAGACCCGAGGCCAACAGACCGGCATCTTCCATCTGTTTTTTGTATTCGTTGTTGAATTCGTAACGGTGTCTGTGACGTTCCGAAATATCTGAGGCGCCGTATACCTTGGCCGCCACACTGCCTTCTTTTAGATGACAATCCCAGGCACCCAAACGCATGGTTCCACCTTTGTGCTTGATGTTCTTCTGTTCCTCCATCAAACTGATGACCGGATAAGGGGTGTTAAGGTCCATTTCCGTGGAATTGGCACCTTCCAATCCGAGCACATTGCGTGCAAACTCTATCACGGCCATTTGCATGCCCAAACAGATGCCCAAAAATGGAATATCGTTCTCACGGGCGAATTGTACGGCCTTCACCTTTCCTTCGATACCGCGTTCCCCAAAGCCGGGAGCGACCAATATTCCGTCCAAGCCCATCAATTTTTTATCGATGTTCTTTACTGACAAATGTTCCGAATGGATGGAACGCACCTCAACCTCCACCTCGTTGGTAGCACCTGCATGAATGAATGCTTCTTGTATGGATTTATAGGAATCGGGCAACTCCACATATTTACCGATCAACCCGATCACCACCTTGTTTTTGGGATTTTTATGACGTTTCAGGAATTCTTTCCATTGGGTCAGATCTGGTTCGGTATCATTGGGTAATGCCAATTTTTCCAAGGTTACGGCATCCAGTCCTTCTTCCTGCATTAAAACGGGTACATCGTAAATGGTAGAAGCATCGATGGATTGGATCACCGCTTCTTTTCGCACATTACAGAACAATGCCAATTTGGATTTGATGTCATCGGAAATATCATGCTCGGTTCTACAAACCAAGATATCCGCTTTGATACCACTTTCCATCAAAGTCTTAACTGAGTGCTGGGTAGGTTTGGTCTTCAATTCGCCAGCAGCAGCCAAAAAGGGCACCAAAGTCAAATGGATTACAATGCCGTTATGCTCACCCAATTCCCAAAGCAATTGGCGCACAGCTTCAATATAGGGCAATGACTCAATGTCACCCACCGTACCGCCGATTTCCGTGATCACAATGTCATAATCGCCACTCTTGCCCAACAATTGGATGCGCTCTTTTATCTCATTGGTGATATGGGGCACTACTTGAACCGTTTTCCCCAAAAATTCACCACGGCGTTCCTTTTCGATCACGCTTTGGTAAATTCTTCCCGTAGTCACATTGTTGGCTTGGGAAGTGCGGACGTTCAAGAAGCGTTCGTAATGACCAAGGTCCAAATCGGTTTCCGCACCATCGTCGGTAACATAACATTCCCCATGCTCGTAAGGATTAAGGGTTCCTGGATCTACGTTGATGTAGGGGTCCAATTTCTGTATGGTGGTCCGGTATCCCCTGGCCTGTAGTAGTTTGGCCAAGGATGCGGCGATAATTCCCTTACCCAAGGAAGAGGTAACGCCTCCCGTAACGAAAATGTACTTGGTCTGTGACATATTGTAGCTTCTATTACGGGGCGTAAAGTTACAAATTGCGGCGCAGAAATCAGGACGAATTTCTAGGAAATTCTTTTTGAATCTTTCGAATGATGGGTTCCAGGTTGTTATCCTTAATGGTAAGCATAATATTTAAAAGTCTTCCCAGCTTTCCATCCGGAAATCCTTTTTGGGAGAACCACACTAAATAAGGTAACGGCAAGTCCACCAAAAAACGCCCTTTGTATTTGCCAAACGGCATTTTGTAATGGGCCAGTTCCAGAAGTTCTTTTGTATCGGGCTTTATTTCCATTTGTAGGCCCAAAGTACTATCTTTCAGATAACAAATCCGAACAATGAGACGTAGAAATTTTATCGCCACGGCAGCCATGGGAACCGCTGGACTAACCGCAGCATCCGCCATGACCGCTAAAGAAGGGCAGGCCAAAGAGTTTAAATTGAAAAATAATATCAACCACAGCGTGTGCCAATGGTGCTTTTCCGATATTCCGCTTGAAGATTTTTTGAAGACCCTGAACGAACTGGGTATCAAGGCCATTGATCTGATCGGCCCGAAAGATTGGCCACTCCTTAAAAAATATGATATCCATTGTTCCATGTGCAATGGGGCCGAAATTAGTTTGACAGAAGGCTGGAACGACCCCAAATACCACGAACAACTCATAAAAAACTACACGGAAATGATTCCCAAGGTGGCCGAGGCCGGTTATACCAACCTCATCTGTTTTAGTGGAAACCGCAGGGGCATGAACGATTATGTAGGACTGCAAAATTGCGTGGATGGGCTTTCACAGATCATACCCTTGGCCGAAAAACATGGTGTAGTGATCCAAATGGAGCTTTTTAACCAAGTGAACCACCCCGATTATATGTGCGATAACAGTTTATGGGGCGTGGAGCTCTGTAAACATTTGGGCAGTGACAATTTTAAGTTGTTGTTCGACATCTACCATATGCAAATCCAAGAAGGGGACATTATCCGAAGTATTCGAAACTACCACCCGTATTTTGGGCATTACCATACGGCAGGAGTGCCCGGCAGAAATGAAATCGATGAGACCCAAGAGCTGTACTATCCGGCCATTATCCGTGCCATTCATGAAACCGGCTTTAAAGGCTACGTGGCCCAGGAGTTCATCGTGACATGGGAGGACAAAATTGCGGCATTGAAAGATGCTTTTTTACGTTGTGATGTGTGACATCGCAACACATAAACCAAACCAACCAAACAAACACCCATAATGAAAAGACGTCAATTTTTGCAAAGTACCGCGCTGGCTTCCAGTGCCACCATGATGATGGGCCTGGGCGCATGCTCCTCCCCATCCAAAAAAACACTCTCCAGCATCGGGATCCAATTGTTCTCCTTACCCAAACTATTGGAAAATGATTTGGAAGGCTCCTTGGCCCTTCTGCACCAAATGGGCTACAAAGAAATCGAAATATATGGCCCCTATCCCTTTAGCTCGACCGCCGCTTGGGACCGATGGAACCAAGTGGTGCCCAGTATCGGGTTTTCGGGCAGTGGCTTTTTTGGTAAGACCGCCGAGGAATTTAAAGCCTTGTTGGATACCTACGAACTGAAAGCGACTTCGGGACATATCGATTTGGTGACCTTGGAAACCGATATGCCAGCCGTTGGGAAAGCGGTCCGCACCCTTGGATTGGATTGTTTTGGTATTTCGGCCATTCCCGATGAACTTCGGAAATCACTGGACGATTATAAACATATGGCCGACCGTTTCAACAAAATTGGAGCTAACGCCAAAAAAGAAGGATTCAAGTTTATCTACCATAACCATGGCTACGGTCTCCACGAAATGGAGGGACAAATTCCTTTGAACATTATCCTGGAAAATACCGACCCAGAACTGGTCTTTTTTGAAATGGACATTTATTGGACCATGGCAGGCGGCATGGACCCAGTGGAACTTTTGAAAGCCAACCCCGGCCGCTACATTGCCCTGCATTTGAAGGACATGAAGGAAATCACCTATTTTGAAGGGGATGGTGGCACGGCCGACCAATGGATCGCCTTGTGGCCGCAAATGACCACGTTGGGCAAAGGTGCCATGGATATTCCGGGCATTATCGACCAAGGCCAAAAGTCGGGGGTGAAACACTTTTTTGTGGAGCAAGATTTGGTGGAAAATCCCAGGGTCGCGTTAAAGCAGAGCATTGATTACCTGAGAACAATCTAACTCTGTGCCTTCATGGCCTCGGCTATTTTCCGGTTCCATTCCTGTTGCTTTTCCAAGTTTCGGGAAAAATTGGTCTCCCAATCGTACTGGTCTTGAAAATCCTGAAGCTCTTGTAGAATCTCTTGGTAAATTTCACGTACTTCCTCCTTCACATTGTCCGAAAAAGAGGTGCGGCGCAATCGGTCGCGCATTTTGCGGGCAAACAGTTCGGAGATATCAAAATGCAGCTGTTCGTGTGCCAAGGTATTTTCGGTACATACTTGGGGCTTGTACCAAGACTCGTTTGGATAAAAATAGGCGTTGACCTCAAAATCCAATTTTACTTCGTGGTGCAATAGGTTGGCCGTGTAGGAGTAACTGATGCCACTGGCCGTTGTGGCGGCTGGTACCGCAGCGGGTGGTATTTTCCCCTTAAAATCGGACCACGAAAGTTTGTATTCTTTATCCCATGGGATGCTTTCCTCGATTTCTTGGGCCACTCCGGTAAAAGCGAGTATTAAAAAACATCCTATGGCAATTATCTTACCCAATGAAAATCGATTACGCGTTCAATGTCGGGGTGCAAGCTGTAGTTCACTGGACAGGTATTTGCCGTATGCACCAAAATTTTGCGCTGTTTTTCAGAAAGAGATGCTGGCATTTCCAATTTGATCTCGATCTTGGAAATCCGTCTGGGGTCGGCTGCCATGTGTTTGGTCACCTCAGCTGTAGATCCCGTCAAATCCACCTCCATGTCCCGCGCTTTAATGCCCATCATGGTCATCATGCAATTGGCCAACCCGGTTGCCACGGTATCGGTAGGTGAAAATGCTTCACCCTTACCATTGTTATCGACCGGTGCATCGGTTATGTACTCGCTACCGGACCGAACATGGACACAGGTAGTTCGAAGGTTTCCGTTATAGGTTACTTTTGAAGTCATCGGCTTTCACTTCTTTGATTCGCAAATCTTCATACCCCATGAGGTAACAGGCTCTATTGAAATACCCAGAGGTCCAATCGTTGAAATAATCAAAACTGTTTCCGGTATACTCTGTCAAGCCAACAATTTTTGAGGTTTCGAACAAATTGTTCTTATGGGCCAGTTTCAGTAACACATCGAAGGTAACGTCAAATCCTCGAATGGCAAACCGATCCGGCTCAAGTCCATTGAACCGTTTTCTGTACGCCTTGGTAAAGGCATCCTCACCCGCTTCCCTATAAAAAGAGGGATAGGTAAACTTCAAATTGGACAAATGCGTTTTGGATACCGCCTCGTCCTCGAAGGCACTGTTGTAGTTGGTGGTAAACATGCGCACCTTTATTTTTTTCTCACCTTCAGCATCCATCTTGGCCGTATTCGCGGAATTCAAAATAGAGGTAACACTGGCCACCATATTGGGTTGGTCTGTTTCCAAAAACACCCAGTTTTCCCTATCCTCGGAAAGTTTTACGAGAAATTGATCCAAATGGAGGGATTTGTTGTCGATAAGCCTGGCCATCTGGGCCGCAGGAAATTTGCTTAAAATGGAATCGTGTGCCACTTGGTGGGTCGAATCCGCTACGATGATGATGTTTTCATTGGTATGGACCTTCGCCATAAAGTCCAACATTTTTTGACGGAGTACCGCATCCCTAGGCACTGAAAAGAACACATTGCCATGGCTCAATTTACTCTCGGAAGCAATCGGGGCGATAACAGGAATGTTCTTTGTGGCAGCTTGTACAGCGACCTCATCCAGAGCATTGGTAGCAATGGGACCGATAATGGCACTGACACCGGCAAGATTATCCCGGAACAAGATTTCCTTCACTTTTACCGGGTTCAGCTCCGTGTCATAGGTTTTCACATCTACGGAGACCCCTAATTTTTTAATGGAATCCAAGGCGACCAAAGCTCCTGTATAGAACCCAAGACTCACAGTAAGATCACGACGGGTTCTGATCATGTTCTCTGCTTTTTCCCTATCGTTCACATCGACCCGATCTAAACGGAATGGGAGCATAAATACCAATTTGGGTCGGTTGGCCACATCAATGCTATCGATCAAATTGACCTTATCCAACACCAAGGCGTTCTTTACTTCCAAACCTTCCGCTTTTTCCTTTGGTAATTTTAGTACCATACCGGCTTTTAGGCCATTTTCGAGATCGGGGTTCAATCGGAACAGTTCCTCTCTGGATATTTTCAGGTTTTGCGTAATTCTGAAGATATTTTGTTTGGGTTTTACTTCATAGAAAATGTAGTTCTCGGTATTTACCACACCCGACATATCTTTCTTTTTGGGCAACCGGATGACCATTCCCTCCTTGAGTCCGCCTTCTTTCATGATCTCGGGGTTCAAGCGCACAATGGAATCGGAAGGAATACCATATTCCTTGCCCAAGCTGTACAATGTCATTTTTGGTGGCACAGTATACGAATTGAACAGTTCCACCTTTTGTTCCTTTAAACTGTCCCCTTTCGGACGGGGCAGCTTCAACTCTTGGCCAGCGGCCAAGTAATCAGAGTTTTTGACCAATTCCGGGTTCAAGACCAAAAGGCTGTCCACCGTAATGCCATATTTGTGGGCAATGGACCAACGGGTTTCTTTGGGCTGGACCACATAGGTTTCAAAATCGAGCTCTTTGTCCTCATTGGGATCCACCGCTGGAAATTTCGGAATCTGCAGTACCATACCTTTTTTCAAAGGTTCGGAATAGAGTTCCCGATTGTAGCGTTTCAATTGCTCTTCGGTGATCTTATATTTTTGGGTGAGACCGAACAAGGTTTCCTTTTTGCGCACCCGATGTCTTGAAAAGCCGATGGGCTTTATTTCTTCCTGTTCGACTTTTTCTTCTTTCTTCGGTGCTGGAACATTGCCCTTCAATGGAATGACCAAGATGGTGTTCACCTTTACATCGGCGGCACTTTTGATCTCTTTGTTGGCCTGAAGGATGGAATATGGGGTAACCCGATATTGCTGGGAAATACTCTGTAGTGTTTCCCCTTCCTTAACGGCATGCGTGGCATAGTTCTGTGCGGATACTGGCAATGCGACCAAAAACAAGACCGCAAAAACCAGCTGTAAAATAATTTTTTTCATTCCCATTCTATAGTTGCAGGTGGTTTTGAGCTAATGTCATACACTACTCTATTAACGCCTTTAACCTTATTTATTATATCATTCGAGGTCTTTTGCAAGAACTCATAAGGTAAATTTACCCAATCGGCCGTCATACCATCGGTACTTTCCACGGCTCTGAGCGCCACACATTTTTCGTACGTACGCTCATCTCCCATGACCCCTACACTATCTACGGGCAAAAGCATGGCTCCGGCCTGCCAGACCTTGTCATAAAGTCCCCATTTTTTCAATCCTTCAATAAAAATGGCATCCACTTCCTGCAAAATAGCCACTTTTTCGGGGGTAATGTCCCCTAATATACGGATTCCCAGTCCAGGACCCGGAAAGGGGTGCCTTCCCAAGATGTCTTCGGACATTCCCATACTGGCTCCTACCCTTCGCACCTCATCTTTAAACAACATTTTTAACGGCTCCACAATCTTTAACTTCATATAATCGGGCAGTCCTCCAACGTTGTGGTGGCTTTTGATCACTGCGGATGGCCCTCCACTTGCAGAAACGGATTCAATCCGATCGGGGTAGATGGTACCTTGCGCCAACCATTTGGCATTTTCCACTTTGTGGGATTCGTCATCGAACACCTCAATAAACACCCTACCAATAATCTTCCGTTTCTTTTCAGGATCGGATTCTCCCTTTAATGCATCCAAAAAACGTGCCGAAGCATCAACTCCTTTTACGTTGAGACCCATGTGCTTGTATTGGTCCAACACGCTTTCAAACTCATTTTTGCGCAAAAGTCCGTTGTTCACAAAAATACAGTACAGATGGTCGCCAATGGCTTTGTTCAACAACATGGCCGCCACGCTGGAATCCACTCCACCGGACAGACCCAAGATCACTTTTTCATCACCAATCTCCTGTTTCAACTCTTCAACCGTGGTTTCCACGAAGGCATCCGGGGTCCAATCCTGCTTTAAGCCGGCAATGTTCACCAAAAAGTTTTCCAACAGCTTTTTACCATCGGTGGTATGGTACACCTCGGGGTGGAACTGGATACCATAGGTGGTTTCCCCTTCAATTTTAAAGGCTGCATTTTCCACATCGTGGGTACTGGCCAAACGCACAGCACCGGTAGGCAATTCCTTAATGGTATCGGAATGGCTCATCCACACCTGGCTTCCCTCGCCCAACCCCTTCAAAAATGCTTCTCCCCCTTTTACGAACGAAAGATTGGCCCTGCCGTATTCGCGGGTGGCGGATGGCGCAACATTGCCCCCATTAAAATGGGACAGATATTGGGCACCGTAACAAATGCCCAATAATGGCATTTTGCCCTTGATCTCGGACAAATCCGGATGGGGTGCTGTTTCGGACCGAACGGATGAAGGAGATCCAGATAGAATCACGGCCTTATATTCCGAGAGGTCTTCCGGCAGCTTGTTATACGGTTTAATTTCTGAATAGATGTTGAGTTCCCTAACGCGTCTCGCGATCAATTGTGTGTACTGGGAACCGAAGTCTAGGATAAGTACGTTGTTATGCATGGGCAAAAATAGCAATTTGCTTTAGTTGAAAAAGTATCTTTTACAGGATATTTATGACAAGTTTTTCAACGGGTAATCCACCATGGGTTTTTCGCTAAAAAGATCGTAAATCCGATATTTGGTCCCCATCAAACCATTATGTAGTTTTTTTCTTAATAGAATTCGTTATTTCTTTGCGGTTCCAAAATTGACCAAACCATGATCAAGGGATTCATTTTCGATTTGGATGGGGTTATCACCGATACGGCCGAACTCCATTATGAGGCGTGGAAAAAATTGTCCGATGAAATGGGCTGGCACTTCGACCGCGAGCTCAATGAACAACTTCGGGGCATTTCTCGAATGGATTCCATAAAAGTGATCATGGACCACAACAAGGTTTCCCTTACCGATGATGCCGTGGTGTCCTTGGCCACCAAGAAAAATGACATTTACGTGGCCAGTCTCGATACCATGACCCCCGACGATTATCTTCCGGGTGCACGTGAACTGCTTACCCATTTGCGCACCGAGGGATTTAGTGTGGCCTTGGGCAGTGCCAGTAAAAATGCCATAAAGGTTTTGGAGCAACTGAACGCCACCCACTATTTTGATGTGATCGGTGATGGCAATAGTGTTACCCAAAGCAAACCGGCCCCCGATATCTTTTTATTCGCTGCGGAGAAAATGAAATTGCCTGCCAACAACTGTATCGTATTTGAAGATGCGGAAAAGGGCATTGATGCTGCCAAAGCCGGCGGTTTTTACAGTGTCGGCATAGGGCCCGAAGAACGCGTGGGCCATGCAAATCTTCGGTTCGACACCATGAAGCAGGCTACGTTGTTCGAAATCAAATCCTTCTTCGGCGATTTGTTTTAGGTAGATCAATTTTCTGCCGATATTTTCCATTCAATCCACTCTGTTTCAAAAAGTTGGGTTTATTTGTCTATTTTAGGGGGTAATTCAACCTGTATGAAACCCCACGATTATTTCACATACTTCGTTTTTTCTTTCCTGCTCACCACGATTTGGAGTCAAGAAAATGAGCAGAAAATAGATAGCATCTTTGCAATCATCAACGAAACACAGGTAGATACCATCAAGGCCAGAAATTATTTGGCATTATCCGATCTTACCATGTACAACGACCAGAAAAAGACGCTGGAATATCTGGAACAAGCCCAATCACTCTACCAAAAAAGCAATAACGATAAGGGAGTGGCCAAACTGTACGCCCAAAAAGCCAACTACTATTACCGCTTGGGACAAATTGATTCCGCCCGCCACTACTTGGTCAATTCCGTGGACAAATCCCTTGAATTGGGCGATACGTTGAGAGCTTCGGTCATTCGGCACAACATCGGTATCCTAGACCACTACCAAGGCAATACAGAAAGTGCCAACACCATTATGGAAATAAACATTCCCGTATTTAAAAGGTTCAACGATTCCCTTCACTTGGGGAACGCGTATTTGTTAAAGGGAAAAATTGGGATGACCAATGGATTCTTCAACATTGCCCTGCTGGAGACACAAAATGCCTTGAAAATCCATCGGGCCCTAAACGATGACTTCAGGATTGCCGAGGACCTGTTTCAAATTGGCATTATTTATCAAACCACCGAAGACCACCAAAACGCCATTGCTATTTTTGAAGAAAGCATCGACAACTACCGCAAGATAGAAAACGACCAGAGTGTGGCCCAGGTACTCAACTATTTGGCCGACTCAAAAATCAAGTTACAGCAATACGAGTCTGCCGAGAAGGACTTGGAGGATGCCATGGCGCTTTCAAGGAAGCTTGAATACAATGCCAATATCGCCAGGGTCTATTTCAATATGGGCCTCTTGGAATTTAAACGGGAGGATTACCCAGAGGCCATCTCCCATTTTAAATCCAGTTTGGAGGTTTGGAAAACCATTGGTTCCCCTTATAATGAGGCCACCTCCCTTTATTACATGGCGCAGGCCTATGAAAAGGAGGGGGATTTTGCCAACGCACTGTCTTATGTGGATGCCAGTTTGGCCATTGGCGACCAATTGGGCGACCCCGAAATACTGGGTAAGGTATACCTAACCAAGGCCAATATTTTGGAAGGTCTTAAAAATTATGATGGGGCCTTGGCCTATTTCAAAATGAACAAGGCCATAAGCGATTCCATTTTTACCCTAAATCGCACCAAAGCCACCGAAGAGCTCAAGACCATATATGAAACCGAAAAAAAGGAACAGCAGATCGTCTTGTTGGAACAAGAGGCCAAGGTGAGCAATCTCCAAAAATTGTTATTGGGAGGTGGTCTTGGATTATCAGTGCTGGTTTTTGGATTTGGTTTTTATGGCATCCGCCAAAAACTAAAACGCAACAAGGCTGAAAAAGCGAAATTGGATGCAGAACTCGCCTTTAAAAAGAAGGAACTCACCACCCATGCTTTGCATTTGGCGAAAAAGAACGAAGTATTGGAAGGTTTGAAATTGCAGGCCGAAGAACTCAAAAAAGAGGAAGCCTCCACAAAAGGGTACCAACAACTTATCCGGACCATCAATTTTGATTTACAGGACGATACCAATTGGAAAAACTTCTCCCACTATTTTGAACAGGTCCACAAGGATTTCAACAAAAATGTAAAGGCTAGGTTTCCGGAAATCACTTCCAATGAACTCCGATTATTGGCCCTTATGAAAATGAATCTTTCCTCCAAGGAGATTGCCAATATCTTGAACATATCCCAAGAGGGCATTAAAAAGGCGCGCTATCGACTTCGTAAAAAATTGAACATTGCCACCGAGGATTCCCTTCAAGATTTGGTGCTGAGTCTCTAACAACTGTTTCCAGCTGTCCCCTTGTTGTTCCTGCATTTAAATGGCGGTGTCCACCTTTTGTCCACCCTGCTTTTTTCAATGCTCAAAATCAGTCACTTATGTTTGTTTCGTCAAGAATTTGACAACCGTTTTGTGGTCTTGCTCGGCTAAGGGCTGCAGACCGTTACCGGGCAGGTCGCACAAAACGAAAATAAAGTTCAACCACAAAACAAAATGTGATGAAAACAATACAGAAACCTATGAACAGAATGGGGCTAATGCTACTTATTGCATTGGCAGTTTCTTGTGGAAAAGACAATGGCATAGAACCCATTGCATCCGATCCCTGTAAAGAAAATCCGTGCGGCAATCCTGAACTTTGTCCCGACCAATGTACCAGCATAGACACCGGGGATGCCATCACCAAGGACGACCTTACCCCAGAAGGTACGGTGACCGAAACAACCAACGGCTATCTAGTGGATGGGTCGCTTACGATGAAAACCGAAGATGAAACCATCGTTTTCGCTGAGGCCGATCTAGATGTTCAGTTTAATGAAGATGGAACTTTAAAAAGTATTAGCGGTACATCCGAAATTCCTGCACCTACCAACTACTTTGAATTTGAAACCCCGGTCCAGGCCGATATCGGGTTCTTTACGGGTAAATTTTTGAATGAAAACCGCGATTTTGAAATCCAATTGGTGGATGAACGCTCTTATTTTGTGTTTGCCATATCCGTGGGGTTGGAACTTAAACTTGGCGCCAATGACGATCCTGATGCCTATAAACCACTTTCCATTGAAGCACCTGTTGGGGGGCATATCACTTTTATTGCAGATTATACCGACCCCATGTTCTTCTTTTCGTTGGGTGGTGATGCCTTGGGCGGCAATGATGACAACGGTGGCAATTCCAATGGTGATGGCAATGGTGGAAATGATGGCAATTCGAGCCACAACAAATTGGCCAGTGTAAGTTTTGGTGCCTCATTTGGCTCAAACTTTATGTATGTTCCCACCAATCCTGTTCAAGGCAATGTAGTTTCGTTCCAAGCCAATCAGGTCACTGGAGGAACCGTCTCGTTCTTTAAGGTGCTGGAAGCTACCGGTATGTATTACCAAAACAGGGGATTCAATGCTGATCTAAATTTTGATGAACCGATGGAATCGAACTTTGGCGCCAACTATAGGGCCGGCATCAATGGTCAGCTCGACCTATCCATGGAAATCACCTCATTTATCTCCTTTGGCTTTCCCATAGGTTCGGGCAGCGCAGCAGTGGTGGCGGAAGCTTCCACCAACGATGGAATTGTTGCCAAGGCCTTTATCAATGGTTTGGTAGATCCAGACTTGTCTTGGTGGCCAGATTTTATTCCATTAAAACCCGATGGAGACCTCAATGCTTATGGTTTTGTGGAGCAGACCGGCAATTTTGATATTGGCATGTCCGGCTCCTTTGTCATCGAAATGCCAACAGGGGACCAAGGTATGGAAGGTTCGGTGCGGGGCACCCCCGATGCCTTTACCATGGAGGGAGAAGTATATTCTGGTGATGATGTTTGGGGAGCTTCTGCCGTGTTTACCACCAATGAGACCAAATGTGTAGCCACAACACCCAATAATTTTACTGATGGTATTTCCGAAACGGTAACTTCCCAAATTGATGCAGCCATAGAAACCACAGAAAAAGCAATACAGGATTTGGAGGATGCAGAGGCACAATATGAACTGGAACTTAGCCTAAGAGGATTAAGGGCTGCGCTACCGGGAATAATCGATAGGGCTCAAACCGCCATTGATGATGCCGTGGCTGCAGGACTTGCCTCGGGCAGGAGCACAATCAATTCGTACTTGAGCGACAATAATCGTATTCTTTGCAGCGACAATCTTTCGGGACAAATTGATGCAGTTGTTCGGGGCCATCGAAATGCTTTGACCCGATTGCGAAATGCCGTTAGCGAATCGAACGACAATGAAACCACTCGAACAGAATTGGAGGCAGCTTTAAGAAATCTGGCCAGTTTGGACCGGATCAACAGAACATTTTCGGTTACCATTATCCATGGTCATGCCACATTCGGTTGTGGTGCCTTGTGGACAATGACGGCATCACGAAATGTTACCATCAACGAAACCATACTCACCAGTGATCAAAAAGCCCAGCTGCTGGAGGCTGCGGACAATGTGAAATATATCGCAGAGGCCGATGGCATTCGCATTGAAGCCCAAGATATCCTTGATCAATTGCCCACCGTGGCAGAATTGGAAGCGTTACGGGATACTGTTGAGGCATGTGTACAAGAACTCACCAATGGCATTGGCGGAGCAGGATTTGTGTACAACCACGACACAAAGGCTTTTACACATTTTGTGATCATCAATGGGGAGGAAAAAGAAGTAGGCAGCTTTAATATTTTTGATAAAAACGAGTTGATTGCCGTATCCAGACCGGAGATTGGAGACTGCAATGCCAATGGAGCGCTCAATAAGTTGTTGGAAGAGGCCAAAGCCAGAACGGTGAAAAACCAATATTGAATACTTGACCAAAAAAAATAGAAACTACAAGAAAGCAAAAAGCCCCGGGAACCACTCCGGGGCTTTTTAATAAAATCAAAACCAACCTAAACATATGAGTTAACCAACTCAAAATATTTACTTTTTCATAGCAATTTCAATAGTATAACAACGGAAAAAGAAAATACCCTACCTCGATTTGCAACTATTTTCAAAAAATTAATGGATTAACCCAGAAAGATAAGTTTCATCAGTGTTTCAGCACTATGAATTCGCCACAAAATGGATCCAGACTGTCCATTAGCATGGGAACAAATGCATCGCCCATTTCCAGATACATCTCTGAAAAGTTCAATTGCCTTTC
This sequence comes from Flagellimonas beolgyonensis, assembly GCF_003992615.1. Lineage (GTDB taxonomy): Bacteria > Bacteroidota > Bacteroidia > Flavobacteriales > Flavobacteriaceae > Flagellimonas > Flagellimonas beolgyonensis. The sequence goes on from NZ_RZMY01000006.1 coordinate 612,483, forward strand.
CTGCAGTGATCGGTTGGGAAACAATTCATTCTGAAGTTTTGTTAAACGAACCACATGGTCTTCCAGTTTTCGTTTCTGTGCCTTCAACAATCTTTTTTCAAGATGGTCCAACCCTTTTTTCTGTTTGACCTCTTGGGCCTTAACAGCACCCAAAAAACTCTCATCTGTTTGTTCGGCGAGTTCATATAGCTGTTTGAACTGTTCCTCCAAAAGTTGTTTTTGAGGGGTGAAATCAATATCAATATTCGAAATGTCCCGTATTTTTTTATTGATCAGGGAATGTTGTTTTAGAAATAGATGTGCGACCTGCAAATCCATTTTTTCGACTTTTTCAGATTGCTTATCGGTGATGATCAACACTGAATTCCGCAGCATCAACATGGGAAAAGTAACCCCCAAGGCATCAAAATAAGATTTAAATTCCAGCCAATAAGCCAATTCACCTCCCCCACCAATATAACAGAGGTTGGGCAATATCACTTCTTGATACAATGGCCTGCACACCACATTGGGTGAAAATCGCTCGGGATGGGCATGTAATTCTTCCTTCAAAGCTTCAGAAGTAAAATCGATATGGGTGTTGATCACATGATATTTACCATTTCGCTCCACAATACGCTCCCGCATGCCATCCTTCAAATAGAAATAATTGATTTCCCTTGGATTCACCTGTACAGCATACTCTTGGGAAACCGCTGTCAAAGCAGTGATGGTCTTCGAAACCTCTTGGAAGGCCGTTTGCTCGAAAATGTCCTTTTCCACAAAGGGCACCAGTAGTTTTTTCAATTCGGGATCATCACCATCTACAATAACAAGGCCATACGCAGCAAATAGGGCGTTGGCCAAATATCTGGTGGCACCAGTAAGCGTGTCATGCTCCAAATAGGCTTTTTGGAAAAGCTCCTTCAAGTGGGCCACCGGACCATATTGACCCAATTCGGCAGCAAAGGCCTCGAATACCTCATCCAAACCTTCAGTGGATAGACGACCCACCGCACCCTTGGCCTGTTTGTTCCATCTTATTTTTTTGCCGTGTAGATTGAAGAAATTGATCTCGTCAAAATCGTGGTCCTCCGTAGCCATCCAATATACCGGCACAAAGTTATTGGCCGGGTGGTTTTCTTTCAATTTTTTGGCCAGGTTGATGGTGGAAACAATCTTGTACAAAAAGTATAGAGGACCCGTGAATAGGTTCAACTGGTGACCTGTAACCACGGTAAACGTATTGTCCTTACCTAAATCATCAATATTCGACTCGGTGGCCTCGGAAATTTCAATCCCTTTATATTGTGCTTGAATGGATTCAACAAGGATTTTTCGATGTGATTGGGGGAAATTCTTTGCTTTCTCCTCCAATTGCGCCTTAAAATTTTCCGGTGTGGGAAATCTATTGTAAAAAGGGTCAAGTTCCTTTTTCTGATCTAGATAGTCGCAAATAAGTTTTGAAAAATAACCGGTGTCCTTAAAGGGTATACAATCTACGTCCATTAAAATTAAATGAGGTGTTCAAAGATAACTCACTTCTTTTTTAGTCGTCCTAAAAATACGTTAATTGCATTTGTTACCCATATATCGACCTTGGAATGGAAAAATTAGGATTCAGGACCATTTTTTTGGTAGATTTGAAATTCAACTAATTCAACCAAACATGGCCCGATATTTTAGCATTTTTCTATTATTTATCTCCTTTACCCTTACTGCACAACAAATCAAATCCCCATCGGAATTTTTGGGATACGAGCTCGGAACTGAATTTACCCGACATCATGAAGTTGTGGATTATTATGAATATTTGGCGGAAATGGCGCCCGATCGTGTAAAGCTTACCGTGTATGGCCAGACCAACGAACGTAGGCCCCTACTTTTGGCCTATGTGTCCTCCCCGGAAAATATAGCCAACTTGGAATCCATTCGCCAAGAGCACCTAAAAGATACCGAAGGAACAGGAAATCTTTCCAAAGCCATAGTTTGGCTAAGTTATAATGTGCACGGGAACGAAAGTGTTTCCACGGAAGCATCCATGCAGACCATTTATGAATTGTTGACCAACAAAAGTGCCTACTTGGAGAATACCGTGGTAATTATGGATCCCTGCATCAACCCAGATGGAAGGGATAGATACAGCAACTGGTACAATCAATATAAAAATACGCCCAACCAGGTGGACCCGAACAGCAAGGAGCACCATGAAGGTTGGTGGAGCGGTCGAAGCAATCACTATATGTTCGATTTAAATCGCGATTGGGCCTGGTTGACACAGAAGGAAAGCCAACAGAGGCTTAAAGTCTATAATGAATGGTTGCCCCACGTTCATGTCGATTTTCATGAACAGGGCGTGAACAATCCGTATTATTTTGCCCCTGCTGCCGAACCATACCACGAAGTGATCACGGATTTCCAAAGAGAATTCCAGGTAACCCTGGGCCGTAACCATGCCAAATATTTTGATGCCAACGGCTGGTTTTACTTTACCAAAGAGGTTTTTGACCTGTTCTACCCCAGTTATGGGGACACCTATCCTGTTTATAATGGTGCTATTGGTATGACCTATGAACAAGGTGGGAGCGGAAGAGCCGGATTGGGCATCATTACGGCCATAGGCGATACACTTACCCTGAAGGACCGTATTGCCCATCATTTTACCACGGGCTTGTCCACAGTGGAAGTATCTTCCCAAAACGCAACTCGCTTGAACGAGGAGTTCCGCAAATTTTATAAGAACCAGAATTTTAAATATAAAAGTTATGTCCTGAAGGGGGATGCAGATAAATTGAACGCGCTCAAATCCCTATTGGCAAAACATAAAATTACATACGGGGATCTATCCAATGGCACCTATAAAGGACACCATTATGCCACGGGTTCCAATGGAAGCATGTCACTGAACAACAATGGAATGGTGGTTTCCACCAATCAACCGAAAGGCACTTTGGTTCAAGTACTTTTTGAACCCAACGCAAAGCTTTCCGATTCATTGACCTATGATATTACAGCTTGGTCCCTACCCTACGCCTATGGCCTCGATGCCATCGCAACCACTTCTTTGGTAACAGCCCAAGCCAGCCAAAGTGATGCAAAAACGACCAACATCGATAAGGGGAGTTATGCGTACTTGACCGATTGGAACAGTATGGAAGATGCCCGATTTTTGGCAGCCTTGCTCAAAGAAGGCATTCGTGTGCGCAAAGCGGACCGTCCCTTTGTCATAGATGGCAACTCCTTTGATCGCGGCACATTGATCATCACCAAAGGAGACAATGAACATAAATCGAACTTTGTGGACATGCTGCAATCCACTGCAAATACCTTCCAAAAAGAAATTACCCCGGTAAGTACTGGATTTGTGGATTCAGGAAAAGATTTTGGCTCTTCCTATGTTCAAATGATCGAGAAGCCAAAAGTGGCCGTACTGTCCGGTGAACCGACATCAACCCTTCGTTTTGGCGAAATATGGCATTTCTTTGAACAGCAACTGCATTACCCATTAACGGTAATTGACAGTGAGTATGCCAACCGAGTAGATTTGGATGAATACAATATTCTGGTATTACCCGATGGGTATTATGGCAATCATTTTAATGAGGACCAACTGTCCGAGTTAAAGGACTGGGTTCGAAATGGCGGCAAACTAATAGCCATGGGAGGTGCAATTGATGCAATTGATGGAGAAAAAGGATTTGGGATCCAAAAGAAAAAATTGGAAAACGATGAAGAAGAAGACATCGAACCAAAACCCTATGAAGATTGGGAAAGGGAACGCATCAAAAGTGCTATAACCGGAGCCATTTTCAAAACCAAGGTAGACAACACCAATCCATTGGCTTACGGTTACGGGCAAAACTACTTCACTTTAAAATTGGGAAGCCGGGGCTATGATTATCTCAAAGGAGGCAATGCAGTTTACTTAGAGAAAAATGCGAAACCGTTTTCTGGTTTTGCCGGAAGTGAAGCCCAAAAACAAATTTCGGAATCCCTTATTTTCGGAACCGAAAATGTGGGACGTGGACAGGTCATTTACATGGTCGACAATCCATTGTTCAGGGGCTTTTGGGAAAACGGCAAATTGTTTTTCGCCAATGCGTTGTTCATGGTGGAATAAGCTTGTTTTATATTGATTTATAATATTTTAGCTGATTGATTTAAAATAGGAACAATCAAAAGGCCAAATCTAAAATTTCGTATCTTTAATAGCACTTTTGAAAAAAAATACGCTATGCAATTCGATACACAATCTTTAAGCAAGAGGCAAACTTTCCTCTTTACCATTTTTGCTGTTTTGGCACTGATGATTTTTACCCCCGTTAAAACCTACGCATTTCAAGATGCTCAGGCTGGAACAGAGTTCAATGAGTACAGTGGTGAAGTGGTGGATGGCTCCACCAACAAATCATTGGTATTCGCCACGCTTACCATTGAGGGTACCAACATCAGCACCATTACCAACACGGAAGGGAATTTCTCGATCAAAGTACCCAAGGAAATGACCGATGGAAATATCATCGTTTCTTTTTTGGGCTACAAGACCAAATCGGTGGCCATTTCAACCTTAGAGCGCGAGAAAAACAAAATTGAACTTGAAGTTTCGGTTACCCAACTTTCCGAAATAAACATCAATGCACCAAAGGATGCCAAGGCATTGGTAAAGGAAACCATAAACCGAAGGGACGAAAATTATTTTTCCGACCCGACCTTAATGACCGCCTTCTACCGTGAGACCATTAAAAAAAGGAGACGGAACGTATCCCTTTCCGAAGCGGTGGTCAATATTTACAAAGCGCCCTATAAAGCTTCCAAGGACGATGCCGTTGAACTGTACAAAGCCAGAAAAAGTACGGATTACAACAAATTGGATACCGTGGCGCTCAAGCTTCAGGGAGGACCGTACAATACGCTTTATGTGGATATCATGAAATATCCTGAATATATTTTTTCCAATGAATCGATCAATGATTACAAGTTCACTTTTGATCGTTCCACTCGGATAAACGACCGTTTGATCTACGTCATCAAATTCGACCAACACAAGGAAATTCTGGAGCCATTATATCGTGGGGAGCTTTATATCGATGTAGAGAACAAGATTTTGACCAGTGCCATTTTTTCTCTGAACATTACCGATAAGGAATTGGCCGCCAAACTTTTTGTTAGAAAAAAACCAGCCAAGGTGGATGTTTGGCCCGAGGAAGTCTCTTATCGGGTGGATTACCGGGAAAAGGATGGCAAGTGGTTCTACGGATACAGCAGCGTAAGCATGGAATTTAAGGTGGATTGGGCCGACAAATGGTTCAATTCCGTGTACAGCACCACAGCGGAAATGGCCATTACCGACTGGGAGACCAATTTGGGTGGCGAATTACCAAAGAGTAGGGAACGAATCAAAAAATCAATCATCCTGAACGATGAGGCCTCAGGGTTTTCCGATCCCGATTTTTGGGGGGAATACAACATTATAGAACCCGAAAAATCGATTGAGTCTGCCATTCGAAAAATTCAAAGGCAACTTCGTCGCGAAGAGCGGAACAGTGACTGATGACTTCATTTTCCTTTTCGGGAATTTATCTTGATATTTAAGTCCGATTAACACTAAAATGCCCCGTTGCATGAAAGAAAAAAGAAGGACTTTTATCAAATCAGTGGCTGCCCTTGGTACAGCATCCTTAATTCCAGGAACATCCTTGGCATATACCTTACCATTGCCCAAGACTCCTTTAATCAAACCAAAACGATTGAAAAAAGGGGACACCATTGGCTTGGTGGCACCGGGCTATGCCATAAAGCCTGAAGTACTGGAAAAGGCGAAGGAAACACTGCATCAAATGGGCTTCAAGACGTATCACACCGACCGTATTGTTGGCAATTACGGGTATTTCAGCAATACGGATGAGGAACGGGCCAAGGATGTAAACGAAATGTTCGCCAATCCAAACATCAATGCCATTCTTTGTGCTCGAGGCGGATATGGCTGTACCCGAATTCTCGACCGACTGGACTATGAAACTATTGCAGAAAATCCCAAAATACTTATCGGTTTCAGCGACATCACGGCCCTTATACAAGCGCTGTACAAAGCAACCGGATTGGTCTGTTTCCATGGACCCGTAGGCAGTACTATCGATGATGCCTACAGCCAGAAATACTTTAAAAAAGTATTGATGAAAGGAAAGGAAAACTTGAAAATCAAGAATGCAAAACTGGCCGATGCTGCAATGTTGGAAAATACCGAATACGACCGATACACCATAACCTCCGGAGCGTGTATGGGTGAGTTGGTCGGTGGCAGCCTTACCTTGGTAAATGCATTGGTAGGCACTCCCCACGAAATTGATTTTACCGATAAATTGGTTTTTTTGGAAGATGTGGAAGAAGCACCCTACCGTATTGATCGTATGTTGACCCAATTGATAGAGGGACCCACCTTTAAAAAGGCAAAAGGCATTTTGTTCGGGGTATGCAAGGGATGCGACCGAGAGAAAAAACCAAGCAATTTCACCTTAAAAGAGGTCATCATGGATCGCATAGCCCCATTGGGCATACCCGCTGCCTATGGACTAAGCTTTGGGCATGTTCCCAACAATTTCACCTTACCCGTGGGAATCCAAGCCATATTCAATGCCGACAAATTGACCTTGGAACTCTTGGAGCCAGCTGTAAGCTAGATTTTATCTTTCAAATTCCCGAAGGGTGTTGATAATGATGCCCACACAATCCATCAATTGTTCACGGGTCATCACCAAAGGCGGGGCGAATCGAATGATGTTGCCATGGGTCGGTTTGGCCAATAGTCCATTTTCCTTCAGTGCCATGCAAATATCCCATGCCGTGGAACTGTCTTCTGTATCGTTGATCACAATGGCATTGAGCAAACCTCTCCCCCTAACTTTCTCGACTAGATCACATGTCGGAATAAATTTGTTCAATTCTTCCCGAAACAGATTCCCCAAGACATCCGCATTTTCAGCCAATTTCTCTTCTTGAACCACCTCGAGGGCGGCAATGGCCACTGCTGCTGCAACAGGATTCCCTCCAAACGTACTACCATGGCTACCTGGCGTAATTACCTCCATGATCTCATCGTTAGCCAATACTGCGGATACTGGGTAAACACCTCCGGAGAGAGCCTTCCCCAGAATCAGGATATCGGGTTTTACTTCTGGCGTACCACTACAATTTTTATTTTCACAAGAGCAGTTACCACATGTGGCCAACAATCTACCTGTTCTAGCAATACCGGTCTGTACTTCATCGGCAATAAAAAGTACATTGTATTTTTCGCATAGTGCTTTCGCTTTCTTCAAATAGCCTTCCGATGGCACATAAACCCCAGCTTCGCCCTGAATGGGCTCCACCAAAAAGCCGGCTACATTGGGATTGCTTTGCAAGGCGTTCTCCAAAGCCACCAAATTATCATATTCAATCTTGATGAAACCTTCAGTATAGGGCCCATAATCTTCACGAGCCACGGGATCGTTGGAAAACGATATGATGGTCGTGGTTCGCCCATGAAAATTGTTCTCGCAAACAATCACTTGGGCCTGATTTTCTGGAATTCCCTTTTTTTGGTAGGCCCATCTCCTGCATATTTTCAAAGCGGTCTCCACGGCTTCCGCACCGGTATTCATGGGCAACAACTTGTCAAAACCAAAGGTTGATGTCGCAAATTGCTCGTACTTGCCCAACATGTCGTTGTAAAAAGCCCTCGACGTTAAGGTCAAGGTCTTGGCCTGGTCCATCATCGCCCCAATGATCTTGGGGTGGCAATGCCCTTGGTTTACCGCGGAATAGGCCGAAAGGAAATCATAGTATTTTTTACCTTCCACATCCCAAACATATACGCCTTCACCCCTACTCAGTACTACGGGAAGCGGATGGTAGTTGTGGGCTCCAAATTTGTTTTCCAGATCTATCGCTTGCTGCGATGTTAAATGCTCTAAAACAGCCATTTCAATAATTTTAAATTTATAAAACAACCATTCCTACAGTACCTTTATTCTTTCGAAGTCTCGAAAAAGCAGCGTGGGAGAGAAATCATCCCTGAAGAGCCTGCAAATTACAAATAATTGTGGAAAAGCATAGCTTGGAAATATGGATTGCCCACATTATTCAATTGTTGGTTTAAGGGCAATTTAAGAACCATCCCCATGCCAAATTCCAAAAAGAAGTTACTTTTGCGCCATGCGTAGAAAGAACAAGCGACAAACGTTTGAAAACGTTCAGGTAATCGATGCCGGCGCTAAGGGTAAAACGGTGGGTAAGGCCCCTGATGGCAGGGTCATTTTCCTTTCCAATGCCGTTCCCGGCGATGTGGTAGATGTTATGACCACGAAAAAAAGAAAGGCCTATTTTGAAGGTGTGGCCACCCATTTCCACGAACTATCGGAAAAGCGAACAGAGCCAGTTTGTCAGCATTTTGGCGTTTGCGGCGGCTGTAAATGGCAACACATGGGCTATGAACACCAACTTTTCTTTAAGCAAAAGGAGGTGGAAAACAATCTTAAACGCATAGGACACCTCGATTTACCAAAAATAAGTCCGATCCTGGGATCTAAAAAGCAATATTTCTACCGCAACAAAATGGAATTCTCCTTTTCCAACAGTAGGTGGCTGACGCAGAAAGAAATTGCCTCACAAACGGATTTTGAGGACCGGAATGCCCTTGGTTTCCATATTCCCGGAATGTGGGACAAAATCCTGGACATAAAAAAATGCCATTTACAAGAAGACCCTTCCAATGCCATACGTTTGGAGGTAAAACAATTCGCCACAGCAAACAAGCTCGCCTTTTTTGACCCAAGAAAACAGGAAGGATTGTTGCGTACCTTAATGATTCGCACTGCATCCACAGGGGAAATCATGGTGCTTCTTCAATTTTTTGAGGACAACAAAACGGAAAAGGAAATGGTATTGAACCACTTGAAAGAAAAGTTTCCTCAAATTACGGCTCTTCTTTATGTGATTAATAGCAAACCCAACGATACGATCTATGATCAAGAAGTAATCTGTTATGCAGGACGCGACCACATTTTTGAGGAAATGGAGGGACTGCAGTTTAAAATCAACGCTAAATCCTTTTATCAGACCAATTCCGAACAAGCCATTGAGTTGTACAATGTAACTCGTGAGTTTGCAAATCTTAGTGGTGATGAACTAGTTTATGACCTTTATACCGGAACAGGGACCATTGCCCAATTCATCGCCAAGAACGCCAAAAAAGTAATCGGCGTGGAATCGGTACCGGAAGCCATAGCCGATGCCAAGGCCAATGCCGAACACAACCATATTTCCAACGTGGAATTTTTTGTCGGCGACATGAAAAATGTCTTCAATGACGAATTCATTGCACAACATGGGCAACCCGATGTGATCATTACCGACCCGCCTCGGGATGGGATGCACAAACAAGTAGTGGAACAACTGCTGCAAGTGGCACCGCCGAAAATTGTATATGTAAGTTGCAACAGTGCAACCCAAGCCAGGGACCTATCCCTGATGAAGGAAATGTACAAGGTGACCAAGGTACAGCCCGTTGATATGTTTCCACAGACACACCACGTTGAAAATGTTGTACTTTTGGAAAAAAGGGTATAATCAAAATTAAAAGCATCGCCCCTGCATGAAGAAACTGATTCCCGTTTTATTATTATCGATCCTACTTGTTTATTTTTCCTCCTGCGAAAAGGATGATATCTGTGTTGATGGGGACACCCCGAATTTGGTCATTGGTTTTTTTGATAGTGCAGATACCAGCTTGGCCAAGGTCGTACCCTCTTTGCGGATCAAGGAAATTCAATTGGATACCGTGATCAACACCATTACCGACCGCTCCAGTAATTTGGACTCGATCGGTGTTCCGTTACGAACGAATACAGCCAGCACCTCTTTTGCTTTCATAACCGATTCTGCCGATGATGCCGATACCGGGTTGGAAACAGGGAATATTGATACACTGACCATTACATATACCCCTAGAGAAGCATTTATATCCAGGGCATGTGGGTTTGTGATGAATTTTGATGATCTGGGCATCATTCTGCCCGAAAGTGCCAATAATTGGATCCAGGATATATCCATAGTTCAGGAATCCATAGAAAACTCAAACACCATCCATGTCAAAATATTTTTCTAGACTGATTTTCCTCTTTTTACCGATCATGGCCATTTGCCAAAATGAACCCATTGATCTACAGCCAAAGGACACGGTGAAGTATACGGACAAGTATGGTATTCGCGTGGGTGTCGATATCAGTAAGTTGGTTTTGACCTTTGTGGATGAGGACTATACTGGTCTCGAATTGGTTGGGGATTATCGCTTGACCAATAAAATGTATCTGGCAGCAGAAATAGGTAATGAAACCAAGGCCCAACGTGAAAATCTAAACAATACCCTGCTCTACGATTTTGAGACGACCGGAAGTTACATAAAGGCCGGTGTGGATTTGAACACCTACCAGAATTGGTTTGGCATGAACAATTTGATCACCATAGGTGGCCGGTATGCTGTTTCCAGTTTTAACCATACCTTAAATGATTATTCCATATTTGATAGTAATCGGTTGTACAGCGACGACTTTTTACCCGGTGCCCAACCTGGGCAAAAGTTTGAAGGTCTCAATGCATCTTGGTTGGAATTTGTTTTGGGCGTAAAAGCCGAGTTGTTTGCCAATATTTTTGTGGGCATGAGTGCCCGACTCGGATTTTTGGTCACGAACAAGGAAGATGATCGATTTAAGAACCTTTGGATCCCCGGTTTTAACAAAGTTACCGATGGCAGTAATTTTGGGGTGAGTTACAACTATTCCATTTCCTATTTGATACCGTTGTATAAAAAATCCAAAAAGATCGAACCTGAAAAGCAGGAATAACATGGGAAACACATTGATCAACTACATTGAGTTTCAGGCCAACGATCTTGGAGAAATAAAACAGTTCTATTCTGCGGCTTTTGGATGGAACTTTACCGATTATGGGCCAACCTATGTTGCTTTTTCCGATAGTGGCCTAGAAGGTGGTTTTGCTTTAACGGAACAAGAAATAGTCAATGGCGTGTTGATCGTGCTTTACCACAAAAATCTGGAAGAAATCAAAGAAAAAGTCGTGCAATTGGGAGGGGTGTTGACCAAGGACATCTTTTCTTTTCCAGGAGGAAGAAGATTTCATTTCAAAGACCCCTCCGGAAATGAACTTGCCATTTGGTCTGAAGACCCATCAAACTAAAAAAGCCTGCTTAAAACAGGCCTTTTCCGTTGCAATTGAATTGAGTTAGTTAGTTTGTGTTTTAAACACTACCCAAAGCTAAACATTTAATCGATCTATCCAAATTTGCGGCCCATAAATCTACCTGTCAGAACACACTTGACACCCATCTAGGATTGGTGCTTTTGTTTTTTACTACCCTCGTACATTTCGTACTCCACCAGTCTTGCTTCCAATTTACCATTGAAGGCCTTAATTTTTTTGGAAGGTCGCAAACCGACATGTTTTAGCGCCTCCAAATTTGAGGTGATCATCCAAGCGTTGGTACCTGGATACGCCTGCTTTAAAGTGTCCCCTATTTTGGCGTAGAATTCATCCACTTCAATAGGCAATCGTTCCCCGTACGGCGGATTGAACATCATAAAAAGCTTCCCATCGACCGGTTTTTCAGTATAAAAGAAATCCTTCCGTTCTATGGAAATATAGGCTGATAAATTAGCATTTTC
>NZ_RZMY01000006.1:629178-631869 GCF_003992615.1 Flagellimonas beolgyonensis
CTTGCCTGTACCGGGCTGTCACCGTCTACGGCCCCTCTTTCCAAAGGGTTCCAGTTCGTCGCGCAAAGAATATCGCGGTCCTACAACCCCAACATTGCCGGAACAACATTGGTTTGGGCTAATCCGATTTCGCTCGCCACTACTCTCGGAATCACTTTTGTTTTCTCTTCCTCCGCCTACTTAGATGTTTCAGTTCAGCGGGTTCGCCCACCTTGCGGTGTGACTGGCCTTCAACCAGCCGGGTTGCCCCATTCGGACACCCACGGATCAATGCTCATGTGCAGCTCCCCGTGGATTTTCGCAGCTTATCGCGTCCTTCGTCGCCTCTGAGAGCCCAGGCATCCCCCATACGCCCTTCTTTTGCTTGTCGCACCTGTACCTAAGTACAAATGCCCTCTCGTAATCCTTATATATTCTATTCTACTTCGTGTTTCTTCTTTTGACTTCGCCATGATGGTAAAACCATCACGCTCCGTCCCAATATGTCAATGAACTTTCTGGCACACCGCCACACCGATCGGTGGACGGCACTTGCCGTGGTGGAGAATAAGGGAGTCGAACCCTTGACCTCCTGCGTGCAAGGCAGGCGCTCTAGCCAGCTGAGCTAATTCCCCAGTCTAGTTGATTGTTGTTCGTTGTTCGTTGATCGTAATCTCCATCAACCATCAACCAAGAACCAACAACTGGTGTCTCAACTTCCAGAATTTCCTATTCAATACTTTTTTAAAGAACTTTTATAAACCTTGAACCCAAAACTCAAAACTTATAACCGCGGCTTCGCCGCTTCCGTAGTCTCAGGCAGACTCGAACTGCCGACCTCTACATTATCAGTGTAGCGCTCTAACCAGCTGAGCTATGAGACTGTCTTGGCCTTTTCTTGCCAGTATATCAACAAACATATCATAAACGACAGCACAAAGATAAAAGGACCACCTCGTGCGGGACCCCCGTCTCCGGGCGTCTCTTTCTCTAGAAAGGAGGTGTTCCAGCCGCACCTTCCGGTACGGCTACCTTGTTACGACTTAGCCCTAGTTACCGATTTTGCCCTAGGCCGCTCCTCGCGGTGACGGACTTCAGGCACTCCCGGCTTCCATGGCTTGACGGGCGGTGTGTACAAGGCCCGGGAACGTATTCACCGGATCATGGCTGATATCCGATTACTAGCGATTCCAGCTTCACGGGGTCGAGTTGCAGACCCCGATCCGAACTGTGACCGGTTTTGTAGATCCGCGCCCCCTTGCGGGGTGGCTTCCCTCTGTACCGGCCATTGTAGCACGTGTGTGGCCCAGGACGTAAGGGCCGTGATGATTTGACGTCGTCCCCACCTTCCTCACGGTTTGCACCGGCAGTCCCGTTAGAGTCCCCATCTTTACATGCTGGCAACTAACGGCAGGGGTTGCGCTCGTTATAGGACTTAACCTGACACCTCACGGCACGAGCTGACGACAACCATGCAGCACCTTGCAGGCAGTCCGAAGAAAGGGATGTCTCCACCCCATGCAGCCTGCATTTAAGCCCTGGTAAGGTTCCTCGCGTATCATCGAATTAAACCACATGCTCCACCGCTTGTGCGGGCCCCCGTCAATTCCTTTGAGTTTCATTCTTGCGAACGTACTCCCCAGGTGGGATACTTATCACTTTCGCTTGGCCACGGAGACCGAGGTCCCCACAGCTAGTATCCATCGTTTACGGCGTGGACTACCGGGGTATCTAATCCCGTTCGCTACCCACGCTTTCGTCCATCAGCGTCAGTACATGGTTGGTCACCTGCCTTCGCGATCGGTGTTCTATGTGATATCTATGCATTTCACCGCTACACCACATGTTCCGGCAACCCCACCATGACTCAAGACCTGCAGTATCAAAGGCAATTTTATGGTTGAGCCACAAACTTTCACCCCTGACTTACAGGCCCGCCTACGGACCCTTTAAACCCAATGATTCCGGATAACGCTCGGACCCTCCGTATTACCGCGGCTGCTGGCACGGAGTTAGCCGGTCCTTATTCTTACGGTACAGTCAGCCGCCTACACGTAGGCGGGTTTCTTCCCGTATAAAAGCAGTTTACAACCCATAGGGCCGTCATCCTGCACGCGGCATGGCTGGATCAGTCTTCCGACCATTGTCCAATATTCCTCACTGCTGCCTCCCGTAGGAGTCTGGTCCGTGTCTCAGTACCAGTGTGGGGGATCCCCCTCTCAGGGCCCCTAACCATCGTTGCCTTGGTAAGCCGTTACCTTACCAACTAGCTAATGGTACGCATGGCCATCCCTGTCCGATAAATCTTTAACCGCAATATCATGCGATATCGCGGTACCATGGGGCATTAATCCAAGTTTCCCTGGGCTATTCCCCTGACAGGGGCAGGTTCCATACGCGTTCCGCACCCGTGCGCCGGTCGCCGGCGGATAAGCAAGCTTATCCCCGCTGCCCCTCGACTTGCATGTGTTAGGCCTGCCGCTAGCGTTCATCCTGAGCCAGGATCAAACTCTTCATTGTATTTCCTTGAATGTCTGTCCGACACCCGGAAAACCGAAGTCCCCGCATCAAAATGGTTCTTATTCTCTTTACGCTGTCGTTACAATATGTATATGAACTTCTTCTTCAATTTTTCCGAAAAAAAATTGGCCAAATGACCAAATCCCCTCTCGAAAACAACCCAGCCTCATCAGCTAAGCGGGTGCAAATATA
>NZ_RZMY01000007.1 GCF_003992615.1 Flagellimonas beolgyonensis
ATGGTTGGATTCTTTGCTCTGTCCTCTGATTTCTGACTGCTGATGTCTGGAAAGTATCGACACGAATGCCACGAATTTTCTCGAATAGTTACATGAGCAATGTAATTTTGCCCTTAACCCTTAACCCTTAACCCTTAACACTTAACACTTAACCTTTGATTTATGTCTGTTCTCCAAATTCTCACTACTTACTACTAACTACTCATTACCCATATCTGTTAAAACAAAAAACCACCGAAAAACCTTGCGGCCCTTCGGTGGTCAGTGATTTGTTCAATAAATATTGTGCTTAGGGTGTGCAGACATCATCATGGACAGAGCCATCAAATGTCCATTCATATACGAATGAAAGATTGGTCATAGCAGCCATAACTTCAGGGCCGCATGTGGTAAGCCCTGATAAACCCAATTTGACCCCACTTGGGCCTCCGTTCTGAGAAACAAAATTCTGCCACCCGATCAACGTAGCATTCAAATTAGCAGGGGACATCCCACTATTGTCCAGCATACCGGTCATATCGGTAACATTTCCAATGTTCCAACTTGCCAAACTTTGATCGAAGGCACTCGCCCCGCTGAACATGTAGGACATATCGGCGACTCCGATCACATTCCAACCGCTAATATCTTGGTTAAAGGCCTTGGCGCCTGAGAACATGTAAGACATATCAGTGACGTTGCCCAATTTATCGGCCCAACCACCCAGATCTTGGTTAAAGGCTATAGCTTCCTGGAACATTTGGGACATATCGGTCACATTGCTCACGTCCCAATTGCTCAGGTCTTGGTTAAAGGCAGTCGCTTCGCCGAACATGTAGTACATAGTGGTCACATTGCTCACGCCCCAACCGCTCAGGTCTTGGTTAAAGGCCTTGGTCCCGGTGAACATGTAGGACATATCAGTGACATTGCCCAATTTATCGCCCCAGGCACTCAAATCTTGGTTAAAGGCAGTCGCTTCGCCGAACATGCCGGACATATTAGTCACATTGCTTACATCCCAATTGCTCAGGTCTTGGTCAAAGGCACTGGCCCCTGCGAACATGAAGGACATATCGGTGACATTGATTACATCCCAATTACCGATGGCCCCGTTAAAGGAAGTGGCCCCGGAGAACATGTAGGACATACTGGTAACCATGGCAAGGTCCGGTACGTCTGTGGCGTTATAGACCATGTTTCCAGCATCCTCAAAAATTGACGCTAAACTCTGCCATTGTATGGAGCCCCACTGTTCTAAAGCCATCAGTTTCTTTGCAAAAGGTGAATTGGCACATGAAAAATGTGGGAACACCCCTTTTATGGCCACGGTATAGGTGCCAGCTGTTGTATAGGTGTGTTCTTTTGCTCCACTTGTATTGATTACTTGGTTGGTACCATCACCCCAATCGATTGTGTAATTATAATCATAATTATCCGCAGTAAACCATCCTATCTTCTCACCATCAATCTCGGTCTTCCAAGTGGTGATAAAGGAGGCGGGGTCGTCGAACAGGGTCTCCACCACGTTGGTCACGTTCACCTGTACGGTAAGGTCCACTTGGTTGGTACCGTCGTTTACCGTTACCACCAGCTCGTGGCTCTTGGCCGTTTCATAATCGAGGCTCATACTTGGTGCCAGGCTCAGTTCGCCTGTTTCGGTGATCTCGAACAGGTCGTTGTCGTTGGTCTTCATGGCAAAGGTCAGCGCATCGCCTTCGGGGTCGGTGGCCACCACCGTTCCGATCGCATCGGTGTCGGCAATGTCCTCTGCCACCGTGAACTTCTGTGCATCGCCCGTTGGATCCATGTTCTCCAATACGTTTATGGTGATCACAGCGCTCCGGGTGTTGGTGCCATCGTTCACGCTCACGGTAAGGGTGTGCTGTTGTGCGGCACCGTAGTCCATCTTCTTGCCCTCGATCAGGCTCAGTACGCCCGCGGCAGTGATCTCGAACAGGCCGGAGGCGTCCTCCTCGATCGTGAAGGTGCCCGTGGCCCCTCCGGGCACAAAGGCCTGTACGGTTCCGATCTCGGTGGCGGCGTC
>NZ_RZMY01000008.1 GCF_003992615.1 Flagellimonas beolgyonensis
GACGCCGCCACCGAGATCGGAACCGTACAGGCCTTTGTGCCCGGAGGGGCCACGGGCACCTTCACGATCGAGGAGGACGCCTCCGGCCTGTTCGAGATCACTGCCGCGGGCGTACTGAGCCTGATCGAGGGCAAGAAGATGGACTACGGTGCCGCACAACAGCACACCCTTACCGTGAGCGTGAACGATGGCACCAACACCCGGAGCGCTGTGATCACCATAAACGTATTGGAGAACATGGATCCAACGGGCGATGCACAGAAGTTCACGGTGGCAGAGGACATTGCCGACACCGATGCGATCGGAACGGTGGTGGCCACCGACCCCGAAGGCGATGCGCTGACCTTTGCCATGAAGACCAACGACAACGACCTGTTCGAGATCACCGAAACAGGCGAACTGAGCCTGGCACCAAGTATGAGCCTCGATTATGAAACGGCCAAGAGCCACGAGCTGGTGGTAACGGTAAACGACGGTACCAACCAAGTGGACCTTACCGTACAGGTGAACGTGACCAACGTGGTGGAGACCCTGTTCGACGACCCCGCCTCCTTTATCACCACCTGGAAAACGGATGCCGATGGCGAGGATGTTGGTTTCTTTTCAAAAGGTTCCAATTTGACCATAGACTGGGGCGATGGCCAAGTGGAAACGAACCTGAACATAGATGGATTCAAGGACCATACGTATACATCCGCCGGCACCTATACCGTGGCCATTAAGGGTGATTTAATTGGATTTTCCTTTCTTGCAATTTTTGACACACCTGAAAAACTTGTGGGCATGGAACAATGGGGCACCGCCCAATGGGTTGATATGGCTTTTATGTTTTATACTGCACTAAACATGGTCTATAACGCTACGGACGTACCGGACCTTTCCATGGTTACCAGTATGTCCAACATGTTCCAATACGCCACTTCCTTTAATGGGGCCATCGGCAATTGGGACACAAGCAATGTCACCAATATGGCACGCATGTTTGAAGGGGCCACTTCCTTTAACGGGGCCATCGGTAATTGGGACGTGAGCAATGTGACCGATATGAGGAGTATGTTCAACGGAGCCACTTCTTTTGACCAAGACCTGAGCGGTTGGGCCGATAAATTGGGCAATGTGACCGATATGTCCGACATGTTCTGGGCTGCCACTTCCTTTAATGGTGCCATCGGCAATTGGGACGTAAGCAATGTGACCAATATGAGCGGCATGTTCGCCTGGGCCATCAGTTTTGACCAAGACCTGAGCGGTTGGGCCGATAAATTGGGCAATGTTATCGATATGTCAAGTATGTTCGAAGGGGCCACTTCCATTAATGGTGCCATCGGTAATTGGGACGTGAGCAATGTCGCCGATATGTCCAATATGTTCAGTGGTGCCAGTTCCTTTGATCAAAGTTTGGCAAGCTGGGAAATAGGCAATGTTACCAATATGCAAGATATGTTGGACAATAGTGGGATGTCACCTGCTAATTTGAATGCTACGTTAATCGGGTGGAACAATTTTGTGGAAACAAACAATGGTCCTGATAATATTACTTTAGGACTGGATAATATAGCATTTTGTGGGCAAGATGCAATTGATGCCGCCAATAATTTAGATCAAACCCACTCATGGACATTTGCCGGGAACTTTTTTGTTGAACCTGTATGTCCTTAAACTTGACTGATTGAATTATTCCTAAATCGGAATTGTTTTGCCACCGGAGGGCCGCAAGGTTTTTCGGTGGTTTTTTGTTTTAACAGATATGGGTAATGAGTAGCTAGTAGATGGTAGTGAGAATTTGGAGAACAGACATTAATCAAAGGTTAAGGGTTAAGGGTTAAGGGTTGGGCAAAATTACATTGCTCATGTAACTATTCGAGAAAATTCGTGGAATTAGTGTCGATACTTT
>NZ_RZMY01000009.1 GCF_003992615.1 Flagellimonas beolgyonensis
GACGCCGCCACCGAGATCGGAACCGTACAGGCCTTTGTGCCCGGAGGGGCCACGGGCACCTTCACGATCGAGGAGGACGCCTCCGGCCTGTTCGAGATCACTGCCGCGGGCGTACTGAGCCTGATCGAGGGCAAGAAGATGGACTACGGTGCCGCACAACAGCACACCCTTACCGTGAGCGTGAACGATGGCACCAACACCCGGAGCGCTGTGATCACCATAAACGTATTGGAGAACATGGATCCAACGGGCGATGCACAGAAGTTCACGGTGGCAGAGGACATTGCCGACACCGATGCGATCGGAACGGTGGTGGCCACCGACCCCGAAGGCGATGCGCTGACCTTTGCCATGAAGACCAACGACAACGACCTGTTCGAGATCACCGAAACAGGCGAACTGAGCCTGGCACCAAGTATGAGCCTCGATTATGAAACGGCCAAGAGCCACGAGCTGGTGGTAACGGTAAACGACGGTACCAACCAAGTGGACCTTACCGTACAGGTGAACGTGACCAACGTGGTGGAGACCCTGTTCGACGACCCCGCCTCCTTTATCACCACCTGGAAAACGGATACGGATGGCGAGGAAGTTAAATTCAGATTAAAAGGTTCCAATTTGACCATAGATTGGGGCGATGGCCAAGTGGAAACGAACTTGAACATAGATGGATACAAAAGCCATTTCTATACATCCGCCGGCACCTACACCGTAGCCATCAAGGGGGATTTGAATGGATTTAATACTAATTTTTTTTCAACATCGTCTTTTCTTGTGGGCATGGAACAATGGGGCACCGCCCAATGGGAGGATATGAGTTCAATGTTTCGAAATGCTAAAAACATGGTCTACAACGCCACGGGCGTACCGGACCTTACCAAGGTTACCGATATGTCCTACATGTTCCTAGGCGCCTCTTCCTTTAACGCTGATCTGAGCGATTGGGACGTTAGCAATGTCACCAATATGGCACGCATGTTTGAAGGGGCCACTTCCTTTAACGGGGCCATCGGTAATTGGGACGTAAGCAATGTGATTAGTATGGAGGGCATGTTCTATAGTGCCACTGCCTTTAACCAAGACCTCAGTGGTTGGGCCGATAAATTGGGCAATGTGACCAATATGTCCGGCATGTTTGCCGCGGCCACAGCCTTTAACCAAAATTTGAGCGGTTGGTCCGATAAATTGGGCAATGTTACCAATATGTCCGGCATGTTCACCGCGGCCACAGCCTTTAACCAAGATTTGAGCGGTTGGGACGTAAGCAATGTGACCAATATGTCCGACATGTTCGCCGGGGCCAAAGCATTTGACCAAGATTTGAGTGGTTGGGGCGATAAATTGGGCAATGTCATCGATATGTCAAGTATGTTCGAAGGGGCCACTGCCTTTGACCAAGATCTGAGTGGTTGGAACGTGGTCGGTGTCACCGATATGTCCCACATGTTCTGGGGGGCGAGCGCCTTCGATCAAAGTTTGGCAAGTTGGAACATTGGAAATGTTACCGATATGACCGGTATGCTGGACAACAGCGGACTATCCCCTGCTAATTTGAATGCTACGTTGATAAGTTGGTCCACTCCTACCCAAGGCTATGATCCCCCTATTAACATGGTTATCGGAATAGATGGCCTTGCTTTTTGTGGACAAGAGGCTTTTGATGCTGCTAATACTTTAGATCAGACTTATGGATGGACGTTTGAAGGCAACTTTATCGTTAATCCAGTATGTAACTAATTAAACGAATTCCCGATAATCTTCCATTATTGGAATTGTTTTGCCACCGGAGGGCCGCAAGGTTTTTCGGTGGTTTTTGTTTGGTAGATTTTAGATATGGGTATTGAGTAGTTAGTAGTTAGTTGTTAGTAGTGAGAATTTGGAGAACAGACATAAATCAAAGGTTAAGTGTTAAGTGTTAAGTGTTAAGTGTTAAGGGTTAAGGGCAAAATTACATTGCTCATGTAACTATTCGAGAAAATTCGTGGAATTAGTGTCGATACTTTCCAGACATCAGCAGTCAGAAAACAGAGGACAGAGCAAAGAATCCAACCATCCAAAAATCCAAGAATCAAGAGTACGGAGCCAAGAAATAGTTATAAGTGCTAAATGTTCAGTTTTAATTGATTCGAGTGAATTGGTGGCATTCGTGTCGATACTTTCCAGACATCAGACATCAGACATCGGATATCAGAACGAAGAATCCGAAAGTCCAATAATCCAATAATCAAGAATACGGAGCCAAGAAATAGTTTTAAGTGCTAAGTGTTCAGTTTTAATTGATTCGAGAAAATTCGTGGGATTCGTGTCGTAAAGCGGACCGTTTTTGGTTGCTCGTTATCCGTTATTTGTCCATTGTTCCTTTACCCTACACCAAAAGAAGTTTCTTTGCTTCGCCCAAAAAATAGGATGCGTGGTCATTTCGACATGAGGAGCCTTGCGACGATTGAGAAATCTCCTTAATACCGAACTTGCGTTGCCTTGCATGTCTCGACTGCCCCTTCGACTGCGCTCAGGGTGACCGCTCGACATGACATTGTTCATTGTCCTTTGTTTATTGTCCATTGTTAATTGAACATTAACCCTTGACCATTCACCTTTTACCCAAAAAAGATTCTTCACTGCCAACTGTT
>NZ_RZMY01000010.1:0-213 GCF_003992615.1 Flagellimonas beolgyonensis
AAGGTCCTGGCTCAAGGTGCCCCCACCGTCGGTAACGGTGATGGAGGTACCGCTAAGGCCCACTGCCGTGTTGTACTCGTTGCCCACATTGGTGTCCGCATCGGCGGAGATATGCGCAGCGATATCGGAGGCGTTCGTGGCGATGTCACTTGTATTGGTTGAGATATCGGACGCGTTGGTCGCGATGTTGGTCGCATTTGTTGAGATATTGCT
>NZ_RZMY01000010.1:263-1833 GCF_003992615.1 Flagellimonas beolgyonensis
CAATATCGGATGTGTTCGTTGCGATGTTGGTCGCATTGGTCGCAATGTCACTGGTGTTCGTTGAGATGTTCGCCGCGTTCGTTGAGATGTCGGACGTATTGGTGGCAATGTTCGTTACGTTCGTTGCTATATCGCTCGTATTCGTTGCGATGTCGCTTGTGTTTGTTGAGATATTACTGGTATTGGTGGCAATATCGGATGTGTTGGTGGCGATGTTCGTCGCGTTCGCTGAGATATTGCTGGTATTGGTGGCAATATCGGATGTGTTGGTGGCGATGTTGGCCGCGTTGGCCGATACACCCGCACTGTCGTCAAGGTCGCTCAGGTCCACAGCAGGGTTGTTGCCCAATTCATTGGTATAGGTCAGCTCATTTGTCGCGTTGTTGAAGGCCAATGAGGTATTGGTCTCTGAAATGGAAACGGAGGCCACATTTAGATAAAGGGCTCCATCCGAACCTGCGGTGATGTCGTTGTTTGCATCTCCACTGATCAGGTTCACAGACTCGGTACCGCCACCATCGGTGATTTGCAGGTTTCCTGCTGTGATACCACTGCCCGTGTTGTACTCATTGCCTACGTTGGTGTCCGCATCCGTGGCGACGTGCGCGGCGATGTCGGAGGCGTTGGTGGCAATGTCACTGGTATTGGTCGCAATATTGGTTGCATTTGTTGCAATATCGCTCGTGTTCGTGGCGATGTTTGCCGCGTTGGTCGAGATATCAGCAGTATTGGCAGCGATATCAGAGGCATTTGTTGCAATGTTGGTCGCATTGGTGGCAATATCCGTTGTGTTCGTTGCGATGTTCGCCGCGTTCGTCGAGATATCGGACACATTGGTCGCAATGTCGCTGGTGTTAGTGGCGATGTTGGTCGCGTTCGTGGAGATATTGCTTGCATTGGTGGCAATATCACTTGTATTCGTTGCAATGTTGGTCGCATTGGTTGCAATATCGGATGTATTTGTCGCGATGTCGCTCGTGTTCGTTGAGATATTACTTGCATTGGTCGCAATATCCGATGTGTTCGTTGCTATGTTCGCCGCGTTGGCAGATACCCCGGCACTGTCGTCAAGGTCGCTCAGGTCAACGGTGACGTCCGTGGTCCCCTCGCTGATCGTCAATATGTTGGTCGGGGCATCGAGCACCGCACCGGTGATGTCGTCATCAGTGGCAGCGGCAAGCTCTGCGTCCGTGGCGAACACACCGTCAAGGTCCTGGCTCAACGTGCCACCGCCGTCGGTAACGGTGATGGAGGTGCCGCTAAGACCCACTGCCGTGTTGTACTCGTTGCCCACGTTGGTGTCTGCATCGGCGGCGATGTGTGCCGCTATGTCAGAAGCGTTCGTGGCAATATCACTGGTGTTCGTTGCAATATTGGTCGCATTGGTGGCAATATCGGATGTATTCGTGGCGATGTTCGTCGCGTTGGTCGCAATGTCGCTCGTGTTGGTGGCAATATTAGTCGCATTGGTTGAGATATTGCTTGTGTTGGTAGCGATATCGGATGCGTTCGTTGCGATGTTCGTAGTGTTGGTGGCAATGTTCGCCGCGTTCGTCGAGATATTGGACGC
>NZ_RZMY01000010.1:1883-2214 GCF_003992615.1 Flagellimonas beolgyonensis
TCGCAATGTCGCTTGTATTCGTGGCGATATCGGATGTATTTGTGGCGATATTGGCCGCATTGGTGGCAATATCGGATGTATTCGTGGCGATGTTCGTCGCGTTCGTTACTATATCGCTTGTGTTCGTTGCAATGTCGCTTGTGTTTGTTGCGATGTTCGCAGCGTTCGTTGAGATGTCGGACGTATTGGTCGCGATGTCACTGGTGTTGGTGGCAATATTGGTCGCATTGGTTGAGATATTGCTTGTGTTGGTAGCGATATCGGATGTGTTCGTTGCGATGTTCGTAGTGTTGGTGGCAATGTTCGCCGCGTTCGTCGAGATATTGGACGC
>NZ_RZMY01000010.1:2264-7806 GCF_003992615.1 Flagellimonas beolgyonensis
TCGCAATGTCGCTTGTATTCGTGGCGATATCGGATGTATTTGTGGCGATATTGGCCGCATTGGCAGATACGCCCGCGCTGTCGTCAAGGTCGCTCAGGTCCACCGTTACGTCCGTGGCCCCCTCGCTGATCGTCAATATGTTGGTCGGGGCATCGAGCACCGCTCCGGTGATGTCATCGTCGGTGGCAGCGGCAAGCTCGGCGTCCGTGGCGAACACACCGTCAAGGTCCTGGCTCAACGTACCACCTCCGTCGGTCACGGTTATACTGGTACCGCTAAGACCCACTGCCGTGTTGTACTCGTTGCCCACGTTGGTGTCCGCATCCGCGGCGATGTGTGTTGCGATATCGGAGGCGTTGGTGGCAATGTCACTGGTGTTCGTGGCTATGTTCGCTGCGTTTGTCGATATATTGCTTGTATTCGTCGCAATGTCGCTCGTGTTGCTGGCGATGTTCGTCGCATTGGTTGAGATATCGGAAGTATTGGTGGCGATGTCGCTGGTGTTGGTAGCGATGTTGGCTGTATTCGTTGAGATGTTACTTGCATTGGTAGCAATATCGGATGTATTCGTGGCGATGTTCGTCGCGTTTGTTGCTATATCACTTGTGTTCGTTGCAATGTCGCTCGTGTTTGTTGCGATGTTCGCAGCGTTCGTTGAGATGTCGGAAGTATTGGTGGCGATGTCGCTGGTGTTGGTAGCGATGTTGGCTGTATTCGTTGAGATGTTGCTTGCATTGGTGGCAATATCACTGGTGTTGGTGGCGATGTTCGCCGCGTTGGCCGATACCCCGGCACTGTCGTCCAGGTCGCTCAGGTCCACCGTAACATCCGTGGTCCCCTCGCTGATCGTCAATACGTTGGTCGGGCCGTCAAGCACCGCACCGCTAATGTCATCGTCCGCAAGACCATCAACATAACTTTTTGTTGCCGCATCCTGCGGATTGGTTGGATTGGCAAGATTAATGATTGCGGAACCTCCAGCATCATTACCTTGTGCTAATACTTCTGAAAGATTTTGGTCGTCAGTATCCGTATCAATCAATGCTGCCAAATCGGCCAGAGCCACTGAAAAATTGTTTCCATCCGAATCTGTAATGACCAAATTTGTGTTTGTCCCATCTATCCCAAATGAAGAAACCGTGGTGTTTGTATCGGTGATGGCATCACTCAGACTACTTAAGTCCACATTCACACTACCACCATTTTCAAGGCTCAATGTTAAAATATTGGATACGCCATCAAAGTTGAATCCTGTTAACTGCTGGTCATCGGCAGATGTCAATTCCCAAGAGTTTCCATCCCAAAAATAAATGGTGCCCGTGCCAGTGTTCACATAAATGTCCCCAGTGTCAGCACCTGTAGGTGTTGTAGCACCTGCACCGGTTACAAGGGTACCTTTTAAGACCTCGCAGTTGCATTGGTCCTGAAGTGTAACCGTGGTTTGTGAAAAGGCAAATCCAGTGAAAAGTAGAAACAGTACGGCAATTATGCTCTTCTTCATGAGGTTGTTATTAGTTGAGGGTACTTTAATACTGTGTTTTTTGTGATTTATGCTGTAATACTTCGGGGTAAATTCCACGATGGAACACTTCGAATTTTACAACATGCTACAAAATTACCCTTACCTATAGGGGAAGAAAATAATTGTTGTGTAGGGCTAATTTCCAACTGTATAGCCATGGATTTATGAGGTGACCCAACCAAAAATTTTAAAGTTTCCTTAAGACAGTTTATCGATTAGTGCCCATATTGCCTATACCTATGAAAGGACCAAAAAATTGATTTCCTGAAATTTTTTGAAGTTTTTTCCTACATTTTATTTTAATACTCTACACGTCGCTTCTTGATTTTTAGCAAACAAAAACCCACCAAATGGTGGGTCTATTTATAACTTAAATTATGGGAATTGTTCCTCTAATCTATCATTCGAAAATGATGAATTCCGATCTACGATTCAATTGATGCTGTTCACTACTGCAGGGAACCCCATTGAAACATTCGTTCACCAATCGGGTTTCCCCAAAGCCTTCTCCTTGAAGTCTATCGGGAGAAATGCCTTTTGAAATCATATATTGAACGGTAGATTCTGCTCTTTTTTGGGATAACCAAAGGTTATAGGCATCCGCTCCCCTACTATCGGTATGAGAATTGACCTTAATCTTCAAGCTTGGATATTTCTCCATGGCCACGATCACTTTCTGAATCTCTATTTCGGCGTCGGGACGAATGTTGAATTTATTCAAGTCGAAATAAATAGTACTCAGTTGCAGTAGTTTTGCCAAGTCATCACCGAATCCACCTGTTACAAAATCGCGCTCCAAATAGAAATCGATAATACGTGGTTTTCCATAGGATTTATATAGGTATTCTTCCGCTGGAACGTATCCATCCCGGGAGGCCCTAACAAAATTACCTTTGGAACAATCGAGCTGCAAGAAGTAATTTCCGTTGGAATCTGTTATGGTTGAGGATACTTCACGGTTTTCTTCATCGATTACCATAACGGTAGCCCCTGGAAGCACTTCATTGGAAATGCGGTCGCGCACAGTACCCGTGACATCTTGAATGCAATCCAAAACGAGTGGCTCATTTTCCACAAAGGCATAAATGTCATCATCGCCCATACCGCCTTCCCGGTTGGAAGCGAAATAACCTGTTTTGGTATCGGTATCATAGATGAATGAGAAGTCATCTCCAGGCCCATTTACTGGTTTGCCGACATTGACAACTGGCTGACTGTAATCGTCAAAAGCTATTTTGGTAGCAAAAATGTCCAGTCCGCCCAGCCCCTGATGGCCATCGGATGCAAAGTAGAGCACCCCATCATCTGTAATAAAAGGAAAGGTTTCACGTGCCTTTGTGTTGATATTCTTTCCCAAGTTTTTAATGGGACCGTATGTACCATCACCTATTATATCCGTCATGAAAATATCCGACTCCCCTTCACTTCCGGGCATATCGGATACAAAATACAGGCGCTTTCCGTCGGGACTCAGCATGGGATGCGCCACGGAATAGGTATCACTATTAAAGGGTAGTTCTATGATATTGGTCCATACACCGTCCACATTCTCCGCACTATAAATTTTAAGACGGATGATACCTTGCTCATCCCTTGATTTTTTTCCATCCAAGTAGTTGTTGCGGGTAAAATACATCATGGAACCGTCTTTCGTGACTACTGAGGTGGATTCGTGCAATCTTGTATTGACGTCTCCATCCAATTTCACCACTTTGTTATCGGATACGCTATCTGCATTCACTTTATAGAGGTCGAGAAAATCCCTTGAATTCCATGTGTGTCTGTATCGGGCCAAATTTCCGGTATCCCTGTCGGATGCGAAAATGAGCCCCTTTTCATAATAGGAAGCGGCAAAATCGGAATACTTGCTATTGTAAGCAAAGGGTTTAAGTGTGTATCTACCTGAATTCTTCTCGATTTTGTCCATGTAATCCTCATCGAACTCTCCGGTATAGGCCGCAGTCAAGGATTTAAACTCTTCCATCAAACGATCGGCTTCGTCATACTTGCCCTCGGACTTCAAACTTTGGGCGAAACGGAAGATATATTCCACTTCCATCTCGTCCGGATAGGTATCGGCCAGTTTTTTGTATATTTCGGCAGCTTCTATGTACTTAGCATTAAAATAGTAGGCATTCCCCAGCTTTTTCAGCAACTCCGGGGACGAATAGCCTTTATCCAAGACTTTTTTGTAGATGTCTATGGCAGGACTAAAAGAATATTCCCGGTACTTCTCATCCGCCTTTTCCATGGTCCTGGCAATCTGTTTCTCTGGGATGGAATCCTGTGCCCGAAGTCCAAAAACACTTCCGGTTAACAGCACCCATAAAATGAGTATTCTTTTGTGCATCCTAACTTAAATTAAAAGAATCTTGGTGAAACGGTTCTTTGAAATCTCTTCAACAATTCCCATCTCAAGAATATCTCAAAGGAACCATCGTTAAACTGGGTTCCGCCCAATTCCGTTGTCTCGCGATCATAGGCCAATCCTACCATTAGTTGCTCGGTCAATTGAAAACCAACCAAGCCACTCACGGCTGCATCCCAACGATAGGCCGCCCCAAAACTGAATTTATCGGCAAACAGAAAACTGGCGGATAGATCCAATTGTAATGGCGCACCACTTACAGCCTTGGTCAATAACGCAGGCTTAAACTTTAAATCGGGACTAACATCAAACACATAACCGGTAATCAAATAGAAATTGATACGCTCGGCCGATAGGAAATTAACGGACCCATCGGAATTATCATTGTCGAAATATTCGGATTCCAAGACGTTTGGCGCAGACAAACCTGCATAGAACTTATCGGTATGATAATAAACTCCCAGACCAAAATTCGGGTTGAACCTGTTGTCGATATTGTTCTGGGCCACCACTTCTTGATCAAAATTTCGAAGTTTGTTAAAATCCAGACTCAACATGTTGCCTCCCACCTTTAATCCAAAAGAGAGTTTGGCATCCATGGAAACGTCGATGGTGTACGACATGACTGCATCCAAATAGGTTTCTTGGACCACTCCATCCCCAATGTTATCGTTAACAATGGACACTCCATATCCCAACCTACTGTTGCGAATGGGGGAATGCAAATTCAAGGTAAAGGTTTCCGGAGCACCATCCAAGCCCACCCATTGGGAGCGATAAAGACCAGCAAATGTCAATTGTCCCCTAGAACCGGCATAGGCAGGGTTTACACTCAGGGTATTGTACATGTACTGGGTATACTGAGCATCTTGCTGTGCAAAAAGCCCATGAATTGTTGTCACAAAAAATAGTAACGGAATAAAAATTTGTTTTCTTACCATTCTCTCAAAAGTTACCTGCTTATATAGATGTATTCGGAGTCTGTAAAACTTCCTTCATCCGTTTCATAATTAAAGATATAAAAATATACCCCTGCCGGAAGGTACTCGTTGACGCTCAAGGTAGACCTACTCCTAGATCTACCATCGAATACGTTTCTCACATTGTCATAATTTTTCCCTTCATATACAACAACACCCCAACGGTTGAATATTTTAAGGGTACTAGTTTTGATACGTTCCACCCCTCGAATAAATAGGAAATCATTTTTAAGGTCACCATTGGGTGTCAACATTTGATTGACCTCTATTTTAGAGGCAGCATCATCTTCTATTACAACGGTGACAATTGCGGTATCACAATTGTCCACATTGGCAATTTCACAAATGGTGTAACTGATGGTATAGGTACCTGGTTGAGTTCCTGAAATTACAATGATGGTTCCGTCATCGTTTATGGTCAAAACATCGGTAGGTGTAGATGTCAAAATCACATCTTCCGAGGTCACCGGTTCACCGTTAAGGGTATCGTTGGAAAGCACGTTACTGTCCGGTACAATGCCTCCCGAGGTATCCGAAACATAGGAATCGTCCATAGCATCGATTGTATTGCCCATGCCCTCTTGAACCTCAACGGTCACGGTGGCCGTATCACAATTGTCCACATTGGCAATCTCGCAGATGGTGTACTCCACGGTATAGGTGCCTGGCGCA
>NZ_RZMY01000010.1:7856-8094 GCF_003992615.1 Flagellimonas beolgyonensis
TGTGGAGGTCAAGATCACATCCTCCAAGGTAACGGGTTCACCGTTCAGGGTATCATTGGAAAGCACGTTACTGTCCGGTACAATGCCTCCCGAGGTATCTGAAACGTAGGAATCGTCGACTGCATCGATTGTATTGCCCATGCCCTCTTGAACCTCAACGGTCACGGTGGCTGTGTCACAATTGTCCACATTGGCAATCTCGCAGATGGTGTACTCCACGGTATAGGTGCCTGGCGCA
>NZ_RZMY01000010.1:8144-9477 GCF_003992615.1 Flagellimonas beolgyonensis
TGTGGAGGTCAAGATCACATCCTCCAAGGTAACGGGTTCACCGTTCAGGGTATCATTGGAAAGTACATTACTGTCCGGTACAACGCCTCCGGCTATGTCGGAAATATAGGAATCATTGATAGCATCGATTATATTGCCCATGCCCTCTTGAACCTCAACGGTCACGGTTGCCGTGTCACAATTGTCCACATTGGCAATCTCGCAGATAGTGTACTCCACGGTATACGTGCCTGGTGCAGCATCGGGTGCCACGGTAATGGTGCCATCCTCGTTCACTGTCAACACGTCGGTTGGCGTGGAGGTCAGGATCACATCCTCCAAAGTAACGGGTTCACCGTTCAGGGTATCGTTGGAAAGCACATTACTGTCCGGTACAACACCTCCGGCTGTGTCTGAAACAAAGGAATCGTCCACGGCATCGATTACATTGCCGCTTCCGGGTTCAACAACAACGCTGACCGTAGCTGTATCACAATTGCTGCCATTGGCAATCTCGCAGATGGTGTACTCCACGGTATACGTGCCTGGTGCAGCATCGGGTGCCACTGTGATGGTGCCATCCTCGTTCACCGTCAATACGTTGGTGGGTGTCGAGGTCAAGATCACATCCTCCAAGGTAACGGGTTCACCGTTCAGGGTATCGTTGGAAAGCACATTGCTGTCGGGGATTATACCTCCGGCTGTGTCTGAAACATAGGAATCATCAACTGCGTCAATAGTATTTGGACCTACTTCTATGAAAATGGTTGCAGAAGCACAAACGTTGGGATCAACCAGCACATTACAAACTTGGTAGATTATGGTTACGGTCGAATTTGATTCGGAAGCGACCGGAGTATAGGTCACAAAACCAGTTTCAGCATCAAAAATCACGGTTCCCAAAGCATTGCCTCCAATGCTGGATAAGCTTGTGCTTCCTACATTGTTCGGGTCATTGTTGGGCAAGAAATCGTCATTTTCCAAAATGTTGATAGCCACTTCGGTAAACGCTGGTGTAGCACCGGAATCATCCATGGCATTTGCTTCCAATGGATTTGGATCTGTCCCATTCGGATTGCCATCGTTATCACAATCCAAGGCTTCCCATTCCGCACTTTGGGGAAGGGTCACACTTTCCGGGTTGTAATCACAAGGGTCCAACGGATCGGTGCCATCTGTTTTTTCATCACTATTGATCACACCATCACCATCACAGTCAGTCGTATTCCAAGTGGAGGAGGTATCCACTGTTTGGCTTGCGAGATTAAAATCACAGGAGTCGTTCGGGTCGGTACCATCTTCGTTCTCATCACCGTTAGTGACACCATCACCATCACAATCGGCGGTCAGGTAA
>NZ_RZMY01000011.1:0-273 GCF_003992615.1 Flagellimonas beolgyonensis
ACACCCCGGTGGCCGACAACCAACAAGTTCAAACGAATCTTCCTGTTGACCTTTGTGCACCAGTACCCGCCATAGAACTTTTAAAAGTGGGCGAGGTCAACATCGACAATGACAACAATGGTTGTTTGGATGGCATCACCTATACCTTCACCGTGACCAACACAGGCAACGTGGACCTGCACACCATCGATCTGCAGGATGACCAGATAAATGAGCCGGCACCCGTATTGTTACCCAATGAGGACGATAACAACGATGGCATCCTGAGCATCG
>NZ_RZMY01000011.1:323-709 GCF_003992615.1 Flagellimonas beolgyonensis
CAACAATGCCGATGTCTCCGCACTCTCCGTTGGAAACGACACCCCCGTGGCCGACAACCAACAAGTTCAAACGAATCTTCCTGTTGACCTTTGTGCACCAGCACCCACCATAGAACTTTTAAAAGTGGGCGAGGTCAACATCGACGATGACAACAATGGCTGTTTGGATGGCATCACCTATACCTTCACCGTGACAAACATCGGCAACGTGGACCTGCACACCATCGATCTGCAGGATGACCAGATAGATGAGCCGGCACCCGTATTGCTACCCAATGAGGACGATAACAACGATGGCATTCTGAGCATTGGCGAGGATTGGGTCTTCGAGGGCACCCATGCCCTGATACAGGCGGACATCGACAACGGATTCGTGGTCAACAATG
>NZ_RZMY01000012.1:0-304 GCF_003992615.1 Flagellimonas beolgyonensis
CAGTAAACAATTGACGGTTAGTGGTTAGGGGTCGGTAGCAAGTGGTCAGTGGTCAGTGGTCAGAAGTTAGTGGTTAGTATTCAGTGGGCAGTGGGCAGTGGGCAGTGGTTAGTGGTTAGTGGTTTGTAGTTTGTAGACAGTAGATCGTGGTCAGATGGCTGAAATCTGAGGTCTGGTGTTGTCATTTCGAACCGAGTGAAACGAGCGTGAGAAATCTGTTCTTTCGCTAAAAGCTAAAAGCTAAAAGGTGAATGGTCAAGGGTTAATGTTCAATCAACAATGAACAATCTGGTGTCATTCTGAA
>NZ_RZMY01000012.1:354-50010 GCF_003992615.1 Flagellimonas beolgyonensis
CATGTGAGAAATCTAGTTTTTTGGTAAATGTTGAAGGGTGTATGGCAATGTTCAATTAACAATGGACAATAAGCATTGAGCTTTCCAACAATCCAATAATCCAATAATCCAATAATCTGACCATCGAACAAAAACCAACAACAGTCAATTGTTTGAAACGAATTCCACGAATTGTCACAAATGCATTCTACCACTTACAATTGTTCTCGACTTCCCCTTCGACTGCGCTCAGGGTGACAGACCGAACAGACAACAGCAAACAAATACATGAAAAAAGCCGAGCTAGGCTCGGCTTCCTTGTTCATGGTTAGTGATATCCTCAAGGGATTCGTATTTTAATGGTTCTTTATTTCCAAAAAGTTGAACAAAGGGGCCATTTGCTCTTCGTAGGTCATATTGTCCCAAACTTTTGCTTTGGTGTTATTGGCCATATTTTTGGCTCCCAAATCAATGTTTTTATATATAAAATTAAATCTATGTAAGAATTTTCTTTGGATTAAATTGACTCAACCCTGTTTTGAATTGATGGTTGCCCTATTCGGTTTGACGACTTGAAAACATGGCCGGCTCGAGGGCCGGCCTATGTTGAATCAAACAAAACTCAAGAGAAACTATTTTTTAATCCAATCCGAAGTAGGCGGCCACGGCATGGTAGTCGGAAGTGTTCACGCCTACGGCTTTCAGTTCTGACAATACATTGACATTTCCATTTTTGGCGGATGTTCCAATTTCTATGGCCACAATGAGCACCTCACTAAAAACATTTGATGGCATATTAAAGGGCAACCCATCCACACTGTCAAAAAATAGGATACTGGCATCTCCCAATTGGTCCTCTTCTTCTGCTAAATAAAAGAGAGTGGTATTAAATCCACCTTCTAATGAAGCACCGGGAACTGGAAAAACATATCCCCCAACCGAAGTCTTGAGATAAAAGAGAAAGGTAAATTTCGATTTGTCCAGCTGATCGGGAATATTGAAAATCAAGGTGGAGCCTCCATCCCAATTTGATACATCTACGGAGAAGGCCTGTACATTGGCATTGCCATTTACCCCGGGTACACCTTGTGGACCTTGCGGGCCTTGTTCCCCATCATCGCCAGAACAGGAAACCAATAGCGTTGCCATGCTTATCATGGCCAATGCAAAAAATTTTATTTTTTTCATGTGATAACTCTTTTAGTTGAAATTTTATTCTTGGCTAACCCTTTTTGTGGTTAAAAAAAGCCGAGCAAAGCCCGGCTTTTCCTGTTCATGGTTAGCTTATCCTTTTAGGATAAAAGGTTTTTATTCCAATCCGAAGTAGGCCGCCACAGCATGGTAATCGGAAGTGTCGACGCCAGCTGATTTGAGTTCTGCTATAATATCAGCATTGCCATTTTTATTTGCCAAAGAAGTTTTTTCAATAGCAACAACAATTACTTGGGTAAATGTCCCACCAGGGACAACAGCAGGGGTATCGTCAGATGAATTGTAGAAATCAATAAAAAGGGTGTTACCACCTGAAATTACATCAGAATAAACCGATGTATAATATAAATTATAAATTGGTCCAGGAATCGAATATACCAATCCATTGTTATCTACGATATAATAAAGAAATGCAAAGTTCTCAGGTTGATTGACAATATTTAATAAATCAAACTGGAGGTTGCCATAATTTGTAAATACCTCAAGATTATAACTAAACTGTTGCACATTAGCATTCCCATCAACACCGTCCACACCATCTTGTCCGTCGACTCCATCAACACCGGCGATACCTTGTGGGCCTTGTTCCCCATCGTCGCCCGAACAGGAAACCAATACCATTGCCATGCAAACCATGGCCAAACTAACTACTTTTAACGCTTTCATAATGATTAAATTAGGGTTATTTCTGCGCCAAATGTAGGGTGACCCAATGGCACATTTTTGCCCTAACTCACCAACACGGCCTATGGATTGATGGATGCGGAATTGGAGTTGATGAATGCTATAATAGCATAAGTATTTTCTTACTTTTTTGAAAATATTAAATAAAAAAGCCCCTAAAATAGAGGCTTTTATGTTTTTAAGAATGGAAGTCTTAATTGAAATCTACCTTCACCAATTGCTTTTTGTTCCCCCTTTTGGCATAGAAGAGCATTTCGTTGTCCTTTTCATCCTTTAAGGGTTTGGAGACCATTAAAGGCAAGCGGGCTTCTTCTTGGTCAATGATCTTTTCATAATCCATCACCCCATTGGCATCCAACGAAATCAGGAACACGTTCCGGTTGCGGCTCAACCCTTGTTTAAAGATCAACCGTTCGTTATTGATCAATTGGGGGTTTTCCGCAGCCGTACAAATAAAGAAATAGGTGTTTCCATCCTTGCAATAAGAGCTGTAGGACGCATAGGCCCCATCACCTTGGGTGACTTCGGTTTTGTTGATGTTCCGGGCCCAGACCATTGCACCGGACGGATCCAACTTCACGCTGACGATATCATTATGGTGGTAACGCTCAATACGGACACGTTGCCCAGCACCGGTCACCTCAAGGCCCGAGGTCACAAAATATTCCTCCGCATTGAAGAAAATTTCCTCTTTGGGGGTCACTTCCACATTCTTGAACACCAGGTTCTTGATATCCTTATCGTCTTCCCTGCCAAATTTATCGTCCATAAATTGCTGGGAAAACGGGTTGTATTTCTGGGATTTGATATCCAAGGTGGATGGATTTAGGTTGAAATAGGCAATGCCGTTGTAGCGATTGTCCTTTCTATCGGCGTAGAAGCCCACACAGACCAGTCTGTCGTTTAGCAAAATGGGATACAGCGCTTCCGGATATTTGCCCGGGTCAACAAAAGACTGGGATTGACTTCCAAATTGGGAAATTTTGACCAATTCGTACTGAAACTTGCGTTCGTCCACTTGAAATCGTCGCTTTTTAAAATAGGCCTTGCCCACCAAATAGATGGATTGCAGGTCGGGTGAGAAGGTCACGTTTTCAAAGGCATAGTTCTTTTCCTCGATCTCATCCGAAAAGTCGAACTCAAACTTTTTGTTAAGGGCGGTGTCGAACAAATGGATCATGTGTTTTTCACTCTTTCCCTTTTTGTGGTGCGTGCTGATCACGAATCCCCTTTTGTCCTCATCGAAAAGTATCGATGTGGTGAACCCATTGGAAAAGTTTCGGTTGAAATAGTTTTTGTCCACTGGGTTGTTCACTTCTTCGGAAGAGAGTGAGAGCAGTTTCACCGTTCGGAAATTGAAGGCGATGATGGGACTGGTGTGCACCCAATACTCGTATTCCCCACGGTCATAGTTGTAGTTCAGGAACAGCAGATTCAACTGGCCGTTCTTAAAAAAACCATCGATAAAATCGAGCCCCTTTACTTTGTAATTGAATTCTGAAACCAGTTCCAGATCACTGTTGTAGTGTTCAATCAAATAGCCCTTGGGCTTCAAGATCAAGCCCTGATAGTAGGCGCGTACTAAAATGTACCCCCCGGAACCATCTTCATCAATAGTCATGAGGTTGGAATAGCGATAGCGATCGTTGTATTTTTCTCCAAAATCATAGCTCACCGGCATTTTTTGTGCCGATAGGGCCCATCCTGACAGTAGGATAAAAAGAAGGACAAAATGTTTTTTAGTCATGGTTTGGATGGGTTAGGGCCGAAGGTCATGAACCCGGAAAGTCTGCCTTGCGCTTTTCCAGGAAAGCAGTGGTGCCTTCCTTAAAATCGTCCGTGCCAAAACAATGGCCAAAAGCATCGACTTCCACGGCATAGCCATCGACGTCATACTTAAAACCTGCATTTACCGCTTTTATTGCATGTTTTATGGCAACGGAAGAATTATTCGATATCCTGCCCGCAATTTTGACACAAAGCGGCACTAATTCCTCCAGGGAGGTCACGTGATTTACCAATCCATAGGCAAAGGCTTTATCGGCATCGATCATGCCCGCGGTCATGATCATTTCCATGGCACGGCCTTTTCCAATGAGCTGCGGCAAACGTTGCGTACCCCCATACCCGGGAATCACCCCCAAAGACACTTCGGGCAGTCCCATTCGGGCATTACTGCTGGCTACCCTAAAATGACAGGCCATGGCCAATTCAAGCCCACCCCCCAACGCGAATCCGTTTATAGCAGCAATAACTGGGGTTGAGAGATTCTCGATGGCGTTAAAAAGATTTTTTTGACCCAAGGCCGCCAATTGGCGACCTTCCTTTACGGAAAAATGGGCAAATTCGGAAATATCGGCCCCGGCCACAAAGGCCTTTTCACCGCTTCCGGTCAAGATGATGACCTTGATGTTCGCATCCTCATCCAATTCGGCAATGGCAACTTGCAATTCCTCAATGGTCCGCTTGTTCAGGGCATTCAGTTTGCTGGGCCGATTTATGGTAATGGTGGCAAAATTGTTCTCTTCCTCAATGTAGATGTTCTCGAAATCCATGTTGTTGCTTTTTTTGGTGCTTGGCATTATGCGCCAACAGCAGATGCTTTTTTATGTTCTTTGGGAAATTTGATGCAAAATACGGTGCCCTTTCCCATTTGTGAAGTAAAGTTAATGGTTCCGCCATAGTTTTCCACGATGTTTTTTACCATACCCAATCCAAGGCCCGTACCGCTGGATTTGGTGGTAAACTTGGGCTCGAATATTTTATGCCGGTTTTCATCCGAGATGCCCACGCCATTATCGGCCACGGAAATTTTTACATGTTCCCCTTCGGATGCAACAGTGACCAGAATACGGGGCGATTCCACATCTGGAACGGCCTGGATGGCATTTTTGACCAAGTTCGTGATCACACGGATCAATTGGGTACGATCCAATTTGGCAATGATTTCCTCTTCATCCGCTATAAAATGGATATAATCCTCGTTAAAGATTTCCAGTGCCAATTTAACCACCTTGACCACGTTCAACGTCTCGTTCTGCTGTGCCGGCATATCGGCGAAACTGGAAAAGGCCGTGGCAATATTGCTCATAGTATCGATCTGCTGGATCAATGTTTTGGAGAATTCGTTCACCTTTTTCTGGATATCGGGGTCGTTGGGATCGAACTTGCGCTCAAAGCTCTGTACGGTCAGTCGCAACGGGGTCAATGGATTCTTAATTTCGTGCGCCACCTGTTTGGCCATTTCCCGCCACGCCTGTTCCCTTTCACTACGGGCCAATTTTATGGCACTCTCTTCCAGCTCATCGATCATTCGGTTATAGGAATCCACCAACATGCTGATCTCCTCCCCCGGACTCTCTAAATAGATTTTTTCGTTCTGTCGGGTCAGGTTGGTCCTGTTTATCTTATCTGAAATGGTCTGAAGCGAACGGGTGATGTATTTCGAAATAAAGTAGGCCAAAATGATGGCGGCCAACAGCATCAACAAATACACCACTCCCAATCGGAAGAGGAATTCTTTGAGTTCCATATTGTTGAAACTGTTGTCCTCAAAATAGGGCAGGTTGAGAATGCCGATCGGTTTAAATTTTAAATCGGTAATGTAGGTGTAGGTGGCCTGATAAGTGTCCCCAGCTGCCCGTTTTTCCTCTACATACCTGCTTTCACCGGTTTCCAGCAAATAGTTGAGTACATTGGCATCCAAACAAGCTGAAATGGAATCTGACTCAAAACTGGGTCTGGAACTTTTGATCAAATTGCCTTCCAGATCATAGATGTTGAAATTCACGTTCTGCACATCGGCGATCTCGTAGATCTCGTCCCGAAAGATCAATCCCAAATTTTCGGTGGTTACGGGAAAGGTGGTCTCCCGCAGTACGTACTGCACGCTTTTGATCAATTGCTCCTCTTTGCGTTCGAGGCGATCCTGGTGATAATCCTTGCCCTGTTCCTTGTATTGATAGATCGTGACCCCGGCAATCAATACCGACGCAACGACCACCAAAGTGATCATGGCAAAGAAAATACGAGATCGCAATGAAAGTTTTCTGAACAAAACAGCCTGATTTGATGCTAAATTTAATCAATTATCGAGCCAAACAACCCGCTATTTCAAGAGCAGGGTTCAAGGTAAAAATTAAAATTGTTCCTTTTTGAACTTGGACTTGTACTTGTCTTTGCACGTGTTATGCGTTCGGGTGTTTCTCCCGGTAGCGTTTGTACAGCTTTATGCCCAACATCAACAAGATCATGAGCACAAACATACCCACGAGGCCGTAAATCCAGTTGAAGGCGCTTTTCAGGATTACCAAGAACACCACCGCAAACAGGATTATGGTGGCCACCTCGTTCCAAATCCGCATAAACTGGGATGTGTACCGAATATCGTCCCGCTGCATTTGTTTAAAGATCTGGTGGCATTTAAAATGGTAAACAAACAACAATACCACAAAGGCCAACTTAACATGCATCCACGGCTGTTGGATCCAGCTGGGCATCAAAACCATCAACCAAAGGGCAAAAATAGTGCACAAAATGGCCGAGGGCCAGGTGATGATATACCACAAGCGACGGGTCATCAGTTTCAATTGTTCGGACAGGATCTCTTTATCGGGAGATGGTTTTTGCCATGCCTCAATATGGTAAATGAATAACCTGGGGATATAGAACAGGCCCGCAAACCAGGTGACCACAAAGATCAAGTGCAACGATTTGATGTATGCGTACAGCAATTGCTTGGTATTTTAAATTTTACATTCGGATGGCACCTACGCCATTATCCCAAAGCTTTTTGTTGAATTCGGGGATATCGGATTTCATCAAAGTCTCTGCCCTTTGTTTCAATCCCACCCACTGGGCGTCCAATTCGTTCCTTCGATCTATGGAAGATTGATTGACCCTGGGCAACGAACTGTTGCTTTGGTTCATCAAAAATAGGTACTCTGCCGTAAACTTGTTCGGGAAATTCTCCACATCGTCATACGCTTGCGATTTACGCTGTACCATTTCTTCGTCCCATGTTTTCAGTTTGTCCAAAAGGGCCTGACCCTCCTTTTTAAGATCGGCATTGTCCAATTCCTTCATCAAATCCTTTAGTTGTCCCTGAACTTTGTACAACGTATTTATCTTGTTGTGCATGTCTGTGAGGTTCGCCTCCAATTCGTTCATGAACCGATCTTGTTCCTCAAAACGTTCCTGGGTCATGCCGGTATTCGGCGTTGGTATGACCATGCCTTGGGTAGAAACCGTTTTTCCCTCAGCCATCAAATTGATAATGTAATTTCCGGGCGGCACTTTGTGTCCTGTAAAATTGGCCTCGATGTACACTCCGGGGATGCCGGGCAAAATGGGGGTCTTCAAATCCCAGACAAAACGGTTCAATCCTTTTTCGGTTCCCAAAACCGGGGCCGGCGGTGGACCGCCACCGTTATGGGGCACATAGCTTTCATCCTTTTTGGAACTGAAAGATCGTACCACTTTTCCTTGACTGTTTTTGATTTCCAAGTTCACCTCGCTACTGTCCATCGCCTTCGGCAAATTATAGTAGAGCACCATTCCGTTGGCAGGATTGACCCCTTCGTATGGATTGGTGCCATCCACACTTTTGGAACTGCTGTTCATCGGGCTGCCCCAAAAACCGTGAAGGGCATCCTCAGGTTTGAAAAGTATTAATTCGTTGGCATTGCCTTGGTGTTGAGCCAAGGTGGTGATATTGTCCAAAATCCAGAACGACCTACCCGAGGTGGCAACGATCAAATCACCTTGATGCACTTTTAGATCGGTGATGGGCGTTTTGGGCAGGTTCAATTGGAGGGATTCCCAATTTTTTCCATCGTTCCAAGAAATGAAGAGTCCTTTTTCGGTTCCGGCATACAACAGCCCCTTGCGTTCTTGATCTTCACGGACCACTCGTGTGAATGCACCATACGGGAGTCCGCTGCTGATGTTGGCCCATGTTTTTCCATAGTCCGTGCTTTTGTACAAAGCCGGGGTGTAATCGTTGAACTTGTACCGGGTAGTTACGATGTAAACGGTAGCCGGGTCATGGGGCGATACTTCTATGGCGTTCACCAAACATTCCTGCAATCCTTTTGGGGTGATGTTTTGCCAAGATTCGCCTCCATTTTTGGTCACATGTACCAAACCATCATCGCTTCCGGTGTACATAACTCCTTTTTCGTGAGGTGATTCGATGATGTAGGCCAATGTACCATAGTTCTCGGCGCCTACTGCCTCATTGGTATAGGGCTCGCCTCCATTGCCCTGTTTATCATCCTGATCACGGGTAAGGTCCGGTGAGATTTCTTCCCAAGTGACCCCATTGTCGCGGGTGCGCAACACCAATTGGGCACCATGGTAAAAGGTACCCGGTTCGTGTTGGGACCAAATGATCGGTGCGTTCCAGTTGTAGAGGTACTTCATGTTGCGGGCCTCCCTGCCCAAATATTGGATAGGTGCGGCCATCACATCGGTAGACATTTTGGACTCCATATCCAATAGTTCGATGGTTCCCAAATAACTGCCTCCCATCACGTAACGGGGGTTGTCGGGGTCAAAGGCCAAAAAGGCACTTTCACCACCTGCGGAGTAATGCCAGTCTTCTTGGCTAATACTCCATCGTCCTACGGAAAGGCTTGCTATTTTAACTGAGGTGTTATCCTGTTGGCCACCATAAATATTATAAGGAAACAAATTGTCGGTATTGATGCGGTAGAACTGCGCCGTGGGCATGTTGTCTTGAAGGGTCCAATTTTCGCCATAATCAAAGGAAATGGTGGCCCCTCCATCATCGGCCAGTACCATGTTTTTGGAATTGCTGGGGTTGATCCAAAGATCATGCGTATCACCATGGGGTACCGAAATGGTTTTCCAGGTTTTACCGCCATCTTCCGATCGAAACATATTGGCACTCAATACATATACCGTATCCTCATCATTGGGGTCGGCAAACACTTCGATATAATACCAGGCACGCTGCACCAATCGATTGTCGCCACTTACCATGCTCCAGCTTTTGCCCGCATCGTTGGACACGAACAAACCGCCCTTATCTTGATTGGAATCACTTTCGATCAGGGCATACACCTTATCTGAATTGGCAGGACTGACCGCAATGGCCATTTTCCCTTTTTCCTTTGGAAGACCTTCCGTCAATTCGGTCCAAGTATCCCCGCCGTCGGTTGATTTGTACAATCCGCTGCCCGGACCCCCACTGATCACTACATGGGGCTTGCGTTGGTAGTCCCACATGGCTGCGTAGAGCGTTAAGGGGTTGTTGGCGTCCATGGACAGCTCCACGGCACCGGTTCCTTCATCCACAAAAAGTATGTTTTCCCAAGTTTTGCCACCGTCCTTGGAACGGTATACCCCTCTTTCCTTATTGGGGGCAAAGAGTGCTCCTTGGGCAGCCACATATACCACATCGGGATTGGTCGGATGGATGATGATCCGTGAGATATGTTGGGTTTTTTCAAGACCCAATTTGGTCCAGGTCTTCCCCGCATCGTTGGAACGGTACATGCCATCGCCATAGGAGGTCATCACCCCACGAGGCGCATGTTCCCCCATTCCACAATACACAATATTGGGGTGGGACGGGGAAACGGAAACCGCTCCCACGGAACCCATTTCAAAAAAACCATCGGAGATATTGTCCCATCGCCCTCCTGCATTGGTTGTTTTCCATAGGCCCCCTCCAGTGGTTCCCATGTAATAGGTCATTGGGTCCCCCACCACACCACTTGCGGTTACCGAACGGCCACCGCGAAACGGACCAATGTTCCTGAATTTAAGGGGTTGAAAATACTCGTTGGCGGTCTGGGCAAAAACCAGTGTCCCCATCATGGAACACAGGAACAATACTACTTTTTTCATGTAATGGCGTTCTTTAGGTGTATCATCAAAAATGCCCTTTTACGAGAAGCAAAAGGGCATTTCAAAATTATTCTTCGATGCTCAAATAATCCAATTGGAGCTTGTTGAACTCATCATTGAAGGCTGAGATTTCTTTATCCACCAAAGCATCAAAAGCAGTCAACTGCTCTTTGATCTTTCCGGAAAGTTCATTCTTCACGGCAATGTCCTGCTCGGTGGGCGGGAAATCATCAATGGAAACCAAACTGTTCAAGTGGGCGAGTTTGTTGGTCAATCTGATCGGGAAATTCAAGGGATCTTGGTTACTTCGGTTTTTGGTCTGATACAATGCCTTTTCGATTTCACTGAATTCCTCCTTCATCTTTTTGGCTTTGGCAACCAAGTCTTTGGTGGTCTCGTTATCCTTGTACTTTTTCACAAATTCGTCCAATTTACCATTGATGGCCCTGATCTTTTTAATGGATTGGTGGGCGCGATCAACCGTTTCGTTGATGTCCGTGATAAAATCGAACTGCGTTTGCATATCGGCCACCGAAACCTCGGCTCTTGGATCGGGCAAAATGGTGAACTGTTCGATTTGGTTATCCCCGTTAACGTTCAGACTTACCTTGTACGAACCGGGTACGGCTTTGGCGCCGTTCAAATTCGCCCACCACAAGATCATGCCCTGCAAACGCTCGGCTCCTTTGCCTCGGGTATCCCAAACAAAAGTGTTTCCACCTTTTTTGACTTCCAGTTTTTTGTCCTTTTCCTTGCTGTAGGTGCTATACGTTGCCAAGGTATCCCCATTCATTTTGGTATAGGTAAGGGCAATGCTGTCCTTATCGGCAACATCCTTCAGATAAAAATGGGTAATTACCCCGTTGGCCAAATTTTCACCTTCGGTCTTGGAAGGTCTTCTGGATTTGTTGCCTTTGGTACGATAGCTGTCCTTTGGCTTGTACAACACAGCACTTGCGGATTTCTTGGCATTGTCCAGCTGGTGCAGTAGGGTAAGGTCATCAATGACCCACAAGCTACGACCTTGGGTGGCCACAATCAAATTATCGTCTTTTATGGTCAGGTCGGTAATAGGCACAATCGGTAAATTCAACTGGAATTTTTCCCAATTCTTTCCATCATCAAATGAAATATACATTCCAGTTTCGGTACCTGCGTACAACAATCCCTTTCTTTTGGGATCTTCGCGAACCACTCGGGTAAAATGCTCATCCTCGATACCGTTGGTGATCAAGGTCCAGGATTTTCCATAATCTGTGGTTTTGTACAAATAGGGTTTAAAGTCGCCCAACTTATAACGGGTAGCTGCCACATAACAGGTGCCTTCATCAAACGTGGAGGGTTCAATGCTGTTGATCATGTTCCATTCCGGCATGTTGGTCGGGGTCACATTTTCCCAAGTTTTTCCGCCATCTTTCGTGACATGGATCAGGCCGTCATCACTACCTACCCACAGCAACCCTTCTTTCAACGGGCTTTCGTTGGCCGCAAAAATGGTACAGTAGTATTCCACACTGGTATTATCCTGGGTGATGGGTCCCCCGCTGGACACCAACTTGGTGGGATCGTTTCGGGTCAAATCCCCACTGAGCAACTCCCAGCTTTGCCCTTCATTGGTGGTCATGTGCACATGGTTGGAGAAGGTGTACAACTTATTGGAGTCGTGTTTGCTGAATATGATGGGGAAGTTCCACTGAAAACGGTACTTCATTCCTTCTGCACCATAACCCATAGGGTTATCGGGCCACACATTGATGCCTCGAACAGTTTTGTTCTTATGGTTGACGCGTGTTAAAAAGCCGCCGTAACTACCTCCATACACGATGTCGTTATCTTCTGGATCCACCGCAATGTGGGCAGACTCACCCCCTGCGGTTGATTCCCAATCGTCCTCACCAATGGAGTTGTCATCACTTCGGTAATTGATACGCAAGGTAGAGTTG
Organism: Flagellimonas beolgyonensis; assembly: GCF_003992615.1. GTDB lineage: Bacteria > Bacteroidota > Bacteroidia > Flavobacteriales > Flavobacteriaceae > Flagellimonas > Flagellimonas beolgyonensis. The sequence continues at coordinate 12,048 of NZ_RZMY01000012.1, forward strand.
TCCTGTTGGGCCACATAAATGCGATACGGAAACGCGTTATCCGTGGTCACTCTATAAAATTGTGCTGTGGGCTGGTTGTAATAGGTACTCCAGGTTTCCCCACCATCGTAACTGATCTGGGCTCCCCCATCATCACCAATGATCATCCGTTGGGAATTCTCTGGGGCGATCCATAAATCATGGTGATCGCCATGCGGCGCATTGAAAGTGCTAAAAGTCTTACCGCCATCGGTACTTTTGTGGTACTGAACGTTGAGTACATACACCAAATCCTCATCGTTGGTATCGGCATATACTCGGGTATAGTACCAGGCCCGTTGACGAATTTTTCGCTCTTCGTTGACCAAGCTCCATTTTTTTCCGCCGTCTTCCGACCGGTACAACCCTCCCTTGTCCTTGTTTTCCACAATGGCCCAAACGCGGTCACTATTCACAGGTGATACGGCAACCCCGATAATCCCCAAAGTATCTTTTGGGAATCCTTCGTTTTTGGAAATCTCTGTCCAAGTTTCTCCACTATCGGTACTTTTCCAAAGTGCAGATCCGTCGCCCCCACTGCTCAAGCTGTAAGGGGTACGTTGCACTCTCCAAGTAGATGCATACAAGATACGTGGGTTGTTCGGGTCGAAGGTCAAATCCACCGCACCGGCATGGTCGTTAACATATAGGATTTGCTTCCAAGATTTTCCACCATCGGTACTTTTATATACCCCTCTTTCTTTGGTGGGTTTGTAGATATCGCCCAAAACGGCCGCATAAACGGTATTATAATCAGTAGGGTGCACACGGATGCGCGGTACATGCCTACTTTTTTCCAAACCTGCCTTTTGCCAAGTCTTTCCGGCATCTTCCGTTTTCCAAACGCCATACCCGCTGGATACGTTTCCACGAACGGTAACCTCGCCACCGCCCACATAAATTACGTTGGGATCGCTTTGTGCCACTTCTACGGCACCAATACTGCCACCAAAATAGCCATCGGAAATGTTGTCCCAAGTGCGACCACCATCGGTGGTTTTCCAAACACCCCCACCCGTTGCTCCAAAATAGAACAGGTTGGGTTCACCGGGCACACCGGTGACCGCAGCAGAACGTCCACCTCGGAACGGTCCGATCAATCGATATTCCAAGCTGGAATACAGATCTTGGGGATAGGCCGGAGCCGCTTGGGTATTCTTTTTTCTTTGTGCGTGAGTGGGAGTAACAAATAACGTTGCGGCAAGCAAGAGCATGCCGAACCTGAAAAAGCAAGTCTTCATTTTTTTAATGTTGAGTTAGTCAGCCTTAAATGTAGTGAAAATGACGCAAAAAAAGTTCTTCAATATTTTGTACTTTAACCCTTCATAAAAAACCAATATCTGAACAATGAACAAACTTTTAAAGTTGGCGATGGTATTGCTACTGATTGCCGCTTGCAAGAACACAGCGCCCAAATCCGAAGAAACAACCACTCCACAAAACGAAACGACCGAAACCTCAGAATGGATCTATCTTTTCGATGGTACCAGTTTGGAGGGTTGGCGGGGCTACAACATGGACTCGCTTCCTCCCGGATGGACCATCAAGGACAGCACTCTCACCTTTGACACCGAACTTGGTCTGGAACAAAACTATACCGGCGGCAAAGACATTCTTTATGGTGCTGAAGAGTTCGATAATTTCGAACTGTACCTCGAATGGAAAATCCCCGAAGGTGGTAATAGTGGCATTTTTTACCATGTGAAGGAAGGCTATGATGGTCCTCCAGTTGTGGCACCCGAATACCAATTGATCGACGACGAAAACTACGCCAACATCCACGATTTGGTAGGCTACAATTCCCAATTTGGTGCCGAACATCCGGAGTTGCTTCAGGATTGGCAAAAAACAGGTGCCGATTATGCCATGCATGTGGCCGATGAATCCCAAAAACAACTGAATCCAGTCATGGAATGGAATTCCTCCAAAATCGTTTTTACCCCTGAAAAAGTGGAACACTGGCTCAACGGCAAAAAATTATTGGAGTTTGTACCCTGGTCAGAAGAATGGCAGGCCAAAAAGAATTCCGGAAAATGGGACAATGCCCCTGACTATGGAAAATTCAAAACTGGCTACATTGCCCTTCAAGATCATGCGAGCCCCATTTGGTTCAGAAATATCAAAATCAAAAAATTATAACCCACCCAACCATGAATAAAAGAGAATTTCTAAAGAAAAGTAGTGTTGGTGCATTGGGCATCATGCTCGCACCTTCCATATTAAAAGGAGGTTTGCCCAAAGAAAAGCTGCGCACCGCACATATCGGTGTCGGCAATATGGGCATGGAAGACCTTAAGGCCATTTCATCCCACGGTTCGGTGGATGTGGTTGCCCTTTGTGATGTGGATGCCGTCAACCTTTCCACAGCCCATAAAATGCACCCTGGTGCCCGAGTATTTTTTGATTATCGGGCCATGTTGGAAGAAATGGGCGATGAAATCGATGCGGTGATCGTTTCCACCCCCGACCATACCCATGCCCCTGCTTCGTTGATGGCCATGGAAATGAACAAACCCGTCTATTGCCAAAAACCGTTGACGCATTATGTGTCGGAATCCCGCGCCATGAAAAAAATGGCCGCCGAAAAAGGGTTGGTGACCCAAATGGGCATTCAAGTACATTCCTTTTACGATTATAAGCTGGCCACATTGTTGATCCAATCTGGGATTATTGGCAAGGTTCATACCGTGCATGCCTGGTCTCCCAAAAACTGGGGGTACGATGGTCCGTTACCCGAAGGCGAGGACCCTGTACCGGCACAATTGGACTGGAACCTTTGGTTGGGCACTTCCAAGGAACGTCCCTACAAAGAGGGGATGTATCACCCCGGTAATTGGCGAAAACTGATGGATTACGGGTGCGGCACGTTGGGCGATATGGGCGTTCATATTTTTGACACCCCCTACAATGCCTTGGAACTGGATGTCCCCAGAACCATCAAAACAGAATGTAGGCCTACCAACGGATTTGGCTATCCGGAACACAACACGGTCACTTACGAATTTCCACAGACGCCCTACACCACCAAGACCTTAAAATGGGTGTGGTATGATGGACCAGGTGCACCGGCCATGCACGAAGATTTATTGCTACCGGGTATGACCATGGATAAAACCGGTAAAGCCGCCGCCTCAGAAAACATGAAGGACAAAATGTCCCTCAATGCCAAAGTCGCTGCTGAAAATGAGCTACCAGAACAAGGTGCCATGTTCGTGGGTGAAAAGGGACGATTGTTGTTGCCGCACTTTATGCAATTGCCCAAGAAAATCAGAAAGGGCAAGTACGTGGACATTTCCAAAGAAATTGCAAAAGTTTCCGCCGAGCATAATTTGGGTGAACCCATTCGAAATTATGCAACGGAAGGTCCGAAACACTATCACCAATTTGTAGATGCGTGCTTGGGCAAAGGGGAAACCACAGCGCCTTTTGATTATGCCGCCCGTTTGACCGAAACCATTCTATTGGGAACCATTGCGGGGCGTTTCCCTGGTGAAACCTTGCATTGGGATGCGGAAACCGCCCGATTTAAAGAAGACAAGGCCAACCAATATTTGGCGGGTGATTATCGGGATTTTTAAAAATGGAAAAACAACCTTCAACAACACCTCAAGAGGAGTATTGGTTGAGTGGTCCAATCCCCGAAATACCACCTCTGTTGCAACCAGCGGCCCATGCGCTGCTGCAATCGGTGCGTGATGTAAAAACCTATATGACGGATTTTCCCGAAGAGCAACTTTGGGAAAATCCTTTGGATAGGGCTTCCGTGGGGTTTCACTTGCGACATTTAACAGGTGTGTTGGATCGTTTGCTCACCTATGCGAAAGGGGATGTTCTGACTACGAACCAACTGGCGTATTTAAAAAATGAGGGGAATGGACAAGACGCTCCATCAACCCAACAATTGATTGCCCATTTTGAAGAAAAGGTCAACGAAGCCTTGAACCATTTTAAGACCATCCCGGAAAATACGCTTACCGAAGCGCGTTATGTGGGACGAAAAAAATTGCCCTCAACGGTGATCGGTCTGCTTTTTCATGCCGCCGAGCATAGTCAACGGCATGTAGGGCAATTGTTGGTAACCGTGAGTGCGGTCAAACAATAAATCTGATGTTATGTCAAAACCAACTCGGGGCCTTTGTTATGTGTTTATCCTATTCCCGTTGCTGATGCTTTCCCAAAACCGACTTCGCGATCATGGTGTTGAAATTGGAGTGCTTAAACCGGGTGCTTTGAACGCTATCACCGATGTGCCAGGGGTACAGGTAGGGCACACCACCTTGATCAAAGGGGAAAACATCCGAACCGGGGTTACGGCCCTACTGCCGCACGGCGGGAATCTCTTTCAAGATAAAGTGCCTGCGGCCATTTATGTGGGCAATGGATTCGGAAAGTTGGCCGGTTACACCCAAGTAAAGGAATTGGGCAATCTGGAAACGCCGATCATCCTCACCAATACTTTGAGTGTGCCCACCGCGATGAATGCGGTAATTGGCTATACGTTGAATCAAGAGGGGAATGAAGCGGTCCGTTCCGTGAATGCGGTGGTGGGGGAAACCAATGATGGCTACCTCAACGATATCCGTGGCCGTCATGTGACCGAAACTGATGTACTGCAAGCCATCCAAAATGCAAAGACGGGACCTGTGGCCGAAGGCAATGTGGGTGCCGGAACGGGCACGGTCTGTTTTGGGTTTAAGGGCGGTATAGGAACCGCATCCCGAGTAGTGCCGAAACAATCCGGCGGATATACCGTGGGCGTTTTGGTGCAGACCAATTTTGGCGGGGTGTTGCAAGTGGCCGGTGTTGAAGTGGGCAAAAAACTGGGGCACTACTCCAACAGTTTCAAGTATTCACCAGATGGTTCCTGTATGATGGTGGTAATGACCGATGCCCCTTTGGATGCCCGAAACCTGGAGCGCTTGGCGAAACGAGCCATGCTGGGCCTCTCACGAACAGGAGGTATTGCCAGCAACGGCAGCGGCGATTATGTGATTGCCGTTTCCACAGCCGAAGCCTGCCGCATTCCCTACGAAAGCGAAAATCCTGTTCAAAACGCCCCGACTTTGCGTAACGAGGCCATGACCCCCTTGTTTTTGGCCACCATCGAGGCTACGGAGGAAGCCATTCTCAATTCCCTTTTTGCCAGCGAGACCATGACAGGAAGGGATGGACATAAAATGGAAGCATTGCCCAAGGAAAAGGTGTTGGAGATGTTGAAGGCCGCAGGCAGGATGGATTAAATTCATTCATCTGTAACAAACTCCCTTCATTTCATACTAATCCATCGGAAAGCTTCCACACTTTTTTTACCTTTAAGGAGCAAACAAGTTAAAAAACACTACCATGGATATTTTTGGAAAGATCAAGGAGAAACTCAGTAACGAGTTTATCGATATTGTCGAGTGGCTCGACTACACCGACGACACCATTGCGTATCGGTTCGAGCGCTATCAAAATGAAATCAAGAACGGGGCAAAACTGATCGTTCGCGAGGGGCAGACCGCCGTGTTTATCAACGAAGGCCAACTGGCCGATGTGTTCACACCAGGCACCTACGACCTCACCACCCAAAACCTGCCCATTTTGGCCACGTTAAAAGGATGGAAATACGGGTTCAATTCCCCTTTTAAAGCGGAGGTGTATTTTGTGAACACCCACCTCTTCACCGACGAAAAATGGGGCACCAAAAGTCCGATTACGTTGAGCGATGACCGATTCGGTTTAGTAGAAATCAGGGCCTTCGGCACCTACGCCTATAAAATTTCAGATGCCGGCAAGTTCATCAAGGACATTGTGGGCACCGACAGCAACTTTACCAATTTCGAGATCAACGAGCATTTAAAAAGCTTGATCGCCACCCGCTTTACCGATACTGTGGGCAAGGCCAATTTGCCCATTGAACTGTACGCGGCTAACACCACCGAACTTTCGGATACCTGTCGCGAAGTGATGGCCCCGGAATTTCAAACGGTGGGGATTTCCTTGGAGAAATTCTACATCGAGAACGTTTCCATGCCCGAAGAACTCAAAAAAGAAATATTCGAATACAGCCGTATCGATAAATTGGATCTGGACAAGCTGACCAAATTCAAAACGGCAAAAGCTATTGAAGCCGCTGCCCAAAATGAAGGTGGAACCGCCGGTGCCGGAATGGGCATGGGTATGGGCTTTGTTTTGGCCCAACAAATGGGTGGCATGATGGGTGGTACGACCCAAGCGCAACCCCAAATGGGTGCTGCACAGACCGGAGGGGCCATGCCGCCCCCGATGCCTGCCCAAACGCTATATTTCTATGCCACAAACGGTACGCAACATGGCCCAGTGACCTTTGAACAAATGCAATCCCTCTTTGCATCACGGACCATTAACCGCGATAGCTTGGTCTGGAAACAAGGGATGGCCAATTGGTCGGCCTTAAAGGATGTGGAAGAACTGAAATCGTTCTTGGGTGGTAATACCCCACCGCCGTTACCAACGGAGTAAATACACTAGATGTCATTTCGAAATGAGTTGCAAAGCAATGAGTGAGAAAGCTCGGTTAATTTATGGCTAGATTTCTCAGTCGCAAGCTCCTTCGAAATGACAGTCCATTTCAATTTGTTTAGATTTCCGCCTTTGCGGAAATGAAAGTATGGAAGAACCAACGATCCAAAAAACGGAACTCAAAAAAGCCTGCGTCAACTGTGGCGCAGAGCTGAAATACAAGCCGGGTACCACAAGTATTACTTGCGAATATTGTGGGCACTCGGAAACCATTCCCGTGGATGAAAGTGGGTTCAAAGAACTGGAACTGTACCCCTACCTCCAAGAAATGGGCTCCCAAAAGCACAGTGAGGAAATTTCCATGCTGCATTGCAAAAACTGTGGCGCCGATCAACATGTGGAGGAAAACTACAAATCGCTGCATTGTGTGTATTGTGGCCAGCCCTTGGTGATAGAGGATGCCTACAAAGAAAATTGGATCTTGCCGGGGGCCGTGTTGCCCTTTCAAATTGACAAAAAGGAATCGTTCCGAATATTTCAGAAATGGGTAAAGGGCTTGTGGTTTGCCCCGAACAATTTGAAAAAGGCCGCCCTGGACCCCCAATATACCAAGGGACTCTACCTGCCCTATTGGACCTTTGATGCCCAACTCTTTGCCTCCTATACAGGACAACGTGGGGAATACTATTACGAAACTAGGCGTGTTCGAAACGCCAATGGCAAAATGGTGACCCAACAGGTGCGAAAAACACGTTGGTATCCTGCTTCGGGTCAGGTTTCGGGCTTCGTGGACGATACCTTGATCAAGGCATCCCATCAAAAATCTGGTCGGATTCCGGGTAAAATCGCTTATTGGAACCTGAAAAAATTACAGCCGTTCGACTCGGGATTTTTATCGGGATTCGTGACCGAAAAATATACGATTCCACTTAAAGAAGGGCACCTGCACTCCAAGGAAGTCGCCCGAGACATTGCCACCCGATGGTGCAAACAGGATATTGGAGGCGATACCCAAAGGGTATTGTCGATGGATATGCAACTGTCCGAGGAAACGTTTAAACATATTCTCTTACCCGTTTATGTAAGTGCCTACCGATACAGCGGCAAGCAATACAACTTTTTCATCAACGGGGAAAACGGGCAAATCTCTGGCTCAAGGCCCTACAGCTTTTGGAAAATTTTCTTTGCTGTGCTTTTTGGGTTAATCATTATTGGAGTGATTGTTTTCTTATCTAAAAAGTAAGCATCATGAGAGTTCATTTTATGCTTTTGTTTGTTCTATTAGCCTCTTGCTCCAAACAAAGCTCCACCATCAAACTGCAATTTGAAAAAGATTTGATTCCTGAAGGCATCGCTATAGACCCTGTCTCTGAAAAAGTTTACCTCAACAGTCTTTTCAATAACAAGATTGTAAGGTCCAATTTGGATGGAAGCAATCCTGAAATCTTTATTGAGAATAACAAATTTGGCTATCTGCCAGGTTTTGGGATGACCATTAAAGGGGATACGCTTTTTGCGCTGGGGAACAGTCATGATACCCCGAGCAACCAATCCATTTTGTTATTATTGGACATTCCTTCTGGACAATTGGTCAAAAGATATGTCTTAAAAAGTTTGGAAAAAACGTATCTGAACGACATTGCTGTTAATTCCAAAGGTCAATTTTTCATTTCTGACTCTGAAGGTTCCAGCATTTATTCCTCAAATGGGAAAACGGACCATTTGGAAGTATTCTTTTCACATAAAACCATTGCACACACCAACGGTATAGCCATTTCTGATGATGGGCGACTACTTTACTTGGCCTCATTGGGGAGTGGCCTCCGTGTTTTGGACATTGCCACTAAAAAATTGATCAACCGACCCAATGATTATAAAGGTATTGATGGTCTCAAGTTTTATAAAAACTCATTGGTCGCCATTGTAAATGCAAGGCGTGATTCTGAAAAAAATGGGATATTTCAATTTAAGTTGATCCCTGAAGGCACAGAAATTATGAGTGCTTCCAAATTGATGGTATTTGAAAATCCTACGGATATCCCCACCACCTTTTCCATTAATAATGACGAGATGTTCTTTGTGGCCGATTCCCAAATGGATCTATTGGACGATATTACCAATCAGATTAATGACCCTACCAAACTTGAAAACTACCGATTGATTCGAAAGAAACTTTGATAACAAGATTTAATCAACAAATACCAAACATACAGGAATGGGGTGTTTGGTCTCGTTCAAAAAGGTCAAGGTGCCTTTTTCCGCATCCCTTTTAAAAACCACAATATTTTCACTGCGTTGGTTGGCCACCAAAAGGTAGTCTCCGGTTGGATCTAACGTAAAATTTCGCGGCCAATCGCCACGTACAGACTCCCGACCCACCACCGAAAGTCTACCGGATTTTTCATCCACTGCAAATACCACAATGGTGTTTTCCCCGCGGTTGGAGCCATATAAAAACTTACCGTCGGGTGACAAATGGATATCTGCGCAGAAGCTTTCGCCTTCAAAATCGGTAGCCAAGGTGCCAATGGTTTGGATTTCTTGGTAATCGCCATTCGCATCCTTCTCGAAAACGGAAAGGGTACTGTTCAGCTCATTGATCACATATAGGAACTGGCCGTTTTTACCAAAGGTAAAGTGTCGTGGTCCCGCGCCATCCTCAAAAGGTAAGGAAGGTTGTGTTCCTGGCACAAATTGCCCTTCTTTTTGCTGATAGCGTTTTACGGCATCCAAACCAAGGTCGGTTACAAAGAGTCCATTTGCGGTAAACTGGGCCATGTGGGCATGGGCCGTTTTGGTCGTGTCCAAACTTTTATGGTCTATGATTTGGGGGTCGCTTTCCAACGAACCATCATCATTCAAATTGAAAACCGCCACGTTACCTCCCGTATAGTTAGCTACGGTCAATTGTCCATCTCCTGATAAAGAGACATGGCATGGATGCGCCCCATGTGTACCCATGCTGTTTTGTAGCTCCAAAACACCATTGTTCCATGTGAAGGCCGTAACCCCCCCGCCCAAACTATCAAAGTTATCGGTTTCCTGAACGGCGTATACATGCTTCTTGTCCTCAGATAGTGCCAAATAGGACGGATTCGTCAGTTTGGCCTCCAATTTTTTATGGGACAGGGTTCCAGTTCCACTATCAAACGAGTAGGTGTAGATACCTTCACTTTCGCCATCGGTATAGGTGCCAACAAAAAGGGTGTACATGGGTTTTTCTTCGGGTTTATCGGTGCAGGCCAATAGGGAGGCCAATGCCATCACCGCAAAAATGGTTTTCTTCATGGTTGTTCAGTTACAGCAGCAAATTACGCATTCTTGCGGAATGCATCATTTGGGCAACAATTTTGTGTTGATTTCCTTCACCAAAAAATAGCCAGTCACGACCGTGGCCAAAACATCGGCAATGGAAAATGAAATCCAAACCCCTGTTTCACCCATGATTTTTGGTAGAATCAAAATCAACGGAATAAAGAAAAACCCTTGCCGCGTGAGGGTCAACAAAAGGGCCGGGGTTGCCTTTCCAATGGCCTGAAAATAGGCTGCACCAATCAACTGGATGGCAATGATGGGCGTAGCAGCGAACACCATTCGCATGGCCAAAGGCGTATGTTCAATCACAAATTGATTACTGGCCAATTGTTCAACGGCCAAATCGGGCCTATCACTTAAAAACAGGGAAGCAATTTCTCCAGGGAAAACCATCAATACGATAAAAACCAGAGTGGCCACCAGAGCGGCATACTTAATGGCCGTATAAATGGATTCCTTTACACGGTCGTAGTAAGCCGCACCGTAATTGTAGCCTGCAATGGGCAAAAAGCCTTGGGTGACCCCAAACACAGGAAACAGGGCGAACATCAACATGCGGCCGATGATGGCATACACCGCTACCATAGGCTCTCCTCCGAGATTGAACAGGATATTGTTCATGATCAAATAAGTGATGCTGGTTACCGCTTGTCTGGCCAAGGTCACAAAACCCAACGAGCCGATTTCACGCAAAATGGGTCTGTCCAATCCGAAATGGGTATGACTTATCTTCAATTCGGAATTTTTGGAAAGAAAGAAATACAGGATATACCCAAAACAAAGTAGGTAGCCAATTGTTGTGGCCCAAGCGGCACCGTGCATGCCCCAATCAAACACATAAATGAAGATATAGTCCATCAACAGGTTCCCCACGGATGGAATGATCATCGCGATCATGGCAAACTTGGGCTTGCCCTCGGCGCGAATCACCGTATTGCCCATCATACAAAGGGCCAAAAAGGGCACCCCATACAAAATGATGGTGTAATAAATCTTGGCAGGTTCAAAAATGCCTCCCTTGCCACCAAAAGCGGGAATAAGACTGTCCACGTAGTACAGCCCCAAGGCCACCATGATCACGGTGACCAAAAGGGTCAGGGTAATCTGATTTCCAAAGGTTTTGAGTGCTTTTTCCTTGTTATTGGCCCCCAGGGCACGGGAAATAATGCTGGAACCCCCGATACCGATGGCCATGCCCAAGGCCGCAATGAAAAAGGAAACGGGCAGCACCACATTGATGGCCGCAATGGCAATGGATCCAATCCAGTTTCCCACGAAAATGGAATCGACCAATACATTGAGGGACATCACCAAAATACCAATGGAAGCTGGAACTGCTTGTCTGATCAGCAATTTTCCGATGGGTTCCTGCCCAAGATCGTCTGAGGTTACTTTGGCCATGCCAAGGATTGTTCTATTCTACTGAAGTTAAATTCGTGCGGTACTGTTCCTCAAAGCTACAACGCATCCACCAAATTACCCTTGTTCTCCGCTAATTTTTTGGCAATGCCATCCCAGAGGGCGATGCGTTGCTCCAATGCTTTTTTACTATACTGGAACACATCTCCCCATTTGTGGTCATCGGAACCACAAAGGGCCTGGATCATTTTAACGGCCAACGGTCCGTGGTCATCCCCATCCAACTCGATGTGCCGTTTCAAGTAATACGATAGTTTAGCATAGTTTCCAGGTCCGTTTTCGCCTGATTGCTCTATGATGCTCAAGAACATATCGGGAATCAAATCTTCCCTCCCAAAGGTGAATGCGGCTGCAATGATATGGGGTTGTTGGGTATTGATGACCTCAAAAGTGTAGCTTAGGAAATTCTTTTCAGACGGGTCCAAGTTGGCTTGGTCTATCTGTTGTTGAATGTGTTGCAGATCTGTGAAATTAGCAATGACATTTAGCACTTTGGATGTATCTGCTTCCACTTCCTGCATGGCATCGAGGTACATTTCAAAATGGCTTTTGGCCTCCCCTTTCTCATTGAAATCGCTTTCTTCCTCCAGTACAATTTCGTTGATGAACCGGGCCACTGAAGCATCCGTGGCAGGTTGCCAAGGTAAGGTGGTACAAGTAAGGTGTTGTTGCAAAGCTTTTAACAGGGACATAAAATCCCAAACGGCGTACACATGGCTTTCCATGAAAATCTTAATATCCTCCACAGATTCCAATTGTGCGTACAACGGATGGTGTTTCAGTTGGTTCCGCACCCCTTGCAAGTGGTGTTCCAATTTTTCAATATGCATAGCTATATTTTGAAAATTACTGAACGTTGTATTCGGGCAGGGTTCCCTTTTCCTTCCATTCATTGATCCATTGTGCCATCAGTCCGGCCCAGTCATCACTGTCGTTCAAGCAAGGAATGTGTACGTAGTGTTCCCCGCCGGCTTCCTCGAACTGCTCCTTACCTTCCATGGCGATCTCCTCCAGGGTTTCGAGACAATCGCTTACAAAAGCTGGGGTAACCACAGCCAAACGTTTTTTGCCTTCATGGGCCAAACGCTCAAATTCCTTGTCGGTAAAGGGTTGCAACCAGGGGTCGCTGCCCAATCGGGATTGGAACGATGTACTTACTTTATCCTCCGGCAATCCCAGTTCCTTTTTGACCCTTTCGGTGGTATCCATGCATTGGTGGCGGTAACATGTATGATGTGCCGCCGAGTTGGTGGTACAACATTGGCCGTTCAATTTGCAATGGAACTTGGTAGGGTCTGATTTTCGGATATGGCGTTCTGGAATTCCGTGGTAGGAAAACAGGATATGATCGTATTCAAACTCCTTCAAGCCTTCGGCAATGCTATTGGAAAGTATTTTAACATACTCTGGGTTGCTATAAAATGCGGGCAGAGTGGTCACATGCATTTCAGGGAAGTGGGCTGCCTGCACTTCCAAAGCTTTAACGACCACCGTCTCATAGGACGACATGGCGTAATGCGGATACAGCGGTACCAAAAACACCTCATCCACTCCTTGGTCCTTCAATTCTTGGAAGGCCTTGTGTATGGACATGGAACCGTACCGCATGCCCAAAGCTATGGGCAGATTGGTTTGCTGCTTTACCTTTTCCATAAAGCGTTCGGAGATGATGATCAAGGGAGACCCCTCGTCCCACCATATTTTGGAATAGGCCTCGGCCGATTTCTTGGGACGTGTGTTCAAGATAATGCCACGTACGATGATATTTCGCAAGATAGGATTCACATCGATGACCCTCTCGTCCATCAAAAACTCATCCAAATACGGTTTTACATCCTTTGCGGTCGGACTGTCGGGCGATCCCAAATTGACCAATAAAACTCCTTTTTTCACGGCTACCTGGTTTAAAGGGCAAAAATAATACACCCTACCGACTTTGCAGGTGCCCCTTCCAAATACTTTCTTATGATGAAATAATGATTCTCGATTTTGTTCAAGTCCTTCACCTGTGGACTTTTCTCCCTATTTTTGAAGCTATGGAGTCTTTTTACGACAATGTTTCCAAAGAATCGCTCATTTATTTGAGTGTTGCCCTTGCTGTTCTGATCTTTCTGTACTGGAGCACCTCCGTTATTTTAAAGCGACTGGGCAAAAATCCGAAGTACTTATTGCCAACGGGATCCTTCCGAAAACTGGCCACCCCTTTAGTACTTATTTTTCTGAGTATTCTGATTCGTTTAAAGTCCCTTCGCGATGTGTTGAATTTGGAAGAGGCTGGTTTTTGGTTTCGCAAGGCAAGTACCCTTTTGTTCATTTTCGCGATGACCTGGGTGATGATTGCGCTTCTGAAAATTGTTAAACAAATTGTGATCCGGAATTATGACGTAGGGGTCGAAGACAATCTGAAAGCAAGAAAGGTGTACACCCAGTTCACCATTTTGGAGCGGATATTCATTTTCATTATCATTTTGTTGGCCGTCGGGTTTTCCCTGATGAGCTTTCCGGAAATCAGACAATTGGGGTTGAGTATTTTTGCCTCTGCCGGTGTTGCAGGAATCATTATCGGATTCTCGGCCCAAAAATTCATTGGGACCATTTTGGCCGGTATCCAAATTGCCATTGCCCAACCCATTAAGCTGGATGATGTGGTGATCGTAGAGGGGGAATGGGGTCGCATTGAAGAAATTACCTTGACCTATGTTGTGGTGGCCATTTGGGATAAGCGCAGATTGATTGTGCCCACGCCCTATTTTATTGATAAACCGTTCCAAAACTGGACAAAGACCTCGGCCGATATTTTGGGGACTGTCTTTTTATATGTGGATTACAATGTGCCTTTTGACAAACTGCGGGAAGAATTGACCCGGGTTTTGAACGAAACCGACCTTTGGGACGGCAAAGTCAACGTGTTACAGGTAACCGATAGCAAACCCAACCATGTGGAGGTCCGGGCCTTAATGAGTGCCAAAGATTCGCCCACCGCTTGGGACCTTCGGGTGCATGTCCGTGAAAAATTAATCGTTTATTTACAGGAAAATTATCCTGAAAGTATTGCAAGGACACGGATAAGAATTGATCAAGACCATCAAAAATGAAATCAAAAAATATCTCCCTACTGATTCTTTTGTTCGGTTGGCTGGGCCAGGCCCAACAAATTACCTGTTCGCCAAAAGACCGACCCCTGTTTGACACCAAAATGCATGCGTTGGCAACCATTGAAGCTTCCAATTTGGGAGACACCATTTCGTTGGTCGGCCAATCTTTTTTGGGAACACCCTATGTGGAAAAAACATTGGAAGTGGGCGACACCGAAACGCTTGTGGTCAATTTTAGCGGGTTGGATTGTACCACTTTTGTGGAAAATGTACTGGCATTCACTGCCCTTTTGAAAAAACAACAAAACGATTTTCAAGATTTTGCAAGTGAATTGGAAACCATTCGGTATCGCAATGGGGAAATGAAAGGTTATCCATCACGTTTACACTATTTTACGGAGTGGATTCGAAACAATGAGAAGAAGGGTTTAGTAAAGGATATCACCAAGGATTTGGGCGGTATCGAGCTTGAAAAACCCATCAATTTCATGGGAACCCACAGAGATCTGTATCCTTTTTTAGCCAGTGATGCCAATTTTCAAGCTATGCAGCAGGTGGAATCCCAACTAGCTAAGGAAACATTGTGTTACCTGCCCCAAAATCAAATTGCAGACAAGGAACATCTGATCCAATCCGGGGACATTATCGCCTTGGCCACCTCCATTAAAGGGTTGGATGTGACCCATACCGGAATCGCCATCCACCGGCCCGACGGACGTTTGCATTTGTTGCATGCCTCCAGTAAAAATGGCGAAGTGGAAATCAGTGAACTGCCTTTGGCAGATTATCTCAAAAACATCAAGAGTAATATCGGCATTATAGTGGCAAGACCCACTTTACTTCCGCTTTAAACACCACTCGATCGCCCCCAGTAAATGCTGTCTGAAATCCGGCTCGTCAAAAGCAGCTTCGGTGTGTCCCAAACCTGTATAGAAAGCCCGACCCCCATCAAATTCATGGTACCACGCAATAGGATGGTTGGCACCATTGGTACCGCCTTTGTAACTGGTTTCATCCAACTTTAGGAGCACATTTACCTTAGGGTTCAGGTTTTTGAAATTGTACCATTCATCAAAATGCATCCACACCTTATCCAGATGTGCCGTTGAAGGATGGGTGTTGTCCATCACGTCTATTTTGGCTTCTTGCTGTTCCGGATGACTATCAAAATACGCCCCGGCCAATTTACCGTACCAAGGCCAATCGTATTCTGTATCGGCTGCCGCGTGGACACCCAAATAACTGCCTCCATTTTTAATGTAGGATTCAAAGGCGGCTTGTTGGGTTTCGTTGAGCACATCCAAGGTAGTGCTTAAAAAGACCACCAATTTGTAATTCTTCAAGCTTTGGGGATTAAAATCTTCGCTGAATTCGGTTTGCAGTGCCACAAACCGGTTTCGCCGGCCCAATTCGCGAAAGGTTTGTACTCCCTTTTCTATGGACTTATGCCGATAGCCTTCAGTTTTGGTAAATATCAAAACCAGATCGGGCATGGTGTTGTCCGCCAAATCTTTGGAGGGTTCATTTTGGGCTTGACCGCCGGCCATAAAAAAACAGACCAACAAAAGGGCAACAATATGTTTCATAAGATGGGATTTACACATTGGAAGTTACATATTTTTTTGGGGTGGTCCCGAACTTCTTTTTGAAGGAGGCGATAAAATGACTGGCTGTGCTATACCCCACTTTCAAGCCCACTTCGTTCACATTGTGCTTGCCCGATTCCAACATTTTGCGGGCATACTCCATTTTATAATCGAACAGAAAGCCATATACCGAATCCCCATAGATCTGTTTGAACCCTTCCTTTAACTTTTTAAGGCTCAGTCCCACCTCATCGGAAAGTTCGGCCAAGGTTGGCGGTTCGGCCATACGGGCGATCATGATTTCCTTGGCCATTTTTATGCGGCGCACATTGTCTTCGTCGGCCAAATAGGGGCATTGTTCCAAATCGGCATCTTCTGTTTTATTGAAGTAGAGTGAAATCAGTTCGAACACCTTGCCCTTTAAATACAATTTCTTGATGGATGGATGCAGATTATAGTTCATCAATTGGCTCAACACCACGGCAATGGCCGGAGACACCATTTCTTGTGAGTAATACTTCTTCTCTTTATTGTCCTCGCTCAAAAAAGGAATGTAATTGGCCTCGTCCGAAAACAAGGAATGAAACTTTCTGATGGTCATGACCACGGAAAGCAACCACGAATTCGGTGAAACTACCAAATTCAAGGGCAAATCCTTTTGGGTATTGTACAGCAACAGGGAATTTTCCTCGTTCACCTCTAAATAATAGTTGCCCTCATTAAAGTTAAAACGGGATTTTCCCTTCAGGCAAAAGTGAAATTGAATGTAGGAACTGTCGATATCCCGCTCAATAACCTTTGGTTCTTTGGCATCGTTCTGGATTTTAAGAATAAAAATGCCGTCTTCCACCAATATCTCATCGTACGAACCTTTAGCGATATTTTTCATGTATGATTTTTGTTGTGCTTTTGTGATCCATTAATTTAGAATGGCTCTAAATTGCATGGTATATCATCAAAATTACCAATAATATCAATGCATTGAAGCTTTTTTACACAAATTTAAATGAAGATTTTGCCACCGCTGGTGCTACGGTACCGCTAGCGTTATTTTATGACGTACAACACTGTTAATTTTGTGTTGCGATTTTATCCTTTATGAGGAACTACCATATTTCAAAACATAATTCCTTCTATGCCGTTGGGTTGAGTTATAAGAAGGCGGATGCAGAGGTTAGAGGAAAGTTCAGTCTGGATGTTCCCGCTATAGACCATATTCTGGGCAAGGCAAAGGAATTGGGCATCGATGGTCTATTGGCCATTTCCACATGCAACAGAACCGAACTGTATGGTTTTGCCCAACACCCCTATCAACTGATCAAATTGTTATGCGACCAAACCAATGGAACCGTTGAAGAGTTCCAAGAGGTAGCGTATGTGTACAAAAACCATGAAGCCATTTCCCACATGTTTAAAGTGGGTACAGGTCTCGACAGCCAGATATTGGGGGATTTTGAAATCATCAGCCAGATCAAACAAGGATTTTATAGGGCCAAAAAGCAAGATATGGCAAATCCGTTTTTGGAGCGTTTGTGCAATGCGGTGATACAGGCCAGCAAACGCATCAAGAACGAAACGGAGCTTTCTTCCGGGGCTACATCCGTAGCTTTTGCCTCGGTGAAATACATTCTGGACAATGTGCCCGACATCTCCGAAAAGAACATTCTCCTTTTTGGAACAGGTAAAATTGGACGGAACACCTGCGAAAACCTGGTGAAGCACTCCAACAACTCCCACATTACCCTGATCAACCGTACTCGGGAAAAGGCAGAGGACATTGCGGGCAAGTTCAAATTGACCGTGAAGGATTACGGCGACCTACAAACGGAAATCCGCAAAGCGGATATTTTGGTGGTGGCCACCGGTGCGCAATTGCCAACAGTATCCAAAGCGCTGATCTATCCGAAAAAACCATTGTTGATCTTGGACCTTTCCGTGCCCAAAAACGTATCGGACGATGTTTTGGAACTGGACAATGTATCCTTGGTGCATTTGGACCAGCTTTCGCAGATCACGGATGAAACCTTGGCCAACAGAAAAGCGGATGTGCCCAAGGCCGAAGCCATTATTGATCAAGTTAAGAAGGACTTCCTCAAATGGTTGGAAACCCGAAAATTTGCACCGGTCATCAACGCCCTCAAGGAAAAATTGAAGACCATGAAAGAAGAGGAAATCGACTTTCATTCCAAAAAGCTGTCCGATTTTAACCAAGATCAGGCCGAGATGATTTCTGAGCGCATCATCCAAAAGATTACCAAGCAATTTGCCAACCACCTGAAAAAGTCAGACGTGGATACGGAGGATAGTTTGGAGCTCATTCAAAAAGTCTTCCAGCTAGAACCCCACTCCAAATGAGCAAAATCATACGAATTGGAACCCGCGACAGTGAATTGGCGCTGTGGCAAGCGACCACCGTGCAAGAAAAGTTGGAAGCATTGGGGTTCGACACTATATTGGTGCCCACCAAATCCATCGGTGATCAGGTGTTGGACAAACCGTTGTACGAATTGGGGGTGACTGGCATTTTTACCAAGACACTGGACATTGCGCTCTTGGAAGGGCAAATTGATATTGCCGTACATTCCATGAAGGACGTACCCACCCAATTGCCGAAGGGCATTGTTAAGGCTGCCGTGTTGGAACGGGCTGTTTCCCATGACATTTTGGTGCACAAGGGTCTTGGGTTTTTGGAATCGGATGCACCGGTGACCATTGCCACCGGAAGTTTGCGTAGAAAGGCCCAGTGGCTCAACAAATATCCAAACCACACTGTAGTAGATCTTAGGGGCAACGTGAACACCCGCCTCTTAAAACTCATTGAAAACGATTGGCAAGGGGCCATTTTTGCCCAAGCCGGCCTGCAGCGTATCAAATTATTGCCGAAAGATGCGGTACAATTGGATTGGATGGTGCCAGCTCCGGCACAGGGCGCCATGCTGGTGGTGGCCAAAGAGGAAGACGATTTTACACGAAAAGCAGTGTCCAAACTGAACAACACAGAAGCAGAGGTGACCACTTCCATTGAACGCGAATTCTTGCGGACTTTGGAGGGCGGCTGTACCGCCCCCATTGGAGCCTTGGCCCAAATTAAAGATCAAACGGTTTATTTCGAAGGGGTACTGTTCTCGTTGGATGGGAAGGATAAACTTTCCGTAAAAAAAGAAATCCCGTTAGGCAAAGCAAAAGGCTTCGGGGAAGCCTGTGCCTTGGAAGTGTTGCAAAACGGTGGTGATAAATTGATGCAGGCTATCCGAAATGAAAACAGTGCTCTCCACTAAAATATTGACGCAGCCGCAAAGGGAACTGTTCCTAAATTCCGGTTTGGGATTGGTGGAGTACAATGCCATTCATATCGATTTTTTGGATGTGCCAATTCCTTTGGATCACCCCAATTATATTTTCACCAGTAAAAATGCAGTGAAGGCCTTTTTGAGACAGGCCAAGAACAAAAAACTGCCCAGATTAAGGGCTTTTTGCGTGGGTTCCAACACCAAGTCCTTTTTGGAAGCCAATGGTTTTACCGTATTGAAAACAGCTGACAACGCAGCAACCTTGGCCAACTCGATTGTCCAGGACCATAGTGGGGAGGAATTTCTGTTTCTTTGCGGAAACAAACGCAGGGAAGAGCTGCCAGACATTTTATCAAAATATAACATTCGGTACAAAGAACTGGAGGTTTACCGTACCGAACTGAGCACCAAGGTGTTCAACCGTAGTTTTGATGGTATTCTTTTCTTCAGTCCCAGTGGCATCACGAGCTTTTTCACCCAAAACCAAATTGCTCCGGAAACGATATTGTTCTGCATTGGAGAAACTACAGCAAAGGAAGCCAATAAACATTCAAAAAATAGTGTAATAGCCAACAAACCAACCATAGAAAATGTATTGGTACAGGCGATTAAAGAATTATCAATACAAACGGATGCTGAGCGGAGTCGAAGCACCAAACAAAATTCAAAAAAAACATAGAAAGATTCCTGTCTTCACAGGAATGACAAATTAAAATTTATGATTAAAAACGACTTGTTCCTTAAAGCACTTAAAGGCGAAACCGTGGAACGCCCACCCGTTTGGATGATGCGCCAGGCCGGACGTTATTTGCCCGAATTTATGGAACTCCGTAAAAAATACGATTTCTTTACCCGTTGTCAGACCCCGGAACTGGCTTCCGAGATCACGGTACAGCCCATCCGCCGATATGGCATGGATGCAGCTATTTTGTTCAGCGACATTCTGGTGATTCCCCAGGCGATGGACATAGAGGTGGAAATGAAACCCAACTTTGGCCCCTATCTGCCAAATCCGATTCGTTCCAAAGCAGATTTGGACCGGGTAATTGTTCCCGATATTCAGGACACTTTGGGCTATGTGATGGATGCCATTGCCATGACCAAGGAAAAATTGAACGATGAAATCCCGTTGATCGGGTTTGCAGGTTCGCCATGGACCATTCTGTGCTATTGTGTGGAAGGACAGGGCAGTAAAAGTTTTGATAAAGCACGTGGTTTTTGCTTTACGCAGCCTGAAGCGGCCCATGGGTTACTTCAAAAAATTACGGATACCACCATTGCCTATTTAAAGGCAAAAGTGGAAGCCGGAGTTAATGCGGTTCAGGTGTTCGATTCGTGGGGAGGAATGCTTTCCCCAACCGATTACCAAGAATTTTCCTGGAAATACATTCAGCAAATAGTGGATGCCCTTAAAGACTTGGCCCCGGTCATCGTTTTTGGCAAAGGCTGTTGGTTCGCCTTGAAGGAGATGGCCGAATCCGGTGCATCTGCGGTTGGGGTCGATTGGACCTGTTCCCCAAAAAATGCAAGGTATCTTACCGGAGGCAATGTTACCCTACAAGGAAATTTTGATCCTGCAAGATTGTTGTCACCTCCTGAAAAAATTAAAGAAATGGTTGCGCAAATGATCCGTGAATTTGGCAAGGATAAATATGTGGTCAATTTGGGCCATGGCATACTTCCCCATATCCCACTGGAAAATGCGAAGGCTTTTGTTGATGCGGTAAAAGAATACAAGGAGTGAACCTTATATCGGTCTTAAAACGGGTGAGCATTAAACATTTACTGAAAGGTATTTTGCTGGCAATACGAAGACCCTTTTTTATTGGACCAACAATGAAGGCCACCAAGGATTGTATTCGGGTTTCAACCAAAAATTATGGGAAACTCCATCAAAAAAACGGTCCTGCCAATGCTTTTCGACATGCCCTTTGGAATTACATGATCGCCAAAAGATGTTTGAAATGGGCCACAAAGGAAACATCGGTTTTGGACTGGACGAAACAAATTACCGATTGGCATGAAGATGCCTTTCCAAATGACGCATTGGCGCGAAGAATGGACTTGCACAATAATTGGGTTGGTCGTCAAATATTTCAGGAAAATCCAACCATTTCAGAAGCAGATGCCATTGAATTGTTCAAAAAAATGACCAAGGACTCCACGAAAATTGATACAAATTCTGATTTGTCACAGTTAAAAAACCAATTGGTACATATTATTTCGACACAAAATTAAATGACAAAAACCTTCAACATAGATTATCTAAAGGAAAGTGATGCAGAAAGTTTATGCTTGTTGATGACATCCAACATTGAAATCTTTGAGCGATTTTTTCCCAAAACCTTGTCCCAAAATCTTAATGTGGGGGACTCTCGTCTGTTCATTTCGAAAAAGATCAAAGAAATTGATCAAAAATCAGAATACACTTTTGCCATTCGGAATGTGAAAATTGATTCGATAAAAGGTTTGGTAATATTAAAAGACATAGACTGGGACGATTTACAGGGAGAATTGGCATACTGTGTTGATCAGAATGCTAATGGAAAAGGCTTGGCTACCTCAAGTGTACGATATGTGTCTGACTTTGCCTTTGACAAACTTGGTCTCAAAAAACTCAAAATTATTGTTAATAAAAGTAATTTGTCCAGCATAAGGGTTGCTGAAAAAGCAGGTTTTCATTGGAAAAAAACATTACATAAAGCATACCGGCCTCCAAATGAAAAAATTCTGGATATGGAACTTTACGAATTAAGTCATGAAAGATAAATTTTATAGCTATATAGAAAACCTTCAAGATACCATAACTGAAGCATTGGAAATATTGGACGGAAAAGCCAAATTCCAACAAGACTTCTGGGAACGCTCCGAAGGTGGTCGAGGAAGAACTCGCGTAATTGAAAATGGGGCCGTTTTTGAAAAAGGTGGCGTGAACATTTCCAAAGTGTACGGTCCGTTGCCCAAAAGCATGCAAGCCTATTTTGGTGTGGAGGATGTCGATTTTTTTGCTTGTGGCCTAAGTTTGGTCATTCATCCCAAAAGTCCGATGGTACCCACCGTGCATGCCAATTGGCGCTATTTCGAAATGTATGACAAATCAGGCAATATCGTGGACCAATGGTTCGGCGGTGGGCAAGACCTTACGCCCTACTATTTGTTTGAAGAAGATGCCGAACACTTTCATAGGATATGCAAAAAAGCCTGTGATGCCCATAATCCGGAGTTTTATCCCATTTACAAAAAGAAATGTGATGACTACTTTTGGAATGCCCATCGCAATGAAGCCAGGGGTGTGGGCGGATTGTTCTTTGACTATTGCAAAGCAACCGACGAAATGACCATGGAAGATTGGTATAACTTTGTAAGCGAAGTGGGCGATAGTTTTCTCGAAGCCTATGTGCCCATCGTTTCCAAAAGAAAAGAGCTACCATACACCCAAGCACAGCGGGATTGGCAGGAAATACGACGCGGTCGATACGTGGAATTCAATTTGGTGCATGATAAGGGTACCCTGTTCGGATTAAAAACCAATGGCAGGATCGAAAGTATCCTTATGAGCTTGCCCCCACATGTGCAATGGCGCTACGACCATCATCCTGAAAAAGGAAGTGAAGAGGAAAAATTGATTGAAGTGCTGCAATCGCCCAAAAACTGGGTTTAATGCATAGTTTTGTACTGACACTATACCTATGAGACAGAAAATTTATCAAATAGACGCCTTTACTAACAAACCCTTTGGGGGGAACCCTGCTGCGGTATGCATTTTGGATGCTTGGTTGGAACCCGAGTTGATGCAAAAAATCGCAGAAGAGAACAACTTGGCTGAAACAGCCTTC
The DNA here is from genome assembly GCF_003992615.1 of Flagellimonas beolgyonensis. GTDB lineage: Bacteria > Bacteroidota > Bacteroidia > Flavobacteriales > Flavobacteriaceae > Flagellimonas > Flagellimonas beolgyonensis. The sequence continues at coordinate 35,090 of NZ_RZMY01000012.1, forward strand.
GCGGTTAAAAAGGAAGACGTTTACGAATTGCGCTGGTTTACCCCGGAAGTGGAAGTGGACCTTTGCGGACATGCGACTTTGGCGACTGCTTTTGTGCTTTTTCACTTTTATGACCTTAAAGAAAATACTATTCGGTTTTTTTCACCCAGAAGCGGTGACCTTACCGTTACCAAGGGCAACAACGGCTGGCTAACATTGGATTTCCCGACCGACCAAACTGTGGCCATAAAGAATTTGGAGGCCTTGGACGAGGCCATTGGCAAATCCCCCATCAAAACCTTTAAGGGCAAAACAGATTATATGATGGTCTATAAATCCCAAGAGGATATTGAAAACCTGAAACCCAACTTTCATTTATTGGACCAACTCGATTGTAGGGGGGTGATTGTTACCGCTCCGGGAGATGAAGTGGATTTTGTTTCACGTTTCTTCGCCCCCAAATGTGGCATTCCCGAAGATCCCGTGACCGGTTCGGCCCACACTACGCTTTCACCGTATTGGGCAGCGGCGTTGGACAAAACCAAAATGACCGCCAAGCAGCTTTCCAAACGGGGCGGCGACCTGGTTTGCGAATATTTGGGCGACCGTGTAAAAATATCAGGTAAAGGAGCGCTTTATTTAACCGGAGAAATTGAAATTTAGTGATAAGCCGAAAGCTTAAAACGGATTACTTAGAACTTAAAACCAATTACCATGTATCCACTCATAAGAAACAGAAGACTTCGCGCCTCGGAATCGATTCGACGATTGGTTCGCGAGACCCTAGTAACCCCAGATGATTTTTTGGTGCCTCTTTTTGTAACCGAAGGCAAGGGCATTAAAGAGGAAATCCCTTCCATGCCCAACTATTTTCGGTTGAGCTTGGACCATTTGGAAAAGGAAGTAAAGGAACTTTGGAAAATGGGGCTGTGTGCAGTTTTACTCTTTGTCAAGGTGGATGACAAACTGAAGGACAACAAAGGAACCGAGGCCATCAACCCGAACGGATTGATGCAACGTGCCATAAAAACCGTCAAAAATGCCTGTCCGCAAATGTTGGTGATGACCGATGTGGCCCTTGATCCCTTTTCTTCCTGCGGGCATGACGGCATAGTGGCCGATGGCCAGATCTTAAATGATGAAACCGCCGAGGTTTTGGCCGAAATGAGTGTTACCCATGCCCAAGCAGGAGCCGATTTTGTGGCGCCCAGCGACATGATGGACGGCCGCATCCTCACCATTCGCGAAGCCTTGGAAGATGAAGGATTCACCAACACCGGCATCATGGCCTATTCGGCCAAATATGCCAGTGCATTTTATGGTCCGTTCCGTGATGCACTGGATTCCGCACCCGTGGACATGGCCAATATACCCAAGGACAAAAAAACCTATCAAATGGATTATGCCAATCGGTATGAAGCCCTTCGCGAGACCCAAATGGACATTGATGAAGGTGCCGATATTGTGATGGTAAAGCCCGGATTGTGCTATTTGGACATCGTTAGAGAAATTAAAAATGAAGTGGACGTGCCCGTTGCCGTGTACCAGGTTTCCGGGGAATATGCCATGGTAAAGGCTGCCGCCGAAAAAGGGTGGCTGGAACACGATGCCGTGATGTTGGAACAATTGACCGCTATCAAAAGGGCGGGAGCCGATATCATTGCCAGCTATTTTGCGAAGGATTTTATCCGAACCTTGGGATAAGCCAAAACGCATGAAAAAGGTTGTTATAGCTTTTTTGATTTCCATTTTCGTTGTGCCATTTGCCTTTGGTCAACGTGAACTCATCCATGCCCTTCCCTCCAAACTGGGTTTTGATACAACTTACCTGAACCAAAAGGTGGATTCCATCATGCAAATGGGCATTGATAGTCTGGCCTTTCCCGGTGCTCAGCTTTTGGTGGCCAAAAATGATACTGTCATTTTCCACAAAGCTTATGGATTTCACACCTTCGATAGTGTGCAACCGGTGGCCACCAATGATTTGTACGATCTGGCATCCGTCACTAAAATAACTGGTCCGCTTCCTGCTTTAATGAAATTGGTGGACGAAGGAAAACTGGATTTGGATGCTCCCCTCAGCACTTATTGGAAGCCATGGCAACACGTTAAAAACAAGAAAGACCTTACCTTACGGCAAATCTTGGCACATCAAGCAGGGTTGGTGCCTTATATCGTCTTTCTTCAAAAGGTGCTGCACAAAAACGGTACCATCAAAAAGCGATTTGTGCGACACGAACAACATCGTAAATTCCAAAAACAAGCGTATATCGACCTTTTTGTCAATGCGCGGTTTGAGCGGAAAATGGACCGCATCATCAATCGTTCAAAAGTCTCAGAAGAGAAAAAATACGTGTACTCAGGTCTCACCTTTCTCATTTTCCCCCGTTTGATCGAACAAATCACTGAAACGGACTACCAAACCTATCTGAAGCAAAATTTCTATCACCCTTTGGGTTGTCACACATTGGGCTATTTACCGACTCAAAAACAGTATGTGAATGCCATAGTACCTACCGAAGTTGATACTTTGTACCGCAAAAACTTGGTGCAAGGATGGGTGCATGACGAAAATGCGTCCCTATTGGGCGGGGTTTCGGGCAATGCAGGACTTTTTGGTACTGCGGATGATCTGGCCAAGATCATGTTGTTCTATCAAAATTTTGGGTACGTGGATGGCAAACAGCTGATCTCCAAAGAAATTGTAAAGGAATTTACAACCGTTCAGTTTCCAGAAAATGAAAATAGGCGTGGTTTGGGATTCGATAAACCACTGTTGGACAATGCAGAGCTTCCCTTGGAAGAGGCCTATCCTTCACCCATGGCCAGTGCCTCCAGTTTTGGCCATTCCGGATTTACCGGCACCTTTGTTTGGGCCGACCCAGAAAAAAGACTCACCTTCATCTTTTTGTCCAATCGGGTGTATCCCTCCCGCGAACATCGCCTACTCTACGACCTGAATATCCGAACAGCATTGATGGATGTCTTTTATCGGGCGCATTTACCCAATCGATAAATTCTTCACTTTTTACTTTTCTCGTATAGGAATTGGGAAAACAACCATAATTCTGTTCACTTTTCACCTTTTTGTTGAAAATTTTGTAAGCCTTTTGCCCAAGTGCTAACTAAAGGAGGGACAATTCATTCAAAAAAAATTAAAGATGCCCTCTATTACATTGAAATCCCGTTTTGTATCGGTGATATTGGTATTGCTCTTATCAGGATGCATTGGTGAGGATTATATTGATGATTTTGTGGAACCAACGGTCCGTATCAACAATCCCATCACAGGACTACAGGTCTCAACCACCCATTCGTACATGGCCACGTATCTTAACAACATTGGCCAACCGGAAAATGCCAACATCAATTGGTCCAGTTCCAATGAATCAGTAGTAACCATTGATGAACAAGGTTTGGCCACGGCAATTGAGGAAGGTGAGGCCACTATTAGCGTATCTGTCACTATGGCCGGCAAAACCATTTCGGATCAAGATATGATCATTATCTCCCCCATTGAAATCCAAAACAATGACGAATCAGGCAAAAGCGGTACCATTATGTCCACCAGTGGGTACGCATTGAAAGGCAATTTTACCCTAGAAGCGAATGGTAGCGACCTAGTTTTGTCCATTAGTGAAAATTATGCTGCATCGTCCAGCTTGCCTGGGCTCTATCTATATCTTACCAACAATCCCAACTCGGTGAAAGACGCTTTGGAAGTTGGCCCTGTAACCGTTTTTGAAGGCGCACATACCTACACCATTAAAGACACCGGCATCAATGACTTTCAATATTTACTGTATTGGTGCAAACCTTTCAGCGTAAAGGTCGGCGAAGGCCAAATCAATTAATTACAACACCTAAACCAGTGATGAAAAAATATCAATTTTCTTTAGTTGCTTTCTTGATTCTATCTAACCTTTCTTTTGGACAATGGACACGGGAAAGCGGCAATGGCTACTACAAATTATCGGCATGGTACCTTGAGGCCGACCAACATTATACTGACACGGGGGCAATTGAGCCCAACGCCACCCGTGGCCAATTCAATATAAACCTGTATGCAGAATATGGCCTAACGAATCGATGGAATTTGGTGGGGTATATTCCTTTTTTCTCAAGGACCTACCAAAACGACATTTTTTCAAGGACCACCAATGAACTCATCACAGAAGGTGAGTCTGTAAATTCCATTGGAGATATCGACTTAGGGGTTACCTACGGTTTGCTACAAAGTGAAAAGTTGGCCCTATCGGCCACATTGCTTTTGGGGCTACCAACCGGCAATGATTCGGGAGGAAGTGATGGTAGCTATCAAACAGGGGATGGAGAGTTTAATCAAATGCTTCGGGTAGCTGCGGGCAGCCCGTTCACCTTTGCCAAACTACCTGCCTATGCCAAAGTTTATGTTGGTTTTAACAATCGTACCCAAAACTTCTCCGATGAATTCAGGACTGGGGCCGAGTTAGGGATGCAATTTTTCAAAAAACTTTGGATTGCCGGTAAGCTTGACGTGGTACAATCCCTTCAAAATGGTGCATTAAGTGCCCAGAACAACCAAGGCAGTATTTTTGCCAATAATGTGGAATTTATAGGTTTGGGAGCAGAAGCGGCCTATTACTTTACCCAAAAATTTGGTGTTTCGGCCGCTTATGGAGGTGCAGTGGATGGCCGCATCATTTATGCCGACCCATCGTTTGCCGTGGGTGTTTTTCTTGACATAAAATAACCAGATAAAAAAATGAAGGGAGGCTAACCTTTGGCTATGTGGAATTTTAGCTACTTTTGAATCAATACTTAGATTCATGGGACTACTATTATTCTACGCCCTTATTTCCATTTTCTTTTCATTCCTCTGCTCCATTTTGGAAGCGGTTCTGCTCAGCATTACCCCAACCTTTATCAATGTTAAGAAGCAAGCGGGCAAAGAATATGCCTCCACTTTGGAAAACCTTAAAAAGGATGTGGACAAACCCTTGATTGCCATCCTGACCCTGAACACCGTAGCCCACACCGTTGGGGCAATTTTAGTGGGGGTACAAGCAAAAGCCGCTTATGCCGAACTATATGGTTCCTCAGAAAGAAGCATACTTGGATTTAAACTCACCGAGGATCTTATGGTGGGTATTGTATCCACACTAATGACGATTCTCATTTTAGTGGCCTCTGAAATCATTCCAAAGACCATTGGAGCCACCTATTGGAAACAATTGGCCAACTTTACGGGTAAGGCGCTCAATATTATGGTGTTTCTTTTAAAGTGGACGGGACTTTTGTGGGTTTTGCAGTTGTTCACCAAATTGATTGGTGCCAAAGGTGAACACGGCAGTGTATTGAGTAGGGAAGACTTTACGGCCATGACCGATATTGCCCATGAAGAAGGGGTTTTCCAGGAATCGGAATCCAAAGTGATCAAAAACCTGTTGAAATTTGACGAAATATTGGCCAAAGATGTGATGACTCCCAGAACAGTGATGAAAATCGCCTCCGAGGACATGACCATCAAGGAATTTTTTGACGCCAATAGGCCCTTGCGCTTTTCTCGTATTCCGTTGTATAAAGATCGAATGGACAACATTACCGGTTTCTTTTTAAAGGATGAGCTCATGGAAGCCATCATCAACAAAAAGGGAAACCGCAAATTGGCGGAACTCAAAAGGGAAATTTTGGTGACCAGCAGAACCAAGCCCATTCCCGAACTGTTTGACAAGTTTGTAAAGCAGCGGGAGCATGTTTCGTTGGTGGTGGATGAGTATGGTTCCGTAAGTGGTTTGGTGACCATGGAGGATGTGATCGAAACCTTGCTCGGATTGGAGATCATGGACGAAAGTGACAACGTGGAAGACCTGCAGTCCCTAGCCAGAAAGAACTGGCATAGCCGCGCCAAGCGATTGGGTATTATTGAAGGTAAAGATGAAGTGGAATGATGGAAATAGCTTACATACAAACGCCTATAGGAATTGCAGAGCTCAAAGGAGATGAAAACGGCCTTGCATCCGTTTCGGTTTTGGACAAAAATAAACCAATTGGTACTATTCCTGGTATTTTGGAAAGTGCAGCAAAGCAATTTCAGGAATATTTTGAAGGAACACGTACCGAATTCGATCTCAAATTAAATCCTGAGGGCACCGATTTTCAAAAGAAAGTCTGGGAAGCCCTTCAAGAAATTCCATTTGGAAAAACCATTTCTTATTTGGACCTTTCCAAACAACTCGGCGATGTCAAAGCCATTCGCGCAGTAGCCTCGGCCAATGGCAAAAATCCACTTTGGATTGTGGTTCCGTGTCATCGCGTTATAGGAACCAATGGAGACCTCACAGGCTATGCAGGTGGACTGCATAGGAAAAAATGGTTATTGGAACACGAGAGCCCTGTAAAACAGACCGCTCTTTTTTAATTGGCTACCATGCTTTATAAACTTAACCTGGAACATATCCTCTTTTTGGATATCGAGACCGTACCCCAAAAACAACAATTCTCCGAACTGGATGAAACATCACAGGCACTTTGGGAACTGAAATCCCAATATCAGCGGAAGGAAGAGTTCACTGCGGAGGAATTTTACGAGCGGGCCGGTATTTGGGCCGAATTCGGAAAAATTGTTTGCATTTCCGTGGGCTATTTCAACATGAAAGGCGAACAACGGACCTTTCGAGTGACTTCCTTTCACGGGGACGAGGTCCATATTCTGAAACAGTTCAAACAGTTGCTGAAAGACCATTTTGGCCAAGCCAAACACATATTGTGCGCCCATAATGGCAAGGAATTCGATTTTCCCTACATCGCCAGACGTATGGTGATCAACGAAATCAACCTACCCTACAAATTGGATCTATTCGGAAAAAAACCATGGGAAGTACCCCATTTGGACACCATGGAACTTTGGAAATTCGGGGATTACAAACACTATACTTCGCTAAAACTGCTGGCCCATGTGTTGGGCATCCCTTCTCCCAAGGAGGATATGGACGGAAGCATGGTTAAGGATGTGTACTATGAGGAAAATGACCTGGACCGCATCATTACCTATTGCGAATTGGATGTGGTCACTACCGCTCAAGTATTCTTGCGTATGCGTAACGAGGACTTACTCAAGGACGAGGAGATCAAAAAAGTATGATCGGCAGGAATAGCAGCTTCACCAACCGTTCCAACCGTCTTTCCTCACCCGTAAATGATGGATTGGTTTTTGGCAATTTCATGACCTTTTAGTTTTTGTAGAATTTGGTGCTCTTGATACCGGCGTAATCCTGAACCACCAACACATACAATCCTGAAGCCAAGGAAGACACATTGATTGACCCCTGTGTTTTTCCTTTTCGGATAATGTTGCCTGAGGTTGTTACAATGGAAAATTGGGCGTCTTTGGACAGTTCGGCCTTTATGTTCAAATAATCCACAGTAGGATTGGGGTACACGGCAATATTTAGTTCTTGAGGAATGCTTAAGGGCGCATTTTCCATAAGTTGCGTTGCTGTACCGTTGAATTCAAATTCCAAAGTCTCAGAAAATTCGGATACGGCATTTTCGGTACAAATGGAACGGACACGGGCCTCGTAAACCTTACCGAATTCCAAACCAGAAAGGTCAAACGTGTTTTCCCAGGTCAGCTCACTGGTCCATGAATCCGAATCGATACTTCTATATTGAACTTCAAAAAGGGTCTCTTCCGCTTGGTCCCACAATATTTGGGCGCTTTCTTCAGTAGTGGTTCCCAATTCCAAGTTGGAAGGCACATCAATCGAACATGCCGAAATTTGTGCACCGGAAACGATCAGGGAAAAGTCTTGGATGCCATGGGTCAGGGAACCTTTATGGGAAATTGTTATGGTATATTCGCCGGAGGCATTGGCAATCTCGATGCGCTCGTACGGATCTACCTGGTTATCCCCTTTGGTGGCCGCATCATTGGCCCTGGCAGGATTCAATTTCCAAGGCATGTACGTTTCACCGTTTTTGGTGATACGGATATCCAAATCGTTGATCAATGCTGCAGTGCTGTTGTTCAACTCGCCTCGGTTCACGTAGGTGCCTTCTGGGTCGGTCCAAGATAGAGAAGCCATCAAGGGACCATCACCATTGGCTTTTACGGTAATGGAATAGGTTTCGCCATTGGTCAAGTTTTCCTCGTTCACCAAAGAGGTAAACTCCTTGTTTTGAAGCAATTCAGCAGCTGCTTTGGCATTCATAACGCCCCAGCCCATTTTGTAATCGGGACCCTTTGCATCCACATCATCAGCGGTATGCAAAGCCAAACCCTTAAGGGTTGCTGCCTTCATGTACGTGCCAAAAAGTTCTTCATGGTACTGTTGCAACAACAAAAGTGCGCCTGTAACCCCGGGGGCAGCCATAGATGTTCCAGAAGAAACCTGATAGCTGCTGTTGGTGGCCGAACTGGTGGATAGGATGTTGGAACCGTCACCAGCCAAATCAGGTTTTACACGACCATCATCCACGGGACCAAAACTGCTATAGCCGGCCACACTGGCCTTGGTCAAATTACCTTTGCTGTCAATTTCTGTATTTGCACCGGCTATGGTCAATCCATTTTTCGTAGTGGTAAACCCCAACAACAAGTCAAACCCATCGGCAGATTTTCCGAAATTTGGCGTGGCATTGTCAAAAGAATTTTGGGCATTTCCTGCCGCGGTCACCATTAAATAATAGGGCGCATTGTACATGATCTTGTCCCAATCCTGGGAAATTTTGATGTAGGCTCCAAAATACCAATCTGGTACCCTGTCCGATAGAATCCCGTAAGAATGGTTGCTCAACAACAACCCATTGGCGGCCGCTTCGGCCACTTCGATCTTGTCACGGGTCCAATCGTGGGTCATGGCCTTGGCACCAAAGGCAACCCCTTTGGCATTGGGCTCTACACCTGCAGAAATCAAATTTCCGGTAACAAGAGTGGAGTGCAAACTAATTTCAGTGGAGCCATCCGCATTTTTGGCGCGGGCATCAAATTCTTGGTGCGAAGTAAGGGCCACCCCGGCATCCCAGACGCCCACTTCCATTCCAGTACCACTCAAGCCGAGATTCAAAAGGCCATTGTTATATAGTGTATGGGCCCTGGATGTTTGGGACGCAGGGTCGTTCAATGTGGTAAAATACAAAGGAGTACCATCTGCTCCGATGGCTTTCAACTCAATTTGGGAACCATTGGCAGCTTTTTCCACTTTCTTCATTCCCTTGGAAGTAAGCTGTCCGATTTTTTGAGCTGTAATGTTGTGTTCCGTTTCCCATTCCGAAATAAGGGAAACTATCTTTTCTGTCTTGTTGGAAGATTTGATGTGCTGTTTGGCTTTTTGGGATTGGCCGTTTACAGAAAAAATGCCTAAAACCGCAATTGTAATGGTTAAGATCGCTCCCTTAGCCCCTGTAGGATATCCGTAGTCCATAAATTAAGTTTAGGTAAGATTTGTACTACGAATATATTATTGAAGAGCTAAATCATCGGTATAATTCCTACTTTATTCGATGAAATACATAGTGTTTTGCTGTAAGTTGTTGTGATAATTAACTTTTATGTGGTGTATCTTTTTTCTTACTTTATTATTTATGTTCCTTTAGGACCATATAAACTGGAAAATGATCGCTATACCCTCCCAAATACTTCTTGCCAGCAAAGGTTCTATACGGATTTCCGCGATAACGCCCCTTCCATTCCCGCAATAAACGAGGTGCAAAAACCTTTGCCTTAACAAAGGAGTGCGTTCCGGGCTCAACGTTCAAAAAACTATGGGAAACCAAAATCTGGTCGAATAGGCTCCACGCTCCTTTATAATTGGCACTACCGGCTTCCTGGGTCAACAACTGCTCCATGGGGTTGATGAACAGGCCTGTTTTCATCAAGGTTTGAATACTCTCTGAATTTGGATCATCGTTAAAATCACCCATGATGATCAAATTCTTAGGCCCTTTTTCGAATTGGTCCAATTTCCCAATGATGGTTTCTGCCGCTTTTATTCGTTTGTAACTGGTCTCATCTGCTCCTTCCCTTCGCGAGGGCCAATGGTTCACAAATACATGGACCTCTTCTTCATGCAACCTTCCGTGTACATACAAAATATCCCGTGTTAAATCGCGATCACCATTGGTATTGTTCACCATCAACGGAACAATTTCGGCATTTAGCACCTCAAAATGTCCTTTATGATAGATCAAAGCCGTATCGATGCCTCGCTCATCCGGGGAATCAAAGTGGACAAAATCATAGGCGATGTTGCGCAGCCTTTTGGCGGAAAGCAGGCTTTTGATCACTGTTTTGTTCTCCACCTCCGCAATGCCCACCAGCACGGGCGGAAGGCTACTATCCTCCAGCCCTATTTTTGAAATGGCCCTTGCTATTTTCTTCACCTTCTTTTCAAACTTATGCTTGTTCCAGTTCCGGAAACCTTTCGGGGTAAAATCATCATCCAGGGCATGGGGATCGTCCCAAGTGTCGAAAAAATTCTCCAGATTGTAAAAAGCTACTGTGTATTTGTTATCGAATCTTCTCAAGTTGCTTTTTTTGAAGGGATTGATTTGGGCAAAGTACAAAACAGCAACCAAAACATTGTGTAAATTTGTACTTTAATTCCATTTGATGTTAGAAAAGAAGTCGATAGATTATGAAAATGCGGTACTGATCGGAGTCATCACCCAAACACAGGATGAGACCAAGGTAAACGAGTACCTGGATGAGTTGGAATTTTTGACCTACACCGCTGGAGGCGAAGTAAAAAAACGCTTCATTCAGCGTATTGATGTGCCCAATCCCAAGACCTACATCGGTACCGGTAAAATGGAAGAGGTGGAAGCCTACGTCAAAGAAAATGATATCGGATCGGTAATTTTTGATGATGAGCTAACCCCTGCCCAACAGAACAACATTGAAAAGTTGCTCAAGTGCAAGATCTTGGACCGAACCGGTCTGATCCTCGATATTTTTGCACAGCGGGCCCAAACCAGTTATGCCCGTACCCAAGTGGAACTGGCCCAATACGAATACCTTTTGCCCCGATTGACAGGACTTTGGACGCACTTGGAGCGGCAACGAGGGGGTATCGGGATGCGCGGACCCGGTGAAACGGAAATTGAGACAGACAGGCGTATTGTGCGTGACCGCATTGCGCTGTTAAAAAAGAAACTTACCAAGATCGATCGCCAAATGGAAACCCAGCGGGGTAATCGTGGTGCCCTGGTCCGGGTGGCTTTGGTAGGGTACACCAACGTGGGCAAATCAACCTTGATGAACGTGATCAGCAAAAGCGAGGTATTTGCGGAAAACAAACTATTCGCCACCTTGGACACTACCGTACGAAAAGTGGTGATTGGCAATCTGCCCTTTTTGTTGAGTGATACGGTTGGATTTATCCGAAAATTGCCCACACAACTGGTGGAAAGTTTTAAAAGTACCTTGGACGAGGTACGCGAAGCGGATTTGTTGCTACATGTAGTGGATATTTCCCATCCGAATTTTGAGGAACACATTGCCTCCGTAAACCAAATTTTGGGCGAAATCGGTTGTGCTGAAAAAAAGACCATCATGGTCTTCAATAAAATCGATCAGTACCATCCCGAGACCATTGCCGAAGACGACCTGACCACGGAACGCACCACGGCCCATTTTACGTTGGAGGAATGGAAAAACACCTGGTTCAGCAAGATCGGTGATCGGGCGTTGTTCATTTCGGCCCTGAACAAAGAAAATTTGGACGAGTTCCGAAAAAGGGTGTATGACGAGGTGCGTGACATTCATGTGACCCGCTTTCCGTACAATAACTTTTTGTACCCGGAGCATCTGGACGAATTTTGATTCGTACAAGTCCAAATGCACCATTTTTTCGATTACATGTCTACCAATATCGGTTGCACCACAAAATTCGGGCAGTTCACAACAATTATTTAGGGGATAACCACATTTGACCTACTTTCAAACTGTTTTTAAGTCATTTAGTGTCCACCCCGATCTTCAATGATCTTAACCTACTTACACATGGTCTTAAGAACTTAAAAAATCATTAAACCCCACAAAAAAGCCCTCTTTATAGAGGGCTTTTTTTATCTATAATTTGAAATTTGTCTATTCGAGTGATTTTTTCAGTTTGAAAAAATCGTATCGAGAATTAAAACTTATAGCTCAAACCTAGGGTCCAATACGTTTGCAATTCGTTGTCGATGGTGTCGAAAGTGGCATTGGGGTCTGGGGTCGGTGCCCGGTTCACAATATAGTTCAAGGTTTCCTGTTTGTTGTTGCGCAGACCGAAATCGAACCCTACGCCTATCATTTTCCATAACGTGTAGCTGAAAGAGTTGGTCCAGGTCCAGTTGCTCAGGTCACTGCTTTTGTAGCTCTGGAACATGGACAGGTTACTCTTAAAACTTACAGCGCCGATCTGACGGGTATAATCGGCCACGATCTTGGCTCCCATCGATGATTCAAAAATGGTGTCCTCACTGCTGAACACAAAGTTGTAGTTGAGTGGGTGCATCACCACGATCAAATCGGGAATCGGGGTCCACGTGGCACCGACACCAATGTCGAGATAACCGGGATCATTAAAATTGCTCAATAAAGTGGTTCGGTATTCCGCAAGTGTGGAAATCGCAAATTTTTCACTCAATTTTCTACCGTACAGGGATGAAATATTGAACACATCCGTTGCTTGGCGAAAGCTGTCATCATCGTTCGGATCGTCCTTGTCATCCAACTTTACCCAAGCTAGGTTCACATTGGCAGCGTTGCGCCAAAAGAACTTCTCTTCCTTTAAATTAGCAAAGGCATTCACGGTAAATCCGATATTTCCGGAAGAGTTGTTGGGTATACCTTGGGCAAACCAGTTGTTGAATTGGGAAAGACTTCCCCCGATGGTTCCGAAGGCCCCCACTTTCCAACCCGGAAGGGCATCCAATTGGGCTTGAAGGGCATCCACACGACCCTGAATGGCGGCAATGGAATCTTTTTTGGGGCCGATCTGGGCCTTGAGTTCTTCTTCAGTTTGGGCCGAAACGACCAATAGCACAAAGAAGGCCATAGCGGTCAATAGCGATTTTTTCATAGTATGAGGTTTACTGTTTAGAACCCCAAAAGTATAAAATGTGCCTAAAATAATGCCATTCATCTATTCACCTATAAAAACAGATGGTGCATCAACCCAAATGTGATATCCATAAGATCACCTGCCGATGCCATTCCTGTTCGATGCATCTTGCACCCCCAAATTAAAATTATTACCATGAAAATTAGAAATTTATGTCTATCTGCAGCCACAATGGCGCTTGTTTTATCCTGCCAAAAGGAGGACGATCCGAACAACTACCCCGTTATCAAGGATCAAATATTCAATGTTTTGGCAGACATTACCCCTTCCGACCCCATTGGGATGACCGTGGCCACCGATGCTGATGGGGACACACTTTCCTACCGTATTAGCCAAAATGACGATGGGTTGTTTGAGATTGCAAATGATGGTCAACTTCGACTCGCTCAGGGAAAAACATTCGATCTTGCGAGTTATGCAATCCATGAGATTACCATAACCGTGTCGGATGGGAAGATTACCTCAAGTGCCCAAATTGCCGTTAAGGTAACTCCGGTCGACTTCTCCAATGTTGCACCAAAAATTGAAAATCAAAGTTTCAACACCATTGAAAGTATCGATACTTCCAATAAAATTGGTTTGGTACAAGCAACCGATGCCAACCAAGATGAGCTCAAATTCTCTATCATCAACAATGACAACGATCTTTTCCATATTTCGGATAAAGGGAGAATCTCATTGGCCGAGGGCAAATCCTTAAACTACGAAGAAGCCTCCCAACATATCATTACCGTCGGGGTATCGGATAATGAATATGAAGCAACAGCCAACATTACCATTCATGTCCGAAAGGACAAGGCTCCCGTGGCCGAACCACAGGAATTCAATGTGGTTGACAATATTAAGGATTCCGCTGTTATCGGAAGCGTGCTTGCACGTGACCCGGAAGGCAAAGAACCGTCATTTACGATTGCCGTAAACGATGATAACCTATTTAAAATCAGCAAATCAGGTGAACTCAGACTGGATGAGGGCAAGCAACTTAATTTTGACAGTGCCGAGCAACACAGCATTATGGTAACCGCATTTGATGGCCATAACCACACTGACATTCCCATTACTATTATTGTAGAAAAGTATATGGAAGAGTAGAAAATGAAATGTCATCGAACCTTAAGAAAACAACCACTGGGCAACCGGTGGTTTTTTGTTTTTCAACGTTGATAGCTCAGACGTCTGATGTGAGATGTGAGACTTAAGATATTGGATGTTAGAGCTAAGAATCTGAAAATCCAAGAATCAAGAAGCCGGAGTTTGGGGTTAAGGGTTAAGAAACCAACCTTCAAACAAACAATCAATAAACCTATTATTAGGCGCTGAAAATCCAAGAATCCAAGTATCCAAAAATCAAGAATCAAGAAATAGTGATAAGTAATAAGTTGTAAGTGCTAAATGTTCAGTTTTAATTGGTTCGAGTGAATAGGTGTCATTCGTGTCGATACCTTTCAGATACCAGAACGAAGAATCCAAATATCCAACACTCCAAAAATCGAAGAATCAAGAACCAGGAGCCAAGAAATAGTTTTAAGTGCTAAATGTTCAGTTTTAATTGATTCGAGTGAATAGGTGGCATTAGTGTGGCTTAGTTAACAGTTGTTCGTTATCGGTTTCTCGTTGTTCGATTATTATTTATTGTTAATTGAACATTGCCATACACCCTTCAACATTTACCAAAAAACTAGATTTCTCACATGCGTTCGAAATGATATAACAGGTCCACATTGTCATTCCGTGGAGATGCTGAGCACCTGCCTGCCGGATGGTCAGGAAGTCGAAGCAAGATGCGAAAGCCATTACCTTGTGAGATTCTTCACTTTGTTCAGAATGACACCAGATTGTTCATTGTTGATTGAA
>NZ_RZMY01000012.1:50060-50325 GCF_003992615.1 Flagellimonas beolgyonensis
CCCAAAAAAGATTCTTCACTGCCAACTGTTTACTGCACACTGACCACTGCCCACTGCCCACTGTCTACTGTCTACTGTCTACAAACCACTAACCACTGACCACTTTCTACCGACCCCTAACCACTAACTGCCAATTGTTTACTGTCCCTAATATATTGGTCAACCCAAACAGGGCATCCGTCAGATCACCCCTGTTTCTTTTCCGAAAATGGGGCACCTTGTCCCACATTTAACTTTAAAAAATGAAAAAATGAAAATTAGGAAC
>NZ_RZMY01000013.1:0-102187 GCF_003992615.1 Flagellimonas beolgyonensis
GTCGATGTCCGCCTGTATCAGGGCATGGGTGCCCTCGAAGACCCAGTCCTCCCCGACACTGAGGATTCCGTCGTTGTTGTCGTCCTCATTGGGCAGCAGCACGGGTGCCGGCTCATCTATCTGGTCGTCCTGCAGATTGATGGTGTGCAGGTCCACGTTGCCGATGTTGGTCACGGTGAAGGTATAGGTGATGCCGTCCAGACAGCCGTTGTTGTCGATGTCGATGTTGAGAACACCGGATTTGATCAGTTCTATTGATGGAGTTTGACAGCTTGTGAGATCTGTAGAAGTAATCTGATTTTCTAAAACACTGTCATCATCGGAAAGATCTTCTGTGCTAAGCCCAGGAAAACTCCATACATCCGCGGTTACCGTAGCTTGGTTATCCACTTTTCCCGCAAGGATGTCATCCGCAGTGATAACATAAGAAGCCGTATAGGTCCAAACTTCAGTATCTTCCAATCTGGAATTAATGTTGTCATCCCCATTTGGACCATCTATGACAAGTGGAAGATTATTATCAGTTAATTGTACGTTTTCAAATGTTAGACCGGTACCCCCTTCATTGGTTACCGTAAAAGTATATTCAATGGTAGAACAATCTGGGCTTACTACTGCTTCTTTTATCAAAGCAATTTGTGGGGTACAGCCTGAAATGTCCACGACTGTTTCCCGATCTAGGGCTGTATCCGCAAAATCGGAAAGATCTTCAATATTCAAAATGATACTGCCCGCATCTACTGTTCCTGTCACCTTGGCTTGATTTGTCACTGAACCATTAAGTATATCGGCCGTAGTAACGGGTTGGGAAGCTGTAAATATCCAAACCTCTCCAGGGCTCAGTAACCCATCGTTAAGATTATCTGTTTCCGGTCCCGTTATGGTCATGAGTGGAAATGTTAGGTCTGTGACCGTTACATCTTTCATCGGTGCGGTTAGATCACTACTTTCATTGGTTACTGTGAATGTATAGGCAATTTTCTCACAACCGGGTCCATCTCCGACGGCATTCACCACCTCTCCCGTTTTTATCAGACTAAGTGAAGGGGTACAGGGTGAAATATCAATTATGGTGGTGTTGTGTCCATTTAAATCCACGGGATCGGAAACATCTGTAATAAGGATATCTGGACTTTGATTGGCAGATTTTGCTTCAACATACCCCTGAACCTCTATTTTACCGGCCAACCATTCTTCTGCAGTTGGTACATAGGGTACCTTATAAATCCACACTTCGCCTTCATCCAAAATTGATATGTTAATGTCGTTGCCAGCGTCTGGCTCTAAAATATCCCCTACATTGGGATCTTTCAACACCACACTTTCAAAGGTTTCTCCAACAAAACCGGTATTGTGCAGTTCATATGTAAGTTCAACGGATGAACAGCCACCATCGATACCATTACCATCTTTGGTAACACCTGTTAAAATGAGACTTATACCCACGCCACAATTGCTTATTTTGGTCAATGTTGGTCCATCCAAATTCATGTCAGAGGGGTGGGAATCATCGCTAACAATGGAACCAAGACCCACCACTGTAGCTTCAACATGAGCTTGGTGGAACACTTCCCCAACCTGCATATCTGTTGCTGTGATGAGTTTAAATGCTTCATAGGCCCAAACTTCCCCTTCATCAATTTGATTGTTGAAATTGATATCTCCCGCAATCAAATCCCCGATGACCACATCAGGTGCAATGTCTATGGTAATGTTGTTCAATGCTTCACCATTGGTACTGGTATTGAATACCCGTATCACAAATCTAATGTTGGTACAACCAGGAGAATCTTTATAATAGGTTTGGGTGGCGGAGCCCATAGTGGCCGCAATGCCTGGCGCAAAAAAATCGGCATTGTTCCAAGAACCAGAAGCCATGGGTGGTGCCAAATCGTGGTTTAAGGCGACATCGAGGTACTCTTGAGTTACTTTGTGATCATTTTTTTTGAAAGGAACGCCTATTAATATGGAGGCAATCCCAAACAAGAGCAACGATATAAAAAGAAGGTCTTGTTTTTTGAACGGGTAAGATTTGGAGTAGAACATGGCTTCTTCATTGAAAGTTCTAACTCACAATTTTAAGGTGCTCTACTAAATATATAGTATGCTGATTGATGGATACCCCTAACCATTTGATGAAATGGGGATATGGATTTACCGAAAAAGACACTATTTTTTGAAAACCACCGTTTGGAGGTTTAAGAAGAAATGAACGAAGTAGATATGATCTACAACTGAATCACAACTTTTCCTTCAGGTATTTGGCGGTATGGGATTCTAAGTTTTTAACGATTTCTTCAGGAGTACCTTCCATCACCAATTGTCCGCCATTTTCGCCTCCTTCCGGCCCCAGGTCGATAATATAATCCGCACATTTGATGAGTTCAATATTGTGCTCGATCACAATCACCGAATGGCCCTTGGCTAGCAATTCATCAAAGGATTTGAGCAGTTTTTTGATGTCATGAAAATGCAACCCGGTAGTAGGTTCATCAAAGATGAACAGGGCTTTTTCCTTGGTATGGCCCTTAACCAGAAAGGAGGCCAACTTTATCCGTTGGGCCTCACCGCCGGAAAGGGTAGAGGAGGACTGACCCAACGTCACGTAGCCCAGTCCCACATCTTGTAACGGTTGTAGCTTGCCAACAATTTTATCTTGCTTGTGATTTTTAAAATGGGCGATGGCATCGTCTATGGTCATGTTCAAAAGGTCGTCGATGTTCTTCCCTTCAAACTGCACCTCCAAAATGTCTTTTTTAAATCGTTTGCCATTACAGGCATCACATTCCAAATGCACATCGGCCATAAATTGCATCTCCACGGTGATTTCCCCTTCGCCCTTACATTTTTCACAGCGACCGCCATCCACATTGAACGAAAAATGCTTGGCCTGATATCCCCTGAGCTTGCTCAGTTTTTGGGAAGCGAAGAGACTTCTAATATCGTCATACGCCTTTATATAGGTAACCGGATTGGATCTTGAAGATCGCCCGATCGGATTTTGATCCACAAACTCCACGTGTTTAATATGACTGTATTTCCCTACAATGGAGGTGTATTGCCCTGCTTTTTCGCCATAACCCCCAATTTCCTTGAGAATGGCCGGATATAATATTTTTTTGACCAATGTACTTTTACCGCTTCCTGATACACCGGTAACCACCGTTAACACATTCAATGGAAAGGTGACATCAATGTTCTTGAGGTTATTTTCCCGAGCTCCTTTTATTTGGATATAGTGTTTGGAGTTTCTTCGTTCCTTCGGGACTGCTATCTCCATAGTCCCGTTCAAGTATTTTGCGGTCAACGAATCGGCTTTGAGGATGGTTTCCCAGTTTCCTGTGGCCACCACTTCACCACCAAGGGTGCCGGCCTCGGGGCCAATGTCGATGATTTCATCGGCAGCCTTCATAATGTCCTCGTCGTGCTCCACCACAATTACGGTATTCCCGAGATTTCGCAACGATTGCAATACCTCGATCAAATTTTCGGTATCCTTTGGGTGCAAACCAATGCTTGGCTCATCCAAAATGTACATGGAACCTACCAAACTACTGCCCAAGGAGGTGGCCAGATTGATACGCTGGCTTTCCCCACCAGAAAGCGTGTTGGATTTTCGGTTCAACGTAAGATAACCCAAGCCTACCTTATTCAAAAAGTCCAAACGCGTGGTGATTTCCTTTAAAAGCCTGTTGGCAATGGTGTTATCGTGTTCGGAAAGTTCAAGCGTTTCAAAAAAAGGAATCAGTTTTATAATGGGCTGTTCAATCAATTCAGAAATGGATTTACCGCCTACCTTTACATAATTGGCCTCGTTCCGAAGCCTTTTCCCTTTGCAAACGGAACATTTGGTCTTTCCACGGTAGCGCGACAGCATTACACGGTTCTGAATTTTATAGCTTTTCTCCTCAAGCTGCTCAAAAAATTTATGGATGCCGATAAAATGTTCGTTGCCGTCCCAGACCAATTGTTTTTGTGCTTCGGATAGTTGGTACCACGGTTTGTGGATGGGGAAATCAAATTTGTAAGCGGAGTTTACCAATTGGTCCCGATACCATCCCATACTTTCACCCCGCCACGGAAAAATGGCGTTTTCATAAATGGACAATGCGGTATTGGGAATAACCAGGTCCTCATCAATGCCAATGACATCTCCGTACCCTTCACATTTGGGGCAGGCCCCATATGGATTGTTGAAACTGAACAGATGCACGTTGGGTTCCAAGAACTTCATGCCATCCAACTCAAATTGGTTGCTGAACGATTGGGTGTTATTGGTTTCCAAGTTTTGAATGGCGCACACGCCCTTGCCTTCGAAAAAAGCATTGTCCACCGCATTGGCCAATCGGTTGTAAAAATCCTCATCATCCTTTAGAACGATACGATCCACCACTAAATCAAACTTGCGACCGATATCCTGGGGAGCCTGGTCGATGCGAATAACTTCACCTTTATAGGTTATACGCGCATATCCTTGCTTGGAAAATAGCTGCAGGGCCTTTAAGGGTTCACGGTCTTTCGGCACTTGCACTGGGGCCAACAAAAGCATTTTGCTACCCTCTTTGGACTCCTTTATATAGTTCATCACATCGGTGACCGTATGTTTCTTTACTTCTTTTCCAGAAATGGGAGATATGGTCTTCCCAATTCGGGCATATAATAATTTAAGGTAGTCGTAGATTTCGGTGGTGGTCCCAACCGTAGATCTTGGATTGGTGGAATTCACCTTTTGTTCTATGGCAATGGCGGGGGCTATACCTTTTATGTAGTCCACTTTGGGTTTGTCCAATTTGCCCAAAAATTGACGGGCATAGGAAGAAAGGCTTTCCACATACCTCCGTTGCCCTTCCGCATAAAGGGTGTCAAATGCCAAACTCGACTTGCCAGATCCGGACAACCCCGTTATCACAACCAGCTTGTTTCTGGGGATGACAACATCTATGTTTTTGAGATTGTGCAGTTTGGCACCTTTAATGATGATATGCTGCTTTGGATCAACGTTGATATCGATTGCCATATGTTAAAATTAGGGATTCAAAGATACGATACACCACACTTAATACGTATATTGTACCAGTTAACATATAAAAATCGTCATCTCACAACATAGTTTTTAGGTCGCCTGCCTAATTATCTATATTCGAAGTGTAATTAAAATACTGATAGGCCTATACAGCAATAATTACTTTTTTAAGATTAAAGACTAAATACCTACTGTCCTCCCTGGAAAGGGATGACCTTGATTTTAACCAAAAAAAGTAATTTGTATGGAACTACAGATTAATGACTCGATTTTAGTAAAAAACTACATTGCTGGAGACGAAAAAGCTCTAGAAATCCTTATCAACAGGCACAACCAACGAATTTCCAGTTTTATTTACTCCAAAGTATTGGATAGGGATGTGGCCGAAGACATTTTCCAGGACACCTTTATTAAAGTGATCAAAACCTTGAAAAAGGGAAATTACAGCGAAGAAGGAAAATTTTTGCCCTGGGTTATGCGAATCGCGCACAACCTGATCATCGATTACTTCCGTAAGAACAAGCGAATGCCCAAGTTCGAAGGAAGCGACGATTTCAATATCTTCTCCGTGATCAAAGACGAGAAGTTGAACGTAGAGAAACAGATCATTAAAGATCAGATCGAAAGCGATCTTACTCTTTTGATCGAAGAATTGCCCGAAGATCAGAAAGAAGTATTGATCATGCGCATCTACAAGGACATGAGTTTTAAGGAAATATCCGAAAATACTGGTGTCAGCATCAATACGGCTTTGGGTAGAATGCGTTATGCACTGATTAACCTCAGAAAAATAGTAGATCGGAAAAATATCGTTTTGACGAATTAATTTAACACTTTGTCGAAACGGACAATATATCCATTCTAGCGGCGTTATCTATATGAAACATTTATGCTAGAATATGGAAAACATTTACTCTGAAGAACAAAAATCCGTGAAAGCGGTAAAGGCTAGCAAGCAAACCATCGATTTCTTGCTCAGCTATTCAAAATCGATTCATGTAGTTGACTACAAAAAACACCAGTTTGAAGTAACATTAAATTAATTTAAGGATCAAACTGACGAAAAGAGCCGCCACTAGCGGCTCTTTTTGTTTTTAAGGTATTCGTTGATCACCGTTTTCCGGCCAATGGTGCGGGTAATGATATCTTTTTCCAAATCCCAACCTCTTGCTGGGGAGTATTCCCTACCGTACCAAATGATCTGTAGGTGCAATTTGTTCCATACGTTTTCAGGAAACAAACGCTTGGCATCGCGTTCGGTCTGCACCACATTTTTGCCATTGCTGAATCCCCATCGATACATGAGTCTATGAATGTGGGTATCCACAGGAAAAGCCGGGATTCCAAAAGCCTGTGATACTACCACACTTGCCGTTTTGTGACCCACGGCAGGCAATTCCTCCAGCAGTTCAATTTCTTGGGGGACTGCTCCATCATACTTTTCAATCAATATTTGGGATAGGCCATGGATTCCCTTCGACTTCATGGGTGACAGTCCAACAGGTTTGATAATATCCCTGATCTCTTCCACGGATAGTTTGACCATGTCATAGGGATTATCAGCTCTTTCGAACAAAAGCGGGGTTATTTGATTCACCTTTACATCGGTACTTTGGGCCGATAACAATACAGCTATCAATAAAGTATACGGGTCTTTATGGTCCAACGGAATGGGAATGGTCGGATACAATTCATCCAAGGTTTTTATTGTGAAATCTACCTTTTCTTGTTTGGTCATTTTTGTTTAACTTTGAGTAATAAACACTTAAACATTTAAATCAAGACAGAACGCCATGAATATGTTACAAGTAGGGGATAAAGTACCTGATTTTTCAGCAAAAGACCAAGACGGAAATACAATAAACCTTTCCGATTACAAAGGAAAAAAGTTGGTGGTGTTTTTCTATCCCAAGGCAAACACACCCGGTTGCACAGCAGAAGCTTGCAATTTGAGGGACAATTATGCCGAGCTGCAGTCGGCAGGTTTTGAACTTTTGGGGGTTAGCGCCGATTCGGAGAAACAACAAGCCAATTTTAGGAACAAGTTCGAATTTCCGTTTCCCTTGTTGGCCGATGAGGACCATACCGTGATCAATACCTTCGGGGTATGGGGTCCCAAAAAGTTTATGGGCAAAGAATATGACGGCATCCATAGGACCACATTTGTGATCAACGGTGATGGGGTAGTGGAAAAAGTTATAGATAAAGTGAAGACCAAAGACCACGCAGCCCAATTGCTGGATTAAAAAACAAAGGCGCCAAAATTGGCGCCTTTTATTATTCTTTCTCTTCCAACACTTTCCGTGTAAACAAGTGTTTTTTCTTAATGATTTCTGCAATACCCTCTGGGAGTTCATCTTCCCAGCCATCTTCATTGGCAATGATTTTCTTGAGGACATCGCGTGAAAATATGTGCAATACTTCAGGATCGTAATCGATGATATCCATTACCTTTCCATTGTACTTGAAGAATTTGTACAATTCCTTCATTCGTGGATGCACCTTCACATTGTTGCTGGTCAAAATTTGACCGGTTTCTGGATCTTTCATGGGGTATAGGTATACCTTAAGATCCTTAAAGAACAATTTTCCGAAGGCCTCCAGAATGCCACCACTCAAATGACGGTAATATTTTTCATCAAAAACGTCGACCAAGTTGTTCACGCCCATGGTCAATCCAATTTTTGCCTTGGTGTAATTGTTGAAATACTCCACCAGTTTAAAATACTCCTGGAATTTGGAAATCAGTACGGTATGGCCAAGAGAACAAAGTAGTTCTGCCCGGTCCATAAAATCCTGTTCATCGATTTCCCCAGATGCTTTTAGGTTGGATAGGGTTATTTCAAATACCACAATCGTGTTCTCCATGTCCACAGTCTGTTCCCTTATAAAAATCTCATAGGATTTTTGGAACATATCCATGTTCACTTTGGTCACCGGTCTAAAACTTCCGCGCAAAGCCAAGATATTTTTCTTGTACAGCACAGCTGCCGGCAACAAGTTATTCCCATCTGGACCGAACATCACGGCATCCGTCATGTCGTTCTTGATCAACTGCAAGCTCATCAAGCGGTTGTCCACTTCCGCAAAATTGGGTCCGGTGAAATTCACCATATCAATTTCAAGGGTATCCTTATCGATATGATCGTAGAGGTATTTCAACAATTTTTTCGGTCTATCGAACTTAAAGAAAGCACCATAGATCAAATTGACTCCCAAAATACCCAAGGTTTCCTGTTGCAAGCGGGCCTCGTTCTGTTTAAAACGAATGTGCAGAATGATCTCATCATACTCTTTCTGGTCAGGATCCAATTGAAAACGGATTCCAACCCACCCATGACCTTTGTATCGTTTTGAAAAGTCGATGGTCGCCACGGTATTGGCATAGGTAAAGAACAGGTAATTTGGATTGCTTTCCCTACCGATACGCTCCTCTACCAAGCGCATCTCATGGTTCAACATTTTTTTCAAGCGGGACTGCGTTACATAGCGTCCATCTTCCTCAATACCATAAATGGCGTCACTAAAGGATTTATCGTAAGCGCTCATCGCCTTGGCAATAGTACCTGAGGCACCACCAGCCCTAAAAAAATGTCTCGCCGTTTCCTGTCCAGCACCAATTTCTGCAAAGGTCCCGTAAATATCCGGATTCAAATTGATTCGCAGGGTTTTGGCCTTAATGGAAGGTATATTTTCAAAAGCATTTTCCTTGCTTGGTACGGTAGGCATATCCGAAAATTTAATGTTGGACAAAGTTACACTCTTCATTCAATCTATTAAATAAATAAGTTATAATTTTGGTTTTAATGGATGATAGGATGACCATCACTTTTTTGGGCACGGGTACCTCCCAGGGCATACCGGTTATCGGAAGTAATCATCCCGTATGTCTCAGTAAGGACCCCAAGGATAAAAGACTTCGCGTTTCCGTACTGGTTTCTTGGAATAATTACAACTATGTGGTGGACTGTGGGCCGGATTTTCGACAACAGATGCTTACCCACCCCATAGAACGTTTGGACGGTATTTTATTTACCCATGAGCATGCCGACCATACGGCCGGTATTGACGATATCAGACCTTTTTTCTTTCGACAGGGCGACATTCCCATATATGCCCATAAGCGGGTGATCCAATCCCTTAATAGGCGTTTTGATTATATTTTTGCAGATGAAGACCGTTATCCGGGTGCGCCTGCCGTTCAAGTTTTTGAAGTAAAAAAGGATGTGCCCATAGCACTTGGCGATATTGATGTAATACCCATTGAGGTATCGCATAACCGACTTCAGGTGTTTGGCTATCGATTCGGGGAATTTGTGTATTTGACGGATGTAAAACGGGTGGAGGAATCAGAAATCAAGAAAATGAAGGGCGCCAAAGTACTGGTGGTCAATGCACTTCGTATGGAACCCCACCATTCCCACTTTAATCTGGAGGAGGCCATTGCCTTTGCGGAAGAAGTAGGCGCTGACAAAACGTATTTTACACACATAAGCCATTTATTGGGATTTCATGAGGAAGTAGAAAAATCGCTTCCCAAAAACATGCATTTAGCGTACGATAACCTACAATTGAACATATAAACCATGAAAAGTAGAATTTTTTTATACCTCTTTGTATTTACGGCCCTTTTGGTGCTTTTTCAGTATGTTTCCGCAAACAATATGCAAAAAGCATTGAACTCCGATGTAGATCGGTTGACCACCAAAGTCGAAAAGTATGAGGACTCCATCCAATCCCTGCATCTGAAAATTTTGGACATGCAGTATTTTACGTTGGAAAACAATGATGATGCCTTGGCCTATTACGACCATTTGGATTTGGAGAATCCATCGCGCTACATTGAGGACAAACTATTGGAAACCAATGAAAAATCGGGCGATAATCCGTTGATTCCCTACGAAGGAATGGAAAGTGATTTCAAGATCAATAAGATTAAGGTGCTGAACCATAAATGGATCTTGGCCGATTTCTCCGATGGAAAATATTGGGGCGATCTGATCATCAAATATGAATTGAAGGATAATCTAAGTGTCGACTTCACCCTGATGGATCATTTGTTGTACACCAGGAGCAATTAATTTCCTAAATGTCATTTTGAGCAAAGTGAAGAATCTTCTGGGCATATGGTTAGATTCTTCAGGAGTTTTCACTCCTTCAGCATTCCAAGATGCTCACAACTCATTTTTGAGGAATCAAATGTGGTCTTCCAACCACTTTTTGAAGGCGTAAAAATTTTGTTGGGAAACCCCGTGGCCAATCGGAAATTCCTGGTAGGTAGGTTTAATGCCCAACTGCTTTAGAAAATCAGGGGCCCGTTGTGCCCATTCCAAAGGAATGACCTGGTCCACTTGCCCGTGGGAGATGTAAAAATTGAGTTTGCCCAAGTTCTTTTCCGAATAGCCTTCCTTTAAGATTCGTTCATTTATGTAACCGCTCAAAGCAACAACATTCTTGATTTTTTCAGGATAGGAAAGGGCCACGGCATAACTCAAGATGGTGCCTTGGCTAAACCCGAGCAAAGTTATGTTGGTCTCATCCAAATTGTAGGCAGCAATGGCCTCATCGATAAATTTCACGATTTTTTCCCGCGATTCCTTGGCTTGTTCGTCGTCGCTCCATTTTCCTTGTTCCGCATCAAAATTAATGGCATACCAAGCATGGCCAAAAGGTTCCAGATCATAGGGTGCCTTTACCGAAAACACCATCAATTCTGCTGGTAGTTCGGGCGCAAACGAAAACAGGTCTTCTTCGTTACTGCCATACCCATGGAACAAAAAGATCGCCGGCTTTTTGGCAACATCGGAGTTGGATGATCGCAATAAATACTCAAGGGACAATGGGGTGGGGGACATAAGTTGTTGTTATGAAATGAAAGTAAACCATTTTTGAAAATAGGCGCCCAAAAAAGGTAGGGGCTTGGTTTTGCCGTTCAAGGCCTGTAGAAACCCAAAATTCCAAAGGGCGAAATAGAGGATGTAAATGGGGAAAGCCAGATAAACAATCTCTGTATAGGTCAAAATAATGGCCAAAGCATGGAATAAGATGTGTATTCCAAAAGCCTGACGAATGTGAAACCGGGCAAATGCATTTTTGGGTTCAAGGTTCATGGTGAGGGCAATCAAACAGCCCACTATGGTAATATAGGCCACAATGGCCGTAGTTTTGCCAGTTTCAACTTCTCCCATTACAATGTAATTTGGTCGTTATTGATCACCCCATATACCTTACCCTTCAATTCGGCGTTCAGGTACATGCTGTTTTTGGAGGTAGATAAGATATTATCATCCGAAAATATAAAGGTTTCGTCCGGATTGAACAGTGTAAGGCATGCTTTATCACCTTCCTTTATTTTTGGGATCTCCAAGCCAAATCGTTGGTGCCCTTTGGTCAGCAGTACAATGCTTTCTTCCATTCCCATTAGGGTATTTAAAGCACCAAAGGCAGATTCAAGCCCTATGGATCCATCCATGGCGTTGTCAAACTCCACGCGCTTGTGTTCAATATCGATGGGAATATGATCGGAAGTTACGTAATCGATGGTGCCTTCCTTCAATCCTTTCAGCATTGCCTTGACATCCGATTTTTCCCGAAGTGGGGGCGATACTTTGAAGTGGGTGTCGAAACCGGTCAAAGTTTCATCCGTAAAGAACAGGTTATGGATTGCAACGCTACAGGTGACATCCAATCCCTTCTTTTTGGCATTGGCCACAAGCTTTACCGAACCAGCAGTTGAAATGGTGGGGATGTGCAACTTACCTCCCGTATATTCCAAAATATAAAGGTCGCGTGCCACTTGCAGTTCTTCCGCCAGTGCAGGGATACCTTTAAGTCCCAACGTTGTGGAAACCTCACCTTCATGGGCAATGCCATGACCTTTTATGTTATTATCCTGCGGGAAGGAATAAATGAGTCCTCCAAAATTCTGGGCGTACAACAAGGCTATTTTCAACAAGTTGGAGTTTGAAATCTCTTTTTTAAAGTCGTAAAACGCCACAGCTCCTGCATTGTGCATATCAAAAAGTTCGGCCAGATCCACACCTTCTGAATTTCTTGTAAGAGCTCCCAATGGATGCAACCGAGTGGATTTGTTTAGTCCGCGTTCCTTTAGAAAAACGATGTCGGAACTGGTATCGGGAATCGGATGGGTATTTGGGTAAAGCACAATATCCGTAAAACCACTTTTCGCCGCAACTTTAAGTCCGTTGGCAATGGTTTCCCGTTCCTCAAAGCCCGGTTCACCAAAACTCACGCCCGTATCCAACCATCCCAAAGATACATGCAGATTGGGCAAATCCACTATTTTGGCACCGGAAGGGGCTTCCAAACTTGCGCCAACTTTTTCAATAGTACCTTTTTTGATCAGGATATCCCGCTTTTTCAAGTGCAATTCCTTGTTTTCTGGGCATACGATTTTTGCAGACTTCAGCAGAATGTTCATGAAACGAATTTTTGAATGATAACTTCAATGAGCGCCAGAAGCAATGCTAAAATAACAAACCATTTCCAATAAGCGGCAATGTTATTGTCAGCTTCCAAATCCTCAAAAAGTGATGGGATTGATTCTTCGATAGTTAAATTTTTAAACGTTGCCAAATCCAAATAGGAGAGCTGGCTCTCATCCCGTGGGTAATTAAAACTTATGTGTTTTAGCGTTTGCCCATTGTTTTCAATGGAATAGATGCCATCTTCATTGGGTATTTGATCAAAAGTGAGGTTGACCTGATTGGGATACACCTGTTGCATCGGAATAAATTCGTATCCTTCCTTAGCCACTTTAAGCGTGTTGTCGTTACCCAACTGGACAGCCACCGTCACATTGGATTGCCGCCCTAGTTCATGGTAGAGCTCCGGCATCTTAAAACTGGATTGGGCCATATTGTAAAAAGTGGGCACGATCACAGGGGAACTTTTAAAATTGGTGCTCCCATTTTCCAACGATGTGGTGAAAAGGTATAGTCCGTTCAAGCCGACCAAAAAGGCATCTCCTCCTTCCAATCCCAAAATCGTGGGCAGACCTGTACGGATCTTAAAATATTGGTTGACCGTAGGATATTCAAAATTGGTGACCCTGCGTTCAAAAACATTTCGGTATATGGGATGGTCGTACGTTATGGTGGTTACCTTGGAAGTTGTGTTCACCTTTTCCGAAAGTCGGGTATTGGAAAAAGCGGTGAGCAAGGAATTATAGGTGTTAAGATCGGCTTCTGGAGAAGGAATAATGATCAGTGACCCTCCATTGGCGGTAAAGCTACGGAGCGCCTGTTGCAAACTAACAGGAATTTGATCCAGATTATCCAACACCACCACTTGTTGCTTTTCCAAAGCACTATAATCCAATTGGTTCAACTCAACCTTTTGTAATTCAAATTCATCGTTGGTAAACAATCGATTCAAATAATCGCTGCCCGTATTACCGATAGCGAGCACTTTTAGTTTTTCCCTGGAATCGATGTTGAAATAGAAGGTATTGTCAAAACCAAGCGCATTGTCGGCGATGGTAAGTTTGCCATTGATTTCTTGGTTTGCCGGAATGGAGAAAACCACACTTGTTCGTGAGGTTTCATCAAATTGTGCGGCCGATTTTGCTATTAAGTTGGGTCCGTTGTATACTGAAACGGGAACATTTTCATCGGGAGAGCCCCCAGAAAGGAATACTTGGAGCAATGCCGGGTCGGCGGAAGGATCTTGAAGCGCCACTGAGTCGATGGAAATATTTTTACTTTCCCTGATTCGCATTGGAACTGCAAAAGAAGTAATGGTAGAATCGATACCTGCAGTAGAGGGAGCCATGTTTTCCTGAAAATCGGAAAGAATGATCAAATTTTTAATGGATTCCGGTGATTTGGTGAACAATGTGCTGGCCTTCAGATTAATTTCATCCAAGCTCAATTGCTTATAGGTGAAGGGCATCGACAATAAATTGTTCTCTATATCCGCCAAGGTTACGTTGGCAAAGGAATCTTCATTGGTAAAAAGGCTAAAAACCGTTTTGGCGTCCATACTTTTGATTACATCCTGAACCGCCCGTTCCAGCTGTGAAATCCCATTGTTTCTGGCTTGCATACTGAAGGAGTTGTCCAAGTAAATGACGGTTTCCATTGGCTTAAAAGCGGTTTCCTTGGAGGTGAAGGGCTGTGCAAAGGCCATGACCAAAGCAGCCAAAAGCAACAATCTCGTAAACAGCAACAACCATTTTTTCAGCGAATTGCTCTTTCTGGACTCCGCTACCACCTTTTGCAACATGGCAACATTGGTGAACGGTGTTTTTTGAAACCTTCGTAATTGAAAAAGATGGATAATGATAGGAATGACCAGGAGAAAAAGGGCCCAAAGAATTTCTGGATGTTTAAACTGCATTCCCAACTTAGATTGAACAAATATAGGCATTAAAATATTCCATCTTCCCAAATTTCATTGTTAAGACGATGCCAAATTGAAATGGGGCAACTTCAATCGTATCAGCAAAAGAAAAAATAATCGATCATCGGGCTTTGCCCCAATTTTTTAAAATAATCCCGAATTTCCATTTGCGCCTTACTGTTGGCCACGGTTACAATGCTTTGAGGATTTCCCAATGTTTCCAACTCATTAAAATGAACCAATTCTTGGGCGTAAATCTTTTTTCCAATTTTATTGGGATTGTCGCAAAGCCAAGTAAAGGAGATGCCCATCTTTTTAAGCCCTTTGGCTACAGCCTTGCCCTTAAAACCAGCTCCCCAAACCACCAACGGTCGATTTGGGTTAAAATCCAGTTTAAGGAAATAGTGCAGTTTAATATCCAAAAAATAATTTTGGGCATAATGCTCATGTGTACGGGAAGTTCGGGTATCGTAATCCCGCCAAAGATGGAGTACTTCAGTGTTCGGTATTATTTTCAATCCTTTTTCATAAAAACGAAAAGTGAGATCATAGTCTTCTGGGTAGCGATGTGGGTCGAAGGCGCCACTAGCCTCAAAATCCGACCTGTGAACCATCCAACAAGGGGAGGGGATAACGCACTCTTTATATATTTCTTGGTAGTTTTCGCCTTTTGAGGTTAAGTTGTTCAGCCATTTTTCATAACGGGCATATCCATTGCTGATACCTCGGTTCGAAAAATACTTCACCTGTCCGACCGACACATGCCCTGTTCCATTTTTTTGCAAAGTTTCCACCATATGTTCCAAACGGTTGGGTTTCATAATATCGTCGGAATCCATTCGGGTCACAAAATCCCCTGCACTATGGGTGTACGCGGTTTGAAGTGCAGGAATGATGCCTTCTCCTTTATTTTGGAACACTTTTATACGCGAATCTGACCTGGCATAGTTTTCCACCAGTGTGAAACTGGCATCGGTGGAATGATCGTTCACGGCCAATACTTCCCAATTGGGATAAGTTTGGTTTTGGATGGAGTCCAAACATTCCGAAAGATAATGGGCGGTATCCTTAAAGGGGATGATGATGCTTACCTTGGGATTTTGCATTGTACAAAATAACAAAATCCCTAAGTAAGCCGATATCTTTAGAAAAATGGTTCCCCAGTGGCAGCCACATAGGATTGTTTCGCAACTTCATCCAGAAACACATCATACGTATAATGACGACCCAATAGCGACTTGAAATCAGATGTCAATACCGGAAACTCCATAATAAACTCGTTAAAGTTGTTTGCGGTAGATTTTTGCCTAAAATGTTCAACAATGTGTACGGAAGCCACAGTAATCGTAACATGGTATTTGTCTCCTTTCCCGTGCATAATGTCAAACGCCTTGATACCTTGACACGTCTTTACAATAGCTTTTTCCTTGGCATTATGTTGTAAATAGAGCCAAGCCAACCTCAGATGGGCTTCGTGGGTAAATAGACTTGGCTCCAATATGCCCTTCTCAAAACTTTCAAGGAATTCTTCATCCTGTAATTGTGAGTGATGTGTAGGTTCCTTTTTGAATCCATTGTATGAAGTGCAACAGTTCATGGTGTAAAAAGCTTATTCTTTAGAAATATCTTTGAACATCAGCATATCCCATATCCGTTTGGATGCACCATCATAAAAACCGGCTTCATGTTCATAGCCTTTTGGATTGTTGAAAGTGCCAAACAATATATCGAACAAGGAAATATCGGAATAGTTATACGCATGTATGCCCTTTGCATGGTGTACGGTATGTGCCTCCGGTCGTTGGACAAAATACCCGATCCATCTTGGGGTACTTATATTGGCATGTTGGAAAATGGCCAAAAAAGTGGTGATCAAGATGAACAAGGTTGCCGCTTCAGGTGTAAATCCAGCCACAACCACCAAACAAAGGCTGCCCAACAAAGTAAACCCTATCATATCCATTGGACTGAAATAAAAAGCACCATAACTGTCCATACGTTCGGCACTGTGATGCATTTGATGGAAAATTTTCCATAAAGTATCATTCTTATGCATGGCGTAGTGCCAAACATAGAGTCCAAATTCATAGATCATGACGGCCACAAAGGCACCCCATCCAGCACCAAGGGAGGTCAAATCAAAAATTTGATAGTCCACTAAATAGGTGTCCCAAATTAATGGGAAATAGGTGGATAGGTAAAAGAACACGGCAAAGGAGGTAAGCCCCCTTAGTTTCCAGTTTTTGATTTTTGGTAGTTCCCGTGCAGGTGCAAGGGCCTCCCAAAGCATCAAAATGCCATACATGGCCAATACGATCAGTGAAATGGGGTCGATGAGCACTTCCCACGGATTTGGTAAACTTTTTAAAACTTCTAACATTTTTTAATTGATTTGATGTTGTTACTTTACCTGTAGGGCATAAGTTTTTAACTTACATTGTAAGTTTTGCCAGAAGTTTTTTACTAGAATGTCCAGTTATGGGGAGTTTCCGGACTATAGGTGCAAAACGTGCCGGTTTTAATGGCATTGGATAAATGTTTTGCCATTTGTGGGTGTAGGTTGTCTATTTTTTTAATGGCATTTCGAATACGCCATGTAACGGCAGCCCTTGCTTTTTCATGGGATGCACCTGTGGTTCGAATTTTTCCCTGAAGACCGGTAACCTTGCCGATATGAAGTAGCAACGTTTCAAATTCGTCTTTAAACTTTTCCGCTTTTTCCACCATGCCCAGTTCCTCTGCATCTGTAATATCGGCCTGGAGTGATTTTAGTTTGGTTTTATACGCCTTGATGGCTTTTTCATCTGTCATAGCCGTTCCTTTGGCTTCCACCGAGGATCCCATAAGCGTTTCACAATGGAAATCCTTTTCCGGCTGTTTCAAAAGTCTGGCGATATCATGCAAACCCTTGCAATTCTTTATGGTCACCTTCAAGCCTGCATAATTCAATTCCCAAACTTCCCCGAGGTCTATAAAGCTTCCTTCAGACTCATTGTCCAATAATTTTTGAGGTGTTGGGACCTTGGTTGTGGATTTGCCCAAAATAAAATCCCAAAACGGTTCCAGGTTGCTTTTCCCCTTGTATGGATTGACCACTTTTTGCCATGCAACAGCTTCTTCATTTGTCGGCTTTTTACCCTTATTGATGCAGGTCTTAAAAATAGCAAGATACTTGTTCCAGTACATTTGAACCTTATCGTACTGTCCCAGATAATAATAAATGGCAGCGACCATGGCCGGAAAGTCGACCCACGTGGCCAAATGGGTTACCTGAAGACCCAGCCCTAGGGCCTTGTTGAATTCCCCTTTTTCAAAATAGATCAACATACCCATGGGCAAAAAAGCGTTGGGCTGCAATGGGTTCAGGTTTTTTGCTCTTAGATAAAGTTGTTCTGCTTCATCCAAATAACCCAACCATAGTAGACCATTGGAAATGGAAACCAGGTTATTGGCATCGTTGGGATTCATTTTTAGCGACTTTCTGAACAAGTGTTCCGATTTCTCAAAGTCGCCCAAGTACAAAAAGGTGCGACCGAGCACCGCCAACGAAATATAATCGTTCTCATCCAGCTCAATGGCCTTCAATGCATTTTCATGGGCCCCCATCTGGCTGACCTCCCATCTGTCCCATAATTGACAGCTCCATTCGTTGAAATAGGACAGTGAAATTCCCGTGTAGGCCCTGGCAAACATCGGATCGATTTTCAAGGCAGCTTCAAAATAGCCCCGGGCTTTAAGATCACTCTCTGTGGTACCTTTTTTAATTTCGTTCATCCCCAACAACCAATTTTCATAAACGGCAAGATCCACGGATTCCTTTTTATAGGAGTAGGAGAGAAGATCCTGTTCTATTTGCTTTTGCAGCACGCTGACCACTTGTTGGGTGATTTTATCCTGGAATTTTAAAACAGACTCCAAGGTTTCATCGTGGTTGCCGGCAAAAACTATTTTATTGTCGCGTGTTCTAACCAATTGAATGCCAATCCGAAACCCCAAATCTGTTTTCCTGAAGCTTCCTGTAATCAAATAGTCTGCACCTAATTTGGAGATGGCATTGCTATCGGAGAGGTCATGGATATTTTGGGTGGATAATTGGGAAATGACCGACAATCCGACAAATTTGGAAAAATTGATGATCAGATCTTCGGTAAATCCTTGGATCAAGGGACTGATGGATTCGTGTCCCCCTATTACCTGAAAAGGGAGCACGGCCAAAGTAGTCTCTTTATTTTCAATCAGTTCCACTTAAAAAATACACTTGAGCCCCAAAGTTACAAAAGTTGGCTTGCGCGAGCTGATTAGTGGGCTGTTTCTACATGGAAATATCCAGAATCTACATTTTGGACAAACTGTCAATGGCCTCCTTTACCAAACTTTCCATAATATCGTAGCCCGCTTTGGTAACATGTACCTCGTCCGTGGTCAATGCTGCTGGAAGACCATTTCTGTTATCCGCCATTTTTGAAAAATAGTCCAGATACATGGCTTTTTCCTCCATGGCCATTTCTTTGAGCATTGCATTGAGCTTAGGAATTTTGATATTGGGCTCCAGTCCGGGTCGCCATGGGTAGTCGAAAGCAGGCAAAACGGAACATACAATGGGAAAAATTTGATTGGCCTTGGCCAATTGCACCATGGATTGAATGTTATTTCGAATTTCTTCCAAGGTCATGGGTCCCGTGTTTCCGGCTATATCGTTGGTTCCGGCCAAAATAACCACAATGGTCGGCTTTAGGTCAATCACATCTTGACGGAATCGGAGCAACATTTGGGGAGTGGTCTGTCCACCGATGCCTCGGTTCACATAGGGGTTTTCACTAAAAAATTCCGGATGGGCATCCTGCCACATTTCGGTAATGGAATTTCCCATGAAAACCACTCGGTTCTCACCTCTTTCCGGTGCGCTCAGGTTGGCATTTGCCTTTTTGTATTTTTCCAAATTGGGCCAATCTTGGGCCGAAGTTTTGGTAGGGGTTAAAAAACCTAAAAATGAAAACATAACCCAAAGTAGTGTTCGACTTTTCAACATGCGACTGTTTTTGCTAAATGTAAGGATAATGTGATTATCTTAAAAGTAGATAGAGCACCAAAAAGGCAATAATCGTTAAAAGAACGGCCCACCAGGTCCTTCTGATTTCCTTCTCCCGTTGACTGAACATTTGTTTACGAATACGTAGTAAATCCCTTTTCGTGGCTTTTTTGAAATGCAGTTGGGTCACACTATCCTTGCCATAGACGTCATCTTTGGATTCATGCTCCCTCTTTTTTAAAAGAGACCTATTGAACTTGTCTGCTATTTTTGCATGAAAACCGAATCCCATAGTATTTTATGAGTGCCCTATTTTCTTAAGTTGTTACAAAAAAAGGGCAGGAATTACTCCTGCCCTTTTGTATAAATTTATTCCATTCTAATATTTAGCACTCTTTCCGTTGGCCTGGGTCCTTATTATAAAATTACGGATGTCCTCGTTGGCCGATTTCAAATCTTCATGGCGCAGGTACATCATATGCCCCGAACGGTAGCCCTTAAACTCGAAACGATCTTTCATACGACCGCTTGGATCTACTTGTGACATGGTGTATTTGGCCGCAAAATAGGTACAGGCACCATCATAATAACCGGATTGTACCAACACATTCAAATAGGGGTTTTGCGCCATGGCCTGACGCAGATCGTCACGCACATTGTCATTGCTATCGTCCCATGGGCGAACAGGTCCGAACATATTGTATTTAATGTCCGTTTTGAAGCCCAGTTCTTCCTGTAAATAATAGTTGATGGCCGGGGTAAAGCTATGCAACCAAGAAGTCAATTCCGGCGCATAATCGGGTCGTGTTCCAAAAAGGGTCTTGTCGATACCTAAGTAACGGCTGTCCAAACGACCAATAGTGTAGCCCCCGTTGTCCTTCAATAAGGCTTTCCAAAAAAATTGGGTGGGTACCACCAAATTGTGGTCGATAATGTCCTTGGCCTTCAAGCCCGTAAAGTAGGCCATTTTTTCGGCAACCGCATTGCGCTCTGCCTCGGGGATAAATCCACCTTTGGCGATTGCGGGCAACAAGGTGTTGATGGTGTATTCCTCCACTTCGGGCAGCATGTCCAACAGGTCTTTACTTTGTAAAGCAGGTGGCAACATTTTATGGTGCCAAGCCGCAGCAGCAAAATAGGGAAGATTTAAGGCCGCGGACACGGGATCGTTATCGCGGAACACTTTATAATCGGCTGGGGAAACCATGATCACGCCGTTCAAATACATCCATTGTTGGTTTTGAAGCGCCAAAGAAAGACCCATCACACGGGTACCACCATAACTTTCACCCACGATATATTTTGGAGATCTCCAACGATTGTTACGGGTCACAAAGGTGTTCAGCCATTCGGCCAAATATTTGGTGTCAGCGTTGATACCAAAGAATTTGGAACGGTCCACTTCCTTTCCGGTTTCTGGAATGGTTCGGGAATAGCCTGTATTGACAGGATTCACATAAACAATATCAGTCACGTCCAACACGGAATATGGGTTTTCCTTTACGCCATATGGCTGTACGGGATACCCTTCATCATCAATTTTCAATACGCGGGGACCGGTATAGGCCAAGTGCATCCAAACGGAACCGGAACCTGGTCCACCGTTAAAGGAAATCAATAAAGGACGGTCTGCACGGTTCTTCACCCCATTTTTAGTGTAATAGGTGTAGTGCAAAGAGGCAATGGGTTTGCCCAATTCGTCCCAAACAGGCTGTGTACCAGTTGTAGCGGTATAATCGATACGTGCACCATTAATGGTCACAGCATGTTGTGTGGTGATCGTGGTATCGATCGGTAATTTTCGTTCTTGTGCGAACGTAAGGCCGGCGCATACAAATACGCCCAACAGAAGCAGTTTTTTCATAATGTAAGGTTGAATTAGTCTGCCCTAAATTTAAGGTTTTTGAAACTTCTTTTTTTGTTAAAGGAATGGTAAAACCCAAAAATGATCATTGTTCACGGATTCTTTTTAATTTTAAGAGCAAACCAAAATCCATCGCCATGAAACCTATCGACCGAAGAACCTTTAATCAAATGATGGCCAAGGGATCCGCTGGTGCCGCCATTTTATCCGCCGCTCCGTTTGCCTGTGCCATGGGCAGCACACAGGAAAAGCAAAAATTGGGCATCGCTTTGGTCGGTTTGGGAAGTTATAGTACATACCAGTTGGCCCCAGCTTTGCAGGACACCCAACACTGTTACCTCGCGGGCATTGTTACCGGAACACCGGAAAAAGAAAAGGCATGGGCCACTAAATACGGTATTCCCAAAGGGAATATTTACAATTACGACAACTTCGAAAACATTGCCAATAACGATGCTATAGATGTGGTGTATGTAGTACTACCCAACAGCATGCATGCCGAATTTGCGATTCGGGCGGCAAAAGCGGGCAAACATGTGATCTGTGAAAAACCGATGGGCATCAGTGTGGCGGAATGTGATGCCATTATCGATGCCTGTAAAAAGGCAGGGGTAAAGTTGGGTATGGGGTATCGTCTCCATTCCGAACCGTATACCCAGCAGGTGAAGCAATTTGTAAAGGATAAAACATTTGGCGATATCCAATATGTGGGGGCAGAGGCTGCCTATCGATCCACAGGGAATCCGGATCAGTGGCGGTTGAACAAAAAATTGTCCGGTGGTGGGGCATTGATGAACATGGGCGTCTATGCCATTCAGAGTGCCATTTACGGTACAGGTAAGAACCCGATATCGGTTTCTGCACAGGAATTTAGTACGCGACCTGATTATTTTAAAGATACGGATGAGACCATTATGGCCCAATTCGAGTTCCCGAGCGGGGCGGTGGCCAATATGTCCACTTCGCATAATTTCAATGCCAACAGCATGTATGTTTCAGGTACTTCGGGATGGTTTCA
Source organism: Flagellimonas beolgyonensis (assembly GCF_003992615.1). GTDB lineage: Bacteria > Bacteroidota > Bacteroidia > Flavobacteriales > Flavobacteriaceae > Flagellimonas > Flagellimonas beolgyonensis. Next base: position 22,298 of record NZ_RZMY01000013.1, read on the forward strand.
GTTGCAACCGGCCAATAATTACGGGCCGTTGAGAGGACGAACCTCGAGAGGGGAAGAGCTCAAGTTTCCGCACGAAAGCCAGCAGAAATTACAAATGGATGATTTTGCCAAGCATGTGTTGTTTGGTGAGCCCAACAAAGCTACGGGCGAAATGGGCAAACGGGATATGATGATCGTAGAAGCGATTTATGCGTCCATCGCCAAAGGTGGGCAGACGATGGGCTTGGATTTTGAACCTGGATTTGGGTTTGGGGGGTGATTAATCAATTTCCTCTGATTGTCTAAAACCCCTCAAAAACCCCTAATCCAAACAAGGCAAAATCATACTTCACCGGATCATTGGGGTCCATTTTACGAAGATTTTTGTCAAGTTCCAACAAGGCCATGGCATCGTTTTGTTTACGTTTCAGCAATTTCAGTTTGCGGCCCACGTTGCCGGTGTGCACATCCAACGGACAGGACAGTTTGCTGGGGGAAATGCCCTTCCACAGGCCAAAATCCACCCCTGTACTGTTGTCACGGACCATCCACCGCAAAAACATGTTGATACGCTTTGCGGCTGAACCCTTGTTGGGATCGGAAATATGTTTGGTAGTCCGGATTTGGTGGGGCAGTTCAAAAAAAACTTCCTTGAATTTGGCAATGGCCGGTTGCATGGAATCCTTTGCTTGATGGGAAGTAAAAACCCCTTCCAATCCGTCGTGGTGGGTATAGATGTTTTGAAGACTGGTTACAAAGTAACCTAAATCGATAGCATTAAAAGTACGGTGTACAAAACCATGGAGTTTTTTCAGGTCGATCTCGGTGTGGTTCATCACAAAATCGTAGGGGGTGTTGCCCATCAAATCCATGAGCTTGGATGCATTGTTGATGATGCTCTTGCGATTGCCCCAAGCAATGGTCGCAGCCAAAAACGCACTGATCTCTATATCTTCCTTTTGCGTGAACCGATGGGGAATCTGTAGAGGGTCATCCTCCAAAAACTTGGGATGGTTGTATTGGAGGACCTTGGCGTCCAAAAATTCTTTGAGTTCGGCTTTGGTCATATCAATTCTTGGAAACGATCACGCCATCCACCATGGTCAGTTTTCGGTCGGCCATGTTCGCCAATTCCATATTGTGGGTTACCAAAACAAACGTCTGTCCAAACTCATCACGCAGTTTAAAAAACAATTGGTGCAGGTTATCCGCACTTTCGGAATCGAGGTTACCACTGGGCTCATCCGCAAAGACCACAGCAGGGTTGTTCATCAGCGAACGGGCCACGGCCACGCGTTGTTGTTCCCCGCCCGATAAGGCATTGGGTTTATGGTCGTACCGATGGGATAGCCCCAAAAAGTCCAATAGTTCTTTGGCGCGTTTTTCGGCTTCGGCCTTGGGTGTTCCTTTGATGAATGCCGGAATACAGACATTTTCCAAAGCGGTGAACTCAGGCAACAATTGGTGAAATTGAAAGATGAACCCAATATGTTCGTTTCGGAACTTGGCCAAGCTCTTTTCGTTGAGTTGGTTGATGTCCGTATCCTGAATCAGCAGCGTACTTTCACCTTTGTTGGTGGGCACATCCAACGTACCTAAAATTTGCAAAAGGGTGGTTTTTCCTGCGCCGGAGGCGCCCACAATGGATACCACTTCACCCTTTTGGATTTCAATGTCCACACCCTTCAGGACCTTAAGATCCCCATAACTTTTTTGAATGTTTGTAGCCTTGATCATAGAAGAACTTCTGTGGGTGAAAATACGGATTACGGGCGAGTGCGCAAAGATGTACGATCCAGAATTAGTTTTTTGGTTTGTCACCGACTAATTCTTGAATAAATAGTACTTGGAAAAATAAAAATATACACAAACTTTGTTTAACTTTGATGAATAATGAATGAACAAAATAATATTCCTGTAGAAACCGCCATTTTTGCTGGCGGTTGTTTTTGGTGTACCGAGGCGGTTTTTCAACGGTTGCAAGGCGTTATTGACGTAGTTCCCGGATACACCGGTGGAAGCATCAAAAATCCAGCGTATCGTGAAATCTGTACTGGACGAACCGGCCACGCGGAAGCTATAAAAATCACATTTGATCCTTCCCAAATTTCATACACTGAGTTGTTGGAAGTATTTTTTGCCACTCACAATCCCACCACCTTGAACCGACAAGGGAATGACGTGGGCACCCAATATCGTAGTGAAATATTTTACACCAGCGAAGATCAAAAACGCTTGGCGGAGGAGTTCATAGCCTTATTGGAAAACAAAAAAGTATTTTCGGACCCTATTGTAACGGTTGCTTCTGAAGAAAAACCCTTTTATTTGGCAGAGGAGGAGCACCATGATTATTACAATGGGCATGGGGAACAACCCTATTGTCAGTTCATCATAGATCCAAAGATCAAAAAATTGAAGACCTATTATTCTAAAAAATTAAAGAATGGCACCCTATAGATACCTCGAAGAATACAACATTGACATTACCAATGAAGTTAAGGATCACTTCTCCAAGATTGTGGACGACATTGGGGAGGATGTCACACGTGAAGGCTTGTTGAAAACTCCGGAGCGGGCTGCCAAAGCCATGTTGTTCCTAACACAAGGGTACAAACAGGATGCCGAGGAAATTTTACGTAGTGCCATGTTCGCTGAAAGTTATGATGATATGGTGATTATAAAGGATATTGAGATGTACTCCCTTTGTGAACACCATATGTTGCCCTTTTTTGGAAAGGCACATATTGCCTACATTCCAAACGGCCATATCGTGGGATTGAGTAAAATTCCTCGGGTAGTGGATGTATTTGCCCGAAGGTTGCAGGTGCAGGAACGATTGACGCATGATATTCTGGAATGCATCAATAATACCCTAAAGCCCAAAGGGGTAGCTGTGGTTATCGAAGCATCTCACATGTGCATGATGATGCGCGGGGTACAAAAGCAGAATTCGGTAACAACTACATCTGGATTTCGAGGACAGTTCGAAAAAATTGAGACCCGTAACGAGTTTTTGAAGTTGATCGGGTCAAATTTGTCCTGACCTATTTTTCCAATTCGGGGGGAATGCCTATTTTTCGTGCATGACAACCGAAAAGGATTCAAAATACCGTAATTTATTATTGGGACTGTTGTTCGACGGTATTGGTATGTTGTCCTTTGTGATTCCCGGTATCGGTGAATTCTCCGATGTGATCTGGGCGCCCATTGCCGGATGGTTGATGACCCGTTTGTACAAGGGCCGAGTAGGACAAGCTGCCGGTTTGATCACTTTTGCCGAAGAGCTTGTTCCCGGATTGGACTTGATACCTACCTTTACCCTGACTTGGATCTACACGTATTTTTTGGCCAAAAAAAAGGGCAACAAATAAAAAATCATCTGCTGCCCGTTCTTATTATCCGCTTCTTTTTATAACGGAATGCTCACATTGAAGGCAATGTTTCTTCCAATGTTCGCAATGCCATCTGGTTTTAAACGGGATAGATGCGAAATATAGTTTTTATCAAATAAATTGTTTCCACTGATCTTATATCCGATTTTTTGGTTGAAAAGAAGTATATCACCACCAAAACCAACATTGAATAGATTGTAGCGTGGTGTTTTGGTTTCAAACTCAGCTACCTTGTTTTGGTCAAAAAAGGTCTGAAGAGTAACAAAGGCGTAACTATTGGACTTGGTCGCTTTGTTGCTCCATTCTACCCGGAAGGTATTGGTCCAACGGTTGGCCGGAATCAAGGGTAGGTTGGTATCGTCTTCCAATTGACCGTATACAATATCGTAGCTACTTTCCAAATGCAACCAGTCTATGGGGTGTGGGTGAATGTGGAATCCAAATTCTCCACCATACAAGGTCGCATTTTGCTGTTGGAACACATAAATGGGATCAACATCCCTAAATTCACCTGTTGGCTGTAAGTAGATGTAGTTGTTTACACCGTTGAAAAACCCGTTGATATATGCTTCCAAGTGTTGGTTGCCGTATTCCAAGGCCAAGTCTATCTGGAAGTTCTGCTCACTTTTAAGGTCTGCGTTTCCAATTTCAAACCGGTTGGCTCCACTGTGCGAACCATTGGAAGTCAATTCTGAAAGGTTCGGCGCCCTAAATCCGGAGGCTAGGTTTAAACGGGCAATAATATTGTCGGAAACATCGGCACGGTAACCTACAGCAGCATTAAAACTGCTAAAATTCCTGTCGATGGCCGGTATGTATTCCTCATCACCCACAATGCCGCTTTCATCGCCATTTATGGACCGTAGATCATAACGAAGACCCAACTGCAGGTCACTTTTTTCGAAGTGGATATGCGAGGTCGCCAAAATGCCAAAATCGTTGGTAATGGCATCTGGAATCAAGACTTCTTCCCCAAAATTCTCATTTTTTTGATGCATGCCCTGTATGCCAAAAATGGTGGTCATTTTACCCCATTGTGGGTTGAACTGGATGTTATAATTGAAAGTGCTCAATTCCATATGAAGTGCCGGACCCTCTTCCTCTTCTTCCAAAACGGGTTCGCCTACAACCGGTTCCTCTTCCTCATGGTGATCTTCAAATTCCTTTCGATCGTTGAAGGTATACCCGAAGGTGGCTTCCAAGCTCGATTTTTTGAAGAAGAAATTATTCTTTGAGCTTAAGATGTGTGTCGAAATTTCTTGATAGGGCAACAAAGGATCGCGGTCGTTGTTCTGCACACCAATTTCTTCTGGAATACCCAATTCGGAAGCGTTATAATTATAGCGTAACTCTGTTTTAAACCTACTGGCTTGGTAGGCCACACCTGTTTTCAAATCAGCTTCCTTAAATCGGGAGTTGGTTACACTGGTACCATTCCCGGTTTCGTAATCGGCATTGGAGGCATAAGCACCCCTGGCCAAAAACTTCAGTTTTTCCCCTGAGGTCTTAAAACCTGCGTTGGCCCCATACCCCAACGTATTTGTAAAATAGTTCATGTTGATATCGCCAGAAGTCTGACCGGGCAACGCAAAATTCTCAGGATTCAAGTAAAGAACACCACCCAAGGCATCCGAGCCATAGAGCAGGGAAGCGGGTCCTTTGATCACCTCAACACTGGAAATACCTGCATCGTTTATGCCCAATCCGTGTTCACCGCCAAACTGTTGGTTTTCCAATCGAACTCCTTGCGTGTAGACGAGCACGCGGTTGAAGCTCAATCCCCGAATCACTGGTTTGCCAATACCCATTCCGGTGGAAACCGAGGAAACGCCGGGAATATTGGTAATCCCGTCTGCCAAAGTTATGGCACCATTACTTTTCAGTTCTGCAATGGATTTCTGTTCCACCTTCATTACATTTTCCCGTTCCAGTTTATGAAAGGGGGTGGAGAGGACCACTTCATCCATTTCTATTACAGAAGGTACCATAGCGTAGGAGAAGCTATTGTTTCCTTCATTGATTTCAAAGGAGGTGGAATAGGTTTCGTATCCTAGGTAAGAAACCACAATTTTGTAGGTTCCTTCTGGCACATTGTTTATGGTGAAATTTCCGTTTTCATCGGTTATGGTCCCTTTTTCCAATTGTGGAATATAAACGGACACTTGCTCCAAAGGACCACTGTTTTCGGCATCGGTAATGGTTCCGGAAATGGTGTTTTGTGAGAATATGTAGATTGGGGCCAATGCCAAGAGCATTGAAATATAAAGTTGTTTCATTGTTAATGTTAAAAGAGGTTAATAAGAACTAAACAGCTAGAGACAATGAAACGCCGGGTGGCCCCCGAAGGGTCTGAAAATTGGTTTTAAAAGGTTTAAAAACAAAGGAGTAATAGGTCTCAAAATGACCTATCTCTTGAATTTCCACCAACTCATAAGTAAATGTTGTGGAAATCAGTAATTTGGAAACAAGCGTAAAATCATGGAACTCACAACCAATATCCGAACTATGGACATGATCGGTTCCTTTAGCAACACATTGCTTTTCCTGGGAATGGCCGTTAAACGCGTGATGCAGTTTGACCAAGGTGGGGGTGAAAATCCCCAAGGTCAATACCAAGGCTATAAAAACGTAGATCCGCTTGTATACTAGTGAGGCCATTGACGCAAATTTAACCAAGTGAAGGGCTTACATTGTGTTAACAAAAACCTAAACTATGGCACCAAAAAGCCCAAACCGATCCGTTTGAGCATTTTTTTCTCAAAATTCCAGAAAAACTCGAATTGGCCGAACAACCATCCAATGCCTACGAGCAGAATTTGATAAATGGGAAAAATAAGGAGGATACGTGAGGTCCAGTAAATTGCGCCATGTACGGAATCACCGGTTAATCCGATCCAATGGGTTAGGGGTGCTGCCAACTTGCCTGCCAAACTTCCAGTAATGGCAAAAACGATAAAAATGGCAATCATTTCCCATTTTTGGTTCACCTTCCATTTGTGTTCCAATTTTTTGAAGCACCACAAAAAGAAACGAACCATTGCAAAATAGAGGGCCAGGCAAATTCCAATAGTGAAGATCCATTCAATGCCGGTATTGTTCAATTCAAACGCATGCAACAAACGTCTGGCAATCCAATAGGCAAAAAGCATGGTAAGTGCTACACCCAATAAGGGGAACAACAACTGCCAATTCTTTTGGATTTCCCAACGCGCTCTAACTTTATCCATAGCAATAATAAAATCAGGGCAAAAATAACATATTAAATCCGGGGAAGAAAGGGCCCTAGACGTTGGTTGTATTTTCGTTGAAAGTAAATGAAGTAATTGTAGAGTTTGTAATTTACTTCGTAGCCATAGTCTATGTTGGGATCGTAGTTGATCTGCATTTCATAAAGATTGGGGTTGAATCGAGTGGGCTGCAATACCCGATTGTTCCAAGTGGTTACCATAATAAGGTTTCTGCTTTCCAAAAAATTTTGGGAATAATAGCCTTCCGGACGCGCAATGGAATTGAGCCAGGTATAAAAACCGGGTTCAATGATGATGATGTCATATTCCGTATCCTCATCCTTGATTTCAACGGGCTCCTCTTCCTTGGAATTGAACACACTCTGCTCTTGGTCTGAAATATCCAACAACTCTTTCTGTGCAGTACAGGAAAGTACCAGCAATCCAGCAAATACAAGGGAAAACAATTTAAACAATAGGTTCTTTTTCATATCCTTAAGGTACAAAAAAAGCCATTTGAAATTCCAAATGGCCTTGTTAAAATACGTTAAGTATTGGTGCTTATTTTCCAAAAAGACCACCAAGCATACCCCCGAGTCCGCCTTTCTTGGAACCTCCACTATTGAGGACCATTCCGGCCAAATCGTCGATAACACTTCCGTCTCCATCGGAATCCAAGAAAGATTCAATCAAAGATTGTTGTTTGGATGCTGCCTTACCGCCGCCCATCAATCCACCCAAAAGGCCGTTCAACCCATCTGGACTGCTCACATTCTGTTGGCGGGTCTGTTTGCCCAAATAGCCCAAAAGAATAGGAGCGGCAATCTGAAGAATTTGCGAAATGGTTCCCGCATCCATACCTGATTTACTGCTTAGGGCATTTTCTACCTGTGGTTGTTTGGAACCCAAAATATGTCCCAAAATACCGGCACCATCGTTCATCACACTCTGGTCCACACCACCGCCGAACAATCCACCCAAATCATCCAAAATGCCGCCATCGTGTTTGGAAGAAAGGGCATTCATAAGGCCTTGTGCGCCTCCGGGGGTAGAGGTATTTTTTTTCATGGCACCCATCAATAAAGGCATGGCCATGGTCAATACATCAGCTGTTTTACTTTCTGGTTGACCGGTTTGCCCGGCAACACCACTGATCAATTGTTTGCCCATTGGGCTATTGATTAAATCCAAAATTCCTGACATGTGTTCTGTGTTAAGGTTAGAGGGACAAGGTACGAAAAAGTGGGTTTTAACAACTTGGATATGTCATATTAATTCCCAATTAATTCAAGGTTGCAATTACCTTTTGGGCCAATTCAATACCAATACGTTGCTGTGCCTCCACGGTTGATGCTCCAATGTGTGGTGTCATGGAAATTTTGGGGTGCATCAAAATCTTAATTTCGGGATGGGGTTCCGATTCGTATACGTCCAATCCCGCGAATGAAAGGTGATCATTGTCCAGAGCCTCCACCAAGGCAACTTCATCCAACACGCCGCCGCGGGAAGTATTAATGATGCCAGCACCGGGTTTCATCAATCCAATTTCCTTGGCTCCGAGCAAATAACTGTCCTGTGCGGGCACATGAAGGCTTACAAAATCGGAATTTGCCAATACGGTTTCCAGATTATCTGCCTTCAATTTGAATTTTAAAGATTGTCCGTCGAAGAAGGTTGCTTCAATTTCCGTTTCCGTAATGGTATGATCCGTAAAAAGAACTTGCATACCCAGCGAAAGTGCCATTCGGGCCGTTGCTTGGCCAATTCGGCCAAACCCGACAATGCCCAATGTTTTGCCCCGCAATTCCGTGCCTCCGGCATAGCTTTTCTTCAAGAATTTGAACTGGCTATCACCTTCCAAGGGCATATTTCGGTTAGAGTCGTGCAGAAAGCGAACCGCAGCGAACAAATGGGCAAACACCAATTCGGCCACCGATTCGGAAGAGGCTTCCGGGGTATTGAAAACTTCAATGCCTTTGGATTCGGCATAAGCTACATCTATATTGTCCATGCCAACACCACCACGACCAATCAATTTAAGGTTGGAACAAGCGTCGATTACTTTTTTGTCCACCTTAGTGGCACTGCGGACCAAAAGCCCCTCAATTTTATGTTCATTGATAAAGTTGGCCAGTTGTTCTTGGGCAACTCGTGTTTCGATTACTTCAAAACCTTCTTTTTCCAAAAGATCTTTACCGGTTCGGGCGATACCGTCGTTCGCTAAAATTTTAATCATTTAGGTTATCCTTTCTTTTCCAATTCACTCATGATATCCACCAAAACTCCGACACTTTCAATGGGAAGGGCATTGTACATGGATGCACGGTAGCCACCCACGGAACGATGTCCGTTGATACCACTGATGCCCGCTTCTTTGCACATAGCGTCGAATTCATCTTTGAGTTCATCATCGGTAATGTTGAAGGTTGCATTCATGATGGAACGATCTTCCTTGGCGGCAATGCCTGAGAAAACAGGGTTCAACTCAATTTCAGAATAGATCAGATTGGCCTTACGCTCGTTGATTTCCTCAATGGCAGCAATGCCACCCAAATCCTTAAGCCATTGCAGGGTCAACATAGAAACATATACTGCAAAAACAGGTGGTGTATTGAACATGCTTTCCTTGCTCACGTGTACTTTATAATCCAACATGGATGGGATTTTACGGCTTACCCTGCCCAAAATGTCTTCCTTCACCACAACCAATGTAGTGCCCGCAGGTCCCATGTTCTTTTGGGCCCCAGCGTAGATAAGGTCAAATTTGGAAAAATCCAGTTGACGGGAAAAAATATCCGAACTCATGTCACAGACCAAAGGCACATCCGTTTCGGGAAATTCCTTGATCTGGGTACCATAAATGGTATTGTTGGAAGTCAAATGTAAATAATCGAGGTCTTTTGGAACCTTGTATCCCTTTGGGATATGGTTGAAATTTTGTTCTTGGGACGATGCGACTTCCACAATCTCACCCAGCAGACGGGCTTCCTTAATTGCCTTTTGGCTCCAAGTACCTGTATTAATATAACCGGCCTTTTTCTCCAACAAGTTAAAGGCCGTCATTAAAAATTGCATGCTGGCACCACCTTGAAGGAAGAGGGCCTGATACCCTTTGCCCTCCAGTTCCAACAATTCCAGGGCCAAGGAACGGGCCTTTTCCATAATGGCCACAAATTCCTTGCTTCGGTGAGAGATTTCTATGAGTGATAATCCAATACCGTCCAGTTCCAAAACGGCCTCGGATGCCTTTTGCATTACCTCTTTGGGCAATATGCATGGGCCTGCGCTAAAATTGTGTTTTTTCATTTCCTTGGTTTACGGGGTAAAGGTCTAAAAATTTCTTGGTTCAAAAAATGGTAAAGAGGGTTAGTGTCAGCCTAAAGCTGCAGCAAAAAAGCCATCGTATCCACACCATCGGCATAATCATCCAATCTGGGTTTTTGGGTTTCACCGAATTTAACTTCGGAACCTATTCCTGTGGCAGTAACCAGACATTGTATGTCTTCCTTCCTGTTTTCCAAAACCTGCGTTAATTCTTCTTTTGTTTCATAATTGGAATAGAACAACACAGAAATAGGGGAAGCAAGTGATTCTTCTTCCTTGAGTACCAGAAAACCATTATCCAACAATTGGAATTCACTCATCAAATAAACGGCCTTGTTGTAATCATAGTTATTGGCGTATTTATGTTGGTGAATGATGTCCTTGTAGGCATACATGGCGTTGAAAAAGGGTTCAAAATCATAGCCTTTGGGGACATAGAGCTTGGACACGTTTCGACATCCCAAACCATAATATCTGAAAACATCCTCGCCCAACGCTTCCAGTTCTTCCTTCGATTCCTCACCGGTAAGAATGGCCACGGAATTTCTGTTTTTTCGTATGATGTTTGGCTTCTTGCCAAAATAATACTCAAAATAACGGCCCGTATTGTTGCTTCCTGTGGCAATCACTGCATCAAAATTCTCCATTTTGCCCTCAACGAATTGTATACGATGGGCCAGTTCTGGATTCACTTTGATTAAAAAATTGGCCAGAAACGGCAATAAAATTTTATCATTGGATGATAGTTTTACCATGACTCGATGTCCGGAAAGCAATACACACAAAAAGTCATGGAAACCGACAAGGGGAATATTGCCAGCCATTACAATTCCCACCGTTTTGGGTTCATCTAGGGGCTTTATTCCATATTTGGAAATCCAGCTTTCCAATTGGTCCTTGGTCAATAAATTGGCCCATTGCTCCAATGCGAATAGAATGTTCTCTTTGGTAAACCAGCCATTGTGTTGTTCTGCTTTGGATATGGCTTCGACCAACGCCATGTCCTGATTTCCAGATTCATTTTGCTGATTTTCGCAAAAATCGGACAAGTATTTTCCAAGTTCGACAAAAGCTTCAATTGTTTGGATATACGGCGCCATTAAATTTGTACACTAATTTGGTAGGGTTTATTTTTGCCAAAAGTAAGCATGCTGAATCGAATCAGCCCAAAAGGAAAAGAAAATTATGGCGATAATTATTACTGATGAGTGCATAAATTGTGGTGCATGTGAGCCAGAGTGCCCAAATACGGCAATTTATGAAGGTGCGGATGAATGGAGATATAGTGATGGTACCTCTTTAAAAGGGGATGTGGTACTGCCCAATGGCAAGGCCGTTAATGCCGATGATGTTCAGGAACCCGTAAGCGACGAAATCTATTATATTGTACCGGACAAGTGTACGGAGTGCAAAGGCTTCCATGAAGAACCACAGTGCGCTGCAGTTTGTCCCGTGGATTGCTGTGTGCCCGATGAGGACCACGTAGAAAGCGAAGAGGTACTGCTGGGCAAGCAACAATTTATGCACCCCAACGGATAAAAGATAAATTCATGTAATTTTACCCGGGCCTAAAAGTGTCCGGGTTTTTTATGGAACAAAAGGAAAAGGAATACAACGGGATTTGGAAACAGGCTGGGTGCATCCTGTCCTTGGTGGCCATTTTTGCCATAATAGCCTTGGTGGTCATGGGCTTCTATCTACTCATCGGTAAATATTAGACCGCAAACCAAAACTTCAACTTATATTTGCACCCTCAAAATAGATAGGATTTAGATGAAAGCTGGTATCGTAGGATTGCCCAATGTCGGAAAATCGACACTCTTCAACTGTTTGTCCAACGCAAAGGCCCAAAGCGCCAATTTTCCATTCTGTACCATAGAACCGAACATCGGCGTGGTAAACGTTCCCGATAAACGTTTGGAAAAATTGGAAGAACTGGTGAATCCGGAACGCGTGGTACCTGCCACCGTGGAGATTGTGGACATTGCCGGATTGGTAAAGGGTGCCAGTAAAGGTGAAGGGCTTGGCAACCAGTTTTTGGGGAACATTCGGGAAACCGATGCCATCCTACACGTTTTGCGCTGTTTTGACAACGATAACATTGTGCATGTTGACGGTTCTGTAAATCCTATCCGTGACAAGGAAACCATTGATATGGAGCTGCAGCTAAAAGATTTGGAAAGCGTTGAAAAAAAGCTGGACAAAGTGAAAAGGGCAGCCAAGACGGGAAATAAGGAAGCCCAAAAAGAAGAAGCCGTTCTGAATGCCCTGAAACAGGGATTGGAAGCGGGCACCTCTGTACGGGCCATCGAACTAAGTCCGGAAGACCGTGCCGAATATGTGAAACCCATGCAATTGATCACGGATAAACCAGTCATGTACGTATGCAACGTGGATGAAAGTGCTGCCACTACTGGAAACGATTATGTGGAACAGGTGCGTGATGCCGTTGCCCATGAAAATGCCGAAGTCATCTTTTTAGCCGTGGGCACCGAGGCTGACATTACCGAATTGGAAACCTACGAAGAGCGTCAAATGTTCTTGGAGGATTTGGGATTGACAGAACCTGGGTCTGCTAAATTGATTCGAGGGGCCTATCGTTTATTGAACCTCGAAACCTATTTTACCGCTGGTGTAAAAGAAGTTCGGGCCTGGACCATTCCTGTAGGTGCCACGGCACCACAAGCCGCAGGGGTGATCCATACCGATTTTGAAAAAGGCTTTATCCGAGCCGAGGTGATTTCCTATGACGACTACATTAAATTCGGTAGCGAGGCCAAGGTGAAGGAAGCAGGCCGCATGCGCGTAGAGGGTAAGGAATACATCGTGAAAGACGGTGATATTATGCACTTTAGGTTCAACGTGTAGTTGCTGACCATTGTAATTTTCCATTGAAGTATTAAACTTCCCATTCGGGTTTCGACTAGTTTTGAGGCATGTCGAACAAAAGCTTGGGGATCATTTACGGTATTCTTGGCGTAGTGCTGTTTTCTTCCAAAGCGGTCATGGTCAAGTTGGCTTACGAGTATCAGGTGGAGACCTTGGACCTTTTGCTGTTCCGCATGTTGTTCTCGTTGCCTTTTTATCTCTTCATCCTTTTTTTGATCCGAAAGAAAAAACCTTTGGTCAACATTACCATAAAAGATTATGCATGGTTGTTTCTTTTTGGTTTTGTAGGCTATTATCTCGCCAGTTATTTTGATTTTTTGGGCCTCAATTACATCAAGGCAGGCTTGGAGCGTATCATTCTGTTCGTGTATCCAACCATTGTGGTGTTTCTCTCCTGGTTATTTTTTAAACAAAAAATCACCAAAGTCCAAGCCATTGCCATAATGATCACCTATATCGGTGTGGTCATTACCTTTTGGAGTGAATTGGACATCAATGGAAACGGGGTACTAATCGGTGGCTTTCTCGTTTTGCTGAGCGCTATTACCTATGCCTCTTATTTGGTGGGGAGTGGCTGGTTGATTCCCAAGTTCGGGGTGCTTCGGTTTACCAGTTATGCGATGGTGGTTTCCACTTGCTGTATTGGGGTGCACTATTTGATTTCCGGCAATTTTGGATTATGGGAATATCCAGCTGCAGTGTATGGCTATGGTGTGGCGATGGCCATTTTGGCTACCTTGATTCCATCCTTTTTGGTATCAGCAGCCATCGAGCGGTTGGGCGCCTCCAATTTTTCCATATTGGGGAGCTTGGGTCCCGTGTCCACCATTTTGTTGGCCTTTGTGTTTTTGGACGAAAAACTGACTTATTGGCAATTGTTCGGGATGTTGGTGGTGATTTTCGGGGTAACCTATCTCTCCATAAGGCGGAAAAAAGGCGCTGGGGCCTGATATGTGTTAACAAAAACCCATGTCCATTGTTGATTACTTTCTTTGATGAAGACTTTTATTTTTGCCCCTAAATTTTATATTAGCAAGGATATTCCCCAGAGTTATGGCAGAAACCCAATATACAGAGGATAATATACGTTCACTCGATTGGAAGGAGCATATTCGCATGCGTCCCGGTATGTACATTGGTAAATTGGGCGATGGTTCCTCGGCGGATGATGGTATCTACATCCTTTTAAAGGAAGTTATCGATAACTGTATCGATGAGTTTGTGATGGGTGCCGGCAAAACCATCGAAATCACCATAAAGGACAATGTGGTGCATGTGCGGGATTATGGCCGTGGCATTCCCTTGGGCAAAGTGGTCGATGTGGTTTCCAAAATGAATACAGGTGGAAAGTACGATACCCGTGCTTTTAAAAAATCCGTAGGACTGAACGGAGTGGGTACCAAGGCAGTGAATGCCTTGTCCACTTACTTTCGTGTGGAATCCAATCGGGATGGGCAATCCAAATCGGCCGAATTTGAGATTGGGAACCTTGTCAATGAGGAACTTTTGGAAGAATCCTCCAGAAGACGCGGCACCAAGGTAAGCTTCACCCCCGACGAGACTATTTTTAGAAATTACAAATACCGAAACGAGTATGTGGAACGCATGCTCAAAAACTATGTTTACCTCAATCCAGGATTGACCATAATTTTCAATGGGGAAAAATACCAATCCGAAAATGGTTTGAAGGACCTTTTGGAGGACAATAACAACCAAGACGACTTTCTATACCCAATCATCCATCTGAAGGGAGATGATATTGAAGTCGCCATGACGCATAGCAAAACCCAGTATAGCGAGGAATACCATTCCTTTGTGAACGGGCAGCATACCACACAGGGAGGTACCCACCAAGCCGCCTTTCGGGAAGCAGTGGTAAAGACCATCCGCGATTTCTATGGCAAAAACTATGATGCCTCCGATGTTCGGAAATCCATTATTTCAGCCATCTCCATCAAGGTGATGGAACCCGTTTTTGAAAGCCAGACCAAGACCAAACTGGGCTCTACTGACATGGGGGGCAATTTGCCCACGGTTCGCACCTATATCAATGACTTTTTAGGGACCCAATTGGACAATTACCTGCATAAGAACCCACAGACTGCTGAGGCTTTGCAACGAAAGATTGTTCAGGCAGAACGTGAGCGCAAGGAGCTTTCAGGTATACGCAAGTTGGCACGGGAACGGGCCAAAAAGGCAAGTCTGCATAATAAAAAGTTACGCGACTGTAGGGTGCATCTTCAGGATATGAAGAATGAACGAAGGTTGGAAACGACACTTTTCATTACCGAGGGGGATTCTGCTTCCGGTTCGATCACCAAATCCAGGGATGTGAATACCCAAGCAGTATTTAGCTTGCGGGGTAAGCCGTTGAATTCTTATGGCATGTCCAAGAAAATCGTCTACGAAAACGAAGAATTCAATCTATTGCAGGCTGCACTCAATATTGAGGAGTCCATGGAGGACCTTCGGTATAACAATATTGTGATCGCTACCGATGCCGATGTGGATGGTATGCACATTCGATTGTTGTTGATCACTTTCTTTCTACAATTTTTCCCTGAATTGATCAAGGAAAATCACCTATACATTTTACAGACTCCATTGTTCCGTGTTCGGAACAAAAAGGAGACCATATACTGCTACAGTGAGGAAGAGAAAAGGAATGCCATACAAAAACTGACCGGAAAACCGGAAATTACCCGATTCAAGGGATTGGGTGAAATTTCCCCTGATGAGTTCAAGCACTTTATCGGTGATGATATCCGACTGGAACCCGTGATGCTCGACAAAGCCATGAGCATCGACAATCTGCTCCAGTTCTATATGGGCAAAAACACCCCGGACCGGCAAGAATTCATCATCAACAACCTTAAAGTGGAACTTGATTTGATCGAAGAAAACCAACTTTAAATAAACCCTATAAATGTTGCCCTTCTAAATGGAAGAGAACGAAGAATTGAATGAGGAAGGTTTAGAAAACCATGAAGAATCCCACGATAGTCTTGTCAAGGTTACGGGGATGTACAAAGACTGGTTCCTGGATTATGCGTCCTATGTAATTTTGGAGCGCGCGGTTCCGGCCATTGAGGACGGGTTCAAGCCCGTTCAGCGCCGAATCATGCATGCCCTAAAGGAGTTGGACGATGGGCGCTACAATAAAGTGGCCAATGTGGTGGGGCATACCATGCAATACCACCCCCATGGTGATGCCAGTATCGCCGATGCCATGGTGCAGATCGGACAAAAGGACCTGCTGATCGATACCCAAGGAAACTGGGGAAATATTTTGACCGGAGATGGAGCAGCAGCACCACGATATATTGAGGCAAGGCTTTCCAAGTTTGCATTGGAAGTGGTATTCAGCCCAAAAATTACAGAATGGCAATTGTCCTACGACGGACGAAAAAAGGAGCCCGTTAACCTTCCGGTAAAATTCCCATTGCTTTTGGCCCAGGGCGCAGAGGGTATTGCGGTAGGACTGTCAACGAAAATTTTGCCCCACAATTTTGTGGAATTGATAGATGCTTCCATCAAACACTTAAAGGGTCAGCGATTCACCTTGTATCCCGATTTTCCAACGGCTGGTATTATCGATGTCACCAATTACAACGATGGCATGCGCGGCGGCAAGATCAGGGTCAGGGCCAAAATATCGACGTTGGACAAGAACACCTTGGTGATCACTGAAATACCCTATGGAACCAACACCTCCTCTTTAATTGATTCCATCTTAAAAGCTAATGATAAGGGTAAAATCAAGATCAAAAAGATAGAGGACAATACAGCGGCCGAAGTCGAAATCTTGGTGCATTTGCCCAGTGGCATATCACCGGACAAAACAATTGATGCACTTTATGCCTTTACGGCCTGTGAATCGTCCATTTCGCCCTTGGGATGCATCATCGAGGACAACAAACCGAATTTTATCGGGGTTAAAGAAATGCTTGAACGTTCAACGGATAATACTGTTGAACTACTGAAATCTGAGCTTGAAATACAGTTGGACGAATTGGAGGAACAGTGGCATTTTGCATCGTTGGAGCGCATCTTTATTGAGAATCGTATCTATCGCGATATTGAAGAGGAAGAAACATGGGAAGGCGTTATTGCTGCCATCGATAAAGGATTGAAACCCCATACTGCCCACCTAAAACGCGCGGTTACCGAAGAGGACATTGTTCGCTTGACCGAAATCCGAATCAAACGTATTTCCAAGTTCGACCTGGAAAAGGCGCAGCAGCTCATTGAAGGGCTGGAGGAAAAGATTGCCCAGACCAAACACCATTTGGAGCATTTGGTGGAATATGCCATCGATTATTTCAAGGAATTGAAAAAGAAATATGGCGCCGGTCGGGAAAGACAATCGGAAATCCGGATTTTTGATGACATCGAGGCCACCAAAGTGGTTATCCGAAATACCAAACTGTACGTAAACCGAGAGGAAGGGTTTATTGGAACTTCCTTAAAACGTGATGAATACGTAACGGATTGTAGCGACATTGACGATATTATCGTATTCACCGAAAAAGGTGAAATGATGGTCACCAAGGTGGATTCCAAAGTGTTTGTGGGCAAGAACATCATCCATGTGGCCGTGTTCAAGAAAAAGGACAAGCGCACCATCTACAACATGATATACAAAGATGGGAAGGGCGGGCCATCTTACATTAAGCGTTTTAATGTGACCAGCATTACCCGAGACAAGATGTACCAATTGGCAGGCGAAAAAGCTTCTGCTGAAGTACTATATTTTTCCGCCAACCCCAATGGTGAGGCCGAAGTGGTCACCGTATTGCTCCGTCAATCCGGAAGTATCAAAAAATTAAAATGGGACCTCGATTTTGCCGATGTCCTTATCAAAGGAAGGGCTTCCAAAGGAAATTTGGTAACCAAGTATCCTGTTAAGCGCATTGAACTGAAAGAAAAAGGAGTATCTACACTGAAACCACGAAAAATTTGGTTTGACGATGTGGTAAGCCGCTTGAATGTCGATGGAAGAGGGGAGTTGCTCGGTGAATTCAAAGGAGACGATTTGTTGCTGGTCATAGACCAAAAAGGAATTGTAAAAACCATTCCCCCAGATTTGTTGACACGTTTCAACGATGATATGATCGTATTGGAAAAATGGAATCCGAACAAACCGATTTCCGTAGTACATTATGATGGTGAAAAGGACCGCTACTACTTGAAACGCTTTTTGGTTGAAAACCCCAATAAGGAAGAGTTGGTCATCTCCGAAGCACCTAAATCACATTTGGAACTGGTGTCCACCGATTGGAGACCGGTAATCGAACTCGAATTCGTGAAACCAAGGGGCAAGGATGCCAAACCCAACCAAGAGATCAATGTGGAAGAATTTATTGCCGTAAAAGGGATCAAAGCATTGGGAAATCAACTGACAACGGACAAAGTAAAGAGCATAAATGTCTTGGAATCATTGCCTTTTGAAGAACCAAAAGAACAAAAAGCCGAGGATATTGAAGTTGTGGATGAGGAAAATATAGAAGATACCAATACCGATATTGATACAAATAATGGAGGTTCTGATCAGACTTCTTTGTTTTGAACCAATTTCTGCCTATATTTTCACTCTTGAGTTACACACCAAAAATTACCTCTTAACAAACTATATGGACTTTACCAACCCCCTGGTATATGGCGTACCTGTTTTTATTGCCTTTATATTGCTTGAACTTACATACAGCAAAACCCATGGCGACGACCATCTGTACAATTGGAAAGATTTAGCCGCCAGTGGATTTATGGGAGTTGGCTCCGCCATTTTGGGGCCATTGTTTAAAGTGGCTTTTGCCATTGTGCTTTTTGAGGGCGTTTACGAACTCTGCAATCCGATAGTCGATGGGGTCAGAACCAATTTCCTGGGTTTTCAATCATTCAGTTATGCTTGGTATGTATGGATTTTGTGCCAATTGGCCGACGATTTCACCTATTACTGGTTTCATAGGGCCAACCACGAAATCCGGATTTTATGGGCGGCGCATATTGTGCACCATTCGTCCGATAATTACAATTTGGGGACCGCCGTTCGTAACGGATGGTTCACCATATTGTACAAACCTTTCTTTTATGCATGGATGCCTGCCATAGGTTTTCCACCTGAAATGGTAGTGGTCTGCTTGGGAATCGAGGCATTGTGGCAATTTCAACTACATTCCGTCTATATCCCAAAATTGGGTTTCTTGGAGAAATTCATGAACACACATACCATGCACCAAGTGCACCACGCCCAGAATGTGGAGTATTTGGACAAAAACCATGGCGGTTTCCTTAATATATTTGACAAAATGTTCGGTACTTGGAAAGAATTAGATGAGGAAATCGACGTGAAATACGGTGTTATCCATTCTCCCGATTCGTTCAACCCCGTTGTTATTCTTACCCATGAATTCAAGGATATTTGGAACGATGTCAAGAAATCGAACAAATTATCGCACAAGTTGATGTACATCTTTGGCCCTCCGGGATGGAGCCACGATGGAAGCACACTTACGGTAAAACAACAACAACGTCTTTTTGAAGAGCATAAAACGGCCAATCCAGAGCTGGCCTACCAGCGGCCGAACTAGGCTTTAATGCTTATCCAAGGCTCCCTTACTTTCTTCAGGATTGGTGTTTTTCTGAATCCGAAGATTTAGAAACTCCACCATTAGCGAAAAGGCAATTGCGAAATACAAATACCCTTTGGGTATGGACCCAACTTCGTTCTTAAATATGATAAGATGTGAAAGGTGGGCTGATTCGGCAATTAGCATGAACCCTATCAAAATCAAAAAGGACAATCCCAGTACTTGGATGGAAGGGTGACGGTTCACAAATTCCCCTACAGGATTGGCAAAAAGCATCATGATCACCACCGAAATGACAACTGCGGTAATCATCAAGACCAAGGCGTCTGTTGGGTTGGGTGAAATTCCGTTGGTCATACCAATGGCCGTGAGTATGGAATCGAAGGAGAAAACAATATTGATTACCGTAATTTGAACTATGGCATTCATTAAGGATGAAGACCTAGACTTTTTCACTTCGCGCTCATCATGTCCACGATCTTCAATTTTTTCATGGATTTCGCGTGTACTCTTATACAACAGAAACAGCCCTCCTGCGAATAATATTACTGCTTGCCAGCTAATGCCACCAGTAATCCATGATTCATTAAAAACCAAAAAAGGTTTTTTCATCTTGGTGAGCCAAGTTATCCCGAACAAAAGGATGATCCGCAAAAGCATGGCCAGAACCAATCCGATATTGGTGGCTTTTTTACGATTTTGTTTCTCCAGTTTCCCTGCAGCGATGGAAATGAAGATGATATTGTCGATACCCAGCACAATTTCCAAAAAAGTCAGGGTCAAAAGAGCCATCCAGGCATCGGGACTGGTGAAGATTTCAAACATGGTCAGTGTATTTTATAGGCAGTTCCTTTAAATTTCCGCTTATCGCCAATGGCGTTGTATTCAAAAGTATACGTGGAGTCTGTCGTGGTCAATATTTTGATATGGATGGATTTTTCCTCCTCCATATTCTTGGGGTTCATGTTTCTTAAAACATATTCACAATCATTGATCCAACGAACGGTGGAGGAATCTATCTTTCCTTCAAATTCATCCACTTCCATGTCCATAGTTCGCGTAAAATAAGTTGTTTTTTCCTCTCCGTTTATGGTGGTGGTAAACGAAAACTTACCAGTTTTAAAGTCAGTACAATCCCTTTGGGGCGGTTGTTTACAGGCAAGAACGAACAGCAAAAGCATACCGAGGAAAACATGTTTTTTCATGTTTACAAAGTAACGGAAAGAATAGGAAAGGGTCAATCCTTTTTTGGGTTGAAAACCTCAAAGGTTCCGTCTGTATAGAACAGTGCGATTTGTTTGGTCTTAATTGTTTTAGAGCCAATGCCCTTGGTGGTTATCGATTCAGTTTCAGAGGGAACGATCGGCGGAGCAATTGTCTTCGTTGTATTCTCATCAACGTTTTGCTTGGATTCAATTGTGGCAGGAGGGAAGCTGCCCTCTCCTTTTAACAACCAATACAAATCCACTTCAGGATACGCGGTGATCAATTTGAGAACAAAATCAAGACTGGGTTTATTTCTGCCATTGAGCAAATGAGATATACTGGATCGTTGCACACCGATCTCATCCGCAAAGGCAGAAACCGTTAAACCGTAGAAGTCTATTACTTGCTGAATCCGTGTAACAATCTCTTCGTTCACAAATGTAAAATTTATAATTCAAAGGTAGAACAACTTCCACTTCTCACCAAGAATAATAGTGATATTGATAATCATAATCTCAACAAAGAGTTTAATTAAATAAAATTAATTATCTGATATATTAGGTGTTATAATTTACTACAAACTAAATGTATGCAATTGTAACAAACTCGACACATACCGATAAATAATAAGTTACATATGTAAATTTAATTATCATTATTGATGATACATTTGTAAACTTATTGATGTTTACTTTTGTCAATGGATCGCAAACCTTCACTATGATTGCTTATTCCCTATTCAAGGAAAAATCCCTATCCGGACGATACATCACTATGGATTTATTAAATGCTACATGCTTTTCGAAGCTCAATGCTCCCATTGTGCAAATAGGTAAATCGGTAGATGGGGAAATCTTGAAGGCATTTTCGATAGGAATGGGCGCCAAGAAAGTTTTGATGTGGTCCCAAATGCACGGTAACGAATCGACCACCACAAAGGCGGTTTGGGACATGGTCAATTTTTTAGGGACACAAGATGAATTGGCCTTGTCCATTTTGGAACAATGCACATTAATGATAGTCCCAATGCTGAACCCCGATGGCGCAAAAGCCTATACCCGTGTGAACAGTAATCAGATAGACCTTAATAGGGATGCCAAGGAAAGGTCGCAACCTGA
This sequence comes from Flagellimonas beolgyonensis, assembly GCF_003992615.1. Lineage (GTDB taxonomy): Bacteria > Bacteroidota > Bacteroidia > Flavobacteriales > Flavobacteriaceae > Flagellimonas > Flagellimonas beolgyonensis. The sequence continues at coordinate 44,023 of NZ_RZMY01000013.1, forward strand.
AAGCCAAGCATTACGCCAATTGTTCCAAAACTTTAAACCCCATTTTTGTTTCAACTTGCACGATCAACGCACGTTGTTCAGCGCTGGAAATGTGGCCAAGCCCGCAACCGTTTCGTTCCTATCCCCAGCGAGTAATAAGGAACGTGACCTTACGCCCAATCGTGAAGTGGCCATGCAGGTGATCGTTGCCATGAACAATAAGCTTCAAGAATTGATTCCGGGTCAGGTTGGGCGGTATGATGATGGTTTTAATGATAATTGTGTGGGTGACGCTTTTCAGATGGCGGGTGTTCCGACGATTTTATTTGAAGCAGGACACTATCCGAAGGATTACCAACGGGAGAAAACCCGGGAGTACATCTTTTATGCCCTGGTGGAAGCGCTGACCACCATTGCAAATAATACTTTCCCCAACTATAGCACATCCGATTATTTCAAAATTCCGGAGAACGAAAAACTTTTCTTTGATATTATAGTGGATAATGCCAATAGTGTAAATCCGAATATAGAAATAGGGCACAGGATTGGTATACGGTATAAGGAAGTCTTGGAAAAAGGTGCCATTTTGTTCAAACCAGAAATTGCAGAAATCGGATTATTGACCGAATATTTTGGGCACGAGACTTGGGATTGTTCGGATTCCGTGGAAAACCTGCCTGCCGAAATTATGGACTTGGTGTTAACAGTCAGCTAATAATCAACAAATTCCACTTCTCTCTTGCATTTTATTTAAAAAAGAACCAATTTTATTATGTAAATTTCCTTAATTAACTAATTTTGTTGAAAATTTCCATACATGAATAAAGTTAAGCTTGACGAAATCGACCATCAGATATTGGATATGCTGATCGATAATACCCGAACTCCCTTTACCGATATTGCCAAGAAATTGTTGATTTCGGCAGGAACAGTTCACGTTAGGGTGAAGAAAATGGAGGAATCTGGCATCATCAAAGGCTCTTCATTGACCTTGGATTATGTAAAACTCGGGTATTCCTTCATCGCTTATGTTGGTATTTTTCTTGAGAAAACCCATCAGACCAAATTCGTTCTCGAAAGGCTGAACCAAATACCCTATGTGACCGTTGCGCACATTACCACCGGAAAATTCAACATTTTCTGCAAGATCAGGGCCCGCGATACCACCCATGCCAAGAACATCATTTTTAAGATTGATGACATTGATGGTATCAGTAGAACGGAAACCATGATTTCCTTGGAAGAAAGCATCAACGACAAAAAGCGTTTGATGCATACTATTTTCAACGAACTTTAATTAGGTCGTTTAACCATGTTTACCTCAGAACTTCCCACTTCTGAATACAATCCGTATTACCACACCTATATTTTGGCCTTGGGAGAAGTAGAACTCATGGCCGAATTGGAAAATGGCAAGAAGAAATTTTTTGCACTCATGGAAAGTTTTCCAGAGGAGAAGTTGGGCCATGCTTACGCTGAAGGCAAATGGACCTTGGCGGAATCTTTGGTTCACATGTTGGATACGGAGCGGGTTTTTCAATACAGGGCGCTTCGTTTTGCAAGAAACGACAAGACCGATCTCCCTGGTTTTGATCAAGATGCCTATGTTCCGAATTCCAATGCTGCGAACCGGACCAAAGCCGATATACTGGAAGAATATAAAGCCGTACGCGAGTCTACACTAACGCTTTTTCGCTCTTTTTCCGATGAAGTGCTGGAACGTAGGGGCGTGGCAAGTGGCTCACAAATGAGTGTACGTGCCTTGGGCTATATTATCTGTGGGCACCAGGCCCATCATGTAAAAATTGCAAGGGAAAGATACTTGAAGGATCAGTAATCGGATTCTGAATCCACATCCTCGCTATCAAAATCAGTGTTCCGGAACGAATCCTCATCAAATTCCGATACTGCTTCGGGAACAAGGTCTTTTTCCAATTCCTTTTCGATGGTTTCCTCAAAATTGGCAATAAAGTTGGAAAGGCTCTTGCTGATTTTCACCAGATATACCGTATCATCCGTTCTGATTTCCACTGCCTCGATAACCTCCCCATTCGGTTTTTTGATGGTAATGATGTCATCATCGCCATAACCATCTGGATAGGAATCAATTAGAATTGATGCCGCTGTGTGGTCGAGTTTCTTGTAATCGATCAAAATTCGTTTCATAATGGTTAGTTATTTGTTTGTTTCCCTAATCTAGGGATTTTCGAATTTGATGGATTCAAAGAGTTGCGAACGCAAAAAAATAGTATATGAAGCCGCTAATCCATGTAGTAAGCAAAGGCTTTAAGAATCAAATTTTCAGGCACTTTAATATCGGTCACAGCGTTTCCAATACCGTGCAATAGCACAAAATTGACATCGCCGTGCGAGTTTTTCTTGTCATACTTCAGCAGTTTCATAATGGCATCGATATCGTGCTCATTAAAACTCACCCGATCAAAATAGTGCAGGAAGGTCGTTTTGATCTCGTCAAGGGATAAACGGGACAACCCTTGCAGTTCGTGGGATAGATAGGCTTCCAATATCATCCCAATGGCAATGGCCTCGCCATGCAGCAGTGTTTTTTTATCGTAATTCTCCAAGCAATACGATTCGATGGCATGGCCCAGAGTGTGTCCGAAATTGAGGATCTTGCGTAGCCCTTGTTCTGTTGGGTCGATCATGACCACTTCATTTTTAAGTGCTATGGACCGCTGAATGTTTGTTGGATCGGAAAAGGCTCCTTCATTTTTAAGTACATCCCAATATTCGGCATCCTTGATCAATCCGTGTTTCAACATTTCGGCAAAGCCGCTGATCACCTGTCTGTTTTCCAACGTTTTTAAAAACTCTGGGAAAACAAGCACCATTTGGGGCTGGTTGATCACCCCAATCTGGTTTTTAAGGGAACCTAGGTCCACACCGGTTTTGCCACCAACAGAGGCGTCCACCATGGATAGCAGGGTAGTGGGGATATTGATGAAATCGATGCCCCTTTTAAAAGTGGAGGCCACAAATCCGCCCATATCGGTGAGCACACCTCCACCAAGGTTGATCAAGAGGCTTTTTCGATCGCCATCAAAATTGGACAATTGCTCCCAAAGGCTTAAACAGGTGTGTATGTGCTTTTGTTCCTCACCAGACTTGATTTCCAGTATTTCGTCAATGTGTCCGGTAAAGGTTTTACTGAATTCCGGTAAACAAAATTTTCGGGTGTTTTCATCCACCAAAACAAAAATTTTGGAATAGTTCTTCTTTTCAACATGCTGATTCAGTGCAGCCTGGGCCAAGGCACCAATGTGGACTTCGTAGGATTGTGATTTTACCGACTCCATAATTCAAATTACTACGCTAAATAAAGATTATTTTATAGAAATGATTCTGTTTTCCGTACTTATATTTGAATCATTAAATGGAATACAAATAATGCAACCCAATTTTGAGAATACCGCAATAGCGTTCGAGCTAAAATCCGACTCCCAACTGGAGCGAGCCTACTTTCTTTTTAAGATGATCGCCAACGAACCCTTGGTCCGTATCGGCACTGCCGTGACCAATTTTGCCATTAAGGCCCATTTGCCCGTGGAAGGGTTGATCAGGGCCACGGTGTTCGATCACTTTTGTGGTGGTGTCAACGAAGAGGATTGCCTGCCCATTATCGACAAAATGTACGAGAAAGGTGTGTGTTCCATATTGGATTATTCGGCCGAAGGCAAGGAAGTGGACAATCAATTTGATTTTGCCATGGAGAAGACGTTGGAAGTGTTGGACTTTGTAAAGGAAAAAGATGCGATTCCCTTTGCCGTGTTCAAACCAACGGGCTTTGGCAGGTTCAAATTGTTCGAAATGATGAGTGCGGGGCTCGAGTTGACCGATGACCAGCAAGCGGAATGGAACCGCATTGTGAACCGCTACGAAAAAGTTTGCAAAAAGGCCCACGACCTGGATGTGGCCTTATTGATCGACGCCGAGGAAAGTTGGATGCAAAAAGCGGCCGATGACCTTGTATTGAAAATGATGCGCAAATACAATAAAGAAAAGGCCATTGTTTTCAATACTTTCCAAATGTACCGATGGGACCGAATGGAATACATTAAACAAGTCCATCAACTGGCCAAGGAAGAGGGCTTTAAATATGGTGCCAAGGTGGTTCGCGGGGCCTACATGGAAAAAGAAAATGAAAGAGCGCAGGAAAAAGGGTATCCCACCCCCATATGCAAATCCAAAAAGGAAACTGACGAAAATTTTGATGCGGCCATTCAGTATTTAATGGACCATCTGGATATTTTCACGGTGTTTTCAGGTACGCACAATGAACAAAGTTGCCATAAATTGGTTTCCCTGATGGCTGAAAAGAAATTGGATCCAAATGACAATAGTGTTTGGTTTGGCCAATTGTTCGGCATGAGCGACCATATCACCTACAATTTGGCGGCAGCTGGTTACAATGCCGTTAAATATGTACCCTACGGGCCGGTAAGGGATGTAATGCCCTATTTGATCAGAAGGGCAGAGGAGAATACCTCTGTGGCCGGACAAACATCACGAGAATTGGCTTTGTTGCAGAAGGAACGTAAACGAAGAAAGTTGGATGATTAATCCTTATAATCCACCAATCCCTAGGTTTTAAAATAGTTTAATACCAAAAAAATCAAATCAGATTTATAAATCCGACGTGAGATTTATAAATCGCACCAACCTTCATTTGCAATTTTTGCTTTTTGCGGGGACATTTAGTCCATGCAAATATTTCCGAAAGAAATCATAGAGAATACCATACAAGCATATTTACCCAAAAACGGTGTGAAAAGCATGGCTATTTATGGTCTTTTGCTGGGTTCCGTATTGTTGGCCATTGTAGCCTTGCCTTTCATTAAGGTAAAAGTATATACGTCCGCCAACGGGATTATAAAACCGACCATAGAGCGAGCTGCCGTTTCAAGCCTTAATTCGGGGAAAGTCCTATTGACCAATATTGAAGACAATAAATACGTAAAAAAGGGAGATATTTTACTTGTGTTGGAAAGCAATGTGCTCTCAGAGCAAATTGCCCTGACTGAATACGATTCTGAAAGATTATCGGAACAGATTAAGGATTTAAAGTATCTGCTCAATACAGCGTCAATACAAAAGGATAGCATTCGTTCTTCAAAATATCAAAAAGAGTACTTCCATTTTTTGGAAAAATCAAATGAATACTTAACTCGTATAAAAAAATTAAGGATAGATTTTGAAAGGAACCACAAACTCTTGTTGAAGGGTGTTATTGCCAGAGTGGAGTTTGAGAATGTAAAATTGGATTATGATTTGGCAAGGAATGCCTACGGCCAATTTAGGAAACAGCAAACAAATTCATGGCAGACCAGTTTAACAGAAATGGAGCACCAACTAAGGATCTCGCAAAACAAAAATGCACAATACAGGGAAAGTAAAAAGGAATATGTTGTTACTGCACCTATCAGTGGATCATTGATCAATATTTCAGGAATTGAACGCGGAAGTATTGTTACTTCAGGAATTGCCCTTGCTGAAATTTCCCCAGATACAGAATTATTGGCCGAATGCTACATAAGCCCATTGGATATCGGTTTGATCGATAAAACTAAGTCGGTAAACTTTCAAATTGATGCCTTCAACTACAACCAATGGGGAATTGCAACCGGAAACATCCAGGAAATATCGAAAGATATAATCTTTATGGACAATCAACCTGTTTTTAAAATGCGCTGTAAAATCAACGAGACATTTTTACAACTTAAGAATGGAACAAAGGGGAGCATAAAAAAGGGAATGACTTTCAATGCAAGGTTTGAACTTACTGAACGGACATTATATCAATTATTATATGACAAAGTTGATAATTGGATGAACCCGGATTTACAGCATGACCCAATCACTTCCAACAATTGAAATGGTAAAAATCAATATAAAACAACATGATATTACAGACTGCGGTGCAGCTTGTTTAGCTTCTATATCAGCACATTATAGATTTCAAATTCCCATTTCCAGAATTCGGCAATATGCAGGTACAGATAAAAAGGGAACAAATGTTTATGGACTTATTAAGGCTGCAGAAAAATTGGGATTTGAAGCCAAGGGTGTTCGAGGTGATTTTGAAAGCTTATTTAAAATTCCAAAACCGGCAATTGCCCATATCATTGTCAAGGAACAATTGCATCATTTTGTCGTAATCTATGAAACGGGCAAAAACCACATTAAGGTGATGGATCCCGGTTCTGGCAAATTGGAAAAATACTCCCATGAAGATTTCAAAAAAGTATGGACAGGTGTTCTCGTACTTTTATTGCCCAGCGAAGATTTTAAAAAAGGAAATGAAAAAGTGTCTGTCTTTAAGCGGTTTTGGTTTCTGTTGCGGCCGCATAGGGGCGTCCTCTTTCAAGCCTTTATTGGCGCTTTGGTCTATACGCTATTGGGTTTTTCAACTTCAATTTATATCCAGAAAATCACGGACCATGTTTTGGTCAATGGCAATATTCAATTACTTAATTTGTTGAGTACAATAATGGTGATCCTATTGGTGGTTCAACTTTTTATCGGGTATTATAAGGATACTTTTCTGTTAAAGACTGGTCAACAGATAGATGCGCGATTGATACTGGGGTATTACAAGCACTTATTGAAGCTTCCTCAACAATTTTTTGACACCATGCGGGTAGGGGAGATCATATCTCGAATCAACGATGCGGTCAAGATCAGAAACTTTATCAATGGTGTATCGTTGAACTTAACAGTAAACGTCCTAATCGTTATTTTTTCATTTGCCCTAATGTTCACCTATTATTGGAAATTGGCCTTGATCATGCTCATCATTGTCCCTATCTATCTTGCCTTATATTGGGTAGTGAACAGGTTGAACAAAAAAGTGGAACGTCGGGTGATGGAAAATGCCGCCGAACTTGAAAGTCAGTTGGTGGAATCACTCAATGCGGTTGGAACGATTAAAAGGTTTGGGTTGGAAGACTTTGCCAATGTTAAAACCGAAACACGTTTCATTACATTGTTAAAAACAGGATACAAATCTGCCTTGAACTTTATTTTTTCCCAAACGTCTTCCAAGGTCATTGCATAGGTATTTGTTATCATCCTACTTTGGACTGGATCGGGTTTTGTGATTGAACGACAGATAAGTCCAGGGGAGCTACTCTCATTTTATGCCATCATAGGATATTTTACAGGTCCCTTGGGTAGTCTGATCGGGGCGAACAAAGAAATTCAAAATGCGTTGATTGCTGCCGACCGCCTTTTTGAGATCATGGATTTGGAGCGGGAAGAAGATGGTGACAAAATCAGTCTCACCCAAGATAAAATCGGTGATATAACCTTCTCAGAAGTTTCTTTTCAGTATGGGACAAGGGTCGAAGTCTTTAAAAATTCAAACCTGACCATTCAAAAGGGCAAGATAACTGCCTTTGTGGGGGAAAGTGGTTCGGGAAAATCGACCCTTGTATCCCTTATCCAAAACATTTATCCGATCCAAAAAGGAAAAATTCGGATTGGGGACATAGATATCAGTCACTTGGAGAACCTGAGCGTTCGAGAATTGGTGAGCGTGGTCCCTCAAAAAATTGATCTTTTTGCAGGAAACGTAATTGAGAATATTGCAGTGGGGGAACTCCAGCCCAACTACGAAAAAGTATACAGAATCTGCAAAGAGATTGGAATTTTGGAGTTTATCGAAAGTCTACCTCATAATTTTAACACCTATTTGGGTGAAAATGGTGCCACTTTGTCCGGAGGACAAAAACAGCGGATTGCCATTGCGAGGGCATTATACAAGGATCCTGAAATTTTGGTGCTGGATGAAGCCACCTCTTCATTGGACGGCAGTTCGGAGAATTACGTACAAAAAACAGTACGCAATTTACGGTTAAAGGGTAAAACAGTGATCATCATTGCCCATAGATTGAGCACAGTGATCCATGCAGACAAAATAGTGGTGTTGGACAAAGGACAGGTATTGGAAGAAGGCTCCCATGACGAACTTTTTGAAGCCAAAGGAGCTTATTTTAATTTATGGCAACAACAGTTTCCATCGTTTTTGTCCGTGTTAAAACCTATTTACTAATGATATAAATGTTTAACAGTATGGCAAAATTGACCCAGCAAATAGCATTAATGGAGCGTATGGATCAATTGATCCGGTTAAAGGCAACAGGCAGGCCAAGGCAATTGGCTAAACGATTGAATGTATCGGAGGCTACCGTGTTTCGAATGATTGAGACCATGAAAGAAATGAATGCGCCCATTTGTTATGACTTGGTAAGGCAAAGCTATGTATATACTGAAAGTACCCGATTTAAATGTGGTTTTTATGTAGAGGATTTGGATGATGTGACGGAAAAGAACCTTTCTGGAGGATATAGTTTTTCCAATATGGAGCAAGTGCTCGCATTTTAACAATTTTATTTTCTTACTCTCATTTTTTGAGAGTATCAATCCCCATATTTAAAAGGTAATACAAAGCGGCGCGCAACAGAATTCCTGGCTTTGGTTGCAAGAATCAATGTTTAATTAAAAAATAACACTTATGGAAAACCTAGAATGTTATGGGGTATTAGAACTTAAAAGAGAAGATATTAAAGAAGTAAATGGAGGATTCCTTGCCTTTTTGGGAGGATTTCTATTAGGCTCAGCAATCGCTATGTTGCTATTTGATAAAAAACAGGATTAAATTAAAAATCAATGTCATGAAAAATTTAGAAAATTTTGGAACACATGAATTAAGTTCGGTTGAATTAACAGAAGTTAATGGTGGATTTCTTTTTTTAGGAGGTTTACTTGTGGGATTCGTTGCGACCGCTTTGGCCCTTCTTTCTAATTAATATTTGTTAATAAAAGGTTATCAGAGGGATGGTTTTACATCCCTCTTTTCTCAGTTATGGCTTTTAATTATATACCGCTTAATTTTTTTTTCATTTCACTCCTATTGTTTGCTCATTGTGGTTTTTCACAAAATACTCAAGTAAATGATAGCCTTTACAAAACACACACCTACAACTTTTCAATTATCAACGGAGATAATTTGTTTACCATGCAGCAAACAAACACAAATTATGTATCTGTAAATCGAATATTGTCTAGGTTAATCAATAAAACCCCTTCTAAAGTCGATAAGTTTCTACAATTTGGAATTTCGTTTTTAGGGGTATCAATTACTCATGAGGAGGGGCATAGATCAATATTGACTGATTTAGAAATAGGGTCGGTAAGTCAACCTTTCTCGATATTAAAAGGTGTTGCCTACGTTAAAGGAGTTACAGACCAAACCTTGATTGAATTAAGGAATAACAATTTGGATGATTATATCAGGTTGCATACAGCAGGATTGGAATCAGACTATGCCCTATTGACAAGAACAGAAACACTTTTGGCCTTTGAGGAAGATAACTTCAAAGACCTTGGTATAGATTATATAACAAGGAAGGCTTCTCTGATTGGGTATTATCTAACAAATTTAATTCCTAGTTTGTTTTCGGAAATAGAAGAAGAAGAAAATGAATTGGAAAGGGATATTGTGGGACATGACATATATGGGGCCATAAAAAACCTTTACCGCCCCAATGAAGCATTTTATAGATACACCAATTATAAAGATTTGTCCATTGAAGAAAAAAAATTCACCAAAAAAATAGGTTGGTTGTCCTTACTCAATTTAGCCAACCCTATGCTTGTGGGTATTAACAACTTCAGAATAAATGAAAATTTAAAGGCAAATGGGGGGATAGGTTATACCATGGCTCCATTTGGTGGTTTCATGGATGAAAATATTTGGCTAATGATAAAGAGCAAACACAAACTCCATTTATACTTTAGACAGTTTCATAACAGAGAAAAACTATTTTTCGGAACTGGATTAAAACTTTTCAATCATTCACTATATAGGGATAAAATTATTCTTAACTCGGAATTTCACATTTGGAACCAACCAGAAGATATGAATTTTCGTGCTTCCAAATCAGATTCTGGCGTAGGAGGAGCAATAGATGTTGGATACAGAGTTTTGAATAATAACAATAATGCTTCAAGTTTCTATTTAAATCTAGGTTTAAGCCACAAATCTGAAGGATTCTTACCGGAATATGCTAGTTTGGACAAAAGGACCATGCTCAAATTGGGATTTTCATTGGGTTGGTGAGTTGTAACATTTAACATTAGGCGTGGACCAAAATTGGAGACTGTCAATCCCCATGTTTGGAATGTTATCTATATTAGCGAGTAACAGATTTTTCGTCTTTGTTTACAGAACAAATGGTGTGATTAAAATTTATTTGAAACGAGGAAACTAGAAAACTTCGATGTGAAAGAACTCCCTGTATCTTCATCAAATACAAATAGCTGGGTACGTGTACTATTATTTGTTGTACCATATGTTGTAATTGTTGGCCTATTTCAACTTTTTGGCGGTTTTATTACCGGGAATGAACTTTCGTCAGAGTCAGCAAATGCCACTACTGAACAACACCTAATTACTTCATTATTTGGCTTTTTGGGCACTTTCTTGGTGGTCTATGTATTTGTTAAATGGGTAGGTAAAATACCATTGATTAACATTGGCTTTCATTTAAAAAATCATCTAAAAGATTTGTTATTGGGTCTTATTGCAGGGGTTGCCATAATGGCATTGGGTTATTTTGCCCTTGACATATCTAATGAGTTTCAGTTTGTTAAGACCGACTATGAAGGAGGGGAGTTTTTCTTGACCATACTGGTATTTCTGCTTGTTTCAGTATCTGAGGAAATGCTATTCCGTGGCTATGTGCTTAGAAACCTCATGGGGTCCATGAACAAATTCCTAGCATTGATAATTTCAGCAATTTTGTTTGCATTGCTGCATGCGGCCAACCCCAATCTTTCTTTAGTTGGAAATATTAATCTTTTTTTGGCCGGGATATTGTTGGGGCTGCCCTACATCTATACCAAAAACTTGATGTTTCCAATCGCTTTTCATTTTAGTTGGAACTTTTTTCAATCCATTTTTGGCTTTAATGTAAGTGGCTTGGATTCTTATTCCATGCTTACATTTCAAATTTCAGATAAGAATATATGGAATGGTGGGGATTTTGGGTTTGAAGGATCTATATTGGCCATTTTTCTCCAAATGGTAAGCATTTATTTTTGCTTTGTCTACTTTAAGAATTTGAAGGGTAAAGAAAATGGAATTTTGTCAAATTGATACCGAACTCAGCACACTATGCCGAAATACGTTTAAAAAACAGACCTGGAGTGACCCCAATTTTCTCCTTGAAAGCTTGTGTGAAAACACCCGTGGAATTGAAGCCATACATTTCTGCAATCTGGATCATGGATTTGGATTTGATTATTTCTGGGTTTTCCATTATGTGATTGATTGCATAGTTAATTCGAACATTTTTTAGGTAACACGCAAAGTTTTTGCCCTTTAATGTGTTAATTGTACTCGAAAGATAAGAGGTGTTTGTGTTCAACACCTTAGCCAAACTTTGCAAGGTTATTGTATTATCTAAAAATCCATTTTGCATTTCCCAGGAATCAAGGTTTTCCAAAATGCTATGATAAATCTCTTCTTTGAGTTTTGATTTCTTCTTAAATTTAAAAATTTGCGAGGAAGTGGATTTTATCTTATTTATCTTTCTAAGTTCAGTTACGAAAATTCCAAGGGAAATCATAAAACCTGCATTAATTTTCTATTCAGTAAGAAAAATAATACTTGCTTGGTGTAATTAGTTTACAAATTGATGGATACACCATTTGAATTGACCAAATGTTTAGGGAACACTATTATTTAATAATAAAATGTCTTCCACAATAACTTGCTCTTTACAGTTTTTGACCTGTAGTTCCAGTTCTTTCCCATTGTTTTCATGCGAAACAAAATAAACTTTACAAGGCTCGGACTTGGTATCGCTTTTACCAAAATCCACATCCCCGTCCATTAAAAATGTCATGATCAGGCTTGTGTCGCGGTATTGCTCCGGCAAGTCTTCTCCAAAGGTCAACGTTTTGGAACGCATATCCTTCAATACTCTACAATTGGGGAAATAGCAGATTTCGAAACCACCTTCACCCGATTTTTTCTTTAAAAAGAAGACCAGAAATAGCATTCCAATGGATAGCCCTACCAAATACCAGCCCAATCGTTTCAAAAACCCCATCTATGTTAAAAAATAAGAAAGTTAATATCACTTGAGTTCATCCCAAACCAATCCCCAACAGATTTATTGGTCAATATCCCGTGATACATGTAAAGTCCGCTCCGCAGTCCTTTATCGAACCGCAGGGAATGCTCCAAACCACCGTCTTCCCCGATTTTCAAGAGATATGGGGTAAAAATATTACTGATGGATATGGAAGATGTTCGCGGATAGCGGGATGGAATGTTGGGTACCCCATAATGGATCACACCAAATTTTTCAAAAGTCGGTTTGCTGTGGGTCGTAACTTCAGAAGTTTCAAAACAACCACCCATATCGATACTGACGTCAATAATCACTGCCCCTTTTTTCATGTTTTCTACCATTGAACTCGACACCACAATCGGTGAGCGGTCTTTGCCACGAGTGGCGCCAATAGCCACATCGCAACGTTTTAAGGACTTGATCAAGTTTTTGGGCTGTATGGTGGAAGTATAGAGCGTTCGGTTCAGATTGGTCTGGAGGCATCTTAATTTACTGATGGAATTGTCGAACACTTTTACGTTCGCCCCAAGTCCCAACGCCGATCGGGCTGCAAATTCGCCCACTGTACCTGCTCCAATGATTACCACTTCCACAGGCGGCACCCCACTGATATTTCCAAACATTAGTCCATTCCCTTGTCCGGTATTGGCCATCAATTCCGCCGCGATCAAAATGGAGGATATTCCGGCAATTTCACTCAGGGAACGCACGGCAGGGTAGTTGCCATCTTCATCCCGAATAAACTCGAACGCTATGGCGGTCAACCGTTTTTTGGCCATGGCCTCAAAATATTCTTTGCGCTGCGTTTTAATCTGGAGCGCAGAAATAACAATGGTCTGGGGATTAATGAAATCGATTTCCGATAGGGAAGGAGGTTCTACCTTTAAAAGAATAGGGCAGGAAAATACCTTTTTAGTATCCCGTGTGATCTCTGCTCCGGCATTGGTGTAATCGATGTCTGAAAAATTGGCGCCTTCACCGGCACCGGATTCAATAAGCACCCTATGACCGTGTGCGGTAATGGCATTTACGGCATCGGGGGTAAGACAAATCCGTTTTTCCTGATATTGGTTTTCCTTGGGAATCCCTATAAAAAGTTCCCCTTTTTGCTTCATGACCTCCAAGGTCTCTTCTTGCGGCAATAACTGCTGTTTGCTGAACGGGGAAGAAGGCTGGTTCATAGGCTGTAAATCGATTCAATGGGCACCAACGGGTACGTGAACAAATTTACATTTTTTTTGAAAGGGATTTTTGGCGCTCTTCCAGTTTCTGTCGCTCTTTACGCAACTCCTCTTTTTCCTTTAAAATCTGTAGTTCGGTATCCATGGCATCCAGGTCGATTCCGTGTACGTGTTTGTCCACCAATTTTATCCTAATGAAGTATACCACGGGGACAACGACCATGGTTACAGCAACCACATACAGTATCTCGTTTTCATCAATTCGTTCACTATTGGAGTAGTTCAAAGCAGTGAACAACTGGAAACTGTACATTGCAAGTGGTATGAGTATAGCGTGGTACCACCAATTTTTGGATGTGACAAACCATATGATTAAAAGAAGTAAAGGAACAAACTTGTTAAAATAGTAATAGATAGCAGTTGCTACCTCTCCAAAGTTATTTTCCTTGAATTCTATTCCCCAAAATGTCCACGATGTGCTATTGGGCGGTATTGGAAGATATTTATAACAATAGAACATTAGAGGGGTGATGGCAATTAAAAATGCAATGGCCCCTTCAATAATAAAGCGTTTTCTAACCGTAGATTTTTTACTCATTACTTTGTAAACTCAAAAAATCCCGGATTATTGTAAAAAAATAACCCCTTTTCGAAAAAAGGGGCTATTATAATCAGTGGATGGAAGTGAAATTAGATTCTTACCAATTTCTTCTTCTCAATACTTACCTTTTGGTCTTTGTCAATCGTTGCAGTAGAAACAGCGGTCATTGCCAAAAAAGCAACAGCAAGTAATCCAAAAAAAACTTTTTTAGTGTTCATCGTAAAAGAGTTTTTGGTTAATAAATGAATTCATTCACAAAACAAATGTAGGAAAATATTTCAACTATCCCTACACTTTATCGATAAATTTGGTTTTTTAACGTAAAAACCTAACATTTTATCGAATCAGACTTGCTTTGTAAAAAGAATGCTTTGAAGATAGCTGGAATGTCCGTTAACATACATTTAACTCGATTGAACGTGTTTTTTCATCGATGAAGTGCAGGTTTAACCTTACAGCGTCTTCAGGAATCAGGGAAGCAATCTTTTCCGGCCATTCAATAAACAACCAGGCATCCGAGGCGAGATAATCATCAAAGCCCATGTCCAGAGCCTCCATTTCATCATTCAATCGGTAAAAATCGAAATGAAACGCCAATTGCCGGCCATCACTATCGGCATATTCGTTCACCAAGCCAAAAGTGGGGCTATTGGCTATATCCACTGCACCCAGTTCCTTTACCAAGGATTTGATCAATGTAGTTTTGCCCACTCCCATGTCGCCATAAAAGCATAGGGTCTTGTTCGGAGCGGCTGCCAAAACCTCTTGGGCCACCCTGTCGATTTCGGATAACTGAAACGTAGTCTTCAAAAGATTTTATTTTGGGTCCAAAACTATAAAAGGAACAATTATTTCTTCCAATGAAACACCACCATGTTGATACGTATTCCGATAATAACTTACATAATGGTTGTAATTGTTGGGGTAGGCAAAGAACAGATCGTTTTTTGCAAAGATGAAACTACTGCTCAAGTTAATATTGGGCAAATGGATTTCCTGCGGATTCTTTGTGGCCAAAACATCCTTTTCTTCATAGGTAAGACTTCTGCCGGTCTTGTACCTAAGATTAAGACTGGTTTCCCGGTCCCCGATAACCTTGGAGGGTTGCTTTACATTGATGGTGCCGTGGTCAGTGGTCAATAACAATTTCATGCCCAGACTTTGGGCCTGTTGTATAATTTCCAACAAAGGGGAATTCTTGAACCAGCTCAAGGTCAAGGAGCGGTAGGCCTTGTCGTTGGAGGCCAATTCCTTTACCACTTCCATCTCGGTTTTGGAATGGGAAAGCATATCCACAAAATTGTAGACCACAACGGTAAGGTCATTTTCCTTTTGGGACCTAAAATTTTGCGCCAGCTGTTTTCCTTGTTTCAGGTTGCTGATTTTATGATACTCCCATTTGAGGTTCAATCCCAATCGCTTTAACTGTTCGCCCAAAAAGTCGGCTTCGTGCAAATTTTTACCCCCTTCGTCCGTGTCGTTTTTCCACCATTTGGGATAACGCTTCTCCATATCCAATGGCATGAGGCCTGAGAACAGCGCATTTCGGGCATACTGGGTGGCCGTGGGCAAAATACTGTAATAGGAGCATTCCTGTTTCTTTTTATAGTGCACGGAAAGAGTTTCTTCAAACGCCAACCATTGATCGTATCTTAAATTGTCTATGACCACCAGTAGGGTTTTGTTCCCCTCAAGTTCCGGTTGAATCTTATTTCGGAACAAGGTATGCGACATTACGGGCCCATCCCCATCCTTGAACCAACTCCGATAATTCTTGTCCACAAATTTCCCAAACTGGGAATTGGCCTCCACTTTTTGGGATTCAAGGATTTCAAACATGCCGGAATCTTCGATTTGTTCCAGTTGCAGCTCCCAATAAATCAGTTTTTTGTAGAGTTCTGCCCATTCTTCATGTGAATTGACCATGGATAGGTCCATTGCTATCTTTCGGAATTCCTGCTGATAGTTTGCCGTTGTCTTTTCCGAAACCAACCGGGAGTTGTCCAAGCTTTTCTTCAACGACAACAATATTTGGTTGGGATTCACAGGCTTGATGAGATAATCGGCAATTTTGGAACCGATGGCCTCATCCATAATATACTCCTCCTCACTCTTGGTAATCATCACCACAGGAATGGAGGGGTCGTATTTTTTGATCTCGTTCAAAGTCTCCAGTCCCGACAGTCCGGGCATGTTTTCATCCAAAAAAACAATGTCGAAGAAGTTCTCACGGATTTCCTCCAGGGCATCCTGACCACTCTGACTGGTAACTACTTCATAGTTTTTGTTTTCAAGAAAAATAATATGGGGTTTCAATAGGTCGATTTCATCATCTACCCAAAGTATTGTAATCTTGTTCATATAGTAGTTATCTTTGTGGCATTAAAACAAAAATCCTTGGTAAAAACCAATAAGCTTAACGTTTTTAACGATCCAATTTACGGTTTTATTGGAACTCCAAACGAACTAATTTTCAGTCTGATCTCGCATCCATTTTTTCAGAGATTGCGACGGATTTCGCAAATGGGTATGTCCTACATGGTGTATCCAGGAGCCCATCATACACGATTTCACCACGCATTGGGAAGCATGCACTTGATGACCAAAGCCATTCATGTGTTGCGCATGAAGGGCATTGAAATTACCGAGGAGGAAGAAAATGGATTGCTTTGCGCCATTTTGTTGCACGATATCGGCCACGGACCCTTTTCTCATGCATTGGAAGGTTTTGTACTGAAAGATTTGAGCCACGAAAAACTTTCCATGCAATTTATGCTGGAACTCAACAAACAGTTCAACGGGCAGTTGGAAACCGCCATTTCCATATTTAAAGGCGACCACCACAAACCATTTTTGAATCAATTAGTGTCCAGTCAATTGGATATGGACCGTCTTGATTACCTTAAAAGAGACAGTTTTTACTCCGGGGTTACGGAAGGCAACATCAATTCCGAACGACTTATTTCGATGCTTCATGTGGTGGACGGGCATTTGGTGTTGGAAGAAAAAGGGATTTACGCCGTGGAAAAATTCCTGATGGCACGAAGGTTCATGTACTGGCAGGTGTATTTGCACAAAACAGGCCTTGTGGCAGAACAGCTACTGGTCCGTATCATGCAAAGGGCTCGGGAACTCTTGCAGAACGGTGATCAATTGGCGGCGAGCGAGCCTTTGTTGTTTTTCCTAAACCAGAATGAAGCAGTTACCATGGACAAGACCATATTGGAGACCTTTGCACGACTGGATGATGTGGATGTATTGGCTGCCTTGAAAAACTGGCAAACCCACGATGATTTTGTGCTCTCCAAAATGTGCAGTATGCTTTTGGACAGAAGGTTGTTGCATGTGAAAATCAAAAAGCAGCCCATGGACCAACAAAAATTGAATGAAAAGTTGCAAGGTATCATCCAAAAGTACGATCTTTCAGTAGCTGAAGCCGCTAACTTTGTGTTTCAGGGTGAGATATCGAACAAGGCCTACAATCAAAAACAACAGGCCATTTACATTCTAAAAAAGAATGGGAAAATTTCGGACGTGTTGAAAGAATCAGACCAATTGAGCTTAAAGGCATTGTCGAAGACCGTTACCAAATACTACAGCTGCTATCCCAAGGAGGCTGTTTAACAAATTTTGTTACTTTTGCACAGATGAAATTTACAGCCACCCAAATTGCCGGACTCCTAGAGGGGGAAGTTGAGGGAAATCCTCAAATCGCTGTCCATAAATTATCGAAAATCGAAGAAGGTGAAAAAGGTTCATTGACCTTTCTTGCCAACCCAAAATACACCTCCTATATTTATTCGACCAAGGCTTCCATCACCATTGTGAACAAGGACTTTGTTCCCGAACAATCCCTTTCCACGACCTTGATCAAGGTGGAAGATGCCTACAAGTCGTTTTCCAAACTATTGGAGTATTACAATCAGGTCAAGAACAATAAATCAGGTATTGAGAACCCCTCTTACATTTCTGACAATGTAAGTTATGGCGAAGGTTTTTATCTCGGTGCGTTTTCGTACTTGGGCAACAATGTGACCATAGGGGACAACGTAAAGCTCTTTCCGAATGTTTTTATTGGCGACAATGTAAAAATCGGAAACAACGTGGTGGTGTTTGCAGGAGCGAAAATTTATTCCGAAACACAGATTGGCAACAACTGTGTGATCCATGGCGGTGCCATTATCGGTGCCGATGGTTTTGGTTTTACGCCCAACGCAAATGGGGAATATAGCAAGGTGCCACAAACAGGCAACGTGATCTTGGAAGACAATGTGGATGTAGGTGCGGGAACCACAATTGATCGCGCCACATTAGGGTCTACCATTTTAAGAAAAGGGGTAAAGCTGGACAATCAGATCCAGATTGCCCATAATGTGGAAATTGGTGAACATACCGCCATTGCTGCCCAAACGGGCATTGCCGGATCAACCAAAATTGGAAAAAACTGTTTGATTGGTGGCCAAGTGGGCATTGTTGGGCATATTACCATTGGAGACAGGGTGCGAATTCAGGCCCAATCCGGTATCGGCAGAAATGTCAAGGACGATGAAGTGCTGCAGGGATCACCAGCCCTAAGTTATGGCGACTTCAACAAATCATACGTACACTTTAAGAATCTACCAAGACTGGTAAATCAAATCTCCAACATAGAAAAAAAGGTTGAAGGTGAACAAAATAAGCAATAAGCAACGTACCATAAAAAAGAAAGTGACGCTACAGGGAGTAGGGTTGCATACTGGGGAAAACGTTACCATGAGTTTTTTGCCCGCGGACGAAAACCATGGGTATGCATTTAAACGCATAGACCTTGAAGGGGAACCCATCATAGAGGCCGATGCCAACTATGTGGTAAACACCCAAAGAGGAACCAACCTTGAAAAAAACGGGGTCAAAATACATACTTCAGAGCATGTATTGGCTGCCTTGGTAGGTATGGAAATCGACAATGTCCTGATTGAATTGGACGCTCCCGAACCTCCCATTATGGATGGTTCCTCCAAGTTTTTTGTAAAAGCTTTGGAAGAAGCGGGCATTGAGGAGCAGGACCAGGAGCGTGAAGAATTTGTGGTAAAGGATGTTATTTCCTATAAAGATGAGACCACGGGGAGCGAGATTACCGTTATTCCAGCAGATCATTACCAAGTAACCACCATGGTGGACTTTGGCACCAAAGTGTTGGGCACACAAAACGCCACTTTGGACAGCATGTCCGATTTTAAGGAGGAGATTGCCGATGCCCGTACTTTTAGTTTCTTGCATGAACTGGAAATGCTATTGGAACATGGCCTGATCAAAGGCGGTGATCTTAACAACGCCATTGTTTATGTGGACAAGGAGATTTCCGAATCCACCATGAAAAAATTGGAAAAGGCCTTTAACAAAGAAAAACTGTCCGTGAAACCCAATGGTATTTTGGACAACCTGACCCTACATTATCCCAACGAGGCCGCGCGACATAAATTATTGGATGTTATTGGTGACTTGGCTTTGGCCGGAACACGGATTCGTGGCAAGGTAATCGCCAACAAGCCCGGACACTTCGTGAATACGCAGTTTGCCAAGAAGCTGTCCAAGATCATCAAGATAGAAAAGCGGAACAAGGTGCCATCCTACGATTTGAACCAGGAACCGTTGATGGATGTGAACAAAATCATGGAAAAATTGCCCCACCGACCTCCATTTTTGTTGGTGGATAAAATTTTGGAACTTTCAGACACCCACGTTGTCGGGGTTAAGAATGTTACCATGAACGAGCCCTTTTTTGTCGGGCATTTTCCTGGAGCGCCAGTAATGCCAGGGGTACTACAAGTAGAAGCCATGGCGCAAACCGGAGGGATTTTGGTACTGAGCACTGTTCCAGATCCTGAAAATTACCTGACCTTCTTCATGAAGATCGATAATGTGAAATTCAAACAGCAGGTGGTTCCCGGAGATACTTTAATTTTTAAATGCGATTTGGTCTCACCCATAAGAAGGGGGATTTGCCATATGCAGGCGTATGCCTATGCCAATGGAAAATTGGTTTCGGAAGCGGAACTGATGGCACAGATCGTTAAAACCAAAAACTTAGATTCGTAGATGAACCAACCATTAGCATATGTGCACCCCGGGGCCAAGATTGCCAAAAATGTGGTGATTGAGCCCTTTACCACCATCCATAACAATGTGACCATTGGTGAAGGCACCTGGATCGGTTCCAACGTAACCATCATGGAAGGGGCCCGTATCGGTAAAAACTGTAATATTTTCCCAGGGGCTGTGATATCCGCCATGCCCCAAGACCTAAAATACCAAGGAGAGGAGACTACCGTTCAAATTGGGGACAATACCACTATTCGTGAATGTGCAACAATCAACAAGGGTACTTCCGACCGAATGAAAACCGTGATCGGCAATAATTGTTTGATCATGGCCTATTGCCACATTGCCCATGATTGTATCGTTGGCGATGGCTGTATTTTCAGTAACAATTCAACGTTAGCAGGCCATGTTACCATTGGTCAGAACGTGGTCTTGGCCGGAATGGTGGCGGTGCATCAGTTTGTATCGATCGGCAACCACGCCTTTGTTACCGGAGGTTCCTTGGTGCGTAAGGATGTGCCTCCATTTGTAAAGGCCGCCCGAGAGCCGTTGTCCTATGTGGGCATCAATTCCATTGGTTTGCGTAGAAGAGGATTCGAGTCGGATAAAATCCGTGAAATCCAGAATATCTATCGCATTCTGTATCAAAAAAATTATAACAATACACAAGCGGCCTCCATTATCGAAGCAGAAATGGAAGCCACCCCGGAACGCGATGAAATTCTTCAATTCATCAGAGATTCGCAACGGGGTATCATGAAAGGCTATTTCAGTTCAAATTAATTATATGGCAAATACTTCCGATATTAGAAAGGGGTTGTGCATTCGATACAACCACGATATCTACAAGATTGTAGAATTTCTTCATGTAAAACCTGGCAAAGGACCTGCATTTGTGCGCACCAAATTGAAAAGTGTGACCACAGGCAAGGTGATCGACAATACGTTTTCCGCAGGTCATAAAATTGAAGATGTACGTGTTGAGACCCGATCGTACCAATATCTGTATCCGGAAGGGGATACGTTCCATTTCATGAACACAGATGACTACAACCAGATTTCCCTTCAAAAGGATGCACTGGATGCACCCGATCTTTTGAAAGAAGGTGAAGTGGTGACCATCATCTTCAATGCTGAGGACAACAGCCCGCTTTCCGTGGAAATGCCTGCCAGCGTTGTTTTGGAAGTAACCCATACCGAACCTGGCGTAAAAGGAAATACGGCTACCAATGCCACAAAACCAGCTACCGTAGAGACTGGGGCACGAATCAATGTGCCACTTTTCATAAATGAAGGCGATAAAATCAAGATCGATACGGAGAAGGGTGCCTATTTGGAACGCGCAAAAGAATAGTTTCAATGAAATTTCCCAAAGCCCATACATTAAAGGAGATCGCGGAAATCATTGGTTCCGAATTCGTGGGGAGTGATGTCTTTCCCGTTTTCGGCATGAATGAGATCCATGTGGTAGAGGAGGGCGATATTGTTTTTGTGGACCATCCCAAATACTACGACAAGGCCCTGAACTCGAGGGCCACTGTTATTCTTATTAATAAGAAGGTAGACTGTCCGGAAGGTAAGGCATTGTTGATTTCGGATGATCCATTTCGTGATTTCAATAAATTGACCCGGCATTTTAAACCTTTTCAAAGTGCTAACGGTAGCATTTCGGATACGGCTAAAATAGGGGAAGGAACAATTATCCAGCCCAATGTTTTTATTGGCAACCACGTAAAGATCGGTAAGCATTGTGTGATCCATCCCAACGTCACCATTTATGATGGTTGTGAAATTGGGGATCATGTCACCATCCATTCGAATACCGTTTTGGGAGCCGATGCCTTTTACTACAAAAATCGTCCTGAGGGATTTGACAAATTGCTTTCAGGTGGAAATGTGGTCATTGAAAACCATGTGGATATTGGTGCCTCCTGCACCATTGACCGTGGTGTTACGGGGGCCACAACCATTAAGGAAGGATCAAAACTGGACAATCAGATCCAAGTAGGGCACGATACTATTATTGGCAAAAAATGTTTGATCGCCTCCCATACGGGCATAGCAGGTTGTGTGGTCATCGAGGATGAAGTGACTCTTTGGGGCCAGGTAGGCATTATCAGTGGTGTGACCATAGGAAAAAAAGCAGTGGTTTTGGCCCAGTCCGGAATTTCAAAATCCCTTGAAGGAGGAAAAACCTATTTTGGCAGCCCTGCAGAAGAGGCGAGGGAAAAGCTCAAACAAATGGCTTCGGTCAAACAAATCCCGCAAATCCTACAAAAACTGAAAAAGAATTAAAAAATCAATAGATAAAAACACGAGTAAACCATATTTTTGCACCTATATTAAGTTAAACCTATGAGCGTCTTAGTAAACAAAGATTCAAAAATAATTGTACAAGGATTTACCGGTAGTGAAGGAACCTTTCATGCCGAGCAAATGATTGAATATGGAACCAACGTGGTTGGAGGTGTTACCCCTGGAAAAGGGGGACAAGAACATCTTGGAAAACCTGTTTTTAATACCGTTGAAGATGCGGTAAAGGCTGTTGGGGCAGATACCACGATTATTTTTGTGCCGCCCGCGTTTGCTGCAGATGCCATCATGGAAGCAGCCAGTGCCGGTATCAAGGTGATCATTACCATTACCGAGGGTATTCCCGTTGCCGATATGGTGAAAGCTTACGATTATATAAAAGATAAGGACTGTACCTTGATCGGACCCAACTGTCCTGGGGTAATTACGCCAGGAGAGGCCAAAGTGGGCATCATGCCTGGGTTTGTCTTCAAAAAAGGACATGTTGGTATCGTTTCCAAGTCTGGAACATTGACCTACGAAGCAGCCGACCAAGTGGTTCGTCAAGGATTGGGTATTACAACCGCCATCGGTATAGGTGGGGATCCCATTATCGGGACCACGACCAAGAAAGCAGTGGAGTTGTTGATCAACGATCCAGAAACAGAATGTGTGGTGATGATCGGGGAAATCGGTGGACAGTTGGAAGCTGAGGCTGCTAGATGGTACAAAGCCAGCGGCAGTAAAAAACCCATTGTTGGGTTTATTGCCGGGGAAACCGCACCGGCCGGTCGTACCATGGGTCACGCAGGCGCCATTGTAGGCGGTAGCGATGACACCGCACAGGCCAAAAAAAGAATCATGCGCGAATGCGGCATCCACGTGGTGGATTCTCCAGCAGAAATTGGCGCAAAAGTGAAAGAAGTGGTTGGATAACCAACCGTTAAATCTATTCTAAATCCCGTTTTTTAGCGGGATTTTTTTTCGTCTAAACCTAAAACAACAACTATATTTGGTAGATAACCATTCAAACAAACGCATCTTATGAAACTTTTGGAAGGGAAAAATGTAATTATAACAGGAGCAAGTAGGGGAATTGGCAAGGGCATTGCCGAAGTTTTCGCAAAACATGGAGCCAATGTGGCCTTTACCTACAGTTCCAGTGAAGCACCGGCCTTGGAATTGGAAAAGGAATTGACGGGAATGGGTGTAAAAGCCAAGGCATATAAGAGCAACGCAGCCAGCTATGAAGATTCAGAGGCATTGGTGGCCAAGGTTTTGGAAGATTTTGATGGAAGAATCGACGTATTGATCAATAATGCAGGAATTACAAAAGATAATTTATTGATGCGAATGGGCGAGGAGGATTTCGATACTGTAATTGAAATCAACCTGAAGTCGGTTTTCAATATGACCAAAGCCGTGCAACGTACCATGTTGAAGCAACGTAAGGGCTCTATCATCAACATGAGCAGTGTGGTGGGCGTAAAGGGCAACGCCGGACAAACCAACTATGCGGCTTCCAAAGCCGGTATGATAGGTTTTACCAAATCCGTGGCACTGGAACTCGGTTCACGAAATATTCGTTGCAATGCAATTGCGCCCGGTTTCATTGAAACCGAAATGACCGATAAATTGGATGAGAAGACCGTTCAAGGTTGGAGGGATGCCATTCCATTAAAACGCGGTGGTACTCCTGAAGATGTCGCCAATGCATGTTTGTATTTGGCTTCCGATCTTTCAGACTATGTTACAGGACAGGTATTGAATGTTGATGGAGGCATGCTAACATAGAATGTATGGAGATGCGCACGGTTTTACTTATTATTCTTTCTGCCGTTGCCGCACTCAGCCTAGTTTTTTATCAGTATTTTTTTAAGAATCCCAGAAAGGGTTCTTTGAATATTATTTTGGCCACAATACGGTTTTTAACCCTATTTTGTGGCCTTTTGCTTTTGGTCAACCCCAAATTCGTTGATCGGGATTATTATGTCGAAAAGGCCAAACTTATTTTTTTGGTTGATGATTCGGAATCTCTGCAGACGACTATTTCAAAAGAATCACTTACAAATACCATTAATCAATTCAAGGATAATGGCGAATTGACTGATCGATTCAATATTGATCAATATGCCTTTGGGGCTGCCATTGAGGCGACCGATAGCCTTACCCTTGCTCAACGGAGCACGGATATCGCCAATGCGTTGTCCACCATTGATCAAATTTATTTGAAGGGCAATAATGTCGTAGTGTTGCTCACTGATGGCAACTCAACGTATGGAAGGGATTACGAGTACCTTAACCTGAATCCTTCACTAACGGTATTTCCCGTGGTAGTTGGGGATACCACCCAATATGAGGATGTATCCATCGGCCTGGTCAATAGCAATACGTATGCATTCTTAAGGAACAAATTTCCAATTGAAGCCACCATCAATTACAGGGGCAATACTGCAATACGTTCGTCTGTTGCCGTAGCAGTGGATGGTAAAACGGTTCATAGGGAACAAATTACACTCAGCCCATCAGTCAACAGCAAAACAATGTCCATTGTTACCGAAGCTACCAGTGTGGGCATTAAGAACATCAAGATTTCGGTGGTTGCCCTGGAAAATGAAAGGAACACCGCAAACAACACCAAAGAAACGGCCATTGAGGTGATTGATGAGAAAACAGATGTGGTCATTGTTTCCGATATGCTACATCCGGATATAGGAGCCTTAAAAAAATCAATTGAGAGCAATGAGCAACGTTCCGTAACCATCATAAAACCCAGTGAAATCAATACACGGGCCGATGCCGACCTTGTTTTGCTATACCAGCCCAACCGTAATTTTTCCAATGTGTATGACATGCTAAAAAAATCGGGGTTGAACTATTTCACCATTACCGGAAGCAAAACGGATTGGAACTTCTTAAACCGTGCCCAACAACGATTTTTTCAAACGGGCAGCAGTCAATCCGAAGAAATAGTGCCTGTGTTGAATAACGCTTTTGGCATTTTCGGCTTGGGTGATTTTAATCTGGACAACTATCCGCCACTTATAGGAAGCTTAGGTGATTTGGAATTGAAAGTAAACAATGAGACCATTCTATTTCAGCAAATACGTGGCGTTGGTCTGAACAAACCCCTATTTTCGATACTAACGGAAGGCAAACATAAGGAAGCCGTGTTGTTCGGGGAAAATATTTGGCGTTGGAGGGCACAGACCTTTCGCAACGATCAAAGTTTTAAGCGTTTCGATGATTTTATGGGCAACTTGATGGTATATCTGGGGTCCGACAATCAGAGAAGTAGGCTCGAATTGGAATACCCTGCAGTTTTTGACAATGCAGGGATGGCAAAAATCAGGGCTTCCTACTTTGACGAAAGTTACCAGTTCGATTCCAAAGCCAATCTCTCCATAACCGTGAATGGCCCAAACGATTTCAGGAGAGAATATCCCATGCTTTTAAAAGGCAGTTATTTCGAAGTGGATCTCAGTGATTTAACTTCCGGATCGTATCAATTTACAGTTTCCGAAGGTCAATCGAACACGAAACGTTCCGGGTCTTTCAGGATTTTGGATTTTAATCCCGAACTGCAGCAAACTGCTTCGGATTATCGAAAGCTTGACCGCTTGGCACAAAAAACAGGAGGCCGAATCACCTACTTGGATTCTTTGACAGAACTTGAAACAGCTCTTGGTTCATCAAAACAATTTGTACCCATCCAAAAGAGCAGGGAGAATGTTGTATCTTTAATAGATTTCCGAATTTTACTCGGATTGATGGCCATAACACTCGCTTTGGAATGGTTCATCAGAAAATATAACGGATTAATTTAAAACAAAATACAAATGGACAGATTACCCAAAATTGCGTTGCCAGCAGTGGCAGCAGTCATTTTTTTAATCATTTTAATATCAAAATCAGCGGTCACCATTGGCTCTGGTGAGGCAGGCGTGCTCTATAGGACCTTCGGAGGAGGTGTGGTCACGGATGAACCACCATTGGGCGAAGGCTTTCAGTTGGTCGCCCCATGGAACCGAGTCTATATTTATGAAGTACGACAGCAGGAAAAGTTGGAAAAAATGAACGTACTTTCATCAAACGGACTGGATATTAAGTTGGAAGCATCGGTTTGGTTTCAGCCCAAATACGCTGAGCTTGGTAAACTGCACCAAGAAAAAAGTGAACAATACATTGACCGTGTTTTACTGCCTGCCATACGTTCCGCAGCGCGTAGCGTGGTTGGGCGATACACTCCGGAACAATTATACTCCAGTAAGCGGGACGCCATTCAACAGGAGATATTTGAGGAAACACAAAAAATTTTAAATGACCAATACATCCAATTGAACGAGGTTTTGGTTCGGGACGTTACTTTGCCACCCACAATCAAAGATGCCATCGAGCGCAAACTGAAACAAGAACAGGAATCCTTGGAATATGAGTTTCGATTGGTAACAGCGGAGAAAGAAGCAGAAAAAGTGCGAATTGAAGCGCAAGGTAAAGCAGATGCAAACCGCATTTTGAGTGCCTCGTTAACGGACAAAATATTGCAAGACAAAGGAATAGATGCCACCTTAAAGCTTGCTGAATCACCCAACACGAAGATTGTAGTTGTGGGCTCCGGCAATGATGGATTGCCATTGATTTTGGGAAATAACTAAATTCCCCTTTTTTGATAAAAAAATATGTGCTACTTTTGAAGCGTTATGAGAAAAACAAACGTACATCACCATCATTTTTATCCTTGCCCTCAAGCGAGATAGAAATGTATTGTTGTATATAAAATATATTCTAACCCGTTTGAGAAATCAAGCGGGTTTTGTTTTTTAGGTCCATTTGGTTTTTCAGACAGAAACTTTCAACAATGACAAAAATTAGAATTGCTGTACAAAAGAGCGGACGTTTAAACGAGGATTCCCTTCAAATCCTAAAAGATTGTGGCATTTCCATCGACAATGGAAGGGATCAATTAAAGGCCACGGCCCGTAATTTCCCCATGGAAGTCTTTTATTTGCGAAACGGGGACATCCCCCAATACCTTCGTGATGGGGTAGTGGACATCGCCATTATCGGCGAAAATGTATTGGTGGAAAAGGGAAAGGACATCACTGTGGCCGAAAAACTCAATTTTTCCAGATGTAGGGTTTCCTTGGCTGTACCGAAAAATGTAAAGTATACCTCTGTAAAGGATTTTGAAGGAAAAAAAATAGCCACCTCGTATCCCAATACGGTCAACGAATACCTAAAATCCCAGGGTGTCACGGCTGATTTGCACTTGATCAACGGATCGGTGGAGATTGCCCCGAACATTGGATTGGCTTTTGGCATCTGCGATATCGTTTCCAGTGGCAGCACCTTATTCAAAAACAATTTGAAGGAAGTCGAAGTCATCCTGAAAAGTGAAGCGGTATTGGCGGTTTCCCCAAAAATTTCCGAGGAGCGCAAAGAAATATTAAAAAAGATCCAGTTTCGAATTCAATCGGTACTTCAGGCCCGCCAAAATAAATATGTGTTGATGAACGCTCCGAACGAAAAACTGGATAAGATCATTTCCATTCTACCGGGAATGCGTAGCCCCACCGTTTTACCGTTGGCAGAAGAGGGTTGGAGTTCGGTGCACACGGTGATCAACAGGGATACCTTTTGGGAGGTCATCGACGAGTTGAAACAGGCAGGTGCCGAAGGTATCTTGGTATGTCCCATTGAAAAAATGGTTTTGTAAAAAATGGAAACAAGATTTTCAGTGGGATGGATTCCAGAAACAAAGTTGAAATCCATACTGAATTTGGTGTATCTGCTGAATGAAGAACGAGTATCAATGGAGCTATTGCAAAATCGATTGGAATCAATGATCCCAATGGGCTATAAATGTATTGGGGTTTATAATGAAGAAGAATTAATTGGTATTTGTGGTGTTTGGGAACTCAACAAACTATATGCAGGAAAGCATTTGGAAGCAGACAATGTTATCATTTCACCTGAATACCAAGGCAAAGGAATTGGAAAACTAATGATGGAGTTTCTTGATGAGTATGCCGTAAAAATAGGCTGTGAAACTGCCGAGGTCAATTGTTACATAAAGAACGAAAAAGGAAAAAGGTTCTGGGAAAACCAAGGTTATGAAGCACTTGGATATCATATGATCAAAAAAATTCAACCATGAACAAGATCTACAACCCGACTCAACAAGAATGGGAGGAAATACTTAGGCGTCCGACACAGTCGGTTTCTGATATTGAAGGAACAGTAGACACCATTTTTAATGAAGTGAAGACCGGCGGAGACGTAATCGTCAAAAAATATACGACCGAATTTGATGGAGCCATTTTGGATGAGCTTTTGGTTTGCCCGGAAGAAATTGCGGCTGCGTCCAAAGCAGTATCCGATGATTTAAAAAAGGCCATACAATTGGCCAAATCCAATATTGAAAAGTTTCACGCTGCCCAAAAAACAACTAGGTTGGAGGTGGAAACTCAACCAGGAGTGCAATGCTGGCAAGAAAAACGACCCATTCAAAAAGTGGGACTATACATTCCGGGAGGAACCGCTCCCTTATTTTCCACTATTTTAATGTTGGCCATTCCTGCTAAGCTGGCGGGGTGCAACAAGGTTATTTTGTGTACTCCACCAAATCAATTTGGTGAAGTAAATCCTGCTATTTTGTATGCGGCCCAGCTTTGTGGAGTCACCCAGATTTTTAAAGTGGGCGGTATTCAGGCCATAGCAGGCATGACATTCGGAACGGAAAGTATTCCCAAGGTGTACAAAATCTTCGGGCCAGGAAACCAATATGTGACCGTGGCAAAACAATTGGCCACTAAGTATGGGGTTGCCATTGATATGCCAGCCGGCCCTAGTGAATTGTTGGTGGTCGCGGACGAAACCGCCAACCCTGCATTTGTGGCGTCCGATCTGTTGAGCCAATCGGAACATGGGGTGGATAGTCAGGTGATTTTGGTATCCACTTCAGAATCCCTTATTGATGATGTGGAAAAGGAAATCAACAAACAGATCAAGAAATTGCCACGTGCTGCCATTGCTGAAAAATCCATGGCCAACAGTAGGCTGATTTTGGTGGAAAATGACCAACAGGCAATTGACCTGATCAACGAATATGGCCCGGAGCATTTTATTGTCTGCATGCAGAATGAGGCATTTTATGTGAAGCACATCCAAAATGCCGGCTCTGTTTTTATAGGCAATTATACCCCAGAAAGTGCAGGTGACTATGCTTCTGGAACCAATCACACACTGCCGACCAATGGCTATGCCAAGCAATATAGTGGTGTTAATCTGGACAGTTTCATGAAGAGCATGACGTTTCAGAAAATTTCGGAAAACGGGATGAAAAATATCGGGAATGCGATTGAGTTGATGGCGGAAGCCGAAGGATTACAAGCCCACAAAAATGCTGTTACCTTGAGATTGAACAGTATAAAAAAACAAGAATAGTGTCAAGTCGAGCGCAGTCGAGACTTTAAGGATATGATAAAAGACTTCAACATAAACAATGTGGTACGGGATTCGGTGAAAATCCTAAGCCCCTATTCATCGGCACGGGATGAATATGTTTCCGATGGCTCGGAAATGATTTTCTTGGATGCCAACGAGAACCCTTTTGATAATGGGGTAAACCGATATCCCGACCCTTATCAGCGCAGTTTAAAGAGTGTGTTGGCCGAACAAAAAGGAATTTCCGAATCGAATATGATGTTGGGCAACGGAAGCGATGAAGTACTGGACTTGATTTTCAGGGCTTTTTGTGAACCTACCCAGGACAATATCATCACCTTGCCACCAACGTATGGTATGTACAAGGTTTTATCCGGCATCAATGCAGTGGAAAACCGCGAAGTTTTACTCACAGCTGATTTTGAACCGGATGTTCCCGCCATTATGGAGGCCGTGGACAAGCATACCAAACTTATTTTCATCTGTTCGCCCAATAACCCAACTGGAAATGCATTTCAAAAAGAAGCGATTCAAAAATTGTTGGAATCATTTCATGGACTATTGGTTATCGATGAGGCTTATATTGATTTTTCCAATCGAGAGAGTTGGCTGAACAGCATTTCGGATTATCCCAACTTGATTGTTACCCAAACCCTTTCCAAAGCATATGGCTTGGCAGGTATTCGATTGGGCATATGCTATGCATCTGAAGAAATCATTGCTGTTCTGAACAAAATCAAACCTCCATACAATGTGAATCAATTGACACAGCAACGGGCATTGGAAAGGGTCATGGATCCCAACATTGTTGAAGTGGAAGTGCAACAAATTTTAAAAGAAAGGGAAGCGTTGATAGATGCTTTGCAAGGCTTGTCTTTCGTGGAAAAAATATTCCCCACAGATGCCAACTTTGTACTGGTGAAAGTGGATAATGCGAACAAAAGATATCAGCAATTGCTCGAAAAACAAGTTGTGGTGCGGAACAGAAGCAATCAACCCCTATGTGAAAATACGCTACGTTTCACAGTGGGTACACCGGAAGAAAATAACACATTGATAGCCATATTAAAACAATTGGACTAATGGGCAAAAAAGTACTTTTTATCGATCGTGACGGAACCATTATCAGGGAACCCGCTGATGAGCAGATTGATGCTTTTGAAAAACTGGATTTTTATCCAAAGGCATTCACCTATTTGGGGAAAATTGCCAAAGAACTGGATTATGAATTGGTAATGATTACCAATCAAGACGGTCTTGGAACGGATATCTTTCCAGAGGAAACCTTTTGGCCCGTGCACAACTTTATTCTGAAAACTTTTGAAAACGAAGGGGTTGTTTTTGATGCCGTTTATATTGACAGAACGTTCCCAAAGGACAACGCGAACACGCGAAAACCGGGAACCGGAATGCTCACATCCTATTTTTCAGAAGTGTATGACCTTGAAAATTCCTTTGTGATCGGTGATCGTTTGACCGATGTGGAACTGGCTAAAAATCTGGGGGCCAAAGGCATTTTCATTAACGATGAAACCCATTTGGGTACAGGTGAGATTACAGTAAAAAGGGATGAATTGGAGGGTTATATCGCCTTGGAAACCAATGATTGGGAAAAGATCTACGAATTTTTAAAGTTGGAAAGCAGGGTAGCTGAAATCGAAAGAAAGACCAACGAGACCGATATCAGAATCAAACTGAATCTGGATGGAACCGGGAAAAGCGACATACAGACCGGTCTTGCCTTTTTTGACCATATGCTCGACCAATTGGCACGTCACGGACAAATGGATTTGGAAATAAAGGTGGATGGCGATCTGGAAGTGGACGAACACCACACCATTGAAGATACCGCCATTGCCCTGGGTGAAGTATTTAGCAAGGCACTGGGCAATAAACTGGGTATAGAACGATATGGGTTTTGTTTGCCCATGGACGATTGTTTGGCACAGGTCGCCATCGATTTCGGGGGTAGAAACTGGTTGGTTTGGGAGGCTGATTTTAAACGGGAAAAGATAGGGGAGATGCCCACAGAAATGTTCATGCATTTCTTCAAATCGTTTACGGATGGTGCCAAAGCCAATCTTAACATCAAAGCAGAAGGCACCAACGAACATCACAAAATTGAAGCTATTTTCAAGGCATTTGCCAAGTCCATTAAAATGGCAGTAAAACGGGATGTGGAAAAAATGGTATTGCCATCAACCAAAGGAATGTTGTAATGAAAATTGTGATAATCGATTACGGTGCAGGAAACATCCAAAGCATCAAATTTTCCATCCAACGGTTGGGATACGAGGCTGTTTTGAGCCATGATGTGGATGAAATCCTAGCTGCCGATAAAGTAATCTTTCCAGGTGTTGGCGAAGCCAGTTCTGCCATGGAAAAACTAAGGGCCACAGGTCTGGATAAATTGATTCCCAATCTGAAACAGCCTGTTTTGGGCATTTGTTTGGGTATGCAACTCATGTGTCATTCCTCTGAAGAAGGCAATACCGAAGGTTTGGGCATTTTCGATTTGGATGTGGTTAAATTTTCGAATGCCGTCAAAGTACCGCAAATAGGTTGGAACCAAATTTCCGATTTAAAGTCCGATCTTTTCAAGGGAATTCCGGAGCAATCCTACATCTATTTGGTGCACAGTTTTTACGCTCCCTTGGGCAAGGAAACCATTGCCACCTCGGAATATGGCTTGAATTATAGTGCAGCCTTGCAAAAGGACAACTTTTTTGGGGTACAGTTTCACCCAGAAAAAAGCAGTGATGTGGGCAGCGACATTTTAAGGAACTTTTTAACCGTCATCTGATATGGAATTCATTATTTCAGAAGATAAGTCGAGGTTGAATGTACGTAAAATACATCAAGAAGTGACCTCTGTGTATTGGGGAACGAATAGAACGTGGGAACAAACCTTGACCACCATTGAAAAGAGCATTTGTTTTGGCATGTATGCAGAAAATGGGGAGCAAATTGCCTATGCAAGAATGATTACCGACGGTCTCACATTTGCCTATTTGATGGATGTGATCGTGTTCGATCCACATAAAGGAAAAGGGTTGGGCAAGAAAATAATACAGTACATTTTGGACCGTCCCGATGTAAAACAAGTGAACACTGTGGCCTTAAAAACAATGGATGCCCACAGTTTTTACGAAGGTTTCGGGTTCAAAAGAGTGGGCGATTCAGAAATGTGGATGTCCATAGATAGGGTTAAATACGATTTGACATGAGATTGATACCAGCCATAGATATTATTGAAGGTAAATGCGTGCGGTTGTCCAAAGGGGATTATGGGACCAAAAAGATCTATAACGAAAATCCTTTGGAAGTCGCCCAAAAATTTGAAGCCCACGGCATTCAACACCTTCATTTGGTGGATTTGGATGGTGCAAAATCCAAGCACATTGTAAACCATAAAGTCTTGGAGACCATTGCAACCAAAACCAACTTGAAAATTGATTTCGGTGGCGGTCTCAAAACCGATAAAGACCTTCATATTGCCTTTGAAAGCGGTGCCCACCAAATTACTGGCGGAAGCATTGCTGTGAAGGATACAGAAACATTTTTAGGTTGGTTGGAAACCTACGGGCCGGAAAAAATTATTTTAGGTGCCGATGCCAATAATGAAAAAGTAGCTGTTTCTGGATGGCAAGAAGAATCGGAACAGGAATTGATACCATTCATTAAAGGTTATCAAAAGGAAGGAATTCAGTATATTATTTGCACGGACATCAGCAAGGATGGTATGTTGCAGGGGCCTTCATTCGATTTGTACAAAAGGATATTGGACAACACCCAAGTTAATGGAAACCCAGGCATTCATTTAATTGCCAGCGGTGGCATTTCAACATTTGATGAACTCCCCAGGTTGGCAGATTTGGGCTGCGAGGGGACCATTATCGGCAAGGCCATTTATGAAAATAAGATCAGTTTACAACAACTGGAAAAATATATTCTGGACAATGGATAGGGATCAACAACTTCAGGAAGAGCTCATTTGGAACGTAGGTTATCGTATGGACGAAAGCCTTCGACAAATCAAAATTTGTTTGGACCTATTGTCCGAAGAAGCCATTTGGCAAAAACCCAACGAATCCAGTAACAGTATCGGCAATTTGATATTGCATTTGTGTGGTAATATCACCCAATACGGCATTGCCTCCATCAAAAATGAAGAAGACAACCGAAACCGGGATGAGGAGTTCTCGGCGAGTTCAGGCTATACGAAGGAAGAACTGATTACAAAATTATCAGTCGCCATCGCGGAAGCCAAACGGGCCTTTTACGATGCGCCCTTAAGTGAATTGTTGCGGAAACGTTCCGTACAGGGGTTTCATTTTTCCGGTGTTGGGAACATTGTACACGTAACAGAACATTTGTCCTACCATACAGGGCAAATTGCCTTATGGACGAAGTTGTTGAAGAATACCGATCTTGGATTTTACAGTGGTATGGACCTGAATTTGAAGAACGAATAGCGTCATTCCGAACTTGTTTCGGAATCACATCAAAATGAAACAAAGTTTTGTTTATATCATGACCAGCCAATACAGAACAACCTTTTATATTGGGGTTACTTCTGATTTGTCCAATCGCATTTTGGAACATACGGAAGGAAAAGGGTCTAACTTTACTGAAAAATACAATCTTACAGATTTGGTTTATTTCGAAGAGTTTTCTGAAATAAATCAAGCCATTGCAAGAGAAAAGCAATTGAAAAATTGGCACCATGATTGGAAAATCAATTTGATAAAAGAGAAAAATCCGAAGCTTGAAACTTTGGACTACTGATAAACAAATGAGACCCTGAAACAAGTTCAGGGTGACAAGTATTACCTATGCTGACAAAACGAATCATACCCTGCCTCGACATTAAAAACGGCAGGACCGTAAAAGGAATCAACTTTGTGGACCTACGGGATGCCGGTGACCCGGTGGAATTGGCTGCCATTTACGCCAAGGAAGGTGCCGATGAGTTGGTGTTTTTGGATATTTCAGCCACGGAAGAAAAACGTAAGACCTTAGCAGAACTGGTCTACCATGTGGCGGAAACCATTAATATCCCATTTACGGTGGGAGGTGGTATTTCTTCCGTGGAAGATGTGGATATTTTGCTCAAAAATGGGGCAGACAAGGTGTCCATCAACTCTTCGGCTGTAAAAAGACCGGAATTGATCAACGAATTGGTCGCTAAGTTTGGGTCACAATGCATTGTCGTCGCCATTGACGCCAAACAGATTGATGGACGATGGAAAGTGCATCTGGTGGGAGGGAAGGTGCCGACCGAACTAGACCTTTTTGAATGGGCAAAGGAAGTTGAAGAGCGCGGTGCAGGAGAAATTTTGTTCACCTCCATGGATCATGATGGCACCAAAAACGGATTTGCCAACCAGGCATTGGCGCAGTTATCCGATTTGGTCAATATTCCCATTATTGCATCGGGTGGCGCTGGGACCATTTCCCATTTCACCGATACCTTTAAAGATGGAAAAGCAGATGCCGCCTTGGCTGCCAGCGTTTTTCATTTTAAGGAAATTGAAATCAACACACTAAAAGAAGAATTGAAGGGAGAAGGCATCCCGGTAAGATTATAAGATATGGAAATAGACTTTACCAAAAACTCGGATGGATTGGTACCGGCCATCATCCAAGATGCAAACACCAAAAATGTTCTGATGCTGGGTTATATGAACCAAGAAGCCCTTGAGGTGACCCAAAAGACCAAAAAAGTCACCTTTTACAGTAGAACCAAACAACGACTTTGGACCAAAGGGGAGGAAAGTGGTAATTTTTTGAACTTGGTAGACCTGCAATCCGATTGTGACAATGATACCCTTTTGATACAAGTGCATCCTGTTGGTCCTACCTGCCACAAGGGAACGGATACCTGCTGGGCAGAGGAGAATGTTCAAGGGTATGGCTTCCTTTCCCAGTTGGAGGACATTATCACTTCCAGAAAAAATGATCCACAAAATCCGGATAGTTATGTGGCTTCCCTCTTCCGAAAAGGCATCAACAAAATTGCGCAAAAAGTTGGGGAAGAAGCAGTAGAGACCGTGATTGAGGCAAAGGACGATAACGAGGAACTTTTCCTGAACGAAAGTGCCGATTTATTGTTTCATTACTTAATTTTGCTACAAGCCAAGGGATTTGAATTAAGGGATGTGGTACAAATATTAGAGTCTAGACACTAAAAAGGGCTCCAAAAGAGCCCTTTTTTATTCCAACCTCATTAATTCTTGTGTATCACTTTGGATGAACCTGACAATTCACTTCTTGTGATGACCGCAGTTCCCTTGTAGTTAAGGGTACTTGCACCGGAGGCGCTTACATCTATAGTTTCATCCACGGATAGAAAAGCAACACTGGCTCCCGCAAGTTCCATGTTCAAATCGAAAATGTGAAGATCATAATCCCGCATTTCACTGCTGCCATATAGTTTGGCATCCAAGGATGAAACATTTCCATAAAGGTCCAAAGTGGAAGCACCATCAATAACAGTATGCAACGCATCTACATCTACCTCTCCATAAACATGGGAAGCCCCTGATACATGGATGCTACCATTTTGGATAACCCATGCATCATCCAACGTAAGCTCGGATGCACCACTAACAAAAAGGGTAGAAAGGTTTTGAGTGGTCACATAGGCATTCAAGGTGGCGTTGCCTTTAACCGAGGTTCTGTTTTTTAACCGAATAATCAACTGATGCCCATCCTTTTCCACCACAATCTTGTCATGTAGATTGTTGTTTGCCTCAATTCGGACACCTTCTTCGGTATCTGAAAAAATAACATGGACCTTAAAAGTATCTGAAACTCTTAACTCACTATAGCCTGTGATGTCGTGCTGTTTGGAGGTTACTTCCCCTTCGGCTTGGATGGTATCATAATCACAGGAGGTTAAAAATGTAAATAGCGTAGCCAGTGAAAAAATAATAGCTTGTTTTTTCATGATGATTGTTTTTTGATTGATTGAGATGTTACCTGGTTGGAATTGGAACCCATTTAAATGGAACCGGCAACCATTCCTCTTCGTTTTTTGTAAAAACTTGATTATTATGGGTATACACCAATTGAATTTCAATCGGCTCTTGTTTTTTGGCGTTCCTTTTCATCAGTCCAATTGTTTTTTGTACCGATTCCTTCCCATATTGAAAACGCCGAGTTTCACCCCTATACCCGCGGAAAATCCGTTGATTCTGTCCACTGGGCTTTGAGCCAAATCTATTTTGCTCGAAAATCTATACCGCATACCCGCCTCCAATTGAACGTGCCTAGAAATATTGAACAACACGTTCATGCCTGGTTCCAAAACAAAAATGGCGTCGATGTCATCATCATTCAAATCCACATTTTCATCATTTATCACCGCTTGATGGTCCACATACCCCACACCGCCACCACCGATCAATATCGGAAAGGATAGGCTTACCCTCTTTTTGCCAAACAAAATAGGTTCCAAATGCAGTCCACCATAGATGGCCACAATATCATCCCTGTTGCTCGTTCTTGGGTTGAAAATATTTTGCTCGGAATAAAGGATATTGGCCATAAAGCCGACTTCAAACTGTCTGTTGGCCACATACGCAACCTTTAACCCTCCGATATAGGTGTCTTCACCCTCAATCTCTCCAAAGTAGGTTGAAAGCCCAAGGTAGACCCCGTGGACCACATTTTTGCGGTCATTGAAAGTGATGTACTGATCATTGTCTTCTTGGGAAAAGGACAAAAGACCCATGAATAGGAAAAAGAAAAGTAAAGTCGTTTTTTGATTGTTCATTTTGTTAGGTTTTTGATTGAATTCTTTATAATGACAATGCATTTGTCAAAGGGTTGCATCTACTAGTAGATTTTAATCGTTCAATGTTACAATACCCTTTATGCCGTTGATGGAAATGCTTCCTTTTTTATCCTTGCCGTAGGTCGCCTCGATTTTTCGGAGTCTACTTCCCTTGTCCAACATATCTGAGTTTACGTTTTCGAACGATTTGGAAAGCCGTACCACACCTTGCTCCAATGTGGCATTAAAACGATGTGAAAAATGGGTGACCGAGAGCGTGATATCCGACGATTCTTGCTCTATGGCTATTTTGGAGTCAGGATTTAAAATCTGTTCTATCCGGAAATCCGCAATCTTCATGTTCAAGTCCGCATCTCCGTTCAAACGTTCCAATCTCAGTGTAGTGAACTCAAGATTTCCGTAAATGGAGCCTGCCTCGTTCAGGGATATATTGTCCTTGTTGGAATAGATTTCCAAGGTACTGGCCAAATTGATTCTTACATCGGTACCATTGCTGTTTAAACGAAGGTTTTCAGAATTTTCCATATCCAATTCCCCATTTTTCAAGGTCAAGTCGGCATATTTCAAATCCTTGGCGCGCAATTTTCCAAACTTGAGAATGATGTTGGCCCTGTCTAAATTTTCACCGATCCACAAATCCCCATGCTCAATCAATGTACTAAGAGGGCCGTTCCAGTTTTCCACAATAACGTCTCCAAATCGATTGGTGACCTTCAGCTCCGCTTTTTGGGGCAGGTACACCTCGTAATCTATCTGTACATGGCTTCGGTCAAAATCAATGGGGTTGGCCCGGTTGAAAAAATCGGCAAACCAACCTGTATTTTTATTGTCGATTTCGGAGACAATCGAGATAAATCCAATGCTCGATTTAATTTTTGGGTTGATGCGCTCCAATAAATCCTTCGCATTCTCCTTTTTTCGATGGTTTACAGTCACGGTCATAGTAACCACAACTTTTTGCTGATTCCAGCCCTTGAGTGTAATTTTCCCATACTTGTTCTCCAACTGAAGCTCCCCGGCATTTGTTAAGGGAAAGGTTTTTTCCAAAGTCTTTGATACGCGCTCCTGGGCCGTACCCACATACACCGAAAACAGCACCAACGCCATCCACAGAATTTTTCTATAATGTGTATCCATAATCATCGTTCGGTTTTTTTGATTCATTTAACTGATGTAACAAATTCTCAATGAGCTCAATACGTTTTTTATAATTGGCTATAATCGCTTCCAACACCCGCTCATTGTCCAGGTTCTTTCTCATTTCTTTTCGAAGAACGTCGTATTCCGCATCCAGATCATCCATGAAGGACAGAAACTCCTCCTTGTTCTCTTCCGTAATGTTCGGGTTGTTCTTTACCAATTGGACTTGGTAGGAAACAAGGTCTTGGTAATACATATCTATCTCCAACAATTCTTTGGAGGCATATTGGGTATCTGCCGAGCTGGCACCGAATTGATACAATCCAATGATTGCGCTAATTCCCAATACCAACACAACAGAAGCGGCTATGCGCAACATCGGTCTTTTCCAAAGTGGAATCACCTTGGGTTCTTTCTTTTGAATCTCTGCCGAGATATTTGCCCACATTTTGGCTCGGTCTGCCTTGTGGGTGTCAAATTTGGTGGCATTTTCCCGAATATGTTTTTCAAAATTGTCCATTACATTCCATCTATAATTTCCAATAACTTTTTCTTTGCTCTATGATACTGGGATTTTGAAGTACTGGTTGAAATTTCCAAGATTTCCCCAATTTCCACATGATCATATCCTTCAATCAAATACAGATTGATGATCTGTCGGTAACCGTCCGGTAATAGGGCAATGCCCCTTTTTACCTTTTCGATGTCCGTAGCCTCAGCTTCCGGTGGTTCTTCATCGGCCAAATGAAACTCATGGGGCTCCATGGGCACCACAGGTATGCGTTTGGCCTTCAAATGGTTGATGCTTTTATTGATGACAATCCGTTTCAACCAAGCCCCGAAACTACTTTCATACTTAAAGTCGTTCAAGTTCTTAAATGCATCCACAAAGCTGTCCTGCACAATGTCTTCGGCATCTTCCGTATTCCCCAAAAACCGTAATCCCACATTGAACATGGCATCCACATAGCGGGAATACAGTTCGTACTGCGAACTGGCATTGCCGGCCTTGCATTGCTCCACGATGGCTTTGTGCGTAAAACGGATGTCGGTTTCCACTGGTTTAGGTTGATGCCTTTGCTGTTGCTAAAGACAAATGCAAAAGTAAAGGGTTGCACCTTCAAGAAAAAAAATTGCAAAAAATGTGGTTTCGAAAAAATAGGAAGGAAAGTTTCTTTAAAAAAGCGGGTATATGCAACCCTTCAAATTTTGGCCTGTCTATGATGGTGAAAATTTTAAGTACAACCATCAAAGCATCAAAAAATGAACAGAAAATCACCGTTGAACCCAGCAATCAAAAGTACCGTTTGGTTGCTGTGGTTTTTCTTTATGGGCTGCATTCTGGCCATGGGTCAGACCAGTCACACCATTAGTGGGACCATTACCGATAAGAGCAATGGGGAAACCCTTTTCGGAGCCTCGGTACTTTTAACGGGAACAACTATGGGCGGCGTCACCAACGAATACGGCTTTTATTCCATCACCGCCCCGGAAGGCGAGTACGTGCTCAGTATTTCGTACATGGGCTACACGGATGTTAACCTCAAAATTAATTTGGACAGCGACTTGAAACACGATGTGGAAATTTCAGAATTTTCAACAGAACTGGATGAAGTAGTGGTCACTGCGGACGAACCCGAACGTGCCATCTTGCGAAAGCCCGAAATGAGCGTTGTGAAAATGAATATTGGGACCGTGAAGCAAATGCCCGTAGTACTTGGAGAACTGGACATATTAAAATCCCTTCAAATGCTGCCCGGTGTCACCAACAATGGGGAAGGTAGCGGAGGTTTCCATGTGCGGGGTGGCGCACAGGACCAGAATCTTGTATTGCTGGATGAGGCCATTATCTATAACACCTCCCATATGTTCGGTTTCTTTTCCGTATTCAATGCAGATGCCATCAAGGATGTAAAACTGTACAAAGGAGGCATCCCCGCACGATTTGGCGGTCGGGTCTCCTCGGTATTGGACATTCGGCAAAAAGATGGGAACAGTAAAAACTTTGAACTGAATGGGGGTATCGGCATCATCTCCAGCCGACTGACTGCGGAAGGCCCCATGTTTGGTGATAAGGGCTCTTTCTTGGTGGCAGGTCGCCGTTCCTATGTGGACCTGTTACTGAAAGCTGCCGGGGAAGATAACAGTGTCAGCTTTTACGACCTAAACCTAAAGACCAACTACAGCATAGACCCTAATAATAAGCTTTTTCTCAGTGGCTATTTTGGGCGGGATGCCTTTAAACTGGGTAATGCTTTTGACAGCAGTTACGGAAATGCCTCAGGCAACCTACGTTGGAACCATATTTTTTACGACCGCCTGTTTTCGAACCTTTCGGCAATTTTAAGTCGATACGATTACGATTTGGAATTTGCCCAAGAGGAGTTTGTGTGGGTATCCTCCATTACCAACTACAATCTTAAGTATGA
Organism: Flagellimonas beolgyonensis; assembly: GCF_003992615.1. Lineage (GTDB taxonomy): Bacteria > Bacteroidota > Bacteroidia > Flavobacteriales > Flavobacteriaceae > Flagellimonas > Flagellimonas beolgyonensis. The sequence goes on from NZ_RZMY01000013.1 coordinate 85,134, forward strand.
CTTTAAATACTATTTGAGCGATGCCTTCAAATTGGATTTTGGCGCCAATGGTATTTTTTATGATTTTGACCCGGGAGAAGTAACCCCAACAGCTGACACATCCCCTGTAAATGCATTGAAGCTGGACCAAAAGCGAGCCTTTGAAAGTGGTTTTTATCTAAATGCAGAGCATAAATTGAGCCCAAGGTTGACAGCACAATATGGTCTTCGATTTAGCACCTTCTCTAGACTGGGTGGGCAACCCATTAACCAATATATAAACGAACAACCTGTAGTGTACAATCCGCAATTAGGCATTTATGAACGGGGAGAGGTCATAGGCGAAACCAATTATGCAAAGGGTGATGCCATTGAAAACTTCGATAATTTGGAGCCTCGTGTTTCCCTTGCGTATCTGTTGAACGATGATGCATCCATTAAAGCAGGTTTTTCACGAACAGCCCAGTACATCCATTTGTTGTCCAATACTTCATCGGTAACCCCATTGGATGTTTGGACCCCCAGTGGTCCGTTTATTAAACCCCAACTGTCGAACCAGTATGCGTTGGGTTACTTCCGTAATTTTTCGAATAAGATCTATTCCTTGGAAATGGAAGCCTACTACAAAACCGTGGATAATCGAATAGACTACATAGATGGGGCGGAACTGGTAGGGCAAAATTCCATTGAGACCGAAATCTTGAATGGTGAAATGCGTGCCTATGGTTTGGAATTATTACTTCGGAAAAATGAGGGTAACCTAACAGGTTGGATTGCTTATACACTCTCAAAATCCGAACAAAGGACTCTTGGTGGCTATGCTGGAGGCCCCGGCATCAACAATGGGGAATGGTACAATGCGTTTTTTGATAGGACCCATGACATCTCCGTTTCGGGAGCTTATCGTTTGGACGATCAATGGAGTTTTGGTACCAATTTGGTCTTTCAAACCGGCAGACCGGTGACGTATCCCAATGGACAGTATCGATACGAAGGATTGTCCATTGCCAGCTATGCTGATAGAAATTCAGATCGTTTGCCAGCCTATCATCGAATGGACGTTTCCGTGAATTACAAGCCCAGAAAATATCAGAACAAACGCTTTAAAGGGGAGTGGGTACTCAGCATCTACAACTTGTATCACAGAAAGAACGCTGCCTCCATCTCCTTTGGACAAAATTTGGAAACAGGAGCCAATGAAGCCACAAGAACTGCCATTTTTGGCATAGTTCCCTCATTAACCTACAACTTTAAATTCTAGACCATGAAAACATTGAAAGAACTCTTAGCACTGATCATTATAATAATTTTCGCCTCTTGCGAGGATGTAGTGGACGTTGAAGTCCAAGAAGGTCCCAAACGCTTGGTGGTAGAAGCCTCTTTGGACTGGGAAAAAGGTACCATGGGAAATGTACAGACCATAAAATTGAGCGAGTCCACCCCATTTTTTGATACCAATACCATCTCAGCTGTGACCGGTGCCAATGTAGCGGTCACGAATCTTACAAACAACGAAACCTTCGATTTTGCCGATCAAGGCAATGGAGAATATCGCACCACAACGTTCAACCCTGTGTTAGGGCAAAGCTATTCACTTCGAATTGAGTATAATGGGGAAATCTATACTGCTACTGAAACCATGACGGGTGTTACCAACATCACCGATGTATTTCAAGCCCGTGAAGAAGGGTTCGACACCGATGCACTTGAAGTTCATGTGGTATTCACCGACCCCATCGAGGAAGGAAACAATTACCTTTTTAAGTTTCAACGGGATGGAGACTTGCTACCAGATTTAGAAGTGGGCGAGGATGAATTTGTGAACGGGAACGAGCTTGACTGGTGGTACGAAATTGAGGAAAACGAAGAGGAGAACATTACTCCTTTCGCACCTGGTGATATTGTTACCATTGAAATGTATGGTATTTCAGGAGCCTACTACGACTATATGAAAATTTTGACGGCACAGCTGGGAGGTGTAGGACTTTTTGAAACAACCCCAGTGGCGGTAAAAGGGAATTGCATCAATGAGACAAATCCTGAAAACTATGCCTTTGGCTATTTTAGGTTGACAGAGTTTGTTCGGACCAGTTACACTTTTGTGGAAGATTAGTTTAGGTTGGTTGAATGCCAGAGTGTCGGGTTTCTAGGGCCCGGCACTTTTTCTTTATCAACAGTTTCCATTTTGTTGTTGAACAAGAGCGTTAAGTTTTTTCTAAAGCAATCGTCATTACATGGAAATGCCGTAATTTTATGTAATGGCTATGAACACAAGAAAAGGGTTTCGTTTCACCAATTACGAAGCTCCTGATCAAACCCCGTTCGAAAAACTCTTTGAGATTTTTCAAGAACTCATCACGCATACTTCAGGTGATGTGGAAGAAGCTTTGGATTGGCTACGTCAATTGGATCAGGAATATGACCTCACTGATGAGGACTACACCATTGATGATTTTATTGAAGACCTAAAGGCCAAAGGTTATATCCGTGAAGAATTTGACATGGATGGGCAGCAAGGCGGTGAAGCTGAAGAAGGCGATGAAAACGGTGGCGGTGGCAACTTATCCATCACGGCCAAATTGGAGCGAGTACTGCGACAGCGAGCGTTGGACCAAATTTTTGGCAAAATCAAGCGCAGTGGGTCCGGAAACCACCGAACAGGTAAATCGGGGAGGGGAGATGAACATACCGGGGAGTTTCGTGAATATCGTTTTGGGGATTCCTTGGAACATATCTCCGTGACCGAGAGTCTTAAAAATGCCCAAGTAAACCATGGTCTCGACAGTTTTTCCCTGAATGAGGAAGATTTGGTCGTTGAGGATACCCAATACAAGGCGCAGATGAGTACGGTATTGATGATTGACATCAGTCACAGTATGATCTTATATGGGGAGGACCGCATTACACCCGCCAAAAAAGTGGCCATGGCCCTCGCTGAGCTCATCACCACCCGGTACCCGAAGGACACCCTGGACATTTTGGTATTTGGGAACGATGCTTGGCCCATTGCCATCAAGGAATTGCCCTATTTAAAAGTGGGGCCGTACCACACCAATACGGTTGCTGGACTTCAACTGGCCATGGACATGCTTCGACGTAAGCGGAACACCAATAAACAGATTTTTATGATCACCGACGGCAAACCTTCGTGTATCCGTTTGCCCAATGGCGATTACTACAAGAACAGTGTTGGCCTGGACGATTATATCGTGGAAAAATGCTACACTATGGCACAGCAGGCCAGAAAGCTGCACATACCCATTACCACCTTTATGATTGCTGAGGACCCTTATTTAATGCAATTTGTACGGGAATTTACCAAAGCGAACAAGGGGAAAGCCTTTTACACTGGGCTAAAGGGATTGGGCGAAATGATTTTTGAAGATTACGAACAAAACAGAAAAAGAAGAATCAAAGGATAATAACCTCATGAAATTGGACCACATCAAAATAAAAACACTGGGCGAGCTCAAGAATGCAGGCTATAAGAGTAAAAGCATCAAGGATGAGCTTCGTGACAACTTATTGGAAAAAATTCGAAATAAAGAAGAAGTGTTCAAAGGTGTTTGGGGCTATGAAAATTCGGTGATCCCAGAATTGGAACGCGCCATTCTTTCAAGACACAACATCAATTTATTGGGGCTTCGCGGACAAGCCAAGACCCGCTTGGCCCGTTTGATGGTACAACTGTTGGATGAATGGATGCCGATTGTGGCCGGTTCGGAAATCCACGACGATCCAATGTGTCCGATGTCCAGATACGCCATGGAGCTTATCAAGGAAAAAGGCAATGACACACCCATTACCTGGATACATCGAGATGAACGGTTCTTCGAAAAACTGGCCACACCCGATGTTACCGTTGCCGATTTGATAGGCGATGTGGACCCGATTAAAGCAGCCAACCTTAAACTATCTTACGCTGATGATCGCGTGATTCATTTCGGTATGATTCCAAGGGCCAACCGATGCATTTTCGTAATCAATGAGCTGCCAGACCTTCAAGCAAGAATTCAAGTGGCATTGTTCAACATACTGCAAGAGGGTGATATACAAATTCGAGGGTTTAAAATACGATTGCCTTTGGACATTCAGTTTGTGTTCACGGCCAATCCCGAAGATTACACCAATCGAGGCAGTATTGTAACCCCTTTGAAGGATCGTATCGGTTCGCAGATCTTGACCCACTATCCGGAAAGCATCGATATTGCGAAGAAGATAACCAAGCAAGAAGCCCGTTTGGACAATAGGCAATCCGAGCATATTTATGTGCCAGAACTGGCCATGGACCTGTTGGAACAAATCAGTTTTGAAGCACGCAAAAGTGAATATGTGGATGCCAAAAGTGGTGTAAGTGCCCGTATGAGCATCACTGCCTTCGAAAACTTATTGAGTACGGCCGAACGAAGGGCCATATTAAGTGGAGATTCGGAAACATCGGTTCGATTGAGTGATTTTATGGGCGTGATCCCATCCATCACCGGAAAAATTGAATTGGTATATGAAGGTGAGCAGGAGGGAGCTGGATTTGTAGCGGAAACCTTGATCGAGGATGCCGTGAAATCCATATTTCCAAAATTCTTCCCCAAAATTGAAAAATTGCAACGTAAGGAGGAGGAAACCGATTACGATGAATTGGTGCTTTGGTTTTTTGAAGGGGAAGGCTTTGATCTTTTGGATGATGATTCCGATGCTGATTACAGATCTAAATTGGATGCCGTGGGCCCATTGAACCAACTTATCAAGACGCATCAACCTGAAATTTCCAAAGAAGATTCTTATTTCTTGAAAGAACTATTGCTTTGGGGATTGGTCGCGCACAAAAAATTGAGCAAGCACCGTTTCGTGCAAGGGTTTCAGTTCAAAGACCTGTACGGAAGCTACATTCGAGGACTATAACGATTATTGCCAAATATTGAGATTGTCGTTATAATTTTCAAAATTATAAGCCCCAATATATTTTCTACGAAGCCAAAAAGTATAAAATGTCAATAGGGGCAAAAGGCCGTACAGCACCAGGGTTAGGATGGCCATAGGTTGAAATGTAACCGGAATAACATGTTCATCATAGTCTGATACAGAAATCAAAATCTGGTAACTGTCATAAATCTTGTAAAAATAGACTAGAAGTATGGCGTACAGCGTAAATTCTATGTTTCTCATTTTGGGATCCGGCAGTTCATACTCCCGAATTTTGAACCAAACCACATATAAGTATACAAAATGAACGGTACTTAACAACGGAAAGATATAATTGTCGGGTTTTAGAATATAAAAACTATTGGTATACACACCATAGAAATCCAAAACGACCAATAGTATTAAAATTATAGCACTGCTAAGAAGGGTTACTTTCCAATTGAAGATTTTGGTAATTACGTTCATGTTGAATCAAGATTTGGGAATTAAATTCAATTCAAAGAACGCAGTTTGGAAATTAATATTTAAATCAAATCGACAAACCGTAATCAATGTTGGATAATCAGAAAAATCTGATATCTAGCTACGATTTTATGATGCGAAAAAAGGATGTTATCCCTCAAAAAGATCGGAGGATAAATAACGATCGCCACGGTCGCAGACAATGGATACAATGGTTCCACTTTCTAAGGTCTCCGCAAGACGCAATGCCACGGTAGCGGCACCTCCGCTACTCATCCCAGCAAAAATCCCTTCTTCCTTGGCTAGCCTTTTGGCCATTTCGATAGCCTCCAATTCGCTTACTTCCATTACCACATCCACTTTACTTGGATTGAAAATCTTGGGCAAGTATTCCTGTGGCCATTTGCGTATGCCCGGTATCTTGGAGTTATCGGTAGGTTGCACTCCCACAATTTGGACATTTGTACTTTGTTCCTTCAAAAAGGTAGAAGTCCCCATAATGGTTCCTGTGGTGCCCATACTCGATACAAAATGGGTGATTTCACCATTCGTGTCGCGCCAAATTTCTGGTCCCGTGGTTTTGTAATGGGCCTTCCAATTGTCATCATTGGCGAATTGGTTCATCATAATGTACCCTTCATCCTTCACTTTGGACTCCGCGTAATCTCGAGCACCTTCTATGCCCACATCGGCTGGAGTCAAGGTAACTTTAGCACCATAGGCACGCATGGTCTGTACCCGTTCCTTGGTAGAGTTTTCCGGCATTACCAATTCGATGTCCAAACCGAAAAGACTGGCTACCATCGCCAATCCAATACCCGTGTTGCCGCTTGTGGCCTCAATCAACTTCGAGGATTTCGTAAAATCGCCCCGTTCCAACCCACTTTTGATCATGTTGTAGGCTGGGCGGTCCTTAACACTTCCACCTGGATTATTGCCTTCCAGTTTAAATAGCACTTTTACATTGGGATTGGTGTTCAATACCTTGGATTCCACCAAAGGTGTGTTTCCAATAAGATCGAGTATACTTTTAGACATTTGGCGCTGTCTTAATTTTGATTTCAGGGGTATGAAAAACGGTTGAATTTGGTGGGACTGAGGCTGTGACCCATGCATTACCCCCAATTATTGAATTTTCGCCCACAACGGTATTGCCTCCCAAGATAGTTGCGTTGGCATAAATGGTTACATTGCTCATAATGGTTGGGTGTCTTTTGGTCTTCTCCAAATTTTTGGCCACATACAAAGCTCCCAAGGTGACTCCTTGATAAATTTTTACATTATCGTGAATAATGGCCGTTTCCCCAATCACAACTCCAGTGGCGTGATCAATAAAAAACGATTTCCCGATCTGGGCTCCGGGATTGATGTCCACACCAGTCTGTCTGTGTGCATACTCCGTCATCAATCGGGGTACCAAGGGCACATTTTGTTTGTAAAGTTCGTGGGCCAATCGATATATGGAAATGGCATAAAAACCTGGATAAGCCATATAAATTTCCTGGATAGACAAGGAAGCAGGGTCACAGTTCAGGATAGCTTCGGCATCCAGGTTCAATTTTTCCAAAATTTCCGGCAAATGGGAAACATAGTTGTCCCATAACTCGTTGCTGGGTCGTTCCAACTCCAAACAAGCCATATCCATCAAGCGGTTGAACTGCTTTTCCAGCAATTCCAAATTCACCGCTACAGGCGTATTCGCATCAAAAAGAGTGTAAAAAAGGGTATCGGTAAAATCTTCGGTTTCCTGTTTGAGCCTAAAATCGAGATAGGGCAATTTTTTATGCCTGTTCAGTTCGGCTATGATTTTTTCTTTGTCCATAATATGCACTATTGTCCTAAAATTATGCAATTCCTTACCATAGGCAGGGATAAAACGGTAACTTTAGTTTAAAAATAACATATCATCGATATATGGCGACCAATAGTACGATTTCGAAACCTGCATTTGATTTTTTAAAACAACTCGAAAAGAACAATAATAGGGATTGGTTCGAAGAACACAAGTCGGAATTTAAATCCCATGAAAAGACTGTCAAGTCTTTTTTTGAAGCTGTAAAAGATAACCTGAACCATCACGATGACATCGAAAAAATGAAAATGTTCCGTATTTATCGTGATGTGCGCTTTTCCAAGGATAAAACCCCGTATAAATCCCATTTTGCAGGTTCATTTTCTCGTTTGGGAGCCCATTTGAGAGGTGGGTACTATATGCACTTAAAGCCGGGGGAATCCTTTTTGGCCACCGGTTTTTGGGCGCCGAACAAGGAAGATCTTTTTCGCATCCGCAAGGAATTGGAAATGGACGCCTCTGAGTTTAGGCAGGTTATCGGTAATCCGGACTTTAAAGCGGTTTGGGGAGAATTAAAGGGTGAAACGGTGAAAACGGCACCGAAAGGATTTGATAAAGAACACCCCGATATCGATTTGATCAAACACAAACAGTACATTTTTGTACGCAACTTTGCCGATCAAGAAGTGTTATCCCCACAATTTTTAGGAGAAGTCGACCGGTCTTATCGAGCCATACGCCCTTATTTTGATTTGATGAGCGACGTGCTTACCACCAATTTGAACGGGGAATCACTCTTGTAAAAGTGCCTCATGGTCCAATAGTTGGACCTGATCTTTCAAGCGTTCGACCACCATGTTCATCATCCGCTTGTTCAATGCTGATGAATTGGATATGTAATCTGTGTACTCCTCTACGGTAAATTGCCCAATGACCATCCCTTTCAATGAATTTCGGAATTTGATGTCCTTTTGGATGGCACGCTCAATATATTGTAGCTTTTTCTCCAAGGAAAGATCATGAAAAACACCCTTGTGTTTGTTCACATAATTCTTGAATGCTTCTACGAGCAGAAAGTTTTGAAGCTTGATCACGGGTCGTAATGTTCGGTTTTGAAACCGCTCATCAAAACTCATTTGGCTATTAAAATGTGCTTGTGGAATTTCTGGACGAATGTCCAAAAGACTCTTGGATCGTGAATCCATGGCTTTTAGTTTTATTAAAATTACATAATGATCAATCTGTCCGTTTTTAAATCCCCATTAGTTGTCAACGATGTTATGAACATCCCATGCCACAATGCGATCATTTTTTGTCCGATCATCCATTACAAGCCTGCTTATCAAGGACAACGCCTTATTTTCAAGGAATTAAAAATCCAAAAGCCCTAAAATTGCGTACTTGCTATTACGGGAAACCGAATTATTTCAAATTGATAATTATATAAAATTAGTAGGGTTTAGGATGAACAAGCAATGTGAGATCAACCTAACTTTGCGGCAATAATTAATTAGTTTCAATATGCGATTTCATACACGAAAATGGGTAAAACCCGAAGATTTGAACGCCAATGGAACACTGTTTGGCGGGAAGGTCCTGGCCTGGATAGATGAAGAGGCGGTGCTATATAGCATCATTCAGTTGGAAAACAAGAAAGTAGTTACCAAATATATGTCCGAAATCAATTTTATGAGCACCGCAGTGGATGGTGACATCATTGAAATTGGTATCGATGTGATCAAATTCGGGGTCACCTCCATTTCCCTCAACTGTGAGGTTCGAAATAAAATGACCCACGAAAGTATCGTTACCGTGGACAATATCATTATGGTAAATCTGGATGATCAAGGCAATCCTAAGCCCCATGGCAAGACCAAGATCGAATACGTAAAAGATCGTTTGGCCAAGAAGGAAAAGGAGGAAGCCGTTTAGTTCATGGTTTGGGCAACGGCCTGAACCTCGTCCAATACACGCAAGAGATTTCCGCCCCACAATTTGGCGATTTCCTCTTCGGTATACCCTCGTTTTACCAGTTCCAAGGTCACATTGAAGGTTTCAGAGGCATCGGACCAACCTTCTATGCCACCACCTCCATCAAAATCGGAGCTGATGCCCACGTGATCAATACCGATGAGTTTCACCATGTAATCAATGTGGTCCACAAAATCGGACACATTTACAGCAGGGGGAATATTAGGGTCCTTTTCGGCCAGTTCCTTGGCGATATTTACCACTTTGGGGTAGTATTCAAAAAAGGCGTCCCTTTGTTCTTTGCTCAGTGTGGCGAATTGGGAACGTTCGTACCAATCAACGCCCAGGGAATCAGCCACTTTTTGGTACACTTGTTTCATGTAGTCGGCGCGCGCTTCATGTTTTTCCGTATTCAAATAGGAGCTGAAGGCCACGGTCTGCACCACACCACCATTTTCTTTCATGAGGAGCAATTGCTCGTCATCCAAGTTCCTACTATGGTTGCACAACGCTCGAGCTGAAGAGTGGGAGGCGATAATGGGCGCTTTGGTAAGCTCGATCATCTGTTTCATGGCTTCCTTGGAAGGGTGGGAGACATCGATCATGATGCCCACGCGGTTCATTTCAGCAACAGCCTGTTTGCCCAGGTCACTCAATCCATTGTGTAGCCAAACGCTATCCTGCTCACCGGTATTGGAATCACTGAACTGACTGTGTCCGTTGTGTGCAAGAGAAATATATCGGGCACCAAGTTTTTGGTATTCCTCGATTTTAGAAAGATCCTCACCAATGGGATAGGCATTTTCCACCCCGATCATGGCCACTTTTTTTCCAGAGTCCACAATTCGGCGTACATCCGCCGAGGTAAGGGCCAATTCAATTTGGTCGGGAGCTATTTCTTCACACAATTTGTGAATGGCCTCGAATTTGGACATAGCGTTGTCGGAAGCTTTGGCATATCCATCGGTACTCAACGTGTCTTGACCGGTATACACAATCAGCCAAGCCACATCCAATCCACCCTCCCTCATTTTGGGCAAATTGACCTGGGTATCCAGGTTTTGGGTATAGTTGATACTGTCTGTAAAATTTTTGACATTGATGTCGTCGTGGGTGTCAATGGTGATCACCGCATCGTGAATGCGACGGGCTTTTTCTTCCAAGTTTTCAGTGGCTTTAGGTTGTTTCTCTGCACAGGAAATCAGTGCGATAGTGCTCAATAAAAGGTAGAATTGTTTCATGGTTGGTTTTTTACACCTACAAATAACGCAATTTGACAACAAAATCCGAATCCTACGGAACATTAAATTGCCAGCCCTCAAGGGATTCCACATTTTAGGGTAAACATTCATAGTAATCAAACCATTGGGAACACGCGAATTACTCTTATATCTGGAAAAATTGGAAATCGGACTCAGCTCATTCTCATATGAAGAATTGGGCATTGTTGAGGCCGGAGAACTCAAAAAATCCTTTGAAATCTTTAAACACGGACTGGAAGACAAGGTTTTTGGGGTTTCCGAAATGAAACAACTCGAAACCATTTACCAAAAAGTGGGCATAGCAGGTTCAAGCAAAAAGTGCTTGGACAGAAAGGAAGCCAACCAAATGCAAAAATTGATCGCTGCATTGGAACAAACCCCTTTGACCCAAAAACAATATGCCATTGTAAAAGCCTTACAACAACTTACTCAAGAGCTTTTTGAAACAGAATCAAATACCCCGGAAAATATGCCGATCAGTTTTCAGACCATAGAAAAAAGTTTGGATTCGGGCTTTGCTGCCCACAAGATCAATTTAAAACCCGTATTGGAGGATTGCATGGGCCAAATGGAGCTCATGGAAGAACTGGTGCGGATGTTCAAGCACAATGTGTTGGAATTTATAGGCAGTGCCAAAGTACATTTGATGAACGAGGATTTCGTCAACTTGGAACAAGCTTGTCAAAAAATTGTGCCCAATCTAAAAATGATGAAGGCACATGAACTTACCGATATTGTCAACCAAATGGCCTTGATGAGCAAGACCGAACAAGATGCCAAACATCTGGCTTTCCTGTACGAACAATTTGTAATGGAATACCCCATGGTGCAGGAGCAGGTGGATTTTGAAATGGAACTGTTCAGAACCATGTAAATAAAACCGAACTATGGCGACCAAGGAATTGCCCGCATACCTGCAGAGTATTTTTTACCCGTTGTTCAAACATGCGAAAGATCTGGAATGCAAACTTATGTTGATGGATCAAATGCTGGAGGTAGGGGACCGGAAAGAGTTACCTTTTTTAGCGGAACTGGAAACACATGAAAATGCTAAAATCAGTAACAAGGCTTTTGAAATAAAAAGCAAGCTTCAGGATAAACTGGGCCTTATATCGGAAAGCGAACGAAGAAGATTGCCCATGAACCTGTGCTTTATTTATGACGAGTTCAATATACGCCCAAGCAAGGTGGATCCGGACTTGGAATTTGGAGTGACCTTGGATATCATGACCATGGAATAAATGGCAATTACACAACCAAATATGCCAAATTCACCACAAAATATTGTACCCGAATAATCTTTGATATAGATTCACGTTAATAGGTTAGACCCAAATAATAAACCCCGATATTAAAATGTTATACGACACCTACGGAGAAGAATACTTGGCATTTTTACAGGAGTTGAACGAAATTTTGACCGTTAACGAACTGGCCGAGCTTGATTATTTATAAGACACAAAACCCCAAATTCTGAAGCCATGAAAAATTATAATCACGACAACACAGCTTATCTGAATTTTATCCAGGATTTGAATAGTATCCTCACAGATTTTGATATTAATCTATTGAGTCACCCATAAGTTGTTTAAGTGAATATCATGGAAAAGGGGATGCGTTGTGCATCCCCTTTTCTATTTTATATCGAAATCTTTCACTAGCCCAAATAGGACTTCAGAATTTTACTCTTTGAAGTATGTCGCAATTTTCGAATGGCCTTTTCCCGAATTTGTCGAACTCGTTCCCGGGTAAGATCGAAAGTGCTGCCAATTTCTTCCAAGGTCATTGACGGTTGATTCCCGATGCCATAATACAAACGGACCACATCCGCTTCACGTGGTGATAAAGTGTCCAGTGCACGATTGATTTCCGTATTCAGGGATTGGTGCATCAAGCCACGGTCCGGTTTTGGGGAATCGCCCGCACGTAACACATCATACAAATTGGAAGTTTCGCCTTCCTTTAGTGGGGCATCCATGGACACATGGCGACCCGAATTTCGAAGGGATTGCTTTACTTCGGAAACGGTCATGTCCAATTCCTTTGCAATTTCTTCCGCAGATGGTGGACGCTCATGGGCCTGTTCCAAATAACTGAAGGTTTTCTTGATTTTATTGATTGAGCCGATCTTGTTCAGTGGCAGTCGCACCACACGGCTTTGTTCGGCCAAGGCCTGAAGAATGGATTGCCGGATCCACCAAACGGCATAGGAAATAAATTTAAATCCACGGGTCTCATCAAATCGTTTGGCCGCTTTTACCAATCCCACATTTCCTTCGTTGATCAGATCGGGCAGTTTCAACCCTTGGTTTTGGTATTGTTTGGCAACAGAAACCACAAAACGGAGGTTGGCATTGGTCAATTTTTCCAAGGCAACTTGGTCACCCTCCCTAATCCGTTGTGCCAATTCCACTTCTTCCTGCGCAGTGATCAAATCAATTTTACTGATGTCTTGTAGGTACTTGTCTAGGGATTTGGATTCTCGGTTGGTTACCTGTTTAATGATTTTAAGTTGCCTCATTCTTGCTTTGGATTTGAAAGTGATTTAAGCTTATATTATACGTTTTTATACCCGATTTTCCAAGCACAAAATGTTATTCTTATCCAAATCTTATGAGCTTGTACCGGATTTATCTTAAAAAAGGTTAAAGTTTCAATTGTTGATAGAATATTGATAGAATTCCAACATTGGCGTTTCCAGCGCCGACAAAAATCTCCTAATTTTGTAGGGTTTTTGAATTTGGAACGCTTAAGCCATTGATTCTTGGAGGTAAATAAAACAGTACATAAAAAAACACTATACGACTACCAGCAAGAAGATCTACGTAAGATCTTCAAGCATTTGGAAGAACTACCCGAGGGCACCAATATTCTCTACCAATTGCCCACTGGTGGTGGTAAAACCGTAGTGTTCTCCGAAATTACGCGCAGGTATATCCAAAATACCGGTAAAAAAGTCATTGTGCTTACCCACCGCATCGAATTGAGCAAGCAGACCTCACAAATGCTGCATGGATTTGGTGTGGCCAACAAAATCATCAATAGTGAGGTAAAGGAACTGTACGATCAAGACGATTACATGTGCTTTGTGGCCATGGTGGAAACCTTGAACAACCGACTTCAGGAAGAAAAGGTGGACATCAAGAACATCGGTCTGGTCATCATCGATGAAGCCCACTACAACTCCTTCCGAAAGCTGTTCAAATATTTTGATGAGGCGACCATCCTGGGCGTTACCGCGACACCCCTGAGCTCCAACATCAAGCTCCCCATGAAGGACCATTACAAGCATTTGATCATTGGGGAATCCATAAAATCATTGATTGAAAAGGAGTTCTTGGCCAAGGCCAACCTGTACAATTACGATGTTAGCCTAAAGACGTTAAAACTGGGCATCCATGGCGACTATACCGTAAAATCTTCGGATGAATTCTATGGCAACCATAGCATGTTGGGCAAATTATTGACCGCCTACGAAGAAATCGCAAAGGGTACCAAGACCCTAATTTTCAACAACGGTATCAACACCTCGCTCTATGTGTACGAAACCTTTAAAAAGGCCGGGTACAATATTCGCCACCTCGATAATAAGAACACGGCCAACGAGCGAAAGGAAATCCTGGAATGGTTTGCCGAGACTCCCGATGCCATCCTTACTTCGGTAAGTATCCTGACCACTGGTTTTGATGAACCCACCGTGAAATCCATCATATTGAACCGGGCCACACGATCGCTCACACTGTATTTTCAGATGATCGGACGGGGCTCTCGGATTTTGCCCGACAAAGATGAGTTTAATGTCATCGATATGGGAAACAACATTGCCCGATTTGGACCTTGGGATGCACCCATCGATTGGCAGGAAATCTTCCATTTCCCCGATTTCTACTTGGAGAACATTAAAAATGATGAAGAAATCGAGCGTGATTTTGTCTACGAAATGCCGGATGAACTCAAAGCCAAGTTCAGCAAGTCGGAAAACATCACGTTTGATATCAAGGAAGAATACAAGAAAGTCTTTGCTGAAGGAAAGAAATCCAAGTTGGTTTTGGAGCGCAGTATTGAGCAACATGCCCAAATCTGTGTGGAAAACAGCGAAGATGTGTTCGATGCCCGAATCTTGGCCAAGGAACTGAAGGATGAAATCGCCTATCGGGTGAAGCAGTATTCTTACTGTATTATGAATAACACCAAAAACTACAAGGAATGGTTGGAGGAAGACTACGAGCGTAAATTGCGCTCCAGTATTTCCAAAATGTTTGCGGCCCGAATGTAGCTTGCATGAATATTGGATTCTCGGCTCTAAAACTTCATACCTTCAACTTTGTACCTACAACTTCGTACTTTTAGCATTCACCTCTGACCCTTTGCCCAACTGCATGAAAAAGCTCTTTGTTATCGGTTTTGTATGGCCCGAACCATCGACCACGGCTGCCGGCAGCCGCATGCAACAATTGTTGGAAACCTTTAAAACCTTTGGTTATCAGATTACATTTGCTTCCACCGCTACCAAGACAGAATACAGCATGGATTTGGAGCAACTAGGCATTGAGGAGGCAACCATCGAACTCAACAATCCCAGTTTTGACACTTTTGTACAGGCATTGCAGCCCGATGTGGTGGTTTTCGATCGCTTTATGGTAGAAGAACAGTTTGGTTGGCGGGTAGCCGAATTTGCCCCACAGGCCATTCGTGTTCTCAATACCGAAGATTTGCACGCGCTGCGGAAGGCTAGGGAAGAAGCCTTGAACAAGGAGGTCGATTTCACACTGAACGGCTGGAAGAACCATCCAATGACACTGCGCGAGGTGGCCAGTATCTATCGGAGTGACCTGACTTTGATGGTCTCCAGCTTTGAAGAGGTACTTCTGAAGGAATTGGGCATACCTGACCAGTTTTTACTGCACCTGCCCTTGTTTTTTGATGCTATTTCAACAAAAGAAAAAGCTATATGGCCCGACTTTAATACACGAATCGATTTTGTGACTTTGGGCAATGGAAAACATGCTCCCAATGTGGATGCACTTCGTGTTTTGAAAACCAACATTTGGCCCCAAGTTCGACAGCAGTTGCCCAAAGCCCAACTGCATGTGTATGGAGCCTACTTACCGCAGCACGTATACGAATGGAACGACCCAAATACCGGATTTTTGGTCCATGGATGGGCCGAAGATATTTCCGATATCCTTCGAAGCGCGAGAGTGCTGTTGGCACCCCTTCGTTTTGGAGCCGGAATCAAGGGTAAATTATTGGATGCCTTGCGAAACGGCACTCCATCTGTGACTACTAAAATAGGGGCAGAAGGCATGTTCAATGATAAAAACTGGGGTGGTAGGGTAGCCGATAATTGGGCAGATTTTGCCCATGCCGCCGTACAATTTTACACCGACCAAAAACTATGGGAACGAGCCCATGCTGAGGGCATCAGAACCTTCAATGAACACTTTGACAAAGTCACCCATCAAAAAAAGTTGGGAGAGCGGTTGAAATATTTGATGGACAATCTTGATGCTCATCGAACCGAAAACTTCATGGGGCGATTGCTGCAACATCAAACCTTGACCAGTACTAAGTATATGGCCAAATGGATTGAGGCCAAGAATAAAAAACCATAGCTGCCCGACTTCAGTTGGAATCTTCAAAAACAAACACCTCCTCAATCCTCAAATCGAACACTTTGGACACATCATACGCCAATTGCAATGACGGGTTGTATTTGCCTTTCTCCAAAAATACAATGGTTTCGCGCCGCACATTCACCTTTTTGGCCAAATCCTCTTGGGTCAGGTTATGCTTGGCGCGCAACTCTTTAATTCTGGTTTTCATCCTTCAAACCCATTCTTGAATAATAGATCCAAAATCCGATGAAGATCAATCCCATGGCCAGAATCCCGATTTCAATCGGAATTCGGACATCCAGATCAGAGTCCATGGTGAAGATCAAAATAATGGGCCAAAGAATGAACGACACCGAAAAGGCACTGGCACCCGCTTTTTGTTTGATCCGAAGACTCAATTCATCATCTACGGGTAGGCCTTTTTTTTCATCTTTTATGCGTTTTAGCCCAACAAACAGACTTAAAAGCACCACGATCAAAACAAGTATGGCGGTGCCGATTTCCAACAATCCTAGGCTTTTACCTGTGGAGTAAAGCCATAAACCTCCCGAAAACATGACTGCACCTACCAAAACAAGGATCAGTGCGGTTTTTGTTGATTTCATGATTTTATATTTAATGTTAATTATTTCTAACATAAAGATAGAAATATTTCACATTAAAAAAGCCACTTTTACGTTAAAATATTGAAGTGTAAGATTTTGCGGTACTAACCACTTAGGCACGAAGTGTCACTCAGATCAGTTCCCTGAGCGCCCGCCTACCAGACGGGCAGGAAGTCGAAGTACGATGCGGAATCCATAATCTTATTCTTTGGCGGGAATGACAGAACAACATTCTCTTGGACTTCGTACAACTGTCATTTCGAACCGAATGTAGAGAGTGTGAGAAATTTGAAAAAAGAGATTTCTCAATCGGCACCATGCGCCTCATTTCGAAATGACATATTGGACACGAATTGCACGAATCAAACGAATTGTCATGTCCAGAACCCACTGGACGGGCAGGTAGTCGAAGCACGATATGGCATCCATCTTCTTGTTTTATGAA
>NZ_RZMY01000013.1:102237-708674 GCF_003992615.1 Flagellimonas beolgyonensis
TTTCGAACCGAAAGAAGGGAGTGTGAGAAATCTGAAAAAAGAGATTTCTCAATCGGCACCATGGCCTCATTTCGAAATGACATATTGGACACGAATTGCACGAATCAAAAGAATTGTCATGTTGAGAACCCACTGGACGGGCAGGTAGTCGAAGCACGATATGGCATCCATCTTCTTGTTTTATGAATTCCTGCTTTAGCAGGAATGACAGTACTATGTAATTGGACGCAGCGTCATTTCGAACCGAAAGAAGGGAGTGTGAGAAATCTGAAAAAAGAGATTTCTCAATCGGCACCATGCGCCTCAATTCGAAATGACTTTCAAAACATATTTCTATTTGTTATTTAACATAGAAGGATCATACATTGCCCCCTTCGCTACCTGCACCATCGTGATTCGCACCTTGGTGGGGAAAAACTTTTCATGATCGGCGCGTTTGTGGGCATGGCCCTGGCCACCGCTGTCGTCCTTGATCACCAAATCCATTTGTTTGATGCCTTCTTCCCAAATGATGGATTGGTTTTCCCAAAACTCCGTCATGGGCACATCCTTTTCATAAACCCCTTCTTCGGTAAACAAGTCGGTGCCTGTGCATCCGTATCCGTTGCCTTGTCCGTGGTTGGGAATGTAGCAGAGGGTCCATTTGGTGGGTTCATTGCCGGGTGGTTTTTCCAACACCTCAATTCGAATATGCACCGTACCGTTCCGATAATCCACAGGTGAGGTCCAGTCTGGGGGTCGGTCGGGATTGAGCCTATCGCCGGTCACGTAATAATGGGATTTGCTCGGGCTGGAGGTGTCCGCATCTTGCTTGGTGTAGGTAAAAGTGACATCGAACAGCACAAATTGATGTTGCTGCGATTGCGACCAAAATAGCATTGGGAACAAACAAATTACCCACAAAACAAGCCTTTTCATGTGATCACTCTTTGGTATAGCCGGGACCTCGAACCACACGACCGGGCATGTTTCCGGTATGTTCACCATCCTTCAATACTTGGGTGCCGTTCACAAACACATGTACCATGCCTTCGGCATATTGATGGGGATTTTCAAAAGTGGCCTTGTCAATGATGGTTTCCGGGTCAAAAAGCACCACATCGGCGTAATTGCCCTCGGTAAGACTACCCCGTTTCTTGATCTTTAAATTGGTGGCCGGTAATTGGCTCAGTTTATGCACGGCCTCTTCCAAGGAAATCACCTTTTCTTCCCGCACATACTTGCCCAACAATCGAGCAAAATTGCCATAGGCCCTAGGGTGGGTGTTCGATTTGAGAAACACGCCTTCCGTAGCCAGAGAACCGGCATCGGAACCGAAGCTCATCCAGGGCAGGGCAATCTGTTTTTTTACATTGTCCTCCGACATCAAAAAGTAAATGGTGCCCACACGACTTCCATCTTGCACCACTAAATCCATGGCAGTTTCTTCAGGAGAAGTTCCGCGTATCTCGGCTACTTCCTTCAAGGTTTTGCCTGTGTAATGTTTTAGAGTATCGTTCTTGAACCCCACCAACAATATTTTACTGGGGTCTCCAGCGGCTTGCATGAGACTTTCCCATTCATCGGTGGGGGTCGTCATATCTTCCATGACTTTTTTACGGATGGCAGGATCCTGCAAACGTTGCGCCCATTTGTCATAGCCCCCTTCCTGCACCCAGGGCGGCATGGAGGCATCCAATCCCGTGGCACCCGCTACGTAGTTGTACATATCGGCTGTTATGTGCAATCCGGCGGCACGCGCGGAATCCACTTTGGCCACCACAGCATCAAATTTGTCCCAATTGTCCTTGCCGCTTTCCTTTAAGTGATAGATTTCGGCACGAATACCGGCTTCATCGGCAATGCGGATGAGTTCGTCCAAGCTTTCCAACAAACGTGAGCCTTCACTTCGCATGTGGGAAATATACATGCCGTCGTATTCTGCGGCCACCTTACAAAGTTCGATGAGTTCTTCGGTACTGGAGTAAAACGCTGGTGCATAAATCAGCGATGATCCCACACCCATGGCGCCTTCTTCCATAGCCTGTTTCACCATCAATTTCATGGAATCGAGTTCCTGTGGGGTAGGGGCACGGTCCTCAAACCCGACCGTATGGATGCGCAGGGTAGTTGCCCCCACAAAAGAGGCCACATTGGGCGAAATGCCCTTTTTGGTCAGGTATTCGAGATATTCGTTTAGGGTGTTCCAGGCCACTTCATATTTAATGTCGCCCTGGTTTTCTTGCTCCTGCTTTTTCATTTGTTCATTCAGTGGACCCATGGACCAGCCTTCGCCCATCACTTCCAAGGTCACCCCTTGCTTGATATCGCCCATGGAGCGCCCATCCTCGATCAAGGACACTGTGGCCCAGCTCAACATGTTGATGAAACCCGGAGAAACCGCCAATCCAGTTGCATCGATTTCGAGGTCGCCCGTAGCTTCCAGATTTCCTACAGCCGCAATGGTGTCGGCATTGATGCCCACATCACCGATATAGGAGGGTTGGCCCGAACCGTCAACAATCTGGCCGTTTTTGATCAGTACATCGAAATGTTGGGGTTTGGCACAACTGCTCAATACAAGTAAGGAAAGGAGTAGGAGGTAATAGGTTGGCTTCATAACTTGGTTATTTTGTGATGCTTACCAAGTTAGTTGATTTTGCGTGTCCTGCCAAGCACTTCTGCGCACAATGACAAAAGACTAGGCTCTTTTAATACGGTACCGATACGGATTTCGTCCCGGGGTATCTTTTTTTAGTTTGGGCAAGCGTTCAAAAATGTCCAAGGACAACATTTTTTTCTGAAAACGGCTACGATCCAGCTCCTCCCCAAGAATGGTTTGGTGCAATTGGTGCAATTGGGGCATAGTGAATTCTTCCGGCAATAAATTGTAGGTCAGGTGTTCCTGTTGCACATCTTCCCTTAACCTGTTTTTGGCCGCATGAACAATATCACGATGGTCCATCCACATTTCGGGCAAGGCATCCATTTTGAACCAGGCAAAGCCAGTATCCATGTCACTCAGCACGGGTTTGGTTTTATCGATATCTACCAAAGAATAGTAGGAGAGGGTGACAAAACGATCGTTGAACCAAGCATCTTCTCCCCAGGACACGCCTTGTTCCTTAAAAAAAGGTTTCCATTCTTCCGTAAACTTGCGGTTCGAGTTGCCAAATACAGCCAAAAACTTGAAATGGGGGTCGACCAATCCTGTGCGTTCGCTTAATATACGTAAAGTGGCTTCCTCAACTGACTCTGTTCGAAAGATAAATCCACCCGGCAAGAGCCATTTGTCCCCAATTTGAAGTAGTAAACATTTAAGTTCATTATTTTCATACCCAATGATCACCATGTCCACGGAGAGGTTGGGGAGGAACAAATCTTTACCCTTTTCTAAAAACTCTTTGAAGTCCATTTCACAAAAATACTAATTTGTGTCATTTTGCCACATTTAATATTTTTTTATATTTGTGACATTCTGACACAAACTATGCGAATGAAAAAATTTCTTCGAATTACGTTAAAGACCCTGGGCATTATTTTAGGCGTGCTTCTTTTGGGTGGAGTTATCGGATGGTGGTATGTAAAATCCCAATTTTTGGATTTTGAGGACGACTTTGCCGAGAAAAAAGACTTCAGTGAAGTCATGGTTGATGGTTACACTTTCTTGGATAGAAACGACAATGGGAAACTGGATATTTATGAAGATGATAGACAATCCATCGATGCGAGGGTAGCGGATGTGCTCTCCCAAATGACCTTGGAAGAAAAAATTCACCTATTGAAAGGATCCGGAATGGCGTCCGGTTTGGGTAGGGTAGAACCTGGTGAGGGTATTCCCGGTGTAGTGGGAACCATAGTGGCCACACCCCGTTTGGGAATCCCAACCGTAAACCTATCCGACGGTCCTGCGGGATTACGTATTGAGCCCACAAGGGAAGGGGAGGACCGCACCTATTATGCCACTGCTTTCCCCATTGCAACTTTGTTGGCATCCACTTGGAACACGGAACTGGTGGGCCAGGTAGGTCAGGCCATGGGCAACGAAGCCTTGGAATATGGTATTGATGTGATTTTGGGTCCCGGCGTAAACATTCATCGTCATCCCTTCTGTGGACGAAACTTCGAATACTATTCTGAAGACCCCTTCTTGACCGGAAAAATTGGAGCTGCTATGGTGAATGGTATCGAATCCAACGGGGTGGGCACATCGGTAAAGCACTTTGTGGCCAACAACCAGGAAACCAATCGAAATTATAACGACGCCCGTGTATCGGACCGTGCCATGCGCGAAATCTATTTGAAAGGATTTGAAATTGTGGTGGAAGAGGCCCAACCTTGGACCATTATGTCATCCTATAACTTGGTCAATGGCACCTACGTGGCCGAAAGCAGAAACCTACTTACGGGTGTTTTACGTGACGATTGGGGCTTTGAAGGTCTGGTCATGTCCGATTGGTTTGGTGGAAACGATGCCGTGGCCATGGTAAATGCGGGTAACGACTTGTTGGAGCCGGGCACCAAAAAGCAATGGAAAGCTTTGACCAAAGGTGCTGAAGACGGCACCCTGAACATGGAAGCGGTGGATACCTCCGTGAAACGCATTTTGAAACTCATTTTCAAATCCAAAAAAATGCAGGGCTATACCTATAACGAGAACCCTGATTTAAAAGCGCATGCCGAGATTACCAGGCAATCTGCTGCAGAAGGCATCATCCTTTTGGAAAACAAAGGCACATTGCCCCTGAAAAATAACTTGAATGTGGCTCTCTTGGGTGTGTATTCGTATGATTTTATCGCTGGAGGCACTGGTTCAGGTGATGTGAATGAAGCTTATACCGTTTCCTTGGAAGAGGGCTTGGCCAATTCGGGATTTTCAATCAATGAACTGGCCAAAAAGGCCTATGAGGACCATAGAAACAGTACTCCGGAAGCATTTGTAAAACCGGAAGGCATGAGTGCCATGTTCAACCCCTACTTGCCTCCAGAAATGAGCTATAATGACCCATTGATGCAAGAGATTGCCAACAGTAGCGATGTGGCCATCATCACCTTTGGCAGAAACAGTGGTGAAGGTGGTGATCGGGTAGAGCAAAACGACTTTTTGCTGACGGACAAGGAAAAAGATATGTTGTCCGCTGCCACCAAAGCATTCCACAAAGCAGCAAAAAAAGTGATAGTCGTATTGAATATTGGTGGGGTTATCGAGACTGCATCGTGGAAGAACCAACCGGATGCCATTGTGTTGGCTTGGCAAGGTGGACAAGAAGGTGGTAATGCTGTGGCCGATATTTTGAGCGGCAAGGTGAACCCCAGTGGTAAACTGACAATGACCTTCCCTATTCATTTGAACGATCACTGGAGCAATGCCAATTTCCCATTACAAGGTGAAAAAATGAAAATGACCGATTTGATACTTGGTAAGGATATTAAGGAAAACGAAGCGGAAATGGTGAAGAATGTGGATTACACCAACTATGATGAAGACATTTATGTGGGTTACCGTCATTTTGACAAAGCAGGCTTGGACGTTTCCTATCCTTTTGGATATGGTTTGTCCTATACCCAATTTGAATTTGGTGAAATGCAACTAACCCAAGAAAATGACTCCTTGAAAATTGCCGTACCAGTCACCAATATAGGTCCTGTACCAGGCAAAGAAGTGGTCCAGTTGTATGTGGGAAAACCCAATTCAGCCATTGATAGACCCGAACAGGAATTGAAGGCGTTTACTAAAACGCGTGTTCTGAATCCAATCGAAGTGGATACGGTAAAATTGACCGTACCCGTAAAAAGTCTGCGCTATTGGGATGAAAAAAGTGCGTCATGGCAATTGGAGCCAGGTGCCTATCAAATAAAGGCTGGTACTTCTTCCCGTGACATAAAATCCAACTTGGAAGTAACGTTGGAATAAAATATAATCCCCCGGAATCCAAATTAAACCCAGGTTAACATGATGTTGGTCTGGGTTTCTTTCGTAAAAATATCACACGGGAATCTGCTGGCTCAAACAATGCAACGTACCAAAACCCCAAATCAAGTCGATGGCACTGACACCAATGACTTCTCTGTTTGGGAATACTTCGGCCAAAATGTTCAAGGCTTCACGGTCCCTACTGTCATTGAAGGTAGGCACCAAAACAGCCTTGTTCAAGATCAGGAAATTGGCATAACTGGCCGGAAGGACAACCCCGTCAAAATCGATTTGCTGGGGCATGGGCAATTGCACTATGTTCGGCTTTTTGCCATTTTCCAGCACGGCACCTTCCAAACGTTTCAAATTATCCTGCAAAGCTGCATAATTGGGCGATTTCTTGTCCGATTCCACAACCGTTACAATGGTGTCCTCGTTGACAAACCGCGCCAAATCGTCAATATGTCCGTGGGTGTCATCCCCTTTGATGCCATCTCCCAACCAAATGGTGTTCGTAACGCCCAAATAGTCATTAAAGATTACCTCGTAGTCTTCTCTGGTGAAACCCGGATTTCGTACTTGGATTTTGGGGTCCAATAAGCATTCTTCGGAAGTGATTAAGGTTCCTTTTCCGTTTACATCGATGGCGCCACCTTCCAAAACCACTGGTTTCCCTTTATAAAAAACCTGTTCCATGGGGATGTTCAAGTGGGCAGACACTTTACTGGGCACATGTCGGTCCAATTTGTAATTGGCATATTTGGCCCAACCGTTAAAATTGAAATTGAGTGCTTTCCGCTCCTTGCCCTTTTTCACTATGATAGGGCCGGAGTCCCGCATCCAGCTTCGATTGGTCTTATGGATGATAAAGGAAACATTATCCAAGTTTACATGTGCGGTTTCCAACATTGCCGTGACCTTCTCTTTCAATTTTTCATCGGCCACCACCAGAAAAACCATTTCAAACGTGGTCACTTTTTTGATGAATTCCACAAAGGCCCATTGAATGGCACCGTATTTGCCTGGCCAGTCGTTTCCGTTGTGCGGAAAACACAATAAAATGCCCTGTTGCTTTTCCCATTCCGCTGGGAATCTCCATCCTGAAGTTCCCATGTTAGTCAATTGCCCTTTTGGTTATGCCATCGTATTTATCGATACGTCTGTCACGTAAAAAGGGCCAGTTCTGGCGCACATTTTCCTGAAGATCCAAATCTACCTCTGCCAGTAATATTTCTTCTTGATCATGGGAGGCCTGAGCCAGAATTTCACCTTGGGGTCCACAAATAAACGATGCGCCCCAAAATTCAATGCCATCGGTTCCTGGTAAGTATTTTTCAAGCCCGATTCGGTTGGCCGCTGCCACAAAGACGCCATTGGCCACGGCATGGCCCTTCATTACGTTCATCCAAGCACCATACTGATTGGCACCATATTCTGCTTTCTCTTTTGGGTGCCACCCGATGGCAGTAGGGTAGAAGAGTACTTCCGCACCCTGAAGGGCCGTTAATCGAGCTGCTTCGGGATACCATTGGTCCCAACAGATCAGGGTGCCCACATTTCCTTTTTTGGTCGATATAGTCTTGAAGCCCAAATCTCCGGGGGTGAAATAGAACTTTTCATAAAAGTGGGGATCGTCCGGAATGTGCATTTTTCGGTACAGTCCGGCTTCGGTGCCATCCGTGTCAATAATATAAGCACTGTTATGGTAAACACCGGCCATTCGTCTTTCGAAAAAGGGCACAATGATCACCACACCCAATTCCTTGGCCAACGCACTGAAGGCATCAAAAGAGGTGCTGTACAAAGGTTCGGCATATTTGAAATTATCCACGTCCTCGCTTTGACAGAAATAGTGACTGCTGTACAACTCGGGCAGTGAAATGACCTCGGCTCCTTGGGAAGCAGCCTTTCTTACCCATTCCACACATTTTTTGAGATTGTTTTCCGGAGTGTTGTTAAGATTCAATTGAACAACGGCAATGGTATATTTTCTTTTTCCCATTTTAATCTAGCGATAACTTTAAAGTTATAAGTTAAAAAATCTGGGGATAAAGATAATCGGAAAACTATAGTTTTGGGGACTTTAATTGCAATTGCCTATTTCTTCTTCCCCAAAAATCGAATCACCGAACCTTTGCCGACATGTCCGGTACCTTCGTTGAGTTCAATCACGGTTTCTTTGAGTTCCAGAATTTCAAAACCTTCAAAATCCTGTTCCAATTCTTTGATCGAAAACAATAGTTCCAAATTTTTTGGTCCGCCCACTTTTTCATTGATGGTGCGATACTCCAAATGCTTTTTACTGAACCCTTCAAAAATGATATAGCCTCCTTTTTTCAGATAGCTGACCAACATTTTATGGTAATCTGATCGGATATTCGGTGGAAAATGGGCATAGATCAGGGCTATGGCATCGAATTGTTCCGGTTGATAGCCCAAGGATTGGAGTTCACCAATTTGATAATCGATGGTCACATTTTGCTTATCAGCCAATTTCAGGGCCTTTTTCTTGCCTTCCTCACTGATATCGAACGCGGAAACTTGCCAACCCAATTGTGCGGCATATACCGCATTTCGACCTTCTCCTTCTGCCGGGAACAGCGTGGAACCGACTTCCAATTGGTCCAGTTTTTCCTTTAAGTAGTTATTGGGTTGGGTGCCATAAGCATAATCGGAGGTGCCAAAACGGGCATTCCACATTTTAAGCCAATCACTTTCCATGGAATATCATTCAATTTAAACCCTAAAGATAAAGCTTATCCAAAGGACAATGAGTAGAAACCTACTCTTTGACCAAGAGGTTGAAGTTTGTTCAGCACAATATTTACTGGTTGGATTTTTTCTGGGGAAAAAGAAGTTTCAAAAACATAAGACCCAGAAAGAAACCGACGATGAATGTTATTGCAGTGTTCATGATTAATGTGATTACCAACTAAAATTAAAAAAATCACTCTGAATTGAAAATTCCGGAATTTTTGTCGTTATCGATATGGCCAAAACTCCGGTAAAACTGCAACTTATCCCCATTGGGAGCAATCAAAACGGTTTTTATTTCCCAACTGTAATCGAATCCACCTCCACGAGGACTCAAAAGTGTTAAATTCAATCTGTAATACGGAATAATACTTTCGGCTTCTTGATGATAGGCTGTATAATCATCAGGAATCTTAAGCTTATATGATATAACTTTCGGATATGGCCCTTTGTTTTCGCTTAGGACATTTCCAAGAATAATTTGTTGTCCTGTATGTTGATGGGTTAAAACAAAATTAGTGTTGGCGTCAATCTTGAAATTATAATTATAAAGGTACAAATTGTTTTGAGGTATAGAAATATGTCTGCTTCTTCCCAATCCCAAGGAATATTGTCCTTCTTCAATTTGCGGAATTAATACCATGACGTTGCCATAAACATCCACCACGAGCTCTGAATAGTACAGCTTGTCTGTTCTTAATAAGATGTAATTGTCAATATTTATGGTACGGAACAAAATCAAAAAGCCCAATAGCCCTAGCGTAAACAAAATCGATATGGTTCCCCCCATTTTTTTTAATCGTTTCATGATCAATCAATTGTGTATGGATTTAGTGCTTGACAAAAAGGTATAACTGACTTATTGCAACACAATCACACGGATTGTTTATTCTTCAATTCAATGGAGTAAGGATTGATCCGGTATTTAAAATCCCACAAATGTTCCAAAAATTTGGTTTTTATAGTTTCTATCCTTTAATACACCCCTGTTGGTTCACCTTCTGGTATATGCCCGTAGTTGTAATATAACCTTAAGGTATTTCCTTTCGGAGTTGCAATTTCGGTCAGATATTCACTGCTATATTTCAAGCCACCACTGGTCATCATTGTAAATTGAACCGGCACGTAAAACGGAAAAATTCCCTTTTTAAAATAATAATTGGCCTGGTATCCTTTGGGTATCTCAATAGCGTAATAATCGGTACTATGGAAATCTTGGATGGATTTCTCCACTACTTTGCCCAACACAAAAGACTGATTGTTTGATAATTGAATCAAAATAAAGTTGTTATCCCCATCAATCTTAAAAGCATATTCGTCATCAAACAATAAATAATCAAAGTTCATGGAAATGCGAACCTTGCCAGCCGACTTATAATAATAACGCTCACCGATTCCGGGAGTAATCGTTAAACTGCCCGCATAATCGTTCACATAAAGATGAGTAAAAGGTATGGTATCCAGTTTTTTAACAAAGTAGTTATCCGGGTTTATTTTACGGTAAAGTATCAAGTACCACAAAACACCTATGCCAATTAGTATCCCGAGAACAATCCACATTTTTTTATAGCGTAACATTGCGAAAAGATAGGATAGGAACCGAGTTACTGATTATCATAATTGATGGATAACCGTTTTGATCTTATGAATTAAAGTAGAGTGAAGATTATCCATCGCTTTCATACACCACACGCTCCTTTTTGGAAAACCAGTCCTGGTACATAGGTTGGTGAATGGCCTCGATGCGATTGCGCCGTATTTTCATGGAAGGGGTCATTAAACCATTGTCCACTGTCCAATTTTCCTTCATGATTACTGCCTTTTCGATTTTCTCGTGTTTTTTCAGCTTTGGATTCAAGGCGTCCAAGGAAGCCAAAATAGAAGCATTCAATGCCTCACGTCCTTTGGCCAGACCGGCTTCTGAAGGTATCACCAGCAAAATGGGCTGTGAAATGCCTGTGCCCACCAAGCAAAGGTTTTCGATGTCTGTATTTTTAGACAACTCCAGTTCAATGGGAGAGGGGGTCACATATTTTCCCTTATCCGTCTTAAACTGGTCCTTGATCCGCCCCACAATGGACAAGTACCCATCATGATCAAATTCACCGACATCCCCTGTCTTTAAGAAACCATCGGCGGTAAACATGGCAGCCGTTGGACCCGGAGCTTTGTAATAACCTGCCATAAGCGTATCATTCTTGATCAATATCTCACCTTCTGGCGACAATTTAGAGACTACTCCTGGCAACGGTCTTCCGACAGTACCAAACTTATTGCTACTTGGTAGGTTAAAGTGGGAAAGTATACAATCCTCCGTCATACCATAACATTGGTTGATTTCCAATCCCAGTTTCATATACCACTCTTGAAGGCTCACTGCCAGTGGTGCCGCTCCCGAGGCACAATAGGTAGCTTCGGACAGGCCCAATTTGCCAATGATTTTCTTTTTGATGATGTTGTTGACGACCGGTATGGCCAATAGAAGGTCCAATTTCTTTTGCGGCAATTTTTCCAATATCTTTTCCTGAAATTTTTGCCAAATGCGGGGCACGGCAAAAAAGGTATTGGGTTTTACGGATGCCAAGTCTTCCGCAAAGGTATCCAACGATTCGGGAAAACTCACCGTACTTCCACTGTAGAAACTGCCCATTTCAATACCGATACGTTCCGCAATGTGCGACAAGGGCAAATAGGAAAACATACGGCTTCGGTCCTTGATCTGCAGTGCTGTCATTCCTACTGTGGTCACCTGATTGAAGGATTTCACCATGTGCACCACACCCTTTGGATTGCCAGTGGTACCCGAGGTATACATGATGGTGATGGCTTCTTCCGAATCTTGTTCGTAGGGTTGAAAATCTGTTGACGTAGCCACCAGATTTTCCCATGATTGTTCCTCTTGGATGCCATACAAAGCGATGCCGATTTTTGGAATGTTGGGGATACCTGGTTTTTGGGCACAGTAATCGTCCAGTTTACCTACGATTATTGCCTTTGCCTCACTATGGACCAATATTTCATTGATACTGTCCTTGTCCAAGGTAGGGTATAGGGGCACCGAGATAAATCCACCCAACATAATGGCCAGGTCGGCCATGAACCAATGCGCACAGTTTTTGGACAACAGGGCCACATGGTCTCCTTTGTTCAATCCCATTTGATGCAACGCTCCCGCAACGGACAATGCCTGGTCATAAGCATCTTGCCAAGTATACTCGATAAACTTACGGTTGATGGGTTGGCGAAGAAAAATACGGTCAGGTTCTTCCTTTAACCAAAAGGAAAAAGCGTGCAGGGGAGATTGAAAAGCCTTCATTTTAGGTTGGTTGTGGTATTTCAATATAGTGAAATTTAATTTTGAATTTGCCTTCCTACGTTGAAAACCATACAAGCATTACATCAATGGGGAACTCCAACATCATATACCTCAGCCAAGAATTCCGCAATCAACGGCGCATTGTTTTGAAAGAAATAATCGCCATGTTCAACTAAATAGCTGGTATCCTTCAAAACTGCTGCTTCGTCCTTGCTAAAAATAAGGCTGGGGCATCCTTGGTTTTCTTCGCCGATAAGTTCTACAATCTCTTTTCGTGGACGTTTAAAATCTAT
This sequence comes from Flagellimonas beolgyonensis, assembly GCF_003992615.1. Lineage (GTDB taxonomy): Bacteria > Bacteroidota > Bacteroidia > Flavobacteriales > Flavobacteriaceae > Flagellimonas > Flagellimonas beolgyonensis. Next base: position 114,494 of record NZ_RZMY01000013.1, read on the forward strand.
GAAGATGATCTCCAATTTTTCCTTCAGTTCGGGATAATAAGTAATAATGCCCAGTACCTGGGCGCAGGACGGACAATAAAACTTGGCATTCTTATCCATATTGGCATCCAAAAAATCGGGTTTGAGTAAAAATAATTTAGGCATGTAAAAATAATTTGAGTGAATTTATGATTCCTGTTCGGGTACAAATGACACTATGTATCCAAGTTCGTTGAATTTTACTTCATTTGCAATGCCTTTCCTAGGTGCCCTGTCTTTTCCTTTTTAAAAGTAAGTTGTTCTAATTAAAAGGATTGAAGGTTATTCGGTGAATCAATAGGGTCATGATTCAGATTTTCCGTTATTTTGTGTTCACTAAAATATGCTTCTATGGAATCACCCAAATGGCAGACTGCCATGGAATTTGAGGACATTACCTATAAAAAATGTAACGGGGTTGCCCGTATTGCCTTCAACCGACCCGATGTACGTAATGCCTTCAGGCCAAAAACCACCAGTGAATTGTACAAGGCGTTTTATGATGCACAAGAGGACACTTCCATCGGGGTGGTCTTGCTTTCCGGTGAAGGGCCTTCCTCCAAAGATGGCAAATGGGCCTTTTGTAGTGGTGGTGACCAAAAAGCGAGAGGTCACAAAGGCTATGTGGGTGAAGATGGTTACCATCGCTTGAATATTTTGGAAGTACAACGCCTAATTCGATTTATGCCCAAAGTGGTGATTGCCGTGGTGCCCGGATGGGCCGTCGGCGGAGGACACAGCTTACATGTGGTTTGCGACATGACACTGGCCAGTAGGGAACATGCCATTTTTAAGCAGACCGATGCCGATGTGACCAGTTTTGATGGAGGCTACGGGTCCGCATACTTAGCGAAAATGGTTGGGCAGAAAAAAGCCCGGGAAATCTTCTTTTTGGGACGCAATTATTCTGCACAGGAAGCTTTTGAGATGGGTATGGTGAATGCTGTTGTACCGCACGATGAACTGGAGGACACTGCCTACCAATGGGCCCAAGAGATTCTGGCCAAGTCCCCAACATCCATTAAAATGCTCAAATTCGCGATGAACCTTACCGACGACGGTATGGTGGGGCAACAGGTCTTTGCTGGGGAGGCCACTCGATTGGCCTACATGACGGATGAAGCTAAGGAAGGACGAAACGCGTTTTTGGAGAAACGTAAGCCTGATTTCGGAAAGGATAAATGGATTCCTTAATACAATTTGCATTGAGCAACTTACAATTACCAATGAGCTTCCTTCTGATAACTGAATCAGTTGGCAACATCAAAGTTTTTCCCATTTTTTATTGAACTTTTGTTTTCCAGATGGTATAAATTGAAAAGAGCCTTGCCACTTGGGTCAAGACTCTTTTACGAGAACACTATATGAAAATGAAAAACTAACTTTCGAATTAATTACAGTGTAAAAGTACCTCCCAGCTTCAGCCAAACGAAATTATTGTTGTGAATCGATGCCATGATGTGGCGACCGGCTGGTTTTAACAATTTGCATGTATCCCCAGCTAAAAAAGGAAATGATGTAAACCAAAAAGAGCCTTGCCACTTGGGTCAAGACTCTTTTACGAGAACACTATATGAAAATGAAAAAATTACTTTCTTAATTAATTACATGGTAAATGTACCACGTGTGTTCCCGTAACTAAAATTATTGTTGTGAAGTACCCTTTTGTTGTGGTTTGCAATCCCTTTTTGGTTATTTCCTCGATTTACGGCAGTGCTTTTACGATGTTCGATAACACTCCGTTTACATCGAATTCAGGTTCTTCGGCCAATCCGGTACGCACCACCACCAAGTCCTTGGAGGGAATCATGAACACATGCTGACCTTGGTATCCGTTGCAGGAAAAGAGATCTTTGGGCACATCGGGGTATTTTCCTTCGGCATTCAACCAAAAGTGGGCGCCATACGTACCATCCGAGTGTTCAGTAGGTTCAGTAATATAATCCACCCATTGTGGGTCGAAAAGTTGCTCTCCGTTCCACTCGCCTTTGTTCAGGTACAATTGGCCAAATCGGCCCCAATCCCTGGTACTGGCCCAGGCGTAGGAAGAACCTACATAATTTCCCGCAATATCGGCCTCCATCACCATGGAGTACATTCCAATTTTATCGATTAAAGCGGAATAGGGAAAATCCAGATACTCTTGGTGGCTTCTAAATTGCTGACGAAGTATTCCTGAAAGTAGATTGGTGGTTCCCGAGGAATAATTCCAAATTTCAGTGGGTTTTGCAATGGCTTTTTTATCGCGTTGTGCCTGGGTCATGTCGCTGTCCAGGAACAACATTCGGGTTACATCGGAAATACCTGAATAATCCTCATCCCATGCCAGACCACTTTGCATACGCAACAGATGGTCAAGGGTAATGTTTTTTCGTTCATCATCTTTCCACTCTGCGATGGGTGCGGGCCAATCCATTTCCAGTTTACCTTGGTGATCCAAAATGCCATATAAAGTCGCTAGGACACTCTTGGTCATGGACCAACCCAATATTGGGGTGTCGGCATCGAAGCCATCAATATATTTTTCGGCCAGAATATGTCCCTTGTACAAAATGAGCAATGTTCGGGTTTTTTGTGTTTCAGGATGGGCAAAGGCCAAGGCCATGGCTTTATTGATCTGGTCCATGTCCACATCTGAAAAAATGGTGTCCACAGGAGCTGCATGTCCATACGGGTAGGGTAGGGTATCCTGAGGCTGGTTTCGGTTTGGACGAATGGTCAGTTTATCAGGATCATATTTATCATTGATCAGTACGGTACCTAAGCCGTCTCGATAAACTGCGGTTCGTTTCATTAAACCGTAAACCGTGGAAGATGCCGATTCTGCTTTTTCGTCCACTTCAGTGGAAGCCAATTCAATGAGTGGCACATTGTTATCGTTCAGGTTCATTGAGGCGGCCGAACGATGGGCCACAAATACTCCAGACGCCACATTTTTAGCAGCATAACCGGATATGATGTTCAATTTGGGATAATTCAGGTAGACCACCACTCCTATAACAATGACAAGGAGTAGCAAAACACGCTTAAGTAGTTTCATGGTTAATAGATGTATTTGTAACTTTCAGTTTTTAAAGATAAACATTTAAACATGTCCAATATCGGATTGATCATAGAAGAGCGAAGCAGGGATATCGGGGATTTTTTGGTGGGAAGATTAATTCCTTTCCGGAAAAAACGAATGATAGGCCCTTTCATTTTTATAGACCACATGGGGCCCACAGCACTTGGCCCTTCCAAATATATGGATGTGGACCAACACCCGCACATGGGCCTTTCCACATTAACCTTTATGTTGGAAGGCGAAATCGTACATGAGGATAGTTTGGGAACCCATCAACGCATCCGTCCCGGCTCTGTCAACTGGATGACGGCTGGAAAAGGGGTGACCCATACCGAACGTACCCCCGAAGACCTCCGGAATGGAAATGTATTTACTGCCCATGGCTATCAAATATGGGTGGCCTTACCCAAAGAATTGGAAGAGATAGAGCCCCAATTCCACCATATCGACGTACAAGATTTGCCCAAGTGGGAGGACGGGGATACCAAGTTTACGTTGGTCGCTGGCAAGGGGTATGGCAAGGAATCCCCAGTACCTGTGCACTCCGAATTGTTCATGGTAGAAATTCAAAATAGGGAACCTTACACCTTAAATGTAAATGGCAACCTCAAAGGAGAAATTGGGATATGCATTGTTTCCGGTGGCATAGAAGCCTGTGGGGAAACAGTGGGCGAGGGGAACATCTTGGTTTCCAAAGTGGAAGATACGTGCAACATCTCCCTAAAACCCAACACCCATTTGTTGTTGTTTGGGGGTGAACCATTTCCCGAAGAACGTTATATTTACTGGAACTTTGTTTCATCGGACCAAACCAAATTGGAATGGGCAAAAACAGCATGGGCAAACAAAACATTTCCGATGATGGAAAATGACAACACCTATGTGTCGCTTCCATCCTAACCAAAACCAATAATAGCAATAACCCTGAACCACACATGCAAACTCCCCCGAACCGAACTACACTGCTTTTAGTTGCGTGTTTTATTTTCCTGTTATCCTGCAAAAAGGAACAAAAACCAAAACAAGCGGCCGAACTGTACACCACCTATTGTGCAAGCTGCCATAAGGCACCAAAAATTGAGGAACTCCCTAAAAATGTTTGGGAAAAATCCGTGTTACCTGCCATGGTCGCCCGAATGGATGTAGAGGGCATGTACCAAGACCCCAATGAAATAAAATCTGGTTTCCGGCCCAAGATTACCCTGCAGGAGTGGTCAAAACTTGAAAATTATATAGTGTCACTGGCTCCTGAACAGTTAGATTCCATTGTTCAACCAACGACAACCGTTCAGGCACTATTTGAACCGTCTGAAATTGCATTGGACGATCAGAATGGGGCCATGATCACCTATTTACAATTTATGGAGCAGGATTCGGCACTGTACTTCGGTGATCTATCCGGAAATTTGGGATCGTATAATTTCAAGATAGGAGCTAATAAGATTTTATATCAAGGAGGCTCCCCGGTTACCTGGTACAGCAAAAACAGACAACATGCCTTGATCAGTGAAGTTGGTATTTTGGGACCATCCGAATTGGAAAAGGGAAAGATAGTGGAAATGACCAACAGTAGTTCTGATTCCATAGCCCATCCGTTCCATAGACCGGTGCATACCTTACTGGAAGATTTGAACGGCGACGGCAAGGATGAAATCGTGGTATCCGAATTCGGAAATGAAAAAGGCCGATTGTCTTTATTGACCCCGAACAAATCCGGTGGCTATGAAAAGGAAGTATTGCTCAACCTGCCAGGGGCTATCCGAACCTTGGCCAGGGATATGGACAACGATGGCAAAAAAGATATCGTGGCCTTAATGACCCAAAGCAATGAAAGCATCACCATTTTCTACCAAACCGGAAACCTGAAGTTTGAACCCAATAACGTTTTGGAATTCAGCCCGGTATATGGCACCAGTTGGTTCGAATTGGTGGACTTTGATGGTGATGGCCTAGAAGACATCATTACCGTAAATGGGGACAATGCGGATATTTCCTATACCCGGAAACCATATCATGGCATGCGCATTCATTTGAACCAAGGCGATAACACCTATTCGGAAGCCTTCTTTTTTCCGATGTACGGGGCAACACGAGTGGCTTCAAGGGATTTCGATCAGGATGGTGACGTGGATTTTGCCTTGATCAGCACTTTTGCCGATTATGAAAATTCGAGTGATTTTACCTTCGTATATTTAGAAAACAAAGATCCGAAACAATTTCAATTCGATACCAAATTGTTGGAAGACCCTTCAGCAGCCCGATGGTTTTTGATGGATGCCGCCGATGTGGACGGCGACGGCGATGAGGATATTGTGCTGAGCTCCTTCACCTATGTGTTTTCGCCCTTGCCTAAGGAGCTGAAAACAAGATGGGACGAAAGCAATGTGGACATTGTTTTGTTGGAAAATAAATTGAAGTGATACGTGGTGCAGTCATAGCGCTATTTTTGGTTTGGGGGTGCGCCCCAAAAAACACTGATGGTCAGCAGCCTTTGCACGATTGGTATGGCCATGAAGTTACTGCCTCCGCCTACAATTCTGTGTATTGGCAGACCGATAGCATCAGCCCTTCCGTTGCAGCCTGGGGCGATACTTTAAAACCCGGCATGAAAAGTATTGCTGTGTCTCGTGATCTTATCAAAATGGGATTGACGCACAATACCATGGTAAAAATCGATACCTTTCCGGATACCTTTTATGTGAAGGACAAAATGCACTGGCGTTGGCGAAACCGTATTGATATCTACATGGGAAAAGATGTTAAAAAAGCTAGGGAATGGGGCAAAAAAAGGATTATGATCTGTTATGCCGTACCCAAGGACTCCCTAACCAAATCGATAGAATGAGAAAAATTATTTGGCTACTTACTGCTGTATTGATGGTTGCATCCTGTTCCACCCAAAAGGAAATTGTGGACATCCCCATCCTATTTAACCAACAACGTGTGGACCTGACCAAGGAATACCTGCAGCAGCGCTATAACCTTAAACAGGACACGACAACCATTACCCCTAAAATGGTGGTACTGCACTGGACCGCCATTCCAACCCTGAAAAAATCATTTGAGGCCTTTAATCCACCGACCTTGCCCAATTGGCGTCCCGATTTGGTTAATGTTAGTGGTTTAAATGTATCGGCCCACTTTTTGGTGGATCAAGATGGCACCATTTACCGATTGATGCCCGAAACCGTTATGGCACGCCACACCATTGGCCTTAACCATTGCGCCATCGGTATTGAAAATGTGGGAGGCACCGAGGGAAAACCTTTGACCCAACAACAATTGAAAGCCAACATATATTTGGTCAACTATTTGGCATCCAAGTATGATATCGAATATGTGATCGGCCATCAGGAATACACCCAGTTTGAAGGGCACCCGCTTTGGCTCGAAGTTGACGATGGCTATCGGACCACAAAGACCGACCCAGGAATGGATTTCGTTAACAAAGTTAGAAAGGCCACAAAAAGATTTAATTTTAAACCTGTACCAAATAATTGATATGGAATTCAAAAAAATAGTGCCTTTGGCACTGCTCTGTTGGGCAACAACCCTTACTGCTCAAAAGGACCTGACCTCTCAGTTGTATGAAACCTATGAAAACTTCAAGGAAAACAGCATTGGTAAGCGTCGCATCAAACATGCGGATATACAGCCTTTGATCGCCGAGTTCAAGTCCAATCCAAAATTTGAAGTGCAAAAGGTAGGGCAATCCATTCAGGGCAAGGACCTGCACTTGATCAGTATCGGAACCGGCAAGCGCAACATTTTTCTTTGGTCGCAAATGCACGGTGATGAACCCACAGCAACCCAAGCCATTTTTGATATACTCCGATTTTTGGATACGCCAGAATTCCAGGAAGAAAAAGAAGTGATTCTTTCCAACTTGAAACTACATTTCCTTCCGATGCTGAATCCCGATGGGGCAGAAGTGTTCCAGCGCCGCAACGCATTGGGTATCGACATCAATAGGGATGCGTTGAGATTGCAATCCCCTGAAGGACAGACCTTGAAACGACTTCGAGACAGTCTCGATGCCGATTTTGGATTCAACCTGCACGACCAAAGCAAGTACTACAATGCCGAACTGACAGAAAAGCCGGCGACCATTTCCTATTTGGCAACCGCTTTCAATTACGAAAAGGATATCAACGAGATTCGCGCCAATGCCATGAAGGTGATCGTGTTCATGAACAATATTATCCAAAAATATGCGCCAGGGCAGGTTGGGCGGTACAGCGACGACTTCGAACCAAGGGCATTTGGCGACAATATTGCCAAATGGGGCACCAGTTTGATCTTAATTGAATCTGGCGGTTATCGGAACGATCCCGAAAAACAGGAAATACGAAAACTGAACTATGTCTCCATCTTGTCGGCACTGTATACCATTGCAGAAGAGTCCTTCAAAAGCATTCCTACGGAGGATTATGAAAAAATCCCCCATAATGATCGTAAACTATTCGACCTTAAAATCAAAAATGTGACCTATGAATTGTTGGGCAATAAATACATTCTCGATTTGGGCATTTTTCGAAATGAAGTGGACTTGAAAGATCACAACGATTTCTTTTATCGCGGAAGTGTGGCTGATCAAGGTGATTTATCCACCTTTTATGGTTATGAAACCTTCGACGCTGAAGGGTATGAGCTAATAGCTCCAAAAATGGCAACAGTAGAATCGGTAAAAAATCCCATGTCATTGCTACAAAACGGAGTGGCCTTCGTGAAGACGAAACTACCTACTGAAGTGGCCTTTACCAACCTTCCACTGCAATTGGTACACCAGGATTTTGAATTGAAACCTATGAACCTGCAACCGGGCATCAATCCCACTTTCTTCTTGAAAAAAGATGGGGTGATCACCCATGCTGTGATCAATGGGTTTTTAGTGGACCTTTCCAAACCTTTGGATGAACAAAATAAAGGCAATGGATTGATTTACAGAAAATAGAATAATAGCTAAACACTGATTGCTGATTGGTGTTTAGTTTCCATATTGATTAATTATTACACCATTAAACTTAACTAAACAAATGAAAAAAACAATTTTAATTGCACTTGCTTTGATAGCCGTCCAGACCATGTCGGCGCAGGAATCCATACATCTTTTCAATGGCAAAGATCTTGATGGATGGGTAAATCATGGTGATGAAAAATGGTATGTGGAAGATGGCGAATTGATCTGCGAGAGTGGACCAAAGGCCGAATATGGCTATTTGTCCACCAAGGAGTTTTACCAGGATTTTGAATTGACCCTGGAATTTAAACAAGAAGCCGATGGCAACAGCGGCGTTTTTATCCGTTCGACTTTTGATGGCAACAAAGTTAGTGGTTGGCAAGTGGAAGTTGCACCTCCTGGAAAACACACTGGCGGCATTTATGAATCGTATGGTCGACAATGGCTGATCAAACCCGACCCCGAAAAGGAAAAAGTTCTTAAAATGGGGGAGTGGAACACCATGAAAATCCGTGTAAATGGTGCCAATGTAACCACATGGCTCAATGGGGTTGAAATGGTACACTTGCAGGATGACATCATCGGAAAAGGGAAAGGGGCGATTGCCTTGCAAATTCACGACGGTGGTGGCATTAAGGTCCGGTGGAGAAATATAGTTTTAAAGAAACTGGAAGTACAGTAATAAAAAAAAGCCCGATGACTCATCGGGCTTTTTTATATGTTGTATCGCAATAATCTTAATTCTTCATTGGGGTAACCACAAAACTTCTAAACTCAATTGGCCCATGATCTCCTTGGATCAAAAAGGGACCGGGTTCGCCTTCCTTGCTATCCAAAGCACCCCCCGTAATCCCTGGTATAGTGGCATCGCTGATTACGGTTTTTCCATTTAAAACAACGGTTACCCTTCTACCGATCAGGGTAATATCATAGGTTTGCCATTCGCCGGCACTTTTTGCCGCATTTTGATTGGGTTCCAAAAAGCCATAAACGCCGCCGATATAAATGTCCATGGGTTCCAAGCCCTTACTTCCATCCTCGATCTGTACTTCATAACGACCCCGAAGGTATATACCACTGTTGCTGCCCTCAGGATAACGAAATTCGACATGGAGCTTAAAATCTTGGAACTTTTGATCGGAAATTAAATTGGCGCCCGACTCCGGACTTGTCAACACACCATCCTTTACCATCCATTGGTTTTTCTCGCCTTCTACATGCCATCCGGTCAAATCCTTGCCATTGAACACATTAATCGATTTGTCCCACTTTGGATTTTCGGTATATGCCAAGTTGGGGGCCTTCACGCCGGTCCATGGTACCACCGATCCATCGGTAAAAATCATTGTCCCCTTCAGTTTGCCATCGTTCAATTCTCCATGGAAAATCATATCGCTGCCCTTGGGCTCCCACTGGTTCGGTATGCTGAACGTAAATTTATTTTCCCCGAATGGTTTTACTTCTGCTATGGGTCTAGCACTACCAAAGGCGAAAACAAATCGACCAATCAATGTGGCATGGCCCGAATGTCGGATTTCCAGCCAGGACGGGGCTGTTTTGCCCATAAATTCCATTTCAAGGTCCCATCGTCCTTCCAACGGACTGATGTTCTGGGCATTCAGGTTCATGCACGCTCCAAAAACGAAGGTGCATAGTAAAATAATAAACGAGTGTTGTTTGGATGTCATAGTTTGTTCAGTTAGAATTGAAACATCCAAGATACGGAATTATCCCTTTTTACTCACATCCGCCTTCGAACCCTGAGGCATCGAATTTGGTCTGAACGGCACCTTGTAAACTGCCATTCGTCAATCGGATCACCAAATTGTTTTCACCGCTTCCATCCCGTTTGGGGCTGCAGTATTCAAAAAGGTAAAAACTATTGGCCTGTTCGGCCACACGTTGGGATATTTGGTTGAAGGTATTTTCCAATTCTTCCTTATTGGCCGCAAAAACACTGGCTGTTTTTCCAATACCTTCCAAAACTTCGGTATCAATTTCAGCCCCAAGGCCGATGGTAAAGAAAGAAATGTTTCGATTGGCATCCTTCACGGCATTCAAAGCATCGGATTCTCGATAACGGGAAGCCTGATCGGTACCATCCGTGAACAACACTACAGAAGCAGCCCCGATGACATTGGTATTGGATTTCAACAAATCTTCTGCAATTTTCGTGGATTTGATTACCGCTCCATAAAGATCGGTAGAGGGATCGTTGCTGATATCGGCAGTAATGCCGTCCACGGCAGCGGTCAACTCGGTAGCGGACGATGACAACGCGTTCAATAAGTGCAGTTCATCCTCACCATCAAACCAATAAATGGCCATTTTAAAGGATTCGGTAGCGGGGCTGGGCATCACATTGTTGATAAAACTGATGGAAGCCGCCTTAAGCTCATCCAAGCTGCTCTCCAAAACACTGTTGCTCAAATCAAGTACCAAAACGGTGTTGTTGTTGAATACCTGTGTATTCGGTGAAATACGCGCTTGGGATTCGGAAGGTGAAATCAAATTAAAACATGCATCGTTCCTCCCTTGTTCGTAAATGGTGAACTGATTCGCCGTAAGTCCGGAAATGGGGTTACCCAAAAGATCGGACACTTTAAAAAGAATGGATACTTTTCCGGGTAGGGTAGTGAATTCATCCTGAATGGAAAGCAACAGTTCGTTCTCCCCAAAACCAAGGCAATCATCCGGTTCCTCTCCCAATCCCAATTCACGGTTGTTGATGTCAAAATCAACATCATCATCGGCATTGCCACAGGAATTCAATACAAATACAAAAGATAAAAGGAAGGTATATTTTAAGATGTTCTTCATTTTCAAAAGAGTTAAGGTTCTGCATGCAGAACGCACATTTCGATGGAAAATTATGTCGACCCAATTAATTTGGTTGTTAAGAAACGTTAAAATGATATTTGCGCTGTTAAAAAAATACCAGTGCGTACAATTTTTGATAATTTCAGCCCATCAAACAGAACCAGTTGTAATACGTACCGACCTAACTGACCGAAACACAACAGTACCATAACCCAAAATTAGGTTGCATTTATGACGATTCTATTGTTTGGCCCCGCCAAGGAGATTGTGGGCAGTCCCACATTGTCCGTTCCCACATCCAATTTAACCGGAAAGAAATTGCCAAAAAATGTTGGCGAGCTACGGCTTTTTTTGAACAACACCTATCCAGAACTGAAAAGATTAAAATCAGTGATCGTGGCCGTGAACCACAATTATGCGGAAGACCATACCATCATCAATTCGTACGATGAAATAGCGCTTATTCCAAGTCAGACTGGTCGATAGCGTTTAAAGCTGTAAATTGGCTCAAATGGGGAATGTTCAAAAAGATATCGCACCCTTGTTCGGGTTGGTTCTGATGGGTGGAAAAAGCCATCGGATGGGAGCCAATAAAGCGGAATTGGTCTATCATGAACAAGCACAATACCTACATCTGTATAAACTTTTGGATTTGTTCTGCGAAAACACTTTTTTGAGTTTAAATACCTCACAATCAATTTACAAAGAACAACATATTAAAGTAATACTAGATAATAATCAATATGCTGGACCTTACAATGGACTTATGAGTGCATACGATGCGTACCCGCATGTGGCTTGGTTGGTTGTAGCCTGCGATTTGCCCTTTCTTGGGCAAAATGAACTGAAAGCCTTGCTCCAGGGCCGAAATCCGAATAAACCCGCAACGGCCTTAACCTCCACGGCAACTGGAATTCCAGAGCCCCTAATCTGTATTTGGGAACCTCACGGACTGCAAATGGCCAAAGCCTATATGATGCATTCCGGGAATATCAGTCCAAAACATTTCTTGATCCATTCAGATGCTAAACGGGTATTTGTTGACAATGAGGAATGCTTGTTCAATGCCAATACGCAAGAAGATTTTGAATTTGCCAAAAGAAAAATTGACAATTCAGAACAAAAGGAGTAGGGAAGGGCTACCTGCGCTTTGACTTGGATTGCGCATCAAGATCCAGCGGTTCCAAATCCTGAAAAATGCCACAGGAGATTTGCTTTTTCAATAAGGATCTTGATTTTTTCCGTTTGGCCAACGCTTCGATTTCCTTGTTCAAGTATTGCATGTGATTGCGATTTTACCTAAAAACGAATTTACATTTTTTTATTTTGAAAATCAATGGGTTATCCATTTTTTAACCTATAATTTACCATTCAGGTATTCCTCCACATACAGCCAATGCATTTTTAGGATAAGACTGGCCGTGGGAAGGTTGTCATCCAACAAGGCGTGCACAATGGCGTGGGTTTGCTGGTCCATTTTCTCAAAAAAGGCAAGCTCATTCACCAATTGGTATTCGTAGAAACGCAGGCGTAGGCGCAGGTCATTGATCAATTGCACCAAAACACTGTTGTTGCAATTCTGGGTCAGACAATCATGGAATTTAAACCTGAGCTGCAATCGCTCACGAATCTCCCCGGTCAATGTCATCTGTTGTTGCAAATGGGCCAGTTCATCCAAATCCATGGATTCCAAATTGGATTGCTCCAAAGCCATGACCTCCAATTGGGATAGGGTGGCAATGAGCTCATGGATTTCTTTTTTGGACAATTTGGATACCATAAACCCCCGATTGGGAACGGCACAGATCGCACCAACTTGTTCCAATTGGCTCAACGCCTCACGGATAGGGGTAACACTGATTCCTGTTTCACGCGAAAGGGCCGCCAAGTTGATCGTTTTCCCGATGGCAAGGTCACCTTGATGGATCTGGAACAACAGCTGCTCTTTGATTTTGTCCCGTAAAACAATTTTTTTCGACATAATCCCAAGTTAATAATCGTATACGATTTAACGCCCTAATTTTGAAGTTATTATTCTATATTTAAGCCTCGGTTAAAATCTTTTTGCATGAAAAAATTGTTATTGGGCGCTGTCATCTTCTTGTTTGTATTGGGATGCAAGAATACGCCCTCGGAACCAACTCAATCTGTAAGCCTATACGAAACACAATTGTTCAAAGACGTTCAATTGTCCTCTATTTTCGAAGATTCCAAGACGTTTGTAGATCTGGTTCCAAAACGGGACGTGTCCATTCTTGAAGCTGAATATTTGGCACAAAAAGATCAAGAAGGTTTTAGCCTAAACGATTTTGTGCTTGCAAATTTTGAGGACAAATCCATGCGTGGTCTCCAATTTGAACTGGACACGACCCAAAACATGTACGAGCATATTTCGCACATGTGGGACAAGCTCAAACGGGAGCCGGATAGCGTGTTTGCCCATGCATCGCGGATTGCCTTGCCCCATGACTATATTGTTCCGGGCGGACGATTCCAGGAGATCTACTACTGGGACAGTTATTTTACCATGGAAGGGTTGTTGGTGGACGGGCAGGATGAAGTGGCCGAAAGCATGGTGGCCAATTTTGCTTTCTTAATCGATTCCCTTGGGTTTATACCAAACGGTACCAGAGATTATTACAATACACGATCCCAGCCACCTTATTTCGCCTTGATGGTGGACGCCATCGCCCGAAAGAATGAAAAGGTATTGGTGAAGTATTTGCCCCAAATCGAAAAGGAATACAACTATTGGATGGAGGGTGCTAAAGATGTTGGTAAATTGCACCCGACCAAACGCGTGGTGAACCTTTCGGATGGCAATACCTTGAACCGCTACTGGGATTCCGGAAACACCCCAAGACCGGAATCGTACAAGGAGGATTATTTATTGGCCCAAAACCTGCCCAACGATTCCATGAAACAATTACTGTATAAAAATTTGCGTTCGGCTGCGGCCTCAGGATGGGATTTCAGCTCCCGTTGGTTTGGAAAGGAGCGGGGATTGGCTTCCACGGAGACCCTTTCCATTCTTCCGGTGGACTTGAACTGTTTACTTTTTTTTATGGAACAAAGTTTGGCCAAAGCCCATGGTCTGGCGGGCAATGCCGATCAAAGCAACCAATACGAGAATCTGGCAGCCAAACGGAAGATGGCCATACAAACTTACTTTTGGAATGAAAATGCCGGATATTACCAAGATTACAATTTTGAAAAAGGTCGGTTGACCTTGGAGCCAACATTAGCCGGGATGACTCCCTTATTTTTTGGTTTGGCCTCGGATGAACAGGCCGAGAAAGTAAAGGATGTGATCATGTCCGTTTTCTTAAAGGACGGTGGGTTGGTTACCACATTGGACCATTCTGGCCAACAATGGGATGCACCGAACGGATGGGCGCCCTTACAGTGGTTGGCTGTAAGCGGTTTGCTGAATTATGGCTATACGGCAGAAGCGAAGGAAATTATGACCCGTTGGTTAACCCTGAACGAAAAGGTATATGCCAACACAGGCAAAATGATGGAAAAATACAATGTGGAAGACCTCACATTGCTGTCAGGAGGAGGGGAGTACCCCACTCAAGATGGTTTCGGGTGGACCAATGGAGTGGCCCTAGGATTTAAAAAAATATTGGAAGATTTGAACAGGCCCAATTAAAATTGGGGATATCCTCATTACTTTCCTATAATTACATACTAAAAAACCGTTCATCGAATAATGACCTGGTTGAGCACTAAATGTAACTCCTATGCGTTTATACACCCGTAAACACATAACACACATACCATGAGTAAACTAACGTTGAAAATTTGTTGCATAACCCTTTTTGGAGCTGCTTTATTGGGATTGCAGTCCTGTAGTGAAGACGCCATGCCCGGCGATGGGGAAGCGTTGACCGCAGCGGAATTGCATACCGTTTTGTCCGTGGATGAAGTGTCTGGCGTAACCGATTCTGCCTTGGCAGACCTGTATGCCACCACAACCGGAAAAATGGGCAGCGCCTTTAAAATGAACGAATGCTATACCGCGGAATACACCGACACTGGCTTTGTGGCCACCTTTAACAACTGTGTGCTCAACGGAACCGATAATGTGGACGGAACCGTGACCGTAACCTACGAAATGGGAACGGAAACCGCATCCTTTACTGCCACCTATGTCGACTTTTATGTTGGGACCGTCAAATTGAACGGAACCCGCACCTTTGTGGCCAATACCAATGGCAATCAGAACAGTATTTCCTTTACCGTAACCAGCGACATGACCGTGGAAATGGAGGATGGCAGTCTGATCAGTGAGGCAGGCACGCGTAGTTTCAGCTTTACTTTTGGCGCCGATTTGGCGAGCACCACCTATAGCATCTCCGGTAATTGGACCGTAATGGCCGATGGCAACACCTATGCCGTGGAAACTTTGGAGGCCCTTGCAGGCAATGCCGCCTGCGGCTATGTCACTAGTGGAAGCATGGTGGTTTCCAAAAACGGATTGGCCGTGACCGTTGATTTTGGCAACGGTGATTGTGATGACAAGGCGACCTTGATCTATCCGAACGGCGCAACAGAAGAAATTACCCTTTAAACAAGTCAGATTTTTTAAAGAGAAGGAAAGCACCGAGTAGATTCGGTGCTTTCTTTTTTATGCATGTCCCTACGATGAGTTTGGTTATATTTAGCTGATAATTCGAAGCAGATGATCCAGGAACTGATACAATCCCAAAATGATTTTTTTGAATCGCAACAAACTAAGGACGTTAATTTTAGAAATAAACATCTAAAGTTATTATATAAGGAATTTCAGCGACAAGAAGATGCCATTTGCGAGGCCATTTATGTGGATTTCCAAAAACCTAAATTTGAAAGTTTGGGCACCGAGACCCAGTTGGTACTGGCCGAACTGAAGTATGCCATCAAAAACGTGAAATCGTGGAGCGAACCCAAGCGGGTGCCCTCTGCGATGATCAATTTTCCGTCCAAGGAATGGATCCAATATGAACCCTTTGGCAAGGTATTGATCATATCACCCTGGAATTATCCGTTTATGCTGGCCCTGTCGCCGTTGATAGGTGCCCTGGCAGCGGGGAATACCGCAGTGATCAAACCTTCCGAACTGAGTCCGAATACCTCCCAAATCATCGCGCAAATCATTAAAAAGGTGTTTCCGCCGGAATATGTGGCCGTTGTGGAAGGGGGAGTGGAGGTCTCCACCCAATTATTGGCCGAAAAATGGGAGTATATCTTTTTTACGGGCAGCACGGCTGTGGGCAAAATTGTGTATAAAAGCGCTGCGGAGCATTTAACGCCCGTCACTTTGGAACTTAGTGGTAAGAATCCCTGTATTGTGGACGAAACCGCCAACATTAAACTGGCCGCCAAGCGCATTGCCTGGGGTAAGTTTTTGAATGGGGGACAGACCTGTATCGCGCCGGATTACATCTTGGTGCATAACAAGGTGAAAGACGCTTTGGTGGAAGCCTTAAAACAAGAAATTACTGCATTTTATGGCGCTGAAATGGCAAAATCTCCGGATTTTGCACGCATGGCGACCGATAAGCATTACCAAGGCCTGAAAGCCAAATTGGAGGGCCAAAAGGTGGTTTTTGGAGGGGATTTTGACGATGCCACGCACTATATAGCACCGACATTGGTGGATGAGCCCGCTCAGGACAGTGCGTTGATGGCAGGTGAGATTTTCGGACCCATTTTGCCCATATTGGGCTATTCCGATGAACAGGAAATCCATGATTGTATTTCACGCTACGACAAACCATTGGCGTTTTATGTGTTTTCGAACCGTAAAAAGTTCCAGAAACAACTGATGGAGCGTTATCCGTTTGGTGGTGGCACCATAAACGATACAATCATCCACATCAGCAACAAACATTTGCCATTTGGTGGTGTGGGCGCCTCAGGAATTGGCGGCTATCATGGCAAGTTTTCGTTTGAGTTGTTCTCCCACAAAAAAGCCATTGTTAAACGAGGCACCTGGTTGGATGTTCCGGTACGTTATGCACCATACAAACTTTCGGAGCAATGGGCAAAACGAATAAAACAATTATTCTAGGAAAACACAAAGAAGGGAAGGATTCGAAATATTCTATTTTACATAATATATATTATGGTTCAATTGTTGTTCTACAGCAAATTGCATATAGCTTTGCTATTTGATATAGTGTAAAAAGAAATTCTGCTAATATATCCAACGCCTCATCTCGCCATCAAATAAAATCATCTACTAGATAATTTTATTCGTCACGTAGCCAGCGCCATTAAAAGCTTAGCTTTTCTTTTTTGTTGAAACCTTTGGTTTAATTGAAAATTTGGAGAAGAAAAATTTCAGGAAAATCTCGTCAGCTTGTCGCAAAAGCTTAAAATTTCGCTGATGCGTAAATTTCTAAGCACTTGCTCAAATACTCACCCAAATTTAAACTTATTTTTTTGCTCCTTGAATATTATGTCAAATAGAAAAAACTATTTCACTTTAGAAATAAGCCCGTATACAGTATTCGAATCTTCTAAATCAGTCCTATAAGATTTGTATAGATATGTATTCTCATTTAAGACTTCAATAATTTCCACTTTAATCAATCCCCCTATTTTGTGTTTGTCCTTGGCTAGTGGGAGTTTAAGAGTTTTTAAAGTGTAAATATGGTCGGCAACCCAATTAATTTCATAAACTTGACGCTGGTCTTTAAATTCTGTTTTTTCAATTTGCTTCTTTTTCCTACGAACTATTTTAGTGTTTATGTAGGCTGGATTATGGTATTTATATATCCCAGAATGAAAAGCCTTACATAGTTTCTGTTCCTCTTCGGATAATGATTTAGTTTTTAAATTCTCATTGACAAAATAGTAAACTTGCTGCCAACAATCATTTGTCATCTTCATTGGGTAAATCAATTCTGCTTTCTTAAAACTCTCTACACATCCCAGTTGCCAGCCCTCATCCTTATATGTTGATTTTTCTTGATTTACAACAATATTATAACGTTTACCCTTATCATCAACACAATAATCTAAAACCACAGTACCAACTCTTTCTACATTGTTTACAAAAACTTGGGAAAACATATTTGTAGTTCCGACAACTGACACTAAAATCAAAAAAAATATTATATTCATTATATGTTGGTTATTCCTTTTAAAGTGATTCCTTTCTTTTTTCTTGATACTTCGGCTGCGCTCAGCAGAACTAAAAAAGAAACAAACCTGCCTGCCGGCAGGCAGGAAATCAAGAAGAAATGTGAAGCATTCACGAATACCTTTGAAAAACATTAGACAAGTGCTATGAGTAAAATATGCTTCCACGCGCTCTTTGTGTCTTAATAGCTTCGCTATTGGGCATTTTACGCCCCAACACAAAGCCCAGGGCAATGGCTCTTTGTGCCCAGCCACAAATTCACCCCGACGCCGGCCCGCATTTTCTTCTGGCCTAACTCTACCTTTTTAAAATGGGAACAGTTCTTTATCATTCAAAATTTTGTTGAAATCAGGAATGTTTGGTTGTAAAGCTTCCTGACCTATGAATTTATTATATTCCTCATCTGAAATTCCATTTTTTAAGGCTTTAAATGCTTCACGCGCATCATATTTATCTGGATCTTCTTTAATATCTGCAATATTCTCGACTATTGTTCTCATTACATTTAAATGCGTTTTGTAATATGGTTTTGAACTATCTAAATATGAGTTCATTTTATCGATAATTCCTCTTGATGAGTATTTGAGTAAGTTTGGATTGTTAAGATATCGGGAGCATGTTCCAAGACACGAATACATATAGATAAGAATTGTATTTTGCACTTCTTCAGAATAGTAGTGCAATTTATCTCCAAAAAGCTGAAATAATTTTTCAGCCTGTTCCCTACTGCCATTGGTTATTTCTTTTTCAATTTTTAACACATATGATTTGATTATATGTTCCGAAACAACTGTTTCTAATTTTTCCATACCGAATTGAACAAATGTTCTTGCTGAATAATTATCTTCTTCCTCGGAGTTAAGATAAAAGGAAATAAATTTTTGATACAATAAGTCTATTTCATTTTGGTTCATTTTATCCAGTATATGTCTAATTATTTTCCTGGAATGAGCATCTGTTTGGAGTTTGGAGAAAACATCTTCAGCTTTACTACCGTAGAGTTCAGGATGCTTGTGTTCAACACTATTTATAACCATATTGACAAGTCTACATGCTATAATTGCTTTGTCTTCATTTATTTCTGATTTAGACCTAAGCTCTTTATTTGGGTGAACATAATTTCTATACTCCCGAATTACAGAGCTTAAATCTTTTGTTGTTTTTGAGATTAGGCCAACAGATTCTGATAAATCTATAAGTTCAATAAACTTCAACTTGCCAATTTTATTTTTTGTAGTTCCGCTTGGCGGATTATTAAGCAGAAATTCAAGAAGTAATGCTTCGATTATGGAACCTGATAAAACCAATACTGCCTTGAATGCTTTAGCCTCAAGGCAATTATTCATTTCGATGTAATCACGAATTAGAATCCTTTTAAAAATCTGATCTTGTATAAAATTGAAATCCTGATTCATTTTATAGTTTAAGGTTGTTTATTTTATAATCTCATGCCCTATCTGCAAAACATTTCTTTATTTGCTCGGTACTAACAGCTCTCTAATATCCACACCCAGAGCTTCTGCAATTTCTCGCAAAGTTTCAAGTGAGGGTTGCATCTCATTTGTACACCATCGGGAAACAGTAGTTCTGCTCTTCCCTACTTTTTCGGCCAGCCATTTATTGGTTCTATCCTGTTCTGCAAGGACTACTCTAATTCTATTGATTGGCTTTTTAGTGCTCATATGAATCGTTTTACGTTAAATCTGTAGCATTTTAAACAAACTTAGTTCTCTAATTCGCATTTAATTATTAACTTTAAACGATAATTGTATTCCATTTTAATTTAATTATGCATCGTTTTAATTAATTTTTTAATATTAAAACGTATCATATCTGTCATTTATGCTTTTTTCAACAATTAAATAACCAACTCCATGAATCCCAATGAAATTAACCTACTTCCCCTACTCTCCTACTTTGTAGAATGCCATGAGGGAGATTTACTTTCCTTTACCCAATGGTTGGACAAAGCCATTTATATGTTTCACTATCTCCCCACAGATTCTTTTTCAGAAACGGAACGCCAAAATATTTGCCATGTGCTCATGGAGTTAAAGGAAGCTATTTTAAAAATCCATGTTGAGCAAA
Source organism: Flagellimonas beolgyonensis (assembly GCF_003992615.1). Lineage (GTDB taxonomy): Bacteria > Bacteroidota > Bacteroidia > Flavobacteriales > Flavobacteriaceae > Flagellimonas > Flagellimonas beolgyonensis. Next base: position 134,579 of record NZ_RZMY01000013.1, read on the forward strand.
CTAATTGTGCTTAAACCCATTCCATACACTTTCACCTCCCCCACTCCCTTCGACTTCCTGCCTGCCGGCAGGCAGGCGCTCAGGAAAGACTCCGGTAACACAAGAACAGTATCGAACAGCACACCACCTAATCTGGAAAGTCTCGTAGCCTTTGCAGCTAACCGAGGTACAAATCCCTTATATTAGTGGCGAACCTTTAAAAAAACATCCATGTATTGGAAAAGAATACCATTGTGCTTGGCCCTAGTTGTTTTGCAGACCGGTCATGGTCAACAAACTGAAGGTAAACCTGCTGGCTCCACTTCTTTCTACAAAGACGTTACAAAAACACATTTGCCTTACCAAGACCTGCAATTGCTCAGCATGGATGCCGGAATTGCCGATTTGGACCAAGATGGGGACATGGATATTGTGATTGCCAATGAGCATAGACCCAACATTCTGCTCATTAATGATGGAAAAGGCATGTTCACCAACGAGAGTGCCCTGCGGATACCCCAGGTAGATCATGACAGTGAGGATATTGGCATTGCCGATTTTGATCAGGATGGTGACCCGGACATCATCGTGGTCAGTGAGGATGACAAGACCAATGAGCTCTATTTGAACAATGGCGATGGCACTTTTATGGATGGTGGAGACAGAATTCCGGTGACCGGAACCTCCAATTCCGTTGTTGTTTTTGATATAACTGGAGATGGCGCCCCGGATATTTTTATAGGAAACAATGGTCAGAACAATATCCTGATCAATGACGGAACCGGCCATTTTACAGATGAGACCCTTGTGCGGTTAGGTGCCTTTTTGGATGTTACACAAGACCTTACCCTTGCCGATGTAGACAATGACGGGGACCAGGATCTGCTGGTGGGCAATGAGGATGCCAATAGAATTTTGATCAATACTGGAAATGGCTATTTTGAAGATCAATCTTCCGATAGGCTCCCCTACCGCAGTGAACCCGAGGAAACCCGCGAAGTGGATGTGGCGGATATTGATGGGGATGGTGATCTGGACATTTTGTATGGCAATGTTCAGGCTTTTGTAGACAATGCCCTAAGGCAAAACCGGTTGTTGCTGAACGATGGAAAAGGCTTTTTTACGGATATTACCGCCAGCCATTTGCCCAAAGATGACAATCGTTGTTTTGGAGTGGCCTTTTTGGACATCGATCGTGATGGTGATCCGGATATTATGACCGGAAATACAAACGGGCCCCGATTTGGCGGTAACACACCCTACAGCGTTTATCTCAACAATGGTGAGGGAAAGTTCATGGAAGCAACCGACAAAATCATTCCCGAGGGCATATCCGGACGAGGTTTTGACATCGATTTTGTGGACCTGAACGGTGATGGCATCAACGATCTTTTCCTAAGTAATCGTGGTTCACAGGATTTTCTGCTTTTTGGCATCAAAAAATAATCAATGGACAAGGTTGCCCAAACCATATATTTTTAAGGAAGTTCCATGATGATGTTTTGAACCCAAAGACAACGATTGATTTAAACCATCCTGGTTCATTTCCTTTTAAAGAGGGCCAACCTAAAGGTCAACACCACCAAAACAAGGGATATGGGAATAAATAGGGCCCTTTCCATTTCGCCTTTTGCGGTAAGGTTTCCTATTAAACTGAGGGTAAAAAAGATTGCCAATAGAAGATTTCCGGTAATTTTCATAATACAAATTTGAAGCAGTTTACTGCCCTCAATTGGTCCTTTAAAACAAAAAAGGAAAGAACCAGATGTAATCGGGTCCTCTCCTTTCAACTATTGTACATCCAAAGGGTGTCGGTGTGGCTTTCTAAAGAATCTCCACTACTTCCAGGTCGAACACCAAATCGTGGCCTGCCAAGGGATGGTTGGCATCCAAAATAATATCGTTTTCTTCCACTTTGGCCACCCTGAACTGTTGTTGCTGACCTTGGGCATTGGAGCCTACCAACCCCATACCCACTTCAGGCTTAATATCTTCCGGCAATTGCGATTTTGAGATTTTTTGAAAAAGGGCTTCATCCACCTCTCCGTAGGCATCTTTCTTATCGATCGTAATGGTCTTCTTTTCGTTGACGGCCATATCGATAAGTCCTTTTTCAAATCCCGGTATAAGCTGACCCTGACCCAAGGCTACTTCCATAGGTTCTCTTTGCAATGAGCTGTCGAAAATCTGCCCATCTGTTAATTTACCTGTGTAATGTACCCTAACGGTATCATTCGCTTTTACTTTACTCATAATTTTGTTTTACGCTTTTAAAATCAATTTGTTGCAAATATACAAGGTATAAAATGGTTCAACGAATTCGAAGTCCTAAGCGTTGCCAATCGGGGATACAATACGGTGATTAAGGCGTTAGATCACCAATTTTACTTCTCAATGATCAAGTTCTCTGCATATCGCAATCCTGAAACGAGCAGGTTTTTACGGTTCTTTGCCTTTTCATTGAAAGAATCGAGTGTTTCGCGATTTAATTTTCTGCCCTTGATGAAGACGGTGGATGGATTTTTCAATGTCTCAAGATCCAATAACGGATTTTCGTCGACCAATATCAAATTGGCCACCTTGCCTTCTTGAACCGTGCCCAGGTTGCCCATGATCTTGTGGGTATTGGCCGCGTTGATGGTTGCTGTTTTCAGTACCTCATAATTGGACATGCCGGCTTCTTTATAAAAGGCAAGCTCCTGATGTACAGAGAAACCCGGAAGCGTGACACCAATGCCTGCATCGGTACCGCAAATAATGGTGACGCCAGCTTCATGGAGTTTTTTGATGATGTACAGGTGAAACTCATGTTGGTTTTTAATCCGATCTACCACTCCGTCATCCTCCAATTTGGCATTGTGCCATCGATCAAACTGGGCCTTGCTGTCCTCCATTTTTATGAGTGGGTTCATATACCCCATTCCCTCCGACTCCAAAATGTGATCGTCCTTCATCATTTGGTAGATGTTGTTGAAAACCACCAAGGTGGGGCAATGCCTACTGTATTCAGCTTCTTCATAGAGCTGGATCACATCATTTAACGTAATCGTGTCCAGCTTATATTCCAACGGTTGTTGCACAAACTCCTCCGTATGTTCAATGGATTTGATCTGTGGATCAAAATGGAAGGAATAGGGCACTTTTTGGGAAGGATGCGCAATAATGTCCACCTCCGATTCCCGAGCCTGCTCCAGTACCGCAGTGAAAAGTTCCGGCGTTAATCCGTAGTAGGTTTTTATAAAATCGTAGCCCCGCTCCTTGTAGTCAACCACTTTATCCTTGGCTTCTTCGGAATCTACCAAATTCAGGTTGTCATCGCCAATAAATTCAGGTCCGGTCAGTTTAGGGCCCGAAGAAAATAACAAGGGCGAAATAATCTCATTATTGTTGATGTCTTCCTTCATGCGCAAATGCATGGGCATGCCCCAAACATTGCGCACCGCCGTAACTCCGTTGGAAAGGTAAAGGCCCAATTCGTACCGGTCCCAAACATGCACATGCATATCGATCAGTCCGGGCATCAGGTATTTGTTTTGTGCATTCACAATTTCCACGCCATCAATGGCAAGCTCATCACCAATGCTTTGTATGATTCCATCCTTCACGTACACCATTTTGTTGGCTAAAACGGTGTCCCTATCCATGGGAATCACATTCACATGGGCAATCACGTACGAATCCTTCATTGCGGACGGGTTCTTCTTAACCTTCAGGTAGCTGGTGCCCTGAGCATCAATTGCTATGATGCTAAAAACAACAATGATCAAAAGCCCAATTAGGGCAACAACAAATTTTAATAGCTTTTTTATTAGTTTCATTTAGATACGTTTCTCTGAAAGCCTTTACATGGGAATGTTTCTAATGCTTTTGTTATGAAATTTCACGTTTTAGATGGGTAGAACAAAAAGGCTGTCTTGCACATGGACAAGGCGTAATTTTTATACTTCGATTTGTCTCACTCCAACAAGAAATGTTACGTTTTCAAACAAATATTTTAAGCTCAATAAGGTAATGAAAAATGCCCCATACCGAAACCACATCCAATATGGGGCAATTGCCAACTATTGGGATTCGCTGGCCAATACCTTTGTCTTGGTTGAGGTTGACTGCTCCCCTTTTAACCCAAACAGGGGTCGTAAAAACCAAATTCTTCTTATCAGAAATTCATACAAAAGATAACAAACCGCGAAGGTGAACACCGTTACCCCCAAAAATTGCCATACGGGGTGTATGGGGATGTGCAAGATCAAATAAGCACCCAAATACATTACAAACATATGGATGATGTACACCGGATAGGCCGCCTGGCTCAAATATCCCAATACCTTACTGGGTTTGTTCAGATATGTATAACCAAGACCGAACACCCCAAAAATCCAGCAATTGGATTCCAACGCCATGAGATACCCAGGTGCCTCCAAGTTGAACGCTACGTAACGTAAGATATACAACCCAAAAGCCAGGGTCAAATAGCCCCACTTCCATTTTTTAACGGTCGCCCAAAAATGCGGACCACTGTACACGAACAGATAACCGAAAAAGAAGGCCAGGGCACCCAAAAAGAACCCATGCCAGGTCTCGGCATACAGCGAATAGATCTGTGGTTTCACCAAATAGGCTTCCAACATAAAAAACAGGGAGATCAACAACGGTCCTATAGGATTGGAAAACACCTTGTCCAAAAGTTTTTTGAACTTCCCCCCTTCCCTATTTTTCAAAAGATAGAAGATGGGCAGGAACAACAAAACATACGCGAAGATGTTCCCTAAAAACCATAGGTGTCCCATGTGTGGATAATACCCGAACGGCAGCTTATAAAAAGCCTGGAACAGATACATGTGCAAGGGAGCTATGGCCACAATACCGATCAGAAACGGCACCAAAATACGACGGGAGCGTTCCCCGATCAGCTGTTTCCAGTTACGTTTACGCATCGCAAAGTAGAGCCCCATACCCGATACAAAAAACAGGATCGGGATCCGCCACACATTGAGCATGGTCATGGGCACCCAAAGCGTTTCCAAAGGTTTTTCGCTGCGCACAAAACCCACGAACATGGCCCAAGGTTGAAAAATAATGGCGATATGATAGATCAAAAGCAATGCAATGGTGACCACCCGTAGCCAATCGATATCGTGTCGTCTATCAGTTTTCATGACTTTTCGTTTTTTGGATTTATTGCAACATCATGGCAACCACGGGACGGGTCTTTTCCACTTCGGCCATATCAAGATTTAAACCGATCGGGGCCAATTGTTGTTGCATCATTTCATAAATGGGTTTAATATTCTCAAATGGACCCATTACCGTTTCTCTGGGCGTTACGCCAAAGTTGTTTTTAACGGTTTTGTCGGCACCGGCATCCATTAGCATCTGAACCGCTTCTACCCTACAAAAAAAAGCGGCCACATGCAGTGCCGTGGAACCATCATTGTTCTTGATGGACAGATCGGCATCGGCATCGATAAGGGCCTGTGCAATATCATTTTTCTCAAAGGTGATTGCGGTGATCAAGGGGGTGGCACCACTCAGGGCATCCTTTTCGTTGATGTCGGTTCCGGCTGCGATGTGCTGTTTTACCACATCAAGGTTACCGGTGACCACGGCAGCCTGCAGTGCCATATCTGGAGCCTTGACCTCGGTTTGGGCCGTGCTGGTTGCATCGGACTTTTCTTTTTGTTGTCCACAGGCTGTTAAACTTACCGCTGCCAGCAACACTACATAACTTACTTTTTTTACGGAATTGAATTGAAATTTTCTCATGACTTTACATTTTGATTTGTTGAACATTAAATTTTACAGTACAAAGTTCCCGTAAAGGCCGATGCAGGACCAATCACCTATGCTGCGAAGGATGTAAGGGGTGCACAAGGGATGAAAATTATGGTGCAGGGATATAAATTATGCGGCAAAACATGCATTTTAGCCATGAAAATGAATCACTTATATTTGTGCAATGCAACGCACCTGCCAATCCTAAAAACACTATGTCGGAACAACCCAAAGGGCTAAAATTTACCGATCAGGCCAAGGCCATAGTCCTGGAAAATCTGGACAACGAACACTTTGGGGTTTCCGAATTGGCAGCGGCCATGCACATGAGCCGCTCCAACCTATTGCGCAAGTGCAAAAAACAGACCCAGCTCTCGGCCAGCCAATTCATCCGACAAATTCGATTGGAAGAGGCCATGGAACTGCTCAAGGAAACCGACCTGACCGTTTCCGAAGTATCCTATCGGGTAGGTTTTGGCAGCACCTCCTATTTTATCAAATGTTTTCGTGAGCACTACGGCCATCCGCCCGGGGAAGTGAACAAACCCGGTTTTGAACCGTCCGTACAAATTGCCGAGAATCGCACAGTTGGGCAGCGCTATAAATGGTCGTTGGTTGCGGCAGCCATCTTGGTTCTTCTAGGGTTGGGGTATATTTTAATGCCCAACTCCCCTACTCCCATTCCTTCTGAAAAAGCGATAGTGGAAAAATCCATTGCGGTTTTGCCCTTCAAAAATGAGAGCAGCGATTCCACCAACCTCTATTTTGTGAACGGTTTAATGGAAGCTTCGTTGGGCAACCTGCAAAAGATTGAAGAGTTGCGCGTCATCAGTCGTACTTCGGTGGAAAAGTACCGGCATTCCGACAAAAACATCGGGGAAATTGCATCTGAGCTCAACGTGAATTACATAGTGGAAGGCAGTGGACAAAAAATTGGCGATCAAGTGCTGTTGAACATCCAACTGATCGATGCAGCTACAGATACCCGAGTGTGGGGGGAACAATATACCTATGGGTTGGTGGATGTATTTGCCCTTCAGAACGAAGTGGCCAAAAAGATCGCCGATGCCATCGAGGCCAAGATCACCCCATCCGAGTTGGAACAAATCGATAAAAAACCCACGGATAACCTCGTGGCCTACGATTATTTCCTTCAGGCCCAGGAACCTTTTAATCGACAAACCATTGAAGGACTTTTGGAGGCTATTCCGTTTTTTGAAAAAGCGGTTGGGGAAGACCCACAATTCGCATTGGCCTATGCCGATCTGGCGATAGCCTACTATTATTTGGATCTGTACAAAAAGGAAAAACAGTATACCGAAACCATAAACAACTATGCCGACAAGGCGTTGTTGCATGATTCCAAATTAACCGAGAGTTTGATTGCAAAGGCCTTGTATTACGAACACATTGGGGAGTACCGATTGGCAGTCCCCCATTTGGAAAAAGCGTTGGAGTACAATCCCAATGCATCGGGGGTGGTAAATATGTTATCCTCCCTTTACGCCAATTCCCTACCCGATACCGGTAAATATTTGGAATATGCCCTAAAGGGCATTCAATTGGATATCGCCAGCAACGATTCCATTGGAAAGAGTTATATCTACCTGCACCTGAGCAATGCCTTGATTCAGTCGGGGTTTACCGAGGAAGCCTTGACCTACATCCAAAAGTCCAGTGCCTACTATCCCGATAACTATTATGCACCCTACCTAAGGGCCTATATTCTGTATGCTCGGGACAAGGACATCGAGCAAACCTTGAAATTGGTGAAAGCCGAACTGCAAAAGGATTCCACGCGGCTTGATATATTACAGGAAGTGGCCAAGTTGCATTACTTTCAAAAAGAATTCGACAGTGCCTACCCCTACTACAAGGCTTTTGATGACATCCGAAGGACCCAAGGATTGTACATTTACCCCCAAGAGGATATTAAAATTGGCGTCACCTTTGAACAAATGGGATTCCAGGAAGAAGCGGATAGGCTATTTACCTCGTATACTGAATACTGCGAAAACGACCAATCCATCTATCAACCGGCGAGTATGGCGGTAAAATATGCCCACGAGGGCAAACTGGACCAAGCCATTGCCGAATTGAAGAAGTTTTCCACCAAAAACCATTTTCAGTACTGGATCATCTTGTTCATGAAATTGGATCCCGCTTTACAACCCCTCGAAGTCCACCCAGAATATAAGGCCGTTATGCAAAAAATCGAAGAGCGGTTTTGGGAAAACCATGATCGGTTAAAGAAAACCCTTGAGGAAAAAGGGTTACTCTAAACCTTTGCTTCGTTTTAAACACATTGGATGTCCGCATCGGGCAAGGGGCGGTACGAATAGTACTGCAATACCTCTTCCAAGGCCAGTTTCAATGCTTTGTTCACCGGGACGATCTTACTGCCCAGTTGATAGTCAATCTGGTTCAATTGCATGTAATAATCCGTGAACACGGGCACATACAACCCTTGAGCAATGGCTTCCGAAACCGTTTTATAGTTTTCGGCCTGTCCCTCCCTAATGATCTTGCAAGTGGCCAATCGCAAACTGCCGTACTTGTCCCTCGTGGCGCCAAAACCAAACAACCTGCAGATCAATCCACGGTAGGGGTAGCTGCCACAATGACCATGACCTTCCACCGATAAGGGTTGGAACAAAAAACAATGGGAACGAGGGTTACTGTTCAGGGTATCCAACATCTGTTCCGCTTCACCTATTAAAAAAAGATGGAATGCCCAGGGCAAAAACTCCAAGGGTGAGGCCTCGATATGGGGATAGGAACAGCATTTTCCACAGCCTGAGACACAACCCAGACCTGATGTCTGCTGAAATTGGGCGCTCTCCTTTTCCAATTGGCCGAACAACTGTTCCACCAATCGCACTTTATGATCTAATGTCAGAAATTTTTGTTCGAAGGTATGTCAAATTTTGACACGCAAATGCAATTCCTTATCAAATATTTTTAGGTGAAATTGGGGCGAAAAAGGCCTGTGCAGCAGCATCAATAAGCAATGGAAACCTCATTATATTGGACCTTTTCGATTATCTCCTCCCGATTGCTGTCCACTGTGCGGGAATATAAATCCTTGGTGACCGGGTAGGCCTCGAGTTCCCCTTCCCAAAGATCGTCGTTGATGATCCGCAACACATCGTAAGCGGTATTACCCTGGTGTAACCACGATTCCACATCTTCATCCTTTAGGATGACCGGTCTCCGACGTTCGGTTTGGGGCTCTTTATTGTGGATTTTGTAAAGTAAGGCATCCTCTTTGGGCAAGGCCTGTCGGGTCAATAAAGTGAAGGTATTCCGGCCATCCGCATTGGTGGAATAGATACCGGCCAAATAAATGGGATCGTTGTTCTTGCGATGAATGTAAAAGGGTACCTTAAACTCCTTTCCCTTAACCTTTACATGGGTGTTGTGGGGTTCAAAAAAGCCGTCCACCGGAACAATGCACCGCTTTTGCAACGGTTGGTAATGCTGCGCATAATAACCGAACAGCTTCTCACTCTGGGCATTGAGTCCGCCAAAAGATTTCAAGTTTTGCTTAAAATAGGCTTCGTAATTATGCTGTGGTTCAGTTGATGGCATAATCCCCCAACGCGCCGCTACCAGTTTACCAGGATCTTCTTGGGGAATCATCCACATTACGGGATGTGACCATCCGTTGGCATGAAAATAAATGAGTTCCAATTCCTCCTGTGTCCCCTCCAAGGGAACTGCATCAAAGATCTTGGACAACTCCGATTTCTTCCGTGTCTGGCGCGTGGAATAGCACATCGTTTGAGGTTGTTTTCTAATTACACTTTATTATTAATTACCCATTTACTTTCACCCTCACCTTTAACCTTTAACCTTTAACTTTTACCTTTTACCTTTAACTTAAAACTTTCAATTTTCAACTTATTACTTAAAAGCTACCCCAGCCCTTCGAACAGCGCCAACGCCCTATCAATTTCTTCCTTGGAATTATAGATATGCACTGAATGACGCAGCATTTCACTACCCACCGAACGGGGTTGCAAGCGTTCCTTTTCCCATATATTTCTGCAATTCCGGCCCTGACATCCCAGCTAGGCCGTATGTGGCAATGCCCGCTGCCATGTCCTCATTGGTTAAAGAAAAAATGGTAACATCTTTCTTAAGGATAAAGATTGTTGTTAACCAACCATCCATAGGACTCTCTCAACTCATTTACTTTATCAACGGTCGTCTGGTCGATTAATTCCGTACCAGGATTATATTGAAAGTCTATATTTCCTCCTGTGATGGAATTAATAACAGTATTATCGTAAACACCTGAAATTATTTGATCTAATTTACTTTCCGTAAATTGATTCAAGCCAATATGAAGCAATGATATTAGGGTGTTGTTGGACAAATTCAAATCACTTAAATTATTGTTTTGAATACTTAGGGATTCCAATTTTAAATTATTGGATAAATCTATTTCATCTATCAAATTATCTTTAACAAACAAACTAAATAATTCTGGGCTATTTGAAACGTCAATAGTACTGATTTGATTATCATATAACTCAAGAAAAACAAGACTTACATTATTCAAAAAATCGATTTCAGAAATATTGTTTGACCCAATATTAAGATAAACTAATTTGACATTATTTGTAACATCCAACGCAGACAAGTCATTAAGATGTAATCCTAACTGTTCCAATTCCAAGTTGGAACTAATATCAATTTGAGTCAATGCATTTCCGTATGCAATCAAAGTATTTAATTTAGTATTGTTTGTAACATCCAAATTGGAAAGTAGATTATTCCCAACAAGCAATGTCTCCAATTCCAAATTTTGGGAAACATCCAAACTTGTCAATTCATTATCATTAAAATGCATTGCCTTCAGTTTTGTGTTTTTGGTAACATCAATACTGGAAATTTTGTGATGTCCTAACCAAATTACCTCTAGTAAATTGTTTTGAGTAATATCAATTGAAGAGAGCTGTCCCCCATACGCCCCAAATTCTTTGAGCATAGTCAGATTATTCAAATCAACAGAAACCAGATTAGTGTAATAATCATCTTCAGATACACTCTTTAAAATCACATTAGTCAAAACCTTAATAGCTCCAATAATTTTTATCCCATAAATACCGTTTTGTTCATATTTGTGGGTTATCTCTTGATTTTCAGTAACTTCACTTTGGTTCGATACATATTCTTCAATAGTGCCATCGCCCCAATCAATTTGATACGTTGAACCTGTCAGCGATTTCAAGGAAATTATTTTTGTTGTTATGCTTTCTGAATCATCAACGGTTAACGTAAAAAATTCTTCGGCTACAGAAAAAATAAGGTCATCTTCCTCATATCCAAATTCTACCCAAGAAAAGCCTGCAGCTTCAATATTTTCAATAGGTGTATTATTTGAATCCGCTTCTTTAACCGTAAAATTATATGGCAATGAAGTTCCACTAAACTGAGATAAAGCTGAATTGGCTTTTGGCACTAGGGAAATCACAGTATCATCAGAATCCACTACAATAAACTCCGTTAATTTGTAAGCTCCGGGGTCCAACTTTATTTCTTCTGTAACAAAATCACCTCCCTGTTCAACAACATCAATCTTTTGTCTACCCAATACTGTACTGCCCTCACTGGTCTCTATACTTACAAAAACATAGGCCGGTATAAATTCCTTTGCTGCTAAATCGGTTGATCTCTTGGAAGTAATCTCTTTGTTGGTAATACTAAAAGATTGTATCCCTTGCTCTACGGCACGTGGGGTTTCTGGAATGTTTGGGGTTAAAGTTCCTTCACTTTTCGAGCAAGAAATAAAAATGCTTAAAAAGAAAAGAAAAGCAAATGCTTTTCTCATAAATAGATAATTAAGTTTGTTAAATTATATGTATTTCGATGTAATGTTAAAAATAAGAAATAGAAATAAAAAACTTACATGATTACTATAATAGGTCAAATTTTCCGACAAAACAGTCTTAACTTTCCAAACCTTCTAATACAATATAAAAGGAAGCACCGTTAAGTGCGTTTCCTATCTTATTGTAGTTATTTATTTCTTAAATACTTCGCAGGAATATCCTTGCCGTCATTGGCACTCATGGTCCATACCATATTGGCAATCCACCATCGCCCGTTGGCATAGATCAATTGGTAACTTCCCACCCCTTTTCCTGTTTCACCTTCAGAGTCTTTCCCTTCAAAACTTTGAATCACCTGCGCCATGCCGTTGTATTCCTCAACAATTTCTCCCATCCCCTCCTCATGATAACCCATGGTATAGTAGTCGTCCGTTAAGGTTAGTAAGAATTCATCCAGGCTCATGGTCTCCTGCATATATTCCCCATTCTCCTGACCCACTACACTAAAATGGGCCGTTGGCAAGAACAGGGTCCGAAAATAGGCCGTATCTATTTTTTGTCCCGGTATTACTGATATAACTCGTTGCGTCTCACGCACCAGTGCGTTGGCATCCTGAAAAACGGGGTTATCCTGTGCATAGGTCAATACCGCAAAAAATAATACTGTTAAACTCACACCAATCTTCATACAGTTCATTTTCAATTCTAATCTGTTAATAGCGTTTTTCACTTTAGATTTCCTTACACCTTATACCTTACACCTTTCACCCTTTAACTTTAACTTAAAACTTTCAATTTTCAACTTATAACTTAAAAGCTACCCCAACTCCTCTATCAAATTCAACGCCCTATCAATTTCTTCCTTGGAATTATAGATATGCACTGAATGACGCAGCATTTCACTACCCACCGAACGGGGTTGCAGGCGTTCCTTTTCCCACATGTATTTTTGCAGTTCGGGGCCTGACATCCCTGCTACCCCATACGTGGTGATTCCTGCTGCCATGTCCTCATTGGTGGAGGAATAGATGGTGACGTGTTTCATTTGTTTGAGCCCATCCCGTAAGTGCATGCCCAGTTCCTTGATGCGGCCGATCCAAGCCTCGGCGCCAATGGTATTGAAAAAGTCCACCGCGGCATCGTACCCGGCCAAAAGTCCAGCGTTGCCCGTACCGTTTTGCATTAACCGGAACCCATGATCGTCCTGATTGTCCCAATTGTAACTGGCAATGGTGGTCCAAATATCGCCCACCACGTCTTTATTGATGAACAACAACCCACTCCCTGCAGGGGCCAACAACCATTTGTGCAAACTGGAATAATAGGCATCGCAACCGATGTCCTTCACATCCACATGTACGTGGCCCACGCATTGCGCCCCATCCAAAATGGTGAAAATGCCCCGCTTTTTGGCTTCGGTGCAGATGGCTTTCACTGGCATCACTGTTCCAAAACCCGAAATGATATGTGGAATGGCAATCACCTTGGTCTTTGGCGTCACCTCTTTAAAAATGGCATCCACCACTTCTTGCGGATCATTTGCCGGTTCCGGCATCGTCGCCTGTTTGTACACACAGCCCTTGCGTTTGGCCAATACCTGCCAAGCCCCGAATCCACCACCATGTTCCTGATTGGTGTTGAGGAGTTCATCCCCTTTTTTCAGGTCAAGGCCCATGCCCACGTAGTTCATGCCAAAGGTGGCATTTTGGGTCAAGGAGATTTCTTTAAAATCACAGTTGATGATCTTCGCCAACTTGGTGCGCAGCTCCTCATACGGAAAGTAACCCGTCAACAGTTCCGGACCAGAACCGTCCTTGTAATCCACCGTAGCGGCCTCCACATTCCAATGCATCATGTGGTCGAACATCTTGTCCAGCACATAGCCCGAGGTTGGGCCCATGGTACCATTGTTAAAATACGTCTGACCCTCCTTCAATGGAAATTGCTTGCGGACCATGCTCCAATAAGCATCATCTTTGGCTGCTGCATGTTTCAGCGGGTCAAGAGACCTATCTTTTTTGGAATCGAAGGACAACAAGGGCAAGGACATCATGGCCGCTGCGCCTTGTTTTAGAAACTTTCTACGTTGAGACATGTGATTTAAGGTTGGTTGCCTCTAAAGTTAAACATTCCCCGAAAAAAAAACCGTTTCAATACATGAAAGCATTTGTGAAGTTTTTGCTTATTTTGAAACGATCATACCTTTTAAAGACCATAAAACAGACAGGACATCCTTTTTAGAATCTTCATCCACGCTATTATCGTCCAATGCCTTCATAATATCATCCACAACATGGTAATATTCACCCGGACTGATGTTCATTCCCGTGTGGGCAGTTACCATATCCAACCCGGTATAATGCGCCGGTCCACCGCTACCTGCACTAAAAAAATCAATCGTATGTTCTTTGATAATTTTAAGTCGTTCCGTTTGGTCTTTTAAAGGGAGAAACCTTGCATTTACCGCAGGGTTTTCCATATGGTTGTTTATTGTGGTATCCACAATGGCAGAAATACCTTCCCTACCTCCAAGTCGTTCAAAAAGTGTGCGTTCCATATATTAGTTTTATTTGTTGCGTATAATTGGATGTTCCATTGGTCAAGAGGTCGAACTTTTGCTTCAATAACCTTTAGACGAATCAGAAAATTGGCTAGGAAAATTGGTCAACGATTGGTGCCACTACAACCATTTAATGGTCGGTTGCTCAAAGAATGAATGAACCTAATTGATTTTCAATAGGTTATTGGTAAATGTAGTTAAAATAAATGCAACAAAAAATTAAATTGAATTTTAGGAATTGTCGATTGTGGTTGATGGTTGTTGGTTGTTGGTTGTTGGTTGTTGGTTGTTGGTTGATGGTTAATCGTTTTTGGTTGACGGTTATTCATGTTGCTTAAAATATATGACCACTGACCACTGACCACTGACAACTGCCTACTGCCTACTGCCTACTGACCACTGCCTACTGACCACTGCCTACTGACTACTGACTACTGCCCACTAACTACCGACCACTAACTACCGACCAGTTCATCTGTCATGAAACCCCAATCCCTGCATGATCTTGGGGATGTATTTGTCGATGCGCGCCTCACGTGTCTTCGATTGCTTGGCTCCTGCAAAATACAACAAATAGCCTTTTTGTCTACCGGGGCTCAATGCTTCAAAAGCCGTTTTCAGATCGGGATCAGCGGCCAATCGTTGCTGGAATTCTTCAGGTACCTCATATTCCTCAATTTTTTTGAATTGTACCTTTTTTCCGGATTCCTGAACGGCAATGGCGTCGAACACCAACGCTCGAAGGGCATCCTTCAACTCCAAGATACGGGCTGTATCGGTAAACTTCACCACCCTGCCCGCTTGGGTGTTTTCGCCCGGTTTTTCCAAAATACCCAACTCATCTTTCAACAAGGCCCCTTTAAAAAAACTGAGGGAGCAATACTCCTTAAAAGCGGCCACCATGGCCACATTCCGTTTTTTGTGGGTATAATTGGGCACGCTCCACTTTATTTCCTCGGTAAGGCCAGCCTCCAGCATAATGCTGCGCAACAGCTTCAATTCCTCCGTCCAACGGTGTACCTTGCAATCGGGGGTCCCGCCCAAGGGGCAGCGTCCACAGCCTTCCATTAAATAAGCATCAACTTCTGGGTTCATTTTATGATGGTTAGATATACAAGCGCTTTTTCAAAGAAAATGCAAATTTGTTGAAGATTCACGGTTACTTCTCCCCTTTTTGTTTCAATAACATTAAACAATCCCTTAAATTTAAGAGCTAATTCAAAACCATGAAAACTAAATTTCTTACCCTGCTCCTGTTATTGGGAGTACTCAGTCTCTCGGCCCAAGAAAACATCATTGGGTTCAGTAAAAAAGCTTCGGAAGCGGAACTACAGCTCGAAGCGGAATTCGAAAAACAACTTTCCTCCGACAACCTCGACCAATGGATGAAGCGCATGGCCGCCGAACCCCATTGGGTGGGCACCGCTTATGGCGAGGAAAACGTAAAATGGATGGAAAAACAGTTCAAGTCGTGGGGATACGATACCCGTATCGATACCTACCATGTGCTGTTCCCCTACCCTAAAGTGCGTTTATTGGAACTCACCGCCCCCAACAAGTACACGGCTTCCTTGGAGGCCATTCCCGTGGATGGTGACCCCTACACTGCGCAGGGTGACAAACTATTGCCCAGCTACAATGCCTTTTCCACCGATGGCGATGTGGAGGCCGAACTGGTTTTTGTAAACTACGGCATCCCCAGCGATTATGAGGAGCTCGAAAAATTGGGCATCGATGTAACAGGAAAAATCGTGATCGCCAAATACCAAGGCTCTTGGAGGGGCATCAAACCCAAGTTGGCTGCCGAAAAGGGCGCCATTGGCTGTATCATTTATTCCGACCCTATGGATGATGGGTATTATCAGGGCGATGTATACCCCAAAGGACCCTTCAAAAACAAAACGGGCGTACAGCGCGGTTCCGTAATGGACATGCCGCTCTACCCCGGAGACGTATTGACACCTGGCTATGCCGCCACCAAGGATGCCAAGCGATTGAACCGCGAGGATGCCCCCACCATTACCAAAATACCCGTATTGCCGATTTCCTATGAAGACGCACAGCCGTTGCTGGAAGCGTTGGAAGGTCCCGTGGCACCTGCTTCGTGGAGAGGTGGACTGCCCATCACCTACCACATTGGTCCCGGTCCTGCCAAGGTTCACCTGAAACTCGAATTCGATTGGCAACTGAAACCGGCCCACAACCTTATCGCCACCCTAAAAGGTTCGGAATTTCCCGATCAATGGGTGATGCGCGGCAACCACCACGACGCGTGGGTACATGGTGCCAGTGACCCGATCAGTGGCATGGTGGCCCTGATGGAAGAGGCCCGTGTGATCGGCAACCTCGCCAAAAAAGGTCAAAAGCCAAAGCGTACCCTAGTGTACTGCGCTTGGGATGCCGAAGAGCCCGGACTCATCGGTTCCACCGAATGGGTGGAAGACCATAGAGCCGAACTGCAACAAAAAGTGGTGGCCTACATCAATACGGATGGGAACAGCCGTGGGTATCTCGGTGCCGGTGGCTCCCACTCCCTGCAAGCCATGGTCACCCAAGTGGCAAACACCGTAGTAGATCCCCAAAAAGGAGTCTCCGTGGCAGAACGTCGCATGGCGGCCAACACCGTTCGTGGTGGCGATGGCTCCTTTAAACTATCTGCCCTGGGTTCGGGGTCGGATTACACCCCCTTCATCCAGCACAGCGGCATTGCTTCGCTGAACCTCGGCTATGGTGGCGAAGGATCCGGTGGGGAATACCACACCATTTACGATACCTATACCCACTATACCCGCTTCAAAGATCCCGGATTCCAATACGGGGTGGCCCTGGCCAACACGGCCGGACTGATCACCCTGCGTTTGGCGAATGCCGAGGTATTGCCGTTCGAGCTTACCCAGTGGCATTCCACGGTCGACGGCTATTTGGGCGAGGTAACGAAAACCTTGGAAAGCATGCGCTCCGAGGTGGAAAAACACAACAAACTGGTGCAGAAGGATGTGTACCAACTCACTATGGATCCCAAAAAACCGGTAGCACCTGCGAAAATGGAAGCCGAAATCCCCTATTTGGATTTCTCGCCCTTGCAGAACGTGATCGCCGACCTGAAAAAGAGCATCGACACCTATGCCAAGGCCGACCTTATGGGCTTATCCGCTGCCAAAAAGGCGCAGTTGAACCAAGCCTTGATGGGTATGGAGCAGGTATTGCTACAAGATAAAGGACTTCCCCGCAGGGACTGGTTCAAGCACCAGATCTATGCCCCCGGATTTTACACCGGGTATGGGGTAAAAACACTTCCAGGCGTGCGCGAGGCCATCGAGCAGAAAGAATGGAAAGAAGCACAGGAACAGATCGGGGTCTTGGCCACCACCCTGAAAAACTTTGATGCCGAAGTTCAAAAATTGATTGGCCTTACAAAGTAAGTGCCCGTTTTTTAAAATGCAGACCGCCCTTTTTGAAAATGTCAGGAAGGGCGGTTTTTTTATGCCCAGACCCATTTTTGTTTTTCCCGCGAGCATGGATTACCTTTTCCAGATTCAAAGAGTACCACAAATTGCCATTTGTTTGCTATTTTAGAAGAGTATTAATTACCAATCTTGCCAAATGCACAAACTTCAAACCCTTATCCTACTTATAGTTAGTATTTCTAGTACCTACAGTCAAGTTTCAATTACAGAAGAACCATCTTGGATTCTAGAGGAGAACCATAACCCAAAGGCCGTACCTCCAGAAGATGGACTTTACGGAGGTGCCCACGTGTTATTATACACCGAGCAAGTACATGTGGACCGAGAGGAGGTTTATATTAAAAGTGTTTCCAAGGCCGTTGAGTACAGTGGAATCCAAAATATTTCAAGCGTAGTTGCGGATTATGACCCAAGTTATCAGCAGTTACGATTTCATCGTATAGACGTAATTAGAAATGGAGAGACCATAAATAGGCTCAAGTCTCAAGATATTCAAACAGCCAGACGGGAAACCAATGCCGAGAGTTACATTTACGACGGTTCCGTATCTGCCTTCGTAAACATTCCTGATGTTAGAATCGGTGACATTGTTGTGTACAGCTTCAGTATCAAAGGATTCAACCCTATCCAAAAAGATAAGTTTTCCACCAGTTTTGTATTGAATTCTACCCAGCCAATAGATAGGATTTCTGCCCATATCCTTACCAAGACACCACTTCGTTACAAACTACTAAATACCGATTTGGAGGCTAAACATACTGTAAATGGTGGAATCCACCATTACGAATGGGCCAAAGAAAACGTTCCAGCCCTATTGCTAGAAGAAAACACACCTGCTTGGTTTATTCCATATGAAACCATTTTGGTAACCGAATACGAGACATGGGCCGATGTAATTGATTGGGGGCACAATATTTTCACATTTGAGGAACCCTTGAATGAGGAACTTCAACAGGTAATCTCCAACATTGAAACCAAACACAAAACTGAAGGCGAGCGTATCAAATCAGCCTTGGACTTTGTTCAAAATGAAATAAGATACCTTGCGATTTCCTCGGGAATTGGTGGCTATAAGCCAAATCCGCCCAATGAGGTGATCGAACAGCGTTTTGGCGATTGTAAAGACAAAAGTGTTCTTTTTGCGACCATACTAAACCACTTGGACATTGAAGCTTATCCAACCTTGGTAAACACTACATTAAAGCAGGTTCTGCCAGAGCTTACCCCTTCATCCAAATTGTTTGACCATTGTATTGTAAAAGTTGTGGATAAAAAAGGTACAATCTTATGGTTTGACCCCACACTAACCGATCAGGGAGGCACCTATGCCAATACTTATCTGCCAGATTATAGATACGGACTGGTCTTAGATCAAAACATGTCTTCTTTGGACACCATTACAGATTTTCGGAACAACATGATTGAAACCTTCAAGACCTTTACTTTGGAAAAGGATGGTAAGGGTGCCGAACTTGAGGTACGAACACATTACCATGAAGGGGAAGCCGATTTTATGCGTTCCATATTCCGTAACAACAGTAAAGACCTTATTGCAAAGGAATTAATGTCCCATTATACAGAAAACTACGGGAAAATTCATTCGTTGGCACCACCTACCATTGAAGATGATACACTAAAAAATGAATTCCTTCTATTGGAACGGTACAAATTGGATTCCATTTGGAGCCCATCCACCGAAAACCCCGAAAACATCAACTTAACGATTTTCCCAACCGGACTTATCTCAAATTTGAGCATGCCTACCCAATTGGAAAGATTGACTCCCTATGCCCTTAGTTATCCCTTGGTTCGTAAGGAACATATAAAGATAAAATTGGCAGACGCCATAAGGATTCAACCCGAAAACTTTACCATTAACTCTGATTACTTTTATTATGATTTCAATTCCAAATTCAATGCCTCTGAAAAAATAATTGATTTGGATTACTACTTTAAACACCAAGAAGACCATGTACCGGTTGCTGGCTTCGATACTTACTACAAAGACATGGTGCAATTGGACCAGAAATTAGGATATCTCATCTACATCAATAAAAACAAGGGCTTCACGACCTCAAACTATTCCATTGGCTATACTATTGGGAGTGTATTGGGCATTGGACTTTTGATTGGACTTCCCATCGCATTGGTTGCCATTGTCATCCTTTTGGTACTTCGATACAGAAGGCGACAAAACGTTTAACAACCTTCGCCTATAAGAATATGTTTTTCTTAAAAGTAAAGTCTAACTAAAAAACCGCCCTTAGCGAATGGCTTGCAAATGGCGGTTTTTATTGAAAGAACCCTACTCCGGCCAATCGATTTGGTTGTACAGAGCCACGTACCGGGGGTCGTTCGTCTTTTTGTAGGGCTGTACCCAATATTCCGTTTTGAGCCACAGCGTTTCCACATCCCTGCGTTCGACCGACTTCTTCAACCACTCAAAAGCGGTGTCTTCGTCCTTTAGGTAAAAATAGTACATGGCCAAGAACCATGCTGGCGAGCCCGCCATACCCTGATCGTACTGTTCGTTCAGCAGGTTTAGCTTTTCCTGAATTTTGGCCGGGTCCGCACCGTCGTGGTGTAGGGCCACCGCATCGTAATAGAGGTGTACCGAAGCATTGTCCAGAAAATTGGTCTTTAGGATATTATTCATTTCCTTGAACGCTTCAAAGTTGCCCATGTTCAAGTGTACCATGGCCACATCACGGGTGTAGAACAGGTCGTGCTTGAAGCGGCTGTCACAACGGTTCATCAAACTGTCGGCCTTGGCCCAATCCCCGGCCAGAAAATAGGCGCGTATCATCTGTGCATACCCGTTGCCCGCATCGGGGAAACGGTCGATGTAGTTTTCCGCAAAGTGGATGCTCTCGTCAAAACGGCCTAGCATATTGCTGTACACTGAGTAAAAAGCCCCATCCGGAAAGGGGGGCAAAATGGCCACCAACGACAAATGTTCCTCCGAATACTCAAAATCGTGTTCAAAGAAAAACTTGCTCACCAACAGGTATTGCGAGGCTTCCAAGGTGGGTTTCAGAGCTATGGATTTTTCCAGGTACTCCGCGGCCCTCGTTCTGGATTCCTCTTGTTTAAAATAGCCCCAGATCATACCGCCAATGGTGTAGATACGGGCCAAACCAATATAGCCCTCGGCCCTGTTGGGCTCCAACTGGATCACTTTTTGGTACAGCGGCATAGCTTGGTACATGGATTCCTTGTCCATTTTATTGGTGAGGGCATCGGCACGGGCCAACAATTCATTCACATCCTTATTGTCCAAGGTCTGGTTTTGGGTACTGGTCTTTTCCCGATTCCGGTAATGGGCGCTCAGTTCGGTGGTGATCACCCCACTGGTGCGATCTTGCAAGGTGGCCGCAATGTTGTCGCCCGATACATGGTCGTACCGTTCGGACCAAAGGTACACCCGCTCCAGGGCATCGGCCAGGCGGAGGTCGAGGTTGTACAGACTATCGGATTGGTGCAGCGCGCCTTCCAGCATATAGCCCACCTCCAAGGCGGCCGCCATTTGCTGCAACGATTTGCCTTGGTCCAAATAGTCCTGCACCAAGGATTTGGGCACCACTTTTATGGTGATGAGCTTGTCGGACAATTGCGCGATCAGGTCGTCGGTAATGGTTTCGCTCAGCACATCGTTTTGTGCCTCGCCCGTAAGGTTCTGCACGGGCAATACGGCGATACTGCCCAGTGCCTTGTTACTTGGAGTGGGCAAACCGTTGCTGTTTTTGATGAGGGCATAATATCCTACTACCAACAGACCGATTACCACTACCGCCCCAACGGCCCAAGCACCCAGTCTGCGTTTACCGCCTCCCCTATTTTGGTATTTGGACAGCAAGTCGGCACTTTCCCGGCTGGGGTCCTTTATGTAGGCCTTGCGTTCGGGAACTTCCAGATCATCATCCACCAAAGCGAAAACGGGAATGGGTTCTTTTACGTTCTTAAAATGGAAAACATCCAAAAAGCGGGTCTCGAATTTTTTATGGCTCCGCAGTTGGTCGTTCACCAGGCCGGAAAAGAAGATACTGCCCGGCACTGAAACCGCCTCTATGCGCGAGGCCACATTTACGGCATCGCCCATAATATCGTCTTCGGCAAGTACAATGTCGCCCACGTGGATCCCGATGCGAACGGGGATCACGGGGTCCTCCCGAAATCCTTTTTGAAGGGCCAGCGCACACTCCACAGCATCCACGGCACTGTCGAAAATGGTGAGGGTGCCATCGCCAAAGTATTGCACCAAGGTACCCCGATACTGCTCGGTAAGCTCCTTGAACAGGGTACGGTGCCTATTGCGCAAGGCCAGGGCCCGTTGTTCATCCTCGTGCATGATGGCGGTGTACCCCTGCACATCGGTAAACATTATGGCGGTCAATTTGCGGTGCATGCCCATGGCGCGGTCGATTGTGTTCCCTAAAATAGTAAAATGGGACCATACTGGAACACGATACGGCATATTGAAGCTACCCCCGCCCCATTTTTGTTTTTCTCGCGGGCATGGATTACCTTTCCCAGACCCAAAAATTACAACACACCTACCATGAACGTACGGCTTACCAAAGAACAGAAGATCAAAGTGCTCAACTCTACGGACATATATGCGATCATGCAGCAGGTTTTGCTGCGCGAAAACAAGATACGCCGCAACCAAGAGCATTTTTGGGTGGTGGGCCTTAACCACAACAACAAGATCCTGTTTGTGGAACTCATTGGCCTGGGGGCCAGCAACCGGGTAAATGCCGACCCGCCCGACGTGTTCCGCATGGCGATCTACAAACTGGCCAGCAAGCTGATCTTGGTGCACAACCACCCCAGCGGCTCGCACGAAGTGACCGATGCCGATATTACCTTTACCGACCACATGCTAAAAGTGGGGAAACTGATCAAAGTGGAAGTGCTGGACCATTTGGTGATCACCGAAACCCACTATACCAGTTTTGCCGACCAAGGGGTAATGGACCAACTCAAAAAAAGCGGTTTGTTTGAGATCATGGGCCCTGAAAAGCAGGAATTGGAACAGTTTAAGATCGATACCGAGAAAAAGCGGGCACGAAAAGAGGAGCTACTTAAAGTAGCAAAAAAGATGAAGGGTGAAGGGTTAACGGACGAGGTTATTAAAAAAGTGACTGGGTTGAGTTTGAAAGTGATTGGGGGTATATAAGGTCAAATCCAAATTACAATCTCATTTTTCAAAATAATTCAATTGGTAATTCAACAACAATTGATTCTTTAGACTTCTTGTACATCCAACATTTTATCTCCGATTCAGAAGTGCCAATAATTATAAATATTGGGTTTGGTGTTTTTGAAGATTTATATTTTGCAATCTTCTTAATTGTTTTCAAATCCAAATTACTCATGTATGGATAAGAATATGGATGAGAATGCCAATCTCCTAAATATGTTAATACACCTCTTGATTGATGAAAAAATTCTT
Source organism: Flagellimonas beolgyonensis (assembly GCF_003992615.1). GTDB lineage: Bacteria > Bacteroidota > Bacteroidia > Flavobacteriales > Flavobacteriaceae > Flagellimonas > Flagellimonas beolgyonensis. The sequence goes on from NZ_RZMY01000013.1 coordinate 157,652, forward strand.
CCAGTTTTTCCTGCTGAAACTTACCGTCTGGTATAAAGCTGTCTTCTAATCTTATTGCATCAGGACCCCCATCAATTAATATTGTAATTACTAAATTTCCAAAAATATCTTTATATCCAATTAACATCCCACCTGTCTCTAGTGGCAGAAAGCTTTGAGAGTCTTCTATTATTTTTTCTCTAAGGTTTTTTTTTTAACCAGACTTTCATTCCTTACAATATGGGCAATCAGGATGCTTAACTAATTTGTGCACTTCCCAACTAGGTGGTATTTCAATTCCTTTGTCATCCACCATATTTAAAATTCCAACATCCCAGCTTCCTGTTTGTTTGCCAACTTTTAACACATCAACAGCCATTCGAACTCCAGCTAATGAAATATTTTGTAAATCAAAACTTGATCCTGTAAATGTTACGTCACCACATCCTTGAGGCTGTATACCTCCATTCTTATCTTCATTAGGGGGTTTAATGGTACCATCATTAAGATGATATTGTAAACACATCCAACAACCTTTAGTTTCACTTGGCACAACCCTCATCACAATTCCTCCCCATGCTCCTCGTCTTGCTTCTATTGACATGTAAGGGATTGACCTATTTTTACATAATCTTGAAATGAGGTTATTTACTCCCTCTTCTGCTGAGGCATCATATAATAAAGAACAATCATCAAGTAACCATTTTATTTTTTCATCCTCATTGTTAAAAAATAATTGACTTGTACTACCAATTTTATGATTTACAATTTCCACATCAACAAATGGATAATTTGCATCTATAAATTGCTTCAACGCTAAAGTCTTACTGCTACCACTATATTCAATCCCTAAAGGCCATCGAGAAGAAGATGAGACATCAACAATGTCAAAATCCATTAATTTTAATTTGGAAACCCCATTCTTTGCAAATTCAATTACAGAGGGTGCTCCGATTGTACCCAAACCTATTATGGAAATAGTTTTTCCATGTAAGGTTTTTGAATTTGGAATCCTTTGCATGTAATCTTCCTTTTGTAAACTGATAATAGGAAGGTTCAGATTAGAATTTAATTTTTCATTCGGACGCTGACCATTTATATGTTTAACTTCTCCATTTACTAAAAACATCCAACCCCATCCCTTTTGCCCTATAGCAGTTTCCTCTGGAAATAAAATCGCAACAAAGTTGAGCCCCTTTAGGTCATAAAAATTTATTGTTCTTTTAACAGGCTTTTGAATGTTTCTAACACTTAATTCCTCCATTAAAGAAGATAACAAATTCCTATCTTCCAGCAATTTAATATTGTTAATTCTATACCATTTTGTGGTAAATATATTATGAACCCCTCTTAATTTATTTATATCAAAACTTGGATTAGGCATTAAACTTTTTGATTCTTGATCAAGCCAATCCAATACAAAACATTTTGCTATATCACCATTAACCGAGGGTGTTGGAAAATATTTACTTAGCTCGCCAATTTTCCTAGATTCAAAAATTTGAGTTTTTCCAAGTTCTCCTTGAAATCCAATTTTTAAGAATCCATGATCAAGAATTTCGAGATTATCATCATTTTGCGGCAAACCAACATCAAATAAAGTGGGTCGATCACTTAGAATTGCAATATTAGTTGGAGTATAAAAGTATTCAGATAGCGGTTCAGCTTGTTCATTTGGATCAGCCTTTATTTTTTCATCATCAACTATATTTCCCTTTTCAAAAACCAAGGGTAATCTCTCGCTTAAATACTCAAAAATATTTTCAGGAATATCCCAAAACTGACTTGGTCTATGTATTAAGCATAAATTACCATCTAAATAATTTTGATGCCTTGGTAGCCGAATATTTGTTGCAACTACTTCAGGACGAAAAAAAGGGTAATTATCCGGAAAATTAATTTGTAGTTCTAAATCCTCTTCCAACTCTAAACCAAATGTATTTTGGACAGGAATTCTACATTTAAGTTGAACTATTTTTTCCTTAAATAATTCCTCATTCCTTTGGACATCAATTCCATTGGCTTTTAATATTTTAATCTCGTTTTCGAGTTTTTCCGGATAATTTTCAAACCAAACACTCATTTCTATCCAACAGGTCTTGTTCCAGGTGGTTTAGGCGGTTTATGAGGGTTACCAGGATTGTCCGGTTTGCCTGGTTTGTCTGGTTTTCCAGGTTTTCCAGGTTTTCCAGGTTTTCCATCATTTTTGTGTTCTGACATAATCTTAAAATTTAATATTATACAAATTCCATACGCACTTAACGTATTAAGTATTAAAGTTACAAAATTTAACACGTAAAAAATTACGGATTTCCGTAACCCTACAAAAAAAGCCCTAAAGGGCTTTCTTCTACTATCCAATACCTCCAAAAAGTAACCGCCAACTACAACGCCACAATCCCCTGCACCCTTTCCAACAATTCTTCTGCCATGGCAGGGTCCAGCCCATAACCCTGTAGGCTGCCCACGGGGTTTTTAAAGCTCAGTTGGGTGGTATGGGCATCCACCTCTTGCAGTACCAGTTTTAAGGGAATGTCGTTGATCGCCATAGGGTCGCCCGCCATGATCTGGGCAATGTATTTGGGCTCAAAAAAGAGCAATTGCCGCAAGGGCGGTATGGTAATCCCATGCTTGGCCACAATGGCCTGGGTATCGATCTCGTGCAGTAGCAGAAAACCGTGGTCGGTGATCCGTTGTTTCAGGGTGTTGTACGCCTGCCCAAAGGGCAGCGGTAGCAGTTGGTGTTCCACATGGGCTTTCATAAGCGGTATGTTTAGGCGGTGGCGCGGGCAAAGCCCACGGTTTCGCGGTAGGTTGTGGGCGAGATCTCGGCGTTGTTCTTAAAAAAGCGGCTAAAGTAGTGCTCATCGTCGTACCCGAGGTCGTAGGCGATCTCCTTTACACTTTTGTTGGTGAGGTACAGCTCTCGCTTGGCCTCTATAATGATCCGCTCGCTGATCAGGTTGGTCATGGTCTTGTTAAAATGGTTCTTGGTGATCTTGGCCAGCGCCTTGGGGCTTATGTTCAGCAGGTCGGCATACTCCCCGGCGGAGTGCTTGGTGCGGTAGTGGGTCTCGATCAGGTTTTTCAGCTTTTGGAGGATAAAGGGCTCCTTTTCGTCGGATAGCCCTTCCAGCACTTCGGGCTGTTGCTTGGCCTTGGCGCGGGAGGTGGTGATCAAAAAGATCTTGAGGTAGGAGACCAACAGCTCGTACTGGGCCATTTCAGCCTTCTGCACCTCTAGGCGCATTTGTTGCAGTACCATGTCCAGCTCGTTGCGGATGTCGTCCGTAACGCAGAGCATGGGCGGGTTGTAAATATTGTTGAAGAGCACCCCGTTGCAGGCCACCTGTTCGTGGTGATGGTGGATGCAGAAAAAATCGGGATGGAAATGCAACACCACGCCTTCCAACGGTTCGTCCTCGGTAAGGGTAAAGGGTTGGTAGGGCGTCATGGCGAACAGGGTGTTTGGCGTAAAGGCGTGTTCCTGAAAATCCACCTGGGCGGTACCCCTCCCCTTTTTGATCCAAATCAGGGAGTAGTAGTTGTGGCGGTTGGTATCGCAGAACTGGCAGCTGTCCTCAAAATGGGAAAGCTTAAAGGCCAAGTTGCCCGTTTGTTCGTCAATTAGCGTGTTGGTGTTGTAGAGGTCCATTTTTTTAGTGGTTAGACTTTAGTGGTTAGTTGTTAGTAATTAGTACTCAGTCATAACGCAATGTCACTTCGAGCGCAGTCGAGAAGTCAACAAGGTCAGTAGCTTAAATGCGGTCTCGACTGCGCTCGACCTGACACTTATTATTGCTTTGATTGATCACGGACAATCCGAGATCACAATCGACGTTCGTTGGCCGCAATGGGCAGGTCGTTGATGCTGGCATATCGCTTTTGCATCAACCCGTACTGGTTGAACTCCCAGTTCTCGTTCCCGTACGCACGGAACCATTGCCCTTGGGCATTTTGGTACTCATATTCAAAACGCACTGCAATACGGTTGTCGGAAAAGGCCCAGAGTTCCTTACGTAGTTTATAGTTTTTTTCCTTTTGCCACTTGTCCGTCAAAAAGGCAACGACCTCCTCACGCCCGTTCACAAACTGGGAGCGGTTGCGCCATTCGGTGTCCACGGTGTAGGCCATGCTTACCTTATTGGGGTCTTGGCTGTTCCAGGCATCTTCTGCCAATTGTACTTTTTCTTTGGCCGTTGCTTCGGTAAAGGGGGGCAACGGATATTTTTTTTCAATGATCATGCTGTGTCTTTTTTAAAATAAAAAAGGGCAGGACCTATGGCAAGCCCTACCCTTTGGAATTAAAACTATTTGCTGTTTTTCACCTTGGCCCATTTGGCGTGTGCCGCCTTTTTAAGCTCTGTGGTGCGTTGGCCCCAATCCAAGGAAGTGTCCAAAGTCTTCCCGTCAAACGGACCATTGTAGAATAGGTACAGTTTACCATCCACTATATCGAAAGTTTCCGGATTGATGGGAAACTTGGTGTCCTTTGCAGCCACACCCCAAGCGCAATAGCCATCGAATTGAGGCAAGTAGTTGCTGGGTGCCTTGGTGAAAGCGTCACGGTTGGCCTTGCTGGCAAAGTAATAGGTTGCCCCATTGTGCTTGGCCATGTAGGATTTGCTTCCTTTTTGGGCCGCTCCGGAGAAATAGGCCACAACATCGTACCCGCCAATGGCAAGTCCGTTCTTGTCAATAGGGTCTATCTGCGCCTGTGCACCGATCATGGCAAACAAGGCTACCCCTAAAAGAAAAATGGATTTAATTGATTTCATCTGTTATTGATTTTATAATTAGAAAAAATGAACACTATACAGTTTCAGCTTCCACTACCGGAAAATCGATATCCGTGTTGGCAGTGTTGTTAAAGTAGTTGGTGAAAACGTTCAAGGCCACGTGTGCCACGATCTCGCCTACGGCACCATCGGTAAAACCGGCATTTTTAACGGTTTCCACGTCGTCTGCGGATACCCTACCTCTTTTTTCCACCAAAGTTTTGGCGAATGTAAGGGCAGCAGCGATCTTGGGATCTTTGTTACGGCCTTCGCGGGCCATGTGCAAGGTGTCGGTATCAATGCTCACCAATTTTTCCCCGATAAAGGAATGGGCGGACAAACAATAGTTGCAAGAGTTGGACTCGGCCACGGCCAAAGCGATCAATTCGCCCAAACGACCACCCAAGGTTCCTTTGCCCAAGGCATCGCTCAAGTTCAAATAGCCTTCCAATACGGCAGATGAGTTGCCCATGGTACGCATCATGTTCGGCACCATGCCCAATTTGCCTTGGATGCCATCAAAAAGTTCTTTGGATCTTCCGGTTGCGTCTTTGGGATCCAATGCTTGTAAACGTGTCATAGTTTTTGTTTTTTAATTCTTTGTCATTATTGACGATACAAAGGTGCAATGGCAATGGCTGGGATAAAATGGACAGATGTCACTTGTTCTTGGACATTTTTCCCTTGATGGATAAAAATGCCCGAAAACCAAGTAACTGGTTACCGTCAACCTGAATTCGCCTGCCTGCCGACTAGGCAGGGTTCAGGTTCTCATCAACAAGATGGGATTCTGAACTGAACCTGTCTGCCGACAGGCAGGTTCAGAATGACGCATCTTACTATTTTGAGAAATCCGTTTTTGAACATTTATATAGCCCCAAAACAAAAAGGGGCCCGACCAAAAGCCGGACCCCTTCACAACCACATCATCACTCACTAAAAATGACGCTCCTCTACTTTTTGTACATTTTGAACTCCTCAACCAATTCTTTGGTGGTGAACACCCTGCTGGAAATCATTTTATAATTGGTCTGTGCAGCTTGGTCGCCATCCAGTCCGGGCAATTTGGCAGAAGCGGTGGCATCGCCGACCACGGCCACCTCAAAACCGTTTTCCACCAATTCCCTCATGTGCGATTCGGCACATAGGTTACCGGACATCCCGGCCAAGATCACCTTGTCGATACCTTGTTTGCGCAACTGAAGGGCCAAGTCGTTGGATTCGGAACCGAACACCTTGTGGGGGCTGGTTACCACTACCCTATCCTTGTTGATGTATTTTTTGTAACGGGGCAACCAGTCGGCACCGGAGCCTTCAAATCCCTCTACGTTCAATTGGTCGCCACGATCGAACATGTTGATGTTGTGCATCAATTTTTCGAGGGTTCCCTCAAACTTCCACACGTGATCGTGCTGGTAATAGTAGTGGGGAGAAATGAACACGGGCATATCGTACTTTTCGCCCAACTTGAAAATGGTTTCCAAGTTCTCGATGGTGTTGTTCTCCTGAACGCTCTGCCCTACGGCACCCCAGGCCACACCATCGGGGCTTAGGAAATCGTTCTGTGGATCGGTGATCACGATGGCGGTACGCTCATCGATGATAAAACCGGGTTCTGGCAATTGGGCAAAAATGCCCGTGATTGTTAACATGAACACTGAAATGGTTCGCATCAAATTTTTCATGATATTTTGTTTATAGGGTTAAACTTTAATTTTGATGGTACAAAGTTGCGGCGGTTTGGAATGGCAAAAAATGGACGTAGTTCGCCAGTCGATGGACGATTTTCGAACCAACGAAAAATCACGTAAGAAAGATTGGACATTCGTCAATTGAAACCCTATATCCGTCAATTCAAAAGGGGTATTTGTCAATTGTATGCGTAAAGATGTTGCATAGCGCGTAGTTTGTAGGAAAATTCGATAATATGAGTACACTGGAAACCATAAATACTTTACAGATCATTGCGCTGGTTCTTTTGGGCTGTATCATTTATATGGCCGGATGGCTGCATGGCGCCCATTGGGGAAAAAGAAATCGGGTGTAACACAATACGCTTTTTTTTGTACCGTTTCTAGTATCCAAGCCAACTTAAACCTACTTAGCCATCTACTGGAGCGACCCTACCATTGAACGAATCCTTTTGTTTTGCGGCAACGGAACATACATTGTCCGCATTGATCTGTTAAAAAACCTGTCCATCCGTTACCTATGCTGGCACACAAACAAGGGGCTGTTGTCCGCACCCTGCTTGGTGCTCGACAATGGACGTATGATCCGCAGTGGGACCAATGATGAAAAAACGGAGTTTTTCTTTGAGCACGAGGATTGGACCTTTTCGGTGGAACGGATCGTTCCGAAAGACCATCCCGTGGTGAGCCACATTTTTTTGGAAGTCTGCGATCAGGACCATAAAAAAAGTACCTGGAAAATGGAACCTTTGTCCCTTCCCAAGTACTTTGATACGTTTAATTGAAGAACTTACCCCTGATAGGTAACGCGATAGATGGCGTCCCCCACATCGTCGGAGATCAACAGCGAACCATCCTGTAAGAACAACAGGTCCACCGGACGACCGAAGGCCTCTTGGCTTTCCTCATCCAACCAACCATCAATAAAAGGTTCGTAGCTGGTAGCATTGCCATTGGCATCCAATTTCACCAACATGATGCGATACCCTATTTTTTTGGAACGGTTCCAAGAGCCGTGTTCGGCAATAAAGGCATGCCCCTTATAACTTTCGGGGAACATGGAGCCTGTATCGAACTTTACGGCCAACGGTGCTACGTGGGGGCCCAGGTTTTGAACGGGTGGCACAAAATCGGAACAGGGACGTTGGTCGCCAAACTCTGGATCGGCAATGGTGCCTCCGTGGCAGAACGGATAGCCAAAGTGTTGACCCATCTCGGTCACTCTGTTCAATTCGCAGGGCGGAACGTCGTCGCCCATCATGTCCCTTCCGTTATCGGTAAAATAGAGTTCTTTGGACTCCGGATGCCATGTAAAGCCTACGGTATTGCGCACTCCACGGGCCACAATCTCACGGTCGGTACCGTCGGCATTCATGCGGGTAATGGTGGCATAGCGTTCGTCCACCATGGTACTGTCACAAATGTTGCAGGGCGCACCTACTGGTACATACAATTTATCATCCGGCCCAAAGGCGATGTATTTCCAGCCATGGTGCAGGGCCTCCGGATAATCGTCGTAGATCAATTCGGGCTCGCTGGGGCCATCCAGTTCGTTTTCGATGTTGTTGTATTTGAGCAAGCGGCTCACATCGGCCAAATACAGACTGCCATCCTTGAAGGCCACGCCATTCGGCAAGGTCATTCCCGAAGCTATGGTCCACATTTTATCGGCCTTATAATCGCCATCGGTATCCTTTACGGCATACACATTGCCTTCCCTACGCGTTCCGACAAAAAGGGTGCCATCGTCACCCATGGCCATGGAACGGGCACCGTCCAAACCTTTGGCATATATTTCTATTTTAAATCCTTCCGGGAGGTTCAATCGGTTCAAGGGGAGCAAGGAATCCTGTTCCACCACGGTTTCTTCGTTGGCTTCTTCGGTCTGCTGTTCCTTTTTTCCGTTACAGGAAAAAATAAGGAGGGAAAAAGCCAGCATCGTTAATGACCTAAAGGTCATAGTATTCATTTTCATGTTGGTTTTCTTTTTGGTTTCAACCCCTAAAGCTAAGACAAAATTGGGGAACAATGGAATTCTCCTAAGGACACTTTTACCGAGATCCGTCCTTTTTTTCATAGAGGTACAGATTGCCTTGGTACCAAATATTGGTACGGTGCGAACTGGCTATGGTGAGCAGGGCATTTTGGTTGGGATACAACTGCGCCATTACCTGAAAGACTTCCGTGCCGTTATTAATATTGAATTTTAGGGTATAACCATCCGATTTTGTCATGGGTTCCGAGATAAATTCCTCGGGCACCCCCTTGAATTTGATGCCAACATCCCTTGTGTTGTACCCACCGCCCATACGTCGTTCCCCATAATAGGGCAAATCGGCCATGACGCTATCGCCCACCATTCGCAAATAGCCCCGGGAACTGGACACATCGATCCTGCTGGCCGTACTGCCCGGCGGTAGCAGGCCGGCATTGGCGATACTGTTCAACCCTTGACTAGCCATAGGTTGGGCCCACAGGACACGAACTTCCATTTGCTTTTCATTGACCATTTTATCGAGTGCCGCCTTTTCTTCAGGGGTTGCCTTGGAACCGGCAGCGCAGGCCGTCATTAAAATTACAGATAGGAACAAGCCCATCTTGATCATTGTTTTCATCGCCTCTTTTTTTAGTATCTACAATTTACGAAAACATCCAACCAATTACTATTTATGCCCTATATTTAAACACCAACTAGACTGACTTTTATGAAGACCACTTTAGGCCAACTGCTGTTTGCTACACTGTGCTGTTGTTGCATTACCGTACATGCCCAATTGAACAACTCCTCCACAGCCAAACCCACCTATCAGGCCACCATGCTGGAACAGGATGTGCAGGTGGATGGCCATGTGATAAACGACCCGATTTGGCAAAACGTCCCTGCCATAACCGACCTGCTTCAGATTCGTCCCAATTATGGGGCCCCTGTTTCAGAAAAAACCGAAGTGCGAATTGCCTACACCGCCACAACCTTTTATGTTTCGGTAGTATGCTACGATACCGATGCGGCCAACATTGTGGTATCGGATTCCAGGCGTGATGCCGATTTGAACGACGAGGACAGTTTTCTGTTCATCATCGATACCTATCACGACCGACAGAACGGGTTTTTGTTCGGGACCAATGCCCAAGGCATGGAATATGATGCCCAAATTGACAACGAGGGCAAGGGCAACAACAACGCCAATCGCCAACAGGGTGGAGTGATCGGGGGAACCAACATCAATTGGGATGCCACTTGGAAAGTAAAATCGCAAATGGGCGATTATGGCTGGAGTGCCGAATTTGCCATTCCCTTTCGGTCTTTGCGCTTTGCCCCTGGTGATGGCAAAACCTGGGGGTTGAATTTTCAACGGAACATCAGCAAAAATACCGAAACGGCCTATTGGACTTCCCTCCCACTGGGTTTTGACATGAAACGGTTGTCCCTGGCAGGCAATTTGGAAGGATTGAACCTTAAAAACCCCGGAAACCTGAAGGTGATTCCCTATGTATTGGGCAGATATGTGAACGACAAATCGGTAGAGCCGAACGAGACCGATACCGAATTTGATGCCGGTATGGATGTAAAATTTAGTGTGACACCAAGCTTGACCTTAGATCTTACCTATAATACGGATTTCGCCCAAGTTGAAGTGGACGACCAACAGGTGAACTTGGATCGCTTCAACTTATTTTTCCCGGAGAAACGTGCTTTTTTCTTGGAAAATGCAGGGCAGTTCAGTGTGGGAAGTCCGGGTGAGGTGGACCTGTTTTTCAGCAGGCGGATCGGGATCAGTGAGGATGGCAGTTTGGTGCCCATTATCGGCGGTGCCCGATTATCCGGTAAAGTGGGGCAAACCAATGTGGGCTTTTTGAGTATGTTCACGGATGATGTAAGCGATACGGGCATTGAAAAAAACAACTTCACTGTGACGCGTGTCAACCATAATGTTTCCGGTACACGATCTTCCGTAGGGGGGATTTTCATCAACCGGGCAGGTTTAGGGGAATTGGAAGATGACTACAACCGTGTTTTTGCCGTGGATGGCAAATGGGGCCTTGGCAACAAAGCCGAAATCATAGGTTTTGTGGCAAAAAGTGTTACCCCGGGAATTGAAGCAAACGACCATGCCTTCAAAATTTTGGGAAATTACGATTGGGATGGCTGGCGATTGACTGCCGGCTATACCGAAGTTGGCGAAGGATTCAATCCCGAAGTGGGTTTCTTGCAGCGCACCGCCTTTAGAAAGCCAGAGTTTTTGGTTTTTAAAACACACCGGTTCAAGAATGCTGGACAATTGTTGGAGATTCGCCCACACGTGTCATACCGCGGCTATTGGAATTTTGACGATCAATTGGTCACTAGTTTTTTACACGTGGACAACCATTGGGTATTCAAGAGCGGGTTGGAAATCCATACAGGGATAAATTTTACCGCAGAGCAGGTTTTTCAAGATTTCACCATCTCCGATGTAACGGTACCCGTGGGTTATTACAACAACGAAGAATTGCAATTGGTGATCACCACCAATCCCAACAATGCCCTGTTCTTTGATACACGAACGATCATCGGGGGCTATTTTAACGGACACCAAATCACCAACAGCGGCACTGTAAAATACAGGGTCGGAGATCGGTTCAACTCCTCCCTTGCATTCAGTCACAGTGACATTCAATTGGATACCGGAAATCTCACCGCGCTTGTGGGCGGGCTTCGATTGTCGTATTCGTTTACGCCGCGCATTTTTGTGCAAAGTTTGATCCAACGCAACAATGTCTCGAACATCACTTCGGTCAATGCTCGGTTCGGATGGCTTCAAAATGCCAATACAGGACTTTTTGTGGTTTTCAATGTGGTGAAGGACGATGATTTGATCGATGCTTTGGACAATCAAACGCTGACCATCAAATACACCCATCGTTTTGACCTCATGCGATAAAAGTTATTTTATCGTTTGAAGCGCTCGAAAATGGCCAAGGTTTTTTTGGTATTGATAAAATAGACACCGGTAAGCAAAATAGTGGCAGCCACAATGGATTGTAGCGTAATGGTCTCGTCCAAAAAGTACCATCCCAGCAGCAAGGCCACGATAGGATTGACATAAGTAGATGTGGCCACCTTTTCGGGAGATACGGCTTTGAGCAAGTAATTGAAGGAAGTAAAGGCGACAATGCTGCCAAACAACACCAACAGAATCATGGACCATTGTACCTTACCGCTCCACTCCAAAGGTGAGGACCATTCCTCGCCAAACGCCAAGCTCATCAATGCCAAAGTGAGTCCCGCAGTGAACATTTGGTAGCCGGTATTCACAAAATAATTGTTCGGCAGGTCGGCACGGGCCACAAACAAACTGCCATACGCCCAACTGAGCATACAAAAGAAAATCATGACCATTCCAACAATGGATTCTTCTTGGGCAATGATCTGTTTCTGGCTCACCAGTAAATAGATACCAATAATTCCCAAGATTACCCCAATCACCGACATGGGCTGTATTTTTTTGCCCTGCAACACCCGCATCAACAATAAAATGATGAGCGGCTGGGCGGAAATTTCCAAAGCGGCAAACCCACTGTCCACATAACGAAGTGCCCACACCACTACCCCGTTGCCAAAACTGAGAAAAAGGATACCCGCAATTATGGCATTCCACAATTGCTTTTTGGTGATGGTCAACGGAATTTTCATGATTTTGGCCAATATGAAGATCAAAAGTCCGGCCGTCGTAAAGCGACAGGAGGCCAACATAAAAGGCTCCAGTTCGAGCACTGCGATCTTATTTAACAGGTAGGTGGATCCCCAAATCACGTAGATGGCAAAAAATGCCAATAGTACCAATGCAGCGTTCGGAGATTTTCCCATATCAAGGCCAATTGTTTGCCCTGCAATATTACGGATGTTTGAAAGAGTAGAAAACTGTTGGTGTTTTTCATTTGCAACAATTAATTTCCAAATGTTGCAAGCCAGTGGTCTATGAAGTGAAATTCAGATCCAAAAGATATTGCGCAATGGCACTTTCCAATTCCTTGTAACGCCTTAAATGTAACCGTATGTCGGCCGCAAGTTGGCTGGAAACCCCTTCGTTTGCCATTTGAATTTGGTCCGTAAGTTGTTTTTGGTGTTTCGCAAAGGTGCGAAAGTCGCGCTTTAGTTTGTTGCATTGCTCGAACCCCGAAAAGCAATGGGGTTCGCTCGTATAGGAGTTTAATTTTTGGGACAATCGTTGGAACATTTTATTGCTTCGTTCAAAACGAATCAACAGTTCAGATTTGGGCAATGCGGCTTTTTTTACAATTGGTTCCATAATCTTGTTCAACTTTTGCATGAAAAAATAATTCCACCTTTAAGATAAGCAATATCCTACAGAATTGTTTGCCAATTAACTTTCATTTAATGGTTTAATGATGCTGCAGCAATAAAAAGCCCGATGCGAAACGCATCGGGCTTGGTATCAAAAATAGTAGGTACCTACTAGTTATCGGTCTTCTCGTAGGCTTCTTGTTTCAATTCTTCACTGGCAACAATGGCCAACTCCACCCTTCTGTTCTGGGCTTTGCCCTCTGCGGTTTCGTTGCTGGCCTTTGGCTGCTCTTCACCATACCATTTGGTAGTGAACCTACCGCTGGAGATGCCCTTGCTCACCAAATAATTGGTCACGGCCTGTGCCCTACGCTGGGACAATCCCATATTGTATTCGGCAGCACCATCGCTATCGGTATGGCCTTCCACCAAAATATTGGTTTTAGGGTATTCCTTAAAGATTCCGGCCAACTTGTCCAACGTATTGGCAGAAGCCCCTTTAATGTCGGATTTGTTGGTCTCAAAATAGACACCGTTCTCTCCACTGAAGGTCACATTGATCCCTTCACCCACACGCTGAACTTCGGCCCCTGGAATCTCTTCCTCGATTCGTTCGGCCTGGCGATCCATTCGGTTACCGATGTAACCACCGGCGGCACCCCCGACCACGGCACCAATAATGGCGCCCAGGGCCGTATTGCCCTTACCTACGTTGTTTCCGATCACTCCACCGATCACAGCGCCACTTCCTGCGCCGATTACGGCTCCTTTTTGTGTGTTGTTGGCATTCTTTACGGCATCACAACTCAATATTAGCGTCAAGGCCAAAAAGGCTGTGGTTCCTTTCAATAGTATTTTTTTCATGTTATAGGCTTTTTGAGAATTGGTAAACTAGGGTCACGGGTTGTCCATCAACCGTAACGTTGGATTTTAAGGTCATGGCTTGGGCCGTTAGGCTCACAATGTTCAAACGATAGCCGAAACCTCCGGAAACGTCCTTACGGTTTTCATCGATAAACTTGAACTGCAATTGGCTGCTGTAGTTTTGCTGGGGCTCCACCACGGACCAACGAAAGAATCGATCACCACCTTGACACAAAGAACTTTGTTTGATGGTGTAGCGTCCTGTACTGTTGTTGTCGCGGAAGAACCATTGGCTGTCTTCGAAGCAGATATCCTCTGCATCGTTAAAAATGACCGATTTAAAGTTACCGGTGTTGTTTTCGTAGTACACGTTGTCCAGATTCCAGGTGCCACTGAGTAGGTTTCTTTGGTCCCTTGCACTTTTGGACACCGAACATGATGAGATCAAAATACCCACCACGACAAATAAAAAGAATGATTTCTTTACCATAAGATTTAAGTTAATGTTCAATAAAATATACGAAAATAGGGGCTGCTTTAGTTGTTTTTTACTTTAAATAATACCTAACTAACTCGTTTTCAATAGGCATGCAATTCCAATAAAACCGTTTCAAAACGCTTTTTGGGCAGATAGTTCTCCTCCAAGGCTTTGGCAAAAGGCACGGGTGTCTCCAAACTTCCCACCCTTTTGATCGGGGCATCCAAATATTCAAAACAATGCTCGGTGACCATGGCCGAAATATCGCTGGCTATACCACCAAACAAGGTGTCTTCCTGCAAAACCAAGAGTTTTCCTGTTTTTTTGACCGATTCATATATAGACTCCGTATCCAAAGGCTGCAACGTGCGCAAATCAATAAGATCGACTTCAATTTCCGGATGTTTATCCAAAATTTCCATGGCCCAATGTACCCCGGCCCCATAGGTGACCACTGTTATGTGATTCCCCTTCCGCATCAGGTTGGCCTTACCAAAAGGCAAGGTGTAGTATTCGGTGGGCACATCGCCATACACACTTCGGTACAGTCCTTTATGTTCAAAAAACAAGACAGGGTTGGGGTCATTGATGGCCGTGTTCAACAATCCTTTGGCATCATACGGTGACGATGGGTACACCACTTTTAGTCCAGGTGTTTTGGTGAACCACGCCTCGTTGGTCTGCGAATGGAAAGGACCGGCCCCCACTCCACCACCACAGGGCATACGAACCACAACATCCGCTTTTTCATTCCAACGGTAATGCACCTTGGCCAAGTAATTGACAATAGGGTTAAAGCCCGAACTCACAAAATCGGCAAACTGCATTTCCACCACCACCTTCATCCCGTTGATGGACAATCCCATGGCTGCGGAAACAATGGCCGATTCACATATCGGGGTATTGCGCACCCTGCTCCTGCCAAACTTAGCAACAAAGCCTTCGGTAATTTTGAACACCCCACCATAATCGGCTATGTCCTGCCCCATGATGATCAGTTCGTTGTGGCGGTACATGGATTGTTCCAATCCTTCCGAAATGGCATCCACAAAACGGATATTCTTTGACTCTGAATTTGGATTTATATCTTGATAATCAAACTTCTGATAAACATCACTTAATTCTTTACTTTCATCAAAAGAAACAGGGGACTCCTCAAAGGCCAAATCCAGATTTTGGTTTATTTCCTCCGAAATGGCAGCCTTCAATTCTTCTATTTTCGCCTCGGTCAAGATGCCTTTTTCCAACAAAAAGTTTTCGTAGTTCGCAATGGGGTCTTTCTTCGCCCATTCCTTCATCAATTTTTCCGGCACGTATTTGGTGCCACTGGCCTCTTCATGGCCCCTCATCCGAAAAGTCTTGAACTCCACCAAAATGGGCCTGGGCCGTCTTCGAATAGCTTTACAAAGTTCGTCCACTTTACAAAAGACCTCCAGGATATTGTTCCCATCAATGATTCGGGATTCGATACCATAGCCTTTGGCCCGATCGGCAAGATCCTCACAATTGTACTGTTCATTTGTCGGTGTGGACAATCCATACCCGTTGTTTTCGATACAAAAGAGCACCGGAAGGTTCCAAACCGAAGCCACATTCAACGCCTCGTGAAAATCACCCTCACTTGTAGCGCCCTCCCCCGTAAAAACTGCCGTGACCCGCTTTTTTCTACGAAGCATATCCGCCAGGGCAATACCATCGGCCACTCCCAATTGTGGACCCAAATGGGAAATCATCCCCACAATTTTATACTCTTGGGTGCCAAAGTGAAAACTTCGGTCCCTGCCTTGGGTAAAACCACTTTGCTTGCCCTGCCATTGGGCAAATAATCGATTCAAGGGAATGTTGCGCGACGTAAAAACACCAAGGTTTCGGTGCATGGGCAATATGTATTCCGATTCCTTTAGGGCCGTGGTGACACCGACTGAAATGGCCTCTTGACCAATGCCACTGAACCACTTGGAAACTTTTCCCTGTCGCAAGAGGATCAACATTTTTTCCTCTATCATTCTGGGCTTTAGCATCCCAGTATACAAATCGAGCAACCTTTCGTTGTCCAGGTCGCCAATATGATACATCATATGGTAAAATTCTACCGGTTAAAAGTAGTAAAAAAGCCATCCATTACGGTCAAATTCATTAAAACCTTCGGCAATATTCCTTACTTTTGACAGGATTACAAATTTGATGATATGAGTGCCATACCCAGTGTAAACCTCGAGGACTTTGTTTCGGGGGATCCAGCCAGAAAAGAAAAGTTTGTTAAGGAAATCGGTTCCGCATTTGAGGATATCGGCTTCGTGGCCCTGAGCGGTCATTTTCTATCTGATAAATTGGTGGACAGCCTATATGAAGAAATCAAAAAATTCTTCCAATTGCCCCAAGAGGTAAAGGAAAAATATGAAATTGAAGGTATTGGTGGCCAACGGGGGTATACTTCCTTTGGAAAGGAACATGCCAAAGGGAAAAAAGAAGGTGACCTGAAGGAGTTTTGGCATTTTGGGCAATACGTGGAGAACAACCCCAAGCTTGAAGCGGAATATCCTGCCAATGTTACCGTGGAAGAGCTTCCGAAATTCAATGAGGTGGGCAAAGAGACCTATAAGATGCTCGAAAAAACAGCCCAATATGTGTTGCGCGCCCTTGCCTTGCACCTTGGTTTGGAAGAAACCTATTTTGACGATTACATCAAGAACGGAAATTCCATTCTGCGCCCCATCCACTACCCTCCGATCACAGAAGAGCCTAAAAATGCGGTTCGGGCAGCGGCCCATGGCGATATCAATTTGATTACTCTTTTGATGGGCGCCCATGGAAAAGGGTTACAGGTCAAGAACCACGAAGGCGAATGGGTAGATGCCATAGCACGACCTGACCAGTTGATGATCAATGTTGGGGATATGCTCTCACGCCTTTCCAACAACAAATTGAAATCGACCATTCACCAAGTGGTAAATCCACCAAGGGAGCTTTGGGGTACCTCACGTTATTCCATTCCGTTTTTTATGCACCCCATAAGCGATATGCCTTTGAACTGTTTGGAAAATTGCATCGACGCCGATCACCCCAAAGGATTTGAGGACATTACGGCAGGCGAATATCTCCACGAGCGTTTAATCGAACTTGGATTGGTTAAAAAATAACCATGGATTTACAGGATCAACTTAAAAATCTTTTTCCTGACCACGAACCGGAGGAATCGACCGACGAAATCGACGCCAAACCCTCGTATTGGCTACAGGACGACCCCATCATCTGCAAATACGAAAAAAGGAAAGGCAAGCCCATAACCATCTTGGAAGGGTACAATGGTGCCGACAGTGACTTGAAAAAATTGGCCAAGGACCTAAAGACCTTTTTAGGGGTCGGTGGCAGTGTTAAAAACGAAACCATCATCATTCAAGGGGATTTCCGAGACAAGATCATGGCCTTTTTAAAAGACAATGGATTTACCGTAAAGCGTGTGGGCGGTTGATTTCCACTGATTGCGTATGGTGTTTTGCTTCATTAAGCGGAATTTAACCATTGTTAAAACTGAGTGGTTGACAATCAATGTTTTGTGAAAAAATTTTTAAGTTCTTGGTATAAATCTTACATTTATTGTTCCTAACCAACGAAAACAAAGCTGAAAATGAAATCACTGTTGCACATTACCAACGGGGACAGTTTCACGTCTAGACTTGAATCTTTACAGCTAAAAGGAGATATTATTACCTGGAGGGAGATGCTTTGCGAAGGCAAAACCCTCTGCACCGTAGGTAGTGAATCCTTTTGGAAGACACGTTTTGAATTTCTGAACAAGAACTACAAGATCACCAAGTCCTGGTTTGTTGAAAAAACCCTAAAGGAGTATCGTTCGCTGTGCAACCATAAACAACAAGATCAGATTGTTTTATGGTTCGAATACGATTTGTTTTGCCAGATCAATATGTTGGCTGTTTTAAGCTGGCTCAAAACCCATAGGCGACATGCCGAAATTTCTTTGGTCTGCAGCGGAAATGAAGATGAAAGTGATAAATTATACGGACTCAACGAGCTTTCCAACGAAAAGTTGATGGAGCTCTACCAAAAAAGGACCGTACTTTCCCAAGATGATATTGAATACGCCGACTATATTTGGCAGCTCTATTGTAGCGACAATCCCATTCGCCTCGAAAACCAGATAGCGAACAACGATTTTCAATTTGAATACCTTTCAGACGCCCTTAAAACCCATCTCAAACGATTCCCGACCATTAAAAACGGTTTGAACGAACTGGAAAACCATGTTCTGGAAATTGCAGTGGAGAAAAAACCCAAGTCCAAAGCAGCACTGATGGGCGAATTGGTCACTAACCAAGGTTTCTATGGATTTGGTGACACGCAATACGAAAGGATTGTCACCACCCTAAAACCCTTGTTCAACTCCTTCAACCCGGTAAAATTGTCCAAAAAGGGTATGGAAGTGTTGCATAGCGAAACAAATTATTATTCGCAAATTCGTGACAATCAAATGTATTTGGGTGGTTCTTTAAAGTACAACTTCTTGTACAATACGGAAACCGACCGTATCCTTAAACTGTAATCCATGCCCACTTTAGGCAGTTCGGAGCTCATTCTTAACCCGGATGGGAGCATCTATCATCTCAATCTGTTGCCAGAGGATATTGCCACTACCATTATCACGGTTGGCGATCAAAATCGGGTAACCGAGGTCTCCAAGTATTTCGATAGCATCGAAATCAAGAAAAGTAAACGTGAATTTGTGACCCACACCGGGTATTACAAAGGAAATCGGATTACGGTCATTTCCACAGGGATTGGAACCGACAATATCGACATCACTTTTAATGAATTGGATGCCTTGGCCAACATTGATTTCCGGACACGCCAGATAAAAGCTGAGAAGAAACGACTCAATTTTATACGGGTTGGTACATCGGGAAGCATCCAACCCGATATACCCATCGATTCCTTTTTAATGAGCACCCATGGCATTGGCTTTGATGGCCTTATGCACTTTTATGCGTCTGGACAAGTCAGAAATTTGGAACTCGAGGAACAGTTGCAGACTTATTTGGGCTGGGGCCAATACAACATACATCCTTATGCAGTGGAAGCCGATAGCGATTTGGTAGAGATTTTTAGCTCAAATCGTATACGATATGGTGCAACCGGAACAAATTCAGGTTTTTATGGACCTCAAGGAAGGTCGCTTCGCCTCCAAACCCAAATAACCGATTTCAATGAGAAACTTGCTGCATTCCGGTTCCAAAATCAACGCATCACCAACCTCGAAATGGAGACGGCCGCTATGTACGGCTTATCCAAAATGCTTGGACATCGTGCCATTTCACTGAATGTGATCTTGGCGAATCGGGCTACCCTCGAGTTTTCCAAAACAGGGCATCAGTCCATAGACTCATTGATTCAATATACTTTGGAAAAAATTCACGAAATGCAATTGGTATAATTTTTCTGAATTGACCTTTAACAATTATACCGAGTGGAAAGCTTATTTTGACCCATTAAATAAACGTTAGTGATGAAGACCGTCAAAATTGTAGGTGTACCCGAACATTTTAACCTCCCTTGGCACTTGGCCATCGAGGATGGTGCCTTTGAAGATCGTGGTATTCGATTGGATTGGACCGATGTTCCTGAAGGGACCGGAAAGATGGCACAAATGCTTCAAGATGGTGAAACGGATTTGGCCATCATCCTAACCGAGGGCATCGTAAAAAGCATTTCCCAAGGAAACCCCAGTAAAATTGTTCAAGTTTTTGTTGCTTCCCCCCTTCTTTGGGGCATTCATATAGCTGCAAACAGTACGCGGAATTCAATTGAGGATCTGAAAGAGGACAAAGTAGCCATCAGCCGAATGGGCAGTGGAAGCCACCTTATGGCCTACATAAATGCACAAAACCAAGGCTGGGATACCGGTAGCCTACAATTTGAAATCATCAACAATTTGGACGGGGCTGTTGAAAGTTTAACTTCTGGTTCCAATGCCTATTTTATGTGGGAACATTTCACTACCAAACCTTTGGTGGACAATGGCACCTTTAAACGTGTGGGCGATTGCCCTACCCCATGGCCCTGTTTTGTGATTGCGGCATCCAACAAATTCCTAGAAACAAAATCTGGATTAGTACCACATATTTTGGAAGTCATCAATACCTACACTTCCGAATTCAAGCAAATTCCTAGTATCGACAGAACGTTGGCCAATCGATACGAACAACAATTGGAGGACATCCAAGAATGGCTGTCCAATACAGACTGGGGACAAGATCAACTACAAATAGAAACCCTCATTGCGGTACAACAACGCTTGTTTGATCTTGATTTGGTTGAAGCCATAAAACCTCCGGAAACTTTTCTTTGGACATAGTTTACCAATTTATCGCAGTTCGTCCCATTTGTCCCAATAAGGCATTGGTCTTGCTAAAATGATTATTGCCAAACCATAAGCCCCGATTGGCACTTAATGGGGAGGGATGCCCGGAGGTGAGAATGTGGTGTTTGGTCTTATCGATCAAAGCGGCCTTCTTTTTGGCAAAACCACCCCAAAGCAAGAATACAACACCTTCCAATTGGACCGAAATGGTTTTTATCACCGCATCCGTAAATTGCTCCCACCCTTTGTTTTGGTGGCTACCAGCTTGGTGCGCGCGTACCGTTAGCGTAGCGTTCAACAAAAGTACCCCTTGATCGGCCCATCGTTCCAAGTTGCCACTTTCAGGATAAGGTCGTTGCATATCGGTCTTGATTTCCTTAAAAATATTGACCAGCGAAGGGGGGTGCGGAATGCCATCTTTTACCGAAAAACACAATCCGTTGGCCTGATCGGGACCATGATAAGGGTCTTGCCCAATAATGACCACCTTGGTTTCCTGAAATGGGCAATGGTCGAAAGCGGCGAAAATATCCTTACCCTTTGGGTAACAGGTATGGTTTTGGTACTCCTGCCTTACAAACTGGGCCAGTGATTTAAAATAGGGTTGCTCAAATTCTTGGTGTAGATGCTGTTTCCAACTGGGCTCAATGTTTACCTCCATGCAATCGGTTCATTTCTTTTTGGTCAATTTGTAGATCAGATAAGCAATGCCCGCAACAAAGTGAAGTAAAATGATACCGGCTATAACATAAATCAGGGTATTATCGTTTCTCATTTTTGGGACTTTTGATTTTGGGCCATCCAATCCATTTCAAATTTACGAATTGCCCATGGTTTTATGGGAAGGTGCCTCACACAAAACACATCAAAATCCTATCTTTGCGCTGCTATTGAACAAAGATGCACAAGATTCAACCCAAAACATTACAAGATCTAGAGTTCCCTACAGTGCTGCAGCAAGTTGCTGCCCGCTGCAATACCGAATTGGGTAAAGAATCCGCATTGACCATCTCTCCTATTCAAAATCTGGAGGAATTAAAAGTGGTTTTGGGGCAAACCTCGGAATACTTGGCTTCCTTCACCAACGACAATCGGATACCCAACCATGGTTTTGACCAAATCAACCCCGAATTGGGACTGCTCAAAATCGAAAACAGCACGCTGGAGGTGGCAGGCTTCCGTAAAATTGGCAGTATCTGCAAAACAGTGGTCATCCATCAAAAGTTTTTAAAGAAATTCAAAGATTACTATCCCTTATTGCATGCAAAAGCGGATAGCCTGGAAACCAACACCAGCATCACCGAAGCCATTGATGACGTAATCGATAAGTTTGGCGAAATCAAGGATTCGGCCTCGGTGGACCTTCGACAAATACGCACACGGATCAACGAGGTTCGTGGCAAAATCAACCAAAGTTTTGGAGCTGCCTTGGGTCGCTACCAATCATTGGACTTTTTGGATGAAATTCGGGAATCGGTCGTGGAAAACCGAAGGGTGCTCGCCGTGAAGGCAATGCACCGCAAAAAGGTAAAGGGCACTGTAATGGGCACCTCCAAAACAGGAAGCATCGTTTATATTGTACCAGAGGCCACCTTAACCTACGCCCGGGAACTGAACAACCTCGAATTTGAGGAAAAAGAAGAAATCCAACGAATCTTACGGGAACTCACCAATCATATTCGTCCTTTTGTCGAACTCCTTCGGGACTACCAATCCTATTTGACGGATGTAGACATCACAGCGGCCAAGGCCAAGTATGCCAAGGATATGAATGCCTTGTTGCCCGAAATCAATACCAAAAGGGAATTGTTCCTTCGGGATGCCTACCATCCCCTCCTCTATTTGTCCAACAAACGGAAAAACGAGAAGACTTGGCCACAGACCATCAAACTGCATCCCGAGAATCGTATCATCGTGATATCCGGACCCAATGCGGGTGGTAAAAGTATCACCTTAAAGACCATTGGATTGTTACAGATAATGCTGCAGAGTGGCCTATTGATTCCGGTGCACGAGCGCAGTTCCGTTTGCCTGTTCGATAAGATTTTGACCGATATTGGAGACAATCAATCCATTGAAAATCATCTAAGTACCTATAGTTACCGTTTAAAGAACATGAACCAATTCTTAAAGCGGTGCAATGATAAGACCTTATTCCTGATTGATGAATTTGGTACCGGTAGTGACCCCGAACTCGGTGGCGCTTTGGCCGAAGCCTTCCTCGAAGTTTTTTATGAACGGGAAGCGTATGGTGTGATTACCACCCATTATGCCAATTTGAAAGCATTGGCCGATGAGTTGCCCCATGCCACCAATGCCAACATGTTGTTCAATTCGGCAACGTTGGAACCCACATTCCAATTGGTACTGGGTGAAGCAGGGAGTTCCTTTACGTTTGAAGTGGCCCAAAAGAACGGGATTCCCTATTCGTTGATCAACAAGGCGAAAAAGAAAATAGAGCGCGGCAAAGTCCGTTTTGATGCCACCATCGCCAAATTGCAAAAAGAGCGGAGCAAGATGGTGCAAACGGGCACCCGTCTGCAAGAGGAAGAAACCAAGGCCCGGGAAGAAGCGGACCGATTGGAACAGCTCAACAGTAAGATTAAATCCAAACTCGAGAGCTACCAAGAAATGTACGACCACAACCAGCGCATGATCCAATTGGGCAATAAGGTGAACACGGTGGCCGAACGTTATTTTATCGATAACAAAAAACGACCGTTGATCTCGGAGTTATTGCGCATTGTGGAAACCGAAAACAGCAAGCGCAAAAAGACCACTGCCAAAAAGACAAAGGAAAAACAGCAGGAACAACAACAGGTGGCCCAGGAATTGGAGCAACAGATCAAGAAGGTAAGGGTCGAGAAAAAGATCAAAAAGAAAAAAGAGATCCAAGCCGAAAAGAACAAACCTAGACCTGTTTTCAAAGTGGGCGATCGTGTCCGTATGATGGACGGAAAGGCCGTGGGCAGCATCGACACGCTGGAAAAAGGTAAAGCCGTGGTCAATTATGGCATGTTCACCACCAATGTGAGCGTGGACCAATTGGAATTGGTGGAAGCCAAGAAATAATTCCCCTTTGCAAAATCTTTTCAATGGGGTACACCTAATTTTTCCAATGCCTTGTTTGCATAGAAGCATTTAAAGATTTTCACTGTTTATTGCAATCGTATTTTTTCTATCTTGTTGGTAAATAAACAACAGCCAACCCCTCCTGATAATGAAAAAAGCAACCTCCACCAGTAGAAGAAACTTTGTAAAGAACACCGCATTGGCCTCCAGCATTTTTATTGTGCCCAGACACGTTTTGGGAGGTCCCGGATTTATCGCACCCAGTGATCGTCTGCATATTGCTGCCATAGGTGCGGGGGGCAAAGGCGCCAGTGATATTGCCAATGCCTCCGTTAACGAAAGGGAACGGGTGGTAGCCCTTTGCGATGTTGATTTTTCAGGTACGGCCAAGCAATCCGTAGAGCGCTTTCCGAAAGCCAAGTTGTTCAGCGATTACCGAAGAATGCTCGATAAAATGAAGGGCATCGATGCGGTTACCATCAGTACGCCCGACCACCTACATGGCCCTGCCGCGGCCTATGCCATGGAACGCGGCAAACACGTCTACGTACAAAAACCCCTTACCCACAACATTCGCGAAGCCCGTATTTTGACCCAAATGGCACGCGATAAACAAGTAGTGACCCAAATGGGCAATCAAGGGGCCTCCAACCCATTGTTGGGCATGGTACAGGATTGGGTGGATTCCGGAAAATTGGGCAAAATAACCAAAGTGGAAGTATGGACCAATCGGCCTGTTTGGCCACAAGGTTATGCCATGCCAGAGCCCGACCCTGCCAGCAAACCAGCAGACTTGGATTGGGACCTTTGGTTGGGCCCTGCCCCCATGCGTCCGTATACACCCAACTTACACCCATTTAACTGGCGTGGTTGGTGGGATTACGGCACAGGTGCCTTGGGCGATGTGGGTTGCCATTTGGTCGATATTCCCTACCGTACCTTGAATTTGGGATATCCCACTTCTGCAGAATGCAGTGTGGGGACGGTATTTTCCCAAATGTGGACACCCGATTACCATCCCGAAGGCTGTCCTGCCTCCTCCTTTATTACATTGACCTACGAAGCCACTGAGAAAACGGGAGCTCCATTGATCATGACCTGGAGTGATGGTGGTATTCGCCCTTCACATCCTGAAATTATCCCAGCAGATAGCGATATTGGTGGGCCGGGAAGTTATAATGGAGTGCTGATCCATGGGGAGAATGGCATCATTTCCACGAACATCAACGACAGTTCCCCATTGACTCCCAAACTATACTTGAATGATGGCACCACGGAGTTCGGTCCGGAAGTGGAAGAAATGCCTGAACCGGAATATGGTCACCAACGCAAATGGGTGGATGCTTGCAAGGCCGGTTTTGGCAGTGCGGAACACTTGGCACTCACCTCTTCCTTCGATTATGCCGGTCCTATGACGGAAACCGTATTGATGGGCAACCTGGCCATCCGAAGTTATATGCTGCGCCGTGCCAATGAAGAAGGTAATATGGAATTCTACGGTCGCAAAAAACTCCTTTGGGATGGGAAAAACATGCAGATAACCAATTTCGAGGATGCCAACCAGTTTGTAACCCGGGCCTATCGGGAGGGCTGGGAAATGTAAACCATCAATCCAGAAAAGTTAAATTGGGCCGCTTAATGCGGTCCTTTTTCATGTGTAAACACTTATATTTCAAACACTTCATGGATTGTTTTGTAAATTAATCCAAAATGTTGGCATACCAATCAAGATTGCCTGCACTAATCGACCTCGATCATGCTGAAGTTCTTTAGAAAAATCAGACGAGATTTACTTTCTGAGGGAAAGACTGGAAAGTACCTCAAATATGCCGTTGGCGAAATCGTTTTGGTCGTCATTGGAATATTAATTGCGCTTCAAATCAATAACTGGAACGAAAACCGAAAAGATGCCCGTATGGAAATCCAAGTGCTCCAAGAAATTTCTGAAAACCTTGGCGAAGACATTCTATCCTTGGAAAATGATGTGTATTTGAATAAAATTTCAATTGATAATGTTCGCTTAATTGAAGAGGTACTTCGTAACAGGAGTTCATTGCCAGATAGCTTATTACGTAAATTTGGTGCGGTCACATTTAGTGCCACCTACACCCTAAAATGGAGTGGCTATAAAAACCTCTCCAATATAGGTTTTCATATTCTTACCAAAGACACGATTCGGGAATCCATCACCAATCTATACGAAACTCATTATTCGTTTATCAAAGAGCGAGAAGCTGCAGCCAAAAAAACCACCTTCGAGTATGTGATACCTAGGTACCTTGACTATTTTGATGACCTTAAAACCATCGGAAACGATGTTGGTACCTCTCCCGTCAAACTTTACACACCTAAAAACTTTGAAGCCCTTAAAGAGGATCCCGACTTTTTAAGACTGTTGCATTACAGTGAACAGATAAAACAGGATAACCTTTATGATCTAGGATTGACACTGAATCAGATTAGGAGAACAAAACGTATGATTGATATTTATTTAGAAAACAAAGATTAGCATGTAAACAAATGCTAAAATTCTTAATAAAACAGCCGGCATCAAATGGTTGAACCCCACTTGAGCGGCCGGCTGCTTTGAAAAATCATAGGGGCTTATAAACAAGTAACCTTCTCAATTTTTAGACAGCACCCAAACAAACCTGTGGTTGCCCGGTGGCAACTATTTCCACTGGTGGTACTGTTACCTATGGCATATTGATATATATCTGCCCCATCTTCGTCCTGAACCCATATGGTGATTTCATAAGCACCATTGGGCGGTTGTATGGTTTTGATGGAACCACTCACATTGCTTGTAACCCATAAACCGGGATTATTATCAAGATCGCTTTTGGTTACACTCCCACCGGAACCCTGAAGCTGATTTTTATAGGAAATGGCAAATTTGAAGGTGCGACCGGTATCATTTATAAAATCAACTGTTCTATGCACCTGTCCTTCACTGGTGCAGGTTTCTGCCTGGTAATCCTCGGTATAACCCATTTTGGCAATGGTGTTGTCCTTCAAAAATCGAACCGTATAGGAAATGGGAGCACCCGGATTATCCCTACTGTATACTGCATTTTCACCTTTGATAATAGGGGAAAGATCTCCAAAATTTCGCGCGGTCACTGCTTCGGCCGCCACCTCGGCATTCCCTCCAATAACTATGGTAGTAATGTTTGAGCTTGCCAAAATTTCCCTGCTGGTCAATTCGGACTCAACACTAATACTGTTTGATTTTCCAGCTGCATAATCCAGAGCAGCTTCCAATTCGATTCCTGTGGCTTCATAGGAGGTTTCCAACCTAAACATAATGATACGTCCGTAGCTTACCGATTTAATATAGCCAGGAGGTGCACTTGAACTGAACATGGATTCAACTTCGGAGGCTGAAACATTGGAGCCGAATACTGCGGAAGGACTGGAAGGCGTCTCCATGGAAACGGTATAAAACACTTGTTTATAAACCATGTTCGCCACTCTTTTCACCGAAGTGCTTTCATAACTGAGCTGCGAACTAAAGTCTGTGGACGCCCACTCGATATTTACCCCAAGATCCATGCTTACTTGTTTGGAACTGTATGAGGTTTTGGAATCCGAGAAGGAACTGGCTTCGTTGACATATCCATCTTGATAGGCATTGGCATTCCACCATTCAAGAGCAACATCGATGCCGGCATCCACAGAGTTGAAATCAGGATTTTCCACCGTAAAATTTCCATTTTCGCCAATTCCGGGCAAGTCGACCCGCAATGACAACGGTGCCCTGCTCGGCGCTACTGGCGTTGGAAGTCCATTTCTTAGATTGGCATCAATTTTAACCAAAGCACCGGGCCATATAATTCCGGCATTGGGTTTTAAAATGGCAACATCCTCATAATTGGTTTTTAAGTTGTAAGCCGTTGTGGAACAATTTGTGGTAACATTGTTCTCCTTAACGGGTGGATCTGCAACCGTTTCTCCTTCGGTGCGCAACGTATTGGAACTTCCGGTATCCACCACACCCAAAAGTTCATTCGGATTATAGGACAGATTTGCAACAATCTCATTGATGCTGGGGTCGGCACCACCATTAATGGGATCAGGGTCTGGGTCGGTTCCACTATCCTTACTACAGGAGTGGATCAAGACCATCAAGACAATTAAGCCCAAGAACGAGATCCTTTTTAAAATTGATTGATTTGTTTTCATAACTAACTGGTTTTAAGGTTCAACGAGGCCGAAAGTAGCTGCAGAATGCTATCAAACCTATTTTTGGGCATGGACAAAGTATGGACAAGATGCTTGGACAAGCCCTAAAATCACCATGGACAGCCTATTTTCCGAAACGATGCCTTTCATCGGTTAAACCCAATAAAATCAATACGTTACAGTGTATTTTTAAATTTTGGAAAGGTCGGGGAGCATGGATTTTTTATGGACAAATAGCTTTAGGGCAATGGAGTTAGGCCTACTTGTACATAGAATTATTGAGTAACTTGTTGTCTCTCAACTAAACCCCTATGAAATATTCAGTCAAAGTCCTTTTGCTATTTTTGATTCATTGCCCTTTAGTTTTTTCACAAAACAAACTGGACATCGACAGCTTGATGTCTGTTTACGAGAAACAACCTTTGGATACCCTCAAGGTAAAAACAACCAATAACATTGTTAACTATTATATGTATCGAGATCCCAACAAAGCAAAGGATTTTGCAAAAAGGGAACTCTCACTTTCAAATCAATTGAATTACAAAACAGGAATTTCATTGGCCTATTATCAATTAGGAATTGTATTCAACAATTTGGACGTTGCAGATTCCGCAAGGCATTACTACAACTCAAGTTTAAAGATTGCAGAAATCATCAACAATAAAATACATATTTCACAAGCACGAAGGGGGTTGGCTATTTTGGAGTTCAGCCAAGGAAATTTAGCAGTTGCGGATAGCATCAATAATTTGGATCTTGAATTCACAATCAAGGAAAATGATACAATGGGAACTGCTCTAGCTTACGATTTTAGAGGTGTAATCAATCAAAATAGAGGCTATTATTCCATTGCCTTGACCAACGTACTAAAAAGTTTAAAGCTTTTTGAAGCGCTCGGAGATTCCATACGAATTGCGGATTGTTACAACCATTTGGCCACTTTGGAACACAACCTTAACAACAATGAGATGGCCATCGATTACAACAAAAAAGCATTGGCCATTTATGAAGATTATGATGACACCTACTATCAAGCTCAGGCACTTAACGATATAGGTGTAATGCACATGTCGCTGAAAAACGAAGAAGAAGCTTTGGCTTATTTTGAAAGAAGTTTGGAAAAATCCAAATTGGCAAAAGTTTCTGCCTTGGAAGCTGCTGCATTGACCAATATCGGGGACAATTATGTACAAATAGGACAACCATCAAGAGCAATTGAATTTTTGAACATGGCCATAGATATAAGTGAGGAAATTAATGCGAACCACAGGGTTGCCCTAGCTCAAAACAAATTGGCTGAAGCATATCTAATGCTTGAATATCCAAAAAAAGCCATTGAACTTTTGAATGAAGTTAAAGTGTATGCCAAAGCATCTGAAAACAAATCTATTCTGAGGGATGCTTTAAGATTAGAGAGCGTTGCTAACGAAAATTTAGGCGAATTTGGCCAATCCCTTGAATTACATAAGCAATACATGCAACTAAGCGATTCACTGGTCAATATTGAAAAACTAAAAAAAATTGAAGAACTACGCATCATGTTCCAGACTGAAAAAAAGGAAGCCGAAATAGCCCTGCAACAGGAAGAAATCAATACCCTGAACGCACAGGCCAAAGTGGACCAACTTACCAAAGGTTTGTACGCCGGAGGTATGGCCTCTGCCCTAGCCTTGTCAGGTTTGATGGTCTTCGGATTCCGGCAACGGATAAAGAAAAACAAGATTGCACGGGAAAAACAAGAAGAAATCTATCGTCAGGAAATTGCCCACAAGAAAAAGGAACTCGCCACCCAAACCCTGCACTTGGTTCAAAAAAACACCTTTTTAGATGAATTGAAGGAAAACCTGGAAAATCTGAAGAATTCACCCGAAAAGTTCAAAATGGAATTTAGGCGTATAGTGATGCTCCTAAAAAAAGAAAAGGCATCGGACAAGGACTGGGAAGTGTTCAAGACCTACTTTGCCGAAGTACACAACGATTTTGATCAAAAACTCAAGACGATCTATCCAGATATCTCCGAAAAGGAAATCCGGTTGGCGGCCTTTTTGCGCATGAACCTCACCACCAAAGAAATTGCGGCTACCATGAATGTGTTGCCTGATAGCATCCTGAAATCCAAGTACCGTTTAAAGAAGAAGTTGGATTTGGATAAAGAGACCGATTTGGCATCGTTTCTCAGTTCCTTGTAAGTGAAGCATTCAGATGTCAAATTCATCCTCTACCCCTTCAGCTGTTGCTTTTGAACCCTATTTAAGCGAACTTAGAGACCAACTAAATAACAACTTTTGAAAATAACCACCATCAGCCTCGCATTTCTGACCATGATCTTTATCGGTTGTCAAACTGAAAAGAAAAACGGTCCAGAAGAAAATCAGACCCAAACAAAAAATTTCACCTCCAACGATTATAGGGACTTGGTCGCCTTGTTCAAAGCGTGGCGAGCGTTCGAAAATCCTCCACTGTTGGATGGCGCTCCCGATTATACCACCGAAACCTTCGAGAAACGTTGGCCAAGGTTCAAAGAATTACAGGCAAGCTTAAAAGCAATCGACACCACCAACTGGTCCGTGGAAAACCAAGTGGATTGGATGATCGTTTGGGCCGAAATGAACGGCTACGATTTTAACCATCGAATTTTAAAACCTTGGGTGCGCGATCCCGCTTTCTACAAAGTAGTTTGGACCGCAAAAAGCGATGTGCCCGCCCACGAGGGGCCCACCAACCATGGCACAACGGAACTGTGGACCTACAACTTCCCCCTATCAACAGAGGAACGGTTCAGACTTATGTCCAATTTAAAAGTAATTGCGCCGTTTTATACCCAAGCCAAGAAAAACTTGACCGGAAATGCCCGGGATTTATGGATAGCAGGTATTCGGGACATCCAAAACCAGCGTGTGGTGCTCACTGAGTTAAAAGCGAACGAAGCCGTTACAGAAGATGCCGAACTCGTTGCCGTAATCGATGAGGCTATTGCCTCCACCAACGACCTTGCTGCTTGGTTGCAGACCGAATCGGAATCCAAAACAGGACCCTCAGGAATTGGCAAGGAGAACTATACGTGGTATTTACAAAACGTACACTTGGTGCCCCTTACTTGGGAAGACGAAGTAATGATCCTAAAACGGGAACTTGCCCGTGCATGGGCCTCGTTAAAATTGGAAGAGCATAGAAATAGAAATCTACCCGAATTAGTGGATGCAGATTCCCCAGAATCTTATGATACAATGGCCGATGCCTCCGCTAAAAGTTTGATTGATTTTCTGGACCAACAGGACATCGTCACCGTAAAACCCTATTTTGAAACTGCCCTACGCGAGCACTTGGGGGAATTTATACCCAAGGAGCAACGTAATTTTTTCACCATAGGTGAACATTACGACCCCAGACCTTTATACTCCCATTTTTACCATTGGTTCGAATTGGCACGAATGGACAATGAACCGCACAAGAGCGAAATACGAAAAGGACCGTTGCTCTATAATATTTTCGATTCGAGAAACGAAGGTACCGCCACCGCTGTGGAAGAAATGTTTATGCAGGCCGGTCTGTACGATGATAGCCCACAGACCAAAGAGATCGTTTACATTATGATCGCACAGCGTGCGGCCAGAGGTTTGGGCTCCTTATATGCGCACGCCAACGAAATGACCATGGAAGAAGCTGGGGGCATCCACAGCGAATACACCCCACGCGGATGGATGAAGACCGAAAAGGAACTGCTCCTATTTGAGCAACACCTGTATTTGCGCCAACCCGGGTACGGCTCCAGTTACATAACCGGTAAATATTTATTGGAAGCTGCCTTAGCCGATTATACCCGACAAAAAGAGCTACAGGGTGAACCCTTTGCCCCGAAAGACTTTTTTGATACGCTGAACAGTATCGGCAACATCCCTATTTCGTTGGGGCATTGGCAAATGACGGGCTCCAAGGAGCATTTAAAGTCGATTACTGAGTAAACACAGCATAAAACAAAGGGAACGAGGGCCGCAAAGGCCCTCCCACCCTTCACCTTTTACAATTTTCCAATGAACAATTAGCACTGATCATTAGCCATTGGAGCCATCCGTGAAATGAATTCCAATCTGCTTTA
Source organism: Flagellimonas beolgyonensis (assembly GCF_003992615.1). Classification (GTDB taxonomy): domain Bacteria; phylum Bacteroidota; class Bacteroidia; order Flavobacteriales; family Flavobacteriaceae; genus Flagellimonas; species Flagellimonas beolgyonensis. Next base: position 189,457 of record NZ_RZMY01000013.1, read on the forward strand.
ATTTGAGTCTTGTTTCTTGGCTCCTGACTCCATTTTCAACTTTCCATCTCCCCACAACCTTCAACCTTCAACCATCAACCATCAACCATTAACCATCAACCATTAACCATTAACCATCAACCATTAACCATCAACCATCAACCATTAACCATTAACCATTAACCATTAACTATTAACCATCAACCCTTCACCTTTTACCCAATAACCCGTTCGATACACTCCCACAGCCCTTTTATAAGGTAGAGGGCATCCTTTTCTTCCTCATCAATAGGTTCGGTGGAGTGGTACACGGCAATATCGTGCAGCAGTTTTAGGGATTTTACCAGATGGGGACCATCCAGCGCATCGGTATAGTCCAACAATTGTACCTGGGCCGGACTGAGGATGTGGGGGATTTTGGGAACGCTTTGCGCATCCGCATTACTGCCGTGGGGGCAGCATTCTTGACCATCTTGTGTTGACATAAGTAAGTAGGTTATTAATGAAACAAAAAGGGAAGGTCACCGTCAACACATTCCAAGCAATGCTCAGATAGGTCTTGGGACTTACACCCATATGCCTTCCCCGTTTTTTCTGTTTAAACCGATTTTGAAATTTTCGCATTGCGAGATTATTAAAATGTGTTGACGACTCAAATATACATTTTATCTAGATACAGCAAACAGGGATGCGTTGATAACTTCTTACAACTGGGGAGATTACACTATTGCTTTTGAGGGAAATTTCGGTGAAATTAGTATCCGATGATCAAATACATCGGTATAGGCCCTATTGGGGTATAGGGATTTTTTTATACTTATATAAACAAGTTGGGCACAATTAAAAAATGGCAACACTAACTTCCATATGGGCAATAGCTGAACCGCTACTTTTTCTATTTCAGTTGCTTGCAGGGTTACGTTTCAAGTTCCATACAAAAGTTTCTGAGAGGCAATTTGACGCTTTGTCAAAAGAAGCCTTTAGGGAATTAAATAACCATTTAACCTACTTCGGAGCAGTCGACTCTATTAAAGGGCCTGAGGAGATGTATTGCAGACACCTTAAGAATGACATAAAACAGAGTGGTGGAAAATATGTGTTCCTTGAAGGCGAACTACACCTAAAACTACTTAAGAAGTTTCACTTACCCCGAGAAAATAATATAGATGGGTTTCTAACTAAATCCTTCTTTTTTATTCATGGGTACAGTCATACTTTTAATTACCTGTTGTTCATAGATAGGGTAAAAAGAAGGTTTGGAACTAAAAACACAATACTTCATTATTTATCAATTCCTGATTGGCGTAAGAAGAAATCAAATAAGTTATTAAAGGAGGTAACTGAAGTAAAAAAAATAACAGACAAGCATTGGAATGACAGATACCTTATACCCAAGAATCAAGATCTATCAGATTCTAAACCGACAATTGCTAGGGCAATTGACAAAGTGCTAGCGAATGGAGTAATTTCAGAGAAATCGGTTTTCAATCTTGCTTCAAGTGAAAAGCTAGTTTTTGTACATAAATACGCAGAAGGTTGGAATTTTTACAATAGATATATAGAAGGACTTAACGCTGCAAAAGCAGATGTTAAAAAGTGGAAAAAATCTAATGCAGCTAATGCAAATAGCAAGCTTGAAAAAGCCAAGGAAAAACTCAGTGAAGTTGAAAGTAGTTGGCTTCAAGCTCCTATCGCTTATTCTCTAGAAAAATATGGATTTCAGAAATTGTTTAACAGAATGGACGGAGTATATGTTCTTCCACTCTCTATGATTCCAGAAAAATATCATAACCAACTAGACTCCTTTTTTGGAGAAATTACAGACACCGCAAAACAATACACCATTTCTGCAATAGAAAATGGTAATCCCTACATAATAGAGGAAAACCGAAACCTAAAGTATTTAATTCTGAGTCATGTAATTCCTGTTAATGAAATATTGACCTTGTCTGAAGAACGTACCATTGAAATTTCTTCTCCAGCACTTTCGAGAATGCTTTTTACCAGCTACTTGTCAAAAGACAATTCAAATGTTTCTAATATGTATATTAATGATGTAGTTAGAAATGTAGATTTTCTCTCACTGTTAGGTGATACACAGTCAGACAATCTTATCCGAAACCATTTTGACGATTTGAAAAGAATACTTTGGGATTTATATAAGATTGATATAATGAAACCAGTAACACTTTCATTGCTAGATAATAACAAGTTAGATAACGTAATTCAAAGACTTAATGCTGTAAATAATGAATTCGGCAGATTAAGTCGATTCATTAAAAAAAGGATGATAGGATTGAATGAGTTTTACTCTGACTTGAATAGAGAATTGAATGAAATAAAAAAATAACTGTGCCTAACAATGGCTATAAGCAATAGCTCCCTGCGGGGCACTGCGCATAGCCAGACCGTTAGCTGCAATTACTAAATGGGAAAAAAAGCAGAAATAAAAAAAGAAATTTGGGAAATTTGGAAAATAGCAATTAATGCCAAAAGACCATTAAAATACTCAATTTATTTGCATAAACCAGAAACCCCTGCAGAAGCTGATTACATTAGATATTCTCAAGATTTTCAATTCATTAGACATTCCTTATGGCGATTAGCGGTTATTGAACTATCAAAGCTGTTCAATTCGAAACAAAGTTTAGATAAATTCAACATTTTTCATTTTATTAAAAAACTTGAAAATGACGGGTATTATAGAAGTTTAAAAATAAAGGAGTCAAAAATAGATGAATGGAAAAAAATGTTGTCTGATAACGATGATGTAATAAAAATTGTGCTCAAACTTCGCAACAAAGTCTATGCTCATTCTGATGGACCTGAAGTAATAAGTGACCTTGATACCCCCACATTCGAACAGACGGAAAAATTAATAGATATAATAGAAAATGTAATTCAAGAGATTTACTTTTCTATTTTCAATTCGTTTGCCAATGTTGAAAGTCCTGATATTGACTTAAATCCTTCTAGTATTATTAAAACGTTAGCCCAAGAAAAACAAAGAAGAATTAACGAACTTTAAAAGTAATTAAAAACAAAAACAGCCAACAATAGCAATAATTCATCGTCCCCTCCTCCCCCGCTACCGCAAGATTGTATCTTGTGGGGCACTTGGTTTACACTGTCCATTGTCATTTCGACATGAGGAGCACGGCGATGATTGAGAAATCTCCTGTACCCATTTAGATTTCTCACACTCCCTTCGGTCGGTTCGAAATGACAACGATTTTTTTCCATTTAGGGAGTGTTACAACCGATGACCATAATTTATTGTTCCCCTCTTCCCTAAACCAAATTCCCTACTTTTAAAAAAACAACCAAAGGGCTAAGTCACAGCCAGAATGGTGTTTCACATTCTTTCGGCATCCAATCCATTAAAAATCATATCTTTAGAGAAACCAACCTCTAATGATCAAATTCTTCCGTAGCATCCGTCAGCGATTGCTTTCCGAAAATAAGTTCAGCAAGTACCTACTCTATGCCATTGGTGAAATAATCCTTGTGGTTATTGGGATTTTGATTGCATTGCAGATCAATAACAATAATCAGGACAGAATCAATAGAGATTATGAACTAACCATGCTGAGGGAAGTTAAAGAGGCCCTGGATAATGACATCTACAACCTCGAGGGCGGACTTAAAGCTCTTGAAGATTTAAAACAAAGCGTTATTGTTTTGACAACTGTTCGAAATGGATCAACTTACCCTCAGGATTCACTGGCCTACCATTTTAATAATGTAAGACAAGGAGGTATTGCGCTCGTAATCAATTATAGTCCGTATGAGTCCATCAAGTCTACAGGATTGGATAAAATTTCAAATTCCGAACTTAGAAACAGCATTACAAATTTATACGAGGTAAAATTAAAAGCAGTTGAGTTTTGGGTCAATGAATTTATTAGAAGAAAACTGTATGAAAAAAATGATTTGGTCGCTGCCATATTTGAGAAAAAAATTATCCCCGATACAACAGATGGTATAAAAGTGGAATATATCATAAATCACGAGTTGATCCGTACCAACGATCAATTCGATAACTTTCTAGTTGTTTCGGGTGGTTATATACCCATTGCCATTAGAAATTACAGTTACGCTATAGAAGTAATGAAATCCCAGGTAAAAGAAATAGTATCAGAACTGGAAAAAAACTAAGAATATGCTAGAAACATTGGAAGAATACCTCCGCTACCGCAAGATTGTATCTTATAAAAAACTTAATTTACACCGTCCATTGTCATTTCGACATGAGGAGCACGGCGACGATTGAGAAATCTCCTGTACCCACTCAGATTTCTCACACTCCCTTCGGTCGGTTCGAAATGACAAGGATTTTTTTCCATTTAGGGAGTGTTACAACCAATGACCATAATTCGTTGTTCCCTTCACCACTTAACTAAATTCCCCGCTACCGCAAGATTGTATCTTATAAAAAACTTAATTTACACCGTCCATTGTCATTTCGACATAAGGAGCACGGCGACGATTGAGAAATCTCCTGTACCCACTCCGGTTTCTCACACTCCCACCCCCACTACCGCAAGATTGTATCTTGTGGGGCACTTGGTTTACACTCCATTTTCTTTTTGATGTAACATTTTTGGTGTTTGGGAGTCTCCAAAGCAAACAAACATGTATAATGAAGTCAATTAAAATTCTCTTAGTTTTATGTAGTGTAGTTGTAATTAGCAACTGCAAAAAATCTCCCGAAACGGCTGAATCCACCAGTACAGCCATAACCTTTAAAGAAGATTCCACCTCATTTACGGCCGAGCAAAAAACCCTGATCCAAGAAACTATCTTGGCATCGGAAAAAGAAATTCGCGGTTTGTTGCCCACCCTACCGGACAGTATTGAAGTTGCCGTTGAAATTGTGGATTGGAACCTAGATGTGGTCGGTGGCGTTACCGGACGAACCGATACGAACTCCCCACCCTTTGTGGCCATTCAAATCTCCGAAAAGTATCCCGGCGGTGTCAAGGCAGCAGTCCAAACAGCACTAAAGCATACCATTTTTCATGAATTCCACCATCTGTCCCGAGGTTGGGCCATACAGGACAACAAGTACGGTCCTGGAATTTCCACTGCCGCAGTCAACGAAGGCCTGGCCGTGGTTTTTTCTGAAGTCTATACCAACCAAACCATGGAAGCCGATAGTCCACCGGAACCGGAAATAGCCCATCAATGGATGCTGGAAATTTTGGATCTGCCCGTAACGGCCAATTACCAACATTGGATGTTCGAACATCCCGATGGTCGCATGTCCATCGGTTATCGAACCGGCAATTACCTCATCCGAAAAGCAATGGATAAATCAGGAAAGGATATTCTTGAGCTTAGTAAAGAAACCCCAAGCAACATTTTAATGCTGGCAGGGTATTGAGCCTAAACAAGACACAAAAATCCAACATAGAAAACGTTTAAGAAATCAATGAAAAAAATATTTTTCATTCTCCTTGTATTGCTACTTACGAACCATAACACTTGGGCAAAGAATGTTAAACCCGATTTTGTGGTCACCAAAATTACTGACAATGTGTATAGCATTGTTTCCCCATCCATTGGATTGCCCACCCCAGAAAACAAGGGCTGGAATTCCAATGTTCATTTTGTGATTACCAAAACAGGTGTTCTGCTTTTTGATTCTGGATCATCGGAATCCATTGGCAACAACATCAAAAAAGCGATTAAAACAGTTACCGACTTGCCTGTCCGATGGTTGGTCAATTCACATAGCCATGCAGATCATTGGTTGGGGAATGCTGCTTTTTCCGATACCGTAATTGAACTAATTGCCAGTGAACAGACAGTTTCGACCATGAAAAAGTATGGCGAAGATGATGTGAAATTTTATGCCAAGGTGACCAATGGCACTATTGGATCCACGCAACTGGGGTATCCCAATGTCATTTTGAAACAAGGGCAGAAACGTAATTTCGGCGGAGTGGATGTGGAATTCATATTTGGCGATAGTGGACATTCACCAGGAGATCTCTTGATGTGGTTACCCAAACAGAAAATCATTTTTGGAGGAGATGTATTGAGTTCCGATTGGATGCCCATGATCACCGATCACGGCAATATTCCCAATTTAATTGATTCCCTTCATGAATTTGCGGAGCTAAGCCCCGAAATTGTTTTAACGGGACATGGAAATGCCACTACCGGAAAATCAGTCATTCGTGATGCGGAATTTTTGGCAAATGTTTGGAAGCAGGTTGGTTTGGATCATAAAAAAGGTTTGGAGCCAAATGAAATCTTAATGCAAGTCAAAGCCAAACTAGGTCCAAAATACCAGCCCTTATATAAAAATTTCGAATCTGAAATTGAGCGCTATGTGGAGCTGATGTATCGTTTGCAACAATGACTCATTTCCAAACAAAGTACTGCATAACAGGCTATTAAATCAATTTTCATTAAATCAATACTTTAAATAATAATGTTGAAATTTTCATGCGTTTAGATTTTCTAACTTAGCATCGCAACCAACATCACCGTTCTTGTTCAAGGCGGTTATCCATCATAAAAATCCAAGAATGAACAAAATCATTATTGCATCACTATTTATTTTCATAGGAATTGGCCAGGTTAAATCCCAGGAGACCGAATCAATACTACTTGGTACAAAACATAGACTCCACTCCAAAATCTTGAATGAAGACCGAGAATATTGGATTAGTCTACCGGATTCTTACGACGATACCAAATCGGCTGATAAAAACTATCCAATGCTTATAATTCTTGATGGCAACATACATTTTAAGAGTATCGCGGGAATGGTAAATTATTTGAGTTCCGATGCGTACCGAAGCTGGAAAATACCCGAGATGATCGTAGTAGGTATTCACAATGTGGATCGAAGAAGAGACTACACCCCTGACAAAATAATTACCGTTAGGGAAAACAATTCTGGTGGTGGTGAAAAATTTCTAAGCTTTTTGGAAGAGGAACTGATTCCCGAACTGGAACAAAAGTATAGAACCGAGCCCTATCGAATTCTATTTGGACATTCGTTGAGTGCGCTGTTGGCCACACATAACTATATGAAGGAAAAATCACTTTTCAATGCCTTTATAGCCGCGGATCCCAGCATGGGCACTTGGGATTCGGCAACCATGGATCAAAAATTGGAGGCCGTAACCAATGAATCCTTTAAAAGGTTCTTTTATATGGCTACAGCAAACTGGGGAAAGCGAAATATTAGAAATCGAGATCGTCATGTAAGGTTATACGAGGGATTGAACAGTAAATGTGAAGGAACATTTCCTGCCAAATTGGAATATTTCGAAAATGAAAACCATGCTTCAGTACCGCCAATTGCTTTTTATAATGGAATCTCTACCATTTTTGAAGGCTATGGCATTTCTTATCGTGATGTGCAAAGCAAAGATCAATTGATTCAGCATTTTAAGACCATTTCCCAGAGATTGTCGTGGGATTTCAGGCCACCAGAAAACTTGGTCAACCAACTCGGCTATGGAATGCTCCGGAGCAGAACTGAAGGTGACAAGGCAAAGGCCTTGGCCTATTTTATCTTGAATACGGAGAATTTCCCAAGATCTTACAATGCCTTTGATAGTTTGGGCGAAGCCTATGAAACTTTAGGGGATACTAAAAACGCCCTCATCAATTACAAAAAATCCCTTGAACTGAATTCAGCTAATTCAAATGCCCGAATGAAAATAGAAGACTTGGAAAGGGGTAACTAATTAGAGTTACCAAATAACCTATTCATCATTGTGTACAAATTCACAGCGTAATCTTATATCTTTAGTGTTCCGTTTATCCATTGAATTCGAAACACTTGCAGTATGATAGATCAATTGAAAAAACTCCTCAAAAACAGGGAAGAAGACAACATCATCAATCTGATCATCGAACATCCAGAAGTTTTGGATGAACAGGACGAAAGTGGAAGCTCGGGAATCCTATTGTTGGCTTATAACGGATTGGCCACAGCCTTTGAAAAGGCGAAAGATCTAAAATCGAAATTCACCTTTCATGAAGCCATTGTCTGTGGCAAAATGGATAGGGTTAAAGCGAATATTTCTGCAGACGAAACTCTAGTAAACGTGTATTCCAACGACGGGTTTACACCTCTGTCCTTGGCCGCTTTCTTTGATCAAACGGCAATTGCCAAAGTTTTGCTCGAACAGGGGGCAAATCCCGCATTACAGGCCACCAATCCTTCCAAAGTGAATGCCCTGCATTCCGCTGTGGCCAAGGGAAATTATGAATTGTGTGAGTTATTGGTCGCCACCGGCATGGACCTCAACCTGGGGCAAACCCAACAAGTGACCGCATTGCATTCCGCAGCCCATCGGGGCAACTTGAAAATGGTGCAATTATTGGTGGAAAATGGAGCGGACATCCATGCCCGAATGGAAAATGGTTCGACCCCTTTGGATCTGGCCAAAAAAGATGGACACCATGAGGTAATCAATTATTTGGATGGAAGGACCGACTAAATAGTTTTATCCATCGCAACCTACGTATCTTTGCTCTGTGGAAAACGGTAAAAAAATTATTCTTTTTGATGGGGTTTGCAATCTCTGTAACTCCAGTGTCCAGTTTGTGATCAAACGGGATAATAAGGACCGTTTCCGCTATGCTGCCCTACAAAGTGACATTGGACAACGCTTGGTTCGAGAACGCCATATCGATACCCATAACATCGATTCTATCATCTTGATTGAGCCTGGGGTTGCCTATTATACCAAATCGGATGCTGCCCTGGAAATCGCCAAGGACCTGGGTGGGTTTTGGAGCTTACTGGGGGTGTTTCAATGGGTGCCCACCTCCATCCGAAATGCAGTTTATGATTTTGTGGCACGTAACCGCTATAAGTGGTTCGGCAAAAAAGAGGCCTGTATGGTTCCTACCCCGGAGTTAAAAGCAAAGTTTTTGGAATGACTCACCCAAACGGGCGCTTGCCTAAACCAAAAGTACCGTTCACTATAATGGGGATTGCTTCTACTCTTGTTTCGACATAGGTTTGGATAACATTAAAATCCAACCGTTATGAAAAATATTGCTTTACTACTGTTCCTTGCCCCTATTTTACTATTCGCCAATGAGGAAAAGGTACCTTCCAAAATAAAGGAGGTCACTGTTTATTTAAGTGGGGCACAAATAACGCGGACGGCTATTTGCCAACTTCAAGAAGGGTCCAATAAGGTGGTTTTTTCTGGACTTTCGCACAAAATTGATGAAAGTAGCATCCAAATTTCGGGTCTGGGGGCCGTCTCCATTCTTTCCATTGTGTATAACATCAATTACCTTGAAAAATCGGAAAGCAATCCAAAGGTTAAGGAATGGAAAAATGAAGTCGATCGTTTGGAGCATGAGATATCCTTGCTTAAAAACACCATCGCTGGATTGGAAGAGGAAGAAAAAGTCATTACTTCCAACCGTGTGGTCAATGGCAATGACCAAGCGCTTGATCTGGAACGTATCAAACAAATTGGTGCCTATTATCGGGAACGCATTACCGCAATCAAGAACGAAATCTTTAAAACAATACTCAAAATCAACCAGCTAAATTTGGAAATGGGTGATTTAAAAAAGCAATTGGCTGAAGTAAAAAATGCCCCTGAAGTACCACAAGGTGAGATCACCATAACCTTTAATGCTCCTGTAGCCACCCAACTCAATGCAAGGTTGACCTATTTGGTGGAAGATGCCGGTTGGGTGCCCAATTACGATATCAAATCCTCTGGTTTGAACGCGCCCATCAACTTGGCCTATAAGGCAAACGTGTACCAAAAAACTGGGCAAGATTGGCAAAATGTTAAGGTGGTCCTTTCCACAGGAAATCCAAATTTCAACATTGCCAAACCCACTTTGGAAACCAAATACCTCAACTTTGTGTCCTCCTACCAAAAAAGGTACAGTCCAGCAGCTAAGAAAAAAGGATACGCCTACAATCCGAACGTAAAAAAAGTAGTGGGCACGATCACCGATGAATCCGGAGCGCCCCTCCCCGGCGCCAATGTCATAATTAAGGGAACTACTACCGGTACACAAACCGATTTTGATGGCAATTACAGTTTGGATATCCCCTTTGGACAAGAATTGACCTTCTCTTATATCGGTATGCATACACAAGAGTTGCCCATCTATGCTTCAATCATGAATTTAAGTTTGGAAGAAGATGTGCAAATGCTCGAAGAAGTTGTTACAGTTGGTTACACAACAGGTGCCGTTACTTCTGTTTCCCCAGAACGAATTTTGAATGGACGAACGGCAGGAATTTCTGTTCGAGGCAACTCGAATTCCTACAATCTTGAACCACTTTACATCATTGATGGCATTCCAGTGGCCGGATTTGTGGAAGGAGATCTGGATGCCAATGAAATTCAAGACATTGAAGTATTGAAAGGAGCCAATGCTACGGCCATTTATGGGAATCAAGGGCAAAATGGCGTTGTTGTGATCACCACCAAAAAGAGCCATGCCCAGGAAGGAGCGACCAAAACCGAATTTACCATTAAAAAGCCCTATACCATTTCTTCGGACGGCGATATCACTGCTATTGAAGTCAACACTTTTAAAATTGATGCCACCTATGAATACTTTGCAGCCCCGCTGATCAACGAAAATGTGTTCCTGACCGCGAGTTTTACCGATTGGGAAAAACACCAGCTTTTGCCTGGAGAAGCCAACATTTATTTTGAAGGCACCTATGCGGGAAAAACCGTTCTTGACCCCTATACCACCAAAAAAGAGATGGTCCTTTCTTTGGGTATCGATAACAACGTTACCGTTAAACGGGAACAAGAACGTAATTTTAAGAGCAAGTCCTTTTCCGGGAGCAATCGGACTGTAGATCGCACCTATAATTTGGAGGTAAAAAACAACAAGAATGTCCCCATCCAATTGAAATTGATGGACCGGATACCCATTTCCCAGAACAAAGAAATAAAAGTGGATGATATTAGCACCAATAACGCAGTTTTTGATGATCAAAAAGGACTTCTGACCTGGCGTTTGGAACTACCCTCCCAAAAGACCCAAACGGAACAGTTCTCTTTTAAGGTAAAATACCCCAAAGGAAGGTATATCTCGTTATAAATGAAACAAAAGGACCGATGAACTCGGTCCTTTTTTATTTCAAATTATTCAGAATAAAATCCAAGGTTTTGTTGGTGTTCAGTTTTTGGTCAAAACTGAAACTTTTGTGGGTAATGGGCTGTGCCAACCCCAGGCTTTTAAGATATTTTATGGTCTCTTCATTATCAAGATTGACCTTCCCCGTCAACATAAGGTCCATGCTCTCCTCATTTTTGTACCGCTTGTAGATCTTGCGAAGTCCACTGAGGTACAAACGGTCTTTGGTAAACCCACCTCCGCGATGCGCGCGTAGGGTAATGGTGAAGGCTTCATCGCGGTTCAATTTGTACTGCCCATGGATCAAATCAAAAGTGTCCGCAAAGGAATACCCCTTGATCAAGCTGTCTGCGGCCAAAACCCGATAAGCCAATTCCTTCAAGCGCTTTAAGGTCAGTGCCCCGCCCATATATTCACTGAATACCGCCAGTCCTTCTTGGGTTTCCACATTTTTGGGCAATCCGTTGGAGAAAATTTTCAACGGCTGTTGCAGTCCGTTGTAGGTAGTTACCAAATGCACCCCAATTTCATGGTTGGCCAAGGTTAGCAACTGGTTTTTACCGAATTTGGTGTTCTTTTTGATCAACAGGGACTGGGAACTGTTGCTGACCATTGCCTCGGCCGCAATATGGGTGGAGAATTTGATGTTCAACGGAAAATCGTACTGCCTTACAAACTCCTCAAAATAAGCTCTGGCCTCCTCTGCCGTATATACCTTTTCCATATCGGCAGCCATGGGTTCATCCGCAAAATGGAGGATGAATCGGGCGTTTTGTACATCCTTCTCCGTGGGCGTGCCATAAACCCGAAGGGAGTTGTAATAAAAATTCTTTCCTTTTCCTATGGTCTCAATGCACTGTACCATATTGGAATAGTAATAAATCACATCTTGGTACAATTTCCGAATGCGGTCATCGGCTATGCGCTCAAGACGTTGTGAAAAAAACAGGCGGTGCAGTTTATAGGGGTCAAATTTGAGCTTGGGATATTTGAATTCAGGCTCCACCGTATATTTCGAAGTGAAAAACCGGTGTTTTTCCTTTTCAATGTTCATGGGGTTGATGTAGCTCAACAATTCTATCTTCCCCACCAAGCGGTCCAAATTGGCATCAATTTCGAACAAGTCGGCATAGGCCTTGGCCAATTCCTGATTCTCCTTTTCCCCAATCATACGTTTTCTATTTCAAAGGCACGGACCATTTTTGGGATCATCACTTTCAGTTGCTCCTCCACGGAACGAACCACTTCGGGAAAGATAATGCCCGTTTGCTCGTCACAATACACTTTTGAGATTTCCGTGGCCAAAACTAAGGTATTGTCGAAATTGTTGGTAATAAATTTCAAGAAATGTCCGTTCCCCTGAAAGGTATCGTTCACATGGGCCAAAGTCTTGATTCCGTTTGGCAGCACCATGTTCCCTAGCATAAACCTCCAAAATTCGACCAGTTCACCAAAGCGGGCATTATCGATATTGGTCGTACCCAGATTCCAAAGGGGCACTTCCCTATCCCAGCGTTTCCAGTTGTAACTGTGCATATCAAAAACAATCACCTTTGGGAATTTGGCTTCCAATTTCTGTATCAAAGCAGCAACAACTCGATAAAAATTATGATGTTTTTGGCGGCTGAGCTCCCTTTCTTTAATGGGCAACGGTTCTTTCCAGAGTTCCTTGCCCCAGGCATCCTTGTAAATGGCAGTTTCGGGTGGGCGGTTCAAATCGTATTCAAAACGACTGTCGCAACCAGCAATAACAATGGGATGACTTTGCACCATTTCCTTGGTGCAGGGGTCTTCTTCATACCAGCGTTCATGTTCGGTATGGGTGCAATTGTCCCAAAGGGATTTTCGGAACTGATGGCCATCATGCACCGCACCACATACATAGGGAACGTAGGCATCAATTTTTAGGGTAAAGGAGTAATCTTCGGACACCGCCTCGAAAAGTTCCTCGTTTTGAATGCGTTGAATGATGTCGTCAACGGAACACTTAAGCATTTTCAACTTCGTTTCGCAATCTTGACCTTCGGTCGAAAGCCTTCAATTTATCCAAAACCTTGCTCTCGATAAAATCGATTACTTTGGTCTGTATCTTGGTTTTGTATACTTTGTTCATGTAGGTAATACCACCTGGAGACATCACATTGACTTCGACCAATTTGCCGCCTATTACATCAATCCCGACAAAATACAGTCCGTCTTTGACCAATTTGGGACCAATTTGCTTGCAAAGAGCCTTTTCTTGCTTGGTTAAGGTGTGTTTGGCGACCGAGCCTCCAGCAGAAACGTTGGAGCGATGATCGTCCGAACCTGGAATACGACGCATTGCACCAATGGGCTCCCCATTCAATAGTAAAATCCGGATATCGCCTTGGTCGGCACCTTCAATATATTCCTGGAGGATCACATAATTGGAAGATCCATCCGAGTTGGTCACATAAAAATCCAATAGGGAATTGATATTGGACATGGCTGATTTTTCAATCAAAATCACGCCTGAGCCACCATAACCATTCAACGGTTTCAATATCATTTTATCCGCAGGTGAGTTTTTGATCTGCTGGATCAAATATTTCTTGTTTTTCGACACGTGGGTCACCGGGATGATATTACTATGCGAATCCCCAAAAGCAGCAGTGTACAATTTATTGTTGGCCTCGCGAAGTCCTTGCAAGGAATTGACAATGAACACATCATCCTTAACAGAATCCAAAAAATTGAGCATTAAGGGATCTAGTGGTGGGTTGGCCCGCATGAATATAACATCAAAACCGGCCAAGGGCAACATCTCTTCGCGAGTGGTTGCCTGTTTGTAAAATGTCTTCTGACTGCTTGACACCTTGTCCATTCGATTGATTACCGTACAAAAAGCACTGGTAACACTGTTTCTAATGGTCAAGTTGGCCGGACTGCAAATGGCGACGCCATGGTTGCGCCGTACACATTCGTGGATCAAGGCCAGTGAAGTATCGTTCTCTGGATTGATCTCATCCCATGGGTACATCAGAAAGCAAATGTTCATACGAATTGGTTTTATTGGGCCGATGCGTCCTTATGATAATTGTCGTCCCAGTTTCTCACTTTGGGTTCCCCCAATTTCCCAACGGATTTGGCCACCAACATGGATACGGTTGCATCCCCCGAAACGTTAACTACCGTTCGGCACATGTCCAAAGGCCTATCCACGGCAAATATCAAGGCCAAGCCTGCTTCTGGAATCCCTGCTTGGGCCAGTACGATCACCAACATGACCATCCCTGCTCCCGGTACCGCTGCGCTTCCTATCGAAGCCAACGTAGCTGTTACAATGATGCCCAATTGTGCGGACAAGCTCAAATCCATCCCAAAGGCCTGGGCAATAAATACGGCTGCAACGGCTTGGTACAAACTGGTCCCGTCCATATTGATGGTAGCACCAATGGGCAACACAAAACTGGTGACTTCCTCTTCCACACCCAAATGTTCTTCCACTCGTTCCATGGTCACCGGTAAGGTTGCTGCACTGGAACTGGTGGAAAATGCCAACAACTGGGCAGGCGACATCCCCTTCATGAAAAAGGCAGGGCTTTTTTTGGTGAATATCCACACGATCAACAAATAAACGCAAAGCATCAAAGCCAAACCGAGCACCACACAGAAGGCGTACCAGGCCAAGGCTTTAAATAAATCTACACTGGGTGATTCCACCACCAAGGCAGCCAAAAGGGCAAACACACCATAGGGTGCCGCCAACATAATGATATCGATGAGTTTCAGGATGACTTCATTAAAGCCATCAAAGAATTTTTTGACCGGACTCGCTTGCTCTTCAGGAATCAAAATAAGGCCGATGCCAAAAAAGATGGCAAAGAAAATGACCTGTAGCATATTACCGTTGTCACTCGCTGCATTAAATATGTTGCTGGGCACCAAATCTTCCAAAGCCTGCAAAGGTCCTGCTTCTTTCTGTTTGTCCGCCTTCGATTTGATGGAATCCGCATCACCCTTATAACTTTCAACAAGTTCGTTTCGGGTATCTTCGGTAATGGAACCACCTGGTTTGACCACATTCACTACCAACAAACCGATCGATACGGCAATGACCGTAGTGATGATATAGGTTGCGATGGTTCGACCACCCATTTTGGAGAGTTTGGAAATATCCTTAAGATCGGAGACTCCTTTGATCAAAGAAGCCAAAATAAGGGGTACGGCAATTAATTTAAGTGCATTGATGAAAATGTTTCCAAAGGGTTTGATCCAATCGGCGACCAGCTTAGGGCCCCATTCCAATTGTACCATGATCAGCGCAAAAATAACACCAAGGGCCATCCCAATAAGGATACGCCAGTGTAATTCCAATTTCTTCATAAGATGGTTTTAATGGCAGTAAGATACTTTTTTGAACGGAAACGTCCTAACGCCTTTCAGATTTTGTTGGTGCGTGCCAACAGGGTATAGTCCGCCAAGACTAGGGCTGCCATGGCCTCCACAATGGGCACGGCCCTTGGCACCACACACGGATCGTGCCTGCCCTTACCTTGAGTGGTCACTTTTTCGCCGTCCTTGTTAATGGTTTCATAGGATTGCAGTACCGTGGCCACCGGTTTAAAGGCCACATTGAAATAAATGTCCATGCCATTGCTGATCCCTCCTTGCACTCCACCACTTCGATTGGTCTTGGTGGTTCCATCAGGATTGTAGGCATCGTTGTGCTCGCTGCCCTTCATGGTAACGCCGGCAAACCCACTGCCATATTCAAATCCCTTTACGGCATTGATGGAAAGCATGGCCTCGCCCAATTTGGCGTGCAATTTGTCAAAAACGGGCTCCCCCAAACCGATAGGTACATTTTGGATCACACAGGTGATCACACCCCCAATGGTGTCCCCTTCTTTTTTGATGGCCTTGATGTACTCCTCCATTTGTTGGGCCATACCGGGATCTGGGCAGCGAACGGCATTGGCCTCAATTTGGTTAAAATCCAACTCTTGGTAGGCTTTTTCCAATTTAAGATCCCCAACCTGAGATACAAATGCGTTGATTTTCACCTCTTTCAATAACTGTTTGGCAATGGCGCCTGCCACAACCCTGCTTGCCGTTTCACGCGCAGAACTCCGACCCCCGCCACGATAATCGCGGAAACCATATTTCTGATCGTACACATAATCGGCATGCGATGGGCGGTAGGAATCTTGGATATGGGAATAATCCTTGGATTTTTGGTTTGTATTGTGAATGGCAAAACCAATGGGTGTTCCCGTGGTCTTTCCTTCGAAAAGTCCCGAATAGAATTCAACCGTGTCCGGTTCTTTCCGTTGGGTTACAATGGCCGATTGGCCCGGCTTTCTTCGGTCCAGTTCATTTTGAATGGCATCAAGGTCCAATTCCAGCCCAGCTGGGCAACCATCCAACACACCACCCAATGCTTTTCCATGCGATTCACCAAAAGTGGTGAGCCTGAACAATTGACCAAAAGAATTTCCTGCCATTCGGTATAAAATTAAGAGAAACCCAAAGGTAGACCATATCCCCTTAAATCAAAAACCAAGGCACCACTTAATGTTATTGTAACATATTGAATCCGTGGATGATGATTTTTTAACGATAATGTTATGTATTGATGATTTGAATTTGATTTTCAGTTTATCCTGACCAGTTTATTTTGCATATAAATCCCAATAGCTTGAAAAAAAGGAAGATAGAACTCGCTGTAATTTCAGATGTCCACCTAGGAACCTACGGCTGTCATGCCGATGAATTGTTGGCCTACCTCAATAGCATACAACCCAAAAAGCTGGTGCTGAACGGGGACATTATCGATATTTGGCAATTCAGCAAACGCTACTTCCCCCCTTCCCATTTAAAGGTGCTTCGCAAAATCATTGGAATGGCATCCAAGGGCACTGAAGTTTTCTATATCACTGGAAATCACGATGAAATGCTGCGTAAGTTCAGTGATACTTCAATGGGAAATTTTAAGATTGCCAACAAATTGGTGCTGGAACTAGACGGAAAAAAAGCATGGATCTTTCATGGCGATGTTTTCGATGTGTCCATCCAAAATGCCAAATGGTTGGCCAAATTGGGCGGTTACGGGTATGACATTCTTATTTTGATCAATAGTTTTGTAAACTGGTGCCTGGCCAAATTGGGGCGTGAAAAATATTCATTGTCCAAACGCATCAAAAACAGCGTGAAAAGCGCTGTGAAGTACATCAATAATTTTGAACGTACTGCTGCCGATCTGGCTATTGAGAACGGCTATGATTATGTGATCTGTGGACACATCCATCAACCCAAAAAAGAAGTTTACGAAAACAGGCATGGTAGCTGTATCTATCTTAATTCAGGGGATTGGGTAGAAAACCTTACCGCTTTGGAATATTCGTTCAAAAGATGGAAAATATACCATTACAACCACGACCGGTTGTCCCCTTTCTTTGCGGATGAAGACCTCAAGGAAATGGATATGAACGAACTCATCGCCTCCATTACCCAAAAAGAAGTGGAAATCGAGGAAATGAAAATCGACCCCGAGACCGAAAAACAAAAGTCTTTAGACGACCAAGGCCTCTCTCAAGATTGAGACGGGGTGTTTGGCCTCTCTTTTCGTCCCATCCTTAATCTGATGCCTGCAACTCGTCCCGTTGGCCGCAATAATGGTTGACGCATCGCTCTTATTGATCGCAGGAAACAATTTTAAATTGCCCACTTGCATACTGGTCTCGTAATGTTCCTTTTCGTAACCGAAAGATCCGGCCATGCCACAACAACCTGAAGGAATAATGGTCACCTTGTAGTTTTTGGGCAGGTTCAGCATATCAAAGGTGACCTTTTGATTGCTCAACGCTTTCTGGTGGCAATGCCCATGTATTTTGATGTGTCGTTCTTTCTCGGTAAAGAAATCCGAAGAAATATGGCCTCCTTTGATTTCCGCAGCCAAAAATTCCTCGATCAAATAAGAGTTGGTAGCCAATTTGGCCAATAACTCCTTATCATCGTGCAATCGCTGGTATTCGTCCCGAAACGAAAGGATGGCCGAGGGCTCCAATCCCACTATTGGAATGTTCTCCTCCAAAATAGGCTTCAGTTTTTCCAAATTTTGGTCCACCAACTTTTTGGCCTGTTTCAAAAATCCTTTGGAAAGATAGGTGCGGCCACTTTCTGCATAAAACAACTCCACCTCGTAACCCAACTTGCATAATAGTTCGATGGCATCTTTCCCCACCTCAATATCCAGGTACTTCACAAACTCGTCCACATAGAGCACCACCCTTTTTTTGGATAGGTCGGTGCGCTCCGCTTTGAACTTTTCCAGGTGTTTGTCAAAATCAAATTTGAACACGGGCGGCATGCTTCGCTGGATGGCCACGCCTGCCATTTTCTTCATTAAGCCGCTTACGGTTCGGGATTTGTACATAGCGTTGGTTAAACCTGCCATTTTACTACTAAATGCATTCAATCGGGTGTTGTAAGCAAACAATTTACTGCGCATCGAATACCCATTGGACTCCTGATACTGGTATAAAAACTCTGCTTTGAGTGTGGCAATGTCCACATTGCTGGGGCATTCACTGGCACAGGCCTTGCAACTCAAACAAAGGTCAAAAACCTGCTTGAGTTCGGCATGGTCAAACCGATTGGTTTTTTCTGAGTTGGTCAAAAACTCCCGTAAGGCATTGGCCCTTCCGCGGGTAGTGTCCTTTTCATTTTTGGTCGCTTGGTAACTGGGGCACATGGCCCCACTCATGTGATGGCTTTTGCGGCAATCCCCACTTCCATTGCATTTTTCGGTGGCACGGAGAATGCCTTCACTATCCGAAAAATCCATCACGGTTTCAATAAAAGGCTCCTTCCGATCTACTTCATACCGAAGGGATTCGTCCATGGGAAATGCATCTACAATTTTCCCGGGATTGAATATGGTGTTCGGGTCGAACAATGCTTTTACGCGCTTCAACAACGCGTAGTTGTTGTCGCCAATCATTAGAGGGATGAATTCGGCACGAACAATACCATCTCCATGTTCCCCACTAAAACTGCCGTTATATTTTTTGGTCAATTTGGCCACTTCCGTGGTAATGGATCGGAACAGGACCACATCCTCCGATTTTTTCAGGTTCAATATGGGGCGAAGGTGCAATTCTCCTGCTCCGGCATGGGCGTAATACACGGCTTCCTGCCCGTACTCCTCCATTATTTTGGAAAACTCACCGATAAAATCCTTCAGGTCTTCCAAGGCCACCGCGGTATCCTCAATACAGGCCACCGCCTTTCGGTCTCCCACCATATTGCCCAAAAGCCCCAATCCGGCCTTCCTGAGCTCTACGGCTTTGTTAATGTCATCCCCATATAAAACAGGGCTGGCATAGCTTAACCTTGAATCAGAAATGGTCTTTAAAAGTTCCTTCAATTGAACCTCAAGGTCGGCTTCATTATCTGCACGCACCTCCAACATCAGGATGGCTGCAGGATCTCCTTCCACAAAAAATCGGTTCGCCAATTGTGCCCGGTTGTTTTTGGTGCAATCCAGAATCACCTTGTCCATCATCTCACAAGTATGCAATCGGTGCTGCATCACTGGCGCTACATCTTTCAAACTATCGGCAAGGGTACGGTAATGGGTGGCGACCATGGCCGAAAAGCTGGGCGGCAGGTCATCCAACTGAAGGGTTATTTCCGTGGTAAATGCCAACGTGCCTTCGCTGCCCGATAACAATTTACAAAGATTGAATTCCCGTTCATCGTTTTCGCTAAAAATCGAATTGTGCAGCAACTCATCCACCGCATACCCTGTATTTCTTCTATGGATGCTGGGTTTGGGAAATTCTTTTCGTATTTCTTCCTGGGTCTCTGGGTTGGAGAGTTCCTTATATAATTCGTTGTAAATTTTGGCCTCCAATGATGATCCTTCCCTTTTTTGATGGAATTCCTGGGGTGATAGGCTGGAAAAAACCGACTCGCTCCCATCGGAAAGAATGCATTGCATGGCTACGACCTTATCTCTGGTTACCCCATATTGAATGGATGTGGTTCCCGACGAGTTATTGCCTACCATTCCCCCAATCATACAGCGATTGGAAGTGGAGGTGTTGGGGCCAAAAAACAGTCCGAAGGGTTTCAAATATTGGTTCAGTTCGTCCCGCACTACCCCGGGCTGAACGGTTACCTGCTTTTTTTCCTTGTCCAGTTCGACAATCTTGGTAAAATACCGGCTGACATCAACCACAATGCCCTCGCCCACACACTGTCCTGCCAAGGAAGTTCCTGCCGTTCTTGGGATCAACCCTACCTTGTTTTCATTGGCAAAAGCAATCAAATGTTTAATATCTTCCGCGTTTTTGGGGTAAGCCACTGCCAAGGGTGTTTTCCGGTATACAGAAGCGTCAGTGGCATAAAGGGCGCGGCTTAATTCATCGGCGAGCAGGTCCCCTTGCAGCTGATCGGCAAGGTGATTTAACAACTTTTTTTCCAATTTGGAATACTTTTTGGGAACTAAAACAGTTTTCTGAACGTAAATCTATAACAAAACTATCTCTAATTTTTAACTTAAAAGAGAAACACATGAAGATTACCACATTATTTACCGCTCTGTTGGTTTTTGCAACAGTATCGATGAGTGCGCAACAAATTTCCGACCATGCCCTAGGTCTCCGTTTGGGCGACAGCGATGGCTTTGGTGCAGAAATTTCATATCAAAAGGCCCTTGGCCAGTACCACAGGCTCGAATTTGATTTGGGCTGGCGCGATAGCCGCAACTTTGATGCCTTCAAGTTGGCCGGATTGTACCAATGGGTGCATCAATTGGATGGCAACTTTAACTGGTACTACGGTGTTGGTGGCGGATTGGGAAGCGTGGATTTTGCCGATCCCATTTTAGATGAGGATGATGGATTGTTCGTTTTTGGTGCCGGTGATATCGGGATTGAATACAATTTCGATATTCCATTATTGATTTCTTTGGATTTTAGACCTGAAATCGGTCTGATCGGATACGATGGGTTTGATAATGATTTTGATTTTGACATTGCCCTCGGTATTCGGTACCAGTTTTAACGAATATTTATAGGAATTTTAAAGACTTGGCCCTCAATATTAAGGGCCAAGTTTTTTTATTGCCAGATGTAATGAATACCTTAGCGTTCTAAAATTTTTTAAATGAAAAGAGTATTTACAGGTATCCTTGGATTGGTGTTATTGGCATCATGTAATTCAGAACCCAAAGGGTATACCATTAGTGGAACAATAAGTGGTGAACCCGATAACGGGTTGAAGGTTTTCCTAAAGACCACCGATTCCCTTAACCAATTGATTGATATCGATACCACGACCATAGAAAATGGGCTGTTTGCCTTCGCGGGCAACCAAGCAGAACCCAAATTGCACTACATTTTTATAGAACAGACCAGAGGCAATGTGCCATTGGTAGTGGAAAATGGGGATATAGAAATTTCCTTTCCAAAGGACAGCATAAGCTTTGCAAAAATATCTGGAACTGCACAGAACGACATGTTCATGAATTTCTTGACGGAATCCAGAAAACTATCGGATAGGGCCCTATCCATGCAAAACGATATGCGTATGGCTGCACAGCAAATGGACACGGCAACCGTAACAGCCTTGCGTGAAGAATTCATCGAGTTTCAGGAAGAAGCGAAGAATTTTAACGTGGATTATGTAAAGAACAATCCCAATGCCTTGATTTCCGTGTTGATCATTGGCAATATGATGGCTTCCAAAGCCCTACCCTTGGATGAAGTAAAAACCTTGTTCGATGGCTTGACCCCGGAAATGAAGGCAACTGAACCCGGTAAAAAACTGGAAGAGCAGTTGGAAAACATGAAATCCACAGATATCGGAGCCATTGCCCCTGATTTTTCAGCGCCAACACCCGATGGCAATGTATTGGCATTGAGCGATGTAACTGGTAAATCCAAATTGACCTTGGTCGATTTCTGGGCCGCTTGGTGTAGACCTTGCCGTGCTGAAAACCCCAATATTGTATCTGTTTATAACAAATACAAAGACAAAGGCTTCAACGTTTTGGGCGTTTCCTTGGACACACAAGCGGAACTTTGGAAAAATGCCATCGAATCTGACGGATTGGCATGGAGCCACATCTCCAACCTACAACGATTTAACGACCCTGTCGCTAGATTATACAACATCGATGCGATTCCCGCTGCTTTTTTATTGGATGAAAACGGAGTGATCGTTGCAAAAAATTTGAGAGGTCCAGCCTTGGAAGAAAAAGTCGCCGAGTTGCTGAACTAGAAAAGCATTAACAGTATAAAGCCTCCCAAATGTGGAGGCTTTTTTATGCGGCTATATTTTTCCCATTTTCTCCAGAACAAACAGGATAATGATCGGAATGGCCAAGACAATCACAATAAACGTGTCGGTCACAAAAAGCTCCGGTTTAAACAATAATGTCGTGGCATATCCACCAACCGCTCCCCCAAAATGGGCGGTATGACCAATATTGCCCAAACGGCTCTTCATGCCATAAATGGAATACAGAAGGTAGGCAATACCCAATACATATGCCGGTAGCGGAATGGGAATGAACATAATGCCCAATTGCATGTCGGGGTTCAGCAAAATGGCGGCATAAAGTATCCCGGTAACGGCACCACTGGCCCCCACGGCACTATAGTACGGCTCATCTTTATGAAAAAAGAGGGCCAATAGGCTACCCCCCAACAAACTGACCAGGTATATGATCAAAAACTTTCCTGGACCGAACCAACTGATCACCACATCGGCAAAAAAGTACAGCGTGAACATGTTGAAAAATAAATGGGAAATATCCACATGAAGGAAACCAGATGTGAACATACGATCCTTTTGTCCGGCCTGAATGGCATTGATACTGAACTTATATCGGTCAAAAAAGGCAGAATTGCCAAAGCCTCGAATGGAAACCAAAATATTGGCTGCAATAATGGCAATGGTAGCGATGTGTAAATTCATCATGGGGATAAGTTTGGCTCAAATATAGCTATATTTGCACACAAGAAAAGTCTATGCAGCTAGTAGTTTATTTGTTGGTTTACCCCCTACTTTGGTTGGTTTCCAGACTTCCGTTCCGAGCGCTTTACTTCCTATCAGATGGCATTTATATTTTGCTGTACCACGTTATCGGATATCGAAAAAAAGTAGTTCGTGACAATTTAGAACTTGTATTTCCTGAAAAATCTGAAGAAGAACGTCTCCGACTGGAAAAAAAGTTTTTTCGACATATGTGCGACATCTTTTTAGAGATGATAAAAACCTTGGGGATCAGTAAGGAAGAAATCCAAAAACGATTCAGCTACACCAATATCGATCTATTGTTAAATCTGGAAAAAGAGCATAAAAATACCATGCTCATGTTACCGCATTATGCGAGTTGGGAATGGGTCCTGTCCCTAAATATCCGAATCGCTTCAAAAGGCTATGGTATTTATCAAAAAATTCAGAATAAATATTTTGACAAACTGGTCAGACGTATAAGGGGAAAATATAACACTACTTTGATTTCCACCAGAGAATCCCGAAAAATTCTGCAATTGGCAAAGGAAAGCAACGAATTGCTGATGGTTGGAATAATCAGTGACCAATCGCCAATGGTAAGCAGGGCAAAATACTGGACAGATTTTATGGGAATTGTTGTACCAGTGCATGTTGGCGGTGAAGAAATTTGCAAAACGAACGATATTATCCCCGTTTATTTGAAAGTGGAAAAAAAGAAAAGGGGATATTATGAAGGAACCTTTAAAATTCTTTCCGAAAACCCTACCGAAGTCGAAGATTATAAAATAACCGATGCTTTTTTAAGGGAAACGGAAAAATCCATCCGCGAAGCCCCGGAGTACTATTTCTGGACCCATAAACGCTGGAAACACCGGAATAAAGTACCTTCAAACTTATAATCAATTCTGTTCAAAGATTTGATTAATAGAGATGTTCTATCTTTTTTCTTGTTTTAAATCAATATAAACGAACAAATTGTTTGATAATATTGCGATAGTCAATCAAGATAAAATGAAACAATCCATCACCTTTCTACTACTTCTATTTTTTAGTGTAACATTTGGGCAAGATCCAGCCAAGTCTGTTTCATCTGAAATCATGGAATCCATCAAATCAGATGTTTGGGTTCCTTTTATGGAATCCTATGACGAATTGGACAGTCAAAAAATAAAAACCATTCATTCCCAAGATATTGTTAGAGTCCTAGTACACCAAAATCAGGTTGAAACAGGCTCAACATATCTGGACAATTTTGCAGGTTTCATTGAATCTGTAAAGGATAAGGGTGATAGGATTGGGATTTCCTTTGCTATTTTAACCACAGCAGTTGACCATACCGGTACCATCGCATACCAAACTGGGTATTATCGCTTCAGATCATACGGTAACGGAGCTAAAAATCCCATATTTCAAGGATATGGCTATTTCCATGTGGGATTGCGAAAAGAAAACGGGACATGGAAAATTTGGTTGGATTCAGACAATCACACCGATATTACGGATGAAGATTTCAACAATTGTGAAATCATTTATGAGCTTTAAGCATTTTTTGCTTAGTCCAATCCAGCTATATTCTTAATTTCATTTATAATCCGGTCTGCCAGGGCATCTGCTTCGTTTTGGGATTTTGCCTCTGTGTAGATTCGAATAATGGGTTCCGTGTTGGATTTGCGCAGGTGCACCCAATTTTCAGGAAAATCAATCTTTACGCCGTCGATGGTAGAAACCTCTTCATGTTGGTATTTATTATGCATTGCTTCCAAGAGGGCATCCACATCCAAATCCGGGGTCAATTCAATTTTCTTTTTGCTCATAAAATAGCTGGGATAGCTGGCTCGAAGTTCCGCTACGGTTCCGCCGCGTTCTGCCATCAACATTAAGAACAGGGCTGTGCCCACCAAGGCATCACGACCGTAATGGCTTTCAGGATAAATGATGCCGCCATTGCCCTCTCCACCGATAATGGCGTTGTTGGCTTTCATTTTTGCGACCACATTCACCTCTCCAACAGCAGCCGCTTCATAACTGCCGCCATGCTTCTCGGTAATGTCGCGCAGTGCCCTCGATGAAGACAAATTGGAAACCGTATTGCCTTTGGTCTTGCCCAACACGTAATCGGCACACGCCACCAAGGTATATTCTTCGCCGAACATTTCACCGTCATTGCTGATAAAGGCCAAGCGGTCCACATCGGGATCCACCACAATACCAAAATCGGCTTTTTCCTCCACCACTTTCTTGCAGATATCTCCCAAATGCTCCTTTAGCGGTTCTGGGTTATGGGGAAAATGGCCTGTAGGGTCGCAATACAACTTTACAACTTCCACCCCAAGTTCCTGTAACAATTTAGGTATGGCAATTCCCCCAGTGGAATTTACGCCGTCCACAACCACCTTAAAACCTGCTTTTTTGATAGTGTCCGCATCTACCAATGGCAATTCCAGGACTTCATCAATATGGATGTCGATATACGAATCGTTTTTTATGATCTCGCCTAGGTCGTCAACCGCTGCAAATTCAAAATCTTCATTCTCGGCCAGGGCCAAAATCTTGGCGCCTTGTTCCGCATCCAAAAATTCCCCGCGTTCGTTCAATAATTTTAAGGCATTCCACTGTTTGGGGTTATGACTGGCGGTGAGGATGATGCCTCCATCCGCCTTTTCCAAAGGAACGGCAATTTCCACAGTGGGTGTAGTTGAAAGCCCCAAATCAATGACATCAATCCCCAAACCGACCAAAGTCGACACTACCAAATTCTGAATCATCTCACCTGATAGTCGGGCATCCCTTCCAATTACAACGGTCAATTTCTCCTTTTGGGAATAATCCTTTAACCAGGTGCCGTAAGCAGCAGCGAATTTTACAGCATCCACAGGGGTTAAATTGTCATTGGTTTTGCCTCCAATGGTACCTCGTATTCCAGAAATTGATTTGATCAGTGTCATAATTGTTAAAAAAGTTTTTGCAAATATAACCGCACCTACCCAATTGCATGTGTCTAAATCCTTAATTTCGACGGAAACGTTTTTTGCCCCGATGAATTTCTTGGCACATATTTATCTCTCCTTCGATGATGACCAGATTACTTTGGGCAATTTCTTTGCAGACCACATCCGTGGGAACAAATACAAGCATTTTCCCGAAAAAATCCAGAAGGGCATCATTTTGCACCGGGAAATAGACACCTTTACCGATGCCCACCCCATTGCCAAACAAAGCAGCAAGCGGTTGCACAAAAATTATAGCCATTACAGCCGGGTGATCGTGGATATCTATTATGATCATTTTTTGGCCAAGAACTGGGACAACTATTCCAACGTTCCACTTAAAGAATATGTGCACGGGTTTTATGATCTTTTGGAGGAAAACTATGAAACCCTGCCCTTGCCCACCAAACGGATGATGCCCTACATGATTGCCGATAATTGGTTGCTCAATTATGCCAATTTGGCCGGTATCGACCGCGTATTGAACGGCATGAACCGACGCACCCAGAATAAATCCAAGATGAATTTTGCCATTTTGGACCTTGAAGAACACTACAAAGAATTCGAAAATGAATTCACCGCTTTTTTTGAAGAATTGATTACCTTTTCCCGACAAAAATTCAATGTTTTATGCGAAGACTGATACTCCTTCTCCCCCTACTCCTTTTTATCAATTGTAAACAACAACCTGCATCACCAACCGGACTGGTCACCGAAAAAGCAATGGTGGTGTCCGCACGTGAGGAAGCATCCCGGATTGGGGTGGAAATCATGCAAAAGGGAGGCAATGTATTTGATGCCATGGTAGCGACCGAACTGGCCTTGGCAGTGGCCTATCCCTTTGCCGGCAATTTGGGCGGTGGCGGATTTATGGTCTATCGTAAAAACAATGGCGAAGTTGGAGGCATCGATTATCGCGAAAAAGCCCCCTTGGCTGCCCACAAAGATATGTACCTTGATTCGTTGGGGAACGTGATTCCGAACATGAGCACTTCGGGGGCCACCTCGGCCGGAGTGCCCGGTACAGTGGCCGGAGTAATGGCCGTTCATAAAAAATTTGGCTCCTTGCCTCTATCCGAAATCATGGAACCCATCATTGCATTGGCAAAACGAGGTGTTGTGGTCACGGAAAAACAAGCAGATCGTTTGGAAAGTTACCGCGACCGTTTCATAGAAGCCAATGGTGACAGTACAAAATTCGCAGGTCCTTTTAAGGCGGGTGATACCATAAAATATCCCGAATTGGCCCAAACACTGCAAATCATCATGGAACAGGGCCACGATGGTTTCTATAAAGGAGAAGTGGCCCAAAAATTAGCGGCTTTTGTACAGGAAAAAGACGGTTTTATTACTGAGGAGGATTTGGCCAGATACCAAGCAAAATGGCGTGATCCCATCGAATTCGATTATAAGGACCTTCATGTGATATCCATGAGCCCCCCGAGTAGCGGAGGCGTTACCATCAACCAAATTTTTAAGATGATGGAACCCTACAATATTTCCAAACTTGGACACAATTCGACCAAAAGCATTCAATTGTTCACGGAAGCATCCCGAAGGGCCTATGCGGACCGGAATTACTTCCTGGGCGACCCCGATTTTGTTGATATTCCGTATGATATGCTCTTAAATGATGGTTACTTACAAGATAGAATGGCCAATTTCTCCTTCGACAAGGCCACATTGTCCTCGGATGTGAGCCACGGCGAAGTGGAAATCATCGAAAGTGACGAAACCACCCATTATTCCATTGTGGATAGTGAAGGGAATGCCATTTCTGCCACTACCACCTTAAATGGCGGCTACGGTTCCAAACTCTATTGTGATGAACTGGGCTTCTTTTTAAACAACGAAATGGATGATTTCAGCTCCAAACCGGGGGTCCCGAACATGTTTGGCCTTGTGGGCGCTGAAGCAAACAGTATTGCCCCGGAAAAACGGATGCTGAGCAGTATGACACCAACCATCGTGGAAAAAGATGGCAAATTATATATGGTGGTGGGCACCCCTGGAGGTTCTACGATCATCACGGCAGTGGCGCAGACCATTCTCAATGTGTACGAATTTAATTTGAGCATGCAGGAAGCTGTGAATGCACCCCGTTTTCACCACCAATGGTTGCCGGATATGGTCATTTTTGAACCGGAAGGCTTCCCGGAGGAATTGATTGCCGAACTTGAAGCCAAGGGCTATATCATCAATAAGGAACGAACGCCCATTATTGGAAAAGTAGATGCCATTCGCGTATTGCCCAATGGAAAATTGGAAGGTGGTGCCGATAAACGAGGCGACGATACTGCAGTTGGATTTTAATTGAATTTGAATGACATACGACGTAGTTGTTCTGACCGATCCAAGGTATATCAATCCCAAAAAAACCTCGGATTACATCAACAATGTGCTATTGGAAGACCGCTTGGTATTGGAAGCCTTACAAAACGAGGGGCTAAATGCCATCCGAAAATCATGGGATGACCCCGATTTTGATTGGTCCCAAACCCATTTCGCCCTTTTCCGAACCACATGGGATTATTTTGATCGGTACCAGGAGTTTTCCGAATGGTTCCAAAAGGCATCAAGTCAGACCCAGTTCATCAATTCCAAACAACTGATCCATTGGAATATTGATAAGCATTACCTCATGGACTTGGCCAAGCAAGGAGTTCGGATTCCCAAAACTTTAATAGTTGAAAAAGGCTCCGATATGACTTTAAAAACTGCTTTTGACCGAGCTGTTCAGGCGCATAGTTTCAGAAATGACCTGTTTGTATTGAAACCATGCGTTTCTGGAGCGGCAAGGCATACTTATAAAATCAACAGTGCCGACATTGAAAACTTTGAAGGTATTTTCAAGGAATTGATTGCCGAAGAGGCCATGATGTTGCAGGAGTTTCAAAACAACATTGTTACCGAAGGGGAAATGTCCATGATGCTGTTCGATGGCGCATTTACCCATGCCGTGCTCAAAATTGCCAAACCTGGTGATTTTAGGGTGCAGGATGATTTCGGTGGGTCGGTGCATGAATACAGTCCATCAAAAGAACAAATAGTTTTTGCCCAAAAAGTGGTGCAAGCGGCACCTGAACTTCCAATTTACGCCCGCGTAGATCTTTTTAAGGACAATGAAGGCGAATGGGCCTTGGCAGAATTGGAAATTTTTGAACCGGAGCTTTGGTTTCGACGCAATCCCAATGCAGCCACAACTTTGGCGAAGGCCATAAAATCAAGGTTTTTTTAGGGATTTCTATCGGGTAATCTGCCTTTTCAGCTCTTCCATGGACTCTTGCAGCTGTCGCAATAGACCGGTTTCCGTAGTGGCGTCCACATTAAAGGTCAATTTGCTGCTCACTTCCCAAATTTCCTGAATTTGGAACGGCTTGATTTCGTAGGGAGGGTAATTTTCGTTCAAAGACACCAAGGTAATGTTGTTGGAATTGGGTCTCCGTTCAATTTTTTTCACCATCACGGAATCTTGCAAAACCACCACATACATTTTATTGGGACTCACATGGTCAATGTGTTCAATGGCCCGAGCCAGAACCCAATCATTCGGCCTTAAATTGGGAAGCATACTGTCGCCCTCCACTTGAAATCCACGATAGGTGGCGTTGCGAAATTCTGGAATGGGCAAATCAAAGGCTGGCAATTGGCGGTACCAACTCGTATCGGCTATATTCTGTGGATATCCTGCAGCAGCTTTGGCGTTCACCAAGACCATGTTGTCATTATCCGAATTGTCCACGGTGACCACTTTTGGGATTACGCTGGTCTTGGACGTATCCAAATGTTTTTGATCACTTTCGCCAAACAACCAGAGCGGATTGATCTTAAACTGACGCAACAATTCGGCGACCACCTTGCCGGATAGTTTCGTCCTACCCCGTTCAATATCTGCCGTGGTGTTTTTTACACCCAACAAATCCGCGAATTCGGTCTGCGTGTAGCCCAATTCCCTTCGGATATCGGTAAATCGTTTTATGGTCAATTCGTTCTCCACAACCCAAATATAGGTATTTTGGAATATTTCCAAAACTTTTTATGGATTATTTCCATTTATTGGAATATTTCCATATTTTTGATTGGATTATTTCCAAGCTATGAATTTTGATAGGGTACGTGAAAAATTGAACATCTTGGCCGATGCCGCAAAATATGATGTTTCCTGTGCCAGTAGTGGCAGTAACAGGAAAAATACCAACAAGGGTTTGGGCGACGCCTCCAAAATGGGCATTTGCCACAGTTATACCGAAGACGGTCGTTGTATTTCTTTGTTGAAAATTTTACTGACCAACCACTGCATCTATGATTGTGCCTATTGCGTTACCCGCAGAAGCAACGATATTAAACGCGCTGCCTTTAAAATTCAGGAAGTGGTGGATCTGACGATTAATTTTTATCGAAGAAATTACATTGAGGGTCTTTTTTTAAGCTCCGGTATTTTCAAGAATGCAGACTACACCATGGAACGATTGATTGCGGTGGCCAAAAAACTGCGGGAGGAGGAAAACTTTAACGGGTACATCCATTTAAAATCCATTCCAGGGGCCAGCGATGAACTGATGTACGAAGCAGGTCTCTACGCCGATCGCTTATCCGTGAACATTGAAGTGCCGACCGTTTCTGGGTTGAAGCTTTTGGCTCCCGAGAAAAAACACGAGGATTTCACCAAGCCCATGCTTAAGGTGAAAAACGAAATCGTAAGGTATAAATCCGAGCATAAGATTATTAAAAGCACTCCAAAATATGCCCCAGCGGGACAAAGTACCCAAATGATCGTGGGCGCCTCCGGGGAGTCGGATAAGGATATCATGTATTCTGCGACCTACTATTACAAAAAGTACCAAATGCGAAGGGTCTATTATTCTGGTTATGTTCCGGTTATGGAAGATGAACGGCTGCCAGCCATAGGTTCCCAAGTTCCGATGCTCCGTGAAAACAGGCTGTACCAAACCGATTGGTTGTTGCGCTTCTATGGATTTTCCGTTACCGAAATTCTCAATAAGGATTATCCCAATTTGGATATGGAGGTTGACCCTAAACTTTCATGGGCACTTCGGAACATGCACCATTTTCCGGTTGATGTGAACACGGCTGACAAAGATCTGTTATTGCGCGTCCCTGGGTTGGGCGTGAAATCGGTGAACAAAATCCTACACGCTCGACGATTTAGAAAATTGAACTGGGACCATCTGAAAAAAATCGGGGTGGCCCTCAACAGAGCCCAATATTTTATGCTCTGTGATTCCCGACATTGGGAACATCGAGACCTTGACTCGGACAGACTCAAAGGCATGATCCTTCAAAATTCGTCCGGCAAGTTTCGAAATCAGTATAGTACACAATTATCCTTGTTCAATTAAAAAATGAACGCTATGCAACCTTCAACAACACTAATTTACGACGGCAGTTTCAATGGTTTTCTAACCGCTGTGTTCGTCGCCTTCGATGAAAAAATCAACGTGGCCGATATCCAACGAAATGGACTGGGCCAAAGTGGTCTGTTTTCGGAGACAGAAACCATTTTCACCCACGTGGAAAAGGCCAAACGAGTTTGGAACGGCATCCGAAACAAAAGCCACAATGCCATTTCCCAAGTCTATTTTGCTTTTTTGAGCGAAACTGAAGGGGTTGAAAACCTACTGTACGACTACATCCAAAAATTGATGCGAACGAAAAACGGTAAGTACCTCGATTATTCGGACAGTACGATATTGCATATTGCCCAATTGGCACGGAAAGTGGGCCGTGAAAAACACCGTATGGAGGCGTTTGTGCGGTTTCAATTGACCCAGGACGGTATCTATTTCGCCAATATTGAACCAGATTTTGATGTGCTGCCCTTAATTTCCAAACACTTTCGCGACCGCTACGCCGACCAACAATGGCTGATCTATGACGTAAAGCGCAAATATGGCATCTATTATAATCTGGACCATGTGGAAATGGTATCCCTGAACCTGAAGGACATTCACCATAACCGAACCCGAAAGAGCGAGGTTTTTGTGGACGCGGAATACGATTACCAGGCCTTATGGAACGATTATTTTAAAAGCACGGGTATCAAATCACGCATCAACCCCAAATTGCATACGCAACATGTGCCCAAACGATATTGGAAGTATTTGAGTGAGAAAAAGGAGGCGGTTTAAAGTATCGTTTTTAAAACATCATATTATGTTAAGCCAAAGATTATGTAAGCAACAAAAAAAGACACTCCAATAAAAACGATTGATCCGACTAGAACATTGATCATATGTTGCTCTAACTTTGCATAAGAATCTTGCTTTCTTTGCTTTCCGGATAAATACTCAAGGGATTTGTAATTTCCAGTTATTTTAAAGAAAATATATCTAGTTCTTCTACCAAAAAAATCAACTATAAGCCCCCTAAAAAGTAATTCTGTTATCAGATTCATTTACTTTTCTCCCCTACAAAATAATCGCTTTTGTTCTTGAACAGCACATTGAAGCTGGTCAAACTGCCATAAATACGGGTGATATATTGTTGTAGGTCCACTTTTTCCTGATCATCGAGGTTGTTGCTACTGTTGATTTTTTGTTCCATCACCCGAATTCGGTCACGGACCATCACAATCTTATGAAAAAAGGTCTCAATGGGCATTTCCTTGTTTTGGGTAGCGTCCCCAGGGTCCAAAATAAGCTTGCCCCCTTTCCATTTATCGGCAATGGCCACCTTTTCGTGGGTGTCGCTCCACTTTTCCAGAATATTTACCAAAGAACGTTCAACATCAAAAAAACTGACCGTATCCACTTCATCCTCCACACCCTCAATCACTTCAAAATCGGAGTCCAAGTCAATGGTTTCCAATCCATTTTCCAAAAAAGTGACCCAATAATGTTTGGATGATACGTTGGTGACCACCCCTTTGCCATATTCCGGGTGGTTGATGCGAGAGCCGATGCCCAATAATTTCATAAATCTTGATTTAATGTTCCACAAATTTAGAATTTTTGGCAGTTTGCCCTACCTTAGTTCTCGGTTTTATAAACCATGTTTCATGGAACCACAAAAATTAAGAGTAAAACTCGGTGAGTTGGCCTCTACCTCCATCAGTGGTAACGACATTAGCTCTTCTTGCCTTTACGTATCCGCCCTTGCGGTGTTGCATGCTGGCCAATATGCTTGGATTTCATTGTTGATTGTCGGCGTTGTCCTATTCCTGTTTCGGAAAATCTATGGTGAGGTTGTTGGTGCCCTGCCGATGAACGGTGGTGCCTACAACGCCTTATTGAACACGACCAGCAAGGGTATGGCCTCTTTGGCAGCCTCACTCACCCTTTTGTCGTATATGGCTACTGCTGTAATTTCGGCCAATGAAGCCATGGCATACCTGAATACCTTGGTTCCCACCCTACCAGTGATCTTGGCCACCATTGGCCTGCTGGCCATTTTTATGGGATTGGTGATCATTGGTATTGGGGAATCCTCCAAAGTGGCCATTGCCATCTTCTTGTTCCACTTGTCCTCCTTGGTGTTATTGTCCTCTTTTGCAGGCATGTACCTTTTTGAACACGGATGGCAAGTTTTCACGGAAAACAATGCGCTTCCCATTAAGCATGAAACATTAACCATGGCCCTGTTCTTTGGGTTCTCTGCTGCCATGCTGGGCATAAGTGGATTTGAAAGTTCCGCCAATTTTGTGGAGGAGCAGAAAAAAGGGGTTTTTCCGAAAACGCTTCGCAATATGTGGGTGGTAGTGACCATTTTCAACCCTTTGATCGCTTTTTTGGCCTTGGCGGTTTTGCCCATTCCCGAAATTGAAAGAAACCGGGAAGCCCTATTGTCCATTATGGGCAACCAGGTAAGTGGTTCTTGGCTTTCCACACTGGTCTCCGTAGATGCCGTTTTGGTGCTAAGTGGTGCGGTATTGACCTCATTCGTAGGGGTTTCCGGACTGGTGGAGCGCATCACTTTGGATCGCATACTACCCCCCTTCCTTTTAAAACGGAACAAAAAAGGAAGCACCTATCGCATTGCCATTGTATTCTTCCTGTTGTGTGTGTCCATTCTCTTGATCACCGAAGGTAATTTGGAAGCCTTGGCCGGAGTATACACCATTGCGTTTTTATCTGTGATGGCCCTTTTCGGAGTTGGCAATATCTTGTTGAAGGTCCGTAGAAAACACTTGCCCAGACCAGAACGTTCCGGATGGCTGTCCCTTTTGATTGCCATTTTGGCCGTGATTACGGCATTGATCGGCAACATTATCCTCAACCCTGATTATCTGGCGGTTTTCATGGAATATTTTATTCCGACCATAGCCTTGGTTTTGGTAATGTTGAACCGAACTGCTTTGTTGAAACTGCTATTAAAACTGATTCGATATTTTTTGGACCCCATTAACCGATTTTTGGTCAAATCCTACAAAGGCATCAACCAGACCATCAATCGCATAAACGACCAGGAGTTTGTCTACTTTACCAAGCGTGATGATGTATCTGTATTGAACCAAGTTTTGTTATACATCCGGAATAACGAACATACCCGAAAACTGAAAATAGTATCGGTCTTTCCAGATGGGGAACAGGCCACCGAAAAATTTGTGTCCGATTTGGATGTACTGGACAGGGAATACCCGGAAATCAAGGTGGAATACATCCAACTTCACGGCGAATTCACACCGGCATTGATCAAAAAATTGTCCACTGAATGGAACATCCCAATCAACTTTATGTTCATTGGAAGTCCCAGTGACAGATTTCCTTATCCCTTGCAGGAATTGGGTGGCGTGCGATTGATTATTTGACAGTGGACAAGTCGTTCATCAATTAACATAACGAAAGACAAACCTCCTTCTTTTTTACAGGTCAAATCGCTACTTTTGAGGTTTTGCTATGAATTATGGTCAACTACGAAGAACATATTGAGGTTAAGGGCGCCAGGGTCCACAATCTTAAAAATATTGATGTTACCATCCCCCGGGAAAAACTCGTAGTGATAACCGGGCTTTCCGGCAGTGGAAAATCATCCTTGGCCTTCGACACCATCTATGCCGAAGGACAGCGACGCTACATTGAAACCTTTTCGGCCTACGCCAGACAATTTTTGGGTGGATTGGAACGACCCGATGTGGATAAAATCGATGGGCTTTCTCCCGTTATCGCCATTGAACAGAAAACCACCTCCAAATCGCCACGCTCCACGGTGGGCACCATCACAGAGGTCTACGATTTTCTAAGGCTCCTTTTTGCCCGTGCGGCAAATGCCTACAGTTACAATACGGGTGAGAAAATGGTGAGCTATAGCGATGAACAGATCAAAAACCTGATCATAGAAACTTATTTGGACAAAAAGATCAATGTGTTGGCACCGGTCATCAAATCCAGAAAAGGGCATTATCGGGAGCTATTTGAACAAATTGCAAAGCAAGGGTTTGTGAAGGTGCGTGTGGATGGCGAAATTATGGATATTACCAAGGGCATGAAAGTGGACCGGTACAAGGTGCATGATATAGAGATCGTGATCGATCGGCTAAAAGTGTCGGATTCGGAAGATTTCCACAAGCGCTTGGCCGAAACCATCAACACGGCCATGTACAGTGGCGATAATGTATTGATGGTCTTGGAAGAAGGGGAATCGGTTCCCCGGTATTTCAGTAGGGATTTGATGTGTCCCTCCTCTGGCATTTCCTACCCCACTCCAGAACCCAATACGTTTTCCTTCAACTCTCCCAAAGGCATGTGCCCCGATTGCAGTGGGCTTGGCCATGTGTACGAGGTGAACGAGCAAAAAATCATTCCAAACAAAAAAATTTCCATCAAATCTGGTGGTCTGGCCCCTTTGGGCGAATACAAAAAATCGTGGGCCTTCAAACAATTGGAGACCATTGCGCAACGCTACAATTTTGAGCTATCGGATGCTATTGAAAAAATACCCGATGAAGCGCTGGACGTCATATTAAACGGTGGGAAGGAAAGTTTTGAGGTGGATTCCAAGACCTTAGGGGTCAAGCGGCAATATAAAATTGATTATGAGGGTATTTCCAACTTCATAAAGACCCAGTTTGAAGAAGCCAACTCCACTTCCATCAAGCGATGGGCCAAGGATTTCATGGATAAAATAAAGTGTCCGACCTGCCACGGCTCCCGTTTGCGAAAGGAATCACTCTATTTCAAGATTGGCGAGAAAAATATTGCCGAACTGTCCCAAATGGATATCGCAGAATTGGCAGATTTCTTCGAAAATCTGGAGAAAAGCTTGGAAGGCAACCAAAAACTGATTGCCGAAGAAATCATCAAGGAAATCAGAGCCCGCATTGGATTCTTATTGGATGTTGGGTTGGACTACCTATCCCTTAACCGTGGTTCCAAGTCACTTTCCGGAGGTGAGGCACAACGCATTCGTCTGGCTACCCAGATCGGTTCCCAATTGGTGGGTGTGCTCTATATTCTGGACGAACCTAGCATCGGACTACATCAACGCGATAATGAACGTTTGATCCATTCCTTGGAATCGCTACGGGATATTGGCAACTCGATAATTGTGGTGGAGCATGACCGGGATATGATCGAACGTGCCGACCACGTAATCGACATTGGGCCCAAGGCCGGAAAACATGGAGGCGAGATTATTTCCGAGGGCAGTCCGCAGGAATTGAAGGACCACCATACCATGACCGCGCAATATATTACCGGGGAACTCGAAATTCCTGTTCCCGAAAAAAGGCGAAAGGGCACTGGAAAAAAAATAGTGCTTTCCGGATGCACCGGAAACAACTTAAAAAACATTACCGTTGAATTTCCATTAGGGCAGTTGATCGGGGTTACCGGGGTGTCTGGCAGTGGAAAATCCACGTTGATCAATGAGACTCTCTACCCTATTATGAACGCCCATTATTTCAATGGGGTCAAAAAACCGATGCCGTATAAAAAAATCACCGGTCTGAACCACATTGATAAGGTGATCGACATCAACCAATCGCCCATTGGACGCACACCACGTTCCAATCCGGCAACGTACACGGGGGTTTTTAGTGAGATTAGATCCCTGTTCGCAAAAACGACGGAAGCCGCCATTCGCGGATACAAACCCGGTCGGTTCAGCTTTAATGTGGCCGGTGGACGATGTGAAACCTGCCAAGGAGGCGGACTCAGGGTCATTGAAATGAACTTTTTGCCCGATGTGTATGTGGAATGTGAGACCTGTAACGGCAAACGGTTCAATCGGGAAACCTTGGAAATTCGATACAAGGGAAAATCCATCGCGGATGTCTTGGAAATGACCATCAACGAAGCGGTTGATTTCTTCGAGAATATCCCAAAAATCCACCGTAAGTTGCAGACAATAAAAGATGTGGGATTGGGTTATATATCTTTGGGGCAGCAGTCCACTACCCTTTCCGGTGGGGAAGCGCAACGGGTAAAGCTGGCAACCGAACTCTCGAAGCGCGATACCGGAAACACCTTTTACATCCTCGACGAACCAACCACAGGTCTTCATTTTGAAGACATTAGGGTGCTGATGGAAGTGCTTAATAGGTTGGTGGATAAAGGCAATACGATCTTGGTAATCGAACACAACATGGATGTGATCAAAATGGTGGACCATATTATCGATATCGGTTATGAAGGAGGTCGCGGTGGCGGCATGGTGGTGGCCACAGGAACACCGGAAGAGATTGCAAAAGACAAAAAAAGCTACACGGCCAGGTTCTTGAAAAAGGAATTGGAGCAAACCAAACATAAAATTGCGAGAGCCGTTTAATTAGATTTAATTATGCACATGCGAAAAGAACAACATTCTAAAGCTTGGAATGAAATTAAGACAAACGATTCATGGGCCATTTTCAAAATAATGGGCGAGTTTGTCAATGGATTTGAAAAAATGAGTGTTATTGGGCCCTGCGTTTCCATTTTTGGATCGGCAAGGGTGCGACCCGGCAATGCCTACTATGATTTGGCCGTACAGATTTCCAAAAGGATAGCAGAAGCGGGCTACGGTATTATTACAGGAGGTGGACCGGGAATCATGGAAGCGGGGAACAAAGGCGCCAGTTTGGCCGGGGGCATCTCAGTCGGATTGAACATAGACCTTCCATTTGAACAGCATGACAATCCATTTATTGACGATGATAAAAGCTTGGATTTTGATTATTTCTTCGTACGGAAAGTCATGTTTGTGAAATATTCGCAAGGCTTTGTGGTCATGCCAGGCGGTTTTGGCACTTTGGATGAACTTTTTGAGGCCATCACCTTGATCCAGACACACAAAATACATACCTTCCCAATTATCTTGGTGGGCACGGAATTTTGGAAAGGCCTGATCGATTGGATTCGAAATACCATGTTGGAAGCTGGAAATATCAGCGCCAAAGATCTTGATCTTATTAAAATTGTCGATACCGAGGACGAAGTTGTCGAAATCATCGACGCGTTTTACAAAGGTCGTACCCTCAGCCCCAACTTTTAAAATACCGAACGTTGATGAGCCATCGTTTGCTTTACAGGTTCCCTATCTTGCTTTTTTTGCTGGGCAACACCCTCTGGGCGCAGCATAAGAATGAGATAGTGGCTACCCTTGACGGTGCTACCAAACAAATTCGGATTCGTCAACATTTCACTTATGTGAACCACTCGGACAAGGGCCAATCCACCTTGTTCTTCAACGATTGGAACCATGCCTATTCCAATAAGAATACAGCATTGGCCAAACGCTTTGCCGAAGAGTTCAATCGGGGATTGCACTTGGCAAAAGATCGCGAAAGGGGCTTTACCACCATCATTACCATTGTGGATGACAAATATGCCGGGCTGGAATGGAACCGACTGGGCAACAGGGATATTATATTCGTTCAATTGAATGAAATTTTAAAGCCCGGGGAGTCCATTGATCTCTTCTTTACCTATACCATAAAGCTCCCCATGG
The DNA here is from genome assembly GCF_003992615.1 of Flagellimonas beolgyonensis. Taxonomy (GTDB): domain Bacteria; phylum Bacteroidota; class Bacteroidia; order Flavobacteriales; family Flavobacteriaceae; genus Flagellimonas; species Flagellimonas beolgyonensis. The sequence continues at coordinate 228,414 of NZ_RZMY01000013.1, forward strand.
AAAAGTTTACCTCGTATGGCCATCTGCCCAATGGAGGTTATAATTTAAAGGATTGGTATTTTACCCCAGCAGTGTTCGATGAAGGTGAATGGAAATTGTACGATAATATCAGTCTGGATGATCTTTATACTGACATCACGGAGACCAGAATAAACTTCACATTTCCAGAAAGGTTGTTCCTGACAACGAATTACCGACAATCCAATATAGCTCGGTTTCCGGGTGCGCAACAAGTTATTTTATTTGGGGAACAACGTAAAAATTGTGAAATCCTTCTATCCGTTGAAGACAAGTTCTCAAAGCACATAACAGCAAACCTCACGGTGACCACAGATATTGAATCCAATAAATATGATGAGATATCCCAAGGCATTTCCATCAATAAGATTACCGAATTTTTGAATGAGAACTTAGGGAAGTACCCACATGAAAATCTGTTGGTGAGTGAGTACGATTACAATAAATCGCCACTGTACGGCATCAATCAACTACCCTCTTTCATTCGCCCGTACGAGGAACAGTTTCAATTTGAGATGAAATTCCTTAAAACGGCCATCAGGAGTTTTCTTAAGGAAACCATCTTCATAGATCCACGAAAAGAGCGATGGGTGAACGATGCCATTGGCTATTATTTGATGATTAAATATGTGGATGAACACTATCCTGACCAAAAGTTGGCAGGTAAGCTATCCCAGATTTGGGGCATAAAAAACTTTCATTTTGCCCAAATGGACTTCAATGAGCAATATACTTTGTTCAGTATGCTTTCTGTAAGAAAGAACATCGACCAGGCCTTGACCACCCGAAACGATTCCTTGATTAAGTTCAATGAAAAGATTGCCAATGGCTACAAGGCAGGCTTGGGTATGTCCTACTTGTCGGCCTTTTTGGGGCATAACGAGGTAATCAACGGTATTCAGGAATTTTATAGGACGTACAATCTTAAGGACCATGTGCGGGCTTCCGATTTTAGGGGAATCCTCGAAAAACATGCAGAGAAGGACATCAGTTGGTTTTTTGACGAATATGTCTCCACTGACAAAAAAATCGATTTCAAGATCAAAAAAATCGAAAAAACGGAAGACTCCATCACCTTGGAAATCAAGAACAAACAAGGAACGAACGTCCCCATTTCTCTATTTGGCCTCCAAAAAGATTCGGTGGTTTCCAAATACTGGTTCGCCGATATTGACAGTGTTAAGAGCGTAACTGTTCCCCGGACCACGGAAGATCGTATGGTGTTGAATTATGACCAAAAAATTCCAGAGTTCAATCAAAGGGACAACTGGAAAACCCTGAACGGATTCTTTTCCAGCAATAAGAAACTGAAGTTCCAATTTTTCAAGGACACAGAAAATCCGTACTACAACCAGGTCTTTTATGTGCCCGTAGCCAATTTCAATTTGTATGATGGGATCACCCCTGGCATGCGGCTTTATAACAAGACGTTTCTGGAGCGTCCTTTCCAATACGATATAACCCCCACCTATTCCTTTTTGGAGCGGACCATGGTGGGAAAAGTGAGTTTAAGGTACCGAAAATACCATAAAAAGACGGGGCTTTATATGACCAATTATTCCTTTACGGGATCCACGTCGCATTTTCAGAAAAATTCCCGGTTTTCTACCCTCACCCCAGCTGTAAGCTTTGCTTGGCGACCCAATGACCTGCTTTCCAACAGAAGGCAGTTTCTTCTTTTTAGATATAGAAATGTGTTCCGGAATGTGGATGCCTTGTTGGATGGTCAAATTGACACCGAACCGGATTATGGCGTAATGAACGTACGGTTTACCGATGTGGACAATAATATCCTGAATTATTCGTCCTGGTCATTGGATGCGCAGCATTCCAGTGATTTTAGCAAAATCGCCTTCGAAATGGAGTACCGTAAGCTTTTTCAAAGCAATCGCCAATTGAACCTTCGTTTTTATGCCGGTAAGTTTTTGCGGAATACCACCCAATCCGATTTCTTCAGTTTTGCCTTGGACAGACCGACGGATTATATGTTCGACCTGGCCTATTTGGGAAGGTCGGAAAGTACGGGCCTGTACAGTCAGCAGATTATTATTGCAGAAGGTGGTTTCAAGTCCAAACTGGAAAATCCGTTTGCCAACGACTGGATCGCCACAACCAATGCGAGCACCAATATTTGGCGATGGGTGGAGGCTTATGGCGATTTAGGTATGATCAAGAGCAAGGGACAGAATGTACGCTTTGTATATGATTCGGGAATACGGTTAAATCTGGTGACGGATTATTTTGAATTGTACTTCCCTGTCTATTCCAATTTGGGTTGGGAAATTGGTCAGGACGATTACGGCCAACGAATCCGATTTATTGTGACCATAAGCCCAAAGACCTTGATTGGATTGTTCACCCGAAAATGGTTGTAAAATTATTGATTCCTCAAAATCAATGTTTCAAAATTGCTGTTTATTGATTTATTGGTGATTTATACAACAATTTATTAACAGATGTTCATTTTATTAACAGGGGTTACTATTGCCAATATCGTTGTGATTTTGTAATTTTGCGAAAATCTTCAACAGCCTATGAAACCCAAACCGAGCACCAGTAACGACATTTCCTTTGATGATTTTAAATCCCAGATTCTTCAGGATTACGAAATCGCGATTACGAGTAGGGAATGTAGTCTTTTGGGACGACGTGAGGTACTATCTGGCAAAGCAAAATTCGGCATCTTTGGTGATGGTAAGGAATTACCACAGTTGGCCATGGCACGGGCTTTTCAGGACGGGGATTTCCGGAGTGGGTATTACCGCGACCAGACCTTTATGATGGCCCTTGGCTATTTGAGTCCAAAGGAATTTTTCCATGGATTATATGCCACTACGGACCTTGATAAGGAACCCATGAGTGCCGGAAGGCAAATGGGAGGACATTTTGTGACCCATAGCCTAAACGAGGATGGCACATGGAAAAATCTGACCGAACAAAAGAACAGCAGCGCGGATATATCGTGTACTGCCGGTCAAATGCCCCGGTTGTTGGGATTGGCACAGGCTTCCAAAATCTATAGGAACGTTGAAGGTATTGATCAATCGAATTTCTCCAATAACGGAAATGAAGTGGCATGGGGTACCATAGGCAACGCCAGTACCAGTGAAGGTCACTTTTTTGAAACGTTGAATGCTGCCGGTGTGATGCAGGTTCCCATGGTTATCTGTGTTTGGGATGACGATTATGGCATTTCCGTGCCGGCCAAGTTCCATACCACCAAAGGCAATATTTCTGAAGCGTTGAGTGGCTTGCAAAGGGACGAGGAACATGATGGGTTCGAAATCTTAAAAGTGAATGGCTGGGATTATACGGCTCTGATCCATGTATTTGAAAATGCTTCGGACATTGCCCGTGAAGAACATGTTCCCGTTTTAATACACGTTACCGAACTCACCCAACCACAAGGACATTCCACTTCAGGCTCCCACGAAAGATATAAATCGGCGGAACGTTTGGAATGGGAACGTGAAAACGATTGCAACAAACGATTTAGGGAGTGGATTCTCGAGAACGGCATCAGTACCGAGGAGGATTTGAAAAAATTGGAACGGGAGATCAAACAAAAGGTGCGCTCTGCCAAAAAAGAGGCATGGTCCGAGTTTTTACAACCTATTGTAGAAGCGAAAAAGCAACTCGTACAGCTTCTGGACAACGCAGCCACAAAAAGTCCAAACCGTACCTTCATCAATAAACTCAAAAACGATTTGATTGCCATTGAGGAACCTTTAAAAAAAGACCTGGCATCCAAATCCAGGACAGCATTGCGATACCTTTTGGGAGAATCCTCACCGGAAAAAACCCAATTACAGCAATGGGTCACACAATTTTTGGACACCAACGAACCGCATTTCAGTTCACACCTTTACAATGAACTGCCCACAAAGGCAACCAATGTGAAGGCCATTGTGCCGACATATACCGACAATAGTGAAGAAGTTGATGGCCGTATCATTCTTCGTGACAATTTTGACAAGCTTTTTGAAAAATATCCCGAAGCCTTGATTTTTGGTGAGGACACCGGAAACATTGGTGATGTGAACCAAGGACTCGAGGGCCTTCAAAAGAAATATGGTGCCCTTCGTATTGCCGATACAGGAATTAGGGAAGCCACCATTATCGGGCAAGGCATTGGCATGGCGATTCGTGGCCTTAGGCCCATTGCCGAAATCCAGTATCTCGATTATATTCTGTATGGCCTACAAACTTTGAGTGACGACCTGGCCACATTGAGGTATCGAACCGTCGGTAAACAGAAAGCCCCGTTGATTGTGCGAACACGAGGTCACCGTTTGGAGGGAATTTGGCATTCGGGATCCCCAATGGGAGGACTTATCCATTTACTGAGAGGGCTCTATATTTTGGCGCCAAGAAACATGACGCAGGCAGCTGGTTTCTATAACACGTTAATGAAAAGTGACGAACCGGCATTGGTTATTGAAAGCTTGAACGGGTATCGATTGAAGGAACCCAAGCCCGCCAATATAGGTGAGTTCTGTACCCCCATTGGAAAAGTGGAAACACTAAAAGAAGGTACCGATATTACGTTGCTTTCCTACGGGTCCACCCTTCGCATTGTGGAAAAAGTGGCCCAAGACCTTTTGGAAGTTGGTATTGATGCCGAAGTCATCGATGCACAGACCCTGCTTCCCTTCGATTTGGAGCACGAGGTTGTGAAAAGTCTTCAAAAAACGAACAGACTATTGATCATTGACGAAGATGTTCCTGGAGGATGCTCAGCTTATTTGATGCAGGAAATCCTTGAAAATCAAGGTGGATACCAATATTTGGACAGCGCTCCACAAACGTTGACAGCCAAAGCGCATCGACCCGCTTATGCAACGGATGGAGACTATTTTTCAAAACCAAGTGCAGAGGATATCTTCGAAAAAGTGTACGCCATAATGCATGAAGTGGACCCCAGTTCATACCCTGAATTGCGCTGATTTTTTTAAGTACACTCATCGAATAATCGGTTTTTCAGGATAGATTATGCTAATTTTTGAATCATAATTTATTACTTTCACAAGAACTAAATCCCCCGTGAATGAAAAACAACACACTTATACACCTTGGACTAGCTATTTTAAGAATTGTACCCTCAGCCTTCATGCTAACCCACGGTTACCCCAAACTAATGAACCTTATCAATGGAAATATCGAGTTTGCCAACCCTTTTGGCATCGGTCAGGCTCCATCCTTGTTTTTAGCCGTTATTGGTGAATTTATATGTCCCCTACTCATGATCATCGGCTTTAAAACCCGATGGGCGGCCATTCCTACAGCAATTACTATGTTTGTTGCCGGTTTTATGATTCAAGGTGCCGACCCTTTTGCCACCAAGGAAAAAGCATTGCTTTACTTAGTGGTATTTATAGTTATCATGTTGCTGGGTCCCGGTAAATACAGTGTGGACAAAAAATAGTTCATACGATTTCGGCCAACAATTCCTTGAGCAGATCACTCTGTTCCATGTTACTGGCCCCTACTCCTTTACCTTTTAGGTCCAGTTCCCTGAGACTGGAAATAATGCCACTCACTCGTTTCATGGGATAGTTTTTGGCAGCAACCGTAAATTCCTTGACAAAATAGGGGTTGACGCCCAGTACCTTGGCCACATTTCCTGGGGAGTGATCATTAAGGCCATGGTATTGCAACAGTTGTGCGAAAAATGTGCTCAACAAGGTCACGGTGACCACAAATGGATTGTCCTTGGGATTCTGTGCAAAATAATCGATGATCCTCGATGCCTTTTTAACATCCCTTTCCCCGATGGCCTTTTTCAGCTCAAAATTGTTGAAATCCTTGCTGATACCAATATGTTCCTCGATCAACTCTGGAGTAATCTCCGTTTCTGTGGACACCACCAAGGTCAATTTATCCAGTTCATTGTTGATTTTGCTCAGATCGGTTCCCAAGAATTCGACCAACATAATGCAGGATTTTGGTGAAATCGAATAGCCCTTGCCCGCCATGGCGCGTCGTATCCAATCGGAAACCTGATTTTCATACAACTTATTGCTCTCAAAAAGCACTCCGCTCTTCTGTACGGCCTTGTAAAGCTTCTTACGTTTATCGAGCTTTTTGTATTTAAAACAAATCACCAAAATGGTGGTTGGTTGTGGGTTTTCGGCATAGGAAACTAAACTCTCTATGGTTCTTGAAAGATGTTGGGCCTCCTTAACAATCACCACCTGGTAATCGGCCATCATGGGAAACCGCTTGGCGTTGGCAACCACTTCATCAACAGAGGTGTCCTTACCATACAACACCATTTGATTGAATCCCTTTTCTTCCTCAGAAAGCACATTTTCGGCAATGTATTGGGAAATCTTATCAATATAATAAGGCTCCTCACCCATTAAAAAATATATGGGTTTGGGCCTACCACTGTTTATTTCCGATACAATCTCCTTAACCTTGTCCATTCCAAAAAAAAATCATCAAATTTGTTCCATGCAGTCGTTGAACTTCCCCAAGTATGCGTTTCGAATCAAAAATAGCCAAAATAGGCAGTACATCTTTGACGGCATACGTAAAAAATTTGTGGTACTGCAACCAGAGGAATGGGTTCGCCAACATGTGCTCCATTTTCTGATTTTTACGAAGAATTATCCAAAAAGCCTTGTCAATGTGGAGAAACAGTTGACGGTCAACCAATTGAAAAAACGGTATGACATTGTGGTTTTCAATCCTGATGGGTCCATTTACCTGTTGGTGGAATGCAAGGCTCCGGATATCCGCATCGATCAAACCACTTTTGACCAAATTGCACGCTACAATTATCAATTGAACGCAAAATACCTCATGGTGACCAATGGTTTGGACCATTACTATTGTGAAACGGATCACATCAATGAAAAATATCGGTTTTTAGCGGAAATTCCTGATTTTAGCCGTTAATTTGCTCCCGTTTTGAAAATTGCCGTCGTCATACTCAATTGGAACGGGGAAGCCTTGCTCGAAAGGTTTCTTCCCTCGGTCATGGAGCATTCCAAAGGTGCCGAAATCCATGTGGTGGACAATGCCAGCACCGATGGTTCCATCGCTTTTTTACAAGAGCACTATCCAACAATTGGCATAGTACAAAACGATTCCAATGGAGGGTTTGCCAAAGGATACAATGATGGGTTGAAATCCATTGAGGCCGATATATACTGCTTGTTGAATTCAGATGTTGAAGTAACACCCAATTGGCTGGAACCCATCAAGGAAACATTCGAAAAATTCCCGGAAGCTGCTATCATCCAGCCTAAAATACTGGACCTAAAACAAAAGGACCATTTTGAATATGCCGGTGCCGCCGGTGGATTTATTGACATGTTGGGGTATCCATTTTGTAGAGGCCGGATTTTTCAGTCCATTGAAAAAGATGAAGGCCAGTACGATGATATCAAGGAAGTGTTCTGGGCAACCGGGGCATGTATGTTCATTAAACCGGAGGTGTTTTGGCAACTCCATGGTTTTGATGAGGACTACTTTGCCCATCAAGAGGAAATCGACCTATGTTGGCGGGCCAAAAATGCAGGTCATAAAGTGTATTATGTGGGGTTGAGTTCGGTATACCATTTGGGAGGGTCAACCTTATCCAACATGAACCCAAAAAAAACCTATCTCAACTTTAGGAACTCTCTGTATTCCATCACCAAAAACTTACCCCGTAAAAAAGCTTTTCCAATCATCCTATTACGCCTATTATTGGATGCTATTGCAGCTGCACGATTCATTTTCCAACTTAAATTGGACCATTGTTGGGCCATCCTAAAGGCCCATTTTAGCTTTTATGCCCATTTTGGAAAAATGTACAAAAAGCGCGAAAAAGCTAATTTTATATTAAAGTACTACCCTGTGACATCCATAGTGTGGTCTTACTTCGTACATCATATAAAGAATTTTAACATTTTAGTAAAAGATTAACGATGCCGAAATAAGGAAGCCTTGCTTTTTCTATAATTTTGGTGTAGTTTTTTAACAATTGATATCTAACAATCCTTAAATTATACTTTGAACTATGAAAAAAATTTTTCTAGGAACACTGGCAATGACAGTTCTTCTATCTTCTTGCGTATCCCAAAAGAAATATGCAGAACTTGAGGCCAAGCAAAAAGAAACCCAAGACTTATTGAACTCTGCAACCGTAAAACTGAACGACTGTTTGGAAGATAAGGCCACTGCAGACGCAAGATTGAAAACACTTGAAGATCAAAACGCCTTTTTGAAGGCCAACAACCAAGAGCTCATCAACAACATGGGTAACTTGACCACTCTAACTACCAAAGGTGCAGAAAACCTTGAAAAATCTTTGGAAAGTCTTCGTGAAAAAGATTTGACCATCAGAAAATTGCAAGATGCCGTTACCCGTAGAGACTCCGTAAACCTTGCTTTGGTACAAAGCTTGAAAGGTGTATTGGGCAACTTGGACGACGAGGATATCGAAGTAAGCGTTGAAAAAGGCGTGGTATTCGTATCCATCTCCGACAAATTGTTGTTCAGAAGCGGAAGTTACACCGTAACCAATGCTGCCAAAGAAGTATTGGGCAAAGTGGCCAAGGTTGTTAACAACAAACCAGACTTTGAATTTATGGTGGAAGGTCACACAGACAACGTACCTTACCGAAGCGGAGTTTTGTTGGACAACTGGGATTTGAGTGCAAAACGTGCCACATCCGTTGTTCGTATCCTTCAAAACGATTTTGGTGTTGACCCAGCTAGAATGACAGCTGCCGGACGTAGCTACTACATTCCATTGGTGAACAACGACACCTCTGCCAACAGGGCCAAAAACAGAAGGACCCGTATCGTAGTACTTCCAAAAATTGATCAGTTCTATAACATGATCGAAGAGGGGATGAAAGATTCTGCCATTGGAGGAACTGGTAAATAAGCAGAAAAACAATGAAATGAAAAGCGGCCTATCGGCCGCTTTTTTTATTTATAAAATATCCAAATTGCCCTTACCTTCCCGAACAACTTCTGGTACTCCGGAAGAAAGGTCAATCACCGTGGAAGCCACATTGTCCCCATAACCACCATCGATGACCACATCGACCAAATTATCCCACTTCTCATGGATAAGCTCAGGATCCGTGGTATACTCCAAAATATCATCCTCGTCCCGAATGGAAGTGGACACAATCGGGTTTCCCAATCCGGCGACCAATGCCCTTGCTATGTTGTTATCGGGCACTCTGATACCCACCGTTTTCTTCTTTTTGAAATCCTTTGGTAAGTTGTTGTTCCCCGGCAAAATAAAGGTATAGGGGCCCGGCAGACAACGCTTTAAAATTTTGAACGTAGAAGAGTCAATTTGCCGTACATAGTCCGATAGATTACTCAAATCGGCGCAAATAAAGGACCAATTCGCCTTTTCCAATTTTATGCCCTTTATCCGGGCCAGTTTTTGCAAAGCCTTGGAATTGGTAATGTCGCACCCAAGTCCGTACACCGTATCGGTCGGGTATATTACAAGGCCACCCTTCCGAAGCACGTCCACTACTTTTTCGACTTGCTTTGGATTGGGATTCTCCTCATACAACTTTATCAATTCCGCCATTTACAAAAATTATTTGCTTGTCTATGTAAAAGTAGGAAAGAAAGGCCGTATAGTCTTTGAAAAAAGTGGAAACTGTTGCTGAGCCTTAAAACTAAGATCAACAATGCCAAAACATATGATGAGCCTACCGCCTATTCAACCCCAAATCATCCAAAATGATCACGCCAATGGAATCTTTATCAAAAACCAGTTCCAATTGTTGGATTTTGCTTAAGTTCAAACTGTCGACATTTGATTTAAAACGAGACATGGGAATGTAATAGTTCCTCAATTGCACTTCCTCATTCTTGCCCATCATCTGTTTGTCCAAAAACTTAAACTTGGTAAACTTGGACCGAATGGGCTCTGATAATACGTTGGTTTCAGAAATGGCAACCGACGATGTATTTCCCAAGCTATCCTTTACCACCATACTAAAATCAAAACGGGTATCTACATCCTTGGGAGCCTTGGATTTCTTATTCTTCAGTTTTAATTCCTTTGGATCTCCCATAGCCATCGAGAATACCAGTGAATCCGAAAGGGACCAGTTTTTAAGGGAATCCGGTAGTGCAATGGTATATGTAGGAAGAGAATCCAATTTGTGTTTTTGGTCATAGGCCCAACCCAATACCACGGCATTGTTTTCCTGGCTACCACCATCGCGTGCACTTAGTTCGGTTTCACGCCAAACTTTTAGATTTTCAGCCATTACCTGTATTCCGGAAGACCCTGAAACCACATCGATATCTTCCTCAAAGTCGAGCAAAATTGATTTAGCGTTGTCCTCATACTGACTTAAATACCTCTCTTTGGGCAACCAATCCGCAACCATTTCGGCATTTTGAAACATAGGCTTATAGACTTTTTTCCCCTTAAAGACCCTATCAACAAAAGCACTGATGTAAACCTGCGCCACCTTCCTTTGCTCCTCCCCGGTCATCAACGGTTCCAAATTAAGCAACCAGGACATGGGTGGTCCAAAATCGGCCCTGCCCCATGTGGAATTGAATTGGCCATGATTGGCATGGTCGATATACAAACCGGCCTTAAATCCTTTGAAATCCTTTGAAAAGGTCAACCGATGATAGGGCCGCATCCCCCAAAAACTGGTCTCATCGGAATCGTAAGACCCTTGCAACGACAAATAATTGATGTTTTTAAGGTGCATTTGTCGATCATACCGATAATCAGTGGGCGCAATGGTTACAATACCCTTGATTCCGAAATTAAAGTCGAAGACTTCGTTGGCATTATCCGGAAAACGGTCCAATTGATTGAAAGCTGCCGCAATGGAAACAGCTTCACCTCCCCTGGAATGTCCTATCAAAATAATGTTGTCCATATCCACCTTTCCGTTCAAGGACACTTCCTCACCAGTATTCCAACGTTTCCACTGTTCCAAATGTTTGAGCAGCAACCAGCCTCTGGTGGGCATTTCCCTCCCCCTGAAATCGCCGGACCAATGGGCATTGATGAAATTTTCATCCACAGAGACCACAATGTTACCGCGACTTGCCAAAAGGGTGCCTAAATAGCCATACCCATCATCCGAATAATCGATCATACTATGGTTGCCATGCACAATCAGCACCAGCGGAAAGGGCCCTTCACCTTGCGGCATATATACCCGGCCGTTCAAAGGAAAATTGGATACCCCAAAACCCCAAAACTTTTCACGCCATTTTTTCTTTTTACCTTTCCAATCCGGTAACAACAGTGAAGCATCCACGGTCGGGGTTTTTATTTTCACTCCAGACGCATATTCGGGACGTTTTTTATCGGTACCACTGCCATAAGTGAACGTATCTACCTTAAAAGGTCCTTCTACGGTTGGGTCTTCAACGCCAAAAGCAGCAAGGGTTGTGGTGTTTGAAGAATTGGAAACCTCTCCGTCTTTGGTATACGGGTCGCCGTCCAGGGAAGAAAATCCAACATAGCCCAAAACTGCCAAAACCAAAGCAACGGCCAAAAACATCAACCCCTGTTTTCGTTCATTATCTTTAGTCATCTTCCAGATGCCAAAAAGCAAAAACAAACAACAAATAAACCCAAAGGAAGCTAGTGCATAAAACAAGACGGACGGCCATCCGAATGCTATCGTGCGGAGCAACAGGAGCGCAACAAAACCAACTATCAAACTTGTTACAATCTTTGCCGGAATCCGTTTGAACCACGGCCATAAAAATATTGCCAGCAATTGCAACAGGAAAACTGTAATGGCACCCAAAAGAATGCCAACAATCATAGTTAGCCAAGCGGGGTACCCCAATTCAAAATAAAAGCCTGCAATACCAAAAAGTAGGATTACGAGTAACGCAACGGATAAAAAAAAGGGATGGGTAAAATGTTTTTTCATGGATTTGGTCGGTTTGGTCGAAAATGGTTCGAAATAGTGCTGAATTTAAACAATTTTGTCCAGCACTGGCACGACCGTGACCCATTTTACCATGTTCCCAAAAAGAAACTTGATACACCATGGACTTAATGGGAATCTCAGTTTTGATCCAAAACTTCCAATTTTGCAAAGCGAAGCAGCAGTTTTTTAATACCCCCCTGATCAAAATTGATTTCGGCCTTCTTATCGTTGCCCACGCCTTCAATATTGATCACTTTACCACGTCCAAAACGGGTATGGTTCACCAAGGCACCAATTTCCAAATCCGTATCCGTGGCGCTCGTGCTGGAAACGGGCATGGACAGGTCGGGTTTTAGTTTGCGTAGCTTGCGCAATTGGTTTTCGTTGGGGCGCTGCACACTGGGCGGTGTGCCATTCATTGGTTTTACCTGACGGAGTTTACTCTTGTCCACTTCGCCAAAAATATCGGCATTGATCATGGACTTGTACCGATAGCCATCATTTACCGGGGTGAGGTTTTCCACGTATTGCTCATCGATCTCCTCCAAAAATCGGCTAGGTTCCGCATCAATCAATTTGCCCCACCGATATCGGTTTTGGGTATAGGTAAGGTAGGCTTGTTTTTCGGCCCGTGTCAAGGCCACATAAAATAACCTTCGCTCCTCTTCCAACTCACTACGGGTATTCATGCTCATGGCTGAAGGAAACAGGTCTTCTTCCATCCCCACAACATACACGTATGGAAACTCCAATCCCTTGGCCAAGTGTATCGTCATCAGGGCCACACGGTCATCATCACCCACATCCTTGTCCATATCGGTGGCCAAGGCCACATCTTCCAAAAACTCGGTAAGGCTTCCCGTGGCATCGGCCAATTCCTTTTGTCCCTCCACAAAGTCCTTGATCCCGTTCAAAAGTTCCTCAATGTTTTCCATTCGGGCAATTCCCTCCGGCGTGCCATCCTTTTTGAATTCCAACAACAAGCCGGTCTTTTTGGCCACATGTTCGGACAAGGTGAAGGCATCGGAACCTTCGTTCATGATCTGGAAACTTTTGATCATGGTGACAAAGTCTTCCAATTTGCGTTTGGTTCCCGAATTGATCTTCAGGTCCAGTTTGTCCAAATGCTCCATGACTTCAAAGATGGATCGGCCATAATGGTTGGCCGCCACGATCAGTTTATCAATGGTACTTTGTCCAATACCCCGTGCCGGAAAATTGATCACCCGTTTTAGCGCCTCCTCATCTTTCGGATTGATCACCAACCGCAGGTAGGCCAATACATCCTTGATTTCCTTTCGTTGATAGAAAGACAGTCCGCCATAAATACGATAGGGAATATCCCGTTTTCTAAGTGCGTCCTCTATCGCCCTCGATTGGGAGTTGGTACGGTACAAAACAGCAAAGTCACCATTTTGCAATTGGTGCTGCATTTTGTTTTCGAAAATGGAACCTGCCACATAACGTCCTTCCTCGGCATCGGTTACGCTACGGTGAATGATGATGCGTCCACCATCGTCGTTGGAGGTCCAAACGTTCTTCTCCAATTGGTTTTTATTGTTGGCAATAATGGAATTGGCAGCATTAACGATGTTTTTGGTGGAACGGTAATTCTGTTCCAATCGATACACGGCCACCTCGTCATAATCCCTTTGAAAATTGAGGATGTTGCTGATGTTGGCACCCCGGAAGGAATAGATACTCTGGGCATCGTCCCCCACCACACAAATGTTCTGGTAGCGATCGGAAAGGGCCTTCACAATCAAATATTGTGAATGGTTCGTATCCTGGTACTCATCCACCAAAATATAACGGAACCGATCTTGGTACTTCGCCAGTACATCGGGAAATCGGGTAAGGAGTTCATTGGTTCTTAGCAGCAAATCATCAAAATCCATGGCTCCTGCTTTAAAGCAGCGGTCCACATAATTTTGGTAGATATCCCCCATCCTGGGCCGTTTGGCCATGGCATCGGCCTCCACGAGTTCAGGATTTTGAAAATAGGCTTTTACCGTGATCAGACTGTTTTTATAGGAAGAGATGCGGTTCTGGATCTGCTTGTATTTGTAAATGTCCTTATCCAACCCCATCTCCTTGATGATGGACGCAATCAACCGCTGTGAATCCTGGGTATCGTAAATGGTAAAATTGCTGGGGAAACCCAATCGATGCCCATCAATGCGCAACAATTTGGCGAAAACCGAGTGAAAGGTTCCCATCCACAGGTTCTTGGCCTCGGAATTGCCCACAATGGAGGCAATCCGTTTCTTCATTTCGCGTGCCGCTTTGTTGGTAAAGGTCAGGGCCAATATGTTAAAGGCGTCCACCCCTTGTTCCATCAAGTGGGCGATACGAAAGGTTAACACCCGGGTCTTGCCCGAACCCGCACCCGCAATGACCATCAAAGGACCATCTTTGTGCAAAACCGGCGCTCGCTGCGCATCGTTCAATTCATCCAAAAAAGTACCCAAACCGTCGGTTTTTTTAAAGTAGGGGTGAAATTAGCCAATATTGCCAATCCGCTAAAATGATACTGTCAATTTTTATAAACAGTTGTTTCGGATATCAATTCGATTTTAAATATATTTAGGGCCTCAACAAATTTGCTGATGAAAATTCACCATTTCCCCCTATTCCTTTTATTTTTTATTGGATTTTTAGGTTTTTCCCAAGAAAAAAGTGCCGGACCGGTCATTGAAGAGTATGGACCTGTCTTTAAAATTGAAAACCCTGATTTTAAAACCGATACCTCCCAAGAGTTCAAGGTAGTGTTCGATGTTATGGACTCTCCGGAATCGCATACGGAAATCAATAAGAAATTGGAGACGGCCGCTCGTTTCCTAAATCTGCATGCCCAAAGTGGCATCCCCGTTGAACAACTGAAAGCTGCTTTGATCGTGCACAATGTCGCTTCCAAGGACATTACCACAGATGAGGCCTACCAAAAACGGTTTGGGATGCCCAATCCGAATTTGGGGCTTATCCAAGCCTTATTGGATGCCGGGGTGGAGGTTATTTACTGTGGACAATCGTCCATGGCCCGCAATTTTCCCAAGGAAGATTTGATTCCCGGGGTTAAAATTGCCCTTTCCGCAATGACAGCCAATATACAATTGCAAAACCAAGGATACCGTCCTATAAAACTGTAAACCAATATGATGAAGAACATTCTTGCACTTGCCGTTTTCACAGCAAGTCTATCGTTGCACGCCCAAGAACATGGGTTGGAAAAGGATATCAATGCCGTTGAATCGAAAGTGATCGAGTGGCGACGCGACATACACCAAAGCCCTGAACTGAGCAACCGCGAGTTCAAGACGGCTGAGAAAATTGCCAAACACCTCAAATCCTTGGGCATTGAAGTCCAAACGGGAGTGGCCCACACGGGCGTTGTTGGCCTATTGAAAGGAAAACATCCCGGAAAAGTGGTGGCACTACGTGCAGATATCGATGCATTGCCTGTTACCGAGCGTAATGACCTCCCTTTCAAATCGAATGTAACCTCCGAATATTTAGGCCAGGAAGTGGGTATAATGCACGCCTGTGGCCACGATACACACATCGCCATTTTGATGGGAGTTGCCGAGGTACTTGCCAAGAACACGGATAAAATCCACGGTACGGTAAAATTTATTTTCCAACCTGCTGAAGAGGGAGCGCCTCCAGGGGAACAAGGCGGGGCCGAATTGATGGTGAAAGAAGGCGTTTTGGACAACCCAAAGGTAGATGCCATTTACGGACTGCACATCGGTTCCTATTTACCTGTGGGACATATCGCATACAAACCCGGTGGTGCCTTGGCCGCTGCGCAACGCTTTGTGGTGAACATTAAAGGAAAACAATCGCATGGTTCACAACCATGGGGCGGTATCGACCCCATTTACGTAGCCTCAAAAATCGTGGACGGTTTCCAGTCCATCGTTAGCCGCGAGTTGGAATTGACCAAGGAAGCTGCCGTGATCACCGTTGGCAAAATCAGTGGAGGCGTCCGGAACAACATCATTCCCGAAAGCGCGGAATTGATCGGGACGATAAGAACCTTGGACTATGATATGCAAAAGCAGGTGAACGACCGTATGAAGGAAATGGCCGCGGACATTGCCAAAGCCTACAGGGCCGAAGCAACTGTGGAAATTGCCAAAGGCGTGCCGATTACGTATAATGATCCTGCACTTACTGAAGCTTCATTGCCCAGCTTGCAACAAATGGCTGGAGCCGAAAATGTGCATTTGATCAAAGCCATCACAGGAGCCGAGGATTTCTCCTTTTATCAGGAAAAAGTACCTGGATTCTTCTTTATTTTGGGAGGCAAAGACCCAAATGCAGGACCTGATGAGCATTTCCCACACCATACACCCGATTTTAAGATTGATGACAGCGGATTATTGCTGGGAGTTAAGGCCATGAGCGAAGTGGCTTTGGATTATCTCGAAAGGAGCAAATAATCATATCGAACGTTTGAATAGGTCAAAATAACCCGGATCGTTCATGATCCGGGTTATCTTTGAAAAAAACATTATAATTTAGCCCCACGATTAATGAACCTATTTTACTACTTATGAAAAATAAACTACCCCTTATACTCTTGATGGTGTTTACGGTAAGTGCTTTTGCCCAACGTAAAAGTGACCTGATTGCAGAGATCGATACGTTGAAGAGCAAAATTTCCTCAGTGGAACAAGAATTGGCCAAGGCCAAACGCGAAATCTCCTCGGCCAATGCACGGGCAGAATCCATGGAATCGGAGAATGCAAGTTTACGGGATGCCAATGCCACCCTTTTGAGCAACCTGGGCAATTTTTCAGAGCTTTCCAAACAGAATTCCGAAAACGTGAACAAGGCCATGGCAGCCTTGGCACGCAAAGAAAAGCAGTTGAGTGGCATCAACGATATGATATCTGCCAACGACTCCACAGCTATTGTATCCTTGACCCGAATCAAGCAGACTTTGGGTGAAAATGCCAATGTAGGCGTTGGTGAAGGCATTATTTCCATTTCGAGTAGTTTGAGCAATCTTTTTGGCTCGGATACAGGAACCGAACTATCCGAAACTGGCAAGGCATGGTTGGCGAATGTGGCCAAAGTGATCAAGGGCAACCCCAATTTCAAGACTGAAGTGGAAGGGCTGAACATTACCGGAGAATTTGGTCCAACCTACGACCAAGCTGCTGCAGTGGCCAAAGAACTGGTCGGAGTATTGGAGATTCCATCGGAACGTATCAGCATTGTGGCCAAGGACGGAAACTTCAAGGAAGGCATCAACATCAAATTGAGACCTGACTACAAAGGGTTTTATGCCAAGGCCAAGGAAAGCGCCAAGGCGGCTCAATAAGAAATCCCGATGACATACTTTTTGGGAATTTGGTGCGTTGTAGGTTAAGTAAAATCAACAAAAACCAAACTATCCTATGAGTGGAGATCAAATCCTTCAGCTTTTTGCCTATTTAATGCCTGCTGTGGTAACCGGAGCCGTAGCATTCTATTTTTTCCGATTGCACACCCGAAACGAGGACGGTCGTCGTCGTTTTCTATTGCACAAAGATTCCCAAAAGGAAACCTTACCGGTTCGTTTGCAAGCCTATGAGCGCATGGCCCTGTTCTTGGAGCGTATTGCCTTAAACAGCTTGGTGGTACGTGTGGCGCCAAAGAGCAAGAGCAAAAGCGATTATGAAAATTTGCTCATCAAGCAGATAGAGACCGAGTTTGAGCACAACCTATCGCAACAGATCTATATGTCCGATGAGTGTTGGAACATCATCAAAACGGCCAAAAATGCCACTATTCAGATAATCCGGTCCGCTGGGATGAGTGAAACCGATTCCCCGGACAAACTTCGGGAAGACATCTTGAACCAGACCATGGAAAAACAGTCGCCTTCCAACACGGCCTTGGCCTATGTTAAAAAGGAAGTGAGCGAACTTTGGGATTGATCATTCCTGTAGTTCCGGACTGATCGGACTGGTTTCCTCATTTTTGTTCTTGGCATAGAGGTAACCCCTTTTCCACCACATCGTCATTCGTTCTTTATTGAATATCAATGAGTTGGTCGTCAATACCGTTGGTGTGTAATAAAAGTTTATGATGGCGTCCCTTTGGTTGGCCACCAATTTTCCGATTCGAATATTTTGGTTTTCAATGCGATCGAGCATAAATCCGAAAATGGTGGTAATCAAATCAAAAGGGTTTTTGGTAGACATCCTGTTCAGATGGTTCACCTCGGTATGCAATACAACCACATCTACCTCGGTGGCCCCACGTTGTAGTGCCTCTTCAATCGGAACCAAACTGCCCAGTCCACCATCGGCATATTCACATCCATTTTTTTTGGCCAAGCTCATAAAGGGCGTATAGTTGGAAGAAATCCAGATCCAATCACAAAATTCCTCGTAGGTGCAATCGTTGATGGATTTGTACTCCACTTGGTTGAGGGAAAGGTTGGAAACCGTGACTACCACATCGGTATCGCTTTCTTTCAACTCCTCAAATTCTTCAATGGTAATGGATTCACGGATCAGTTTACGGAGGTTTTCACTTTCACCAAAAGTCTTTTTCCCTCGAATGAAGTTTTTCACCACGTTCCAGTGATTGATGGCGATAATCTCGACGCCGTGTTTTTTCTTGATAATGAATGGGCAATTGTTGAAAATGCTTTCCTGGTTGACGGAAGAATAGATTTCCTTGATCTTGTCCAATTTGTTCAATGCCAAATGGGAAATCAACAGACTACCAGTAGAAGTGCCCACAAACAGGTCGTACTTGTGTTGGGCGCCCTCTATCAAAAACTGCGCAACGCCACCTGCAAAAGCACCCTTACTGCCTCCACCTGAAATCACCAATGCCCTCATTCGCCCAATTTTTCGTCCAAAAATAGCCTTTCTGCCTCATTTAAGGTTGGATATAGTGACCGTATTCGTACCAGACCATTCTCGTTGGCCAAATACGTGTTCAAAATAGAGCGGGCGGATTTTTTAAAATGCCATACATGGTGGTCACAAGCATCGATAAGATTCTTTAATGCATCATCGCTGAACCCGCCAATACTTTGCAAATATTGAAAGGCCATCAACCGGGTCTCAAAATGATGTTCCGGACCTGTATATCCATTGAGTTCGCCGTAATAATCTGCACTTTTTTCGGGATGATATTCGGGTGTCACCAAGGCCAAGGCCAGCCATAGCAATCGAAGATTTTTATTGGGAAAGCCTATCAAACCATTCGTTTGATCAAGATATTGGGTTCTATTTGCCGGAAAAGCCGACCACAATTTGAAAAGGGCCGCTTCTTGGGTGGTATAACTCGCATCGGCCAGAAGTCCTTCCATTTCGTTTTTCAATTCTTGAGGAAACTGCTCCAAAACCAACGCGACGGCCTGCCGTTCCTTTACCCCACCAACTTCCAAAATCTCCTTCAAAAAATCATTGGAAAATTGGGCGCCATGGTCCAAAATCAAATTGGATTTGAGTTGTGTTACAGCTAACGTTGCCCAAATTGGCCGAAGAATGGCCTCCGCATTTTCCGATTGATTGCCTATCTTTTGGGTAAGTTCAAAATAGTGTTTGATGGAGGGTTCCACTTTCGATAAATAGGTTTGTACCGCTTCCATTGGAAAATCCTCTTCATGTAACCAAGTTGATTCAAACTGGGACAGATCCATCCCGGAAACCTGTTCAATTTCTGCTATAAAATCAGGAATGGTCACATTTTGGTAGGCATGTTTCTTCAAATAATTTTGGATAGCTTGCTTAAAAAAAACATCGCCTACCTTATCACGGAGCATCACCAAGGCCCATGCACCTTTTTCATAAAAGGTAAGACTCCCCGCCCCTGGGTTTTGCAAGGCTTCACCCTGCCCCTCTTCCGATAGGTTTTGGAGCGCTTTTGCCGTTTCCAACAGATGCCAATGGAAATGGGCATCACCAAAAATGTCCTTTTCGGCCAAATAAGCATAATAAGTCGCAAAACCCTCGTGCAACCAGTGGTGCTCACTGCTCGTCTCCGTGACCAAATCCCCAAACCAATGATGGGCCAGTTCGTGGGCGTTTACATTCACATAATTTTTATCCACAAAAGCAGTGGAATCAATCACGTATTGATTGGAAAAAATGGTACAGGTGGTATTTTCCATGCCGGCGTACAAAAAATCCTGAACGGGCACTTGTTTGTAATTCTGCCACGGATAGGGAACCCCGATTTCCTTTTCCAAAAAGTCGAAAATGTGTTGGGTGTAACGATACGTGGGCTCCACTTTTAAGCTGTCCTTGGGCTCGTAATATAGTTCAATCGGGACTCCGGAAGAAGATTTGATGGTTTTCTTTTCAAAATTACCGATGGCAAATCCCACCAGATAACTGCTCATGGGTTTTTTCATGTCAAACATCCAAGTGTGTTTGTCATTCCAATTTTCACCACCATTAAATAATTTTCCGTTGGCAATAACCGCTAAATCTCTCCTAACAGTAATTCCCAAATCAAACTCCACTTTCTCGGTCATGTCTTCCAAACTGGGCAACCAATGGCTGGTATATTTACCCTGACCTTGGGTCCAAATCTGTTCATTCCCATCTACACTATCCTCCCATCCCAAAAAATACACAGTCTGTTTTGGATGGGCGGTGTAACTTACAATCAGCTGATGGGAAGCGTTCTTTTTAAAATCATAGTGAACAATTATTTTATTCCCTGTATTCTCGAATGGTACTGAAACCCCATCAAGTTCAACCTTGGAAAAGGACATGTTGTGTGCATCCAAAAAAAGGGAATCTACTGACTGAAGTACCTTAAATTCATACGTTACAGCACCCTCAATTGTTTTTTCCTCGGTAATCGGGTTGACAAAAACGTTGGCATGGACAAAATCCACCTTGTCCTGAACCTGGGCGCTCAGGCATTGCACAATTAGGTAAAAAATAAGAATCGGGGTCAGCTTCATACCATCATCATATCAAAAGTCCTTCCAAATTACATATTTTAGTTTGATGAATCCCAATTTTCTGCAAACTCCCTTAGCGTATTTAAAAGGTGTCGGCCCCAACCGGGCAGAGACCTTAAAGTCGGAACTGGGCCTGGAAACCTTTCGGGATTTGCTCCATTTGTTCCCCAATCGCTACTTGGACCGCACCAGCTATTACAAGGTCAACCAATTGCAGCCCAGTGGGGCCGATGTGCAAGTGGTGGGCAAGATCATACACATTAAAACCGTGGAACAAAAACGGGGTAAACGCTTGGTGGCCACTTTTGTGGATGAAACCGGGCAAATGGAACTGGTATGGTTCCGGGGCCACAAATGGATCAAGGAAAGTTTACAAATCAATGAACCCTACGTGGTGTTCGGTCGGGTCTCCAAATACGGGAGCGTTTTTTCAATGCCCCACCCCGATATGGAATTGCTGAGCAAGCACCAACAAGGTTTAAAAATAGCCATGCAGCCGATCTACCCCTCCACCGAAAAATTGGTGAACAAAGGAATAACCAACCGCGTGGTAAGCCAAATGCTGCAGCAGTTGCTTTTGGAATCCGGGGGGCAGTTTGCCGAATCTTTGCCCCAATCAATTTTGGAGGAACTGCGCTTGATCTCAAAAAGTGATGCGCTGTTGAACATCCATTTCCCCAAAAATCAAGAATTGTTGGCCAAGGCCCAGTTTCGGTTGAAGTTTGAGGAGCTCTTCTTTGTGCAGATGCAATTGATCTCCAAAAAAATGCTGCGCAAACAAAAGATCAAAGGGCTTCCGTTCGAAAATGTTGGGGAGAAATTCACCGATTTTTTTGCAAACCATCTGCCATTTGAACTGACCGATGCCCAAAAGCGGGTAATCAAGGAAATCCGTAACGATTTGGGGAGCAATGCACAAATGAACCGACTTTTGCAAGGAGATGTGGGTTCCGGAAAGACCATCGTGGCGTTGATGTGCATGCTCTTGGCCATAGACAATGGGTTTCAGGCTTGTTTGATGGCACCTACGGAAATTTTGGCAACCCAACATTACAATGGTTTGAAAGAACTCCTAGTGCATATGGATGTCAAGATAGCTCTGTTGACAGGCTCTACAAAAAAATCCGAGCGAACCTTGCTCCATAATCAATTGGAAAATGGCAATCTTAACATTTTGGTGGGCACCCATGCTGTTTTGGAGGATAAGGTCCAGTTCAAAAACTTGGGATTGGCCATTGTGGACGAACAGCATCGATTTGGGGTGGCACAACGGTCTAAATTGTGGCGTAAAAATGAAACCCCTCCCCACATATTGGTGATGACGGCAACCCCTATTCCCCGAACCTTGGCCATGAGTCTGTATGGCGATCTGGATGTCTCGGTGATTGATGAGCTCCCACCTGGTCGTAAACCAGTAAAAACGGTACATCGATTCGATAGCAATCGGTTGAAAGTTTTCCGGTTCATCAAAGATGAAATCAAAAAAGGCAGACAGATTTACATTGTCTACCCCTTGATCCAAGAGTCGGAAGCCATGGATTACAAAGACCTGATGGACGGTTATGAAAGTATTGCCCGTGATTTCCCCCAACCGGAATACCAAATTTCCATTGTACACGGCAAAATGAAACCAACCGACAAGGATTACGAAATGGAACGGTTCTTAAAAGGTGAAACCCAGATCATGGTAGCCACCACCGTAATTGAGGTAGGCGTGAACGTGCCCAATGCCTCAGTAATGATCATTGAAAGTGCAGAACGCTTCGGACTCTCCCAATTGCACCAGTTACGCGGCCGTGTGGGTCGCGGTGCAGAGCAGAGTTATTGCATATTGATGACAGGGCATAAACTATCCGATGACGCCAAAACCCGATTACAGACCATGACGGGCACCAACGATGGTTTTGAAATAGCCGAAGTAGATCTGAAACTCCGCGGCCCTGGCGATTTGATGGGTACCCAACAAAGCGGTATGCTGAACCTAAAAATCGCCGATATTGTTAAGGACAATCAAATCCTGAAAACAGCCCGTTACCACGCCATTCAATTGTTGAAAAACGACCCAAGACTTGAAAAAACCAAAAATAGACCCGTACTCAACGCCTATTCCAAAATGATGGCCAACAAGACCATTTGGAATTATATTAGTTGATTTGAATTCTGATTTTATGGAACTACATTGTCTTTGTGATATTTTGAAAATCAGATGATAATATTTGTTGTCTATCTGAATTTTGAATTAAAATAACGGTTGAACATCGTAATTTTAGCGTATATCGATTAACGGTTGAAAATTCAAATTTTAACTTTGTTAGCTTACAAATTATCGACGATACCATGAGCAAGACACTATTTGATAAAGTCTGGGATTCCCATGTAGTAAAACATATTGAAAACGGCCCCGATGTATTGTTCATCGACAGGCATTTGGTCCACGAAGTCACTAGTCCTGTGGCTTTTCTGGGGTTGAAGAATAGGGGCATCAAAGTTTTGTATCCCGAACGCACCTTTGCGACCGCAGATCACAACACCCCAACCCGTAACCAACATTTACCGGTCAAGGATCCATTGTCTGCAAACCAATTACGGGCCTTGGAAGAAAATGCAAAGGCCCACAACATACCCTATTGGGGTCTTGGACATGAGAAAAACGGAATTGTGCACGTTATCGGCCCTGAGAACGGAATTACCGTGCCCGGTGCCACTATTGTCTGTGGTGATTCACATACATCCACTCACGGAGCGTTTGGTGCCATCGCGTTTGGTATCGGTACCAGCGAGGTGGAAATGGTATTGTCCACCCAATGCATCATGCAGCCGAAACCGAAAAAAATGCGCATCAACATTAATGGAACCCTGAGCAAAGCAGTTACGCCAAAAGACGTAGCGCTTTTCATCATTTCCAAATTGACCACATCGGGCGCCACAGGTTATTTTGTGGAATATGCTGGGGATGTGTTCCAAAACATGTCCATGGAAGGGCGAATGACCGTTTGTAACCTGAGTATTGAAATGGGAGCACGTGGTGGAATGATCGCCCCGGACGAGACTACCTTCAATTACATCAAAGGGCGCGAATATGCACCAAAAGGAGCGGATTGGGACAAAGCAATGACCTATTGGGAAACATTGTACACCGATGCAGATGCCATTTTTGACAAAGAATTGACGTTTGAAGCCAGTGAGATCGAACCTATGATCACTTACGGAACCAATCCAGGGATGGGTATGGGTATCAAAAATGACATTCCATTGGCCGAAGCTGTGGAAGGTGGTGTGGCAACCTATAAAAAATCGTTGGAGTACATGGCGTTCAATGAAGGTGAGGCCATGATCGGCAAACCTATCGATTTTGTATTCTTGGGCAGCTGTACCAACGGTCGAATCGAGGATTTCAGGGCTTTTGCCTCTATCGTAAAAGGACGTAAAAAAGCTGACAACGTCACCGCTTGGTTGGTGCCTGGATCACACAAGGTGGAAGCGGCCATCAAAGAAGAAGGCATTTTGGATATATTGACCGATGCTGGTTTTGAATTGCGGGAACCTGGCTGTTCTGCCTGTTTGGCCATGAATGATGATAAAATCCCTGCCGGGAAATATGCAGTGAGCACCTCCAACCGGAACTTTGAAGGAAGGCAAGGTCCCGGAGCCCGAACCCTATTGGCAAGCCCATTGGTGGCGGCCGCCGCAGCTGTAACCGGAAAGGTGACCGATCCAAGGGAATTGATGGAAGAAATCTACGCGTAACAATAAACAATGACCAGTGAACAATTAGCAATAAAACCCATTGTTAATTGAACATTGATAACTGATAATTGAAAGAAAAATGGCATACGATAAATTCAACATACTAAAGAGCAGTGCGGTACCCATGCCCATAGAAAATGTGGATACCGACCAAATTATACCAGCCCGATTTTTAAAGGCTACCGAACGAAAAGGCTTTGGCGACAACTTGTTCAGGGATTGGCGATACAATACGGATGGTACTCCCAAAGAGCATTTTGTGTTGAACAATCCTATCTACAGCGGAAAAATCCTTGTGGGGGGCAAAAATTTTGGCTCTGGATCATCCAGGGAACATGCCGCTTGGGCGGTTTATGATTATGGTTTCCGATGTGTGGTGTCGAGTTTCTTTGCGGATATCTTCCGTAACAACTGTTTAAATGTGGGCGTTTTGCCCGTTCAGGTGACTCCAGAATTTTTGGACCAAATATTCAAGGCCATCGAAGCTGACCCGAAAACGAAATTGGAAGTAAATCTTCCACAGCAATCCATTACCATTCTAGCTACCGGTGAAAGTGAAAATTTTGACATCAACGGTTATAAAAAGCAGAACATGTTGAACGGGTTTGATGATATCGACTATTTGTTGAACATCAAAGAAGGAATCCAAAAGTTTGCGGAGAACACACCGTTGTAATCTTTTTTTAGCAGCACTATATCCTAAATGAAAGCACGAACCATTGAAATAATGGACACCACCCTACGTGATGGTGAACAAACCTCCGGGGTATCCTTTTCGGCTTCCGAAAAATTGACCTTGGCCAAATTGCTGCTGGAAGAACTCAAGGTGGACCGCATTGAAGTTGCTTCTGCCCGGGTTTCCGAAGGAGAGATGCAGGCGGTTAAAAATATTACCGAATGGGCCGCTTCGGAAGGGTATTTGTCCAAAGTTGAGGTGTTGACCTTCGTGGACGACGGTGTATCGTTGGATTGGATGCAGGAAGCCGGTGCAAAAGTCCAAAATCTATTGACCAAAGGTTCGCTGAACCATTTGACCCATCAGCTCAAGAAAACTCCGGAGCAACATTTTTCCGGAATCGCAGCTGTTATTTCCAAGGCTAAAAAGTTGGGCATTGAAACCAATGTCTATTTGGAGGATTGGAGCAATGGCATGCGCAATTCGAAGGAATATGTGATGCAGTTTCTCGATTTTTTGACCCAACAGCCCATCAAAAGGGTTTTGTTGCCCGATACACTTGGTGTACTAACCCATTCGGAAACAGGAGTATTTTTCAAGGAAATCATTGCACGCTATCCCAATACCCATTTTGACTTTCACGGTCACAACGACTACGACCTTAGTGTTGCCAACGTCATGGAAGCGTTAAAAGCGGGTGCCCACGGTTTGCACCTGACCGTGAATGGAATGGGTGAACGTGCCGGCAATGCCCCACTGGCCAGTGTGGTTGCCGTAATCAACGATTTTTTGCCGGAAATCCACATTGGTGTTAAGGAAAGTTCGCTTTATAAGGTGAGCAAATTGGTTTCAGCGTTCACCGGTTTCAGCATTCCCGACAACAAACCGATTGTGGGAGATAATGTTTTCACTCAAACAGCTGGTATACACGCAGATGGAGATAGTAAAAAGAATCTATACTTTAACGATTTATTGCCCGAGCGCTTTGGTAGAAAACGCAAATATGCGTTGGGCAAAACCTCAGGGAAGGCCAATATCCAAAAGAATTTACAGGAGCTGGGGTTGACCTTGAATGATGACGAACTGAAAAAGGTTACCGAACGCATTATTGAACTGGGCGACAAGAAAGAACGTGTTACAAAAGAAGATCTACCGTATATCATTTCGGACGTTCTGGACAGCAACCTGCACCAACAAAAAGTATTTGTAAAATCCTATGTGCTCACACATTCCAAAGGATTGAAACCCTCCACTACCCTTTCCATTGAAATTGAAGGCAAAACCTATGAGGAACATGCCCAAGGGGATGGGCAATTTGATGCCTTCATCAATGCCTTGAAAAAAGTGTACAAAAAAGAAAACCGGGAATTGCCCAAGTTGGTGGATTATGCTGTTCGTATACCTCCGGGCAGTACCTCGGATGCCCTTTGTGAAACTGTAATTACCTGGCAGACCAAAGACAAGGATTTCACTACCCGTGGTCTGGATTCCGACCAAACGGTATCCGCGATCAAAGCCACTGAAAAAATGCTCAACCTTGTATGACGGTTCGCCAACAAAAAAGCAACCATAAACCAACAACGATTAACGAAGAACGATAAAAAATGAAATTAAACATAGCGTTATTGGCCGGTGATGGAATCGGTCCGGAAGTAATAGATCAAGCCGTTAAAGTATCCGATGCCGTGGCCAACAAATTTGGACATGAGATCCATTGGACGCCCGCATTGACCGGTGCAGCTGCAATTGATGCTGTTGGAGAACCCTACCCTGATGAAACCCACGAAATATGTGTTGCAGCCGATGCTGTGCTATTTGGCGCCATTGGCCATCCCCGCTTTGACAATGACCCTTCCGCCAAAGTAAGACCCGAACAAGGTTTGTTGAAAATGCGTCAGAAATTAGGGCTTTTTGCCAATGTACGTCCCACGTTCACATTTCCATCGTTAATCGATAAATCCCCTTTAAAAAGGGAACGCATCGAAGGTACCGATTTGGTATTTCTACGTGAATTGACCGGTGGCATCTATTTTGGCAAAAGAGGCCGCGAAGATGGGGACAATACTGCATACGATACCTGCACCTACACACGAGAAGAAGTGGAACGTTTGGCCAGAAAAGGATTTGAAATGGCCCTACAGCGTTCGAAAAAGTTATGCTGTGTGGATAAGGCCAACGTATTGGAAACATCGCGTTTGTGGCGGGAAACCGTTCAAAAATTGGAAAAGGAATATCCAGAAGTGGAAGTTTCCTATGAATTTGTGGATGCCGTGGCCATGCGATTGGTGCAATGGCCTAGCTCCTACGATGTTTTGATCACAGAAAACCTATTTGGGGACATCCTGACCGATGAAGCTTCAGTAATCTCAGGTTCCATGGGATTGATGCCCTCCGCCTCCTTAGGGGAAAAGACATCACTTTTTGAACCGATACATGGTTCCTATCCACAAGCTGCTGGAAAGGACATTGCCAACCCATTGGCTACCGTGCTTTCTGCCGCGATGATGTTCGAAACGGCATTTGGTCTAAAAGACGAAGCAGAAGCCATTCGTGATGTGGTGAACAAATCACTGGCCGAAGGCGTGGTCACAGAAGACCTTGCCGATGGCGGAAAAGCGTATAAAACCAGTGAGGTTGGCGATTGGCTGGCCAAAAATATTTAATCAACCCTAACTGCAAACCAAGGGAAGCCCGGACATCTGTCTGGGCTTCCTTTTTTATCGATATCCGTCAATTGAAAACGGGCATCCATAAATTACGAGATCTTCAATCCTTTCTGCCTCCTTAGTTTTAGTGCGAATTAAATTTAAAATCTATGCATAGATTACTCCTTCTTCTGACTTCGATTCTATTAAGTTCAACAATGTTGTTTGGTCAACGTGCCAAAAAAGAAAGGCTTTCATACACATATATCCAGTCTCCTTTGCTAAAGTTTGATAGTAACTGGAAATATGATGTAAAGGTTATCCAAGTAAACAAAGCCGATTTAATTGAAAAAAGAAATGCATTTGAGGAAAGGCAAAGAATATACGATGAGACTTTTGAGAAAGAACTTGAAGCTTACAATAATTCAAGTGTAGCTGGGAGAGTATTATTGAAAAAGCCAGTACGAAAAATTGCTGCTCCAGATTTCATGGGTGCAATTTTGAATGAAGAGATATTGAGTAATTCAGCAATTGAAATCCAAGGCTTGGAAAGGGCTCTTTCCGATGGTGAAATTAATATCGAAATAAAACTTGAAGGGTTTTCCGTAGTCTCAAATGAAAAAATTGTCGATGAGAAAAAGCAAAGGATGTACTATAAAACCATGTACCGAAACCCATTTACGGTAAGTGTAATAACCAATAATAAACAGTTGGTTTTCTCCAAAGCTTTCGGAAATGAATTACGTGAGCACCACTTTCTTGACAGAAAATATGAACTGACATCCCGTAAGTTAGATGATGAATGGCGAGCAAACAAAGTTTCACTAATAGCTGGTATCGAGGACAAAACCATTAAAAATGATCTAGCAATGGCGAACGAAGTATTGAACGATCAAATAGGATATCCACAAAAAACTGTAGAATTGGAATTGTACAGTGCTGCTGGAAAAAAATTCGACTTCACAGAATCAGAAAATGCTATCGATATGTTGAAAGAGGCTTTTCTAATCAGAATGTCAAATGAAGATTCCTCAAATGAAAAACTAAACATGGCGGTTGAAATTTGGCAAACCGAACTGGCTTCCAAGGACGTTGAGGACAAAAAAGCCCGTATCAACAAGAAGGTGGCAACGGGTTTCTATTTGAACTTGGCATATGTGAACGCAATCCAAAAAAAACACGGAGAAGCTGAGAAGAATTATTTGGAAGCCGAAAAATTAAGAACCACTTGGACCGGGCCAGAAATTGACGCCGTTAAAAGATTCATTAAAGAATCCAAAGAGAGAAATCCCTAAACCAAAACTCCTTTCAAAGTGAAGAAATATAAGTTCAAATATATCCAAATAGGTATCGTTTTTTTGGTAATTGGCTTTAACCTTAAAGCCCAAGAAAAATACACTATAATCTCTGCCTACACACTAAAAATGGATACAGACCAAGGAGCTCAATATCTTGACGCCCTTGCTAAATTCATCAATGCAGACCAAACCCATTTAAAAGCAATAGAAAATAAACTTTCAGATCTTGTCTTGGCATTAAACTCGAAAATCACCATCGATTCTTCGACCTCCTTTCTTTCGGAACCTTTCTACAAGTATATGTTGGATGAATATGAAAGTGCTCCAAAAAATGTGAAATTTACCTTAACCGGGTTAGGCACAAGTATACACGATCCATTGGTGTTAAAAACAGATTATCGCATGAGCGAATATCATGTTTTCACTATTGGAGAATATTTACCAATTGGGACTGGAAGGCCATTTAATAATGATGGTGCCATTGAAACGTTGATTCAAAATCTACCAGAATCTGATGCCTTTATTATTTTGGAATTCTCCCCTAGTCTATCCTATATGGGAAACACCTATGGAATGGGAGAATCAGGAGTCAACCTATCCCTCCAAATGAAAATTTTAAACACCAAAAACAAATTAATATTCAAAAACACTATATCCGCAGGATCTAAAGATTTTAAATTTCAGGTAGCCGGAAACACAGAACCCAATATGGATGATGTTTTAAAAGCCTTTGAATTGGCTTTTGATAATTTGATGGTGAAGCTTGACAAATTTGATAAAAAGCTAACCAAGTTAAAATATTGAAATTATAATTCCAGTAACGATTCAACAATAAAAAAGCCCCTAACAAATTAGGGGCTTTTTAATTCTCTGATTGTTATTACAAAATATAATCGGTGCTCAAGAAATTACTCACTTTCGCCTCCAACAATTGTTCCACAGTTTGGTTGTTCAAATCGTTGTCCTTGAATGCCACAAAAGTTCGAATCGAGAACGAACGTAGGGCATCATGAACACTCAACGTGGATTGGGCCGAGTCCTTTCGTCCCGTAAACGGATACACATCCGGTCCACGTTGGCAAGAACTGTTCAGGTTCACTCGACACACCAAATTGGCCAAAGTATCAATAAGTGGTGATAAGGTGTATACATCCTTTCCGAATAAACTCACTTGCTGACCATAGTTGGATTCTGCCATGTCATCCAAAGGCTCCTCAATATCCTTGAAAGACAAAACTGGGATTATTGGCCCAAACTGCTCCTCTTCATACACCCTCATATCCTTGGTTACTGGGTACACCACTGCCGGCCAAATGTAATTATCGAAATGTTTCCCTCCTTTTTTGTTCAAAACCTTGGCTCCTTTCATTTTGGCGTCATCCAAAAGCTCCTGGATATAGGCTGGTTTGTCCGGTTCCGGAAGTGGGGTAAGGCTTACACCATCATCCCATGGATTTCCAAATTTCAAGGCATCTACCCTTTCGGAGAATCGTTTTAAAAATTCATCCTTGATATCCTCATGCACATAAACCACTTTCAGTGCCGTACAACGTTGCCCGTTAAAGGAAAGGGTGCCCGCGATACATTCGTTTATGGTCAGGTCCAAATCGGCATCGGGCAGCACAATGGCCGGGTTTTTTGCTTCTAGACCCAACACCAATCGCAGCCTGTTACTTTTTGGATGCTGATCTTGCAAAGCATTGGCCGATTTACTGTTTCCGATCAAGGCCAACACATCCACCTTGCCTGTTTTCATTATGGGAGCCGCTACGGCCCTTCCTCGTCCAAAGAGTATATTGACTACTCCTTTGGGAAAACTGCTCTGAAATGCCTCCAAAAGCGGTGTGATCAATAGAACGCCATGCTTTGCTGGTTTAAAAATGGTAGTGTTCCCCATAATTATGGCGGGAATCAACAATGCAAAGGTTTCATTCAACGGATAGTTGTATGGTCCCAAACAAAGCACAACACCCAATGGCCCCCTGCGTATGTGGGCATACACCCCATCGTGCTTTTGGAACTTGGCACAATCGCGATCCAACTGCTTGTAGTCTTCGATGGTATCATAAATATACTCAACGGTACGATCAAATTCTTTGTACGAATCGGGTTTGGATTTTCCTATTTCCCACATCAACAACTTCACCACCTCTTCGCGTTTTTGCTCCATTTTCTTCACGAAGGATTCCATGCACTCGATGCGGTCCTTCACCTTCATGGTAGGCCACACACCCTGACCCTTGTCATACGCTGCCAAAGCAGCTTCCAACGCAGACATGGCCTCAGGCTCTCCCATATCAGGGATGCTTCCCAAAGGGGTTGGGGCATATGCTTCGGTCGATGAAATGGTAGAAACTACCGGACTGGTCGCTCCCTCCCATTTACGGAGTTCGCCATTGACCAAATATGTTTTTTGATGTATCTGTTCCGTAATCTGAAAAGCTTCAGGGATTACCGTTTTTGTTTTTGACATAGGTTGTTTATTATAGCATTAATGTTCTCAAATAGGATTGCCCATCCCTAACAAAGCTAACACAAAATCGTTTTTATGGCTCTTCATTGCCGAAGGTTTTGGCCCGCAAACGATGGAAATCTTCAATTGGAACAAGATGGGGAATTGTTGTTATACCAGATATTGAAAAAGATCGGGTTTGTCGTTCAAATAATCCCCAAAAAAATGTCTTGCCTTCATTCGAGCAATCAAGGGCTCCAAATCTTCGGAAGATTTCAGTTCGATCCCGACCACGGCCGGTGCATTCTCCCGACTGGATTTCTTGGAATACTCAAAATGGGTGATGTCATCATCCGGGCCCAAAATTTCGGCCACAAACTCTTTTAAAGCCCCGGGGCGTTGTGGAAACCGAACGATAAAGTAATGTTTGAGGTTGGCAAACAACAAGGCTCGCTCCTTAATTTCAGCGGTCCGTGTGATATCGTTATTGCTACCACTGATCACACATACCACATTTTTACCCTTGATCTCCGCTGCAAAATCATCCAGTACCGCAATGGTCAAAGCTCCAGCAGGTTCCACCACAATGGCATCCCGATTGTAAAGATCCAAAATAGTTTGACACACTTTTCCTTCTGGAACGGTCACCATTTCGGATAAATATGATCGACAAATGGGAAAGGTCAATCCTCCAACGCGCTGCACGGCCGCGCCATCCACAAACTTGTCAATCTGTTGCAATTCGACCAAATGGCCCTCCTCTATGGATTTTTTCATAGATGGGGCACCTTCCGGCTCAACACCAATGATCTTTGTTTTGGGAGACAATGCCTGAAATGTGCCACACAGTCCAGCCGCCAGTCCACCACCACCAACTGGTACAAACACATAATCGATGGGTTCGTTGGACTGTTGCAAAACTTCCAGGCCCACAGTGGCCTGTCCCTCTATGATCTTTTCATCATCGAAAGGATGCACAAAGGTTTTTCCTTCCTGATTACAGTATTCCTGGGCTGCCTTGTTGGAGTCGTCAAAAGTATCACCTTCCAAAACCACCCTGACCCAATCCCCACCAAACATTTTGGTCTGGTCGATTTTCTGTTTTGGGGTCACCACGGGCATATAGATAGTGCCTTGTACTTTTAGATGACTGCAGGCGAAAGCCACACCTTGGGCATGGTTTCCCGCACTGGCGCAAACCACTCCTTTTTCAAGTTGTGCTTGTGATAGGGACGCAATTTTATTGAAGGCACCCCTAATTTTATAACTGCGAACACGCTGAAGGTCCTCGCGCTTTAATAGTATATTGGCCCCATACTTTTTGGAATAGCGAATGCTTTGCTGCAAAGGCGTTTCGTCCACTACTTGTGAAATTACCTTTGCGGCCTGATAAATATTCGCTATTTGTGGAAAATAGGTATCCACGGTCTCACTTTTCATGGGGCCAATACGCTTTGGGTTATATCGGCTTCATTGCCGTCATGGAGGCGCGTAGTCTTGCACCCACAATCTCTACATCATGATTTCGAATGGCCTTGTTCACGGCGATCAATTTTACGTTGTCCACGCCATTGTCCTTCCCGGCACCATACGTTTTTCCGATGATTTCCGTTTCCACCTTTTTCATAAAGTCCGTCAATAATGGCTTACAGGCGTGATCGAACAAGTAACAGCCATATTCAGCGGTGTCGGAAATGACACGGTTCATTTCGAACAATTTTTTTCTGGCAATGGTATTAGCAATCAACGGGGTTTCGTGCAATGATTCATAGTAAGCGGATTCACCGATAATACCCGATTCGGTCATGGTCTCATAGGCCAGTTCCACACCAGATTTCACAAAAGCAACCATCAACACACCATTATCGTAGTATTCTTGTTCAGAAATGGACATGTCGCCAGCTGGCGTTTTTTCAAATGCAGTTTCGCCCGTGGCCGCTCTCCAATCCAACAAATTTTTATCGCCATTGTTCCAATCTTCCATCATGGTCTTGGAAAAATGACCGCTCATAATGTCGTCCATGTGTTTTTGGAACAGGGGACGCATGATTACCTTCAACTCTTCCGCCAACTCAAAAGCCTTGATCTTAGCAGGGTTGGACAAACGGTCCATCATATTGGTGATACCGCCTTGCTTTAGCCCTTCGGTAATGGTTTCCCAACCGTACTGGATCAATTTGGAGGCATAGCCTTTATCCACTCCTTTTTCCACCATTTTATTGAAAGAAAGAATGGAACCGGTCTGTAACAAACCACACAAAATGGTCTGCTCGCCCATTAAATCGGATTTAACCTCGGCAACGAATGAAGATTCCAAAACACCGGCCCTATTTCCACCGGTAGCGGTCGCGTAAGCTTTTGCCCACTCCAATCCCTTGCCTTCCGGATCGTTCTCTGGGTGCACGGCAATCAATGTAGGTACACCAAAACCGCGTTTGTATTCTTCACGCACCTCTGACCCTGGGCTTTTGGGTGCCACCATGATCACGGTAATGTCCTCACGCACCTGCATGCCTTCCTCCACAATGTTGAAACCATGGGAATAGGAAAGTGTGGACCCTTTTTTCATCAAGGGCATTACAGTACCTACCACATTGGTATGTTGTTTATCGGGAGTTAGATTGATGACCAAATCGGCAGTAGGAATCAATTCCTCATAGGTGCCGGCCACAAAGTTGTTCTCCGTAGCATTTTTATAAGAAGCTCTTTTTTCCTTGATAGCGGCTGCACGAAGCGCATAAGAAACATCCAATCCGGAGTCGCGCATATTGAGGCCTTGGTTCAATCCTTGGGCTCCGCAGCCCACTATAACGATTTTCTTTCCTTTTAAAGCGTTTACACCATCTGCAAATTCACTCGGGTCCATAAACCTACATTTGCCCAGTTGGGTCAATTTTTCGCGTAATGATAGTGTGTTAAAGTAATTTACCATTTTCCTGTTTGATTTTATGCTATTTAGTTTTCTTGAAATTCTGTCAATAGTTCTGTGATCGGCATAGTAGCCTTGGTAACTGCAATACGGCCTGAACGCACAAACTGCATGATTCCATAAGGCTCCAAAGCATCGTGCATTTCGTCGATTTCATGTCGGCGTCCCGTTTTGGCCAACACAAAAAATTCGCGGTTTACGGTAACGATTTGAGAATTGCTTTCCTTGATGATATTCTGGATCTGTCGCTCGTCGAACAACAAATGGGAAGCGATTTTGAACAAGGCCGATTCCTGATAGATGATCTCATCATCAGTATGGTAAAATGCCTTGATCACTTCCACCTGTTTTTCAATTTGCTGGACAATTTTCCGGGTCCAATCCTCTGTGGTGTACACAACTATTGTAAATTTGGAAACATGCTCTATTTCTGATTTAGAGACATTTAATCCTTCTATATTAATGTGTCGCTTTAAGAATATTCCAGATATTCGGTTCAACAAGCCCACATTATTTTCGGAATACACCGATATGGTATACCATTGTTTTTCCATCGTGTTTTGCTATTGATGTCGATTGATGCGGGGCACTGCCAAGCCGTTCACCAATGACACTTATACTTTTACTTCTTTATTTCAATCTGATATCGGCCACGGAAGCCCCAGAAGGGATCATCGGGAACACATTATCTTCTTTTTCCACCTTGACCTCCAAAAAATAGGGATTCTTGGATGCCATCATCTCTTGCACAGCTTCCTTAAGATCAGCCCGTTCGGTCACCCTTCGTGATTGGATATGATACCCTTCCGCAATTTTCACAAAATCGGGGTTGGTCATCACTGTGGATGCGTAGCGTCTATCAAAGAACAGTTCTTGCCATTGGCGCACCATGCCCAAGTGGTCGTTGTTCAATACCACAATCTTAACGGGTACATTGTGCTGAAAAATCACCCCAAGTTCCTGTATGGTCATTTGATAACCCCCATCACCAATAATGGCGACCACTTCGCGGTCCATCGCTCCCATTTTGGCCCCAATGGCCGCAGGTAGACCAAAGCCCATGGTCCCCAAACCACCGGAGGTAATGTTACTCTTGGTCTGTTTGAACTTGGCATATCTACAAGCAATCATCTGATGCTGGCCCACGTCTGAAACGATGACTGCATTTTGGCCAGAAGCTTGGTTGATCTGCTCGATTACCTCACCCATGGTCAATCCTTCTTTGGTAGGATGGATATCTTTCTCGATCAGTTCATTGTACTCAATCTGGTGTTTTTTCTCAAATTCGGCCAACCATGCCTCATGCTTGTTTTCATTGATCAACGGCAACAACATGCCCAACGTTTCCTTTGCATTGCCCAAAACGGCCACGTCTGCTTTCACATTTTTATTGATTTCCGCTGGGTCAATATCAAAATGAATGACTTTGGCCTGCTTTGCGTAGGTATTGAGGTCTCCTGTTACGCGATCATCGAAACGCATGCCAATGGCGACAAGCACATCACATTCGTTTGTGAGGACATTGGGTCCGTAATTGCCGTGCATCCCCACCATTCCCACATTAAGAGGATGGTCGGTTTCCATGGCGGAAAGTCCCAAAATGGTCCACGCCGCGGGAATACCCGCTTTTTCAACCAATGCCTTGAGTTCTGCCTCAGCCTCTCCCAAGATTACCCCCTGTCCAAACACGATATACGGTTTTTTGGCTTTATTGATCAATTCCGCAGCTTGCTCAATGGCTTGGGGATCCGGTTGTGGAACGGGTTTATAGCTGCGAACACCGGTGCACTTTTCATAGGAAAAATCCAACTCATCAAATTGGGCATTCTTGGTGATATCCACCAAAACAGGGCCCGGCCTACCTGACTTGGCAATATAGAATGCCTTGGCAATGATTTCTGGGATTTCCTCTACTTTGGTGACTTGGTAGTTCCACTTGGTCACCGGTGTGGAAATACCAACGATATCTGTTTCTTGAAAGGCATCGGAACCCAACAAATGTCTGGGCACCTGACCCGTGATACACACCATGGGAGTTGAATCGATTTGCGCATCGGCCAATCCGGTGACCAAATTGGTGGCACCGGGTCCGGAAGTGGCCATGGCCACGCCTACTTTCCCTGTAACCCTGGCATAACCTTGGGCCGCATGGGTAGCGCCTTGTTCATGACGGGTCAAAATGTGGGTCAACCTATCCTGAAACTTATACAATTCATCATAAACGGGCATAATTGCTCCGCCCGGATATCCGTAGATCAAATCCACACCTTCTGCCAACAAACACTGAATGATGGCCTCTGCACCTGTAATTCTCATGGTGGTCTGTTTTTGCTGTTCTTTTTTTTGTGCCTTCAACGTTTCCATATCGTCTATTTAGGAAATTAAATATCCCGTAAGGGCCTTATCGCTTAAAACAAATCAGTTACACAGCCTTTGGATGCTGACGATACTGTTTTGGCATATTTATACAAACTTCCCGATTTGATCTTCAACTCGGGCTGTTTCCATTCTTTTCTGCGTTGTTCCAACTCTTCGTCGGAAATGTTGATGTCGATCGTATTGTTCACCGCATCAATGGTTATGGTGTCTCCATCCTTTACCAGGGCAATCCCCCCACCCACTTGGGCTTCGGGCGAAACGTGACCGACCACAAATCCATGGGATCCACCCGAAAAACGACCATCGGTGATCAACGCAACATCCTTGCCCAAACCGGCACCCATAATGGCGGAGGTCGGTTTCAGCATTTCTGGCATACCAGGGGCTCCTTTTGGTCCTTCGTATCGGATTACCACAACATCGCCTTTCTTCACTTTTCCGTTATGGATTCCTTGGTTCACCTCAACTTCACTGTTAAAAACCCGTGCGGTTCCTGTAAAACTAAGCCCTTCCTTGCCTGTAATTTTGGCTACCGCTCCCTCTGTGGCCAAATTGCCATATAGAATCCGGATATGCCCGGTTTCTTTTATAGGTTGGTCTATTGGTCGGATAATATCCTGGCCTTCCGCCAAATCGGGCGCATCCAATAGATTTTCTGCCAAGGTTTTTCCTGTCACTGTCATACAATCGCCATGCAGCAATCCTTTCTTCAACATATATTTAAGCACGGCCGGTACACCTCCAATTTTATGCAGGTCTTCCATCAAATACTTTCCACTGGGCTTTAAATCGGCCAACAAAGGGGTATTTTCACTGATTCGGGTGATGTCTTCCAAAGTGAAATCGACCTCCGCAGCATGTGCAATGGCCATAAAGTGCAACACGGCATTCGTGGAACCACCCAAAACTGTAACCAATCGGAAGGCATTCTCCAATGCTTTTTTGGTAACGATATCCTTCGGTTTAAGATCCATTTCCAAAAGGTTCAGCAATGCGGCACCTGAGGATTCGCAATCGGCTCCCTTGGCTTCGTTTACCGCTGGTATGGATGAATTGAAGGGCAATGACATTCCCATGGCTTCAATGGCAGAGGCCATGGTATTGGCCGTGTACATACCACCGCAGGCGCCTGCCCCTGGGCAAGCTTTGTGGATAACCGCCTTGTATTCGGTCTCATCTATGGTACCGGCCACTTTCTGTCCGTAAGCCTCAAAAGCGGAAATGATGTCCAGTTTCTTGTTGTTATGGCACCCCGGTGCAATGGTACCGCCATACACCAAAATGGAGGGGCGGTTCAAACGCAGCTGCGCCATTAAAGCACCTGGCATGTTTTTATCACAACCCACCACGGTCACCAAACCGTCATAGCTCATGGCCTGCACCACGGTTTCAATGGAATCGGCAATAATATCCCTGGATGGCAAGGAGTAGCGCATACCCGGCGTGCCGTTTGAAATACCGTCACTCACTCCAATCGTATTGAATATGAGTCCGACCATATTGGTGGACTCCACTCCCTTTTTCACTTCCAGGGCCAATTGATTGAGGTGCATGTTGCAAGGGTTGCCCTCATAACCTGTACTTGCAATTCCTATTAAGGGTTTTTGTAGGTCTTCATCAGTCAACCCGATGGCGTGCAACATGGCCTGGGCGGCAGGCAACGTTGGATCTTGGGTCACACTTTTACTAAACTTGTTCAATTCCATTGTCAAATTTCATTCAAATACAGAATTCCACTGAATTTTATACTGTAATTCAAAGATAGATGTTTAAAAAGCCTCAAATTTTTAACAGTCTTTGCGTGTTTAAATCCACTGGAAACATAATATACTTATATAATTGAATATCAATATTTTAGATTAATTCAAAATCCAACATTCAATTATTTTTATTGAAAAGAAAAAGGGCCTGCATCCATCGAGATACAGGCCCTTTTTAGCAACAAGCAATCTGTATCACCCCTTAATCGGAGCAATAATGACCACATTGTTGATTAGGATATTTCCTTCCATAGTCCAACGATACAAAAAATAACTGGGAATCTACAACAGCTTAAAGGTTAATTTGTCGCCCGATTTCTTTTGGGCCAGGGTACAAATGGAAGCTTCCGACAATTGTAAAACCCTTGGGTAGCCTCCAGTCGTCTGCCCATCTTTCATCAAGACGATCAATCGACCTGCCGGTGTTAGTTGCACCGATCCTGGCAAGGTGCCCGAAGTGAGCATGGAATGGGAATGGCCTTCAATCAATTCTGCCATTTGATAAGCCATTCGATTGTTTTCCTTGGAGACCGAGAATGAGGAATCGAAAATTTGATTGAGTTGGGCATCGGTCAGTAGGTCGAACTCTGGACCTTTATGAACCATCAACTCGTCATGATGGTAATGCTCTTCAATCTTCACCTCAGAAATCATGGGATTATAGGAATCGAACGCCTTATAAGGCACCTCATCCCCGTCCTTTAGGCGTTTGGTGGCAGTAACCGGGATGAACTGAGAACGGCTACCCATGATTTTTTCCGTTAAAAATCCGCCTTTTATGGCCAAATAGGATCTAAAACCGTCTGTTAACCGGCCATACGACAATATATCCCCCTTTTCCACCTTCACCACTTCATAATTTTCCAAGGGATGGTTGTTCAATGTTGCGGAAAGGTGCGCGCCCGTCAAACAGATATAGGTTGGATCATGGAATTCAAGGGTTGGGCCGGTCATTGTAATTTCCAAAACGGCATCGTTGGGGTCATTTTCCAACAACAGGTTTGCTTTTTTCACGGAATCCGAGTCCATCGCACCTGAGATAGGCACTCCAATATCACGATATCCAAATCTACCCAAATCTTGTATGGAGATAAAAAATCCAGATTTCAGCACTTTAAGCATTCAAAACGGTCTTTTCTGGTTGATAAATGCCCACTTCCGCCTCTATAATGTGGAGTTTGTATTCGGCCTTGGATATTTTTTCGAACTGTATCTTATCGCCCACTTTCACAAAGCAAGGTTGTTTGGCCGATGGATTGAAAAGGGAAACCGGACAATTTCCGATAATGTTCCATCCACCCGGTGAATCCTGCGGATAGATTCCTGTCTGTTTTCCTGCCAATCCAACGGAGCCTTTAGCCACCTGCAAACGAGGTTCGGCCCTTCTAGGAATTTCCAAGGATTGGGGCAATCCTCCCAAATACATAAAGCCCGGTAAAAAGCCAATACCATACACCACATATTGGTGTGATGTATGCTGTGCAATCAATTCTTCCACCGAAAGATGAAGCGAATCGGCCACCGACGCTATGTCCATACCGAATTCCGGGTCGTAACAAACAGGCAAGGTCCAAAGATGGCGCACTCGTTTGGATTCGGTGTTAAATCGGTTGCTATAACATTCCAAAAGCAAGGTTTTGGTTTCCTCAAAATCCAAATGATCCTGATTATAGACCATGGTGACGGAATTGTAGGCCACAGACATTTCCCAACCTTTAATTTTCAATGCTTTAAAGGCATCCATAAAAATCAGGATGTCTTCCAAAATGGTTTCTTTTACTTCGTTGGGCCATTCCATAAGAACGGCCCGCTCTCCAAAGGGTTTTATGCTGATGGGGTAACTTTTCACTGATGTATCTTAACCTGGTGATTTGGTAATTCTGTTGAAAGATACATCAATATTTCCAATGCCGAGGAAGTGTCGCCGTGCACGCACAAGGTTTGCACTTCTATGGGGACCAACTGGTCCGAAATGGTAAGTACCCTGTTTTCACAAATCATCGGTAAGACATGGTTCAGGACCTCTTCTGGTCGATGTATCAAGGCTTTATCGGACTTTCGGGAGACCAAGCTAAGATCTGGATTGTAATTCCTATCCGCAAATCCTTCAAACCACAGTTCAAAACCTTGCGCTTTCGCCAAACTGGCAATCACCGAACCATAGGGTACATATACTATTGCCCTTGTCCTATATTCGGAAATGGCATTGAGATAATTTTGTGCCAATTCCTCATTTTTGGCGGTTTCATTATACAGTGCACCATGGGCCTTAATATGGTGCAGCTTCCCGTTGATTTCTTCCAAAATACCATCAAAGGTCGCCAATTGATTCTTGATGCTTGCTGAAAGTGCTTCGTTGGAAATATCCATCACTTCCCTTCCAAAATTCGGCTTGTCCGGATACGAAGGATGTGCCCCTATCTTGACCTGATGCTGTTGGGCCAATGCTGTAATGCTACGCATGGTGGCTTCATCACCGGCGTGTCCACCACAGGCGATGTTACAAGAACTGATATATGGAAAAAGGTCGGGCTCATTGCCCACGCCCTCCCCTACATCACAGTTGATATCGATAACAAATGGTTTCATATAGTCCCCACTACCTTTAGTATACTCTTAATGCCCAAAAACAGGGAAAACAAGACAATGGCCCATCCAAAAATGTTCTGCACAAGTGAATTTGCATTGGCGCCCATCACGTCTTTCTTATTTACCACCCAAAGCAGTAACAAGGCCATTACGGGCAATAAAATACCATTGGCCACTTGGGCAAATTGAATAACTTGAATCGGTTTAACATCGAAGGAAAGAAAAACAACACCGCAAAACAATACCGTGGTCCAAACCAGCTTGAAACGTTTGTCCTGCATCCCTCCTTTCCAGCCAAAACAACTACTGGCAACAAAGGCCGCTGCCAGTGGAGCAGTGATCGCTGAAGTTATTC
Source organism: Flagellimonas beolgyonensis (assembly GCF_003992615.1). Lineage (GTDB taxonomy): Bacteria > Bacteroidota > Bacteroidia > Flavobacteriales > Flavobacteriaceae > Flagellimonas > Flagellimonas beolgyonensis. Next base: position 270,082 of record NZ_RZMY01000013.1, read on the forward strand.
CGGCGGCCAACAAGCCAAAGGCCATGAAATAGAGTGCCATTTTACCAAATAACGGTTCCAGTCCCTTTGCCATATCCAATGCATTGTCAATATAGGCAATGGGTGCCGCCGCTGCGGTTACCAAAATAGCAATGGATACCAGCCCCCCCAAAGCGATGGAAATTATGGTATCCCATTTTACAATATTTAGATCCTCTTTCGATTGCCATTTTTCCTTGACCAAGGAAGCGTGCAAAAACAGGTTGTAGGGTACCACAGTGGTACCCACCAAGGCAATTACCGTCAACAAACTGCCTTTAGGCAACTTGGGCACCAAGGCCCCTTTTACAATTTCATTCAAAGATGGTTTGGTCAATAGGGCACAGATAACAAAACTCACCCCCATAAGGGCGACCAATCCGATAAATAGGCGCTCCAATACCTTATAATTACTGAACCACAACAAAAGAAAAATTACAATGCCAATAATGGCGGGCAGAAAGGGTCTAATTTGAGGAAAGGGAAGTAATTGTTCCAGACCTAATGTAGCCCCACCAATATTGCCGCCCTCATAAGCTGCATTGCCGATCAATATTGCACCCAAAACAATGATCAAAACCAAGTTTTTAAGCCAAGGTGTCTTGAGTTGGTCCTTAACCACATCCACCAATCCTTGTTGGGTTACCACGCCAATTCGCCCTGCCATTCCCTGCAAAACAATGGTGGCCAAAACGGACACTAGAAGGGCCCAAATCAATGAATAGCCAAATTGCACTCCAGCCAGGGTGCACATCGTCAACGTTCCTGGGCCAACAAAGGCTGCCGCGACCAATATACCGGGTCCTAATTTTTTGAGCATTTGAATAGTTGGTTTGTGGTGTTGAAATTAACAGGATATTGGGACAAACCATGTATTTCATCCAAAAAAATGCATTTCGTCTAAAAGTGGGGTGTTTTACATCGACAATTTATACGATTTTGAAAAAGGCAAAGTTATAATAGTCCCAAATCGAACTTTGACCTTAAACTTTGCAAGTACTTATGACATGTAAGGATTGTGACAAGCGTATAGAACACCAACAATTTGAAAATTCCATGGAGTCGCTGGGTGTTCCTCTTTGCGATAGACATTCCCGTCTTATTAAAAAAGTGATCCTGGACAACGACACCCCGATCGAGGCCATTCACTTATTCTATGCCCTAAAGGAAGCCGGAGCGCATCCCATGTTGGAATGGTGGGATGGTAAAAAATCAGTGGATATCGCCATTTCCCGGGTAAAACTCAACATCGAAATCGATAAGGATTATAACATGATCACGCACGAACAGGCCATTAATGACCTGGAAGATGCCATGCACTCCTTTAAAAATGGGTTTACCACAATCCGGATTCCCCATTTGGCCATTAAGTACTATTTGGAGGATACCGTAAAGAACATTCTCGGCATTATTTCCGGACTAAGGGCCAACATCAAGGCCATTTAGTTGCAAAAGATATTGCTTGTGTCCTTTTGTGCTTGTTTATATTCCAGAATATTGATGACAATCGGGAATTCACCGATATTCTCGAGGTCGTTCACATAATTTTTGCCACAGTGCTCAAAAAATTCTGAATCGCCTGGCTCCAATTTCAGCATGTCTATTTTGCCATTGCCATACCTGGTCAACGCCAATCCACCCGTGGTACATGCCATCACGTAATTGGAATTATGTCTTCTAAAAGGTATCCGCTCCCCAGGCAGCAGGATCAAATCCCACAACTTCATGTTTTCATTTTCGAACACCAGTGTATTACTTAGGGCATCCGAAATATCTTGACGCAGCAACTCATCCAGCTTCTCCTGTTCCCATGGATCAAAGTTGCCCACCGGGTTCAATTCTACACATTGCATTTGTTCTCCTTTAAAAAATGGCGGCAAAGATAGGATTGTTTACGAATCAAATTGATTGAATTTGAACAGTTTAACTCATTTTTTGCGTTTTTAAAACCCTTGAGCCACAGGATTGTTGAATTCATTTTGAAACCCTTAAAAAATTAATGGGTCGAAAATCAATGGAAAGTAAGGTGTCTAACCAAATTTTCAATAATTTGTAGCTCTTGTGGGCTGGCTGTTCATCCAACCGGTCACAAACCAACCAAAAAAACCTATTCATGAAAAAATTACTTCTGGGCCTTTTGGCCGTTATCGTGGTTGTTGGAGCCTTATTGATCTTCAACACCTTATCGCTATCATCCAAACAAGTGGCCCCAGAGCCTTTGGAAGCCATGATTTTTCCCGATTCGGCATATTACAACCTTTCCAAGGCCATTCAGTTTAAAACCATTTCCTTTGGCGAAGATGCGATACCCGATTCCACTGCATTTAATGGATTCCATGAATTTTTAAGGGAAACCTATCCCTTGGTTCACGAACAACTTTCCCTTGAAAAAATCAATGAGTACAGCTTGCTGTACAAATGGCAAGGGACAGATGCCTCCAAAAAGCCCATTATACTCATGTCCCATCAGGATGTGGTTCCGGTGGACCAACCCACCCTATCGGATTGGGAAGCACCACCATTTGAAGGACGAATTACGGATACCCATATTATTGGTCGGGGAACTTTGGATGATAAGAGTTCGTTAATGGCCCTTATGGAATCGGTTGAAACCTTGCTTCAACAGAATTTCAAACCAGCCCAGACCATTTATCTGGCGTTTGGCCATGATGAGGAGCTCGGTGGCTCAACCGGAGCCAAAGAAATTGCTGCCCATTTAAAAGCAAAGGGGGTAAATGCTGCCATGGCACTTGACGAGGGTGGTTTTTTGGCCGTTCAGATGGTCCCTGATTTTGACAAAACCGTGGCCATGGTCAACTTGGCCGAAAAAGGCTATGCCTCCTTCAACTTGATAGTTGAAACAAGGGGCGGACACAGTTCAGCGCCACCGAAAGACAATACTTTGGGTATGTTGGCCCAAGCCATCGTGGACCTTGAAAACAATCAATTTCCCTACAAAATGGTGAAGCCGATTGATTACCAATTTGAATATATGGGTGCCGAAATGCCGTTTATGAAGAAACTGGCCTTTGCCAATCCATGGTTGTTCAAAGGCCCTGTATTAAAAGCGCTCAATGCACATACCACTACTGCCCCAACCATTGTGGAGGGCGGTGTTAAGGACAATGTGATACCCACCGTAGGCAAGGCCACCATTAATTTTAGGATATTGCCCGGAGAAACGGTTGCATCGGTAAAAGAACATGTGCAAGAAACTGTGGGCGATAAGATCAAGGTTGAACTGGCCGGTTTTTCCACTGACCCATCCCCAGTTTCGGGAATTGATTCGGAAGCGTTCAAAAATCTTGAATTGACCATCCGTTCCGTGTTCCCGGAAGCTGTTGTAGTGCCAGGTCTGATTGGCGGTGGTACGGATGCCCGCTATTTTTATGATGTGGCCGACGATGTCTATCGCTTTTACCCGATTCGACTTGAACCCGATAGCTATACAAGGTTCCACGGCATCGACGAAAAAATTAGCAAGGAGAATTATCGTGAAATGGTGGAGTTTGCCTATCAATTGATCAAAAAGTTCGGTTAATACTCAGCCCAACCAGCCATCGCGGTCCAGACTGCGGTATTGAATGGCTTCCGAGATGTGTTCTTCGTTCACATGTTCCGATTGACTGAGGTCAGCAATGGTTCGGGATACTTTTAATATCCGATCATACGCACGTGCCGATAAGTTCAAACGTTGCATGGCATTTTTTAACAGATTTTTGGAAGTGGCATCCAATCTGCAAAATTGACGGATATGCTTGGTGCCCATTTGTGCGTTGTAGTGTACTTCCTTGAAGTCTTCAAATCGGATGGTTTGGATTTCACGGGCCATTTCTACCCGCTTTCGAATGGCAACGCTGCTTTCTCCTCTACGGTCGTCCGACAATTTATCAAAAGGTACGGGGGTAACCTCTATATGGATATCGATTCGATCCAACAACGGACCCGAAATTTTTCCCAAATACCGCTGCATTTCAGCCGGGGAGGATGTAACCGGAGCATCGGGATCGTTAAAATAGCCTCCCGGACTTGGATTCATGCTGGCGACCAACATAAAGCTACTGGGATAGGTTACCGCATATTGGGCTCGTGCAATGGTTACCTCCCTATCTTCCATGGGCTGTCGCATCACCTCGAGTACACGACGTTCAAACTCCGGTAATTCGTCCAGGAACAAAACCCCGTTGTGCGACAAGGAAATTTCCCCAGGTTGGGGATAGCTGCCACCACCGACCAAGGCAGCGCTGCTAATGGTGTGGTGTGGACTTCGAAAAGGCCTTTGACTCATCAGCCCCTTGTTCTTTACCTTGCCCACTACACTATGGATTTTTGTGGTCTCCAACGCCTCTTGAAGGGTCATCGGAGGTAAAATGGAAGGAAGTCGTTTGGCCAGCATGGTCTTGCCTGCTCCGGGGGGACCTATCAAAATAATGTTGTGCCCTCCAGCCGCTGCGATTTCCATACATCTTTTTATACTTTCCTGGCCCTTAACGTCGGCGAAATCAAAATCAGGAAGATCCAAATGGTCATAAAATTCCTGTTTGGTATCCACATGGGTTTCCTGCAAAGGTGTGCCTTGATCAAAAAAATCGATTACCTCCTTGATGTTGTCCACCCCAAAAACCGTCAGATTATTCACAATGGCTGCTTCACTGGCATTTTCCTTTGGAAGGATGAAGCCTTTAAACCCTTCCTCTTGGGCCTTAAGCGCAATGGGCAATGCTCCTTTAATGGGTTGTAGGCTACCGTCCAAGGAGAGCTCCCCCATGATAAGATAGTCCTGAATGTTCAAGGAATTGATTTGATTGGAAGCGGCCAATATTCCCAAAGCCAAGGTGAGGTCATAGGCAGAGCCTTCTTTCCGCAGATCGGCAGGGGCCATGTTGATGGTGATCTTTTTGCCCGGAATCTTGTAACCGTTGTTCTGCAGTGCCGCAGCAATCCGATAGTTACTTTCTTTAATGGCATTGTCGGGTAGCCCTACCAAATGGTATCCTACCCCTTTATCCACATTCACTTCCACCGCAATGGTGGTTGCCTCAATGCCAAAAACGGCACTTCCATAAACTTTGATGAGCATATTTTGAAAATCTCTTTAGTGTGGAATAAAATAGCTATTCCCACAACCAAAGAACCTTCTATTTGATGGATGCCCCAGTTTGGATTGACAAAAGCCTATTACCAACCAATAAAATTGGTTAACGCTTTGTAAACGTCAGCACAGATTCGGCAGTTTCTTGGATCTCTGCTTTGTTCATCATCATTTTCCGAAACTGACCATTAACATACATCTCGGCTTGATCCTTGTAGTGTTTACTGAAAGGGTTGCCGGATTGCCCTGTAGGCAAAATACTGATACTGTTTTCGATATCTGAAAAATCGATGATACGCCGCGTGGACGGTCCTGAACTTACTTTGTAAAAACCGGTTCCGTCATACGGAAAAGAAAGATTGTTGATTACTTCACGTGTGCCTTCCACTGGAAAAGGACCAACATTGAAATACGACCGCAATGATGCTACTTTCCCAAACGGGTGTTGGTGTTCCAAGGTATGTACTTTGTCCCATGTCCATTGGCTCGGATCGGGTCCAAGGTCGTTCTCGAGCGAGGCCCATGCTTCCGCAAAGGATTTCATGATCATATCCTTTCTGGTTTCCACCACATCCGGGGTATTGATATTGTCCCACCATTTGCCATTTTCCATTTTTGCTCCCCAAGCAATTTGTCGTTTAAACAGGTGTGTGCCCAAAAACTGTTGGAACATTTCAGGCCCCAATTCATCTTCCATGGTGTTCTTGACCATGAAATATTCACTGCGATGAAACAACGTAGGGCTGGTGCTGGAAAGTGTATATCTTCCATCCCAGTTCTTCAACGAATCCACCAACACCAATTGTTCCTTGGTCAAATGGGAAACATCGAACCATTTGATGAGTTCGGTGATCAATTCAGTATTTACGGGAGAAGTCACATCCAAAATCATGTCGGAAATGGACTCCTTATCCCAGTCATTTTTGGCATCGAGCAACTGCACAATACGTTTGGCCCTGTTCTCTGGCAAATAATAGCCAGGGTACAGCATGCCAGCTATGGAATCGGGTTGGTTATTGGCCGAATATACATAGTTCCATGGTGGATTTATGGCACTTGGGTTTTCTGAAAAATCCAAAAAGCGTAAGGGTTCTTCCGTTCCCGACGCCCCGTTTAAGATAAATTTGGTGGATAGGCTATCGGGCATTTGATAAAGTTTTGCCGTGGCCCACCAAGCCACATTGCCTTCGGCATCACCATACATTACATTTAATCCCGGTGCATGGATTTTTGGCAAAGCACTTTTGAATTCACCCAGATTGGTTGCGTGGCTCAATCCATGCAAAGCGTGCAATACCTCATTTTTTTGTTGGGTATAGATCCATGACATGGCCACAGGTGATTCTCCAGTAACGAAATCAACAACTTGATTCATAACAGGACCATGCTGTGTTTTCTTGTAAGTGAAAGAAACGTCGTCACCATCCTTAACTTTGATGGTCTTGGTCACATATTCAAAATTCTTCCAACCTTCAACGGTTTTGTATTGGGTACTATCAGAAGGATTGACTTCCTCATAATAGAAATCGATATCATCATTTTCGAACATGGTAAGTCCATAGGCCAAGTTCCTGTCGTGACCCAAAAGCGGAAAGGGCACGCCGGCCAAATGATATCCATATTTTTCATACGTTGGGGTGTTCACATGGGCTTCGTACCAAACCGATGGCTGTGCAAACCCAATGTGCGGGTCGTTGGCCAAAATAACTTTACCACTTTTTGTTTTGGCCGGTGCCACTACCCAACTGTTGCTGCCTTCAAATAGTGGGACGGGCAAATTTTCCAGTGCAGCATAAACGCTTGCCGTAATATCCGTTCCCAAAGTATCGGCTGGGGTCCCTTTATAATTTTTGATCCAAACGGTTGTTGTATCCGAATCAATGGCCAAATCCTTCATGTACTCATCCCCCAACTTTTCTCGCATAGCGGACAACAAAGGATCGGTCTTTTGTGCTTGTGCAAAACTGAAGGCCATATACCCCACGGCATTGTACACATCTTCCAAAGTGAACGGTTCCTTGTCAATTCCTGTCAGGTAAAACTCAATGGGTGTCGGTCCCTGTGCTATAAACTCGTTAATGCCATCCAAATAGGCCTGGGCCCTTTCCACCATGGGATCGTTCTGTCTTAAATTGGAAACCGTGGCAACAGATTGGTCTGCTATGCCCAAGGAAAGAAAGAACTTGTCCGTTTTCACAAAATCGGCTCCGAACACCTCGGCAATTCTTCCTTTTGCCACCCTACGCAATAGCTCCATTTGCCACAAACGGTCTTGGGCATGAACATAGCCCAATGCCCTCAGTGCGTCGGATTCATCATCCGCATAAATATGCGGAATTCCATAATTATCATAGTAAACCTTTACTTCATTTTGAAGATTGGCCAAGGATTTAGTTCCCTTATAATCAGGTTTTAACGTGTTGAAAAAGATGAAGATGCCAACAATAAGCAGTACAATGAGAACTGCAAGTGCAAGAAGTACTTTTTTAAGCGTTTTCACGAAAATTTGGTTAAGTCAATTAGTCAACCCTAAGGTATGATTAATTTCTTAGACCCCTATGAAATATTTGTTCGGGTTGGTATTATTTGTTCATCGACAACTGATACTTCTCCAACCCCGATTTTAACCATTCGCGATACGTTTCCACATCCACATATTGCACAGCCTCGTTCAATACTTCCAGATCTGATGAAAGCAACACATAATACGGCTGTGAGGCTGCATTGAAGTTAATGGTTTGGAAAGTGCCCCATTTTTGCCCTACGGTTTCAATGGCCTTTATGCGTCCTGAATCGAACTTAAAATCGAACTTTTCATCATCCGGCAGCTCCTTTCTATCATCCACATAAAGCGAAATCAGCACATACTCATTTTTCAAAATGGAATAAACGCTCGGGTCGCTCCAAACATTTTCTTCCATCTTTCGACAGTTCACACAGGCCCAACCGGTAAAATCGAGCAAAATGGGCTTGTTCTGCTCCTTGGCATGGGCCACGCCTTCTTCAAAATCCTTGTAGCAGTCCAACCCTAGCGGGCAATCACTTTCGGTTTCGACCACACTGTAAAAACTGGGTGGCGGGAAACCACTCAACAGTTTCAGGTCGGTCAGCTTGAACAGTCCCAAAATCAAATAGATAGAAAATACTGCGCTCAAAATACCTGTGAGCTTCCGTGCCGGCGAAAGATTTTTTCTTGGGCCATCGTGCGGAAATCGAAACACACCGAACAAATACAGGGTCATCAGTACAAAGAGCACCACCCAAATACCCACAAATATTTCACGCTTGAAAATGCCCCAGTTGCCCACCAAATCGGCATTGGAAAGGAACTTGAAGGCCAAGGCCAGCTCCAAAAAGCCCAATACCACTTTTACGGTGGTCATCCATCCGCCTGACTTTGGCAAAGAATTCAACCAAGCCGGGAACATGGCAAACAGAGCGAATGGCAACGCCAAGGCCAACCCAAACCCAACCATACCTGCTGTTAGATTGGTGGCCACATTTCCTTCGGCCAAGGTAGTGCTCCCCAATAATCCGCCCAAAATAGGGCCGGTACAGGAAAATGAAACAATGGCCAAGGTGAGTGCCATAAAGAAGATACCCAGTCCCCCTCCTACCTTGGAGGAAGCGGAATCCATTTTGTTGGCCCAAGAACTGGGCAATGTCAGTTCGTAATATCCAAAAAAGGAAAACGCGAAAAACACGAAAATGACAAAGAAGAACACATTGAGCCAAATGTTGGTGGCGATGGTGTTCAATATTTGTGAATCCACCGAATTGAACAAATGAAAGGGCAGACTCAATAGAAAATAGATCAAAACGATAAAGAATCCGTACAACAAGGCATTACCGATTCCTTTGGTTTTTTGTTGGGTCTGCTTGGTAAAAAACGAAACCGTCAACGGAATCATGGGAAATACACATGGGGTCAAAAGAGCGATCAAGCCGCCCAAAAAGCCCAAGCTAAAAATCATCCAGAGATTGGATTTGCCCTCGGAGTCCGTCATCCCGCCCTGGTTCAACAGGGTTTTGTTCTTCAAATCCAATTTTAGCGATTGTCCAAGGGCCACGCTCCTATCATCCACTGCCTTGGTATCCGTAACATAGGTCCCACCATCCAACGAAATTTCAAAAAGGTGGTCCATGGGAATGCACACCTCTTTACAAATCTGGTAGAAAAGGTTTACGGAAATCTGGCGCACATTGGGATCGAGTAATTTGATTTTTTGGGTAAATATGGCCTCTTCTTTAAAAAAGGTTTCCTCCACTTCAAAAATATCGCTGTATTCCTTTATTGTCTCACTCTCCTCTGTCATGCCGACCAATTCGTAATCCTCACCGGCTCTCTCATAGGTAAATTCGCTCGGCAGCGATCCTCCTTCATCGGTATATTGGGAATAGATGTGCCAGCCTTCCATGATCTTGCCTTTGAACACCAATTCGTATTCGGTGTCGGACAACTTATGTACTTCGTGGCTCCACAATGCGGGTTCTTTATCGGTTTGGCCAACCAATGAAAAGTTGGCAAAAAGCAATCCTAAAAGCAGTATAAAATATCTCATGCGATCCATGTAATCTTTACAATCTGTCGGGTTGATTCCTCAACCTTAAAACGTTCGTCGGCCCTGCGACCCAAAACCCAAACGATTTGTTCGTCCGAGCACAAAAGCCATTGGTTTTCCTTGGAAATCAAATCCATTTTTTCATCCTTGAAAAACTTGGACAATTTCTTTTTTCCTTTCATTCCAAAAGGATAAAAATAGTCGCCTTTTTCCCATTTTCTTAACACTAACGGGAAGTTTAACTTTTCCTTATCCAAATAAACGGTATTGTCATCGAATTTCTCCAATTCGCCTACAATTTCCAGTCGGAGGTTAATGGGCAAGTCATTTTTATCTCCCTGTTCAAAGACAAGGAATGTCTCCTCTACCCTATTTTTTATTTTGGAGAGCAACAAATATGCCCTGTCTTTCAACAAAGTATGTGTTTTGGAGACCACCTGTTTACCGCTGGATGCTTTCAACAATGCTTTTAAAGCATCAAAATCGGTAAAGCCATAGCACTCGAACAATCCATACAAATAGGCAGGCAAAGGGCTCAATTTCTCCAAATCCGAAATCTTGATCTGGGTTATGCCATCATCGGCTATATGCCAACCTTCCCTGATTTCATTCAGATGGTTTTGAATCAGGGCTTGGGATTGTTGCAGATACTCTTGGGTTTGCTTAAAATTCTGTAAAAAGGTAGGATGCAGTGCTTTTAAATGGGGAACAATTTGGTTGCGAATCCTGTTCCTAAGGTATTTGTTATCGGCATTGCTGCTATCCTCGCGCCACGAAATGCTTTGCTTTTCGGCATAGGTGGCAATCTGCTCTCGTGAAAACACCAACAACGGCCGCACCACCTCATTGTTCACTTCGGGAATACCGGTCAAGCCTTCCATACCGGTTCCGCGTGACAAATTGATCAAAAAGGTTTCCAAAGCATCATCGGCATGATGGGCCGTTAAGACAAAGTCAAATCCACTGTCTCTAATCAATTCCGAGAACCATTGGTACCGCAACTCCCTTGCAGCCATTTGTACAGAGCCTCGATGGGTACTCGCAAAAGCCTTGGTATCGAACCCTTTTTGAAGGACTTCCACTCCCAGCTGCGCTCCCAATTGCCCTACAAATTCGGCATCACCGTCACTTTCCGCCCCCCTCAACTTAAAATTGCAATGGGCCAGGGTCACCTCCAAATCGATTCGACTGCACAAATGGGCCAGCACTACGCTATCCAATCCGCCACTACAGGCCACCAGCAGTTTTCTTCCCGAAAGGAAAGGAAAATGGATGTCCACGTGCTTTTTAAATTCCGATAGCATGGCGCAAAATTACAAATAAACCTTAGCTCTTTTCCAATACACTGCGCATGGCCTTGGCCTTGAGCAGACATTCTTGGTATTCATTCTCGGGGATCGATCTTGATGTAATGGCGCTACCCACCGAATAGGAAATGTATTTTGTTTGGGCATTGTACAAAATACTTCGAATGACCACATTGAAATCAAAATCACCGTTGGGTCCGAAATAACCCACAGCGCCACTGTACAGACCCCGTTTGGTCTCTTCCAGTTCCTCAATGATTTTCATGGCAGATACCTTGGGTGCACCGGTCATGCTGCCCATAGGAAAGGTTTCCGCAATCAGATCCAATGGGGATTTGTCTTCGTCCACTTCTGAAACTATGGTTGAGATCATTTGATGTACCTGCTTGTACGTGTATACTTTACAAAGTTCCGCTACCGTTACAGAACCCTTTTTAGCGCTTTTGGAAAGATCGTTTCGGACCAAATCGGCAATCATGATGTTTTCGGCCCGTTCCTTCTCATCCTTGGCCAAGTTTTCGGCCAATTTTTCATCCTCCTGTGGAGTCTGACCCCTTTTCGCGGTACCCTTGATGGGTTGTGAAATAACCTTTGTACCCATTTTTTTGAGATAACGCTCTGGAGATGCACACATCAAATAGCGATCATCCAAACGCATGAACGCTGAAAAGGGCGGTTCGGAAATGGCATTTAATTTAGTGTGGGTGTCCCAAGGGTCAATGGATACTTCTTCGGCAAAAAATTCCTGACAAAAGTTGGCTTCGTAAATGTCCCCACGGTGAATATGCTCCAAAAATTTGTAGGCCTTTTCAAAATAAGCATCTTTATGGATGCGCATTTTTATTTTGATGGGTGTTTCAGCCATTGTTTCGAAACCAACCGCCAATTCATTCGAATACAATGTTTTAAAATCCAAATCGATTTCATGGGAGACCTCCTCCAAATACAAGAAGTGCAGATCATCCCCTTTTAGGAAAATTAACTTAAGGGGTTGATAAAAGTATAGGTTTGGAAATCCCAACTCATCGTGATTTTCGGAAACCAAATCTTCAAATTCGTTCTTAAGGTCATAGGAGAAATAGCCGAACAGCCAATCTGGTGAAATATCGGTGAATTTTTTCAATTCATCCAAACCCTGAAAGGTGTTGTGTTTACCGATTGCCAAACAGGCTTCAAAGGTCGAGTACGGATCCGTATGGTTATTGCTGTCCAACCAAACTACATGATCGAAAGACTTTGACCAGCCCAAAAGTGCTTGCTTGATTTTAACAGGGTCTTCGGCCCTAAATGTGCGATAGGTTCGCAAGTTTGATTAGTTTAGGGAATCCAAAAAAGTCTGAAGCGCTTTTTGGTGCTCCTCTTTCAACGCCTTGTCCAAGATTTCTTCATCGCTGAAATTATCATAAAAGGAAGGCAATGAAAAAGTAGCCACGATCTCTGCACCGAACCTTGGCAACATTTTTTCAACAACGCCCAAAGAGCCCATGGCACCACGTTTACCGCCCGAGGTGGACATCAACAAAACCTTTGTGCCCTCCAAAAATTTGATGTCGATTCGGGACAACCAATCCAGTACATTCTTAAAATAGGCCGATGGGTTTCCGTTATGCTCGTTCACCGATAAGATCAATCCATTCGATTTGGCTATTTCATCCTTTAGTTCCACCAACGAATTGGAATACCCTTTTTGTTTCTCATCGTCCTCACTGAACATGGGAAACGGGTAACCTGTCATGTTTAACACCTGAACGTCATGCCCTTGCACCATTGAAACCGTCAGTTTTACCAATCTAAAATTGATGGATGTTGAAGAATTGCTTCCAGCGAATGCCAAAATTGCAGCCATAGTTATGAATTGTTGATTGTTTCGCTAAAATACCCCAATTGCCACAGAGATGCGAGTATTTTGCATATTTTTGGCCCGAGAAGCATCCAAACCATCTCTAAAACAAGTATATAGAGTAATTAGATTTTAATGGATTCCAAAAGTAACCGGTTGTATTTTATTGATGCCATGCGTGCGTGGGCCATCTTGATGATGCTGCAAGGGCATTTTATCGATGGGCTGTTGGATCCTGTTTTCAGGGACCTAAGCAACCCAGTGTACAACATTTGGTTGTATTTCCGAGGAATCACCGCTCCTGTATTCTTTACGGTCTCCGGTTTTATTTTCACTTACCTTTTAATTCGAGGCACCCAAAAGGGATGGGATAATCCAAGGGTGGCAAAGGGCATACGAAGGGGACTTCAGTTATTGTTGATCGGCTATTTGCTGCGTTTGAACCTCTTTGGCCTTTTTAAAGGACAGCTATACCATGCTTTTTATTTGGTGGATGTGCTCCATTGTATCGGTTTATCCATCTTGGCCTTAATCGGCATCTACCTATTTAGTGTTTCGAAGAAAAGATATGTATTCCCTACCTTATTAATAGGTATCACATTACTCTTGTTCTTGTTTGAACCGCTCTACAAACAATGGTCTTTTAGCTTTTTGCCAGAATTTCTGGCCAACTATTTCACCAAGGCGAATGGTTCCGTGTTCACTATTATTCCCTGGTTGGGCTATACCACGTTAGGTGCTTTTATTTCGGTTTTGTTCACCAGGCACAAGGATTATAAGTATTTGTATCCTGCGGCCATATCCATTGCTTTGGCAGTAGGTTATCTGTTGATTTACCAATCATCCCGTTTTTTCGATTTCATGTACGGTTGGACCGATATTGAATTGTTCAAGCTGATTTTGTCCAACAATTACCTGTTCATCCGATTGGGTAATGTGTTCATGGTGTTTGTAGTCTTCATGGTGCTGCGCAGATTTATGACCAACAAAACGGTTTTGGCCATTGGCGCCAGTACGCTCTCCATCTATGTGATCCATTTCATCCTATTGTATGGAAGCTTTACCGGATTGGGTCTCCATCGTTTCTTTAACCGCTCTCTTGTTCCGAGCGTGGCCATTCCAGGTGCTATTCTGTTTATGGTTGCCTGTACTTTCTTGGCTTTACGCTACAACAAATACGAGACGCAAATCAAGGGCACTATTGCTTCGGCTATCAACATGGTCAAATTTCAATGGAACGATTTACGGGAAGCTTCCATTCCCGCTTTAAGGGAATTGATCATTCGGGCCAGATTGTTTTTAAGAAGGTTCTTGCGTACGGTTCGAGGCTAATTCCCAACAAAAAAAGCATCCAACTTGAGGTTGAATGCTTTTCCAATTTCATTTCATTTTATTACACGTGCAATGCCCTATCGGCTGTTGCGGCCAAGGCAGCTTCCTTAACAGCTTCGGCAAAGGTTGGGTGGGCATGGCTCATCCGTGAAATATCTTCGGCGGATGCCCTAAATTCCATGGCCGTAACGGCTTCCGCAATCAAATCGGCACAACGGGCTCCGATCATATGGACTCCCAGTACCTCATCCGTTTTTTTGTCGGCAAGAATTTTCACAAAGCCATCCAAGTCCATACTGGCACGTGAACGACCCAAGGCACGCATTGGAAACTGGCCGACTTTGTACTCGACTCCTTCTTCCTTCAATTGCTCTTCGGTTTTACCCACGGCGGCTACCTCTGGCCACGTGTACACAACACCTGGAATCAAATTGTAATCGATATGTGGTTTTTGACCGGCCAACAATTCGGCCACCAGTGTTCCTTCTTCTTCGGCCTTGTGTGCCAACATAGCTCCTTTTACCACATCGCCAATGGCGTAGATATGTGAAACGTTGGTCTGTAGATGACTGTTCACTTCTACCCTTCCACGATCATCCAACTTAATTCCAGCTGCCTCTAGGTTCAATCCATCGGTATAAGGTCTACGGCCAACGCTCACCAAACAATAATCCCCGGTCAAGGTTACTTCCTCTCCTTTTTTATCATCGGCCTTTACAATGACTTCATCCCCTTTACGCTCCACAGATTTTACTTTGTGAGACAGGTTGAATTTCACTTTTTGCTTTTTCATCACCTTGGTAAGCTCTTTGGAGAGCGCCCCATCCATTCCCGGAATAATGCGGTCCATATACTCCACCACGGTCACTTCGGAACCAAGACGTTTGTACACTTGGCCAAGCTCCAACCCGATAACCCCACCGCCGATTACAATCAGGTGCTTTGGAATTTCCTTCAGTTTTAAAACTTCTGTGGAAGTGATGATGCGTTCCTTGTCTATTTTGATGAAGGGCAAGGTGCTTGGTTTGGATCCCGTGGCAATTATGATGTTTTTGGCTCCAATGGATTCCTTCCCATCCTCTTTTTCTATACTGATGGTATTGGCATCGGCAAAACTACCAAAGCCGTGGTACACATCTATCTTGTTTTTATCCATCAGAAACTCAATACCCTTGGTGGTTTGGTCGACCACGCCTTGCTTGCGGGCAATCATTTGTTCCAGGTTCACTTTGATTTCACCTGGAATCTCGATACCGTGCTCCTCAAAATGCTTAACTGCATCCTCATAATGGTGGGAAGAGTCCAACAAGGCCTTGGATGGAATACACCCTACATTGAGACAGGTTCCCCCAAGGGTTGCATATTTTTCGATAAGGGCAGTTTTCATTCCCAATTGGGCACAACGAATGGCCGCTACATAGCCTCCAGGTCCAGAGCCAATGATAGCTACATCATATTGATTCATACTATGATTTTTGAAAGGATAATTTGTATAAATGCTTTTTCAAACAAAACGAGTGTAAAAATACGAATGTTTTTTGGGAAGCACCCCATGCAAAAGGATTGAAATTCCAACAAGACCAATGGTCTACGCCACATGCACTGTGGGACTGTTCTTCACCTCATTGATCACAAAAGAGCTTTGGGTATTGCCTATATTATTGATGGCCGTCAATTTTGTAATCATAAACTCCCGATAACTTTTCATATCCTCCACATTGATCTTTAAAATGTAATCGTAATCGCCACCAACGTGGAAACATTCGGACACTTCATCCAGCTTCAGGATTTCCCTCTCGAACTTCAAGACGTTGTCCTTGGTGTGCTGCACCAACCGAATATGACATAGGACGGTGAAGTTGCGGTTTACCTTCTCCTTGTTAACCAAGGCCACATATTGGGTCACAATGCCGTTCCGCTCCAAACGCCGGATGCGCTCATACACTGCGGTCTTGGATAAATTAAGTGCATCTGCATACTGTTTCGTGGTCTTCTTGCAATCCGATTGGAGCATTTTGACCAGCTCCAAATCTTTTTGATCCAATTCCATACCGACTATTTTTCTATAATTTCATCAAAAATAAATATTTAAAGAACAAAAATCCTATTTTATTATTTTAATAGAACCATATTCCTAAAATTGATATTTATATTGACTTTATATCACAAGTTGTTTAATTTTATCAAAAACTGTACATCATGGACTACAAAGCATCAGATCATATTCAGGACCTTCAATATTTTGGTGAATTCGGAGGCGTAAATCCCTCCATTTCAGATTCATCCACCTATACTTTCTTGTCTGCAAAGACGATGTTCGACACGTTTGAGGGCAACACAGAGGGTTGTTATCTTTATAGCCGACACTCCTCTCCTTCCAATTTATACCTGGGTGAGGCCATGGCACAATTGGAGGGCACCGAATCGGCCAACGTGTACGCCAGTGGTATGGGCGCAATCACCGCGGTCATTTTA
Source organism: Flagellimonas beolgyonensis (assembly GCF_003992615.1). Classification (GTDB taxonomy): domain Bacteria; phylum Bacteroidota; class Bacteroidia; order Flavobacteriales; family Flavobacteriaceae; genus Flagellimonas; species Flagellimonas beolgyonensis. The sequence goes on from NZ_RZMY01000013.1 coordinate 286,708, forward strand.
CAGCTTTGTGATTCCGGCGACCATATCGTGTGCAGCAGAACCATTTACGGTGGTACCTACGCCTTCCTGAAAAACTTCGTGAAAAAGTTCAATATAGAAGTGTCCTTTGTGGACATTACCAATTTGGATATTGTAAAGGATGCCATAACGCCCAAAACCAAAATGATTTATTGTGAAGCTGTGAGTAATCCGTTGTTAGAAATTGCCGATATCGCTTCGCTTGCCAAATTGGCAAAAAAACATGGTATGCCTTTGGTAGTTGACAATACTTTCTCTCCTTTGACCATCAGTGCTGCTCAATTAGGTGCGGATATCGTGGTGCACAGTTTGACCAAATTCATTAATGGCAGCAGTGATTGTGTAGCAGGTGCGGTTTGTGCTTCCTCTGAATTTTGCTTGAGTTTGAAAGATGTGAACAATGGTGCGGGAATGCTCTTGGGAAGCACTTTGGACAGTTTGCGGGCGGCTTCCATCCTTAAAAATATGCGAACGCTTCACATTCGAATGAAAAAACACAGTGAGAATGCCCATTTTCTTGCTGAAAAATTTGAAAATGATGGATTGAAGGTGGTCTATCCCGGGCTTGAAAGCCATCCAAGCCACGAATTGATGAAATCCCAAATGAACGCCGAATTCGGTTTCGGGGGCATGCTTACCCTCGATGTAGGCACGCTGGACAAGGCCAATGCCCTTATGGAACTGATGCAAGAGCGCAAATTGGGGTATCTGGCGGTGAGTCTCGGTTTCTACAAAACACTTTTCAGTGCTTCCGGCACCTCCACCTCTTCGGAAATACCTGAGGACGAACAAAAACAATTGGGTCTTACTGAGGGACTTATCCGATTTTCCATCGGATTGGACAATGACATCCATAAAACCTATAAAGCCATGAGGGGCTGCATGGTGGATTTGGGCATCTTGGAATCCAAGTCGGCATTGGTATAGGGCGTATACAATTACGGTTTGCAGAACAGGGTTCAAAATCGTAATATTACCGCTATACAAACCCAATCCAAATGTCAAACACCGAAGAAAAGTCAAAGTTCAGGGAAGACGAACACATAGTTGAGAACAAAAACCTATCGATTTGGGAAGCTCTAATTCCCGTTATTGCACTGGTGGGCATGTTGGCCTATAATGTATTTGTCTTTGGTGATGATGCCCTAAGCGGTTCCAACCAGTTTATTCTGCTTATGGGCGGTGCTGTGGCAGCCATCGTGGGCTTTTTCAAGAAGGTTTCCTATGAGCAGATGATTGCCGAAGTAGCCGAAAACGTGCGTTCCACCTCAGGCGCTTTGCTTATCCTTTTAATGGTCGGGGCACTATCAGGCACCTGGTTAATTAGTGGAATTATCCCCGCCATGATCTATTACGGACTACAAATATTGAACCCCACCATCTTTTTGGCCGCTTGTGTGGTTATTTGCGCCATTATTTCCATAGCTACGGGAAGTAGCTGGACAACGGCCGCTACCGTCGGTATCGCTTTGGTCGGTATTGGCAACGCATTGGACATATCCTTGGGCATGACGGCAGGTGCCGTACTTTCAGGAGCTTATTTTGGAGATAAAATGTCGCCCTTGAGCGATACCACCAATTTGGCACCCGCCATGGCAGGTGGAGATTTATTTTCACACATCCGGTATATGGCGTTGACCACCGTGCCGACCATAGTAGTTACGCTCATCGTGTTCATTGTTCTCGGTTTTACCATTGATACTTCCGGCGAAGCTGATACCAGTGCCATATTATCTAATATAAGTTCCGCTTTCAATATCAATGGCTGGTTGTTCTTGGTGCCTGTTGTCGTTATTTTTCTTATCGTTAAAAAGGCACCGCCCTTAATGGCGCTATTGATCGGAACCTTGTTGGGTGGAGTTTTCGCAATTTTATTTCAAAGCCAAATAATTTGGAGTACTGGTCTCAAGTACACAATAGATCAAATTCCTTCACACCTCAATGAGTATGTTGAGTGGGATGCTGGGGATAAAAACTTTTACTCCCCAGGCGTTTATTCACTGTTTTCAAAGCAAAACAACATTACATTTGATAATCCAATTAAGTTTGAACTACCGACTTCTTCTTCTAGGGTCAAAGAAACTTTTAGGGAAAGCACAAAAATTTATAAAGATGGAAAATTTATTGGGGAGTATGCAGCTATGGCTAAGCCAACATCTTTCCTGCAAAGTTCCTATTTTGCTGTAATAAATGCCATTACAGTAGATACCCAAATCGCAACCAGCGACCCTGCTTTGAACGATCTATTTTCATCGGGCGGTATGTCAAAAATGATGGGGACAATTTGGTTGATTCTTTCAGCTATGGTATTTGGTGGCATTATGGACGGTATCGGAGCCTTGGAACGCATTACGGAATCGTTGCTAAAAATGGCCAAGACCACTTTTGGGCTTTTTGCCAGCACAGTAGGTAGCTGTTTGGCGCTCAATGTAACTGCATCGGACCAATATTTGGCCATTGTGGTGCCGGGTAAAATGTTTTCCAAAGCCTACAAGGAACGTGGGCTGGCTCCAGAAAATCTAAGCCGTACCCTGGAAGATTCCGGAACCGTAACATCGGTATTGGTGCCCTGGAACACTTGTGGGGCCTACCACAGTGGGGTTTTAGGGGTTGGGGTGGCCGAATATGGCATCTATGCCATATTCAACTGGCTCAGTCCTATGATGACATTATTGTTCGCCGCTTTTTCCATCAAGATCAAACAATTGACCACAAGCACGGCCTCGTAACTAACTTGAAGCTTTAATTTTTATTAAAATCGTTGAAGGGACTATGTCTTCAGCATGAAACTTTTTACCTTCACGCCAAAAATCAAAGAACATTAATATGGCTTCAATCACATTTGGCGGAAACCCTGCCACAACCATTGGAGAACTTCCACAAGTAGGTGCCAAAACACCTGATTTTAAATTAACTAAGACCGATTTGACCGATGTAACCCTATCGGATTTTCTTGGCTCCAAATTGGTATTGAACATTTTTCCGAGTGTGGGAACTGGCGTTTGTGCCCAATCCGTTCGGCAATTCAATCAGGAAGTTGCAAATATGGACGGTGTGAAGGTGCTTTGTATTTCCAAGGACCTGCCCTTTGCCCAAAAAGAATTTTGTGGCGCGGAAGGCATCCACAACGTAGAAATGCTCTCCGATTACAAAGCGGGCAAGTTTGGTTCCGAGTATGGGGTCACCCTTTTGGACGGTCCTTTCGAGGGGTTGTTGTCCAGAAGTGTTGTGATCGTTGATGCAGATGGTACAGTGGTCTATACCGAACAAGTAGGTGAAATTGGAGAAGAACCTGATTATTCCAAAGCCCTGGAAGCTGTAAAGAATGCCTAAGGAATCGTTTTTCAAAAATAGGGTCCGAAGCATTGGATATGCCCTAAAGGGCATGTTCCTGTTGGTGTGGACAGAGGCCAGCATACAAATACAGTTTGTTATCGCGCTGGTGATGACCGCCGCCGGATTCTATTTTGAAATTTCCCCAACTGAGTGGATACTGCAACTTTTCGCCATTGGCTTGGTTATGGGCATTGAAAGTTTAAATACGGCCATTGAAAAAATATGTGACTATATCCAACCGGAACATGATCCCAAAATTGGCTTGATCAAAGACATATCGGCAGGTGCCGTTATGACCGTATCGATCATTGCCAGCATCATAGGCCTCATTATATATGTACCCAAACTGCTCTAGTGGCATCCAAGGCATACAATGGCATCGTAAATTTGTAACTTAGCCCCGCACTAAAAAGGATTGATGGCAAAAAAAAGGACTACATCAAAATCAAAACCTACAACTCCCAAAAAGAAGGTTTCGTTCAAGCTTTCCAAGCAGAACAAAATAATTTTTGGAAGTCTTTTGATCGTTCTAAGCATCGCGCTCTTCTTCTCGTTCATGTCGTTTTACTTTACATGGCAGGAAGACCAGAGCATGCTTTCCGAATTTGCAAACCGCAATGCACAGGCCAGTAATCTACTGAACAAATTTGGAGCCAGCGTCAGCCACTTTTTTATGTACCAAGGTTTCGGATTGGCCTCTTTTGCCTTCCCTTTTCTTTTGGCCATTACAGGACTCTATCTTTTCTTGGGTTTGGATTCCAAGGGATTGATCGGCAAGTGGATATGGGGACTCACCGGAATCATTTGGATATCGGTGGCCTTAGGCTTTTTTGCAGCGGATTTGCCGCTTCTAGGCGGACTCATCGGTTATGAAGTAAATGATTTTCTTCAGGACTATACAGGCAAAATAGGGGTGTTCCTTATTTTGATTTTTGTTTTGATGGTCATCTTGGTGCGCTTGTTCAATTTTACCCCCGAAGGTTTTGCCAACTTCTTCCGTTCCCAAAAACAAAAGATCAAATCGGACTTTAGGGATACAGACACCGCTGATACGAGCAATAACCCGGATGAAACGGAAGAAAGCAGCATCGAATTGAGCATGGATGATGCCGTTCCTGAAAAAATTGACACCTACACCCATAAAAAGGATATTCCGCCTCTACAAAATGAAGCCGGATTGGACGTGAACCTTCCCGAAGAGGAAGAAAGCGATATCGACCTTACTGTGGAAGAAACCAAGGAAGAAGAGGAGACCGATGTGAAAGCGGCCAAATTGGTTAAGGACTTTGGAGAGTTCGATCCCAAGTTGGAATTGGGCAACTATAAATTTCCACCTTTGGACCTATTGGATGCCCATGGTGCATCAGGTGGGATAACCATCAACCAGGAAGAACTGGAGGAAAACAAAAACCGGATCGTAAGCACCCTCAAAAATTATAAGATCGGTATTGCGCAGATTAAGGCAACCATCGGTCCAACAGTAACCCTATATGAAATTGTTCCGGATGCCGGGATCCGTATCTCCAAGATCAAAAACCTGGAGGATGACATTGCGCTATCCCTGGCCGCACTCGGCATTCGAATCATTGCCCCTATTCCCGGAAAAGGAACCGTGGGTATAGAAGTGCCCAATAAAAATGCCACCGTGGTCTCCATGCGATCGGTTATCGCTTCCAATAAGTTTCAAAAAGCGGAGATGGAATTGCCCATTGCGTTCGGAAAGACCATTAGCAACGAAACCTTCGTGGTGGATTTGGCCAAAATGCCCCATTTATTGATGGCTGGTGCTACGGGACAAGGAAAATCGGTAGGTTTGAATGCCGTGATCACTTCACTTCTTTACAAAAAGCACCCAGCGGAGGTCAAATTTATTTTTGTGGACCCGAAAAAGGTGGAACTTACGCTCTACAATAAAATTGAACGTCACTTTTTGGCAAAACTCCCCGATTCGGACGAAGCCATCATCACGGATACAACGAAAGTCATCAATACACTGAATTCCTTATGTATTGAGATGGATAATCGCTACGAACTGTTGAAATCGGCGATGGTGCGGAACATCAAGGAATATAATGTCAAGTTCAAAGCCAGAAAATTGAACCCTAACGATGGTCATAAGTTCCTACCTTACATTGTATTGGTGATCGACGAGTTTGCCGATCTGATCATGACCGCAGGCAAGGAAGTAGAGACGCCCATTGCACGTTTGGCCCAGTTGGCACGTGCCATCGGCATCCATTTGATCATTGCTACCCAACGACCTTCAGTAAATGTAATTACGGGTATTATCAAGGCCAACTTCCCGGCCAGGATTGCCTTTAGGGTGACCTCTAAAATTGATTCACGTACCATTTTGGATGCCCAAGGTGCCGACCAGTTGATCGGTCGGGGAGACATGCTGTACACCCAAGGTAACGACGTGACACGATTGCAGTGCGCTTTTGTTGACACCCCAGAAGTGGCTAAAATCACCGAATATATTGGCTCACAACGTGCGTATCCAGAAGCACATATGCTACCAGAATATGTTGGTGAGGATTCTGGCACAAGTATTGATTATGATATTTCGGATAGGGATGCCATGTTCCGTGAGGCTGCAGAGGTGATCGTGACGGCCCAACAAGGTTCCGCCTCCCTGATCCAGCGAAAATTGAAATTGGGCTATAACCGGGCCGGTAGAATCATCGATCAATTGGAAGCCGCCGGAATTGTAGGCCCTTTTGAAGGAAGCAAAGCACGACAAGTGCTCATTCCAGATATTTATTCTTTGGAACAACATTTAGAAAATGAATCAAAATAAGACCATGATCAAAAAATATTTCCTACTCTTCGCATGCTCCATGATCGGAGTTTTCTCATACGCGCAAGGCGCCGATAAAGCCAAAGCGCTTTTGGATGACGTGTACAATAAGGTGAAATCCTATGATAACATTTACATTGAATTCAAGTCGACCTTGGAAAACAAGGAAGCCAATGTAAATCAGGAAACCACAGGCAATGTGACCTTGAGCGACGAAAAATACTTCTTGAACTATTTAGGAGCGCAACAACTGTTCGATGGCAAGAAAGTATACACCATTGTGCCCGAAAATGAAGAAGTGACCATTGAGGATGTGAACGAGGATGAAGACAATGTAAGTCCATCCAAAATGTTGACTTTCTACAAAACAGGACACAACTACAAATGGGACATCCTTCAAAATGTGGGCGGTCGCCAAATCCAATATGTAAAATTGACCCCGATCGATTCCAATTCGGAAATCCAATCGGTTTTACTGGGTATCGATACCCAGACCAAACACATTTACAAATTGATCCAAACGGGCAAGAACGGCACTAAAACCACGCTGACCGTTAATTCTTTCAAAACCAATCAGCCCCTTTCGAGTACTCTTTTTACCTTTAACGAGAAAAAATACGAGGATAAAGGGTATTACATTACAAGAAACTAGGCGTTGAAAATACTAGACCAGTATATATTAAGGAGATTTCTCTATAATTTCTTTAGTTCCTTTTTCATTCTGATCGTCATATTCATTTTTCAGGGAATATGGCTGTTCATCGATGATTTGGCGGGAAAAGGTCTAGGTATTGTCATTATCGGTAAATTCATTTTCTACTTCATCCCCACCCTAATCGACAAGGTGTTGCCCTTAACGGTGTTGCTCTCTTCGATATTGACCTTTGGTACGTTTGCCGAAAACTACGAGTTTGCCGCCATGAAAGCCTCTGGAATTTCTTTACAACGGGGCATGCGAAGCCTTATCGTATTTGTCCTCTTTTTAGGAGTGGTCACCTTTTTCTTCGCGAACAATGTGATTCCGAAATCGGAACAGAAAATGTTCAACCTGCGTCGGAACATTGCCAAAGTAAAACCTGCCGCAGCCATAACCGAAGGGGTTTTCAGTGATTTTGAAGGCACCGGTGAGGGTATGAACATCAAGGTGGAAAAAAAATACGGGGAACAAGATCGCTTTTTGGACAATGTGATCATCCATAAAAAAACCAAGCAAAACTTAAACAACACGGTAATCAAAGCTAAAGGGGGCGAATTGATCAGTAGTGAGGAATCGGACATCATTCAATTGGTATTGAAAGATGGCAACTATTATGAAGAATTGATGCCCAAAGATGCCAAGGAGCGACGCAAGGAGCCGTTTGCCAAAGCGGATTTTGAAACCTATACCATCAATATCGATATTTCGGAGCTGAACAACCAAGATCTGGAAGAAGATCAGAACATCACCACCAACAAAATGAAAAATGTAAGTCGGTTGATCAAGGATATCGATTCGCTTCGTGACAATAACTTGGAAAAGGTGGAAGCCTTCTCAAAAAACGTGGTGACCCGAATGGGAGCCTTCCCTGTGAAGGTACCAATGGATTCCATCAAGCCAAAGAATGTAACGGAGCAAAGTTCATCTTTTAAAAGCAAACCTGTGGCCGAAAAACCTGAGATTAACACAATCGATGAACTGTTGGATAACCTACAGCAGTGGGAACAATTACAGGTGATGAAAAAAGCCGAAAGTGATGTTTCCAGTATTTTAAGCACGGTCATTGCCAAAAAAGACGAGTTGCAAAGCAGATACAAATTTTACAACAGCCACATTTTATCGCTACACCAAAAATATGCCTTGGCCCTTTCCTGTATCATCCTGTTTTTTGTTGGGGCGCCCTTGGGAGCCATCATCCGAAAAGGTGGATTGGGCCTGCCCATGGTCATTGCCATTATCTTATTTTTGACCTATTATTTTATTGGGGTATTTGCGGGAAACTATGCCAAGGAAGGCAATATTCACCCGGCCATTGGCGCCTGGTTGTCCACTTTGATCATGCTGCCCCTGGGCATTTCGTTGACCAAAAGGGCCACAGCTGATAAGGGATTGTTTGGATTTGGCCATATTATAGATGGAATTAAAGCACTGTTCAAAAGGAAAAAGGAAGCAACCGAATGATGACAGCAAAAGAAAATAAAATACAACTGAACGCCATTGAGGAAGCCATTGCGGATATCCGTCAGGGCAAGGTCATTATCGTAGTGGACGATGAAAACCGGGAAAACGAAGGGGACTTTGTGGCCGCGGCAGAACTCATCACCCCGGAAACAATCAACTTTATGGCCACACATGGCAAGGGGTTGATCTGTGCTCCACTTACTGAAGGCAAGTGCAAAGATTTGGGGCTCCACAAAATGGTAAGTCACAATACGGACCCATTGGAAACCGCCTTCACGGTCTCCGTGGATCTCAGGGGCAATGGTGTTACTACTGGTATTTCTGCTTCCGATCGCGCCAAAACGGTATTGGCGTTGACCGACCCGACCACCAAACCACACGATTTGGCACGTCCTGGCCACATTTTTCCTTTGATTGCCAAGGAAGGTGGGGTATTGCGCAGGACAGGACATACCGAAGCGGCCATCGATTTTGCACGTTTGGCTGGTTTGGAACCTGCTGGTGTGATCGTGGAAATCATGAACGAGGACGGTACCATGGCCCGACTACCCCATTTGATGGAAGTCGCCAAAAAATTCGACCTTAAGATTGTGTCCATCGAGGATTTGATTGCCTATCGCATGGAACACGATAGCTTGATAGAACTGAAGGAAGCCTTTACCATCCAGACGCGGTTTGGTGAATTTAGGCTACGCGCTTACCAACAGACCACCAACGATCAAGTACACATTGCACTTTTAAAGGGCAATTGGAAAACAGGGGAGCCCGTGTTGACCCGGATCAATTCCACGTTGGTGAACAACGATATTTTGGGTACCCTCACCAACAATCCGGATGAAGCCCTGCAACGCATGTTCAAGGTCTTGAACGCCGAAGACAAAAGTGCCATTATCTTTATTAACCAGGGCAACCAATCAATGAATTTGTTGGGTCGCCTGTCCGAATTCAAAAAATTACAGGCTCAGGGGATAACCAAAGCTCCCAAAATCGATATGGACAGTAAGGACTTTGGTATTGGGGCACAAATCCTTCACGACCTCAATATTTCAAAGATTCGCTTATTGAGCAACTCGGCACATACCCGTCGTGTGGGTATGGTGGGGTATGGATTGGAGATTGTGGAGTACGTGAACTACTAAACCACACTTTTAATGGCCTTAACCATCTTCTCGGCCCTTTCCCTGGTTTGTTGTTCTGTCCAGCCCAACTTGATCAAACAGGAATTGGTTCGGCCCATCCAATGGTCCGATGCAGAGAAATCGGCCTTGCTGTAATCGGGTAGTTGAGCTCTCACTTCTTGGGGAAGATTCCCTAAGGACTTCATCTGGGTTAGATGTTCCCATTTTTTGTAGTAGTGCCAATTGTTGTTGTACCAGTAAAAACAAGCATCCACACCATTTGCCGCCAAAGCTTTATGTGTCTTTTGGGCCAGTGCTTCTGTAGGCATGAAAAAATTAAGGAACGAATAGTTCTCTTCCCCACCCTCGGGCACTGAACGAAAAACAACTTCTGGAATTTGGGACAAGGCCTCTCGCAAAATCGTATAATTGGTTTTTTGGATAGCCAAGAATTCATCCAATCGAGCCAATTGGGCCACGCCCACAGCGGCATTCATTTCCGATATCCTGAAATTATAGCCCAAGAACGGATGGCTCTCCACTCCCCTATCATTACCAATGTGATCATGGCCATGATCGGCATATTTATGGGCATTTTCATAATAAGTTTCATTGTTGGTGATGACTGCCCCACCTTCCCCACAGGTAATGGTCTTTACATAATCGAATGAAAAGCAGCCCAAATTACCGATACTACCCAAGGGTTGGCCTTTGTAGGTACCGCCTATGGCCTGACAAGCATCCTCCAATAATAATAGATTGTGTTTGTTACAAATGTGTTGCAAGGCTTCCAAATTGGCCATGGAACCACACATATGCACGGGCATCACGACCTTGGTTTTTGGGGTAATGGCTTTTTCCACGGCATCCGGATTCAACGTCAAGGTATCATCGATATCGACCAAAATGGGCACGGCCCCCAAGGCCAAAATGGATTCAAAACTGGCCACAAACGTAAAGGTGGGCATAATGACTTCATCCCCTGCCCCTACTCCTGCACTGGCCAAAGCCACAGTAAGCGCCGCGGTACCACTGCTCACCAAATGGGCGTGGTTGGTTCCCATACGTTTTGCCAAGGCCAATTCCAGTTCCTTGGCCTTCCAATGTCCGTTACGCATACCATCAAACCCGTAGCGCATCAACACGCCGGAGTCCATGACATCCTGTACTTGTTTTCGTTCCTTATCACCAAATAGTTCAAATCCAGGCATATTTTGATAATCTTTATTCTTTAACTACAATACTTATTATTTAGAATATTGGTACACAACCAATCCATCAACTGGTCTCCAAACCAAAGTTTAATGGCCATTAAAATTACCACCACTACCAAAAAGGTCTTGATAAAGCCATCGCCTTTCTTGACCGAAAATCGACTGGCCACCCAAGCCCCAGAACCATTGCCAATGGCCAATATAAACCCAAGTTTCCAATTGACCTTATCGTAAAAAGCAAAAACTGCCAATGCTGAAAGCATGTATATAAAGACCACGGCTACCTTGGTGGCATTCACACGCACCAAGTTCATCCGATTGTAATAATGCATAAAAAACATCATCAAAAATCCAAGACCGGCGTTGATGAACCCACCATAGATCCCGAAAAGAAAAAAGACGATCAGGCTTACCCAAAGGTATTTGCCTGTCAATCGTTCCTGCATGTCCTCCAAGCGCATCTTGGGCTTAAAAATGATGATAAGTACAACCGCCAGCATCACAATGGCTAGAATTCGATTAAAGGTTTCTCCATCAATGTCTACCGCAATGGTAGCCCCTACAATGGATCCTAAAAATGCGGCTATGCCCAAACGCAGGTTAAATGGATAGGTGGACACGCCCTTACTTTTAAAACCAGCTGTTGCCAAGGCGGTTTGAATCACAATGGCCACACGATTGGTGCCATTGGCCACTGGGGCCGGTAACCCCAAAAATATAAGTGTTGGCAAAGAAAGTAAGGAACCCCCACCTGCAACGGTATTGATAAAACCCACGGCAAAACCAACGGTGATAAGCAACAAATAGTGGTACCATTCCAACATAAAAACAAAAATAAGACCATTGTTTTGAAGGGTCCCCATGAATGCCCATAAACTTTGTTTGAATCAAAATTTTGACGTATATCCATTTTAATTATATGTTAATTATTGTTTTATCATTTTATCTATGTCTAAAATATCATATTGACAATATTTTCTATTTTTGGAGTAATTCTAAAATCAATCTCATGAAAAAATTCACAGTCTTTACACTAGCCGTTTTCTTTGGACTTGCCACCATGCAGGCCCAAGGTGATTTTAAAGCAGGGATCCATGCCGGTTTGCCGGTTGGCGATGCCGGAGATTTTTCTTCTTTCGCCATTGCGGTGGAACTAGGTTATCTGTTTGATGTTTCCGATGACTTTCAAGCCGGACCATCCATTGGATTCTCCCAATCGTTTGGCAAAGATGTTGACACCGGTATTGGTACGATCAAAGTAGATGATGTCCAATTCCTGCCTATTGCAGCAGCAGGTCGATTCCATGCAACAGATCAGTTTTCACTTGGATTGGACTTGGGCTATGCCATTGGTATTAATGACGGCAACGACGGTGGCTTTTATTACGCCCCCAGAGCGGCCTATTCAATAAGCGAAACGTTGGATTTGGTCTTGGCCTATCGAGGTGTTTCACGCGATGGTGGCTCTTGGGACATTTTATCCCTAGGGTTGGAAATTGATTTGAACTAAGGCCATTTAAACATAGTATTTGAATCCGGTGTACTGGATCAGTACACCGGATTTTATTTTTGACAATAAAACAAAAAGCGCTTTCGGGATAACAAAAAGCTTTTTATATTTGCACCCGCTTAGGAGGAATGGCAGAGTGGTCGAATGCGGCAGTCTTGAAAACTGTTGAGGGTCACACCTCCGGGGGTTCGAATCCCTCTTCCTCCGCTTAATAACGTGAAAAGCCCCTTTAATAGGGGCTTTTGTTTTTTGGTTGACAATGTAGTTGATAAAACCTATGTATTTAATCCGTATTTAGTTGTATGTCTTGAGCTTGTTGTATCAAACTAATTACAGCATCCAAGTTGGTTCGACCGTCGACACCTATCTCAACATCCCCATTACCCCAACGCCCTAATCCAGACACATCTTTACATAAATTATTCGGATCCTTGATTTCGTCAAAATCCGCGTTAAGAGATAAGCGTAATCTTCTTTTTTGTGGAACTATATCAACAAAATTTGTCGATACCTTAAAAGCAATGTACTTTTTTTTTAAATTCAACCCTAACACTTGAATCCAAATTCAGAATCCGCTTTTCCAATACTTCACAAAGTTTAAATATATCTCCATTTAAATATTCATAATCCTCTATAGAATAAACACTTTCTCCATTTTATTTTTCCGGTTCGCGGTAGATATTGATTATTTCTTGTGATAGTTCTGGTTTTTTACAAACTAGTATTGCCCTTCCTGCTAAAATTTTGGCTCTGGCCTCAATGCTTGATTCATTCCAAACTGTTTTGTCCCTATGGGCTAAAACGAGTGCATTTGTGACAACTTTCTTGTTAGCCCTTTTTAGTAAGGCCAGATTATCAATTATTGCCGTTCCAACCCCCGTAATTGTTGTATTGTACAAACAGTACAAGAAATCCTGTGTCCCACTTTGTGCTAATGAATTAAAGACTGATTTTGCCTCGCCAGCAGGTTGGTCCTGTTAAGATTTGGGGCTTGCAGCACTTTACTTCGTTCCATTCGCTTCTATAATTATTTCAACTTCATGATATAGCGCTCATTAATATTCCTGTTTTATCCATAGGCAAAACCGTGCTCATTATTGTTCCAAATATTTAAGGAAAAACATTTCATCAACCAACTGATATTGAGTAACTTTAAAGTAACTCGATTTGAGATTTTGAAACAAAATCAAATGATTATGGACATAAAATTTAATTCGTTAATGATTTTAGTACTCACTTTATTTCTAGTGGGGTGCTCACAGGCACAAAAACAAAGTGCCGAGGAAGTTTTGAAGGATCCTGCTATGCAGGATGCCATTATGGAAAATATAAGCAGTGACCATCAAATGATGATGAACATGATGGGGCATATGATGGACAATGATCATGCCATGCAAATGATAATGGGAAATCAAGAAATGATGCACACAATGATGGGCAATAGGGAAGCCATGATGAACATGATGATGCAGGATAGTACCATTTCCAAGATGATGATGGGCAACATGCTCCAAATGATGGAGCAAGATTCCGCCTTCGGAAACAGGATGACCAACATGATGATGGGAAACCAACACATGATGGACATGATGCAACAAAAAAATGGGATGCATCGATAAGGTTATAGCACAGACAAATGTCAAAGCATGAAAAAAAGCGATAAAACAACAACATTATGCATGACTGGGACTGGCATAATATGGGCTCGACCATGATGTGGCTCATCTGGTTACCGATAGTAATCGTTGGTATCTGGCTTGTGATCAAGCTATTAAATACCAATGGATTTTCTAAAAACAACAAGGAATCACCAATGGAAATTTTAAAAAGAAGATATGCCAACGGAGAGATTTCTACGCAAGAATATGAACGACGGAAAAAGATAATCGAAGAGGAATAACTTTATTGATATATCCAAGAAACCTATGAGCTTTTTATTAATTTTCCGTAGTTCTTACGTTCTCCTCGGATTTAACGGCATTTATATGATTTAAATAAAGGGTTGAGTTTTCAACCCTTTATTTGTTAATCTGGAATATTGATTTATTAATTGCTATTCCATAATATTTTCACAATTAATTTTTTGCATCTACTTGCTTAATCAAATACCCAATATTGGAAAAATGTCCTGATAAAAGATAAAGGAGCATTACTGTTATTAATGCTCCAAGAAAAATTCCTTGGATATCAACCGAAATGTGAAAACCAAGTATTCCAAAAGCAATAGGAATCATGGCTAACAATGCAACGATAACCCATCTACCAACAACCAAGAGAATACCTGATAACAGTTCCACCACACCTACTGTTGGCATAATGAATTTATTGGCCAAAAGTCCATGATAAGCAGCAATAAATTCCTCTGTCATGACATGTTCGTGAGGTAGAAATTCAAAGAATTTATCCAATCCAAACAGAATCAATGCCAGTCCTAAAACAATTCGGATAATTTTGTTGATGTTCTTTCGCATACCCTCTTATATCTTGGTTAATAAATATCCCGCCGATTTAACAGCAGATGCGATTTCCTCTTCGGTAGCACCTGTAGTTTTCACCGTCAAAAACTTTTCGGTTGAGGCAAAATCAACAGACCAATCTGTCACGCCATCTATCTTATCCAAAAAAGGTTTTACCGTATTGGCACACCCACTACATTTAATATTTGATTTAAATTTTAAGGTACTCATGTTTATCTATTTTAAATTAAAAATTAAGCTAAGTCAATAGTTTTAAGTCTCAAACTGTTCAACACTACCGATACACTGCTAAAAGCCATAGCAGCACCTGCTATCATTGGATCCAACAAAAATCCATTGATTGGATACAGAAGCCCTGCAGCTATAGGAATTCCAATGATGTTGTATATAAAGGCCCAAAAAAGATTTTGTCTTATGCCCATTACAGTTTTTTGGGATAATTTCAAGGCTTTGGGAATAGCTTTTAAATCAGAAGTTATGAGCGTCATTTTTGCAACATCCATAGCAATGTCCGATCCTTTTCCCATGGCAATGCTCACATCTGCTTGTGCCAGGGCCTGCGAATCATTGATTCCATCTCCTACCATTGCGACCACTTTCCCCTTGCCTTGAAGCATTTTTACAAAATCTGCTTTATCCGAAGGAAGCACTTCCCCTTTGTAATTTGTGATACCCACTTGGTATGATACCGCTTCAGCTGTTTTTTTGTTGTCACCGGTAAGCATGTGCACCTCTATTCCCCTATCCAACATTTCTTTGATGGCTTCTTTTGAGGTTTCCTTTATTTTATCAGAAATGGCCATTATGCCCAATACTTTCCTTTCGTCTCCAAAGTATATGACCGTTTTAGCTTCCTCTTCCCATTCTTCGACCAAATGTTCCAAGTACGAGTCGATGGTAAGGCTGTTGTCGATCATTAATTTATGATTGCCCGCAAAGTATCCCGTACCATTCAACGTTTCTGCTCGAACCCCTTTTCCAGTAATGCTATTGAAGTTCGAAATTTCGATTGGATTAACTTTTCTGTGTTTTAAAAAGGAGACCACGGCTTCTGCCAAGGGGTGTTCAGACTGTGCTTCCATGGCAAATAAAATTTGTTCCAGGCCCGTGTAATCGGTTACATGGTCCGCAAAGACCATATTGGTCACCACTGGCTTACCTTCTGTTATTGTACCCGTTTTATCCAGGATAATGGCATTTACTTTGTAACCCAACTCCAGACTTTCTGCATCCTTAATAAGGATATTGTTTTCAGCACCTTTGCCAATACCGACCATTATAGCGGTAGGGGTTGCCAATCCCAGTGCACAGGGACAAGCTATCACCAATACGGCAACCGACGTCAAAAGTGCTTGGGTAAAAGCATTTTCTCCACCCAATAACATCCATGTTATAAATGTCACAAGCGAAATCGTCATCACCACGGGAACAAAAATACCGGCAATCCTGTCCACCAATTTTTGTACAGGTGCTTTGCTCCCCTGTGCTTCCTGCACCATTTTGATGATTTGGGACAAAAGGGTCTCACCTCCCACCTTTACTGCAATAAACTGAAAACTTCCTTTCTGGTTTATGGTTCCAGCAAATACTTTATCATTTTTTGTTTTTTCAACAGGAACAGGTTCGCCTGTGATCATGCTTTCATCAACATAGGAGCTCCCTTAGGACACTATTCCATCAACAGGTATTTTTTCCCCAGGCCTCACCAGTATCGTTTGGTCTGCCTTCACCGAAGAGATTGGAATTTCCCTTTCCTCCCCATTTTCCAACACCTTCAATGTATTTGGCTGTAACCCTATTAATTTTTTAATGGCCGAAGAAGTATTTGATTTAGCCTTTTCCTCCAATAATTTTCCCAAAGAAATAAAGGTGATGATTACCGTGGCCGCTTCATAGTAGACATGGGGCTCCATACCTTTGCTTAGCCAAAATTCAGGAAAAAAGGTGTTGAATACACTGAACAAGAAGGCAATGCTGGTGCTGAGCGCGACCAAGGTATCCATATTGGCTTTACCGAACTTGGCTTGCTTGAGGGCATTAACGAAAAAGCTTCGGCCAAACCAGAACAGGATGGGAACGGCAAGAACCAACGAAATCCACCTACCTGTGACCCAATCCATAAAGAACATCCCCAATACGAAAATGGGAAGTGTTAAAATAGCGGACCACATGGTTCGCTTTTTTATAGTCTCATAGTGTTTTTTTGAAAGTTCCTCCTGTACTTCGGTCCGATTCTCGGTGTCAACAACAATATCATATCCAATTTGACGCACCGCATTCTGAAGTTCTTCAGGGTTCAAAGTATCCTCATATTCCACCAGAACTGTACTGTTGGCGAAGTTGACATTGGCTCCATACACCCCTTCGGTATTTTGGAGCATAGATT
This sequence comes from Flagellimonas beolgyonensis, assembly GCF_003992615.1. Taxonomy (GTDB): domain Bacteria; phylum Bacteroidota; class Bacteroidia; order Flavobacteriales; family Flavobacteriaceae; genus Flagellimonas; species Flagellimonas beolgyonensis. The sequence goes on from NZ_RZMY01000013.1 coordinate 303,725, forward strand.
CCACACTGGAAGCACATACGGCACATGTCATCCCTGTGACTGGAAATGATTTTTTTAGCGTCTTCTTATGTTCCTTCAATGTATTTTCTGCAATATTGATTGCTTCCATTTGCTACTCCGATTTTGTTTGCACGAATTTCAGAATAGGTATGGAATGAGCTATTACAATATTTACTGAAAGAATTGTAGAATTAACCTAAAATGGACTTCTAGATGTGGTCAAGTGATTTTCTGTTATGGGCGACACTGTTTTTAAAATGTGTCGGCGTCATGCCCATCACCTTCTTGAATTGATTGCTTAAGTAAGCAGTACTGCTATAGTCCAATTGAAATGCTATTTCTTTTAAGCTCAATTCATCATAAACAAGTAATTCCTTGACCTTTTCAATCTTTTGATTGATAATATATTGCTCCAAAGTGATGCTTTCCACGGAAGAGAAAAGTGAACTCAGATACTTGTAATCAAGATGTAATTGATCGGAGAGGTACTCCGGCCATTTGACCTTTTCCGCTGATTTGTTGTAATGAACGGCCTCAATGACAAGATTTTTAATTTGTTCTATAAGCTGTCCCTTGCGATCATTGATTATGGCGAACCCCAGTGCTTCCAGGTCATCCTTTAAAAGAGCTCTCTTCCCTTCATCCAGACCTTGGTCTATTTCAACCTCACCCAATTGAATGGATATTATTGGAATATCGTTTTTTTTGAAAATATCCTCTACCGCACGGATACACCGATTGCATACCATATTTTTCACGTAAACAGTGTTTTTCATTGTAATTGATTACATTTTAACTATTAATTGCTTAAAGGTCTCAATTTTCATCAATCTACAACAATATCCTTTTTTTTCTCCACTTCTTAAAGTTAGGCATCCCTATGAATTAAAGTTTAAGGACTTAAAGGCACTTTATAGTCCCTAACCTGATTTTCAATTGACTTTAATTTGCTTATGTAAAAATATTCACGCCTACCTATTTAAAGTTTCACAACGCACTGTTGTTCAGTACATAAAATTGCTTCAAAATGATTGATTTTGACCTACTATTGTTGAAGTTTAGGTAAACCAGAGACCCTTTCGGTGAATGCATGAAAATTGCCCCTTCCAAAGTCTTCAAAACATTATCAATGTGAGTATTGCAAAAGATCCCCTTCCTCCGCTAAGAGACTCCATCTCAAAACAAGAAACCCTGTAAATGAATTATTTACAGGGTTTCTATTTATTTTTTGATTTCAAATAATAGGATATATCAATTTTTCCAAAAAAACCTATTCCGTGATGTCAAAAAGGACCTTGCCCCAGCCTATACCAATCCGAGCCCTAAACAGGTAAAAAACCTACATAGGACCTTTTGAAAAGCTTCCCCGGCAAGGCTGGTCAATACTTCCCACTTACATGTTGTTTACCGGAACTTTCAAAGTTAACTTTGTACATGTTCAAGTCCTGCAATGGAATCTTACCATACAAGAAGCCCAAGTCAATCCAACACTTCTGAAAGGGATGTATCGATCAATCTAAAGCGTTAAAAATGCCAGGACAGACAAAAAAACCGAAATGAGAAAAGTGGTTGAATTGATAGTGCCATATAACAAATTATGAGCCAATTTCCCTATAAGTTTCATGGATGGATCATAATAGTTGTATTGATGTTTATCAATCATGAGGTATCTATAAAACCCTCTAAGGGATCCCACTATGAAGTGAATCAGAATGAACTTTGCAATCATGGTCTCCATGCTCAAACTCAATGATCATTTATCCGTTTTGATAACATCCCCTACGCCTATAAATGGAATGGCACCTGCACCCGTTACCTGGGGCAAGATCCCATTCCATTTTTCTATGGCCTTTAGGTTTGCCTCTATCTTCCTGAGTTCGATCAGGTCGGGTGAAATATTCATTTTTTGTAACCGTAATGCCTCTGCTTCTGCGGTTGCTGCAGCAATGGTCTGTTCGGCCTCGACCTTTATCCTGTCCAGGTCCCTTTTGGCTTTCAATGCATTTTGTTCAGCGGTTTGTTTTGCCTCTATGGCATCGGTAAAGGTCTGGGAAAAACTGAATGATATGATCGAAAAGGCATCAACCGATATATTCGATGCGAGCAATCTTGAAGTAAGGGCTTCTTGCATTTCCGAGCTTACCGCTGGCCTTTTGGTAATCAATTCTTCGGCGGTATACTTGGCCGACACCGCTTTCATGACCTCTTGAATGGCTGGGTCGATGATACGTTCCTTAAATTCCACACCGATGGTCTGATACACCAAATTGGCCTTGTCGGGTATGATATGATAGTTAAGTGCAACGGACAAATCCACATCCTGAAGGTCAGAGGATGAAGAAGCGGCATCGGTCATGATCTTTTGAATCTTTACATCCATGGGGATCACGGTCTGAACTATGGGTATTTTGAAGTGGATACCTTCATCCAATACCACGTCCTGTACCGCTCCAAAATTCTGGACAATACCTCTTTCTCCTGCACCGATCTGAACCCATGGTTTAAATGCAAAAAGGAATACTACCAATGCAACACTAATGATCAAACTTCTCCATTGTCTTTTTTTCAGTACGTTCTTTATGTCGTTTATTGGGTCATTATCCATAGTAGTTGTTTTTTATTGCAAAGATGGGATTTAGCCTCCCCAATATGTTATACCTGATCGGACAGGTCTTACATAAATCACACTTTGTCAAGCTTTGGCACATGGCCCTTTTCCATATTCTGGTAACCAAAAAATCCAGAGTTATGAAAGACAAGGTAAATCGGATAGAAAAGAGATTATGGGAATTTGGCCTTTGGCGAAAGATTATTCCTGGAACAAAAAGTGTTTTAAGCCCCTCCGAAGCGTTTAGAGAGTGTTTTATCATGAGCTGGCATTATGGACTTTACAGCACCTTGCCGGCAAGGGGGCAATTTCAAAATTTTAGGCCATTAAATGGCCCACATCGCCCATTTTATCTGTCTTAGCGCCATGTTAAACTTATCCCATTGATGTAATGCTTAGACTATCTTTACATGCTATATCCAAGTGTTTATAAGGGAGTGTTTTGCCCCCATCACAGGTAGTTAAATTGAGAAAGAGTTATGAAGCCGAAAAAGAAAGTGCCTCAGGACAACAATCCGAGCATCGACAGACCAATAAGTCGTCATGAGAGCTGGAAAAACCATCGAAGGCACACCGCACCTATGCTAATGCGTTTTTCTTAATATCATAAATAGTGAAGAGGGCTTTCGCCCTCTTTTTTGTGGAATGTATTCTTGTCCGGCATATCCATTTTCCCAGTGTATCTTGACCTATTTTAGGTTATGGCACCATACATGGCATATTCCTTTTCTTTTCCAATGGCCCACATAACATTGCCATAATCAAAATGCCAATATTCTTTCAAATCACACACAAAATCTTCATCTTCAAACAATCCGATCAACAGGGCCCTATTCTTCTTCGCTTCAGGACCCATGCTCGGGTGGTGGGGGTAACAATGCTTTGAGAGTTTTATTTCCAACCCATTATTGGTTCCAAAGTCCATGACTCTATCTTCAACGCCATCATAGATCAATGCATCTATTGCACCGCCTGTGGTATGCATTGACTTTTGGGGCGGAGCAATGAAATGACTGGCAATCTCTTCAATCTCTTCCAAAGACTTTTCAGGATGCATCCTATGCATCCTTTGAAAGGACATGAATTTGGTTTCCCAAAGTAGCTGTTGATGTTCAAAGGACCTCCATGCGGAACGAATGATCAAAATCTTGTTCTCTGCATTCAGCTTTCGGCTTATGCGGGCAATTTTTTCGATCATATCCTCCCGGACAAGATATTGATAATCATCCATGAGCGAGGGTTCAAAAATCAAATGAAGACCTACCTCTTTTAAACTTTTTAAGGCGGCGTGGTTTTCCCGGATCGGAATGGTCGGGACCAAGATCTTGTTTCGGGCATCTTTGGCTTCCACTGCTTCACAATACTTCTTGGCATTCTTGATAGTTGACATGTTTTTTTGTTATATGTGTGGAGTTCAGCCCTCTCAAGAGGGCATTGTAGTCAAGGTCGAATGTCACGGTATCCCCCACCTTTAAGTTTGCCTTATCGTTATCTACCACAATATGATCGCTACTTGCCCCTAAAATGGCCACATCTTGTTTTGGAACAATTCCGGAAACCAAAACATCCTGTTGGCCAATGCCTAAAATGGCCCTGGACATTAAGCCGAGGTCTTTGAAACGGGGGATTTCACCGTTCATGTTTTGATAGACTTTACCATAAGGTTTTGATGGTTTTTGCTTTACCTCTATAACCTCGGCCACAAGGGTAAATATATCGGTAAAAAGCCCTGGAATGGGTTCTCTGCAAAGTGCTTCCCTGCCAAGAAAAATAGACTCCCCCAAACGTAAGTTGTTTATCCTGCCCACATCTTTAGATGATTTGAACCAATGGTAGTTTGCAGAATTCCCCCCAGAAACAATGTCCAGGGAAATATTGAACTTGTTTTCTAAATGTACAGCCATGGAGGATAGCTCGGCCATATTATCATGGTCAGGTGCTATTCCACCGAAACAGGCAAGGTTTGTACCGATCCCGATCAAAACGATGCCTTTCAAGCCCATCACATTCCTTACCATATTCTCCATGTCCGAAGGCATGATCCCCTCACGCAGATCCCCAAGTTCCACCATTAGGATCACTTTATGGATGTTTTGATTTTTCAAGGCATGCTTTGAAAGTTCCCTGAGCACTATGAGTTCCGAATTCAGGCTGATATGTGCATGGGCGACCACTTTTTCCGCTTGGCTGAGTGCCGGTGATCTGAGCAACATGTACTGTGCCCTTATACCGGCCTTACGCATTCTTAATATATTTTCTATTCTTGAATCCGCAAGGATATTGATGCCGTTGTCCACCAAGATTCCCGCAATGGCCGGATCTCCGCCAATGACTTTGGTAACACCTATTATTTTGATGCCCTTGGAACCATATAGTGTTGTCAATTGTTGGACATTATCTGCAATTTTCGCAGAATCGATATCTATTCTCGGAAGGTTCAAACGGACACCGATTCCCTTGCAAGCTCTGGAAATGTCCTGAGCAATGCTTTTACCAATTTATCGCACCCATACATCAAAACATCCGTGACGGGTAGATTAAATTCGGATTCATATCGCTTAATGAATTGGCTTATTTCGGCATTGCCCATCTTTTCATGGTTGATGGTAATGGCCATAACCTTGGCCTTGGAGAACATCTCTATCATTTCGATCTCACCTACCAGCCCCAACATTGGAATTTTCGGATAATCACAATAGCTTTTTCGTTTGGGGGGGTGTTGTAAAATAATGGCATCGGGCATAGCACCGCGCAAGATGGCGCTTGAAGAGGTATATGCAGGATGGCTCAACGCTCCTTGACCTTCTACCACAATGATATCGGGTTCCTCTTTTTCACAGGCATTCAGAATGGAATTTTCAACTTCCCCTGTTGCAAACCCAGAGGTTAGAACGTCTATTGCCACTCCATATTCGGAACCTTGGAGGAGGCCCGTCTGACCGGTGGTGATGAAAACGGCGTTCAAGCCTTCATTCCGCAGTGCTTCCACTAAAAATAAGGCAGTGGTTCTTTTGCCGACCGCACAATCAGTTCCCATAACCGTTACGATTGGAACCTTTATGTATTGGATACGTCCTGTAAAATTGTGGAGGTTTTCACGTGCAGGCGGCTTTCGAACATCTTGGATGGTCACTCCGTATTCATGGGCCATCCGGGTAAATTGCGGGTCATCGTTTAAAAATTCGGGGAGACCATTAACGATGTTCATCCCATACTTCATAGCTGTAAAAATAACCTCTCTTTGTTCATTGCTCAAGAATGGGGTGAGTGGTGCAATACCGTAGATAAAATATTTTGGAATACTGCCCAATTCTTCTAGGGCGCTCCCAATGCTCTTAAAAATTGGAATTGCCCTTTTCACGCCATCAAGACACTCCCCTGCATCTTGGCCGGCTTTGGTACTGTCTATAACCCCAACAATGGCATACCTTTCCGATTGCCTAATGAGTCCATTGGACACTTTGCCGTCTATATTCCCAAATTCGTTTTCACAATAAACCAAGGCACTTTGTTTCATACTATGTGTTGTTGACGTTTAACGATCGACAGATTGCCTATATACGGTCTAAGCTCACTGTCGAAATAAACCAGTTCATTTGCGGTGGGGTCGTTGTGGATGGTACAGTAGTAGACCTTGCGGACATACAGTCGTACAACAAGCGTGACACAGGGCCTTACCTTGGCAAAAACGAGATCTCCTTTTTTGTATTTATTTTTCATGGTCTTCCTTCTTGGTTCCACTTGCTTTTAAATCTTTAAATTCAGTAAAGTGTTCATTCATTTTGGATCGTGGTACAGATCATTTTGAACTTATGGTTTGCTTCAATGGAACTGGAAGTGTATGCAGGGATAAGTATGGAATCCCCACGCTGCATAAAAGTGGAATTACCGTTTATGACCACCTCGACCTTCCCTTCGATGATATGGATGAATCGAACAAAAGGGGATTCATTGTGGGACAACACCTTGCCAAAATCAAATGCGAATGCCTGTATGATACAGCTGTTCTGGACACTTATGTTTTTTACCACAATGGCATTGGAATTGAACTCCAGTATATCCGCTAGGTTAAACGTCTTGGATTCTTCAAACTCACCCTTTTCCATAGTTAAATAATTTAAGATTGGACCCTTCCCACTATTCCGACCTATTTTTGGCATTCCGCTTGGCCTTTTTGGCCGCCTTTTTTTCTTTAGGGGTCTTTGAGGGCGGTGTTTTACCTGACTTTTTCTTTCCTTCTTTTTCTTTCGACATGGTTTATATTTTTAGTTGATATGGAATTCACTTTTTATTGTACGGCAACCAGAAAAAGCATTGCCAAGTAGACGATGAAAAGGATAAGGCATTTTCGCATCAGGGTATGGATTTACTTGTTGGGCTCCCTCGTGTTTGTGATTTCAAAAGCCTTAATTATAGAGACTATGGTTCTTTTTAAAGGTTGGCACTTTAGGTTTAAAAAGGGCAGTGTTTTTTAGTTCCTGCCCTTTTTTGAGCCTCTGAAAAAAATCAGAAGCATTTACTCACTTACTAAATCAGTAGAATTTTTGAAACAGAAGGCTGTACAAATTACATACGCCCCTTCAATCTTTACTGGTCTTAAATGAACCAATGTAAATTTTTGTCCATTTTTAATTCTTCAGTTATTCGGCCACTTCTTCCATTATAAAACATGGGTCTACAGAAACTCCTGAATTTATCAAAAACAAGGTGGATAAAGTTTTTTCTTTTCATAGTATTTCATATTAGCTGTCAGTTTTTTTGTTAAAACTGAACAACACAAAGATGGCACATAGAATTTGGGAGTCCGCAACATAAATCTTTATTAATCTTACACATATCATAGGTTTATGGCATATTGCTCATAAATTCTTCATCAAAATGACCGTAGCCCCCAATGAGGCCCTATATCATCTGATTTGTATTCCTTTCCGGTAATCTTTGCTTCTCAAAAACCCTGAGCTGTGTCTTGAGAAATTTATAATACCCCTCAAATTCATTTTCTGATATCCCTTTGTTTTCATAGTCCAAAAAAAGTGGTGTTTCCAATAAATTGTCGTATATTACAGGGTACTCCATTTGAAAGGAAAGGGTCAAATCAAAAATCTCTTGCATCAGTTGATTTCCTTTTATTTTATTTTGCATGACCTTACTTTTTTACATAGTAGTATAAGGTAAGTTTATTTTCACTCCTGTTATTTATACGATTTAAAGCAAAAGTTGTATAAATCACATATTGTTGACCTCAGCATTTCGTTTGCCCTAGAACAACCAATTCCAAAAACAATGTTCCTATATATAAAATACATGGTGAGTCTACGCTGTAAAATGGTGGTAAAGGAGGAGCTCAAAAAGCTTGGCCTCCACTATGTCAATGTGGATCTTGGAACCATAGAGATCTTGGAAGACATTACTGATTTTCAAAGAGACGCTTTACGTAAGAACCTAAAAAGATATGGTCTCGAACTGCTCGATGACAGGAAAAAGATCATCATTGAAAAAATCAAGTCGATAGTCATTGAGATGATCCATTACTCGGATGAGATGCCCAAAGTAAACTACTCTGACTACATCAGTGAAAAATTGGGGTATGACTATACCTATTTGGCAAATACCTTTTCAGAAGTAAAGGGGATTACCATTCAGCAATTTATAATCATCAACAAAATAGAAAGGATAAAGGAGCTTTTGCTCTATGATGAGTTGAACCTGACCGAAATATCCTATTTGCTGCATTACAGTAGTGTCTCACATTTATCGAACCAGTTTAAAAAAATCACGGGGCTAACCCCTTCCTATTATAAAAAGCTGAAAAAGAAACGCCTTAAAAATCTGGAGGACATTTGATTGTTTTGGGCAGATAAACATTATCCGGACAAATTCCGCAGTATACCCCTTAAAGTTATCTCGACCTCTATCAATCCCTTGATAAATGTGGGAAAACTGCAACTATTCCTCTTTCCCGTGTAATGCATTGTCCATAGAAATGACGCACCTTTATTCAGGTGGCAGGAAGGAAGAAAAACCCATTACCCTCCCCCCCATAAAACTTTAATTATGGAAAATATAGAGGTCGAAAAATCAAAAGTCTTTATCATTGTCGAGATTATAGAATACGTGCCCAATGCAGTGGTCATAAAGACGATCATAAAAAAAACCACTGGAAATGTTACCGCGGTCTCTTTTGATTCAGGTGAAATCCTAACGGAAAAAATATCGCCTTTCGATACGTTCATTCAGATCATAGAGGGCCGGGGCGAAATCTTGATCAAAGACCATTCGCAGACCTTGGAGACCGGACAGGCCATTATCATCCCCGCCCATTCCAAAAATGTCATAAAGGCCAACGAGCGGTTCAAAATGATCTCTACCATCATTAAAAGTGGTTATGAGTAGCACCGTCCTGAAAAAAGCCATCAATGAACAACATTAAAATAGTCTGACATGTATACGTATCCCATGATTATCCTTCCCGTATTGATCATCCTAATTATAGGGGTGAAAATCGTTCGCCCTACCCAAAGAGGCCTGATAGAAAGATTGGGGAAATACTCAGGTTTTGCCGGTCCCGGTTTCCATTGGATCATCCCGATCGTTGACCGCATGTTCATTGTCAACGTTACGGAGCAAATGGTGGATGCGGAGCCCCAAGAGATCATCACCAATGATAACCTTAATGCCAGCGTGGATGCGCAGGTATACTTTAGGGTCAAGGATAACGAAGAGAGTGTAAAGGGGTCCATTTACAATGTAAACGATTTTAAGTATCAAATTGTAAACCTTGCCCGTACAACGCTTAGGAACATCATTGGTACCTTGACCTTAAAATCGGCCAATAGCGAGCGGGGCAAAATCAACGCAGAGCTGTACAAAACCCTCCACACGGAAACCATGGGATGGGGCATTGAAATCGTAAGAACGGAATTAAAAGAAATTGATCCGCCCAAGGATGTGCAGGAAACCATGAACAAAGTGGTAAAGGCCGAAAACGAAAAAATTGCGGCCATAGATTCGGCCACGGCTGCGGAAACAGTTGCAGATGGAATAAAAAGGGCTAAAATAAAAGAAGCCGAAGGTTATAAACGGGCCAAGATACTACACGCCGAAGGCGAGGCCGAGGCGATAAAGCTCGTAAACGAGGCAGCTGATAAATTTTTTATAGGCAACGCACAGATCCTGAGAAAACTACAGGCTGTTGAAACATCCTTACAGACGAATGCCAAAATTGTGGTGCCCACAGGCAGTGAACTGGTAAACATTATCGGGGAAATGGCCGGCGCGGTACTTCCGATCACCAAAAAATCGAAAATGGAATAAAACCAATGGCTCAATGAAAACACTCAAAACCACGGAGAAAAAAAACATCTTGGTCATCGTTGCACATCCCGACGATGAAACCTTGTGGTGCGGTGGTACCCTACTGATGTATCCCGAGCATCATTGGTTCGTTGCCTGTCTATGCCGAAAAAATGACCGTGATCTCGGCCCAAAATTTAAAAAAGCCCTTGCCATTTATAAAGCTGAGGGCTGTATGGGCGGTCTGGACGATGGTGCAGAGCAACGGCCATTGAACAAAAATGTGGTAAAAAAGGCCATCTTGGACCTACTTCCCGAACGGAAATTTGATCTTGTCTTAACGCACAGCCCTACAGGTGAATATACACGGCATTTGCGCCATGAAGAAATAGGAAGGGCCGTAATCGAATTGTGGAATGAACAAAAAATTTCCACGGATGAACTGTGGACATTTGCTTTTGAGGATGGACACAAAAAATACTATCCCCAAGCGATTAGGGCTGCAAATATCCATCAAACGCTTCCTAAAACCATTTGGAAGGAAAAATACCGAATAATTACTGAAGTATACGGATTTGAGAAAACAGGGTTTGAAGCGAAAACAACACCCAAGGAAGAAGCTTTTTGGAAATTCGATGATCGAAGAGATGTCCAAAAATGGTTGGAACACGAGGGAATTCAACAGCAACCCACCTAAGATTTAATACATGAATATTCTGGTCCTTTACGGTTATCCCCACCTTCTCCCAGTGGTTTGGCAACCCAAGGAGACCTGCTATATCATGGACTCCTGGAACCGGGCGTTGATGCCCATGCGGTTCATTTTGAATCGGTCCAGGAAAAAGAATGGTATTACAGTTGGTTTGATCCCGGTGTGTGGCAGAAAAAAGGACGCCATTTTTTGACGTCCCCAGCTAATGGTCATAAAAAGAAGGTACTTTATAAATGGGGTCCAACCGCCATTAAGGACAATGCCGTACAATTATTGTTCCCTCGATAAATTATACATCTTATTTCCTTATACGGCCTTTATCACTTTTCAAATACCTCCCATATCATTTGATCGACCAAAGCATAATAGTAATTTTCTTCCAATTTGTTTTTATATCCCAAAGTTCAACCAGTTGCGTGCCAAATGAACTTGCACATCCATTTATGCAATGCCATTACATGATCATGGGATGATCTTAACATTATTGGTTATGCCCTTTACACCGGACAAAAAACGCACAGCGTTTTCTGCAGCCTCTTTTTGGTGATCCCAGGACAGCTCACCTCCCAATGTGACCCAACCATCCTCAACGTTTACGGTCAATCTATCATTGGGCACGCACGGATTGGACACCAATATTTTCAAGACTTTTCCGCCAATTTGCCCATTGGCGTTTTCAAAGGAATCCTTGAACATCACTTGGATGTTCTGTACCAAATCTTTGACACCAATAACTTTATTGGCTACATTTTCAGCCTCCAATTTTTTTGTGCAACTATCTACGGTGCCAAAAAGGGAAACAACACCATGGTCGGCCGTAACATCAACTTCAATGTCATTTTGAACATCTATCCGTAATGTTGGATTACTTTTCATGATCAACCGATTATTTCGTGTTGGAATCTGATAAAGGTCGAATATTGAATCGGTACAGCCATTACACACTTAAGGAAAGCAATTACAGAAATCACACATCGATTTTCTTATGGGACCCTATATTTTTTAAACACGGAACAAATCTGTGATTTATGCAACTCTACTCCTTTTTTATTCAATTTTTTCTCATTGATTTTCAATATCTTATGATTGTTTTCCAATATAGCTCCGGAAAGTCGAATCTCACTAAAACCAAAGAAAATGTCAAAAGGAAACAAGACCCCCGCTAAGTCCAATAAACCGAAACTCGTACTGAACTTAAAGAAAAAAAGCGCGCACAAGAATGCCATGAACAGCATCGAAAATAAAGACTATAAAGGGCGTGTCCTATAGAGGGATTCCCTCATTGTTTTAACATAATCCCATCCATGATGAAGCTAGCCTATATCGGTACCTATCCACCACGCGAATGTGGCATTGGTACATTTACCCAAAATCTGGCACATGCCATGTTGGAAAACGGCAAGGGGGTCAAAGAAATTATGGTTTTCGCCATGAACGACCATAACCAGAAATATTCCTACCCTTCCGAAGTAAAACTGAGCATCAACCAAGAACAACAAACCGATTATCTGGAAGCCGTCAACTACATTAATCTCAGTGGGGCAGATGCCTGTATACTTGAACATGAATTTGGTATATATGGTGGTCTGAGCGGTATTTATATACTGCCCCTCCTACACCGCCTGAACATTCCATTGATCACAACCTTACATACCATTCTGGAAACACCTTCCTACACTGAAAAGGCCATCTTAAAGGAAATTTGCAAAATGTCCGATAAAGTTGTGGTGATGAGCCATAAGGCCATTCAGTTTCTGATGGAGATATACGATGTGCCCAAAGAAAAAATTATACTTATAGAACATGGTGTCCCCGATATTCATTTTGATAAACAGGAGTCGAGGAAGGAATTTAAACTGAATGAAAAGAAATTGCTCCTGACCTTTGGCTTCATCGGTCGCAATAAGGGCATTGAAACTGTTATCAAGGCCTTGCCACAAATCATTGAAAAACACCCTGAGGTTTTGTACATCGTCTTGGGAAAAACGCATCCCAATGTGTTGCGGCATTCAGGAGAAGAATATCGGAATTATCTCCAGGTTCTGATAAAAACGCTAAAACTAAATGAGCATGTGTTACTGCTCAATGAATTTATAGACGAAAATGAGCTTTTTAAATACCTCTCTGCCTGCGACATTTACATTACCCCCTACCCCAATGAGGCGCAGATTACCAGTGGAACGCTTTCCTATGCCATGGGCGCAGGCTGTGCCGTAGTCTCCACCCCATATTGGCATGCCGCGGAATTGCTGGCTGAAAACAAAGGGCGTCTTTTTGATTTCAACGATTCTGTTGGCCTATCACAGGTTTTGAATGAACTGTTGGAGAATCCCAAAATCTTAAACAAAATTCAAGAGATGGCTGAGGAATACGGACAAAACATAATCTGGCCCAAAATTGGACAAAAATATGCGGAGCTTATAATACAGGTCCTATCGAAACCCAAGGAGCCCATGCCAAAGAAAGAAAACGCCATAGACCCTTTGTTGTTGCCTCCATTTTCCTTGGTGCATATCAAAAGATTGACCGATGACACCGGTATTATCCAACATGCAAAATTCGGGATTCCCAACTTAAAGGAAGGTTATTGTCTGGATGACAATGCCCGGGCGCTTTTAATGGTCTGTATGACCTATAAACAGAAAAAAGACCCGCTAGCCCTAGAATTCATGCCCGTATATTTGAGCTATATCCATTACATGCAAAACAAGGACGGTACTTTTCGGAATTTTCTGAGTTTCAACCGTAATTTTTTGGATGAAACTGGTTCTGAGGATTCCTTTGGCCGAACCATTTGGGCCCTGGGATATCTATTGGGAAATGCGCCCAACGATGCCTATTATCAAACGGGCAAATTGGTCTTTTTCGATGCCGTTCCCAATTTTGACAGCATCAAATCCATAAGGGGGATTGCCAATACCATGATCGGGATCAGCCATTATCTCAGGACAAATGCTTCCGATGATACTATGAAAGGGACCTTGCACAAGTTGGCCAATATATTGGTTTCCCATTATGATCAAAACCATACAGAAGATTGGAAGTGGTTTGAATCGCTTTTAGCGTATGATAATGGCATTTTACCCTTGGCACTCCTACATGCGGCGGAAGTTCTGGAGGACGGGGATATTTCCAAAGTTGCCTTTGACACCATGGATTTTCTTACCGAACATACGATGAAGGATGATTATTTGTCCATCATCGGAAACAAGGATTGGTATGTAAAGGACAAGGAGCGTTCCATGTTTGCACAACAGCCCATTGATGCCGAGGCCATGGTGCTGATGTACCATCAAGCTTATGTATTGACAGGTGACAGGGATTTTCTGAAAAAACTGTTCACCTCGTTCATGTGGTTTTTGGGTGAAAACGATATGCGTATGAGCCTGTATGATTTTGAGACCAAAGGGTGCTGTGATGGTTTTGAAAATTATGGTGTGAACCGAAATCAGGGGGCCGAAAGTTCGTTGGCCTATCTTATCTCACATTTAACCGTTCTGCAGGCCTATGAAGAGTCTTTTCAATTAGAGGAAATCAAGACCTCAAAAGGCACAAAATTGACTCTAAATGAATTGCAAGACTGAAGGGGACGGTGGAAAAATCACGTCGTTATTTTTTTAACGCTTCAAATAATGCAGCCATTTCCACTACGGCATAGGTAGCGGAATAATCCGATACGGCATAGGGCAGAATCAAACTGTCATTGTGGATGATTGACCCGCAGGAATAGACCACATTGGGCACATAGCCTTCCCGTTCTTCCTCCAAAGGCATCAACAAAGGTTCTTCCAAACGGCCAATTTCTTTTGACGGGTCCTCAAGATCAAACAAAGAAACGGAGATACAGTACCTTCTCATGGGGCCCACACCATGTGTGATCACCAACCATCCGTGTTCGGTCCATAGAGGGGACCCACAATTTCCTATTTGTGTGAATTCCCATGGGAACTTTGGTTTTTGGAGGAGGATGGGGTCGTTCCATAATGTGGCCCTTTCTGAATACATGAGATAGTTGTTCACACCATCGACCCGGGAAAGCATTGCATATTTCCCCTTAATTTTTTTGGGGAAAAGTGCCAGATTCTTGCCTACGGCACCATTTCCGTGCAAGGGCATGATCCGGAATGTATAGAAATCATCCGTAGAAAGAAGTTTTGGCAATATGGCATGGCCGTTGTAGGCGGTATAGGTGGCATACACCTTTGCGGTACCATCATTTTCAACAAAGCGGACAAAACGGGCATCTTCGATCCCCTTGCTCTCCGATTCCGAAATAGGAAATATAACACGTTCGCTCAAATCGGAATCATGCTCAAACGCGATATCGTAATAGGAATCCACCAGCCAGGTAATTTCTTCAAGTGCCAACCTTTTTTCAAGACTTATGGCCGCGTCGTCCATTACTTTCCTTACCGCGTTCTTTAGCACATAATACTCGAATTTATCCGGCAGGTCCTCCATGATACTTTTTGAATACTTAATGGGGATGCGCATCTCCCGCATCTTTTCTACAAATCGTCCTTTATCATAAAGTTTCTTATGGGAAATTTCCGCCATGTCAATCGAATTGCCGACGCCCATTAAATGCAAGTCGTTGTTTTTATCGATTATTCCCCTTCTGAAAACTATGGAAGAGATGTGCCCTTCCCCTGTTGCCCGAAACGAAAGGATCACGCGCATTTCACCCTCTTCCAAATAGGACTGGTCGAGATCTTGGATGATGGACGGATTAAAAATAGCCGCGGATTCTATGGAATACTCCATGGTAAGGTAAGAACCAATGAGCAATTTTCGCTCCATGGAAATGGCATCAAAATCCATGTTCATTTGCTCAATGATATTTTTGATGCCATCACAATGTTTATGGAAGAGCTTGGTAATGTTACGGTGCCTACTTGCAAATTCCCTTAGGGTCTGTTCCAAGGATTCCCTTACTTGACTTTCGTTCATCCCAAAAATCAGGGACAGCAAATCCTTGGTCCGTTGTTCCCCGTTCATAAATGAACGGGCCACCACCCTACTGGCATCTGGCAGAAATTTTACGTTCTTACGTGTTACGGAAACCCTCATATGTTTTGGGAAAAATAGTCGGTTAGACTATAGAAAAAGTAATTGGCCCATTTTAAAAACATCATGCAGCGTGTTTGTTCCAAGCTATATTTTCTCAAATACAAGCCTATAGTGATCCATTATGTCCTTTTCAAAGCATATTTTGTTCGGGCTGATCTTAAAGACGGCCACTTGATGTCTAAATTCTTTGTCCATTATGTATTTGGGAGCCAGAGATAGATAGAGCCAATATTTTCTTAGGTTGAACTTCCTGAACTTCTTTCGCCATTGGCTTATGGTCTCAATGTAGTCCAGTCTTCCACTACTTTTCGATATCAACTTAAAATCCGGTTCGGCATTCCGTATCACCATTTCTGGGCCATAGGGCAGCCATGAACCCGGAAACTCCTTGACCATCAGTGCCATGACATGGGCCGCGGAGCCTTTTTCGGCCCTGACATCCAGTTCTTCATAATCGATCATATTTTTACTGAACGTCATGGTCTGCATATAGAACCTGCCTCCCTTGGGCAACAAATCGGCCACGGTCTTAAAAAAGTCACTGTACACTTTTTCTTGTTTCCCTTCTTTCCACTCCTCAACGGAACAGAAATGTTCCAATCCCCCAATGCAGCTAATGGCATCAAACATTCCAAAATCTTCCGGTACGATGTAACGACAATCCTTCACAAGAACCTTCATTCCATTCTTCCGGCAGGATTCCGCCTGTCCCTTGGACAAGGTCAAGCCTGTGCAAATGGCTCCCCTATCTTGGGAAGCATATTTGATAAAGGGGCCCCAGCCGCAGGCCATATCCAAAACTTTGCTTCCGTATGTAACGTTTAGACTATCTGCTATAAACCGATGTTTTTCCTTTTGGGCCTCTTCCAAGGACATTGAAAAATCACCATCATACTTGGCGCCACTGTAATCGGCTGTTTCACCCATGCTTAAACGGAATATTTCGTCTATAGTGGTGTAGGTAAAATCCAAATCCTTTTTATCGGCCATTTCCTTGGTTTTAGGTTTAAGTGTTCAATTCTTTTGAAGGCATCCTTGAGGAGCCATTTCTTATAATTGCGGTTTTATTTCTTTTCCGCAAGTTGGTTTCAGTTAAAAACACTGAGGTTTAAAAAGGATGCGGTAGTTTCCCAATTGAATCGTGAAGTGTTCGTAAACAAGTACTGATCCCTTACCAGTTTTTGGACGTAAAGTACCTGTGTATGATTTTATGCATAATTTTCTAAAGGTAGTCATTAAACTGCTCCTATGGACAATGTACCTACTATTCTTTACAATGTGTAATTCATTTGTTTATAGCAATTTAACATACTTTTTACGTGCCAAGTTGTAATTAAGCCTACCTTTAACATTAGTTGGCCCGTGCAACGGGCAATCCATTACCGGATTTCATTTTGGTCATAGTTTGGTCTTGCCCCACGGAAAAGCAATGCAATAGTGCAATAAACGGTTTAAGCCAAGTTTTTAAGGAATAGCGGCCAGATTAGTTGAGGTCTTATCCTTAATGTAGGTATTCGTCTTCATTATAGATATCCCATTTAATTTCTTCACAGTTCCATGAGTTTCAAGCAACCACCTAACCTTTGGTTCGGCTATTGGGGCTTATTATAAAGTGCTTCCATTGCAATGGAAAATGGACAAATGCTTTAAAAAAAGTAGTAACAGTATCAAAAATCCAAAATTTGCGAAAAGAGGAGGATCCGACTTTTCAAAAGCATTAAAAATACGGGTCAACCAGTATTTTGATTCCAAGGGAATCAGTAAATACGCCAATACAAGCATGATTGCCAAATCAGTCTTAATGTTATCGCTGTTTGTGGTTCCCTTGCTGCTCATCAATTTGGGAATGGCCACAAGTCCCTGGCTTCTTTTTCTGCTCTATTTTATAGGGGGGCTTGGAATGGCCGGAATAGGCATGGGGATCATGCACGACGCCATCCATGGATCGTATTCACGGAACAAGACCCTTAACCGGTATATGGGTTACACCATGAACCTAGTGGGTGCCAGCTCGGCCGTATGGAGGATACAACACAATGTTTTGCACCACACCTATCCCAATATTACTGGATCGGACGATGATATCAATGCTCCATTTTTTTTGCGCTTTTCCCCAAATGCCAAGAGATATGCATTGCACAGGTTCCAATTTATATACGCATGGTTTTTTTATAGCATATCGACCATTTCCTGGGTCACCACCAAGGATTTTGTTCGCATGAACAGATACAGGAAAATGGGATTTTTGAACAAGCGGAATGAGTTCCAAAGGGAAATCTCCATACTTATTTTGTGGAAGCTTGTCTACTATACCTTTGCGCTCGTTCTACCATTGATCGTGGTCCCCCTAGCTCCCTGGATCATTATACTGGCTTTTATAAGTATGCACCTGGTGACTGGATTTTTGATCAGTACCATATTTCAGGTTGCGCACATCATGCCCAGTTTGGAGTTTCCCATGCCGGATGAAAATAATACGGTCGCAGGCGATTGGGCCATGCACCAAATGGCCACAACCACTAATTTTGCGCCAAGGGGCGCCCTCTTCTCATGGTTGATAGGAGGGTTGAACTACCAAGTGGAACACCATCTACTGCCCAACATCTGTCATGTACACTATAAAAGTCTATCCCGTATCGTGGCAGAGACCGCCAAAGAATTCGGCATGCCCTACCATTCACAAAAAACCTTTGGCAGTGCTATTTGGAACCATATCAAGATGTTGCGCTCATTGGGAAAAACTGTGCCCGTAAGCATATAACGGACACGTATCCCCTATTTTGGTGTACCCTGACAGCAATCGGGTTGTTATGAATTCCAGTGGATTTCAATTCCATTCTGAAATGCGCAAAAATGGTAAAAAACCCATCAATTTTCCTAGTTTCCAATCTTTTCCCCTTACAAGGCCATCTGGTATAAGTCCGGGTTGTATGGGTTTACTGATGGAATCGGATAGGTTTGGTCCAAGATTCCAACCCTTTTGTGGGAATTGACAGTAGGCCACATTTGTTGCATCTTCTTTTATGACCCGTTCCAACAAACCGGTCCTCAATGACCAAACGATTGGGAAGAATATGGGACCTGCAACTAGGGAAATGTGTGAATCATGCAACTAATACAGCTTACTACATAACGCCTATCCATGGTTATCGGGTCATCTTTGTCTTGTGAAATGTTTCACTTAAAAATTTAAATTATGAACTACAAAACAAAAAAAATATCAAACCTAATCTTTGGATTGGCTTCCGTTGCCATAGCTGTCATACTATTCAATGGCTGCAAACTGCCCGCCGAAGACAAGGAGACAACGAATACGGGTGAGGCCAAGGAAAATCTAGTTGAGGCAAAAGAAAGTCTTGATGAGGCGAAGAGAGAATATGCCCTTAGATACGAGGCATTCAAACTGGAATCGGACAACAGAATTGCAGAAAACGAAAAGGTCATTGCCGAATTAAAGGCAAAAGCCAAAATGGAAAGCAATGCTGCCAAACAGGATTTTGAAAAAGAACTTGCCGTATTGGAGCAAAAAAATCAGTCTTTAAAAGAAAAAATGAGCTACTACAAAGATGAAGGCGATGATAAATGGGAATCTTTTAAGATGGAATTTAACCAAGATATAGATAGTCTGGGGCAAGCATTAAAAGATCTGGCCAAAAATAATACGAACTAATTTGTATAAAATTTAAAATCATGGGAAACTTACTTTACACGGTGGCCGTAGTATTGATCATTGTTTGGGCCATTGGATTTCTTGGATATCATACGGGAGGAACCATCCATATACTATTGGTCATTGCAATCATTGCGATCATATTAAGTATGGTTCAAGGTCGAAAATCCACGTAACCACCAACTTATACGTAAGAACAACAAGTACAATCCTCAGAGTATCCAAGAACATGCAGCGATGTTCTTGGATACTCTCTTTTACGCCCCATTATTTTTTGGCGGGAGCTCTTTACCCCCTGATTCAATTATGAGTAAAAAGCGATACCTTCTTTTGTGGACCATTGCGATGCCTATTTTGGCATGGCTCGCCTATTTTGGCATTCCGCTGGATCTGGGGGAACTCTATTCTCTGTTCCTTGGCATTTTACTGATCGGATCTGTAATTGCTGCGGTACACCATGCGGAGGTAATCGCCTATAGGGTGGGAGAACCTTTTGGCACATTGCTACTGGCATCAGCGATTACGGTGATCGAAGTGGCACTGATCGTTTCATTGATGTTGGGTGGGGGGCGACTTGAGGCAGTTACACTTGCCCGTGATACGGTTTTGGCCTCGGTAATGATAATTCTCACGGGGATTATAGGGATGTGCATACTGGCAGGAGCCATACGTTACAAGGAACAAGTGTTCAGGCTCCAGGGTGTTAGCGCGGCCTTGGTTACCCTTACCGCCATATTGGTGTTCGCCCTTATTCTTCCCAAATTCACTCCAAGTCTTAATGGTTCCACAAACAGTCCAACACAATTGCTTTTTGTTGCGATTGCTTGTCTTATTCTTTATATCACGTTTGTAATGGTGCAGACCGTACGGCATCGCACCTTTTTTTTATCACCCGAAACCACTGAGAACGAAAATGTGCTGCCCCCTACCCCGACGGTAATGGAAACACTTGTAAGTGCCCTATTGCTGATTTTGTGTCTTGGCATAGTGGTACTGCTCGCCAAGGCCCTTACATCCGATATAGAAAACATCGTTTTGAAAATAGTTGCGCCAAAATCCCTGGTAGGGGTGATCATAGCGGCAGTAGTGTTATTGCCCGAGGGACTTGCAGCCTATCGCGCTGCCAGAAAAAACCGCCTCCAGACCAGCCTTAACCTTGCCTTGGGCTCAGCTCTTGCCAGTATAGGCCTCACCATACCAACAGTTGCAATTGTATCTCTTATTACCGGAATGGAAATAACACTAGGTATTGATATAAAAGCCATGGTTTTATTGGTACTGGCCCAATTTACCATTGTACTTTCATTGGCTACTGGGCGTACCAATGTACTGCAGGGAATCGTGCTTTTAACAATCTTTGTGGTTTATCTTTTTACAATTATATCCCCATGACATGCACACTTGGCACCGCTATGGGGATTCGATTCCATACTTCCACACATCATCATGTAATAACTAACTGCAAATGCTTTATCCAAAGCTTTTTTGGCGGGACCAAATAAAAAAACCATGTGTGAAATATGCAATTCATTTTGATCAATGTGTATCATATTGGTCAAGTATAAGAATGACCTTTATGGTATTGTGAAAATTCATTCACAACATAAAATTATTTCCTATGAAAACGAATGCAGACCTCTTTATATACTGAAAAATGTTTTGCTTCCGGGGGAAGCAATAAGGAAGAGAACCCAGAAAAGAAAAAAATTCTAGAGAGATCAACCTCCCCATTGCCCTAAGAAAACAAATCCCAAATGGATTTCCCAGGCAGTTCTTCCCATATGGCCATCCATTTGTCCTTCCCTTGATCATGTTCCCAATGAAACTATCGAAGATACCTGGGAGTAAAAAATAATGGATATCGCTTTGGACCCGAGAATAGAATCAGGGAAGGTTTTCAGCGGTGCGGCAATGTATAGAACACTCGCAACATTGCATTCACAAACAGCCAACATTTCAACACTGGCCACTTACCTGATAAAGGTTCCATTGAATAAAAAAACAAGTATAACCCTTTAATAACGAAAACATGAAAAATTTAAAACTGATCGCAAGTATGATAGTACTGTTTGCCATGGTGCAGGCGCACGCCCAAATTGGACCGACTGGGGTTCTGAACTCAACCACTACCAGCACCTTCAACTACATCAAAGAAGGTGTTAAAATGCCCTATTCCGTTACGGTACAAGAGAGCCGGAATTACAAAACCATGTTTGACCTTGCAGATATGGGAAAAGTTGATAAAGACAGGGTAAATACTCCTGTTATTGTATCGAAACTCATTACCGTCACAAACAATGCCAATCCAAGGGACAATTGCGTCATAGCCTTAAGATATGACAAACGGGTTGCAGATACCTTTATACTTGTGTCCACTGAAAAGGGGTTTGCCATATCTGTAGACAATAGGACCATGGAATATATAATGGGTAAGGGAATCCAGTTTGCGAATACCGCGGATAGAGAATTCTTTTTGGTTGACGAATTTGATAGTATGGAATAAATGGAATTCATTTGATTTGCTCATACGGAATCCCTAGAAATAGGGATTTTTTCATGTATAGTGGCCAGTTATGGCCCTAATTTCTACACCTTTCTTTTAACCATTTTTGGCCCAAAGACAATAAAAATGGGCCAAAAGAGACTTCTACCATCAAATGAATTGATACTCATCGGGGTTCCCTTGTCTTGTCAATCAAAAAATCAGCCTTGAAGCAATTGATATAAGAACTTTGATCAATGGATTTTCTAAAATCCTTTCTCAAATGTTGGAACAAAAAAAAGCTACCATAACCATGCGCTCTCTTGATCGGCCTCTGGTTTTTTCTTTAGCACCGAGATCGTGGATATGGCGTTGGGCACATAGGCCAAACTTTCTGCTATGTCATGGGAAATCATCTTTGAAAATTGTGTGTCGATCATGGTATGGAATGTTAACGTTAAAAAGGGATTGGTGTGGGAAAGCGGAACTTGGAACGGATATAATCCCGAAAAAGGGGATGTTACAATAGTCAATGGTCACTATTCCGCCATGTGGACCAAAACGTCGGGGGTGTGGAAAATAAAATCCCAACTTTTTGTGACGCTAAATGAAAATTAAAGCGTTATGCGCTGTTCATAAATAACCGCAAGTTGGGAGTTCTGATTGTGCCCGAATCCTTTCGATATGGCCAACATCGGTTTTTGCACTAAAACTCAAAACCGATAAAAAAGACACAACGCTTTTGACTAAAAGCCCGCCCCCAAACGGTAAAATAAACTATCGCATTACCCACTCTATTTTTCTAGCTCACATGATCCAGATCATTTCAAGGCACGTTGGAATAATTGACCTTTAATGGAATTGAAAAAAACAAACGCCATGAAGAAATTAAGCCTGTTACTGACCCTTTTCATGTACATTGGGCTAACTGCCCAATTGCCTGAAAACTTGGCATACGTGAGCCCCTTTCACGAAGGATTGGCAGCAATCCAAAAAGAAAACAAATGGGCCTTTGTGGATGAACAAGGTGCCATTGCCATTGATTTTAGGGACGACCTGTATTGGAACACCGAAGCCAAGACCTCTTACGATGATATGCGTTCCTTGGCCTATCCACAATTCAACAATGGGCGATGCATTGTGCAAAAAATGGTCGATGGCATTCCCGTATTCGGTTTTATCGACACCAATGGAAACTTGGTAGTCGATTACAAATTTTTAAATGTGTCCCCATTCCATAATGGGTTGACCACTGGTGTTATGTACGAAAAAGTACTGCGGGGCAAAAATGAATTCAATTTGGAGATTTATGAGTTCAAATTCCATGAAGTATTGATGGATGTGGATGGGAACATCATCGAATTTTTGCAACGCCGTCACAATATCCAAATGACACCAAAACGGTACAAAACACCCTCATTGGAATCCAAAATCCTAAACCCTAATCTGATTGCCGTAAAAACGGATAAGCTTTGGGAATTAAAGAAAATTGACCTTTAATTTCCTTTTTTCCTATAAATTTCAATGGGTCACAAAACAAGAACTGGATTGTGTTTTACAAAGTAAATACAATCCAGTTCACTTTTTAAAGGTGTTGCGACGGTTAGGCAACAACCTCTTCTTTTTTGTTGCGTTCGGCAACAAATTTTTCAATTAGATCGGGCACTTTTTCAAATGCGGCTGCCAATCCATGGGCTTTTCCTGCTTCCAAAAATGAGATTTCCTCACCTTTGGTCACCAAAAATCCGATAGGTTCAATACCAATACCTCCTCCGGCACCGACACCTTCACCTTTTCGTCCTTTTGCTTCAACTCCTTCGCCTCCTCCAGAGCCAAATCCCAATCCAACTTTGATCACGGGAACACAAGTAAATTCTCCCAATTTAAAAGGTTCACCAATGACCGTTTCTGATTTTGCCTCTGACTTTAAAAAGTCAGTGACCTTTCCCATTAATTCTTCAAAATGTAAATCCATGGCCTTGATTTTTAATGATTAATAAATGATTTTATAAGGCGGTATGGTGTGTTGCGCACATCCATAACCAGTCTGTTCCTATCTTGAAAATTGATGTTGAACCTGCCCACATACCGATCCAGCAATATAAACACCGGATACAATTTTGCGTTCACCACATAGTCGCCCGTATCCATATCCAAACGCAACTTTTGGACTTTGAAGGACCTGACCAAACGCAGCATTGTCCGGCCACTCATCCTCCGCTTTTTTTTTGCTGGTTTGTCTTCTATTTTTTTTGGTTTGGTCGATTTTCGCAATGGGTAAAAAAAGTGCTCGTAAAAGAATACTTTTAATCGTATTCGCAAAATTTCCTTATTGTCTGACTCCAAACTTGCCTTGGCCAGTCCCTGTAAGCTTACAAAATAGGTCGCATCTGCGGTATCAACATAAATTTGTATGGGTACAAAGAGCAGTCCAACGATAAGCAACACAAGAGTCACTATGATGATCCAGAGTACCATTTGTTTTTGTTGCAAAGGAAAAAGGAACACAGCAGCAATGCAATGATGCAGGTCATTCACCGTGTTAAAATTCCAGGAAATTTTAAATTATTAATGGGACCAAAGGATATCCCATAAAACAGGAAAGCCCCTAAAAAAGGGGCTCTTATCCTGGGTAGGACCAAACATGATCTGACCTACCTTTCAAACGCAACCAATCATCATCTGCCCAACAGCCATATAAGTAGGGGGATTTAATTACAACTTGCTTGCAGGCGTGCTAGAAACAGCGCGATGTCATTCAATTTCATTGCAACTGACCATTAATTTTTTGAAAACAGGGAGGGATAGGTTTCCGAAAAGTGAAAAGGCATTTCCACTTGATCGGGAGAATGCACGTACTCAACACTGGCCAAGACCAAAAGGTTTTCCCCAACGTTTTGGAAATCATGGATCATTGAACAGTTCTTAACTTGGTACTTTACACTTTCTCCTTTTTCGAACAGAACAAGGGAGATACCTCCATGCGAGTATCTAGAAACCAGAACGCCGCCTGTTAAACAGACAAGGTTAAAATCATTTTTGAATACCCTGAACGGTATCCTTTCATAAGGCTCCATAACAAAAATGCTAAGCTTCATACGCTCATTTTGATAGATGAGATAGTCCTCATCCGAAGATTCACCAGCTTTTAACCTAAGCAGCTCCACCAGTCTTTTTTGACCCCAAGGGTCAAAATTGCCCTTTTGGTTCAATTCAACATGTTTCATGTAAAACGAATTGGTTTTTCATGTTTTGGTAACTCGTTGTTATTTGTAAACTTTAATGTTTTTATTCATCTGCCATTTTTGGAGTCGCGCTATCGACCAGTTTTTGCATGCTTTCGCTTGTTAGCGGTTTGCTTATGAAACCATCACAAATACAATGATTGTCTGCTGCAAAAATTTCATTTAACAGGGTTGATGAAGAAACAATGTAAACTTTGGTGTTTTGAAAGCCCTCATTTTTCAACTTGGCAAACGCATCCAAAAATTCGAATCCATCCATTTCTGGCATGTTGATGTCCACAAAAATGAAGTCCGGAATAAATGAATGATCCGCATTTGGGCGCTCGCACAAAGCAATAAAATGATCTAGCGCATTCTTGGCCCGTATAAATGTGAGAATCTCGACATCCCCCAACGATTTCTCAATAAATTTTTGATTGACGAACAAATCGATTTCGCTATCATCAATCAAAACAAAATTCAATTTCATCTTACTCTTTATCTTGTTTTCTTTCTTCATTACTACCTATTCCCTATTCCTTTTACTGAAAATGTACTTTCCAACTATTTTACTGACAAAGCTCAGCTGTCATCGCCAAACAATATGTCTCGGCATCGGATATGCGATTGAACAGGGCATATGGTATATTGGTTTTATAAATTCGTTTATAGGCCTGAACCAATAACTTTACGGACAAACTGTTCACCACATAGGCCTCACAGATTACAAATGGCATATTGCTAAAACTATCGGAAAGCAAATGGGCGGCATCGTTGGAAAATGTGCCTTTGGTATCCCTTAGATCAATAAGCAATGGTACTGGCTCGTCTGCGGACAATTTTCGTATTGCATCCAAATACAAACTTGCCGATTTGCAGTCCAACTTTAGGTCCGGCTGCAAATTCCTTAGTTTGCAATACAGTATGCCATTATCCTGAGTCCAAAAAGTGGCGTTGCCATATGTGGTACTGCCTTGCCTAAACTTTTCCATTGGTCAATACATGTGATTTTTACTTATGGCTTTACTTTTTTCGATTTTCCATAACTGACGGATAACCAAATTTTTACATCAAAAAAAGGACATGCCAATAGCTGTGCCAAATCCTTGCATGATTTTTAAAAATCAATTAAATAACTGACAAACAGATGTTTACATTTTACCTTACAAGTACTGCCAAAATAATAGGACACGGTATTCCGTGGATTGTTCAATCGATGAAATGCACTTTAACGGTATACCGTGGAAGAAGAATTATTTTTTAATGCCGAGTTTGGACATTTTATCACGTAACGTACTGGGTTTCAATTCAAGCAGTTCAGAAGCGCTGTTGGGGCCGGATATCTTCCAATCGCATTTCTCCAAAACACTGATGATGTGATTTCGTTGTACGGTATCCAACGACAAATTTTTGGTGGTTAAGGCCAATTTTTCCTTTTGTGCGACCGATTCAAAACCTGGGATTACCAAGGTTTCCCCATTGGTCAGAATCGATGCACGCTCGATTAGATTTTCCAGTTCACGAATATTTCCTGGCCAATTATACGCTTTGAGCTTTTCCATGGCAGCATCGGAGACGTATTTAATCGACTTGTTATACTCTTTGTTGAACTTGTCCACAAAATGTTCCACCAACAAAGGAATGTCCTCCTTTCGGTTCCGCAATGGGGGGACTTCAATCGGAAATACGTTCAATCGGAAATAGAGGTCTTCGCGAAATTGTTTCCTTTCAATCTCTTCCTTTAAGTTGCGATTTGTGGCGGCAATGATCCTAACATCCAATTTTTTAACTCCAGTGCCGCCCACCACTTCTATTTCACCTTCTTGCAAGAAACGCAAGATCTTGGGCTGCATCTCCAAGGGCAGCTCTCCTATTTCGTCCAAAAACAACGTACCGCCATCCGCCAGTTCAAATTTTCCAATTTTATCGCTCGTAGCACCTGTAAAAGATCCTTTTTTGTGCCCGAACAGTTCACTCTCCAATAACTCTCTGGGAATGGCGGAGCAGTTCACCTTAATCAATGGTTTTTTATTCCGTAAACTAATATTGTGAATGGCCCGGGCCAACAATTCCTTACCTGTTCCCGATTCCCCCAATAACAATACTGTGGCATTGGTCGGGGCAACTTTTTCAATTTCGGAAAGTACATTGCTGAACTCCACACTACCATAGACCATTTCCTCAAAATTGAAGACCAGATCGAGCTCGTTCCGTAAATAGATGTTTTCTTGCTCCAGTTTGTTTCGAAGTACCATCAATTCGGCATTTGCACTGGCCAATTCTTTGTTGGAAACAATCAATTTGTTTTCCGCGATTTTTCGCTCATTGCTCTCTATCATCAAGGAAACGATATTTGCTATGGAACTTGCAAATTGCAGCTCATCCGGAGTCCAGTTTCGAGGAACTTTTCCAACGTGCTCAAAACAAATGATTCCGAAATAGCCTTCGGTACTGTTGATGAACACATCCATTAACGATATGATTCTGTTCGGTATCAAATAATCTTTCGCAAATTGTTTGGTCACCTCATTGGTGAGCACATTTTCGATGAGCACAGCCTGGTTTTTATCCAGTGCCTCAAAATATTTTGGATTATCGGCCTTGGTGAGTACCATTCCCTTGGTGTGTTCCGCATTACTTTGGGTGAAAAGGTTCTCACATAAAATTTCCGACTTGTCCGGATTGAAACTCCAAACGCTTACTCTTTCAACATGCAATGTTTCCGAAGCAAGCTGGGTTATTTGTTTAAAAGAATTGTTGAGGTCATGCCCCACAAGACTGGCCAGTTTTAAAATGACCTCTTTCTTTTTCTTGGATTTGATCGCATTCTCTTCCAGCAACCTTTTGGATCGGATTTCCTTTGAAATGTCCATCATGGTGCCAAAGAGGGCAATAACCTTTCCTTTGTCGTCCGTAATGTTTCCAGTTAAAAAAGTAGCCTCGAAAGCTTCCCCATTTTTTCTGATGAATTCAATTTGAAAAGATGGGGTCTCCCCCGCGGCCACCCTTTTTTGCATCTTCAAAACTTTCTGAAAATCTTCGATTTTGGCAAAAGGATAGGGCAATTCCATTCCGATAAGTTCAACTCTGGTATACCCCAAAATATTGCAAGCAGATTCATTGACCATGATGATTTTGCCCTTCACGTCGACCAGCATCAAACCCTCCTGCATGGACATGATCAATTTGTCGGTATACTCTTTGGAGAGTTTCAACTCTTGCTCCGCCTTAATTCGATCGGTAATGTCACGGATGATCCCAACCAAGTACTTGTTGCCCTTTTCATCGACAAACCTGGCTTTTTTGGTCGAAATGAATCTTGTTTCGCCACCCCTAACGGTCAAACTTTCTTCATTAATGTTCTCCTTTCCCGTTTCAAAGACTTCCTTGTCAATTTTCAAAAAACTCAAACGTTCTTCCGGATCCACATCCTCCGCTAAGGTTTTTCCGAGGATATCGGCTCTGGAAAGTCCAAAAATGCTACAAAAGGCATCATTGACCACCACCAACCTACTTTGATCATCTTTTACGAAGATGGGATCGCCAATGGTATTGATAATGTTATCCCATTGTTTTTCACCAAAAGCAGAATTGGTCCTCACCGACCCTTCATTAGTCAAAAATGTTGCTTCACCTACCAAATACAAACAGTTGCCCTCCATATCGAACAACGGATCAATGGTAAAATGGATCGTTCCGAGGCCTGGTCGCAATGGCTCATTTTCTTGCCATTGTTCCCTTTGGTTTTGGGTTATTGCATTGCTAATCTTTTTTAGTAAAAGTTCTTGAAAGCTTTTTGGAAAGACATCCTCGAGATTTTTACCGATAACAGCATTTTCATCTGTATTCAAGGCTTCCAAAAAACTATTGCTCGCGGAAATAAATCGAAACTCCGAACCAGTCAGCACCTGCAGAATAAAGTGTGATTTGGTTATGGAATCGTTTATCATTAAGGGTTGTTTTTAATAATGGGACCATGAATCACCAAAATCCCAAAAACTTTTAAAAAATAAACAAAACCAAGTCAATGGTCCGTTTAATTCAACTTCTTTTTACAAATAAAACAATCGGGGGAAGATATACCTTTAATGTTTACAAATATTTAAACCTTGCAAGGTAACACTAGACCTACTATCTGGTGCTTATTATCTGTAAACTTGGGTTGTTACGTTAAATTAAAGAATTTTTTCCAGAACAACATAATAACCCTACAATTTTGATGGGATTTACAGACCTATCTATCTACTTTTCGCCTTGCAGATATTCAATAAAACAGTTGTCCATTGCCAAAAGTTTGAATAATCAATGGCTTCCCATATACTCGTCGACAAAGACTTCCAACTCCGCTCCATGAAGATTTTTGGCCAATATTTTTCCTTTTTCATCCAAAATAAAATTGGCTGGAATGGTCCGTAAACGCAGTGCATCCATCAATGGGTTTTGATCACCTTGCAAATGGGAGGTGTGTGTCCACCGGAAAGCTCCATCTTTTTCAATGGCCTTTTCCCATGCTGTTTTATTGCTTTCGAGGCCATAGGCCAGTATCCCGAAACCTTTGGAATGATAAGTATCCCAAAGCGGTACTAATATGTTTCGGTTTTCAACACGGCAGGGGGCACACCAAGAAGCCCAAACATCCAATACCACCAATTTTTTATCCGTCAAAAAATCATGTAATGAAATGTCGCCTTCGGCATGTGTGGGCAAGATTAGGTTAGGAATCGTGTCTCCCAACATCATGGGCAATTGACTTTTGTCCGCAATCTCCATTAATTCTTGCACCCAAGGATCGTCTGGTGCAATGGAACTCCATTTTTGGGCCTGTTTGAACAATGCCTCGGGCAATCGTTCAAAATCACCTTCGGGACTTACCCATTTAATGGCTATCAAAGCCGAGATGGGTTCCTGCAGTGTATCGGTAAAGTCTAAGATTTCCAATTGATAATCCAATAAGGCCCGCTCCCGCTCCAACAACTGCTCATCCGAAGCTGTTTTCATCGCGTTGGATTGCTTAAACTTTTCATAAGCGGCCAACCGCTTATTCCTAAGATCAAGGATTTCCTTATTTACCAATGAAGGGTCTTGAATGGAAAAACTGGCCTGAAAACGATCTATCGTAGCATTGATCACCATAGGCATATCAGGGTCTACCATCAAAGGAAAATAATTATCGGTTTGCGGATTTTCATTCAACAATCGATTAGGGTACCTGTCCCCAAGTTTTTGCACTGCCACTTCCAGAAATGTAGGCCCATTCAATTTAGGTGTACCCAAAAATTCAAAGGTTCCATCTGGATTTATGTTGGTGGAATCCAAAACCTCACCCACAAAACTCTGGCCCACTTCTTTGTACAAATTAGGGCGTATTAGATAAACCTTTGGTTGCCATTCACTGTTTTGGGAATTCTTGATGGTACCAGACAGCCAGGGACGTTGTGAACATGCCTGCACTACAACTAAAATCAAGACTAAAGGCCAAATGCATTTATTCATGCGTCAAAACTAAGGAATGATGTTGTTCCTTAATCCATCTATTCGGAAGAAAATACACCGAAAATCTGTTTTTTGGCGATCTGTTGTCATTTGGATACAAATCGTACGACCAAATTCCCATTAACTGTAACACGTCCATTATGAAGTTTCAATCCCTCTTCCGCATTTTATTAAAATGGATTCCCGCCATTATCCTTCTTCAAACCTTATTGTATAAGTTCACGGCAGCACCTGAATCGGTTTATATTTTTTCCACACTTGGTCTTGAGCCCTATGGAAGAATTGGGTTGGGCGTGCTGGAATTGATCGTGGCCATACTCCTTGTTGTGCCACGAACCACATGGCTTGGGGCATTGCTTGGATTGGGCATTATGGCAGGAGCACTATTTTCACACGTGACCAAATTGGGCATCGTGGTTCAGAACGATGGCGGCACTTTGTTCATATTGGCACTGATTACCTTCATTTGCTGTAGCCTCTTGGCATGGTTGCATCGCAATCAAATTCCGTTCATCAAAATCAAAGTATAACTTCCTTACCCTTGGCAGGGATCTGCACTTTATGATGCAATACCTGAAACTTTTTAAAAGATAGGGGTGAATCTCCTTCCCTTTTTAGATAGACTCGTGCCTGCAAATTTGTATTTTCTAAGATTTGCTTCCCCAATATTCCATTAAATGACGATTTGGATTTTTATCGGGAATCAAAACTAGATTGCTACTTTTGGGAACAAAGTAATTCCATGATAGCTGAAATCATTACCAAGATGCTTTTCCTGTTTGCGGTAATCGACCCATTGGGTTCTGTGCCTGTTTATTTGGAAGCCACCAAACAGTTGGATGGGAAACACAAAAAGAAAGTGGCCATACGGGCTTCCCTTGTGGCATTTCTCATTTTGCTGTTTTTCATTGTAGTGGGTCAAATTATTTTGGAAGGGATGGAGATTACCTTGCACGCCTTTCAGATTTCAGGAGGGGTCATTCTTTTTCTATTTGCCCTTACCATGATCTTTGGCGAAGGAAAGCCCCAATCCGAAAAACATAGGATCACGGATTACCGTCACGTAACAGTCTTCCCATTGGCCATTCCTTCCATTGCATCGCCTGGTGCGATCATGGCAGTGGTGCTGTTGACCGATAATCATATCTATACGATCCAGCAGCAGGCCATGACCACATTCTTGGTCCTGCTGGTGGTATTGCTCACCATGGCCATTTTGTTGACCGCCAATCTGGTTCAGCGAAGGATTGGGGAATATGGGATAACCGTAATCAGTAAGGTAATGGGATTGATTTTGGCTTCCTACGCCGTACAAAGTATTTTGACCGGACTTCGGGACTTTTTCATTGTTCTGTAATAAGATCACTGAAAATCAATAGGGTAGCCTCGAGTTAAACGGTCCAAAAAGTCCGATAACCGGTATTTTCGACTTCAATATGCGCAATTCACCTAAAAAATATTCGATAAACTGCACATTTTAGTCGTTAAAATCAAAAACCTATGAAAAATTCATAAGTATTCGGTTCAATTCTTTTTGATCTTTGTGATGTATTAACCCCCAAATCTATACATCATGACACGTTCAATCTTTTACAACCTACTTGTTATCGGAATGTTGATCACTGCACAAACCACTTTTGGTCAAATGGCAGCGGAGTTTATCAATGAAAATATTGATGGTAGTGTTTCCAGTACCGAAGGATACATGCCATCCATGTCCATCACCCAAGATGGAAAAACAGCCTATTTTAGTAAGGCAACCTATCAAAAGCCACTTTATGGTGTTTTCTCCAAAAAAGAGTTGATCCATGAAATCTACAGAGCAGAGAATGTAAACGGAAAATGGACCAATGTAACCAAATTGGAGGTTTGCCCACAACATTATTCGGCCAAGCACCCTACAGTATCCGAAGATGGAAAGCGTTTGTTCTTTGCGTCCAACATGAGAGGAAGCTATGGTAAATACGACATTTATGTGGCCGACATCAATGCTGATGGCAGCATGGGCGTTTCCAAAAACCTAGGGCCAAAGGTGAATACCAAGGAGGATGAACTATATCCAAGCTTGTACAATGGCACCTTATTGTTCTTTGCATCCGAAGGTCGTGACGGCTATGGTGGATTGGACCTTTATGCAACACAAGTGGTGCAGAACTCGTTGACCAAAGCGGTTAACCTTGGTGACCACATCAACAGCAGCAGTGATGAGTATGCCATTCAACTGAGCCCGGAGAAAAAATTAGGATTCGTGGTATCCAATAGAGGATTCAACAATACCATATCACAATATACCGTGGCATACGGACGTTCCAATAAGCAGGATTCGTACAACGACGTTGCCGAAAGGAATAGCGATCTGCAGAATGCCATTGAAAGCAGTGGCCACAAATATGCGGACACCTCTTTCGAGGATCAATAAAATATACTCAGATAACTAACTATATTAATCGGTCAACCATACCTGAAAGTGTCAATTGATGCTGTTTCATAGCCGAGATTCGAAACGCACAAGACCACATGATAAGAAAGACAGGGGGAACTGAACGTCTATCATAGAAAGCGGGTTGTATTATTTCAATCTGACCGATTTTACCAAGAATAGGGTGCTTATGGGACAGCACCCTATTTTTTGTTTATATATTTCTGAATTTCAATTGTTTAAATACTAAATCTTACTTCTCCTGACACCCATGGTAGATTCACTAAACGTGCAGTTGAACGAAAAACACTACAAAAAATACCATCGGTACTAAAAAAATTCTAATTTGACTCTTGAAATAATACGATCCCAAATCTATTAGTCATGAAAAAAAACTACAATTCTCGGAAAAAAGGAGTCCCAAAAGACATTTACCACCTACTTTGCTAAGACGGTAATCCTACCTCTTCCAAACGCTATTTTTTGTTCTTAATCCCTTTAGGGATTAAACCCAGCTTGAGCTATGCTTTGGGCTGAATAGTTGGTCCTGAAACTGTTACCAGTGGTTCATGGCCAGCTTTTCAACACCTTTAACCATTGGTTCAAGACTGTGGTACAGGGCGCCCATGCCCTATTCAACCCTTTAAATTGAAAAAAATGTAATTGATTGTTATCCCCCTAATCTTTCTTATCATGAAAACTAACACATTAAAAATTGCCATCATCGACAATGATGATGCGCTCGCTCCCATTTACCCTACTTATTTTGAAGCAAATGAAAGCTATGAACTGTTGGGCACCTACAGATCGGTGCAACAGCTATTGTCCGATTTTGGACAACAAAATCCGGACATCATCTTGTGCGAAGCCCAATTGAGCGGTATCTCGGGCATTGACGGCCTGGAGTATTTTTACAAAAAGAATGAAAACCTACAGGTATTGATGATGAGCCAAAAAAATGATTTCAAGCTCATCAAAGAGGCCTTTAAAAAAGGTGCTTGTGGTTTCTTGATCAAACCATTGACCAAGGAAAGGGTGTTACGTGCCCTGGATGCTTTGGGCCAACATGGGGTCGCCCTGGAACTGGACGTGGCCAAAAAGATTATCAACTCGTTCCAGACCAAATCGTTTGACTCTTTTTCGAGAAAAGAAAATGAAATCATTGAATTATTGACCCAGGGATTTACCTATAAAATGATCGCGGACAAATTGTGTGTTACTCCAAGTGCGGTCAACTTTCACATTCAGAATATTTATGTAAAGCTAAACGTGAATTCCAAATCGGAGGCCCTGCAAAAGCTGAAGGAAATCGAATTGCGGCAACTCAATGCTGCTTAGTATTTAAGCTTATTGCAAAAGAAAAACCCTGACTCGCGTCAGGGTTTTTTATTATCGATCTTATGTTCAATTGGAATTATTTCACTTCTTCGAAGTCAACATCTTCCACATTGTCACCTTCTGTGGCTCCGCCGGCAGCACTATCCGCTCCAGCAGAAGCATCTTGACCGTTTGCTTGGGCCGCATCTGCTTGGGCTTTGTACATTTCCTCGGAAGCTACTTTCCAAGCTTCGTTGATCTTGTTCAAAGCGGGCTCAATTACCGCAAGGTCCTTGCTCTCGTAGGCTTTCTTCAATTCTTCCAAAGCATCTTCGATTGGTTTTTTCTTGTCATCGGACAATTTATCACCAAATTCTTTCAATTGCTTTTCTGTTTGGAAGATCATTCCATCGGCCTCGTTCAACTTATCCGCGGTTTCCTTGGCCTTTTTGTCGGCTTCGGCATTGGCTTCGGCTTCGGCTTTCATCTTTTTGATTTCTTCCTCGGTCAATCCGGAGGAAGCCTCAATTCGGATATCCTGGGTCTTATTTGTAGCCTTGTCAGTTGCAGAAACCTTAATGATACCGTTGGCATCGATATCGAAGGTTACTTCAATTTGAGGCGTACCCCTTGGTGCTGGTGGAATACCATCCAAGTGGAACCTACCGATTGTTTTGTTATCGGTCGCCATGGGGCGCTCTCCTTGCAACACATGGATCTCTACCGAAGGCTGATTGTCCGCAGCAGTGGAGAACACTTGTGATTTTTTGGTCGGGATAGTAGTGTTGGACTCTATCAACTTGGTCATTACACCACCCATGGTTTCAATACCCAAAGAAAGTGGGGTAACGTCCAATAGCAATACATCCTTCACGTCCCCGGTCAATACACCACCTTGGATTGCGGCACCAACGGCCACTACCTCATCGGGGTTAACCCCTTTGGAAGGTTTTTTGCCGAAGAATTTTTCAACCGCTTCCTGTACTGCAGGGATACGGGTAGAACCACCTACCAAAATAATTTCGTCAATATCGCTTTTGGAAAGTCCTGCAGATTTCAATGCTTTTTCACAAGGCTCTATCGTTCTTTTTACCAAATCGGCGATCAACTGCTCAAATTTGGCCCTGGACAACGTGCGCACCAAGTGTTTTGGTCCTGAAGCTGTTGCGGTAACATAGGGCAAATTGATTTCGGTCTGTGCGGAAGAAGACAATTCTATTTTGGCTTTCTCAGCAGCTTCCCTCAATCGTTGCAATGCCATGGGATCTTTGCGAAGATCCATGTCTTCATCCTTCTTGAACTCTTCGGCCAACCAGTCAATAATCTTTTGGTCAACGTCGTCACCACCCAAGTGGGTATCACCATCGGTTGCCAATACTTCAAAAACGCCATCGCCCAACTCTAGGATGGAAACGTCGTGCGTACCACCACCAAAGTCGAAAACTACAATTTTCTGATCGGTATCTTTTTTGTCCAAACCATAGGCCAAAGAGGCGGCGGTTGGCTCGTTGATGATTCGCTCCACGGTAAGTCCGGCAATTTCACCGGCTTCCTTGGTGGCTTGTCTTTGTGAATCGTTAAAATAGGCAGGAACGGTAATTACCGCCCTGGTCACATCCTGTCCCAAATAATCCTCGGCCGTTTTCTTCATTTTCTGAAGGATCATGGCCGAAAGCTCCTGTGGGGTGTACAAACGACCGTCGATATCCACACGTGGGGTATCGTTATCGCCTTTCACCACTTTGTACGGAACCCTTTCCGCTTCCTTTTGCGATTCGGAGTATTTGTTCCCCATGAATCGTTTAATGGAATAAATTGTTTTGTGTGGATTGGTTACCGCTTGTCTTTTAGCTGGATCACCAACCTTTATCTCCCCACCTTCCACAAATGCAATCATGGAAGGAGTGGTACGTTTACCTTCGGCATTCGGGATCACCACCGGTTCGTTACCTTCCATTACAGAGACGCAGGAGTTGGTCGTACCCAAGTCTATACCTATAATCTTGCTCATTGTATCTAAAGTTATATCTGTTTAAAAATTAATTTCTCTCGGTCTTAAAATGTCAATGTTCGTGCCATGACCTCGAATCTGACAAGGTGTCATACATTTTAAAAATGCGTCATAAAACCAGCTGAAATTCAAGTACTATTGACAGAATCCCAAAATAAGCATCCCAATTTTTTGAATTTCTCAATATTGTATTGGTCGGCGCGTTATATTTGGAGCTTTAAACTGATTACATGGAGTGCATTAGTGTGTTCGATATGCTCAAAGTTGGGGTCGGCCCTTCCAGTTCACATACCCTGGGACCATGGCGTGCCGCCGAACGTTGGATTTTAGAGTTGAAGGAGCAACAGGCTTTTGATGCTGTGGAGCGCATCAGTGTCAATTTGTACGGATCCTTGTCTTTGACCGGAAAAGGGCATGCCACCGACGTTGCCGTGGTGATGGGGTTGTTGGGCACGGACCCCGTGACGGTTCCCATCGATGGCATCAATACTTTAATGGAGCAAGTGAAGCAAAACCGTGTATTGCATTTTGGTGGTAAACGTGAGATTCCTTTTGATTTTGATTCGGATATCCAGTTCAAACGAAAATTCTTGCCCTTTCATGCCAATGGTATGCGGTTCAAGGCTACTTTGACCGATGGCAGCTCTATTTCGGAAACCTATTATTCGATTGGTGGCGGCTTTGTGGTGAAGGAAGAATTGACCCACTCCAAAGAAAATGATGTCACTTTTAGTGCGTTCCCATTTCCCATAACTACGGGAAATGAACTGTTGCAATGCTGCGCATCGGAAGGAAAATCCATCTCCGAAATTGTTTTGGCCAACGAACTTTCCCTCCGCACGGCCGAAGAGATAGATGCAGGCATCCACCACATTTGGAATACCATGTTGGAATCCATGTACGTGGGCTGCCATACCGAAGGAAAATTGCCCGGTGGACTCAATGTAAAACGAAGGGCTTTCGAGATCCATCAAAAACTGAAGGGCAATGTGCCCTACTCCAACCCCCAGGAATGGTTGGAAAGCATCCGTGACACCGAAGTTCGTTTTCGCCAAATCATAAAATGGGTGAGCTGTTTTGCATTGGCTGTCAATGAAGTCAATGCCTCTCTGGGCCGAGTGGTCACCGCACCCACCAACGGCAGTGCTGGGGTTATTCCCGCTGTGCTCATGTACTATATGGTGATCGAAAACCACGATGCCAATTTTGACGATGTCAAGCAATTCTTATTGGTAGCCAGCGAAGTGGGCAGTATTTTCAAAAAAGGGGCCACCATTTCGGCGGCTATGGGAGGCTGTCAGGCAGAAATTGGCGTCTCCTCGGCCATGGCGGCAGCAGGACTTACCGAATTGATGGGCGGTTCGCCCGAACAGGTATTGATCGCGGCCGAAATTGCCATGGAACATCACTTGGGACTAACTTGTGATCCCATTGGCGGATTGGTGCAAGTGCCCTGCATCGAACGGAATGCCATGGGTGCCATAAAGGCCATAAATGCTGCAGAATTGGCGCTGGACACCGACCCGAAAGATGCAAAAGTACCTTTGGATAAGGTGGTGAACACCATGTGGGAGACCGCAAAGGATATGAGCTCCAAATACAAGGAAACCTCAGAGGGCGGCTTGGCCGTAGGGGTGTTCTTGAGTGATTGTTAATCCAAACAACCTTCTTTACCGCGGGTATCGATCAAATAGATGATCTTCCATTTCCCATCAAAATTCACCATTTGGAACGAATTGATGCCACAATGACTGAATTTGTCGTTCAGCCAAAACTCATAACCCACCCAAGCATTCGCCATGGTACGGTCCACTTGAATGGAAAAGGATGTCAATTTTTCCTGAAATTTAATGCTGTCCGGAATACTTACAATGGATTTAAGGAATTGCGAAAATTCTTCATTTCGAAATTGTGTCTTGCCTTCAGCATTCCTACCTGTGGTCTGGAGCACCACGTTATCGGCAACAGTGCTTTTAATTATGGTGGAATCCTGTTTATGAAAGCCTTGAAAGAATGTTTCGACTACCTTTTTGATTTGTTGTTCCTCAGAATCGGAAAGGGTCTGCGAACTTTGTGCTTTCACGCCATGGGTGATAATGAGTAATGCAATTGCAAGGGTTTGTTTGATCATTGCCTTAGTTTTTTGATTGGAACACAAATTAAACAAATCTGCTTACATTTAACCAGTAAATAATAAGCCAATGTCTGTTGCAAAAAAAGAATACAAAAGGGTCACGGTAAAATCCTTGGTCGAGATGAAACAAAACGGTGAGAAAATCAGTATGCTTACCGCTTACGATTATTCCATGGCCAAGATTGTGGATGCCGCCAACGTGGATGCCATTTTGGTGGGCGATTCGGCCAGTAATGTAATGGCCGGGCACGAAACCACTTTACCGATCACCCTTGACCAAATGATATACCATGCCTCTTCCGTGGTCAGGGCAGCCAAAAGGGCCTTGGTCGTGGTCGATATTCCATTTGGAAGTTACCAAGGTGATTCCAAAGAAGCCTTACGTTCTGCCATACGCATTATGAAGGAAAGCGGTGCCCATGCCGTTAAAGTGGAAGGTGGGGCGGAAATCAAGATATCCATTAGCCGCATTTTGGAAGCAGGCATACCCGTGATGGGCCATTTGGGACTTACTCCACAATCCATTTATAAGTTTGGAACCTATACGGTCCGCGCCAAGGAAGAAGAAGAAGCTGAAAAGTTGAAGGAAGATGCCAAATTGCTCGAAGAACTGGGCTGTTTTGCCATTGTTCTGGAAAAAATTCCTGCCAAACTGGCGAAAGAAGTGGCAGAAAGTATTTCGATTCCAGTAATTGGTATCGGCGCCGGTGGCGAGGTCGATGGCCAAGTGCTTGTGGTGCACGATATGTTGGGAATGACCCACGAATTCCACCCTCGATTTTTACGCAGATATTTGAACCTATATGATGAAATGAGCGAAGCCATTTCACAATATGTGGATGATGTGAAAAGTAGGGATTTTCCAAGCGAGGATGAATCTTACTAGGACAATTGGATATTTTGATGGTTGGATTTTTGGATTACTTGATTTTAATTTGAAGACTTATTTTTGAAAATCAACCTCCAATAACCAACAAATCAATAAAATGCATCGATTTAAAGATTTGGAAATATGGAGGTTGAGCAGAAAATTTTGCTCAGATATATACCAAACCACTTCATTATTTCCAGAAACAGAAAGGTTTGGTATTTCTAATCAATTGAGAAGAGCATCGGTCTCAATACCTTCAAATATATCAGAAGGTTGTTCCAGAAAATCAAATAAAGATTTCTCAAGATTTTTGGAAATCGCCATTGGCTCCATGTATGAATTGGAAACACAATTGTTAATTTCAAATGATTTGGGATTTATATCTGGGGAAAAAACAGAGGAGTTAATGCATAAACTTAGTACAATTATTAAGATGACTTCTAAATTCAAATCCACACTAAAGTGAAGTCCAAAAATCCAAATATCCAAGAATCCAATAAATCCAACCCCTCCAACCTTCAAGTTTTGTATGAGGACAATCACCTTATTGTGATCAACAAGCGTGTGGGCGACATTGTTCAGGGTGACAAAACAGGTGACACACCGCTTAGCGATGTAGTAAAACAGTACCTAAAAGAGAAATACAACAAACCGGGAAATGTGTATTTGGGGGTGGTGCATCGATTAGATCGCCCCACTTCGGGCATTGTGCTGTTTGCCAAAACCTCCAAGGCGTTGCCCCGACTCAACAAAATGTTTGCGGATGGCAGTACCCAGAAAACCTATTGGGCCATTGTAAAAAATCCTCCGGAAAAAGAAACCGATACGCTGGTCCACTGGATGGTCCGAAACCCAAAACAGAACAAATCCTACGCCCATTCCAAAGAAGTGCCTGAAAGCAAAAAAGCCATATTGGAGTACAAGGTGCTACAACAATTGAACAACTATTTTTTATTGGAAATTGATTTGAAAACAGGACGACACCACCAGATTAGGGCACAATTGACAGCCATAGGGTGTTGGATCAAAGGCGATTTGAAATATGGCGCGGATAGAAGTAATCCTGATGGGGGAATACATTTACATGCAAGAAGACTCCAATTGCAACATCCGGTGACCAAGGAAATTTTGACCTTTACCGCCCCACCCCCCGAGGACCCGGTTTGGGATGCCTGCACTAACGCGTAATCGCCAAAGCCTTTTCCCGAATGATCTGTCCCACCGGTTTGTTCTCTAAATGGCTTTCCAACCACGATAAAATATCCAAATAGAGGAAAGCCCGTTTTTCATACGGATGGTTCTCGTATTTCTTAAGTTCGTTGTACAGTTTTTGGAACTCATTTTTTAGGTCTGTGGGATAAATATCGCCAAGGTTTCTCAAAAACTTGATCATCTCTTTTTGAACGGCATGCAAGTCGTTCATTTTCAACAAGAATTTATAGGTGCTTTTAAGTTGAACTTCCAAATGGTAGTCCATTCCTGCTTCGTAATGGGCCACCAAGCTCAGTACGCGCGCAAAGCACATGAGATCCTCCCTCATTTTAAGGTTCTTGTTGGAAATGATCCGCTTCAGATAAACAATGCAGTTTTTATTGTCGCCATTTCCAAAGTACAAACAGGCAATCTTGTAATAGAGCAGCATAATGTGGTGCTCATCTATGCGCTGTCGGTGTTTTTTGATGCCATATTCGATAATATTCACCAAATACAGGCCTTTTTCAAAGGTACCTTCCAAAAAATGAAGGTTCAACTTGTTGGTATTGATATACAAAAAGGCCAGGGAGGCAATATTGTCGTTTTGGGGAAAGTCCGGGTGCTCCACCTGGGCTTCCAAACGGTCCAATGTTTCCTTGAACTGTGATGCATACTTCACAAAAAACAAAGCTTCCAACAGGTAATGGTTGCCCTTCAGAAAGAACACTGGGTTCAAGGCGATCATGTGTTCGTTGTCATAAAACAGGTCCACCCATTTACTGGCATATTTATAGGCAGAAAGAAAATCCTGGATCAAAAGGCTATACCATAAATGGGCCTTGTAGAGCCAAAGTTTTTCCCGAAATCCCAACGTATCGATGTCATAAACGGGCAAATGCTTCTCAAAATAGGACTTCACCTTGTTCAAATCCTCATCGCTTCGCACGTAGCCCACCTTCAGCATCATACTGTACAATTGCAACGAGAGGTTGGACAACTTACTGGTCATCACATTTTGTTCGGATAGTTCTTTGGCTTGTAAAGCCAACTCATCAGCACGATCTGGAATACTTCTTGTAATGTATTGGGTCTCGATTACTTTTTCGAGCTCCACGATTTCATAGGCCACATTCTTTTCCTCGTTCTCTATTGCGAAAGATTTGGCCTTATCCAATATTTTCAAGCTTTGCTTGTAGAGTCCCTTTTGGTAAAGAATGGTGGCAAAATCCAACTGTTCCCGAATCTGAATGCGCACATTTTGGTTCACCGGGTTCAACCTAAGGCTGACCAATATCTGTTTGTACAAGTGGGCCTTCAGGTTGGATAACTGTGCCTTTTTTACAATTCCGCTGTCCAAAATTTGCCGTTCATCATACGTCCGCATCTTGTCCAACAAGTTGAACAGTGCCAAAAACTTGGCATCCGTGTTCACTCCCAAACGGCCAACATAAAGCTTAAATTGGCGTTTTTCCGACTTGGAAAGGGATTTGATCAGCACGAACAACGCATCCTTATGGGCATTTGTCATCGTAAAAAATATTATTTAAAATATTGTATTTCAGTTATTTAAACTACTCGGTAAGTGCTTTAACGTTGTAACGTGACCCAGCCTACTTTTCATCTTCGCCCTTCCTTCTCTATTTTCGTAAGTCTTAGAAAAACAGATGGGAATAATGGGTAAAGATAAGGTACAAATTTTTGATACAACACTACGAGATGGAGAACAAGTTCCGGGGTGCAAACTGGACACGGAACAAAAATTGGTGATCGCCGATCGTTTGGATGAACTGGGCGTTGATGTGATTGAAGCAGGATTTCCAATATCCAGTCCCGGTGATTTCAACTCTGTACAGGAAATTGCCAAATTGGTCAAACACGCAACGGTTTGTGGGTTGACCAGGGCGGTGAAAAAAGATATCGAAGTGGCCGCTGAAGCCATCAAATTGGCAAAAAAGCCACGCATACATACGGGAATCGGAACTTCGGAATCCCATATCAAATACAAATTCAACTCCACACAGGATAAAATTATTGAGCGTGCCGTGGAAGCCGTTGCCTATGCCAAAACCTTTGTTGAGGATGTGGAATTTTATGCCGAGGATGCAGGCCGAACCGACAATGAGTATTTGGCCAGGGTTTGCGAGGCCGTCATCAAGGCCGGGGCTACCGTGTTAAACATTCCGGATACGACGGGTTATTGTTTGCCCGAAGAATACGGTGCCAAGATGAAATACCTAAAAGAAAACGTTAAGGGCATTGACAAAGCCATCCTTTCCTGCCACTGCCATAACGACCTTGGATTGGCCACAGCCAATTCCATTGCAGGGGTAATCAACGGAGCGCGGCAGATAGAATGCACCATAAACGGTATAGGCGAGCGTGCCGGAAACACCTCTTTGGAAGAGGTGGTCATGATTTTAAGACAACACCCATATTTGAACTTGGATACCAATATCAATAGTCAATTACTTTGGGACACCAGCCAAATGGTCTCCCAAAAAATGGGAATGCCAGTGCAGCCCAATAAGGCCATTGTGGGGTCCAATGCATTTGCCCACAGCTCCGGAATCCATCAAGATGGTGTGATCAAACAAAGGGAAACTTACGAAATCATCGACCCCAAAGATGTGGGCGTTAGTGAATCCTCCATCGTACTTACAGCAAGAAGTGGTCGTGCCGCTTTGGCCTATCGTGCTAAAAAAGTGGGTTACGAACTGACCAAGCTTCAGTTGGATGTGGTCTATGAAAACTTCTTGAAATACGCGGATAGAAAAAAAGAGATTGTTGATGAGGACATCCATGAAATTGTGGAAACCAGCAACATCAGCATTCAAAATATTGTTTAATTCCCCTTTTTATGAACCTAAAGATTGCTTTGCTTCCCGGAGATGGCATAGGGCCTGAGGTCCTGCATCAAGCGGTTAAATGTTTACAGGCCGTTGAGGAAGTCTTCAATCATCATTTTACGTTCAAAGAAGCTCCCGTGGGGGCTATTGCCATCGCCAAAAAAGGAGTTCCCCTACCCGATTCAACCTTAAGCTTGTGCAAAGAGGCAGATGCTGTATTGTTTGGGGCCATCGGAGACCCGAAATACGACAACGACCCCGAAGCCAAGATTCGTCCGGAACAAGGGTTGCTCCAATTGCGCAAAGAATTGGGACTCTTTGCCAATATTCGGCCCATTATGTCGCACCAGAC
The DNA here is from genome assembly GCF_003992615.1 of Flagellimonas beolgyonensis. Taxonomy (GTDB): domain Bacteria; phylum Bacteroidota; class Bacteroidia; order Flavobacteriales; family Flavobacteriaceae; genus Flagellimonas; species Flagellimonas beolgyonensis. The sequence continues at coordinate 347,421 of NZ_RZMY01000013.1, forward strand.
TTTGTTGAACAAATCGCCCCTGAAGAAAGAAATCATTTCAGGAACAGATTTTGTGATCTACCGCGAGCTCACTGGCGGTATCTATTTTGGGGAGAAAAAATTGAATGCCGAGGGTACAGTCGCTTCCGATCTTTGTGAATATTCGGAAGAAGAGATCAGCAGAGTGGCCCATTTGGCCTTCAAAGCGGCAAAAAACAGAAAAAAGAAAGTCACCTTGGTTGACAAGGCCAACGTGCTGGAGTCCTCCAGATTGTGGCGAAAAGTAGTGGGCAAAATCGCAGAAAGCTACCCTGAGGTACAATTGGACTTTTTGTTTGTGGACAATGCGGCCATGCAGATCATTCTCAATCCCAAACAGTTTGATGTAATCCTAACCGAAAACATGTTCGGCGATATTATTTCCGATGAAGGCAGTGTTATTGGAGGGTCCATTGGTCTGCTTGCTTCTGCCTCTGTTGGCGAGGAAAATGCGCTTTTTGAACCCATTCACGGTTCTTACCCCCAAGCCAAGGGCAAGGATATTGCCAACCCAATTGCCTCCATTTTATCCGCTGCCATGCTATTGGAGCATTTTGGACTGCATGAAGAAGCTTGGGCCGTAAAGAAAGCGGTGGACAAAAGCCTTAAAAAGGGTGTGGTTACGCCAGACCTTAAGGCTAAAAGTCAATATGGCACCAATCAGGTAGGTGATTTTATTGCCCACAACATCGTTGATATTGAAGACAACTTCAACATGAACGATGAAAACATCGATTTGGGCAAATCCACAATCATTTAAACGCTGTTATTGCGCAACTTCTTGACCCGTCAAATCTTCCAGGGTTGCACGGAACTGCTCTTTAAACTCTTCAAACTTTTCTCCGGTTGCAGGACCATTGAAGCCGGTATGTATTTTTTTCACCTCCCCTTCCCTATCAATGTAAATGGTGGTCGGGTACGACAAAATATGGTTGAGCATGGGCAATTTTTCATTGGCCTTCTGCTTGTTGGATGTCCCATATTGAGCCAATAAGATGGGATAGGTCACTTCTTCCCTTTCTTGTAACCGTCGGATACCTTCGAAGGCCTTCTCCTCGGTTTTGGCATATTCAAAAGCAAGACCCACAAATTGGACATCCAAATCAGGGTTGTTTTTTAAGAAATCGACATAATAACGGGTTTCATCCAAGCAATTGGTACACCAGGTACCCATGATCTGTACCAACACGGGCTTATTGCGAAACATTGGATCGGAAAGACCCACCATTTTTCCCGACGCATTGGGAAACGAAAAATCAAATTTATCGTAGCCCTCCCTCAAGTAGGTAAGGTTGTCGGAATCGGGCAGTTCAAAAGCCTCGTTGCGTGCGCCCATAAATTCCTGTACCGCATGCCTGCCGGAATAGAATTTCCCGTTCAAGGTGCTATCGGTTACTTGGGCCAAAAATAGAAACACATGTGAACCATCAAATGCGGACAATTTCATGCTATCGCCAGAAACCACTCCCTCCAAATACCGGTAATCCCCGGTATTGGTTCGAAACGTGCCTTTTACCTTATTGCCATTTTGCATAAAAATGCCCTTGGCCGGATACTCATTTTCAGTGTTTACGTTAAAATAGGATTCCCAAATGCCTGAAATGTTCACTTTGGCGTTCTCTTTCACTTCAAAGCGTTCCGATGGTCCCTGCACGGCGTGGAAAGGCACCCTACGATCCTTGCTTTCCTCTATAAACTCCCCAACAATCTCGTTTTCGGTATAGGTGCCGGAAATGTGACCTTCGAATATGGGCATTCGAATATTGATTGAGTCGCCATTAAAACTGAATTCATCTACCGTAACCACTTCTTCTGCATTGTACATTTTCATGGTGTACTTCCCATCAGCATCCATGGCAAGGGTAAAATTGAAAGGCAATAGTTGACCTTCGGATACTTCCATTTTGGCAAGCCAATCACCCACGGCCAAACTTGTATTTTCCTGTTTATTACATGAGGTAATAAACAGGCTAACAACCAGTAACAGCAGTACTGTATTTTTCATTTAGTGAAAGATTTTTCTTAAAAGTAGCAAAACCATTTGACAAGAAACAACATCAAACGCCATATGACGGTTATTTCCGTTGAATCTGTTCCCCTATTGTTTTATATTTGTCCACTCTAAAAATGGGGTATGAAGATTTCTTACAACTGGTTGAAGCAATTTTTGCAAATTGATTGGGATGCACAAAAAACAGGTGAACTTTTAACAGATTTAGGTCTGGAAGTTGAAGGTATCTCACAATTTGAATCAGTTAAAGGTGGATTGAAGGGTATTGTGGTAGGTCATGTGCTTACGTGTGTACCACATCCAAATGCCGACAGGCTAAAACTTACCACGGTTGATGTAGGACAGGAAAGTCCACTGCAAATAGTATGTGGCGCGCCCAATGTGGCGGCCGGACAAAAAGTTCCCGTAGCTACCATTGGCACTACGCTGTATACCAAGGAAGGTGAAGCATGGGTAATCAAGAAAGGAAAGATAAGAGGTGAGGAAAGCCAGGGTATGATCTGTGCCGAGGACGAAATTGGCCTGGGTGACAGTCATGACGGCATTATGATCTTGAATGAGGCACTTGAACCGGGAACCCCATGTTCCAAGGTGTTTGATACGGAGAACGACGAAGTTTTCGAAATTGGCCTGACCCCAAACCGTGCCGATGCCATGAGCCATTTTGGCGTGGCGCGTGATTTAAAAGCAGGATTGGAACAAAAGGAGGTCATCAAGGAATTGGTAACGCCGTCCACCAGTAATTTTTCGATAGATAACCGCTCCCTTAAAATAGATGTAGAGGTCAAGGATAGCCACCGAGCCCCCAGGTATTGTGGCTTGACCATCAGCAATTTGATCGTACAGGAATCGCCGGATTGGCTGAAAAACCGATTAAGGGCCATCGGACTTTCCCCTATCAATAATGTGGTGGATGTGACCAATTATGTATTGCACGAATTGGGCCAACCGCTCCATGCTTTTGACGCTTCCAAGATCAAGGGAAACAAAATCGAGGTGAAGACTTTGCCTACAGGCACCAAGTTCCGCACGTTGGATGATGTGGAACGGGAACTCCATGAAGAAGATTTAATGATCTGTGATGCGGAAAAACCCATGTGTATTGCAGGAGTATTTGGCGGCTTATATTCCGGGGTTACCGAGCACACTTCATCCATCTTTTTGGAAAGCGCCTATTTCGACCCGGTATCCATTCGTAAAACAGCCAAAAGACATGGGTTGAACACCGATGCTTCGTTCCGTTTCGAGCGTGGCATTGATATCAACATTACCGAATATGCACTCAAACGTGCTGCATTGCTTATCCGGGAGATTGCCGGTGGCTACATCAGCTCCGAAATCATCGACCTATATCCAAAGAAGCCCCAGGACCGGCAAGTGTTCTTGACCTTTGATAAGATCAACAATCTTATTGGCCAAGAGATTCCCCGTGACAAAATCAAGGCGATTTTATCCTCATTGGAAATCCGAATCAACAATGTGACCGAATCTGGCTTGGGTCTGACGATTCCAAGTTACCGCGTGGATGTGACCCGTGAGGTGGATGTTATTGAGGAAATCCTTAGGGTCTATGGGTACAACAATATCGATTTCAAGGAAAAACTGAATGCCTCCATTGCCAAAACGTCCCGATTTGAGAACCACAGGATCCAGGACATCATCGGTGATATGTTGGCCGGTAAAGGATTTTATGAAATCATGACCAACAGTTTGGTTTCTGTTGATTCTTTAAATGAAGCCGAGACAACTTCAGCTGTAAAGATGTTGAACCCGCTAAGTGCCGATCTTTCAGTATTACGGACGTCAATGTTATCCTCTGGGCTACAGACCGTGGGTTACAACCATAACCGACAAAAAACGGACCTTAAGCTTTTTGAATTTGGCAAAACCTATCAGCACGATGGTGCCTATAAAGAAAAACAGCATTTGGCCCTTTACATTTCAGGAGAGCGGCACCAAGACAGCTGGGTGGTACCCTCCAGAAAAACTGACTTTTTCTATTTAAAGGGTATCGTTGATACCGTTTTGGCACGTTTGGGTTTCAATTGGTTGGAAAGCCACCCATGTACCGACGAACATCTGTCTGAAGGTGTTTCCTATGTGGCCAACGACAAGGTTTTGGCAACTTTCGGGTTGATTGGCAAAGCCGAGCTTAAAAAACACGATGTAAAACAAGAAGTGCTTTATGCCGACTTTGATTGGGACGTTATCCTAGAATCCATCAATACGCAAAACAAGGTATTCAAGGAAATTCCAAAATTCCCAGAAGTAACCCGCGACTTTGCCTTATTGGTGGATGAATCCGTTACTTTTCAAAAGGTGTACGACCTTGCTTGGAAAACGGAGAACAAACTATTGAAAAAGGTCAATTTGTTCGATGTCTATACCGGCAAGAACTTACCTGAAGGCAAAAAATCCTATGCGGTGAGTTTTACCCTATTGGACGAAAACAAAACGCTTACGGATAAGCAAATCGAGAAGATAATGGGCAAATTATTGGCCCAATTCCAGAAAGAGCTGGGAGCCGTATTACGTTGATTACATTTGCGTGGGCAGAATCACACTGTCAATCTCATGGACCACCCCAATTTTGGAATTTAGGTCCGCAGTCGTAATGCGTGCAGTATTCCCCATGGGGTCCGTCAGCACAATATCATAACCATCAAGGTGTGCCAATAATTTTTTACCCTGTACCGTTGTGAAACTGGCCTTTCCATTCCCCCGGCACATGGCACTCAAAATTCGGGAAGCCGTCAACTGTCCTGCCACTATGTGATAAGTAAGCAATGATTTCAAGGCACTTTTATCCTTGGAGTTCAATAATTCGGAAATCTTTTCACTGGAAAAACGCTCGAATGCCGCATCGGAGGGTGCGAAAATGGTAAATGGTCCGGCATTGTCCAATAAGGCATCCAATTCAGTGGCCTTTACCGCTGCGTTCAATATTTTATGGTTGTCCAAATTGGTCCCATTTTGGACAAAATCTTTATGTGATTCTTGATTGGAAATCTGGGCAGTTAGTGAATTGAAGGCCAAAAAAGCACAAAGTAGGGTTAGAATAATGGGGGTTTTCATGTGTATTTCTGTGACTTTGGGACTTGCTTAACTTATAATTTTACGATTAACTGCCAAAAACTTCGATAAGATACATCATTTAGAATGATTTTGGCGAATTTTTTCATCTTCAAATTTAATTTAACACATCCTTAACATATCTGAAATATGACAAATGTCATGATCAAAAATTCTATTCCTTAACTTTGAGGGAATTGCTAAGAAAAGTCTATGGAAATACAAAAAACCAACATTGAACGTAAGCTCCATCAAATCAGGAACAAACAGGCGGATGAGGCTAAAATTTTAGCCGAGGTTGAAGCCATTCTACAAAAAGATTTACAGCACGAAACCCAGATTTCCGATAACTTGAATTCCAACAAAAGTGGAGGTGGGAATGCTTTTGAATTTGATCTTTTGGAAACCGACAGAATTTTCCACATCGACCAAATCAGGGAAATCTGCATTGATTACCGATTGCGGTTTTTGAACAGTTCCTACTTTAAGGGTACAATTCCACAGTCAGCAATCCAAAGGATAAAGCAGTTGGAAAAGGAACATGACATTGAAATCACTGGGTTTAAAATTATGGCACCGTCCAAGTTGTTCAAGTTGGAGGACAAGGATGATCCCTTGTTGTTCGCTCCGATTGGAAACGACTACTTTTATTTGATCCATAAATGGGGAAATGATCTGCACCCGTTGCGCAAACTGATGGTTTGGCCGTTCAAGAATATTGCGAACTTGACCTTGTTGGTGCTATTGATCAGTTATTTTGTCACGCTGCTGGTACCCAACGGCTTGTTTTCCAAAAACAATAGCACTGCCGAATTTTGGATCATTTACTTTTTTATGTTCAAATGCATTGCCTCGGTGGTCATTTTTTACGGTTTTGCCTTGGGCAAAAACTTTAACCCCGCCATTTGGAACAGTAAATATTTTAACGCTTAGGCTGTAACCGCATACATTTTGTCGCGCTGCTCCTTTATGGACTTGTCCGACATGTAGTCATCAAAGGTCAAATAGCGGTCTATGGTACCTTTTGGTGTCAATTCAATGATCCTATTGGCCACCGTATGTACAAATTCATGATCGTGTGTGGTCAATAAAACGGTCCCTTTAAAGTTTTTCAGGGAGTTGTTGAATGCGGTGATACTTTCCAGGTCCAAGTGGTTGGTCGGTTCGTCCAATAGCAATACGTTGGCACGAAGCATCATCATGCGACTGAGCATGCAGCGCACTTTTTCACCTCCCGAAAGTACCGTACACTTTTTTAGGGCCTCTTCCCCACTGAACAACATTTTACCCAAGAATCCGCGAATGTAAACCTCTTCACGCTCCTCTTCGGTCTTGGCCCATTGACGGAGCCAATCCACCAAATTGATATTGTCCGTAAAAAAATCGGAGTTATCGGCAGGAAGATAGGATTGGGTTGTGGTAACGCCCCATTGGTACTTGCCACTTTCTGCCTTGGTTTTTCCTGAAATGATATCGTAAAAAGCGGTCGTTGCCCTAGAGTCTTTCGACAGGATGGCGACTTTATCGCCCTTGGCCAAGTTAATATTCACATCTTGGAACAAAATATCCCCATCGTCCGAGGTGGCTGCCAATTTTTCCACATTCAAAATTTGGTCTCCGGCCTCTCGCTCCCTTTCAAAAATAATGGCCGGATATCTTCTGCTGGAGGGCTTTATGTCTTCCACTTTCAGTTTATCCAACATCTTTTTACGGGAAGTGGCCTGTTTGCTCTTGGCCACGTTGGCACTAAAACGCTGGATGAATTCCTGAAGTTCCTTGGCCTTTTCCTCGGCCTTTTTGTTCTGTTGGGCTCGTTGGCGCGCCGCTAATTGGCTACTCTCGTACCAAAAGGTGTAGTTTCCTGAAAAAAGATTGATCTTACCAAAGTCAATATCTGCCACATGGGTACACACTGCATCCAAAAAGTGCCTGTCGTGCGAAACAACGATCACAGTGTTTTCATAATTGGCCAAAAAGTTTTCCAACCAGTTGATCGTCTCATAATCCAGGTCGTTGGTAGGCTCATCCATGATCAGCACATCGGGGTTGCCAAACAAGGCCTGGGCCAATAACACCCGAACCTTCAATTTGGAATCCATATCGGACATTTGGGTGTAGTGCAGGTCTTCGGTAATTCCCAAGTTGGAGAGCATGGCTGCGGCATCGCTGTCGGCGTTCCAACCGTTCATCTCTTCAAACTGTACTTGCAGTTCCCCGATTTTTTCGGCATTTTCATCTGTGTAGTCGGCATAAAGGGCATCAATTTCCTTTTTGATCTTGAACAAGGGCTTGTTGCCCATCACCACGGTTTCCAAAACGGTATATTCATCGTACGCATTGTGGTTCTGTTCCAAAATGGACATCCGTTTTCCCGGCTCTAAATGCACATGGCCCGAAGTAGGGTCTATTTGGCCGGACAACACCTTTAAGAAGGTGGATTTTCCCGCGCCATTGGCCCCGATGATACCATAACAGTTGCCATCGGAAAAGGTTACGTTCACCTCATCGAACAACACTCTTTTACCAAATTGAACAGATAAATTGGAAACTGAAAGCATGCAAGTATTTTTAATTTTTTGCAAAAGTAGCCAAAACCTATTCGTAATACCAACTAAAACCATTATTATTGAACGGTTTAAAAATTTGGTTTAACAACATTTAACGCACCATTAACAAGGTCAACTTTTTGGTATTGTTACATTTGTTAGCCTAATGGAACGTTCCCTTTATATGGTAAGACTTTTACTCGGCCTCACAATTCTCTCCATTATTTCCTGTTCTGAAAAATCAGAAACACAAACGTCCATTTACTTCGGAGGTGAAATTGTCAATCCTACCAGTGATTATGTAGTACTGTATCATAACGATGCCTATGTGGATTCCGTAAGGCTTGATGATAATAATCGTTTTGCCTTTAATCTTGACAATATTGAAGCGGGATTGTACCATTTTGACCATGCCCCAGAGCTGCAATATGTTTACCTGGAAGAAGGTGATAGCCTTATTGCCCGTTTGAACACGGTTGAATTTGACGAATCGTTGGTCTTTTCCGGCAAGGGCAGTGAAATCAACAATTTTTTGATCGAGATGTTCTTGGACTATGAGATGGAAGAACCTCTCATTGAAGATTTCTATGAATTAGATCCCAGTGAGTTCAGCATCAAGGTAGACTCGCTTCGCAACTTAAAAGTGGAACGTCTGAAGGTACTGGCCGAGGAATATGAATTCTCTGATCGTGTTTTGGCCATGGCCGAAGCTTCGATCGACTACAATTCCTTCATCAGCAAGGAAAAATACCCTTTTTACCACAAGAAAAAATTGGGAGAGGACACCTTTCACAATATTCCAGATTCCTTTTTTGCCTATCGAAAGCAAATCGATCTAAAAAACAAGGACCTTACCTATTTCAGGCCCTATTTCGATTTTATGAAATGGCACTTTGGCAACATTTCGTACATGACCTGCCTTGAAAATTGTGCTACCGAAAACCAACCGGTGAACGATCGATTGCACTTCAACAAGCATAAATTGGCCTTGGTAGACAGTTTGGTGCAGCAGCCGGAGTTGCGGGACATCCTATTCCGAAACATTGCGGTCGACTATTTGTTGAAAGAACACAACCCAAGTGCAGAAAGCCGAATGTTCATAGATAAGTTCCGTTCCCTTTCCTCCAATGATGAGCACAAGGAAGAAATCGATCTTTTGTACAGGGGCATCGAAAACCTTCAGCCCAACACCACCTTGCCCAATATTTTGCTTTTGGATGCCAACAACAAGGAGGTTTCCATTAAGGAAGTGGCCAACGGCAAGAAGCATACGGTATTTTACTTTTGGACCGCGGCGCAAAAGAAACATTTCCGCAATGTGAACAAACACATCACAGAGTTGGAACAAAAATATCCGCAATACAATTTCGTGGGTATTAATTTAAGAACCAGCTATCCCCAGTGGAAATTATTGGTCGAGGAATACAAATTGGACACTAGCAAACAATTTTACGGGGAAAACTTCAAAGAAATCCAAATGGCCATGGTCATCGATGCCTTGAACAAGTGCGTCATCGCAAAGGACTCCGTTATCGTGAATGGATTCGCCGATCTGTACAAATCCCTTTGACCAAAAAAGCCCTGAATTTCTCCAGGGCCCTTTCACATTTATATATTTTATTAGGAATTACCCTTTCGGTAATCTGCCAAGAATTTTTCCAATCCAATGTCGGTCAATGGGTGGTTCAAGAGCCCTAAGATAGATGATAAAGGTCCTGTCATAACATCGGCCCCAATTTTGGCACAATCGATCACGTGCATGGTGTGACGGATGGATGCGGCCAATATTTGCGTTTCAAAGTCATAATTGTCATAGATTAATCGGATTTCCGATATCAAGTTCAATCCGTCGGTAGAGATATCATCCAAACGACCTAAAAATGGAGAAACATAAGTTGCTCCGGCCTTTGCGGCCAATAGGGCCTGACCTGGTGAAAATACCAGGGTACAGTTGGTGCGGATCCCTTTATCCGAAAAATACTTCAACGCCTTTACCCCATCCTTTATCATGGGCACCTTAACCACGATTTGCTCGTGCAGTTCGGCTAGCTCCTCCCCTTCCCGGATCATGCCAGCAAGATCGGTGGCCACAACTTCTGCGGAAACATCGCCCTCAACAATGTTGCAGATATCCACGTAGTGTTTTAAAATATTGTCTTTACCTGTTATGCCCTCCTTAGCCATTAAGGAAGGGTTGGTGGTCACTCCGTCCAAAACACCCAATGCCTGGGCTTCCTTAATTTGGTCGAGGTTGGCCGTATCAATAAAAAATTTCATTCTTGATGATTTAAAATTATGGTTCTCTTAGACTATAAAACTACAACTTATAATGGTTGAGCAATAGCTTTTCATAGACTTTATCCGGCAAAATCCGTTTTAAACACAACGAAAATTTTTGGAGAAATGCTCCAACGGGATTGTGCACTTTGGGCGCTTTTTGGTTCATGATTTTATAAACGGCATGGGCCACTTGCATGGGGTCTCCCCCACTGTCCACATCCACATTGATGCCATCCAGGGTCTGTGCATATTTATCCTCGTAAGCGGAACCGTCGAGCACAGGGGCATGGTAGCGCCCAGCCGCAATGTTGGTAGCAAAGTCGCCCGGGGCCACATTGGTAACGGTTACCCCGAAATCCTTCACTTCCATGCGTAACGCCTCCGTGATCAGGCCCAACGCACCTTTGGTGGCCGAATAGAACCCGCGGAACGGTAATCCCATATACCCGGCAATGGATGTAATGTTGATGATTGCCCCACCTCCCTGCTTTCTCATTTGTGGTAGAACGGCTTTCATCATGTGTATTGGTCCATGGAAGTTGGTTTCGAAGACTTTCAAAATCTCTTCATGGGGTGTTTCCTCGATCGGTCCGGTAATGCCCACCCCTGCATTGTTGATCAGCACATCAATTCGACCTTCTTTGGAAACCACATCGGACACTGCCTTTTTAATGCTTTCCACATCCTTCACATCCAATTGGATCAAGGTAAAGGGTTCAAAATCGGGGTAGTTTTCAAGATTTCGGGTGGTGCCGTAAACCTTGCATCCCTTGTTGGTCAAAAAAGTGCCGATGGATTTGCCAATTCCGGAAGAACCTCCGGTAATGAATACCACTTTGCTTTCCATGATCGGTGATTTTTGGGTACAAAAAAAGGCAAGCTACCTACATCGCACCGCTACGACCACATACCCTTGCTGCGTTCCCGCCCTGGGGGATTCTGCAGGAGCTGGTCGTGTAGGACTTGCCGACTGCAAATATACGGACTTTTAAATTTGTTGCAATCCCAATTCATTCTTAATTTCGGTGATCACGAAGAATTATCCATGAAACATGAATTTAGGACAATGGTGAAGCTGTTATCGATTTTTGGCGTATTGCTGTTCTTTTTGGCTTGTGGCGACAACGCCGACCCCGCCAAACAATTTTCCATTCAATTGGAAGAGAAAACCTTACAACAAAACCAACAAGTTGGGGTGAGTATCAAAAACCGGAAAAATCTCGAAATTTCCAATATCCATTATTTTGTGGATGAAAAGGAACTACCCGTCTCCGATGGAAAAATCACACTGGACCTCCCCACGTTGGGCAATAAGGTTCTGGTGGCACAATTTGACCTGGATGGACAACAACTGGAAATTGAGGAGAAAATACGCCTGCTTGCGCCAAATGCGCCCAGCGTGTATACCTATGATATTGTGAATACCTATCCACACGACACCAAGGCCTACACCCAAGGGTTGGAATTTCATGATGGGGTGCTTTACGAAGGCACCGGAAAAAGAGGGGAATCCACCATTCGAAAAGTAAACTTTGAAACCGGTGAGGTGTTGCAACAAATCGAATTGGACAACTCCATCTTTGGCGAAGGTATTACCGTGATGAACGGCAAGCTCTATCAATTGACCTGGCAAAGCGGGATGGGATTCGTTTACAATCTGGAAACTTTTAATAAAATCAAAAACTTCACCTATGGTGAAAGCCGCGAGGGTTGGGGACTTTGTAATGATGGCGAAAAGATCTTCAAAAGCGATGGCACCGAAAAAATCTGGTTTCTGGATCCCGAAACCTTGGAAGAACAAGGCCATATAGAGACCGCTACCAATAAATCCATCTTTAACAAGGCCAATGAACTGGAGTATGTGGATGGTAAAATCTATGCCAATGTATACCAATTCGAAAGTATGATGATCATTGATGCAACTTCAGGTGCCATCGAGGGGGTTGTCAATTTTGGTGGATTAAAAAGTCACGTGAAGAAGGGTCCGGACTGGGACGAAACCAATTCCGTGCTCAACGGAGTGGCCTATCATCCGGAGCGAAAAACACTGTTCGTAACTGGAAAGAACTGGGACAAGTTGTTCGAGGTAAAAATCTATCCCAAGGAATAATGGAGCGCTTCACCGAAACATTTGATGTGGTCGCGGAAGATTTGGATGAACTCAACCATGTGAACAACATCCGGTATATCGAGTGGATACAGGATATCTCCAAAAAGCATTGGCACCAAGTCACAACCGAAGCCATGCGCGCAACCATGGTCTGGGTAGTGCGCAACCACAACATTTCCTATTCCAAATCGGCCCTATTGGGCGACACTATTCAAATTTCAACCTATATTGAAAGCAACAAAGGCCCCATATCCACCAGAGTCGTGGAAATCTCCAATAAAATTTCGGGGGAGCTATTGGTTAAGGGCATAACGGAATGGTGCTTGTTGGATGCCCAAACCTTTCGACCCAAACGGGTCCCGGAAGAAGTCCAACAGTTGTTTGGCGGAAAATCGTAAACAAGCTATATTTCAATAGGTTATATCAATTCTACAACCTAAATCTCAAGGTTTTGTACCGTTCATCGAAATTTAGGACCTAAAACTGCAATTTGCCATTCCCAAATTTTGATTTTACCCCTTCAAATCGTAAACTGTAGTTAAAACCTAAAAACAACCCAAAAATATACCAACTTAACCCAAACAAAACTCCATTCATTTTTCGCCCTCAGACCTCTCAAACTAATTAAAGGCAAATACCGTTTCAGGTGCTGTTGCACCTACCAAAAATCAGCATGTTTTTTATCCTGCTTTGGTAATGGAATTTAACCTGTTAACGAAATTTTAAGAGGAATTGTAGGAAAATCATGCGATTCAGTAAGAAATCCATAGTTTTTTTAAGGGAAAACTGCAATGAGTTTTTTTTACCCCTTAGTAACTTGCAATCAGTAAATTGCACATGGAATACACCTACAACATCATCGATTCCAATGCAGCCTCAAAACTGCAGCTTCAGCTCTATCTTGAAGAGTATGAAGATTTGGTGTGTACAGGTGTGGCCACAAGTGCATCGGAAGGGCTGAATACCATATTAAAGTACAATCCCGATCTGATATTGATCAATTTGGGCGAGGAGGCCATGGACTATTTTCAAATGGTGACCGAACTTAGCCAGTATTTGCCGACAACACCATTGATCATTGGCTATGCACAATCCAAGCAATTTGCGTACAATGCCATTAAAAGCGGTTTTTTCGATTACTGGATCTTACCGCACAATGAGTTCGATATCCGTAAAACGATATTGCGCTTGCGAAAAAGACATCCAAAACAAGATATGCCGGCTACCATTTGCCTGAAATCATACAACGATTACCGGTATTTGGACACCAAGAACATCCTGTATTTAAAGTCGGACAACAACACCACCGATTTCTTTATGCGGGACGGCAGTGTGATCAGTGCCTTTAAGACCCTGAAATCATTTGAGGATACCCTACCCCCCTGCTTTATACGGATACACCAAAGCTATATTTTGAACAGCAGGTATGTATCCCGCATCAATTATGGTAAATCCATTTGTACACTGAACCACGGCCAAGAAGAGGACTTGCCGTTTTCCAAAACCTACCGCGACAAAATAGATGCACTGAAGGAGATGCTCTCCAAAACGGCCATTGGCGCCTCCAATTGATCAAATTCTATCAGTTTCCCGTAAAATTCTAGCAGAATTGCCCTGAATACTAAATTCCTGGGGCACTAACACAATAGGCTTAGGGCTCTTTCTAACTTGGCGTCATAAACCAAATTAATTAACACCCTAAACCTAATGATTATGAGAAAAGTACTAAGTATTTTGGCTTTGGCACTATTAACAGTTGGATTCTACTCCTGTGAGGCCGAAACAGATGTTCAGGATACCGAAGCGATGTTCCAGCAATTGCAAGTGGACCAGAATGCGACGGATGGCACTGAAACGGATTCTGATGGACGCGGCGCTGGTAATTGATGAAGGCCAAGTCAACTTGATGAAAAATAAACTAACATTTGTTTATCTTACTTTTGCATTATTTGGGGGTATTCTTCTCAATGAAGATGAATCATTGAGAGATGAAATCAAGCGAAAATCATTTTTGATTTCTGTGGAAGACTCCAAAAGTACCATGCCTGATCAATGGATAGGAAACGGCATTAAAACACAAGGTTTAATGCGACTGAAGAATAGTTCCAATGACACTCGTGATATGTAAATGAATGAACATACAAAGAACCTAGCCCCATTCTGTTAAACGTTTGGGGCTTTTTTGTTACTTTGAATTACTTACAAGATTTTCCGTATTGAAAAAAACTGGACTTATATTAATTGCATTAATCCTTTTGGCATGTTCAAACAAAAATCAAAAGGAGGAAGTGGCCACCAACCCTAAATTGGATTCTATTCAGCAATGGATCAACTTAGCTCAAAAAAGCAAAGATCTTTCGTTGGAAGATCGTACTTTTTATTTAAAAAAAGCCGAAAAAGAAGCGCTGACTCAAACTAACGACACCATTATTTTGGAACAGTTATCAAAAGTGACGTTGGAATACTATAAAATGAAAGATTCTCTGAACTTTCGACGAAGTAATAAAGTTTTGTTGGGAGTGGCCAGTAAAGCTAAAGCTTTTAAAATCGAGGGATATGCCCATTGGGATTTAGCGGAATTTCTTCAATTCAATGGAATTTTGGACAGTGCTTATTCTAATTATAGAAATGCATTAAGAAGCTTCGAACGTTTACCTGTTGATTCCACTTCGAAATCTCTTAAGGCTCGCATGTATTATGGTATGGCAAGAATCCAAGATTCGTATAAGGATTATTTGGGAGCAGAAACCAATGTAGCAATTGCACTAAAAATATTTGATGATTTGGGTGACAATGGCAGAATTTATAACTGTTACAATTTATTAGGAGTAGTTGCCGGAGGTTTGGGTAACAGTGTTAAATCTCTAGAATATTATGATAAGGCTCGAATAACCTTGGAATTGATGGAACCTTCCGAAAAAACGACACAATTAATCTGGCAAAACAAAAATAACACCACTAGTGTCTATTTGCGAAATGAAGATTATGACATGTCCAAAAAGCTTTATCAAGAATTACTTAAAAGCACCGATTTAAAGGAAAAAAAACCTGAACTATACTCGTTAGCTTTAGCGGGTTTGGCCTATTCTATTTTTAAGACCGACAAAGACTATGACAAAGTTGAGGCCTTGCTAAAGGAGTCCATTGAAGTAAATATTGAGTTTGGCAAAATCTATGATTTAGCTAGACCCAAACAGTTTTATGCAGAACTATTAGCCGCCAAGGGAGATACGACTCAAGCCATACAAAATGCCAAGGAATCATTTGCTATTGCCAAGGAAACTTACAACAATGATCGGTTATTGAATGCTTTGAGTTTATTAACAAATATAGACCCAAAAAATGCTGCTAAATATGCTAACGATTATTATACTTTAAACGAAACAATTCAAGAAGAGGAAAGGACCAAACGAGATAAATTTGCCAGAATCAGTTGGGAAACAGACCAAATCATTGAAGAAAACCAAGTGCTCACCGAAGAAAAGCAAATGTGGGCCGGTGCCGTGTTCGGGTTGGTCGTTTTTGGGTTTGCCTTTATCAGCATCGTGATCCTCTACATCAATAACAATAGGCTCAAATTCAAACAAAAACAACAGGAAAGCAACCAAGAGATCTACAACCTTATGCTATCCCAACAGGGCAAGTTTGAAGAAGGCAAACAACTGGAGCAAAAACGCATTTCCGAAGAACTGCACGATGGTATTTTGGGCGAAATGCTCGGCATCCGATTGATATTGAGCGGATTGAACGAACGCGAAGACATGGCCTCTGTGGCACAACGTGCCGATCTTATTGAAAAACTGAGAGGCGTGGAAGAAGAAATTCGGACCATTTCACACGAACTCAACAGCGCGGCTTATAAGAAATTTCATAACTTTATTGTCTCTTTGGAGGACATGATCGGGGACATCGAACAGTCTTCCGGAATAACCTGTTCTTTTACATACGATAACGAGGTAAGTTGGGACAATTTGTTGGGCGACATCAAGATCAATGCCTACCGAATTGTGCAGGAAGCCCTTAAAAACTGTATCAAACATGCCGAAAGTCAGCGCGTGACCATCAACTTTCAACAGGTCGGGGACAATTTACAATTGACCATAGCCGACGATGGGGTCGGGTTCGACGTGAACAAAGGAAGAAAGGGCATTGGATTGAAAAATATCATATCCAGAACCAAAAAAGTAAAGGGAACGGTTGATATTGATAGCAAAAAAGGAACTGGAACCACTATTACGGTGACCATTCCAGCCAGATTTATCGAGTTGAATGTGATGGAGCAAACAGCAAACGCCTAAATCTATATAAAATAACCGCATGAAAACATTGAGAATATTGGCAATAGACGACCACGAAATGACGATGCTCGGGTATAAATTTATCCTTGAGGGCATTAAGTTTGATGGGTACAATATTATTGTCGATACCGCAACAACCTACGAAACCGGTAAAAAGTTGATCGAGGATTCCGTCAACTCTTTTAAGTACGATATCCTCTTTTTGGATGTACAATTGTTTGCCCCAAACGAAGATCAGCCCCATTCCGGGGAGGATCTGGGCATCTTGGCCCGTAAAATAGTGCCCGAGAGCAAAATTGTCTTCATGTCGTCCTTTAGCGACAACTTCAGGATCAACAGCATTTTAAAGGCCGTAGATCCAGATGGCTATTTGGTAAAAACCGACATCGACCCCAAGACCTTGGAAGATGCCGTTAAAACCATTGTGCAGAACCCACCGTATTATTCCTCCAAAGCGCTTTCCGCCATTCGCAAGAAAATGGCCAACGATATTGATTTGGATGAAAAAGACAAACAGATTTTATACCACCTTTCCAAAGGAACCAAGAACAAGGATCTGGAAAAATACATTCGTTTGTCGCCCTCTTCCATTGAAAACCGAAAGCGGCATTTAAAGACCCTTTTTGGCACCGAAAATGAGAACGACCTAGCACTTATTCTTGCGGCCAAAAATCGCGGCTTTATTTAACATTTATGACCGTTTGACCATTTTTGTAGTGTCTTGGTTTAATTTCTTGACATCAAAACCTTACAATTGGGGAAAATCCGCAGAATTTTTAAGGATTTCCTGCAATCCCATAAAAAAGATTCATTCTAATTTTAAGGTGGAAAAGAAATTATACCAGAAAACATGTCGTTTCCCAACAAGCCCAACAATTGGATAAATGGTGGTGGAAAAATTTTTGAGGCCGCCAACGGACTGGATACCTTCCTAAAAATCTTGGAGAGGGATTTTTTTGCATCCGTTAAGGTGAAATGCAAATACAACAATGTGGAGAACCGGGCCGATTTAATTCTGGACCTCTATCTCAATTTCGGGATTGTGGACTGTTTGCGGCATTTCAATCAAGGTAATTGGGGCGATGATTCCTTTTCCAAGGAAAGCAGTGAAAATATTACAGCATCGTTGACCAGTGCCTTGGAACATTTAAATGTACAGAACAGCCATAACATAGATATCCTGGAGATGTCGTTCCATTTTAAGGAAACCTCCATTGTGGTGACAAGGCTTTACCATCAAAGTATAGCAGAACAAATCGGGAAAGTCCTTTACAAAATAGGCTGTCATTTCGTGTATTTCACCAAAGGGCTAACGGAAATGCCCTATGAAATATTTGTTCCCGTTTTTGAGGACACCATGTTTGGAAAAGCCCCGGAACAGCAGCAATCGGGCTATTTTGACTATTGGGGCCTTTATTTCGATGAGGCCCAACAGCACAAGGCAATGATCTATTCCTTGGAGAAACGGAAACTACAGGAAGAAGATCTTTTCCTGTTTGAATAAAACATAAGCTCCCTTACATACTAAGCACTGAACAAAGGTCTCGATTTCATTAAATCGTTGACCTTTTGTTTTATTTGGGCGATTTTCTTTTCATTGCCGGCATCCATCAATACTTCGTCGATAAAACCAACAATCGTTTCCATATCGGCCTCCTTCAATCCCCTAGTGGTTATGGCAGGTGTACCAAATCGGATACCCGAGGTAATGAAGGGCGATTGGGTGTCAAAAGGCACCATGTTCTTGTTGGCGGTAATAGCGGCAAGCTCCAATGCTTTTTCCGCGTCTTTACCAGTGATGTTTTTGTTACGAAGATCGATCAACATCATGTGGTTGTCGGTACCGCCGGAGATTACTTTGTAATCCCTAGCTACAAATGCCTTGGCCATGGCTTCGGCATTCTTCTTTACTTGGATCATATAATGCAAAAAGTCGTCGGTCAACGCTTCACCAAATGCTATGGCCTTGGCGGCAATAATGTGCTCCAAAGGGCCGCCCTGGTTACCGGGGAATACCGCAAGATCCAACAATCCGGACATTTTTCGTAATTCACCGTTCTTCAATTTGATACCGAAGGGGTTATCAAAGTTTTCACCCATCATGATCAATCCACCGCGCGGTCCACGCAACGTTTTGTGGGTAGTGGTGGTCACAATATGGCAATGTGGAATGGGGTCGTTCAAAATGCCCTTGGCGATCAAACCGGCAGGGTGTGAGATATCGGCCACCAAAATCGCATTGACGCTATCGGCAATCTCTCGGAATCGTTTAAAATCCATGTCGCGCGAATAGGCAGAAGCACCTGCAATGATCAAATTGGGTTTTTCACGCTCAGCAATTTCCTGAATGGTTTCATAGTTCAACATTCCGGTTTCTTCCTCCACCCCATAAAATGCAGTTTTGTACAATTTTCCAGAGAAGTTGACGGGAGATCCATGGGTCAAATGACCACCATGGGCCAAGTCAAATCCCAAAATCTTATCTCCAGGATTCAAACAGGCGTGGTAAACCGAGGCATTGGCTTGCGAACCAGAGTGTGGCTGCACGTTGGCATACGCTGCTCCGAACAGTTCCTTGGCTCGGTCAATGGCCAATTGTTCCACTTGGTCCACGATCTCGCATCCTCCATAATAGCGTTTACCGGGGTATCCTTCGGCATATTTGTTGGTCAGTACCGATCCTGCAGCTTCCATTACCTGTGGGCTGGTAAAGTTTTCTGAAGCGATAAGTTCTATACCTTCAATCTGTCTTTCCTTTTCCTGTGCTATCAATTCGAAAATCTCGAGGTCTCTTTGCATTGCCATCAAATTTAATAAGCGGTAAAAGTACAAATTGAAAGGGGAATTGTATCCAAAAAAAACAGAATGGCCAGCAATTTTATCAAACGGAAATCAACAATTTCGATAACAGGTAAAATGACCCGAAAAGCCCTGAAATTGAAGCTTTTTGCCGATGATATACTACTGTTCAACCTTTTTCGTTAATACAATGTGGTTTTTTGGCACAGCTCTTGAACCCACATCAACAACCAATAAAATCGACGACCATGAAAAAAGTTTTACTCTTAACCGCAATTTTGATGTTGGCCGCCTGTGGCGGTGTCAAAAAGACCCAAGAGGCTTTGAACACCGGTAAATATACCACGGCCATGAACAAGGCCATTAAAAATTTGGCCGAGAACAAGACCAAAAAGGGCAATCAGGAATATATAACCCTATTGGAGGAGGCTTTTGCCAAAAACACCGATCGGGAGCTTCAGGAAATTGCTTTTTTGCAAAATGATGGCAATCCGGCCAACTTGGAGAAAATTTACAACAAGTATTTACAGTTGAAAAATACGCAAGAGCGCATCAAACCTTTGTTGCCACTTTTCATCAACGAAGAAGGCAGGGAGGCCCGCTTCGATTTTGTGAATTATGACAATAGAATTTTAAATACCAAGGACGATCTTTCGGAGCATTTGTATGAAAGCGCCAGCAACCTTTTGGCCAGTGCCAAGTACAAAGCCGATTATAGAGCGGCCTACGACGACCTTAAGTATTTACAAGAGATCAATCCCGGTTATAGGGAAACCGTTGCCAAAATGGATGAGGCCTACAACAAAGGCTT
This sequence comes from Flagellimonas beolgyonensis, assembly GCF_003992615.1. GTDB lineage: Bacteria > Bacteroidota > Bacteroidia > Flavobacteriales > Flavobacteriaceae > Flagellimonas > Flagellimonas beolgyonensis. The sequence continues at coordinate 367,366 of NZ_RZMY01000013.1, forward strand.
GGAGTATGTTCGTGTTAAAATTGGCAACCAAACCCAACAGATCATCCCGGAACGTTTGGAAAAGGAGTTATTGGACTTCAATGCCTTTGGCATCGACAACTTTTGGTTGCAGTACCATACAAATCCTCTAAAGAACATCAAATACGATTACGCCATGAACGTTGATTTTATGGAAATCAATGTTTCTCCAGAACGAGTGAACGAAACCCAGATCATTAAGGAAAGGCAGATCAAGGATGGTTGGGAGTATTTGTTGGACAACGATGGTAATGTGGTGAAAGATAGTTTGGGCAACAAAATAAAGGTGGACAAAATGCGCACGGTAACCTGCAAGTTTTTCCAATTTACCCAAACCAAGAGTGCACAGATCGGCGCCAAGGTAAGTTTTACCGATTTGAAGAACGGACAGGAAATCAACTCCTATCCCCTTTCCAGCCAATTTGTGTTCGAACACATTTTCGCCAACTATCAAGGGGACCAACGCGCTTTGGACGATGATCTTTTGGTGTATTTGAATGCTAGGGAAGTTCCTTTCCCCACCAACGAGCAAATGGTGTACGACGCCGGTGAGGACCTCAAGGCGAGACTCAAGGGCATTGTTTCACAATACCAGTTCAACTAAAATATTCAGCCCCGACGAAAGCCGGGGCTTTTTTTTAAAGCTTATCTCCCAAATTGGTGTCGGCAATGCCTCCATGGGAGGTATGAAAGGTAACCTCACCCTGTTTTACCACCAACAACTGAGGCGACTCATGCCGAATACCAAATCGTTCGGCTATCCCATTGGAAATGTCCCTATGCGACTGTATGGTCAAAAAATAGAGGTCGCAGTTCCAGTTAATATCATAAGAATCCTTGAACATTTTGAGCACCACCCTACTAATGCCACACGTACTGGAATGTTTAAGTATCACCTGTGGGCGTTCTTGCGAAAGCTCTTTTATCGTTTCCAATTGCGCTAAGGATTCCAACGGAATCCATGGTAATTGTGCTTTTTGCTCTGCTGTTTGGTCTCTCTTTCCAAAGACCCTGTCAAATATTCCCATAGTACAAATTTAAGGGGTAAGTCGCGGTTCTTCAAAAAGCTTACAACTGACGAAATGTCCTGTAATTAAAGGAATTGCACGACATTTTGACGGTGTTTGGCCTATGGTAGGGTTGTTGTCATCCTACAGAAAAAAAACGACCATGAACTTTAACAATTTTACAATAAAATCACAAGAAGCCATTCAAAGGGCCCAACAATTGGCCCAAGAATTAGGGCATCAACAAATTGAAAACGAGCACCTGTTCAAGGCCATTGCCGAAGTGGACGAAAACGTGATGCCATTCATTTTGAAAAAATTGAACGTCAATGTCAACTTGCTCAATCAAATCTTGGATAAAGAACTGCAAAGCTTTGCCAAAGTGTCCGGTGGCGACATTATGTTGTCCCGTGAGGCCGGAAAAACAGTGAACGAAGCCAGTATTGTTGCCAAAAACATGGGCGATGAGTTCGTTTCCGTGGAGCATTTGCTGTTGGCCATTTTTAAATCCAAAAGCAAGATTGCCCAGATCCTTAAGGATCAAGGCGTAACCGAAAAAGATTTGAATGCAGCCATTCAAGAGTTGCGAAAAGGCGGAAAGGTAACCTCCCAAAGTGCAGAGGAAACCTACAACTCTCTGGACAAATATGCCAAAAACCTCAACCAGTTGGCAGATAGCGGCAAGTTAGATCCCGTAATCGGCAGGGACGAGGAAATCCGAAGGGTATTGCAGATCTTATCCAGACGGACCAAGAACAACCCCATGTTGGTCGGTGAACCCGGTGTTGGTAAAACCGCTATTGCCGAAGGATTGGCACACCGTATCGTTCAGGGCGATGTTCCTGAAAACTTAAAGGACAAGGTTATTTATTCCCTGGATATGGGTGCATTGATCGCCGGTGCGAAATACAAAGGTGAGTTTGAAGAGCGATTGAAAGCCGTAATCAAGGAAGTAACCTCATCGGACGGAAACATTGTATTGTTTATTGATGAGATCCACACCTTGGTGGGTGCTGGAGGTGGCCAAGGTGCCATGGATGCCGCCAACATCCTGAAACCGGCCTTGGCACGGGGGGAACTTAGGGCCATCGGTGCCACCACTTTGGATGAATACCAAAAATATTTTGAAAAGGACAAGGCCTTGGAACGCCGATTCCAAAAGGTATTGGTGGACGAACCCGATACCGAAAGTGCCATCTCCATTTTAAGGGGGATCAAGGAAAAATATGAGAACCACCATAAAGTGCGTATTAAAGATGAGGCTGTAATCGGTGCCGTGGAGTTGTCACAGCGCTACATCACCAACCGATTCTTGCCCGACAAGGCGATTGACCTAATGGACGAGGCAGCTTCCAAACTGCGCATGGAAATCAACTCCAAACCTGAGGAACTCGATGTTTTGGACCGTAAGATCATGCAGTTGGAAATTGAAATCGAAGCCATCAAACGGGAAGATGACCAGGCCAAATTGAAAACCTTGAACCTAGAATTGGCCAACCTTAAGGAAGACCGCAACGAGATCTTTGCCAAATGGGAAAGTGAGAAAAGCGTAGTGGACAATATCCAGAAAACCAAGGAGGATATTGAAAACTTCAAACTGGAAGCCGAACGCGCCGAGCGGAACGGGGATTATGGCAAGGTAGCCGAGTTGCGCTATGGAAAAATAAAGGAAGCCCAAGAAAAATTGGACACTCTCCAAGATGAGCTGGCCAAACAGCAAAGCGCCGGAACCTTGATCAAAGAAGAGGTTACCTATGAGGACATTGCCGAAGTAGTGGCCAAATGGACAGGAATACCCGTGACCAAGATGATGCAGAGTGAAAGGGAAAAACTCTTGAAATTGGAGGACGTGCTTCACCAACGTGTTATCGGACAAGACGAGGCCATTACCGCGGTATCGGATGCCATTCGCAGAAGTCGCGCCGGTTTGCAAGATGCCAAAAAACCGATTGGTTCCTTCCTGTTTTTAGGGACCACAGGTGTGGGTAAAACCGAGTTGGCCAAAACATTGGCAGCCTATCTGTTCGACGATGAAAACGCCATCACCCGAATCGATATGAGCGAATACCAGGAACGCCATTCCGTAAGCCGTTTGGTAGGAGCACCTCCAGGATATGTAGGTTATGACGAGGGTGGCCAATTGACTGAAGCCGTGCGAAGAAAGCCGTATTCCGTGGTTTTGTTGGATGAAATCGAAAAAGCTCACCCAGATACTTTCAATATTCTGCTTCAAGTGCTGGATGAAGGAAGATTGACGGATAACAAAGGACGAGTGGCAGACTTCAAGAACTGTATTATCATTATGACCAGTAACATGGGAAGTGATATCATCCAAGAGAAGTTTGATGGTGCCGTGGACATAGAAAGTGCATCGGAAGCAGCCCGGGTTGAAGTGCTCAGCTTATTGCGCAAGACCATACGACCGGAATTCTTGAACCGAATCGATGACATCATTATGTTCGCACCGTTGAACAAAAAGGATATTAAGGATATTGTGGGCCTACAGTTGAACGGATTGAAAAAAATGCTGGCCAAACAGCACATTACCTTGGATGCCACCCCGGAAGCCATCGACTATTTGGCCGAAAAAGGTTACGATCCACAATATGGTGCAAGACCGGTGAAACGATTGATCCAGAAGGAAGTACTGAACAGCCTTTCCAAAGAACTGCTGGCCGGAAAAATTAAGACGGACAGTATTGTGCTCTTGGATTCGTTTGACGATGAACTGGTTTTCAGAAATCAGGATGAATTGGTGAAGTAAGATAAGTGACATTAAAAATGAAGCCCTTGTTTGTTAAAAGCAAGGGCTTTAACTTTTAAAAATACCATACAGTATCTGTTTTTTTATATCTTCGTTTTACCCAACGCCAACCCTTTACCACAATGACCAAAAAAGCAGAACGGACCACCGCCTATATCATTGAAACGGTGGCGCCCATTTTCAACAGACACGGATACATCGGCACCAGTATGAGCGACCTTACGGAAGCTACCGGACTTACCAAAGGGGCCATTTATGGTAATTTTGAGAATAAGGAAGCTCTGGCCTTATCGGCTTTTGAATATAACCGAAACGTTTTGTTGGGTACCATAGATGAAAAATTGGCCGTCGAAAGTGGTGCGCTCGACAAGCTTTATTCACTTATCCAATTTTACAAGCAATACGATGTGTTCACCTTGCCAATGGGAGGATGCCCCATATTGAACGTTGGCGTGGACGCTCAGGGCAACAACAAATTATTGGCTGCCGCCGTAAAAGAAACCATCAAGGATATTGAAGGTAAAATTGCCTTGGTACTGGAAAATGGAGCCAACACGCGGGAAATTCATTTGCCCGTTCCGCCTTTGCAGTTTGCCAAACAATTGTTTACCATGATCCAAGGTGCCGTGGCCATGAGCACCATGACGCGCGACCGCAAATATTTGATCAACACCCTCACCTATTTGGAGCATTTGGTTCGACAGGAAATAAAAAAATGACCTTTTAATTTCCTTTCACCCTAAAAATCCAGGTCTTGTCGGCGTATTTGCCAAAAAATTGGCTATCTCTAGCCTTTCGAGCCTCACCCATGGTGTTGTACCGTTCCAGATACACATAGTTGTACTTATTGAGCTTACGATAAAAGGATTTGGGCTCCAACCCTTTTTCCCTTAGCGTCTTCATAAAGTTATCAAAGTACTTTTTGGTGCCATATACATTTGCGATCAAATAAAACCCGGGCTCCAGGCCTTCTTCATTTTCTACTTCCTCATATTTCTCATTGGGTCGAAGTTCTACTTTTTGGGCTTGTAATTGTGCAATACTATCCTTCTGTCTTTGGAGGTTTACTCGATCAATACTATCTTTTTTTCGTTGTGCGGCCAAAAGTTCCGCTTCACGTTGCAGCAGGGCAATACTGTCTTTTTCTCTTTGCAGTTGGGCTGCCCGTTCCATTTCAAGTGCGTTGTCTTCCTCTGTTTCTGGTTCTTCTTCGACCTTGATTTGTCGGTTGGATTTGCCAAAATGATAAGATGCGATCAGTTCCAACGTAGGATCCTTTTCGTCCAAAGAAGCATCGGTGCCAAACTCCACAAGTCCACCGATGGAAAACGATTTGGCCAACGTAATGCCAACGCCGCCCGAGGGACCATAAAAACTGTTATACCCCCCCTGAACCCAAAAATAGGGGGTCGAGAAAAGGCCATTGAGTCCGTACTGGGTGTCACCATCTGGAATGGATTTTATATAGGCAACAGGCCTTATGATGCTCCGACCTTGACTTTCAAACAATGAAACCGGGATATCTTGGCTTACTGTTCCCATAAAAGTCTTGAAATAATCGTTGTTACCGGCATCATCACCCGATAAAATAAACCCAAATGCATTTTCAAAGGCAATACCGATACCGGTTTGATGGACCATCAATCGCAAACCAGGGGAAAATTGCATCCTGAAATTTTTATAATCTTCCAAAACAATGGGATCCAACCCGCTATTGGACACAAATTGTTCATCAGCCAAGGTCTCCTGAAAGGCATACATATTCAAACCTGCCATAAAACGGATGTTTTCGGCCAATTCCACAGTCTGGGCAAAGTTGATGTTTCCACCCGTATAGAGAAAGATTCCGGTGTTATGCTGCAGAAAACCCAATCCAACGATGGAAGCATCGCCAATTTGATGAGTGTAATTGGCAAATAGTGTTGTGGGATCTCCATCTAGGGTCTGCCATTGCCAGCGCGTCCAAACAGAAAATGCGTTGGGGTTGTTCCAATCAACAGCAAATGCCGGGTTCAATAAACTTGCATTGAACTGGGTAAGGTTATGCTGCCTAAAATCGGGTGGCAAAGCCACTTCCTGCCCCCAAGCAATAAACCCCAAAAAGGCCCCAAGTAAAGAAACCAGACTTTTTCGCATAATGGAAAATCAAAATTAAACGTTACTTTTAAAACAGATTTATAAAATCCACGGGAACCTTTTACCTATCAACTATGCGAACCATCAAACCATTGATTGCCCTAGCAATTTTAATCGTTGGAAGTATCAGCTGCAAAAAAGATACGAAAAATGTAGAACCTATTGTGTCCACATTTTATTTTATTCGCCATGCGGAAAAGGACAGGACGGACCCTGAAAATCCCGACCCCGAACTCAATCAAGACGGTTTGAACAGAGCCATTAAATGGGCGGAAGTGTTCGACCCCATTCCTTTGGACGTGATCTACTCCACCAATTACGAGCGTACCTCCATGACAGCCGCCCCTACTTCGGTGAAGAAAAACATTGATATCAAATATTACGACCCCAGGACTTTGGACATCGAAGCATTAAAGCTAGAAAATGACGGGAAAAATGTCTTGGTGGTAGGCCATAGCAATACCACTCCGGTATTGGTAAACAAAATGATCGGGGTTGAAAAATATGAGCAAATGGACGACAATGACAACAGTAGTCTTTTCATTGTGCGCCTCATCGATGGCGTTCCCACCGACATCCGTCTGAAAATGGACTAGTCTTTCGCTACCTGGATATCGGTCAATTCAATTTTTGACAACAACTCCAGTTCCCCTTTATCAAAAAGCTGCCCGATTTCCAAGATGGCGGTACCTTCATTTTTTGGCTTGTAGTTTTCATAATCCACGAACCGGATGCCGTTCACATACCGTTCGTTATACGCTTTTCGGAAACGTTGTCCACCTCCGTTCACCTGAAAGTCATACGCCAAATATTCAGGTTTAAAAGTTTCTGTATCAAACCAATACAAGTATATATCATCAAAATCATCACCACCGCCAGCTTGGTCAAAAGTCACCTTCACCTTATAATAGTCCTTCCCGCCAATGGTTTCTTTCCCCAGAAGTTCCTTGTTGACCGCCGCATCGTTGAGTCCGTAGGGCAATCGCGCAAAATAATGTACTGAGTTTACGGAGTTGCCATACCGCACTGCCATGGAGTCGGGAACAGAGACCAATGAATCGTTTACATAACGTTCAAAATCGTTTCCGTTCTTTACATCGGTTATGGTTACAGAATCCAATTGAAATGTGCGTTTTAATACCTTTTTTCCATTGGTGTTCCCAGAAGTATAAGTCCTGTCCCTGAAAACAAAGGAGGTCGCATGGGAATTGTACAGTTCCCCACCACTATCTGCAATGGCGTTATCCACGATTTGTTGTGCCGTTAACTCTTCTTTTGGCTCAATTTTACATGCCATGGCCACTACTGCCATCAATCCAATCACTATTCGTTTCATATGGGAGGTTTTGTTCTTATTCGTAATTTCTGGCATAACATTACAATTTTCTTGCTCAAGAGTTTATACTTTTGCCAACGATGCAGCAAAATATCAACATAAAAAACAAAAGGGCCCGATTTGATTATGAAATCTTGGATACCTACACCGCCGGAATCGTGTTGGGAGGTACCGAAATCAAATCCATTCGGTTGGGCAAGGCCAACCTATCCCAGAGTTTTTGCGAATTTAATGACAAAGGGGAACTTTTTGTAATAAACATGAATATTGATGAATATAGTCATGGTAATTATTACAATCACCGACCCAAAGCCGAGCGCAAATTGCTGTTGAACAAACGGGAGCTCAAAAAACTGCGAAAAGAAGTCACCACCACGGGGTTGACCATTGTTCCATTAAACCTTTTTATCAACGACCGGGGATTGGCCAAAATAAATATTGCCTTGGCCAAGGGTAAAAAATTGTACGACAAAAGGGAGACCATTAAAGATCGTGACAGCAAGCGCAACCTGGACCGCGTCAAAAAAAGTTTCAACAACTAATTTTTATCTTCCAACAGCGGAACAAAGCGAAAAGCGCCCAACTCCTGTTTTTCAAATTCCTTTTCCGACTTTCTGAGATATAAGGTCATTACTTGTTCAGCCACCCCCACAGGGATTACCAATCGGCCGCCAACTTTAAGTTGGGACAACAATGCTTTTGGAACTTCAGGTGCCCCAGCGGTAACGATGATTCCATCAAATGGAGCCTCTTCGGGCAATCCTTTGTACCCATCTCCAAAAATGACTTTTTTGGGCCGATAGTTCATCTTGGCAAAGAACAATTTGGTCTTTTTGAACAGTTCCTGTTGGCGTTCAATCGTATAGACCTTGGCCTTTAAATGCAACAATACCGCGGTTTGATAACCGCTTCCCGTTCCTATTTCCAAGATCTTGTCGTTGGGCTTCACCTGCAACAGTTCAGTTTGAAAAGCAACCGTATAGGGTTGGGAAATGGTCTGATCAGCACCTATGGGAAACGCCTTGTCCTGATAGGCATGATCCTCGAAACCACTGTCCAAAAACAAGTGCCGTGGAATAGTCCGAATGGCATTCAACACCTTAGTGTCCGAAATTCCCTTGGCCTCAACAATCTCGGCCAATTTATTGCGCATACCCCTATGCTTGTGCGTATCCTTCATGGTCATTGGTCTGGTCCACGAATTTAAAAAGTTCCACAAGAATTATCTGCCAGTTCCCTTCTATTTTTTATGGAATAGTGGCACCATATCCGTATTTTTGGCAAAAACACGGACTATGTTAAAAGTTGGTGTCCTGGGTGCGGGACATTTGGGAAAAATTCACCTTAGGCTCTTAAACCAATCGGAAAAATATGAACTCGTAGGGTTTTATGACCCGGACGAAATCAACGCCAAAAAGGTAGCCCTTGAATTTGGCTATACCTTTTTTGAAAATATCAACACCTTGATCGATGCAGTGGATGTGGTGGATATTGTAACCCCTACCCTTTCGCACTACGATTGTGCCAAAAAGGCCATCGCGAAAGGGAAGCACATTTTTATTGAAAAACCGATCACCAATACCCTCGAAGAAGCCGAAGAAATCCTTGAACTGACCAAAAAACATGGCATTAAGGGCCAAGTGGGCCATGTGGAGCGCTTCAACCCTGCTTTTTTGGCCGTAAAGGACAAAATCGAGAATCCAATGTTCATTGAGACCCATCGGTTGGCCGAGTTCAATCCTAGGGGTACGGATGTGCCCGTAGTCCTTGATTTAATGATCCACGATATTGATGTGATCTTGAGCGTGGTACCATCGAAAGTAAAACAGATCAATGCCAGTGGTGTTTCCGTGATCAGTAGCTCGCCCGATATTGCCAACGCCCGTATCGAGTTCGAGAATGGCTGTGTGGCCAATTTGACTTCGAGCCGCATATCGTTGAAAAACATGCGAAAATCCCGATTTTTTCAAAAGGACGCTTACATCTCCGTGGATTTTCTGGAGAAAAAGGTGGAAGTGGTCAAAATGAAGGATGCCCCTGAACAACCTGGTGACTTTGATATGATCCTTCAAAATGCCGAAGGGGAGAAAAAACAGATCTATTTTGAGAATCCCGAAATCGATGTGAACAATGCCATTTTGGATGAGTTGGAAACCTTTGCCGATGCCATCAACCAAGATACCACGCCCGTTGTTACTTTGGAGCAAGGTACCAATGCCCTTCGAGTGGCCCTTCAGATCATAGAATCATTTAATCAATAAAATTTCATCAGTTCGAGCGCAATCGAGAACGAGAAAATAAAAAATACCATGAAGAATATAGCAGTTATCGGTGCAGGGACGATGGGTAACGGAATTGCCCACGTTTTTGCCCAAAATGGTTTCAAAGTGAACCTCATCGATATTTCACAAGCATCCTTGGACAGAGGCCTCGCCACCATCACCAAAAATTTGGACCGAATGTTGGCCAAAGAGGTGATCGATCAAAACCAAAAAGAAGGTACACTGTCCAACATCACCACCTTTACCGAGATGAAAAAAGGTGTGGCAGATGTGGATTTGGTTGTTGAAGCTGCAACGGAGAACTTGGATATCAAATTAAAGATTTTCAGGGATTTGGATGAAACCTGTGACTCAAAGACCATTTTGGCCACCAATACTTCCTCCATCTCCATCACCCAGATTGCCGCGGCCACCAAACGGCCCGAAAAAGTAATCGGGATGCACTTCATGAACCCCGTTCCGATCATGAAATTGGTGGAGATCATTCGCGGGTACAGTACTTCGGACGAAGTAACCAAGACCATTATGGAGTTGTCCAAAAAACTGGGCAAGACCCCTACGGAAGTGAACGATTACCCCGGATTTGTAGCCAATCGGATTTTGATGCCCATGATCAACGAAGCCATAGAAACGTTATACAATGGTGTGGCTGGCGTACAAGAAATAGATACCGTGATGAAATTGGGAATGGCCCACCCCATGGGTCCCCTACAATTGGCCGACTTTATTGGGTTGGATGTGTGCCTTTCCATTTTGAACGTAATGTACGATGGCTTCAAAAACCCCAAATATGCTCCTTGTCCCCTATTGGTGAACATGGTGATGGCCGGAAAATTGGGTGTAAAATCCGGAGAAGGATTCTACGATTATTCCGAATCCCGAAAAGCGGAAAAGGTATCGGCACAATTCAATTAGGACCATGGCGGTAATCAAACCTTTTAAGGCGATACGCCCGACAAAGGACAAGGCTTTTTTCGTAGCCTCTCGCTCCTATGAGGAATATTCGCCCGAAGAGTTACAAGCGATATTACGGTACAATCCATTTTCGTTTTTGCACATCATCAACCCGGGCTATAAGTTTGAAAAGCATATCACGGGAAAAGAGCGTTTTCATTTGGTCCGCAACCGTTACCTGGAATTTTTGGAAGAAAACGTCTTTTTAAAAGACAAAGAACCCAGCTTCTACCTCTATCAAATTCAAAAAGGCGATTTTAAAAGTCTGGGGTTTTTCTGCGCCTGTAGTGTGGAGGATTATCGGAACGATATCATTAAAAAACACGAGGATACCATCCATCATCGGGAAGAATTGTTCGCGGATTATCTCCATACAGTAGGATTTAACGCCGAACCCGTTTTAATGACCTATCCCGATAATCCGACTGTGGACGAAATCTTTCAGAAAAAAATCCAACGGGAACCCGAATACGATTTTACCACCACCGACAAGGTAAACCATAAACTCTGGAAAATCTCATATCCCGAAGGGATCGAAAAACTCCAAAAAGCTTTTGAAGGGTTGGATGCGCTTTACATTGCAGATGGCCATCACCGAAGTGCCTCGAGCCACTTGTTGGCCCAACAACTTCAAAATGAAAACCCCGCACATAGCGGTACGGAGCCCTACAATTTTTTCATGGCCTATTTGATTCCGGAATCACAGATCAATATTTTTGAGTTCAATCGCATGGTGAAGGACCTCAATGGACTTTCCAAGGAAGAGTTCCTCATTCGCTTGGATGAACATTTCCGAATAGAGAAACGAAGCGATGGGTTGTGCAAACCTTCTAAAAAGCACGAGTTCAGCATGTATTTGGGCCATGAATTCTATACTCTCCATTTACGACGCACCAATTACCTGTTTTCGGATGCATTGAGCCAATTGGACACCCAAATTCTTTATAAAACCATATTGGAGCCTATTTTGGGCATTTCGGATCTGAGAAACGACAAACGGATTACTTACGGATATGGAAAAAATAACCTCATCAGAATGAAGGAAAGTGTAGACCGGGGTGAATATGCGGTAGGTTTCAGTTTGGTCCCCACCACAGTGGACGAAATCAAGGCTATTGCCGATGCGGGCTTGGTAATGCCCCCAAAGAGCACCTACATTGAGCCCAAGTTGCGTAGCGGTCTTGCTATTTATGAATTGTAATACCTTTATGGTATGGTTTGGAGCCCAGTTGGTTTGCCAATCGTGGCAATGCATACCATCAAATGAATAGGAATAACAGAAATACAATGTCCATAAAAGAAAATCTTGCCGAAATAAAAGCAGATCTCCCTGAAGGGGTAACCCTGGTGGCCGTATCCAAAACCAAGCCCAACGAGGCCATTTTGGAAGCCTATGAGGCTGGTCAACGTGTGTTTGGGGAAAACAAAGTCCAAGACATGGTCCAAAAATGGGAGGCTTTGCCCAAGGACATCGAATGGCATATGATCGGACACCTGCAGCGTAACAAGGTGAAGTATATGGCCGAGTTTGTCTCCTTGATCCATGGGGTGGACAGTTTAAAATTGCTGAAAGAAATCGATAAACAGGCCCAAAAGCACAATCGAGTCATCCCCTGTTTGTTGCAAATGCATATCGCGGAAGAAGATACCAAGTTTGGTTTGGATGAAGACGATTTGAACGCGCTGCTGGCTTCTTCAGAATTCAAGCAGATGAAACATGTGAAAATTATGGGATTAATGGGGATGGCCACCTTCACCGACAATGAAAACCAGGTTCGAAAAGAATTCGCCCGTTTGAAATCCCTTTTTGAAAACCTAAAGCTTCAGTTGCCCGAAATTAGCATCCTATCCATGGGAATGAGTGGGGATTATGGTATTGCCATTACGGAAGGCAGCACCATGGTACGCATTGGAAGTAGTATATTTGGGGCAAGAAATTTTTCATAAACGATCAACGGTATTCCATGTACGCCATATTGGACATTGAAAGCACTGGGGGAAAATACAATGAAGAGGGCATTATGGAAATTGCCATCCACCGGTTTGATGGCCATCAAGTTGTGGACCAATTTATCTGTTTGATCAATCCCGAACGGAAAATCCAGCCCTTCGTTTCCAAGTTAACGGGCATCAACAACAAGATGCTGCGATCGGCGCCCAAATTTCATGAGGTGGCCAAACGTATTGTGGAAATAACAGAAGGAACCGTGATTGTGGCCCACAATGCGCAGTTCGACTACAGAATCCTACGCACTGAGTTCAGGCGGTTGGGATACGATTTTCAACGCAAGACCTTGTGCACCGTGGACCTATCCAAGCAACTGATCCCCGATGCCGAGTCGCACAGTTTGGGCAAGTTGGCACGCTCTCTGGGCATTCCAATGAGCGATCGTCATAGAGCCAACGGTGATGCTTTGGCAACCCTGAAGCTTTTTAAATTGTTGCTGAACAAGGATTCGGACAAAAAAATTATCACCGAGGTAATTCGGGAAGAATCGCACGGCGAACTCTCCCCCACCCAATTGGATATGGTGTTCGAGCTGCCGTCGGACACCGGAGTGTATTACATGCACGATAAAGAGGGAGAGATCATATTTCTGGGGAAATCGTCCAACATTAAAAAGCGGGTGAACCAACACTTTACCAATGTGGGCAAAGTGGCCCGAAAGCTGCAAAAGGAGACTAAAAAGGTTACCTATCAAAAAACAGGCAGTGAACTCATAGGTATCCTAAAATCGTATTGGGAACAAAAAAAGAAACGACCCAAATACAACCATACCTCCAAAAAAAAGTTGTTTACCCACGCAGTGGATTTCAATCTCAATGGTTCCGAACATATTGTTTTGAATATTGAGAAAAGTAGTCGTCTTGAAACGATGCAAATTGCGTTCAATGGGATGGATTCGGCCCGTAACTTCCTAGAACGTGTTCAAAGTGAATTCGAGTTGTGCCCTGGTTCCATAACCACCGAAGCCGAATGCATTCGAACCTTCCATGACGAATGTGAAGGCCCCCATTGCAATGAAAAGGTGACCGCCGCCTTTGAGAAGTATAGTATTGCCGGTAAAAGCATGGCCCTACTTGATCGAGGCAGGGAAACCGGGGAGCATAGTTTTGTATTGATCAAAAATGGTAGGCTTCAAGGGTTTGGGTTTGTGGAACTCAACCATCAGATCAATAATATTCATATCTTGGAGTCGGTAATGACCCCCATGCCAGGTGATGAAAACACCACGTTCATTATCGAATCCTATTTGCGGAAAAACAATAGGCTCAGAACCATCGACCTAACCCCATCATCAGCTTGAAAGCAGAAGAAAAGACATATTCCGGATGGCGAAACAAACTTCATGAAATAATTTATGAAGCGGATACACCCGCCGGAAAGCTTTTCGATATTCTTCTGTTTATCCTGATCATTTTCAGCGTGATACTGGTTATGCTGGAAAGTATAAAGGATGTGGACAAAGACTATCACGGTACGCTTTTGACCTTGGAATGGATCGTGACCATCTTTTTTACCTTGGAGTACATTGCCCGTTTGATCAGCATAAAAAAGCCCTTGAAGTACGTTTTTAGCTTCTACGGCATTATCGATTTTTTGTCCACAATACCTCTGTATCTCTCCTATATTTTAGCGGGTTCCCAAGTGTTGTTGGCTGTAAGGGCATTTCGATTGCTACGAATTTTCAGAATCTTGAAATTGGTCAAATTTATCGGGGAGGCTTCACAATTACAGGCAGCCTTAAAGGCCAGCCGGACTAAAATCGCCGTTTTCATTTATGTGGTTTTGATACTATCCGTGATATTTGGCACACTCATGTACATTGTGGAAGGCGATGAATCGGGCTTCACCAGTATTCCCCGTAGCATTTATTGGACCATTGTAACCCTGACAACCGTAGGGTATGGCGACATCGCTCCACAAAGCAACTTGGGTCAGTTTTTGGCTACCTTGATCATGATTTTGGGTTATGGCATTATAGCTGTTCCTACGGGGATTGTAACGGCAGAGTTTGCAAAAGGGAAGAAAAATGGAGAAGAAGGTGATCAGGTGCACATGGTACATGTAAATACGCAAGCATGTCCCAATTGCTCGGCAGAAGGACACCGGGACGATGCCACCCATTGTTATAATTGCGGCCACGAACTATGAAGCATAAAGTATTGTTGGCCGTTGTGGGACCCACGGCTATCGGAAAGACTGCATTGGGCATTCTATTGGCCAAACATTTCAAGACCGAAATCGTTTCTGCAGACTCCCGACAATTTTTCAAGGAAATGAGCATTGGGACTGCAGTACCTTCGTCTCAGGAACTATCCGAAGTACCCCATCATTTCATTCAGCACAAAAGCATTTTCGAACCGTATTCCGTTGGCGATTTTGAAAGAGAGGCATTGCACCTACTCGATACCTTGTTTCAAAAACACGATGTGGTGATCATGGTTGGCGGCAGTGGTCTTTATGTGGATGCCGTGGTGAAGGGATTGGATGATTTTCCTGAGGTAGACCCAAAAATTCGGGAAGCTTTGAACGAACAATTGAAAAGAGATGGCTTGGAATCGCTCCAACAGGAATTGAAGGAACGAGATCCCAATTATTTCGAGGTTGTCGACCGAGACAACCCGCACCGCTTGATCAGGGCCTTGGAAGTATGCATCGCATCCGAACAACCCTACTCCTCTTTTTTGAACCAAAACAAATCCAATAGGTCCTTTACTACCATCTACATTGGGTTGGATGCGCCTCGAGAGGTTGTTTACGAGAGAATCAATCTGCGCGTGGACGTTATGATGCAGGAAGGATTATTGGACGAAGCCAAACAACTTTTTCCCCATAAAAATTTGAATGCCCTGCAAACAGTTGGCTACAAAGAACTTTTTGAATATCTTGAAGACCGTTGTACCTTAGAGACCGCTGTGGAGGAAATCAAAAAAAACACCCGGCGGTTTGCCAAGAGACAACTGACCTGGTTACGAAAGAATAAAAATATCCTTTGGATAGGACATCGTACAGAACCAAACAAAACCATCGAACTAGTGACCGACCAAATCAAAAACCTCGACCATGCCCCATAAAAAAACGGTACTCGTTCTTATGGGTGTAAGTGGATGTGGAAAGACCGAAGTAGGCCAATTGCTTGCCAAAAAATTGGAGTATCCCTTTTTTGACGGGGATGATTTTCATCCGCCCGCAAATATTGAGAAAATGAGTTCGGGAACCCCCCTGAACGATGATGACCGAAAGGAATGGCTCATCCAATTGAACCAACTCTCCAGAAAACATAGGGAAAATGGCGCTGTCATCGCATGTTCCGCATTAAAAAACAACTATAGGGGACTGTTACGGGCCGGTATGGGCAATTGTATGGCCTTCGTTTACCTTGAAGGGTCTTTTGAGTTGATAAAATCCCGATTGGAACAACGAAAAGGTCATTTTATGCCCATAAAACTCTTGCAATCGCAGTTTGATACACTGGAACCGCCCACCAAGGAAATAACGGTTTCCATTGACCAAACACCCTCAAAAATTGTCGCTGAAATCCTAAAACACATCAATTAATGGAGAACCAATTGCTCCTTTCGGTGCTTTTGGGCATCGCCGTATTGTTGGTGCTTATCCTCAAATTTCGGATACATGCCTTTATTGCGCTGCTCATCGGTAGTATTGTGGTCGGGCTGGTTGCCGGTTTGGACGCCCAGCAAATTATTGGAACTGTACAAAATGGAATGGGTGGTACGTTAGGGTTTGTGGCCACAGTTGTCGGTTTGGGTGCCATTTTTGGAGGTATCCTCGAAGCTTCTGGTGGCGCCAAGACCATCGCGGATTTTATGATTTCCAAATTTGGCCTCAACAGAGCCCCTTTGGCCATGGTGATATCGGGCTTTTTAATAGCCATTCCCGTATTTTTTGATGTGGCCTTCATCATTTTGGTGCCGATGATCTATGCGCTTCAGCGCAAAACGGGTAAGTCTCTCTTGCTCTATGCGATTCCCCTATTAGCCGGACTGGCCATTACCCATGCCTTTATCCCCCCTACTCCAGGACCCATTGCTGTGGCGGACATCATCGGGGTCGATTTGGGTTGGGTCATCTTGATGGGGTTTTTAGCGGGCATTCCCACTGCATTGATTGCAGGACTGGTATTTGGTAAATACATTTCCAAAAAAATATTTGTGGCTGCCCCCGATGAAATTAAGGACGATAGCGAACACCTACTTCCGCATATTACAGAAACCCTTGCCATCATTGGTTTACCCATTGTGCTGATATTGACCAATACCATTTTTTCGGCAAGTTCCCTGGGCAAAGCCAATCCCCAAATCCAGAATTTTATCGCATTGATCGGGCACCCCTTCTCTGCTTTGATCATCGCTAATATGCTAGCTTGGTATTTCTTCGGGATCAGAAAAGGATTTTCGAAGGCGCAACTAATGAAAATATCGACAAAATCCCTTACACCTGCGGGCACCATCATCTTGTTGACCGGGGCTGGAGGCGTTTTCAAGCAAGTGCTTACGGATACCGGGGCCGGGGAGCTCTTGGCTACTTCCTTAAGCAATGCGGGCATTCCCATTTTGGGATTTGCTTTTATCAGTGCGGCTATTGTGCGCATTGTACAAGGATCTTCCACTGTTGCCATGATTACGGCGGCAGGGCTGGTGGCTCCGCTACTATCTGGATCTGAATTCAATTCCATTGAACTGGCCTGCATCGTAATTGCCATAGCATCGGGGGCCAGTATATTTTCACAAGTGAACGATAGTGGATTTTGGCTGGTCGGCCAATATTTGGGTATTTCCGAAAAGCAAACCTTTAGATCCTGGACCGTTATGACCACGATTTTGGCCTTTGTGGGTCTCATTACCGTTTCTGTGGTATATTGGATCGTATAAAAAATAAAAAGCCACCTAATGGCGGCTTTTTTATTCTCTTCATAGCAACTTTTATTGCTCGTTTTCTGCTTTTACCACAAGCCTAAATCCTTCTCCGTGTATATTCAGGATTTCCACCATATCATCACGTTTCAGGTATTTTCTCAATTTGGCAATGTACACATCCATGCTTCGTGAGGTGAAATAATTGTCGTCCCTCCAGATTTTGGTCAAGGCCAATTCCCTTGGCATCAAATCGTTCTCATGCAAAGCCAATAGGCGCAACAATTCATTTTCTTTGGGCGACAATTTCACAGGCTCCTCATCCTTGTATTTTAGGAAGCGGAGTTTGGAGTTCAAATGGAAGTTGCCGATTTGGAACTCAAACTGTTTACTGTCGGCCAACGAACTGGAGGCCTTTCTTTGAATGATGGCCCTCAATTTCATCAACAGCACTTCAGAATCGAACGGTTTGTTCAAATAATCATCGGCACCTGCCTTGTAGCCCTTCAATACGTCTTCCTTCATGGTCTTGGCAGTAAGGAAAATAATAGGAACGTTCTCGTTCTTTTCGCGGATTTCCTTGGCCAAGGTAAACCCGTCCTTGTAAGGCATCATCACATCCAAAATACAGACATCAAAATTGTCCTTTTTGAATTTCTCAAAGCCCTCCATCCCATTTTTGGCCAGCACAACGTCAAAGTCGTTCATGGACAAATAATCCTTCAATACGATGCCAAAATTTGGATCATCCTCTACAAGTAGTATCTTCTTTTTTTCTGTTTCCATAGTTTGTTTTTAAATCAAGGGCAGTTTTATGAAAAATGTGCTTCCTTTTCCTTTTTCACTTTCTGCATAAACCTCACCTTGATGGTCATCAATAATTCGTTTTACATAGGCCAATCCTAATCCGTGGCCTTTCACATTATGTACGTCACCGGTATGTTCCCGGTAAAACTTTTCAAATACTTTTTTAAGTACAGCCTTGCTCATTCCAGCTCCTTGGTCCTGTACTTTTATGATGATGTTGTTCTTCACAACCTCTGTGAACACATCGATCTTTGGGGATTCCGGTGAATATTTTATCGCATTGTCCAATATGTTCACGATCACATTGGTCATGTGCATATCGTTGGCCAAAATATCCGACCGTTCTGCATCCAGATGGGTGTTCACATACCCGCCCCGATCCTGAACGATCAATTCCACATGGGCTACCGCATCGCTTATGATCTCATGGACATCCACACGATCTTTGGTGATGTCCAATTGGTTCTTTTCCAGTTTTGAAATCCGCAACACATTCTCCACTTGGGCGTGCATGCGTTTGTTCTCGTCCCTGATCATGCCCAAATAACGCAGTACTTTCTCTTTGTCTTCGATGGCCTTCGGGTTTCGTATGGCCTCTACTGCCAAATTAATTGTTGCAATCGGTGTTTTGAACTCGTGGGTCATGTTGTTGATGAAATCCGACTTTATCTCGGAAATCTGTTTTTGTCTGATCAACTGATAGATGGCACTGGTATAAGCCAAAACTATTACCAACGTAAATATCAACGATAAAAGCGCCATGCCCATAACCGATTGAAAAATGTACTTTTTCATGGCCGGAAAGGTCAGCAGTAACGAAAAATTGGTTTCACCCTCACTATCCTTAAAAATAGGAGCCTTGTACATTTTATCTCCAGAAAACCGAAACTTATTGGAACGAACCTTTGTTGGATAGCCTTGGCTATAGACCCCATATTCGTAATCGATATTGATATTACGGTTTTGGAGTTCCTGGCTCAACAGCAATTCCAACTCCTGCTTGGACACCCGTTTGTGTATTGGTGTGGCTTTGGCGTATTCCCTTAAGGCATCTTCCATCAACACCTTGTCCACATTGTTCAAGCTGTTGATTTTTTCCCAGCGCTCTATTGGCGTCAGACTATAGCTTTTGCCGTCAAGGCCATATTCTTCACGAAAAATGGCTTTTGTTCGTTTGCTGGTAAAATTTTTCAGGGTTGTGGAATCTTCCCCATTGTTGTTATCAAAGAACGTCGATGTAATATTATAATCCTCTTCAAGGATCCCGTGTGAATAAAACAGGAGTTCATCCGAGTTCACATCCTGATCTACAAAAAATATTTTCCTGAACTGAACACTATTGGGTTCTCCAAGACTATCTGCTTGGGCGGCAATACGATCGGACAACCCTTTCATCTCCTCCAACTCCACTCTGTTCGCCACTTTGTCCAAAACATCGGTGACGGTCCTCGAAAATTGTTCTTCCTTATCGTTTATGGATGTCCGAATCCAATATACCTGAACGAAAATTATCCCTATAAGGGATAAGCTCATAAGAATGACCAGAAGAACGAATAGCTTCTTGTTCATTGGGTTAAAATTAAAAATTTAACATTTAGGCCTTTCTGCGTTTAACCTAACCTTAACAAAAATGTTAAAATTTCGCAGCCATGGACCGTAATTTGGCATGAAGTCCCCTTACTTTTTCCTTAGTTGCCTCCAAATCAATATTCTCGATACAAAATTGGGCCAGATCAATTTTTTGGTTGTCGTCCATTTGGTTTTTCATACGTTCGAGCACCACTTGTTTGCCTACTCCATCCCGCTCCATGACTCGTTTGAGACGCATTTCCAATGGTGCGGTGACCAAAATGGTGGCAGAGTAATTATCCTGAACACCGTTTTCAAAAATCAAGGCAGTTTCTTGGATTACATAGGGGGCCGATTGTTCATTTGCCCATTTCAAAAAATGTTGCCGGACCGCAGGGTGGACAATTTTGTTTAACTTTTGCAACAAACGAACATCTTTGAATACCAGTTCGGCTATATAGCTTCGGTTGAGGGTTTTTCCGGTATATGCATTATCGCCCAACAAGTCAATAATGGCACTTTTGAGTTCTGGGGAGTTAACCATCAAGCTCTTAGCTTCCTTATCTGAATCGTAAACAGGCACACCCAAATCTCTGAAAATTTGGGCCACGGTACTTTTGCCGCTACCAATTCCACCAGTAAGTCCGACCAACATCATAACTGTTCCATTACAAAATTAACGGTGGTTTCCTGAAGCTTGACATCGTAGACCCGTTCCGGGCTATTGATGATTTTCAAAAAAAGGGTATTGTTGCCGGTTCCTTGCAACTGGGCATAATCTGCGACCACTTCAAAATCGGCAGCGGTAATCTCCTTTAAACGATTTACCCCTGCCTTACAGAGCACGGTAACCGTACTTGGAAAGGTTTTAACTTGAAAGCCCTCGGGGAAATTGATCATCCGCACCGGAACATCAAAAACCTTCTCTGAAAATTTGGCCACTTTACCGTTAACGGTCACCCTGCTTTCTGAAAATACACTGTTTTCCAGTCCTTTGGGGAAATTAAGCAATGCCTCGGTTGTAAAATCCGTGGAAACGTTGTTCAATTGAATGGGAGCCGTCCATAGTTCCTTAATCGTATCGATTTCGGCACTTGGTCCCTTGATCATTACGGAATCGGGTTCAATTTGTAGGTTCCCTTCCAAAATATGGTTCTGTTCCAATTGCAAACTAAGATTGGCCCTGATCGGCACTTTTCGGGCTTCCACTTGATAGAGATCTACGGTGAGCAGCCTTCGATCTAAATCCAAAAGGGAAATGTTCTGGGACAATTGTTGATCGATCTGTTTTTTCAGTTCATCTTCATCCAAAACATAGTTTCCATTCTGGTATTTTACATCCGACACATCGATATTGATGCGTTTCTTGAAAAAATTGTAATATAAAAATTGAAACCCGCTCGTCCGCATTTTCACCTCTATTTGCTCTTCCGAGTGCTTTCCCAACAGCAAAGTGTCTGGCAGGTTCCTAAAATTCAATATGAAATTTGATCTTGATTCATAAGTATCGGAGAGATTACTGATGAACCAGGCCAAAAATGAGCATAACAAGAACAGTGAAAATACCTTCACTTTTCTTCTATTCAGGCCGCTCAAAATTTTCTTGACCACGTTGTTCTATTTCTTGAAAAATAATTTGGGGAACAGTTCCTCAGGTTTCTTCCTACTAAAATTAAGCAACATTGTGGACTTGAAGAAACCTATTCCATAACCAATGAACTGGGTCAATGCAGCATAAATGGCCAAACAGGCAATTACCACACTCCTTTCTTTGAAAAGTGCATCCAAAAACAGGACTATAAAATACAGGACATACAGCAAAAATGGTAAAAACATACCAAAGGCAGCTAAAATCAGTGCACCAACTAGTCCAAGTATAAACAGAGTTGGAAACCAATAGGTGGGACGTGCCGTACCTGGGTGCCACTGGTTCAAAATGGGACGGACCATTCCGAACTTGTTTACTTGAATGTAGAACTTGTTCCAATCGATGCGTCGCTTATGGTACACAAATGCTTTCGGGAACAAACGGGTCTCAAAACCCGATTTCCAAATCCGAAAGGTAAGATCGGGGTCTTCCCCGGGATGAATTTGTCCAAAACCTCCTGCCTTTTCAAATGCTTCCTTGGAAATCCCCATATTGAAACTTCGAGGCTGAAATTTTCCAACAGACTTTTTACCCCCACGAATACCTCCGGTGGTCAAAAAAGAGGTCATCACATAATTGATGGCCTTTTGCACAGTGGTAAATGAGGCATCCGCAGCGTCCGGCCCTCCAAAGCAGTGTACAAACTTTGTTTGGAGTTCCTTCTGTACCTCACTCAAATATTGTTTGGGCAGAATACAATCAGAATCCAAAATAACAAAGTAGTTGCCCTTGGCCTTTTGCATGCCAAAGTTTCGGGAATCCCCTGGGCCCGAATTTGCTTTATAGTAATAGGAAATGTGCAAGTTTTGCTGAAACCCCTGTACAATGGCTTCCGAACTTTCGGTTGAACCGTCTTCCACAATAACCACTTCAAAATCTTCGGAGAAATCCTGTTTTTGAAGACTCTCCAACAGTTCCCTGATTTCTTCAGGTCTGTTGTACACCGGTACCACTATGGAAAAAAACGTGTTCATATCAAATAGAAAAGCCATCCCGAAAAAGGATGGCTCTCACAGTTATATATCTTGATTACTTGGTAAATTCATCAATAACTTCTTGGCTTACGCCGGTGTTGGAGAACCCTCCGTCATGAAATAGGTTCTGCATGGTCACCTTTTTGGTCAAGTCAGAGAACAGACTCACAGTATAGTTGGCACAATCATCAGCAGTGGCATTGCCCAAAGGCGACATTTTCTCTGCATAGTTGATGAAACCATCAAAACCCTTCACGCCTTGTCCGGCAGTGGTAGGTGTAGGTGACTGGGAAATGGTATTTACACGAACCTTTTTCTCCTTTCCAAAGAAGTAGCCAAAACTACGGGCCACAGATTCCAAGTAGGCTTTGTTATCGGCCATATCGTTATAATCCGGGAATGTTCGTTGGGCTGCCATATAGGTTAAGGCCACAATACTGCCCCATTCACTCATAGCATCGGCCTTATATAGGGTTTGCATTACTTTATGAAAGGAAAGTGCGGAAACATCCCAACCTTTTGCTGTAAAGTCATAGTTCTCATCGGTGTAGGCCCTGCCCTTTCTTACGTTGACGGACATTCCGATGGAATGCAGCACAAAGTCCAGTTTTCCACCCAAAATATCCATGGATTTTTCAACCAGATTTTTCAGGTCTTCCTCGTTGGTGGCATCAGCAGGAATAATTTCTGAATTGGTCTTGGCGGCCAGCTCGTTAATTTGTCCCATACGCATGGCGATGGGCGCATTGGTCAGTACAAAAGTACCGCCTTCTTCATGAACACGTTCCGCAGTTTTCCAAGCAATTGAATTTGCATCCAACGCGCCAAAAATGATTCCTTTCTTACCTTTTAAAAGATTATATGCCATAAGTTTTGCAATTGTTGATTGTTCGACAAAGATATTTATTCTATTTGAAGTTTTGGGCTTTTAGGGCAATCGCTTTGTACGGTTTACTGCAAAAGTTCCCTGGCATGGGCCAAAGCGGATTCCGAAAGATTTTTACCGCCCAACATTTCGGCCAGTTCCCGCACCCGCTCTTCGTTGCCCAATTGCCGGATGTGGGTGCTTGTACCCTGCTCTCCTTCCTCTTTGTAGACCTTGTACTGATACTTGCCTTTTGAAGCCACCTGCGGTAGATGCGTAATGGAAAATACCTGCATGGTTTTACTCATCTGTTGCATGATGTCGCCCATTTTGGTAGAGATTTCACCAGAAACCCCGGTATCAATCTCGTCGAACATCATGGTGGGCAAATGTTCGTACTGCGCCAAAATGGATTTGATGGTCAACATGATCCGTGACAATTCACCGCCGGAAGCCACCTTTTTCAATTCGCCATAACTGGAACCTTTGTTTGCGGAAAACAGGAAAATTAAATCATCTTTTCCGCTGGTTTTGAATGTATTGGAAGGCGTTACTTCGATTTTGAAAGTAGCTGAAGGCATGCCCAGTTCCGAAAGGTTCTGTTGGAGCATTTCCTTTAACTGGGGAATAACCGACTTTCTGGCTTGGTGTATGGTGTTGGCCCATTGGTCCACTGTTTTGGTGATTTCAGCAACCTCGGCTTTTTTGGCGGCGATTTTGGCTTCAATATTGGCCACTGCATCCACCTTTTGCGCCAAATCTTCACGAATAGCGATGAGTTCGGTCACGGAATCCGTGTGATGTTTTTTCTGCAGGTCGTACAATTGTTGCAAACGCCCATTTACCACCTCCAAACGTTCCGGATTGGCCTCCACCGTGTCCTTCATTTGTTCAATTTCAGAAGCTATATCGTCGGTTTCGATCAATACCGATTGGATGCGCTCGTTCAGGCTCTTGAAGCCATCCCCGAATTCAGCGAGTTGTTGTATGGCCCGCTTCAAGTCGGCCAGTCTGCCCGTAATCCCCATTTGTTCGTCATTCAACAACTGGTAACCGGCAGCCAATTGTTCCATAATCTGTTCCACATTGCTCAACTGCTCGTATTCGGACTCCAGTTCCTCCTGCATCCCTTCCTTCAACTTGGCCTCTTCCAGTTCCTTCAACAAAAAGCTGTTGTATTCGTGTTCCTTATCCGCATTGGATTGAAAATCTTCCAGTTCCCTTAGTTCCTTCGATGCGCGTTTCAATTTGGACAACTCTTCACTGTAATGGGAAATGTTTTGGGCATTATTGGCCAATGCATCCACCACCTTCATTTGAAAGTCATTTTCTGTCAACCTCATGGTCTGATGCTGGGAGTGGACATCGATGAGTTGGTCGCCCAAGGATTTCAATATGTCCAAGGTAACCGGCGAATCGTTTACAAAGGCCCTTGATTTTCCGCTGGGCAATATTTCACGTCGTAGAATGGTCACC
Organism: Flagellimonas beolgyonensis; assembly: GCF_003992615.1. Lineage (GTDB taxonomy): Bacteria > Bacteroidota > Bacteroidia > Flavobacteriales > Flavobacteriaceae > Flagellimonas > Flagellimonas beolgyonensis. The sequence goes on from NZ_RZMY01000013.1 coordinate 392,081, forward strand.
TTCTCGTAATCGAGATCGTTTTCTTCAAAAAAAGATTGTAAATCGTAATTGGAAATATCAAATTCGGCCTCGATCACGCATTTCTGCTCCTCATTCTTCAGGGATGAAAGATCGGCCCGCTTCCCCAAAACCAATGACAAGCCACCCAATAAAATGGATTTACCCGCTCCGGTCTCTCCTGTAATGGTCGTAAAACCATTGGCAAACGAAACGTTTACATCGTCAATTAGGGCGTAGTTTTGAATGGAAAGATTTGCCAGCAATTTTGAAGAATTTATCCGTAAAGATAAATCTCTTTGGAAAACTGCACTAGTAATTTATCTCATTCCATGTACTGGAATAAAAAGGGGCCACTTTATTGAGGGTTTCCTTCAATTTTACAATATCCACTTTGGGGCCATCGGAGAAGATATTTTGGATTTCCTCGCTCTTGGCATCAAAAAAGGTCTGAATTAAAAAGGCATTGGGTCTGCGCTTGATCAAGGTTTCGAATAACCTTAAACTTCCGGCAACAATCTGTTTTCCCGTGCTGTTGTTGTCCGCCAATATATCCAATCCCTTTCTGTGGTAGTTGTACATGGCAATACGATATTCCCTGAAGGAGTTGCTCAACAGGTTGTCCACCAATTCAAAACGGCTGCGCGTTCCTGTTTCTTGGCTCCAGCCACTGTAATTGGAACTTTGGGCCTGCGTTACGATATTCTGGGCCTGTCGGTAAAAATCATTGCCGCCTTCCAAGGAAAAGGTATCGGCATCCAATCCCAAAATAATGTAGACATAATAGGAAATAACCGCGACCAAATTGGAATCAAAGTTATTCGGATTGTACACCAAAGGTTGAAATTCCTGATATAAAAAATTGAAAGAATCGTCCTTATAATTAAAAACTGGGCTTTCGTAGGTGGTATTAAACACCGGACGGGTAGATTGAATCTGGATATTCGCCTCAAAACGATCCGACTCGTATTGGGTAACGGTGATGAACATGCGCGCATTTACACGTTCATTTTCACGGTATACACGGTTGGTCCATTTGTTTTTATTGACAAAATCGTTGAGGGAACGCTCCAACGTGCGGAAAATCTGTTGGTTGGTCTGCCCTACTTGGTCGGAATTCACTGTAACGACACAATTAAGTTCCTGGGCCGGAAGGGCTGTAAATACCAATAAAAATAAAACAAACAGTACGTTACGCATGGATCCTGGAGATGATTTCGTCCCAAATATCCGAGGCCACTTCGGGCTTCGTCTTCAATGCAAACGTTTTTACGTCCAAATTCTTATCAATAAAGGTGATTTTATTTGTACCGCCCCCAAATCCTGCGCCTTCATCTTTTAAGGAGTTCAATACAATGCCATCCAAGTGCTTTCGCTCCAGTTTGCCCTTGGCATTTTCCATTTCATTTTCTGTTTCCAATGCAAAACCCACCAAAAATTGCTGTTTTTTGGCCTCACCAAGCGATAACAGGATATCGGGATTGCGTACCAATTCGATGTGCATATCCCCTTCCTTCTTTTTGATTTTTTCGGTTGCCACGGTCTTGGGCCTGTAATCGGCCACTGCTGCGGCACATATGGCCACATCCACATCGGTATAAACGGCATGGCAGGCTCCATACATTTCTTGGGCCGAAGTGACCCGGATCAGTTCAATGTTTGGGTTTTCTACACTAAGATGCGTAGGTCCGGATATCAAAAATACCTTTGCTCCCAAGTCTGCCGCCCTTTTCGCCAACTCAAATCCCATGGCTCCTGTGGAACGGTTACCCAAAAAGCGTACTGGATCAATGGCCTCATGGGTCGGCCCTGCCGTGATCAATACTTTTTTGCCCCGCAATGGTAATCCTTTGGCCAAATGAGCCTCAATAAACCCAATAATAGTTTCCGGTTCCGCCATTCTTCCCTCTCCGTGCAATCCACTGGCCAATTCGCCCGATTCGGCGGGAATCATAACATTGCCGAAAGATTCCAATTTTTCGATGGAGGCTTTTGTTGATGGGTGCTTGTACATGTCGAGGTCCATGGCCGGAGCAAAATAAACTGGGCATTTGGCAGACAAATAGGTTGCCAACAATAAATTATCGCAGGTACCATGGGCCATTTTGGATAGTGTATTGGCCGTAGCCGGGGCAATGAGCATAATATCGGCCCATAAACCCAATTCCACATGGTTGTTCCATGAAATACTGCCATCTTCCTCGTTCACAAAATCCAACATCACGGGATTTTTGGACAGGGTGGCCAATGTAAGGGGGGAAACAAAAGAGCTGGCACTCTGGGTCATCACTATTTTGACCTGGGCACCAGCTTTAATCAGTAACCTAACCAGAAATGTGGTCTTGTACGCGGCAATTCCCCCGGAAATACCCAAAAGGATGTGTTTACCGCCAATCATTTCTTAGGCGTCTTTCTCTGTGTTCCTGTAGTAGATTTTGTCTTCCAACCACTCTTGGACCGCCAAGGCATGTGGTTTGGGCAACTTTTCGTAGAATTTGGAAACCTCGATCTGTTCCTTGTTTTCAAAAACTTCTTCCAAGCTGTCGCTATAGGTGGCAAACTCTTCCAATTTCTCCAACAATTCCTTTTTAATCTCGGAATTGATTTGGATCGCACGTTTGGAGACTATGGAAATGGCCTCATAAATATTACCGGTTTTTTCATCGAACACGTTTCTGTTCAATGTTTTGGTAGAAACCGGAGCTTTGGTGTTTTTCAAATCTTGCATAGACTGCTAATTAAAAACTTTTATTTGGAAATACTGTCGTCAACGTTCATTTCTTCCCGAATCTTTTCGGAAAGCTTATCGGCATCTTTCTTGAACTTTGATTCTGGAAAGTACCGCATTAAATTGTTATAGGAACTCAGGGCATCCTGCAATCGTTCCTGTTTTTTGTCCTCTGTACTGTTCATGGCCAAATGGGTAGCCGCTTCAATACGATAGTACAGCGCATCTTCCCTGTAAATGGATCCTGGATTATCGGTGATGAAATTATCCAACGCGGTTATGGCCGAGACCAATATGGGAAGGTTAAATTCTCCCAGCTTATTTAACTGTTTGGCAATTTCAAGTTCTTTCTTTTCTTTTTTTGCGGTCAGCTCTGCAGCCATGGCATTCGCCTCTTCAAAATATTCAGATTCGGGGTACGTATTGATAAAAACCTGAAGTTTGGATAAGGCTTTGTCAGTATCGCTTTGATCCAATGAATATCTTGGGGAAAGCATGTAATAACTTTTGGCTCCCAAAAATCCTGCTTCCTGAATCTTATCGCTTCTGGGGTAGGATTTCATGAATCGCTCGAACTGGTATCCGGCCAAATAATAATCCTTGGTTTTAAAATAGGAATCGGCAAAGAAGAACATTACCCTTTCCCCTTGTGGCCTTCCAACATATTTTGGGGCTATCTGTTCAAACAATCGAACCGCTCTTTTGTAATCCCCTTCGTTGTAGAGTTTTTCGGCCATGTCATACTTGGGCTTCAAATCGGTTTCCTTGAGCACCTTTTGATACTCACTACAAGACACAAGAGCGACTGCCGCCAAACATAAAAGTAGAATTGACCTCATTCTTAAAAACATTTTGCAAAATTAGTGATTATGAACGGATTTAGAAAAAAAAGAATTTACCGCTCAAATGTAACAGGCAAAAGGGCCAATCCCCAATGTTTTGGGCAATTTTTAACGAAATTTAAACCGAAGCCTTCTCCAATGATTTTAAGAATGTGCCAATTTTATTCCGCAACGGGGTGCTCGCTTCCACCAAAGGCAGCCGAACTGTACGGTTAGCCAAACCTAGATTTTCAAAAACGCTTTTAATCCCGGCTGGATTTCCCTCTTCGAAAATCAGCCCCATCAACGGCAACAGGGTATGATGGATTTGATAAGCGGCTTCGGATTCGCCCTGTAATCCGAGATTCATCATTTTGGAAAATTGCCTGGGAAGCCCTTGTCCCAATACGGAAATTACTCCTGCCCCACCTGCCAAAACGGTTGGGAGTGCTGTAAAGTCATCACCGGAAATCACCAAAAATCCTTCTGGCTTTTCTTTGATGATCTTATCGATTTGCACCATATCGCCCGAAGCTTCCTTGATAGCGATTATGTTATCGACTTCATGAGCCAACCGCAATGTGGTCTCCGGCAACATGTTGCTACCCGTTCTTCCAGGCACATTGTATAGTATGATCGGTTTGGGTGAAGCTTCTGCCAAGGCTTTAAAATGTCTAAAAATGCCTTCCTGGGTCGGTTTGTTGTAATATGGGGAAACAGAAAGTACCGCTTCAAACTCGGAAAGGTCTGTGTTTCTCAATTCTTCCACCAAAGCCATGGTATTGTTGCCTCCAATTCCCAAAACCAATGGCAACCTTCCGGCATTTGTTCGCACCACCACGTCGATAACCAACTGCTTTTCGGATTTGGAAAGTGTGGCAGTTTCAGCCGTGGTGCCCAAAACCACCAAATAATCAACCCCTCCCTGCAGATTGAATTCCACAATACGTTCCAAAGCTGCTACATCCACAGTGAGGTCTTCCTTAAAAGGTGTGACCAAAGCAACTCCTGTACCAACCAATGTTTCCATTTAAATCTCGTTTAAAACCTTTAAATATTTTTTCAATTCACTCTTGAACAACTTGAAATCCTTCAAGGGAGTATTTAAAATCAAATCGTTCACTTTGGCATCCTGGGTGCCCAAACCCACTTTTAAACGGGCCTGGGTTTTTACGGAAAGGAGCTTCATCATCAAATTGTCCTCCTCGTAATAATTGATCAACATGTCGTATTCCCGTCCCAAAAACTCCAGTACATAGCCGTTTTCAATTTGTCCTTTCCATCCCAAATCCTTGTCAGAAAAAATTTGGATGGCATAGGGCGAATTTTTATCGTATTCCCTTTTGTAGCCAATGATCTTTATGGCGTTTGGCCTAAGGGCGTACTCATCTATGAGTTCATAAAAGGATTCTGCCTTTTCAAAGTTGTCCACATCCACAATGCAACCTACGCTGGTAATGCCTTTTTCCCTGGCTATGGACTTTGGAGGCTTTTCCATTTCCTCCTTTAAAAATTTGAGTCCCGATTTAACCTTAAATTTGTCTTGGAGTCCCCTTATAAACATATTTTTGTGCATTTTTACAAAGGTAAATAATCTACCAAGACGACTTAACAAAGATACACACGTGATTGATTTAAAAATTAAACAAATTGTTGTATTTGCAACTTTTTGTTTTTTAATGGCCTGCAAGAATGAGACGGGCCAACTTGTTGAAATCCATGGCAAACAACTTCCAATCGATGCCAAACTAACCGCAACAGATTCCATTGAGAACTTTGTGGCCCCATTCAGAAACAGGATAGACGAGGTACTGGACAGCACCTTGGCCTATGCGCCAAAATCGCTATTGTTGGATGATGGGGCGCACAGCACTTCCATGGGGAACTTAATGGCCGATATTGTTTTTAGTGAAACTGCACCCATTTTCAAATCGAGAACTGGAAAAGATCTGGATTTTGTTGTTTTGAACGAAGGGGGAGTTCGCTCCGTTATATCTTCAGGCAATGTGACGGCAAGGAATGCCTATGAGGTTATGCCCTTTGAGAATTACATTGTTGTGGTGGAACTCAGCGGGTCGGCCACACGCCAGCTGATTGATTTTATTGCCAAATCATCCAGAAGGCATCCGATATCCGGTATGCAGATCGTGATTGATAAAAATCGGTCCTTGGAATCGGTCAATATTCAAGGGAAACCCTTTGATGAAAGTCGTTCCTATTATGTGGCCACATCGGACTATTTGGTCCAGGGGGGTCCCAGCATTGGTTTTTTCAAGGAAATGATTTCCGTTACAGATACCGATTATCTTTTGCGGAATGCCATCATCGATTATTTTAAGAAAGTAGACACCTTACAAGCGGTTGTGGACGACCGTTTTATTCAATTGGATTAAATGAAACGAAGGGATTTTATCAACACCACCGCTACTGCCTCTGCCTTTGTCGGATTGGGCGGATTGAGTTTGAATGCATGCTCCAATTTGGGCAAAAAACAAATTACCATTTTGCACACCAATGATGTGCACAGTCATATCGACCCCTTCCCTGAGACCCATTCCCGATATCCGAACATGGGCGGTATTGCGCGCCGTGCCACTTTAGTGGAGCAAATACGGAATGAAAATCCGAATACCTTGCTTTTTGATGCGGGTGATATTTTTCAGGGTACTCCCTATTTCAATTTTTATGGGGGTGAGCTCGAATTCAAATTGATGAGCAAATTGAAGTATGATGCCGCGACCATTGGCAACCACGATTTCGATAATGGCATTGATGGGCTATTGGCCCAAATGCCTTATGCCTCCTTTGAAATGATCTCTGCCAATTATGATTTCACCAACACGGTTATGGATGGCTATGTGAAACCCTATAAAACGTATTTAGTCGACGGGATAAAAATTGGTGTTTATGGCATCGGGATTGCATTGGATGGTTTGGTGACCAAACGCTTGTACAGGGAAACCCAATATCTAAATCCTTATGAAATTGCCTTGGACATGGAGCGCAAACTCAAGGAGGAAGAACAGTGCGACTTGATTATTTGTTTGTCCCATTTGGGGTACGATTATGAAAATCCTGAGCGACCTTGCGATACCCGGTTGGCCCAACGCACCAAGAATACCAACCTCATCATTGGTGGTCACACCCACACTTTTTTGGACAAACCGGATGTTCGCACCAACCTTAATGGGAGTTCCGTTTTGGTAAACCAGGTTGGATGTTACGGCATTAATTTGGGCCGCATCGATTTTTATTTTGATTCGGATAAAAAAGCAACCGCCCAAGGTGTAAGTATTGTGGTCTGAGCCACAAAAAAGAAAACCACCGAAATACCATTGGGTATTTCGGTGGTAAAACAATTCCAATAAAGGAAATATTATGGCTTTTATATCAAGGGCAGTTAACTCCAATATCATTGGAGATGGTCCACCCAAAATCGGTTATTAAAAAGTCCCTGGCCAGGGCAGCATTGCTGTTTAGACAATATTCGATATTGAATGCCCCTAAGGAGACGCCCTCTTGCACCAATTGTCCTGCCCAACCCTCCAAGGTTTTGCCGTAGTTTGCAGAAGACATTGCTGTATTATCAAGCATCTTGGCCATACCTGTCACATTGCCAATATTCCAAGACCCTAAGTTTTGATCAAATTTTGTTGCCCCTCTGAACATCAAGTTCATGTTAGTCACATTGGCCACATCCCAATTACTAAGATCTTGGTTAAAGGAATCGGCACCATTGAACATCCACCACATGGTTGTAACATTGGAAACATCCCAATTACCGATGTCTTGATTGAACGACTTCGCGTTAAAGAACATATATCCCATTTCAGTTACATTGGAGACAATCCATCCACCAATATTTTGATTGAATGACGTTGCTCCCGAAAACATGGCCGACATATCGGTTACATTGGATACATCCCAAGCTCCTATATTTTGGTTGAAATTTGCAGCCATGCCAAATACACCCCTCATATTTTCTACACTACTTACATTCCAATTTCCTATGTATTGATTGAAGGGAGTGAAACCAAGCATCCCTTCCAAAGTTTTTACATTGCCAACATCCCAATTCCCTATATCCTGATTAAAAATATTGGCAGCAAAAAACATTTCGGACATATCCGTCACATTGGAAACATCCCAAGAACCGATTGCACCATTGAAAGCATTTGCATTGTAAAATAACTGTGACATATCGGTAACGTTGGACACATCCCATTCATCCAAATCAGCATTGAAGGATGTAGCGGAATAAAACATGCCTGACATCGACTCAACTTCTGACAGATTTGGGATATCAGTGGCGTTGTACGTCATATTCCCACACTCATAAAAGGCATGGTGCATGGATTGCCAATGTATCGCTCCCCAATTATCTATTGATAGTAGTGCCTGTTTGGATAGGTCGACCGAATTTTCCATCTGTAAGGCTGGAAAATCACCTTGAATGGCAATGGTATAAACTCCAGCCGCCTCGTAAATATGTGATGGGGACTCCTGTAGGTTGGTGAAGTGCTCCTCGACACCACCATCTCCCCAATCAATTGAAAAGTCGTACATCAAATCATTGTTGGTGCCAATCACCAACTCAAACCCGTCCGAGGGTATTTGCCATGTTGTCTTAAAAGATGCTGGGTCATTTAAAAGGTCACCGATCACATTTTCAACCTGAATGCTAACCATTGCCTCTACAGGATTGTTTATGCCATCGCTTACGGCAATGGTAATCTGGTGCTGGGTTGCAATCTCATAATCTAACGTTTGCCCGTCAGCTAGACTAAGTTGACCATCCGTGGTAATTTCGAATAGATCATTATCGTTTTGCACTATTGAAAACTCAACATTGCCACCGAATATTTCAGCTACAACTACACCTATTAAATCCGTATCGGAAATATCCTCGCTGACAGTAAAGCTCTGATCTTCCATTTGAGGTGGTTCCACCACATCAAGTACCTTGATGGTGACAATATTGAAGAACTCGCCCTTTCCATCGGTAACACGCACAGTAATCTGATGTTGGGCTGCAGTCTCATAGTCCAGCTGTTTACCCTCTTGAAGACTCAACTCACCAGAACTGGAGAGTGTAAATAGATTGGAATTGTCCACCGTCATCTTATAGTTTATGAGGTCGCCGTTGGGATCATCTGCGATTACATTGCCAATAAGTTCGGTGTCGGAAATATCTTCAGCAACTTCAATCGTTTGTGGACCGAAATCAGGAATGCCTCTAGTGTATTGATCATCTTCTTTGCCACAAGAGCTTATTATCAAGGTAATAAATAGGCTGTATAGTATCTTTTTCAATCTCATCGTATCTGTTTTATTCCGAATATCAGCAATCATCTGGTGATTTTATGGCACGAATTGACGAATGGGGTGTTCGGAATGACGGATCGGTGATTCCCATTGAGGAATTTAATGGAGGCCATTGATACGCTGAGGAATGTCGGTTTTTAGCTTGTAGGATATAAGGTCATTAATTTGAGCATATCAATTTTTATTTTGATGCTAATGAAAAGACCATTGCTCAGGGCGTGATCTTCTAGATTAAACTCGATTGCGGATGATTGATCAAAACGACACCTCTTTACTATCTCCAAAAACTTTAGCACAAAAAAAGCCACCGATTAGCGATGGCTTTTTCTTAAAGTCATATAATATTTGTCAAGTTTCTTATGGACAGGCAACAGGGTTGCCATCATTGATGGTCCAACCGTTATTTCCAATCAAAATGGTATTGCGTGCCGAATCCGTATCCAAATCATCGCAATAGTCCAACCCAACAGCGTCCAAAGTTATGCCATCAGGAATGACGGCATCACCTTGAGCAGCCCAACCTTTCAAGGTTGCGCTATAATTTACAGAACTGAGCCCTGATTCAGTTAACATTCCTGTCATGAATTGAATTGAACCGATATTCCAGCTACCCAAATCTTGATCAAAAGATGACGCTCTCCTAAACACATCATTCATATTGACCACGTTTCCTGTGGACCAACCGCTTATATCAGCATTGAACATCGCAGCATCCCGAAACATAGCGTTCATGTCGGTTACATTGGCTACATTCCAACCACTTAAATCTTGATTGAAAGAGGATGCCAATTTGAACATAAAAGACATGTCCGTTACATTCCCCGTATTCCAACCACTGATATCCTGATTAAATGAGGTAGCTTCTGAAAACAATGACCCCATGTTGGTCACCTGACTCACATCCCAACCACCAATATCTTGGTTGAAAGATGTGGCGCCCCAGAACATAAAGCCGATATTGGTTACGTTGCCCATGGACCATCCACCGATGTTTCCATTGAATGAGGTTGCACTCCGAAACATTGCATACATATTACTGACCTGTGAAAGATCTGGGGAGTCTGTGGCAGAATGAATCATATTCTCACAGAAATAAAATCCATATTCAAAGGATTGCCATGCCCCGGTTCCCCATTGTACAATTTCAATAATCGCTGCCCTACTTTCGACATTACTGTCTAACATTCGTATGGCTGGGAACTGACCCTTAATGGAGATGGTATAGACTCCCGCGGTTGCATAGGTGTGTAATGGATTCTGATTGGTCAGGGTTTCTATGGTGCCATCTCCCCAATCCACAGTATAATCGTAGGTATAACCAGAATTGGTGCCTATTGTTATGCTTTGACCATCAGATACAGTTTGCCATTTAGTAATAAAGGATGCTGGATCATCGGAGAGCAGCCCATTATCCAATACGGTTACAGTTACGGTAAATTCGACAGGCGCATTGACCCCATCACTGACACTTATTGTAATGTTATGTTCCTGCACATTTTCAAAATCCAACAGTTGGCCGGGGGCCAAACTTAACATTCCGTCTGTTGTAATTTCAAACAAGTCATTGTCATTGGCCACAATGGAATAAGTAAGATTATCGCCATCTGCATCAGTTGCGGATACTGTACCGATGTTTTCAGTGTCAAGAATATCTTCATTGGCTTCAAAATTTTGATTCTGAGCCACCGGAGATGCATTGGCAACAACCGCTTCGGTCACATTTATTGTTACCTGGCCATTAGCACTTGCACTTCCATCCGTTACCGATACTGTTATTTGATGTTGTGTTGCAGTTGCAAAATTGAGGGACTTTCCTGCTGCCAAACTCAACGCTCCAGCAGTGGTAATTTCAAACAAATCTCCATCATTTGTTGAGATACTGTATGAAAGGGCATCCCCATCTGGGTCGGTTGCGACAATTGTTCCAATAATCTGGGTATCAGAAATATTCTCTGAAACTGTGTAGGCCTGTGCTTGGATTTTTGGAGCACCGTTTTGAGGAGGTTCTGGCGAGTCGCTACTGCTACAGGACCACAAAAACAAAATGGCCAAAATGGCCAGTCTAGATTTGATGAGTTTCATGGTAGTTTTAAAGTTAAGGTTTGAGGTAAGTTCTTACTTTTTTTGTAATAAAAAAAGTGTTACTACAGCGCTGCAATTTAACATTCTGATTATCTGATAATTAATTTTAAAAAAATCGATTTCCAAAGTTCACCCTTGATACAGATAGCCAATTTTCACTTCGGAAATCAGAAGAATACAGTGCAAAATAAAAATTAGAGATTAGCCTTCACCAATAGCCAAAGTTCTTCCTCCAGACTGCACTCTGGAAAGGGTTTCGATGCGCGGTCGTACCAATACCCAGCATTCCATTTATCGCCCTCCATACGATGCAAGTAGGCATGGATCCAACTTCCCAAGGAAGAATGGATTTCTTGGGCAATGTCATGGGAGGATTCCCAATCGCCTTTGGCAGCATACCACAAGGCCCTTAGCGGTTCCGGCCAATCCTTGGGTGGATGATTCTCGCCCAATGTTGATTTAAATGCCTCCAATGAATCGAGTCCCTTGCTCATACCATTTGCAAAAAATCTTGTTCCGAAATGATGGGTACACCCAAACTTTCCGCTTTGGTCTTTTTACTGGGACCCATGTTGTCTCCAGCAACCACATAACTCGTTTTAGATGATATGGAAGAAGCTACTTTACCGCCATTGTCTTCGATCATTTTTTTCAACTCGTCCCTACTCACAGTCTCAAAAACACCGGACACCACAAAGGTCTGGCCTTTCAATTTATCGGTCTGGTTTTCCAACTGTGCCTCGGAGAGTGAAAATTGCAAGCCGTGGGATCGTAACCTTTCCACAATGTCCCTATTGGTCGGCTCATTAAAAAATTGGATGACGCTTTGGGCGATTCGCTCCCCTATTTCATCGACGGCCATCAACTCTTCTTGGGTTGCAGCCATCAAAGCATCGATATTTTTATAGGCCCTTGCCAATTTTTTGGCTACCGTTTCACCCACATACCGGATGCCCAAGGCAAAAAGCACCCGTTCAAAAGGAATTGCAGTTGAAGCAGCCACACCGTTGACCAAGTTTTCGGCCGATTTTTCGGCCATGCGTTCCAAGGGCATCACCTGCTCCTTCGTCAAGGTATACAGGTCGGCATAATTGGAAATCAACCCTTCCTTGAACAATAGTTCCACCGTTTCACTTCCCATACCTTCGATATCCATGGCCTTTCGGGAAATGAAATGTTGGATACGACCGGTAATCTGCGGCGGACAACCGGTATCGTTCGGACAAAAATGTTGTGCCTCTCCTTCTTTTCGTATCAATTCCGTGCCACACTCGGGGCAAGTTGTTATGTACTCCGTCGGAACGGAATCCTCCGATCGTTTGGTGAAGTCGACCCCCACTATTTTTGGAATGATTTCCCCTCCTTTTTCAACAAATACAGTGTCCCCCCCCCGCACATCCAACTTTGCGATCTGATCGGCATTGTGTAAGGAAGCTCTTTTCACCGTGGTTCCGGCCAACAAGACCGGTTCCAGATTGGCAACGGGCGTAATGGCGCCTGTACGTCCGACCTGATAGGTGATTTTGTTCAGAACAGTAGTGGCCTGCTCGGCCTTAAACTTATACGCCATGGCCCAGCGTGGCGATTTGGCGGTATACCCTAGTTCCTGTTGTTGTTGGATACTGTTCACTTTGACCACTACGCCATCGGTTTCATACGGCATGGTATGTCGATGCGCATCCCAATAATCCGCAAACTGCATGACCTCTTGGGTCGATTTGCACAGTTTGGCCACAGTGGGCACCTTAAATCCCCATGACCGTGCCTTTTCCAATCCTTCAAATTGGGTGGTTATTCCCAAATTTTCCCCAACGATGCTGTACAATAAACAGTCCAAGGGGCGCTGGGCCACCATGGCACTATCTTGCAATTTCAAACTGCCCGATGCCGTGTTCCTCGGATTCATGTAAGGGTCTTCCCCAGCCTCGATGCGTTCCTGGTTCATTTTGGCAAAACCCTCGAACGGCAAAATGATCTCGCCACGAATATCAAATTTGGGCGGGTAATCGCCTTTTAATTGCAAAGGCACGGATTTGATGGTCTTCACATTGGTGGTCACATCATCTCCTTGAACGCCATCGCCACGGGTCACGGCCCTAACCAATTGTCCATTTTCGTAGGTGATGCTGATGGAGGCGCCATCATACTTCAACTCACAGGTAAACTCCACAGCAACGTCTCCCAAAATTCGCTGGATTCGCTTTTCCCAATCCTCCAAATCCTCCTTGGAATAAGAATTGTCCAACGAATACATGCGATGTTCGTGCGCTACGGTCTCGAAGTTTTTGGTCACCATTCCCCCTACCCGTAAAGTTGGGGATGCGGGATCGTAAAATTCAGGGTGCTGCTCCTCCAACTTTTGGAGCTGCTCCAACTTCATGTCAAATTCATAATCTGAAATGGAAGGTTGGTCGAGCACATAATATTTGTAGTTGTGCTCACGAAGTTCGTTGCGTAGGGCCGTTATTTTTTGTTCGATGTTCATGTACGAATTGCTTTTAGCATGCGATCATTTCCAAACATATCTTTTCGAAGCTCAATTTCCGAAAAATCGTGGGCTTTCAAAAGGGCTTTGGTCTCTGCTCCCAAATATTGGTTGATTTCAAAATACAAACTACCTTTTTTCTTCAAATGCCTTTGGGCAAACTTGGCAATGGCATCATAAAAAATCAACGCATCATTATCAGGAACAAATAAGGCCGTATGTGGCTCATAATCCATTACATTTTTCTGCATTTGACTTTGTTCCAACTGCCTGACATACGGTGGATTGGATACAATGATGTCGAATTGAAGTTCAAGTTCAGGGGCAAGTTGAGAATCGAGAATATCTTGTTTCACAAAAGTCACATCAACATTATTGAAGACACTATTCTTTTGCGCTACCGCCAAGGCTTTTTCAGAAATATCGATGGCTGTCACCTTGGCATTGGGCAATGCTTTTGACAAAGCGATGGCAATGCAACCGCTTCCTGTTCCGATATCCAAAATTTGCAACGAACGGTCCTTGTGCGAAGTCGAAATGACGCTTCGACTTCGCTCAGCGTCTGGGCCAAGACCAGTATCATCCTGAAGATCATCCAAAATCCATCGGACCAATTCTTCTGTTTCAGGTCGGGGAATCAAGACATGCTCATTTACCAACAAATCCAAATCCATAAAATGGGCCGTTCCCAAAATATACTGTAGGGGTTTTTCTTGTTTCAATTGGGCCAAGGCTTCAAAAAGTGGTTGTTCTTCCGACTTGGTCAAGGTAAGTCCTGGTTGTATGGCCAATACAAAGCGTTCCAGTTTTAGGTAATGTTCAATGCACCTATAAAAAAAGGAATCGATTTCTTCCTTAGGGTAGCTATCACCCAACTCTTGGTGGAAAATGGTCTTTATCTCCTTGAGCAGCATTATAGTTTCTTGAGCATCCAAACAGGACAGGAATAGTGTCCTGTATTGCCCATTGGGGCGTCTATGTATTCAAACCCGTTTTTCTTGTATAATTTTTGGGCGGCCTCCATGTAGGGCATGGTTTCCAGGTAGCACGCCTCGAACCCAAACTCCTTAGCTTTGTCCAAACACGCCTTGATCATCTTGGCACCAATGCCCTTGCCCCTGGCCTCTTCCAAAAAGTACATTTTTTGCAGTTCGCAAACATTCCCTTCGTAGTTGTCCAATTGGGCAATACCGGCGCAACCGATCACCTTGCCTTCTTGCTCCACCACAAAATAGATGGCCCTTGGCTTGTTGTAATTCCCATACATGTCATCCAACGACTTGTCCGCATAGGCCGTACCTACTTTTGGCACACCCATATCCTCAAAAACCTTACGAATCACTTGGGCCACCTGAGCATTGTCCTCGGGTGTAATTTCCCGAATCACCATATCCCCCATAATGCGTTTTATTGTTCTATTTTTGCGGTGTGAATATACACCAAAAATACATCCTCCGCTGCATTGAACTGGGCAAAAAAGGGTTGGGTACCACTGCCCCAAATCCCATGGTGGGCTGTGTGATCGTCCATAATGGCAGCATCATAGCCGAAGGCTTTACCAGTCCGTATGGCGGGCCACATGCCGAGGTGAATGCCATAAACGCCGTAAAGGACAAAAAACTTCTGTCTGAAGCCACGTTGTACGTAACCTTGGAGCCTTGCTCCCATTTTGGCAAGACACCTCCGTGTGCCGACTTGATAGTGACCCATAAAATTCCCGAGGTGTTTATCGGATTACGGGACCCTCATGAGAAGGTGGCGGGTAAGGGCATTCAACGATTACAAGATGCTGGCTGCAAGGTAACGGTTGGTATTCTGGAAGCGGAATGCCGCGAGCACCACAAGCGCTTTTTGACCTTTCAGGAAAAGAAACGTCCTTTTATTATTTTGAAATGGGCCGAATCCCAGGATGGATTTCTTGCCCCTCTAAAAAATAAAAGGGAAACCCAACCCGAACCGTATTGGATCAGCAACCGGTATTCCAAACAGTTGGTGCACCAATGGCGAAGTGAGGAACAGGCCATATTGGTGGGCACCAATACCGTTTTGGAAGACAACCCGCAGCTGACCACGAGGGATTGGGCCGGTAAGAATCCGATTCGGGTGGTGGTTGACCGAAATTTAAAACTAAATGCAGATTTTAAGGTTTTTGATGTTTCAGCAAAAACTTTGGTGTTCCATGAAGATAACGAAAATGCCAAACGACATGAAGGTGTGGCATACGCAACGCTCGATTTCTCCAAACCCTTGGCCCAACAAATCTGTGATGCGCTTTATAAAAACAACATCAACAGTTTGATTGTTGAAGGTGGTTCCAAAACCTTGCAAACCTTTATCGATGAAGGCCTTTGGGATGAAGCCCGAGTTTTTATGGGACCGGTCCGTTTTGAAAATGGATTGCCAGCGCCCCATTTTAAAGGCTCACTAAAAAGTACAGAAAACATTCTTTCCGATACCTTATTTATATATGGCCGCGATTAAAAACATTATTCTTGATTTTGGCGACGTATTGATCAATCTCGATAAACCGGCCACTGCAAAGGCCATGATCGAATATGGATTTCAAGAAATCACTCCAAGTTTGGATGCCCTCTTCAAGGATTATGAAAAGGGCCTGATCGGTTCCTCGGGGTTCCTGGATGAAGTTGCCCTACATTTTCCCAAAGCAAACCGCGACTATCTTGTAAAGGCTTGGAATGCCATTTTATTGGATTTTCCTGAGCATCGTCTTCAATTTCTTGAAAAGCTTGCCAAGGAAAAAGAATATCAACTGTTTCTTTTGAGCAACACCAACGATCTGCACATCGAATGTGTAAAACAACAAATGGGCGTGGAACGTTTCAACCGATTTAAAAATGCATTCGATGTTTTTTATCTGTCCTACGAAATGGGCATGCGAAAACCCGATGCCGAAATTTTTGAATTTGTTCTTGACGAAAACCGATTGATTGCGGAAGAAACCTTTTTTGTGGATGATGTGCCGGAAAATACTAACGCGGCGGCCCAATTGGGCATCCAGGTCTGGAACCTTCAAGTGGGCCAAGAAGATATTACCCAACTAAAATCCCGACTTCACCATGCTTGATTTAGCGTTCAGTGTTTTGAGCTCCACTTGGATCTTTGTGGTCTTCAAACTCTATGATGTACACAAAGTACAGACTTTGTTGGCCATCATTATCAATTATTTCACTGCATGCACAGTTGGATTGTTATTGTACGATGGGGAAATAAATATTGGCCAATTGGCCTCTTCCTCTTGGATCTATGGACCCCTGCTCTTGGGAGTGCTGTTCATCACCATCTTCAACCTCATGGCAAAAACGGCGCAAATTTCAGGCGTCTCCGTAGCTTCGGTCGCCACCAAAATGTCGTTGGTGATCCCGGTAATCTTGGGTATGGCCCTGTATGGGGAACAACTATCCCTTTGGCAAGGCGCCGGTATTGTTTTGGCCTTGTTTGCCGTGTACTTGGCATCCATAAAACAAAAGAGCATTGCTTTTAATAGAAAAGACCTGATATTACCTCTTCTGGTCTTTCTGGGTTCAGGGGCTATCGACGCCAGCATTAAATATTTTGAAGAAAAACATTTGACGGATCAAGAAATTCCCATCTTCTCTTCATTGGTCTTCGGTTGTGCCGCTTTGTCCGGTTTAATTTTTGTTGCCCTTAAAGGCAAGGGTAACAACTTTAAGGTTAATGCGAAGAACATATTGGGCGGAATAGCCCTTGGGGTTCCCAATTATTTTTCCATTTACTTTTTGATACGGGCCTTGCGCTCTGAGACCTTGAGCAGTGCCGCGGTGTTTACACTGAACAATGTGGCCATTGTAATGCTCTCCACTTTATTGGGAATTTTACTGTTCAAGGAAAGGTTGACCTTAAAAAACTGGCTGGGCGTCCTGCTTTCCGTTTTGAGCATAATCATGGTAGCGCTGCTTTAGCACCAATTCACAACAAACAATGGGCAATGACCAAACCATAAATTCCAAATTCAAGAATTGATTTATGGTAATTCATGGAATTCGCGTCAAATTACAGCAGCTACTTTTCCCGGTGACCTAAATTGGTTTCCATGTCATTCTTATTGGATAGCTTTGCTACAATGGAAGAAGACGTTTACAAAACGGTTGAACAACCTTCACCTGAAGTTTTAT
This sequence comes from Flagellimonas beolgyonensis, assembly GCF_003992615.1. Classification (GTDB taxonomy): domain Bacteria; phylum Bacteroidota; class Bacteroidia; order Flavobacteriales; family Flavobacteriaceae; genus Flagellimonas; species Flagellimonas beolgyonensis. Next base: position 409,673 of record NZ_RZMY01000013.1, read on the forward strand.
ACAAGGACAAAAAGAGTAAGTTCTTCGCAACTGTTTACCCCATTGCATCAGAAGATGACGTAAAACCTATTGTTGAAGCCCTTCGCAAAAAATACCATACCGCCAACCATGTTTGTTATGCTTGGCAATTGGGAACACACAGTCCAACTTACCGTGCCAATGACGACGGTGAACCCAACAACTCGGCAGGCATGCCCATTTATGGGCAGATACAGGCTTTTGATGTAACCAATGTACTTGTTACCGTAACCCGGATTTTTGGGGGAACCAAACTGGGTGTGGGCGGTTTGATCCAAGCTTACCGAACCGCGGCCCAAATGGCCCTGGAAAATGCCATTATAGTTGAAAAGACCATCAAAGCCCACTTTCAATTAAAATTTGGCTATGCCGATATGGATAAAGTAATGCGTGCAATCAAACAGCACAACCTCGAAATTGATTACCAAAAAATGGAAATGAACTGCGAATTGATGGTTTCAGTGCGATTGAGTGAGGCTGAAACGATTCAACGGCTTTTTGAGGAGATGCAACATGTAGATGTTAGGGTGAAGGGTTAAGGGCAGATGTTTTATGGGACTTGGGGAGATTTTAGAGAGTGGGATTCTTCACTCGCTCCGCTCATTCAGAATGACAGATCTCATTTAACAATAAAATTTGTAATTCCGATAATCTTGGAGTCCAAAAATCCATTAATCCAATTTGTCCAAAATATAATCGGGACACTTCATCGGTTTTCCTGTCCTTTTGTCCATAAAGGCCAAAACGGTATGGGCCGTGGCCAACAATTCCCCGGCTTCGTTCAGAACCCGATAATCGAACTCGATCTTCACCAAGGGTTTGGACTTCAAACGGGTCTCCACTGTAAGAAGGTCATCATACAGCGCAGATTTTTTATAATCAATGTGTAAGGAAATTACAGGCAACATTACTCCATTGTCCTCCATACTTTTATAGGTGATTCCAAGAGTCCTTAACCACTCTACCCTACCCATCTCCAAGTATTGTGCATAATTGCCATGATAAACAACCCCCATTTGGTCGGTTTCTGCATACCGTACTCGAAAAGAATGTGAATTTAGACCCATTTTTAACTTAAAAATTATATATTTAGAGGCTTGCTTAATGCGAGGGTAACATGCGAAAAAAAAACAAAACTTTCAATGACAAAATGATTTTTTTTTTAGAAGATTTGTTCACATATTTGTCGCATCCAATAAGCATCTTGTCATCCTTTAGATGTTTACTCTTAAGTGTTAAAGCTAACCATTAAAACAAGGAAAAACTTCTATGAGTGTTACTGCTAATTCCGTATGGAACAACTGTTTGGCATTTATCCAGGATAATATCCAACCGCAGGCATTCAAGACGTGGTTCGAGCCCATCAAGCCTATAAAATTGACTGATAAGGCACTGAGCATTCAGGTGCCCAGCAAGTTTTTCTATGAATGGTTGGAGGAACATTATGTCAAGCTTTTGAAGGTGGCCCTAACTCGAGAATTGGGTAGCAACGCCAAATTGATCTACATCATAAAAATGGAGAACAAGTATGGTAACAAGGAACCGTTCACCGAACAGATTCCCAGTGCCAATCGTTCCGCAGTTGCCCCCCAAGAGTTGGATGTGCCTATTACCTCCAAAAGTCCTGAACTGAAAAACCCTTTTGTGATTCCCGGAATCCGGAACATAAAGATTGAATCACAGTTAAATCCCAATTATAATTTCGACAACTTCCTTGAAGGCGATTCCAACCGTTTGGCAAGATCCGCTGGTATGGCCGTGGCCAACAAACCGGGAGGCACTTCTTTCAATCCATTGTTGGTTTTCGGAGGCGTCGGATTGGGGAAGACACACTTGGCACACGCCATCGGTGTGGAAATCAAGGACAAATATCCCGAAAAAACGGTGTTGTACATCTCTGCCGAGAAGTTCACCCAACAATATATAGAATCCGTAAAAAAGAACACCCGGAACGATTTCATCCATTTTTACCAGTTGATCGATGTGCTCATCATTGATGATGTGCAATTCCTATCCGGTAAATCGGGCACGCAGGACGTGTTCTTCCATATCTTCAACCATTTGCACCAAAACGGTAAGCAGGTGATTTTGACCTCGGACAAAGCACCTGTGGATATGCAGGATATCGAACAGCGCTTGTTGTCCCGATTCAAATGGGGACTTTCGGCCGAGCTGCAAAGCCCGGATTACGAAACCCGCGTTTCCATTTTAAAGAACAAATTGTATAGGGATGGTGTTGAAATGCCCGATGACATCATCGACCACGTGGCCAAAAACATCAAGACCAATATCCGTGAACTTGAAGGTGCCATTATATCATTGATTGCCCAATCTTCGTTCAATAAACGAGAGGTTACCCTGGAATTGGCCCAACAAGTGGTGGAGAAATTCGTGAAGAACACCAAACGCGAAGTTTCCATCGATTACATCCAAAAAGTGGTTTCGGATTATTTCGAAATGGATGTGGCTACACTACAATCCAAAACCCGTAAGCGCCACATTGTTCAGGCTCGACAATTGGCCATGTTCTTTGCCAAAAAGTTTACCAAGGCCTCTTTGGCCAGTATCGGTTCCCAGATCGGGAAACGCGACCATGCCACTGTATTGCACGCCTGCAAAACAGTTGATAATTTGGCCGAGACCGATAAACAGTTCAGAAAATACATAGAGGACCTCAATAAAAAGTTCTCTTAAACCCCCTTTTATTTTATGAAAACCAAAGTGCTGATGGTCTGCTTGGGAAACATTTGCAGGTCACCTTTGGCCGAAGGCATTTTGAAATCCAAAGTGGACCCTGATAAGGTTTTTGTGGATTCTGCGGGAACTGCCGGGTATCATGTGGGCAATCCACCAGATCATAGGTCCGTGGCCGTGGCCCGTCAAAATGGCTTGGACATCAGCAACCAAAGGTGCAGAAAGTTTTCCTCCATTGATTTTTTGGAGTTTGACCATATCTATGTGATGGACAAGAGCAATTTCTCGAATGTTATTCAGCTTGCAAACACCGAAGATGATCGCGCCAAAGTAAAATTGTTGTTGGAGGAAATCGATTTTGACATTTCCGAGGTGCCAGACCCCTATTATGGGGGTGCCGATGGGTTTGAAAAAGTATACCAAATGATCGATAGGGCTTGTGAGGCCATTGCAAAAAAACTAACTTGAAGTCATGGAAGAGGCAAAACCCGGATTGGTCATCGGCAAATTGTATTTGATTCCCACCACCTTAGGTGACAATGCGCCCTTGGAGGTCATGCCCATATCCGTGAAGGGAACCATTGAAAAGATCGACCATTACATTGTTGAAAACGAGAAATCGGCACGACGATTCATCAAAAGGGTAAGCCCAAACAAGCCCCAACCCAGTTTGCACATCCAAACCTTGAACAAATACACCAATCCAGAAGAAATCCCATCCTATTTAGATCCATGCATCCATGGCTTCAATATAGGTGTGCTTTCTGAGGCTGGTTGCCCGGGCATAGCGGATCCCGGTGCCGATGTGGTTCGGGTAGCGCACGAAAGAAGAATCCAAGTGGTTCCAATGGTAGGCCCTTCTTCCATTTTAATGGCCATGATGTCCAGCGGCATGAACGGCCAAAATTTTGCCTTCAATGGATACTTACCTATTGATAAAGTGGAGCGTAAGGCCAAAGTAAAGGCGCTTGAAAAGCTTTCCAAGGAGACAGGGCAGACCCAAATATTTATGGAAACCCCTTATCGTAACAATAAGTTTTTGGCGGAGTTGATCAAAATCCTACAGAAAAGCACCCGACTTTGCATTGCTTGCGATATTACCTTGCCCACCGAATTCATTCAGACCAAAAGTGTTCATGAATGGAGCGAAATTACTCTAGACCTCGATAAAAGACCCACGATCTATATCATTCAGGCATAAAAAAACCCGGAACAAAGTTCCGGGTTTCCTTTCATTTTATGGTATTACTACACTTTTGCATTCTTTTTCTGTGGAATGTTGGAAATATCGTACCCAGCAAACTTTTTCATATAGTAAGAGATACTGCTTCCGTATGCATCCGTAACATCGTCCTGTCCATAGGAACGTAAATACTTCTTCACGTTTCCGGCCCCAGCCAAATGAGCTGCAGCCAAAATGCCAGATTCCGTAATTTCGACACCACCAATCCTTTTGCCCTTAAAACGCTTGATGTCCCTTCTCAAAATCCATTTGTTTCGGGCTATGTTCGTTTCAAAGGCCTTTTCCTGTAGTTCCGCATTGTCCAAAAAGGTATCCATATCGTAAATACCCATCAAATGCAACGTACTGCTGCCAAATTGGTATTTTCCCAAATAACCCAATGTGTTCACTACATGGTATTTTCCTTGGGACTCCTTAAAGGCCAGCGCCTCTTTAAAGCCATTATAGGCTTTACCCAAGAAAGGAGGTGTTACTTCGTATGCTTCAAGAGCGTTCTCCGGTTCTTGATTCACATACAGTTCAAAGTTGCCACTTACCTTCAATGATTCGGGAACCTCCAGTGCTCCCTTATCCATCACTGTGTAAGAACCAAAACTGGTCAAAACTACTATCATGGCAAGATGTAGAATAAAACCTATCCATCTTTTCATAATGTTCGTATTTAAGATTTCAACACCCATAGGATTGAAATTAAATTCGGCCGGCAAATATAGGGGGAGTGTTCTTGTTGGGTGTTATAAAGCTCTTAAGATTTTCTTAAATAAGACCCAAAATCCGTTAAAGCGCTGAAAATTAACGTCAAAGAGTGTTATCTAAGCACTTTTTGCTCATTCAGCCATCGGGTGTATTGCACTTTATTTCGGTTGTGCTGCGCCAACGTTTTGGCAAACATATGGTAGCCAAAGTTGGAAACGTCGGCCACAAAATACAGGTAATCGTGCTTTTCGGCATTCAGTACTGCATCGATGGATGCGATATCGGGCATGGTGATAGGACCGGGTGGCACCCCGACATATTTATAGGTATTATAGGGCGAATCCATTTCCAAATCCCTGTACAAAACCCGCTTTATGATGGTATCGTAATTGCCCGTTTCTTTTTTGATGGCAAAAATCACCGTTGGGTCAGCCTGCAATAGCATGCCTTTTCGAATACGGTTCAAATACACTCCTGCCACCCTTGGGCGCTCCTCTGGTTTTACGGTTTCTTTCTGAACAATGGCCGCCAAGGAAGTGATTTCATTCGGACTCAAACCCAGTTTCTTTGCCTTTGCCAATCGGTCTTCGTTCCAGAAGCGTTGGTATTCCTTGAGCATTCGATCCCTGAACGCTTCCGCACTGGTATTCCAAAAGAATTCATAGGTATTGGGCAAGTACATGCCCAATTTGGAATCTTCATCAAAATGCGTTTCGTTCAAAAACCCAGGATCGTTGAACGCATCCACCAATGCTACGCTATCGGCCTCAATTTGTTCGGCAATTCTTCCTGCCAACGCAGATAACGACTCTTGGTTGTTAAAGGAAACCCGAACGGGAATATTGGCACTTCGTAAGGTGTTGATGATCTCGTTGTTGTTCATCCCTTTTTTAAGGGCATATTTTCCTGGTTTTACGTTGGTGATGTATCCTTTTCGTTTGGCAACGGACTCAAAGGTCGAAAGGTCTTTGAGCAAGGGTTCCACTGCCATCTTCACATCGTTGAACGTGGCATCCGTAGGAATGTAAACATACGCTTCCTCATTGTTGAACTGGGTATTCGGGCCAAATATGGCCGTGTAAATCTGGTAGGTAATGAACCCGCAGATCAGCAGACCCAATATGGCGGTTGCCCAAAGTACTTTTTTAAGATACATTCGAATTTATCTTTTGAAACATAATCTCGTCCTTGAACCCGGTACTGGTCCGTATCCATTCTTTTTTGACGCCAATCTTCTGGAATCCGAGGTTTTCGAACAGATGAATGCTTTTTTGGTTATCCTCCAATATATTGGCATACAACTGGTGCAGGTCCAACACCTTGAAGGCATAATTGCACAACAATGTCAGGGCCTCCCTTCCCAAACCTTTGTCCCTATCTTCTGGATCGGCGATAACAATGCCTACCCCTGCCCTTTGGTGTTTGGGGTCAAAATCAAAAAGGTCAATCAATCCAATACAGGTGTCCTTGGTATCGCAAATGCACAATCGCAGTTGTTTTACCTCATAAATATCCCGATGGGCATTGTCCAAATACAATTGGAGCACTTTTTTGGAATAGGGTTTTAACGTTCCACTGATTTCCCAAATGGAGGTATCGTTTTCCAATTGATAAAGAAAATCAAGGTCCGAGGGCTCCAATGCCCGTAAACTGATATGTTCCCCTTTTATATTGAGCATGTTATTTCCCCTTTGAACACTTGAACGGCCGGGCCTATCAGAAACACATCAGTATACTTTCCATCAACTTGCTTAAAACTGATGGACAACTCCCCGCCCAAGGTTTGGATTTTTACCGTGTTGGTTGACGTCTTCCCGGATTTATGCATGGCAAGAGCCACGGCAGTCACGCCTGTGCCACAGGAATAAGTCTCGGCCTCAACGCCTCTTTCATAGGTGCGTACCTGAAAGGTTTCGTCATTTTCCTGTTCCACAAAATTGATATTGCTCCCAGCTTGACCGTAAAGGCCATAGCGTAATTTTTTTCCTTCCTTTTCCACTTTAAACCCACTGAGGTCCTTCACCAATTGCACATGATGGGGTGAACCTGTATCCAAAAAACTGTAGGCGGGCTTTTCATGCACATCGTCAACATCCTGCATTTTAAGTCGTACAAAATCTCCTTCAATGGTGGCATAATGCAGGCCATCCACAGCCCTGAAGGTGGTCTCTTGCTCAAAGATGCCCAAAAAATGTGCAAACGAAACCAAGCACCTACCGCCATTGCCACACATACTGCCCTCGGCCCCATCGGCATTATAGTACACCATCTTAAAATCGACCGTTTCATCGTTTTCCAAAAGGATCAGGCCATCGGCCCCAATACCAAACCGCCGCTCACAAAGCGCTGCTACCAATTTGGTGTCGTCCTTCGGAAAAAACAGATCACGGTTATCAATGATGACAAAGTCATTTCCGGTTCCTTGATATTTATAAAAGGATAATTTCATACGTACCTACAAAGGAACAAATATACGGGATACTTTAAGGAATTTTTTGCAGTTAAAACAGCGTTAAACCCACCGAGTTGAAAAATGAATTCCTTTAATTTTGTTGGAGCTAAATGTTAAATAATTATCGAATTATGAAAAGAATAGCCAATTTACTCCTAGTCTCCCTCTTTTCAGGGGCGATTACACTGGGGGCCTACAAACTATTTTTCGAAAAGGATACTTATAAATGGGTGGCACCTACACAGGAAACACCCCTGATCAATACCAGTAATTTACCAACATCGGCCAAAGGAGCCGGAATCAATGAGGTTGATTTTACATTGGCAGCCGAAAAAACGGTGAATTCCGTGGTACACGTAAAAAACCTAACCATAAATCAAGGTCCAGGTAGTTTGGCCGATTTCTTTTACGGCTTTGAACGCCAACAAACACCGCAAGTGGGTACTGGTTCTGGGGTCATTATTTCGCCGGATGGCTATATTGTGACCAATAACCACGTAATCGCCAATTCTACAAAACTCCAGGTTACGTTGAACAACAACAAAACCTACGAAGCGGAAGTGGTAGGTGCCGATGCCGACTCGGATATCGCATTGATCAAAATTGATACGGATGAGTCGCTTCCCTATTTGGCATTCGGGAATTCTGACAATGCTAAGATTGGGGAATGGGTATTGGCCGTGGGCAACCCTTTTAACCTTACATCAACTGTTACAGCGGGTATTGTTAGCGCAAAGGCGCGTTCGCTTTCGCCCGGAAGGGCCCAATCCTTTATTCAAACGGATGCGGCCGTGAACCCTGGTAACAGTGGTGGCGCTTTGGTAAACACCAATGGTGATTTGATCGGTATCAATACAGCCATTACCTCCCAAACTGGTTCATACGTAGGTTACGCCTTTGCCGTACCTAGCAATATTGCCAAAAAAGTGGTGGAGGATATCATGGAGTTTGGTAATGTGCAGAAAGGCCTTTTGGGAATCAAAGGTGGTGACATCAATCCCGAAGCGGCAACAGAATTGGGCATTGACGATGTGGAAGGCGTTTATGTTTCCGAAGTGACCGAGGAATCGGGCGCTGCCGAAGCAGGTTTGCAAAAAGGGGACATTATCAAACGAATTGATAATATTGAAATCCATAAGTTTTCGGAACTTTCGGGCTACCTCTCCTCCAAAAGACCTGGGGATATCGTGGCTGTTCAACTGGACAGAGACGGTAAGAACATCACCAAAAATGTGACCCTTAAAAAGCAATTGAGCGTAATATTACCCATGACCGGCTTCACGGTGAAGAACCTATCCAAGGCAGACCAAAAGAAATTCGGTATCTCCAAAGGAGTTAAAATTACCGATGTGCCTGCCGGCTATGAGCGCTATGACCTGAAGAACAAGGTAATCATTGAGTTGGATGGCAATGCCATCAACAACATTGATGATGCAAAAGCCCGCTTTGGGGAAATCACTCGATACGGCAGAACAAGTTTTACCATGATCAACGAGAATGGGGAAAAGGAACACATGATTCTTCAATAATTTGATTTTCATTCATTATGGAAAAGCACCCGAAAATGGGTGCTTTTTTTATGCGAAAATCGTTTTACGAAAACGTTTGAAATATCTAATTTAGCCGAAATTTTATTCACACTAGCGCAACACCAATCAATGAGCGACATTAAATCTTACGAAAAAGAGCTTGCCTTTCAAGCAGATAGACGAAAAGCAACCACGGAATTTATAAAGATCATCAGCGATCTTTGGTACGATAAGGCCATCGAAGTGGTGCTTTTCAAAAACCAGATCATCGACAAAAATGTCAGCGACATCATCAACCTGCATGAATACGCTGGGGAATTTGTCCAAAAACCCATATCGATTTTCGATTCGGTGGAAATTTTACGGGCCATCAACGACCTGAACCTTCCACCTGCCAAACTTGACATCGGTAAATTGACCTTTGAGTACCATTCCGACGTGCACAACAACCTTAATGTAAAGGCATTCGTTATCGATAAATTGAAGGATGCCCAGACTTCGGAGGCCGTAAAACCCAAAGATGTGGTATTGTACGGTTTCGGACGCATCGGTCGGTTGGTCGCACGGGAGTTGATGGCCAAAACGGGACGTGGCAGCCAACTGCGTTTGCGGGCCATTGTGGTAAGAGGTGCCATCAATCAGGAAGTGCTGGAAAAAAGGGCGGCCCTATTAAAAACAGACTCGGTACACGGGCAGTTTGCCGGTACCGTAGAAGTGGATGCCAATAACAATGCGCTTTTGATCAATGGGACTACTGTGCGGTTCATCAATGCCGATAAACCCGAGGACATCGATTATACCAAATACGGCATTTATAATGCGTTGGTCATAGATAATACCGGTGCTTTTCGGGATAAGGAAGCGCTATCAAGACACTTGGAATCCAAAGGCGCCAGCAAGGTATTGCTCACGGCCCCTGGAAAAGAGGTGCCTAACATTGTACATGGGGTAAACCATAAAAGTTTCGACCCCGACAAAACCAAAATTTACTCGGCAGCTTCGTGTACCACCAATGCCATAACCCCAGTGTTAAAAGTAATTGAAGATTCGTTGGGCATTAAAAAGGGTCATTTGGAAACCATTCATGCCTACACCAACGACCAAAACTTGGTGGACAATATGCACAGCAAATACCGAAGGGGACGCGCAGCTGCATTGAACATGGTCATTACGGAAACCGGTGCAGGTCCGGCAGTGGCCAAGGCCCTGCCATCGTTAAAGGGCAAATTGACCTCCAATGCCATCCGGGTACCGGTACCTAATGGATCTTTGGCCATCCTTCATTTGGAGGTGAAGAACAAAACCACTGTGGAAGGCATCAATACCATCCTTAAAAAATATGCCCTGGAAGGGGATTTGGTGGAACAAATCAAATATTCCTTGAGCAATGAATTGGTATCGTCGGACATTGTAGGCACTTCTGCCCCATCCATTTATGATAGCAAGGCCACCATTGTGTCGCCGGATGGAAAAAGTATTGTCCTTTATATATGGTATGACAACGAGTATGGATATTCGCACCAAGTTATCCGACTTGCGAAATATATCGCCAAGGTTAGGCGTTATACGTATTATTAATGAACAAGGGAGGGCAAAGCCATACCCCTATCATTAGGCTTTTTCTTTTGATTTTGGCATTAATGGTGTAATTTCGCCCTACCCTTAATCTAAATTATACGAGAATTTATTGACCATGAAGCATTTACGAGCACTACTTACACTAGCCTTACTGATTCCTTTGGTAACGCTAACGGCACAGGAAGATGATACCCCTGTATCTGGAAACCAATCGTTAAAAGAGCAATTTGAGGAACTGGAACGAAAATCCACCAATTACCGTTCGGGCAATGGTGTACCTTATGAAGTAATAAAGCTTTCAGGACTTAATGAATTGAAAGCCAATATTTTTGACACCATCAGTACGGCCAACAAGAGCATAAAGGACCTTTCTGCAACCATAACGGCCAACACATCTGAAATTGAAAGCCTGAATTCAAAACTTCAAGAAACCACCAATAAGTTGAACGAAGTGACCGAAGAGAAGGACAGTATTTCCTTTTTTGGTGCGTTGATCAGTAAGGGCACGTACAATTTTATTTTATGGTCCATTATTTTTGGATTGCTGCTGCTGTTGTTGTTCTTCATTTACAGATTCAGAAACAGTAATTTCTTGACCCAACAAGCAAAATCTGCACTGGCAGAGCTGGAGGAAGAATATGAAAACCACAGACGCAGAGCACTTGAACGCGAACAGAAAATAAGCCGTCAGTTGCAGGACGAGCTCAACAAACAAAAGAAAGCATAAGATAAGGCTTCCCTCGGGGAGCCTTTCTTTTTTGGTTAGTGCCACTTTTGAACTAGGATTACTTACTTTTGCGCCAAAATAGAATGGCACCATGTCCATGCGAATCGACATTATTACCGTACTTCCCGAGTTGCTCAAGAGTCCCTTTGAAGCATCCATTCTAAAAAGGGCCATCGAAAAAGGATTGGTGGAAGTACATCTACATAATTTAAGGGACTATGCCACCGGCAATTACAAACAGGTGGACGACTACCAGTTTGGAGGGGGTGCAGGCATGGTGATGATGATCGAACCCATCGACAAATGCATTTCCGAATTGAAGGCACAACGGGACTATGACGATGTGATCTACATGACGCCAGACGGTAATACGTTGAACCAAAAAATGGCCAATGAGCTTTCCCTTAAAGAGAATCTGATCATTCTGTGTGGACATTACAAAGGTGTGGACCAAAGGGTTCGCGATATGTTCGTAACCCGGGAAATATCCATAGGCGATTATGTGCTTTCGGGCGGGGAATTGGCCGCGGCCATAGTTTGCGATGCCGTGATCAGGCTGTTGCCAGGGGTATTGAATGATGAAACCTCTGCGCTTACGGATACCTTTCAAGACAATTTATTGGCGCCACCGGTATTCACACGACCCGCAGAATATAAAGGGAAAGAGGTGCCGAAAATATTGCTCAGTGGCAACACCCCTGAAATTGAAAAGTGGCGCGAGCAGCAGTCCTTGCAACGCACTCAGGAAAGAAGGCCCGATCTATTGGAATAGGAATGGATCTAAAATTCCACAGAAACTCCTTGTCAGTTTTAAATAATGCATTACTTTTGCAATCGCAAAATTAACCTCTGACGATGTACGTGAAAGTTGGTTTTGATAAACGCTAAAAAACAGACAATGGAATCGCTAATAAAATTTGTTGAAAACGAATTTGTTCCAAAAAAAGAATTTCCAAAATTTTCGGCCGGTGACACCATCACCGTTTACTACGAAATCAAGGAAGGTGAAAAAACCCGTACACAGTTCTTCAAAGGTGTAGTTATCCAAAGAAGAGGTAGCGGTGCCACGGAAACCTTCACCATCAGAAAAATGTCAGGAACCGTTGGTGTGGAACGTATTTTCCCAGTAAATATGCCTGCATTGCAACGTGTTGAGGTCAACAAAAAAGGTAAAGTGCGTCGCTCTAGAATCTTCTATTTTAGAGGACTTACCGGTAAAAAGGCCCGTATCAAAGAAGTTAGAGGATAAGCACTATCCCATACAAAACAGGAAAAGCACCCTATTTGGGTGCTTTTTTTATGAACAATTGTTAATAACTACGGTTTATATCTTGTTGATTTTAAATTGGTTACAAAATTTGTTTATTCCAATCATTACACTACTTTAGTAAAAGAAATGAGAGCGGGATACCATCCCAATCAAGTTTCCAAAATTTTAAAGTGACGTTCTTTAAAAGCCGTGTTTTCTCTTTTAATTGGTAACACTACTGATCACAAAAGGAATTTCAAATTGGAAAAAGCTTCGGTGGATTTCAAGGAGAAATCATAAGTTTTATGTGCGGATGGAAGAGCAATTTTCTGTCCTGATAAAATTTAGGAAAGTTACGGTACACTTTGTCAAGTGCAGTTTAGTTGAAAAATTAATATCACTGGCAAGGCAAACGTCGAAGGGACGAAGGATGCAATCGACAGATTGCGGTTTTGTAGCAACACAGAACAAATCGTTTGATCCCATTCTGAAAGCCATATTTTCGTGCAAACGTAGATATGGCTTTTGTTTTTGTGAAAATCCCAACAAACCACCCTGTTTTTAGTAGAATCCATTCGTACTACCACCGCCATAAATCGTATATTTGCAACCGCTCAAAAAATTACATTTAAATGGCTAAACTATATTACACCAAAACTGATGAAGCGCCTGCACTGGCCACACTTTCCTTCCTACCCATTGTAAAATCCTTTACCGAAACCGCCAATATTGAAATCGAAACCAAAGACATTTCCTTGGCAGGACGCATCGCAGCTGTTTTCCCGGAATTTCTGAACGATGACCAAAAAGTGACGGACGATTTGGCCATTTTGGGGGAACTAGCCAAAACCCCTGAAGCCAATATCATCAAATTACCGAACATCAGTGCCTCTATTCCCCAGCTGAAGGAAGCCATTGAGGAATTGCAGAAAAAAGGGTACAATTTGCCCAATTATCCCGATGAACCCAAAACGGCAGAGGAAAAAGATATTAAGGCCCGTTACGACAAGGTCAAAGGAAGTGCCGTTAACCCAGTGCTCCGTGAAGGAAACTCTGACCGTAGAGCACCAAAAGCCGTAAAAAACTATGCAAAGGCCCACCCACATTCCATGGGCGCCTGGTCATCCGATTCGAAAACCCATGTGGCCACCATGTCACACGGCGACTTTAAATCGAATGAAAAGTCCATCACCATGCCCAATGCGGACGACATCAAAATTGAATTAGTAGGTTCCGATGGCAATAGTACGGTACTTAAGGAAAAAATTGCCCTTCTAAAAGGGGAAATCATTGATGCCACTGTAATGAGCAAAAAAGCCTTGGTGGAGTTTTTTACCAAGGAAATAGAAGATGCACGAAAAAACAACTTGTTGTTGTCCCTGCATTTCAAGGCAACCATGATGAAGGTTTCGGACCCCATCATTTTTGGTCATGCCTTAACAGTTTATTTTTCTGAGCTGTTCAAAAATTATGGGGATACCTTCAAACAATTGGGAATAGATCCCAACAATGGATTGGAAACCCTTTTGGACAAGATTGGGGAACTTCCAGAGGACAAACACCTAGAAATCAAAAAGGCCATAACTGAAAGCATTGAAAATGGCCCAGATTTGGCCATGGTGAATTCTGACAAGGGAATCACCAACCTACACGTACCCAGTGATGTGATCATTGATGCCTCGATGCCGGCCATGATCCGCAACTCCGGAAAAATGTGGGATAAAAATGGGGAACTTAGGGATACCAAAGCCATTATCCCCGACAGCAGCTATTCCGGCATTTACCAAGCCACTATCGATTTCTGCAAGGAACACGGTGCCTTCGACCCCAAAACCATGGGTACAGTGCCCAATGTGGGGCTTATGGCACAAAAAGCGGAAGAATACGGTTCCCACGATAAAACATTTGAAATTCCATCGGCGGGCAAAGTAAAAGTGATCAGTCTTTCTTCTGGAGAAACCTTGATCGAGCATGCTGTCGAGCAAGGCGATATTTGGAGAATGTGCCAAGTGAAGGACGCTCCCGTGCAGGATTGGGTTAAATTGGCCGTTTCCCGAGCGAGAGCTACCAACGACCCTGCCGTTTTCTGGTTAGATCAAGAACGAGCACACGACGCCGAGTTGATCAAAAAGGTGAACATGTATCTTAAAGACCATGACACTTCTGGATTGGACATTCGAATCCTTTCACCGATAGAAGCCACCAAATTCACCCTAAAACGAATGAAGGAAGGGAAAGACACCATTTCGGTGTCCGGTAATGTGCTACGCGACTACTTGACCGACCTCTTCCCTATTTTGGAAGTGGGCACCAGTGCCAAAATGTTGTCCATTGTTCCCTTGATGAACGGTGGTGGGTTGTTTGAAACAGGTGCCGGAGGTTCCGCTCCAAAACACGTTGAGCAATTTTTGGAAGAAGGACACCTTAGATGGGATTCGTTGGGAGAATTCTTGGCCCTGGCCGTTTCTTTGGAATTTTTTAGTGAAAAGAACAACAATGCAAAGGCACAGGTCCTTGCAGATGCCTTGGACAAAGCCACTGAGGAGTTCTTGAACAACGATAGATCACCTTCGCGAAAAGTGAATGAGATCGATACGCGTGGCAGTCACTTCTATTTGGCCTTGTATTGGGCCGAACAATTGGCCAAACAAAATTCGGATGCCGAATTAAAATCCATCTTTACAAAAGTATTCGATGCGATGTCTGCCAACGAGGCCAAGATTGCCCAGGAACTTATAGATGCCCAAGGCGCTCCTGTTAACATTGGTGGGTACTACAGGCCGGATGCAGCATTGGCTTCAAAAGCAATGCGCCCTAGCGAAACCTTGAACGCGATTTTGGCGTCCATTAAGTAACAATCTGTATTTTATACTATTAGAGCAGTCTAATTATCCAATTAGACTGCTCTTTTTTTATAATTGTTAAAGTTACCGACGGACTGGACGCCCATTTTAATGGAATGTCACAAATTTGTACTTTTAAAAAAATCAATCAAAAATGTCCAAATCCCTTGTTGCGTTATGGCTTGCCCTGTTAGGGCATTTTTTCTTTGCAACAGCCCAAGAGAAATACACCATAAGTGGAACCATTACAGAAGCCAACAGCAACGAAACATTGATAGGGGTCACCATCGCAGTTTCGGAACTCCGAACAGGAACCACAACCAACGAATATGGATTTTATTCCCTGACCCTTCCCAAAGGCACCTATCTGATTACGGTAAGCTATTTGGGATATCAGGATATTGTGGAAACGATAACGCTTGATCGCAATCTGAAAAGAGACTTCAGTTTACTGGAAAAAGCAGAGGAACTGGCAGAGGTTGTAGTTACCGATGATGCCGAACGATTGGATATCCGCAAACCACAAATGGGTGTGAATACCCTAAACTCACAAACCATAAAACAAGTACCGGTGGTTCTGGGCGAAGCGGATGTGATCAAATCCCTGTTGCTATTACCCGGGGTGTCCAATGCCGGTGAAGCCTCTTCCGGGTTCAATGTACGTGGTGGTGCTGCCGATCAAAATCTTATTTTGCTGGATGAGGCCACCGTATTCAATTCCTCCCACTTATTCGGATTCTTTTCCGTATTCAATCCGGATGCCATTAAGGATGTAAAGCTATTTAAAGGGGGTATCCCATCCCGATATGGCGGCAGGGTGTCCTCTGTACTCGAAATATTTCAAAAAGAAGGCAATAGTAAAGATTTCAAGATAAATGGAGGGATTGGTGCCGTCGCCAGTCGCTTGCTAATGGAAGGTCCTATTGAAAAGGATAGAACGGCATTTTTGGTGGGTGGTAGAGCATCCTATGCCCATTTGCTACTACCCTTGTTCGATGTGAACAACAAGGCGTACTTCTATGATCTGAACACGAAGATCAGTCATAAAATAAACGAGAACAACAATATTTACTTGTCCGGATATTTCGGACGGGACTTGTTCAGTATCAATGAAAAATTTGTAAATACCTACGGAAATGCGGTCGGTAATTTTAGATGGAACCATTTGTTTTCCGATCGCCTGTTTTCGAACCTATCCTTGATCTATTCCGATTATTACTACGGTTTGGAGCTTGATTTTGTTGGGTTTGAATGGGATTCCGGCATCCAAAACTTCAACTTGAAGTATGACCTAAAATATTACCTGAACGATAAGCTACAGTTGAATTTTGGCATACACAACACCTATTATGTGTTCAACACCGGTAAAATTGTGCCCAACAGTCCCGAATCTGGTATCGTACAAGAGCAATTGACCAAAAAATACGCCAATGAGAATGCGGTCTATATTGATGTTGAGCACGACCTTTCAGACAATTTAAGCGTGGAGTATGGGGTACGGGTAAGTCAGTTTAACCGATTGGGACAGGATGAATTTTATGTCTACCAAAACAACAATCCGGTGGATTTTGATAATTTAACTTTGACGTATAGTGAAGCTGAACCTATTGACAGTATAAATCCAGGCAGAGGGGGAACGTTGGAAAAATTCCTGAATTTCGAGCCAAGAGCTTCTATTTCCTATAATTTTAATGGCAAAAGTTCCATCAAGGCCAGTTATACCCGTCTTGCACAATACCTGCACTTGCTTTCCAACACTAGCTCGCCAACCCCTTTGGATGTATGGACGCCCAGTGGACCTTTTGTGAAACCACAACTCCTCGACCAATATGCCATGGGCTATTTCAGGAACGTTGAAAATGGTAAATACACGTTTGAAACAGAAGCTTTCTACAAGGAGATACAAAACCGAATCGACTATATTGACGGTGCCAATTTGATTGCCAACAATGCCATTGAACGGGTCATTCTCAATGGCGAGGCCAGAGCCTATGGACTTGAATTCCTTATTCGAAAAAATGAAGGGAAATTAACGGGTTGGCTCGCCTATACCCTTTCCAGATCTGAACAACGAACACCGGGCAGGACATTGGATTTTACTACCGAACAACCCAACCGTGAAACCGGCATCAATTTAGGAAAGTGGTATAACACGCCTTACGACAAAACCCATGATTTGTCATTATATGGCAATTATGAACTCAATGATAAATGGAATTTCAATGCCAATTTTATTTATCAAACGGGTCAACCCACCAATTACCCAATTGGGCAATTTGAATTTGAAGGGGTGAAGGTGCCCTACTATGGGGAACGCAACAAAGAGAGGCTGCCCAATTATCATCGATTGGATATATCGGCGACCCTTACCCCAAGGAAAAACCAAAACAGAAAATTAAAGTCGGAATGGGTTTTTAGCATTTACAATGTGTACAACAGAAAAAATGCCGCCGCAATCAATTTTAGGGAGAATGAGGACACGGGACGAAACGAGGCACTTCGCACTTCAATTTTTGGCATTATTCCCTCGGTAACCTACAACTTTAAATTTTAAGTCCATGTTAAAAAGAACATTGCAAATAGTATTGTTGTTGTCCCTGTTCACCTCATGTGAGGATGTCATCGAATTGGAACTTCCAACGGATGATAACCGGCTGGTTGTCGATGGCTTGTTACGTGTGGACAAAACCCAACAATTTATTGATGTCCGGCTAACATTACGGGAAACCAGTAATTTTTATGAAGAAAATCAAGCCACACAAGCCGAAAGTGTGCAAATTCACTATGGAGTATTAAACCAGGATAACCATTTTGAAAATCCATCCACTTCACATCTGGTAGAAGAGGTACCAGGAACCGGAGTATATGTTCCCGATTCCAATTCAGCAACAGACCAGCGCATACCCACTACTTCCGCCGAACAAGGCATGACCTTTGTTTTGGAAGTGCTACATAAAGGAAGGCACTATTTTGCCCAAACATTATATGCCCCTGCTGTGCCATTGGACAATCTGGAACAAGGCGACGGAACTTTATTTGATGAAGATGAAACAGAAATTGTAGTGACCTTCTCTGATGACCCCAACAATGATAACTATTATATATTCGATTTTGGTTACGGCGAATTTTTAACTGTTGAAGATCAATTCTTTCAGGGTCAACAATTTCAATTCTCCTACTTTTATGACAGTAGCCTCCAACCGGGTCAAGAAATCAATGTGAGTATATTGGGGGCAACCAAGGATTTTTACGATTACATGGGACTGATTGTTGAACAAACCACCAATAGTAATGGTGTTTTTGGTACTCCAGTGGCCACCGTTCGCGGAAATGTGGTTGAAATAACCGGACAAGACTATATTGATGTATTGAACAATAATGGGCAACCCAATGATTATGCCCTAGGTTATTTCGCGGTAGTCCAGGAGTACTCGCGAGCACTTACCATCCAATAAAGGAAGACTACAGGACTAGGTACAGCAACAATATAATCGAAATACCCACAATCCCCTGAAAAAGGGTACCCAGGGTATGTCCACGTAATGCCATTTTTACATTAATGTTAGAAAATTGGGAAACCACCCAAAAATAGCTGTCGTTGATGTGAGAAACCGTCATGGCCCCTGCCCCAACCGCCAAAACAACCAAAGCTTTATCCGTTAGCGAAAGTAAACCAAAGGTTTCCAAAAGGGGTGCAATAATGGCCGATGTGGTAATTATGGCCACGGTGGACGAGCCTTGGGCCGTTTTGAGTACCGCTGCAATCACAAAAGCAATCAACAGTCCACCCAAACCCGTGCTCGATTCCAAATTGATGACCGATGCGATATCAATCGTACGCAGTATGGCCCCGAAGGCACCTCCCGCCCCAGTGATCAATACAATGGCGCCTGCTTGTTTAAAGGCTTCTGCCACCCAGCCCTGTTTTTCCTCCGAAGGCGACTTTTTAGCGAGTACAAACGCAAAGAAAACACCAATCAACAGTGCGATGATGGGACTGCCCAAAAATCCTAAAACTTGAAATAGCATGCCTTCACCCAGGGGATGTGTGGGATAATCCGCCACCGATTTCAAGGCAATCAAAACAATGGGCGCCAAAAGTGGCAAAAAAGCTTGGTAGGGCTTCACCGAAGATGGTAGTGTTTCCGTTTCTTCGGTTACCTCGATTTCTTCGTTCTCGGTCAAAGTTTTCCCAATAAAACGGGCCCAAACATAACCAGTCAACGATACCGGAATGGCAACGGCAAGGCCCAATACCAAAACCAATCCCAAATCGGCACCTAAAATGGCGGCGGCCGCCAAGGGACCGGGTGTAGGCGGTACAAAAACGTGTGCTGAATACAATCCTGTTGCCAAAGCAATGGCAAAAACCAATGCCGGTATGCCCGTTTTTTTGCTAATGGCCTTGTTCAAGGAGGAAAGAATGATAAACCCGGAATCACAATACACCGGAATGGAAATCACGAACCCCGCCAAATTGATGGCCAATGGCGACCGTTTCAATCCGATCAATTTTAAAATACTATTGGCCAAGACCTGGGTACTGCCCGTTTTTTCCAAATAGATACCGATAACGGTTCCAAAAGCGATGACCAACCCAATGCTGGACAAGGTTTTGCCAAAACCTTCACCTAGGGTAGACATAATTTCTTGGGGAGCAAGTCCCAGCATAAAACCAGAGGCAATGGCTGCAATGGTCAATGAAAAAATAGGGTGCATTTTGAATTTTACCGTTGCCACGATGATGAAAATGACAACGACGCCAATTACCAGTAATTCCATGGGTATTTTTTGTGCTATTCTCTCTAAATATAAGCCATTATTCCTACTTTGGTCCCATGAGGCGAACAGACAAGGAACTTTTGGTAAAGGGAATCAAATCATTGGGGTATACCGTTATTGCCATGTTTTTGGGCCCTTTTTTGATCTATGAGGCATTCAAGAACCAGGGCCATCCCTTTTATTATCCCGTTTTGATATTGGGTATTATCTGTGCCATCTTGGCCATTTACCTCGGATTCCGTTCGGTAGGAATTGTAATGGATGCCGTTTTCGGCAAAAAGCAAAAAAACTAATCTTTGGGCTGAGGCGGGGCGTTCTTCCACTTGTTGGTCAGCTGGGCGTAATCGTAATCGAGTACCGATTTTTGTCGCTCCAATCGATTGGCGGCAAAGGCCCTTTGCAAAATATCCTCTATCAAGTAATCCTCATGGACGGTTTCGGGATGAAATTCCTCTTTTAAACTGATTTTGAACATACTGGCCGTAGTGTTGTACCAAAAGGCCCGCCAACCGCTCCGAAGTTCCTTCACCAAATCGAAAGCCGTGGTTCCCGTTTGACGGTGTATCAGTTTCACCAAGATCTGGCCTTCGGTACGGGTCAGTTTTTTCAGTTCGGCCGAAAATTCCTCCTCAATGTACTTCTGGACCTTTTTGGTGTATTTTTTTTGGTGCCTTCGCTTGGTGATGTGTTTCAGGCTATCGTTCAGTTCCACCAGCCGCTCCGCGGCCAATTTGGCATAGGGATACACTTTCAACGTCTTCCGCCGTAAGATCAAATAGCGCAAACGTTCGTTCTTATCGGCAAATTCGAGTTTGCCAAAAATATAGACCTCTTCCAGTGCTATGGAGCTGTAGAGAATGGAATCGCCAGCAAAACGCACATAGTAATCCTCTACCGAATCTTTGGGGTAAAAAATGGAATCGTTCTCCATTTCCTGTGAGTATCCTAAGACTTGGAACAGCACAAACGCTATCAAAAACAAGTTTCTCAACATAAACTTCCAATCGCAAGAATCCTACCAAAAGTAAGGATAAAGGTATGATTTGGTTATTAAATAAAAGTGAATATTCTTATGTTTGTGTACTAATTCAATCCTATGGCTACTGATAAAATCATCAACAAAAAATCCCTTGAATTTCTTGAAAAATATTTGAACAACCCCTCGCCTACGGGCTATGAGTGGGAAGGTCAAAAAATTTGGATGGACTATTTGAAACCTTATGTGGACGAATTTATCACCGATACCTATGGCACTGCCGTGGCCGTGATCAACCCCAAGGCCAAATACAAAGTGGTGATCGAAGGACATTCCGATGAAATTTCGTGGTATGTGAACTACATCACGGACAATGGATTGATCTATGTGATCCGAAATGGGGGAAGTGACCACCAAATCGCGCCCTCCAAATGGGTCGATATCCACACCAAAAAAGGCATCGTGAAGGGTGTTTTTGGCTGGCCGGCCATCCATACACGGGACAAGGGCAAGGAAGAACCACCGAAATTGGAAAACATTTTTATCGATATCGGTGCCAAGGATAAGAAAGAAGTTGAAAAAATGGGCGTTCACGTGGGTTGCGTGATCACTTATCCCGATCAGTTCCATATTTTGAACAAGGACAAATTTGTATGTCGCGCCTTGGATAACCGCATGGGTGGCTTCATGATCGCCGAAGTGGCCCGCCTATTACACGAAAACAAGAAAAAATTGCCATTCGGATTGTACGTGACCAATTCCGTGCAGGAAGAAATCGGTCTGCGCGGAGCCGAAATGATTACCCAGACCATTAAACCCAACGTGGCCATAGTAACCGATGTGACCCACGACACCACCACCCCGATGATCGACAAGAAGAAGGAAGGTGATGCCTCCATCGGTTCCGGTCCTGTAGTTTCCTATGCCCCTGCGGTGCAGAACAAATTAAGGGAACGCATTATTGAAACCGCAGAGGCCAAGAAAATTCCTTTCCAGCGTTTGGCTTCGTCACGATACACTGGAACGGATACGGATGCCTTCGCCTACAGCAACGGAGGGGTAGCATCAGCCTTGATATCACTTCCTTTGCGCTATATGCACACCACGGTGGAAATGGTGCACAAAGAAGATGTGGAAAATGTGATCCGCCTGATCTATGAATCATTGTTATCCATCAAAGAAGGGGAAACTTTCAGTTATTTTGATTAAATGGACGAGCTGGTAGACATTTTGGATGAGCAAGGAAAACCAACAGGAGAATCCTGTTTAAAGTCAGAAGCACACCGAAAAGGTCTACTACATCCCACGGTTCATATTTGGCTCTATACCCAAGATGGTCGGGTATTGATTCAACAACGCGGTAAACATAAAGACACCCATCCCCTACTTTGGGATGTTTCCGTCGCGGGACACGTGTCTTCGGGCGAGGAAATTTCTACAGCTGCCGTACGCGAAGTACAGGAAGAAGTGGGATTGTCCATTACAAAAAATGACCTGGAACCAATTGGCACATTTAGGGCAGTACACAAGATTGCGGATGATTTTATTGATGCCGAATTGCACCATATTTTTCTTTGTAAACTAGCCGTTCCTTTGGGTTCGTTGACCAAACAGGACAGTGATGTGGATGCTTTGGAATTGATACCACTCTTCAAATTTGCGGAAGAGACCTGGGGACTGGCCAATACGGCCAAATACGTGCCCCACGGCCCTACCTACTACAAAACCATAGTGAAGGCCATTAAAAGTCGGATTTGACGGCTTCGGCAAATTGGTGGACAGTATCTAGGCCATAGGCCTTTTGGTCACCGGTTTTCATGTTCTTGACGACAAAATTGCCATCCAAAAGCTCCTGTTCGCCTAATAAAATTACATAGGGAACACCGCGCTTATCAGCATATTTGAACTGCTTCTGTACTTTGGCATCGGTAGGGTACAGGTCGGCACGCAAACCTTCTTTTCGAAGTTCTGTGATCAATTTTAACGCCGCAAAACCTTCATTCTTTCCAAAATTGAGGCAAAGTACATCGAGGGAGGTTTCAATGTTTTCTGGGAACAGACCCAATTCCTCCAAAACCAGATAAATTCGGTCCAGTCCGAAAGAAATACCAACACCGCTCACATCCTTCAATCCAAAAATGCCCGTGAGGTCGTCATAACGCCCACCACCACCAATGGAACCCATTTGCACGTCTTCGGGTGCGGCTACCTCAAAAATGGCGCCTGTATAGTAGTTCAATCCACGAGCCAAGGTCACATCCAACTGTAATGTTGCTGACTGCAGTCCCAGCTTATCAACCGTGGTAATAATTTCATTGAGTTCGGAAACACCCTTCATGCCCACTTCAGATGCCACAAGAATATCCTTCAACCTCTCCAATTGTTCTGAAGCCGAGCCGGACATTTCAAACAAAGGTTGGGCTTTGGAAATAGCATTTTCAGAAATACCTTTTTCCAGCATTTCGGCCTTCACCTTGTCCTCTCCTATTTTGTCCAATTTATCGAGTGCCACAGTAAAATCGACCAATAAATGTTTGGCCCCGATCACTTCGGCAATACCTGACAGTATTTTGCGGTTATTGATCTTTATGGTGGTGCCCTTCAATCCCAAATCGGTGAACACGGCATCGTACAACTGCACGAACTCTACTTCCTGCAACAAGGAATCAGCCCCAACCACATCAGCATCACACTGGTAAAACTCGCGGAAACGTCCCTTTTGTGGGCGATCTGCACGCCAAACAGGCTGAATCTGGTACCGCTTGAATGGAAAATCGATTTCGTTCTGATGCATGACCACATAACGCGCAAAAGGCACGGTAAGGTCGTAGCGCAATGCTTTTTCCGATATTTTTGGCGTTAAAGAAGCAGAATTCTTGGAGCTATAGGTCACATCGTCCACCTTGGAAATAAAATCCCCGGAATTCAAGATCTTAAAGATCAAGCGATCACCCTCATCCCCATATTTGCCCATCAGGGTTTCCGAATTTTCGAAAGAGGGGGTCTCTATCGGTTGAAAACCAAAGGTTTCGAAATGTTTTTTGATGGTTTGGATGATGTGGTTGCGCTTGGCCACCTCTGCTGGTGAAAAATCTCGGGTTCCTTTGGGTATGGATGGTTTTTGTGCCATAGATGTTCAAATTCTCGTGCAAATATACAGGGTTTATGGATTGTTCATGGTATTGAAGTAACCGTCATTTCGAACGAATGTGAGAAATCTCCTTTTATGGTTAGATTTCTCGTCCCTCATACCTCGCTCTGTCGAAATGACAAGGATTGATAGTTGTCATACTGACCAAAGTGAAGCATGGCCAACTGTACCTTCAAATAGATTCTTCAGTCACTTTGCTTTTTTAGAAAAACCCTCTTAAAGTAATGGCAGCACCCCTTTAACCTTTATCTTTTAACCTTTATCCTTTAACCTTATTCCTAGTTATTCGATAATCTGGTCGAACCATTGGTAGAGCTCCCCCTTGGTGATTACGGCCCCTTGTTTGATGAGTTCAAACTTATCTGCGTTCTTATCCTCCCCGTACGCTTTGGAAGCTGTAAGGTATTCCACAAAATCGGATTGGAAATTACGCTTGAACCAATCAAAACCGATCTTGGTGCGTAAATCGATTTCGGGGTTCATTACCTTTACGGAAAGTAGTTTCATTTCCTTATCGGTCAAATGAAAAAGATGCATGTGTTGTTCGGAAACATTTTCCAGATATTCCACTTTGGAAAGCACCCCTTCCCAAATCAGGTCGCTGAACACATCGATTTCTTCTTCGGCCACTTCAGGTTGCTCCTTCTTGATTTTCTTCCATTCCTCTGCTGTAATGGACTGGGTGGCCAAAAAGTTGATGAATTCTGGATGCAGTTCCTCCAATTGCTCTTTTGAAAGTCGTTTGTATTTCATGGTGCAACAATAAAAAAGAGAGCTATGCACGCATAGCCCTCCTTATATCCAAATACTTATTAGGTATCTTATTTTGCTTCAGCAATAACCTCGAAAGGGAAATCCACAACAACTTCCCTGTGAAGTCTGATCACTGCTTCATAAGGACCAACACGTTTGATCGCTCCACCTTTGATATTGATGAATTTGCGCTCAATTTGGTGCCCTTCCTTGTCCAAAGCCTCGGCCAAATCGATATTGGTAACCGAACCGAACAATTTGTCACCAGCTCCTGCCTTGGCAGCGATACGGATTTCCAATTGTTTTAGGGCTTCGGCAATCTTCGTGGCCTCATCAACGATTTTCTTCTCTTTGTGGGCTCTTTGCTTAAGGTTTTCGGCCAAAACTTTTTTGGCTGATGGAGTGGCCAATGTAGCCAATCCTTGTGGGATAAGGTAGTTTCTGCCGTAACCGTTCTTTACGGTAACGATATCATCCTTAAATCCCAAATCCTGTACGTCTTCTCTTAGAATAAGTTCCATTCTCCGGTATTTTTTATTTCAACATATCGCCAACATACGGCATTAACGCAATGTGACGGGCTCTTTTAACGGCCTGCGCCACTTTTCTTTGGTATTTCAAGGAAGTACCGGTAAGTCTGCGGGGAAGCAATTTTCCCTGCTCGTTCACCAACTTCATCAAGAAATCAGGATCTTTGTAATCGATGTACTTGATACCTGATTTTTTGAACCTACAATACTTCTTTTGCTTGTTGGTCTCTATGTTCAGCGGGGTCAAATATCTGATTTCCCCGTCTTTTTTTGCTTTAGCTTGTTGCTCGATGGATGCCATAACCTATGCCTTTGCTTTTAATTTGGTTCTTCTCTTTTCTGCCCAAGCGATTGCGTGCTTGTCCAATTTAACGGTCAAAAAACGCATAATGCGCTCGTCTCTTCTAAATTCCAACTCGTAAGGACCAATGGCCTCACCTGGTGCTTGGAATTCGAACAAGTGGTAAAAGCCACTTTTTTTGTGCTGAATGGGATAGGCCAATTTTTTAAGTCCCCAATCTTCCTTGGAGACCATTTTGGCACCATTCTTAATCAAGAAATCCTCAAATTTCTTGACTGTTTCCTCTATCTGTGTTTCAGACAGAACGGGATTTAAAATGAAAACAGTTTCGTAATGGTTCATTATAATATATTTTAAAGGAGCGCAAAAGTAGTAATATTTCTTTCTCCATGCAAGAAAAGCGAAAAATCTTCGTTAAAGGTACAAGAGTTATTAACAATAGTTTAACCCTTTAACCCCAAATAACACATATGGCAAAATACACAACAAAATAGACCATGTTTACATCTTTTGTTGCTCCTAAACGTCTTTTTTATGTAATTTGCCGATGATTTAAAACCCTACAAATCACCCCATTCTATGAAATTAAAGAGTATAATTGTAGACGATTCCTCAATGCAGCGTATGGCCGTTGCGAAATTGGTCAACAATCATCCACACTTGGCTTTGGTAGCGGAGTACAGTAATGCCATCGAAGCCAAAAATGGCCTGAAAAACCACGAAATCGACCTTATCTTTTTAGATGTTGAGATGCCTATTATCAGTGGTTTTGACCTTTTAGAGGCCCTTGAGAACCCACCACAGGTTATCCTGATCACCGGAAAGCCTGATTATGCACTAAAAGCATTTGACTACGACGTAACCGATTACTTGCACAAACCCATTACCCTTGCACGTTTTGAGGCTTCCGTAAAAAGAGCCGTTGCCAAGTACGAGCAGTTGAACAGGGTCGATGAGGACGAAGAGCACATCTTCGTAAAGAGCAACCTGAAAAAACGTAAAGTCATCCTTAACGACATTAAATGGATCGAGGCATTGGGCGATTACATCAAATTGGTGACCGATGAAGCCAATATTGTAATCCTTTCCACCATGAAATCTTTCGAAAAGCAATTGCCGGCCGATAAATTTCTACGTATCCATAAATCTTATATTGTGAATCTGGAGAAGATAGAGAAATTCAACAGCAAGAATGTTGAAGTAGGGGGCAGACAGATTCCTTTAAGTAGAAACAAAAAGACTGAATTGGCAGAGGCACTGGCCAATGTATAATCAGATGTGGTCCACATTGTAGACCAGTCGTATACTTTTATACTTGGAAATAGCATTAAAGGATTTTTCAATTCTTTTAATGCTATTTTTTGTTTGGGCCAAGGAGTCACTTTTCGGGATCTTGACAAGGATGTTTTTAAGGTAATCCCGCCTAATGCGGGAAACCGGGGGATACTCAGGGCCTAAAATTTGGGTGCCAAGCACATTGCGCAAACTACTGGCCATCCAGTCCGAAGCCTCGTTCAATTTATTAAAATCCCTATCCTTTAACGTTACCTTTATGATGCGTACCACTGGCGGGTATTTGAACTGCTCCCGCTCGTAATATTGTTCTTTGAACATTTTATCATAATCGTGGGTGGTGACCTGTTGCAATATCTGATGATAGGGATTGTACGTTTGGATCAATACTTTCCCCCTTTTTTGGGTACGCCCTGCCCTACCCGCCACTTGGGTAAGCATTTGGAAGCTGCGCTCGTGTGCACGGTAATCTGGAAAGTTCAACATGCTATCGGCATTCATGATGCCCACCAAACTCACATTTCTAAAATCGAGCCCCTTGGTCACCATTTGGGTCCCCACCAAAATATCCATTTCCTGGTTTTCAAAAGCGGAAATGATCTTTTCATAGGCATATTTGCCCCTGGTAGTATCCAAATCCATTCGCCCTACCTTGGTTTCCGGAAAAAGTTGCCCCAGTTCCTCCTGAATCTGCTCTGTTCCAAAACCTTTTTTATCCAAAGTGGGACTGCCACAGGCCAAACAGGCTTGTTGCAACGCCATATGGTACCCACAATAATGGCATCGCAATTGGTTTCGATGTTGGTGATAGGTCAAACTCACATCGCAATTGGGGCATTGGGCCACATGACCACAGGTGGTGCATTCCACGACCGGGGCAAAACCCCTTCTGTTCTGAAAAAGGATGACCTGCTCCCCTTCCCCCAAAGCTTCTTCAATGGCATGTAACAGGGTTTCGGAAAAATGTCCCTTCATTCTGCGTTTACGAGTGGCCTCCTTAATGTCAACCAGATTGATTTCCGGCATCAAAACCTCACCAAAGCGATATTTTATGGAAGCGTAACCATATTTGCCCGTTTTGGCATTGTAGGCACTCTCCACACTGGGCGTAGCAGAACCCAAAACAATAGGTGAACCATGGAACGAGGCAAGTACGATGGCGGCATCGCGGGCATGGTATCGCGGTGCAGGGTCAAATTGCTTGAAGGAGCTCTCATGTTCTTCGTCCACCACCACTAGGCCCAATTTCGAAAATGGTAAAAACAGGGAGGATCGGGCACCAATGACTATCTGGGCCTTCTCGGCATTGTGCAATACATTGTTCCAGACCTCCACGCGTTCGTGAATACTGTATTTGGAATGGTAAACGGATACTTTCTGCCCGAAATAATGCCGCAACCGATTGATCAATTGGGAGGTCAATGCAATTTCCGGTAACAGGTAGAGTGCTTGTTTGCCTTCATCAATACATTGCTGGATCAATTTGACATACACTTCGGTTTTTCCCGAGGAGGTAACTCCATGCAACAACACGGGCTTCTTCTCCAAGAACCCAACCGTTATATCTTCCAATGCCTTGGCCTGATGTTCGTTTAGCACAATATTTTTGGAAGTTTCGGAAGCTTCACCATGCTTTACCCTATCCTCTCTGATGCTGTATTCGCTCAGAATGTCTTTGTCGATCAATGCCTTGATAATGGCTCGGGAGCCTCCACTTTCCTTTTCGAGGTCCGATATCGGAATAGGTTTGTTGCTTTTTGATTTGAGCTGAAACAAGGATAGAACCACCTGACTTTGCTTGGGTGCTCTTGAAAGTTCGTTCAATAATGCTTCCAACTCGCCTTCATCATCATATTTATCCGAAAGCTTTACGTAGCGAACCATTTTTGGTTTGTACTGTTCGTAAATCTCCTCTTTTTGAAGCACAACCCCCTTTTGGACCAAACGATTGACCAATGACAACACATTTTTTTTGTCCACGATGTTGCTGATTTCTTCAATTTTAAGGGCAGTTTGGTACTGTAGGGCCTCGTAGACCAAAAATTCATCATCGGCAAGCTCCATTTCGTCCACATCGGCTTGCTTGTTTGGTAAAACCAATGTCTCACTCTCCAACAGGAAGGCACTGGGCAAGGCACTTCGAATCACCTCGCCCAACGTGCACATATAGTAATTGGCAATCCACTCCCAATGTTTCATCTGGAATGGATTTACCAGCGGTTTTTCATCCAATATCTGGTAGATTTCCTTGGGCTCGTACGCAGTGGGTGCTTCAGCATGCACGCGATAGGCCAATGCCGTATATATTTTGGATTTTCCGAAAGGCACGGCCACCCGCATACCAGGTTCAATAAAGTCAGCTTCTTGCCGTGAAATCCTATAGGTGAAGAGCTTCTCCAAAGGAATGGGCAGGACTACTTCCAAAAAATGCTCCATATGTTAATCCTCGATTACCCTATGCCAAGTTTGGGTCCTGTGCAAAAAGGCCAGATAGCCCCTTACCTTTAAACGGTTACCATCTTCCTCATCCAACCAGACCTTGCCCCTAAAGGTCATTCCCTGTTCAGGATCGAACAAGCGATCACCTTTGTATTCCCCTTTGCCGTTGTGCTCAAAATCGTCCATGATTTTCATGCCTTCGATAGGTTTGTCCTTAAGTTCCCCATCACACTTGGTGCATTTGGAGTTTTCTTTACCTTCTTCGAGTATTTTCACAACCTTGGCCTGCAAGAGTCCATTTTCCTTATAAATTTCGATAATGGCCTTGGTAATGCCATTACGGTCGTCCACCGTTTTCCACTTACCAAATACGGTTTGGGACCATGTTAACTGAAAACACAGAAAACACATCAGGAAAATCCATTTACTCGCCATTTTGCTGTCTGTCATGTCTTCTTTTTAACGAATTAAGTGTGGCATTTAGTTCAAAACCCAACAATAATATATTGGAATTTAACCAAATAAACACCATCAAAATCAATAATCCTCCCAAAGCGCCGTATAGTTCGTTGTACCGAGCGAATTTTTCAACATAGATCCCAAATAGGTAGGATGTTAAAAAGAACAACAGGGTGGTCATTAGGGCACCAGCGGAAAAGAACCGTGCCTTTCTGCCCTCCGCAGTGCCAAAATAATAGAGAATGGCAGTGGTCAGGTAGGACAAACACAGAAAGAACAAGATCTTTGCCACCTGAATTCCTACTGAGTCTCCCTTCTCCACATCGTACCCAAGGGTCTTGCCCAAATATTCGCTGGTATATTCCACAATGTAAAATTCAAAATATACGAAAGCCACGGCCCCAATGATCAACAATATGGATAGAATAAGCCCCACCATCAATGCATAGGCGTATTGCCGAAAAAAATTGCGGGTGAGTTCCACATGATAGGAATTCTCAAAACCACCAAAAATGGCATTCACCCCATTGGCCACCAAAAAAATGGACAAAATAAAGGCGGAGGACAGCAACCCACCTTGCTTTTGGTCCTTGATCTGTTGATAGACGTCGCCAAAATAATCACTGGTCGCTGCGGGAAGGAACGATTCGAGAAAATCCAGGAATTGTGCATCAAAATTTTCGTTGCCCACACTCACATACGGTATCAAAAACGGGATGAGCGTTACCATAAAAATCAGCAATGGAAACAACGCCATGAACAAACTGAAGGCAATGGAACTGGCCCGTGTGGAAACGGCACCACGAACGATACCCAACAGGTACATTTCGATCAGATCGTAAAATGAGAGCCCTTCCAATGCCCCTAACTTGATTTTTTTCAATAGTCGAGCCGCCCAATTGATCACGGGTATCTTCTCCAACCGCTCTTCTATTGCCTTGGACATTTATACTGCTTTTAAACTTAGGTCCATATTATACACCGAATGGGTCAATGCACCGGAAGAAATATAATCCACGCCACACTCTGCATACTGACGGATGGTTTCCTCGTTGATGCCCCCGGAAGACTCTGTTTGGCTTTTTTCACCTATTCTTTTCACCGCTTCCCGGGTTTCATCGTAATCAAAATTATCCAACAGGATGCGATACACCCCTTCGGATTGCAAAATTTCATCCACTTCGTCCAAATTTCGGGCCTCCACGATTATTTTCAAGTCCTTTCCCTTTTCCTTGAGGTAGTCTTTTGTCTTTTGAATGGCCTTGGTGATGCCCCCAGCAAAATCGATATGGTTATCCTTGAGCATGATCATGTCATACAGGGCGAAACGATGATTTTCCCCACCGCCGATCTTAACGGCCCATTTTTCGAGGGCGCGGATACCCGGTGTGGTCTTTCTGGTATCCAAAATCTTGGTGTCGGTACCATCAAGTAGGGAAACAAAGTCTTGTGTTTTAGTAGCAATGGCACTCATCCGTTGCATGGCATTGAGCACCAAACGTTCTGCTTTCAAAATACTTTGTGAGCTGCCTTCCACATAAAATACCACATCGCCATACTTTACAGGACTCCCATCTTGGATCATGACCTCAGTTTTCAATTCGGGATCCACATATTGAAAAACCATTTGGGCGAACGCAACGCCGGCAATGATACCTTCATCCTTCACCAAAAGCTTTGCTTTACCTTTGGCATTGACAGGAATACAGGCCAAGGAACTGTGATCGCCGTCACCCACATCTTCGCGGATGGCGTTGGCAATAATCAATTGGAGTTCGTTTTGAAATTGTGCTTCGGATATCATCCCTCTGGGGTTTTAACGAAAATAGTAAAAACATTTCTCCCCGACCATGCCGATATAGTGCTCATTTTTTACTTTGAATCAATTATTTTTGGGCATGCAGATAACTTTGATCGCCGTTGGCAAAACGGACAAGACTGAACTTGAAGACCTTATAGCCATTTATGAAAAAAGGCTGGGGCATTATGTGAAATTTGATTTCCGAATTATCCCCGATATCAAAAACAGTAAAAATCTCTCGGAGGCGCAACAAAAGGAAAAAGAGGGTGAACTTATCCTAGGGCAATTACAACCTACGGACACCCTTATTTTGTTGGATGAGAATGGAAAACAGTACACTTCCGTGGATTTTGCCCAATTCCTTCAAAAGAAAATGAACAGTGGCATCAAAAACCTTGTTTTTGTGATTGGCGGGCCTTATGGTTTCAGTGATTCGGTTTACGCAAAAAGTACTGGAAAAATAAGCCTTTCCAAAATGACGTTCTCCCACCAAATGGTACGACTTTTCGTTGTGGAGCAATTGTATCGTGGGTTCACCATATTACGAAACGAACCCTACCATCACCAGTGATTTTCTAGATTTAAGAATCAAGAATCAAGAGACAAGAGACAAGTCTTTGCTCTTGCATCATAAAGCGAAGTGATCTTGACTCGACTAATAAAGTACCCTGAACTTGATGGTATTCTCCACGTTTTTCAAAGCTTTGATCACCTCCTTGTTGTACTCTTTGTCCAAATCCGTGATCACATAGCCCACTTCACTATCGGTGGACAAATATTGTCCGGAAATGTTCAACCCGTACTTGGCACATACCTCGTTGATCTTGGCCATGATGCCTGGCACATTTTTATGGATGTGCAAAAAGCGGTGTGCATTGTTCTGCTTGGGCAAACGGATATTCGGGAAGTTTACGGCGTCCACGGTATTGCCCGAGTTGATATAATCCATGATCTTATTGGGCACAAAGTCCGCGATGTCCCGTTGTGCCTCTTCGGTGCTACCACCAATATGGGGGGTCAGAATCACATTGTTGAGGCCTTGGAGCGGGGTTTCAAACTCGCCGTTGCTTCGTGGTTCCACAGGGAAAACATCTACCGCGGCCCCACCCAATTTGCCACTCTTCAGAGCGTTGGCCAAGGCATCGATGTCGACTACAAATCCCCTGGAAAGGTTGATCAATAGGGCGCCATCCCGCATTTGGTTGATTTCACGTTCCCCGATAAAGTTTTTGTTGGCCTTGTTGTCATCCACATGCAGCGTAACCACATCGGAAACGGAAAGCAGGTCTTCCAAGGTGTTGCACTTAACGGCATTACCTAGGGCCAATTGATCCGCCACATCGTAATAATAGACCCGCATTCCGATGGCTTCCGCCAAAACGGACATTTGCTTGCCAATATTACCGTAGCCCACAATGCCCAGATTCTTGCCACGCACCTCCCTGGAATTGGTGGCTGTTTTGTTCCATTCGCCATTGTGGATTTCGGAACTACGTGGAAAAATGCTGCGCATGAGCATAATGATCTCCCCTACTGCCAATTCAACAACCGAACGCGTATTGCTATAGGGTGCGTTGAACACAACAACACCTTTCTTTTTACTGTATTCCAAATCTATTTGGGTGGTTCCAATGCAAAAAGCGCCGATCACCATCAATTTGTTGGCAGCATCCAACACTTTTTGAGTCACCTGGGTCTTGGAACGGATACCCAATACGTGTACGCCCTTTATTTTTTCGATAAGTTCGTCCTCTGTAAGACTGTGCTTCACCAATTCCACGGAAAACCCTTCCTCGGAAAGGTTTTCAAAAGCTGCGGGGTGCACATTCTCCAACAAAAGGATCTTGATTCTATTTTTTGGGTAGGACAGGTTTCTTGGCAAATCGTTCACAAATAAAAATTCATCTAGGTTAGGTGCCACATGGTCTGCATTGCTTGCAGCTTTCTCACGGTGCACATTTTCAGTATAGGCAAAAAACTTATGGGCGATACCGGCCTCGCGCATTACATAGTCGCTGTACCCATCGCCGATTACCTGGACCTCGCCTTCCAGGTCCAGACGTTTTAAACATTCTATTTTCCCATTATGGGCCGAAAGCACATTGGTCTCGTCAAAACCGATGATATTGCCTTCATCATCAAATTTAAAGGTGTTGGCATAAACCCGCTCCGATGGAATATTGTATTCTTCCACAATAGGGTCGATAAACTCTTTGAAGCCACAGGAAATCACATAAATATCCTCAGCGTACTCTTTAAAAAAAGCTTTGTTGGATGCAATGGACTTGGAAATCTTTTGTCGAAGCTCTATCACCAATTCGTGCAGATCTTCCTTATTGGCATTTAAAAGCCGTAGTCTACGTTCCAAAGATTCGGTAAACGAAATTTCCCCATCGATGCCCAAATTGGTGATGTGCTGTATTTCCTTGACGATCTCTTCCCGTTTTGGGTTGCCCTGCAAGGTCATTTCGGCCAACACATCAAGTGCCTCTACCCGGGTTAGGGTACTATCAAAATCAAAAACATATTTGCGTCCAGCTTCCACCATGATCCGCTTCAAAAAATTAAGCAGTAAAATTAATCATTATATCCATCCCATAAATCGGGACCCGCCAAAAACCTTACAGAATTGCGGATAAATCAAAAATCGCTTTCAAATTGTTTCAAATCCTACTGAAAATCACCCTTTCAATAATCCAGGACCATTAAAACCAACGCCGTGTCAGTTTGCAATAGTAGCGGTATTCTTTCCCGAATTTCTTTTCCAGGGCAGCTTCCTCATGTTTGATCTGAAAGTGGTTCATATAGGAAACAAAACCAGCCGCCAGCAAGCTGTTGAAGGCATTTCCCAACTTGAGGCCAAAGGCCAACAAAAAGAGTAGCATCCCCAAATACATGGGATTCCGGGTGAAGTTGTAGATACCGTTGGTCACGAGACCCGTGGTCTTTTCCAGATCCAAAGGATGGGTGGTTGTTTTGTTGACCAAAAATTGGATAACGGATATCAAAATAACCAAAGCTCCCAATCCGGCCAAGACCAGATACAACGGCTTTCTTCCGAAAAAATCAAATTCACCAAAGGGCAAATAGCGGTCCAGGAGGTACATCAAGGCCCCAAATAGCAACATGACCAAAGCAGGTGGGATCCGTAGTTTCATACAATTGGGTTGATTGACGAAATTACTACTTTTGAAACTCAAATGAACCATACACCATTTTGAAACTTGTTTTTGCTACCCACAACGAACACAAATTAAAGGAAGTGCAACAATTGTTGCCCGATCACATATCCCTGCTATCCCTGAACGACCTCAACTGTTTTGAGGAAATCCCGGAAACGGGCCAAACCTTGGCCGAAAATGCCAAGATCAAAGCCGATTTTGTGACCCGAACCTATGGTTTGGACTGTTTTTCGGATGATACCGGACTCTTAGTGGATACCTTGGATGGCCAACCGGGCGTATATTCGGCCCGCTATGCCGGGGAGCAGAAAAATGCCGACGACAACATGGCAAAACTCCTTACTGAACTACAGCATGAACCCAACCGAAGTGCCCGGTTCAAAACAGTAATTCATCTCAATTTAAATGGGGAATCCCACACCTTTGAAGGTACAGTGGAAGGTATGATCACCGAGAAAAAACACGGGGAAAATGGTTTTGGGTACGATCCCATTTTTCAACCTGAAGGATTTGACAAAACGTTTGGCGAGCTGTCTGCAGAAATCAAAAATACGATAAGTCACCGAGCACGGGCCATTGCAAAGTTGGCGGCTTTTTTAAAAAAAGTGGCCCCATAACTTCCACTGAATAAATTTAATGTACCTTTGCCGCTTTATTAACGCCGCCGGTATGGGCAAGGTGTTGCGATGGGCCTAGAGGTATTACGGAAATCGCTCGATGCAACACAACATATTTGC
Organism: Flagellimonas beolgyonensis; assembly: GCF_003992615.1. Lineage (GTDB taxonomy): Bacteria > Bacteroidota > Bacteroidia > Flavobacteriales > Flavobacteriaceae > Flagellimonas > Flagellimonas beolgyonensis. Next base: position 445,106 of record NZ_RZMY01000013.1, read on the forward strand.
GATTAACGTATTTACCTATTATGACAAAATTTGAAGCCTTGGGGTTGGCTCAACCCCTATTGGACGCCATTTCCGATCTTGGATTTGAAACGCCATCAGAAGTACAAGAAAAATCAATCCCTGTTTTATTGGAAAAGGACACCGACCTGGTGGCCTTGGCACAAACTGGAACCGGAAAAACCGCAGCATTTGGTTTTCCGATGATTCAAAAAATAAATGCGGACAGTAGAACCACACAAGGGTTGATCCTGTCCCCTACCCGTGAACTGTGTTTGCAGATCACCAACGAACTGAAACTCTATTCCAAATACGTTAAGGGATTGAATGTGGTCGCCATTTACGGTGGCGCGAGCATTACCGAACAGGCCAAACAAATTAAACGTGGTGCCCAGATTGTGGTAGCCACCCCTGGCCGTATGAAGGATATGATCGGAAGGAACATGGTCGATATATCCAAAATTGACTATTGCGTGTTGGACGAAGCCGATGAAATGTTGAACATGGGCTTTTATGAGGACATCAAGGATATCCTTTCCAACACGCCCGAAGAAAAACTGACATGGTTGTTTTCGGCCACCATGCCGAAAGAAGTGGCTTCCATTGCCAAAAAATTCATGCACCAACCTGTGGAAATTACGGTTGGGACCAAAAATGCAGGTGCTGCGACTGTGCAGCACGAATTTTACATGGTTGGTGGCAGAGACCGTTATGCTGCCCTTAAACGACTGGCAGATGCCAATCCAGGTATCTTTTCAGTAGTTTTCTGCCGTACCAAACGCGATACCCAACGAGTAGCTGAAAAGTTGATCGAGGATGGCTACAATGCAGGTGCCCTGCATGGCGACCTGAGCCAAAACCAAAGGGATTTGGTCATGAACGCTTTTAGAAAAAAACAGGTGCAGATGTTGGTGGCCACCGATGTGGCAGCCCGTGGTATCGATGTTGACGATATTACCCACGTTATCAACTACCAATTGCCTGACGAGATCGAAACCTATACCCACCGTAGTGGGCGTACCGGTCGTGCCGGGAAATCCGGGATATCGATGGTGATCATAACCCGAAGCGAACTTCGCAAGATCAAATCCATCGAAAGCAAGATCAAGCAGGAGTTTATTCAAAAACAACTGCCTTCCGGTATCGAAATCTGTGAGATCCAATTGTATCACTTGGCCAACAAGATCAAGGAAACGAAGGTGAACAAGGACATCGATGCCTATTTACCAGCCATTTATGATGTGTTGGAAGGCATTGACCGCGAGGAACTGATCAAAAAAATGGTTTCCGTGGAGTTTAGCCAATTCTTCAATTATTACAGTAAGACCAAGGACCTCAACTCCTCAGAATCCGGAAAGGAACGTGGCGGTCGGGATGATGCCGGTTATGGCGATATCCCAAATGAAGGTTCGGTGCGCTATTTCATCAATATCGGTGAACGTGATGGCTACGACTGGATGTCCCTGAAAGACTTTTTACGCGATACCTTGAACTTGGAAAAAGAGGATATCTTCAATGTAGATACCAAGGATAGTTTCTCCTTCTTCAACACTGAAGCCAATATTACCGAATTCATCCTGCAGACCTTCACCGACTTTAAGGTAGATGGGCGCTTTGTAAACGTAGAGGTTTCCAAAAGTCCCGGTGGTTCCAAGGGAGGCAAGAAACGAAGTGGCCGTAAAGGTGGTGGTGGCCGTCGCAAAGATGGTGGCAACAAATCCTTTAAAAGCGGCAAAAAAGGTGGATTTAACAAAAAGGGAGGTAAAAAGAGGTCTGGTTTTTATTAGTTAATTCTATATTAAAGGGCCCTTCCGTCCTATTTATTTTTCTTTGTTTAGTACTTTTATACCTACAAAGATTGCATGAGAAGACTTTTACTGACACTTTTTATCCTTACCCCCTTGCTTTGTTTGGCACAGAATGAAGATGTCGACGACCAAGAAGTAATGAATCTGACCGCTACGGTGATCAATGCACAAACCGATTTTCCGTTGGAAAGTGTGCACGTGATCAACCTGAACCAGGTTAAGGGGACCATAACCGACCAAAACGGAAAGTTCACTATACCAGCAGCGGTAAACGATACGCTTTACCTATCCTATTTGGGATTTAAGACCCAAAAAGTGCGGGTAACCAACGATATGTTTCGGTTTGGGGATACCAAAATCGCGTTGACCGAATTGGCCTATGCACTGGAAGAGGTGATTGTTCGACCCTACCAGCTTACAGGCTACTTGGAAATTGATGTGAAGAACCTGCCCATCAACAATTCACGCCAGTACAGTATTTCGGGGTTACCCACCAGTTACGAAGCGGGAAACAAAAACCCAAGTGCCGTGACCAAGGTGCTGGGTGCCATCCTTAACCCTGCCGATCTATTGCGGAACCTTTTTGGCAAGAAACCAAGACAGATGCGCAAGTTGCGCCAAATCAAGGAAGATGATAATATCAGGGACCTGCTCGCATCCAAATTCGACCGGGAAACCCTAATGGAACTGTTACAACTGGAAAAGGTGGATATTGAGGACATCTTAAACAACTGTAACTATTCAAAATCCTTCATCCAAACGGCGAACGATCTGCAGATTTTGGACGCCATCTCCAGTTGTTATGAAGAATACAAAGTATTGAACCGAAAACAATAACATTTTAGTTTTTAGTACGATTGGGAAAGGCCGCTGCCTGCTATAAATAAATTTTTGAATTCCATATTCATTTTATAGCTTTAGACAAAATCCCAATTCATGAAAAAACTACTTGTTATTCTTACCCTTTTACCCTTTTGTATAGGTTGTAACGAAGTGAAAAAGCAACATCAGGAAACGGTACAAGTAGTTGAGGAAGATACGCCTGATAAAAAAGTTCCCTTTCTTTGGGAAGGGGCCAACGTTTACTTTCTATTGACCGACCGGTTCAATAATGGCAACCCCGAAAACGATGTGAATTTTGGACGTAACGAGGAAACCGGTGTTCTTCGTGGTTTTGAAGGTGGCGACATCCAGGGGGTCATCAAAAAAATTGAAGAGGGTTATTTTACCGAGCTGGGCGTAAACGCCATTTGGCTGACACCTTTGGTGGAACAGATTCACGGTGCCACAGACGAAGGCACAGGTCTTACCTACGGTTACCATGGCTATTGGACCAAGGATTGGACCACTCTTGACCCCAATTTCGGCACCAAAAAAGATCTGGAAAAATTAGTTAAGACAGCCCACAAAAATGGTATCCGTATTATTTTGGATGTGGTGCTGAACCACACCGGCCCGGTTACAGAAAAAGACCCTGTTTGGCCGGATGATTGGGTGCGTACTGGACCTCCTTGCGAATTCACCACCTATGAGAACACCACGGAGTGTACCCTTGTAGCCAATTTGCCCGATATTCTCACCGAATCCGATGAACCTGTGGAGCTTCCTGACGCCCTTTTGGCCAAATGGAAGGATGAAGGTCGCTTGAGCAAGGAACTCGATGAACTCAACCTGTTCTTTGAACGCACCGGTTATCCCAGAGCCCCACGTTATTATATCATCAAATGGTTGACTGACTACATTAACGATTATGGTGTTGATGGTTTTCGGGTGGATACGGTGAAACACGTGAACGAAAATGCCTGGTCCGACCTTAGGAAAGAAGCCGACTACGCCTTCGAAATGTGGAAGAAGAAACACCAGGATAAAATTTTGGACGACAATCCGTTCTACATGGTCGGTGAAGTCTACAACTATGGCATTTCCGGTGGACGTGATTACGATTTTGGGGACAAAAAGGTAGATTTCTTCAGCTATGGCTTTAAAAGTTTGATCAACTTCGAATTGAAGTATGATGCCAACAATCCATACGAGGAAATTTTCAAAAAATACAGCAACCTGCTCAATACCAAATTGAAAGGTAAGAGCGTACTCAACTATTTATCGTCCCATGACGATGGCGGCCCTTTTGATAAGGAACGTAAACAACCGTTTAGGGCGGCTAACGTACTTTTATTGACCCCAGGAGCCTCACAAATCTATTATGGTGACGAAACGTCCCGCCCATTGGTAGTGGAAGGAGCCCAAGGCGATGCCAATTTGAGGTCATTCATGAACTGGCAAGATCTCGATAGCCTGCCGGATGTTCAAATTGTGCACAGACATTGGCAAAAATTGGGGCAGTTCCGTAGAAACCACCCTGCCATTGGGGCCGGTAAGCATAAAATTTTGGGCAAAACACCGTATGTATTCTCCAGGACCTATACGGACGGAGAATACAAGGACAAGGTCGTTGTTGGTCTGGACCTTCCAAAAGGCAAAAAATCCCTATGGGTAAAAGGATTCTTCGGGGACGGCACCAAATTATATGACACCTATTCCGAAACCGAAGTTATGGTGGCCAATGGAAAAGTGCTGCTCGACAACGATTACGAGGTGGCCTTGTTGGAGTTGGTGGAATAAATTAATCCTCCATTTTTTCTTTTAGGCTGGCCAATCCTTCCTCAAAATCCTTCCCGATCATTTTGTCCATGTTCATGAACAGCATCATGATGCTCATCGGAAATTTGTTATGGCCCGTAAAACCCCAAGTCACTTTTGTGGTATTGGCATCAATGGACTCAGTGACCAAATAGGCATCCGATATGGATTTCCAAGGTTTTAAAAAACGTAGTTCCGACTCAATGCGTTCCCCGTCAACAATTTTGGTGAGTTCCTGCTCCCCTTCCCCAACTTCTTTGTTGCCGTTCCAATAGCTAATGGCCCCGACTTCCCCGTCGGTACCGGTGAACTTTTGTTCCATATTGGGATCGCGTTTGGCCCATGGGCTCCACTCATCCTGCTTTTTCAGGTATTTGAGATAATCGAATACTTCAGCCTTGGTTCGGGAAATTTCAATGGATCGGGATACGTTGTAGGTCTTGGGGGCTAGGGCGGCCAAAATGGCGATGAGCAAAACAATGCCCAAAAGGATATACAGTACTAACATGACAGTAATTGATTGATTTACAGTTAAAAGTACAAAAAATCCTTACTCGGCCAAGTATCTTTTAATGATGCCCTTTACATGCTGAATGGACTTCTGGGTCCAGTCCATCCGCTTATCGAGAATTTCGGCCTCCGTGAGCTGCCAGTCCACTTCGGAAGCACGCACTTTGTGGGCCAAATCTTGAATAATGATCGCGGCCGCAACCGATACGTTCAGGCTTTCCGAAAAACCGACCATGGGAATTTTTAAAAATCCGTCTGCTTGATGCATTACAACATCACTCAACCCTTCCTTTTCGGTTCCAAAAAAGATGGCCGACTTTTGATCGGGATAAAACTCGGGCAATAAGGTGGAATCGTTGTGGGGTGTGGTGGCAATGATCTGATAGCCTTGCTGCTTTAAGTTGGTGATACAATCCTTCGTGTTGTGGTACCGGCGTACGTCCACCCATTTTTCGGCCCCCATGGCAATGTTTTTATCCAACCGCTTGGCAAAACGGTCTTCCACCACGTGTACTTCCTGTACCCCGAACACATCACAACTACGGATGATGGCGCTGGTGTTGTGCATTTGGTACACGTCCTCTATGGCAATGGTGATATGCTTGGTACGGTGCTGCAGCACCTCCAAAAACCGCTGTTTGCGTTCCTCGGTAAGGTACCCCTCCAAATAGGCCAAAAGATCGAGATCTACCATGGTGCACAAGATAGATATTTTTGGAAAACATGTGTTTTAGAAGATTTTGTGCCAAAATGGGGCATTTGGATGTATTTTGCATCCAAGAAAACAAATTCTTGACTTAACAACTCTTAAGGATTATAACTGTGAAAAAATTACTTCAAACATTGATTTTACCGGTAACGCTATTAACAGTAATAATCTTTTTAAGCATTATTATCACCATTTACTTTTTATATGTTGCGTTTACGCATTCTCCTGAATCCGCGATTTATGCTGCCGTCTCAGTTCCAATAACTATAGTTCTTGGATTATTGTATACCCTAGACAGGTTTTTGGTCAAAAAAATAGCCTACTACAAATTGAATATTGGCGAGCTAATAATTGGCCTATTGATTTTTCTATACTTCGCCTATCAGGATAGCTACATGACTATCAATTTCCACACAGATCAGGATTATATCCTGGTACTATTTGATTCCAAAGAAAATTCCATTTCAAGATTTGAAAAAAAGGGACTTTTCAGCAAGGAGCTAAACCTGTACCATAGCAATATTGAGCACTTGGACAGGTCATTGGGTTTAAGGAAAGATCTTCGGATAAACCCACCAATAGAATGGAAAGGTGTTGTTTACCAGGAAGGATACTTTACATCAAAAAAGGATTCCATTAAATATATCTATCTCTTTAAAGAAATTCGGGATACAAACCGTCCAAAATTAAATAGCATAAGAGCATCTGAGGTTTATATAGACAGTTTATTAAAAAGGGAAATAAAATCAAAATAGCTCACAAAAAAATATGGATCATTTGATGGATACTGCTAAAGATTAGTAGTAAAATCAAATGGTAAATCGTTTTATGTCCATTATATACCGCCCTATATTCCATCCATGTTGCATCGTTAAGTTTAGGAACATAACCCTTCCATCTTGGCCAAAATCCGGAAACGAACAAAAGAAGAAAAAAAGGATAGCAAATTTTATAGTGAAACGTTCAACTTACAACGACTTAAGAACATGTTCATCTTGCTATTCAATAGAATGAATGTGGTGATCACCAAAGGGGAAAGTTTGGAGTCGGAGTACCCGAGTTTGATCGCTGATCTGGAAAATGAAATCAATAATAAAGAATAGGAAAAGTACTCCGTTGGCCACGACAATTTGCTCGCACACTTAGCAGCCTGACGATGCAACTTCTCAACTCCCAAAATTCTCTCCCAACAAATAACATTTACTTAATTTTGGAATTGGAGGTCCGAAAACAATAATGATGTATCTTTTCAATGCTATGTAAATTAAATTGTTATGAAAAAGAAATTCCTTTTGCTCTTGGTGCCTTTCTTATTGGCCTTTCAATGTGATGAAGAAGAACTCTCCGGTTTTGAGACCAACTACCTTCTTCAAAATGACACTTCCAGCGACCTATTTTATTTGTCCGAAAACGACAATTTTATAGCCGTGGAAAGCCAATCCCGGTTTTCCTTTGGAAGTAGCCTCAATCCGGTCAGCAGTCCAATAACACCTGCGGACTCTGAGCTCTTCAGTGCCATTAAATTATATGTGTTGACTGGTACCGATTATGTTTTGGCCTATTCCCAAGACCCCGTCGATGACGCTGTCTGGCGCTTGACGGAACCGGATACGAACCGATTTGAATACCGGTTGACCATTACCGATTCGGATATCGAATAGACCAATGCTGCTTTTATTGGGTAAACGGTTCGTAACCCCTTCAATATAACTTGAGTTTCGTCACTCATTCGGCTTGGTCATCATATAGGGGCCAACTTAATTTCCTAAATTTCAGGGATGAAAAGAGTATTGATCGGAACCTTATCCACATTATTGATTGTTTTGGTGATCCTAGCTTGCCAAGACAAAAAAAATAATGGACCCAACACTGTTGATACTGTTTTGTCCGAGGGGATCTTTACGATAATCGAGGGAGATTCCGGAAAGCAACAATCCTTGGTTAAACATCCGGTTATTGAGCGAATGAAGCAATTAAAGGTACCCGGGGCGAGCGTTGCCGTGGTTGATGATTACGAAATCCAAGATTTGATTACGTTTGGAAAAGCGGACGATGTGGATTTGGTGGATTCCACGACCATTTTTCAAGCGGCTTCGGTCACTAAATTTTTGACCGCGGTTATGGTCCACAAATTTATATCGGAAGGCTTGTTGGATATTGATGCGGATATCAACATATACCTAAAATCATGGAAAATTCCTGAAAATGACTATACGGAACACAACCCCATAACGCTTAGGTTATTATTGTCGCACCAATCCGGGCTTCCCGGCACCAACTTTGATTTTGACAAAGACAAAGGTGTTCCAACTTTGATCCAAATACTGAACGGCGAATCCCCTGCAATCAATAAACCAGCCATACCAATAGCTAAACCTGGTCATAAATGGGCCTATTCCAACATCGGATACGTTGTCATCCAGCAACTTTTGGAAGATGTTACTGGTCAATCTTTTCAACAAATTGCCAATAAAGAAATTTTTAAACCGTTGGAAATGAATTCCAGCACATTGGATTATCCCTTACCCTCTAAATTTACAAACGGCGAAGCAACACCACATGATGAGTTCGGCAATGCTCAACCATCCCAATTGGAGTTACCGGCCAAGGCACAAGGAGGCCTATTGACCACTCCCAAAGATTTGGCAAAATTGTCCACAGAACTCATGAAAGCCTACAACGGGGAATCCCATTTTTTTTCAGAGGAAACCGCAAGGCGGTTGCTAGATCCAGAAACTGAACTTCCCTTTAAATTTTATGATCAGACAGCATATATGGGGCTCGGAGTATTGTTGATTGGTGAGGGTGAAAATCTTGCCTTTATCCACAATGGGTATAATTCCCCAGGCTCAGTTTGCATTGTTATCGGTTTTCCAGCAATGGGGAAAGGTGCCACAATTGCTGTGAACAGCGCAAATGGAGAACAACTTTATCTGGAAATTATCGCAACACTTGCCAATGAAATGGGATGGCCCAACGGTCAATTCTTCAAATGAAAATGGGCAAAACCTGCTGGTCATTCCAATTATGGCCAGATTACTACACATTGAGACAATCAACAATCCTTTTCCTATCTTTAGAAAATCAAACCTAACACCATGGGAAAATTAACCAACCTCACCATTTGCCTATTTCTGGCAATCACTCTTTCAGCCCAGAAAAACGCCACGGACTCACTCTTGATCCCGGAACCGAAAGTCTTTGTCTCAAGCCACCAAATCACCAATGGTGGCAAATTGATCAAGTACCAGGCCATTGCCTCCGAAACGTATTTAAAAAACAAATCAGGGGAACCTGTGGCTTCCTTGTGGTCAGTGGCGTATATGCAAACGGGAACAACGGATACCACCAAACGCCCAGTGACCTTTGTGTTCAACGGTGGCCCTGGTTCGGCGTCCATGTGGTTGCAAATGGGCATGTTTGGTCCCAAATTGGTGAAAGTGGATTCCGATGCCACCAAAGATGATGGTGCTGCCCCTTATACCATGGTGACGAACACAAACGGTATTCTCGATCTTACCGATCTGGTATTCATCGATCCTGTGGGCACGGGGTACAGTAAGGTCATAGGAAAGGGAAAGGTCGAAGACTTTTGGGGGCTTACCCAAGACGCCAATTCCGTTGCCCAGTTTATGCGGCAATGGGTAACAGAGAACAACCGCTGGATGTCGCCCAAATACATTATCGGGGAAAGTTTTGGCACCACAAGGGCGGCCGGAGTGGCCAATGCCTTGGAAGGTGGGGGCCAGAACATGGCACTCAATGGCCTGATCTTGATTTCCCAAGCCCTGGATTATGCCGGCTCGACCTCGGAACACGACAACATTACCTCCTACCTGACCTATTTGCCCAGTATGGCAGCCACCGCTTGGTACCATAAAAAAGCGGGACAGGGCAAAACCTTGGAAGCCTTTGTGCAGGAATGTCGGGATTTTACCTATAACACCTATGCCCCAGCTTTGTACAAAGGATCGCTGTTATCAGCAACCGAAAAAGATAACATTGCCGAACAGCTCAGTTATTTTATGGGGTTGGACAAGGCCTATATCCTCAAATCGAATTTGAGGGTATTGATGCCCCGATTCCAAAAACAGTTATTGGCCAATGAAGGACTTGCCGTTGGGCGGTTGGATGGTCGTTTTATGGGTGACGAAGTGGACAAACTATCCGATGGACCCCATTTGGGCGATCCGGCCAGCTATCAGATCAGTTCGGCCTACACCGCCGCTTTGAACCATTATTTTGCCACAGACCTCAATATAAAAATGGACCGCCCCTATTTAACCGGCAACGGGGCCATTTATGGCAAATGGAATTGGAAACCGGTACCCGATGGCCAGGGCTGGGAACCTTCGTACGTCAATGTGACACGAAAATTAAGCGAAACAATGCGGCGCAATACGGGCATGAAAGTGATGGTGGCCAACGGTTACTATGATCTGATCTGTCCCTTCTTTGATGCCGAGTATACGTTTTCAAGAAACGGCATTGAACGCGATAAAATCCAAATGTTTTATTACGAGGCAGGCCACATGATGTACACCCACGAACCGGATTTGGTAAAGTTGGCACGAGACGTCAGGTCATTTTTAACCCAATAAACCAAGCATACTTAAGGTTTCACCAATATTTTACATATCCCTTCATTTGATAGGAACTCAATACAGTTTGAGCAGTCAATGACACCTTAAAATTGGGCAACAGTGACTCTTTGTTCACATCAAAAAAGAACATGGCCTGCGCACAGGCAATATATTTTGCCCCAAGAGCTTCCAAATCTTGGATCAATTTTAGGTTTGGATTGTCTTTTTTGAATTTTTCGTTGTAAAAAACATCCGTTGTGAAAGCATTGAGTGCCGGACCGTGCACCACAATCACCGGGAACAGTTTTTCTTTGGGAATCCCGGAAGCTACGTGTAAGTTGAGAACCCTTGCAATTTCCACCAAATCGGCATTCATACCAGAAAGACTATCGGTCTTATCCTTGGTGAGTTCGAACATTAATTTATAGTCCAAATTTGGATCGGGAATCTCCGTCACCTCTTCTACGGGCACTATACCGGAGAAGGGCCCCGCCTCTACTACAGGATAAGTGGCAACTGCTTTAAATTTTGCGATCATGGCTTCCATATCCCACTGTTGGGTCATTTTTAGGGAATCTTTTGGTTCAATGGCTTCTTTTTTGTCTTGGGAATACCCAATTATGGATATAAATCCTACAATCAGGCAAGTAATGGTGTTCTTCATATTCAAATAGTTGATGTTTCTTGGAGGTTGTAAAAGTTGGCCATAGGCCTTCAAATGCATTGGGTGAAGTTACCTTTAATTTTTCAACGGAAGGGGTCCGACACCTGGAATAAAAAGTCTCACAACTTTCCATAAACAACTAATCCCATCCAACATGTTCGGTTTTTCTATCTATTCGATATTTTTTGTGTTTATTGAAATGGGACATTATAAGGAACGACCAAAAAGATACCTCACATGCATTAATGGCTGATAATAGGATAAACAATTGCTAGGATATGAAAAAAGCCAATAAATTAACTGTTGATTTGAGTCACACTATTGAAGATGGACTTATCACCTATAAAGGACTTCCGGCACCTATAATTTGCGATTATTTAAGTAGAGAAGATTCCAAACAGTTTTATGAGAAAGGAACCGAATTCCAAATTGGTAAAATTGAAATGGTATCCAATACCGGGACCTATATAGATTGTCCATTTCACCGGTTTGAAGATGGAAAAGACCTTTCTGAAGTAGGTTTGGATTGTTTTACAGACCTTGAAGCCATTGTGATTAGTGTACCGTACAGTGAATCGCTGCAAATAACCGAAGACCATTTAAAACTCCATGAAGTAAATAATCGAGCAGTTCTGATCCATACAGGGTGGGACTGTCATTGGAAAACGGAAACATACTTTGAAAACCATCCTTACCTTACGCAAGGTGCTGCAGAATACTTAAAAAAATGTAATGTAAAGTTAGTGGGGATCGATTCCTACAATATTGACAATACCCATGTAGGTTCAAGACCTGTTCACACGATACTTTTGGGCGCTGGAATATTGATAGTGGAACATCTCTGTAACCTGAACAATTTGCCAAGCAATGGCTTTACCTTTAGTGCAATTCCTCCAAAAATCAAAGGAATGGGTACTTTTCCAGTTAGGGCACATGCCAAACTTACTCCAAAAACAAAGCGCAAGAGGACTGCCTAACACCTCAATTAACCTTTGCATTTTCCTAAATTTACGGGAAACAACAAGCAAAGATGACCAAAAAGAAAATAGTTGTTCTGACTGGTGCTGGAATGAGCGCCGAAAGCGGATTGAAAACCTTTCGCGATGCCGATGGGCTTTGGGAGGGCCATGACGTGATGGAAGTGGCCTCGCCCCAAGGTTTTGCACGCAATCCGGAATTGGTACTGGAATTTTACAACCAACGGCGACGACAGTTATTGGAAGTAAGCCCGAACCAAGGGCATTTGGCCCTTGCTGAACTCGAAGCCCAATTTGATGTGAGCATTGTGACCCAAAATATCGATAACCTTCATGAACAGGCCGGAAGCACCCACGTGGTACATTTGCATGGGGAATTGTTCAAGGTGCGAAGTACCAGGGATGAAAACCATATTCTGGAGTGGAAAAAAGACCTTGTTCTAGGCGATACCGATCCTTACGGCCATCAATTGCGACCACATATTGTCTGGTTTGGGGAAATGGTACCTTTATTGCAAACTGCGGCCCAAATTACCCAACAAGCCGATATTTTGATCATTGTCGGCACTTCCATGCAGGTGTATCCGGCAGCAAGTCTGATCCATTATGTGGACACAAGGACTCCCATTTATTTTATCGATCCCAGACCAAACGTTCGTGAGTCCGATTTTGGCAACCTTACGGTAATCCCAAAAACGGCCGTAGCTGGCGTTCCACCTTTGGTGGAGCAACTTTTTAATACTTTTTCCTAGTTTCTTCGGCCCAAGTCAACAAAGCGGTGATCTGTTCTTGGGTCAAACGGGCATCGGCATGGGTCCAAGTGTATTCGTTTAGGGGCATTTCCCCTTCTTTGACCTCCTCTACCAATTCTTCCAATTTGTGGTCCTTCTTTTTGGCGGTGTAGTTGGCCCAATCCGAGAAATCCAAATGCTCCTTGCCCTCTTCAATGTGGTCGGCCAACCAATAGGAAATCGGTGCCACATTGCTGTACCATGGATAATTGGTGTTGGCACTGTGACAATCATAACAGGCCGATTTTAATATGCCCTGAACTTCGGGACTCGGTTGTGTCTCGGCAACAAAAGCAGCCACATAATCGCCTTCTGCCTGATTCTTTTCAGGTCGGAAAAACTGCATGCCCACTAGAACGACCAATAGGGCAATTGCTATTTTTTTTACTATTTTCATCACATAAGGGTTTTCGTAAATATACGCTTTTGTGACCGAAAAAGAACTGCATATTGCGCTCACTTCAGGACGGATTTCTAAGGATCGGGTAGATACTTTGGTCGGTGTTTTGGTGCATCAACCCGAGCTGGTCAAAAAATTGTTTCAATTGGTGCTTTTGGAAGATGGTACCGGCGATTTTTATGCCAGTTGGACCTTTGACCATTTAATGCGTAAAAAATTGGAATACCTGCTGCCCATTTTTGAAGTATTTGTCGATGGATTGTCGCAATTGAAAACCGATTCCTGCATTCGTCCCATGGCCCATGTCTGTGAGATGATCTGTGAGGCCTATTTCAAAAAGAAGGACCCAGTTTTTGTAAAGAACATCACAGATGACCAACTCGAGAAATTGATGACCTGTTGCTTTGATTGGCTCATTGGCCCGTTGAACATCGCACCTAAGGTGTTTGCCATGACAAGCCTGTACTATTTGGGCCTGAAATTCCCATGGGTGCATCCCGAACTGAAACAGGTTTTGTTGGACACCTACGCAAATGGCAGTACCGGTTATCAGAACAGGGCTAAAAAAACCTTGGATAAGTTGGCCAAATTGGGTAGCTAAACTGTGGCGTTTAAGTATCTTTGTAGCTTTCAAAATCCATAGGACCATGTCGTTGACCCAACTAAATGCCATTTCGCCCATCGATGGGCGATACCGAAACAAAACCGAGGCCCTTCAGCACTATTTTTCAGAGGAGGCATTGATCAAGTACCGCGTTCAAGTTGAGATCGAATATTTTATCGCACTTTGTGAGATTCCGTTGCCCCAACTGGCAGATTTTAACACGGCATTGTTTCCGGAACTGCAAAAAATCTATCAAGATTTCACGTCGGAAGATGCCCAGGCCATAAAAGATATTGAAAAGACCACCAACCACGATGTGAAGGCCGTGGAATACTTCATCAAACAAAAATTTGATGCTTTAAATCTTCAGAAATATAAGGAGTTCATCCACTTTGGATTGACTTCCCAGGACATCAACAACACTGCTATACCGCTTTCCATCAAAGAAGCCATGAACGAAGTCTACGTTCCGGCATATTTTGAGGTTTTTGAAAAATTGAAGGAATTGGCCTCGGAATGGGAGAACATCCCCATGTTGGCCCGTACGCATGGTCAGCCGGCCTCCCCTACCCGTTTGGGCAAGGAAATTGATGTGTTCGTGGAGCGCTTTAAAGAACAGTTCAATTTATTGAACGACATTCCCAGTGCTGCCAAATTTGGTGGTGCCACTGGAAATTACAATGCGCACAAAGTGGCCTACCCGAACAACGACTGGAAAGCATTTGGGCAACAGTTCGTACAGGAAAAATTGGGGTTGTACCACTCCTTCCCTACCACCCAGATTGAACATTACGACCACATGGCCGCCCTGTTTGATTGTTTGAAGCGCATCAATACCATTTTGATCGATTTGGATCGCGATATGTGGACGTACATTTCGATGGATTACTTCAAACAAAAGATCAAGAAGGGTGAAGTAGGGTCATCGGCCATGCCGCATAAGGTAAATCCCATCGATTTTGAAAATTCCGAAGGAAATTTGGGGTTGGCCAACGCCATTTTTGAGCATTTGTCCGCCAAATTGCCCATTTCCCGATTGCAACGCGACCTTACCGACAGTACCGTTTTGCGCAACGTGGGTGTACCGTTTGCCCATACCTTGGTCGGGTTTCAATCCACACTGAAAGGCTTGAACAAATTGGTGCTCAACAAAGAGAAGTTCGAGAAAGATTTGGAAGACAACTGGGCCGTGGTGGCCGAGGCCATCCAGACCATTTTGCGTAGGGAAGGGTATCCCAACCCTTACGAAGCCTTGAAAGGATTGACCCGCACCAACGAGAAAATAACCCAGAAATCCATCGCCGACTTTATTGACACATTGGAAGTTTCTGACACCATCAAAACCGAATTAAAACAAATCACCCCAGCGAATTATACCGGGGTGTAATGCCATATGTGAGGTGTCATTTCGAACCGACCTATGGGAGTGTGAGAAATCTTCTGATGAGATTCTTCGCTTCGCTCAGAATGACAAGGTGTACCTCTATGCCTTTTGTCCAATCATCACACGATGCGGATATGGAATCTCGATTCCGGCCGCATCCAAGGCCAACTTGCAGTTTTCATAGGTATTGAAGTACACATCCCAATAATCTTCGGGTTTGCAGAAAGGCCGTACCGCAAAATTGACGGAACTGTCTGCCAATTCCATCACATTTACCGAAGGTGGTGGGTCTTGCAGCACCTTTGGATTGGATGTAAGCACCTGTAATAGCACTTCCTTGGTTTTTTTGATGTCCTCGCCATAGCCGACCCCAATTACCGTGTCTACCCTCATTTTTCCCTCAGCCGTATAGTTGATGATGTTGCCGTTGGCCATGGCGCCGTTGGGCACAATGGCCAGTTTGTTCTGTGGGGTCACCAGCTTGGTGGTGAAAATTTCGATGCCCTTTACCACTCCCAGCACACCCTGTGCCTCTATAAGGTCACCAATTTTGTATGGTTTAAAGATCATAAGCAGCACCCCTCCTGCAAAGTTGGACAAAGAACCCTGTAAGGCCAAGCCCACGGCCAAACCAGCAGCGGCGATTACGGCGGCAAAGGCGGTTACATCGACCCCCAATCGGGAAATTACGATGATGATCAGGAATATTTTAAGCGCCCAGGAAAACAGATTGAGCAGAAACCTTTGTAGGGATTCATCGTACTTGCTCTTGGACATTACCTTACGGGTGCCCTTTACGATTTTTGTGATCACCCACATCCCCAAAATATAAATGAGGATGGCAGTAATGAGTTTGGGGCCAAAGTCCTTGGCCAGATCTAGACCGTAATTGATCCATTCTTCAGCTTTTTCCATGGTGTCTGATTTTGTTAGTGTTCTAATTTTGAGACACTAATTTACTAAAGAAGGTCACCAATTTGGAATAGTCGGGTGATTTAAAAAAGAAAAGGGCGACAAATGTCGCCCTACCCAAAATTTATGATGATTGGTCTTAGCCTTTCAAAAATTGGCCGATCTCGCCCAAGCCTTCGCCTTTGTATTCAGACTTTTGGATGGCCTGCATCAACTGCACAATGTGTGCGGGATTCATATCCTTGCCCAATACACGTACCAAGGCAAAACCTTTATCCTTGTGGTCGCCGTAGATGATCACTTCATCGATGGCATCTTCTTCACCTAAATATTTGATCACGCCCTTGCCGTACTGGGAGTTGATCTTCATCAATTCCACAAAGTCATCGCCCTTCAAGATTTCTTTCACCTTTTTCTTCTCCATTTCGTACTCCGCGGCGTTGTCATCATTCTTTTTGAAAGCCAACAAGTTGAACTTTCGCAAGGATTCCACGGCCTCCTTTTGGGTCGGGGTAAGGTCTATCCCTTCCATTTTCAGGATGCTGGCAGGCACATCGATGGACAAAAAGTTCGGATTCTCCGAATTGTCCACATAGTACTCCTGCAAACTCTGTTGCGAGGAGCAGGAAGCCAGTAACACCGCTCCCAATACCACTATACTTTTAAAAATACTTTTCATGTCTCTAGCCAGTAACACCGCTCCCAATACCACTATACTTTTAAAAATACTTTTCATGTCTCTATTTTTTTGATTGATTTACTTTCTATCCAATTTATCCAACCCATTATGAAGGTTCATTTTTTTGGTAAGTGCTCCTACTTTGGTCAAATCAATATTTCCAGTCATAGTAAGCAAAACTGTTTCTGATTTTGAATATTTTTTCCCGCTTTCCATTTTATCCATTCCAGTTACAAACATTAAAAGTTCTTCAACATGATTCTCATCTTTTCCCTCCTTAATGTAAAAACTCATTTTTGTATCACCCTCCCTAACTTTCATTAATTCTTGCAAACTTGAAGATTTTACATATTGCATCATGGTAACCGACATGTCCGCGGATGCTCCCTCATCTTCTGAAATAAAGATTTTGATATTGTTTACGTTTTTTGCAATTGATATAAAATCCCGACTTTCAGGATCATCATCTTCTGACATCATATTGGTAACTATATCAAGCATACCTTTATTGATAATTACCGATCCTATTCTATCAGAATCTTCAAATTTATCGAATATGGATTGAGAAATGCCAAAAAAGGGAATACAGGTGACAATAAAAACTATCACCTGTACTCTGATACTTTTATTAGTTCTCATTTTTTCCAGCCTTATTCAATTCCTCAGGAAGGTTCATCTTTTTGGTCAACGAATTGATCTTGTTCAAATCGATGTCACCGGTAAGGGATAGGATCACGGTCTCAAAATGTCTTCCATTGGAATCCACATCCTTCATTCCTGTAATGAACATCAACAGTTCGCTTACGTGGTCGGCATCGCGACCTTGTTTGATGTAGAATTTCACATTGGCATCTTTGTCCTTCACTCGCATCAACTCTTCCATTTTGGAGGAGCTCAGGTAGCTGTTCACGGCCGATTTCATATCGGCACCGATACTTTTGTTATCGGTTGTGAACACCTTCAAACTCTGTAGACTGCTGGCGATGTCCATAAAGTCCCTGGCTTCGGGATCATCCACCTCTACATCAATTTTCGCCAATAAGTTGAACATGCTCTTGTTCACGACCACCGATGTTACATCATCCAGATCCTCGAACTTGTCGAAAAGGGATTGCGAAAATCCGGCTAATGGCAATAAGGCGATAACTGTGATTAAAATATACTTTTTCATTTTTTACGTTTTTTAATTGTTGTTGTAAATTTTCTCTTTTGCTTGGTCGAACTCTTTCAGATAGGCCACTTTTTCTGTTCCCCGGCCAAAATTCTCTGCCAAAAGCTCGAATGCTTTTTTTGTTTCCTGATAGGCATATTCTGCCTGTTTTCTTTCTTGGTATTCCTTACCAAAATAGAGGCCAAAGGTCAAAACTACTGCCGCTGCAACGGAAAGCCACTTGTAATAGTTTACTCTAGGTTTTAATGGTACCTGCTTGGTGTACTTTTCTTCCTTGGCGATGGAAAAGTAGTTGAACATGGGTCTGTACTGTTCCAAGTGCGGTGCTACGCTATCTTGTGCGAAATACTCCCTTAGTGTTCCTTCTTCGGCCACTGTGGTAGAAGCCTCGAAATACTTTTCCAATATTTTTTCTATGTTACCCAATTCCATAGCTGTGTTTTTTTATCAATTCTTCTCTTACTGTTTTTCTTGCCCTCGACAATGCTACTCGTACTGCCGTCGGTTTCATGTCCAATAGTTCGCAGATTTCCTCGAACTCGTATTGCTCCACGTCGCGTAGTTGCAATACCATTTTTTGTTGTTCTGGCAGGTCCTCCATGATGCGCTCCATCCAACTTACACTGTCTTCGGCCTCCAATTGTCGCTGAAGCGACGCATTTTCATCCGTGTAATTGCTGTGCACCAATTTTAGGTTGCCTGCTTGCTTGGATTTCAATCGGTCCAAACAAAAGTTTTTGGTCATGGTCATGGCAAAGGCCTCTACGTTTTTATACTCTCCCATCGACTCATTTTTCGACCATAACTTCAACAAAATTTCCTGTGTGGCATCCTCCGCTTCTTCCCTGGACACCAGTAGGCGCTTGGCCATCCGGTATAATTTGTCTTTAAAGGGCATCACCACGTTTAAAAATTCTGTTTGTTTCATCGGTTGTTTTAGTTGTTCAGGCTCTTTTTAATAGCCCTACATAATCACGACGACACATATCGAAATTTGTTACAAAAAATTTGCAATCTCCTGATATGTCCCTATTTTGCAGGGTAAAATACTATGAAAATTACTGGTGTCCCAACGGTTTTTATAGGTTTCCAATTGGTTGGAACGAATTTTGCGGAACCCTTGATTAAATTTTAGCTATGAAAAAGTTCTTTTTACTGTTTATGGGTATGGTAATGGTTTTGGCCTCCTGTAACAAGGATGATGACCAAATCAAAAATGGGCCAACCCCCGATCCCGATCCCGTTGCCCAAGACGTAACGGTCCAAAATTTTATGTGGCAAGCCTTGAACCTATGGTACTTTTGGCAAGCAGAAGTGCCGGACCTGGCCGACGATAGATTTGCCACCAATGCGGCATACACCGAATTCTTGGAAGCCAATCCCAATCCAGAAAGTTTTTACAATGACAAATTATTGTTCAGCGAAGACCGTTTCAGTTTTCTAAATGACGATTACAAAGAATTGGTAAACAATCTTTCAGGCGTGTCCAAAAGTAATGGACTGGAATTCGGTTTGGTTCGCTTTTCGGGTAGTGATGATATTTTCGGGTACGTTCAATATATTTTGCCCGATTCGGATGCCTCGACCAAGGATATACAACGCGGCGATATTTTCCTTAGGGTTGATGGTGTACAATTGAACATTAACAACTATATCAACTTGTTGTTCGGGGATAACGATACCTATGAATTGAGCATAGCCCACATTGAAGGGAATACCGTGGTGGACGATAACCGAACCGTAAGCCTGACCAAAGTGGAAAACCAAGTGGAGAATCCCATTTTGATTGCCGAGACCTTGGACGTGAACGGCACCAAGGTGGCCTACTTGATGTACAACCGCTTTTTGAGCAATTTTGATGAAGAACTGAATGCAGCCTTCGCCCAATTTGTGGCTAATGGGGCTACCGAACTGGTGTTGGATCTTAGGTACAATCCAGGAGGTTCCGTCAACACTTCAAGATTGTTGGCCAGCATGATCTACGGCACCAATACCAATGAAGTATACATCCGTCAACGATGGAACGATAAAATTCAAGCACAATTGAGTGACGATTTCCTCACCGATTATTTTGCCAGTTCCACCGGTTCCAGCCCTATCAATACAATGAATTTGAGCCGTGTTTTTGTATTGGCGCAAAATAGCTCAGCTTCTGCCAGTGAATTGGTCATGAACGGTTTGGATCCGTACGTTAATGTAATCCATATTGGAGAGACCACCCGTGGCAAGAATGAATTCTCCATAACGTTGGTGGATGATCCTGGCAATTCATTTATTTACAACAGCAATCGGGAAGGCAATATCAATCCCGACAACAGCTGGGGACTGCAACCTTTGGTTGGCCGAAACGAGAACGCCAATGGTTTCTACGATTACACCAGTGGCTTGTCGCCTGATATTGAACTGGCAGAAGACCTTGGTAACCTAGGTGTTTTGGGCAATATGGATGAACCTTTGCTGGCAAGGGCCTTGCAAGAAATCACCGGAGTATCTGCAAAACAAGATTTCAGTGTACAAATGAAAGCAGAGTCTTTTACTACATCAAGAGTACAAACACCAATAAAAGACAATATGTGGTTGGACAAACCACTTCCGACAAACGTATCCATTCAATAAAAAAAGCGGCCAATCGGCCGCTTTTTCCTTTTAAAAATTTAAGTTCATCCCCGCTCGAAAGTTTCGGCCCCGTGTGGTAAAACCGATGACCTCGGTAAACTCTTCATTCAGTAGGTTCTCCACATTCAGAAAAACCCTTAACCGATTCGGAATCAGTTCATGCCCCATAGTAAGATTGACCAAGGAAAAAGCCTCCAATGTTTCATTGGAAAAGGTCATAAAATTGGTATCCAATCGACTGCCCGTGTACGCATAACCTAAGGTAAATTGGGTCTGTTCCCATTGGTAGCCGATAGTAAGATTGGCCTTATGTCTTGGAATTCGGATGGCATTGTCGCCCTTTCTTTCCGTGAAAGTATAGTTGGCATCAATCTGCAGATTATCCACGGGTAACCAACCGAGTTCCACTTCCAAACCATGCGCGTTGATTTCATCCGATAAGTTAATGCTCGTAAAATTGGCATCGTACCCAATGGTGTTCTTTTCATTACGATCAAAATACACGGTGCTTAGTCTGAGTTGTCCATTAGGCTTATATTCCAGTCCGCCCTCAATCGTACGGTTCTCCTCCGGTTCCAAATCCGGGTTACCCCCAAATGCCCCGAACAATTGGGTCAAATTTGGTGTGATGTACGATGTGGCGTAGGACCCCAATACCTTCACATAGCCCTTTTTGGTAGTAAAAACATAAGACGGGTTCACATTATAGACCAAATGGTTCCCGTATTCCGAGTGATGGTTTAAACGACCACCAACATTCAGGTTGAGTCCAAAGTCGGAAATGTAGACCACATTGGCATAGGGGTCAAAGATGTTAAATTCGGCCATCTCGGAGAAAACCGCTTCGTCTTTTATAAAGTTAACCCCAAGTACAGTGTGCCATTGTTTGCCAAAAACATACTTGTTGTACACATCAAGAACCCAGTTGTTGCCTTCCGTTTCGCTTTCCCCAAACGTATCCTTGGATTGGGTCTCATATTCGGTATAGGCGGCATTTAAATGAACACTCCCCTTCCCATAGCTGAAATTGGCAGCCACTCCTGCCCTATCCTGTTGGTTTTTGCCCAAATTGGGAGCATCGGCGTAGGAGGCATCGTATTCGTTGCTGAATTTGGTCTGGTTGCCATACACAGCAACCTCCAAGGCATCGGAAAATTGATACCCCAAACGAACATTGGTGCTGAAATGCGAAAAGATGTCCTCTTCATTCTCCGGTGTCACCGCTGCAGACAGGCCGCTTTTGTAGCGATTTGAAAAATCAACTGCATAGCTGAATCTATCCAACGTACCATTTACATTGACTGCATTGCTGATGGACCCCAAGTTGTAATTTTGTTCCTCTGCAGTCTGATTGGTACCTACACTAGTCTGAAAACGCCCTGCGATGTGCTTATCGGAGCTTCTTTTTGTAGTGATATTGATCACCGCAGTGGCCGCATTGGTACCGTACAAGGTACTGGCCGCCCCCTTAATGATCTCGATGGAAGCAATGTTGGTGGGCGACAACAACCGCATGTCATATTCTTGGGAAAAAGTGGAAGGATCGGAAACCCGTACCCCATCGATCAGAATAAGGACTTGGCGACCGCGCCCCCCACGGGCATACACCCCCAAAACATCACCATCCCTTCCACGACTTCCCGTAATTTCGATACCGCTTTTGGCGTTGATGACCTCCGCCACCGTTCTGCCTTGATTGCGTTCCAACTCTTCCGCCGTGATCTTGATCACCGTTTTACCCGAGTTTTCTCGCTTCAATTCAAATTTTGAATCGCTGACCACAACTTCATCAAGTTGATGCACTTTTAGGGTGTCTTGCTGCTGATTTTGTGCAAAGAGCCCCTTCCCCGCCAATAGGGCGGCGATTAACCACAAATGATTTTTTTTCATTTCGTTTAATTGAATAAACGGGAGAATAGTATGATGTCCATACGTAAACTTTTATCCCGAAAGTTTAACATTATTTGTTTGAATTTGGCAGGTCTCCTGGCTTGCGTATTGCACTCTACCTTCCCGCCCAAAGGGCAGTGGCTTTGAAGTTGAGACAACCACCTACTACGAACCAATGTTTAAAAAACAAAGGTGCCGGTTTGGCAAAGCTTACAGTTGCGGGAACAGCTCCGGATTTTCACCGGATTCCCTTTTAATCATACAAGAACAAAGTCCTGCATGAACCTAAATTCGGGACGAAAGTAATCATTCTGTTTAATCTTTTTATTCAAAAGTTAAATAATCTTACTTTTGACCCCATGGCAGCACTACGCAATTATTTTTATGCCCTTTTGGGCGCTATCCTACTGTTGACTTTCTCCTGCAAGGAACAAAACAAGCCCTTGGAACCGAGCCTTGAGCCCACTGATTCGGTGGTGCACCACGCCACTGGATTCAATGTCGTCCACTATCCCAATTATACCGAGTTGGAAGTACTTTCGCCTTGGCCGGGAGCGGAAAAAAAGTACCGGTATGCCCTTGTTCCAAAGGAAAAACTGGCGTCCATTACCTTACCTTCGGATCGGTTCGATGCCATTGTAGGGACACCTGTGGAAAAAATAGTGGTCACCTCCACCACACATATAGCCCCCATCGAAACCTTGGGGGAACTCGATGCCATTGTCGGTTTTCCCCACACGGATTATATCTCATCCCCTAACGCACGAAAACGGATAGCAGATGGCCATATCAAAAATTTGGGCATGAACGAACTGCTCAATACGGAAATGGTGCTGTTGCTGAATCCGGAAATGGTGGTCGGCTTCAGTATTTCGGAAGTCAATTCTGCCTATGATATGATCCAACGTGCAGGCATGCCCGTGGTCTATAATGGGGATTGGGCAGAACAAACACCTTTGGGAAAAGCGGAATGGATCAAATTCTTTGCTCCTTTTTTTCAGAAGGAACAAATGGCGGATAGCATCTTCAACAAAATTGAAGATTCCTACAACCAAGCAAAAGCCTTGGCTTTGAAGGCAAAAACCAAACCCACCGTGTTTACGGGTGGATTGTACAAAGATGTTTGGTATGTGGCCGGGGGCAACAGTTGGATGGCCCAATTTCTCAAAGATGCCAATGCGGATTACCTGTGGGGAGATACTGCGGAAACCGGGAGTATCGGTTTGGGCTTGGAGTCCGTACTTGATAAGGCCCAACATGCTGATTATTGGTTCAATCCTTCCTCCCAAATTTCCTATGATGAACTGGCGGAGGTGAATGCACACCACACCCAGTTTGATGCATTCACAACTAGGAAAATCTATTCCAATGCGATTGAAAAAGGTGCAACAGGAGGAATCGTATTCTATGAAATGGCCCCCCAGCGACCTGATTTGGTCTTGAAGGATTTCATTGCCATTTTACATCCCGAATTATTGCCAAACCATACCCTTCACTTTATCAAACCATTGAACTAAATGCAAAAGGTCGGCACATATCGCCTTTCGTTTGGTCTAATGGCCTTGGCCTTGGTGCTCTCATGTCTTTTAAATATCAGTTCGGGTTCGGTAAACATCCCTTTTGCCGACATGTGGTCCATCCTATTTGGCGGAACGTCTGAAATGGATTCGTGGCAGTACATCATTTGGGAATATCGCATTCCTAAGGCATTGACCGCTATTTTGGTCGGTGGTGGACTTTCGTTGAGTGGTTTGTTGATGCAGACTTTGTTCCGAAATCCGTTGGCCGGCCCATTTGTGCTGGGCATCAGTTCAGGTGCCAGTTTGGGAGCCGCACTTTTATTAATGGGTGCCTCCTTGCTGACCGGAATGGGCACTTTTTCCGTTTTGGGCAATATTTCGATGGCTTTGGCCGCTAGCATTGGCAGTTTTTTGGTGTTATCGGTAGTGATGTTAGTGGCGCAACGGGTCAAGGACACCATGGCCTTGTTGATCATTGGTTTGATGTTCGGAAGCATCACTTCGGCCATTGTTAGTGTTTTGGCCTATTTTTCGAATGCGGAGCAGTTGCAACGGTTTATCTTTTGGTCGTTTGGGAGTGTAGGCAACCTCCATCCCAATCAAATATGGCTATTGGGCCTTATTGTGCTGGTGGGTGTTGTATTGAGCATGATTTCTTTAAAACCTCTGAATGCCTATTTATTGGGGGAACACTATGCGCAAAGCTTGGGAGTATCACTTAAAAAATCGCGATTGATCATTATTGTGGCCACAGGGCTTTTGGCAGGCGGAATCACGGCATTTGCCGGACCCATTGCCTTTGTCGGTTTGGCTGTTCCCCATCTTACCCGCCAAATTTTTGACACCATGGAGCATAAAATTTTGATTCCCGCTGTATTCCTATACGGTGCCATTTTAATGCTGCTCTGCGATATGATTGCACAGTTGCCCAACTCGGCAAACATTCTGCCCATCAATGCTATAACCGCGTTGGTCGGGGCGCCCGTGGTTATATGGCTTTTGGTACGAAAACGAAAAATGATATTTTGATGGATTACCAGTTTTCACATACTATTTCGATTGGCGGTTTATCCATTGGGTACGGCAAAACAAAAATTGCCCAAAATATCAATTTTTCACTGGAATCAGGAAGTTTATGTGCCATTGTGGGTATTAATGGGATTGGGAAATCGACTTTGCTTCGTACCATCGGCGGCTTCCAACCTAAGTTGTCGGGATTTATCCAAGTATTGGGGCACGATCTTGAAAGTCAACAACCGGAACAATTGGCCAAGGAACTCAGTGTGGTACTTACCGAGCCACCTGCTTCCAAAAACCTGACCGTTCAGGAATTGATTGCGCTGGGCAGACAGCCGTATACCAATTGGATGGGCAAATTAACTGAAACAGACAAAAATCAAATTTCAGAAAGCCTTAATGCCTTTCTCTTGACCGATTTACGGGATAGAAAATGCCATGAACTGAGTGATGGACAGCTGCAGCGCGTACTCATTGCCCGCGCCATGGCCCAGGACACTCCCGTAATCTTATTGGACGAACCAACAACCCATTTGGATTTGTATCATAAAGTACAGATATTGAAAATGCTACGGGAATTGGCCCATGAGCGTAAAAAAACCATCATTTTTACCACCCATGAAATTGAACTGGCCATACAGTTATGTGACCGCATGTTGCTATTGGATGGCTCGGAAAATCCTTTCGGAGATCCCTGCAAATTGATTGAAGAAAAACATTTTGAGCACTTATTCCCTGCGGATATGGTCCAATTCGACCCGAAGACCGGTTCATTCCGAGTGAATAAGTAAGGAGGATTTCTATTCCAGCTTCTATTCGAATCCGTTATCTTTATCCTTCATAATCTTTACATGAACGAGGCACTCATCTATATCATTATCGGTCTGATTACCCTTGTCTTAGGGCTTTTTGCAGGAATGTACATTCAAAAATTAAAAACGAAGTCCAACGAAAGTATTTGGGTGGACAGAAATCAGAAAGCAGAAAGTCAGATTTCTGAGTTGAAAGAAGAGTTGGACAACATTCGTGAGGCAAAATCAAGCCTTGAAATAAAATTGGCCAGGGAAGAGGCCAATGCCCTCAATCTGGAAGACAAACTCAACGAACAAAAACGGGAAGTGGAAAAACTTCAGGAAAAGTTCACCAAGGAGTTTGAAAATTTGGCCAATAAAATCCTGGAAGAGAAAAGTGAAAAATTCACCAAGAGCAACAAGGAAAACATAGAAAATATCCTCACCCCACTCAATAAAAAAATAAAGGAGTTTGAGGAGAAGGTGGAACTATCCCAAAAGGAGAACATCAGTATCCACTCCGCTTTGAAGGAACAATTGATCACCCTACAAAGCCAAAATTTAAAAATCACCCAAGAAGCCGAAAACTTGACCAAGGCATTGAAAGGCGACAGCAAAATGCAGGGGAATTGGGGGGAATTGGTTTTGGAACGCGTACTGGAAAAGTCTGGTTTAGAAAAAGATAGGGAATACAGTGTACAGCAAAGCTTTCAGCGGGAGGATGGTTCACGGGTGATGCCCGATGTGATCATCAACCTACCCGATGGCAAAAAAATGGTGGTGGATTCCAAGGTATCCCTCACCGATTACGAGCGGTACACCAATGCAGAGGAGGACGATAAACCCAAATTCCTAAAAGATCACATCAATTCCCTTCGCAGGCATGTAGAGCAACTTTCGGCCAAAAAATATGAGGACCTATATGAAATGGAAAGCCCCGATTTTGTGTTGATGTTCGTGCCCATCGAGCCTGCCTTTGCCATTGCCATCAACGAGGACAATTCCCTATACAACAAAGCATTTGAGCAAAATATAGTCATCGTGACGCCTTCCACCCTATTGGCCACCTTGCGCACCATCGATACCATGTGGAGCAACGAAAAACAGCAACGCAATGCTTTGGAAATTGCCCGGCAGGCAGGGGCACTTTATGATAAGTTTGTAGGTTTTATGCAAGATTTGACCCAAGTGGGAAAAAAGATGGACGATGCCAAAGGGGAATACAAAAACGCCATGAACAAATTATTTGATGGGAGAGGAAATATCGTCACTAGTATTGAAAAGTTACGTACAATGGGTGCCAAAGCAAAAAAGGCACTTCCAGAACCCATTTTAAAACGCGCTCAAGAAGACGAATTGGAAGAACTAAATTAATTAGCCCATGAAGAAATTCCTGACCATATTGATCGCTGTCCTCGTTTTGGGATTCGGGTCCTATTTGGCATTTGTGTATTATGTGCCATATAGTGTTGGCTATCGCTCAGGGGAACTTATGAAATTTAGTAGAAAAGGGGTTGTAGTGAAAACATGGGAAGGTCAGATCAGCCAAGGCTTGTCCGGGACCAACGTATTTTCCTTTTCCGTGGAAGACAAGGAAAAGGAGGTAGTCGAAAAATTGAAGGAATACCAAGGGCAATATGTAAAGGTCACCTACAAAGAACGCTATGCCTCTTTTTTCTGGCTGGGCGATACCAAATACTTCATTACCGAAGTAAGTGCTGAAAAATCACCGCTTTTAAGAAACTGAACATGCAAAAATTCAAGTCATCCAAAGAAAGTAGGGTATCGATTACCGAGTTGATGCTTCCCTCCCATTCCAACTTTGGGGGCAAAGTACACGGAGGCCACATTCTGAACCTTATGGACCAAATAGCTTTTGCCTGTGCCTCCAAACATTCCCAAAGTTATTGTGTGACCGCTTCGGTAAACCGAGTGGATTTCCTCAATCCCATTGAGGTGGGCGATTTGGTCACCTTGAAAGCCTCTATCAACTACACGGGTAAAACTTCCATGGTAGTTGGTGTTCGTGTGGAATCGGAAAACGTGACCACCGGCATGGTGAAACATTGTAACTCTTCCTATTTTACCATGGTAGCCAAGGGGAAGGATGGCAAGAACAAAAATGTACCCGGACTCATTTTGAAGACCAAGCAGGACATTCGTAGGTTTGCCAGAAGCAAGGAACGCAAACGCTCAGCAAATCAAAGGGACAATAAGTTCGAATCCACCAATTTTAAGGTCAACGAGTTCTTGGAATTTCTTCAGGGTGAAAACGTTAAGATGGATTTTGACTGAGATTGGCAGCCGCCGCTGCGTCCAAAAACCAAACCAATTTCCCTGACATAGGTTGTACAAGTGAAGCCGGATAAGCTTCATGTCCGGGAGTTTTTTCAATCACCGCTTCCACTTTTTCGGCTTTTGAAGCACCCGTCACCAAAAAAGCCACTTCTTGAGCCATATTGATCACTTTTCCATTGATGGATACCCTTTTTTGCCCAGAATCAGGATGGGTTGCCACCACACAATGGTCAGCCGCTTCCCATAATTCAATTTCGTGGGGAAAAATGGAAGCCGTATGTCCGTCATCGCCCATGCCCAAAATCACCAAATCAAATTGGGGAACCCCATCCACCCTATCCAAATCAATTTCCAATAAATTGGCGTAGCGCATGGCTTCGGTTGTTGGGTCTTTTTCACCCAAAACACGGTTGATATTTTCATGGGGGACCTCAATCTTGGAAAATAAGTGCTCCACGGTCATTTTGTAATTGCTCTCATCATCCGTTGGGGGTACGCAGCGTTCATCGCCCCAATAAAAATGCACCCTGCTCCAATCAATGGTATCGGCAAAATTGGCCGCCAACACATCAAAAACAATTTTTGGCGTGCTTCCGCCAGATAAAGCCACATGGAACGAATCCCTTCCCTTCACCTTCTCCGCAAAATAGGCCGAAAACTGATCAGCAACTTCGTTTTTATCCTTGTATACTCTTATTTCCATGTTAACTTGTTTTGCGTTCTCGACTCCGCTCGAACCGACAATTGTTTATTTGGATTGCACATTGATATTAGCAGATCACGCAATAGCCTGGATCATCGGCCAAGTTTTCACTTGGGTTCCTCCAAAATCCGTTACCTTCAAACAGGCGGTCTGAATTTTCAGGGCCCCAAACCCCTGCGGAATATCCGTACATGCGCACGTCTTTCCCGTTTTGCCAATAGTTCAAAATAGGATCAACGAATTCCCATGCCGCCTCTACCTCATCAGCTCGGGCATAAAGGGTGGCATCGCCCTGCATGGCATCCAATAACAAACGCTCGTAGGCCTCCATCACGTAGGTTTCCGCCAAACTAGAGTAGTAGAAATCGAGGTTGGCCCGCTCCACCTTAAATCCTTGGCCGGGAACCTTAACACCAAACTTGATCAAGATTCCCTCGTCCGGTTGAATGCGAATGATCAGTTTGTTGTCTTTTTTGTGCATCCCCGGTTCATTGAAAATCTGATGGTGCGGTTCTTTAAAATGTATCACCACCTCGGTTACCTTGGTGGGCATTCGCTTGGCGGTTCGCACATAAAAGGGCACACCGTGCCAACGCCAGTTATCCACATAAAATTTGACCGCTGCAAAAGTTTCGGTGGTGGAATTGGGATCTACACCGTCTTCTTCCCGATACCCTTTCACTTTTTCGCCATTTACCACGGAGGATACATACTGGGCACGAATGGTATTTTTAAAAAGTATTTGCTCATCCGTCATTACCCGTAGTGATTTCAGCGCCTTTACTTTTTCATTTCGGATTTCCTCCGCCTCGGCCCCGATCGGTGGCTCCATCACCACCAACGAAACAATCTGGAGCAAATGGTTTTGGAACATGTCACGTAAAGCTCCGGATTTATCATAATAGCCACCACGTTTCTCCACACCGACACTCTCGGCATTGGTGATTTCCACATGTTCGATATAATTCCGGTTCCAAAGGGGTTCAAAAATGCTGTTGGCAAATCGGGTCACCAATAAGTTTTGGACGGTTTCCTTGCCCAAATAATGGTCAATTCGATAAATCTGTCCCTCCGAAAAATATTGATGGAGTCCTTTGTTCAGGTTTTTGGCCGTTTCCAAGCTGTAGCCAAAGGGTTTTTCCACGATCAAACGTTTCCAACCATTCTCTTGGGCGTTCATTCCCGACTCAGATAACCGTTTGGCAATGGCCTCGTACAATGTGGGCGGTGTGGACAGGTAATAAATGATATTGCCGGATATGCTATGCTTCTCCTTAAGTGCTTCTACGCGTTTACGCAAGCTCCCAAAATCGGTATCGTAGCTGCTGCCCAGGTCCTCATAATACAATCGATTCGCAAACCCCTGTATATCGCTGTCTTTGTTCTTTTTGATTTTTTCTTGCAGGTAATCACTGTTGTAGACCACTCGATCCCGGAACGATTCATCCGAAAGATTGCTCCGGCTAACCCCCAGTACCACAAAGTTTTCAGGAAGGTGTTTGGCCAAATACAAATTGAAAAGCGCTGGGACCAGTTTTCGCGCCGTTAAATCACCCGATGCCCCAAAGATTACGAGCATTTGGTTTTCGGTCTTCTTCATAGTGTTTCAGGTTTCCGGTAGGTTGCTTTGCCCATTGCCCCATTCGGTGCATTAATATTTGAGCATGACGAATATAAGGTTTATTTTAGGTTCCTATTTCATGAAAAGGCAACCTTAGTGTTGCATTAACAGAACAAGACGAAAAAATAGCAGATGGCAGATACGTATGATTTTGGCCTTGTGGGCCTTGGGGTTATGGGACGTAATTTTATCCTGAATGTGGCCGATAACGGATTTACCGCTTTCGGAAACGATTTGGATGAAGAAAAAGTGAACGCATTGATCCAAGAAGGGGGCAATACAGACAAGGTAAACGCCACCAGCGATGTAAAAACCTTCGTAAATGCATTGACTACTCCCCGAAAAATTATGCTTTTGGTACCCGCAGGGAAAATTGTGGACAGTGTAATCGAAGGATTGTTGCCTCATTTGGACCAAGGGGACATCATCATTGACGGGGGCAACTCCTTTTTTACCGATACGGACCGACGTGAGGCCTATTTGAAGGAAAAGGGCATCAACTTTTTCGGCGCCGGGGTATCCGGTGGCGCAAAGGGTGCTCGAAGGGGTCCCAGTATTATGCCCGGAGGTTCTAAAGAAGCTTACCAGCACGTAAAGCCCATTTTTGAAGCCGTCTCGGCCAAATACAACGGAGAGCCCTGTGTGGCCTATTTGGGACCTAAATCGGCAGGAAACTACGTAAAAATGGTGCACAATGGCATCGAATACGGATTGATGCAGCTCACTTCCGAAATCTATGATTTGTTGAAAAAAGCCGGGGGGCTCTCCAATGCGGAACTGCACGAAACGTTTGCAAAATGGAACCAAGGCCGACTGCAATCCTTTTTGGTGGAAATCACCTCGGAAATCTTTGAACAAAAAGATGATCTGGGCGACGGCGATTTGGTGGACAAAATTTTGGACAAGGCCAAGCAAAAGGGAACTGGAAAATGGACCTCTCAAAATGCAATGGATCTT
Source organism: Flagellimonas beolgyonensis (assembly GCF_003992615.1). GTDB lineage: Bacteria > Bacteroidota > Bacteroidia > Flavobacteriales > Flavobacteriaceae > Flagellimonas > Flagellimonas beolgyonensis. Next base: position 476,348 of record NZ_RZMY01000013.1, read on the forward strand.
GGCATTCCCGTGCCAACCATCGATGTGGCCGTGAGCATGCGGGAAATATCCGCCTTAAAAGAGGAACGAACACAAGCCGATGCGTTGTACGACCGTCCTACTCCATCCGCCGTGAACAAAGCGGATTTTATCGCCAAAGCAGAGCAAGCCCTTTATTTTGCCTTTATTATGACCTATGCGCAGGGCATGCACCAATTGGCCGATGCCTCCAAGGAATATGGGTACGAACTGGAACTAGGCGAGATTGCCAAGATCTGGCGTGCGGGATGTATCATTCGGGCCGCCCTGTTGGCCGATATTACCAATGCCTACCGCGCCCATGAAAACCTTCAGAACCTTTTGTTGGCGCCAACCTTTGTGGAAAAAGTGAAAGGTACCGTGGGTGCCGCACGGGAGTTGACTGCCTATGGTGCCACCAACGGCATTCCCCTGGCCGGACTCTCCAACGCCCTCACCTATTTTGATGCCTATACGAGTAGCCGATTGCCGTTGAACCTCATCCAGGCCCAGCGCGACTATTTTGGATCGCACACCTACGAACGTGTGGACCGCGAAGGGATTTTCCATACAGAGTGGGAGGAGTAAATTAAAAATTGAACATTGAAAAAGATAATCCTTTTTATTTTTTTATTTCATGGGATAGTACATGGTCAAAACAACAGTTTGAAATCACTTGACGAATTAGTAAATAAAGAAGAGCCGGGATGGGATTTGGTAAAAGAATGGATAGCTGAAGCCACTAATCCAATTGAAATTCTTGAAAAAGATACCTTAAGAGCCAAAAATTCGCTTATTCAGACACAAGTTACCACTCGATCTCCAATGGGTGCAATTATTTACGAAACAGGAGGGATTTTTGTTGATAATGGCTGGCTTCGTATTCTTGGTTCTGGAAATCCCAAATTGAACCGTTCACTGCCTGATTGGAACAAAGGAAAAACGTTTGAAAATTTTGGTGACCAACCGATGATTTACTTAATCGCTGATGATATCGTGGGTGGATTTTTTGGGATCAATGGTGGCGTCCTAGGAGAAGATGTGGGTAAAATTTATTATTTCGCTCCTGACACGCTTAAGTGGGAACCAATGAACATGGGATATTCCGAATTTATTTGGTGGACATTTGTTGGGAATTTATCGGATTTTTACTCGAATGTCAGATGGAAAGGATGGGAAAATGATATCAAATCATTGGATGGGAACAAAGGCATTTCATTTTTCCCCTATCTATGGACCAAACATGATGATGTCAATCAGCTAAGTAGGAAGGCCATTCCAATTGAAGAAATGTGGCAGTTAAATCAAAACTTTGTCAAACAATTGAATAATAACAATTAATATGAAAAACCTTCTTTTCCTTTTCACCTTCACCTTTTTCCTAACCTTTGGTTATGCCCAAAAAGCACCGTACGTGATCTACAATGCCAAAGGCAAAAAGGTCTCCTATAAAAAAATGCTGAAAACTTTGGAAGAAAAGGACATGGTACTGTTCGGGGAACTACACAACAATCCCATTGCGCATTGGCTGCAATACGAATTGACCTCCGATTTGCATGCTTCACGTCCCTTGATTTTGGGGGCTGAAATGGTGGAAGCAGACAATCAAGACGAACTCGATGCCTATTTGGCCGGAACAATCGATTACAAGGCACTGGATTCCACGGCCCGACTTTGGAACAATCATAAAACCGATTATGCGCCGTTAGTGGATTTTGCCAAGGATAACCAACTTGTTTTTGTGGCTTCCAATGTGCCCCGTCGCTATGCCAGTATGGTCTACAAAGGCGGCTTTGAGGCCCTCGACACGCTTTCAGTGGAAGAAAAGGCATGGATTGCCCCCCTACCCATCACCTTTGACCCCGATTTACCGGGCTATCAAAATATCCTGAAAATGATGGGCGACCACGGAAGTCCCACCTTGGTGATGGCACAGGCCATCAAAGATGCTACCATGGCCCATTTCATCCTTAAAAATTATACCGACGGTAGCCTGTTCGTGCATTACAACGGTGCCTACCACTCCAACAACTACGAAGGCATTTTATGGTATTTGCAATTGCAGCGTCCAGACCTGCAGTATGGGACCATTTCCACGGTGACGCAAGAAAACGTCCATCAGTTGGAAGCTGAAAACAAAGGCTTGGCTGACTTTATCATTTGTGTGGACAGCAACATGACCACCACCTACTGACCCAGTTACTGCAAATACTTTGTATTACAAGTCATTTTAGGGATTAAAATCCGTAATTTTAAGAGTCGCATTTTTCTTAGAGTGACACTCCACAACGCTTTTGGATAAACGGACCTTTAACTGTAATGCACCTGCATGGACCTGGTTGAAAATGTAAAAGATTGGTTTACGGATCAAGCCCTCACATCAAGCATTCTCAAATACTTGGCTTGGGTGGCCCTAATTTTCATCCTCATTGCCTGGACAAGGCGGTGGATGAAAAAAAACCTCCACGACAATGCCATTAAATACAAGGCACAAAAGGCCATTCAAGTTATTGGCTATTTGTTGATTGTCTTGATCACCATCTCCTATTTTACGGGCAGCATCAAAGATTTTGGCCTGGCCATGGGACTGCTCACGGCTGGGATCACCATCACCTTACAAGAATTGATATTGAGCATAGCAGGTTCCTTTTACATCTTTTTTGTCCGTGTGTACAAACCCGGCGATCGTATAGAGCTCAATGGCATAAAGGGAGATGTGATCGATATTGACAGCATGTACACCACGATGATGGAGATTGGTGAATGGGTGTCCAGTGACAACTATAGTGGCCGAATTGTGAAGCTGAGCAACGCTTTTGTTTTTAAAGGGCCGGTGTACAATTATTCCTTGGATTTTCCCTTTGTGTGGGATGAGTTCAACCTGCCCATCCGCTACGATTCCGATTTGGAATTGGCCAAAAAAATTGTGATATCGGTGGCACAGGAAGCCTTATCGGAATATGTTCAGGATTCCATTGCGGAGTGGAAGGAAGTGGTAAGCAAATACTATATCGAAGATGCTGAAGTAAACCCAACCTTGGCCATTACCATGACCGACAACTGGGTTCAGTTCAACTTACGGTATATTGTGGACTATAAGAAACGAAGGGCGACCAAGCACCTATTGAATGAATCCATTGGAAAACGCATCAAAGAAACCAATGGAAAGGTGCAGTTGGCCTCGGCCACCTTTGAAATTGTCAACATACCTACAGTAGAAATCAAAGAATCCACAAACACCAAATAATCAACGTCATGAAAAAAGTACTCATTACCTTACTATTATGCTTGGGCTATGCCTCTTTCGGATTTGGTCAAGTTCAGTCCAATTTGGAATTATTGGACATTTTCAACATGGAATTTGTTTCCGATCCGCAAATTTCACCGGATGGTTCCAAGATCATTTACGTTCGCAATTTTAAGGATGTGATGACCGACCGCAACCTGTCCAACCTTTGGATTGTTAATTTTGATGGTTCGAACAACCGACCCTTGACCACGGGGAATCACAACGATTTTGCACCGAAATGGTCGCACGATGGCAATAAGATCGTTTTCAAATCGAACATGGCCGATGAAAAAATGAAACTCTACCTCATGTGGTTGGACACGAAAGAGGTTATGGCCCTCACCAATACCCCACAAGCCCCCGGGCAGGTATCCTGGTCCCATGACGACCGCTATGTGGCCTTCAATATGTTTGTGCCGGAAGCGGACAAATCCATCATAAAAATGCCGGCCAAACCAGAAGGTGCCAAATGGAACGCACCTCCCAAATACATCGACAAAATGAACTACCGCGGCGATGGCCAAGGGTATCTGAAAGGTGGGAATATGCAATTGTTCACCTTACCGATCAGTGGGGGTACACCAAAACAGTTGACATTTAAGGAGTTTGACCATGGAGGTCCGATTTGGGCCAAGGACAATACCCATTTGTATTTTAGCGCCAATTTCCACAAGGATGAGGAAATGGAACCCGCAGATAGTGACATTTACCAGATCAGTGTTACTTCCGGCGAAATGAAAAAACTCACGGAGCGTTACGGTCCGGATACCCATCCCGTTTTGTCGCCTGATGGTACCCAAATTGCCTATTTGGGGTACGACGATCGCCTGCAAGGCTACCAATTGACCCAATTGTATGTCATGAACACCGATGGCTCGGGCTCCCGATTGATTTCAGGTGGATTCGATCGCGATGTGGAGGATATGGTCTGGAACAGCAAGGGTAAAGGATTATATTTTATTTTCACGGATAAAGGCGAGGGCAAATTGGCCTCGATGAGTTTGTCTGGAAAGGTGGATGACATAACAGACAATTTGGGTGGACTTTCCTTGGGCAGGCCCTATAATGCTGCCAGTTTTTCAGGTTCCAATAACAACAGGTTTGCCTATACATTAGGGGATGCGAGTCATCCCTCCGATTTAGGCGTTTCCGATGGGAAAAGCAATAGACGACTAACCGCAGTCAATGATGACCTCTTTTCTTTTAAAAAACTTGGTAAGGTCGAAGAAATGTGGTGGAAATCATCCTACGACCAACGTGACATTCAAGGCTGGGCGGTAACGCCTCCCGATTTTGATCCTTCCAAAAAATATCCAATGATCTTGGAAATTCACGGAGGGCCGTTCACCAGCTATGGTGATGTGTACTCAGCCGAAATACAGGCCTATGCCGCCGCTGGCTATGTGGTACTATACACCAATCCTAGGGGCAGCACCAGTTACGGGGAGGAATTCGGAAACCTCATCCACCATGATTACCCCAACCACGATTACGATGACCTCATGTCGGGTGTGGATGCGTTGATTGCCAAAGGATATGTGGATACGGACAACCTCTTTGTTACCGGAGGTAGCGGCGGTGGTGTGCTCACAGCTTGGATCGTGGGTAAAACGGACCGTTTTAAAGCCGCTGTGGTGGCCAAACCTGTGATCAATTGGACCAGTTTTGTGCTCTATGCCGACGGGGTGCAGTTTTTCTCCAAATATTGGTTCGGTAAAAAGCCCTGGGAAGATCCTGAGAATTACCAACGTCGCTCTCCTTTGACCTATGTGGGCAATGTGAACACTCCCACCATGTTGATGACGGGTGAAGAGGATTATCGAACCCCGATTGCGGAGTCGGAGCAGTTTTATGCAGCCTTGAAATTGGAAAATGTGGAAACGGCTTTGGTTCGTATCCCGGGAGCTTCGCACGGTATTGCCAACAAGCCCAGTAATTTGATCGCGAAGATTGCCAGTGTATTGGCATGGTTCGAGAAGTACAAAGGTGAATAGACTATATTTTGATTTAAAATCCTAACTAAATATCAATGAAAATCCATTATTTACTCTTCAGCCTCATTTTTATGATGAGCTGCAACACCCCAAGCAAAGAAGCAACCACAAACGAACCCGAAATGGAAAAACCAACAACGCATCTTCGGCACGTAGTGCTGTTTCAATACAAGGATACCTCCACCCCAGAAGATATCGCCAAAGTGAATGATGCCTTTGCTGCATTGCCCTCCAAAATTTCAGAAATCAAAGGTTTTGAAATGGGATTGAACAACAGCCCCGAAAATTTGAACAAGGGATTTACCCACTGTTATTTTCTGACGTTCGATAGCGAAAAGGATCGGGACACCTACCTCACCCACCCCGACCATGTGGCTTTTGGGGATATTCTTAGTCCGCACTTACAAGATGTGCTGGTGGTCGATTATTGGACGAAGTAAATTCGACCTTGATATCAAAATATTTCAAAATTAAAACCCCGATTTACAATTGTAAATCGGGGTTTCGCTTTGGGTAAATCAACAGCCAAGGCAAGTAGGCTCAACAACCATCGATTTGGGGTTTTTTAATTCCAGCCGCCTCCCAAGGCCCGGTACATATTCACCTGGGCCAGCATTTGGTCTTTCTTGGTCTCTACCAGCTCCATTCGCGATTCCAAGGCCTCTCGTTGTGCCAAAAGCACCTCAATATATTCCACCCTTGCGGATTGGAACAATCGAGTAGATAGGTCAATGGATTCCGTTAAGGCCTGTACTTGACCATCTTTCAAATCGTAGCTTTTTTTCAAATTGTCGATGTTGGACAACTGGTTCGCCACCTCGATGTAGGCATTTAATATGGTCTTCTCATATTCGAACACGGCTTGCAACTGTCGGTCCGTGGCATTCTTGTACTGCGCCTTGATTGCATTTCGGTTGATCAAGGGTGCTACCATATCACCCATCACGGAATACAACATGGATTCGGGGGTACTGGTGAGGTACTTGGTGTCAAACGCTTCCAATCCCAAGCCAGCTTTAATGGTAAACTGTGGGTAAAAATTGGCCTTGGCCGCCTTGGTATCCAATTTCGCAGCTGCCAACTCAAACTCCGCCTGGCGTACATCGGGTCGATTCTGCAACAATTGCGAGGGAATACCGGCATACAGTATATCAATCGGAGTATTTATAAAATTGTCCGAAGCACGGTCTATGTGTTGCGGCGTACGCCCTATCAAGAAGTTGATTCGGTTTTCCACCACAACAATTTCCTGTTCGATCTCATACTTGTGACTCTGGTTCTTCATCACTTCCGCCTGAAAACGCTTTACCGCCAATTCGGTGGCACGTGCTGCCTGCTTTTGCAGTTTCACCATTCTCAAGGCGTTTTGTTGGATTTCCAAGTTTTGGTCTATAATGGCCAATTCATTGTCCAGTGCCATCAATTCGTAATAGGAAGCAGCCACTTCCGAGACCAAATTGGTCACCATGAAGTTTTTGCCCTCTACGCTAGACAGATACTCATAAACAGCCGCTTTTTTCTCATTGCGCAGTTTTTTCCAAACGTCGAGTTCCCAAGTGGCAAAGGCACCCAAACCAAAGTTGGTCAAGGGTTCGGGAAATTCCTCCCCTTCCTTGATCTCCAGGTTCTTTTCCACGGCTCCATTTCGGGTATATTCACCTACTTTTTCCACTTCGGCACCCGTCTGAAAATTGACAAATGGCAAATACTCCCCTTTTTTGGCCTGTATCACATTCTTGGCCATATCCACCCGTTGCAGCATGATGTTCAACTCCTGGTTTTTCACCAAAGCGGTGTCGATCAATGCCACCAAATTGGGGTCCTTGAAAAATTCACGCCACTGTACCAATCCAGTGTTTAGGGTATCCGCGGATTGGTTTTGATAATTCTCGGGCACGGAAGTGTTTTCGTCCCTGATCTCCCGGGTCGGTACACAGGAATAAAGGCCGACCAGCACTATAATTCCCAATACAAGTGATTTTCTATGCTTCATCTTGGTCTCCTTTATCCTTTTTGTTTCCATTTCTTTTGGTCATTTTTTTCAAAAGTTTGTTCACCTCACGAAGTCGGGCACGTAGCCTACTTTCATCATTTTCCCTGTTTCGGAAAAGCTCTTCTGAAATAGGTTCGTCATGTTCATCACGAATAAGGCTTTTACCTTCGGCCATTTTGGCAAAGATGAAGTACAAACCGGGGATGAGCAGCACCCCGAAGATGGTACCGATGAGCATACCGCCCAATGCAGAGCCACCAATGGTGCGGTTACCGATGGCTCCTGCCCCTGTGGCCACCACTAATGGAATCAGACCCGCGATAAAGGCAAAGGAAGTCATCAAAATGGGCCGGAACCGTTGTTTGGATCCTTCAATGGCCGCTTCTAAAATAGAAGCGCCCTCACGATGCTTTTGCACCGCAAACTCCACGATCAATACCGCATTTTTACCCAAAAGACCCACCAACATGATCATACCGATCTGTGCGTACACGTCGTTGGACAGTCCCATGACCTTCAACAGGAAGAAGGAGCCGAACACCCCAACAGGCAGCGATAGGATTACGGCCAACGGCAGCAAGAAACTTTCATACTGTGCAGCCAAAACTAGATACACGAAAATCAATACCACTGCAAAAATGTAAATGGACTCGTTTCCACGTTGGGCCTCGTCAAAGGACAAACCTTCCCATGCGATATCGTAACCCCGTGGCAGGGTTTCCGCTGCCACTTCCTTGATGGCCTCAATGGCATCTCCGGAAGTGTAGCCTTTGGCCGGCAGTCCATTGATTGCAGCAGAGTTGTACAGGTTATAACGCGTAATCTCGTTGGGGCCCAACCTTTTTTCCATCGTCATAAACGAAGAATACGGCACCATTTCACCCTCTTCATTTTTCACAAAGAGTTTTTCCAGATCGGTGGGCAAGGCCCGGTATTCGGGCGCAGCTTGGGTATATACCTTAAAGAAACGTCCAAAACGGATAAACCCTTGTTCGTAGGTACTACCGATCAAAATGTTCAAGTTTTCCATGGCCTTGCCAATGGACACGCCTTTTTGCATGGCCGCTTTGTTGTTGATCTTCAACTCGTACTGTGGGTAATTGGCCGCATAAAAGGTGAACAGACCAGCCAATTCCTTGCGCTTGCGCAAGGCATCCATGAAGTTGTTGTTCACTTTTTCAAACTCGTGGTAATCGGTACCATTGGTCTTGTCCAACAAGCGCATGGCAAAACCACCTGATGAACCAAAGCCAGGGACGGCGGGGGGCTCAAAGTATTCGATGACCGCCCCAAGGTCTTTGGTCTCTTCTTCCAACTCTTCCATGATCTCGTGAACGGTGTGTTCCCTTTCGGACCATGGTTTTAGGTTGATCAGACAGGTTCCCGCATTGGAACCACGACCTTCCGTCATGATCTCGTAACCGGCCAAGGATGAAACAGATTCCACCCCTTCGGTTTCTTCGCAGATTTCCTGCAGCTTTCTGGCCACCGCATTGGTTCGCTCCAAGGTGGCACCCGGAGGTGTTTGGATAATCGCATAGATCATACCTTGGTCCTCGTTGGGAATAAATCCAGCGGGCAGTGTTTTATTCGTAAAGAAAATACCAGCACAGAAGGCAATCAACAATCCGAAGGTGACAACACGACGGTTCACAATTTTGTTCAGTACGCCTACATACCTTCCCGTTAAGCGTTCAAACTTGCCATTGAACCAATCGATGAATCGGTTTACGGGTGATTTTCTACGTGGTTGTCCATGGGTGTTCTTCAACATCATGGCACACAGCACAGGAGTAAGTGTTAAGGCTACAATGGCCGAAATCACGATAGATCCAGCCATGGTAATCGAAAACTGTCGGTAAAAGACCCCCACCGGACCTGTCATGAAGGAAATGGGAATAAATACCGATGTCATTACCAAAGTAATCGCAATAATGGCACCTCCAATTTCGCCCAGCACTTCATACGAGGCTTTGTAAGGCGTTAAGTTTTCCTCGTGCATTTTTACGTGTACGGCTTCCACCACCACAATAGCGTTGTCCACTACAATACCAATGGCCAAAACCAAAGCAAAAAGCGTAATTAGGTTGATGGAGAGTCCGAACATTTGCATTACAAAAAAGGCCCCGACCAGCGATACTGGTACGGCAATGATCGGAATCAGTGTAGAACGCCAATCCCCCAAGAACAGGAAGACCACAATGGCCACCAGAATAAAGGCATCCCGTAACGTATGCAACACTTGGTCGATGGACGCATTCAAGAAATTGGACACGTCGTAACTGATCTGGTAATCCATGCCAGGGGGCAGGTCGGCTTCCAGTTCTTTCAACTTGGCTTTTACGGATTTAATCACATCGCTACCATTACTATCAAAGGTCTGCTTCAATACGATGGAGGCGGATGGCCTACCATCCAAATTGGAATAGATATCGAAAAACTCACTGCCCAATTCCACATTGGCCACATCACCCAATTTCAGGATTTCACCATCATCATTAGCTTTAAGGATAATGTTCCGATATTGTTCCGGCTCGTTGTACCTGTCTTGATACACCAAAACGTACTCCAACGACTGGGCATTCTTACCCGAACTTTGACCCAATCGACCTGGTCTGGCGATAATACTCTGTTCTTCCATCGCTTCCAACACTTCTTCTGCCGAAATGTTATAGGCCCGCATACGGTCTGGTTTCAACCAAACCCGCATCGCAAATTTTCGGCTTCCCAATATTTGTGCCGTGGCGATACCATTGATCCGTTGTATTTCGGGTATGATCTTGGTATAGGCATAGTTGTACAAAAACCGTTCGTCGGTGTTGTCTTCCTTGCTATACAGGTTCACGTACATCAACATACTGGGAATCACCGGGGTGATGATCACCCCTTCCCGTTGCACCAAATCGGGCAACAGGGGCATTACTTGGTCCACACGGGTCTTGACCCGCACCACCGCTTGGTTGGGGTCCGTTCCCGGTTCAAAAATGATCCGAACAGTACCTTCACCAGCACTCGTGGCATCGGAAGCGATATACCGCATGCCCTGCACACCGTTAATGGCGGTTTCCAAAGGAATCAAGGTCGATTTTACCAATACGTCTGCACTGGCACCCGGGTAGGCAATAAAAATATTGACCGTAGTGGGTGCAATCTGCGGAAATTGGGATATGGGCAATTGTTTTATGGCAAGCAAGCCGGTAAAAACAATGATCACCGATATCACAATGGCCAAAACTGGCCTGTGTATAAATTTTTTAAACATGTTGTCTGATTACTTTTGGGTGATTACTCTGCGTACAAATCAAGACTGGACAGCATTTTTTCGGGCTTCATATATTCGAAATGGATGTTCTCCCCATTTTTGACCATACGAATGCCTTCCAACAACACCTTGTCGTTTTCGGATAGTCCTTTTTCAACTACAAACAAGTGCTGTAGTTCTGCACCCACATGAATTTCCCGTTGCTGTACTGTTCCCTTTTCGTCCAGCACAAAAACATATTTTTTGTCCAATACTTCAAATGTGGCCTTTTGTGGAATCAACAGGGCATTGGTAAGCGGAACGGTCATTAGGATACTACCTGTTTCCCCATGGCGCAGAATTCGCTTTGGATTGTCGAATGTTGCTCGAAAAGCGATATTTCCTGTCTCATGATTGAACTCCCCCTCTATGGTCTCCACCACACCGATCTGATCAAATTTTCGGTTATTGGCCATAAGCAATTCCACTTGCTGTTTACTGCCATTGTTGGCACTGGTAATGTAATCCAGGTACTCGGCCTCGGGCACGTTGAAGTAGACCCACATTTTACTATTGTCCGACAAGGTGGTCAATAGTTCCCCTTCATCCAAAAGACTCCCTTCCCGTGCTTCCAAATGGTCCATTATGCCATCAAACGGTGCACGGATATCGGTGAAACCCAAATGGGTCTCTGCCAGTTTCACTTCTGCCTTGGCCTTATCGTATTCTGCCTTGGCCATGGCCAGTTCGTTGGCCGAAACCACATTACCATCGGCCAATAATTGTGTATTCTTGAATTCAATTTCTGCCACTTCTGCTTCAGCCTTTGCTTTTTGTAGGTCGGCTTCATATACATTGGGCATAATGTGGAACATTTGCTGGCCCTTTTTCACAAATTGGCCCTCATCCACATAAATATGTTGCAGGTAACCTTTCTCCAAAGCACGTAGTTCAATGTGTCGGATAGAGTGTATTTGACACACATAATCCTTGGTAATGGATGTATCCTTTCGGATTGGACTGGAAACCAAATACTTGGTCTCGTCCTTGGTTTCATGTTTTTTGGATTCGCAGCTTGTGTGGAACAACAGTACCACCAAGCCGATGAAGATGGAAATTTTCCTCATAGTTCGTACGATTAAATAAAATTGTGTTGAAAAATTCAAAGGAAAGCCCCAATCCGTTTAGCATGGACCTGCCCTTGGTTATTGATTATACTCAAAGTGATTGCTGATAGGCCTGTCTACCAACGTAGCCGACCTAATGGAGAAAAATTCTAAATCAGGAATACTTGGAACCTCACGTGCCTTCTGAGGGGAGATCCTTCAAATTGAGGCAGATAACCAGCGTAGGCGGACGTGGTTTCCAAATGATGGATACCAGAAGGCAATCCATAAAAAAAGGCAGTCAAATAACCGCCAAATTGTAAATGTAAGTCTTGCGATAGGGTCTCCTCTTCCCTTTCCTCTTGTTCTTCTACCTCTGTTTCGGCATATAATTTTTTATCGCTACCAAATAGATGGGAAGTTATAGTGGAATTTTCAGAAGTGTTGAAACGCTCAATGGTGCAGGCATTTGGAGATAGCTGTTCGGCATCTGTATCTGCATACAAATTGATGAATCCTCCTAAGAGAAGGATGCAGATGGGAAACAGAAATTTCTTGAGTGCCGTTTTCATTCGGGGAACAAAACTAGTTTACGGAAAGAACCCATACAAGTGCAACGTGTTAATAATGGTTAAAAAGTGTAATGTCACATTTATTTTTGCAGAAATTTTTGTATTCCACCATAAAATGATCACTACTGACAAATTATTGGGGTAATTTTAGGGATATTATGACGGAACATCCATTTCATAAGCATATAAATTCTTTTGTTTCCTTAACAGATACCGATTTTCAAACCATTTTGACCTTCTTTAAGGAGCAACATTTCCAAAAGAAAGAACTTTTATTGGGAGCAGGAGACATCTGCAACAACAATTTTTTTGTTGTAAAAGGGTGCCTTCACATGTACTTCATCAATGACAGGGGAACCGAGCGAACTGTTCAATTTGCCATTGAGAATTGGTGGCTCACCGATTTTCTGGCTTTCCAAAAACAGTCAGCCTCAGAATTTTATGTGCGAGCGATAGAAGACACCGATGTACTAAGTATTCGGCATAATAACCTAGAAGCACTATTGGAACAATTCCCGATCATGGAGCGTTATTTTAAATCCATTTATCGAATCGCCTATGGTTCTTCCCTTAACCGCACCAAATACCTTTTCGACTTCTCCAAGGAAGAGATCTATTTCCACTTCGTTGATCATTTTCCGGAGTTCGCACAACGCGTGCCCCAGTATTTAATTGCTTCGTTTTTGGGATTGACACCAGAGTATGTCAGTGAAATTAGAGCCAAAAAGCGTTCTTAAACCCGTTTAAGTTAATTGGCAAACCCACGGGATACCTTCGTATCGAATTTTAAAACACATAAAGCAATGGAACAAAGAATCCAAATTGATGCTGTTGAACCTAATGCCTTTAAAGCAATGTTCAACCTTGAAAACTATATGCAACAAGGCCAGTTGACCAAACAACATTATGAATTGATCAAGCTACGGGCGTCACAGATCAATGGTTGTGCCTTTTGTATAAACATGCATACCGAAGAGTCCCTTAAACTCGGAGAAGACCCCAAACGCCTTTTGCTATTGGACGCTTGGAGAGATACCGATTATTTTTCCGAAGAAGAAAAAATGATTTTACAACTTACCGAAGAGGTTACCATGATTCATAAAAATGGCGTTACGGATCACACCTATACAAAGGCCCTAAGCATTTTTGATGAAAACTATTTTGCACAGATCATAATGGGCATTGTTACAATTAATGCTTGGAACCGAATTGCAATTAGCACCTTGAAGCCATTCTAAAGGTTGGTTCCTTTTTTTACGTTAAGAAGGTTCCCATGAGGAACCTTTTTGGCTTTATGGTTTATCAATATTTTAATGGTATTTTCGTTTAAACACTAAACCAACCCAATGAAAAAAATTTCTTCCTTATTATTTTTGGCCTGTACCATTAGCTTTACCTCCTGCATCGACTTTAAGACCAAAAAATCGACAGAGGAAACCGATATGGAGGATTTCAATACGGTGGTGGTACCTGATGCCTACAGCGTGGAAATTCCCAAATTTATGCGATCTACCACGGGATTGAACGAAGAGGCCTCCCTGCAATACCAAAACATTTTCAAGGAAACCTATGTGATCGTAATCGATGAACCCAAATCCGGATTTGTGGATATCTTAAAGGATGTAGGGCAATTTGATGAAAATTTGTCCTTGGTCCAAAATTACAGGGAAATCCAAATGCAATTGTTATCCAGCACCATGTATATTTCCCATCAATCCGAACCAAAACCCTTAAAAATAAATGGCTTGGATGCCGAAATGGTGGAAGTGGATGCCATCGTGGACGGCATAGACGAAGGAATTTCCTATTTGCTCACCTTTATTGATGGAACCGACGATGCCTATATGATGATGGCCTGGACCCTGCAATCCAAAAAAGACGAGCATAAAAAAACCTTTGAAACGATTGCCGAATCATTCAAGCTGATCGACTAAAACCGTTTCAAAGGTCTTATTGTATTTCTGGATTCCCTGGAATTATTTGCTCAAATACATCTTTCTCCTGGAATAGAGGTTGTAGAATTCATCGTCTTTTAAACTGTCGATGAACAAGATGCTTTCCCCTGTACTCTTCATTTCAGGTCCGAGGTTTTTGTTCACATTCGGGAACTTGTTGAAGGAGAATACGGGTTGTTTTATGGCATAACCTTCCAATTGTGGGTTAAAGTTGAAATCCTTCACCTTTTTCTCGCCCAACATCACTTTGGTGGCATAATTCACATAAGGTTCTTTGTACGCCTTGGCAATGAATGGAACTGTTCTCGAAGCCCTCGGGTTGGCCTCAATGATGTATACAGTATCATCTTTAATCGCAAACTGAATATTGATCAGTCCTACGGTATTCAAGGCCAAAGCAATCTTTTTGGTGTGATCCTTGATCTGTTGCAACACAAATTCACCTAGGTTAAAGGGCGGCAACGTGGCATTGGAGTCCCCTGAATGGATTCCACAGGGCTCAATATGCTCCATGATTCCTATGATATAAACATCCTCACCATCGCAAATGGCATCCGCCTCTGCCTCAATAGCTCCGTCCAAATAGTGATCAAGTAAAAGCTTATTGTTTGGTATGCTTCTCAAAAGGTCCACCACGTGGGCCTCCAATTCCTCTTTGTTGATCACAATTTTCATCCCCTGACCGCCCAACACGTAGGAAGGTCTTACCAACAATGGGAAGTTCAGCTCATCTGCCAAGTCCAAGGCTTCATCCGCTGTCTCAGCAACACCGAATCTTGGATAGGGGATATCATTGTCCTTCAACAAGGTGGAGAAACTTCCCCTGTCCTCGGCCAAATCCAGGGATTGGAAACTGGTCCCGATGATATTGATACCGTATTTATCCAGTTTTTCGGCCAGTTTCAGAGCGGTTTGGCCACCCAACTGCACGATCACTCCTTCCGGTTTTTCATGTAGGATGATATCGTAAATGTGCTCCCAGAAGACAGGCTCAAAATACAGCTTGTCCGCTGTATCAAAATCCGTGGAAACGGTTTCGGGGTTACAGTTGATCATGATGGTCTCGTACCCACACTCCGCAGCGGCCAATACTCCATGAACGCAGCAGTAGTCAAACTCGATACCCTGCCCGATACGGTTGGGGCCTGACCCGAGCACCACTACTTTCTTTCGATCGGTTACCTCGCTGTCATTCGCCACATAACGATGACCATCAGCGGTTTCTATCTCTTCTTCAAAAGTAGAGTAGTAATATGGCGTAACCGCTTTAAACTCAGCGGCACAGGTGTCTACCAATTTGTATACCCTATTTATTCCCAAATCGGTACGCTTGCTGTGCACCTCACTCTCGTAACAATCCAACATGTGAGCGATTTGACGGTCGGCAAAGCCTTTTTGTTTGGCCTCCAACAACAGGGATTTGGGCAAACTTTCGATGGTGTATTTGGAAATTTCCAATTCCAAGAAATGCAGCTCTTCGTATTGCTTCAAGAACCACATGTCTATTTTAGTTACTTCGTGGATACGTTTGAGGGGTATCCCCAATTGAATGGCATCGTAAAGTACGAACACCCGATCCCAACTGGGTACCCGCAATTTTTCCATAATGGTATCGTAATCCTTGTAACCCTTGCCATCTGCACCCAAACCATTTCTTTTTATTTCGAGGGATTGCGTGGCCTTGTGCAAGGCTTCTTGGAATGATCGGCCGATTCCCATTACTTCACCTACGGATTTCATCTGAAGTCCCAATGTTCTATCGGAACCTTCAAACTTATCGAAGTTCCAACGTGGTATTTTCACGATCACATAGTCCAAAGTGGGCTCGAACAATGCCGAAGTGGACTTGGTGATTTGGTTGTCCAACTCATCCAAAGTGTATCCAATGGCCAATTTGGCCGCAATCTTTGCAATCGGATATCCGGTAGCTTTAGATGCCAAAGCTGAAGAACGGGAAACCCTTGGATTGATCTCGATGGCGATAATATCTTCTTTTTCATCTGGGCTAACGGCAAACTGTACGTTACATCCTCCCGCAAAATCCCCGATGCTGCGCATCATGTGGATGGCCATGTCCCGCATTCGCTGGAACGTCCTGTCTGATAAGGTCATGGCAGGTGCCACGGTAATGGAATCCCCGGTGTGGATACCCATCGGGTCCATGTTTTCAATGGTACAGATGATTACTACGTTGTCATTTTTATCACGAAGCAACTCCAACTCGTATTCCTTCCAACCCATCAATGCCTTGTCGATCATGACTTCGTGGATGGGGGAAACTTCCAATCCATGGCTCAACATATCGTCAAAATGTTCGGGATCATACACGATACCCGCCCCTGCACCACCAAGGGTAAAGGATGCTCTGATCACCAATGGGAAACCGAATTCCTGTGCGATTTCCTTTCCTTTCAAGAAAGAGGTAGCCGAAGCTTGGGGCGGCATGCCGATGCCGATTTTTAGCATCAACTCCCTAAATTTCTCCCGATCCTCGGTAATATTGATCGCATCAATATCCACCCCAATGATCTCTACACCAAAATCTTCCCAAATGCCTTTTTCATCTGCCTCAATACAAAGGTTCAATGCTGTTTGTCCGCCCATTGTGGGCAAAACGGCATCAATATTCGGGTGTTTTTTAAGGATCTCAACAATGGATTTGGTGGTCAATGGTTTTAGGTACACGTGATCGGCCATGGTGGGATCCGTCATGATCGTTGCTGGATTGCTATTGATCAAAATGGTCTCGATACCATCTTCCCGAAGCGAGCGAAGTGCTTGGGATCCAGAATAATCGAACTCACATGCCTGACCAATGATGATGGGGCCAGAACCAATAATCAAAATGGAATTGAGGTCTTTTCTTTTTGGCATTCTACTAGGGTGTTTCTCGTTATTTGGTTTTATGTCAAAAAAAAGGTGTTACCTAGAAAAGTAACACCTTTAATTTAAATTTTAAAAACTATCATTATTTTTTGTGTCTTGGCTCAGAGGAAACAGTCAATCTCTTTCTTCCTTTGGCTCTTCTTCTCGCAAGAACTTTTCTACCATTGGCAGTCGCCATGCGCTCTCTAAAACCATGTTTGTTTCTTCTCTTCCTTTTTGACGGCTGATACGTTCTTTTCATTGCGAAATTGTTTTATCTATATTGTTGACGGAGAAACATTGGTCCCCGGAAAATTCTGGGCGCAAATATACGAAGACTTTTTACTTTGACAAGTCTTCATCAAAAATATTTAAATAAGTTTTTAGTACTTTTGCCAGCTCTCGAACAAAGCTAAAAAATACCGATCCATGTTCAATAAAAATATCAAGCTCGTCATTGCTGTCCTTATTATCGCCTATGCCGTTTATCAGTTTGTGGAAGGTAATATTGGTAATGGCATTGCCCTAATTTTGCTGTCCACCGTGTTCATCTTCCTGTATTTTAGGAACGAATTTATTCTGTTGGCCTTTTTACAGATGCGGAAACAGGATTTGGAGGGCACCCAAAAATGGCTTGATAAGATCAAGAACCCCGAGTCGGCCTTGATCAAAAAACAACAGGGGTACTTTAACTACCTGCACGGCATCATCTACTCCCAAAAAAACCTGACCCAGGCCGAAAAATACTTCAAAAAGGCCCTAAAGTTTGGTTTGACCATGGATTATGATGTGGCCATGACCAAATTGAGCTTGGCCGGGATTGCTATGCAAAAACGCAGAAAGCGTGAAGCTACCCAATTGTTGCAGGAAGCCAAGAAATTGGACAAGAACAACATGCTTACGGAGCAGATCAAGATGATGCAGCAGCAGATGAAGAAGATTTAATCCATTACTCCTTCTCAATTACTTTTCTTTTTAGTTGGATTGGCCATGCGTCAATCCAAACATTTTATTGCTCAATTTCCGGTGGAACTTTAGTCCGAAAAATACTAACTTCACTTATCGTTCGCTAAAAATCATTGAAACGATGTTTAGCTAACCGTTGGCATTCATTAAAATATGGAACTTATATTATTACAATGGTGGTCACCTGAAGTTAGACCTGATCATTCTCAAGATGAATATTGGGACCAAATGATTCATCCTGAAGATTTAAATTTTGTTTCAAAAGAGAAGTTTAACACTTCAATATTTCTTCATCTAAATAACGATGGTGAGTATCTTGTTTTGAGTGATTTAAAAAATGAATTTCGTGTAAAACCAATTTGCACAAGAAAAGTCAAATATGAAGGATTTTCCTTAAATGATAATGTTGAAACCATTCCAAATGAAGGTAAGAACACAAAAAGAGAAGGAAGAATAATCTCCATGTTCTACCATTACAAGGATGAATGTATCATCTATCAAATCTCTGATCAAACAGGAAATATTTTAAAAAAACAATACAGAAAATCTGATTTAAAAAAAACGAATGCCAACAAAGGCTAAGTTACTTACCTAACCTACCACACCGTCTGCGAAACTTAGCCGGGGACGATAAGTGCAACTCCAAAAAGCACATTCTTTTCGCCTTTTACATGTAGATCAAATCTTGGAATGACTAATCGTTATATCCCTACATTTGTTAGATTTACATTATTACATGCCAACCCTATGTATTACCCGCTTTGCCTCAATGGCATTACCATCCATCCTTTATTCGGCGATTTCCTAAAAGGAAAGCCCTATATCTTTGATTTTTCCTCCAACAATCCCAAAACACTGGAGTACACCCTTTTTGATTTCCAGCAGTTCAATGCGATGGTTTTTGATGAGTTGGAGGCATCCAATCACCAATGGGGCATTGGCAAATATCTGGAAGAACGAAAAAGCCTTTTAAGGGCTTACCCCAATATTATTGAAGAACAACGGTATTATCATCTTGGACTGGATATTGTAGTGCCTTACAATACTCCAATGTTTGCTCCACTGGATGCTGAGGTCTACGAAACCGGGAAAGAAACCACAGTGGGCAATTACGGGGGCTACATCATTCTAAAACATGATGTTGGCGGAGTCGTATTTTATTCCTTGTACGGACATTTGAAAACCCCACATTTGGTAAACGTAGGAGAAAAGATTAAGGCGGGACAAGAATTTGCGCGCATCGGACAAGAAAGTGATAGCGGGGGTTGGTTTTGCCATGTGCATTTACAAATTCTCACCCAAGCAGCCATGGATGAGGGTTATAAGAATTGGGGGTACATTTCGCCAGCATTACTGCCAAAAGTGGAAACGTATTTCCCTTCGCCGTATTTTCTGTTCAACTATTAATGGGATAGATAAATATCTGCCTACTTCCCAGCGTTCCCTACGCGGTAGTACCCCTTATTCGGAATCTCCACCACATATTTTTTTCGGGATGTATTGTTCAAATGCGGTTCGCGCAACCATGGATTGTGGCGCTTCAACACTTTGTAGTTGATTTCGTAGAGTTCGGCAAAATCGGCCCAACTGGTTACGGCCGTATCCACCTCCACGGTGAAGGTGGGCACTTTTTCATACAGGTCCTTTTCCTCTACCTTAAACCCATATTTCTCAGGATGGGATATAATTTCCTTGATGGCCATGATACGGAACAGGTAACGACCTGTTTCTTGACCCAACAATAGATCATAGTAATCATCCACTTGTTGGATACCCATATACTTCTGGATACCGCTAGGTCCTGCGTTGTAGGCCGCAGCAGTCAAGGTCCAGCTGCCGAAACGCTCTTTCCATTTTTTGATATAGTCACAGGCCACTTGCGTGGCTTTTTCCACATGGTAGCGCTCATCCACGTTGTCGTTTACTTCTAGGCCATATTCCCTTCCGGTGGCTTTCATGATCTGCCAAAAACCGGTAGCACCCGCAGGGGAAACCACATTTTCCAAGCCACTTTCGGCCACGGCCAAATATTTAAAGTCATCAGGAATACCGTTCTTTTTCAAAATGGGCTCAATGATGGGGAAGTATTTGTTGGCGCGCTTCATCAACAACAAGGCGTTGGACTGCCAATAGGTGTTCACCAAAAACTCACGGTCCACACGCTCCATGATCTCAGGGTCATCCAAAGGAACAGGCTCTCCTGCAAAATTGAGATCCTCTGGAATTTCGATGGCACTGATCTGATACCCCTCCGCCACATTTTTATCCGAAACTTCATTTTTAGTTGTAGTGGATTCCGGAGATTCCACCCCGTCGGTCGACTGTACGGCAAAAATCAAGGTACCCGCAACCGCCAACAATCCAATAAACGCCAATATATTTTTGATGTATTTCATAGCCAAACCTTTTAAAGTACTGTAAAGATAGTATTTAGACGAGATTATTGTGAAATTATTGCCGGAAGATGTTCATTGAACCATTTATATCGATGAATGATCATCGTATGGGTTCCATTGTGCACTGGAATACAGTCCTTTATGTTGGAAATCGGAAAAACGGTGTCCTTTTCGCCATGTATGTGCACCACATTGGCTGCCGGTACTTCCTGGTCCCAATTTACGATTTGATCAATGGACCAATCAATATAATATTTGTCACGAAGCGATAGATATTGCTCGTACAAATGTAGCCTTTTGTTGACGGATTCCCCAAAGGCATACTTGGCCAACAACTCTACATTGTTCACCAAGCCCGTCGGCAGCAATTTATGCACCTTGGTGTATTTGGCAAACAACATTCTTTTGGGAAGCTCATGTTTGCTCTTTACTGAAGAAACCACAATGGTTTTTTGTATCGGCATGATCCTGGCCATTTCCTGTACCAACATACCCCCAAACGATACACCGAGCAGCACTGGGCTTGGCACATCAATATAACTGCACATCTTTTGGGCATACTCGGGGAGTGACATGCCTTTATCAGGTACGAACCATTCCAACCGATGTGTTTCAAATTGGTCTGACGGTAAGGAGATCCCATCAAAAATGGAGGGGTTGGCCGCCATCCCGGGCATAAGGTAAACATGGGTTTTATTATCGGGCATATCGCATCAAATATCGATAAGCCCTAGGAATTTAGCAATATTTTGACTAATTTTGTATCCCTTTTGCAGCTTACCCCAACTAATTGACTAAAAATTTTAACGGGGATTGATAAAATTGTCGTTTTGGCAATTTTACAAAGTCATTAACAAAACAGGACTCTATGACACAAATGGAAATCAATGACAATAGTTTCTTACGCCAATTTGAAACTAGGGTCAATGGGCATTTAGCCAAAATTGAGTACTCTTCACAAGAGCGCAAGGTATTTTTGACCAAGCTGGTTATTCCAGAAGAAATTGAACAAGAAGGTTTTAAAGAGGAATTTATCAAAGCCGTACTTCACGAAATTCAGGAAAAAAACCTAAGAGTGGTGCCCACTAGCCCACAAATTGCCGGGTTCTTGCGAAAAAACAGACAGTATAAGGAAATGTTGCCTGTTGGTATCCGCATCTGATCCAACAGCACCTCCTTACAAATTAAGACCTCTCTGAAACGGGAGGTTTTTTTATGCCATAACGTTATCGGAAATAAATTCGAAACGCACCAGTCCGTCCTCATCGATCTCGGTCAATTCCACTTGGTGCAGGGTATTTACCAAATCGGGGTTCCATGGTGCCTTTACCTTTACATAGTTTTCGGTAAAACCGTGGATATAGCCCATTTTGTTCTCCCCTTCAAATAAAACTGTGCGCACCGTGCCCAGCTGACTTTCATAGAAAGCCCGTCGCTTTTTGGCAGATAGGCCGCGAAGCATTTTGCTGCGCTTACTGCGCACTTTTTGGGGAACAACATCCCCCATTTCGGCCGCAAGGGTGTTGTCGCGCTCCGAATAGGTGAATACATGCAGGTAGGAAATGTCCAATTCGTTCAAGAAATGGTAGGTTTTCAAGAAATGTTCATCTGTCTCCCCGGGAAAACCTACGATTACATCCACACCGATACAGGCATGCGGCATAGCCTTTTTAATGCGCTTCACCCGATCCACGTACAGATTAGACAAGTAACGGCGACGCATTTTTTTCAGGATGTCGTCACTACCACTTTGCAAGGGTATATGAAAATGCGGTACGAAGGAGTTGCTTTGGGCCACAAAATCGATGGTCTCATTTTTCAACAAGTTGGGCTCAATGGAGGAAATGCGCAATCGGTGAATCCCTTCTACCTGACCCAAAGCTTTAACCAAGTCAAAAAAGGTATGTTCGTGCCGCTTGTTGCCAAACTCACCCTTGCCATAATCTCCAATATTGACTCCAGTTAAAACAATTTCCTTGATGTCCTTGGAAGCAATCTCCTTGGCATTGTACAATACGTTATCCAAAGTATCGCTACGGGAGATGCCACGGGCCAGCGGTATGGTACAGTAGGTGCATTTGTAATCGCAGCCATCCTGAACCTTTAAAAAAGCACGGGTACGGTCGCCAATGGCGTAACTGCCTACATAAAAATCGGCATCTTCAATCTCGCAAGAGTGCACCTCGCCCCTATCATTTTTGGTGAGATCGTTCAGGTAATCGGTGATCTTGAATTTTTCCGTGGCACCCAACACCAAATCCACACCATCCACGGCGGCCAGTTCTTCGGGCTTCAATTGGGCGTAGCACCCCACCGCCGCTACAAAGGCTTCGGGATTGGCCTTTTGGGCCTGTTTTACGATGGTCTTGAAACGCTTATCGGCATTCTCGGTCACGGAACAGGTGTTGATCACATACACGTCGGCCTTTTCAGAAAAATCCACACGCTCAAAGTCCTCCTTTTCAAAACTCCTCGCAATCGTGGAAGTTTCGGAAAAGTTGAGCTTACAACCCAGTGTGTAAAAGGCTACTTTTTTGTTCATGGGATCACTTTGCCAAATAGGGCCGCAAAGATAATGATTTGTTGGGAGTTATGGTATAGGGGTGAAGGGTGAAGGGTGAAGGGTGAAGGGTGAAGGGTGAAGGGTGAAGGGTGAAGGGTGAAGGGTGAAGGGTGAAGGGTGAAGGGTAACAAACCAAATAATCTAGAAAAAGGAAACTGGGCTTAAGATTGTGGATTCTTTTTGATCGTTTAAACCTTTCCAATCGAGGATTCCTTTTGTACACTGTTTTTAGTACCTTGGAAGTATCTTAAGATTATTTAGCCAACGATTCCAGTTTATCACAAAACCTTTTCAATGCCAGCCACAATCCCAATCCAAAAAACCATGTTTTCCCGTTGCCTTATCTTACTCTTTCATTTCTTTACAATCACTGGTTTTAGTTGGGCACAGCATCCCAACGACCCTGTAAAACCACGAATCATCATTACCGCCGACCCCGAACTCGACGACAACAATTCCTTGATTCGATTGCTACTGCACAGCACCGACATGGACATTGTGGGATTGGTGTATGCCAGTAGCGGTTTTCATTGGAAAGGGGATGGCAAAGGCACCAAATGGTATGTGGCCGGGAGGGAATACGACCGATTTCAAATGGACGATTGCCCCTGCGAATCGTGGCGCTGGGCTAAAGACGAGCGGTTCATCCACGAGGTGGTGGAAGCCTATGAAAAGGCATATCCGAATTTAAAAGTCCATCACTCAGGTTATCCTACCCCCGAATACCTAAAATCCATCATTCGGTATGGCAATGTGGAGTTCGATGGAGATTTTTCCAAGGACACTCCAGGTTCAGACCTCATCAGAAAGGCGATTTTGGATGATAAACCGGGAAAACTATTCATCACGGCCTGGGGCGGTGCGAGCACCATCGCCCGCGCCTTAAAATCCATTGAAGATGATTATCAGAATACGATGCTATGGGATGCCATCAAAGAAAAAATTGCCCGAAAGGTGGTGTTGCTGCCCTCTGGGGACCAAGACGATACCTTTGCCAGCTATATTAAACCCCACTGGCCCGATATCGAATACCGTCAATTCAGCCACAGTCCCAATTACGGATATGGGACACAGATCAATGCCAAACCCGAAAATGCGAGATTGTTGACCGCGGAGTGGATGCAAAAAAATATTTCCAGCAAGGGCCCTTTGGGGGAACAATACCGGGTTTGGGGGGATGGCAAACAAATGGTTAAAGGCGACAAGGTGGATTATTTTGGTTTTGATGGAATTTCCAATGAACAGCTCCGGGAAATGGGCTATAAGGTTTGGATGCCCGTACAACCCAAGGGGTCTTGGTTGGGCGAAGGTGACAACCATACCTTTATGAACATGTTGGGCAATGGGCTTCGCGCGTTTGAAGACGCAACCTATGGTGGCTGGGGCGGTCGTACCGACCCCACGGAAACGGCCGAGGTCATTTCCTTTTCAGGAGCAGGGGATGCCGATGCCATGGCCAATCAATTGGGCAACCAAAACAACAGCATATCACTGGAGTACCCCGACTTTTTCCCTATGGCACAGCACGATTTTGCGGCACGGATGCAATGGTCTGTAACTCCTAAATACAAAAACGCCAATCACGAACCTAGCGTAGAAATCCTTGGTCCGTTGCATGTGATGGTCAACCCGGGGCAAAAAGTACCCTTGTTTGGTAAGGTATCCGACCCTGATGGTGATAAAACGACGATCAAATGGTGGCAGTTTCGGGTGGGCACCTACCCTAACCCAGTGCAAATTGCAGATGCAGATACCTTGCATGCCACCATTGAAATTCCCAGTGATGCCAAAAGTGGGCAAACCATCCATATTATTTTGGAGGCCACAGATTCCGGTAGCCCGAGCTTAACCCGATACCAGCGTGTTATATTCACAATTAGGTAAATTGGCGGCAATTCACCTTTAACCTTTTTTAAGGATCAACAAGTTGGACAATGTTGAAAACCATTGTACATTAGGCAAGCCTGTAAAAGGCAAATGTTGCCCGTAACCCCTTTTTATTAATCACAAAGTGCTTTTACCCTCAACCGTCATTTAAGTTTCGGGTAAAACAAGCATTCAAACACACACAAAAAAATGAAAAGGGTATTAAAATATGTACTGCTTGTTGTGGGGTCTCTTCTGATTGTATTTGCCGCCAATTTTTTCATCATCAAAAAATTAGATCAAAAGGCCCTAGAAAGCATCGACAATCCCCCCTCTGCCACTACAACCGAAAAACCTTATTTGGTCCCATCCAAATTTGTGGATAGCTCTCAATTTTTCGTGAAAATACCACTCAGGAACAAGGATACACTCTTGGCCTTTTGTGATACCGGAGGAGGCATTTCAATGTTGTCACCATATAAGAAGAAAAACCCGGCAATTGACCCTTACATCCGAATGGGGGTTGTAAAAGGAATCATGCCGATGGATTATGCCTTTTTTAATGAAATTGTCGCTGATGAAGAATTTCCGGTTCCCAATCCTGTTCCCAATTTGATTTTACGAAATCCCTTTGCAATGGTCACTGATCCTTACTTCATTATCCCTCGACTTAGCGAAGATCTTCAAGAAAAACTTGACAAAGTGCCAGAAATGGATGCTTTTTTGGGTCAAGGCTTCTTCATGGGCAAATCTTGGACCCTGGATTATCCGAACCAAGAAGTTTGGGTCAACACACCTTTACCTTTAGTTGATGCAAGGAAAGACCAATCCAATATCCAAAAGCTCCATTTTAAAAAGAATGACTTTGGGACATCAGTATATGGCCACCCAAGAATGCAGATCGAAATTGATAGCACGGTTTTGGATGTTCTTTTTGATACCGGTGCAAGTTTCGTGCTTTCCGATGATGGCAAAAATTATTTCAATACTTCCAAAAACACCATGGCAGGCTCTTTTATTTCTGCCACCATTTTTGACGGATGGAGAAAAAAGCACCCTGATTGGAAATATTATCCCGCGTCTGATGGGGAGCAAGGAATTATTGCGGTTCCAAAAGTCAGAATTGGCCCTTATGAAGTGGGACCGGTTTTGTTTTCTCGACGACCTGACTATGTTTGGTCCGAAATCATGATTCATACAATGGATAAAGTAGTGCAAGGTGCAATAGGGGGAACGCTCTTAAAGCATTTTAAAGTGACCATTGATTACAATTCAGAGTTGGTCAAATTTGAAAAGTGAATAAACAATTCCTGATTTCAAGACAACTGCCTCTTTTATGACCATCCATTGATGTACTTAAACAGGTATTTCTTACCTTAACCTGTACCATGCCAGATCTACAATCATTGAACGCGCTCCACAAGAGCCTGCCCCATACCGAAAAAATGCCGGTATTGTTCCTGGGACACGGCAGCCCCATGAATGCCATTGAAGAAAATGAGTTTGTATGGCAATTTCGGAAATTGGGAAAGAAACTTACCAAGCCGAAGGCCATCCTTTGTGTTTCGGCCCACTGGGAAACCAAGGGAACCAAGGTGACCGCCATGCAAAATCCGCCCACTATCCATGATTTTGGTGGTTTTCCCCAAGCATTGTTCGATGTGCAATATCCTGCACCGGGCAGTCCGGAACTGGCTGCGGAGACCAAAAAGATGATTACCAAAACCGAAGTGGAGCTCGACCACCATTGGGGATTGGACCATGGAGCTTGGAGCGTGATCAAACATATGTATCCCGAAGCCGACGTGCCCGTGATCCAAATGAGTTTGGACTATACCAAACCACCCCAATACCATTATGAATTGGCCCAACAATTGGAAAGTTTGCGCCATAAAGGCGTATTGATCGTAGGGAGTGGAAACGTGGTACACAACCTGCGTCGGGTGGCCTGGAACAAGCTCAACGAAACTTATGCGTGGGACTGGGCGCAAGAGGCCAACGAACAAATGAAAACGTTCATTTTGGACCAGAACCACGATGACCTTATCCAATACGGCAAACAGGGTGGCAGCTTTGCTTTATCCATTCCCACTCCGGAGCATTACCTTCCCCTACTTTATATTTTGGCCTTGCAGGACAAGAACGAGCCTGTAACGCTTTTCAACGATCAAACCGTTGGTGGCTCTATCAGCATGATGTCGTTGCACATTGGCTAAACTTGGGTATGGGCTTCTGATTCCTATCCTGAAAATCATTACCTTAACGCCTCTCTAAAATAAACCGACTTTATGAAACTTCGCATTGCTTTACTGGCCCTTATTTTGGTGGCCGGTTATTCCTGTAAACAAGAAACCACTTCTTCCTTGGCCAATTACCAAGGGGAGGAAAGTTATACCGTGATCATCGGTGAGAACAAGGTGGGTTACCTTAAGACCCATACGGTTGGGGACACCATCCACATCGATTACGACTTTAAGAACAACGGTAGGGGACCGACCATGAAAGAGACCCTGGTGCTGAATGCCGAAGGCTATCCCATCGATTGGCAGATCACCGGCAACACCACTTTTGGCAATGCCGTGGACGAACATTTCACCTTGGAGGGGCAAAATGCCTCTTGGACCGATGCCACAGGCTCAGGAACCGCTACCGTAACCGACTCACAGATCTATGTCAACCAATTTGGAAGTCCCTATTCGGTAGTTTTGGCTGCCCGATTGTTGTTGGAAGCTCCTGAAAACACCCTATCCGTGTTACCCGCAGGTAATTTGAAATTGACCAAGATGGAAGATTTGGTCATTCCGAAATTTTCCGGGGAAGGTGAACTCGCCTTGACTACCTATGCGCTATCCGGTGCCGACCTAAATCCTTCCTACTTCATTTTGGATGGGGACCAACGCTTTTTTGCCGCCATTTCCCCGCGCTATATCGTAATTCGTGAAGGGTACGAAAATGTGGAAAAGGACATGCGTGAATTGGCTGAAAACTACTCCGCCAGTCGCTACGAAACCCTGCAAAAGCAATATGCCCACAACTATGATAAAAAAGTGCGCATCCAAAACGTACACGTATTCGATGCCAAGAACATGACCGTATCCGACCCGGTTTCCGTGGTGGTCGAAGGGGATAAAATCGCAGCCATTGAAGCGGCGGATGCCACAGGTGAAAACGAAGTGGTCATCGAGGGCAACGGCGGTACCTTGGTACCCGGATTATACGAAATGCATGCCCACTCCGGCGATAATGGTGCCTTATTGAACGTATTGGCTGGAGTTACCTCCTTCCGTGACATGGGGAACGATACCGAAGTACTCGCCAACCTCATCGACAAGATCAACAACGGTGTGTTGGCCGGACCACGCATCACCCGTTTGGGTTTTATTGAAGGGAAAAGTCCCTTCAACAGCAACAACGGTATTTTGGTGGAAAGCGAAGCAGAGGCCTTGGCCGCGGTGGACACGTATGATAGCCTCGGCTTTTATGGGGTAAAGCTCTACAACAGCATGAACGGCGATTGGGCTCCGGCGATTGTGAAGAAAGCCCATGAAAAGGGATTGTTCGTGACAGGTCACGTACCTGCCTTCTCCAATGCCAATGCCATGCTCAACGCCGGGTTTGATGAAATGACCCACATCAACCAGACTATGTTGGGCTGGGTTTTGGAACCTGAGGAAGATACCCGTACACTTTTGCGTTTGACCGCCATGAAACGCTTCCCGGAACTCGATTTGAACAGTCCGAAAGTACAGGAGACCCTGGGCTTGTTCGTGGCCAATAACACTGCCATGGATCCTACCTTGGCCATTCATGAGCGATTGATGCTCTCCCGCAACGGGGAAGTGGCGCTCGGGGCGAAGGATTATATCGACCACATGCCGCCCAACGAGCAACGCGGACTAAAAGTGGCCTTGGCCCAAATTGCGGACGCGGAGGAGGACAAAGCCTATCGCGAAGCCTATGCTAAAATTGTGGAGACCTTGAAAATGATGAAGGACAAAGGAATTTTCATTGTGCCCGGAACCGATTTAGGGGGTGCCTTTAACCTGCACCGCGAGTTGGAACTTTATGTGGACCAATTGGGCTTTACCAACGGGGAAATCCTAAAACGGGCAACCTACGACATGGCCCAATACCTGGGTCAAGAGGATTTGGGTACGATTGAACCCGGCAAATTGGCCGACTTCTTTTTGGTGCCCGGCAATCCGGTGGAAGACATCAAAGCCATTAAAACCATTGGCATGGTTAGCAAGGGCGGTACCTTCTACTTTCCTTCCGAGGTATATCCGGAGTTTGGTATTACCCCATTCACGGATAAACCGGCAGTAAAGGAATAGCAAAACAGTAACAGCATACGTATAAGCCAGTAGCCCTAGTTACTGGCTTTTTTTATCCAAATCCATAAAAATCATATATTTAGGGAAACCAACCTCCATGTTCAAATTTTTTCGAAAAATCAGGCATCGCTTGCTCGCTGAAAACAGGGTGAGCCGATACTTGCTGTATGCCCTGGGCGAAATCGTCCTTGTGGTCATCGGTATTCTCATCGCCTTGGAAATCAACAACTGGAACGAGGGCCAAAAACTCTTGCAACAAGAAAAAGCGACCATTGCCAGCCTGAAGCTCGAATTCGAAAAAAACCTGAGCAGCCTCAACGGGGATATCGCCTCACTTCAAGGGATTATAGGCTCTTGCAATAAATTGTTGGCACATACCGGGCCCGATTATGCAGATGGTACATTGCAGGGAGTGGACAGCCTGGTGAGCATGACTTCCCGAATGTCCGTCTGGGACCCGAGTCTATACACTCTGGGTAATATCAAAAACTCTGGAAAACTATCCAGCTTGTCCAACGAGGAACTGAAGATTTTATTGATCGAATGGGAAACATTTTATGCCAATTTATTGGATTGGGGTGATTTTTATGTCGATCGTGGGAGCACCTATTTCGATTTTTTGTTGCACAACTCCCTCAACCGAAACCTGTTTTCCGGTAATCCCTTTCAACTGAGCCCTTCTAAGTTTAATCGTTCCAATGAAGAATTGCTCCGAAAACCGGAGTTTGAAAACTACATCACCAACCGGGTGTTTATCAATGGGTTTATGTTGGGGTATTATGAAGAGGCCAAAGAGCGCATCACGGCCATTATCGAGCAATGTAAAACCTATGAGGATACCCCTTGATTTTTTATCCACTATTTCACCCTAAAATTGAAAGAATCCGATAGCCCTTGCTATTGGTTTTATGATTACGATATGAACGCAGCACAACGATTGGGCTTTCCGGCCGATGCCAAACTATTGATGATTCATGCGGACGATGCCGGGTTGGCGCATTCCGAAAACCAGGCCACCATTCAGGCATTGGAACACGGTATGGTGAATTCGTACAGCATGATGGTGCCTTGCCCTTGGTTTCATGAAATGGCCATGTTTGCCAAAAACAATCCGCAATTCGATTACGGTATTCACCTGACGCTCACCTGCGAATGGGAAACCTACCGATTTGGACCGGTATTGCCCGTGTCGGAAGTGCCCAGTTTGGTGGATGAAAACGGACATTTTTTTAAAAAACGGGAACAATTGCGCGAAAACGCCACAGCCGAGGATGTGGAAAAAGAAATAAGGGCTCAAATGGACAAAGCCCTCCGATTGGGGCTGTCCCCTACCCATATCGATTCGCACATGTACAGCGTGGGAGCCCATCTCGATTTTTTTGAGGCATACAAACGGTTGGGCAAAGCGTATGGCTTGCCCGTATTGATCAACAAACAGTTGATGCAACACGTGGGGCTGGACCCGAACCTACACGCAAAAACGACTGATTTTACCATAGACCATGCCTACGTGGGCGCATACGCCTACTTCGAAAAAGGCCAATTGGGTGACTTCTACCAAACCACATTGGAACAGTTGGCACCGGGGATCAATCTCATCTTGATCCACCCCGCTTTTGATGACCGGGAAATGCAGGGCATTACCGTAAACCACCCCAACTTTGGGGCCACTTGGCGGCAACTGGACATTGACTTTTTTACAAGCGAACAAACCAAAGTTACCTTGAAAAAGCACAACATTAGGTTGGTGACGTGGGGGGATATCAAAAATAGGTTGAGGAAATAGGTGTTTCAAGGAGACTCTAGATAAAATCGAAGTTCCCCATTATTTGCTTAAAAATCATTTAAACAATGTTTAGCTTTATGGTTACCACCAATTTGAAGAGCGTAAACTGCAGATTTTGAAACATGAACGAAATAGAATACATATATAACATCATAACTTTATGTCTAACATTATTGTTCTCCTTTTACCTGTTTTTTAAGAGTTCCCAAGAGCGTATTGGCAATGTTTTCTTAGGTTTATTTCTTTTCTACATGGGGTTGGAAAGTATAGACACACTTTTGGCTCAAACATCATTTTATTTTGACAATCCTAATTTTTATTTACATATTCCAATACTTGGACTGTTATTGTATCCCATTTTCTTCTTTTACATCAAATCCATCTCATATAGAAGGATTAAATTAAAATGGTATCACCTGCTTCATGCGACTCCTTATCTAATAATAGTTATAATATCCATATTTGAATATTACTTAAAACCGACAGACGTCCAATTAAAAATAATGACTCGTGGAGGCGAAATGCCATGGTTTGTTAGTTTAATTTATTTAGTGTTACGATTGCAAGGGGTTATTTATATGATATTAACCATTCGAATTGCATTGCGTTTCAAACAAATAGTAAAAGAAAATTATTCTTCTGTAAACAAAAGAAACTATAAATGGCTTCTGCAATTGACCCTGGTCTTTATTTATTATGCCTTTGCAAACCTACTTTTCAATATTAACCGATTTGGCATAAACTTACTTTCAACGGATGCTACATTTTATATATCAGCATTAATTTCATTAACCTTTATAATTTGGATTTTCTATAAAGGTTTATCTCAGCCCTATTTATTTAATGGGGTTGATGCGAACATGCAGTTATTAAAAGAATACATAGCTGAACAGAAAAAAATAATAAAGCCTTCCAATACGGAAGAAGAAAATCTTACAAACCAAAAGTTGAAATTAAAACTGGAAAATTATATTACCTCACAGGAAGTATATTTGAACCCATCATTAACCATTTTTGAACTGGCTAAAGGACTCGAATTAACAAGTCATGAATTATCACTTTTCTTGAATAAATATTTAAAGAAGAATTTCTTTGATTACATTAATGAATTTCGAATTAATAGGGCAAAAAGTATTTTAAAAAACCCTGAAAAAAGACATTTAACCATTCTAGAAATATTATATGAAGTTGGCTTCAATTCAAAATCTTCATTTAATACCGCTTTTAAAAAATATGTGGGAACAACCCCAACTGAATATCGTAAAGCGCATAAACACTGAGCATTCAATAAAAGTCGAACGTTTTAAGTAAAAAAGTCGTGCCAATTATTTTCTATAAAAGGGTTCGACTTTTTTATTCGGTCGACTCGCCTAGGTTTCTGTAACATATTTGCTTCACTAAACAAGTAAAATCAGGAGCCATGAAAAAAATAATCTTCACTGCAATTATCCTTCTTATAACTTATTTGTCATTTGCACAAGAAAGCAAAGTCATAGACATCTTAACAGGAATTGAGCATGCTGTCATCAACAAGGAAATTGGCAAAGCTTTGTCCTACTTTGACGTTACCGAGGAGGCGTTTTATACAACACATAAGAGGTATTTGGAAAACCTAACAAAGAGGGACAGCCTTGATTATAACCTGGAATTACACAGTTTGACTTCTGAAAAAAACAATATCAAAACCATTGTATTGGAAACGATAAGTTATTGGAAATATGGAAGGCCAAAAACCGAAATTGGCTATAAAACTTATGAGTTCTCACTTTCTAAAAATCAATGGACAATTCATGCTGTTGAAGAACGCGTTTACTTAAAGGGAAAATACGCCAACATTGAGGCTAACTTCGAACCTTCCAAAAAGTCGATGAGTGCGACTGCAGAAATTGATTTCGACATTGTTGAAGGCGGCGAAAAGACCATTCTTTTTTGGTTAAACAGAGGATTAAAAATCAATAAAATAGAAAACAAATCCGGAAAGAACATTTCATTTGTTCGTAAGGATCTTGCAGTAATAATTCCATGGAATAAAATTCTTAAGAAAGGAGAGAGCCTTTTTTTAAGGATTCATTTTTCAGGCTCTTTCTATAATGAATTCAAAGAATTAGGGTATGGTTTAGTAAACATTGGGGAAGAAGGTGTATTTGGAAGCTGGGGAACAGATTGGTACCCAAAATTAAATGGCACGTTGACCAAAGCAAAGGCTATACTGCAATACACGGTGCCCAGCGATTTAATTGTCGCATCCGTAGGGCGTCTAGAAGAGAAAACGGAGCAAAATGGAAAAGCAACTTATACATACAGAGTGAATACACCTATGGATTACACCTTCAATGCAAATCGTTTTATCCACCATAGCAATGACATTAACGGTGTACAAGTAAATGTCTACCTACTCAACGGAACTCTGGAAAAGGCAAAAATGTATGCTGATAAATCCAAAGAAATGATAGAATATCTTACAGAATTATATGGTGTATTTCCCTGTGACAGCTATGGTATTTCTGAAGTGCCGATGGAAGCAGTACTAGGTCTTGGAGGTTCAGGTGGCCAAGGGTTAAACTTTTATCCAACCAATACTTTAAGAGACGATACATTTGAATTTCCACTAATCGCTCACGAAGTGGGGCATATTTGGTGGGGGGGACTCGTAAAGACTGATCTTATTGCTGGAAAACTCTTGGATGAGGGAATGGCACAAGTAAATGCATTCCTTAGTTATAGGCATTTTTATGGTGAAGAAGCCATGTGGGACTTCCTAAATAATGGCAGCGACATGTTTACCAAATCGGCAAAATTTTATTTCAGACAGTTTAACAACAATAATGATTTTCCAATTGGCGTCTATGATGAAGAAAGAGAAAATGATTATGCTGTAATATCATACTTGAAACCTCATTTTGTAATGGCCATGCTTATGGAGACTGTTGGCTATCCAGTCTTTATTCGCGGAATCAAAAGAATTATATCTGAATATTCTACTGGTAAACGACTGGACCTTGACGGGATAAAGAACATTATGGAGCAAGAAAGCAATCTAAATTTAGAATACTTTTTCACACAATGGTTTTATCAAGCAGGCGCTCCTGAATTTAAGATGGATTACAATGTACAAGTTCTGGAGGATAAGAGATACCGGATAGATGTAGAGATAAATCAATTAAGGGAAGTGTTTAAAGTTGATGCAGAAATTATGTTCTCCAACGATTTAAACGTTATAACAAAAAAGATAGGAATTGATGAGAATAAAGAGTTCTTTTCTTTCATTATCGATTTTGAGCCCAAATCAATAATATTTGATCCACATCACAAAATATTGCGTTGGTCAGAAAAAGTTAATAACCTGTATTTGCTGAGTACTGGAATGCGTGAGTATTTCTCTGGCAATAAAGAAAATGGATTGGAACAATTAAATCAATATGTAAACTATTATCCCTATGATCCTACGGGAAGGGTAATACTGGGCGAGTTATTCCTAAATGAAAAGAAATACGGTCTGGCTCGGAAACATCTCCAATTTGTTATTGATGAATATGAAGCTCAAAGAAAGATGACTTTTGTGGTTCCATTAGCATATGCCCTAATGGGAAGTTTATATGAATCAGAAGGTAACTTTGAACTAGCAAACGAGCACTTTTCAAAAGTATTGAGCATGGTGAATATTGAAGGGTCTCATGCTATGGCTAAAAAGTATTTTTCCAATAGGAATGGAAATAAATGAAACGAGCAGAAATATAACCTCAAGTAACTGAACATTTTCAAATTGATCATGTACTGAATTGGGTTCGTAGAATGAAAACTAGTACACAAACCGTATCAATGTATTAATAGAATAGGTTTATTGATATTAATTTCATGGGTGTTAGTTCGCTACAATATTGGAGCAATCGGATAAATTTGAAAACCTCAATTACCCACTTTGCATATTCTTACCTATAACAATACCTCCCCAACAACCAAACTTTACCGTTAAACCAAATCTCTGTAACTTTAGTTACAGCACAATTGCCCAGATCGTTTTTACTTTGGAATATGCAGGGAATCCACAACGCAACACCAAAAACCCATCTCTGGCTGTCCGTCCTCTTGGTCGGGCTGCTGTTATTGGCCCCCTGCAAGATTCGTAATTCCATTGAATCCTCCCTTGGGATGACCACCTCCAAGGTATCCAACAAGATCAAGGCCACCCCGGCCAAAAGTGGGTGTGCCCAGTATACCGCCAACGATTTGGCCCGCACCGAAACTTCGCATGCGTCCCATCCGTTGGTTCCCATGCTACCTACTTTGCTTTCGTTGACGATTGTGGTGCAGGAAGAGCAAGTGGCCCAGTTCCGCAGCATCGTTTCCAAAACGGTAGTGGCCCTGGCCGTGCCCCTCTACATTCTGTACCGACATTTTAAGGTCTACCTATAACTTTTCATATCCCAAAAAGTCAAGGACACTACCTTACAAAAATGCATTACAACTTTTAAAATACCACACATGTTATCACACAAAAATTTAGTTATGGTTGCCCTGGTGGCACTTACCGCAGGCCTATTTTCCTGCAAGGACACCAAAACAGCCGACAACAGTACCGAACAGACCATTACCATTCTCCAGACCGCCGACATCCACGGGCAATTACAGCCCCACGACGAGCTGTTCTGGGAAGATGAACACATTACGTTCCGCAAATTGGGCGGCCTCGCCCACATGAAGACCCTTTTTGAGGAAGAACGCAGCAAAGACCCCGAAGGCACCCTAATTGTGGACGGTGGGGATATGATTCAAGGTAGTGCTGTGGCCGCTTTGAGCCATGGAAAGGCATTTGCCCCCATCATCAAGGCCATGGGCTACGACTTTTTGATTCCCGGCAACTGGGAGGTGGTGTATGGCAAGGAAACCATGATGGATGTATTGACCCATTACGATACCCCCGTGATTTCGGCCAATATGTACCACGAGGCGACAGGCGAAAGTCTGTTTCCTCAATATTTCATCAAGGAAATGAAAGGCGTGAAATTGGGTTTTATCTCCTACAACGACCCCGAGATTCCCGTACGCCAGAACCCTTCGTTCAGTGCCGGCATCCGTTTTGACCCCATCGATGCCAATTTGGAGGCCTTGATCAACGAATTAAAGGACAATCAAGGAGTGGACATCCTCTTCGTGGTGACACACATCGGCATCAGCAAACAGTACAATTTGGCACAAAACCCGGCCATGGCACGCGTAGATTATGTGTTGGGGAACGATACCCACGAGCGTATTCGCAAACCGTTACAAACCGAATACACCAAGGTGACCGAACCTGGAGCCTTCGCCTCTTTTGTGGGCAAACTGACCCTGACGGTAAAAGACGGCAAGATTGTAAAAGAGGACTACGACCTTATGGAAGTTGATCCCGAGAAATATCCCGCCGACGAAAAAGTGGCACAAATTATTGATCAGGAAACCGCGCCCTACAAGGAAGAAATTGACCAGGTATTGGGCTATACCGGTGTACCGCTGTACCGCTATTTTGTGGTAGAAAATCCCATGGATAACTTCATTACCGATGCCGCCCGATGGAAAACGGGAGCAGATATTTCCATTTCCAATGGGTTCCGATTCAGTACGCCCATTTCGGTGGAAGAAGGTGGCAAATCCCCTATTACCAAAGCCGATCTGTGGAGCATGCTTCCCGTGAACGAAAAAGTAAAAGTGGGCAAGGCCAGTGGCAAACAAATCAAGAACTGGCTCGAAAAAGAATTGAACAATGTGTTCGCTGCCGACCCCACAGAGCGATTTGGAGGTTGGTTGGTGCGCTTTTCGGGCATGGAACTCACCTTTTATGCCAACAAGCCCATGGGCGAGCGTGTGGCCTCTATAATGATCGGTGGCAAACCGATGGTGGAAGACCAACTATACACCATGTCGGCCTGTAGACGTGAGGGCGAACCCTTGAGCACGCTTTGCCGTATGCCCAATACTGTGGAAACCGTGGTGATGGACTATACCATTCATGATGTGATCGAGGAATATTTGAAGGAAAAAGGTACCATTGCCCCTACGTTGGACGGCAGGGCCAAAGCATTGGATTTGGGTGAAAATGTACTGTCCCAATTGCCCGGAACCGATTACCAATTCCACTAATTCCTGACTTGTATGCAAAGTAATACCGTTGAAGTAAGCGGTTTTTCGGTTCGTTTGCTCAGGGTTATGGTCAGCCTCATTTTTATTGTGGCCAGCCTGAACCATTTGATCAATACCGATAAAGCCGTGGCACGCATTGCCAATGCCAAATTTGGTGCTTTGGGCCATTTGTTGGGGCCACCGGAGTTTTCGGTGATTGCTTCCGGGGTGGTGATGTTGGTGGCCGGATTGGCCTTGGCAGTAGGGTACAAGACCAAATGGGCCGCTGTGCTGTTGATCTTGATGTTGATACCGATCACCCTGACGATACAAGTGGGACAAATGTCCACCATTGGGCCGTTGTTCAAGAACATCGCCATTTTGGGCGGACTCCTCTTTTTTGTACTGAATCCAAAACTTAAAACACAATAACATGAGACAAATCATAACATTGGCCTTGGTGGCCCTGACCCTAGTGACCGGACTTACCGAAGTGAGTGCCCAAGCCACATATAGCAAAGACCAGAACAACTATTTTGTGCTCACCCGTAAAGTGCCGCAACTGAAGGCCATATTACTGGCTGCCGATCAATTGGCCAAGGACGATGGTGAAAAGTTCGGGGAATTCCATGTGGTCATCTGTGGCGAGTCCGTAAAAGAATTGACCAATCTGGAAGCCATGCAGCCTTATTTGGATTTGGCCCAAAGTGAAAAGGTTAAGATCTTGGCCTGTGGATTTTCCTTGAAAAAATTTGGCGTGGATGCCGCCGCAATACCGAAAGAAATGAATGTGGTGGACAACGGTATCTTATATGGATTCAACCTGCAAAAAGATGGTTTTCTGAGCATTACGCTTTAAAAAGATTCCTATAGTTTAGTTAAAAGGGGCAACAAGTTCGTTGTCCCTTTTCTTTTTTTGGTACTTTGAGTGTTACGCAGACTTTGCTTTTCATCAGCAACCCTTTTAAATTAAAAATTTGGAACAACACCACCTTTCCCGCAGAACACTTGTAAAGACCACCGCCTTGGCAGCTTTGGGCTTGGCTATACCTGCTCCTTTGGTGTCGGGAGAATCACCTCAAACACAGGCAAAACAGGATTTGGACACCATCCCAGAACATTTTCCCAATATTCCCCCTAAGATCATTGAGGAAGTGGTAGGCAGTTCCCATTTCGATTTGGAACGGGTAAAAACGTTGGTGGATAAACGACCAGAACTATCGCGCTCGGTGTGGGAATGGCGTTTTGGCGATTTTGAATCCGCTATTGGGGCAGCCTCCCATGTTGGGCGAAGGGACATTGCATTGTACCTCATGGGCAAGGGAGCCAGACCTACCCTGTTCACCCATGCTATGTTGGGGCATTTCAGGGTCATCAACTCCGCGGTTGAAGCAGTTCCGGGCATCCAAGCAGTCACCGGTCCCCATGGCATCAGTCTGTTGGATCATGCCCTCGCAGGGGAACGTATGATATATGAGACGACCCCCACAGAAATTGAAAACTGGGAACAGACAGTAGCCTATCTAAAAGAATTGGGAGATGCGGGTGGCCCGATATACATCAATATGAGCCCTCACGAGCAGCAAAAGTATGTGGGCGATTACAAATACGGTCCAGGGGAAACCGAAGGGTTTACCATCGGTGTAAACATGCGAAAACTGCTGTCCTTGGGACCCATTGGAGGATTTGGCGGGGCATTGTACAAAATTGGGGACAACCTTTTTACCTACAACGGCACACCGTCGGTCACCCTAACCTTCGAAATGCTAGACAATCAAGTAAAATCCCTCACCCTGGTTGACCCAGATATCACCCTGACCGCCCAGAAAGTGGAATCCTGACTTTCCAGGTATGGTAAAATAAGTGGTAAGAATCGTTTTTATTTTTTGTAATTTGGGTGGTATCAACTCTTAGTGAGCTTAACCATGCAAAAGTGTAGCCATTGTCAGCAAAAATTTACGTTGGGCCAGGTTTTCAAATCATTTTGGTGCAATTATAAAACCATATTATGTGCCAACTGTAAGACACAATATAACCATACTACCAAAAACAAAACGCTTGGCGGCATAAGTGCAGCTCTTGGTGTTATTTTTGGTAGTCTTGCTTGGGCTTTAATTGAATTGGACAAGAGTACCAAAATTGTGATTCTTTTGGTAGTTACGATTTTGTTTACCTTGCTATTCAGTGTGTTTTCTTCCTACTTCTTTACGTTTGAAAGAGTAGACGTGAAAAACCATGCTTAACCAAGGATACCTTGATCCGATCCCAATTAATCCCGCTTTACTGGAATTTCCAAATAGCTTTCCCCATACCACTTAATAACCAAGGGTTCTTTAGCATCTTTGATGGTCTCTTCACTTACGTTTTTGCCCGTGCCATAATTGATTTCAGTAAAAGGGGCTTTGATACCATTGACCACAACCACCAATCGACTGCCCTTGCTTATTTTTTTGCTGGTCATACGAACAATTCCAAAAGGAAGTTTGATCTTTTTATTTGGAATCAGCAATTGTCGATTTTCCCCATCCAAAACATAACTGGCCCTTCCCACATAAGGTAATGCCAATGCAAAGAACTTGCCTTCCGGGGTCTGCTCGAACAACAGTACGTTATAATCAAAGTCCTTTTTGTTGATGGTTACCGAAATTTCTCCTCCGAAAGATCCGTTCAGTTCAAAATCGGAGTCAAAAGGTTTCGTTACTAAGGAAAACCCATTACCCACCATAAGACTATCCGAAACAATGTTTCGCCAACCACTCGAATTCCAGGTAAGGTTGCTCCGGTCAGAATAATCAATCGTCTGCTCCAAATAACCATTGAGATTTACAGGTTCTTCGGAAAGGGAGTAATGGACATCCTTTCCATTGTTCCCGCTACCAAACAACGATGCAAAGGCCACTTCCGAACGCTGGTTGTTCAAATAGTAGACGAGCGTATCACTGGCCATGTTTTCCAAAGAGGGTGCATGTCCCCATTTATTGGCTCCCATCACTTGATAATTGATCTTGTCCTGTAACAAATCGGGTTTGGGCTTCCCTTTCAAAATATAACCGAACCAATCAAAGATCAATTCCGTGATATCAATTTGGGCCACAGGATCAATGTCATACCCAAAAATGTGTGTATCGGGTTTTGCTTGAGCGCCAAAATGGGTGTACGGTCCAATGACCAAGTAATGCTCTGCATTTGTATTGTATTTGGTATGCTCCCTCAAGTAATATTGGGTCCCGATTTGACCACCATCATAATACCCTGTCGTGGCCAAAACAGGAATGTTGATATGGGCAAAGTCCGCTTTGTACGGTATCATTCTTTGCCAATAGGCATCAATGGTTGGGTGCAACAATCGTTCATTAAACTGTGGATTGGGCAATCCATCCAAACTGTCCATGGCATTATAGGCCACTCCTTTTTCGTACCATTCCATATTCAGGTCTCGCCACCGTTGCCCATTGAAATACAGAGTGGTGTCCAAATACTTGTTGTTGGATACATAATGGTGCCAAGGATAGTGGAAATTCATAAAAACCCCATTTTCCATGGGCTCCGCAATGCCCGGAGCAGCGGATACCGAGGGCACAATGGTTTTCAAGGCCGGATGCACCTTATGCTTTAGCGAAGCCCATTGGGTATACCCCACATAACTGCCGCCGTACATGCCTACTTTTTGATTGCTCCACTCTTGTTTGCTGATCCAATCGATGATCTCGTAGGTATCAGATGCTTCATGTTTATAAGGCACAATGGAATCAGGGCTCAGTCCCTTGCCCCGTGTGTAGGATACAACACCCACATACCCATGATCTGCGGCCATTTTTGCTTTTTCCAGATCGTTTTTACGTGCGTAAATGGTATGGAACAACACGGCTGGAGTGGGTTCGTCAATTTTGGCGTTTCTAACCACAATCGCATGGATTTTGGCACCATCTTTCATAGGAATCAAAACACTGTCTTGAATTAGGTAAGTGGTACTGTTTTCCGTGACTCTCCTTGGGGTTTGTAGCCGTTCTTTCTGCTTGCAAGCGGACAAAAAACCAAGGAGCGTAATTGCAATTAAAAAGGATGTGCTGATTAAATTTTTCATTTTGATTGATTTTTTTTGGGCATACTTTGCCCCTCAAGCGTTATGCTTTTATTGTTCGATATTTTGATTTGAATGAATTCAGGTCTGCTACAAACTGTTCCGCTTTTTGAACTTTACGGATTGCCTGCTCGAAACCTCAACAGTTTCTCCGGTAATCAATATCATTTGTAGTTTGTTGTTGAAATACGGATGAATCTCCTTGATGTATTCCATATTGATGATTTGGCTCCTATTGGTCCTAAAAAACACGGCTGGATCTAATTTTTCTTCCAGCTGGTTCAGGGAACGTTTGATCATGGCTTTTTCCTTCCCAAAATAAAGTCGGGCATAGTTTTCCATGGATTCGATGAGGCGCACTTCCGTCAACGGAACAAAAAATACCTTCTCACCATCTTTGATGAATATTCTTTGATGGATATCCAATGGCTTTTCCTTTTCCTCGTCCCGCTTTTGCAGACCCAGTCTGACCTTTTCCATGGTCTTGGCAAAACGTTCTTCCCGCAATGGCTTCACCAAATAGTCCAACGCATTTACCTCAAAGGCCTGAACGGCATATTGATCGTAGGCCGTGGTAAAAACAACCTCAGGGACTGTGGTGAGTTCTTCCAAAAGATCAAATCCTGATTTACCGGGCATGTGGATGTCCAAAAAGATAATGTCGGGTTGACATGCCTCTATCAGTTCCAAGGCCTTGTCCACATTGTTGGCCTCACCCACAATATCAAATTCTGGATACCCATCAAGGGCTCTTCGAACCTCTTCGCGGGCCAATCGCTCATCATCTATGATCAATGTTGTATAGGTTCCCATGTTTTTTCGGTTGGAATCATAAGGGTAGCCACCACCTCATGTTCTGTTGTTGATTCAATTGTAAATTTTGCCCTGCCATCATATTGCAGCAACAGCCTTTCTTTCAGGTTTTTCAGCCCCAAGCCTTTCGGTCCCCCAACCGAAATTGTTCCCGGATTTTTAATGGTAATGGCCACATAACCATCACGTTCTTGTATTGCAATATCGATAGTGCCCCCTTCAAGTTGTTTGTCCACTCCGTGTTTAATGGCATTTTCCACCAAAAGTTGAATGCTCAATGGCGGAATCTTACACTTTTTAAGGTTGGGGTCAATAGTAAAATTTACGTGCAACCGTTCCTCAAATCGCAATTGTTCGAGTTCCACATAGTCTTTCACCAAGGCCAATTCCTCTGCAATGGAAAGGGTTATGTGCTCTTTTTCATACAGGGAAGAACGCAGCAGATCGGACAATAGATCAATGGCCCTTCTCGCAATCGATGGGTTTTCAATGATCAAGGATTTAATGGAATTCAGGGAGTTGAACAAAAAATGCGGATTGAGTTGGGCCGATAGGTTGTCCAACTGGCTTTGCTTTGCAATAACAGAAAGTTGGGCGTTTGCTTTAGCGGTATTTACCTCTTTCACGTAAAAATGGTACGCATGGTAGGCCAGCACCCAAATCGCCATATGTCGCAATCCCGTAATCAAAACCGGGTTCCAAACCGATAGGTTTTCAATGAAAGTATTGTTATGGTTCACCAAATAAATATAGACCGATGTCTTCAGGTTCATGATCAACATAAAAAGCACCGCCAAAACCAAAATGGAAGGTACAACCCGCTTTATCA
The DNA here is from genome assembly GCF_003992615.1 of Flagellimonas beolgyonensis. Classification (GTDB taxonomy): domain Bacteria; phylum Bacteroidota; class Bacteroidia; order Flavobacteriales; family Flavobacteriaceae; genus Flagellimonas; species Flagellimonas beolgyonensis. The sequence goes on from NZ_RZMY01000013.1 coordinate 519,090, forward strand.
ACCCTTTAATTTCCAACTGGTTCCAATTTGCTCCCAAAGCTATGGCCCTGTAGGCATGGGTAAGACCAATACAGATGGTAACATCGAGCACATAGTTGATCAAGGCATGGGTAAGTGCAAATTGGTCTCGCACCAAAGCAATGTACAACCATAGCAACGATACGGTCCCCCAGCCAAAAATCTGGCATTTCCAGTAGAGCGATAGTCTTGTATGTGTCCTTTTCGTTCCCAATTGTTCAGTGGTTGATCGTGATGGTTGCTATTTGCCGTTCGAATAGCTCGTCAATTCATTGGTATACACACCATAGCCATCTTCATTAACATGTTTGATATAGGTTTTTAATTCGGGTGCATACCACCAAATATCCGTCATCTCGCCTTTAAAACCTCTGGAATTTGTTACAATTCCCTTATAAACTATTTTGTATGCCTTGAATGTGCCCGCGACCACATTCATATCTTCAAACGAAACAATTTCGGCATCTTGACTGGTTTTTCCGGTGGTGCCTTCATTATTTTCCCATTCCGACTCGTATTTCCACTTTTTGCCCACCTGCAACGGCCAGTTACGAAAGGGAGTTTTACCCGGCTTGTGGTCTATCGTTGCTGGAATTTGAACGGTATCCATACCATTCCATAATCTTAAAGTACCATTATAATCCACAACTTCCTGTAGATCTTCGCCTTCCGCACGAACCTCGCCTTCCACTTTACGTTCCCATTTCCAAACCCATTTTTCACCTAGTTGATAGTCATTTAAAGTTGGTTCTTGAGTTGACAAGGTAGCACAACAGGTGAAAATTAGAAGAAAGGTGATTGGGATTATTACTTTGTTTGTCATGATCTGTTTTTTTGATTGATTTAAAACTCCTTAACAACTGTGCAACATGAAACAAAGCAACAAAAAACCTTCAATCCCAAAAAGATAAAGTACATGAACGTAAATAACTCGGGATGAGCGTTGCCTAATTGGTCTCATTGAGTGTTCCAAGGTTCAACTTTTGGAACAAATACAATTCCGCCCGAAACAAATCGTCAAAATTAATTTGGCCGATATTTGCTTCAAATCCTTGAATTAAGGCGTGAGGAAAACTTCCTTTCAACGACTATTTAATAATGAAAAAATCCATACCCAACTCAAAAGGAAAACCCTTGAAATCCATAATCTTGATTTTACCGGTCATTTTCCTTTCTTTAAAGATGGCTTATGCCCAAGCAGTTGTTGAGCATCTTCCCTTACAAGGCCCCTATCTGGGGCAAAAGCCACCGAATTTGATCCCTGAATTGTTTGCCCCCGGTATTGTGTCCGTAGATGGTAGATATGAACATGGCATCTCGTTTTCACCCGAATTGGACGAGGTGTATTTTTCAGCCAATTTTGAAGATGATATCCCACACATTTACTATTCAAAGCTTCAGGACAAAGGATGGACTAAGCCCCAACAAGTAAATTTTACCCAGGGTAAAAAAGAAGCTGAGATGCATCCATTTGTAAGTTTTAGCGATACTAAAATCTATTTTACAGCCCATAATCCCGATTATACGGATACCAAAATTTGGTATGTTGATCGTTTGGCAAATTCATGGAGCGACGCAATTAAACTTGATTCGCCCTTAAATGATGATGAAGTGCTATATTCGAACCAATCGATAAACGGAGATTTCTTTTATACCAATGTGTCCAAACGGAAAATGTACCATGCTCCACAAGAGAATGACACTTTTCCCGAGGCATTGGAACTGGATATTGCATTTGGCGTCCATGGATTTATTTCTCCCAACCAAGATTTTATTGTGGTCAATGCACGAAATGCAGAAGATCCCAATAGAAAAGATAACGACATTTATGTCTGTTTCAAACAAGACAACGGAACTTGGACAAGACCCATCAATCTTGGCGATGCAGTAAATTCCCATTTCAATGAAACCTGCCCTGTTATCACTCCGGATGGTAACTATTTATTTTTTGGCAGATATAACGAAGAAGGAGGGCTATCTAACTTTTATTGGGTAAGTACGAAGGTCATTCATAATGTGAGACCAAAAATATGAAACAAATCATTTGTCGCTCCATTTGTCCATTTTGAACGAATCAATTAATCACATCATGAAAAAAACAACTATCGGTTTAATCGCAGCTTTGGTATTGATTATTAGTGCCTGTAAAACAAAAAATCAAGAATCAAAGGACATTGAAAAACCAATTAGGGCAAACGATTACCTTGGTCAAAAAACACCTGGACTCATTCCAGAACCTTTTGCACCTGGCTTGGTTACCACAGAGTATTGGGAATATGGTGGTGTCTTTACACCTGACCTAACTGAATTCTATTTCCTTGCCAGTGGAGGGGAATATGAAGCTTCCACCTTTGTGGTTTTTCAATATGTTGATGGTGATTGGGTAAAATCAGCAGTATCACCCCGGGTTGGTCAACCCACATTTTCACCCGATGGAAAGACCATGCACCTTGGCAGGCGCTATATGGAGCAGACTCCAACGGGATGGTCGGAAGTAAAGACGCTGGATGCCCCTTTTAACGATCAGTTGATTATGCGGCTTTCGGTAGCGGCCAATGGCACCTATTATTTTGATACATACGATAAAGACAATCCGGAATTTCCCATTCGTTATTCCCGATTGATCAATGGAACGTATGAGGAACCCAAACCGTTGGACAAAGCCATAAACACAGGAACCCAATTAAACCATCCTTTAATTGCGCCGGATGAGTCGTATCTACTGTGGGATGCCAAAAGGGAAGATGGTCACGGCAATTCTGATATTTATATCAGCTTTAAGCAGAAAGATGGTTCGTGGGGCGAGGCACTTAATTTGGGCGACAAGGTAAATACAGATGCTTGGGAAGCCGCGGCCAGTGTAACGCCAGATGGCAAATACTTGTTTTTCAACAGGAACATGGGGTCGGACGACTACGAAAATGTAGATATTTTTTGGGTGGATGCACAGCTTATCGAGAATCTCAGACCAAAATCATAAATGGGCCAACTCATACATTTATCCATCAATTGAGAATCACAAATCTTTGTTAGGATGATTTTAGGTGTCCGACAGAACCGCTAACTTATCCTTTAAAAAACGAGCGCATGGCACTTTTCCGGTTATTTTTTCTTGTTGGCTTACTTTGGTCCACTCAGTTAGTTCAGGCACAAACTGCCCAAACCATTCCCCTTCAACCTAAGTATTGGACCATAACCCAAGGCGGAAAATCGTCATTTGAAACCTTTGACGAAAGGGAAACCTTAGTATTGGATGGTAAGGCCGTGGCGACCGGGATGGAATTCTCCAACGGCATTTTAGAAGTGGATGTATATGCCAAACAGGCACGCAGCTTTGCTGGTTTTATCTTTCGAAAACAGGATGGCACCATGGAAGAAGTGTACATGCGCATGCACAAATCGCGCCAGCCCGATGCTGTGCAATACACCCCCACCTACCATGGGGAAAGCAATTGGCAGTTGTACCCGGAACACCAAGCAAATGTGACCTTCAAAGAGGAGGGTTGGCATACACTGCGGGTGGAAGTAAACAACTTGATGGCCACCTTTTACATCAACAATGAAAAGGTTTTGGAAGTACCTACCTTAAAGTCGGGCAATTTAAGTGGCGAAGTGGGCCTCTTTGCCTTATTCGGCAATCGGTTTTCCAATTTTAAACTTACAAAAACGGGGAATGTCATGGTGAAAGAGCCCTACCCAATTGTCACGCCTGCGAAAGGCATTATCGGTGAATGGGATATTACAGAGGCCCAACCTTATGTTGAGGGTCAATTAAATTTTGAAGATTTTGAGAAGGCAAAGATTATTACTGCCAATACGGAACAATCCGGCTTGTTGCCCATTTCGAAATATCTGGCCAAACCGACTTCGGGCAATTTTGAACGCAACCAAGAGGCTTTCACAGTAGCCTCTACAACCATTGCCGTTGATCAAGCCCAGACCAGATTGTTTTCGTTCGATTATAGCGACAAAATCATTGTGTACTTAAATGGAGAACCCATTTTTTATGGCAACAATGCCTTTCGGTCCAAAAACAACCAGTTTCAAGGACATTTAGGCTTAAGTGCCAATAAACTGCCCTTACAACTTAAAAAAGGCTTCAACACCCTGCATTGTGTAGTAATTGACAAAGCCAACGGTTGGGGACTAATCGGAAAATTGGAATAGAGTGGGTTAATAGTTACGCCACTTTTGGGTGAACTCGTAAACGTGTTCCAAGATATCGGCCTCGGTCTGGGTAAATTCCATGTTGCGGCGTTTCATCATTGCCGTGGCCACCTCAAAGGCTTTGGCAGGTTTAAAACCAGTGAATCCGGAAGCCCCTCCCCAGCTAAAACTGGGTATAAAGTTTCTGGGGAAACCATCACCAAAAATATTGGCACTGACCCCTACGACCGTTCCCGTATTGAACATCACATTGATGCCACATTTGCTATGGTCGCCCATCATCAGTCCACAAAATTGAAGTCCTGTTTTGGCAAAACCTTCTGTTTTGTAGTTCCATAGACGAACTTCTGCGTAATTGTTCTTGAGGTTGGACGTATTGGTGTCGGCACCGATATTGCACCATTCCCCCAATACGGAATTGCCCAGAAAGCCGTCGTGACCCTTGTTGGAATTGGCAAACAACACGGAGTTGTTGACTTCACCGCCTAATTTACATCCCGGACCAGCCGTGGTGGGACCGTAAATCTTGGCGCCCATTTTAACTACGGCTCCTTCGCAAAGCGCGAAGCCCCCGCGGATCATACAACCTTCCATCACCAAGGCATTTTTACCTATGTAGATGGGACCTGTGGAAGCATTCAAAATGGAGAATTCAACCGTTGCCCCCTCTTCGATAAAAATATTCTCCGGATGCAACACCTGATTGGTTGTTGAAATAGGTTGACTCTTTCGGCCTTTCGTGATCATGTCAAAATCGGCCAGTAAGGCTTCACCATTTTTGGCAAAAATATCCCACGTGTTTTTTACGGTACAACAATCCCGATCGTAATGCACAAAGGCATAATTATCGCCGGAAAATGGGATATTTGGATCAGTGGTAACATAGGCAACATACTCCTCCCCCTTCATCAATGCCTCACCTTGTTTCAACTTACAGATCGCATCCACCAAATTTTCATCCGGCAAATAACTGCCATTGATTACCATATTCTTATCGGATAAGTGCAACGGAAATTTTTCCGAGAGATAGTCTTCTGTTAAAAAACTAACCGAACCGTCCAACCATTTTTCCCATTTTTCATGAATCGTCAAAATCCCGATGCGGATATCACCCACCGGTCGGGTAAATGTGAATGGAAAAAGATCTTCGCGATGGTTACCGTCGGAAAGAATATAGTTCATAGCAGTGTTTTGAATACTGTAAAAATAAAAAACGCCCTCGAATACCATCGGGAGCGTTCCTATATTTCGTTAAAAGTGTCAACCTATTCGGCCTGCTTCTCTTCTTTGCTGAATTTCTTGTACTTGTTCTTGAACTTATCGATCCTACCAGCAGTATCCACCAATTTGGTCTTACCGGTGTAGTATGGATGTGAAGTTCTTGAAATCTCCAATTTCACCAACGGATATTCAACACCATCAACTGTGATGGTCTCTTTAGCCTCAGCAGTGGATTTGGTAATGAACACATCTTCGTTGGACATGTCCTTAAAAGCAACCAATCTATAGTTTTCTGGGTGTATATCTTTTCTCATTGTCTAAAATGCTTAATCTCTGAAAATTCAGGGTGCAAATTTAATGATTTCTTCGAGACCTCCAACTTAAAATTTATAAAAAAATAAAAAGTAAATTTAATGTAACAATTTCATCCGATCGCCAACTAACTAACAACAATCAGCACTTAAATAAATTAAAATGGAACAACAACAACCTAAAACAGGAAAATTTGCACTGAATTACGGTCTTTTATTAGGGGTCGTGTTTGTGGTTTTCGGGGTAATGCTCTACACCCAGAAAATGCATTATGAAATGAACCCGGCAGTAATGGTGGTATCCGTACTGCTAACTTTGGCGGCCGCATTTTTGGCCACCAACGCTTTTAAGAAGGCGAACGGAGGGTTCTTGACACTTGGCGAGGCCCTAAAAATTGCAGTAGGTGTCGCGGTAGTGGCAACGGTAATCTCCCTGATCTACCAGTACGTACTTACCCATTTTATTGAGCCCGATTATATGGACAAAGCCATGGAGTTGGCCAAGCCAAAGGCCTTGGAGCGCAATCCCAACATGACGGAGGAACAATGGCAACAAGGGGTTGAGATGCAGAAAAAACTTGCATGGATCCAATATCCAATTGGTCTTATTATCAACAGTATCATCGGACTAGTGGTTGGTCTTGTGGTTGGATTGATCCTGAAAAAATCCAAACCGGAATACTAAACCAAAAAATACTACTTTTGAAAGGAATTCGAGAAACAAGCAATGCAGATTTCCATTGTAATTCCTTTACTTAACGAGCAAGAATCGCTTAAAGAACTACATGATTGGATTGTAAAAGTAATGCAATCCAATCATTTTTTATATGAGGTCATCTTTATAGATGACGGTAGTATCGATGGTTCCTGGGACATCATCGAATCGCTCACCAAATCCGACCCCAACGTTAAGGGTATCCGTTTTTTGAAGAATTACGGCAAATCCCAAGCCTTACATGCTGGGTTCCACGCGGCACAAGGCGATGTGGTCATCACCATGGATGCCGACTTGCAGGACAACCCGGAGGAAATCCCTGAGATGTATCGAATGATTACCGAAGGAGGCCAACAAGTCGTGTCTGGGTGGAAAAAGAAACGATACGATTCAGTCATTACCAAGAACCTCCCTTCCAAACTCTTCAACTGGGCAGCTCGAAAGACATCAGGCGTAAAATTGCACGATTTCAACTGTGGACTTAAGGCCTTTGATAAAAATGTGATAAAAACCATAGAAGTCCATGGTGAAATGCACCGCTATATTCCTGTTTTGGCCAAAAATGCGGGCTTTTCCAACATTGCAGAAAAAGTGGTACAGCACCAAGCCCGAAAGTATGGTTCCACCAAGTTTGGGGCAGAACGTTTTATTCACGGGTTTTTGGATCTCATCACCATTTGGTTCGTTTCCAAATTTGGACGAAGGCCCATGCACCTTTTTGGTGCCTTGGGGGTACTGATGTTCATTGTTGGTTTTGGTTTTTCATTATATCTGGGCATCGATAAATTGTTCCTGAACCCCACCGGAAGATTGATTACCGAACGTCCACAATTCTATATTGCATTGACGGCCATGATCATAGGTACACAGTTATTTTTGGCCGGTTTTATCGGTGAAATCATGGTGCGGTCCAGAAAAAATGACACCCGATATACCATCTCGGAGAAAATTAATATCTGAGAGGATGCAAAATCCCTAAACTTTGTATTTTTAAGAAAACTAAACACGCATAGCACTATGGATTCCATTATGGCAACGGCACAATCTTGGCTCACCGATTTTTTTGATGATCGAACGAAGAGCGAAATCCTGAACTTGATAAAGAACGATCCCGAAGAACTGAAGGAACGATTTTACAAGAACCTGGAATTCGGTACCGGTGGCATGCGTGGGGTTATGGGTGTTGGCACCAATAGAATCAACAGGTATACCTTGGGTAAAAACACCCAGGGATTAAGCAACTATCTTAAAAGATCGTACACTGACAGCGAAATCAAGGTGGTGATTGCCTATGATTGCCGACACAACTCCAAAACACTCGCAAGAACAGTGGCAGAGGTGTTTTCAGCCAATGGGGTACATGTATATCTTTTCTCCGATTTGCGAACCACGCCCGAACTTTCCTTCGCCGTGCGGTATTTGGGATGTCATGCAGGTATTGTTCTGACCGCGTCCCACAATCCACCCGAATATAATGGCTACAAAGTGTATTGGGCAGATGGAGGTCAAATCGTGCCCCCACAAGATGGGGAGATCATTGCCGAAATCGACTCCTTATCTTTTGAGGATATCAAGTTTGAAACCAACGAAAACCTCATCCATTTGATCGATGAGGAAGTGGACGAAGCTTTCTTCACGGCTTCCGTCAACAATGGAAATTTCGACGCCAAAGGTAAGGATGACTTCAAGATCGTGTTCACCTCATTGCACGGCACATCCATTACCGCCATTCCCGAAGTTTTGAAGCGGGCCGGCTATAACAATGTGACCATCATCGAGGAACAAGCCAAACCGAATGGCGATTTTCCCACCGTCGTCTCCCCCAACCCGGAAGAACCCGAAGCGTTGGAAATGGCCATTAAAAAAGCGGAGGAAATCGGCGCCGATATGGTGGTAGGAACGGACCCCGACAGCGACCGTTTGGGTATTGCCGTGCGAAACCTTGAAGGGAAGATGGAATTGCTCAACGGCAACCAGACCATGGTACTCATGACCAAATTTCTTTTGGACAAGTACAAAGAACAAGGTTTTAAGGGTAACGAATTTGTAGCTTCCACCATTGTTTCCACTCCAATGATGGGTCAAATGGCAAAAGCCTATGGCGTGGAATTCAAAATTGCACTCACCGGATTCAAATGGATCGGAAAAATGATCAAGGACTTCCCCAATTCCAAATTTATTGGAGGTGGCGAAGAAAGCTTTGGCTACATGGTGGGGGATTTTGTCCGTGATAAGGATGCCGTCACCTCTACCCTATTGGCCTGTGAAATTGCCGCCAATGCCAAGGCCAACGGCAGTTCATTTTACAAGGATTTGATCGATGCTTACGCGCAATTCGGTTTTTATAAGGAAAAACTGATCTCCCTCACCAAAAAGGGCATAAGCGGGGCTGAAGAAATCAAACAAATGCTCAAGGATTTCAAGGAAAACCCGGTTGAATCCGTTCAAGGCTCCAAATTGTTGTGGATCGAGGATTACAATACCTCCATTGCCAAAAATGTACAGACCGGCGAAGAAAAGCCCATCAACATTCCCAAGTCGAACGTGTTGATCTACGAAACAGAGGATGGTACACGCATTGCGGCCCGACCCAGTGGTACGGAACCCAAGGTGAAATTTTACATCAGCACAAATGCAAAATTGGCGAATGCGGCCGATTATAAATCCGTAAATTCGCAGCTGGATGCCAAGTTGGACGGTATCCAATCCGAGCTGAATTTATAAGTGAATGAACTACTTTAAAAAGATTCTCCGGTTTGCTGGTCCCTATCGCAAATACGGCTATTTGAATATATTTTTCAATATTCTATATGCGCTTTTCAGTGCATTGTCCTTTGCTGCATTGATCCCAATGCTCAATGTGCTGTTCGATAAGACCAAACAGCTTACCGCCCCACCTTCCTTTGAAGGCATCGGCAAAGCCAAGGATTATTTCATGGATTACATGAATTACCAGGTCACCCAGTATTCGGGAGAAGACCCCATGAAGGGCTTGGTATTGGTGGTCGGACTGGTCTTGGTGCTCTTTTTGCTAAAAAACATCTTCAATTATCTGGCGATGTACTTTATCACCTTTCTACGGAACGGTGTGCTTCGGGATGTCCGAAACAAGATGTATGAGAAAATTGTGGACTTGCCGATTTCCTATTTTTCCGAAAAACGAAAAGGGGATGTCATTGCGCGGATCACCTCGGATGTACTGGAAATACAACATTCCTTTCTATCCATTTTGGAGCTGATTGTGCGGGAACCCCTTACCATTCTCTTCACCATTGTCGTCATGTTTTTGATCAGTGTAAAGCTGACCATCTTTGTTTTTGTCTTTATTCCCATTGCCGGAATGCTTATTTCCCGCATTGGAAAATCCTTGAAACGTAAATCGGATAGGGTGCAAAAGGAACAAGGTGAGTTTTTATCCATTGTGGAAGAAACCTTGGGCGGACTTCGGGTCATCAAAGCATTTAATGCAGAATCCCGATTCTTTAAGACATTTGAGCGATCCACTTCGCGATTTTTCAAGTTTTCCAATACCCTTTTGAATCGACAAAACTTGGCCTCACCTACCGGCGAGTTCCTTGGGATTTTGGTCATTGGAATCTTGCTGTGGTTCGGTGGGCGCATGGTCTTGGTGGAAAGCACTTTGGATGCCGCTTCCTTTATTGCCTATATGGGATTGGCCTACAATATCTTGACACCGGCAAAGGCCATCAGTAAAGCATCTTATGGGGTCAAAAAAGGAAATGCCGCAGCGGAACGTGTCTTGGAGATATTGGAATCCGAAAATCCAATTAAAGATGCCGATGGAGCCCTAGAAAAAATGGACTTCTCCACCGCTATTGAAATGGCCAATGTTGGTTTCAAATACGAAGATGACTATGTTTTGAAAAACTTCAACCTTAAGGTTGAAAAAGGAAAGACCGTGGCATTGGTCGGCCAATCCGGTAGCGGAAAAAGTACCGTGGCCAACTTGGTCACCCGATTTTATGATGTGAACAAAGGGGAAATCCTGATCGATGGCACCAACATCAAGAACATCACCAAAAAATCCTTGCGCGGACTCATGGGACTGGTTACCCAGGATTCCATATTGTTCAATGACTCTGTGAAACAAAATATTTCACTGGGCAAGGAAGATGCAACCATGGAAGAGATCGTTGCCGCAGCAAAAGTGGCGAATGCGCACGATTTTATCATGGAGCTGCCCCACGGTTACGATACCAATATCGGCGATGGAGGGAACAAACTGAGTGGCGGTCAAAAACAACGCCTATCCATTGCGAGGGCTGTTTTGAAGAATCCGCCCATCATGGTTCTGGACGAGGCCACCTCGGCCCTCGACACCGAAAGCGAAAGATTGGTGCAGGATGCGTTGGAAAAAATGATGAAGAACCGCACTTCCATTGTGATTGCCCACCGATTGTCTACCATTCAAAATGCCGATACGATTGTGGTGATGAGCAAAGGGGAAATTGTGGAACAAGGTACCCACGACGAGCTGATGAAATCCCAAAAAGGCTACAAACGACTTGTGGAGATGCAGTCCTTCACTTCGTAGGTCTGGATTTATGGATCGTTGGATTTCCGGATTTTTGGATTGACAGATTTTCGAATAGAAGTATTTCTGGCTCTTGGCTCTTAAAAACAAAAGTCTTTTTATTCAACCCTCACTACCACACCTCCTTTAACCTTTAACCTTTAACCTTTCACCTTTTACCCATCCCCCTTTTTCATTGTTGATTGTTTATTATCCATTGTACATTGACCCATTAAACCATTTCCCCTTACCTTAGTCAAAGCATCAAATAGTTTGAACCTTGATCGCTGAGGAAACCTTAGTTCAGGAATTAAAGGACCAGAAAAGTCAAGCAAAGGCCTTTGAGGTGTTGGTGAACACCTACAAAGAACGCCTCTATTGGCATATTCGGCGCATTGTGCTAAACCATGATGATGCCGATGATGTGCTACAGAACACCTTTATCAAGGTGTATAAGAACATAGACGGGTTCAAGGGCGAGAGCAAACTATACTCTTGGCTGTATCGTATTGCCACGAACGAATCCCTAACTTTTCTCAAACAAAAATCGAAGAAATTGGGCATTGGCGATCAGGAATTAAAGGACCGGATGGTCGAAAACCTACAAGCCGATGTATATTTTGAGGGGGATGCCATTCAATTGAAATTGCAAAAAGCATTGGCCGAACTCCCCGATAAACAAAAGTTGGTGTTCACCATGAAGTATTTCCAGGAAATGAAATACGAGGATATTTCCGAAGTACTGGAAACCTCGGTGGGCGCCTTAAAAGCCTCCTATCATTTGGCGGTTAAGAAAATTGAAGCGTATCTTAAAGCAGATTAAACCTTGGATGCCTTTTGGCGTCTTATACATACAATGAAAAAGGACAAAAAAAATAGTTTCAACACTCCGGAAGGCTACTTCGAAAGCTTCAACGAGCGGCTGATGTCCCGATTGGGCCAAGATGAAACTGATGCTTCGGAATCCATCATCCCAAAAACCGATGGATTTGGTGTGCCTGTGGGCTATTTTGAAACAATTGGTCCTACGATCCTATCAAAGACCACAACCGAAAAAGGAAAGGTCATACCCCTACGCGCGTATCGCAAATTCTACTACGGGGCCGCAGCTGTGGCCGCTGTGTTGATCATTGTTTTTGGACTTAACTGGAATGCAAAGACCAATCCTGTCACTTTCGATGATTTGGCCAATACGGAAATCGATGCCTATTTTGAGGCGAATGCCTCCGAACTGACTTCCTACGACCTAGCAGAAGTGGTTGCCTTGGAAGACATTCAGTTGAACGACATGTTGGAAGAGGATTTGAATAGTGAACACATTTTGGAATACTTGGACGAAAACGTGGAAGATGTACGAGATCTAAATCTAGAAGAAATTGATTATGAATAAAAAACTACCCATATTGATTGCTTTTTTGGCCGGTATCTTTTGGATACAGGCCCAAGGACCGGTGCGTGATCGTATTAAAACCCTGAAAGTAGCTTTCATTACCGAACGGGTTGGACTGACCAGCAAGGAGGCCCAGCAATTTTGGCCGATTTACAACGAACACGAAGCTGTTTTGGAAGATATCCGACAAAGGGAACGGTCCGAGCTTCATTCGCGCATGCCTTTACAAAACCTATCCGATGGTGACGCCGATGCGCTTTTGAACAACTTACTGGCCCTTCAATTTGAAAAGGAAAAGGCAGATCGGCAATTTATAACGGATATAAGAACCGTAATCCCTGCCAAAAAGGTGCTCCTGCTCCTCAGAGCAGAAGAGGATTTCAAAAAACAATTACTGCAAACCTATCGCAAACGGCGTGGGGGTGGATAACATTAAACTTAACCCATTTCCGTTCCCCTATGGTCGAAAAACCAATCTGGCAATCCGGTTTCTACCGGCGGCATAGGCAACGGAGTCGTTCAAAAACCGAAGGGTAAAGAACGATTCATCGTTTAAGTCTTTCCAGTTTTCCCCACCATCAGCAGAATACGAAATTCCGGTAAATCCAATGGCCACCAAACCCTTCCCTTCGGAATTGGGTACAAACTGCACACAGCTTTTATACCCCGGGGCCACACCATCGGCAATCAGCTGCCATGTTTTGCCACCATCATGGGTAATGATCTTGTTCTTTTCGCTGGATTCAGGGGAAGTATAATCCCCGCCAATGGCAAAACCCAGGTTTTCATCATAAAAATCCATGGAATAAATACCTTGTGTGGGCGCTTCATGAATAATCGGCGTTTGTTGGATTGCCCATGTGGCTCCTTGGTCTGCAGAATGATAGACCCGTCCTTCCGTTGTGCCAATCCACACTTGTTTTCCTTGAACCACTATATTGCTGTTACTGGCCGCAAAGGCACCCTCCCCGGCTATTCCTTCGGGTAATCGATCACACGGCAATTTGGTCCATGAATTCCCTCCATCCCTGGTAATAATAATGGAAAGACAACCATCCACGGTATCACCTACTGCAATGCCGTTCCGATCATCCCAAAAGATTAGGCTATCATAAAAAACACCTTCCCCTTCTTCCTTGTAAACCAATTCCATTTTTCCTTGGCTGCCCGTTTTGAACAAAAGGGCCGGACTTTCCACCGAAAGCATAAAAAAATCATTTGTGGTCTTTCCCACAGCTCGGAAACTTGGCGTTATGGAGTCAAAAGTTTGAATACTGCTCCGTACCTGTTGACTGTTCACATCCACAGTGCCGTACACGCCACCGCTTCCGGCAAACGCCAAAGTATTCGCATCCAAAAAAGTAATGGCCCGAATACTCACCGAGTCTTCAAAAACTGGGGTGATGGTAACCGATTGGAATGGCTGGTATTGCTTTTCGGACGAACAGGAAAAGAAAAGGATAACAACTAAAAGGGTCAAGGAATACCTCATGGAATTTATTTTCTTCAAAAGTAAGGAGAAATGGTACCTTTGCAACCTTATTTTATGTCATGCGTTTACACCGAAATTTGGTTTTTGCCGTAATAGATGCCCTTCAAATGATTTTCAATGATGGGGAATATGCCGATAAGGTCATAGAAAAAGTATTGCGCTATGATAAGCGTTGGGGCGCCCGCGATCGTGCCTTCATCGCCGAAACCACCTATGATATTGTACGTTGGAAGCGATTGTACACCGAGATAGCTGAGGCCCACGAGCCCTATACCCGTCCCCACCTATTCCGCTTGTTCGGCGTATGGTGTGTGTTGCGCGGTATTAAGCTGCCCGATTGGAAGCAATTGGAAGGTACCCCGGAACGACGCATCAAAGGACGTTTTGATGAATTGTCCAAAATCAGAAAATTTAGGGAATCCATTCCCGATTGGCTGGATGAATTGGGGGAAAAATCATTGGGAACCGAGCTTTGGACCAAAGAAATTGCTGCGTTGAACCAACAGGCCGATGTAATCCTTCGTACCAATACCCTGAAAATTGCCAAACCGCAACTCAAGCTCTTTTTGGCCAAGGAGGATATTGAAACCGAATTCCTGGAAGGGTATCCCGATGCACTTCGCCTGAAGGAACGCAAAAATGTCTTTACCACCGAAGCCTTCAAGGATGGACTTTTTGAGGTACAGGATGCCTCTTCCCAACTGGTCGCTCCCTATTTGGAAGTGGAGCCCGGCCAACGGGTCATCGATGCGTGTGCAGGAGCTGGTGGCAAAACCTTGCATTTGGCGTCCATGATGCAGAACAAAGGGCAACTGATTGCCTTGGACATCTATGAAAGCAAACTGAAAAAATTAAAGGTCCGCGCCCGTCGAAATGGGGTACACAATGTGGAAACCCGCGTTATCGATTCCAATAAAGTGATCAAAAAATTGCACAACAGTGCCGACCGACTGCTCTTGGATGCGCCATGTTCCGGATTGGGCGTTATCCGCCGTAATCCAGATTCCAAATGGAAACTGGAACCCGAGTTTGTGGACCGGATTATGGGCGTGCAACAGGAAATTCTCCAGAATTATAGCAAAATGGTGAAAAAAGGTGGCCAAATGGTGTATGCCACTTGCTCTATCCTACCCCAAGAAAACACCGAACAGGTCCAAAAGTATTTGGCTTCCGAAAACGGAAAGGAATTCGAATTGGTTAGGGAAAACAACGTTTATGCCTCCAAAAATGGCTTTGATGGCTTTTATATGGCCCTCATGAAACGAAAAGCCTAAGTTGTCAGTTCGAGCGGAGTCTGAATAAGCTTTTTTGGATTTTCAACTCCCCTCGAACTGCCAACCCGAAGATTTCCAAGAAATAGTGAACAGTCCTGCGGAAGTGCGTTTCGCAAAGCGAAAAAGAGCATGTAGCAGCAGACTGGAACGATTTTATCAAACTGACAAAAATTTCCTAGAAATCCTCTTGATTTTTTGGTTCGTTTTGTATCAAGACAAAATGAACATATCTTAAATCATTGCTTTACCATAGGATATTCCACCCCTAATTGCTCCAAATAGGAATCATATTTGGTTTCATCGTAATAAAACGGCTCCAACTGGGCGCGAAACATACCTTGTTTGTCCTTGTTCAAATAGATGGGCGGCAGATCGTCCGCGGTGATCATGGGTTCGTACTTGGTCTCCTTGGTCTGCTCATTGTTGAAGTAATCCCAGGCCTGGGTCAATAGTTCGGGTTTCAACAAGAAATCAATCAAGGTCATGGCCTCGGCTTTGGCTCCGGCTGTTACGCCTTTGTGTGCAATTGGTGTAGCCATGGCAATGGCGTTGGCCCAATGGTGACCGGGCAACCCCGGAATGTTGGACGGGAAACGCATGGTCACGGTAGGTACTTTCCAAGAAATGTCCCCAATATCATCCGAACCACCGCTAATGGGTTCCAATACCGGCAAGCCCAATTCGGACAATTCGGTGGGCAAACCTTCAATCTCTCTGGCCTTAACTTCGGTCTGTACGGCTTTGGCCAAGGTCTGATCGGCCTCCGACCATTCGGGCAAACCCACTTGTTTAATGTTCGCGTACATGGTTTCGGCAATCACCTTGTTATAGTGTCTGGGCCATGCCGTGCCCAAAACCCTTGAAGTCATAGTAGTGTTCGTCATCAAGGCCGCACCTTTGGCAATGTCGTTCGCTTCGGCATACATTTCCATAATGCCCTCGTAGGTCACATCCCTAAAATAGTACCAAATTGCCGCCTTGGAAGGCACTACGTTGGGTTGGTCGCCCGCATCCGTAAAAATACTGTGCGAACGTTTTAGCGGGTGTAAATGCTCTCGTTTGTAGTTCCAGCCTACATTCATCAATTCCGCTGCATCCAAGGCGCTACGTCCCCGCCATGGTGCCCCGGCTGAGTGGGCAGACTCCCCTTCGAACAAATATTCAACGGAGATCAAACCTGTTCCCCTTGTAGGACCCCATGATACGCCCAAATTATTGCCCACATGCGTAAAAATGCACATGTCGATATTGTCAAACAGTCCATCACGTACATACCAGGCCTTGGCAGCTACCAATTCTTCGGCGATGCCCGGCCACAGGATCAACGTACCCCCAATATTTTCACGTTCCATGATTTCCTTCACCGCCAAGGCGGAAGTGATGTTCAAAGGAATACCGGCATTATGTCCTTCACCATGGCCCGGAGCCCCCTCCACGATGGGTTTGTGATAGGCCACTCCAGGATATTGCGAGGCTTTCGGGATACAGTCCACATCACTGCCCAAGGCAATCACGGGGCCTTCCCCATTGCTCCAAGTGGCCATCCAGGAAGTGGGAATACCGGATACGGAATGTTCAATGGTAAAGCCATTGCTTTCCAAAATACCGGTGAGGTATTTGGAACTTTCTTCTTCCTGGAAGCCGAGTTCAGCAAAGCTGAAGATCTTGTCTACCATCACTTGGGACTGTTTGTGGTTGGCCTCCACAATGGCGGCAGCTTCATTTTTTAATTTTTCAATCTGTTTTTTGGAGTACTTTTTTTGTGCACTGACAGTAAATAGGCAGCTGAAAAGCAGCATGCCCAACAGCAGATAGTTGGCGGTTTTCATACGGTTGGTTTTTGAGTGAGTTATAATCCTTCTAAGATAATGAAACATTGGTAAATGTTTTCAAGTTCATTCAAAGACCGTCAATACTTTTATTAATCTTTTGATTTCATTACACATTTATTGGATTATTGAATTGCTATTGCAACTAATCAACATCCATCGTTAACAAATCTCAAAAACACCACATCATATTCCGTAGCAAAATCGTAAATTTGCACTTTCTTAAACCGCTCAACGCACCAATTGTATGATCCATTTTTTTGGGGACAAGGCGACCAAGGTTTTTGCCGTCCAGACCACACAGGAATTCTCTCAGCAAGACATTGAAAAATTGACTTGGTTGTTCGGCAACCAACCTAAGATAGAAGCGGCGTCACTCGACGCCTTTTTTGTTGGCCCCCGTGCCGCCATGGTCACCCCGTGGAGTACCAACGCCACAGAGATTACCCAAAATATGGGCGTATCGGGCATTGTACGGATTGAGGAATACCATGCCGTTGCCGAGAGTTTTACGGATTTCGACCCCATGCTCTCCCAAAAATACAAGCGTTTGGATCAGGATATTTTTAACATCCATATTGTTCCGGAACCGATTTTGGACATCGATGACATTGCCGCCTACAACCAAAAGGAAGGCTTGGCGCTGAGCGATGAGGAAGTGGCCTATTTGGAAGGTCTTTCCAAAAAATTGGACCGCAAATTGACCGACTCGGAAGTGTTCGGTTTCAGCCAGGTGAATTCGGAGCATTGCAGGCACAAAATCTTCAACGGCACGTTCGTCATCGACGGCCAAGAAATGCCTTCTTCCCTATTCAAATTGATCAAAAAAACCTCCGAAGCGAACCCCAACGATATTGTTTCGGCCTATAAAGACAACGTGGCCTTCGTTAAAGGCCCAAAAGCGGTGCAGTTTGCGCCAAAAAGTGCCGACAAGCCTGACTTTTACGAAGAAAAGGAGTTCGAATCCGTGCTTTCCCTAAAGGCTGAGACCCACAACTTCCCGACCACCGTGGAGCCGTTTAATGGTGCCGCGACAGGTTCCGGCGGGGAAATCCGAGACCGTTTGGCGGGTGGAAAAGGATCATTGCCATTGGCAGGGACGGCTGTGTACATGACCTCCTACTCTCGTTTGGAAGAAAACCGTCCGTGGGAGAAAGCCATGCAAGAGAGAGAATGGTTGTACCAAACCCCCATGGATATTTTGATCAAGGCCTCCAATGGGGCTTCCGATTTTGGAAACAAATTTGGGCAACCCTTGATCGCCGGTTCCGTATTGACCTTCGAACATGAAGAAGAAGCCCGCAAATTGGGGTTTGACAAAGTCATCATGTTGGCGGGTGGTATCGGTTATGGCAAAATCGACCAAGCGCTGAAAGATACCCCGAAAAAGGGAGACAGAATAGTCGTTCTAGGTGGTGACAACTACCGCATCGGAATGGGTGGCGCCGCGGTATCCAGTGCAGATACGGGGGAATTCAGCTCCGCCATCGAATTGAATGCCGTACAACGTTCCAACCCCGAAATGCAAAAAAGGGCTTCCAATGCCATCCGTGGATTGTTGGAGAGTCATGATAACCCTATTGTTTCCATTCACGATCACGGTGCAGGGGGCCACTTGAACTGTTTGTCGGAATTGGTTGAAGAAACCGGTGGAACCATAGATACGGACAAGCTGCCTATTGGTGACCCTACCCTATCGAAAAAAGAATTGATCGGCAACGAATCCCAAGAACGTATGGGTCTCGTGATCGGTGAAAAAGATTTGGACCTTTTGGACCGCGTTGCCCACAGAGAGCGTTCTCCCATGTACAACGTGGGAACCGTGACCGGCGACCACACCTTTAAATTCACCTCGGGTACCACTGGAGAAACCCCAATGAATTTGGACCTTTCGGACATGTTCGGCAGCTCCCCGAAAACCATCATGGAGGACAAAACCGCACAAGTCAATTACCCTGCGCTGTCCTACTCCCTGGAACATTTTCACGATTATCTGGAACAACTGTTGCAATTGGAGGCCGTGGCCTGCAAGGATTGGTTGACCAACAAAGTGGACCGATGTGTGGGTGGTCGTGTGGCCAAACAACAATGCGCCGGACCTTTGCAGTTGCCCTTGAACAATTGCGGGGTAATGGCTTTGGATTTTAAAGGAAAGGATGGCATTGCCACCAGCATTGGACACTCGCCCATCTCTGGACTTATAGACCCTGTTGCCGGAAGCCAGAACAGTGTGGTGGAAGCTTTGACCAATATTGTTTGGGCACCGCTTAAAGATGGCCTAAAATCGGTTTCCCTATCCGCCAACTGGATGTGGCCCTGTCGTAACGAAGGGGAAGATGCCCGCTTGTACAAAGCTGTGGAATCCCTATCGGATTTCGCCATTGCCCTGGGCATTAACGTGCCCACTGGAAAGGATTCGCTTTCCATGAAACAGAAATACAAGGACGGGGAAGTTTTGTCCCCAGGTACAGTGATCATATCTGCTGCTGCACATTGTAACGACATCAACAAGGTGGTGGAACCCGTGCTTCAAAAAGAGGGAGGGGATTTGTATTACATCAACCTTTCCAAAGATAGCCACAAATTGGGTGGCTCGTCATTTGCCCAAATATTGAACGGTATTGGGAACGAAGCACCAAAAGTATTGGACGCCGCGTATGTGAAGACCGTATTCGACACCTTACAAGAATTGATCAAGCAAGGTCATATTTTGGCTGGACACGATGTCGCTTCGGGAGGATTGATCACCACCTTGCTCGAAATGTGTTTTGCCGATACCGATTTGGGAGCCAATCTGGATTTGACTTCCATCGGAGAAACAGACACCATCAAATTATTGTTTGCCGAAAATGCCGGGGTGGTCATTCAAGCGAAGGATGCCTCTATCGAAGTAATACTCGAAAAAGCGGGTATTTCCTTCAACAATATCGGAAGCCCATCCAACGAAGGCACCCTTCGTGTCAAAAACAATGGGGTCGAAATCGGCTTGAACATTCCATCCTTGCGGGATACCTGGTTCAAAACCTCCTATTTATTGGACAATAAGCAAACTGCGAACGGTTTGGCCAAAGAGCGCTATGACAATTACAAAGAACAGGCTTTGAGCTACCAGTTTCCTGAAGATTTTACCGGTAACTTACCTCACGTTCCAAAGACAAATCGACCCAAAGCGGCCATTCTAAGGGAAAAAGGCAGTAACTCCGAGCGCGAAATGGCCAATGCCATGTATTTGGCCGGTTTTGATGTGAAGGACGTGCACATGACCGACTTGATCACAGGACGGGAAACCTTGGAAGACATTCAATTTATTGGTGCCGTGGGTGGATTTTCCAATTCCGACGTGCTGGGCAGTGCCAAAGGTTGGGCCGGAGCCTTCAAATACAATGAAAAAGCAAACAAGGCCCTAAAAGATTTCTTTGCCCGACCCGATACCTTATCTGTTGGGATTTGTAACGGTTGCCAATTGTTCATGGAATTGGATCTCATCAATCCGGAACACGAGACGCACGGGCGAATGACCCATAACGATTCGCACAAGCACGAGAGCAATTTCACCTCGGTGAAAATCCAAGAGAACAACTCGGTGATGCTGTCGAACATGGCGGGTACGACCCTTGGTGTTTGGATCAGTCATGGTGAAGGTAAATTCAGTTTACCGCATGCCGAAGATCAATACCATATTGTTGCCAAATATGGATACGAAGGGTACCCAGCCAATCCGAACGGCAGTGATTACAACACGGCCATGCTATGCGACAAAACAGGGCGACATTTGGTGACCATGCCCCACATTGAACGTTCCACGTTCCCATGGAACTGGGCCCACTATCCAAAGGATAGGCAGGACGCGGTTTCACCTTGGTTGCAAGCTTTTGTAAACGCCAGGGAATGGTTGGAGAAATTGTAGAATCCTTAAAATAGAGGACGTTAGGCGCCCTTTGTTGGGAATTTTGCAAAAATTACATGGGGTAATTGTTAATTCTGTTTCTTTGTTAAGGTCTGATTTGCTAATTTGCAATCGCTTAACATAAAACTTACTATGCAAACTGTTACCCGACTCTTTGATTTCCCGTATTATCAACTGGAAAAATTCCCGCTAGAAAAGTCATTGGTCACCAAATCCAATGGCAAATGGGTAGCAACCTCCACCCAAGAATACGTGGACAAGGCCAATGCGGTAAGCCGTGCCTTGCTCCGAATGGGTGTAAAGCCCAACGATAAGATTGCCATTATCTCCATGACCAACCGTACCGAATGGAACATCATGGATATTGGCGTATTGCAGATTGCTGCACAGACCGTACCTATATATCCAACGATTTCAGAAGAGGATTACGAATACATTTTAAACCATTCCGAGGCCAAATTTTGTTTCGTATCCTGTGCCGAAGTATTGGAAAAAGTGTTGGCGGTAAGCTCCAATCTCAAAAATTTACAAGAAGTCTACTCCTTTGATGAGCTGGGCAATTGCCGCAACTGGAACGAAGTCTTGGAGCAAGGTGCGGATACCTCCAACCAAGAGGAAGTGGAACAACTGAAGCAGACCGTAAAACCGGAAGACCTGGCCACGCTCATCTATACTTCGGGAACGACCGGAAAACCAAAAGGCGTGATGTTGTCGCACCACAATATTGTTTCCAATGTGATTTCCAGTGAAAAACGGGTGCCTTTTGAAACAGGTGGGACCGCATTGAGCTTTTTACCGGTATGCCACATTTTTGAACGTATGATCCTGTACCTCTACCAGTATTGCGGTATTGAGATCCATTTTGCCGAAGGATTGGAAAAAATTAGTGACAACATTAAAGAGGTAAAACCCAATGTGATGACGGTGGTACCCCGATTGTTGGAAAAAGTGTACGACGCCATCATCGCCAAAGGTGCTTTGTTGACCGGAATTAAAAAGAAACTGTTCTTCTGGGCTGTGGAACTCGGACTGAAATTTGAGCCGTACGGCGCCAACGGTTGGTGGTACGAAAAACGTCTCGGATTGGCACGCAAACTGATCTTTAGCAAATGGAAGGAAGGATTGGGAGGCAATTTGGAGACCATGGTATCCGGTAGCGCGGCCCTGCAACCCAGATTGGCCCGTATTTTCGGTGCAGCAGGCATGCCCGTTATGGAAGGGTATGGTCTTACCGAGACTTCCCCTGTGATTGCAGTGAACGACCATCGCAACCGGGGATGGAAAATAGGAACCGTGGGTAGGATCATTGATGGTGTCGAGGTGAAAATTGCTGAAGATGGTGAAATTCTGTGCAAGGGTCCCAATGTAATGATGGGTTACTACAAAGACCCCGAGAAAACCGCCCAAGTGATGACCGGGGAATACTTTCACACTGGTGATATAGGCGAAGTGGATGCCGATGGCTTCCTGCGCATCACCGACAGAAAAAAGGAAATGTTCAAAACCTCGGGCGGCAAGTATGTGGCTCCACAACTACTGGAAAACCGATTCAAACAATCCCGCTTTATCGAACAGATCATGGTAGTGGGCGAAGGGGAGAAAATGCCAGCCGCCTTGATTCAACCCAACTTTGAATTTGTGAAAGAATGGGCCAAACGACACGATATTGAAGTTTCCGATAACAATAAATTGGTGACCAACGATAAGGTAATCGCCCGTATCCAAGAAGAAGTGGACCATGCCAACGAGGAATTTGCCAAATGGGAAAAAGTAAAGCAGTTCCGACTAACCCCCGACCTGTGGAGCGTAGATGGTGGTCATTTGACCCCAACAATGAAATTGAAGCGAAAGATCATCAAGGAAAAGTACCTAGATCTGTACAATGATATTTATGGACACTAATCAATGTTCAAACAACAATGAACAGTTAACAAGGTGCAATAAACACTAATCAACTCTTCTGTCGAGCTGCCATCCTGAGCGGAGTAGAAAGAGCTGACGAGAAATCTCTTTTTAAAGTTTTCGCGAAGCTTTTGTCATTCTAAACATCGCCTGTCGGATAGGTGGGCAGTGAAGAATCTATAATTGCTAAAAGAGGCAAGACCCAAGAATCAGGACAAAAGAATCAATAATTTAATTTACCAACAATCCAGTTATCCAACTATCCAATTATCCAAAATGCTTGTCATTCTGAGCTGTTACCCTGAGCGCCCGCCTGCCGGACGGGCAGGTAGTCGAAGGGGGGCGAAGAATCTCGGAAATCTGATCACTAAGTTCGGCCCTAAGCCTTCCAAGTATCTATTAAATTATTGTTCTTCATTTAACCGAAATTTATTATGCATGCATAATAAATTTTTATATATTTGGAAACACCAAACTGGTTTTATGAAAGATTTGACCATTGACCACGCCCTGAGGGCCACTTGGCAAGCGGTAAGCAAAATGTACAATGAAGAGGCCAAAAACTATGACCTTACCATGGCCATTGGCTTTACCTTGTTGAGCATTGACCCAAAAGGCGGTACACCGAGTACCACCTTGGGACCCAAAATGGGGATGGAAGCCACAAGCTTGTCCAGGATATTGAAAACCATTGAGGAAAGAGGTTACATAGAAAGAAAGCCCAACCCAAACGACGGAAGAGGCGTTCTTATTTATCTTACACCACTCGGGTTGGAAAAAAGGGAAGGATCAAAAGATGTGGTCCTCCGATTTAATGAGGTAGTAAAGGAACATGTTTCCGCACAGGACCTCAGTGGTTTTTTCAAGACGATGGATGTGATCAATAAGCTTATTACCGATAAAAAAATCTATATCAAAACAACTAATAATTAACATACAAACGCGCACATGAAAAGGCATATCAACAAAGTTGCCGTAATCGGTTCGGGTATCATGGGAAGTGGCATTGCCTGCCATTTTGCCAATATTGGGGTCGAGGTTCTACTGCTGGACATCGTTCCACGCGAGCTCAACGACAAGGAAAAGGCCAAGGGGCTTACCTTGAACGACAAAGTGGTTCGAAACAGATTGGTGAACGATTCTTTGGCAGCAGCCCTAAAATCGAAGCCCTCCCCTATTTACCATCAAAAATTTGCTGGTCGAATCACCACAGGAAACTTGGAAGACGACATTTCCAAAGTGGCCAAGGTGGATTGGATCATTGAAGTGGTCGTAGAACGTCTGGATATCAAAAAACAAGTGTTTGAAACCCTGGACAAACACAGAACGCCAGGTACTTTGATTACTTCCAACACCTCTGGGATTCCCATCAAATTTATGAGCGAAGGGCGTAGTGACGATTTCCAAAAGCATTTCTGTGGAACGCACTTCTTCAACCCAGCACGTTATTTAAAATTGTTTGAGATCATTCCAGGTCCAAAAACGTCGCAAGAAGTCTTGGATTTCTTGAACGGATATGGTGAACAGTATTTGGGCAAGACATCCGTGGTGGCTAAAGATACCCCAGCGTTCATTGGCAACCGAATCGGAATCTTCAGTATCCAGAGTCTGTTCCATGCGGTAAAAGACCTTGGTATGACCGTGGAAGAAGTGGACAAATTGACCGGACCGGTGATCGGAAGACCAAAATCGGCCACGTTCCGAACTGTGGATGTGGTTGGTCTGGACACTTTGGTGCATGTGGCGAACGGAATCAGCGAGAACTGCACCGATGATGAGCGTCATGAACTGTTCCAGTTGCCCGATTTCATCCAAACCATGATGGACAACAAATGGTTGGGAAGCAAAACCGGACAGGGATTCTATAAAAAAGTAACCGGCAGTGATGGCAAAAGTGAAATCCTTACCCTGGATTTGGACACCATGGACTACCGTTCCAAGAAAAGCGCCAAGTTCGCCACCTTGGAATTGACCAAGACCATCGATAAGGTGATTGACCGTTTTCCAGTGCTTGTTGGTGGAAAAGACAAAGCCGGTGAGTTTTACCGAAAAAGTTTCGGCGCCTTGTTTGCTTACGTAACACATCGTATTCCAGAGATTACGGACGAACTGTATAAAATTGATGATGCCATGAAAGCCGGCTTCGGCTGGGAACATGGTCCCTTCCAAATTTGGGATGCCGTTGGCTTGGACAAAGGTTTGGAATTCATCAAATCAGAAGGCTTGGAAGCCGCTTCTTGGGTTGCGGATATGAAGGGTGCTGGCTTAAATTCCTTCTATTCTATAAAAGATGGAGCCACCTATTTCTACGATATTCCCAAAAAGGCCATGGAAAAAGTACCTGGTCAGGATGCTTTCATCATTTTGGATAATATCAGAAAATCCAAGGAAGTGTTCAAGAACAGTGGTGTGGTCATCGAAGACTTGGGCGATGGCATCCTCAATTGTGAGTTCCAATCCAAAATGAACACCATTGGCGGTGATGTTTTGGCCGGATTGAACAAGGCTGTAGACTTGGCCGAACAAGATTTTCAAGGTTTGGTTATTGGCAATCAAGGAGCCAATTTCTCTGTGGGCGCCAACATTGGAATGATATTTATGATGGCTGTGGAACAGGAATACGATGAATTGAATATGGCCATCAAGTACTTCCAAGATACCATGATGCGCATGCGCTATTCCTCCATACCTACAGTTGCTGCCCCTCATGGCATGACCCTTGGCGGAGGATGTGAACTTTCCTTGCATGCCGACAAGGTTGTAGCCGCTGCCGAAACCTACATCGGTTTGGTGGAATTTGGTGTCGGTGTAATACCTGGTGGAGGTGGTTCCAAGGAAATGGCCCTTCGTGCTTCCGATACGTTCAGAAAGAACGATGTGGAGTTGAACGTGCTCCAGGAATATTTTCTGACCATAGGAATGGCAAAGGTATCTACTTCTGCGTATGAAGCCTTTGATTTGGGCGTATTGCAAAAAGGCAAGGATGTAGTGGTGGTCAATAAAGACCGACAAATAGCTACGGCTAAAGCCCATGCCAAATTGATGGCCGAAACCGGTTACACTATGCCTGTAAAACGTAAAGATGTCAAAGTGCTGGGAAAACAAGCCCTAGGTATGTTCCTGGTCGGAACCGATTCCATGGAAGCCGGGCACTACATTTCGGAACACGACAAGAAAATTGCCGACAAACTGGCCTATGTGATGGCCGGTGGAGACCTTTCGGAAGCCACCATGGTGACGGAACAATATCTTTTGGATTTGGAACGTGAAGCTTTTCTTTCCCTTTGTACCGAAAGAAAGACCTTGGAGCGCATCCAACACATGTTGAAAACTGGTAAACCGTTGAGGAATTAGACACAAGAATCAAGACAAAAGAGCCAAGACACAAAATCCTGACTCTTGGTTCTTGAATCTAAAAAGCAAAAAGAAAAATGAAAACAGCATATATAGTAAAAGCATACAGAACCGCAGTGGGCAAGGCGCCCAGAGGCTTGTTCCGTTTTAAACGGCCTGATGAACTGGCAGCGGAGACCATCGAATACATGATGAAAGAGCTTCCTAATTTGGATAAAAAACGTATCGACGATGTTATCGTTGGTAATGCGATGCCCGAAGCCGAGCAAGGTTTGAATATGGCCCGTCTTATTTCCTTGATGGGACTCAACGTGGAAGATGTACCTGGAGTAACCGTAAACCGTTACTGTGCATCCGGATTGGAGACCATCGGTATTGCCACAGCAAAAATACAATCTGGCATGGCCGACTGCATTATTGCCGGTGGAGCGGAAAGCATGAGCTACATTCCTATGGGGGGTTACAAGCCCACTCCGGATTATGCTACGGCCAAAGAAGGTCATGAGGATTATTACTGGGGAATGGGACTGACAGCAGAAGCAGTGGCCCAACAATTCAAGGTTTCCCGTGAAGATCAGGATGAATTTGCCTATCAATCCCACATGAAAGCCTTGAAGGCACAGGCTGAAAATCGTTTTCAGGACCAAATTGTTCCCATTGAAGTAGAACACACGTTTGTGAATGCTGCAGGTAAAAAAGAAACGAATACCTACACCGTCAATAAAGATGAAGGACCACGAGCCGACACCAATGTAGCCACACTGAACAAATTGAGACCAGTATTTGCAGCAGGTGGAAGCGTTACAGCAGGTAATTCGTCCCAGATGAGCGATGGAGCGGCTTTTGTGATGGTCATGAGCGAGGGAATGGTAAAAGAACTCAATCTTGAACCCATTGCGCGCTTGGTCAACTATGCCGCTGCAGGTGTAGAGCCCCGTATCATGGGTATTGGCCCCGTTAAGGCAATTCCAAAAGCTTTGAAACAAGCCGGACTTAAACAAAGTGATGTTGACCTTATCGAGTTGAACGAGGCATTTGCCTCCCAATCATTGGCCGTTATCCGTGAGCTTGGCCTGAACCCGGATATCATCAATGTGAACGGTGGAGCCATTGCATTGGGTCACCCACTCGGATGTACCGGGGCCAAATTATCGGTGCAGCTATTTGATGAGATGCGGAAACGAGGGATGAAAGGTAAATACGGAATGGTCACTATGTGCGTGGGAACCGGACAAGGGGCCGCAGGCATATTTGAATTCTTAAATTAAGAACCAAGATATTTAGATTCTAGAACAAGGACACCATGCACAATTTCAAGAAGATGAAAATTTGGAAAGAGAGCATGGACTTGGTATCAGAATCTTATAAAATTACAAGGAGCTTCCCTGATTTTGAAAAGTTTGGGTTGACAAGTCAGATGAATAGGTGTGCAATATCAATTCCATCTAACATTGCCGAAGGCTCCAGTAAAAGTTCCGACAAGCATTTTCGGAACTACCTTGAAATTAGCTTAGGCTCTGCCTTTGAATGGGAAACCCAATTGATCATTGCGTTGAATGAGCAATATATCTCGAAGGAAATATTTGAAAAATTAGAACATAAAATAAGACAAGTACAAAAAATGATTTCAAGTTTTCAATTCAATCTCGACACTTAAGTCTTGGCTCTTGATTCTTGAATCTATTAATCTAAACAACTACAGCCATGAGCGATACAATGGAAAAAGACATATTGAGAGGAGGTCAATTTTTGGTCAAGGAGACCAAATGTGAGGACGTTTTCACCTTGGAGGACCTAACCGAAGAACAAAAAATGATGCGCGAAAGCACCAAAGAATTTGTAGACCGGGAACTTTGGGCACATTGGGAACGTTTTGAGAAAAAAGACTACGCCTACACCGAAGAATGTATGAAAAAAGCAGGTGAACTTGGGCTTTTGAGCGTTGCCGTTCCCGAAGCGTACGGTGGTATGGGTATGGGATTCGTTTCCACCATGTTGGTTTGTGACTACATATCCGGTGCAACTGGGTCTTTCAGTACGGCCTTTGGTGCCCATACCGGAATCGGCACTTTACCGATCACCCTGTATGGCACAGAAGAGCAAAAACAAAAATACGTGCCCAAATTGGCTACCGGCGAATGGTTTGGCGCCTATTGTTTAACAGAACCGGGTGCTGGTTCCGATGCCAACTCAGGAAAGACCAAAGCCGTTTTGTCCGATGATGGCAAATATTACAGCATCACCGGGCAGAAAATGTGGATTTCGAATGCTGGATTCTGCAATATGTTCATCGTTTTTGCCCGTATTGAAGATGATAAATACATTACAGGTTTCATCGTTGAAAACGACCCCGAAAATGGTATCACCTTAGGTGATGAGGAGAAAAAATTGGGTATCCACTCCTCCTCTACCCGCCAAGTGTTCTTCAGCGACACCAAGGTACCTGTTGAAAACATGTTGTCCGAAAGGGGTAATGGGTTCAAAATTGCCATGAACGCCTTGAACGTAGGACGTATCAAGTTGGCGGCCGCTTGTTTAGAGGCACAACGCCGAATTGTGAACGAGGCCACCAAATATGCCAACGAACGTATCCAGTTCAAGACGCCGATTATAAACTTTGGTGCCATTAAGGCCAAAATAGCCGATATGGCCACCAATGTGTTTGTGGACGAATCTGCTTGTTATAGAGCTGCCAAGAACATTGAGGACCGAATCGCAATGCGTGTTGCTGGTGGAAATACCCACCAAGAAGCCGAATTGAAAGGTGTAGAGGAATATGCCATTGAATGTTCCATCTTGAAAGTGGCCGTTTCCGAACACGTTCAGCACACCACAGATGAAGGTATCCAAGTTTTTGGTGGTATGGGCTTTAGCGCCGATACACCCATGGAATCCGCATGGAGGGACGCCCGTATATCAAGAATTTATGAAGGAACCAACGAAATCAACCGAATGCTTTCGGTAGGCATGTTGGTGAAAAAGGCCATGAAAGGCCATGTGGACCTCTTGGGCCCAGCTACTGCAGTTGGAGAAGAACTCATGGGAATACCTTCCTTTGATACCCCTGATTTTTCGGAGCTGCTTTCCGAAGAAAAAGATTTGGTAGCCCGATTGAAAAAAGTGTTCCTAATGGTTGCCGGAAGCGCCGTGCAGAAATACGGTCCAAATTTGGAAGAGCACCAGCTTTTGTTGATGGCTGCATCAGATATTCTGATTCAGGTATACATGGCCGAATCCGCCATTTTAAGAACCGAGAAAAACGCCAAACGCTTTGGTGAAGAGGCCCAAGCCACACAAATTGCCATGTCCAAACTTTACTTGTACAGAGCGGTGGACATCATCCAACAAAAAGCCAAGGAAGCCATTGTATCCTTCGCTGAAGGGGATGAACAACGCATGATGTTGATGGGATTGAAACGATTCACCAAATACACGAACCAACCCAATGTGGTGGCCCTTCGCACACAAATTGCCGATAAAGTGGCCGCTGATAACGGGTATACCTTTGACTAATTCAAATAAATGCTGGCTTCAAAACCCAGATGGATTTGAAAACGCCCCTTTTTAGGGGCGTTTTTTTTAACTGATGGATTCCATGATGCGGTCTTCCCGGTCCTTATTGGAAAAATTGATGGCGCATTCAATCAATGCCAAATGGGAATAGGCCTGTGGAAAATTACCCAGTAATCGCTTGGTCTTAAAATCGATATCTTCACTAAAGAGTCCCAAATGGTTGCTATAGCTCAAGAGTCGTTCAAAATGCGCAAGGGCCTTTTCCTCCTCTCCTATCCTAAACAGACTATTGATGAACCAAAACGTGCAAATGGTAAAGGAAGACGATGGCAGGCCAAAATCATCTTCATTTTTGTAACGGTACAACAACCCATCATTGCTCAAACCTTCCTCAACGGCCCGTACCGTGCTTACAAACTTGGGGTCTCGGGCATGGATAAAACCGTAGGATTCCATCAATAAAACCGAGGCATCCAAATGGCGCGACCCATAGGATTGCACAAAGGCGTTTACATCACTGTTCCATGCCTTATCGTGAATATCCTTCTTAATTTCTTGCTCCAAGGACACCCATTTCTCAATTTTATGGGTTTTACCGAACATCCGGGCCACTTTTATGGCACGATCGATGGCTACCCAACACAATACCTTCGAAAACGTAAAATGTCTGTCCTCGCCTCTAAATTCCCAGATACCTTTATCGGGCTCCTGCCAGTGTTTGTTCACGATCCATACAATTCCCTTGGTAATGCTCCAAAGTTCCTCGATGTTTTCAATATCGTTGCTAAAGGACAGTATCTGTTCGTAAATCACATCCATCAAAATACCATAGATGTCATTCTGCTTTTGCATGTACGCGGCATTTCCAATGCGCACCGGTTTGGATCCTTTATACCCATCCAAATGGTCCAACGATTTTTCGGTCAAGGTCTTTTCCTTATTGATGCCATACATGATCTGCAATTTTTCATCCTTGTCGGGCATCAGGTCGATGATGAATTGGAGGAAACGTTTAGCGGAGTTCTTATGGCCGAGCTCAGACACTACCTTAATGGCCATGGAGGCATCCCTGATCCAACAGAAGCGGTAGTCCCAATTGCGCACCTCCCCGATGGTCTCGGGAAGCGAAGTGGTCGCTGCGGCAAGCACCGCCCCTGTTTTATCGTAGGTGAGCATTTTTAGGGTAATGGCCGATCGAATGATCTGTTCATTGAATTTCTTATAGGTCGGGGTTTTGTCCACCCAATCCAACCAATATACTCGTGTACGCTCCAGTTCCAGGGCCATTTTTTCGGTGGTGGGCTTAAAGATCTTTTCATTGTAACAGATCAAAAAATACCCATCTTCCTTTAAGGTGAGCACCTCCCCTTGCAACACTTTGTTTTTGTTGAAGGACGTATATAGGAACAGGGTGTCATATTTCATTTCGTGGGTTAGGCTCGCAATAAAATCCTTCTTGACAAAATGCGAGGTCTCACCTATTCCATATTCCAATCGGGGATCATACTTTACTGCAAACTTGGGATTGCCGGAGATATACTTCACATAACGTATGATTTCTGGTGGGGCCTTATATTTCCCGTTCATTTTATGGTGACGGGGCATAAAATCGTGAAACTCAAAAATATTGGTTCCCTCGGTGAAACGAGTAACCAAAACAGCGGTGTTCTTATAATATTCCTGATGGATTGTATAGTCGCCTTGGGGAACTATTTCAAAACTCCCTCCTTTGTTTTCGTCGAGAAGTTTGGCAAATACGGAAGTGGAATCAAACTCCGGCAAACAGCACCAGTCCAACGATCCCTTGTACGATATAAGGGCCGCACTTCTGCAATTACCTATTATTCCATAATTAAGGTTGTCCATAGATCAAATATTCCTAAAAGGGTTAACACAAATTGGTTTTGCGGTCGAATTTCCCGAAATTTAAAGAAACTATGAACTAAAATCTTGCAAAACCATCCTTTTATGGGCAAAACTATCATTATCTCAAATCGATTACCCGTTCAATTACAAATTAGCAATGGAACCATCAATGCAATACCAAGTGTGGGTGGTTTGGCCACTGGAATGAAATCGGTTCATAGCGGCGGAGAAAGTCTTTGGATCGGTTGGTCTGGTTTGACGAATGAGGAGACCCCGGAAGAACTGGAACTAGATATCGACAAGGCATTGGCAGAACATGGCTGTGCCAAGGTAAAACTGACTGCTTCGGAAGTGGATGGATTTTATTTCGGTTTCAGTAACCGGACGGTTTGGCCCTTGTTCCATTATTTTATGGAATACACCGAATTCGAATTGGATTTTTGGGACACCTACAAAGCAGTAAATCAAAAGTTTGCTGACGCTATTATTGAAAAATCCAATGAAGATGACACCATTTGGGTACACGATTACCAATTGATGCTGGTACCACAGATGGTTCGCGAAAAACGTCCCGATACCAGCATTGGGTTCTTTTTACATATCCCTTTCCCGTCCTACGAAATTTTTAGGACCATGCCCTGGAGGGTAGAAGTGTTGGAAGGTTTATTGGGGTCCGATTTGATCGGTTTTCATACCTACGATTATGAGCGACATTTTTTAAGTTCGGTAAGACGATTGTTGGGATTGGATGTAAGTTTCAATGAAATCTATCTGGATAACAGGGTCATCAAGGTGGATTCCTTTCCCATGGGCATCGATTATAAAAAATTCAAGGATGCTGCGATTGCCCATGATAGCAAAAGCATTGAGGAACGCAGTGATCTTCAGGAGCGGTTGGACAGCCATAAGGCCTCTGCACCGGATACCAAGCTCATCCTTTCCATAGACCGATTGGATTATAGCAAGGGCATCGCCAAACGCATCAATGCATTTGAATATTTTCTGAACAAATACCCCGAATACAAAGAAAAGGTCCGTTTGATCATTTTGGCCGTGCCTTCACGCTCCAATGTGCCCCAATACCAATTGCTGAAACGTGAAATTGATGAGCTGGTTGGACGAATCAACGGGGAACTTTCTACCGTAAACTGGACGCCCATCTGGTATTTTTACCGCTCATTGCCTTTTAACAGCCTTATTGACCTGTATACCTCCAGCGACATTGCCTGGTTGACCCCGTTACGTGATGGGATGAACTTGGTGGCCAAGGAATATATAGCTACCCGGACCGACAAGACCGGGGTGCTCATTTTAAGTGAAATGGCCGGGTCTGCCTATGAAATGAACGAAGCACTGTTGATCAACCCCAATAATTTTGAGGAACAAGCGGATACCCTTAGGCAGGCGATTCATATGCCCAAGGATGAACAGATTGCACGTAATTCCTTTCTTCAGAATCGATTGGAACGCTATAATGTGGAAGTCTGGGCCAATGAATTCATGACTGCACTGAATGAGAAAAGGGATGTGGGCAAAGCCTATGTTTCGGAAAAAATATCCACCGCTATCTTGGATTCCATGGAAAACCAATATACCAAAGCCAAAAAGCGCTTGTTGTTTTTAGACTATGATGGTACATTGGTCGGATTTCATAAAGATCCCCAAAAAGCATCCCCTGATGAAGAACTTTATGCACTTTTGGACCAACTGCAGCAACAGGAAAACACCACCCTATTTTTGATCAGCGGCCGTGACAAGCAAACCTTTGGGAAGTGGTTCCTACCCAAAAAGTACAACATGATCGTTGAGCATGGCGTATGGATTTCAAAAAATGGGGAAGAATTTAAAATGCTGGAACAAGTTAAAAGTGACTGGATGGGTAAAATACGGCCCGTATTGGAATCTTTTGTGGATCGGACCCCAGGTTCCTTCATCGAAGAAAAGAACTACTCCCTTGCTTGGCATTATCGAAATACCGACCCCGATTTTGGAGAAAAAAGGGCCACGGAGTTGAATACGGTTCTGCGAAGTCTTATCGGAAATGACGATATTAGTGTGCTGAACGGCAACAAGGTCATGGAAGTGAAAAGCAGCAATGTAAACAAGGGCAGAGCAGCGGTACGTATGATGGCAGATGATGATTATGACTTTGTTTTTGCCATTGGTGACGATTGGACGGACGAGTTCATGTTTCAAGAATTGCCCGATTCGGCGGTAACGGTGAAAGTGGGCCTCAAAAAGACCCATGCCAAATACCATGTGGAAAGTACCAAAAGGGTTCGCGAACTTTTAAATCGATTTACACAGTAATGATAGTCCGATTGTTATTTTTGGCCTGCTTGGTCTTTAGCGGCAAAGTAGTTGCCCAGGCCAGTACCGAAGTTTATCTCTTCGATTTGGAAATGGCCGATGGAAAACCCATGTTGACCAATCCCAAAAACATCTCCAATAACGATGGGTATGACAACCAACCTTCCTTTTGGGATGATGACACCGTGCTCTTTGCCTCTACTCGGGCCGATCAGACCGATATCCGGCAATTGAACATCAACGAGGGAAGTACCTACAAATGGTTGACCAACACCCCAACCGGAAGCGAGTACTCCCCACTACGGATTCCAGGCAAAAATGCGGTATCCGCCATACGCTTGGATTTGGATGGATTGCAACGCCTCTACGAATATGACCTAAAAACTGGGGCATCCACACCACTGTCCGATTTAAAGATCGGCTATCATGTTTGGTTCAACAAGGATATACTTGTGGCCACCGTTCTGGTTGAAAATCGAATGGATTTGGTAATCATCAATTTTAAGGATAATTCAACCCGTACCGTTCAAAAAAATGTGGGGAGGTCCCTTCATAAAATTCCGGGTGAAAACCTAATAAGTTATTTGGATAAAACCCATTATGAAGATGAAAAAACAGTTCTTAAATCATTAGATCCTATAACTGCTGAAACAGAAATTATTTTAAATTTTCTTTTAAAGGTCGATGATATGACCTGGCTGCCAAATGGATCTCTTTTGGTGCCAAATAACAACAAAATTGCCATGTATAATCCTGAGCAAACAAACAAATGGCAGGATTTCCATGTTTTTGATCAAGCCCAGGTTTTTAAAATTTCCAGAATGGCCGTAAGTCCAAATGGAAAAAGATTTGCGCTTGTTACCGAAGTTTCACCAACCCAAATCGCAGAATTACAGGTAGATGGGTTCAACAGTCGTGATTTGGACGCGTTTATAGCATGCTTTGCCGAGGGCATTACTGTAAAGCGTTTTCCTAGTAGCCTTATGTATCAAGGTAAGAATGCCATGCTGGAAAATTATGAAAGGTTTTTTGCTAATACCAAAAATTCAAGTGTTGAAGTAGTTAAACGCATATCTATAGCTAATAAAATTATCGATGAAGAAAAAACATTTGTCGATGGAAATGAAGGTCATCAAGTTGCCATTTATGAAGTCCAAAATGGATTGATTTCTTCAATGACATTCATCTTCTCAGAGCAAGTAATATCAGATGCCGAGACAGTAGTGCAACAACAATTGGATGCCTATAATGCCCGCGACATTGATGCATTTATGGACACCTATGCCGAAAACATACAACTGTTCAATTTTCCCAATCAATTAATTGCTCAAGGAAAAGGGCCAATGGAAGCCCAATACATGGGATTTTTTGAAAGTACACCGGACCTCCATTGTGAAATCAAGAACCGTATTGTAATCGGGAATAAAGTAATTGATGAGGAATATGTAACCGTTAACGGCTCCCAAATAAGTGCCGTAGCCATTTATGAAGTGGAAAATGGCAAAATTGTAAAAGTTACATTTTTACGTTGAGTTCTTTTTTTCTACTTTCAACAGGTAAAAATTAATACGACTTCCACATCACGTTAATAGACCCATTTTGGGTCACTGGTATACAAATTGAAAATCAAACCTTATCAACATGAAGAAATTGTACCCCCTTTTGGTCGCATTGCTTAGCATGCCCCTACTCCATGCACAAACCGACCTGAAAATTTATGACATTATCAACTCCGTTTCGGCGGAACGTATCAAAAATGACGTGACCACACTCGTCAATTTTGGAACGCGCCATACCTTGAGCGACACGGTTTCCCAAACACGTGGAATTGGTGCTGCCAGACGATGGATCAAATCCGAATTTGAAAAAATCTCCTCGGAATGTAATGATTGCTTGGAGGTATTCTACCAAAAAAACCTGATTCCCAAGGGCGATAATGCCCGAATTGTAAACGACGTGTGGGTGGTAAACGTGGTGGCGATCCAAAGAGGGACCAAATTCCCCAACCGCTACATCATTATGAGCGGCGACATCGATTCCCGTGTGAGCGACCCTACCAACTTTACCTCCGACTCCCCGGGTGCCAACGACAACGCCAGTGGAATGGCCGGCACCATTGAGGCGGCTCGTGTACTGTCCAAATACCAATTTGAGAGCAGTGTCATCTACGTTGGGCTGTCCGGCGAGGAACAAGGTCTTTATGGTGGTAAGGGATTGGCCGAATATGCCAAGGAAAAAGGATGGGACATCATCGGTATTCTGAACAACGACATGATCGGAAACATTACCGGTGTGGATGGTGTGGTAAGCAACAGAGATTTCCGAATTTTCTCCGAGCCTGTTCCACCAACGGAAACGGAACAAGAGCGACGCGCAAGACGATTTTATGGAGGTGAGGTCGACGGTATTTCCCGTCAATTGGCCCGATATGTGTACAAGACCACCAAAACCTATATGCCCGAAATGAACCCCATGATGATCTACCGTTTAGATCGCTTTGGCAGAGGAGGTCACCACAGACCCTTTAATGATGCAGGTTTTGCCGGTATCCGAATTATGGAAGCCCATGAAAACTATACTCAACAGCACCAAGATATCCGTGTTGAAGACGGCATTGCCTATGGTGATGTTTTGGAGCATGTCAACTTCGGTTATGCCAAAAAATTGACGGCTGTCAATGCCATTAATCTGGCCTCTTTGGCCTGGGCACCACCAGCACCCGAGACCGTTGAAATCGGCGGAATCGTGGAACCGAACGCCAAATTGCGCTGGAGCAAGGTGGATGGTGCCGTAGGCTATAAAATATACTGGAGAGACACCACCTCGCCAACTTGGGACCATGCGCGCTATGTGGGCGATGTAAATGAATTTGTTTTGGAAGGCATTGTTCTGGACAATTACTTTTTTGGGGTAGCTGCAGTAGGAAAAGATGGGCATGAAAGTCCCGTGGTTTTCCCGAACAAGGTTTTTAGGTAAGAACATTTATGATGAAGCACATTGTTTTGATGATGGCCCTTCTATTCGGGGTCGGAACGGGCTTGGCCCAGAATTTTACCAGGCAGGATACCTTGAGGGGCAGCATTACCCCCGAACGTGCTTGGTGGGATTTGAATTATTATGACCTCAATGTAAAAGTGGAGCCGGACAAAAAGTTCATATCCGGTTACAATGTGGTACGTTACAAAGTGATGGAACCTGCCAAAATCCTTCAAATTGACCTGCAGGAACCCATGAAAATTGAATCGGTAACTGAAGAAGGCAAAAAACTGAAAGTGATTTCCGAGGGGAATGCCCATTTCATTCATTTGAAGAAAAAGCAGGTGCCCGGTGACTACAATGAAATCAAAATCACCTATTCCGGCTATCCCAGGGAAGCGATACGAGCCCCTTGGGATGGCGGTTTTTCGTGGAAAGAGGATGCACAGGGCAATGCCTTTGTGGCCACCTCATGCCAAGGATTGGGTGCCAGTGTTTGGTGGCCCAACAAGGACCACATGTACGATGAAGTGGACAGCATGCGCATCAACGTGACCGTTCCCAAAGATTTGATGGATGTGTCCAACGGCAAACTGGAAAGTGTGGAAGAAAATGGCGATTTTAAAACCTACCACTGGTTTGTGAACAACCCCATCAATAATTACGGAGTAAACGTGAACATGGCCAATTATGTTCATTTTGACGAAGTCTATATAGGTGAAAAAGGCATGTTAAATCTGGATTACTATGTCCTGCCCGAAAATTTGGAGAAAGCCAAAAAACAATTCGCCCAAACCGACATGATGTTGCGGGCCTTTGAGCATTGGTTCGGCCCCTACCCTTTTTATGAGGACGGTTTCAAGTTGGTGGAAGTGCCCTATTTGGGTATGGAACACCAAAGCTCCGTAACCTATGGCAATCAATACGAAAATGGCTATTTGGGACGTGATCTTTCCGGGACCGGTTGGGGTTTGAAGTTTGATTTCATCATCATCCACGAAGCGGGCCATGAATGGTTTGCCAACAACATTACGTACAAAGACATTGCCGATATGTGGATCCATGAAGGTTTCACGGCCTACTCGGAAAACCTGTACCTCGATTATCATTTTGGCACCAAAGCGGCCGAGGAATATGTAATCGGTACGCGCGCAAACATCAGAAACGATAGACCCATTATTGGACCCTACAACGTAAACCAAAGCGGTTCCGGGGATATGTATTACAAAGGGGCCAATATGTTGCATACACTGCGACAGTTGATAGAGGATGACGGGTTATGGCTACAAATTCTAAGAGGATTGAACAAGGATTTTTACCATCAGACGGTGACCACGGAGCAGATTGAAAATTATATCAGCAAAAAAACAGGGAAAGACCTTTCCGCTTTCTTTGATCAATACTTGCGCACTACCCTGATCCCAAAACTGGAATACAAATCGGAAAACGGCACCATCACCTATCGTTATGTGGATATTGTAAAGGACTTTGATATGCCCATCCGTGTTTTTGTGGAGGACAAGGAACATTGGCTTTTTCCCAATTCCGAATGGAAGACAGAAAAGCTTGAAGGCAACACGATAACCATCGATAAAAACTTTTACATAGCGACCCAAAAACTGTGATTTGGATAAATTGACCGAACATTACTTTGCTTCAGATGCTGAATGGCGCGATTGGTTACATGAAAACCACAACACTTCGGCAGGTATTCACTTAATTTTTTATAAAGTGGAACACCACATGGACAGCATGCGTTGGGAGGAAGCCGTTAGGGTGGCATTGTGTTACGGATGGATCGATAGTACGGTAAAAAGCCTGGGGAATGGAAAACGAAGACAATATTTCTGCCCTAGAAAACCAAAAAGTACGTGGAGTAAGGTCAACAAAGAGCATATTAAAGAATTGAAATCCCAAGGCTTGATGCACCAAAGTGGCCTGGCGGCTATTCGGTTGGCAAAAGAAAATGGGGCATGGACCGAATTGGACGATGTGGAAAATGGGGTTGTTCCAGAAGACCTTCAAAAGGCATTCAGCAAGAACAAAAAGGCCTTTGAAAATTTTCAAGGGTTTACCCGTAGTCAACAAAAAAGTTATCTCTATTGGCTGAACCAAGCCAAAAGGGAAGAAACCCGACAAAAAAGGATCGAGGAAATCGTATCCTTATCCCGTCAAAACATCAAATACAGGAATCCTTAAGTTGCTTTGCCATATTTTCGGTGATAGACCAAGGCTGCAACTCCCCCTACCAAGGCAAAGGCACTCAGCATCCAAAACACATGTTGGTGCCCAATTTCCTCTCCCGGATGGGCATCCAAAAGCGTACCGTAGGCCGGGCCGGCAAACACATCCGGAGTATATCCGACCAATGAAATGAGTCCGACCGCAGTCCCGGTCAAGGTCAATGGAATCTTGCCCACTTGCATAACACCAAAATACAACGCCCTAGTAGCATAAACACCGGCAGCTATTACCACTACCGACATAAAGAACAATAACGTAGTGGTCGGTGCAATAATGCCACTGGCGAAAAGGAGTCCGCCCAGCAACGTTAACACAAAACTCACCACCAACAACCAAGTTATTTTAAGCTTATCCGCTATCAGCCCGAAAATAATCCCGGTAGTAGGCCTCAGAAACTGCAAGAGGGTACCCACTTTGGCCGCATCCACTTGATCGTAGTGCATCACTTCTTCCGCATACTGCGAAATAATATCCGTGATCTTGTAGCCTACATAACCACAAAGAATGATCACCATTAATAGCCATACGGAGGGTAACCGTAAGACCTGTTTGATGTCTTCCCAAGAAATGCGTTCGAGAACCTCCTTTTCACCTGAATTCGGAGTCTTCATAAAAAACCAAACCAGAACCCCAATCAAAATGATGATCACGGAAGATGAATAGAGAACATAGGTAAATGCCTCCTTACGTTGTTCGAGGGTGGCCTCTGCAGGAAAGTCAGACAGGAAAAAGGAAAAAACCACCACGCCCAACAAACTGAACAGCGCACCGGTAAGTCCACGACCACCATCTAAAAATCCGAATGCCTTACCCTGGGAATTGGCACCACCCCAAACTCGGGTTGCCTTGATCATAGGTGCCCAAAAAAGGAAGATGGTGGTAAAGCCCCACCATCCATACAATACCTGAAGTAGCCACAAAGCTGGGTATTGCAGGAACAAAAAACCACCAATGGCGGTCAACCACAATGCAATGGCAATCAATTTTCGGGGCGGATACTTATCGGCCAAAGGACCCCCCAAGATATAAGAAACCATTGCTACTAGCCCGTATACCGAAAAACAAAGTCCCAACTGCACATTGTCGACTTCCAACACGTCCAACACGGTTGGCCTAAAAACGCGTGGCAATACAAAAGGAAGGATAAAAATGGCCTCTCCGGACAGAATCAACAATAATAAATAGAACCAACTTGGCTTAGTATCCTTCAAAACGTGTATTTGGTTAAAAATCACTAAAAAACTGGAGATACCCAAAAGCACACAAAATAAAAATTCAGGTATCTTTAAAAAGTGAAAACAGATTTCCTATGATTCGACCTCTTTTTGTTTTGCTGTTATTGTTGGCCATGGGTTGTAAAAACGAACCTATCGAAACCTATGACCTGGCCATTACCAATGCCCACGTGATCCATTTAGAAACAGGCAAGGTTGAATTGCAGAACATTTACATTTCCAATGGAAAAATAGCTGCTATCGAAACTGTGGACACCAAAAGGAATGTAAAGGCCGATTCCACAATCGATGCTACAGGAAAATATGTTTTACCCGGATTTTGGGACAACCACATCCATTTAAGGGGTGGCGATTCCCTGATTGCCAACAATAGGAATTTCCTGAAACTGTTTATCGCCAATGGTATTACCACGGTTCGGGATGCCGGTGGGGACCTTACCACTTCTGTTATGGAATGGAAACAACAGATTGCCATGGAGGAATTGGTGGGACCCACCATTTTTACGGCCGGACCAAAAATCGATGGGCCTGGTGCCCGATGGGGCGGATCGCTGGAAGTAGCGACTGGGACCGATATCCAACAGGCTTTTGATTCGCTCGAAAAACTAAACGTGGATTTTGTAAAAATCTATGATAGTCGAATTGATGCAGACAACTATATCAGATCTATCGAAGAAGCCAAAAAGAGAGGATTTGTGGTTTCGGGTCACATGCCCTTTACGGTGACCCTTGATGAAACCATTGATGCCGGCATGGATGGCATTGAACATCTGTATTACATCATGAAAGGGTGTGCTTCCAACGAAACCGAAGTAACGGAAAAGCTGAAAAATGGCGAAATGGGTTTTTGGGATGCCATGCCAGCCTTGATGGGCGCCTATTCCGATAGTACAGCCCAAGCATCCTTCGATAGCTTAAAAGAAAAAAATGTGTATGTGGTACCCACGCTGCATATTGGCAAAACATTGAGCTATTTGGATGAAGTAGACCACACCAAAGACCCCTATCTTCAATATATGGGTAAGGGTATGATTGAAACCTACGAGGGGCGCATCCGCAGTGCGATGAATGCCTCTGAGGAAGCTCGGAAAAGTAGAAAGGAACTGGATACCTTCTTTGGTCAGCTCGCCAAATCGTTGGATAATGCAGGAGTACAACTTCTGGCAGGCTCGGACAGTGGGGCCTTCAATTCCTATACCTATCCGGGCATCTCTTTGCACATGGAACTACAGGAAATGGTAAAGAATGGCATTTCCCCTTTGAATGCTTTGAAAACCTCTGCCTATAATGGATCCCAGTTTTTGCGCCAATCCGACGACTATGGAACAATTGCCGCAGGAAAAATTTCCGACTTGGTACTATTGAACGACAACCCATTGGATAATATCGAAAACACCCAAAATATTTATATGGTCATCAAGGGAACCCAACTTTTTGATCACGAAAAATTGCAAGCACTTTTGGATGAAGCTATCATGGATTGATCCATAACAAAAACCAATAAACATGCGCCAACCTTTTTCAATACTTCTCGTCTTAATTTTTCTTGCATCCTGGGCAAAGGCCCAAACGTTATTGGTGCCCGACCGGGTATTCGATGGTATGGAACTCCACACCGATTGGGTGGTTGCTGTTCAAGGCAATAAAATTGTATACGCCGGACCGGAAGCCGGATTATCGCGGAAAGCATCGTACCAAAGAAAGGATTTGCAGGGCATGACCTTGATGCCGGGATTGATCGAGGGGCACTCCCATTTGTTGTTGCACCCCTACAACGAAACGGAATGGAACGATCAAGTATTGAAAGAATCACCGGCTGAAAGAGCCATTCGAGGGGTGGTGCATGCCAAGGCCTCCTTACTGGCAGGGGTAACCACCATGCGTGACTTGGGCTCGGAAGGTGCCGGCTACACCGATGTCTATCTTAAAAAAACCATTGAAGAAGGCATAATTCCGGGACCACGATTATTGGTGGCAGGGCCAGCTATAGTGGCAACCGGAGCGTATGGTCCAAAAGGGTTTCATGAAGGAGTCACCGTTCCTTTGGGTGCTGTTCCGGTAAGCGGCAGGGATGCTGCCATTCAAGAGGTGCGTACCCAAATGGGCAATGGGGTCGACCTAATTAAAATTTATGCCGATTACCGTTGGAAAACAGGGGAACCTTCACAACCCACCTTTTTGCAGGAAGAAATTGACGCCATGGTTGCTGCGGCTACCACTGCCGGCAGATATGTAGTGGCCCATGCCAGCACACCCGAAGGTATGCGAAGGGCCATTTTAGGTGGTGTGGAGACTATTGAACATGGTGATGGCGGAACTATGGAAATCTTCCAACTGATGAAAGAAAAAAAGGTGGCCTTTTGCCCGACCATCGCGGCGGGAGATGCCACCGAGCAGTATAAAGGGTGGAACAAGGACAAGGAACCGGATACCGACCGCATCGTCCAAAAGAAGAAATCGTTCCGATTGGCACTGGAAGCTGGCGTCGATATTGTTTTTGGTGGTGATGTAGGGGTTTTTGCCCATGGGGAAAATTACCGGGAACTAGAACTCATGGTCGCCTACGGAATGGAACCTCTTAAAGCATTACAATCTGCCACGGCTGTCAATGCCAGGGTTCTTCATTTAGACGGATTGGGCAAAATTGAAGCCGGTTTCTTGGCAGACATCATTGCCGTGGAAGGTGATCCCACGCAGCACATCCAACAAATGCGCAATGTTCGGTTCGTCATGAAGGATGGGGTTGTCTACAAGTCCGAATAAGTGGATGAAAGCAATTCAAATGCCATTTCATTAACATCCTTTTAAGAAATCCGGAGGGGCTTTTTGGTATCTTTAAGCGACTAATTAACGACCAAAATGAAAAAGCCGCTCTTCCTCTTGATGCTACTGGCATCAATACCCCTATTTTCCCAAGAAAAAAAAGACGATACCAAGTGGGATGTGACCAATCCCAAAGGTGATTTTAACTTCAAAGAACATCAATTTTCCACCGACGAAGGCACTTGGATGAACCTCGACGTGAGCCCTGATGGCAAAACACTGGTATTCGACCTTTTGGGCGATATCTATTCCCTACCGATTACAGGTGGTAAAGCCAAGGCGTTGCGTTCGGGAATACCTTTCGAGGTGCAACCACGATTCAGTCCGGATGGAACCAAGATCGCATTTACCAGCGATGCAGGTGGTGGCGACAATATTTGGGTGATGGATGCCGATGGTTCCAACGCCAAACAGGTTACCGAAGAAAAATTCAGATTGCTGAACAACCCCTACTGGACACCCGATGGCCATTATCTGGTTGCCCGTAAACATTTTACCTCAGGTCGTTCCCTGGGTGCTGGGGAAATTTGGCAATACCACATTACCGGCGGCTCCGGTCTGCAACTCACCAAACGAAAAAATGACCAACAAGATGTGAACGAACCTTGTATCTCGCCCGATGGAAAATACCTCTATTACAGTGAAGATGTGTATCCTGGCGGATATTTCCAATACAACAAGGATCCCAACAGTCAAATTTATGTCATCAAACGTTATGATTTTGAAACCGGGGAGACCACAACGGTAACCGGTGGTCCTGGAGGTGCCGCAAGGCCCCAGGTATCCCATGACGGTAAAAAACTGGCCTTTGTTAAACGGGTCCGAACCAAAAGTGTCCTTTACCTTCATGATCTGGAAACAGGAGAAGAGTGGCCTCTATTTGACGATCTGAACAAAGATCAACAAGAGGCTTGGGCCATTTTTGGGGTGTATCCCAACTTTAGTTGGATGCCCGATGATAAAGCAATTGTTTTTTGGAACAAGGGAAAAATTTATAAAATCGATGTTGCGACACTGGCGGTGACCAACATCCCATTTACCGTGGATGCGAATATTAAGATTGCAGAAACCTTGCATGTGGATTCACCAGCAGCACCAGACCAGTTTACAGCCAAGGTGATACGGCATGCCGTAACCTCCCCCGACCAAAAAACATTGGTTTTTAATGCTTTGGGACATTTGTGGACCAAAAGATTGCCCAATGGCACGCCCAAACGATTGACCAATGGTTCCGATTTTGAATTTGAACCCACCTTCTCACCGGATGGGAAAACCATAGTTTTTGTGACTTGGAACGATGAAAATCTTGGGGCCATATACAAGATTCCTGCATCGGGCGGCACCATGACCAAATTGAGCACTGAAAAAGGCATTTACCGTACACCATCCTTTAGCCCAAATGGAAAAATGATCACCTACC
Source organism: Flagellimonas beolgyonensis (assembly GCF_003992615.1). GTDB lineage: Bacteria > Bacteroidota > Bacteroidia > Flavobacteriales > Flavobacteriaceae > Flagellimonas > Flagellimonas beolgyonensis. Next base: position 563,591 of record NZ_RZMY01000013.1, read on the forward strand.
AAAAAGAATCGGGCAACAACGATCAAGGCCGTGTTTTTTCGAAAAAATCCGGTATTTACACCATCAGTTCGGATGGTTCCAACAAAAAATGGGTGGTAGATGAAGGGGCCTATCCCGTATTTACCAAAGACGGAAAGCGCATTTTCTATCAAACCGGGGGAACCTATTTTGGCAACTTGACCAAAACACTCAAATCGGTGAACCTTAATGGAAAGGATGAACGTTCCCACGTGAAATCCAAATACGCCAATCGATTGGTACCCAGTCCGGACAACGAATGGATTGCCTTTACCATCTTACATAATGCCTACATTGCCCCATTGGTGATGAACGGTCAGGAAATTGATTTGGATAACAACAGTAAAGCTGTGCCGGTTTCCCAAATTTCCAAGGATGCTGGAATCAATCTGCATTGGTCGAAGGATAGCCAAAAGATTTTTTGGACATTGGGAGATGACTATTTTACCAACGACATCAAAGATCGGTTCACTTTCTTACCAGGATCTCCTGAAAAAGTGGCAAAAATGGACAGTGTGGGTATCAAGATCGGCCTCACTTCAAAAACATACAAACCATCTGGCAGAATCGCTTTCACCAATGCCCGCATCATAACCATGGAAGGTGATGAGGTTATCGAAAACGGCACCATTGTCATCAATGAAAACAAAATTGAGTATTTGGGCAAGGCGGATGAAATCAATGTACCATCCAATACAAAAGTGTATGATGTCGCCGGAAAAACCATCATGCCCGGTATTGTGGATGCCCATGCCCACGTGGGGGGCTTCCGTTATGGTTTGACCACCCAAAAACATTGGCAACTCTATGCCAATTTGGCCTTCGGGGTAACCACATCGCACGATCCATCGGCCAATACCGAATCCATCTTTGCCATGTCGGAATTGATCAAGAGTGGTGACATGGTCGGTCCACGGCTATACTCCACCGGTATCATTCTCTATGGTGCCGATGGCGATTTCAAGGCGGTGATCAACAGTTTGGACGATGCCCGCTCTGCCATACGACGAACCAAGGCCTTTGGGGCCAAATCAGTAAAAAGTTACAATCAGCCTCGAAGGGAACAACGGCAACAAATCATACAGGCGGCCCGTGAATTGGGCATCAACGTTGTACCCGAAGGAGGCTCCACCTTTTACACCAACATGTCCATGATCATGGATGGACATACGGGAGTGGAACACAATATCCCCGTAGCACCAGTTTACAAAGATGTTCTGGAATTATGGAAAACGAGTAAATCGGGCTATACGCCTACCTTGATCGTCAATTATGGCGGAGTTAATGGCGAATTCTATTTCTATCAAAAGGACAATGTGTGGGAAAATGAAAAATTATTAAAATACACACCCCGGGAACTTATCGATTCCCGATCACGATACCGAACTATGATTCCCGATGAAGAATACGAAAATGGACATCTTTTGGTATCTCGAACCACCACAGACCTTGCCAACGAAGGTGTTAAAGTAAACCTTGGCGCGCATGGTCAGTTACAAGGCTTGGGCGCACATTGGGAACTATGGATGTTGCAACAAGGTGGCATGACAAACATGGAGGCACTGCAAGCAGCCACGATTAACGGCGCCAATTATATTGGGGCAGGGAATGATATCGGTTCCCTTAAAGTCGGAAAATTGGCCGATTTGATCGTGTTGGACAAAAACCCGCTAGAAGATATCCGTAATACTGAAACGGTAAAATACACGATGGTAAACGGACGCCTATTTGATACGGAAACCATGAACGAAATAGGCAATACCGAAGCCGAACGGAGCCAATTCTGGTGGGAAAACAACAAATACAATGCAGCTTTTCCATGGCATGAGGAAGCACAAAGCTTTACCCAACCAGGGTGTGGTTGCCATATTGGACATAACTAATCTCAAAACAAGAATAAACTCAAACTAAACTGATGAAAAAATTAGTATTCCCTTTTCTCCTTTTGTTTGTGGCCCTGCTACAAGCCCAAGATTTTAACATGGACCTGCTCCGGGACATGAAACCAAGGAACATCGGTCCCGCAGGAATGAGTGGTCGTGTGACTGCCATTGATGTGGTCCATTCCAATCCGGATGTAATGTTCGTTGGAACCGCATCCGGCGGCCTCTGGAAATCCACTTCGGGCGGTATTAAATGGGAGCCTGTTTTCGATAATGAAGTTACCGCTTCGATCGGGGCGGTCGCCATTCAACAATCCAACCCCTCCGTAATTTGGGTGGGAACCGGGGAAGGCAACCCAAGAAACAGCCTGAATGGTGGATATGGCATATACAAATCCTTGGATGGCGGCAAAACCTGGAAATCCATGGGATTGGAAAAAACCAGGCACATCCACCGTGTAGTGATTGACCCGACAGACCCCGATGTGGTCTACGTGGGTGCGATTGGGTCTCCTTGGGGCGAACATCCGGAACGCGGTGTGTTCAAAACCACCGATGGCGGAAAAACGTGGGAGAAAATTTTGTACGTGAACAACAAAACAGGGGTTGCAGACCTGGTAATGGATCCCACCAATCCCAACAAATTGATTGCGGCCATGTGGGAACACAAACGTGATCCGTGGTTCTTTAAATCCGGTGGTGAGGGAAGCGGTCTTCACATTACCTATGACGGTGGCGAGACATGGAAAAAAATATCATCTGATGATGGACTCCCCAAAGGGGATTTGGGACGAATCGGTGTGGCCATCGCTCGAAACAAACCGAATATTGTCTATGCGTTGGTAGAAGCCAAGAAAAATGCGCTCTACAAATCCACCGATGGCGGCAACAAATGGACCAAGGTCAATGACAAGGATGAAATCGGAAACCGACCTTTCTATTACTCCGAAATCTATGTAGATCCACAAAATGAAAACCGGATCTATTCCGTGTTCACCTATATTAACGTATCGGAAGATGGCGGAAAAAGTTTCACACAGTTGATGCCTGCCTACGGTGTGGACAATGGGGTACACCCGGACCACCATGCTTGGTGGATCCATCCGGAGAACGGGCAATTTATGATGGATGGGAACGATGGTGGCCTCAACATCACCAAAAACGGTGGGCAATCTTGGCGTTTTATCGGGAACTTGCCCGTGGCACAATTTTATCACATCAATGTGGATAACGAATTCCCGTACAATGTATATGGCGGCATGCAGGACAATGGTTCTTGGAGAGGCCCAGCTTATGTTTGGAAAGCACAGGGCATTCGAAACAGCTACTGGCAGGAAATTGCCTTTGGGGATGGATTTGATGTTGTTCCCGATAAGGAAAACAGTCAATTCGGCTATGCCATGAGCCAGCAAGGATTTGTAAGTCGGTACGATTGGAAAACAGGAAACAACTATATCGTCCGACCCACCCCACCCGATCCAGAAACCATGCTTAGGTTCAACTGGAATGCGGCCATTGGTCAGGACCCCTTCAACAATGCCACCGTATATTTCGGCAGCCAGTTTGTGCATAAATCAATGGATAAGGGATTGACATGGGAAGTGATCTCCCCCGATTTGACCACCAATGACCCCGAAAAACAAAAGCAAAGTGAAAGTGGTGGTTTAACGATGGATGCAACCGGTGCGGAAAACCACTGTACCATTATTGTAATCGAACCTTCCCCAGTGGAAAAAGATATGCTTTGGGTCGGTACCGATGATGGCAGGGTACATTATACCTTAAACGGAGGCCAAACTTGGGTTGAAGTGACCAAAAACATCAAAGGACTTCCAGCAGGTAGTTGGATTCCCCAAATAAAAGCTTCACACAATAACAAAGGTGAAGCACTGTTGGTCGCAAACGACTATCGAAGGTTCAACTACACCCCATACGTTTATCGCACCAAGGATTATGGAAAAACTTGGACCCGAATTGTGGATGGCAACGATGTGGCCAGTTATGCATTGTCCATTCTTGAAGACCCCAACAATCCCAACCTGATGTTCTTGGGTACCGATGACGGTCTGTATCTCTCCATGGACGCTGGGAACAAGTGGCAAAAATGGAACAAGGATTTTCCAACGGTATCCACCAAAGATTTGGCCATCCATCCCAGAGAACAGGATTTGGTCATTGGCACCTTCGGAAGGGCTGCATGGGTGTTGGATGATATCCGTCCGCTCACGGCATTGGCTGGCAACCCAACAGTATTGCAAAAGGAAATCAGCCTGTTCGAAAGCCCGGATGCCTACTTGGCAGCCTATCAACAACCAACCGGGAGCCGATTTGGTGGGGATGCAATCTACCAAGGTGAAAACAGAAATGGTGGGGCCATGATCACCTATTATTTGAAAGAAGGTGCGAAAAAAGACAAAGAATCGAAATCCGAAGAGAAAGAAACCGATAAAAATGGGGCCGAAGAAAAAGCCAAATCGAAGGATTCCATTGCCTTCGAATTCTATGACGGCGATCGACTGATCAGAACCCTAAAATTCAAAACACCTGAGAAGGCCGGGTTCCACAGAATTTATTGGGGATTGGACGAAAAAGGACCAGATCGTCCGTCCCGTACCATTCCAAAACGCAATAGGGAACGTGGCGGCATGGATGTTAAACCAGGAACTTACAAAGTAAAAGTAATTTACGGCGATGCAGTGGATTCCACTTCGGTTACCGTGAAAACCGATCCACGATTGGACGTTTCCATGGCTTCCATCAACGAAGTGTATGCGACAGGAAAAAAACTGGAAGCCTACACCCAAACTGCAGCCGATGCGGTAAAACAATTGGTGGAAAGCAAGAATTTGGCCAACAAGTACAAGAAGGAACTCAAGGATTTGGACAAAGATAAATTTAAGGACCAAATCAAGGCTTCCGAAGAAATCGTAAAACAAATCGATTCCGTAATCGACCTTTATTTGGGCAAGGACGATAAACGACAAGGGATTGTGCGTAGTCCAGAACCCAATGTAACCAACCGTTTGGGTACAGCCAGTTCGTACGTTAGGTCGAGAAAAACAGGAATAACAGAAACTGAAAAACAGCTCATTAAGTTCGCTGAGGATGACCTGAGAAATGCGTTGAACAAGACCAACGCGTTCTTTAATGAAAAATGGAAAGCCTACCGCTCCTCCATTGAATCATTGGATCTTTCCCCTTTTAAGGAAACACAAACATTCAACATTAACTAAGAAAACATGAAAAGAGTATTGGCCATTTTGGCCCTGGTCACATTGATTTGGGGCTGTAAAAAAGAAGAAAAGGCCCCTTCCATTGCGGAGACCATGCAAACCTATACCATTGCCCAAATGATGGACAATGAGGCGATTGGCGGAGGAAGTTTTTCACCGGACAATTCCAAATTATTGATTTCCAGCAACCGTTCAGGGATTTACAATATGTACACCATTCCCACTGCTGGCGGTGAAATGTTGCCCATTACCGAATCCGACAGTTCATCGGTGTTTGCCATTTCCTATTTTCCAAAAGATGAGCGCATGCTCTTTAGAATGGACAACAATGGGGACGAAATCTATCACATTTTCGTGAGGGATACGGATGGAACACACAAGGACCTGACTCCTGAAGAAGGTGCACGCTCCATATTTTACCAGTGGGCACAGGATAAGGCCTCCTTCTTTTATGGTTCCAACAAAAGGGACAATCGTTTTATGGATCTTTACGAAATGGACTTAGAAAGCATGACCCCTTCTTTGGTATATCAAAATGATGATGGGTATGATATCAATGTCATTTCTCCTGACAAAAAATATGTCGCGCTTAGCAAATCCATCAACACCAACGACAGTAATCTTTTTCTCTATAATTTGGAAGCCAAGGAATTGACAAAGATCAACCAGAATCAAAGTGGCAATAGCGGACAGGATTTTTCCCATGACAGTTCCACCTTTTACTATACCACCGACGATGGCAGTGAATTTGCCTATTTGATGAAGTATTCCATTGCCGATGGCTCCTATGAAAAAGCATTGGAGCGTGACTGGGACATCATGGGTACCGGTTTCACACAGAATGGCACCTACCAAGTGGTTTATATCAACGAAGATGCCAAAAACACCATTGAGGTGCTCGAAGTGGCTACGGGCAAACAAGTGGAGTTGCCCAAAGTGGAGAATATGGAAATTACCAGTGTCAGTTTTTCCGATGATGAAACGATGATGCGGTTCTATGCGGGAGGTTCCTTTACGCCATCCAATCTCTTTGTATATAATTTGGAAAGCAAGAACTACAAACAGTTGACCAACGTATTGAATCCGGAAATTCAGGAACAAGACTTAGTAAAAGCGGAAGTGGTTCGGTACAAATCATTTGACGGGCTCGAAATTCCGGCCATTTACTACAAACCCCATCAAGCCTCTTCAGAAAATCCCGTTCCGGCATTGGTTTGGGTACACGGCGGACCTGGAGGACAGTCAAGACAAAATTTTAGTGCCTTTATCCAGTATTTGGTGAACCATGGTTATGCTGTTTTGGCGGTAAACAATCGCGGTAGCAGCGGTTATGGGAAATCCTTTTACCAGATGGACGACCTTAACCATGGTGACAAAGACCTTAAGGACTGTGTGGAAGGAAAAAACTGGCTGGCCCAACAACCGGAAATCGATGGAGAGAAAATCGGCATCATAGGAGGGTCGTACGGTGGTTATATGACCATGGCCGCACTTACCTACGCCCCTGACGAATTTGATGTGGGCGTTAACCTGTTCGGGGTAACCAACTGGATGCGAACCTTGAAAAGCATTCCGCCATGGTGGGAATCCTTCAAGGATGCACTTTACAAAGAATTGGGTGACCCCTACAGTGCCGATTCGGTTCGGTTGAAACAAATCTCCCCACTATTCCATACGGATAAAGTGACCAAGCCATTGATCGTGTTGCAAGGCGCACAAGACCCGAGGGTCCTTCAGGTCGAATCCGATGAAATTGTGGCTGGCGTACGTAAAAATGGTGTGCCTGTGGAGTATGTGTTATTTGAAGATGAAGGGCACGGATTTGTCAAAAAGGAAAACCAAATTACAGCCTACAGCAAAATTTTGGAATTTTTGGATGTGTACCTCAAGGGCGAGGAAGGCACACCAATAAAAGACGGTAATTTATGATCAAAAAAATGATAGTGCTCCTGGTATTTCTGGGAGCATTTTTTGCCAACGCCCAACAACCCGGCGAAGACAAATGGGGAGCTTGGTACATGTATTTTGGCACCAACAAGGTTTCTGAGCGTTTTAGCATTCATACAGAAGCCCAAGTGCGTTTTTATGAGACCACAAACAATTTTAACCAATTGTTGTTGCGAACGGGGCTCAATTATCACATTAACCCCAATGCCATAGCCACAGCTGGCTATGCCTTCATTGATACAGATCATACCTTTGGGGATTTTGTTTTTGAGACCAATAGCAATGAGCATCGGATATTTGAACAGTTCATTCTGAAAAACCAAGTTTGGGAATTTTACTTTGAACATCGGTACCGACTGGAACAACGGTTTTTGGATTTTGGAAATGGGACCTCCACCGAACACCGTGCACGCTACCGGTTGCAAGTTACCTTACCTTTAACGGATACGTTCTATTTGAATTTTTATGATGAATTGTTCATCAATCTGCAAGACGATCTATTTGGTCAAAATCGATTGTATGCGGCGTTGGGCATAAACATCACTGAAAATAGTAGTGTACAATTGGGGTATTTACGCAATCAATTTGCCAATGCGGTCTACGACCGGTTTCAAGTAGCTGTTTTTTATAATCCCGACCTGAGTGGTTTGTTCAAAAAGAAGTCATAGGCTTTCATGACCGCAATAAGCCAATATTGTGTTGAAATAGGAAGATCTACCTTCAATTTGGTTGAAACTACCCCAAATAATAAGTAACTTAGTGCTAAACCTAAAAATACAAGAAATGAAAAAATTACAAATAGCAGCATTGGGGCTACTATTGGTGACGGCCTTTAGCTGTAAACAAGCAAAAAAGGAAGCAGAGGAAACCACTGAGGAAGTAGTGGAGACTGTTGTTGAAACCATAGAACCCAAAGTCATCACCTTCACCATGGAACCCAAAAGCGACAGTAATGTGAATGGCGAAGTGGTTTTTACGGAGCAAGACGGAAAAGTGATCATGAGAGCAACTTTCACCGGACTTGAACCAGGTGAACATGCCATCCACCTTCACGAAAAAGCCGATTGTTCCGCTGCGGATGGAACCTCTACCGGTGGACACTGGAACCCTACTTTTCAACCACACGGTAAATGGGGAGATGAAGGAGGCTACCACAAAGGGGATATTGGTAACTTTACGGCAGATGCAGATGGCAATGCCGTTTTGGAATTCTCAACGGACCAATGGTGCATGGGCTGTGATGACGACACCAAAAACATTATTGGAAAAGCCGTAATTGTGCACAAAGGCATGGACGATTTCGTCTCGCAACCTTCCGGAGCGGCAGGTGCCAGGGTTTCCTGTACCGGAATTATCGAATAAAAACCTATCAAGTTATATAATAAGAGCTGCCCAAAAGGCAGCTCTTATTTTTTTAAGCAAACCGTACTAAAAAAGGCCGGGCAGTTTGCTTTTCCAAACTGCCCGTTCCTATCAATTAACCTAAAAAAACAACTAAAGTTTTACACCCACACCAAATCCAATGATCCATGGGTTGATATCCACATCGGCGTCCACAGTGGCACCCAATGCTGTAGTGGCATCCACGGTGGCCGTGGTATTTAGAAATAATTTTTTAACATCCAGGTTGAGGAACCATTTATCGTTGAGCATAAAATCAAATCCTCCTTGCAGGGCAAAGCCAACAGCTGTATCATACTCCACATCATCGGCAACGGGACCTTCATCCACGCCATAGAAAAGGGTAAGATTGACCCCGGCACCCAAATAAGGGACAAAATCGCCGCCCGTAAAATGGTATTGACCGGTCAAGGTAGGTGGCAAAAGCCATACACTGCCTAAATCAATGTCGCCAGCAGCCGTTCCCACTGCTTCCACATCGTGTTTTGTGGTGGCCAAAATCAACTCAGCAGACCAATTTTCATCAAAGAAATAAGTGATATCAAATTCGGGGACAAATGCCGTTGAAATGGATGCATCGCCTCCAATGGCTTCTATGTCGGCACTTTCATCTGGTGTTACCACAATGCCTCTCAAGCGAAACTGCCATGTACTGAAATCAGCGGTTGGGGCATCTTGTGCCATACCCATGTTCGACCATCCCAAAATTGCCACAAGGGCTGCAAGTATTGTTTTTCTCATTGTTTAGAATTTTAAAGATGAGACAAAACTACCCAGTGCCCTTTCCCGAGAATATGATGATTATCATTGGTTGAAAAAGCATTTTTGACTAATTCCAAACCATTCTAGGCAACAAATACCATCAGAAAGTTCAAAAATGAACGGTTTTTATCGAATTAAGTGTTGTCGAAAACTCAAAACCACTTTTTTCGTTTAAAAATGATGATGGAGATAATGGTGACCACCAACATCAAGCCCAAAAGAATGAAGTAACCGTAGGGCCATTGCAGTTCCGGCATGTTGGTAAAGTTCATCCCATAAATGCCGGCCATAAACGTAAGGGGAATAAAGATGACCGAGAAAATGGTCAACGTTTTCATGACTTCGTTGAGGCGGTGGCCCTGAATACTGAAAAATAGGTTAATCTGGCTTTCCAGTTCCAAAATATCCGAATCGATGTCGTTGATCAAACCGTTGATTTGTTCCCGAAGTTCACTGAAATACTTGGTATGAAAACCCTTCACCTCTACCCTTTCCAGTTTGATGATGATGTCCCGAAGTCCGTGGGAAGCTCTTTTGAATTCATTGATCATGGCCTTCTTGTTTTCCACTTCGAACATAAACTCGGGTGTTGGCTCTTCCTTTACAATGGCATCCAACGTACTGTCCATAAGCACGCTCTCCTCGTATTTTTCCTTGTAGTTGGAAATGAGGGTTTCCAAGATGAAGAACAACAGATAGTCGGCTTTTTTCTTTCTGATGATTCCCTTGTTCTCAAAGATGCGGTGGCGAATCCAATCGAAATGATCGCCCCATTTTTCCTGAATGCACCAAACAAAATCCTTGGCTACCACAAAGAACATCTGCTCCGATTCCAAATTATGGTGTTCCGTTTTCACGATGCGCGCTGCTACAAACAACTGCTCTTCAAGTTGGATGACCTTATTGCCCATTTTCTGGTTGAGCAACAACCGCAGTAGGAAATCATCCAGCTCGTTACCATTGACCATTTGTCGGAACTCATCCATATATTCGAGGCCATAGGTGTTGATCCAAGTAATGGACTTGTCTCCCTTGGAAAGGGCCAGATCTTCGCCAAAAGCAAATTGACGGTTGTAGAAATTATCCGATGTATAATTGATCACCCAGGTGTTTTTTTCGAATTCTGTCTGCATGGCCATAAAAATGAAACGGGTTATTTGTAGTTTAGACAAGTTAATTCAAATATACCAAGAATAGCCCATGATCGACCCCATGTCTTTTAAAACCGAAATTCTATTGACCGTTATTTTACTGGTCATCATATTCTCCCTCAACTCTTTGAGCAAAAGGGCCATCCGAAGATTTGGCCGAACCAGCGCCATCGATATGAACAGCAGAAAAATCATCTTTTATCTGAGCAATCTGTTGTTTTACCTTTTGGCATTTGTCGGCATATCCTTGATTTGGGGCGTGAACCTTAAGGATTTTTCCGTTTTTCTGTCATCGGTATTGGCCATAGTGGGCATTGGGTTTGTGGCGCAATGGTCCATTTTGTCCAATTTAACGGCCAGCGTGATTCTGTTTTTCAGTCACCCATTGCGTTTGGGCGATCGCATCAGGGTCATGGACAAGGACTTTGATTGGACGGGCAAGGTGGAGGACATTAGCGGATTTTATCTGTTTATGCGAACCGATGACGGCCGAAGAATCACCATTCCCACCAATTTGGTGATCCAAAAGGGGATAGAAATTTTAAATCAGGACCCGCCGTCGAAAAACGACCAGGATTTTGAAGATCGTTAATTTGCAAAGAGTAGAACCATAACCTAACCGTAACCTTGGTTTACAACCACAACATCGGTATGTAGCGGATTTTGCTTTACTTTGAACCGTAAACCTTTTTAAATGAACCCTTCTACCTCTGGATGGATCAATAAGTTCGGTCACTTGGTATCTGACAACGTTGCTCCCTATGATGATTTTTTTGGTTTGTACAAGGACCTTAAAATAAATGGGTTCATTTATGGCGTGCATTTGAACATTCCCACCTTTCTGGAAGTGGAACACTCTTTGAGTGAGGATGAGATTGCCAAGATCAACTTGCTTACGGCACTCTATTTTACCTATACTTTTGAGAAGGGAAAAACGGATTTCACGAAATTCGTGGACACGGTTTTTGCCTTTTATCAGTCGTTGAACATAGGCAGTATTTCCTTTCTTCAAAAAATATTGAGTGGATCTAAAACCGAGGACCAACTTGAAAAATTGATCGACTCCAGAATCTATTTAAGTGGCAACACCTTTAATCGGGCATTCGGAAACAGCTTGACCAATTCATTGCTATATGTGGATGTTTTGATCTTCATGAACTATGTGAAGGACAAAAAATCGGTGGTGCAACATGCCCAATTATTGGAGTATGTTACCATTAATATCGCGTACAATGCCCTGAATGCAAAAGAGGGTCATGAGAACGATGAAAAGCTCATCCAACTGTTGGGGTCCTCCCTAAGTTTTTTGGACTTGGATACGGCGAAATTTGATGGGTCTTACCGCGATCTTTTGAAGACAGATTTCAACGATTATGAGAAGCGCTATTTTATGGATATGGCATGCCTCACGATATGGGAAGACAAGTCGTTGGACTATACCGAATCGGATTACATTTTTGGTCTTGGAACCGACTTGGGGATGACCCAAAAAGAGGTCAAAAAAGAGCTCGGATTTGTCATGGATTTTTTTGAAAAAAATCGTGAAAAAATTGCCTATCTGAACGACAAAAATTTGGCTGTGCAATTCTATGAAGGCATGTCCAAAAATGTAAGCAAGTTGATTTTGAGAAATAGCAAACGTCTCAAAAAAGAGCTTGTTGAAAGTAGGGAATTGGTCGCCCTTTTATCCAAGTCCACCGTGAAGGATTTGAGCGCCGAAGAAAAGAAAAAAGTACAGAACCAACTCTTGGATATTTTTAAAAGCATTCCTTCTTTGGCCATTTTCATGCTGCCAGGTGGAGCTGTTTTACTGCCCATTTTCATCAAGCTGATCCCTAAACTATTGCCATCGGCTTTTGATGACAATCGTATCGAGGAAAAATAGGCTTTTAGCCGAAAAAAGCCACTATAAGAAAAATTTATAGTAGCTTTTTTAAAATCATTTAAATTCTGGATACCAGAATATTAAAATATTTTATTCCAACCATAACTTAAAGTTGTTTACGCGTTCCCTGCTTACGATGATTTCTTGCTCCGTATAACGTTTCAACTTGATCTGTAGCCTCGAATTGGTATAGGAAATGATGTCGTTGATGTGGTCGATGTTCACAAAAAACTTGCGGCTTACCCTGAAGAATTTTTGGGGCGACAACTCCTCTTCCAATTGTTCAAGGGTGGTGTCCAGCAAATAGTTTCTTCCGTCGGAGGTTGCTGCATAGGTACCCTTGTTCTCACTATAAAAACATTCCACCTCATCGGCGTTGATGATCTTCAGGTGCTGCCCCACCTTAACGGTGAACCGTTTTTTGAACTCACGTTCCAGCGGGTTCACCAAGAGGTTTTTTATATCGTTAAAATCAATTGATATTTTTTGATTTTCCGGCTTAAAATTTCGATACTTTTTTACGGCCGTTTCGAGCTCTTCGTCATCTATCGGTTTGAGCAAATAATCGATGCTGTTCAACTTGAAAGCTTGGAGTGCATATTCGTCATAAGCGGTGGTAAAAATGATGGCGCTTTTTACCTCCACGGCATCAAAAATTTCGAAGGAAAGTCCATCGGATAATTGAATGTCCAGGAAGATCAAATCGGGGTGATTATTTTCCCTAAACCATGTAATGGATTCTTCCACGGAATGCAGCATGGTGGCCACCTCAATATCCTGCTCCGAAAGCAACCTCGAGAGTCGTCGGGCAGCCGGTTTTTCATCTTCAATAATGATTACGTTCATCGGTCGGTTTTTTGTATTGTTGGTCATTTGAATTTGTCAACTTGGTCCCGCTCCTCCTCCATGTATTTTTGGATCTGCCGTTCTTCCCATTTTTTGAAGAATGTGAATTTGTGTCGGAACACTAAAAGGGTGTGCACAAGCAAAATCAATCCCCAGATGGCAATATTGCCAATAATCCAATCATAAAAATACGGTTCGTTAGGAAACCCTTCCGGCATCATTCCATTCAACACACCCATCCGTACCACCAACAAGAGGCCATTCACAAGTAAGAAGATGAAAATATGCCTGTAGTATCCCTTCAGCTCATTGACCCTCTTTTTTGCTCTTTCCAAATTTCCGCTGTCTCTGGCCATCACTTATTTGAATTTGTCCATTTCCTTCTTATCCTCGTCCATGAACTTTTTTATCTGGCGTTCTTCCCAATCCTTCCCCAAAAACGGATTGAACCCGAATACCTTGGAGGCATGGAAGGCCAAACCGATGCCCCACGCAAACAAAGTGATAAAATGGGGCCATTGCCAAAAGTTATCGGTATTTAGAAAGATGTTCACCAAAATAAAGGTGTTGATCACCACATAGATGCTGGAGTGAATGTAAAAGCCTTTGAGTTCATCCACTTGCTTTTTCGCCCTTTTGTATTTTTCTTTATTGAAATTTTCCATGATTATTTCCATTTATCCGTGGTATCCTCCTCTTTCATAAACTCCTCGATCTTACGCTTCTCCCACTGTTTTCCAAACAATGGGTTAAGGTCAAAGGTCTTAATGGCATGGAAAACCAATCCAATGCCCCAGCCAAACGCGGCCCACAAAAACCACATGTACTCAAATCCGTTGGTGTAGTAGTTGACAAGTGCCAATCCCGATATCACCAAGACATAGGAAGTAAGGTTTCCATAGAATTTTTTTAGTTCATCGACCCGTTCCCTGGCCCTCATGTATTTGCTTTGTTTGTCCAAATTTTCCATGTTATCGGTATTAGTTGGGATACTGTAGTTAAAGATACTCATTGTTAAAAATCTTCCCGGTTCATAAACTCCCTTATTTTACGCTCTTCCCAATCCTTGCCTAGAATGGGGTTGCGCCCGGTTGCGGCCATATAATGGCCCACCAACCCTATGCCCCAGCCAACTGCTGGAAATATCGACCAAGGAAAACTGGTCGTCCGGTAGTTCAAATACACCAATAATGGGATAATGATCACATAGGCCGTTGCATTGGAATAAAATTCCTTGACCAACCTTACCCGCTCTTTGGCCCTAAAATATCGTTCTTGATCTGTAGTTTCCATGACTGTTCGTTTTTTAATTACATACCAAAATTCGCACAAGGAGGACACGATTCAAAAATAGAATTCGCGAACTGTTGAAATTGAAGGATGAACTGTGGGTTGCAGGTGGAGGGTTAAGGGTTATGGGTTATGGGTTAAGAAACGTGGACCAAAGGATGTATAAAAATTAATAGAAAACAGTGCCCGTATTAAAAATCGTCCCGCTCCATAAGCTCCCGGATTTTACGATCCTGCCATTTTTTGCCCCATAAAGGATTGTTGCCATAGGCTTCCATGCCATGGGCCAACAGCCCAAATCCCCAACCGATTGTCGGAAAGAATGCCCATAGAAAATCCACCGTCCTTAGGTTTAACCACCACAAGAAGGGAATCACCAAGCAATAGGCCATTAAATTGCCGTAAAAGTCCTTAATGGCCTTTACACGCTCCTTGGCCTTGGCATAACGCTTTTCCTCAATATAGTTTTCCTGGTTTTCCACAATGGAATACTGCTGGGTAAGTATGGGTAGTGAGACACTGAATTCCGACGCCGTCTTATTGATTTTAACTTCCCTATCCGTCAAAATGCCGTAGCGCTGTCTAATATTCTGCAGCCCTACCCCACTGCTCTTTTTCACAACTTGTTTCTCTTGAAGGTTATTGCTGACCACCAGCATTCCATCCTTTTCAAAAACCTTAATGTGCAAAGGTTTTGAAGAGGTAACCACATTATGCTTTACCGCATTTTCCAACAAAAGTTGCAGGGACAAGGGCACGATCTTGGCTTCGGGCATACTGCAGTTCTCAGGGACATCAAAAACAATACTGTCCTCAAACCGCATTTTAAGCAATCGCACGTAGGTTCGGGCAAAATTGAGCTCTTCGTCCACTGTGACCAGGTCCTTGTTCTTTTGTTCCAACACATATCGGTACACCTTGGAAAGTGAGGTGGTAAACTTCTGGGCTTGATCGGGGTCTTCCTCGATCAAACTGGTAAGCACGTTTAGGCTGTTGAACAAAAAGTGGGGGTCCAACTGGTTTTTAAGGGCATCGAAACGTGCCGAAGCCGAACCAGCAATAATCTTTTGTTCCTTAACCTGTTTTTCCTTGTAGAATTTATAGTAGTACCCAGCATAGAACAGCAGGGCGACCACCATGGAAATCAAAAAGGAATTGAGGTAATATTGGGGGTGCTCCCCCTGTAAAAAATCAGCTATTGGGGTTTGGTTGACCAGTACCTTGAGCACAAATCGGGAAAAAAATATCCCGATAATGGAGGCGATGATGTTTCCCAACACCCCATAAGCGATATATTTTCGGGTAAACAGCTCCTTATTGTACTTGCGCATCAAAATAATAAAGGAAGCTGCGTTGCAGAGATAGATGATCATGGAGTAGACCATACTTTCCCAGAACTCGTTCCACAATTGCTGCATGGTCAGTTCCCAACCGTTCAAGAAAAATATAATGAGGACGACCATAAAAATGGCAATCCCCACTATAATTGATTTTATGACTTCCCTGAGTACAAGCTTCATTTTATCCTATTTACATGCCTCCAAAACCTGTTGCGCCCGCTCTTTGCCCCAACTTGGATAATATGGTATTTCTGAATTAAAGGTAGCAAAAAGTTCCAAGGCCTTTTCCACATCCTTGCAGTAGGGAGCCGTATCCTTTCCAAAATATCGGGCCGTGCCCATGTCCCACTCCGCTTTGGACAAAATTACCCTGGGATTGTTGGGCGCCAATTCCATTGCCCTGTTGTACAACTGTACATTTTTTTGGGATAGGGTCATTCCATAAGTGGCCCCATCAAAAGATATCCAAGCTGTGTTGATGAGCGCTTCTTGGATCAAAAGTTCGGGATTGTCGGGTGAAATGGCTTTGGCCACATCCAAAAACTCCTTTGCCTTTTCCAATTTTACAGATAGTTTTTGAAGATCCTTTTCCCCAAAAGAGGCGAGCGTGTTTACTTGCGCCACGTAATAATACGGCAACCAATTGTCGGGTTCCGCAGTTGCAATACGCTCAAAAAGGTTGGATGCCTCCACTATTTTGTTTTCCCGCCAAAGCGCAAATGCCTTGTCCATACCTTGGGTGTAGCGATTCTGTGCCTGGACCATCGAAGTGGCCAAGAAGACTAAAAATACCAATAGTTTTTTCATGACTGATGTTTAATTGATTATTGATGGTCCAAAATTCCTTATTGGCACCTCCTGTTCAAATTAAGAGTTACCGAACTGTGAATAAAGGGAGATGAACTGTTTAGCTAATGAATAAAACAACTTCTCGATCAATACCTTAGTATTGGGATATTTCGTGTTAAAACGGACCTTAACCCTGCATTTCATCGAAAACCCACCATTCCCATGAACAATCCTGCTGTTTTCACCGTATCTAGTAACAGTAAGAACATTAAATAAAACCCCTTATTTATGAGAACGAAGATCTTTTTGTATGCATTGAGCATTTTTTCATTGGTATTTGTGGCCTGTTCAAGCGATTCGAACAACGGTGGCAATGCAGAAACCATGGGAAAACTTACCCTGCAACTCACCGATGCCCCTTTTCCTTTTGATATGGTCGCCGAAGCCAATGTGACGCTATTTAAAGTTGATGCCCGTTTGGCAGAAAGCGAAGATGAAGACGTGGAAGGTGATTCCGAAGAGGATGGCTATCCTTTCATCACCTTGATGGAAGAAGAAATCCCTGTAAATCTTTTGGACCTTACCAATGGTGTTACCGAGCAATTGGCTGATTTGGAGGTGCCAGCCGGCACATACGATCTTATCCGCGTATATGTAAAAGGCGTAAATGTGGTGCTAACCGATGGTCGCACCTTCGACCTTAAAGTACCCAGCGGCGAACAAACTGGTATAAAAATATTCATTGATCCTGCATTGACCGTTGCCGGCGGACTGAGCAGTGATCTTTTGTTGGATTTTGACGTTAGCCGTTCCTTTGTGGCCAAGGGAAGCACCAAAAGTGTGGATGGCATCACCGGATTCAACTTTAAACCTGTGATCAAAGTAAGTAATCTTTCCACTGCAGGCACATTAAGCGGCGTGGTGAGCACTTTGGATGGTGAAACACCCGTGGCCTTGGAAAATGCGCAAATTACCGTTCTGGACCTTGAAAACAATGAAGTGACTTCAGCTGCCAGTGATGTGGATGGCGCCTATGCCATTATGGGATTGGAAGCTGGAACCTACAAAGTATTTGCTTCCTTGAACGGATATATCAGTACCGAAACGGTGGAAGTGAACATTGTGGCGGCCAACAAAACCACTCAGGATTTTGTGCTTGAACCAGAAGCCACGGAAACAGGCAATTGATAAGCAACAGACAACAATTTCAAGCGGGGTGAATGCCCCGCTTTTTTTATGCCCAAGAACCAAGCGCCTATTTAATTTTATATTTTAGGGCCTTATTCCATAAAAGCATGTATATCCCTCCCTACTACGAAAACAAGGACATTGATCAAATCAGGCAGTTTTTGCGCGAAAACAGCTTTGGAATTTTGGTGAACGTGGTGGACAACAAACCCTGGGGCACCCATATACCCTTGGAACTGGAACAAGATTTAAATGGTGCCGATGTTTTGGTAGGGCATATTGCCAAAGCCAATCCACAATGGAGGTATTTTTCGGACAATGCCGAAGTGCTGTGCATTTTTAACGGACCGCACGCCTATGTGTCGTCTTCTTGGTACAAAGAGGAAGAAGTCCCTACCTGGAACTATATTGCAGTGCATGTTTATGGTACTCTAAAGGTATTGAGCGAAGAAGAGACCATGGCATGCATGTTCCGTTTGGTGGACAAATATGAGGCCGGTTCCAAAAACCCAATCAACTTGAAGAACATGTCCCCCAAAACATTACGACAGGTAAAAGGTGTTGTCGGCTTTCAAATACAGATTACCGACATACAGGCCACCTACAAGTTATCCCAGACCCGCCAAGCCGATCATGCCAAGATCATTTCAGAACTCAAGGAAAGAAACGACCCAGGCAGTCAGGCCATCGCCGACCATATGAACCAGTAGCCACTTATTCGATATCTTGGAAAATGGCATCGGCCCAGTTGGAGTATCTTGGGTTTTCCACATGCATGATCCAAAGTTCATCGGTATACTTTCCTTTCATTTTGGAACGATAGGCTGCGTAGGCATCCTCATTCTCGTCATATTTGGCCAAGTACACATAGTTAAGTCCGTTGTCCGGATTCTTGAAATATTGGGCCTCCAAACCTTGCGCCTTCAACTCGGCCATAAAGTTTTTTAAATAGGTTTCGTTCTTGAACACATTGGCCACAATGTAGTGCCCCTTGCCCACTCCATCGAGGTTGATGAATTTTTCAATGGGTTTGTAGGCCCCGCCATGAAATCCTCCTTCAGCTTTTTTGGTTTCGGTCTTCTTCACTGGTTTGGTATTTTGGGCAACCGTAGTGGCCTCTGCCTGTATGGCACTATATACAGAATCTAAATCTTTGCTATCTGCCAAATACAGTTTTTGGGCCTTGGCCTCAATATCAGGGATTTTGTTCCCTGTATGTCTTTTTACGATCCGCATCACCATTTCAAATCGTTTTTCCATATCACGCTCGCGGTTCTGCTCCATGGAATCCATGCGATAGACCAATTCATTGATCACAGCATAGTTGTCTTCCTGCTGCGCTTTCAATTCGGCCAACTGGGCTTCCCAAAAGGCCAATTCCTCCTTATTGGTCGGGCGTAAGGTAGTCTCCACGTCCAATTTGCCCTTTTTGTCCCCTTTTTTGGCCTCGTCCTTCGCATCGGCCACGAAGGTGCCTTCAATGGGTTTCTTTTCCTTTTTCTCCTCTTCATCACTTACAACGAAGGTGTTCTTGGAAAGATTGGGCACAAAGGAATAGGCAATGGAGATTTCGTGGGTCACTCCTAAATTGGCAATACTATTGCCAATGTTCTTCTCAAAATTATAACCGAAGGACAATCTCCTGTTCAAGTTGAATCCCGTTCCCGCGGAGGCTCCATAAAATTGATCATAGCCACCCTGTATCCATCCCAATTTAGGAAGGTCCAAAATGATTCCTCCCCCAAAAATAGGGTCTTCCTGACCTTCAAAACGGGCTCTGGCCAAGGGCAGCAAACGGCCATCCTCAAAAATGCCATGACCATTGTCAAACTCATAAGTATATTGGATATGCCCCGAAAAGGTCTTCTGGGTCAAATTCGTGAGCGATTTACCTGATTTGATGTTGTAATCCACCAAATTTTGGGCAAAAACTCCAAAATCGAATTTTCCCAAGGATAGGTTCAAACCCGGTTGCAAGGAAATAATGGAACTTTCCGAAGCATCGTTCAAAAGTGGGTCTTCCTCCAAAGCAATGGCCCTACTGGGATCATAATTACTTACATAATAAGGAATGTTCACCCCAAAGGTGAGACTGCTTTCCCGACCCAATTTGATACCGTGCGAATAGTTGGCCATGACCCCAAGGTTGGAGATAACCCCTTCTTGTTGATTGTACAAACTAAAACCGAGCCCGACCATGTCGTTCAATCGGCCGCTATAGCTCAAAAAATAGTTTTGTCTGTTGTTTTCGAAATCGGCACTTTGACTCCGATGGAACAAATTGATATATGATTTGTCTTCCCTAACCGCAGAAAAGGTAGGGTTGATCAAAAAACGGTTGAACTTCAACAGGTTTTGAAAAGGGACGTCATAACTTACATAAGGATTGCTCTCTTGGGCATGGGCCAACTGGGCCAACAATACCAAGGCAAACAATACAAAAGGCCGGTTAAGGCTACTTTTTATGGACTTTTTTGGAATAGGGGGTAATTGTATATCCATAGCCGATTGGATTAAGTAGGTTAAAATACCCGTTTGGGACAGGTCGATATTTTTTGTATGGTCTCATTAGCAAGATTTGGGACTTGTAAGAGTTTTATTACTAATAGTACTGTAATATTACGCATTTTATCGGCCACACACCAATTTTTTCGTTGAACGGACAACCAAATTGACAATTAGTCATTTTTGATCTACAAATCAATGGACAGAATGTATGAATTCCTCGGATTCCAATTAATTTAGCATAAAAACCAATTACCCCTCAATCGTGGAAGAAAGCCTGACCATTGTTCCCTTTTCAGACCAGTATGGCAAAGCCTTTAGGGAGTTGAACGAAGAGTGGATAAACACCTATTTCCAAATGGAGGAAATGGACAAAAAATCGTTGCATCACCCCAAGGAATATATTTTGGACAAGGGAGGCTACATTGCTGTTGCCCTACTAAATGGAAATCCTGTTGGCGTTTGTGCATTGATTCCATGTTCCGATCCAATCTACCAATTCGAGTTGGCCAAAATGGGGGTAAGTCCAAAAGTACAAGGCAAGGGAATCGGTAAAAAGTTAGGGGAACATATTCTTGCCAAGGCCAAATCACTTGGGGCCCAAAAAGTATTTTTGGAAAGTAACCGAAAACTGGTCCCTGCGCTAAAACTGTATGAAAAATTGGGCTTTGAGGAAATCAAGGGCAAAGCCTCACCCTATGCAAGAAGTGACATTCAAATGGAAATTGTGCTTTGAGTAGGTTTTAAATCATATAAAATCCCAGAAATACCATTTGACCAACGTAGCTAAAATCAATTTTTATTGCCAAGGAGCGTAACAATCACGCTCATATCCTTTCTTATTCCGTTAAAAATGAATAACTTATATGATAATTTTAATCACAAGTTATCATGGAAAGGGTTAAAAAGTTAAACAAATGGGCCAATGCGCACACCAATTATCCTTTGGATTTCTTGCGTATGGCCCTTGGCGTATTTCTCTTTATCAAAGGGATTGAATTTATGACCAATTATGTAGAAATGGCCACCATGGTCAAACCTTTTGAAGGTCTGCCCGGTGGTATGATCATTCTGCATTACATTGCACCGGCCCATTTTGTGGGTGGTGTATTGATCGTAGCTGGACTATTGACCCGATGGGCCGCGGTAGCCCAATTGCCCATTTTGGCAGGTGCGATACTCACTAATTTTTTGGGTACGATGAACGTTTCCAATTTGGTAATCGCCTGCATTGTTTTTCTAGCTTGTATTTTCTTCATTATTTATGGTTCTGGAAAACATTCTGTAGACTATTATCTGAAAATGCAGCAATAATTACAAATTATCCAGTTGGTTGCTTTTTTTATCGGAACTAATGGTCCAAAAGAATCCAACGAAGAAGAAACTGTTTGCCGGAGGCGTAATCGCTCTTCTATCAAAAGTTCCGGTCATATTGGGCGCATCGGCATATTGATAGTTGCTGATGTTGTTGATGCCCATAAGATTGCTCACCGAAAAGTAGAGGATTTTCTGTTGATCGATCAAATAGGCCCAGTTAAAACTCAGATTATTGTACGATCTGGTTTTTTCGGCCATAAACTCAGGTGTATTTGGATTGTTATACGGTCTTCCCGAACCGTAGGAATAGGAAAAACCTATCTGTGAACGTAGTTTATCCAGCCAATACTTGGTTACGATGGACAAATTGTGCTTAGGGGCAAAATTGGGGGTTGCCCGTTCCTCGAAATTCTGAAAATCCCTTTCGGTATCCAAGTAAGAATACGACACCCAATAATCCAAGTTGTCAATACTCTTGCTATCACGCCAAAAAACATCCAACCCTGAAGCATACCCATCCCCCGAATTGCTATACACCGAATTGAACTGGGGCATTTCTGTATCATATTTGGTCAAACCATCATAATCTTTATAATAGGCTTCTGCCCGAAAAGTTTTGCCATTGTTCACCAACTGATAGTTTAAAATGTAATGGGACGCTTTTTCCGATTCGATGGCTGAATTGAACTTGGCGATATCCCGATTGGGCCTTTGATAGAAATCGCCATACGCCAATGAAAACTGACCTAACTCACCAGGTTTATAGGCCACTGACACCCTTGGGGACAATTGTATATCATCCATCAAACCGTTGTAGGCGGCTCTAACACCGAATTTCATGGCCAGCTTGTTGCTCAAGAACAGGTCCGATTCTGCAAAACCTGCCCAAAGCTGCTCATCAAAACCATAATCCACAGAAAAGCCATCCGTACTTGTGAAGGATTCGTTGTAATTGGTATTGAAGTATTCCGCACCAAAACTAAGATTGAACCGATTGCTGAAATTTTTGTGCGCTTTAATTTTGAGGTGTGAAGCGGTTTCCTTGCCATCGACAAGGTCTTTCTGAATGCCAATATCGTTGGTATCCCAAGATATGGAAGCGCCGGAAGTGATGCTCCAATCGTGATTCAAGAATTGCTTGTAGGTGGAATTGAAATAGAGGTTATTGTTCTTCAATTGAAAACGGACATCATCTTCCAAGTTGATATCCTCTTGTTCAATATCCAAGTTACTTTGATTGAAACCGGTATACAATTTAAAGATGCTCTTGTCTCCAATGCTTCTGAAAACTGCCTCCCCTGCAATGGATTCGTAAGGACTGTTCCATCGCATGCCCTGGTTGGAAGGTATCAATGCCTCATAAGGTGCCAGATTGATGTAACTGGTGTTCACGCTTAGGGATTGTTTGCCCCAAATTTCGGTATGTCCCACTCCCCCGCCTACCGACATGATGGAAATCTCCGTTTTCTCCTGATCGGGCGCATCAATCGTGTTCAACAACAACACGCTCGACAAGGCTTGTCCGTATTCGGCGGAATAGCCCCCGGTGCTAAAAGTGATTCCTTTAAACAGGAAAGGGGAAAAACGTCCCCGGGTCGGAGTGTTGTTGGCCGTTGCATTAAAGGGTTGAAATACCCGAAGGCCATCAATAAACACCTGGGTCTCTTCGGCCGAACCTCCCCGTACAAACAAACGGCCATCTTCATTTACAGTGGTGGTGCCCGGTAACGTCTGCAAAGCGGCCACAAAATCCCCAGCCGCTCCCGCAGTGGTCACAATATCCAAGGGTTTTAGCACGGAGACTTTGGAGTTGTCCCCAGCTTCGAACGTACCAGCGGTCAACGTTACGCCAGATAGGGAATTGATGGCTTCCAACATCCGGATTTGGACATCCGTAAAGTATGACACGTCACCAACTTCATAATGGGGCTCAAAAGACAACATGGAAACCACAAGGGTCTGCGTGCCCGATTCGGTGGTTTCAAAAGTGAAATGGCCGTTAGCATCTGTGGAAGCACCATCATAAGTGCCCTCCAAATACACATTGGCACCCTCAATCGGATTTTGTTTGGCATCGGTAACAGTTCCGGTAATAACGGTCTGTGCACACAAGGCACTTAGGTTGAAAAGGAAAGCGATTACAATAAGGTTGTTTTTCATGACTATTCGTTTTGTTGATGTCACAAAATTGCCCCAACCCGAAGAGCTTCCCCAAAAGGAAATACCCAATTGTAGAATTGAGGTGATGAATTGCATGGCCATCCACCCCTTCACAATTCACGCCCAAAAATCAACAGTTCAGTCCAATGGAATTTTGAAATCGCATGTACAGAACCATTTTTGCTGCATCCATAACATCAAAAACAGCAATTATGAAAACTGTAACCTTAGCATTGAGTTTCTTATTCGTTAGCCTAGTGGCCATGGCCCAAGAAAAAAACGGTGCCACCATTACCGTGACCATTGACAACGTTACCAGCAACGAAGGAAAGGTATTGGCCGGATTGCATACAGCCGAAACCTTTATGAAGGGACCTGGTATCCAAAATACGGAAAGCGCCATCGAAAATGGAAAAGTGGTGCTCACATTTACCAATGTTGCTCCAGGCACCTATGCCATTATGGCCATGCACGATGCCAACGACAACAAACGGATGGATTACCAGGCCAACGGAATGCCCATGGAAAGCTACGGCATGTCTGGCAACGACATGACCATGGGACCACCCCAATTCAACAGTGCCCAGTTTGAAGTTGGGGTTCAAGACCTATCCTTTACGATACGATTCTAAATTTGGTCAGAAATCCAGAAATAGCCTGCCTTGCGCAGGCTTTTTTTTTGCAGGATACCGACATTAACAGTACATTTAAATAACTGCACATCAACCTTTAAAACCAATTTATCAAACAGTGTATCCACATAGGGTTACTTGCATTGTTCGCCATTTCCACAATCCAAGGCCAGAACAAGGTCATTGATTCACTGGAAAGAAGCTATGAACAAGCCGAATCGGACTCGATGCGGGTTCGCATTTTAAAGGATATTTCTTGGGAATACATCAACAACCGTGGAAATGCAGAGTTGGCCCGCCAATATGTGGACAGTTTCAATACGATCAGTCAACGGGCCAACATGCCATGGGGACTTTCGGTGGCACAATACCAATATGCGGTTTTGGAACGGCACAAAGGCAATTATAGCCAGGCATTGACACATATCGATGCCTATCTCAATTTTGAAAAAACCAAAGCCGACCCGTTCGCAACGGCAAACGGATTGTATCAAAAGGCCAACATTCTAGACAACCTGGGCAGTTACGATAAAAGTTTGGAAATCTATTACGACATCCTTAAAATCTACGAGGATAATGAAGACCCCTTTAGCATAGCCACAACTTTGAATGCCATCGGGGAAATACTGAAAATTACGGGGAAAAGTGAACAGGCCATGGAAAATTACCAAAAAGCCTTGGCTATTTTCACTTCGTTGAATGATGAGGGCGAAATGGCCAATTGTCTCTACAACATTGGGGACACTTATATGCTCCAAAAAGAATACGACTTGGCCTTGGAACATTTCAACAAGGCCCTTACGTTGGATGAGGCCATGGACAGTGATTGGGGAAGAGCCTACGACCTTGAAGCCATAGGAAAGGTGTATGGACTCCAAAAGAAGTATGCGCAGGCTTTAAACTATCATAAAAGAGCTTTGGCACTTCGCGACAAACTAGGGCAACAGTTGGAGCTGTCCATGAGTTATGCGCAGATCGGTGGCATCTATTTCGAAATGCAAAACTATCCCGAAGCAGAGAAAAACATGCTCGAAGCTATTGCTATCGGAGAGGCGATTCGTGCAAGGGCAGAACTTCATGGATATTACCAAACCCTGTCCCATATTTATGAACAAACTGGGGATTTTGAGAAAGCCTTGGCATTCAAAAACAAGTCCGTGGGCCTTAAAGACAGTATTTTCAATGAAGCAAAATCCAAACAAATTGAAGAACTGCAAGTTCGTTTCGATACGGAAAAACAACAAGATGCAATTGCCACCCTCCAAAAAGATGCCCAAATCAACGACCTCAAACTGAAGCAACAAAAAACCCTTCGGAATGTGGTGATCGGTCTCGCTTTCGCCGGGCTTCTCCTACTCTACCTTGCCTTTAATCGATACAAGCAAAAACAGCGGGAACAACAGGCAGAAGAAGAAAAAAAACGGGCCATTTTGGAAGAACGCAACCGAACGGAAATCGAAAAACAACGTGTGGCAGAGCTCCAAAAAATCGATGCCCTTAAAGATGAGTTCCTGGCCAATACTTCCCACGAACTGCGCACACCATTGGTGGGCATTATTGGGCTGTCGGAAGCCCTAAAGGATGGTGCTGCGGGACAACTACCGGAAGCCGCCATTGAAAATCTCGACATGATCGCCAATAGCGGTAAACGGTTATCCCATTTGGTCAACGATATCCTCGATTTCTCCAAGCTGAAGAACAACGACCTTGCCCTTTCGCTGAAACCTGTCGATGTTTATGCACTTGCAAATATCGTCGTTCGACTTTCCCAGCCATTGGTACAGGACAAAAAACTGAAGCTCATCAATTCCATCCCCAAAGAGGTACCCTTGGTGGAAGCGGACGAAAATAGACTGCAACAAATTTTGTACAACCTCATTGGCAATGCCATAAAATTCACGGAGAAAGGATATATCACACTTTTTGCCGAGACCAAGGAAAATTGGTTGGCCATTTCCATTTCCGACACGGGAATCGGTATACCAAATGATAAATTGACTACCATTTTCAATTCGTTCGAACAATTGGACGGATCCATTCAAAGAGAATATGGAGGTACCGGATTGGGTCTTTCCGTGACCAAACAGCTGGTCGAATTACATGGTGGTAACATCAGTGTGGAATCGGAAGAGGGAAAAGGGGCCATTTTCACTTTTACCTTGCCAATTAGTTCAGAAAAACGTTCCGCCAAGACCAAAGCATTCCCCAAGCAGGAAGAATTGTTGCAACCGATGAAGACCTATGGCGAAAAATCGGCAGTGACCCCCATGGAAAAGCATCCAAATTCGAAGGGACTTAAAATTTTGATCGTGGATGATGAACCTGTTAACCGGCGTGTTTTGGAAAACCATTTAAACGTTGCGGGATATGAAGTTTTGGAGGCCAACTCTGGCAAAGAGGCCCTTAAAGTATTGGAAAAGACACCCGATATCCAATTGGTGTTGTTGGATATTATGATGCCGGGACTTTCTGGCTATGAGGTATGCGAGAAAATTCGGGAAACGCGCACGGCCAGTGAACTCCCAATAATACTCCTCACCGCAAAGAACACAGTGTCCGATTTGGTCAGTGGTTTCAATTCAGGGGCAAACGACTACCTGACCAAACCCTTCTCCAAAGGAGAATTGCTGAGTAGGATCAAAACACACATCAACCTCAACACCATCCATAGGGCCTCTTCACGATTTGTACCCTCGGAATTTGTCAAATCCATCGGAAAGGATTCGATCACCGATATACAATTGGGCGATTACACAGAGAAAAACGTTACGGTCCTATTTTCAGATATTCGAGATTACACCACGCTTGCTGAGGGTATGACCCCCGAGCAAAATTTCAAGTTCGTGAATGCTTATGTAGGTCGAATGGGGCCCATTATTAAGGAAAATGATGGATTCGTGAACCAATATATGGGCGATGGCATCATGGCCCTGTTCCCCAAACCCCCAGAGAGTGCCTTGGACGCGGCCATAGAAATGCAACGAACCTTATCGCTCTATAACAAAAGAAGGGTTGAAGAAAAAGGGTACAAACCACTCACCATAGGCATCGGCCTCCATACCGGACCGCTGGTTATGGGGATTATAGGTGATTCTAAAAGGAATGATCCTGCCGTGATTGCAGATACCGTGAACAGTGCAGCAAGAATGGAAGGGGTGACCAAATATTTTGGTGCCAATATCATCATCAGTGGCGCATCCCTAGATCAGATGAAAGATCCCACCGAATTCAATTTTCGGTATTTGGGAAAAGTACGGGTGAAGGGCAAACAAAAATCCATAGCCATCTATGAATGTATTGATGGGGATGCCATGGAAAGCCTATCCCTAAAACTAGAAACCAGAAAACGCTTTGATGAAGGTATTGACCTGTTTTTCAAGGCCCAATTTGGCGAAGCGGCCTCTGCTTTTGAATGGGTTCTTTCCAAGAATCCTAGCGATACAGTGGCCCACTATTTCGTAGAAAGAGCGAAAAAATATGCCGTTAATGGTGCACCCGAGGACTGGGCCTCGGGTACCGTAATGCATGAAAAATAGCGTTTAGACAGGCTCATATACGGTCGATCTAACAACATCACGTATACCGGCCATGGCTTGATATTTGGCAAATCGTTTGTTCACCGCTTGCTGTGCATCCTTTATCCAAACACCTCCAAAAGAATCCCTGGAATTCTCGAAAACATTTTGGAAGCGTTCCTCCATGGCCAAGTAATGGGCAACAGGAATCTTTGGACTTTCCGAATCCAGTTGTAGTGCAGGCATCCCTTCCAAAATTCTTTTAGGGTTGTTCCTGTAAAGCAACCATTGACCCGATGCCACGGCCGCTTTGTGGTATTTACTGGGATACTTGCTATCAATACCATGTGTAATACTATGGCAATAAGCAATAATCAATGAAGGCCCATCATGCGCCTCAGCCTCCAAAAATGCCTTCAATGTATGTTCTGGGTCAGCACCAATGGCTACTGAAGCTACGTACACATCATCATACTGCATGGCCAAAATCCCCAAATCCTTCTTTTGCTTTTTCTTGCCCTTGCTGGCAAACTTAGCGGATGCGCCATAGGGTGTGGCTTTCGACATTTGCCCCCCAGTATTGGCATACACCTCGTTGTCCAACACCAATATGTTCACATTCCTACCCGATGATAGCACATGGTCCAATCCCCCAAAGCCAATATCATAGGCCCACCCGTCACCACCTATGATCCATACACTCTTTGAAACCAAGGCATCGGCCACCTCCCTAAGTTGTTGTGCCTTGGAAAATGGCATATCCTTCAAAAGGCGTTTCAAAGTTGCCACACGATCTCGCTGTTGGGCAATCTCCCGTTCATGGGTCTGTGGAGCGTTCAAAAGTGCCGTAACCAATGTATCATCAAAATAAAAGGATAGCTCTTGTAAGAGGTTTTTGGCATGATCCTTTTGCTGATCTAGAGACAAACGAAATCCCAATCCGAATTCGGCATTGTCCTCAAACAATGAATTTGACCATGCGGGTCCCCTGCCCTCCTTATTTTTGGACCAAGGTGTTGTGGGCAACGCGCCACCAAAAATGGAACTCGCACCAGTCGCATTGGCTATCAACATTCTATCCCCGAACAACTGCGAGGCCAACTTCAAATAGGGTGCCTCCCCACAACCATCTTCCCCGTTCGGATAGGTGAACAAAGGCTGCTGCAGTTGCTGCTGGTTCAATTTGCCGGTATCCAACAAGCTTCTATCGATTTCTGGCAGTACCTCAAAATAGGACCAGTTTTCTTTGGCGACTTCCAACCTATCGGGGTGGTTTTTCATGACCAAAGCCTTGACTGGGCAAGCATCCACGCAATTGTTGCAGCTCGTACATTGATCGGCATTCACCTGTATCGTATATTGCATTAAATCAACATCTTCGCCAAAAAGGATAGCTGGAACCGCATTCCAATGTTCGGGAGCACCTTCCAAATATTCCGGGGAATAGGCCTTCGCCCTCAATGCACCGGAAGGACAAGCCAAACTACAGGCCCCACATTGGGTACAAAGATCTGCGTTCCACTCGGGAAGCGACTCAATAATCAATCGCTTGCCAAGATGGGAAGTATGGGTCGGATAAGTACCATCCACCGGAAAACTGCTCACAGGCAAAGCATTCCCCTGCCCTGCCAGCAATTGTTCTGTCAAGGACCTTTTTGATTCACCGTTCAATTGATTTGGTTGGTTTTGGTTCATCACTTCAACAGATATGTCAAGCTTTTTACTATCCAGATCAATGGGATTTCCTTCCAACATACCGATTAAATCCAACAGGCTGTTGTGTAGGGATGTTAGAGAAAGTCCCCTTTCTATGGCTGCATTTTCCAAAACCTGCTCCGTAACCAAATAGACTTGTAATGCTTTTGATAATATAGTTTGTCGGACTTTTGAATCCAACGAAGTCCAAAACTGAGTTTCGGATTCATTCGTTTGAACCATTAAAACACCGTGGGATTCAATGCGGTCCAAAACATTGTCATTTTCAAGAAAATGTTTGTTGTCAATCACCACTGCATTGGCCTTTTGAATGAGATAAGGCGCCTTTATCGGTTCCTTGGCCATTCGAAGGTTGGTCACGTGCCTGGATTCCGACTTTTTGTAATCGATTTCAAAATACCCCTGAACATATTGGTTTCCCCTCTCGACCAATTCTTGAACCAGTGAATGGAACGATGCCTGAGTATCCTTCCCTTTGGTTTCGTAAATCAGTACTTCCTTGAATGTATTCGGTAAGTCAAATGGAACAATTTCCAAACTGGTTTGGGTTACATCATTCGTAATCCCAACTGTAAAGGAATGCTTGGGAGTTTCCATTTTTAATTCATCCACAATGGCCTTGACCATTGACGGTGTAAATTCCTTGGAACCCAACCCGTAACGTCCCCCAATAACTTTGGGTTTACTACCAAATTTTGTGGATTGCGAAACCGCGCTTTGCACATCCAAAAATAAAGGTTCACCCAACGAGCCTGGCTCTTTGGTTCGGTCCAGTACGGCAATGGCCTTACAAGACGCTGGCAAGCAGTTCAGGAAAAAATCCAGTCCAAAAGGACGGTACAATCGGACTTTGACCAATCCTACTTTTTCTCCCTTAGCATTCAGTTGATGAATCGTCCGTTCGAGGGTTTCCGTTGCCGATGCCATAGCTATTATAACCTGCTCGGCAGCTTCGTGCCCGATATACTCAAATAGTTGATAGCTTCTGCCAGTTAGCTTGGTGAACACATCCATTTGCTTTTGAACCAAGTTGGGACACTGTTGGTAATAGGAATTGGCCACCTCCCTGCCTTGAAAATACACATCCGGTCCTTGGGTGGTGCCCCGGATTATGGGATGGTTGGGGTCCAATGCCCTTTGTCTATGGGCCGCAACATGATCGGAATCCAACATCGCTTTTATGGTTTCTTGATTTATTTTTTCCACTCTCGCGATTTCATGGGAGGTTCTAAAACCATCAAAAAAATGCACAAAGGGAATTCGGGATTCCAAGGAGGCAGCTTGGGCGATCAGCGCGAAATCCATCGCTTCCTGCACAGACGCAGAAGCCAACATGGCATATCCAGTGCTTCGGATGGCCATAACATCACTATGGTCGCCAAAAATTGAGAGGGCCTGGGTTGCAACGGACCGAGTGGCCACATGGATCACATTGGGGGTAAGTTCTGCGGCAATTTTGTACATATTGGGCAACATTAATAGAAGGCCCTGTGAAGACGTAAAGGTGGATGCCAAGGCACCCGTTTGCAACATCCCGTGCATGGCGCCTGCCACTCCGGCCTCGCTTTGCATTTCAAAGGTTTCGGGAACGTTGTCAAAAATATTTTTTTGTGAAAGGGCACTCCATTCCTCGACCAATTCGGACATTTCCGAAGAAGGTGTAATCGGATAAATGGGAAAGATATCGTTGCACTGATAGGCCACTTGGGCCACTGCTTGATTTGCGTTAACGATGATGTGCTCTTTGTTTTGCATGATAATGGTAATGGTACTTTTAAATGGCTGGGTAAAAAAAGAAAAAGCCACCCTATGGGCAGGGCGGCTTTTTTCTACCTGATTACTTTTCGAATTCGATGGTAACAGGAGTTGGATTGGTGATCATGTCGAACACTGGGGAGAATTGGGCCAAAGCTCTCAATTGCTCTTCAGAGGCATCGGATTTCACCTTAAACTTAACGGTAATTCCTTGATAGCCTTTTCTCACTTCTGGATCAAGGCCCAAGAATCCGTGCAGATCCACACCACCTTTCAAAGTACTTTCCACACCTTCAATTTCGATGCCGTTGGCAGCAGCATGGTAGGCCATGGCTCCAGTTAAACAAGAACCTAGTGCATGCAATACAATCTCTGCAGGGTTAGGGGCCTTGTCGTTGCCCAAAAGCACTTCCACGTGGTCGGCTTCCATGGTAAAGGAATCTTTTCGGGTTGGATGCTCTTGACCCACACCATAATAATCTTGGATACTGGTCACACAATGACCGCCATCGATCCAATTGTTCTTGGCCCTGAACTCGAATTGTGCCAATTCAGGATTCCCTTGTACTGCGTTGATGGTTTCCACCAACTGATCTACGTTTACTCCGTTTTTAATGTTTGCTGTTGTAATCATTTTTTTTGTTTTTTAAAGATTAGATTAATTGATTAACATTTGACAGAGTAGTTGCATTTCGCGTGCCAAACTATTCAAATAACTAATAATCAATTGATTACAACATTTCTAGAAACACATTGATATAACGATATTTCGTTATATTACGATATATCGTTAATATTATTACGATTTTTCGTTGTTTATATAGGTTTGGAAATGCCCAAGGCCTTAATCTTGGATGCTAAAGTAGTAGGTGGCAAGCCCAAGAGCCTGGCCGCACCATTGGTTCCGGAAATTTTCCACTTGGTTTTTTTAAGGGCCTTGAGAATATTCGCCCGCTCCAGTTCTTGCAGTTCTTCAACGGTAAGGATGCGTTCGTCTTCCTGCGTGGTGGCTTTTACCAATCCCTGCGCATTGGGAATGACAAGGGACCAATCAATGCGACCTTTGTTCGCCACAATAACTGCGCGCTCCACCAAATTCTGAAGTTCCCGCACATTTCCGGGCCAATCGTAGGACAACAATTGCTTTTTTTGTTCCTGCGTCAAAGGTTTAATGGCCTTGTTCAGGTCTTTGGCATAATGCTCAATCAGTTTATCTGCGATAAGGCACACATCGTTGCCACGATCACGTAGAGCCGGTACCTGAATTGGAAACACATTCAACCTGTAGTAAAGGTCTTCCCGAAACTTGCCCTCTTTTGATCGAGCCAGCAGATCACGGTGGGTGGCCGCAATGATCCTTACGTCCACTTTTTGGGTCACCGAACTACCCACAGGGTCGAACTCCCCTTCTTGGATCACCCGCAATAACTTGGGTTGCAGATCCAAAGGCAGCTCGCCGATTTCGTCCAGAAACAGGGTACCCTTGTCCGCCAATAAAAATCGCCCCTTACGACTGACCGTAGCCCCTGTAAAAGCACCTTTTTCATGGCCAAACAATTCACTTTCTATCAAATTGGCCGGAATGGCCCCGCAGTTGATGCGCACCATTGGGCCCTTTGCACGGGAACTGGCATTGTGGATGGCCCTTGCCACCAATTCCTTACCGGTACCCGTTTCGCCATGGATCAGTACCGTGGCCTGGGTCGGCGCGACCCGTTCGATCAATCCCAAAACGTTTTTCATGGAATCGTGCTGGGCGATGATCCCATGATCATGGGTCAATTCCTTGATTTCTTCTTTTAGGTATTCGGCTTCATCGGTAAGGGAAGAAATTTTGTGTTCTGCCTGAAGGCGATCATCGATTTGTCGAAGTATTAAAGTGAAGTAACTCTCCTCCTCGTTTCCATAACTACTGATGGTCCCCTCATTCATGGATGTGCCTTCGTTGGATCCCAACACCTTGATGATTGCGGGCAAGTACGTATTCATCACCTTCTTTTTGGAAGTTGCTCCCGCCACCAAATTTTCGATGAGGGCAGCACTGGGTTCATCAAGAAAGAAAAGTAGGTTGCGTTGTTCCACATCATCGTTTTCCAACATAGTCTTCGCCGAGTCGTTGGCCAACACAATCCTAAAATCCTTATCGAACATGATGATGGCATCCATGGCATATTGAATGAGTCCCGTAATTTGGGAATGCGCCAATTCCATGGCTTTTTTGGAGGCTGCCAATTTTTCCTGTGCCACATCCAACTCCCGGTGCCTTTTGATCAAGACCGACAAAACACCACGGACAAACCCTTTGTTGGATTCTATCAGGTCCAAAAAGTGGTCGGTTCCGATTTTCAGTAATTTGGTTTCCTCCAAGGCCGTGATGGAAACCGACCGTGGTTTTTGATCGATCAAGGAATATTCTCCAAAGCATTCTCCTTGCGACAAACTGCCATAGTCGTGCGTCTTATCATGTACCTTTACCTTCCCCTTGAGAATTACATACATGCCGTCGCCTTTATCGCCTTTGTCCAAAATGCGATGGCCCGGCATATACAATTGTTCCTCAGATTGTTTGCACAGATCCAAAAGCGATACCTTGTCCACCTCCGAAAAAAGGGGAACGTTTCCCAAAAAATCTAGGGTTGCCATAAGCTGCGAGGAGGTCATAAGTGCTCTTTAGAAATACTGAATACCAAATAAATATAAATATTTGAATTCATCCCAATCGGCGATTACCCCTATTTTATTGAAAGAAAATGTGGGAACGGCCCTATCCATCTAAAATCACAATAGATTATACTGATAGTTTTTTATATTTTTATTTTTCAAATTTATCGAACAATGACCATTACCCAATTACAATATGTGCTAGCCGTAGCAGAATACAAAAACTTTACCCTGGCCGCCGAAAAGAGTTTTGTAACCCAGCCTACCTTGAGCATGCAGGTACAAAAATTGGAGGATGAACTCGGTGTTTTAATTTTTGACCGTAGCAAGAAACCCATTTCGATAACAGAAGTAGGCAAAAAGATTGTGGACCAGGCCAAGAATATTGTAGCTGAAGCGGAACGCATCAAGGATATTGTGGACCAGGACAAAGGGTTCATTGGAGGTGACTATGTGTTGGGGATCATTCCCACCGTAATGCCCACCCTTTTGCCCATGTTCCTGAACACCTTCGTGAAAAAATATCCCAAGGTCAACCTTATCATTAAGGAGCAATCCACCGAACATTTGATCAAAAACATTTTGGACGGCCATTTGGATGCCGGTATTGCCGCGACCCCATTGGAAATTGAATTTATTAAGGAAAGGCCTTTGTACTATGAACCTTTTATTGGGTATGTCCCTAAAAATCACAGACTATCCAACGAAGCAGAGCTGACCACCGATCATTTGGACGTGAACGATATATTGCTCTTACAGGACGGTCATTGCTTTAGGGATGGGGTGATCAACTTATGCAAGGCATCCAAAAACATGAATGGTGAGCAATTTAAAATAGAAAGTGGGAGTTTTGAAACCCTGGTGAACCTTGCCGATGAAGGCATGGGCATGACCTTGCTCCCTTATTTGAACACATTGCATTTGGAGCCTCAGAAAAAAGAAAACCTAAGACCTTTCAAAGCACCTTCGCCCGCAAGGGAAATTAGCCTGATCTACCACAAAAGTGAATTGAAGATACAGATCACGGAAGCGCTCAGGGATGTAATTTCAAGTATCGTTCGTGGGGCCATTGCTTTTCAGGACGTAAAGATCATCAGCCCATTGGCCAAAAATTAAAAGAGCCGCTTTTCAGCGGCTCCAGTTTTAGGCTTTTAACAATACTAGTGTAGGTTGTAAATCCGGTTTGTCCACAATAAAATAATGTAACCAGATCCTAAGTTCTTCAATTTCGTTCGGCAGAAGCCTGGAAATCGCTTTCTTCAATTCCTTGGTGAAGAGTCTCACATCAAAACTTACCTTTTGCAAGATGGTCTTGGTGTAATCTAACATAGCTCTCGGCATAGAAATTTGATTAAATTGGATTAATGGTTGTGTCCCTAAGTTAGGCAAAAACTCAATATTCAAACTAAAAAATCGGTTAAAAATTGAATAACTTCGTGTTAAAATCGATGAACTACGTCTATGAATACCCATAAAAACACATTTAATAAATCGCTGTTTATCAGTTTATTATCCATTTTTTATTTACTTTCCGGGTGTTCTTCCGTTCGTAAAAATATCAGCAATCATCTGCATAAGGAAAGTCTAAAAAATTCGTTTCATGGACTCTTGATCATCGATGCCGATTCAGAAAAAGAACTGTACAATACCAATGCGGACAAGTATTTCACCCCTGCGAGTAACACCAAGCTAGTTACCTTTTATACCGGTATAAAATTATTGCCCAAAAACATCCCTTCGCTACATTATGTCGTTGCCAATGACACCCTTTTTATTGAGGGCACCGGTGATCCATCGTGGCTTCACCCCTATTTGAACGATAGCACTGCCCTCCAATGGCTTGGGAACCAAAAAAACATTGCACTGTACACCGGCAATACAGACGAGCAACGTTACGGACCGGGTTGGGCCTGGGAAGATTTTGACACCTACTTTTCTCCTGAGAAATCGACTCTGCCCCTTTATGGCAATGTGGCAACTTTATCAAAATCCGAAATGGACAGCCTTCAGGTATCTCCGATTGAATTTTTGGAATATACAGCCATCAAGGAAAGCGCCTTTAAAAGAGAGGAATACCAGAACCAGTTTTATATCGACCCCGAAGAACAGGATACCTTGGAAGTACCATTTATAGTCAGTGATAGTTTGACAAAACTTTTACTTGAATCCGTATTGCAGCAAAAAATTACATTGAGCGACCATTTTCCCGACCAACCGAAACAGACATTGTTTGGCATGGAAACCGATTCGATCTACAAATACATGTTGTTCAAAAGCGATAATTTTTTGGCAGAGCAACTCCTTATGGCCGCCTCATCGGCCCTATCGGATACCTTGAGCACCCGAAGGGCCATTGATTATATGCTGGAAAACGACCTTAGTGATTTAGCACAACAACCTCGTTGGGTAGATGGTTCCGGTTTGTCGCGGTACAACTTGTTCACCCCAAGATCTTTTGTCCAAATTTTACAAAAACTGCATCAAGAAGTACCCGAAGAGCGTTTGTTCGCCCTGATGCCCATGTGGGGACCCTCCAATACCGTGGCAAAATGGGATGATCCAGAAACGGAGCCCTTTCTGTTTGCCAAATCGGGTTCGGTGGGCAACAATTACAACTTAAGCGGGTATGTGCGAACGAAATCGGGAAAATTGCTCATATTCAGTTTTATGAACAATCATTTTAGAACCCCTTCCCTGGAAATCAGGAATACGATCTACGCTACTTTGAAAGAGCTTTATCAGCGTTATTGACCGAACAAGTTCTGTACTTGTGCGTATTGCAGTAGCATGATGGTCTTTGCATCCCGAATCTTACCAGTTTCCATCATTTGAAGGGCTTTTTTAAAAGGAAGTTCCAAGACTTCGATATTTTCGGTTTCATCTTCGGCTCCACCACCTTCGCCCACCTTCATGGCATCGGTGTACTGTCCGATAAAAAAATACAATATCTCCGTTACTGAACCTGGTGACATGTAAGCTTCGAACACTTTTTTTACGTGGTCTATCTTATATCCGGTTTCTTCTTCCACCTCCATTTTAATGGTCTGCTCTGCATTGCCCTTCTCCAAGAGTCCGGCACAGGCTTCAACCATCATCCCATCCGTGTTCCCGTTCAAATAGGTGGGCATTCGAAACTGTCGGGTAAGCACCACGGTTCCCTTCTGTATATTATATAAAAGAATAGCGGCCCCGTTACCCCGATCGTAGGCCTCCCGAATCTGGGTTTCCCAGGTACCATCTTCCCGTTGGTACTCAAAGGTCACCTTATTGAGCGTATACCAATTGTCGGAGAGTAATTCCTTTTTGATGTTTCGAACGTTGCCGTATTTCATAATTGGGATTAAACGGTTACTGATGTATTCAAATAGCGCCTAAAGGGGAGCATCTCTTTGTAAACTTCAATGATTTTTTCTTTGAAATCAGGTTGTAGGACTTCTTTTTTTGAAAGCTCGTGCACCACAGCAAAGGTTTTGTTCCTGAGTAGCTCAATATGGGGGTGATCATTAGAGAAGCCTTTGGGCGCATTGGTCAATTTTTCATCTTCATATAAACCTCCAAAGGTTCTTTTGAACGAAGGTTTGTCCAATATTTCCTGAAACACCTCCCCGTTATAATCGATACCGTCACGAATGCTACGAAGAGTCTTGGGATCGGGACGCCAAAACCCACCGGCCAGCAGGCATTGCTTAAGACCAATTTCAATATAAAAATCAGCCGAATGGGGTGCTTTATCCAACCCGGCACCGAAATGATCTTTGTACACCGGTTTATTGGGGTGGAACATCAAATTGTTGTTGATACGGTTGATGCCCTTCTTGCCCGGAGTGGGATAATAATCATCGTGCAGCTGTGCCATGGTCAGATCCAGATCATCCAACCAAGTAATGAAATCGGAGCGAAGGGAGCGGTACCATTTGCGGTTCGCATCCATCCATTCCTTATTGTTGTTTTGTTGTAGTTCTTCCAGAAAATGGAAAAGGTCTTTGAAATCCATGGAAACAAAGGAAGGAAATATTCATCAGACTTCAGACTTCAGTTATCAGATTTCAGATTTCAGACTACTGACTACCGACTACCGACTCCTAACTACTGACTACTGACTCCTGACTACTGACTACTGAAATTAAAACCTATTATCACCATCCAATAAATCACCTAGGCCACCTAAAATACTGCCTTCACCCTTGTCTTTTCCGCCACCACGAGGTGCCGCGGCCCATACTCGTCCTGCCAATCGGCTAAACGGTAAGGATTGGATATACACGGTCCCTGGTCCACGAAGGGTGGCAAAAAATAAGCCTTCCCCACCGAAAACGGTGTTTCGTATGCCCCCGATGAACTCGACATCATAATCCACGGTTTGCGCAAAACCAACGATACAACCCGTGTCCACTTTTAGGACTTCCCCAGGACCCAAGACTTTCTTTGCCAAGGTGCCACCAGCATGTACGAACGCTAAACCATCGCCTTCCAATTTTTGCATGATGAACCCTTCACCACCGAATAATCCGCGACCCAAACGTTTGGAAAATTCAATCCCTACGGAAACACCTTTGGCTGCACACAGAAAGGCATCTTTCTGGCAGATGAACTTTCCTCCTTTTTCTGAAAGATCGATGGGTACAATTTTACCAGGATAGGGCGAAGCAAAGCTTACCTTCTTTTTGCCATGACCAATATTAAGGAAAGCCGTCATAAAAAGGCTCTCACCGGTGAGCAAACGTTTCCCTGCTGAAAACAGCTTACCCAACACGCCGGAATCTTGATTGGAGCCGTCGCCAAAAATGGTGTCCATTTTAATGTCGGTGTCCATCATCATGAAACTGCCAGCCTCGGCCACAACGGCCTCTTGGGGATCCAATTCGATCTCCACATATTGCATTTCCTCTCCGTAAATGTGGTAGTCTATTTCGTGTGCGTTCATTTTTCGATTTGTTTTGTGATTTCTGTATATATGTTGATTTATTTTAGGCTTTGTTACAGGTCAGTCAAAAATCAAAGTGATCTCATTCGATTGAAGACAACCTTCAAATAAACGATCAGCGATATCCGATTCATTGGTTTTTTGAAACAAATCCTTTGCATTATTAACATTATAATTTGGCAACAATAATTTCAGCTTTAATCTTTTATACTTTTCTTTCCAGTAAGAATTTATTGGAAATATAGTTATGTTAAATACTTTGGTTGAGTTCGGTTCAAAAGAAATCATGTTTTCTTTATAAAATAAATAGTTCAAGATTAAAGCCTTTGGATATTTCAAAATAGGGTTTCCAGATTCCATGATTTTAAGTCTTTTTATTCTTAACCTATCAATTTTTCTTTGCACTTTATCTTCTAAATCAAGTTTCTTATCCTCAATTCGCTCTTCTGCAAATTTGATTTCATAATCTATTGGATAAACATAATGTTCCGTTATAGTAGATTCTAATTGATGATATGAGAGGCTTTTTTCTTCCCTTATCAAGACCAAAGCAGTCATAATTGGATATTTAGAAGCACAATAATATTTTTTTATTTCCTCCTCTGTTTCAGGCACATATAACTGTTTGGTTTCAAAATTCAAATCATTCATCAAATAAATAATATTATCTGTTTGATTACTGATTGAAATCTCAAGGTTGGTAAGCGAGGTATTTTTGGGAATGTGCAATACCGAATCTGTAATTTTCAAATCAAGCTGCGCGATTAAATTGCACGAAAACATCAAAAATGATAAAATAAATAAGACTCGATACATCATTATCACTTCTCGTTGGCTTTCACCTTCACCGTCCATTCAAAATGAAAGGTGGAGACTTCCACCCCATCCTGGTTGACCCCGACCGCTTTCATCCATAAGGTCTGTCCCTCTCCGGTGGCAATGGTTTTTTGGATGGCATCTGCAATCAAATTTCCGTCCTCACAGGTAAACGTAATGCGCCCCGTGGCCTTTTTGGTAAAGATGGCCTTATTGTTCGCCACCAACATGGACACTTTTTTACCGCTCTTTTGGATTTCGTTCATCACCATGGCACCCGTGCTCAACTCGGCAGCCATGCCCTGCACCGCCCAAAACATGGATTTAAACGGATTCTGATTGATCCATTTATGTTTCACGGAGGTAACGGCTTTCTGATCATCGATATACTTGAGTCGCACCCCGCACCACCAGGCCGAAGGCAATTTTAAAAACGTGAACGTATTGATTTTACTGGGAGTGAGTGCCATATCTAGTATTTAAGAGGTCTAAAAATAGCCAAAATTCATGGATTTAATATTGTTAATTTATTGTTAATATTTAGTACTTTGTTTTGCATAGTACTGTCTTTTGGATATATATTTGCATGGTAAGCTAATAGGTAAACTAATTTGCAGTCAAAAATCATCAATCAAAAATGGCAACAACAGTAACCAAACACGAACGAAATTTATCCGCGATCATACACGCGTCCACCTTCTCAAAGTATTTTATTCCTTTTGGGAACTTTATACTACCGTTGATCTTGTGGACCGCCAATAAGAACCAACACGATTTTGTGGATTATAATGGTAAGCAGGCACTTAACTTTCAAATCAGCATGCTGTTGTATGCGATTATAGCCGGATTGCTCACCATTCCATTCTTTATCGGAGTTTTTCCCGACCTGTTCGACTGGCACTTTTTCGGTTTTCGAAAATTGAGCGACCTCAACACCTTGAACATTCATTTTGACAGTGACGATTTTCGGTTTGGTCGATTGTTCTGGCCTTTGGGCATTTCAGGCATTTTTCAAGTGGCGTTGACGGTTTTGAACATCGTATTCACCATTTTGGCTACGATACGCACCAACGAGGGACAGTATTTTAAATATCCGTTCACCATTAAATTCATCAAATAAAACTAATTGGGAGCTTCATCACCTCCATTTATAGTAAGTACATCATCAATCAAAAAAAGGAGTTTAATCATCAATCAAAAAACGAAATCATCAATCATCAATTAGCAATCATCAATCAAAAAACGTTTCCACTCCCCTGCCCAATTCAGGGGATTGGAGTGGAAACCCGACCAAACCAAGTTTGGTGAATCAAAAACGAACAGTTAATTTAATAGAACCATGAAGTTATGAACATAGAAAACACAAAAGCTCAGATGCGCAAGGGGGTTCTAGAATATTGCATCCTGTCCATCCTTAAGGATAACGACAAGTATGCCTCTGAAATTCTGGATGCCCTTAAGGACGCGAAGATGCTCGTAGTGGAAGGGACCATATACCCTCTGCTCACAAGGTTGAAGAATGCTGGGTTGCTCAACTACCGTTGGGAAGAATCCACCTCTGGACCTCCCCGTAAATATTACGCGCTCACAGAAACAGGTCGGTTGTTCCTAAAAGAATTGAACGGAACCTGGGACGAACTAAGAAATGCAGTCAATCTGGTAACCAACACAAAATAAAGAATCAAAAAATGAACAAGACAGTAAATATAAATTTGGCAAATACGCTCTTCCATATAGACGACGACGCGTATAACAAGCTAAGGCGGTACCTCGAGTCCATTAAACGGTCCTTTGCAGGCACTACCGGAAGCGACGAGATCATTGCTGATATCGAGGCACGGATCGCAGAGCTCTTTTTGGAAAAAATGGAAAACGAGCGCCAAGTGATCACCCACAAGGAAGTGGACCAGGTCATCTCTGTAATGGGACAACCCGAAGATTACATGGTGGACGAGGATATTTTTGAGGACGAACCCAAAAAGTCACAGACCAAAGAGACCACCCGTGCCAAGAAATTGTACCGCGATATCGACAATAAATATATTGGCGGTGTGTGTGCCGGTCTGGAGCACTACTTGGGCGTTGATGCCCTTTGGATCCGATTGATCTTTGTGCTTATGGCCATATTCACGACAGGATTCGGTTTGATCGCCTACATCCTATTGTGGATCTTGGTACCCGAAGCCGTGACCACCTCGCAAAAATTGGATATGCGGGGAGAGCCTGTCAACATCAGCAATATAGAACGCAAAGTTAAAGAGGGGTTTGGTGATGTTGCAGACAAGGTAAAGAACGTTGACTACGAAAAAGTGGGCAACAAGGTCAAAAGCGGCTCCAAGACCTTTTTCGATACCATTGGCGATATCATTTTGTTCCTGTTCAAGGTATTTGGCAAGTTCATCGGTATTTTGTTGATCATCATTGGTGCGGCCACTTTGGTGGGTCTGTTCTTCGGACTGTTCACCGTGGGCATGTTCGATGTGATCGAATTTCCCGGTGTTGATTTTTATGAAATCGTGAACACCACCGGCGCGCCGGTTTGGTTGGCATCCCTGTTGTTGTTCTTTGCCGTGGGCATTCCCTTCTTCTTTATCCTGTATTTGGGATTGAAGATATTGGTGAACAACCTGAAATCCATCGGAAACATTGCCAAGTTCTCCCTTTTGGGACTTTGGTTGATCTCTGTTGGGGTATTGATTACCTTGGGTATCCGTCAGGCCGCTGAGTTCTCCAATACCGGAAGCGTGCACGAGCGCGAAGCATTGGTGATGGAAACTGTAACCGACACCTTGGTCATCAAAATGAAGAATTCCGCTTATGAACATTCCATGGGCGATATCCATTTTGGTCGCATGACCTTGACCTATGATGAAAATGACAAGCCACTATTGGTTTCTGACGATGTGGAGATCAGGGTGCGCAAATCGGACGATGCCAACGTGAACATCACCGTTCGCAAGGATGCCGATGGTAGTTCCATTGTAACTGCCAGGGACCGGGCCCGAAACATCCAATTCGGATACGAAGTAGTGGGCAACCAGATTATCCTTGATGAATATTTGACCACCGAATCGTCCAACAAGGCCCGAAACCAAGAGGTGAACATGACCATTTATATCCCTGAAGGCCGTTTGGTCCATTTTGATGAATCCACACGTGGACATATTGGTAGAGGAATCGAAAACGACAGGGATTACTATCGAAGCAGCATTGTGGGCCACGTTTGGCTTATGGACAAGGATGGCGAACTAAAATGCCAGGACTGTCCGTTGGACGATGACGATGACAGGGATGGCAATGGCAAGATCATCATCAATGAAGATGGCATCGATATCGACATCAAAGACAATCAGGATTCGTTCGAGATGAAGATCAATGAAGACGGCATCAAAGTAAAAACAGGTGAAAAAAGTAACAATTGAGTTGGTGAAAACTACAATTGGGTAATATTAAATTCAAAATCAATCAATCAAAATAGACCTTTGGTCAATCATTAAAAACAACAATCATGACAACACTAGCAAGATTAGCAATCGCAGTACTCTTATCCCTCTTTGCATCATCCTGTATGATGGATGTGAACTTTGGGAACGGCAAGACCGGAAATGGGGAAATTGTGGAAGAAACCAGGGCCGTATCCGAAGATTTTACGGAAGTTTTGGCCTCTGAGGGCATCGATGTCTTCGTGACCCAAGATTCCGAGTTCAAGATATCCGTGGAGGCCGACGAGAACATCATCGATCTTATAGGCACTGACATTAGGGATGGTAAATTAAAAATCCATGCCATTGAGAACATTGGCAGGGCCACCAAAAATGTATATGTTTCCCTACCACGGATAACGGCCCTTAATAGCTCTAGTGGTGCAGACCTAGTGGTACAAAATGTTATCGAATCGGAGAGCATTGAATTGGATGCCAGCAGTGGTGCAGACCTACGTGTGGAACTACGGGCCAATGAAGTATCTGCCGATGCCAGCAGTGGTGCGGACATCAGAATATCGGGAAGTGCGGATATCCTACATGCCGATGCCAGCAGTGGTTCTGACATTAAGGCCAGGGAACTGGAAGTGAAAAGATGTAATGCCGACGCCAGCAGCGGAGCCGATATTTCGGTGAATGTATCCGAATCCTTGGTGGCCGATGCCAGCAGCGGGGCCGATATTACCTATTCAGGGGAGGCCAGCGTACAAACCAAGAAATCGGTTTCTGGCAGCGTGCGCAAATACTGATACAACAACCAATCAAAAAACGAGAAGGCCCATTGTAAAATCAATGGGCCTTTGTGTTTTCTTACCCATTTCGATGCGTTATCTTAGCTACTCTTTTAATCCAATAGATAAATGCAGTTAACACTCAAAACCTACACCCTTCAATTGGCCCACACCTTTACCATATCCAGGGAATCCCACGACACCCAGGATACCTTGATCGTTTGCTTGTCGCACAATGGGAAAACAGGTTACGGGGAGGCCACTTCCAATCCCTATTACGGTATTACCCTAGAAAGTATGAAGGCCGAAATAGAAGCGGTTCGGGATGCCATTGAAGGTTACGATCTTGATACTCCGGAACAGTTTTACTTGCACTTGGAGTCCCTAAAACTTCAAAATTTTACGCTTTGCGCACTGGACTTGGCTGCCAATGACCTTTATGGGAAGCTAAAAGGCCAACCACTTTACCAAATTTGGGGTACGACCAACGAACAGTATCCCGTCACCAATTATACCATTGGCATCGATACCATTGAAAAAATGGTCGAAAAACTTCAAGAAAAACCATGGCCGGTATATAAAATAAAATTGGGGACAAAAAATGATGTCGCCATCGTGAGGGAACTCCGCAAGCATACCGATAGTATTTTCCGTATAGATGCCAACTGTGCTTGGACAGCTGAAGAAACCATAAAAAATGTACCCTTGCTCAAAGCGCTTGGTGTGGAATTTTTGGAACAGCCCCTTAAGGCCGATAATTGGGAAGGTATGGCCAAAGTCAAAGAACAGTGCGAATTGCCCGTGATTGCAGATGAGAGTTGTATTGTTGAAAGCGATGTGGAAAAATGCGGTCCCTA
Organism: Flagellimonas beolgyonensis; assembly: GCF_003992615.1. GTDB lineage: Bacteria > Bacteroidota > Bacteroidia > Flavobacteriales > Flavobacteriaceae > Flagellimonas > Flagellimonas beolgyonensis. The sequence goes on from NZ_RZMY01000013.1 coordinate 608,395, forward strand.
TTTCGATGGCATCAATATAAAGTTGACCAAATGCGGTGGGTTGACCCCCGCTAGGCGCATGATCCAAAAAGGAAAGGAACTGGGCCTTAAAATTATGGTGGGTTGCATGACAGAATCCAGCGTGGGCATTTCGGCCATTGCCCAATTATTGCCCCAATTGGATTTTGTGGATATGGATGGTGCCATGCTTTTAAAAAAGGATATCGCCAAGGGCGTGACTATTTTGGAAGGCGGCAAGGTCGTATTTCCAACGCTTCCGGGGAGCGGCATTGAACTATTGTAATGGCATTTCCCATAGACCATATCCCGGACCGTCAGGTTTATATCGATGGTAAACCCCACTTGTATTTTGGGGGCACGGCTTATCTCGGTGTTCAGAACCATCCGGAATTTATAGAAATCTTTACCAAGAACATCCGCACCTATGGTTTGCAGTATGGGGCATCTCGACGCTCCAATGTGTTTTTGCCCGTATATGCCCAAGCTGAACAGTTTTTGGCCGATTGGGTGGGCAGTGAAGCCTGCATTACATTGTCTTCCGGGTATTTGGCGGCCCAATCGGTCATTCAAAAACTACTGGATGAAGGCCATGTGCTCTTCGCTGCCCCGAATGCCCACACCGCACTGCTACGGCCAGGAGTAACCTCAGCTTCCAATTATGGGGAACTTAAAACGCTATTGGAATTGGAAATTGACAAAAACACAGCTGCACCGGTGCTTCTTTTTGACACCATTGACTTTTCTGGCCAGCATTTTCCGGATTTTGACGGACTGCAATCTCTTCCATTGGACAAATTGATTTTGGTCGGCGACGATTCCCACGGTATTGGAGTTGTAGGTGAGGAAGGAAACGGTTGTTTTGGCTATTTGCAAAAATTGGGGCCAGCCGAATTGTTGGTCTGCGGTTCCCTGGGCAAAGGTATGGGCATCCAAGCTGGAGCGATATTTGGAACAGGTTCCATGGTTCAGAAATTAAGAAATACTTCGTTTTATGGCGGGGCAAGTCCTGCCCTACCCGCTTTTATGGGTACGTTGTTGGAGACAAGGGAATTGTATCAAAAACAAAGAGCCAAACTCATGGAAAACTATGCCCTATTCCGAAACAATATCGACAAACCATCTTTTTTCAACCATTTGGAGGGGCATCCCACTTTTGAATTTGTGGATGCAGAGCTCGCGAAGTCGCTAGAAAGCAATGGTATTGTTTTTACCAACTTCACCTACCCCGACGAGAATGGGCCTTTGGTTAGCAGATTGGTATTGAGTGCCTACCATAAAAAAGAGGATGTTCTACAATTGGCAAATTGCTTGAACACCCTCTTGTCTTAAAGGATTGTTGCTAATTTCTATTCATCCCACCAAACAGGTGTAACCGGTGTTTGTTGATTGGCCAAAACATTGGCCTCGTTTCGGGTCAACTCCGTATCAGGGTAATTGGCTCTTCGGAACCATTGTCCAAAGAATTCATTATCGGCACTGTCTTCTTCACTACGTATTTGTAGACCGGTAAAGACCTCATCCGAAAAATCATATCTTCTGTAATCCACAAAAGTTTCCGGGTTCAAGAAGTTATGGATGTATTTTTCCTTCATGATATGGTGCAACATCAAGGCTCCTTCCCCTACGTCGATTGCGGCATCGGCCATATAATCGGTACCATCCACGCCATACATATCCATACTCGCAGCAATACCATCCATATAGGCCGTATATGCCGTGGCATTGGAACCAACGCTAGTACTGGTTCCACCGTTGGCCAAGAAGGCTGCCTCTGCCTTAATGAACAAAACCTCTGCATACGTGATCAACATCAATGGCGAGTCTACACTGGTATAGAAACCATCGGTTCTAAACCTGGCATTGGCATCGGTGCCATCGGGTGCCAAACCGCCACCACCACTGACGAATCCTTTGTATTCGGCCTCGTCGCCATTTTGGGCGAACAGGGGCAATCTAGGATCAATTTCGACCAAGCCACCAACAAACGGATAGTAATCTCCATTCATGGAGCTTACTAATTGACTGGCAATATCATTACTCAAGTTACCTGTGTTTCTTGCCAAAACTTCGGACGAATACCACGGATTGATGTTCTTTTCATCATAATACATGGCAAAATTGTCGTCGTTGGACGTAAATCCGTTGTCCACCGTGGCCAAAACATCCGCAGCGGAAACGATTCCCTTGTTCACCAAATGCAATTGGTAACGTGCCTTTAAGGAATAGGCCGCTCTTAGCCACTTGTCGGTATCCCCTCCATAAATCAGATCTGATGAACCAAGCTCGAAACCAGAGTTATCGGCCCCATTCAATTTTGCAATGGCCCCATCCAAAAGAGCAAAAATCTCCGTGTAGATGGATTCTTGGGTATCAAAAGTGGCAAAATTGTTATCAGGACCCTCACTGGCCGAGGAATATGGAATGTTATCCCAGGTATCGGTAGCTATGCCCAGATTGGCTGCGATCAATATATCGGCTATACCATCGATATGCGTTGCATTGGTTTCTACAGCCTTCAACTTTACGGCTTGTAGGTTGGGCAAAACGTACAGATACACCTGGCTCCAAAGACCACTGGCCGAAGTTTGGCCCGCGGCACCGCCCCCAGCCGAAACAAAGTTTTGAACGTAGTTTCCAAAAGCAAGTTCAGCGGATCGTTGTCCTTCCATGGTGCTGTGGATCACCGGTGCCATGAGGTCCTGCATACGAAGGTCCTCCAAGGTGGCCGTATTGGAAGGCGTGTTCACATCAAAATAATCTTCGCTACATCCCACGAAAGTTGCCGTGGCACAGAGCAGAAAAACCTTTATTTTATTTATTTTCTTCATAGTTCTTTTTTTAAAATGCAATGTTCAATCCCAATGAAAAGCTTTCAGCCAATGGGATGTTCAATCCTGTAAAACCATATACGTTGCTTCCTGCACTGTATTGGTTACCTTCCGGATCGTATCCGTCAAAAGGAGTCCAAAGCAAAATGTTGTTGGCATTGGCCGAAACACTGACCTTGTCCAAACTGAAATTTTTGATCAAGCTGGTCGGGAAATCATAGGACAAAGAAATGTTACGGATCTTCAACCAAGAGGCATCCTGAACCAAAACTTCGGAAGCCCTGTTGTATACACTTGAATTACGATAGTAGTTTTGGTCGATCAGGGCTTCGGTAGTGTTGGGTATAAACCCTCCGTTACCATCATCCATTACGCCGTCCAAAACCACATTCACATCCCGTTGCAAGGTACTGGCCAAGATTCCATTTCTGATGGAGTTTCGTTGTCCGGCATCGTAAAGATCCCCGCCTTTTTTCCATTCCAATAGGAAATTCAAACCAACTCCCTTATACTTTAGGTTACTGCCAATGGATGCAATGAAATCAGGGAACGCGTTGCCCACGATCACCCTTTCGTCCAAATTAATGGAAGGATATCCGTCCGGACCGATATAGCGCTCACCATTTTCATACCGCCATTTGTAGCCGTACAGATTTCCCATTTTATCGCCGGCCCTTACTTCGGAGGTTACTCCCGCAAATCCGGAATCGGCAAAGATTATGGCTTCGATATCATCAGGAATTTCAAGTACCTCGCCCTCACTGGTAGACCAGTTTAGAATCAACTCCCATCGCAGATCTTCATTACGGATCACATCCGCACTCACCAACAATTCATGTCCGAAGACCTTGTAATCCCCTGCATTTCTTGTGATACCTGAAAGACCTGAGGAATAGGCGGTACCAACCGTAAAAATCTGATCCTTCACCCTTGTATTATAGTAGGCATAGTCCACACGGATGCGATTATCCAAAAACCGTAAATCCGCACCCAATTCTGTGGATTGGTTTCGTTCCGGTTTAATGTTTACATCACCCAAAAGCGTACTTCTTCTGTAGCCACCAACACCTCCGAACGGAAAATCGCCATCCACTACAAAGTATTGGCCCACATCCCCAAAGCCGGGTCCTTTACCCACTTCGGCCCAAGATGCCCTTAGTTTTCCAAAGGAGAATAGATCGTTGTCGCCAAAAAGGTCGGATACATCATACGCCAAGCTCACTGATGGATAAAAGAACGACCTATTTTCTTTGGGCAGTGTTGATATCCAGTCGTTTCTACCTGTTAGTGAAAGGAAAAGTTTGTCCTTATATCCAAATTTTAGTTCACCAAACACACCTACCGTTCTATTTTGAATAATGTTTTTGGTAATGAAGAAATTGGTGGTGTTTCCGATTTCGTTTACACCTGGAACGTTCAAACCTTCGCCCCTGGCTTCCAAATACGTTCGCTTGGTGTCCGAAAGTTGATGACCCAAGGTTAGGTCCGTGGTAAAATCTTCGGACCAAGCCTTGTTCATGGCAACCAAGAAGTTGGATTCCAACCCCGTGAAATTGATGTTTTGTTCCAAAATGAAACCACCCACTTGCGACCCACCATCCAAATCGGGCCCTACATAACGATTACGGGCATCGGAATAGTTGTCGATCTGTGCTGCATAGGTTATGGTCATCCAATCTTTTGGGGACCAGGTAAGGGTGGTGTTTCCTATCCAACGGTTTACATCGTCTTCGAGGTTACTGGTTTCCATCAAATATCTTGGGTTGTCAATAATACCGAAGGAATAATCCCTTTCGCTTCCATCGGGATTTCTATAATCATTGATTGGGAAAGTACCGGAGTAATAGGACAATGCACTCATGACCGATTTATCACCTCCATTGGCCCTTCTTCCCCCAGAATTGGTAAAGGCTACGGAACCATCAATGTTAAAATTGTCTGTCACCTTGTAGCCGGCCTTCAACCTAAAGTTGGTCTTTTTATAGTCGGTATTGGGCAATATCCCCTGTTCGCTATTGTTACCTACGGAAAAATAATAGTTCAACCGTTCGCCCGCACCGCTCAAATTGAGGTTGAGCTGCGAATTGAACCCTGTTCTGAAGATATCGTAGGGACTATAAAATCTATCATTGGAAAGATCCACAATATTGCCATCTCCCAAATCGTAGGAATCCAATGCGTATTCAGGACCCCAAGAATAGAAGGAAGTGGCGTTTTGCACCCTGTTGAATCCAGTGTCGGAATCTGGATCATAAAGTGTTCGTGGAGCTCCATTGAAACCTTCCCGATAGGTAGTCTGTAAAGGTGGGGTGGTTTTTACATCCCTGAAGGTTGTAGAGGCCGTAATATTGATCTTGGCCTTCCCCTGCTTACCTTTTTTGGTGGTGATCACAATGGCACCGTTGGATGCCCTCACCCCATAAAGTGCGGTAGCGGCAGCACCTTTCAATACGTTGAAACTTTCGATATCCTCGGGGTTCAAGTCCATGGCCCGGTTGGAGAACGCAAACTGCTCCGAACTACTGGGCGAGTTGGAACCAGCACTTGGCCGCACTTCCCCCGCAAATGTATCGTTGTTCAATGCAAGACCATCCACAATGATCAAGGGCTGGTTGCTTCTGTTCGGATTGATGGACGTGACCCCACGAATCAAAATATCCACACCGCCACCTGAGGTCCCGGATGAACGATTGATCTGCACACCTGCCACACGTCCTTGTAGACTTTCAATCGGGTTGGCCTGGCCCACCAAATTGAGGTCCTCCGTGTTCACTTTGGTCACGGAATAGCCCAAAGACTTTTGCTTTTGTTCCACACCGAAGGCAGTGACCACTACTTCATCCAGAAGTGTGGAATCTTCTTCCAGAACCACGTTGATGGTGGTTGCCGAACCTACGGTTACTTCTTTTGGCTTCATTCCCAAATAGGAATAGCGAAGCACTTGCCCACTCGAGGCATTGATGGTGTAGTTTCCATCAAAATCGGTTGTTGCCCCAATGTTTGTACCGGCCACTACGATGGTAACCCCAGGTAATGGTGTTCCCGATGTATCGGAAACCGTACCTGAAATAGTCTGCCCAAATGCAGTAACACAAGAAAACAGAGCAACAATTGTTAAAAAAATGTTTCTCATTGATTTAAGTTGTTAATGAAATCGAAATTTGTTCATAATTTTTTACATTTCAAACAATTATAACGTTAATTGTTATTTTTATAAAAATATGAAGTAAATTTCGAAATATCCTCAACAAGTCCACACCTCTATTGATAATGATTTTATGCTCCCCAGTAAATCATGTTTATAGAAATAATCTTTTTTAAAATCAGTGTTTATTTTTTGTTAAAGTTTTAACTTTAAAAAGTTAATATTTTCAAAATATATTACTATCTTTTGTTTATTCTTTAATCCCATTAACTCGTTCGTTATGAAAAAAACATTCTTAGTCCTTGCTTGCTTTGTTTTCTTCTTGATTGCGGGAAGCTTTAGTGGACCAGTGCAACATGCCCCGTCTTTAGAGGGAACTTGGGAGCTGCAAAGTTTTTACAATTACGATGGGCAAAATATAATTGACACTGTTAAAAAAGCCGATGGCTACAGACAGGTTAAAATGTATTCCAAGGGAAAAATCATGTGGACCCGTTATGTGCCCGATGAACCCAATGGAAGGTTCGGATATGGTTCCTACAAAGTTTCCGACGGCATGTTGATGGAAACCATTGAATATGGTGATGCTGAAATGATGAAGGCTTTGGATACCATGCGCCTTTTTTCCTTCGAACTGGTTCTTGGGGAGGATACCTTTAGCCAAATAACGGTTGACAACGATGGCAATCGAACATTTTCAGAAAACTACAGACGGATTGATTGAGTTAGCATTCCTTCAAAAAAAAGGCACTGATGTTCAGTGCCTTTTTTAGTTTGAGTCCTATTCGGATTACGATGTCAACATTTCCTTGCTTTCCACTGCAGCAAGATAACGTTCGGCATCCAAGGCTGCCATACAACCTGTTCCGGCTGCCGTAACCGCCTGACGGTAAATCTTGTCTTGGGCATCCCCGCTGGCAAAAACCCCTGGCTTATTGGTTTTGGTCGACTTTGGCTGGGTAATGATGTAGCCCGTTTCATCCATATCCAACTGACCTTTAAAAATATCTGTATTGGGTTTGTGCCCAATGGCAATAAAGAGGCCTGTAACCGAAATCTCTGATTTTTCGTTGGTTTGGTTGTTCACAATTCGAAGACCCTCTACCACTTGATCTCCCAAAACCTCATCCACTTCAGTGTTGTACAAAATCTCGATATTCTCTATACTGTTCACCCTATGTTGCATGGCTTTGGAAGCACGCATATGGTCTTTGCGCACCAACATGGTCACCTTTTTACAAATATTGGCCAAATAGGATGCTTCCTCGGCAGCGGTATCGCCAGCTCCAACAATCGCCACTTCCTGACCTTTATAAAAAAATCCGTCGCAAACTGCACACGCTGAAACTCCTCCGCCCCGTAGTCGTTGTTCGCTGGGTATATTCAAGTATTTTGCTGTTGCCCCTGTTGAAATGATCACGGTTTCCGCTTCAATTTGCTTGGAGTCGTCAATGGTCACTTTATGGATACCACCAACTTCATCACTAAAAGTTGCGGCGGTTACCATACCGATTCGCACATCCGTACCAAATCGCTCAGCTTGTTGTTGCAATTGAATCATCATGGTTGGGCCATCTATTCCTTCGGGGTATCCGGGAAAATTATCCACTTCTGTAGTGGTAGTCAACTGGCCACCTGGTTCCATTCCTGTATAAAGTACAGGTTTTAAATCGGCTCGTGAAGCATAAATGGCCGCAGTATATCCTGCAGGCCCAGAGCCGATGATCAATGTTTTTACTCGTTCCACTTGTTCTGACATATCAATATTCTTCCACTGTTCAACAATCTAACAAAAGTAGGTTTTTTGGCAAAAACCTTACACTTACAAAACAATAGGTTTTCTTAAAAGATGTGAACAATTTTCAGTGCCTTGAGCGGAAACACGCATAAAAAAAGGAGCCGAAGAATGGCTCCTTTTTTACCAAGTAGGTCAAATTTATGGGAAAAATTTGATTTAAAAACCGTTACAACCAAGGAGGCTCAACCTCAAAAACCCCCCTGGTGCAACGTAAACCTCGTTCATGATAAGATTTGGGCATAAGAACATGTTGTCCCTACAGTCAACCCTTCCTATTACTGGAGGTTTGTGCGTTAACTGGGACAAACATATAAAGGATGATGGTCACAAAAAGCACACAATTAACCAATGGGGCATCTCCCTTAACGGATGCCCCTTTTCAATTCATGATCAAAATAAAAAAGGACCATTTCAGTCGAAATGGTCCTTTTTAAATTCATTTGAAGTGAAAAAAATGTGATCTAGGTCGTATAGCGCAACTTTCGCTCGATAGTCTCGATCATTACATTGGCAATATCCATTCCTGTGGTGTTTTCGATGCCTTCAAGACCTGGTGATGAATTCACCTCCAATAATAAGGGGCCCCTGTTGGAACGAATGATATCTACACCGGCCACATCCAAATTGAGCACTTTGGCCGATTTGATGGCCAATTTGCGTTCTTCGGAAGTAATCTTGATTTTGGAAGCTGCCCCTCCTTGGTGGATATTGGCTCTAAACTCTCCTTTCTGGGCCTGCCGCTGCATGGAAGCCACCACCTTACCGTTGACCACGAAACAGCGAATATCCTGCCCATTGGCCTCCTTGATGAACTCCTGCACCAAAATGTTGGTCTGCACACTTTTAAACGCGTTGATCACACTTTCGGCCGCCTTATTGGTCTCTGCCAACACCACTCCCTTTCCTTGGGTACTTTCCAGCAATTTGATGATCAAAGGTGCCCCATTCACCATTCGGATGAGGTCTTTGGTGTCCATTGGAGATTTTGCAAAACCTGTTATGGGAATATGGATGTCATTTTTGGAGAACAATTGCGAGGCGAAGAGTTTGTCCCTCGACTTGCTGATGGAGTCGGCTGAATTCAAACAATACACCCCCAAGGCATCGAACTGACGCAACAAGGCACACCCGTAAAAGGTGACCGAAGGCTTTATTCGGGGAATCACGGCATCGAACTTGTCCAGGATATTTCCACCTCGATACCGTATTTCCGGCGAACTGGCATCCAGTTTCATATACACGTTCTCCACGTTCAGGAACACCACCTTGTGGCCACGCATCTCCCCCGCCTCGATGATCCGCTTATTGCTGTAGAGTTCGGGGTTGCTGGCCAAAAGTCCAATGGTCAATCCTGATTTTTCCGAAGTGAACGGTTTGTATTTATGGGACAGTTCCTCATCGGAAATGTCGCCTTGACAGAACCCTTTGGCGGGATCCACCAAATACCGGGCACTTATCGCTTCCCGGCCCAAAAGCATACGGTACTCCATAGTATCGCGGTTGGCCAAGGTGAGTTCTATTTCGAACACTTGACCTCCTATGTTCACCGGGGTTTTGATCACGGGACGTTCTTCAGATATTCCTTGGGAACTTTTCACATTGCGCATGTCCACCAACTTGGCCTGGCATAAAATGGAAATGCTCCGGTTATCCTGTAAGGGATTCACCTCAAAACGCACCCATTCTTCCAATCCCTTAGTAAAAACCTTGATCTTACTGGCTTGGATGGAAGAGGTCTTCGCCCCCGAATCCACCCGTGCCTTAATGGCGGGTATGCCCAGTTCTTCAAAACGGCACCATTCTTCGCTGCCCAGTATGTTTATGTCTTCCAAATCGACAAATTCTTTAATTGATTATTCGCATTATAAATAGGTCCATGACCTCTACCAAAATCAAAATAATAATGATCCATTCGAGCCTACTGCTCTCCCGATGATCCATGATATCCTTGAAAAGGCTCAGGTTTTCCTTAATGATGTAGCCCTGTTCCTTAATGGTTCGATAGCGTTCCTTTAGATCAAAGATCTGCTTCAGGCTTCTATCCAACCGGTCCAATTCCTCATCTTCCCAAACCACTTCCGGGGAATCAAAAATATAAAGGTTCTCGGAAATTTGATTGTTGATGTTCAACACACGGGCGATGTAACGCTTCAGTTTTTTTCCGCTCAGATCCAAATTACCCTTGTTTTCCAGATAGTTGGTATGTTTTCGGGTTTCTTTCATGATCTGTTCCGAAAGTCCTGCAAAAAAATCCAACGCCACGGACTGGGATAAGTGCATCAAGGTCAATCGCATGCCCTCCACATTGGATTCGGGCAGTGAAATTTTACTATTTGTAACCTTTACCCTGCTACCATTGGGCAACAGTTCCAATTCGATGGCCTCGGTAAGGTCGGATGGCCGCCACTCTTCACAAAATGGCTTTAAATCCAACAGAAAGGCCTGCACGGCATCATCATCAAAGCCGTAAAATGAGACGATGCCATATCGAAAAATATAAACATAACGGTTGGCATCGGCATAACAAAGTTCATCCCTGTCGCCAAAGATGAGTTCCTTTTTTATGGCCTGTCTACAACCTGAAATATCAATACTTTCGGCAAGGTGCAATGCTATCGCTTGGGAATCCATCATTGGGTGGAAAAAATATCCCCGGGATTCTTAAAGCTCTTGAACTCGACCATATAGCCGTTGGGATCCTGGACAAAAAACGACAGATGCTCTCCCGTTTTATCCTGCATGAAGGTAGCCTCCGTGGTTATTTCAAGATCCATTGCGTTCAATCGATCATACAGTTCATGCCATTGCTCGGTGGACACGATAACTCCAAAATGGAAGGAGGGCAGAATGTAATCTTCCAATCGATAATTTTTAAAATCGAAATTAAAGTTTCCCGATTGGGTAAATGTAAGTTGGTGGCCAAAAAGGTCCACGTCCAACCAATGCTCGGCCTGCCTTCCGAGTCCGGCCTGCACCACATCTTGGTAAAATGCTCTTGTTTCGCCGATGTCCTTACATGGCAAGGCGAGGTGGAATTGAGTTTCCATTCGATTTGTCTTTCTTGTCTTTTCTACCTAAACTTTTGTAATACGATCGAACGGCCATACGGTCCATCTTGTCCATAAAGGGCAATGCATCCTTCCACTCCAACCATAGGGCTTCCTCGAACTTGTGTTTTTCTTTCACTTTGATGGGCTTTGGTTTGAGCACCACCAAATAATAGTTCCTGACCACAGTCTCGAATTTACCCTTGCGTATATGCGAAAGGTAAAAGTCGAACTTCTTTTTGGCCAATTTAAGTTTGATCTCTTCCCCTACTTCCCGTATCAGGGTTTCGGCTTCGGTCTCTTTCTTTTTCTTAACTCCTCCGGGGAGCGTGTACCTAAGGGGTCGATATACCTTTTTCAACACAAGGACTTTGTCCTTATGAACGGCAATCAACCGCGATTTGATCACTTTTTTCATAACGGCCCCTTTATGTTAGTTGTTTTGGCCTTATAAACGATTTACTGGCTCACTCTTCTTCGGTGCTTTCCAGTTCATCGGTGTTCAAGGATGTTTCATCCTCGCTATCGCTTTCCGTATCGGAATCGTCAAAATCTTCCATCGCCATCACCAATCGTTTGCTCACCTTGACCAGGTAAGCGGTATCTTCCGTTCGCACTTCGATGCACTCCACTACCTCATTGTTTGCGTTTCGGTAGGTCACAATATCGTCATCATCGTAGCCTTCGGGGAATTTTTCCACCAATAAATTGAGCATATGGTTGTCCAGCTTCTTGTAATCCACGATTACCCTTTTTAAAGCTACGGTCTGCCTGTTCTTCATCATCACATGTTTAGGAGGTATGCAAATATCAATGGGGCCACAATGGTGGCATCGGACTCAACAATAAATTTGGGCGTGTCGATATCCAATTTTCCCCAGGTAATCTTTTCGTTCGGTACGGCCCCGGAATAGGAACCGTAACTGGTGGTGGAATCACTGATCTGGCAGAAATAACTCCAAAAAGGTGTTTCGGTCTGTTCCAGGTCTTGGTACAACATGGGCACTACACAAATGGGGAAATCGCCGGCAATACCCCCTCCAATTTGGAAGAAACCAATGCCTTTTTCCGAATTCTTCTGGTACCAATCCGCCAAAAAGGTCATGTACTCAATACCGGATTTTACGGTACTGGCCTTTAACTCGCCCTTAATGACATAGCTTGCGAAAATATTGCCCATGGTGCTGTCTTCCCAACCGGGAACCACAATGGGTAGATTCTTCTGTGCTGCGGCATACATCCACGAATCCTTTATGTCTATCTCATAATATTCTTCCAACACCCCTGATAACAATAGTTTGTACATATACTCATGGGGAAAATAGCGTTCGCCCTTATCATCGGCGTCTTTCCAAATTTTGTAGATGTGCTGCTGCAATCTTCGGAACGCTTCTTCCTCTGGAATACAAGTGTCGGTAACGCGGTTCAAACCTTGCTCCAACAGGTCCCATTCTTCCTGTGGGGTAAGATCCCGGTAATTGGGCACTCTCTTGTAATGGGAATGTGCCACCAAGTTCATCAGGTCTTCTTCGAGGTTGGCACCCGTACAGGATACGATGTGTACCTTATCGGTACGGATGATCTCTGCAAAAATTTTCCCCAATTCAGCGGTACTCATGGCCCCTGCCAAGGAAACCAACATTTTGGAACCTTGGTTGAGCTGGTCTTCGTACCCTTTGGCAGCATCCACCAAAGCAGCTGAGTTGAAGTGTAAAAAATACTTTTGTATGAATTGTGATATTTCGCCTTTGTTGTTCATTTTCTCTTTTTCTTGAACTTGTGGATTCTCCTCTTCATTTTGCAGTTCCACCGCAAGTCCTTATTCTATGGTTTTAATTAATTTTTAGTTGTTACTGGGTACTGGCAATTCCTTGGTATCGATCAAGGTATTTGTCGTTTTCTTGCCTTGATAGCCCAAAATGGACAAAAATTGATCGGCTGTTTGTTGTTCCGCAAATACAGAAGATTGCAGTTCCCCATTTTCATCACGGTTGATCAACACATGTTTTGGATGCGGAATCAGGCAATGCTGTAATCCACCAAATCCACCAATGGTCTCCTGATAGGCCCCTGTATTGAAAAAGCCAATGTACAGCGGTTTGTCCTTTCGGTATTTTGGCATATAGATGGCATTCATGTGCTGCTCCGAGTTGTAGTAATCGTCGCTGTCACACGTTAACCCTCCCAATAAAACACGCTCATACTCATCGTTCCACCTATTGATGGCCAACGTGATGAACCGTTTACTGATGGCCCATGAATCGGGCATTGTGGTGATGAAAGAAGAATTGATCATATTCCATTTCTCCCTGTCGTTCTGTTGTTTCTGGTACAACACTTCGTATATGGTGCCGCCACTCTCGCCAACGGTAAAACTCCCGAACTCGGTAAAAATATGGGGCACATCCACCCCAGCTTCTTCACAGGCCTGGCTAATTTGATGGATGATCTCGTCCACCATATATTCGTAATCATACTCGAACGCCAATGAGTTCTTTATCGGAAATCCACCCCCAATGTTCAAACTGTCGAGCGTTGGACAAACCTTTTTGAGGTTGATGTAGACCTTCAAACATTTCAAAAGCTCGTTCCAATAATAGGCCGTGTCTCGAATGCCGGTGTTGATAAAGAAATGCAACATCTTTAGCTCCACCTTCGGATTGGTCTTGATGGATTGATTGTAGAAGGGTACAATATTTTTATATCCAATACCCAATCTGGAAGTGTAGAATTCAAATTTTGGTTCTTCTTCAGAAGCTATACGGATGCCTATCTTGAAATTGCCATCAATATCCTCACTCAACAAATCTATCTCCTCATAATTGTCGATGATCGGAATACAGTTCTTATGACCATTGTTGATCAAGCGTGAAATATTCTTGATGTATTGATCTCTTTTAAACCCATTGCAGATTACATAGGTATCTTTGGTAATCTTACCCGAATTTTTGAGATGCTCCACAATATTGATGTCAAAAGCGGAGGATGTTTCGATATGGATATCGTTCTTCAGTGCCTCATTGAGCACGTGCTCAAAATGCGAGCTTTTTGTACAGTAGCAATAATGGTATTTCCCCTTATATTGTTGTTTCTTCATTGCCGAGGCAAACCATTGTTTCGCCCTCTGGATATTTTCCGAGATTTTGGGCAAATACGTAAACTTTAACGGGGTGCCATATTGTTCGATCAACCCATAAAGGTCAATGCCGTGGAATTGTAGTTTGTTGTCCTCAAGCTGGAACTCCTCTTGGGGAAAATCATATGTCTGTTCGATTAAATCGATATATTTTGTTTTCATTGAAATTTCGCGTTGTTGATACTATGCTTTTTTTGAAATTATAAAAAAAAAAGCAGAATCAGATACGAAATTCAAAAACAGTACAGGGTACAAAATAAGGGGCCCGTGAGCTATCACGGAAAAAGAAGATTTTTTCGGAAGTCAGCCCTAATATTCGGTGTCTTATCTTTAAGACGGCTTTTTGGGTAGACTTCCTTATCCCCAAAAGCCCGAACATGAAAAAAGTTTTCAACGATACAAGGCAATGCGTCCTACTGGATATTGACTCATTTATGGGTCAAACATAAACAAAAATCCAATATTGCATCGTTTTTGTTTTAAAAAAAAATACCCTTTCAATTAATTGATTATCAATAATTTGACTATTTCACGAATCTGAAATAAAATATAGGGGTCGGAGAAGAACACAAAAAAAAGGGCTTTCGCCCTTTTTTCACTTATTCATTTTTATGTTACCAAAGGCAAGTGTTACCCTACCAATGGTGGTTTATCGTTAATGAAAGGTTGGTTGTAATACCTTCTCCCTTTTGCTTTGTAAAGGGCGTTGGCCAATGCTCCAACCACTGGTGGCAAAGAAGGTTCCCCCAGTCCAGTGGGATCTATGCCATTGTCCACAAAGAAGGTTTCCACGGCTTTGGGCGCTTCCGAATTGCGTATCAATCGGTACCTGTCAAAGTTGCTTTGGTTCGGCACCCCATCATTAAAGGTCATGGCACTGTAGGTAGAATGGCCGATACCATCTACCATACCACCTTCCACTTGGTTTTTGGCACTCAATGGGTTCACTACAATACCGCAATCCACGGCACACCATATTTTTTCCACTCTTGGCATATCACCTCCGTCGTCTTCCAGATCCAAGACCTGGGCCACGTAGGAATTATGGCAATAGTAGGCAGAAACACCCCTTGCCTTTCCATTTCCGGAACCATTCCAATTGGATTTTTCCTTGACCAATTTCAATACACCGGCATAACGCGCAGGATCATAATCGTTCTTTTGAGGGTCGCCCACAGGGTTGTTAATGGCTCTATCAAACAATTCCAGCCTAAATTCGATGGGATCTTTGCCCGATGCTTCGGCCACCTCATCCATAAAGGCCTGTTCGGCTCCAGCGATAAAGTTGGAACGTGGCGCACGCCATGCACCGGTGGTCACATTGGTGGGCAATGCATGTTTTTCGGCCAAATAATTGTCCACAGCACCTGCAGGAAAACGATCTTCAAATACCAAATCATCGTTGGTACCTGCACCACGTACATGCCACGCGATCAAATTGCCATTTTCGTCCAAACCAGCCTTGTATTTTACTTTGTAAGCAGGTCGGTAGGTACCCTGGGTCATATCATCCTCACGGGTATACACCAATTTGATCGGTGCGTTCATCTTTTGGGAAATCACAGCGGCTTCCACTCCAAATGTTCCGTACAAACGGCGGCCAAAACCACCCCCTTGACGGGTCATCATGATATCTATTTTTTCCAATGGCATGCCCAATCGGGACGCCAAGGTCTTTTCCAGGAATTCTGGGGTTTGAATTGGACCGAGAAGCTCTGCTTTTTCTGGGGTTACATGGGCAAAGAAATTCATAGGTTCCATGGTATTGTGGGCCAAATAAGGAGCGGTGTAGGTGCTCTCAACTATTTTTGCAGCCTTTTTAAAGGCAGCTTCCACATCCCCATCTTTACGGGCGGGTTGCTCTGGAGCTTTTTCCAATAAGGCAGCAAGGGCTTCATCGTGGTAGGAGCTGCTTTCCAATTTGGAGTCCTCCTCCCACTCCACCTGCAAGGCTTTTTTGGCCTGCATGCACTCCCATGTACTATTGCCGACTATGGCCACCAACTCGGGGATTGCCCCACCATCCGACCATTGTCTTTCAGTATCTTCAGCATAGGCTTCAAAATGGAATACATCCTTTATGCCCGGCATGGATTTAACCGAATCTGCGTTCATACTTTTGAACTTCATGCCAAATGCGGGCGGATGCACAATCATGGCGGTAAGCATGCCTTCTTTATACACATCGAGTCCGAAAAGTGGTTGCCCGGTAACGATTTTTGGTCCGTCCACATTTTTGCGATCCGTACCAATGATGGAAAAACTGTTGTTGTCCTTTAATTCCACCTCTTCGGGCACCTCCAATTTTGAGGCTGCAGAGGCCATTTCGCCAAAGCCAGCGGATTTACCACTGCCTTCGTGCATCAACATGCCTTCTTTTACGGTGATTTCGGCAACGGGTACCTGCCACGCTGCAGCGGCGGCTTCCTTCAACATGTGCTTGGCTGTGGCCCCAGCCATGCGAAGGCTTTCCCATCCTTGACGAATGGACTGGCTACCTCCGGCCAATTGTCGGGTAAAAATATCGGTGTTCAACGGTGCCTGTTCCACGATCACATCCTTCCAGGCCACATCGAGCTCTTCGGCAATGATCATGGGCATGGCCGTCTTCACGTTTTGGCCAATTTCCGGATTGGGCGACATAATGGTCACCAGACCGTTGTCCCCCACTTTCAAAAAGCCGTTTAGATCGAACCACTCCTTGGGCAGCGAGTTCACCTGCTCCGGGGTCATTTTGCACGAAGCGAGCCAATTGAAGCCCAGCACAAGTCCGCCACTGGCAAGACCCGTATTACGGATAAAGGCACGTCTTCCTATTTTTGTTTTAACTAGTGTCATGTTCTTAGGTTTTACTGATGGATTGATTATGAGTTAGCAGCCATTTTTACAGCTTTTCTGATACGCAGATACGTACCGCAGCGGCAAATGTTGCCGTTCATCGCCATCTCGATCTCCTCGTCTGTGGGATTGGGGTTTTTCTCCAAAAGTGCAGCGGCCGACATGATCTGCCCGGCCTGACAATACCCACATTGGGGCACGTCCACTTCCAACCACGCTTTTTGGACAGGGTGGTCACCGTTTTCGGACAATCCCTCAATGGTTGTGATTTCTTGGTTTCCTACTGAGGATACCGTGAGCATACAGGATCGGGTAGCGTTGCCGTCCACATGAATGGTACATGCGCCACATTGTGCAATTCCGCATCCGTATTTGGTTCCTACCAAGTTCAAATGGTCGCGAAGGACCCAAAGGACGGGTGTGGATGGATCCACATCCACTTCCTGTTTTTTTCCGTTGATGTTGAGTGTAAAGTTTGCCATGATATAAAAATTCCCTTGAAGTTATGGATTTCCTTTCAATTGGCCTTTTTTTAACTAAAGGATTCGTTAAAAATTAACAGGATTTTTAAGGTTCTTTCCTTTAATTAAAATCAGTATAAATAATTACCACAGTGAAACATATCACCTGCTGCACTTTTGAAGGCAAACAGAAAACCAAAAATCAAAATTTAGACATTGGGATTCTATCTGTTAAGCGCTGCGATATGGTCACTTCAAATGCAATCGGGCAAACACAGGCAAATGATCCGATGGATACCGACAATCCTTGGAGTCGCTCAGGATCGCGCTTTTACGAATTTGAACCTTATCAGGGGAAACAAAAATGTAATCGATTCGTCGCTCCACCGGTTTGTTGAACTCAAACCCATTAAAGGTCCCGGATGGACCGAAGGCTTCACTTTCGGCACCTACGAACGTATCATCCATGTATTGTAGAATGACCTGGACACCCGGACTATCACTCTCCAAATTGAAGTCACCTGTCAAGATCACGGGTAAGTTTTCAGGGTTCAATTCCTTTATTTTTTCAAGGATCAATTTGGCACTTTCCTCCCTTGCTTTTTCCCCCACATGATCAAAATGGGTATTGAACACCAAAAACTTGGCCCCATCGGCTTTTCGTTGAAAAAGACCGTAGGTGCAAATTCTGGGCAAAGCTGCGTCCCATCCTTTGGATGGAACATTTGGTGTCGTGGAAAGCCAAAATGTGGACTGATCCAATAATTGTAATGCTTCGGTCTTGTAAAAAATAGCTGAAAATTCGCCCTTTTCTACTCCATCGTCCCTGCCTACTCCAAAATAGGTGTATTCGGGCATACCCTGATCCATATCCTTTAATTGGTGCAAGAGTCCCTCCTGAATACCAAAAACATCCGGCGCATAAAATTGGAGTTGGGCCATTAAAAATTCCTTTCGGTTGTCCCAATTGTTTGGGTAGTCCTTTGGATTGTCATATCGAATATTATAGGAAATGACATCGATGTCCTGTCCCTGAACTTGAAACAGGATTCCGACTACCAACAGAATAAACAAGCTCTTTTTCATTGGATGGGTATGTCTCTTGATTTTTAAAAACCTTCGTATGTCTGGTTCACTACTTCCTTGGATGGTGGTCTTAAACGCTTTCTCGGTTACTTTTTATACTATCTGCAAGCTATCCAATTTTTGATACATCAAGGTTACCATATGTTTATTTTCTACGCAGGAATTGGCCTTTTCCAAAAATCATTTGTTCTGTTCACGAAATAAATCAACATCAAATCCAAATTCACAGAAGTTGTAAACCTAACACCTATCATATAATTGAGGGTAAAACAATGCTCTACTGAAATAAAAATCATGTCAATGAACATGAAAATTAGCTTTGCTTAATCATTATTAACCATTTCACAATCCCTTTACCCTTTCCATAACTTTTATTGTTCCGCCCTTAATCCCTTGCAATGGGGTAGCCGGTTACTTTAGCCGCCAACAATCATTTTAAACATTTACAACTTTTTTAAGATAATGAAAATCAAATATTTAAAAAACCACTCAACCTTATTTCATTTATGATTCAGACCAATTATATCCAAAATCACAACCCCTTTACTTTCAACAAGTTCCATTATCGCACTAAATGGATAATAGGGTTATTGATCGGCCTGCTATTGCCAATCTCTTTAAGTGCCCAAACTCCCTCGGATGCCTTAATGATGCCTTCAAAAAATATTTGTGTCCTATTTTCTTATGACATGGGCTCCTTTGATAGGTATTGGGAAGGCTCCTATTTGAGGGAAAATCAAACAATTGCCACTGTAGACAGAAATACCGTGCTCCCGATGGCAGCAATTGGGATTCTGGACAACCTGAATTTTTATATCAGCTTGCCGTATGTTCGAACAGAATCTTCAGAACCCAATGGTGGAAGGTTTGCCGGCGCAAGAGGGTTTCAGGACATTGGTTTTGCAATAAAATATCGTGCTATTAAGAAAGAACTGGGCAAAGGCACTTTTTCCGCACTTGCGACAACGGGGTTCTCAACACCTTTTACCAATTACCTTTCAGATTATCGACCATACAGCATAGGTGCGGGAGCACCGGAATTTTCCATAAGGGGAATCGGTCAATACGAATGGCAGAACGGTTTGTACTTCCGTGGGTCGGTGGCCCATTTATGGCGGGGTTATACCGAGGCAGAACGGGATTACTACTACGACAACGGCAGTTATTACACAGCCTGGATGGATGTCCCCAATGCATGGACCTATGAAGGTGTTTTCGGAAAATGGTTTCTTGGATACTCCCTAAAATTGGAGTTAAGCTATGTTGGCCTTAATTCGACCAGCGGTGATGATATTAGGGCCTACAATGCCGCCCAACCTACCAATAAGGAAAAATTTGACCGAGTCGGCTTATCTGCACAGTATTTTTTCAAATCCATCAAAGGATTGGGGGTAGTTGCCTATCACAACAGGGTTGTAAATGGAAGAAATACCCCAAAATTGAGCAATACCGGTTTTGGTATCACCTATCAATTCAATGTAATTAAAAAACAAACAGAAGAAAATGTCACACAATAAAACTTACATATACTTATTGGCCCTGCTAACAATATTTTTGGCCTCTTGTGAAAAAGATACACCACGCTACTTACCTTATAAAAGTTATGCCTATTCCGAACTCAATGAAAATGGTGGAAACTGGATTCCAATACTACAAGAATCTGGGTCCTCAATTGCTATAGATGCCCCCTCCAACAGTGATTCACAAGCGTATCTTAATGAAATTCAAGAGGTAAAAACCTTGATGTCCAATATAACCTCGGACCAAAAAAGGGCCGTGACCTATTGGACCAACAACCCAGCAATTCGATGGAATGAAATAGCGTTGGAATTGATAGCCAAATACAACCTAATTCCAGGTCCAAACGAGGATGGCACCTATACTTTGCCCAATCCATCAAATCCAGAAGGTCCACCAGCCTTCCCTTTCGCCCACCCTCCCTATGCCTGTAGGGCATTGGCCTACATGTCTGTTGCCCAATTTGATGGGCTCATTACCGCATGGAACTACAAATTTCAATACAATAGAGAAGCACCATATCAAGTGGACACAAGTATAGATTATGCCTACGAAGCCAACAATTTACCGTCATATCCTTCAGATGGGGCAGTTGTTGCAAGAGCATCCAAAAACATTCTTACTGCAATGTTTCCTTTGGAAGCCGAGTATCTTGAAAGTTTGGAGGCGGAACATCTACAGAGCTTGCTTCTTTCAGGTGGAAATGTTCAAAGTGACATTGATGCTGGAGTTGAAATCGGTGATGCTGTCTCAACCACCGCTTTAAATAGGGCTGCCAACGATGGGATGAAAAATGCCCAAACCCCAAAAGCAGTTTCGGACTCCATTAAACAAGCAGCATATGACCGTTTCGGTTGGGCCTGGGACAATCTCGAAATCCCTGAACGTCCGGTTGGTTTAACCCCCTTGTTCAGTCAAGTGACCATGTGGAGTATAGACGATGTGGAAAGCGTACGCCCCATACCGCCCCCACAATTGGATTCCCAAGAATTTTTGGATGATGTGGCCCTCCTAATAGACCATGCCCAGAACATGACGGAAGAGAAGAGAAGAATTGCCAATTTTTGGCAAGATGGTTTAGGTACATACACCCCACCTGGCCATTGGAATCGAATTGCCAATGAAATGATGGTGAAACACAATTTAAACCCCTTACAAACCACACGAACATTGGCTTATATGAATATGGCCATTATGGACTCCGGAATCAGTTGTTGGGATGCCAAATACTATTATCATTATCCAAGACCCATACAACTTATTGAAGGTTTCGAAACCATTGCCGGAACTCCTAATTTTCCAAGTTACACCTCTGGGCACAGTGTTTTTTCTGCAGCGGCCTCTGAAATTCTCGCCTATGTATTCCCAGATGAGGCTTCAAAAGTCCGTGCTTGGGCCGAGGAGGCAGCCATTTCCAGAGTGTATGGTGGGATTCATTGGAGTTTTGATGCCACTGTGGGCACTGAACAAGGAAGGGAAGTAGCACAATATGTATTGAATATTGCCAAGGCTGACGGCGCTGACCAATAAAAACCATAATTACGGTTGAACAATGGCCCTGAAGGTAAGATTTACCCTTGGGGCCTTTATCAATTTTGTCGGGGGCAACCGATGCAGCCAATGGGTCTGTGTGGTTCCTTTCATTAACAACAAACTGCCATGTTCGAGCAACACTTCCACCTTTTCTTTGATATTTTTATGCTTGAAGACAAATTTTCGGGTTGCGCCCAGACTTACGGATGCAATGGTCCCATCTTTTTTGAGCTCCTTTTCATCATCACTATGCCAAGACATGCCCTCTTCGCCAGAATGGTACAGGTTAAGCAAGCAGGAATTGAAGGTTTCACCGGCAGCTGCTTCCACCATCGATTTTAAGCTAAAAAGATCCTGGGTCCATGGCAAAGCCGTTTTAGTGGTATTGGAATAGGTATAATCGAACGGTAAATCACCGTACCAGGCTACCTTTCGTTTGGTTTCCAAACGTTTTCCAAACATTACCAGCACATCTTTTTCCCACGGAATGGTAACCAATAATTTTTGAAAATATTCGTCGGCAGTTTTTCGGTCCATAATAGGCCCGAAATAGTGTACAATCCCATCTTTGGGCAACAAATTCAAGCTTTTAGGGTCTGAGTTGGTGAATAAATCCATTATTGGCAAACATCTTATAACAAACGTTCATGATTCCTTTGAAGCAGGAAGGCTATTCGTTCCTTTAACGCTTGGGGTTCCACTATTTTGGCATAATCGCCAAACATGAGGTACCAACGGGCAAACCCATTATCAATATCGGTGACCATAAAGCTCATTTCCACTTCACCATCCACTACCCTTTCCGAAACAAAGCCATAATGCTTTTTGCTTCCTTTGATAAACTTGGCCACCTTTTTGTCCACCAATATCTTCACCTTGGTCCGCTGTACGTTTTCCTTTTTACTCTGATGATCGTCCAAAGTGCCATGCTCCAAGGTAAAATTTTCCTGTGTGCGTTGAATTTTATGGATGCGATCGGTTCGGAAATGTCGGTAATCCATTCGAAGGTGGCAATACCCCAAAATGTACCAAAATCCATTCTCGTGGAAAAGCCCCACAGGTTCAATTTTGCGATTGGAGGGTGTTTCTTCCCGCAGCGATTCGTACTTGAGATAAACTTGTTTACGTTCGGCAATGCTTTCAAACAAGATCTCCAGCGCATCGGGTATCGTGGCATTGAACAACTCTTGTCCGGGAACTATGGACACCTGGGTTTCCAAAGCCTCCACCCAGTCCTTTTCCTTCCCTCGGAGCACGGATTTGAGCTTGTACATGGCCGATTCGTAATAGGCACCGAGTGACCTATCGGTAAATTGCTGCATCAACTTTTCAGCGGCAACAAAACTGCCTGCCTCTTCCCTAGTGAACATCACCGGGGGCAAACGGTACCCTTCCATGATGGAATATCCTACCCCAGCTTCACTAACAATGGGAACCCCTGAGGATTCCAAGGTTCGGATATCCCGATAGATTGTTCGCAAGCTTACCTCAAATCGGTCGGCCAGATCCTGTGCCTTCACAATACGTTTGGATTGCAATTGGATCAATATAGCCACGATCCGGTCAAAACGTTTAACGGTATCCATTCCCATAATTGCATGTGCTATCTCCCAAAGATAGGACTTCAAACCAAGCTCGGGAGACCATTTCCATTTCATTTTATGTGGTTTTTCAATCCTGACCTTACCATAGGTCATCAAAACATTCGTGGTACAAGAATACCACCAAAGGGTGACAACGGCTTGTCAGCACCATTTTTTTCAAAAGCAAAATTTACTGTTGACAAAGGGCTGTCACTAGGTCATTCTACTTTTGAATCCACAATGTTTAACCTTTAAAAATAAATTAGTCATGGAAAACATCACAGCAAACAAAACAACCCAAGTAATTACACCTGCACAATTGTTGGAACATTGGCAGGGCCACCGTAGGTTGACCCGGAAAGTGATCGAGGCTTTCCCCGAAAACGATCTGTTCAATTATAGTATTGGGGGCATGCGCCCTTTCGCGGCAATGGTATCTGAATTGTTGGCGATTGCCGTACCTGGTTTACGGGAAATGGTAAGTGGTAAAACAGCCACCTTGGATGAACATATCGATTTTGGCAACAGCAAAACCAAAGTGTTGGAGTTATGGGACAAGGCCACCGTAGAAATCGATGCACTTTGGTCCCAACTTGGACCCGATCGCTTTCAGGAGCACATTAAACTATTTGGGCAGTATGAAGGTTCGATCCAATCTTCCATTTTCTATTTTGTGGACAATGAAATGCACCATCGTGGACAAGCTTATGTGTATTTGCGTTCCTTAGGTATTGAACCACCTCTATTTTACGACCGGGATTAACGCCAAGCCATGAAAACTGTTCTTGTATTTAAAACTTCGGTCGAAGCACCACGCGATGTTCGACAACTACAGCCCAAGTTGAACCAATTGGTGAACGGTTCGGGTTGTTGGAACTTCGACCTCGAGGATTGTGATAATATTCTTAGGGTGGAAACACAAAATTTGCAAGCACACTCCATTTCCGAACTATTGGAAAACCATGGCCACAGTTGTATTGAACTCCATTGAATCAGTTCGTATAAAAGAACAATAAAGCCCCGGTTTCGGGGCTTTATGTTTACAGGTCTGTTTTTTGTTTAAGTGCGTTGAATTGTTCCAACAATTCTTGATATCTATCTTTCTCTTCCTGACCGGGCTGTTTATCCCCACTGCTCAAAATATAATATAGGTAGGAAATCTGCGGCACCATCATTTGTTGGGGATAGGCTCCTTCCTCATTTTTGAGTTGCTTCAGGATTTCTTTGAAGTGGTCCAGCTTGGCATCTCCCACTTTGGATTTTTCCAACTCCTTGATTTTCTGCTCAACCTCATCTTGGAACATGCGAGCTTCGGACAACAAATCGATAACCTTAAACTGAAGGTCTTGTTGTTCCAAAATGTCTTCTAGGGAAACACCATCCTGCTCCAAACGGGGATCGATAAGCACTTCAAAAGGATGTTCGATGGAAGTTTCGCCCACGGTCAACCTTGCTGTGTATTTTCCAGGAGGCACCATGGGTCCATTTTTATAGCGACGGCTCTTGTTTTTATCCCAAGGTCCTTTTTGGCGTAGATCCCACGCAAAGCGATTGATGCCTTTTTTGGTTTCCAACTTTTTGTCCATATATACAAACGTGGCGCTTAATGCCATGTCTTCCACTTTCTCGGTGGTGGACTCCAATTGGGTGGAATCCGCCACGATGGAAGCAACCACTTGTCCTTGAACGTCCAAGATATCGAGCTTGACCCCACTCTTCATATCGCTGGGCAAATAGTAATCGACAGTGACATTGGTTGATGGGTAATCGGGATAATCACCACCTCTGGGACTATCATATCGAATGGTATTGTCGGGCTTGAACAAAACCACTTCATCACCCAAGTTTCCTATTTTGGGATCTTGCATAGCGGAAACATTGTCCAAAATCCAGAAACCACGTCCCATGGTGCTCAAAATCAAATCACCACGAAACAAGATGATATCGGTTATGGGCACTACCGGAAGGTTCTGTTGGAAACTTTTCCAAGTCTTGCCATCATCCCAAGAAACAAACATACCGAATTCAGTTCCGGCATAAAGCAATCCTGCCTTGCCTAGGTCTTCACGCAAAACGCGGGTGGTATAATCCGAAGGTATGCCGTTACTATCGGTACTGATCAACTCCCAGCTTTCCCCATAATTTTCGGTTTTGTACAAGTAGGGTTTGGTATCGCCCAACAAATGACGGTCCACCGCGATATAGGCCTTGGCCGGATTAAATTGTGAAGGCTCAATGGATTCCACACGTCCGCCTTTTGGCAACTTTTTGGGGGTAACATTCTTCCAAGTGGCCCCGCCATCCCTGGTCACTGAGATGATACCATCATTGGAACCTGTCCAAATTAGCCCTTTGGTTATTTTGGACTCCCTGATAGAGTATAACGTGCTATAATATTCTTCACCGGTGATATCCCTAGTAATGGGATTTCCGGAAATTAACTGTTTATCGGGCTCATTGGCTGTAAGATCGGGGGAAATGATCTCCCAATGTTTACCGCCGTCATTGGTTTTGTGCAAAAACTGGGATCCCATATACACTACTTTGGGATCGTAAGGTGACACATGGATCGGCGCCACCCTTTGAAAACGGTATTTTAGATCCTTTGGATTGTGGCCGTAAATATTAGAAGCCCCAATGGAATATTCCCGATCGATTCCCGTAATCTTACTGTACACACTGAAACGGCCCTTACAGTTGTTGTACACCATATAGTGATTGCCCGGCATGGGAATGACCGGTCCGGTTTCACATCCGCCAACGTTCATCATAATGGTGTTCCCTGGTGTAGTGGATGCCAAAGGTGAGGTACTGGGTATGGCAATCGTAGTATTGTCCTGTTGGGCACCGTACACCCAATACGGGTATTGATCGTCCACCGCAACTTGATAGATCTCGGCGGTAGGCTGGTTGAACTGGGTCGACCAGGTTTCACCTCCATTGTGGGACACATTGGCCCCTCCATCATTACACTGGATCAACAGGTTCGGATTGTTCGGGTTGAGCCAAATATCGTGGTTGTCCCCATGGGGTACACTCATCCGTTTCCAGGTTTTTCCACCATCCGTGGATTTGATCAAGGGATTGGCATTGGAGTATACGATATCGGGATTGGTAGGATCCAACTCGATATTGGTGTAGTAAAAGGGCCTGTTCACCAAACGTTCATCATCGGAAACGTGGGTAAAGGATTTGCCCTGATCCACGGACTTGTACAAACCCCTTTCTTTTTCAGGGGCTTCGATTACGGCATATAAAATACGGGAATCCACAGCGGAAACCGCCAAATCGATTTTCCCGATCAAGCCTTTGGGCAATCCCTCTTCCAACTTCTCCCAAGTTTTTCCGCCATTAACCGACTTATAGATGCCGCCTTCGCTGTTTTTACCGCCAGAATCAATGGTCCACGGGGTACGACGGGCTTTCCAAGCGGCTGCATACACCACATTCGGATTGCCGGGCAACAATTCCAGATCGGCAAAACCCACCTCATCGGAAACGAACAAAACCTTTTCCCAAGTCTTACCGCCATCCGTGGTTTTAAAAATGCCCCGTTCCAGGTTGGACTTAAAGGCATTACCAATGGCGGCCACCCATACGATGTTGTTATTGGTGGGGTCAATTTCCACAGCTCCGATTTGTCCCACATTATCGAGGCCAATGTGTTCCCAAGTTTTTCCGGCATCGATGGATTTGTACATCCCTTTACCGGCAATGATATTGCTTCGAATACCATCGGATCCCGTTCCCACATAAACAATATTGGGGTCGTTTAGGGCCACCTCTATGGCGCCGATGGAGGGTGTGGAAAAGAAACCGTCTGATACATTGTTCCAAGTGGTCCCGTAATCCGTGGTTTTCCATACCCCTCCTCCTGAAGCACCCAAATAAAATGTACCAGGTTCCATAGGTGTTCCCGTTACCGTGGTCACCCGTCCGCCTCTGGCCGGCCCAATGGTCCTATATTGAAAAGCATCGAAATCCTGCGCTAATAGGCTACAGGTCATTAAAAATGTGAGCAGAAATTGAAAAGAACGAAGTTGAATTCCCATGAGTCAGTCGTGTAGTTTGGTTATTTCCCAAATCTACTAAATACCTATCCAATCTGAAACGTTCCTGTTTAGAATTGCCTACTTTTTCACAAATAAATAGCACGGCAACCCTTTGCTTTGGATGCCAATCATACAATTGGCCCTTTTTGGGATAATGAATCATGGCAAGGTTGGAAATTACAGCTATACAGTTTTTAAAAAATCCTCCTCCAATATTGTAACAATTTACCTACCTTTTGTACTTATGATTATTCAACATTAAAACTCACAAATGAAAACACTAAAAATCACCATTGCCCTAATTGCTTTTGCTCTCGCTTTGCCCATACAGGCGCAAACCGCGGACGAAATACTCGAAAATTATTTTGAAAATACCGGCGGACTAGATGCCTGGAAGAATTTAAAAGGGATGAAAATGACCGCCAAAGTCAACCAAGGCGGCATGGAAATTCCTTTGGAAATCTATAATTTGAAAGATGGTCGACAAATGACAAAGATTACCTTTCAAGGCAAAGAAATTAAACAAGGGGTTTATGACGGTGAAACGCTTTGGAGCCACAATTTTATGACTATGAAGGCCGAAAAATCAGATGCTGAACAAACGGCCAATTTCAAATTGAACACCAACGACTTTCCGGATGCGTTTATTGGCTACAAAGAAAAGGGATACACCGTGGAACTTCTTGGAAAAGAAACCATTGATGGAACTGAAACGTTTAAAATCAAACTGGTAAAGGAGCCCTTGACCATTGATGGCAACCCACAAGACGACATTTCGTATTACTTCTTCGATGTGGACAATTTTGTGCCCATTGCCGTGCAGTCCGAGATCAAATCAGGCCCTGCCAAAGGCCAAATAAGCGAGGTTACCATGAGCGATTACCAAGAGGTCGATGGTATATACTTTCCTTTTTCGATGACACAGGGTGTTAAAGACGGCCAAGCACAACCCATTACCATTGTAAGCATCGAGCTGAACCCTACAATCGACGACGCTGAATTTGCCTTCCCCAAAGAAGAAACCGAGAAAGAATAAATTTTAATATTGAGACCCTAATTTTTTAGGGTCTTTTTTTAAACTGACTAATCATGAAAAAACTCCATTTTATGTTGGCCGTTCTTTCGGTCGGCTTTGTTACATTGGGACACGCCCAATCTTTGGAAGCTATTGACGGCAAAGCCCTTTTTGGGGATTTGACCGCAAGACATATTGGGCCTGCTTTAATGAGTGGGCGAATTAACGACATGGAAGTGCACCCATCCAACAGCCGCATCATTTATGCGGGAACCGCTGGTGGCGGTGTATGGAAATCGAACGATGGCGGTGCCACCTTCAATCCTATTTTTGACGACTACTGCCAATCGATTGGTGCAGTGGAATTGGACCCCAACGATCCAGATAAGACCATTTATGTAGGCACCGGTGAAACCTGGACCAGAAACAGTGTTTCGGTTGGCGACGGACTCTACAAAACGACCGATGGTGGAGCCAACTGGACCAAAATTGGGTTCGACAAATCTGAACGAATAGCCAATATCATCGTCAACCCAAACAACTCACAGGAAATTTACGTTGGGGTATTGGGTGCTCTTTGGGGCGATAGTGAGGAACGAGGGGTCTATAAATCCACCGATGGTGGCACGACTTGGGAGCGACTGCTCTATATTGACCCTAAAACAGGATGTGCCGACCTGGCCATCGACCCTAGCGACCCCAATATACTTTATGCCTCCATGTGGGAGTTTCGCAGAACAGGCTGGTCCTTTGAGTCCGGTGGTGAAAAAAGTGCGCTTTACAAATCCACGGATGGTGGAAAAACCTGGAACAAGATCCACAATGGTTTCCCAGAAGGAAAGTTGGGCCGATTGGGTATTGCCGTGGCACCGTCCAACCCTAAAGTGCTCTACACCGTTATTGAAGCGGAAAAAGATGAGCGCAAGGGTTTGTACCGAAGTAATGATGCAGGTGCCTCTTGGGAGCAGTTGAACAACGATTTCGGCATCACGGTCCGACCCTTTTATTTTTCAAGGATTGTGGTCGACCCCAAAAATGAGGATGTAGTTGTTAAAGGTGGCCTTAGTGGTTCCATTTCAAGGGATGGCGGAAAAACCTTTAAAGATTTGGGCAATATGCACTCCGACATCCACGATATTGTTTTTAGCATCAAAGATTCCGATATCATGTATGTGGGCACTGATGGTGGAGTCTATCGCACTTGGGATGGGGGCACAACCATGGAAATCGTTGAAAATCTTCCCATTTCCCAATTTTATCAAGTAAGTGTGGATGATGCGGAGCCTTACAATGTGTATGGAGGGCTCCAGGACAACGGTTCTTGGTGGGGGCCATCCTCCTCCCCTGGCGGTGTTGAAGCACGGGATTGGAATTCCATTGGCGCGGGAGATGGCTTCCGTGTGTTGAAGCATCCTACAAAACCCATCATTTATTCCGAAATGCAGGGCGCGGAAAATGTTTGGCGAATCGATACCGAACGACAGTTGACGAAAACCATTCAACCCCTACCCGCCTCCGAAGGCCAAAAATTGCGATGGAACTGGAATGCTCCAATGGCCATCAGCACCCATCAACCTGACCGCTTTTACATGGGCAGTCAATACCTTCATAAATCTGAGGATATGGGGGATACTTGGGAAATTATTTCCCCCGATCTGACCACCAATGACCCAGCAAAACAAAATCAAGAAGACTCCGGCGGACTTTCCATGGACAATTCAGGGGCCGAAAACCACACCACTATTTTCACCATTGCCGAATCCACGTTGGATGAAAATGTGATTTGGGTAGGTACCGACGATGGTAATGTTCAGGTGACGCAAGATGGGGGAAAAACATGGGCCAATACAGTTGGGAACATTCCCGGCCTGCCCAAAAATACGTGGTGTTATCATATTGAGCCCAGTGTTTTTGATAAAGGCACCGCCTATGCGGTTTTTGATGGGCATACGATGAACGACAAGACCCCATACGCCTACAAAACCACGGATTTTGGTAAAACTTGGACTAGCGTCATTTCTGATGATGTGGTTGGCTTCGCCAGAAACATCCAAGAAGATTATGTTAATCCCGATTTGTTGTTTTTGGGAACCGAGTTCGGATTGTACATCACCATGGATGGGGGCAAGAACTGGAAAAAGTTTACGAACAACATGCCATCCGTGGCCGTTCACTTTATTGAACTGCATAAAAAGACCAATGATCTGGTAATGGGTACCCACGGTAGGGGTGTTATTATCATTGATGATATTTCGCCGCTTCGAAGCATTAACAACGAGGTGTTGACAAAGACCTTGCATTTTTTCGATACTCCCGATACCGAAATAAGTGAAACCAGCTCCTTTAGTGGCAATTTTGGTGCGGAAACCCAGTTTGTAGGAAGCAACAAGACCAAAGATGTTCAAATAAAATACTACCTGAATAAAAGACACACCTTTGGAAAAATGACCATGGTCATTGAAGATATGGATGGGAACCAAATTGCGGAATTGGGTCCGGGCAAGTCAAAAGGAATCAATATCGTCAATTGGAACTACACCCGAAAAACACCCAAGGTGGCCAAAGGGAAAACCTTCAGTTTTGGTGGTTTTACAGCACCCCAGGTACCTGCCGGCACCTATAAAGCGGTGATCACCAAAGGAAAGGAAACCTTTGAGCAAACCTTCAACCTTGTTTATGATAAAAACTCACCGCTAACGGAAAAAGATCGCGAACTGAAGGAAACGACCATCATGCGATTGTATGACATGACCCAGGAACTTGCCTACTTGGTGTATGAATTGGATGCGATTTTGGAACACGCAAGTTCAAACGGTGATAAAAAAACGGCCGACAAATTGAACGCCCTTAAGGAAACCTTGGTGATCACCACGGGTGACAATTATGTGGGATCTGCAGAACCTCAATTACGCGAGCGTATGGCTGACCTATACAGTAAGGTGGCCACAAGTTATGATAAACCTTCTGGTGCAGAGCTCAACAACTTGGAGGTAATCGCAGAACGCTTCAATAACGCGAAAATGGATTTTGCTAAGATCAAGGACAAATACCTTAAAAAGCAAGAAGTTCAATTGATGTCTTTTGACGATTTCTTGGAAAGCAACTAAATAGTATTTCCATAATATTTTAAGAGCCGCATCAACATGCGGCTCTTTTTGTTCCCCCTCCCTGGAAATACCTAATCAGATGCTTTAACAGCCAAAACTGTCTCCATAGGTAGTTTAAATGATGCATCGTTACAAAATCCATCAATGGCTCCCGTGATAAATATCATTGCCCAAGACCGATGTTCGGGGTAGATTCAACCTATAAAATCGTCTAAACATGGTACGTATTTTCATTATCTCTATTTGTGCCATTCTCTTTGTAACTGTACGACCTTCCCAAGAAATTGCAGCAAAGGAAGTGGTTCGCATAGCGGACAATAACATGCGTGGGAATACGTCCCAGGCAGATATCACCATTACCATCGTACGACCCAATTGGCAGCGGGAAATGGAAATGAAGGCATGGACGAAAGGTGATGATTATACCCTGATTCTGGTGAAAGCCCCAGCCAAGGAAAAAGGCATTGCCTTTCTGAAACGAAAAAAGGAGGTATGGAACTGGATACCGGCGATTGAACGCACCATAAAACTACCTCCCTCAATGATGTCCCAAAGCTGGATGGGCACCGACTTTACCAACGACGACCTGGTGAAGGAGGCCTCTTCGGTGGAAGACTATGAACACAGACACTTGGGCAGGGAAAACCTCAACGGCAAAGAATGCTACAAGATCGAGATGGTTCCAAAGCCTTCCGCAGCCATTGTATGGGAAAAAGTGATCGTTTGGATCGATACCCAAGATTTTTTACAACTCAAGGCAGAATTTTACGATGAGGACGGCGAACTGGTAAACATCATGAATTCCAGCGACATAAAAATGTTCGGATCCCGAAAAGTGACCACCCAAATAGAAATGATACCCACCGATAAGGAGGGTTACAAGACTGTGATCCAGTACAACCATCTCCTCTATGATGAGGAGATTCCCGAAAATTTCTTTACCACAAGAAACATGACACAAATAAAATGATGTTCCTAAAATTGGCATGGTTGAATATTTGGCGAAACAAACGACGGACACTGATCACCATCGCGTCTGTTTTCTTTGCCGTGTTGTTGGCCATCACTTTTCGTTCGGTAACGGATGGGGTATATGAAAACATGATCCACAATGTGGTCAGTTACTCATCGGGCTATCTGCAAATCCATAAAAAAGGCTATTGGGACGAACAATCCATAGACAACTCTTTTGAAGCCAATGAACAGCTGAACCAAAGGTTGCTCAGTAATCCCAAGGTTACACAACTGATGCCCCGATTGGAAACCTTTGCCCTTTCATCTTTTGGTGATAAGACCAAGGGCGTGCTCGTTTTGGGTATCGACCCTGCTAGCGAAAAAATGGTCAACCAGCTTGATGAAAAGGTAATCGAAGGTGGCTATTTTCAAAGCGAAAATGATAATGCAGTATTGGTGGGAAGCGGTTTGGCCGAACAACTGAATGTTAAGGTAAATGACACCCTCATTTTGATCGGACAAGGATATCATGCCAGTAGCGCAGCAGGAAAATTCAATATTATTGGGATATTGAAATTGGGGTCCCCGGAACTGAACGGGAACGTGATTTATATGCCCTTACGAACGGCCCAAAACCTGCACGGTGCGGAAAATCGATTGACGTCCCTGTCCATTATGCTTAGTAAAACCTCAGATTTGGAAGGATCAAAAAATGCGGTTGAAAGCACTATTGACACTGATGCCTACGAAGTGATGACCTGGAAACAGATGATGCCCGAAATGGATCAGTTTATCGAAGCGGACAGTGCAGGGCATTATATTATTATCATTGTTTTGTACATCATTATTTCGTTTGGACTATTCGGCACCCTGCTCATGATGACGTTTGAACGAAACCGTGAATTCGGCATTCTCATTGCCATCGGCATGAAAAAAAGGCTGTTGGCCTTTGTGGTTTTATTGGAATCCATAATGATTTCCTTGATAGGGTGTTTCATGGGTATTTTGGGGGGCATTCTATTGGTTCGGTTGTTTACGGAATACCCCATTCAATTTAGTGGATCGTTACAGGAGGTTTATGAAGAATATGGTTTTGAGCCCATTATTTACTTTTCGGGCCACCCCCGTATTTTCATCAACCAGACCCTGATTGTATTGGTGCTGGCCATATTGTTGGCCCTATATCCCGGTTATAAGGTAATCAGGCTTCGGCCCGTGGAAGCCATAAACAGTTGATCATGTTGGTGCAAATTGCTTGGCGGAACATTTGGCGCAACAAAACACGCAGTTTTGTGGTGATCGGCTCCATTGTGATCGGTCTGTGGGCCAGCATCTTTATTTTGGCATTTGCCTGGGGACTCTACAAAAACAACATTGATGAGTCAGTTAACAGGCAACTCTCCCATATTCAAATTCACCATCCTGAATTTACCCACCAACAAGAATCAAAATTTGTGATTGAACATTCCGATTCCATCCTTTCCCTATTGCAGAAAGATGATCGGGTTCAAGCTGCAAGTGCCCGGACCATTACCAAAGGGATGATCACCTCGCCTACCACTGCAACCGGTGTTACGGTATATGGCATCTCTCCAGCAGCTGAAGAAAAACAGATTGGATTGAATGAAAACCTGATAGAAGGGGACTACTTTGAATCGGGCAAGTCAAACGAAATCTTTATTGGAGAAAAACTGGCCAAAAAACTAAAGATAAAATTGCGGAGCAAGGTGGTGGTCACCTTCACGGATATTGAATCCAACATGGTTTCCGCAGCCTTCCGCGTTGGTGGCATTTATAGGTCACGAAACCTTTCCTTGGACGAAGTGAATGTTTACGTTCAAAAACAATCGCTGGACAATCTTTTGGGGCTAAAGCCTTCCGAAAGCAATGAACTGGCCATCTTACTAAAAAATGAGAGCGCGTTGGATTCCTTCAATTCCGATGTACAACTGATGGTCCCTCACAAAAAGGTGGAAGATTGGATGGATCTTTCACCAGAGTTGGAATTGGTCATAGAATCGTTCCATCTCTACACCTACATCATCACGGGCATTATTCTGTTGGCCCTCACCTTTGGTATTGTGAACACCATGCTGATGTCCGTACTGGAGCGGATTCGCGAACTGGGCATGCTCATGGCCATTGGCCTCAACAAGAAAAAGATATTTACCATGATCATGTTGGAAACCCTTTTCTTGACCTTAATTGGATGCCCGGTGGGTCTTTTGGTGGGTTGGTTGAGTGTACTGGTATTGGGCTCAATTGGCATCAACATTGCCATATTCTCCGAGGGTTTGGCCAGTTATGGTTTCAGCTCGATCATCTATCCGGCACTGGATAGCCAGAACTATTGGACCGTGGCCATCATGTGTCTGATCACCGCACTTTTATCTGCGATTTATCCTGCGTTCAGGGCACTTCAATTAAATCCTGCCGAATCCATCCGTAAAATATGAAGCCATGAAAAAAACAATTATAGACGCACATAACGTAAGCAAGACCTACAACGAGAAAATGATTCCAGTTAAGGCATTGCAGGATGTGCACCTCCATATCGAAGAAGGTGAATTTGTCGCTTTGGTCGGGCCTTCGGGTTCGGGCAAATCCACCCTGTTGAACATGATCGGTGGACTTGACGAACCATCTTCAGGAACCGTTTTTGTGGATGGTGTTGAAATCACCAAACTGCCTGAAAACAAATTGATCGATTTCCGGTTGGAAAACATCGGATTTGTTTTTCAATCCTTCAACCTGATTCCTGTGCTCACTTCCAAGGAAAACATTGGGTTTGTGCTCCAATTGCAAAAAGTTCCGAAAAAAGACCGGGAAAAAAGGGTATTGGAATTACTTCAGGAAGTGGGTTTGGCAGAAAAAATAAACAGTAGGCCCGGTGAGCTTTCCGGTGGACAACAACAGCGTGTTGCAGTGGCCAGGGCATTGGCCTCAAAACCCAAGATCATTTTGGCCGATGAGCCAACGGCCAATCTGGATTCCAAATCGGCGGCCAATTTATTGGACATTATGGCCAAATTGAACAAAGAGGAAAAAATAACCTTCTTGTTTTCGACACATGACCAACGTGTGATTGAAAAAGCCAGGCGTGTAATCACCTTGGTCGATGGCAAGGTTGATTCAGATATTGTACAAACACCAACTTAAGCACAATGGCTCGTGCAGCACACATATGGCTCATTTTTATTCTCCTTTTCCCCCTTTGTATTTTTAGCCAGGAAAAGAAACAGCCACTGGTATTGAACGGATATGTCAAAAACCTTCATCAGTTCCAGTTTGTGGATAACCTGGAACAGCTGCAATGGACCACATTTCTGCACAACAGATTGAATTTTGCCTATGCCCCTTCCGAAAGCATCAGCTTCCGATTGGAATTCCGTAACCGAATTTTTTATGGGGATGCCGTTGCCAACTTCCCAGGATTTTCTGACTTGATGACCCAAGATAATGGATGGGTAGATCTAACCTGGAGTGTTGCTGAAAATGGGCATATGCTCTTGGTGTCTGCCATCGACAGGGCATCGGTGAGATTCACCAAAGGCAATTGGGACATTACCGTTGGCCGACAACGGGTAAACTGGGGTCGTAACCTAATTTGGAACCCCAATGATATTTTCAATACCTATAATTTTCTCGATTTTGATTATGAAGAACGCCCGGGAAGCGATGCGGTTCGGGTTCAGTACTACACCGGTGATTTCAGCCGGTTGGAATTGGCCGCCAAAAAAGGCAGGATAACAGACGATCATATCGTTGCCCTATTGTATGGCTTTAATACATGGTCGTACGATTTTCAGCTGATTACCGGCATCTATCAAAACGATTGGGTGATGGGGTTGGGTTGGGCAGGCAATCTCAAAAATATGGGGTTCAAGGGGGAGCTCTCCTATTTTGTGCCCCGAAAAGACTATCTGGGCAATGAGCATGTGTTAAGCGCCTCCGTTTCGGTGGATTATGGTTTTAAAAATGGGTTGTACCTCTATGGAACGGCCTTATACAATGGAAGTACTTTGGATCAGAACGGCAGCATAGAGAATTTAGCCATCACAGCCATCACGGCCAAAAACTTAATGCCTTTCGAATTTTCAAGTTATGTACAACTGGCCAAAGAATTCTCCCCTATTTTTTCGGGGTCATTGGGAACCGTTTACGCTCCCACCAACCATTCGGTGATCGCCATCCCCACATTAACCTATTCCCTTGCGACCAATTGGGAAATGGATCTTATTTCACAATCCTTTTTTGAGTTCAAGAAATACCGCTCTTTGGGCCATGGCATTTTTTTTAGGTTACGCTGGAGCTTCTAAAACACACACTACAATGTTTCCATTGACCTTTTAATATCTTCACCTGAGTAAGGTTATTTGTGGTCCAAAGGTATTAAGTGAAATTAAAAACGGGGGCAAGTGCCCCCGTTTCCTCATTTGCATATATGAGGTATCGCTACCTAATATTACAAGCCCAATCTGTAATTCTTTATCACCTTTGTTGCCATCGTTGACCCGTATGCTGCACCTTGATGGGGCAAGATTGCATCTGTTGGTTCGGCAAGGCAGAAATACCGGCCATTAGCATAGATAAGTAGGTCAGTAAACTATGTTTTGATCTGAGGTCGGTTTTCATAATTTGTTGGTTGGTTATTTACTTTAGTTTGTTTGGTTTGGTATACGGTTGACTTCTTAACTGGCTTTGGATAGACTTTTCATCCATACATGTTGTCCCATGTCAGGTCTGGATACTTTTTCCACGGTCATATTTTTGATGGCCTTATCCACTGATTTTTCAAAACGTGGCTTGTTCATGGGCTTTACCAAAAAATCCTTCACCTGATCGTATTGAAAAGCATGCAAAGCAAACTGTGAACGGGTAGAGTTCAATATAACTTGGCAATCGCACTCCAACAACTCAAGCACCTCAAAGCCACCCAAGCCTGGCATTTCAATATCCAAGAATAACACATCCGGTTGAAATTTGTTTACGGCTTCCAATCCTTTTTTGGGATCATCAAAGGTTCCCATCAAACGAAGATTGGGGTGGTTCTCGATCAATCTACCGGTGGCTACCCTTTGTAGGGTTGAGTCGTCGATTACTATTGTGGTTAAAGTCATTTTTCTGAGTTGAGTTGGTTGGTTGGTTTTGAATTCTATTACTAAAACAAGCTATGGGGTGATTTTCCTGATACCTTTGGATAAACGGTCATTTTTTTCGATGAACTGCAACTTGATGTCCAAATCCGTTGAAAAGTATGCTCCTATCTGCATTAACAACCGTTTTTAAAACGTAGGGTATCCGTGCCAATACGCACAACCACCAATCCTTGACTGTTGGATTGGGCCGATTCATTCACGTCCCAAACACCATTAAAATCATCGAGGCCTACCACATTGATTTCCAGTTTCATATCCACACCAGAACCAGTAACGCTCCATGTTCCCACAAATATATCGTTAGTATTGAGCACAGTGACGGATAGGGTGCCGTCTACTTGGAAATTGAAAACAAATTCGGTGTACAGACTCGTTAAATTTTGATTGTCCCGTGATAAGGCGTCCACGGTCCAAACCGTGCAACTGGTCAAGTTATCTTCAAATTCAGTTGGATTGCAGTCGGTACAATCATCATCGTTGAAATCGTTGTTGTCGTCCTCGTCACAATCATCCTTATAGGTATCAATTAGGTTTTCCAGATCCACCAAATCATAAGCTTGGATAAGGGTGCCGTCCGAAAGAGTCAAGCCAATGGGAAATTGAATATTGGCCACATCGGTTTCTTGCAAGGAGGCTATAAATTCATATAAGGACTTATCATCGGTAAATGATAAGGTATTCAACGTTTCCTTCGCCGTATTGAATAGGCTTATTGCCATTGGATATTTGATATCGATACATTCAATATCATCATCATTTTGATCTTCTCCGGAACAAGTGCTGGCATAGGTGTCGAATTCTGCCTGATCGGCAACCAACACCTCACTATGGTCCGAAAAAATAAGGGTTACCGGAAATTGGATAACCATGGTATCGGTATCCACCGCACTCTCATCAAAAATGGCCTCTATGGCTTCATACCCATCCGAATTGGTAACCGTTACTTCAGTACCATTGGCCACAACCACGACAGGCAGTTTCAACGAAAAACAACTGGCATTGTCAATAATATTGTCCATAGATCCATCGTGCATGGTAGTGCGCAACAACAAATTGGCAACAGTCGTGTTGGCTTCCAAAGCTTGGTCTGGTGGAGCTCCCTGAAAATCGAACTCCTCCTTCCTGCACGATGTATTGACCAAAAAGGCCGCCAGCAATAGAATGAGGGTCAAAGATTTAGCGGTTATTTTCATAATGTTTGGCTTAAACACGGATACTCCATTTAGTTATTAAACAACCAAACGATCAAAACTCCTGAAAATTTTTAAAAAGATTTTTATCTTTAGTCGAATCAAAAACCAACCTTATTGGAAAAGTCCCTCCAAAAAGATGTTTGTGATGAATCCTTATTCGCAAGTATCTATGAAAAGTATGCCCAAAATTTACATGATTTCCTCTATTACAAATACGGTGATCGATTAAATCCCGGAGACAAGGCACAGGATGCCTTTGCAAAACTTTGGGAAAATTGCAAAAAAGTTACCGCGGACAAAGCAAAATCCTACCTGTTCACCATCGGCAACAATTTAATGCTCAATGAGGTCAAGCACCAAAAAGTGGTCTTGAAATACCAGAACGAAACCCCCAATGCCTGCGATATTGAAAATCCCGAGTTTTTGCTCGAAAAGGATGAGTACCTTAAAAAGTACCAAAATGCGCTCGCCAATCTTTCCGAAGAACAGCGTGTTGCGTTCATGTTGAACAAGGTGGAAGGGAAAAAACATGAAGAAATTGCACAAATTTTAGGAGTTACCCGAAAGGTCGTGGAGTATCGTATTTACTCGGCTTTTGACCAATTGAAAAAAGAATTGGAAAATTTTAGGGTAAAATAGTCAGGAGAAAAGGAAAGTTGATTGTTATATAGGAAAGAACCGAAAACATGGACCAAGAGAAATTGATGGAAAAGTGGCTGAACAACGATCTTTCCGAGGCGGAAAGAAAAGCCTTCGATGCTTTGGAAGATGCTTCATTTTTCAAAGACATCATTGCGGATGCGTCCCATTTTAAGGCATCCCATTTCTCTGCTATGGCGGACTTTGACACCTTCAAGAAGCGTTCCATGCAACCTGAACAAAAGGTCAGGAAAATTGATTGGTTCAAGCCCATGATGCGGGTGGCCAGTATTGTTGTGGCCGTTTTGGGTCTATACTACATATTTACTTCAATTTCGTTGACCGAGGTACAGACACAGGTTGCTGAAAAAACCAGCATCAGCCTGCCAGACGCGTCCCAAGTAACCATCAATGCCCAATCGGAAGTTGCCTATAATGAAAAGGAATGGGCAACCAAAAGAGAAATCACCTTGAAAGGTGAGGCCTTTTTTGATGTGGCCAAAGGGGCCAGGTTTGATGTGGTGACCGAGTCCGGTACGGTAAGCGTATTGGGTACGGAGTTCAATGTGAAACAGCGTGGTTCATTTTTTGAAGTGGCCTGCTTTGAAGGCACCGTGCAAGTTGCCACCAATGAGGGTACCGTTATTCTACATGTGGGCGACAATATGACCTTAATGAACGGATTACTTACCACGGGAACCAACACCTTTGATGAGCCCCAATGGACCCAAAACAAAAGTTATTTCCAACGTACCCCGGTTTCGGAGGTTTTTGCTGAACTGGAACGGCAATATGGGGTAACTGTTGGTCAAGAGAATGTAAATACCGATCAACTATTTACAGGCGGATTCGATCATAACAACCTATCCCAGGCCATAAAGGCCATTGGTGAACCGTTGAATCTGGCCTATCAAATAAATGGCAAAGAAGTGCTATTTAGCACAAGAAATTAGTTCTCCCAACTTTAAGAAACACCAGTTCCCCCTGTTTCCCATCACCATGTAGGCACTACACACCATTCCTAACGAGGTTCATACTAAAGCGCACTACCGTGCGTTTTAGTTGTTATGGGAAAAAGATTACTTTTTCTTATTGTTTGCCTAACCGCCTTATATACAAACTTTACGGTTGCCCAAACAAAAGAAAATCAACCTCTGACCACAATCCTTGCCCAAGTGCAGGAGCGTTTTGGCGTACAGTTCAACTATGTTTCCACTTTGGTGGAAGACATCGCCATTAATGCGCCGGATGATTCTATGGATCTGGAGCAAACCCTTTCCTATTTGAACCAAAAAACCAAATTGGGCTTTGTTATCATATCCTCCAATACCATTTCCATCAGGGAGGAAAGTTTCCGTGTTTGTGGATTTCTGAAAGATAGAGATACCGGAGAGTCCTTACCTTTTGTGGCCATCCAAAGTGGTTCAACAGGCATTTACGCCGATGAGAACGGCTATTTTGAATTGGAAGAACTAACCCGAAACGACAAGGTTCTTATAAAATTGATGGGGTATAAACCGCTGAGCTTGGAGGCA
Organism: Flagellimonas beolgyonensis; assembly: GCF_003992615.1. GTDB lineage: Bacteria > Bacteroidota > Bacteroidia > Flavobacteriales > Flavobacteriaceae > Flagellimonas > Flagellimonas beolgyonensis. The sequence goes on from NZ_RZMY01000013.1 coordinate 649,022, forward strand.
AAGGATATGAACACCTCGGGTTGCAATCCTATCTTCATGGTGCCCTACCACGAACAATTGGCCGAAATTACGGTGTATGATTTTTTGGTCCGTGGACTGGATAAACTCGACAATGGTTCCTATCAATTGGATCTAGATCGCTTTAGCACCCTTCCAGGTCTGGTTGAAGACGATATTTTGTTTTCGGTGCAATCCTTGCCGGGGGTACAGAGTGTGGACGAAACAGTTTCCAACATCAATATCAGGGGTGGCAGCCACGATCAAAACCTGATTACTTGGGATGGTATCAAAATGTACCAATCCGGGCACTTTTTTGGGCTTATTTCCATGTACAATCCGCAGATCACCAATGTGGTTGAGCTGCGAAAAAACGGTAGTGACGCTTCTGAAACCGACGGGGTATCCGGAACCATTGCCATGAAAACCGAGGAACGGCTCAACAACAAACTCAAAGGTGGCATCGGTGCCAACCTTATCGATGTCAACAGTTTTATTGATGTACCGATCGGGGACAAACTATCCTTTCAACTGGCCTCGCGTAAGGCCATAAGTGATTTGGTGGAAACCCCGACCTATTCCCAGTATTTCAACCGGATAGCACAGGATACCGAACTCGAGCGAAATGCATCAACGGTTCGCAATTCCGATTTCAACTTCGATTTTTACGACACCTCCTTTCGCCTGCTATACCATCCTTCGGACAAGGACCGCATTAGGGTGAATTTTATCCATACGGCCAATGAGGTGTTCTTTGATGAAGTGGCTGAAATGTCTGGCATAGAAGTTTCCAAACAAAGCAATATCGATCAATCCAGTTTGGCGGCAGGTGTACAATACCATCGAACCTGGTCGGATAAATGGAGCACTGATTTTGCCTTTTACAATACCGATTATAAACTGCAGGCCACCAACGTCAATATTTTGGAAGACCAACGGTTTTTACAGGAAAACAAGGTCTCCGAAACCGGTGTAAAAATTCAGATCGTCGATGAAATTACAAGAAAAACCCATTGGACTCATGGTTATCAATTGGTGGAAACCAAAATCACCAATCTTGACGATGTGGACGACCCCCTCTACCTTCGATTGGAGGGTGAAGTACTTCGAACCCATGCCTTTTTTTCACAAATGGGAATGACGTCCAAAAATACGGCCTCCCACATTAACGTTGGGTTGCGTTTTAATTACCTCACCGAATTCGATAAGCAGATTTGGGAGCCAAGGTTTACATTCAACCATAAAATGAACGATCATTTCAGCTTGGAAGTCTTGGGGGAGTTCAAACACCAAAGCTCCTCCCAAGTCATTAATTTCCAAAATGATTTTTTGGGATTGGAAAAACGAAGATGGCAGCTTTCCAACGACACATCCATTCCTGTTATAACCAGTAAACAGGGATCATTCGGTTTATTGTACAACAAGAAAGGTTGGTTGGTCAATGGCGTTGCATTCTACAAACAGGTAAATGGGATCACCACCCAGAGTCAAGGGTTTCAAGACCGGTACGAATTTGTAAAAACAGCGGGGTCTTATGTAGCCAATGGACTCGACCTTTTGCTTCGAAAACAGTTCCAGAACAACCATGTTTGGTTGAGCTATTCCTACTTGGATAGTGATTATACTTTCAACCAGTTACCGGAGCAAACCTTTACGAACAATTTTGAAATCGCCCATGCCGTAACCTTGGGCGCCAATTATAATGTGGGACATTTGGTGTTCGCCACGGGATTGAACTGGCATTCCGGCAAACCCATAACGTTGCCGGTTACCGAAAATCCGGTAATTGATGGTGAAATCAACTATGGTCAGGCAAACGCCGAGAACATGACGGATTATCTGCGAATGGACATCTCGGGAAAATATGAAATAACCTGTGGGGAACATACCAAATTGGAATTGGGGGCCGCTTTGTGGAACGTTTTTGATACGGACAATAGTCTTAATGTCTTTTACAAGCCCGATGAGTCCAATACGGCACAACGGTTTGAAAAAAGTGCTCTTGGCCTTACGCCCAATTTTTCGGTAAAATTAATGGTGAATTGACCTATCCGGCCAACGGATGTTGAAATTTAATTAAGCCTCTACATCAAAAAGTATAAAAAAAGAAACGGTGCACCATACCTAAAGTGCACCGTTGCCAGCATTGCCCCTGGAACTATCGCGATCTGACTCGAAACAAATCGCTACAGTGTTTGTAAAATAATGAGTAGTATTATGTATTGTAATGAAAAGAATAAGATAAGTCGTTTAATGAATTTGGATTGTGCTTCAAAAATCTTTTGAAAATCCTCTGTTTCCAATGCTTCTGTTACCGTTATTGAGTTAAATTTCTTCATATCTCATGGTGTTTGGTATAGATTAAACAATCGAAAAGAAGAAATTCCTGAAAAAAATTGATTTTTTTTCATAAAAAATGAAAACCAAAACAATCAGCAATCCTTTATTGTTGCAAATACGCTAAATGCCAGTACCACCGAACAGTTAGTCGAATATTGTAACCTGTCTGGAATCATATGCCTAGTTTGTTAAAAGGAACCATAGTTAATATTACTTCAAGAATCCTGTACCTACAAGAGCTTACAAAAGCAACATTGACTTCACCATTTTTTTTTAAATAGAAGTATGTCTTCAGTTACACTGTACGGTAAATAACTTTGACATAAATTTGAAAACCTCATTCGGAAATAATTTTTTGGGATACAAAGTATGAACCAGTTCCTTTTTAATATCGAAAGAACTTTTAAAGCATCCGAAGTGGAATTGTCCGCACTAAAAAATGCCATGAAGGAAGAACACCTCAAACGAAACCAGGTCTTTCTTAAATCTGGTCAGGTCTGCACAAAACTGGCATTTATTTCCGAAGGATCTATGCGACTGTTCTATGATTCTCCCAATAAAGAGGTCTGTAATGATTTTTTCTTTGAAAACTCCATAGTGGGTTCTTTGGCCAGCTTTTTATCACAAACCCCATCCTTGACCACCATTACCTCGATTGAACCCTGTAGACTGTTTGTTCTTCATCGGGACGATGTAATGAACCTTGTTGCCAACCATGCGTCACTACGAAAAATGGCCGACATCGTGGTACAGGAACAACTGCTCAGAACCGAGAAAAGAGAGGCTGCTTTGCTCAGTGTGAATCCCGAGGACCGATTTAAAAATTTGATGGAAGAGCATCCAAAAGTATTTAAAAGAATTCCACTTCATTATGTGGCCAGTTATTTGGGAATAACCCCGGAGACCCTGAGCCGATATAGGACGAAATTCCTGGTCTAAGTTTTCTTGATTTGAATCAATTGCATTTATAATAGCTTGCCCTTTCTTTGTTCAAGTAATCAATACATTTCCGATGAAACTTGAACATGTTGCCATTTGGACTTCCAATTTAGAAAAACTCAAGGACTATTATTCCACCTACCTTTCTGGCAACCCCAATGAAAAATATACCAATCCCGATACCAATTTTCAAAGCTACTTTTTGACATTTGAATCGAGTGCACGACTGGAACTTATGAGTATGCCAGGTATACCGGAAAACAGCAATGACACTATAGAAAAACAACACAAAGGTATCATACATCTTGCTTTTGGGGTCGATTCCAAAAATGAGGTGGACCGGATGGCATTGGAATTGGAAGCAGCCGGGTTTACTATTTTAAAAGGCCCCAGAACAACTGGCGATGGCTATTACGAATTTGAGACCCTCGACCCAGATAATAATCGGATAGAAGTAACAACATTGGCTTAAAATAAAAAATCAAAGATTATGGAATCACCATCAAAAAACGAACAGTTATTGATTTTGACAGACGTCATAAAGATTTTGGTAAGTAATACCGAAACCAAAAACACCTACGCCATTTTCGAGGAGAATGTACCTCCGTTGGGAGGCCCACCTCCCCACTCCCACCCCGATGAGGAAGTATTCTACATTTTGGAGGGCGAATTCGAATTCATCAAAAACGACCTGAACAATCCTTTTAGAGCATTGCCCGGAAGCGTAATCCATGTGGCTTCCAATGAGGTACACACATTCAAAAACGTTGGTAAGAAACCAGGTAAAATGATTGTTTTGCTTACACCTGGGAACTTGCTGGACTACTTTAGGGTCATTGGGGATTCCTTGGACGAAACAGTGGATTATCCAGACTTGGAAAAAGTGCCCGATTTTTCCAAACTAAATGTGGAAAAAGCATTTAAACATGCCAGTGAACACAACGTTCAATTCATTGTTCCCAAAATAGCCGAAAACTGACTATCTTAAGCATTTCATTTTCATAATTATGATAGTTGTTGACCTTATTCGAAATAATGATGGGGAAATCTATGCCAAATTGAGCTACGAACCCCAAAAAAATTATCTGTTGATGAAATGGATAGGGTTCTGTTCGGAGGAGGAAGTAAAATCTGCCTCCATGAAAATGCTGGAGTGGCAAAAAAGGGAGGGCTCCAAAAAAGGGTGCAAGTTCCATGTCCACGATACCAAAGAGATTGAAGGTGCATGGGCGGGTCTAGTGGATTGGATAACCAACTATTTTTTTCCGCTCAATTACGAACATGGTCTTCGTTACAATATAAGCATAATTTCGCCCGATCTGTTTTCCAAACTATCCTCCATCGAATTGCAAAAAAGGAGCAATGACAGGGTAAAAACCGTGTTGTGCGAAACCATTTCCCAAGCCGAAGCATGGTTGACCAAACGCTATACGGAACTTTCGAGCTAAAATGCAAATAAGAGATTTAAGCAACACGCCTTTTAACGATATTATGGTGTGCTTTTTTCAAGCTTTCCATGATTATTATGTTGATTTGTTTAAAGACCATGGGTATTATGAAGAACGCTGGAGGATGGCCAAAGTGCAATATGACCTATCCTTTGGTGTTTTTCACCATGGCAACCTAGTTGGTTTTGTACTACACGCCATAGATACTAGGGATGGTTTGCTTACTGCCTATAATGCCTGCACTGGTGTATTGCCCGAGTACCGGGGCCAAAAATTGATCCATTCAATTTATGATCACTCCATCCCAATATTTAAGGCAAATGGAATTAAGAGATGTACCCTGGAAGTGATCACTGAGAACATTCGAGCCATTAAAACCTATACATCCATTGGTTTTAGGACCACCAAACTTTTTCATTGCTTCAGTGGAAATCTGAATGGTGTACAGGTGCAGGACCAAGAAATTCGTGAAGTTGAATTCGATGTAAAATCCCTGATGTCCCATTCAAGCCAACAATGGTATTCGTGGGAAAACCATGTTCGCGCCTTGGCTCGTGGAAATTTTCGGGCATTTGAAATCCATGTTAACAATCAGGTGGAATCTTTTTTCATAATGGCACCAACTGGCGGATACGTGGCACAGATTGAGGTGATGACAGACAATATCCTTGCTTGGGATCGATTATTTTCGATAATGTCAAGGCACTCGGCACACATTAAGATCAACAATGTGGATAGTAGGCTGTCCGATAAAATCACTCATCTATTAAAAGCGGGACTCCAAAACAAACTGAACCAGTTTGAAATGGAAATGACGCTCTAAAAATTTGGGGCCGCCCCCAAACCAACAATCTCTTGATCCAAATCAAGTATTTTTTTCCATCTACCAAGCAACTTTGTGGAACAAAAATCAAGAAACATGAGTACAAGAAAAATTGTAATCAAAGGAGGCACGGTATTGACATTCCAAAATGACAGATTGGTTTGTGATAAGCTAGACATTTTAGTAGAGAAAGATACCATAACCTGCATAGAAAAAGAGATTGAGGTTTCCTCGGATATGGAAGTAATTTCGGCCGAGGGAATGATCGTTAGTCCCGGATTGATCGACACGCACCGGCACCTATGGGAAAGTGCCTTTAAAGGAACCGCGAGCAACTGGACCTTGATGGAGTACCTAAATGGGATGCTCGGAGGCATTGCCCCAAAAATGAGCCCCTTGGACGTGTATCTGGGAAATCTATTAGGGGCACTGGAGGCCTTAAACGCAGGAATCACCACCATTTTTGATTGGTCGCACATCATGAATTCGGACGAACATGCGGAAGCGGCCATAAAAGGACTCCGCGATTCCGGTATCCGGGCAAAATTTGGTTACGGAACTCCGGGCACCTCTGTTTGGGAATGGTTCTACGAAAGCAAAAAACCGCACCCTGTCAACGCCTACGATATTAAAAAGAACTATTTCAGCGCTGAGGATGATTTGGTAACCATGGCTTTGGCGATAAGGGGACCGGAATATTCTGAATTGGAAGTGGCCAAACAAGACATTTTGATGGGCAGGGACCTTGGCATCCAAATATCGATGCATATTGGTGGAGGTTCATTTGGTCCTAAGTACAAAGGCGTCCAAAAACTAGATCAGCTCGGTCTTTTGGGCCCCGATTTAAACTTTGCACATGGAAATACCTTGAACGACCACGATTTCAAGTTGTTGGCAGACCATGGTTGTAGTCTATCCATCACACCTGAAATGGAGCTTCAAATGGGATTGGGGCTGCCAGCAACAGGAAAGGCCTTGAAACACAACATCATCTGTAGTCTTGGAGCAGATATGGTTGCCGGTACCTCCGGTAATTTGTTCGATCAGATGAAAACAGCATTACAGGCCGAACGTGCCATTCAAAACGAAAGGCATTTCCAAAAAGGGGAAATGTCCGAGCAATTGGCCATTCAAGATCTGGACATTTTTAAAATGGTCACCATGGGCGGTGCCAAGACCCTTGGTCTGGAAAACAAAATTGGATCATTGGAAGTAGGGAAACAGGCCGATATCATATTGGTAGATTCCCATAAACTTGGTATTTCCCCAATTCACAATACGGTATCCGCTATGGTCCTTTATGCAAAGGAGCATGATGTGGATACTGTAGTCATTGCAGGAAATGTGGTGAAGAAAAACGGAAAATTGGTTTACCAAACCACCGATGAATTGATTTTGGAATGCCAAAACAGCGCTGCTGTGATCATGAAGCAATTGAATCCAGAAACCGAACCCAAAATGACCTAAAAACTCAATTTTATAAATGCATCCGGTTATTTTTTGTCGCATTTTTGAGAATTAAAAGCCATACAATGCAACACCGACCTAATCTTTTGGAAGCCTTAAGATCTGTAGAATACCTGAAGTCGGAAAAACGGGAACTATCCAGGCATGAATATTTGTTGACCCCTGGAGTGGTAGAAAACAATATCTATTTTATAGAAGAAGGCGCACTGCGCCTTTTTTACGTTTCCAGAAATGCGGAACACGACATTAGGTTTGGTTATTCCGGTAATATTATCACTTCCTTGGGCTCTTTCCTTACCGGAAAATCATCTGAATACTACATTCAAGCCATTCGAAAAACAATAGTTTACCAAGTGCCAAAGACTGCGTTCTTTCATTTTGTGCACAGTGACCTTCAAAGCATGAAGGAATATGGGGAATTGATGGAGCAATTGGCCTTGCAACAATTGGAAAGGGAACTGGATTTGCTAACGGATTCCCCTTCAGAACGTTATCAACGAGTGCTGGAAAGAAGCCCACAACTTTTCCAGGAAATCCCATTAAAATACATTGCATCTTACCTTCGAATGACACCGGAAACCCTAAGTCGGCTTAGAAATCGCTGATTGCCACAATTCTTGATTTGAATCAATGGCAATCGGACGGATGGGGAGGATATTTGTAAAAAAAAGCAATGCAACTATCCATTGATGAAATGTTCGAAGAATTGACCGAATTGACCCAAAAGGCGATTCAGTTTGGTTATGCACTGAAAAGATTGGAGCACTACCAGTTAAAGTACAAACCCTCATCCAATGTTTGGAACATCTATGAATGTTTGGAGCACCTTAACCTGTATGGTGATCATTATTTACCTGAAATAGAACAAGCCCTGAAAATGTCGAATCCGAATTCGAAAAATTCGAATTACCAGGGAAGTGCTTTGGGCAATTACTTTGTTAAGATTATCAGACCTGTTGAAGGTAAAATCAAAAAAATGAAAACAGCAACTCCGATGAACCCAATTGCCAAAGAACTCAATAAGGGAACGGTGGACCGCTTTATTGACCAACAACAAAAATTGCTGGAGCTTTTGGAAAAAAGCAGGAATCATGATCTAAAAAACATCAAAATCAAAACAACCCTATCCAGATTTATAGCACTCCGCTTAGGTGACACCCTAAGGTTTGTGGTCCATCATACCGAACGGCATTTGGTGCAGGCCGGTGAACTATTGCATAAGGTGGGAAAAAACGTGGAACTGAATATGGCGTAAGTTCCAACGGAGGAGCCTACATCAAATCATTGATCATCAATCAAAAAATGAACATTACATCAACATTCCGATATAGCCTTATACTGCTCCTTGTACTGGTGTGCAGTACAATGTATCCGCAAATGTCATCGAAACAAATTGATGAACTGGCGGGCAACGCCCTCGAAACGTTCGGAGTGGCCGGCGCGTCCATAGGTGTGGTAAAGGACGGTAAAATCATTCATCTAAAGGGTTACGGGGTAAAATCTGTGGACACCGAAATTCCCGTAGCAGAGACAACGCCATTTGCCATTGCATCGTTGAGCAAGGCCTTCACCACCACAGCCCTGGCCATCTTGGTGGATGAGGGAACAATTTCTTGGGATGACAAAGTGATCAAATACATTCCAGAATTTAAAATGTACGATTCCTATGTTACGGAGAATTTTACCATAAAAGACCTGTTGACCCATCGAAGTGGGCTTGGTATGGGTGTGGGCGATCTTATGGGCTATCCATCGGGAAGTGATTTTACCATAGCAGATGTCTTGAACAGTTTCCAATATTTTGAACCCCAATCCCCATTCAGGACCAAATTTGATTATGACAATCTTTTGTATTGGGTTGCGGGGGAAGTAATCGCAAGGGTTACGGATTCCAGTTGGAAACGTTTTGTGGAAAAAAACATCTTTGAACCACTACAGATGGAAAACACCTATTCCAGATTGGAAAATATAGAAGATCTGGAACAAGTTGCAAGTCCACATATAAGGGAAACAAGCGGTATAAGAACCATATCACATTTCAAGGAAAATGTGAATGGTGCAGCAGGCGGTATTTTCTCCAGTGCGGAAGATATGTGCAAATGGATGTTGGTTCACCTTAACCAAGGGAAATACGGAAACAATTTAGAGCAACAATTGTTTTCACCACAAAGCCAATATGAAATGTGGAAAATCAATACGATCATGGATGCCAGTAAGGATCCAAGATACAATTCCCACTTTATGGGCTATGGTTTGGGTTGGTTCGTATCCGATATCCTTGGGAAGAAAAGCTTGGTCCATACAGGTGGAGGGCCCGGAATTATGACCAAAATTTGGTTGCTTCCCGAGTTGGATCTGGGCATCATTATTTTAACCAATACCAGCGAATCCGGTGGGGCATTTTTTTCGTCGGTTTCCAAGACCCTTGTTGACAGTTATTTGGAACTGGATTCCAAAAACTGGATTGCGGTATACAACCAAAGGTTCAAACAACGACAACAACAGGGTGATAGGGTTACCGAAGAGGTTTGGAAGACCATTGATGCCAACAGTGATCCACAGGTAAATCCCGATGACTATATTGGGATATATGAGGATCGTTGGTTTGGCAAGATTGAAATCTATAGCAACAATGGACAATTGTGGTTCAGATCATACCGCTCTCCCAAATTAACTGGTCGCATGTACCATTACAAGGCCAACACTTTTGCCATAAAATGGGAAGATCGGGACCTGCAGGCCGATGCATTTGCTTCCTTTTGGTTAAACGAAGATGGTGTGGCCACCGAAATTAGAATGAAGGGGATATCACCCAACATCGATTTCAGTTATGACTTTCAAGACCTATTGCTGATTCGAACAAAAAACTAAAGCTATTTCATCATCAAACATCAATCATAAAACATCAATCATAAAACATCAATCATCAAATGAAAACACATCTAATTTTAAGTACTGTCCTGATTGTATTTCTGAGCTCCTGCCAGAACACCGAGGACAAAAAATCAACAGCAGCGGGTAAATTGGTTCAAACAGAATCATCCATTGAAAGAGGCAAATATTTGGTGGAAATTATGGATTGTACGTCTTGTCATTCCCCAAAGGTTTTCACACCCGAAGGCCCCATCCCCGATCCAACGCGTCTATTTGGGGGGTATGATGCTGCACAACCCTTTCCAAATTTGACCGAGGAAGAACAGGATTTTGCCAAAAAATGGGTGCTCTTCTACCCTGATCTGACCGCAGCTGTTGGACCATGGGGAGTTTCCTTTGCTGGAAACATTTCTTCCAGTGGCTCTGGTATAGGCTCTTGGACATACGATCAGTTTAAACGGGCCCTGACCCAGGGCAAGTTCAAGGGACTTCAAAATACACGGACCCTTCTACCTCCTATGCCATGGCAGGCGTACAGAGCATTGAAGGATGAAGATATAAGGGCCATTTTTGACTACCTGAAAAGCACGGAGCCAATAGACAATATAGTCCCCAGTCCTATGTAAAATTCAGCGCTCCCGATCAACCATAATTTCATGCCCCTTAAACCCTGTTTGCACTTTGCGAAAAAATGTCGAACTGGCTTGAAACGGAACTATTCCCAGCTTTGAAGCTATGCAAAAGGAAAATTCAATAATCAAAAAACAAAAAATCATGACTGCAAAAAATATACTGACATCTATGCTGTTCCTGTGCATTTCTCCTTTGATTTCGGCACAAGAACTGGTAGAACGAGCTGCAAAAATCGACAGCTTTTTAACCGCTCAAATCGAAGAACACCACATTCCGGCCTTATCGGTTGCCATCATTGAGGATGGTGAGATCAAATGTATCGGTTCCTATGGTACCGCCAATTTGGAGTACGACGTTGACAATACGGAACAAACGGCCTTTCAATTGGCATCGGTCACCAAATTATTGAGCGCAACGGCCATTGCCATCTTGATCGAGGAAGGCAAACTGGATTTGGAAGATAAAGTGAGTACTCATGTGAAGGATCTACCTGAATCATGGGACAACATGAAGATCAAAGACCTGGTTGCCCACCAATCGGGCATTGTCGATCTCTTGGCGCTGAAAAAGGAATTCAATTCAGTTGATGAAGCTATACTGACCGCTAGGGAAAATCCTTTGGATTTTGAGCCAGGGACCAAAACCGTATATGCAGGGGGCGACTATGCCCTAGTGATGAAAATTATCGAAAACATAAGCGGCATGCCCTTTCAACAATTCATGTCCAGCTATGTATTTGATAAAGTTGGGATGAAAAACACCTTATACAACAATATGGAGCAGGACTTCATTTATCGCACACAGGATATGATGCCCAATGCCGCCACTACCTATGTTTGGGACAACGAAAACCAAAAACAGCGGATTTTCTCCATGCTGTTCCCCAAATGGACCTACCCTGCAGGGGGATTGTTCGCCTCCATAGAGGACCTGGCCAAATGGATAGTCGCTTTGGACAAAAACACATTGCTTTCAGAAAAATACCGAAACCTACTTTGGACACCCACACAATTACGAGATGGTGTCAATTCACCTTTCGGCATTGGATGGATTGTGGACAAGTTTGGGGATGTAACAGCCACGGGGCATAGTGGTGGGCCGGCCTTAGCCGACATCATGCGTCTTCCGGACAGGAAAATTACGGTGATCGTCCTGACAAACCAGATTTCACTCCGTCCATTTTTAACATCAAGTGTGCTTAAACTCTATTTACAACCTATCAAAAACTAAAGGGCCTTCCTAACCAACAACAGTAACAAACCTTTTAATAATCAGTCTATGAAATTTTTTAAGAAGGCCGTTTTGCTTTTGGCCGTAACCGGAATTTTAAGTGCTTATGCTTGTTCCAAGAATGATGGAAATGAGCCCGTCAAAGAACCCCAAAAAAGTGAGGTGCCCTCTGCCCTTGTTGGAGATTGGATGGAATCTTGGAGTCTGTACATGCAGTACAACTTTGATCCCTTGTTATATAATCCCGATACCAAGGTATGGTTTCGTGGCAGCCATGATGCCTGGTCCATGGATCCCAGGCCCGGCTTTGGGGTACGAATTGGTGATGCAGGTGATTTCATTTGGGCCATCGTGGAAGGAACCGGTTCGGGAGGATGTCAAATCTATACGGCCGACTATGTAAAAGGAACGGTATCCGTAGAGGGGAACAAAATTACCTTCTACCCGCAGGTAAGACGCCAAAAGTATAACAGTGTCTGCAGTCCTGGCAACAACTTTGACCGGGATGAGGACAAAAGCAGTTTCTCCCTTACCTATGCACTCTCCACCTCCAACAACAATTCGGGTCAGGTGTTCGATGTGCTCACTTTTACCAGTCCCGATGGCTCACAAATAGCATTTTCAAAATTGAAGACCCAATAAAAATTAAATACTCACTCAGATACTAAAAATTATACACATGAAGAAGTTTCAATTTTATTTGGCTGGATTGTTCTTATCGCTCCTAGCCGTATCTTCTTGCCAGAATGATGATGCCGAGGTTTCCATAAACCCTTTGTCGGCAAAAGCGGGCCAAGACAAACAAACCACAGTGGGCGTGTCCGTCTCTTTGGATGGAAGTGCCTCCACGAATGCTGAAGGAAAAACATTTAGCTATGCTTGGCGTGTTAAAACCAAACCTTCCGGAAGTACAGCTACCTTGACCGATAAAGAGACCGCAACACCTGACTTTGTGGCCAACACGGTTGGCTCCTATGTTGTGGAGCTGGTAATCAGCAAGGATAAATGGACCGCAAAGGATGAGGTTAACGTAACCGTTTCCGAGGTAGCTACTCAACAGATGGTCATTATATCCGAGGACATTACCACGGACATGGTTTTGGACGATATTTTCACCGAGGATTATACAAAAGTTGACTATTTGATCACCAAGCCTATCAAGTCTACGGCAAAACTGACCATAAGACCTGGGGTAAGGGTGGCTTTTGCCGAAAATGCAGCCCTAAACATAACTTCTACAGGAACTTTCATATCAGAAGGTGAAGTAGCGGAAGAAAAGAAGGTGTATTTGGTTGGTCAAAATGCAACTGCCGGATATTGGGCAGGGATCTTCATCCAATCCGACAGTGAACAAAACATCATGAAATACACCGAAATCAACCATGCCGGGGCAGAAAATGACCTTTATGCTTCCCAAGCAGCAGTTTGGATGGATAATTTTAGCAAATTGGGTTTTGAAAGTTCCGTTTTTGAGGACAATGCCGGTCTACAATTATATATTGCCCCAGATGCTGTGATAAATTCCTTTGTTACAAATTATTTTATGGGTTCCGATGCAATTGATCATGCTATTGCCGTTCCGGCCCATGAAGTGGAAAAAATTCAACCCGGCAACCAATTTTGGAACGGGGACATTGCCGTTACCACTACCTATCTCGATAGTGGGGAAAACATCGTATGGGGGCAATATTTCTACACCTTGTTGGAAGACCTAAAGGTGATTGATGGCACAACCTTGGAATTGCCACAGTATGCCAGTATCAGGGTCTCGCAGGACAAACAAATTGCCCTCATGAACGGAGGAGCCATAAAAGCCTTGGGTGCCGATGCCAAATGGGTAGAGTTCAAGGGCGTGGAAAACGTTGCCGGCTATTGGAAAGGTATTTTTATTCAACATAGTGGTGCCAATCCTTCCCAATTTGAATATGTAGTGGTGCAAAATGCAGGAAGCTCTCCCTTGGCAGGCAACCAACCGGCATCAATTCACTTAGGACCCTATGGAGTTGCTTCCATTGATTATTCACACATAAACGCAGGAGGCGGGGACGGCATTGAAGCAACTTCGGAAGGTGCACAAATTACCAGCTTCGTTCAAAACCAAATCAGAGGTCAACTAGGGTATCCCATAGCGGTTTCCACTATGAATGTAAGTATGATCGATCACGAAACCTGGTTCAGCAACAATGGGATTCCTAAAGTAAGGGTCGATGGAAACTATCCCATTGCAAGTGACCAAGAAACGGTTTGGCCTGGATTCATGTTCGAAGGCATGAGTTACCACATTAAAGGCCTAAGCAAGGACTTGGTGGTTTGGTCAGGATTGAAACTGGCCGAGGGTGTAATCATCGAAATGGAAAACGATGCCCGAATCGTTGTGGAAGATGCCAATGGCAGACAAGGATACATCAATGCCTTGGGAACAACGGACAAACACATTGTTTTTAAACACATCGATGAAATTGCCGGTAGTTGGTACGGAATTACATTTTCCAATGTCAATGCATCCAATATTTTTGATTACGTGGAGGTACGTCACGGGGGTAAAAAGGTAGCCAATAGCTTTTCGGCCAACATTGTGATAGACAACAGTCCACAAGGTGCCTTGTCCATTACCAATTCGATTATTGGGCAAAGTGGCCAGCATGGCATTGCCATTTTTAATGATCAAAGAGCAAACCTGAAAGATGTGAACATTTCGTATGTTGACATTCCTGAAATTCCGGTGTATGCTTGGCAATAAATTTCAAAAGAAAACTGTTCCATCATAGTTTTTTAATTCATGTTTAGTTAAGCGAAAACCACCAAATGTTCGTATTTGGTGGTTTTTAAATATTGGTAAAAAATCAGCAAAGTGAAAAATGATATCACCTATCTTAGAATGGCGATTGATCTAGCCAGAAAATCAATGGAAAGTGGAAATTTACCTTTTGGTTGCCTATTGGTCGATCAACATGGAGAAGTGCTACTTACAGGAGAGAATAGAGTTAACACGGATAAGGATTGTTTGGCCCACGCCGAAGTCAATCTGATCAGGGAAGCCGGAAAAATATTTGATTTTTCCTATCTGAACAGTTGTACCCTATTCACCAGTGTGGAACCCTGCCCAATGTGTGCCTCGGCCATTTACTGGAGTGGTATTGGAAGATTGGTCTATGCACTTGCCAAGACAAAGTATTATGATATTGCGCAAAGGGAAAATCCAAATTGGGTTTTTGAAATGCCCGTTAGGGAACTGATGGAAAAAGGTGGCCGAAAAGTGGCAATAGTAGGCCCCCTTTTGCAAATGGAAGCATATGACGCCTATTTAAAAATGTTGAAAATCTAAAAGTATGGGGCTTAAAAAATTAAAATTTATTGTTTTCGGTATTCTATTATTGTCAAGTTGTGTTGATGCTGATAAGGATACCATTGAAATTTGGAAGAATGAGATTCGGGAGACCGAAGCCAAATTTTCCAAAATGGCCGCCGAGGAAGGCATTCATAAAGCGTTTTTGGCCTATGCAGCGGAAGACGCCGTTTTAATGCGGCAGGATAGTTTAATCTTTGGCAAGAAAGGCTTGGACCATTACTTTCTTCGGAACACTTCCAAAGATGTGAAGGTTGATCTTAAGTGGGAACCGGATTTTGTGGATGTAGCGCAATCCGGCGATTTGGGATATACCTATGGCACCTATTGGCTTACCGTACAGGATTCCACCGGACATCAAACCCAAAGAGAAGGAGTTTTTCATACGGTTTGGAAAAGACAAATCGATGGAACTTGGCGATTTGTGTGGGATTGATTCCCGTCGACTGAAAATGTACATCTGTCCTTCAACCACCTTTTTTTTATGGACATGAAACCATCAAATCATAAAATCCGTTCAAGTTGATTCCAATGATACAGTTGGCAGTCTTTTTAAATCAATACCAGTAAATTGAAATAAAAAAGCCGAACGGTCGTTCGGCTTTTTTGGTCGGGATGACTGGAAGAATGTGTCTTACATAAAAATCTAACAATCAATATTTTACACTAGTCTGAAAAACTGATTAACCAAACTCTAAATTGTATATAAAACAGCACATTCAGAGGCAAAACTTATGGGTGCTTGCCTAAGTAAATTTAATGAGATTTTCAAAAATTCCGTGATGCTCCCGCACGCAACTGGCCTGTTCGCTAAAAATGTACACCGTACATTTTTTTGACGCTCCATCCTGTCACAGAACCTCCTGCCGACACTGTCTTTTTGCAATTCGGTTCCCACAGCATCATAAACATACGAAAAGGAAAAGCCATGACTGAACAAACGGCCATGGCCTTTCTTTTTATTCTATTTTGCTTACTCCTACCACCACCAGTCACAGACTAGCGGTAGCGGGGATCCGTGGGACATTAAGCTAGTTTCCAGTGTTTGCCTTCATTCCAGAAAAGTAAAAATTTTGGAGGTAGCTTTATGATTATTAATCCTATTTAATTACCCCTTATCGATTACCACAGTTCAATTTCCATGAAATACCTATTTTAGTCAAAACCATTGGCTAAACAAAATGCACAAACCTCTTTTTGCCCTTTTTCTTCTGATTCTTACACAAACAATCCATTCCCAAGCTTTTATAACAACATGGAAAACTGATAATCCAGGTGTTTCGAACAATAATCAAATCACGATACCTTCCTATAGCGGTGGGCCAGGTGATTTTACCATTAATTGGGGTGATGGCACAAGCTCAACCTTTACCAATGGAATAGGTTTGACTCATACCTATGATGTTCCGGGTACATACACTGTTGAAATCACTGGTAATTTTCATGGAATCTATTTCAATGACGGAGGGGACAAGGAGAAGATATTATCTGTAGATCAATGGGGAAGCATACAATGGGCATCGGCACAAGCTGCCTTTAAGGGCTGTCTTAATTTGGACGTTCTGGCTTCAGATACCCCTGACCTTTCCTTGGTTTCTTCGATGAACCAGATGTTTGATAGTTGTTCGTCCCTCATTGGTACACCAGCCTTCAACAATTGGGATGTTTCAAATGTGACAAGTATGGACAGCTTGTTCGCCCGATGTGTTCTTTTCAACCAAGACATTGGTAATTGGGATGTGTCCCAAGTGACCAATTTTGGTGCAATGTTTCTTCAATGCACTTCTTTCAATCAAGATATAGGCGCATGGGATGTTGGCAATGCACGAAGTATGATTTTCACCTTTGGGGATGCGTCCTCCTTCAATCAGGATATCGGTAATTGGAATTTATCCAATGCTACAAGTACATCATGGATGTTCAATGGTGCCAGTTCCTTTAACCAGGATATTTCCAATTGGGACGTGAGCAATGTTACGGACATGACCTCCATGTTTGGTAATGCAACAGTATTTAATCAACCGATCGGTGTTTGGGATGTTGGCAATGTCACCCGAATGGGACAGATGTTCTATCGAGCAGAGGCCTTCAATCAGCCTATTGGCAATTGGAAACTTACAAAGGTAATCACTACAGCTTTTATGTTTTACTACGCCTATGCATTCAACCAAGACATCACCAATTGGGACGTAAGTTCGGTAACGAATATGTCCAATATGTTCAATGGGGCCATAATTTTTAACCAACCGATTGGGAACTGGGACGTTGGCAATGTTATCGACATGACAAAAATGTTCCAATATGCCTATTCATTCAATATGGATTTAAGTACATGGAACGTCTCCAATGTTACTTCCATGGACTCTATGTTTTTCGGAGCCACCATTTTTGATCAAAATTTAGGAAATTGGAATGTTGGCAAGGTTAACAATATGACCAATATGTTCGTAAATATTGGTCTTTCAA
Source organism: Flagellimonas beolgyonensis (assembly GCF_003992615.1). Lineage (GTDB taxonomy): Bacteria > Bacteroidota > Bacteroidia > Flavobacteriales > Flavobacteriaceae > Flagellimonas > Flagellimonas beolgyonensis. The sequence continues at coordinate 666,585 of NZ_RZMY01000013.1, forward strand.
GAGAAAATTATGACAGCACACTAATTGGATGGGCAGGACTACCATCGTTACAGAACAATGTTCCATTTGATGCCGGTAGCAGCTCGTATTGTTCAGGAGAATCGGCAAGGTCCAAATTGATTGTAGACCATGGTTGGACCATCACCGATGCTGGAAAGGCGAATTGTCCATTTATAACCACTTGGAAAACAGACAATCCCGGAGTTTCGGATGACAACCAGATCAAAATACCCACATTTCCTGGAGAGACGTACAATTATGCCGTGGACTGGGGAGATGGAAATATCGATACCAATGTAACAACAGATATTGTGCATACCTATGCCAGCCCCGGTACTTATCAAGTTTCTATTAATGGAACTTTTCCCAGAATTTATTTTTTTGATTATTCAGGAGATATTACAACAAATGACAGTGATAAATTAATCGAGATCAACCAATGGGGCTCGTTAGTCTGGCAATCCATGGAATCGGCATTTTATGGCTGTGTCAATGTCGATATTACCGCACAAGACTTACCCAATTTAACCCAAGTGACCAATATGACCCGGATGTTTCGAAGTTGTGCCTCTCTTAAGGGAAACGCTTCGATGAACTTTTGGGACGTATCCAATATCACCAATTTAGGCGGAACCTTTAGTGATACGGCTTTGTTCAATCAAGATATTGGTAAATGGGATGTAAGCAGTGTAACCAGTTTAAACGGAACCTTTTCAGATGCGAAGGCCTTCAATCAAAATATAAATCAATGGGATGTTGGCAATGTGACCAATCTCGGAGTAGTTTTTGGAGGTGCCTCTTCTTTTAATCAACCACTAAACAATTGGGATGTTTCAAAAGTTCAGGATTTTCATGCAGCTTTTTCCTTGACCCCTTTTAACCAGCCCCTTAGTAATTGGAATACCTCAAGTGGATTAACTATGCATGGTATGTTCTCAGGTGCTGAAAATTTCAATCAAGATATTGGGAACTGGGATGTATCATTAGTAGAATATTTTTCAACAACATTTCAAAATGCCAGATCTTTCAATCAAAATATATCTAGTTGGAACACATCAAATGCTACTGATATGAGTGGTATGTTCGAAGATGCCATTTCCTTCAATCAAGATATTTCAAATTGGGACACTTCAAATGTTACTAGTATGCTGGCCATGTTCAACAGAGCAGAGGCCTTCAATCAAAATATTGGCAAATGGAATGTGGACAAAGTAACCACAATGTCAACAATGTTTTGGAACGCAAAGAAATTCAATCATTCCTTAAGGGATTGGAACGTTGCCAATATTGTTGATATGTCGTATATGTTCAATGGGGCCATTGAATTCAATCAAAATATAGGGAATTGGGATACTTCAAAAGTAACAAACATGAATGTCATGTTTTTTAATGCCGTTGCCTTTGATCAAAATTTAGGCAACTGGGACGTTTCAAACGTCTCTGATATGACCAACATGCTGGTGGGCACATCGTTATCATTACAAAATTATGACAACACTTTAATAGGCTGGGGCAATTTACCATCCGTACAAAGCAATGTCCAATTTAGTGCCGGAAATAGTCAGTTCTGCGATGGTGCTGATCAAAGACAGGTTTTATTGGATACATATGGATGGAATATCAGCGATGGCGGCAAGGCGCCCTTGTGCAATGAAGACAATGATGCCGATGGTGTGCCAGACCATATTGATGCCTGTTTGGACACTGCACCCGGAACACCAGTAAATGCTAGTGGCTGCGATGCAATAGCCAATGATGCCATCCAAGTTTATGTACTCACCCCAAGTTGTTTGGACAGTTCAGACGGTGCAATCGAACTCAACATGGATGGTTCTGGATATGAAATGGATATTGCCATCGTGGGGGAAGGAATTACAAGACAATTTGATAACGTCCCCTCTGGCTCCATTTATAAAATCACTGATTTGGCCGTTGGCACGTATTCACTGTCAATTGCAATTCCTGAAATTGCGTTTGAACGAAATTTTGTTATAACCATAAATGCATTGGGGGCTTTGAGCGGCAAAAGGCAATCGCTCGATTTAAACCGTAAAACCGCCTCGTATATCGTTTCAGGGAGCAAAAACTATACAGTTTCCGTTAATGGTGAACTTAAACAATTTCAGTTTGAAAATACTGAGGAACACATTATTTCATTAAATCAATTGAATGGGGAAACCGAAATAATAATAACCGGAGAAAGCGATTGTCAAGGAAACTTTATGGACACCTTTTTTGTTGATACCTTATTCTCCATTTTTCCAACAATCACTTCTGATATGGTAAACCTATATGGTGATCAGAATATGGAAATAAGCATATTTAGTATGGACGGAAGGTTGGTCTGGAACAATGCTCATATTAATAAAACAAATAGTGTTCAGCGAGTATTGGATCTTAGCTCATTTCGCGCTGGGCTTTATATCGTGAAAATTGTATCAGGTGAGATAAACAAAACAGTAAAGATCATAAAAAGATGAAAAAGCCCTTATCCAAAGGTTTCTTAGGAATATTAATTACCCTATCCCTTGCTTATTCCTGCGGTGGAAGTAGTGGCTCCGAAGAACCTCCGAAAAAAAATGAGGTATTGCCTACAAAAGCCATTGGCACATTGCCTGTTAACGGGGAGCCCTGTGCAGACTATGATGTGGTGGAAGGGGATAATTCAAAAGTATCTGTATTGTTCGCTTGGAACAGTGCCCAAAACGTAGATAGCTATTTACTCGAAATTAAGGAGAGTACCAATCAGGTTTTCAGTCGTTCTTTTACTTCATTAAGTACAAATGTGGAATTGAATAGGGGCAAGACCTACTCTTGGGCATTAACATCAATTAATTCGGATGGACAGACAAAAGGTGATTCCTATTCTTTTTCAACACCTGGCAATCCCCAAGGGAATTATGCCCCATATACAGCAGATATTACGGTGACTTTTGATGCCAATTCCAATTTAATGTATGTGTCTTGGATAGGCAGTGATGAAGATGGAGATGAACTGATCTATGATATTACCATACTTGAAAAAGAAAATCTGATTTTGGATATCAAGGAGTTTAATGGGATGCAAATAGACCCTATTTCCTATGTCTCCAATGAAGAGTACACAATTCAAGTTGATTCCAAAGATACCTTTGGCAATGTTTCCATATCAATAACATCATTGGTGGCGCCAAACTAATTTGTTCCACCTCTTGTAATTGGAACTTTATCTTCAATTATGAGATTCAACCTTGAAACAAAAAAGGCGAACAATTGTTCGCCTTTTTTCGTCGGGATGACTGGATTCACTCCGTGCATCCAAGTAGGGTGAAGTTGCAAATTAAAGCAATGCTTTAATTTCACTTAAGAGAAAAAAGTTCCTTTAAGAAAATAAACTTTCTACAGGAACTTCTTCTTTAACTTGTCGGGATGACTGACCTCATTATGAGGACACAACCCATTAATTTCCAGAATATTATGTCAAATTTCCCAAAATAGGACATCCCATAGGACATCTTCGTGCGAAATAATGATTTTCACAGGGTAAATGTAGTGAATTCATGTCAATTTATATACAACAAATAATTGTTCAATATATTTGGAAGTAAAGGTCAAACATAAATCTTCCTTCCATACTGTAATTCACTAACCAATATTGTTTCCTTTCAACTTGGTAAGTTCCTAACTTCCTACGAAATAGTTTGAATGTCCAGAAGGAAATAGTAAAATTGGAAGGATGGAAGCTTTCCTACCATAGTTAATTGATCTTGCGTTTCAAAAACCAAATATCACCAAGGCTAAGATTTATATTGAATGTATTGAAAGTCTCTTCAACCAAGATTCCTTGGGATGCCCCATATTGATTTCTGTTATAGGACAAATTAAGGGTTGATTTTCGTGATTTGGATAGTGGTATCCCGATTCCCGCCATAATGGAATAACCATCGACCGTACGATCATAAACCTCCAAATACCCAGTATCGTAGTTCATTCCAGCTCTAAACTTTATTTGCTTCCAATAGTTATAGCTTTGATCATCAATGACATATTCCATACCAAACCCAACAACTTTCTGGTCGATAAAACTTCCGATGTTGTCATGTTGATCGGTAGCATTCCAAAAATTATAGGAAAAATCCAAGTTTAAAGCCCATGATGCATTCGGAGTGTAGACAATCCCTCCTCCCACTTCCAAGGGAAGTTCAAAATTTGGAAGGTGTTCGCCAGTGGTATTTTCGATGATTTCCGGTTTCGGAATCAAACTAACCATTTTGGAGACCTTACGGTCATGGGTTACTTTCAATGTTGTCGGCATTCGCATCCTAAAACCGAATTTCAATTGATCTACAATAGCACCTTGTACGCCCAAATCAATCCTTACGCCGGAATATTTATTTTTATCTTCTACAAATAATGAATTGTAGTTTGATTGTATTTTTTGCGTTTCTTTAATGGTGCCAAAATAATAGGATAATCCCATCCCCACTCCAAACTTATCCGTCATCCTATAGCCATAGTTAAATCTCAGGTCATTCAATCCTCCTGAGCCAAAAACATTGCTGACAAAGGTGTCGTATGAACCTTCGATATTACTTTCCACCCCGATGAGTGCATAACCAACATCCGAATAAGGTTCGAGCGTCAGACCGAATCCCGATCTTTTGGAAATCGTTGAGGCAATGGCAATGCTCGAAATGTTCCCTGCCAATCTTTTTTCTTCCTTGCCCCTACTTGAAATGGAACTCAATTCAGCTGTCAAACCGAAATCGTACAAAAAAATGTTTTCCGGAATGTCCGCAAAGGAAGCTGGGTTCTGGGTATTGATCAAGTAATCGGATTGAAGGGCATACCCCCCACCCCCTAGGGCACTGTTTTTTCCAATGTTGGACTTTGTATTCACCCCGATTCCAAAAAGAGAGTAAGGTGATGCCGTAATTGTATTGGTTTGCCCCATCATCAGCCATGGCAAAAATCCTACTAAAAGGAAGCACTTATTCATCATAAATTGCATATGTGATTATCAATTTGGGCTCAAAATCCTTGCTTCCCGAACCATGCAATACAACTCGATCAAGAGAGTGTTGAAATGCACTCGGCATTAGAATCAAAGCATTGTCAATCTCCGGTGCTTCCTCTAGCTCCTGTTCGATATAGGTTGTGACCGGAATCTGGTATACCAACCCATTAAATTCTTGATCACTCCCCCCAAATCTCCCATATACCAAACCATTGCCATTCTTTACAAAGGATGAAAATTCATTGTTTTGATCAACTACCTGAACCTGAAGTGAGTCCCGCAATGGGAAGTAATCGTCATACGAATCCAACAAAGGGGTAATCTCCAAAACGGCACTCAAAATAGTACCTGTACCTGGCAAGTCCCCAATATTCTTTATGGTCGGAAACTCGATCCGGGTCACATACCCGGTTCCGGATTGCATGAAGGTCATATCATTGCTATCCTCCGAGAATAGGTCGGTTTCCTGATCGATCAGCGCAGTCAAGGGCAACCCGGTCACATCACTTGTTATACGATTGAATGCATTCAAGCTATGGGTTTGCTTGATCACAAAGTCCAAAAAAAGATCATCCCCATCATCTTCGTCCCCATTGTCGAATTCTTCTGGAAGCGAATAGTAAAAACGCAACATGGTCCGTTCCGTACTTTTTGAAAACCCGATAACAGTTGAATTGCCATTGGTCAATGGACTTAAAACAATACCCTTGAACTGTTCGATAAAATCCTCATCCCCGGAGATGGACTTTTCCCTTAACAATTCAAAAATATCCGCACCGAATAATCTGGGAATAGAGATATGAAGGGAATCCTCACCCATAGGTTCGGGATAAAAGGATTTGGTGATCATGGGGATGGTATCGTACCTCAATGAACTTGTGTTGTAAAAGGCATCCTCTGTGGTTTCAAAATCCTCCAATATTCGATGAACACGGATGTGGGACAGTTGAAGTGTATCATTATAAAAATAATGGTCATATCCCAAAATAAGCGCAATACTATCCAATTCGGCATCATCTGGGACATGGTAGTCCATGGCCGTTAATTCCATGTAGCTTTCACTTTTTACGGCACCAAAAAATTGATCGATATACCGTCCGACCAAAAGCCTGTCCTTACTTGATGTAATTATGCTGTCAAACTTGAAAGTGCCAGTCCTTACATCAAAGGTGTCAATCTCGATCAACCTGACCGCTCTATCCGTGAATTCTTGGCCCACTTCCAATGTAGGAATATCACGTTCTTCCGTGGAGCATGAAATCACAGCCAACACCAAAGACACCAAAAACCATCCTTTGTACTTCATTGATAACAGTTCTTTTGTCAAAAGACGTCCAAAGAAATTGCACCATAAAATTTTATAAACCAGAAGGGCAATCCTTTAAACCAAACAAAGGATTTACTAAACGAAGGCAATCGAATAAGGTAATAGGGCCAAATACGGCATTCATTTAAACTTTTTCCCGTTTGGTTTATCTTTTTTCCCAGAGAAACTCACCAGCCTTAGTTTTATCAAAAAATCCAGGTGGTTAAACTATTTATCAGCTGTCTAATACTTATTACAATGCATGCAAGGATAGCGGCACAAACCGAAAAAGAGATGGCATACCTTGATTACATCTACGAGGTCGTTCCTTCGAATAGCAATTATTCTTGGGAGCGGCACAACCTAGGCATGTACTACTCCAAAGACCTTGCCCCGAAGGTAAACTATGGTTTGTCGCTCAACATGCGAAGACAGCAATCTTGGTTTTACGATTCCCCCAAAAATTATGGTATGGAGGAACCTGATGAGCTTTTTAGGCTGGAAACCGGAGGGACCCTATCGTGGCAAATGACAGATCAGTGGAAATTGGATGCCGGATTTTCAATATTTACAGCCTCCGATTTCAAAGAGGCTTTGGACCTCTCGGAAATCCAACACTCTGGTAAGCTAATATTGGCAACCGTTATCGGGACAACCACCCCAAATCAACAATTAAGCTTTGGGTTTGGATATGGTATTTTAAGGAAACACCCCCTGCTCTACCCCATTCTTTCATTTTCAAGATCCTTGTCAAAGAACATAAACGTAGATATCGGTTTTCCACGTACCACGGTTCACTATAGCATTGACGAACGGCATGAAATCAGGACTTCTGGATCATTTAAGGGGGAATACACCAATATCCATCTTCCTGTAGGCACGCCCGACGACCTTCCCCATGGAGAAATGAGGCTTGCCCAATATGCCATTGATGTCAACATTGGATATACTTATAAAATACAACCCCAATGGTATACGCTGATCAAAGTGGGATATCTGATCGATAACACGGCCGTGATCACGGATGGACAGGGCAACATTGCCTATGATCTGTCAACTGAACCGTCCGTTTACCTTTCCATGGGATTAACCTTTAAAATACGTGACTGATATTATGAAATTTAAACTTTTGAACATGACGATTAAAACAATTCTATATGGACTTGTACTGTCCTTATTCACCGTAACTGCCATTACCTCCTGTTCCAGTGATGATGACGATGACGAATGGGGCAACTGGGTAGACCGTTCCGTGCTAGATGGTATACCCAGAGGTAATGCGGTTGCCTTTACCATAGCCAACAAGGGATATATGGGTACCGGTTATGATGGTGATGATTATTTAAAGGATTTTTGGGTATATGATATAGAAGGTGATTATTGGAGACAGCTTGCCGACATGCCCGGTATCGAACGAAGTTCCGCAGTGGGCTTTACCCTCAACGGGGACGGTTATGTTGGCCTGGGATATGATGGGGACAATGAATTGGCGGACTTTTATAGATATAATGTGGAAAGCAACACATGGGATTCCATTGCGCCCTTTGGAGGCACTCCAAGACGCGGTGCCACCGCATTCAATTCCAGTTCGTATGGGTATGTGGGAACAGGATACGATGGGGACAATGACAAGAAGGATTTCTGGAAGTATGACCCTGTCAATGATGAATGGATCGAACTCATAGGTTTTGGGGGCAATAAAAGGCGGGATGCCACATACTTTACAATAGCGGATAAAGTGTATTTCGGTACAGGGGAAACCAATGGCCAGTACCTGACCGATTTCTGGGCCTTTGATCTTAGTTCAGAAAAATGGATGTCCCTTTTGGATCTGGACGAAGAGGACGACTACTCCATTGTCCGAAGCAACGCGGTTGGTTTCACCATAGGTACCTATGGCTACATTGCAACGGGAAAAGGTGGTATTGGAGGAGGTATGAACAGCGTTTGGGAATACGACCCTTCCAGAGACGAATGGGAAGAAAAAACAGCTTTCGAAGGCGTGGTCCGGGAGGGTGCCATCAGTTTTTACAACGGAGCAAGGGCCTTTTTGACCACTGGGAAATCAGGCACGCTGTACTTGGATGATACCGCTGAGTTTTTTCCATTTCAGGAGGAGGATGAGGACGATTGATCCAATGATACTTAAATGTGTACGCTACATCAAACCACAATGAAACGTATTTTTGCATTCCTACTGGTTTTGTCATTCCTTGGTTGTGAAAGGACAACATCCAAGGAAGAAGTATATGTCCATGCACAATTGGTCCAGAACGATAAAGAAGAATGGACGTATAGAATCTATCTGGATTCCATCTTGTTCATTCAACAAGACCAAATTCCAGGACGGGAGGGAAAACATGGCTTCAGGACCAAAAAAGATGCAGCAAAAACGGCTGATCTGATTGTTAAAAAATTAAGCTTGGGCCAGGCCCCACATGTCACCCAAAAAGAATTGGTTAAACTTGGGATAGCTTATTGATCAAACCACGAAACAATGATGTTCGGAAATAAAGAAAACCCATTCAAGACAAAAGAGATCTTCATCCATCTGTTCGGATGGTTGTGCCTGGCATCATTCCCATTGTTCATTTCATTCACCATTTTCAGTGAATTCCATCCCATGGCATTTCTACGGGTTTTGTTGCCCCCCGTTCTTTTTTATGTCAATTATGCGTTATTGGCCCCTAAACTCTTATTGAAAAAAAGGGTTTTTACCTATATCGTCACCTCTGTCGTTTTCTTGGTCGGCTTTGAGATTTTGGCACTCAATATCCCTACCTTGATCCCAATCGATAAACTGGATTTGCCCCAAGATGGTTTCCTGTATAGGATGCGCTATGTTGTCATAGGCTTCGCCCTGACGGCCTTCTTTCTTTTTGGGGGTGTGGTCCGCCTGATAAAGCACATTTATATCAACGACAAGCTTTCAAGGCAAAATGATATTCGCAAGACGAGAACGGAGTTGGAATACCTCAAAGCACAATTGAATCCCCATTTCCTGTTCAATTCCTTAAATTGTATCTATTCCCTGGTTAGGGACAACTCCAAGGAAGCCTCAAATGCGGTCATCATCCTTTCAGAATTGATGCGGTACACCCTGTATGAATCCAATCAGGACAGGGTGTTACTGTCAAAGGACATCGAGAACATCAAAAACTATGTCTCCCTGCAAAAACTGCGTCTTTCAAATAGCGAAAAAGTCCATTTGGAGATCAAGGGGGATTATGAGGAGCAAAAGATAGCACCACTCATTATGATGACCTTCATCGAAAACGCCTTTAAATACGGAACTGATTATGATGGCAGGACGGAAGTCCATATTGTGATACAGGTTATAGGAAACCACCTCTTTTTCGATATTTCCAATTTAAAGGGGACCCGAAACATTGATAAGAACAATTCTGGAATCGGGCTGAACAACGTCAAGGGAAGGTTGAACCTGTTGTATCCCCATGCACATAGCCTGGATATCGATAAAGGAGATCGGGAATATTCCGTTAAACTACATCTAACACTTGATTGAAATGAAATGTATCATCATTGACGACGAGCCTTTGGCGCTGAACATCATGAAGTCCTATTGCGAGGAGATTGGCAATCTGGATGTGGTCGGCACTTTTACAAATCCCATGGATGCATCCAACGTGTTGATGGGGACCGAAGTGGACTTGATTTTCCTGGATATTGAAATGCCACAGATCAGCGGATTGGATTTTGTCAAAACACTGGACCGAAAACCACTTTTCATCGTGACCACCGCCTACCATCAATATGCCCTGGAAGGCTTTGAACTGAATGCGGTCGATTACTTGGTCAAACCCATACCTTTTGCCCGATTTGTCAAAGCCGTGAACCGGGCAAGGGAAATATACCTCTTGAAAAGAGATTCGAAAAAGATTCCATTACAAACCGCACCCAGTTCTGGCATCGATCAGATGGATGACCAATTTGTCTTTATAAAATCAGATTATGAGAACATTAAATTAAAGTATTCCGATATTCTGTACATACAGGGATTAAAGGAATACTTAAGGATCCACGTCAAAATAGAAGTAAAAAAACCAATACTCACCCTAATGAGCTTTAAACAGCTCATGGAAAAGTTGCCCGACAATCAATTTCTCCGGGTGCACCGGTCCTTTGTCGTGAACATCGCATGCATAACGGCCGTCCAGCGCAACAAGATCATCATCGGGGACATCCGAATCCCCATCGGAGAGAGTTACAAGGAAACATGTCTTAAACGATTGGGTATAGACTGAACGTAGATTTAATTTCCATATAAATCCAAAAGCTTCTATTACAATGAATTGCAAAATTTATGTTAACAATTTTATATTTATTAACCATTTGGTTAAATTTGATGGTTAATACATTTATCCATGATACACACAGCTACTGAAAAATCGATATTGCAGGCCGCAAAGACGGTATTTTTCAAAAAGGGCCTCGCTGCGGCACGGATGCAGGAAATAGCTGATGAGGCCAACATCAACAAGGCCATGCTCCACTATTACTTTCGGAGCAAGCAGAAATTGTTCGAAGCGGTTTTTCTGCAAGCGTTTAGGGAATTGGCCCCCCTTCTGAACACCATTTTCAATTCAGATAAGCCCATTTTCGAAAAAATCAGGGAATTTGTGGATAGCTACATCGCCTTTGTGACCGACAATCCCTATCTACCCACCTTTATCATCCAAGAGGTGAACATCAACCCGCAGTTCGGCAAGACATTCTTTGCAAATCAGGTAATGCCCGACCCATCCACATTTCAAAAACAATTGGCCGAAGCTGTGGAAAAAGGTATCATCAAGCCGATTGACCCAAGGCAATTGTTATTGAACCTCATCTCCATGACCGCATTTCCATTTGTAGGCAAAGGCCTGGTCACAGGTATTCTAGGTTTGGATGAAACCGCTTTTAAAGCCCTCATGGAAGAGCGAAAAAAATTGATTCCCGAAATGATCATTAATACAATCAAAGTACAATGAAACATCTAAGTGACACTATACAACATGTATCATGGAAGCAGGTATTCCCTTCCCTAAACAAGGGTCCGCTCTTGGTATTGATCCTCCTTTCCTTCCCATTTATGGTCCAGGCCCAAGAGACCATTTCCTTGGACGAATGCCTGAGACTGGTCCAGATCAATTATCCATTGGCCAAACAGACCTCACTGTTGTCCGAACAACTGGAACTTGACATTGATGCGATCAAGAAGGATCGCCTGCCCAAATTGGATCTCAATGGTCAAGCCACCTACCAATCCGAAGTAACAAGTCTTGGGGGGCAATTGATGAATGTTACCATTGACCCCCCAAATAAGGACCAATACCGTACGACATTGGATGCCAATCAACTCATTTACCATGGAGGTTTGATCGATGCTTCGATCAAAGCCAAGGAGACCAAGGCTGCCATTGGGCAACAGGAAGTGGAAATTTCTTTATATGGACTAAAAAACCGTGTAAACCAGTTGTATTTCTCCTTGCTGTTGTTACAGGAAAACCAGGATTTGTTGCAAGCAAAGGAATCCCAATTGACCGCAAGGCTAGAAGAGGTCCAGGCCGGGGTGAAATATGGCACCTTGCTTTCCTCATCAGCGGATGCGTTGGAAGTAGAACTCATCAAGATCCATCAGCAAAATACCGAACTTGCGCTGTCAAAATTGGATTTGCTTCAGCAACTCTCGCTGATGATCGGTACCGACCTGCAACCACAGGTCCTGTTACAGCGGCCAGAGGTTTTTCCCGTGAGCCCCGACCAGCCATCCAAAAGACCGGAACTTTTTCTTTTTGAGCTTCAAAAATCCCAGGTCGATCTGTCATCGGACCTTTTGGAAAGGTCCAAACTTCCAAAGATCAGTGCTTTTGCACAGGGCGGATATGGGAATCCAGGGCTCAATATGTTGGACAATACCTTCAACTCCTTTTTCATGACCGGTGTAAAACTCAATTGGAATGTTTTTGATTGGAACAAAAACCGAAAAGAGCGACAGTCTTTACAGATTGACCGGAGCATTGTCGATTCCCAAAAGGAAACCTTTGAACTGAACAATGGCTTGGAACTGGTCAACCTACAATCCGAAATAGACAAAATGGAGGAGCTGATCCGATATGATGAACAGATCATTCCCCGGTTTGAAAAAATGGTCAAGACGGCAGAATCCCAACTAAAAAACGGTGTGATCACCTCCTCGGCCTATATCACCGAGTTCACAAATTTATATGAGGCGAAGAGCAACCTTGCCTTGCACAAAACACAAAAACTACTGAACCAGATTCAATATCAAATTACACAAGGTACTTATGAAAAGAGCAGCAACTAAGGTCCCTATGACCAAAAAAGCCCTAACAATATTGTCCATTTTCACCCTGGTCGTTTCCCTTACATCCTGTAATGGTGGAGGGGATCTCGCTGATGGCTATGGAAACTTTGAGGCAACGGAGACCACCGTCTCCGCCGAAGCCAACGGTAAAATTCAATTTCTGGATGTGGCGGAAGGAAACCTCCTTGAAAAAAATGAAGTTGTCGGGGTCATCGACACCATCCAATTATCGTTGAAACGCGATCAATTGAAGGCCGCAAAACAAACCATTTACTCAAAATCAACAAACGTGCTCTCCCAGCGGGACGTGTTACAAGAGGAATTGCAGGTAGCCCAAAACGACAAGAAGCGCATTGAAAGCTTGATCAAGGAGAATGCGGCCACCCAAAAGCAATTGGACGACATCCAGGGCAAGGTACGCATCCTACAGCAACAGATCAAGAGTGTCGAAACCCAGAACGCCCCCATTATCAATGAAGTCAAGGGCATTGAGGTCCAGATCGAGCAGATTGAGGACCAAATTGCAAAAAGTATCGTGAAAAGTCCATTGGACGGTACGGTATTGGTCAAATATGCCGAACCTGGTGAAGTCGCTGTCTTCGGAAAGCCCTTGTTCAAAATGGCCAACCTTGATGAAATGGAACTCCGGGTATATATCAGTGAAACACAACTGCCCAACATCAAGATCGGTCAATCGGTCACGGTCAAGATCGATGATGTGGATTCAATGAGATCGTATGAAGGCACGGTATCCTGGATATCCGCATCTGCGGAGTTCACGCCCAAGATCATACAGACCAAGGAAGAACGGGTGAACTTGGTGTATGCCGTGAAGATAAAGGTCAAAAATGATGGAAGCCTCAAAATTGGCATGCCCGCCGAAATGTGGATTGCGAACTAATCTATTTAACCCATAAAAGACATCCTATGAAACTACAACATTTTATTGCAATGATCCTAGTATTCCTGTTGGGCGCCGTTTCCTTGATAATGGGAACTTTGGTACTTCTCGGCATCCACGAAGCAGGCCATGTTGTCCTAAAGGGACTGTTGGTCTATAATATCGTGCTAGGTGCCCTGTCATTACTGGTAGCTTACCTTATTTGGAATCGATCTAGGTCGACCTCAAGTTCTGTATTCTTGCTATTGTTGTCCCATATCTCCGTCCTGATCTTCCTCGTATTGTTTACAAACCATGTGGCCAAAGAAAGCATTAGGGCCATGGAAATCCGGGCCATCATTTGGGCACTGGTATTCTTACTCATCCAATGGGGTTCGTTCAAAAAATCAAATCTACGGACCAGGGGTTGGAGAGGCATGGCAGTACTGTTGGGTGCAACAACCATTATCCTCCATTCCTGCAAAAATAATCCGAACAGGCAAAGCTCAGATTCCCAAAGCAATCCAGATCAAGTCCAGGTCGAGGAAGCCTCCCCAAATGTACCGATCGCCCATGATGCATGGATCAATGAAATCCAACTGGACCATGGATCCAAATGGCTGGCGAATGCGGAGACCACCCTGGGAGTATCCAAGATGCTCACTGCCCTGAACGGCTTCAACGGCGGTTCCGTATCAGCGTACCAAGCGTTGGGGGATGACCTCAACGACCTTAAAAATACCATTGTAAAGGAATGTACCATGACCGGCCCTTCCCATGACAATTTGCATGTCTGGCTCCATCCATTGATCGAAAAAATCGAAGCCCTGCAAAATACCGACAGTGAGGCATCAGGGGTTCAAAGGGTACATGATATTGAACAGCATTTAAATGGCTACTATGAATTTTTTGAATAGCTGTCCAGATTTAGGAAACCAAAACAATAGCAACCCATACCCATGTCCATTCATATAGATCATATCAGCAAATCCTACGGAAAGGTCAATGCCTTGGATGACATTTCCATTCGGGTCGACCAAGGGGAACTGTTTGGGCTGATCGGACCTGACGGTGCTGGTAAGACCACTCTTTTTCGGATACTGACCACCTTGCTCCTGCCCGACCACGGGTCGGCATCCGTTGCAGGGTACGATATCATTGCCGATTTTAAGGCCATTAGAAAACAGGTCGGATACATGCCCGGGAGATTTTCACTATACCAGGACCTCACGGTCGAGGAAAACCTTCGTTTTTTCGCCACGATTTTTGGGACGACCATCGCAGAGAATTACGATTTGATCCGGGACATCTATGTTCAGATAGAACCTTTCAAAAATCGAAGGGCGGGCAAATTGTCCGGTGGCATGAAGCAAAAATTGGCACTTTCCTGTGCTTTGATCCATAAACCCAAGGTGCTGTTCCTGGACGAACCCACAACGGGTGTTGACCCGGTTTCAAGAAAAGAATTCTGGGAAATGCTCAAAAGATTACAGGACAAGGGAATTACCATTCTCGTGTCGACCCCCTATATGGACGAGGCCGCCCTATGTGATCGGATCGCACTCATCCAAGATGGAAGGATCCTTGAAATCGACACCCCAAAAGCCATTGTGGAGCACTATCCCAAACCCATTTTCGACGTTGGGGCCCACAACACGTACCTATTGATCGAAAAATTGAACGCCTATGCCCATAAACACAGTGTATTTCCCTTTGGGGAATACATCCACTATACGGATCAACGGGATGGGTTCGATCCTTTGGAGCTCAGGGCATACTTAAAAAATGAAGGGCTGCAGAACATCCATATCGAAAGGACCAAGGCAACGATTGAGGACACATTTATGGAATTGGCAAAACAATGAAGGAAGAAACAGTAATAAAAGTAGAGGGACTCACCAAGGTTTTTGGTGATTTCACCGCGGTGAACAAGATCAGTTTCCATGTCAGGAAAGGGGAAATCTTTGGTTTTTTGGGGGCCAACGGCGCCGGGAAGACCACTGCCATGAAAATGCTGATCGGCATTTCCGCTCCCAGTTCGGGTTCGGCCAATGTGGCGGGATTCGATGTATATACCCAAACAGAGGACATCAAGAAGAGCATCGGGTATATGAGTCAAAAATTTGCGCTGTACGATGATCTGACCGTCAAGGAAAACATTCGTTTTTTTGGGGGTATCTATGGGTTGTCCAAGAATAGGATCTCCCAAAAATCGAACCTGCTCATTGAGGAGTTGGGCCTGGAGAAAGTCGCCCATAGTCTGGTGGGATCCTTACCATTGGGATGGAAACAGAAAATCGCATTTTCGGTATCCCTATTGCACGACCCAAAAATTGTTTTCTTGGATGAACCCACAGGAGGGGTGGATCCCATTACCCGAAGGCAATTTTGGGAAATGATCTATAAGGCTGCCAACAATGGCACGACCATTTTTGTGACGACCCACTACATGGATGAGGCAGAATACTGCGATCGGGTATCCATCATGGTGGATGGCAATATCGAGGCCTTGGACACCCCAAAAAACCTAAAGACCCATTTTGGTTCGGATTCCATGAACGATGTGTTCTTAAAATTGGCAAGAAGTTAAACAGGTTACCATATGAAACGCTTTATCGGGTTCGTACAAAAAGAATTTTACCATATTTTCAGGGACAGAAGATCCCTGTTCATCCTATTCGGGATGCCCGTCGCACAGATCATGCTTTTTGGGTTTGCCATCACCAATGAGATCAACAATGTTGACATCGCGATTCTAGATCGGTCCCAGGATGCCTCTACCAAAGAGATCATCTCAAAAATATCGTCGTCGGAGTATTTCAGTATCCTCCAACACATAAAGGAGGAAGCGGAGATTGAGGAAGTTTTTAAAAAAGGGAAGGTAAAGGCCGTGCTCTATTTTGAAAAGGAATTCAGTAAAAAACTGATCAAACAACACACGGCCAAGGTTCAAATTGTGACGGATGCGACCGATCCCAATGTGGCCAACACCATCAGTAACTATATCAATTCCATCCTTTCCAATTACCAAGAGGAACAGAACCGGGCCATAACGTTGGACTATCAGATCGTTCCCCAATCCCGGATGGTCTTCAACGCGGAACTGAAAAGTGTCTATATGTTCGTACCGGGGGTCATGACCGTCATCCTCATGTTGGTATCGGCCATGATGACCTCGATCTCGATAACCCGGGAAAAGGAATTGGGCACGATGGAGATTTTATTGGTATCCCCTTTGAACCCCTTTCAGGTAATCATTGGAAAGGTGTTCCCCTACATCTTTCTCTCCATCATCAATGCTGCCGCCATTGTCATACTGAGCATTTTCGTCTTCCATGTCCCCGTCAATGGCAGTCTGTTCCTGTTGGGCCTGGAAAGTGTGCTGTTCATTGTCACCTCCTTGGCACTGGGGATATTGATCTCCACTATTTCGGCCACCCAGCAAACGGCCATGATGATCTCCTTGATGGGGCTGATGTTACCAGTAATCCTTTTATCGGGCTTTATATTTCCGATTTCCAGCATGCCCGTTCCCCTTCAGGTCATCAGCAATATCGTACCGGCAAAATGGTTCATCATCATCGTCAAGGGAATCATGCTCAAAGGTGTGGGCATTAGCATTGTTTGGAAAGAAACCTTGGTCCTCTTGGGGATGACCCTTCTTTTCATTGGACTTAGTGTAAGAAAATATAAAATAAGATTGGAATAGCATGCGGGTAATCCTATATATCATAAACAAAGAATTCAGACAGATCTTTCGGAACAAGGGCATGTTGCCCATCATTTTCATACTGCCGCTACTGCAATTGGTCATTCTTTCCAATGCGGCCACCTATGAGATCAACAACATTTCCTTTGGATATGTTGACAATGACCACACCCATACCTCCCGCGCCCTGATAGATAAGTTCCGTGCCTCCACCTTTTTTGATGTTTCCCAGGTATTCCCCCATCCAAAAGAAAGCGACCTGGCCATGTTACAAGGGGAGGTCGATGTGGTATTGACCATCCCCGAGCACTTTGAACGGGATTTGTGGAAGGACAAAAATATCGATCTTGGGGTGACCATCAATGCCATCGACGGAGCTGCCGCAGGGGTTGAAAATGTCTATATCACCCAGATAATCAAAACATTCAACAAGAATCTGTCGGTAGACATGGTCCAGCTGTCCAATAACACAGTACGACCCGTTCTCATCGAGGGCATCCCACTATTTTGGTACAACAAAACCTTGAACTATAAAACCTTTATGGTCCCCGGGATCCTAGTGCTGTTGGTGACCATGATCACCTTGTTCCTTTCGGGCATGAACATTGTCCGGGAAAAAGAAATAGGCACCTTGGAACAAATCAATGTCACCCCCATCAAAAAGCACCACTTTATCATTGGGAAGCTTTTTCCTTTTTGGGTCATCGGCATGGGGCTTTTGACCATTGGGTTGGTATTGGCCAAACTCATTTTTGCAACACCCATGCTGGGAAGTCTGGCCCTCATGTACTTTTACACCTCCATTTACATACTGGTGATTTTGGGTATGGGTCTGTTCATCTCCAATTTTACGGATACCCAACAGCAGGCGATGTTCATCGCTTGGTTTTTTGTGGTCATTTTCATCCTGATGAGCGGTCTTTTCACCCCTATCGAAAGTATGCCCAAATGGGCCCAGTTCCTGACTGAATTCAACCCTATCAAATACTTTGTTGAAATCATGCGGATGGTCATGCTCAAAGGCTCCGGTCTTACCGATATTTTGCCCCAGCTTGTCAAAACAACCCTCTATGCCGTGATCATGAATGCCATGGCCGTATGGAGCTATAAAAAAATCAGTTGATGAATACACAAAACCATCCATTGCGACAATCGGAATCCAAATTCCTTCGAGGACCTTTGTCACGGTTCAAGGAGCTTGCCTTTACCTTTCGGGTACAACGAAGTTTTATCAAGGCATTTCGGAAGATGCACTTTATGGGACCCTGTGTGACCGTGTTCGGGTCGGCCCGATTTCAACCTGACAACCCCTACTATATCCAAGCGGAACAAGTGGGTGCCGCCTTGGCCGGTCTAGGGTTCACGGTCATGACCGGTGGAGGTCCGGGCATCATGGAAGCAGCCAACAAAGGAGCCTTTGAAACAGGGGGATATTCAGTGGGCTGCAATATTATTTTACCCTTTGAACAAAAGCCCAATCCCTATCTCCACAAGTGGATTGACATCCCTTATTTTTTTGTCCGGAAATTCCTGTTGATGAAATACTCCTACGCCTTTGTGGTCATGCCAGGGGGAATTGGAACCCTGGATGAACTTTTCGAGGCGCTCACCCTGATACAGACCAAAATGATCCAGGATTTCCCCGTGGTCATATTTGGATCGGAGTACCATAGCGAACTCTGCAACCATATCAAGCTGATGGCAGCCAACGAGAGCATTGGATCTGAGGATATGAAACTACTCTTTGTAACGGACTCCATTGAAGAGATGCAGGAACATATAAAGACCCACGCAATCAAAAAGTTCAACCTGACCCGTAAACCCCAAAGACCAAAATGGTGGTTTGGGGAGCAAAAGGTCCAGGGAATCTTCAAAAGCTTATCACCATGAAGCAAAAGAGCATTGTCAAAACCATTACCTTGGGCGGATTGGTCTTGTTTACGGCCATCACCCTGTTCCTCAGCACTTCCATTCTATTGGACCTTTTCGGGATCCGGGAACATCAGGGCAACTATGTCCCCCTGGTCATTTGGAGCAACTTCCTGTGTGGCTGGCTCTATAGCCTATCCCTCCTTGGATTGTTTTCCCATAAAAAATGGTCCGTTGTTCCCTTAGTGGTGGCATTGTTCATCCTGATGGGAGCATTTACGGGCCTATTGATCCATATTTTGGATGGGGGTCCATATGAAGACAAGACCATCACCGCCCTGTTCCTGAGAATTATCCTGACCCTTTTCTTTTCCTTGGGCACCTATGTTACAACAAAACCCCAGTTATGAAAAATATACTCCTCATCAGTTTCACATCATTTGTACTGTCCACATCCATGACCTTTGATCGAGCACACTCCAATATGAACCCTTCCCTGACCATAAACGTGGAAGGCTTGCGGAACTCAAGGGGCGTGGTACAATATGCACTGTACGATCGGGAAGGATCACTTCCCGATCAAAAGTTCAAAAAATACCATCAAATAAGGACGTCGTCCATATCCAATGGAAAGTCCTCCACAACCTTTTCCGACCTTACACCAGGTACCTATGCCATCAGTGTGCTTCATGATGAGGACAAGAACGGTAAGATTGAAATGGGATTGCTATTGCCCAAAGAAGGAATCGGTTTTTCCAATTTCAAAACGATTGGCCTGTCCAATCGTCCCAATTTCAGCAAGGCAAGTTTTATCCTGATCAAGGACAGTACTATCGTGGTGAACATGATCTATAAATAGATGCGGCTTTCCCTTCCCATATTGGCCCTTTTTCATTGTTGCTTCCAAATCTTGTATGGACAGGACAAGGATTGGCCCGGTATGGACTTGGATAAGGTCGCTCTGGTCAACCAACGGGAAAGCTACATTACATTTCCCATGGACATCGGCAATTTGGAACCCTTGATGTTCGAGGCCAATGTCAGCCCCAGTTTTATCATACGGAAACGTATGGACTCCAAATTGATGGGGGTGCTGACCCCCCAGATTATCATCCGAATGTACAATGCCGTTTCCTACCCGGTAAAGACCCCAAGCTATATCCCACAAATTGCCGCATACTATTTGCTGTCCAAAGGTGCCACCGGCACTCGAATGGCCCTATTTGGAAAGTTGGCCCATCATTCCAATGGTCAAAATGGGGCCTTTTACAACACAGATGGTACCGTCAACTTGGAGTCGGGAAACTTTGCCACCAATTATTTTGAACTGGGACTGGTCCATACATCCTTTGAAAAGGCCGTGAATGCGACAAAATTCCTCAAGACATCCTTGGAAATCCATCCAAAGAGCTGGATGCTGGAGGAACTACAGGGGCACTATAGCGGTTTGCGCTGGCACAATGCCTTTTACGCGTACAAGCTCCCGGTGAAAATGGGACACCGAGGTTCCATCAAGGCAGATTTCTCCCTGAAATTGGAAGCCACTTGGTTCATGGACCAATTAAACGATTGGGACCTCTTCACCATCAAAAGATTGCATACGCGATTGACCGTGTACTACCATCCCAAATTTTTGGAGGACATTGGATTTTTTATGGAATACTACCACGGCACGGATTATTACAACATGTATTTCCAGCACCGTCTTGATGTCATCCGTTTTGGCATCATGACCGAGGTGCTACGATTTTAAAGCAAAAAGTATGGAGCACGAAACATTTAAGGTAAAGAAATATTCCGGGGAACTGGAAGATTTTTCAATTGCCAAATTGGAACATTCCCTTCAAAAATGTGGGGCCACACCGCAAGAAATTGCTGCAGTTTCAGCCCACATTGAGCCTTGGATCTATGATGGTATTTCGACCGATGAGATTCACAGAAGGGTTTTTTCCTTTTTAAAAAAAGCAAACCGCGTCCGTGCATCCAAATACAGCTTGAAACGGGCCATCTTTGACCTAGGACCCACAGGCTATCCCTTTGAACGAATGGTCGGTGCCCTTCTAAGGCAAAAAGGGTACAATACCAAGGTAGGTGTTGTCCTAAAGGGTGCATGTGTGGATCATGAGATAGACGTATTGGCAGAAAAACAGGGCGATGTCTACGCCATTGAATGCAAGTTCCATTCCGACACCAAATTTTCAAGTAATGTCAAGATTCCCCTATACATCAATTCCAGGTTTTTGGATGTTCAAAAAAAATGGAACGCCGATCCGGAAAAAAGCACCCATTTAAAACAAGGTTGGCTGGTCACCAATACCCGTTTCACCACCGATGCCATCAACTATGGAAACTGCATCGGATTGACGCTGTTAAGCTGGGACCATCCCAAGGACAACGGCATCCCAAAGCATGTGGACCGATTCGGACTCTATCCCATCACCGCACTGACCACACTGTCCAAGCATGAAAAGCGTCAGCTTCTAGATCGGGATGTCATCCTGACTCTGGAAATCGAACAACGACCCGAAGTATTGCAACCACTACATCTTTCTTCCAGAAAAACCAGGGAGGTATTGTCCGAGGTCCATCAATTGTGCCATTTGTGAACCAATAATGAACGTTATGAAAAATACCGAATCCATATCGGAGAAAACCTCATCAAAAAACCAACGGATGGATAAACTGAAAAAGTATGATTCCCGTGGGGTACAGACCCTTTTCAGAACACTGTCCCGGAACCATTACAATCTTCTGAAAATGGTTGACAACAAGGCCAGGATCATGCTCACGGTCAATTCCATCATCTCCTCCCTATTGTTGGGAGCCCTGGTCCTTGTTCCGGCAAATGGGGAATTCACCATTACCATCGGAACCCGGATTTTGGTCATTTGTAGTCTGTTCTCCATGATATTCGCCATATTCAGCATGTTGCCCCATCGGTACATTGGAAAGGAATTCAGGGCCAGCAATTATAAGGGTACCCTCTATGCGGACAATTTTGCCAACCAATCCCTCGTCGAGTTTAAGGAAGAATTGAACCGCATAATGGAAAGTGGACAGAACACCTATGATGAAATGGTGGTCGATCTTTACTTCTTGGGCAAGGCCATAGCAAAAAAACAACGTTTGCTTTTGATATCATCCGGAATCCTTTTGATAGGCATAATAGCAACGATTGCATATTCATTGATTACGGGCACCGTTATTTTGAACTGACAAGTCTATCCAAAAAATTCTAGTCATTTGAACCACTGGCAGATCTAATTTTCCTTCGATACATCAACTGTATGATCCAAGTTGCTTTTTAAATACGCCGTACATGCTTTAAAGTCGATAAATATACGGTTCTCCGAAATCAATGAAGGAATCAACCGAACGCGTTCCATCATGTACCTGGGCTGTTCCAACAATCCAACAAACAACACTTCGATCCCTGAATTTTTGAGATCGATCAATACATCCTCCAAGGTGTAGAGTCCCGATTGGTCCAAATATTGCATACGGTCCATGCGGATAATGACCGTTGATGCAGAGCGTGGAATCTGTTTGGCCAATTGCTGGAACTCACTGGTAAATCCAAAAAACAGAGGTCCTTTCAAATGTTTGATAAATACCTTTCTTTTTAGACTTTCCGGAAACGCAGCTTCATCCGCCCAACCCTTCTCTTGCTCCAGGGTCTTCACATCGGAGCGTTCTGCGGTCAAGTCCCCCATTTTTTTCATAAACATCAGGGAGGCAATGACCAATCCGATACCCACCGCATAGACTAGGTTCCAAATGGAGGACAGTACCATGACGACCAGCATGATGATTACCTCAGAACTAAGTTTGAACGGGCCAATCTTGGTATCCTTCGGCAAGAACGGAATGGCCCTGAGTCCCTTGTAATCGATCACACCGATGCCTACTGTGACCAAAATGCCTGCCAGGACCGCTGCAGGGATTTTGGAAGCGACCGGCCCCAGTGCCAAGAGGACCACCAAAAGTACGACACCGGCAACCATACCGGAAAGTTTGGTCTTGCCCCCGGATTTGATGTTGACCACGGTTCGTATAGTGGCCCCTGCCCCAGGAATCCCCCCAAACAAAGCGGCCATACTGTTCCCAATGCCCTGTCCCACCAATTCCCTGTTGGGACGGTGTTGTGTCTTGGTCATATTGTCGGCAACCACAGAGGTCAAGAGAGAGTCTATGGCCCCCAACAAGGCCAAGGTCAATGCCGTAAAAATATAAGGTGTTATGGCGTTCCATTCAAACTCGCTAAAAATGCCCAATTGAAAAATCGGAAAACCACTGGGTATCTGTTCAATCGGCCTGTAATCCAGACCCAAACCAAAGGCAACCCCGGAAACCAGCAATAGGGCGACCAAAGCACTGGGAATAGCTGTTGTTATCCTTTTGAACCCGTAAATAATGGCAATGGTGCCCAAAGCCAGCGCCAGTTCCAACCAATCGATATGTTGAAGTGCCCTGGGCAACACCCTAATGGTGCCCACAACTCCGGAAGCCTCCTTGCCTGCCAAGGTCTCCGCTTCCTTTAATACATCGCCAGGGGCAACCTCCCCTGCACGATCGATGGTTTCCTGGAAATCGTCCAATACCAAGATGCCCTCATTGGATTCCTCCTTGAGAATGTTCTTCAAAATCACCTCCTGGGCCATGGGCCTGTACTGGTCGACCAATTCCGCATCCTCTTTGGGGTAATAGCCTATGGAAGGTAAAATTTGTGTGATCAAAATAATCACCCCTATGGCCGTCATGAAACCCGAGACCACCGGATAAGGGATATACCGGATATATTTTCCCAAACCCACAAGGCCTAGACCGATCTGAATGAGCCCTGCCATCAGAAAGACCAACAAAATGGCCGGCAAAGCTTTTTCAAGGCTTCCGTCGTTCAACGCAACTATGCCTGCCACCACTACCATGCTCACAGCCGTCATGGGTGCCGTAGGTCCCGATATCTGGGTATTGGTCCCGCCGAAAAGGGCCGCAAAAAAACTGATGAAAATGGCACCGTACAATCCGGCACTGGGGCCCATTCCCGAGCTGACCCCGAAGGCCAGGGCCAAGGGCAGGGCCACAATACCTGCTGTTATTCCACCAAAAAGATCACCTCTGAGGTTTGAGAAAAAATATTTCATGTTATTAAGTGTTGGTTTTTGATCTACGACCTTCAAATCAAGGTCGGATCGATTCTTAAATGGCCCTTCGTCAAGAAGGTCCCGATACTATAATTGCAAATAGGCATGAAGTGCCCTTGATCCTTCCCCATTTGGCCAGGGATGTGCAGTTGGCAACTGCCAAAGAAAAAATGCCCCCTTGGAAACTTCCCGATGGAATTGGTTCGGAAGGGGGCATTTAGGGACATGGTCACCGCTACTTCAAACGCTCCATGACCTTGGATAAAAAAACAGTCTTGACACGCACATAATTGCGAACATGGTCCATGTAACCGTTCCGGTTCTTTTCATGGGTGTTCAAATAATATGCATCACATTCGGTGGTATCGCATTCGATTGCTTTGGTCATGGTCCGTTCGCAGCGATACAGCGCCCCGAGACGGAATTGGTTCTCACGTTGTACCGCTACAAGCTGCTGGTTCCATTGGGGACTGCCAAGCACCTGCTTTTCCAACAGGATCAGACTTTGCAGTTCCTCGTTGATCAATTCCATGCTTTCGGTCCAATTGCTGATCTCGGCCCTGTCTTTCTTAACGATGATCTGGCTCAGCGATTCATGAAAATAAGGTCGGTTCATGGTGCTCATAATACCATATCTAGGTTGATGGATTGGTTTTCCTGTTCTACTTTTTCTATCTGTAACTGTTGGTTTCCCGAAGGGAATTCCCAAACCAGCGAATCCCCTTCCGCATAACCGATCACCGCTGCCCCCATAGGGGTGAGGATGGAAATATGGTTGTTCTTGACATCGCTGTTGCTCGGCAGTACCAATTTGAATTTTTTGTGCCATCCAGCCTCGGATACGATGGTGACCATGGTATTGAACCGGATGACATCTTTCGGCATTTCGCCGTCATCCAAGATTTGGGCGGTTTCCATCTCCCCGACCAATTTCTTGACAGAGCTACGTAAGGTGTTGTCCTTGTAATACCCGGTTAGGTTCATCAACCGCTTGAGCAACACATACTCCTTTTTTTCTATAACTAAATTGCCGTATTTCATCTTAACATGTATAATATTAGTCCATTACCTCTTCGCAGATCCTTGTGGGGGCATAACCATTAAGGGAATATGCCTCTTTGGACATAGGTTTCCTCCAGCCGTTCAATGGCAATGATAAAGGCGGCGGTCCGCATATCGACCTTTTTGGATTTTGCCTTTTGGGCCACCTTAAAGTAGGATTCCCTCATCTTTTTCTCCAATTTGTCCAATACTTCCTCCAAGGTCCAAATTTCACCATTACGGTTCTGCAACCACTCAAAATAGCTACCAATCACCCCGCCGGAGTTGCACAAAATATCGGGAATGATGTCCACGCCCCGCTGTAATAGAATCTCTTCGGCCTGTACATCGGTCGGTCCGTTGGCACCTTCCGCAATGAGTCCTGCCTTGATGGTATGGGCGTTCTTGACCGTGATCTGGTTGCCCAAGGCCGCTGGAATGCAAATGTCACAGTCCAATGAGAAAAAATCTCCGTTGTCCATGGGACTGGCCCCTGCAAATCCAAGGATGCTCCCCTTGTTTGCCTTGGTATAGGCCATAAGGTTCTCTGTGGAAATGCCCTGATCGTTATGGATACTGCCATAGGCATCCTGTACCGCCGTGAGCACTGCACCTTCCCTTTCCAAAAAATAGGCGGCCCAATACCCCACATTACCGAATCCCTGTACAATGAATTTTTTGCCCTTCAAGTCCGTGTTTTTGGATTCCGCCCAAAACTTGATGGTCAAATAGACCCCATAGCCCGTGGCCCTGTCCCTTCCCTCGGAACCTCCGGCCCCAATGGGCTTACCAGTGACCACATGGAGGTTTTTGGAACGTTCGTTGGGGGATTTTGTGGACATATAGGTATCCAGTATCCAGGCCATGGTCTGCGCATTGGTGTTCACATCGGGAGCGGGAATATCCAACTCGGGTCCGATATTGTCCCCCAGGGCATAGGTGAACCTTCTGGTGATACGTTGGAGTTCGTCCTGGGAATATTTGGTCGGATCCAATTGGATGCCCCCCTTGGCCCCGCCATAGGGCAATCCGGCCAACGATGTTTTCCAGGTCATCCACATGGCCAATGCCCTTGCGGCATCGATATCCACGGTTGGATGATAGCGAAGCCCTCCTTTATAGGGACCCAAAGCGTTGTTGTGCTGTACCCGATACCCGGTAAAGATTTCCACCTCACCATTGTCCATACGGACCGGAAAATGCACGATGAACTCGCTATTGGTCACCTCTAGGATCTTGCGAATGTTCTTGTTCAGTTCGATGATGTCGGCCGCATTGTTGAATTGGCGCATGACATTGTCCAACATGCCCTGTTTGGGCTGTTTTTTTTCAGATGTTATCGTTGTTGTCATTGTTGAAAATTAAACGGACCTTCGGTCCATTGTTTGTTGATTTACATTTCATCGGTGACCATAATGGCCGGTTCCCTGGAATCGTCCAATCGATGGACATATTCATTGCAAACCAGGGTCTTGGTTTTGTCCGTGTTCAACGAGCAATCGTCAAGGTACAGACACGTTGTGCACAAACTGCGGATGATCTCTTTCATGTGGTATATGTTTTATTTTATCTCTCCTAGGTTTTCAATGGTCAGTTCCAATGGATGGGTTGGAATATCTTGACAGGATAAAAGATCAAGAGCATGATGCAAATGGCAATGATTACCAGGAACACCACTTCCAAATTGGACAACATCCGGTTCACACCCAAGGTTTTTTCAGATAGCTCGGTCAGTCTGTTCCCTTGGTCCAACTGGATCTGCTCCAGCCCATCCAAGGTTTGCCCTATTCTTTGCAATTGGGCCAGGGCGGGTTCCCTATCCTTTAGGTCCAGGGCAGAAAACTGTTGTCTCAATTGTCCCAGCAGCCGGGCCTCCTCCCGAGTCAATTGGGTTTGCGCAAAATCCCCCAAGAGGCCGTCGATACGTCCTTGGGGATGGTAGGTATCAAATTGCTGCTGTTCCCCGATAAGATCCAATGCCATTTTATGGACATGGTTCTGCAACTGATAGATATAGTCCTGTACCACGATACGGTCCACATAAATGGATTTTACGGATTGTTCAATGGTCGAAAAATGTCGCCGATCCATGAGGTTGGACCCAAGGACCAATACAAAGGCGACACTCAAGATCAGACCAACCTGAATCCGTTGTTTGACTGAAAGTTTTGCAATCATGGCTTTAAAGGTTTTATTCGTTCAAAATTTGTGCTGTCCAATACTGAAAATCCACCCGGTCTCCGACACTACCTGAGCTAAACTAACTTTGGGATTCCGGGTGGACCACATCAATCAACTAACCGGTCTTCAATTCATTTTACGGCCAACAGTTCACCGGATTCCATGGCATGTTCAAATTCGGCCCCTATCTGGGCATGGCTGCCAAAAAATCGTCTACCATCGGCGCGTTTGATCTTTATCTTGGTACGGCCGTCCCTGCGTTCCTTGATCGACACTACGGTTACCCTCTCACCGATCAAGCGTTTGAAATCGGCAATGCCTCCTTTCTTGATGATAAAATTGGCCCTGGGAAAATCAATGTACCGGTATTGGGCCGATTCGGGCTTGCCTATTTCAAGGACGTCGCCCACATTGACCTCCAAACGGGCCGGAATTGAAGTATCTTGGGCACTCAACAGGCCCGTACTGAACAAAAGGACAATTACATATTTGATCATATCATATCAATTTTGGGTTCTTTGTTTTTTCGAGGGTCCACCACCATATTCCTCAAATCCGCATCCGAAATGGAAAGACGCATCCTTCCGGGGCCCTGTACCACATTTTCAATGAGCAAGGATCTTTGGTTGCCCGGCAGGCCGTGGGAAATCCTATCGCCTTTGGAAAATCCGATCAGGGAGGCTCCCAATCCACTGATGACCGAAATGTGGTCTTCTTTGGCATCGATCCCATTGGGGGGCACCAGACGGAAAGAACGGCGTTGACCCGAATAATCAACAATGGTAACCATAGAATACAGCCCGATAACGTCGGAAGGCACCTGACCTTTGTCCATCACTATGGCATTGTCCAGATTTTTTTCCAATGTTTCCAGCACATACTGATGGGCATAGTCTTCCCACAAAGGGTTCCCTTTCAAGAACTTTCTGGTCATCAAAAACTCGTTCTTTTCAAAAATGAGGTTTCCATATTTCATAAGCGTACTTGATTACCGTTTAACCTTTTCCGTGCCTTCAGGATAACTTCCATTTCACGATGGGCATCTTTTGGCATACAAGGAGCAAAGTCTATGCCCAAGAATGACATAAACAACTTGAAACCATTCAAGTTTCTGAAAAACAGCTATTTAATATTTTATTTAAATATGGAAGAAATCAAAGAAATGGGGAATATTTCCCCAGTTGGGGAATATTGCACCAACTCAATCCAGCTTGTCACGGAGGGTTTTACGATCGATTTGCAAAATTTCTGCAGCCTTGCTCTTGTTTCCCTGGGTATGGTCCAATACTCTTTTTATGTATTGCCTTTCCATCTCCCGGAGTGGAAGAAAGGGTGTTTCGGGAAAATCAATCTGAAATTTGAGGTTGGTCGGTAGGTCCTTTACATCGATTTGGCCATCGGACATGATGACCGCACGTTGCACAACGTTTTCCAGTTCCCTAATATTTCCTGGCCACCCATAGCGTTCCAGGATTTTCAGGGCTTCAGGGCTTATGCGCAAAAGACGGTCCTTGTATTCCACACCATATTTGTGAAGAAAACGATCTACCAAAAGAGGGATGTCCGACTTACGTTCCCTAAGCGGGGGAACATTGATCTCCACAACGGTCAGCCGGTAATAGAGGTCTTCCCGGAACTGTTTGTTAGCTATGGCTTCCACCAGGTCGACATTGGTTGCCGCCACGATCCGTATCTCCACTTTTTCAGTTCTTCGTGAACCTACCTTGGTAATTTCCTTTTCCTGCAGGGCCCTAAGCAGTTTGGTCTGGACCGCGAGGCAAGCCGATCCTATTTCGTCCAGAAACAACGTTCCCCCTGATGCCGCTTGAAAAAAACCATTTCGGTTCTCATTGGCCCCTGTAAAGGCTCCTTTGACATACCCGAACAGCTCTGCCTCTTGGAGGTTCTCCGGAATGGCCCCACAATTGACGGCCACAAACGGACCTTTGGCAAAAGCCCCGGAATAATGGATTGCCCTGGCCACTAACTCCTTCCCCGTACCGCTTTCTCCACGAATGAGTACGGTTGCCCGATTGTTCTTGACCCTGTCAATGATATTGTTGATTTGGTGAAAAGCCTTGGAATCCCCGACCATTTCCCGAAAGACGGGAACCGATTTGTCGACCTGGGGCGTCTTCACGACCGGTTCATTTACTTTTGGTCTATGGGCCAATGCCTTCTCCACAGCCGACTTGAGTTCCTCCATGGTAAAGGGTTTGGTCAGATAATCCACGGCACCGGATCTAAGGACCTCAAGGGCTCCGTCCACCGAGGGATAGCCCGTGAGCACCAGTTTCGGCATCTTTGGATAATGTTCATTGGCGTACTTCAGCAATTGTAGACCATCCACTTCGGGCATCTGGATATCGGTGATCAAAAGATCGATGGCACCGTCCTTTAGAATGAACAAGGCCTCCTTAACGGAAATAGCCTTGTAGGCATGGTACTCGAGACCTTTCAACTGCCTGGACAATAGCTCCAATATTCCTGTATCGTCATCAACCACCAAAATATTCTCCCTATGAAGCGCCATGCCTATACTTTTGGAAATGTTAGGACAAATATAGTTCCTTTGGGTCTATTGGGTCTATGGATTATGTTTCCCTTGTAGCTTCGGACAATCCCATGGACAACGCTAAGGCCTAGCCCTGTACCTTCTCCAAGGGGTTTGGTGGTATAAAACGGTTCAAAAACACGATCGGCTTGGCTTGGGGCTATCCCTTGCCCCTGATCTGCGATTTGAATCACGGTTTCCCTCTCCGAATCATCCATATCAATCGTGATGGTACCCTTTTCTGGGGAATAATAGGCCGCGTTCATGATCAAGTTGAAAAATACCTGTGTCAATTGGACCGAATTGGCCTGAATAAGGACCGGACCACGGGTATCGGATTTGACCACTTTCAACTTCTTGTCCTTCAGGGAGGGGCCCAATAGGCGTAGGACGTTGTCCACGATACCGTTCAACTCGATGAGCTCCATTTCCTGGGGCATCTCACAGGTGAAGAACATGAGTTTTTTGACAATTTCGCGACTGAATATGGCATTGTCCCTGATCTTTTGAAGGTCCCTTTTGGCCTGTTGATCATCGGTACTTTCCATCAACAATTCGGCAAAGCCCAAAATGTTGGCCAATGGTGTATTGAGTTCATGGGCTATCCCAGCAGTGATTTCTCCCATAATGTGGAACCTATCGGCACGCTCCATTTGTCTTTTTGTCTCTTCCTCAGCATCCCGGATCTGTTTTCGTTCCATTAAACTCCCAACCGCAAGACTGATATTGTTGAGCAAGGTACGCTCCTCCTCCAAAAAATCGTTGTCTGAAAACTTTGGGCGGGGATAGCCTACTGTAATATAACCTTCCGAATTATTGAACAATTTAACCTCGGCAGTCAATGCTACCATATCCTTGTGGAAATTTTCGGTGCCCACCTGATATTCCCCAACGGATAGATATGCTTCCGCCACATCACTATATTGCCATCCCCGTTTCAAACAATAAGCGATGGCCTCCAAGGAGGCTTCCAACTGGTCATAATTGGAATTAACGATAATGGAGGTTACTTCGTACAAACAGGTCAGTTCCTTGACACGTTCCTTTAATTTTTGTTCCGTATTTGTCATAGATGGATACGATCGTTTCTGTTGAAAATGGCTATGGACACCTCGCATTGGATCAGCTCTTTAAGTAAAGACTTCATGAATGCCCAAACACCATACTGTAACAAAGGTACGGCAAGATTGGGGAAGCCCATCCCTGTCCCTATCAATTGGTGACCGAAATGATTTTGGGATATTGCAGAAGGTAGCATACAATAAAATCCGAAAAAAAGATATTTTTATCCTATTTATGACAATTGTCATGGACCTCTCCATTTCCTACCTTTATTTTTGTTCACATGAAGCGCATGGTAATTCTTTTGGTCGCACTCACCATGTTGGTCAAGCCCCTTTGGCCGATTATGGAATATGTGAACAATTACGATTACATCGCGAACGTACTATGCGAGAACAAGGACAAACCGCAACTTCAATGCAACGGCAAATGCTACCTCGCCAAACTATTGGAGCAGGAGCAGAACGATCAAGACAAAAACCCCTTTGGGGAACAAAGGTCCAAGGCGGAAGTACAACATGTCGTCTACTTTGAGTCCATGTCACAAATAGATCTTGGACGCCAAACAACTATAGCTACCAAGAACAGTACATTTTATTATCAAGGAATGATTGTTCTACTCTTAACGGCAGACATTACCCATCCCCCAGAATTGACCTGATACCCTTTGACGTACTTTCCCAACCTATTCCATAGTCCTAGGAATTCGGAAAAGTACCCCTATTCCTTTTTGAAATCGTTCAAAACCGTTTTAACAATGAAAAACAAAAATTCATCCGGGACCGGTTTGCGCAGTTCGATGTATGTTGTATGGACCCTGGTTCTATGCATTGTTGTTCTGCTGCACCAAAAACTACAGGCCCAAGAACCTGTACCGGTTCCGACCATGGACTCGATTATCCCCATAAATCTTGAGGAAGTGATTGTCATTTCTGTCTTTAAAAGGGGTATATCGCACAAATCACAGCCCAAGCCCCTGTCCACTTTGGACCAGTATTTGGAATCCTCCAAGAAAGTATCCATGATCAAAAGAGGGGCCTATGCATGGGACCCCATGCTCAATGACATGACCTCCGAGCGTTTGTCCATCACCATTGATGGTATGCGGATCTTTGGGGCCTGCACTGATAAAATGGATCCCATTACCTCTTATGTGGATGTATCGAATCTTTCTGAAGTCCAAGTCAAAAGTGGACAACAGGGTGCCCAACATGGCAATACCATTGGAGGAGCCTTGGACATGCGTTTGGAAAAGAGCAACTTTAAGTCCTTGGGATGGACCGGTTCCGTGGAAACGGGCTATGAGACCAACAATGCATCCCAGATTGTGGGAGGGGAACTCAATTTTTCGGATGCGCGCTTCTATGTGGATACTGACATCATTTACCGCAAAGCGGATAATTATACCGCAGGTAGTGGTGAAGAAATTGCATTTTCCCAATTTGAAAAATACAACCTGTCCGCTAACGCGGGGTACAAAGTTGCCGAAGACCAAAAGCTGTTGGCCAGTTTTATTTTTGACGAGGCACGGGATGTTGGGTATCCTGCGCTTCCCATGGATGTATCCCTCGCCAGGGCATATATAGGCTCCGTGAGCTGGATACAATCAAAATTTGTGGGAAGCTTCAAAAACTGGGAGACCAAGGTCTATGCGAATACCATTACGCATGTCATGGACGATAGCCAACGGCCCGATGTGCCCATTCGGATGGACATGCCCGGCTGGAGCGATACCTATGGATTTTACACCCAGACGGAATTGTCCGTGGACAATCATGTGCTTATGGGTAAACTTGACGGCTATTACAACCGTTCCCTCGCGGAGATGACCATGCATCCCAATGACCCCAACGAGCAAGAAATGTTCATGTTGACCTGGCCCGATGTGCGGACCTTGAATTCGGGCATCTATCTGGAGGACAAGATTACCCTAAAGGAAGCATCATTGAAGTTTTCAACACGAGTGGCTGTCCAAGCCTATAATGTGGCCGATAGGTTCGGTTTGAACAGCCTTCGGATCTTCTATCCGGATATGACCCAACGGCAGACCCGGGTGATGAAGAGCATTTCCGCACATTATCACAAGGCGTTCAAGGGGGTGCACTTCAGTGGCGGGCTTGCCTATGGGGACCGATCTCCATCGGTCTCGGAAGGTTTTGGCTTTTATCTGTTCAACAGTTTTGACAACCACGACTATATTGGAAACCCGGACCTTAAGAATGAAAAGGCCTTGGAGTCCCATTTCAAGTTGGCGTTGCCGTTAAAAAACCTTGAAATCGGTGTGGAAGGCAATTATTTCCATACCATGGATTACATCATAGGGGAGATCGATCCTGTTCTGGATGTAATGACCATTGGTGCCGATGGGGTCAAGGTATATACCAACCTTGAATATGCCAACCTTTACAATGTTTCCTTGGACATGGCATACAAGATCACTTCGGAACTTGATTGGAACGGATCCATCTCCTACCACCGGGGCACGGACCAAAATGGCCGTAACCTGCCTTTTATAAGTCCCGTGGACTATCGTGTCCGATTCACCTATGGTGATGGAAGTTTTTCCGGTTCCCTTAGCCTTTCGGGAGCATTGGAGCAAAACAACTTTAGTCCGGATTTTGGTGAGGACCGAACCCCTGCCTACACCCTGCTCTCCCTGTCCATGGGAAAATCCTTTTCGATGGGCCAGGACAGGCTGTATGCCAAGATGGGAATCGAGAACATCTTCGATACCTATTATTCCACCTATGCCGACTGGAACAACATTCCTCGGATGGGAAGGAACTTTTTCATGACCCTTTCCTATGCCATCAATTGATCTTAAAACTTTTTATCAATCCAATTAAAAATACATAACAATGAAAACTATAAAATCCATATTTGCACTTCTATTCTTGTCCATGGGGATGGTATCCTGTTCCGATAGTACGGATGATCCCATGCCCGTTTCGGACAATCCGCTTGAAGCCTTCAACCTTACCTCCAGTTTTGAGGCCAATGGGCATGTCTTGGAGCTCTATTCGGATCAGGACGGTTATTTCTTAGGCTATAACGAGGTCTATGTCCGTATCAAGGACCTTGCCACCGAAAGCTACATTCCCGATGCGACCATCGCATGGAATCCCATCATGCATATGACCGACAAGACCCATTCCTGCCCTAGATCTGAGATTACAGCAACAGGGGATGCTACGGTCTATAAGGGTTATATAGTCTTCCAGATGGCCAGCAATACTGATGAATATTGGGAACTGAACCTGGAATATCGTATCGGGGGCACCACCTATAATGTCACTGATCAAATTGTAGTCAATGCCCCTGTGAACGGAAAGAAAACGGTCAACGTGTTCACCGGAACGGATAATGTCCGATACATATTGACCATGATGCCCTTTGCCCCGGAAGTCGCCGTGAACGACTTTTCGGCTGTACTCTTCAAAATGGAGACCATGATGAATTTTCCCCCGGTTGCGGATCACACGATCACCATAGATCCTCGAATGCCCAGTATGGGCAACCACAGTTCCCCTAACAATGAGGATTTGATCTTTGATCCCGAATCGGGCAGTTACATTGGAAAACTTTCCCTGACCATGACCGGTTACTGGAAAATCAATCTAAAACTTCTCAATGACAACGGGGATGTATTGAAAGGTGAGGACATTACAGAGGAAAATGAAGAAAGTAGCCTATTTTTTGAACTGGAATTTTAATTCCATGGCATCTTAGGTTATTCGTTTGTTGGAAATGGCCATCCGTGATCGGATGGCCATTTTTATGAATATAGGTTCGGGGTTTAAGAGGTTTCTGGGAACCGACTATAAAAAGATTGGGGGCGGGTCAAATAGGAAAAAACTCTTCGATGTCCTGTTTTCCGTCTATCAAGTCCAAAATGGTCGTTCTTTCCAAAACTTTGATAAATTTCGCCTTGTTGGCACCCACCAATTT
Organism: Flagellimonas beolgyonensis; assembly: GCF_003992615.1. Lineage (GTDB taxonomy): Bacteria > Bacteroidota > Bacteroidia > Flavobacteriales > Flavobacteriaceae > Flagellimonas > Flagellimonas beolgyonensis. Next base: position 701,603 of record NZ_RZMY01000013.1, read on the forward strand.
ATGGAGTACGCAGGGATGGTCCATATCACAATCCTTAAGCCCCATGACACAGGATTTCACCCGTTTCTCACCATCGATGACCTTTACGATATCCATTAGCGTTCTTTTCCGGTCTTCTTCGTTTAGGTAGAACCCTCCTTTGGGACCACGGGTTGAAGAAATGACTCCATGCCTGGAGAGCTCCTGCAACAATTTGGCCAAGTAGGTCTCCGACACATGGATGGATTCATACATATCCCTGACCAAAATCTTTTGGTCTTCACCGGAGTTCAGGGCTAAGTACAGGACTCCTTTTATGGCATATTTGGATGAATTGGATAACATAGGTTCAATATGCTAACAAAGATTAAAAGACATTTTTATCCTTTTTATGATTTATATCATGTTATGGGTAAGTAACCCTGGTTACATTTGACACAAATTATTTAACCATTTAACATATGAAGACGATAATCAAAGGAATAACATTGCTCTTCGTGCTGATCATGATCGGTTGCGGAGGAAAACAAGAGGAGAAGAAAGAGGATGGCTTTAGTGTCCAACGGAAAAAGGCCACAACGGAACAACCTATTGAAACAAGCCCTGCCACGGAGACCAAAGCTTCCGAACGTGTAGACATGTCCACCAAAGGCGTCGGTCCCATCAAATCCGTGACCTTGGCCCCAGAGATCGATCAGGCCATGGCAGACAACGGCAAAGCCATTTATGACCAAATGTGCTTGGCCTGCCATAGAGTGGGTAAAAAATTTATAGGCCCTCCACCCAATGGGGTATTGGAACGAAGGACGCCGGAATGGATCATGAACATGATTTTGAACCCCCAGGAAATGGTACAACAGGATCCCCTGGCCAAAGACTTGCTCCAAGAGTTCAACGGATCGCCCATGTCCAACCAAGGGTTGACCGAAGAGCAGGCTCGCGCCATACTTGAATACTTCAGGACATTAAATTAAACCATATGAAATCAACCATTAAACTCAGTACCCTCGGGCTGACCTTATTGCTTGCGATTCACGTCGGTTGTAAGGATAGGGCCCAGAACGAAACAACCGGCCCTGACACAAATGCATCCGAAGCCATACTGGAGAGCAACAAAGGACAAGCTTTTATCGAAGATGATGAATCCACTCCCAACGTGCTTCAGATTGCCATTGGTTCCCCTGACCATAGCACTTTGGTGGCAGCGGTCAAAGCTGCACAACTGGAGAATGCCCTGGTCAACGCAGGACCTTTGATGGTATTTGCCCCGACCAATGAAGCCTTCGATGCATTGCCGGCAGGCACCGTGGAAGATCTTTTAAAACCAGAGAACAAAGAGGCTTTGGCCAACATTCTTAAATACCACGTGACCCCGGGCAATTATTCCAAGGACTTTTTGAAAAAATTCAAAAAACTGGGGCAGGCCAACAACCAAGATGTCCCCGTGGAAGTCAAAGGTGACGATGTCTTTGTCGGAGGGGCCAAGATCATAGCCAGTGTACCTGCGGGAAACGGAATTGTCCATGTCGTGGACAAGGTCATCCTCCCTCCTGCCCAATAACTGATTAACTCCAATAAAACGAATAAATCCTAACACAATGAAAGTAAAACACCATTTGATACTGACCCTGGGAGCGGCCTTGATGCTGGTTTCCTGTGGCCAGCAGAACCAAAGTTCGAACGGGGCCCTGTCCTCCAGTGCCGCCGAAAAAGTTTATGTAGCTCCTGGAGAACAGGATGAGTACTATGCCTTTCTTTCAGGGGGATATAGTGGCAACCTAACGGTATACGGATTGCCTTCCGGAAGGATGTTCAAGGAAATCCCGGTATTCTCACAATTTCCCACATCTGGCTACGGCTATTCGGAAGAGACCATTCCCATGTTGAACACCTCCCATGGATTTGTGCCCTGGGATGACCTGCACCACCCTGATATTTCCCAGACCAATGGAGAATTGGATGGAAGATGGATCTTTGTAAACGGGAACAATACTCCCCGTATTGCAAGGGTCGATCTTAGCACCTTTGAAACAGCAGAGATCATCGAGGTACCCAACAGTGCAGGGAACCACAGTTCCTCATTCATCACGGAAAACACCGAATATGTGGTGGCCGGCACCCGTTTTGCTGTTCCTGTGCCCCAACGGGACATGTCCATAAGTGAGTACAAAGGAAACTTTAAAGGTGCCCTTACCTTTATCAGTGTAGATCCCGAACATGGCCATATGGCCATCAAGTTCCAATTGTTGATGCCGGGCTTCAACTATGACCTTTCCCACCCAGGAAGGGGCAAGTCCCACGGCTGGTTTTTCTTTACCACCTATAATACAGAGGAGGCCAACACCCTTTTGGAAGTGAATGCCTCCCAAAACGACAAAGATTTCATCGCGGCGATCAATTGGAAAAAAATCGAAGAATATGTGAACAACGGTGGTGGCACCAAAATGCCGGCCAACTATGCACATAATGTGTACGATGAGCATTCCCATACCGGGACATCGACCATGAAGGATGAAGTACTTACCGTGGACCCCACAAAGGTTCCCGGCGCAGTATTTTTCCTCCCCACACCTAAATCCCCGCATGGTTGTGATGTAGATCCTACAGGACAGTACATCATTGGTAACGGTAAATTGTCGGCTGATTTGACGGTACACTCTTTTGATAAAATGATCGCTGCCATCGAAGGGGGAAAATTCGATGGGGAAGCCTATGGCATTCCAATATTGAAGTTTGAGGACGTTTTGGCCGGGCAAGTAAAAAGTGGTGGTCTGGGCCCACTGCACACCGAATTCGATGGCAAGGGAAATGCCTATACCACGTTCTTTATCTCATCCGAAGTCGTGAAATGGCAGTTGGGCACTTGGGAGGTTATCGACAGAAAACCCACTTATTATTCTGTGGGGCACTTGATGATCCCCGGGGGCAACTCCAGGAAGCCCTTTGGCAAGTACGTCGTGGCCATGAACAAGATCACCAAGGATCGCTATTTACCCACTGGTCCGGAGATGGAACACTCGGCGCAGATCTATGACATTTCCGGGGATAAAATGGAATTGATCTATGACTTCCCCACCCATGGGGAACCCCATTATGCGGCAGGATGTCCAGCGGAACTTTTGGCCCCAAGGTCACAAAAAATCTACCGTTTGGACGAAAACAGGCACCCCTATGCAGTCACTACAGCGGATGGGTCCAAAGTGGTCCGGGATGGTAACGAGGTACATGTGTATATGTCCACCATACGTAGCCACTTCACACCGGACAACATCGAGGGTATCAAGGTAGGCGACAAGGTCTATTTCCATATCACCAACCACGAACAGGACTTTGATGTGCCCCACGGATTTTCCATCCTGGGCCAAAACACCTCTGAGCTGTTGATCATGCCAGGGCAGACCAAGACCTCGGTTTGGGAACCCAAACAAGTTGGGGTATGGCCATTCTATTGCACTGATTTCTGCTCTGCACTGCACCAAGAGATGCAAGGATATGTCAGGGTGTCCCCTGCCAATTCCAATGTAGAGCTCAAATGGTCCCTTGGTGAGTAATTCGGATTGACTTGCCAAGAAACAAAGCGGGCTGCGTCCATGACCTGCCCGCTTTTTTTACAAATTGAAAAAACAACCGTTTACCAAAAAACCGCACTCAGTTTGTAACCTTTAAAACAAAAAAAATGAAAAAGGCTAGTATATTAATGATCATTGGCCCGCTCTTCTTATTGGGATTGTATGTCTTCCCGCTTTGGAACATCATGTTGGGTGCACCCCAATATCCTGACCCATTGGGATTGAACATCCATATCAATGGGCTACAGGGCGTCAGCGAGTTCGATATCCAAAACATTGACGGATTGAACCACTATATCGGCATGCACACGCTACCCAAAGTAGAGGATATGTGGGAATTTGGCACCTTTCCCATGGTCATCGGAATCATGGTAGGGCTTGGGGTGTTAATAGGCATTTTAGGCTTTCTGGACAAGGTAAGCTACAAATGGTTCTTCGGTTGGTTTACCCTAATGTCCATTATGGGCATACTGGGGATGTACGATTTCAACGAATGGTTGGTGGACTACGGCACCAATTTAGATCCCAACGCCATTATGAAACTGACCAATCCGGATGGTACCCCCATGACCTACAAACCCCCATTGTTGGGCCATGTGAAGATGTTGAACTTTGACGTGACCTCCTTGCCCGCTTCAGGAGCTTGGCTCATGTTCGTGGGCATGATGTTGACCTTGGCCGCCGGGTTCCTCGGATGGAAAACCACAAAAACAAAAAAGTAACTTATGAAAGAGCATAAATTATCATTGTTGTTAATATTCATGTGCTTGGCAGGATGCAATGTAGGTCCCAAACCGATTGATTATGGACACGTAGCTTGCCACTATTGTAGTATGACCATTGTGGACAAACAACATGCCGCACAGCTGGTCACCACCAAGGGAAAGGTCTTCAACTTTGATGCCGTGGAATGTATGATGAACCAGTTAAAAGATTGGGACGAATCCGCAATAGCCCTATTCTTGGCCAATGATTTTGACCGACCTGGGGAGCTGATCGATGCGACAAAGGCCACCTATTTGATCAGCGACAACATCCCGAGTCCCATGGGCGCCTATCTCAGTGCCTTTGATGAAGAAGGAGCTGCCCGACATGCACTGGATGCCAATGGAGGTGAATTGCTTTCCTGGAACGAATTGAAACAACAATATCAATAGTGAAACAATTACACAACTATGTATAAAATAGATATAGACAATACCATTGCCCAACAACCCTTTGACGGGCTACAGATTGAAAAACTGGCCAAAACTGAATCCATGGAAATTCTCAGTATCAGTTTGGCCAAGGATGCCATCTTTCCAAAGCACACTTCCCCTAAAGATGCCCATTTGGTCGTTTTGGAGGGTTCCATTGATTTCCACATCGAAAATCAAAGCGTCACTTTATTGCCACAGCAACACTTTGGTTTTTCCAAGGAAGTGGAACATTGGGTAAGGGCCCTTGCAGATACCAAATTTTTGATTATCCGATAAAGAAATCTTAGCTTCATAAGCTATAAGGTTGCCTTTGGGCATACCAAACAATACCCGTATCAAATTGAAGACTCCATATCACACATACATTCTTTGGGTGGTCCTATCACTGCTATGTCAAGGAATTTGGGCCAAGACCTGGAAGATTTGCACAACATGCGAATACAGTTCCATCAAGCAGACCATCCAACTGGCCAAGGCCCATGACACCCTGTTGGTCCAAAAGGGAACCTATCGGGAATATGAGATTGTGGTGGACAAGCCTCTTGTCATCAAGGGTACGGATTATCCGATTGTGGACGGCGAAAAAAAAGGGGAAATCTTTCAGATCCAATCGGACGGGGTGACACTTGACGGGCTTTTCATCATCAATGTTGGTGTCAGCTATACCAAGGACAATGCGGCCATACGGGTGATTCGGAGCAAGGATTTCCGCATTCAGAACATGGTTTTGGAACAATTGTTCTTCGGCATCTACGTGGAAAAATCATCAAATGGCAAGGTGTACCACAACCGGATCATCGGCGATGCAGTGGATGAATACAATTCAGGGAACGGTATCCAATTGTGGTATTCCTCGGACATCGAAGTGATCAAAAACCATGTCCAGGGAACGCGGGACGGCATATATCTGGAGTTTTCCGATCGGATTACGATTACAGAGAACACCAGTATGGACAATCTCCGATATGGGCTCCATTTCATGTTTTCCAACCACGATATCTATACCCAAAACACTTTTGAAAACAATGGTGCCGGTGTTGCGGTCATGTTCTCCAAGTTCATCACCATGAAGAACAATACCTTCCGCAAGAATTGGGGAACTGCCGCTTACGGCATGTTGTTGAAGGAAATCAATGATGCAGAGATCATTGGAAATACCTTTGAGGAAAACACCATCGGTATCAATATTGAGGGATCTAACCGAATCCGGTATACCAACAACGATTTTATAGGCAATGGTTGGGCCATTAGGGTGATAGGGGCCTGCTATACCAATAGTTTCAGGGGCAATAATTTCTTGTACAACTCCTTCGATATTTCTTATAACAGCAAATTGAACGACAATGTGTTCGAGGGCAACTTTTGGAGTGGCTATACCGGATATGATCTGGACAAGGATGGTATCGGGGATGTGCCCTACCGTCCGGTCAAGCTCTTTTCGTATGTAGTGAACCGCACTCCGGAGACCATTGTCCTGTTGCGGAGTCTTTTCATGGATATCATTGATTTCTCCGAAAGGGTCTCCCCGGTGTTCACCCCGGACAATTTAAAAGATGCCCAACCTTTAATGAAAATACGATCATGACCATAACGATAAAAGACCTGCACAAACAGTTTGGCAAGAACCAGGTATTGAAAGGTGTCGACCTGACCATAGACAAGGGCCAGATCTATGCCATTTTGGGCCCTAACGGTTCGGGAAAGACCACCTTGATCAAGAGTATCCTGGGCATGGTGCTTCCTGATAAGGGTCACATAACTGTGCTGGACAAGCCTATCAAAAAACAATGGAAGTACCGCAAGCAGATCGATTATCTCCCACAGATTGCCAACTTTCCACCGAACATCAAAGTGAAGGAGCTTATCCATATGATCAAGGACCTGCGGAACAGTCCCAGTGCTGAAAAGGAATTGATAGACCTATTTGGCCTTGGACCCTTTCTGGATAAAAAACTGTCCACCCTCTCCGGGGGCACCAAACAAAAGGTGAACATTGTACTGACCTTTATGTTCGACAGCCCCTTGCTCATTCTCGATGAACCTACCACGGGGCTGGACCCCATGGCCCTGATTCGTTTGAAGGAGTTGATCTTGAAGGAAAAGTCCAATGGAAAGACCATCCTCATCACCTCCCATATCATGCAATTTGTAGAAGAAATGGCCGACCAGATCGTATACCTGTTGGAAGGTGACATTTACTTTAAGGGAACCATCCCCGAACTTAAGAAACAGACTGGGCAGACCAGTTTTGAACATGCCATTGCAACCCTAACCACTTCTGAAAACCATGCTGAAAATACTGAAATATAGTTTTTACGACCTTAT